>NZ_BAAHYE010000003.1:2017500-2083714 GCF_054657715.1 Humidesulfovibrio idahonensis | reverse complement strand
GGGTCCAAGGGGCTGCGCCCCTTGATGTATTTCACCTTTCGCTCGCGTCGCCCCCATCGCCCTGGCCGCCTGGCCTGGTCGGCGTCGGGTGGCATTCGGCAGCGCAACTGCCTTAAATATAATAATTACATGACCACCTGGGCACGCCGCTGGCCCTTGCCAATCTGGACGGCGGTATTGTACAGACGATGCAATATGATGCCTTCGGAAATCTGGTGGCGGCGCGCGGCGATGCGGTTCGGCTGCCCTTGGGCTTCGCGGGCGGGCTCTTTGACGCGGACACCGGCCTGACGCGCGCCCTTTTCATTATAGGGTGGCGCGACGACGACGCCGACACCGGCCGCTTCACCGACCTCGACCCCCTTGGCGCAAAGGGCGGGGATAAAGACTGGTACGGTGACTCGCGTCGACGATCCGGTCAATAGGACGGATGCGTGGGGGGAGAAGGGGCGAAAGGTCAGCGGGCGCGCAATTCGCGCAGGAACAGCTCCAGCTCCTTCATGAACTCGGGCAGCAGATTCTCTTCGCCGCGTATCTTGCGGATGACCTCGCCCTTGCGGAACACGATGCCCGAGCCCCGGCCGCCGGCAATGCCTATGTCGGCCTCGCGCGCCTCGCCGGGTCCGTTGACCACGCAGCCCATGACCGCGACCTTGAACACCTCGGGCACATCGCGCAGGCGCTTCTGCACTTCCTCGGCCAGGGCGATGAGCCCAATCTCCGTGCGGCCGCAGGTGGGGCAGCTGATGACCTCCGGCCCGCGCTCCCGCAGGCCGAGGGCCCGCAGAATGTCGTAGGCCACGCCGATTTCGGCCACAGGGTCGTGGGTGAGCGACACGCGCAGGGTGTCGCCGATGCCGTTGAAGAGCAGCACGCCCAGGCCCACGGCGCTTTTCACTGCGCCCGGCAGCAGCGTGCCCGCCTCGGTGACGCCGATGTGCAGGGGGTAGTCCACCCGGGCGCTGAGCAGCGTGTACGCCTCGATGGTGTCGCGCACGCTGGAGGACTTGAGGGAAATCTTGATGTCGTGGAAGTTCCGGCGCTCCAGCAGGGCCACATGGCCCAGGGCGCTCTCCACCATGGCCTCGGGCGTTGGCCCGCCAAAGCGCGCCAGCAGATCCTTTTCCACGGAGCCGCTGTTAACGCCGATGCGGATGGGCACGCCGCGCTCCGCAGCCGCGCGCACCACGGCGTCCACTTTTTCCTCGCCGCCGATGTTGCCGGGATTGATGCGCAGGCCGTCGATACCCGCGTCCAGGGCCATGAGCGCCAGGCGGTAGTCGAAGTGGATGTCCGCGATGAGCGGCACCGGGGAATCCTTGCGGATGGCGGCGAGAGTCTTGGCCGCGGCTTCGTCCGGCACGGCCAGGCGGACGATTTCGCACCCGGCCTTGGCCAGTTCGCGCACCTGCGACGTGGCGGCGAACACATCGCGGGTGTCCACATTGGTCATGCTCTGAACGCGGACGGGATTGTCGCCGCCCACGCCCACTGATCCGACATGGACCGCGCGCGTTTTTTTACGTGTGTGCATGGGACAGCAAGTAGCGCATTTCCCGGCGTTCGCCAAGACGCACGTGGCGGCGGCAAGCGCCTGGCCAGCAAATAGCAGTTGGCAAACCTCCCGCTCCATACTCCCTTCCACAAACAAAAGGGCTGGGACGAATGCGTTCGTCCCAGCCCTTCGGGTCTTGACATGAGGGGGGCCGGGGGGAATCATTCCTCCCGGCCGCCAGAGGCTCTTCTTTCTCTTCCTTCCCTCAAGCCGACCAGCCTCGCCCCGCCTACAGCTGACCGAGCCGCGCCAGACAAATGGCGGCGGCCTGGGCCACGTTCAGCGAGTCGAAGGCGCGCTTGAGGGGAATGGCCAGGCGGGTCTGGCAGTGCTTGCCCACGCCGTGGCGCACGCCTTTTTCCTCGCCGCCCATGACGAGCACGGCGGGCAGGTCGATGGCGGCCTTGAACAGGTCCTCGCCCTCGGCATCGGCGCAGAGGATGGACAGCCCGGCCTCGGCGCAGGCGTCGAGGGTCTGGCTCATGTTGGTCACGCGGGCCACGGGCAGGTGGTGCAGCGCGCCCGCGCTGGCGCGCATGGCGCCCGCGCCGATGTAGGCCCCGCCGTGGCGCGGCACGATGATGCCCGCTGCGCCCATGGCCCAGGCCGTGCGGGCCATGGCGCCGAGGTTGCCGGGGTCCTGCACCTGGTCGAGGGCCAGCAGCACCGGCAGGGGCGCGGCGGCCACGGAGGCGATGAGGGTGTCGAGATCGGCGTATTCCACCGCGGCGGTGACGGCCACGACGCCCTGATGGGTGCCGGGATACAGGCGGCGCAGGAACATGTCGTCCACGAACTGCACCTTGATGCGGTTCTCGTCGGCCAGGGCCACGATCTCCTGCACCTTGGCGTCGCGCTGGCCCTTGCGCACGAAGATGCCGTCGATGCGTTTGGGCGCGGTGCCCAGCAGCTCGCGCACGGGGTTGCGCCCGGCGGTGACGCTCTTGCCGTCTTCGGGCTCCTCGGCCTCGGGGCGCGGGGCGCGGCGGCCATCGGCCCACTCCGGGCGCGTGGGACGGTTGGGAACGCCGTTGCGGTCGAACTTGCCGGGGCGCTCGGCCTTGGCCGACTTGTCGAATTTGCCGGAGCCCTCGGCCCTGTCGGAACGTTCGCGCGGCGGGCGGGAGCCGGCGTCGCCGGCGTTCTTGGCCGGACGCGCGGGCTGGGGGAAGCCGGCCGGGGCCACGTCGGTCATGTCGATGTCGATGTCGAAATCGAAGTCATCGACACGGGCGGCGGCCGGAGCCTTCTTCTCACGCGGGGGTTTGCCGTAGCCGCCGGTGACGCGCGGATCGCCTTCCTTGCGGGGACCGCCTGCGCGGCTGCCGCCGGGACCCTTGGCCGGACCTTTGCCTGGCCCTTTGGCAGGTCCGCGGGCCGGGCCCTTGTAGGGGCCCTTGGCCGGACCTTTGCCCGCGCCCTTGGGCGGGGCGGAGCGCCAGTCGTCGTCGGAGCCGCCGCTGGATTTTCCTCCCGGCTTGCCGCCGGAGCGGCCCTTGGGCTTGCCGCCGCCGTAACCGGACTTGCCGGACGGTCCGGTGGGACGCGGACCCTTCGGGCGGGGGGACTTTCTTGATTCAGCCATGGGAACCTCCAGGTTCATCGGGCGCTTGGGTGAAGCTTGCCAGACGATAATTTCAGGTGTAGGGTAAGGTGTCTTTTTACGTATCCAACTATCGGCGCACGGGGCTTGGCCGCTTTGCGGGCGTCCCTCAGTCCCAGGAGACTCCTCTCCACCCGCGCCGCCGAACGGAGGAACGAATTTTGATGAAGAAATTTGTCCGATTATCCCTGACCACCGCCAGCAGCGCATGTCTGCTCGCGTCGCTGTGGTCGTGCTCCGCCATGAATATCGACAACGCCAGTCCTGTCAAGGCCCAGTCTCTCGAATCCCAGCGCCAGTCCGCCTCCAAGGGCACCTCCCAGCCGGGTCTTCTGGCGGCGCAGAGCCGCAGCCTGGGCGCGCCGCGCACCCCGGCCATCGACAACGACATGGACCTTGAGCCCGAGGAAATGTCCGCCGTGCCCCTGACCCCCGGCCAGACCGGCACCCTGCTCGAGCCCGAAGTCACCGCCCCGGTGACCCAGACGCCGCACCTGACCGAGGAGCAGCGCCGCATTCTTGGCCAAAAGAGCGGGCTGGACTTCGACCTCGACCTCTTTGACTCCCAGGAAGTGGAACGCTATTTCGCCTACTACACCGGCCCCGCGCGCGAGACCTTCGCCCGCTGGCTCAAGCGCTCCGAATCGCAGCTGCCCTACGTACGGGAAAGCCTGCTGCGCAACGGCCTGCCCCAGGACCTGGCCATGCTGCCCTTCGCGGAGTCCGGCTACAACTGCAACGCCTACTCCTGGGCCGGCGCGGGCGGCATGTGGCAGTTCATGCCCTACACCGGCCGCAAGTACGGCCTCACCGTGGACTGGTGGATCGACGAACGCCGCGACCCCAAGCTCTCCACCGAAGCCGCCGCCAAGTACCTCTCCTTCCTGAACGACATGTTCGGCGACTGGTATCTCGCCCTGGCCGCCTACAACGCGGGCGAAGGCAAGATCTCCCGCGCCCTTGAGGTGACCAACGCCGAGGACTTCCTTGACCTGGTGAGCCAGAACAACCGCCTGAACCGCGTCATGCGGCTCAAAACCGAGACCCAGCACTACGTGCCCAAGTTCGTGGCCATCACCAAGATCTTCCAGAACCTCGAGGCCCTCGGCTTCGAACCCGTGAACTGGAACGCCGCGCCCAAGCTGGAGACCGTGCAGGTTCCCGGCGGCACAGACCTCCTCGCCCTGGCCAAGTCCGGCGGCATGAACTGGGAGGAATTCCACCAGCTCAATCCGGCCTTCCGCCGTCAGGTGAGCCCCCCGGACCGCAAGGTGGCGGTGTCCATTCCGGTGGACAAGAAGGCCCCCATGCTGGCCTACCTTGAGAATCCCAGCATCCTGCCGCCCGCGGGCTTCATCGCCCACGAGATCCGGAAGGGCGACAACCTGCGCAAGCTCTCCCAGCTTTACCACGTGCCGCAGGAAGTCATCTGCCAGATCAACGGCTCCCTGGCGCAGACCATGCAGCCCGGCCAGTGCATCATGCTGCCGCAGAGCAGCACGGGCGAGGCCATGCCCGAGTCGCTGAAGAAGACCCGCAAGATCGCCGCCTCGCGCGCCAACTATGTTGTGGGCAAAAAAGACACGGCCTGGTCCATCAGCAAGAAGTTCAAGGTCAGCGTCAAAACCCTGGTTGAGGCCAACGGCCTGGACAACACCAAGGCCATCAAGCCCGGCATGAAGCTGAACATCCCCGACGCCTCCGACCAGGCCACCAAGAAGACCCGCGTCCTGGCCGCCAAGACCCGCGAGCAGGTGACGCGCGAGCCCGTGCGCGAACCCGCACGCGAGGCCGCGCGCGAACAGGTGACCCGCTACACCGTGCGCCAGGGCGACACCATCTACAGCCTGTCCAAGCGCTTCGGCGTCACCGCCGACGCCCTCAAGGGCTGGAACAAGATCAAGGGCACCGAGCTGCGCGCGGGCGACAACATCAAGGTCTACCAGTAGCAGCACGCCGCATACGCCAAGCCAAGGCCCCCGGAACATCCGCTCCGGGGGCTTTTTTCTTCCCTGCGGCGCCTAATCCCGCATCCGTTTCTTGACCTCCTTGACGAACCGGCCGAACGCCTTGTCCTTGCGCCGTTTTTCCAGCGCCGTCATGGCGTTGAACTCAGACTCCTTCCTGAGCTTGAAGTAGCTGGCGAGCCGCTCCTCGGCCAGCTCGCCGCCTTCGATGGCGGCGCGCACGGCGCAGCCGGGTTCGCCCCGGTGCAGGCAGTCGGCATAGCGGCAGTTTGCGGCAAGGGCGGACACATCGTCGAAGGCGCCCGCAAGCCCCTCCTCGCCCGCATCCATGAGGCCCAGCTCGCGCATGCCGGGCGAATCGATGAGGATGGCTCCTTGGCCGAGGAGGACGAGCTGGCGGCGCGTGGTGGTGTGGGTGCCCTCGCCCGTGCCGCTCACGCCCTTGGTTTCAAAGGCCTCCCGGCCCAGCAGGCGGTTCAGGAGCGTGGTCTTGCCCACGCCGGAGGAACCGAGAAGGCAATAGGTCCGCCCGGCGCAGAGCAGCTCGTGCAGGGCCGCAAACCCTTCTCCCGTCACGCTGCTGAGGGCCACGACCACGGCTCCGGTTCGGGCGCGCACGGCCGCAAGCTTCTGCTCCAGCTCCTCCGCGCCGATCAAATCCGTCTTGGTCAGCACCACCACGGGTTCCACGCGGCCTTCCGCCACCATGACGAGATAGCGCTCCAGCCGGGCGGGGTTGAAGTCGTAGCGGCAGGACTGCACGAGAAAGGCCGTGTCCACGTTGGCGGCGATCATCTGATGCTCCTGCCCCGGCCCGGCTGCCTTGCGCCGCAGGAACGTCCTGCGCGGCAGCACCTGGTGGATGATGGCCGCAGCGCCGTCGTTGTAAAGCTGCACCGCCACCCAGTCCCCCACGCAGGGCAGGGCCGCGGGACTGTCCAGCTGAAAGCACAGCCGACCCGACAGCTCGGCCGGGACCTCCCGTGAGCCCTCGCGCACAAGGCAGGAGCCCCGGTTCACGGCGCAGACGCGGGCCAGCCCGCAGCCTTCCGGAATTGCGTCACACATGCCCGCCTCAAACCACTGATCAAAACCCAAGTCTCGTAAGGTCATTGTCGTTCCCGTCGCGGTCGGCCGCTCTGCGCGGAAGCCCGCGTTCTTGCTTGTGCATGCGCCGGCTTGCGCCGGACATCCTCTGGGCCGTGCGGGCGCGATGGCCGGCACGGCTTGGCCTGGGAGGAGCGCGTCGTTTCCTGCCGTTGGGGGCGCAATGCGGGCGCTGGACCGGACGGAGGCAAGCCCCCCGCCCCGTGCGCCGCATGCGGCCGGGAACGGCAAGAAGAACGCCGGGAGATTGGCTGCCGGACGAGAGCAAGGAAGACCGGCCCGGAGACGGGCAGGCTGGGGCAAGGACGGATCAGGCCGTCCCGAGGCTGGAGACGCCCCTATGAAAGGGGGCGCGCGCCTTGGGGGAGGCTACCGGCCGCGGCTCTCGCCAGCAACCAGAGCGACAATATCCAGGAGTGTGGTGCGCAAAAAAACCTCTGAGGGAAATCGGATGGCGGAAGACTATAAAATGGACGCGGGGGCGTCAAGCCGGCGGGGTGGAGCTTTCCGGTCGCCGCACGCTCAGGCGACGTTGCAGGCCGGGCGTTCCTCAATGGCGAGCATCAGCTCGGTGACCGCGTCCTCCGGCAGGGGCGGATAGAAGAGGAAGCCCTGCATGGCCTGGCAGCCCAGGTCCACCAGCGTGGCGAGCTGCTCCGGGGTCTCCACGCCCTCGGCCACGATGCCCAGGCGCAGGCTGCCGGCCAGGGCGGCTATGGCGCGCACCAGGGCGTGGCTGTCGGCGTCCTCGCGGGGCAGATCACGCACGAAGGAGCGGTCGATCTTGAGGATGTCCACGGGGAAGCGTTGCAGATAGGCCAGGGAGGAATAGCCGGTGCCGAAGTCGTCGATGGCCAGGGCCACGCCCAGGGCTTTGAGCCGACGCATGGCGGTGAGGGCGGTTTCCGGGTCGCCCATGAGCGTGGATTCCGTGAGCTCCAGCTTGAGCAGGGCCGGGGGCAGGCCGGTTTCGCGCAGCACCTGGCGCACCGTGTCCACAATGTCCGGCTGGATGAACTGCTTGGCCGAAAGGTTCACGGCCAGGGTCATGCGCCGCGCGGCGGGGAAGCGCCTGCGCCATTCGGTCATGCCCGCGCAGGCCTTGCGCAGCATCTGCTCGCCCAGGGGCACGATGAGTCCGGAGTCCTCGGCATGGGCGATGAAGGAATGGGGGTTCACCAGCCCGCGCGTGGGGCTGCGCCAGCGCGCCAAGGCCTCGAAGCCGAGAATCTCGTCGCCGCTGGCCGCCATGATGGGCTGGTAGAACACCAAAAATTCGTCGCGCTCCAGGCCGCGCCGGATGTCTGCGTCCAGCGCCATGAGCTCCTGGGCGCGGCGCAGCATGCCGGGGTGGAACAGGCGCGCGCGGTCGCGGCCCGCGTCCTTGGCCCGGTGCATGGCCAAATCGGCGTTCTGCAAAATGTTCTCCGCCGTCTGGCAGTCCTCGCCGGGGCCGATGACCACGCCGGCGCTGGCGGTGAGCCGCACCTCCTGCCCGTCCACGCTCATGCTGCGCGACAGACCGGACAAGGCGGCGCGGATGGTCTCCTGGGCGGCCTCCGCGCTTTCGGCGCGGTCCACCAAAAGCACAAACTCGTCGCCGCCGAAGCGGCACACCTGGCCCTGGCCCTCCAGCCCGGCGGAAAGCCGCCTTGCGGCCTCCAGCAGCACGCGGTCGCCAAAGGAGTGCCCAAGGCTGTCGTTCAGCATCTTGAAGCGGTCCAGGTCCACAAAGGCCACGGCGAAGGTGAGCCCGCGGGCGCAGGCCAGCTCCAGCATCTGCTGCAGGCGCTCCAGGCACAGGGCGCGGTTGGGCAGGCCGGTCAGGGCGTCGTGCAGGGCCTTGAACACCAGCTGGTTCTCCATGCGCTTGCGGCTGGTGATGTCGGCCATGACCATGATGCCCGCGATGATGGATCCGCTGGCCCCGCGCACGGGCGAGGCGTTGGCCAGAAGCCAGCGCTCCGGGCCGCCCGCAAGGGTGAAGCGCACCTCCAGGTCGCGGGTTTCCTCGCCCTTTCTGATGGCCCGGCCAAGGGGGGTTTCGCCCGGAGTGACAACGTTTCCTCCGGCGTCCAGAAAATTCCAGATGGACTTGTGCCCGTTGACGTCCATGCCCACCAGGGCCTCCGGGGTCACGCCCAGAAGATTGGCCGCCGCGGGGTTGGCTATGCTCACCCGGCCCGTGGCCGCATCGCCGATGATGATGCCCCAGGGGGCCTGCTCCAGCGAGGCCGTGAACAGCGCGCGGGTGCTGCCCAGCTCGCGCTCCAGGCGGCTCTGCTCGGTTATGTCGCGCCCGAAGCCGCAGACGTATTCCTCGTCGCCGAAGCGCATGTAGAAGATCTTGAGCTCCTTGAGCACGGAGCGGCCGTCGCGGGTGCGCTGCAGGGTCTCCAGGGTCACCGGGGCCTGGCGCACGCTGAGCAGCAGACGGTACACGGCCTCCGGCGTCAGGGAGGGATCGATCTGGGCCACGGGGATGTCCAGCAGCTCCTGGCGGGCGTGGCCCAGACTGCGCGCCACGGCCTCGTTGACGTAGGCCACGACGCCGTTGGGGCGCAGCAGGTAGACCTCCTCCACCCCGGCCTCCAGAAAGAACTTGAAGCGGGCCAGCTCGCGCTCGGCCAGACGTGAGGCCGTGATGTCGTGGAAGACCACGACGCCGGCGCGCACCTCGCCCTGGGCATCGCGCACGGGGGCGGCGTTGGTCAAAATCCAGCGCTCGGTGCCGTCGGCCAGGGTCACGCGGAACTCCGCGTTGACGAGGCTTTCGCCCCGGCACAGGGCCGCGGCCAGGGGCAGCTCCTCCTTGGACAGCAGCTTGCCGCCCGCCGTGTACACCCGCCACAGGCGGTGGTCCGGCAGCTTGCCGGGCGGCGGGGGCGTCTCCAGCCCAAGGATTTTCAGCGCGTGGGAGTTCAGGACCGGCGGAGCCTCGCGGTTGGCGTAGGCGATGAGGATGCCGGAGGGGGATTGCTCGATGGCGGAGAGGAGCAGATCTTGGGTCTTGCGGTGCCGGGCCATCTCGCCCAGAAGATTGTCGCGCAGCAGGTCGGTTTCGTGGCTGCGGGCCTCTGCTCTTTTGCGCACGCGGCCGGCGCGGCGCAGCAGCGCGAAGCTCACCAGCAGGCACAACACCCCGATGGCCGCGCCGGGCAGCCACGCGGGAGGTCCGGCGGCCTCCACGGAATAGTGCGCCATGAGATTCTTCACTTCATCGGGGCTGATGGCGTCGAGACCGGTGTTGATGCGCGCGAGCAGAGCCTGGTCGCCCTTGCGCACGGCGGCCCGCAGCACCGCGCCGGGATAGCTGTGCAGCAGCGCATAACGCATGGCGCCGCCCAGGGCGCGCAAGCGGTGCCGCAACGGCAGCACGGGCCCGGCGGCGATGTCCACCTGCCCCAGGGCCAGACCGGCGGCCAGGGCGTCCAGGTCCGGGTACACCCGCTGCCGCAGGTTCGGATACGTGGCGGTCAGAAATGCTGCGGCCTGGTCGCCCCCGACCAGCCCGACCGTGTACTGGGCCTGCCCGAGCCCCAGCGCGCCGGGCTGCTCCAGCCGCTCGGACTGGTCCGAATTGGCGAAGAGCCCAAGCCCCTGGTCGAACAGCGGCCGCGAGAGGGCGAAGCGCTCCTCAAGACCGCCAGGCGTCTTGCCGGAAGAATCGGCGAGAAGGGAAAGGCCCGCGTGGGCGTCCACCTCGCCGGACTCCAGCAGCATCAGGGCTTCGGCTCCGCTCACGGCGCGCAGCTCCACCTCGGTGCCGGTCTTTTTGGCGTACAGGCGCCAGAAGTCGGGCAGCAGGCCCACGGCCTGGCCGTTGGCGTCGCGCGAGCAGTAAGGGGGAATGTCGTCGGGGCAGGCGAGGGTCAGGCGGGGCGGGCCGCTTTGGGCCAGCGCCGCCTCCGGGCCGGCCAGGCAGAGCCCGGCCAGCCACAGCGCCAAAAGCAGAAAAGCCACCGCAGCGGAGCCGAGGGCTCCGGCGCTGGTTGTCCGCCGTGGACGCAACGGGGAGGGTGCGCCCGGTGCTGGCACAGTACCGCTACTTGGTCGCCTTGACCACGTCCGTGGCGGCGTCCTGAAGAATGTACTGCAGCGTGGAGGCCAAAACCTTCTGGGCGGCGTCCACGTAGGTCAGGCCCAGGTTCTCGCGCTCGCCGGAGTAGATCTGCTCGACCACGAACTGGCCGTCCTTCTCCACCTTCACGCGCACGCGCAGCTTGGCCTTGGCCATCATGGCCGTGCCGGTGTTCACGCTCACGGTGTCGAACGAGCCGGAAACCACATAGCCCTTGAGGGCGGAGGTATCGGCCTTTTCGCGGAACTTCACGTCGCAGCCGCGGGCCTTGAGTTCCTCGAACATGGCCCAGCCGACCCACTCGGCCACGTCGTTCTCGGCGTAGAAATTCTTGCCTTCGCCCAGGGAGCCGATGGTGATGGTGTCCGTGCGCTTGTCGGCAAAGGGCAGCAGGGTGATGGTCTGGGTGCAGACCTGGGCGCCAGCCGAGGTGGAGGGCTGGTAGCGCAGCGGCACAACCGAGTTGGCGGAGCAGCCGGCCAAAATGGCCGCAAGGCCCATGACGAGAATGAGTTTTCGAAGCGTGCCGATGGCAGTCATGAGTAGTCCCTCCAGAATGCGGTGCTAGGCGCAGCATGTGTTGCATGCGCAGGGCCGGACGATAGGCCAAAACATCCTGACGCGCAAGCGCGGGACCGCCTGGCGGCAATGTTATAAAAAATCTAGACGAGCCCCGCCATTTGTGCTTGTGTGACGGCAAACCCGCCCGGCGGCGGGCTTTTGTCCGCGTCCGGCACGCGGCCTTTGGCCGCGCCGGGCCATAGCCTGCACAAGGAGCCTTCATGCGCGCCATGCCGCAAGCCCGCCTTTGCGCCACAGCCCCAACAGGCCCCATCCGTCCCGTTCCGGGGCGCGGCCTGCGCCGGGCATTGCGCCGCGTCCTCTGTCTCGCGGCGTTTCTCGCCGCCCTGGCCTGCTCCGCGCAGCCGGGCCTGGCCCAAAAAGCCGCGGCCGAGTCCGAACCCCAGGGCGAGGCGGTGGAGATCTCCGGGCGCGTCGTGGCCGGGCTGGACAAAGTGTTCATAAAGGACGCCGAGGGCTTCTGCCTGGTGCAGGGCATAGACCTCACGCCGTACTCGGGCAGGAACATCCAGGCGAAAGCGCTTGTCATTCGCAAAGACCAGGAGTACCGCACTGTCCGGTTGCTGCATTACCGCATTCAGAGCCCGGACGACGACTCTCCCGGCGCGGATGACACGGTGCGGCAGACCACAGGCCCAGGCAAGAAAAAGAAGTGACCGAACAACCACTAAGCAGGTAGACCACCATGGACACAGCCATTCTGGACGCGGGCGAAACGGAACCTCCGGACTGCGGCTTCAGCGGCCGCGAAAACGGCCAGGACCCCGAAGAGCCCCCCTCACCAGCCAAAGACCTCTCCCCCGCATATTTCGCGGCTCCCGCCGCCGAACACCATCCCCAGCCCCTGCGCCAGTTTCTGCACCGGCATTTTCCCGGCGCGACCAAGCACGACTGGCTCGACTGGCACTGGCAGCTCGCCCACCGCATCACCACCCTTGAGGACGCCGCGCGCCTGCTCGAGCTCTGCGAGACCGAGAAAAGCGCCATCGGCCTGACCAAGGCCTCGCTGCCCCTGGCCGTGACGCCCTATTACGCGCGCCTGCTCGACCCGCGCGACCCGCAGCAGGCCCTGCGGCGCATGGTGCTGCCCTCCTGCTGGGAGGCCGCCCGCGCCCCGGGCGAGGCCGACGACCCCCTGGGCGAGGACCGCCACTCTCCCGTGCCGGGCCTGGTGCACCGCTACCCCAACCGCGTGCTGTTTTTGGCCACGGACTTCTGCTCCACCTACTGCCGCTACTGCACGCGCTCCCGCGGGATGGGCGGCACAGGCCGCCTGGAGGCCCTGCGCCAGCGCTGGGAGCTGGGGCTCGACTACATCCGCCGCACCCCGCAGGTGCAGGACGTGCTGCTCTCCGGCGGCGACCCGCTGACCATGCCCGACGAGGCGCTGGACTGGCTGCTCACGCGGCTTAGAGCCATCGAGCACGTGCAGATCATCCGCATAGGCACCAAGGTGCCCGCGGTGCTGCCCATGCGCATAACCCCGGCGCTGACGAGAATGCTCAAGAAGCACCACCCGTTGTGGATGAGCCTGCACTTCGCCCACCCGCAGGAGCTGACCGAGGAGACGAGGCTCGCCTGCGCCCGTTTGGCCGACGCGGGCATCCCCCTTGGCAGCCAGACCGTGCTGCTCTCCGGCGTCAACGACGACGCGGCCGTCATGGGGCGGCTGTTCCAAGGCCTGCTGGCGTTCCGCGTGCGGCCCTACTACCTCTACCAGTGCGACCCCATCAGCGGCTCGGCCCACTTCCGCACCCCGGCGGCGCGCGGGGTGGAGATTCTGCGCGCCCTGCGCGGGCGGCTCACGGGCTACGCCATGCCCACCTTCGTCATCGACGCCCCCGGCGGCGGCGGCAAGATACCGCTGGCGCCGGACTACACCGTGGGCTATTCCGGGAATGACCTGGTGCTCCAGAACTACGCGGGCGGCCTGTACCGCTATCCGGACCCCTCCGGGGCCGCCGCCGCGAACAAAGCCGCCGCAGGCAAGAGGACAGCATGAACGTCGGACTCGTGTATGACCTGCGCTCCGAATACCTGGCCGAAGGGTACAGCGAGGAGGAGACCGCGGAATTCGACAAGGAGGACACCATCGAGGCCCTGCGCGAGGGCCTGGCCGCCCTCGGCTTCGAGGTGGAGCCCATCGGCTCGGCCAAGAGCCTGGTGGCCGCGCTGGCCGCTGGCAAGCGCTGGGACCTGGTGTTCAACATAGCCGAGGGCCTGCGCGGCCCCGGACGCGAAGCCCTGGTGCCCGCCCTGCTCGACGCCTACGGCATCCCCTACACCTTCTCCGACCCGCTGGTGATGGCCCTGTGCCTGGACAAGGCCGCCTGCAAGCGCGTGGTGCGCGACCTGGGCCTGCCCACGCCGGACTTCGCCCTGGTGCGCGCGGAGAAAGACGTCGCCGACGTGAACCTGCCCTACCCCCTGTTCGCCAAGCCCGTGGCCGAGGGCACCGGCAAGGGCATTTGCGCCGCCTCCCGCGCGGCGGACCGCAAGGAGCTTGCCGCCGTTTGCCGGGTGCTCTTGAAGCGTTTCCATCAGCCGGTGCTGGTGGAGGAATACCTGCCCGGCCGGGAGTTCACCGTGGGCATCGCGGGCACGGGCGAATTGGCGCGGCCCCTGGGCGTCATGGAGGTGTGCCTGGGCGGCGAGGCCGAACCCGGCGCGTATTCCTACAGCAACAAGGCCAACTTCGAGACCCTGGTGCAGTACCTGCCCGTGGACGGGCCGGCCGCGGCCGAGGCCATGGACCTGGCCCTGGCCGTGTGGCGGGGCCTGGGCTGCCGCGACGGCGGCCGGGTGGACATCCGCATGGACGCGGCCGGACGGGCCAGCTTTCTGGAAGTGAACCCGCTGGCGGGCCTCAACCCCGTCATCTCGGACCTGCCCATTTTGTGCAACATGAACGGCGTCTCCTATCAGGACCTTTTGCGCATGATCGTGCAGTCGGCCCTGGAGCGGCTGCCCCTTGATCCCGACAAGGAGAGAAAGGTGCGCCGATGAACGCGGGCGCGCGCGGCGGGAGTGCGCCGGGCGAAGTGTCGGGCGGCGCGGCGGCGGGAGATTCCGAGCCTGACCGTGCCGAGCCTGACCGGACGGAACCGGAGCTGACGGAATCGGACCGAACCGGGCATGACCATGCAACGTCTGACTCGACGGAGCCCGATTCCAAAGCGCCCGTGCGCGCACATCCGGCCAGCGTAAAATCCGGCAGCCCAGCGCCGGACGATTTTGAGCACAGCGGCGCGCCCTTTGCCGGGCTTGATGTCGTCATTCTGCACGACCCCGTGCCGCACGACGCCCCGCCCGACCGCCAGGACACCTTGACCCAGGCCCGCGATGTGGCCCGGGCCTTGAAGCGCCTGGGCTGCGCCACGCGGCTGCTGCCCTTCGGTCCGGACCTGGACGCCATGCGCCGGGAGCTTTCCCGCACGCCGCCGCGCCTGGCCGTGAACCTCGTAGAGAGCATGGCCGGACTGGAACGGCTGGCCTTTGCCGCGCCGGCCCTGCTGGCCGCCCTCGGCATCCCCTGCACCGGCAGCGGCGCCCAGGCCCTGCTCGCCGCCTCGGGCAAGAGCGAGGTCAAGCGCCGCCTGCGCCAGGCCGGGCTGGCCACGCCGGACTGGCTTTCGCAATCCCCGCGGCCCGGCGACCCCGCGCCGGACTTTCCGGCCTCGTCGCTGTTCATCCTGAAGCCCGAGCACACCCACGGGTCCGTGGGCATTGGACCGGACGCTGTGGCCCTCGCGCGCGACGCCGCGCACCTGGCCCGGCTGCTGGCGCAGCGCGCCCAGGCTCTGGGCCAGCCCTGCCTGGCCGAGGCCTTTGTGCCCGGCCGGGAGTTCAGCGTGGCCGTCATTGCCGGGCCAAACGGCCCGCAGGCCCTGCCCCCGGCGGAGATGGGCTTTTTCGGCCCCGGCCCGGCGGCGGCAAATGTTTTGACCTATGCCGCCAAGTGGGAGGGGAGCAGCGCCGCCTACGCGGACACGCGCCGCGCCTTTCCGGCAAAGGAGCCGGAGCTTTTGACCCGGCTCGCCGAGGCGGCTCTCGCGGTCTGGCGCGTGTTCGACCTTGCGGGCTACGCGCGCCTGGACTTCCGCGTGGGGCCGGACGGCGCGCCCCAGATCATCGACGTGAACGCCAACCCCTGCCTGGCCGAGGACGCGGGCCTGGCCGCGGCGGCGCGGCAGGCTGGGCTGGACTTCACGGCCCTGGTGGCGCGCATCGCGCTCGCGGCCCTGGGCTGGCCGGGGCAAAGCGCTGCGCCCGGACGGGGCGCGGCTGCGACAAACGGCGCGCAGGACCATCTCTGGCGCACGCGGGTCAGGCCCGGCGACGCCGAGGCCGTGCGGCGGCTGGTGGAGTCCACGGGCTTCTTCAACGCCGAGGAAATCGTCATCGCCGGGGAACTGGTGCAGGAGCATCTTGCCAAGGGCGACGCAAGTGGGTACTTTTATGTCTTCGCCGAAGATTGCGGACCGCTGCGAGGCGAACCCGCCGAACACGGCCAGGACAATGCGAAGGGCACCCGGAAGGACGGCGACGGACAGCGCGGCCTTTCCGGCTATGCCTGCTTCGGGCCGACTCCCGGCACCGCGGACAGCTTCGACCTGTACTGGATAGCGGTGGCCCCGCATGCGCAGGGGCGCGGCCTGGGGGGAGCGCTTCTTGCCCGGGCCGAGGCGGAGATGGCGGCGCGCGGCGCGCGCGGCATCTATGTCGAAACGTCCTCGCGGGGGCAATACCTGCCCACACGCGGGTTCTACGAGAAGCACGGCTACGTCGCCTGCGCCCGGCTCGAAGAGTTCTATCAGGCGGGCGACGACAAGATCATCTACAACAAGCGCCTCTTCTAGGGGGCAAACGGAGCGAAACATGAGCGAAAAGAAAGCCGAAGAATACCAGCTGGTCCTCTCCCAGAACAGCAAGGGCAAGGAAGAAGTCCTCTTCTCCTCGCCCAAGCTGCTGGATGTGCAGCTCAAGCGCGAGCAGCACGTCCGGTCCATCACCACCGGCTTTGTGGAAATCCGCAAGGTCTAGGACGCGCCACCGGCGGGGTTGCAGGCACTGCAGCCCCGCCGGGTGCGGGTTTTGCATACATTTCTGCATCAGCCGATGCGGAGGCGCTTCATGACCCAGGCAAACCACGCAAGCAGGCCCGGAGCAGCGCCACACCAAAAGGCCGGCTGCGGCGGCTTCACGCTCATCGAAGCCATCACCGTCATCATCATCATCGGCGTGCTTTCCGCCTTGGTGCTCACCCGCAAGGCCGACCTGAGCGGCGAACTTTCCGGTCGGCTGGCCGAAATGCGCTCCCAGCTGCGCTTCGTGCAGCTCTCGGCCATGAAGAGCGGCGCGGCGTACATCGCCATGCAGTTCGACGGCACCAGGTACTGGGCGGAATACAGCAACTCCACCAACATGACCCTGCCGGGCGAAAACGCCACCGTGGTCACCTTGAGCGACAAGTCCATGACCATGACGCCCGCCTTCACCCTGCGCTTCGACAGCCTGGGCATTCCCTACGACGGCACGGGCACCAAGCTGAGCAGCGCCCAGGTCATCACCATCACCGCCGGCGGCGGCACGGGCAACTGCACCGTGACGCCGGAAACCGGCTACGTGCAATAGGAGGCCCCATGCGCGCCCACGTCAAACGCTCCCGCGGCTTCACCCTGGTGGAGGTCATCGTCGTCATCCTCATCGCCGGGTTCCTCGGCGTGGTGGTGGTGAAGCTCATGGGCACGCAGCTGCTGAAGAGCGCCACGCCCCTGACCACGACCCAGGATGCGGCCCGGGCCGAGGGCGTCATGGAGCAGGTGGTCTCCTTCTACACCAACCACGTGAACAGCCACACCAGCGGCAGCCTGGACGCCGTGGTGACGGAGTTCGGCGGCAACAACACGGCCGTGCAGCTCACGCGCAACGCCAACACCTTCGGAACGGACGGCCAGGACTCGCTCACCGTGGTGGTCACCGTGGGCAATGTCGCCCTCACCACCCTGCTGACGCAGGAGCGCACCAACGCGACCGACAGCTCCGCCTCATTTTAGGGCCGGGACCATGCGCACGCAGAAAGGCTTCACCCTCATCGAGCTCATCGCGGTCATCGTGATCATGGGCTTCATCTCCATCTTCGCGGGGAGCATGTTCAACATTGGCGCGCGCGGCGTGCTGGCCTCGCGCCAGGCCGAGGAGAACGGCCAGAAAGGGCAGATAGCCCTCACGCGCATCGCCGCGGAACTGCGCGACGTCAACGGCGGCCCGGGCGCAAGCAATGCGCCGACCGTCACCAGCACCGCCATCTCCTACACTTCCTCCAACGCCCTGCTGACCGGCGCGCGCATTCTGGCCTACGACGCCGCGGGCAAGCGCATCACCCTCTCCGTTGCGGGCACCGTCTACACGCTCATCGACGGCGTAAGCTCGTGCGCCATGAGCGCCAACACCACCTACACGCCGACCTTCACCGTGACCTTCGCCCTGACCGACACGAGCGGCAGCTTCAGCATCACCGTGAAGCCGCGCAACATCATCACCACGCCCATCATCAGCTAGGAGGTCCGCCCATGCCACAACGCACACCTCCGGCGGCCGCCTCCGGCCGGCCCGCAAGCAGGCAGCAGGGCAGCATCGCCGTCTATCTGGCCTTGGCCCTGGTGAGCTTCGGCCTTTTGGCCATGGTCGGCGCCACGCGTTTCGGGGCCTCGGTGACGAGCGTGCTTTCGCCCAACTGCTCAACCGCGGCCCGCTACATGGCCGAGGCAGGCCTGCGCTATGCCAGGGCGCGCCTGCGCGCCTGCACCACAGTGGCCCAGTACAACACCGTCAAGGCCGCGCTCAACGGCGCCACCTTCACCGTGGACGCGGCGCGCGGCCTGAGCTTCACCCTGGGCATAACCGAGGACGCCAACTACACCGCCACCGTCACCTCCACGGGCAAGGGCTGCTCGGTCATCGCCCCGGTCACCAACCAGATCGTCGACAGCGCGGTGAACCTGCCGGTGGTGGCCGCCTCCAACACCGTCGATCCCACCACGGTCAGCGTCACCTTCGCCGGCAATCTGAACGAGTTCAGCATCGCGGCCACCGGCACCAGCGGCTCCATCACCAAAGACACCGCCACCGGCGCCATAACCTTCGGCAACAACATATTGAGCGCGCAATCCGCGGCCTGGTTCACGGGCACCAACCCGCTGTGCACAAACGGCGCCTGCACCCTGGGCAACGGCCTGTGCGCCTATTATCGGGTCCAGTTCAACCCGAACGGCTACGACTATACGAAGAATGCGGCCGACAACAACGGCGACTACGGCGACGGCTTCGTCTGGACCATCATGAACGCGGCCACCAACACGGCCGCCAGCTACGGCGGCGGCGGCGAGAACATGGGCTACAGCGGCGCCACAGTGGTCAACGGCACCACCATGAGCATTCTGCCGCCCAAGCTCGGCACGGAATTCGACGTGACCTACAACTGGAAGAACTGCGGCAAGGTCTGTCCGAACACCGTCGACAACATCGCCTGCGACGCCAGCACCGCCGATCACATGGCCTTTCTGTTCTGGGGGCTCAAGACCTTAAGCTGCATATCCACCCGGGACGACCACATCCACGGAGCGGGCGCGGGCACGGACGAGGAGCCTTACAACAGCTATAATTTCGACGGGTCCATGGACGGCTGGGACGGGTATTACGCCCGCAGCTCCAGCGCGTGGCTGTTCGGAAACCGCACCTCGCCCGGCGCGCAGTATCTGGTGCGCTACGAGCTGGACCGCTCCACCACGCCCAACGCCCAGGGCGACTATGTCTACAGGGAGCGCACCTGGGTGGTGACCAGCGGCGACACGTACTCCGCAACCATCAGCAACTGCGGCGCCACCCACGCCGACACCCCGACCATGTCCCGCACCTTTGCCTTGTCTCCCAGCATGCACGCGCAGCTCTCCAAGATCTACTTCGGCTGGACCATGGGCACCGGCGCCTACGCGGACGTCGTCAAGATCGACAAGTTCGCTCTGAACTTCAAGGCCGCGCCAAGCTCCACCGCGCCCACGGTGCCCACGGGCTACGCCGCGGCCTACACCTTTGACGAAGCGGCCAACGCCACCATCCACGACACCAGCGGCAACGGCAACAATGGAACCATGAGCGGCTCGGCCATGTGGGGTCCGGACGTGCGCACGCCCAAAAGCGCCTCCATGTTCTTCACAACCGCCGGAACATACGGGCTCGTCACCGTCAACGACGCCGCAAGCCTCCGGCTCGGCGGCGCGGGCACCATAGCCGCCTGGATCAATGCCCGCAAAACCGGCAGCAGCAACGCGCCGCTGGTCTCAAAGTCCGGCTCGTACATTCTGCGGTTCAACACCGGCAGAACGCTCTCCCTGGTTCTGACCAACGGAGGGACGACCACAGTGACGACAACGGCAACGCTGCCGAGCAATGCCAAGTGGTATCATGTCGCGGCGACATGGAACGGCGCCAGGGCCATCATCTACATCAACGGAACAGCCGCGCAAACCACCACGACAACGCGCACGGCCGCCAACACAACCAACCCGTTGCTCATCGGCGGCAACGGCACCATCAGTTTCGACGGTCTCATCGACGACTTGTACCTGTACAACCGAGCCCTCACCGCTGCGGAAATCTCCGGGCTGGCCGCGGGAACACACTATTAAGAAAGGAACGTCATGAACCTTCGCCACTTGCTTCCGGCCTTGCTGCTTCCCGCCGTTTTGGGTCTTGCTCCGGCGAGCGCCCTCGCGGCCGATCCCATGCAGGGCGTCATGGCCCAAAAGGCGGAGATGGACCAAGCCCAGCGCGAAAAGCTGCTCCAGGCCGCCAAGAACCTTGAGGGCAACTCGGCTGCGGCCGGGGCCAGCGGCATGGGCGCACAGACCGCATCAAGACCTCCGGGAGCGCAGTTCAGCGCCCCGGCGGAGGCCAAAGCCGCCCAGCCGGCCCAAAAACCCGGCGCGGGTCCCAAGAGCACCACGCCCATCTACGGCGACATCATCATCCACAAGTAGCATGACCCTGCCAGCTCCGGAGAATCTCGGCCTGCCCGTGGGCCATGTGAACATCGGCGACTGCGCCTTCGCGCCCAGGTCCATGGTGCTCACCACCGTGCTCGGCAGCTGCGTCTCGGCCACGTTCTTCCACCCGGGACGCAAGGCGGGCGGCATGTTCCACGCCATGCTGCCCGACAAAAGCCTGCGCCGGGCCAGCTCCACGGCCTCGGACTGCACCTACGCGGACCTGGCCGTGGCCGCCCTGGTGGAACGCTTCCGCGCCGCGGGAATGCCCCCGGCCGAGCTGGAGGTGAAGCTCTTCGGCGGGGCCAACACCCTGCAGCAGTCCTACGGCGGCGACCTGCGCGAAATGCTCGACGTGGGACGCAAGAACGTGGAGGTCGCCCTGGCCACCCTGGCCGGTTTCGGCCTGCGGCCAAAGAAGCAGGACGTGCTGGGCGCCCTGGGCCGCAAGCTGTATTTCTGCACCGGCACGGGCGAGGTCTGGCTCAGCTATCTGGACCAGGAGCTGACCCGCAAGGCCATGGCCGCGCGGGGCGTCGCCGCAACGCTTCTGCCCAAGGTCCCGCAGCCGTGAACGCGCCCGCGCGCCGCACAGCCCCTGGCCTGCCGCCCCATTGTCGGCGTGCGCATGGCCAGCGGACTTTTTCCTTTCCGATGCGGCTCTTCCCGCCTCTGCCCTTGCTGGCCCTGTGTCTGTCGACGCTGTGCCTGCTCAGCGCGGCGCTGCCGCAACCCGCTGCCGCTGCATCGCCAAAAAGCCGCGCTCCGGTGGAGCTGGTGCGCGTTCTGGCCAGCCAGCCCCACGACAGCGCGGCCTTCACCCAGGGATTTTTCCTGCGCCATGGCGTGTATTATGAAAGCACCGGCCTCTACGGCCAGTCGTCCGTGCGCCGCGTGGACCCGGCCACGGGCCGGGTGCTGGCCCGGCGCGACCTGCCGGAGCAGCTCTTCGGCGAAGGGCTGGCCCTGTGCGCCGGGGGCGAAGGCGAGCGGCTCGTGCAGCTCACCTGGCGCGAGGGCGTCATTTTGACCTACGACGCGGACACCCTGCGGTCGTTGGAAAGCCACCCCCTGCGCGGCCAAGGCTGGGGCCTGGCCTGCAACGGCGGCGAGGCAGTGGTCAGCGACGGCACGGCCACCCTGCGTTTTCTCGACGCGCGCACCCTGGCCGAGACGGGCAGGACTTTGCGCGTGCACGACGGAGCGCGCCCGGTGGTGCGCATCAACGAATTGGAATGGGTGAACGGCTGGCTTGTGGCCAGCATCTGGCAGGAGGATCTGCTGGCGGTCATCCGCCCGGTGGACGGCCAGGTGGCGCTGTGGCTCGACCTGGCGCCCCTGCGGCGCGCGCTGGCCAAAAGCGTGAGGGACGCGCAAGACCCCGGCAACCCCGAGACCGCCAACGGCGTGGGCTTCGACCGGGCGGGCGACGGCGGGCGCGGCGCGCTGCTGCTCACGGGCAAGCGTTGGGACCGCGTGTTCACGGTCGCCCTGCCCAAGCTGCTGCGCCGCCCGCCCGAGGCCGCGCCGAAGCGCGTGCGCTAGCCTAGGCCTTGGCCGCCTGGGCCGCAGCCGGAATCTTGCGCCACATCAGGTACGCGCCAAGGGCGATCATGGGCACACACAACAGCTGCCCCATGCTGAAGAAATCAAGCGCCACAAAGCCCAGCTGGGCGTCCGGCTGGCGAAAGAACTCCACAAAGAAGCGGAACGAGCCGTAGCCCAGCAAGAACAGCCCGCCCACGGCCCCGCGCTGGCGCGGCTTTGCGGAATAGGCCCAGATGATGAGGAACAGGAGCAGACCTTCCAGCCCGGCCTCGTAAAGCTGCGAGGGATGGCGCGGCAGCGGCCCGCCCGTGGGGAAGACCATGGCCCAGGGCACGTCCGTCACCCGGCCCCACAGCTCGCCGTTGATGAAGTTGCCGATGCGCCCGGCCAAAAGTCCCGGCGGCACCAGCGGGCCGACCATGTCGCCCACCTCGAGCAGGTTCTTGCCGATGCTGCGGCCGTACAGCCAGCTCACCAGCACCACGCCGATGACCCCGCCGTGGAAGCTCATGCCCCCGCGCCAGATGGACAGCATCTCGATGGGATTGGCCAGATAGTACGGGAGGTCGTAGAACAGCACGTAGCCGATGCGCCCGCCCAGCACCACGCCCACCACCAGCCAGGTGATGAGGTCGTCCACCTGCAGGGCCGTCCAGCCGGAGCCGGGCCGGGCCGCGCGGCGGCGGGCCAGCCACCAGCCCGCGCCAAAGCCCACGGCGTACATGAGCCCGTACCAGCGGGCGGCCAGCGGTCCGATCTGCAAGGCCACGGGGTCGATGACCGGATAGGTGAGCATGCTCTCTCCTGGACGGGGCTCTGGGCCCTGTTTGTTTCCTGTTTAAAATTGCGCTAGGGTTGGTGCCGGGGCCGCATGAAGGCCCGGCGCGCGCCAGAAATCGGTCTTTTTGCCGCCCGCGTCAACCCCCACCGCCCCCAAGGACCGAGGAGCCGCAGTATGGACCAGAAGGGCCACAAGAGCCAGAAAAACGGCGCGGACCAGCCGGGCGCGCAGGACGAGCTGGATATTCTGGAGATGCCGGTGGAGGCCCTGGCCGCCTACTGGCTGTCCATCAAGAAGCTGCTCGACACCAAGCGCGACAAGACCCTGCTGGCGGCGGAGCTGGAGAACACCAGCGAGCGCTTCATCCGCCATCTGCTCGACGCCGCCGTCTCCGGCCTGGACCAGGAGCTCATCCGCAGGCTCTCCCGCGCCAAGGCCCAGGGGCTGCTGGCCGAGTCGCGCCGGCGCTTCGAGATGATCCGCGTGGCCCTGTGCGGCATCGCCCAGGGCGAAAACCCGCGCCTCACCTTCATCCGCCTGTCCGGGCTCATGGGCGGCTCGCCGGTGACGGAGAAGCGCGCCTTCGAGCTGGCCTACGGGCTCATGTCCACCGTGGGCGAAAAGGACGCGGACCTGCCGGTGCTGCTCTGCGTGGACCACAAGCAGAAGGACGACCGCCTGGCCATAAAGATGCTGTTCTACGCCCTCTCCGCCCGCAGAAACGGCAAGCAGACCCTGAACGAGTACCTGCCGCACCTGCGCCCCGGCTATTTCACGGAGGGGCTCTCCCTCGCGGCGGACGGCTTCGACACCGCCTTCATCACCCTGCACCTGGCGGCCCTGCGCGACGCCGCCCTCTCCCAGGCGCGCCGCAAAATGGACATGGCCACGGAGATGTGCCTGGCCATCCGCGCGCAGCTCACCTACGACGACGTGTTCCGCGTGGCCCGCGCCTTCATGGCCTAGCGGCCGCGCCCCGCGCCGCCTGCCGCCTCTCCGGCGACGGGCAGCCGCGTGCTGGCCTTGACCTCGCGCAGGGACAGGCTGGAGCGGATGGACGTGACGCCGGGCAGCTTGCGCAGCACATCGGACACGAAACGGCCGTAGGCCTCCAGATCCTGCGCCACCACCTGCAGAAAATAATCCGCCTCGCCCGTGACGTTGTGGCACGAGAGGACCTCCGGGATGTGCTGCACGGCCGCCTCGAAGTTGCTCGGCGCGTCGTCCGAATGGTTGCCGAAGCACAGCTGCACCAGGGCCAGCACCCCATAGCCCAGGCGGCGGCGGTTCAGGTTGGCTTGGTAGCCGTCGATGACGCCCTCGGCCTCAAGGCGCTTGAGCCTGCGCCAGCAGGGCGTCTCGCTGAGCGAAAGCGCCTCGGCCAATTTGGCGTTGGACATGCGCCCGTCCTGCTGCACCAGGACCAGCAAGGCGCGGTCCGTGTCGTCCAGCCCGCTTGCCGGCCCGCTTGCTGTCGCGTTCGCCGCTGCGCCTGCCGCAACGTTCCGGCAGCCGCCGCCCGCCACACCGCCCGACGTTTTGTCAGAAGCCCTGGCCGAAGCCTTTCCCGAAGCATCCTTTCGCATAACGCCCTCCAAACGGCAGAGTCTTGCTCAACCCTCCGAATTATCGCGAGAAAAAGCAAGGTAATTTCCTTTCAGCCAAGGTATTCTGCCCACAATCCGGTCAACGGGCCACACCGTCCGCCGAAGGCTGACCGCCAGGAGGAAACCATGTTCGAGCCCACGCTGATGTCCCTGTATCTTGCCGCGCTGGTGGCGGTGTTTCTGGCTCCGGGGCCGGACATGGCCCTGATCATGGCCACGGCCGCAAGCCATGGCGCGCGCGCGGGCCTGCGCACGGCCCTGGGCATCGCCGCCGCGCGCTACCTGCACGTGCTGGCCGCCGGATTGGGGCTGGCCGCGCTGCTCGCCGGGCACCCGCCGCTGCTCGCCGCCGTGCGCGGCATTGGCGCGGCCTATCTGCTGTGGCTGGCGTGGAAGATTTTGCGGCCCAGGCCCGCGACGGGAAGCACGGCAGAAGAAACGACAGGCCAAGCCGCCGCCCAGGCGGACGGGACAAAGGCCAAGGCCTTGCTGGCGGACATGCTGTGGGGCTTTTTGACCAATCTGCTGAACCCCAAGGCGCTTTTGTTCTGCGGCCTGCTGCTGCCGCAGTTTGTGGCGCCGGAGCGCGGGCCGCTTTTGCCGCAGTTCTTGTGGCTCGGCGGCATGCTTGTGGCGGTTGGGCTCGTGTTCGACGCGGCCTATTCCCTGCTGGCCAGCGGGCTGGTGCGCCGCCTGCGGCAAGGCGCGGCCACTGGCTCCAGGCTGGAGCGGGCGCGGCGCTGGCTCATGGGCTCGACCTTCGCGGCCCTTGCGGCGCGGCTGGCCCTGGGCTGACTCCCGACGCTGGCGGCGATGGGCTAAACGATCTCCACCCCCACGGGGCAATGGTCGCTGCCCTGCACCTCCGGGGCTATCCACGCGGCCTTCACGCGATCCCTCAGCTCCGCGGAGACGAAGAAGTAGTCGATGCGCCAGCCCACGTTCTTGGTCCGCGCGTTAGCCCGGAAGCTCCACCAGGAATAGTGCCCCGGCCCAGGCTCAAAGAGCCGGAAGGTGTCCACGTAGCCGCGCGCGATGAAGGTGTCGATCCAGGCGCGCTCGATGGGCAGAAAGCCGCTGGTCTTCTCGTTGGCCTTGGCGTTCTTCAGGTCTATCTCGGTGTGCGCGGTGTTGAAGTCGCCGCCGACCACGATGGGCTTGGTCTTGCGCAGCGCCTCGGCCTGAGCCAGAAAGGCGTCGTAAAAACCCAGCTTGTAGGCCAGGCGCTCCTCGTCCTTCTGCCCGTTGGGAAAGTAGATGTTGAAGAGGTGGAAGTCCGGGTACTCCATGTGGATGACCCGGCCCTCGCCCCGGTAGCGCGGATCCTCCAGGCCGAAGGAATGGGCCAGGGGCGGCGTTTTGGCGAAGCAGGCCGTGCCGGAGTAGCCCTTCTTGCCCTTGGACCAGTTCCACAAGCCCACGCGCCCGGCCGGATTGCGCTCGGCATCGGCCAGCTGCTCCGGCTCCACCTTGGTCTCCTGCAGCATCACCACGTCCGCGTCCGAGGCCGCGAGCCAGTCGAGAAAGCCCTTGCCCAGGGCGGCGCGGTAGCCGTTGACGTTCCAGGAAACAATGCGCATGGGCGGCCTCCGGCGGGTGCGGATGAAGGTGGCGGAAAGGGATGGCGGAGCGCCCAGCGCCCCGGCCGAGCCTTCTGTGTACAGGCAGCCGCCCCGGCGAGGCAAGCCCCTGGGCACGCTCGGCAGGGCACGCCGCGAAACGTCGCACGTTGGGAGCCGCGAGCCGGGCGCCGGGCGCAAAAAAACCCGCCGGGGCGGGTTGAAGCGGGCAGGAAAAGCAGCGGTCCCGCCGCTTCCCTACTCACGCATGGCCCACATGGCACGCATGGATAGAGAAGCGGCGGACGGCCTCAAAAGCGCCGGCGGCGAAAAACCGTCAGGCTAGTGCTGGTTCGGGCTGGTCGTCTTGATGACCAGCAGGCCAGCGATGGTGCAGATCAAACCGGCGAAGAAAAAGAAGAAATCCATGGCCCACCCCTTGTGCTAATTTCGCGTGAAGATACGGGACCGCGCGGACAACACGCCGCGCCCCAGACGCGAGAGCTAGCATAATCCCGGCCGGATGGGAAGAGCCCGACGCCACTTTGCGCGCCCGGCAAAACGCCAGGCAAAGCGGCGGACGCAGCGGCAGGCAACAGCGGGGCGGGCATTCGGCGACATGCTTTCGGCGACAAGCTTTCGGGCACGGAACGCGGGGCGGCCCGGCTTGTGTTCCCCGCCCGCATCCCCTACACTTGTGTAATGTCCGCACATACCGCAACACAGCAAGATGCCGAAATTTTGATCCTGGGCGCAGGCCCCGCCGGACTGCTCTGCGCGCTTTTCGCCGCGCGCCGCGGCAAACAGGTGCTCGTCGTGGACCAGAGCCGCGAGGTGGCGCGCAAGCTGCGGGCCTCCGGCGGCGGGCGCTCCAACTGCACCAACCTGAACGCCGCGCCCGCGCACTACCTTTCCAAGAATCCGCGCTTCACCACCCAGGCCCTTGCCCGCTTTACGCCGGAGCGCTTTTTCGAGCTGCTCTCCGACCTGGGCCTGCGCGCCCACGAGGAGGATCAGGGCAAGGTCTTCTGCGACCAGGGGGCCGAGGCCCTGTGCGGCGCGCTGGAAAAGGCCTGCCGCAAGGCCAAGTGCCGCATCCTGCTGGGGCACACGATCACGGCCCTCGCGCCCCCGGCCATGTCCGGCGGCTTGTTCCAGGCAGAGACCGAACACGGCCCGCTGCGCGCCCCGCGCGTGGTGCTGGCCCTGGGCAGCCCGGCCTGGCCCGCCCTGGGCGGCACGGACATCATCGCCCGCCTGGCCGGGCAGCTGAACCTGCCGCATGTACCCGCGCGCCCGGCCCTGACGCCCCTGGAGCTTTCCGGCCCGGAGGCGGGGCTCTGCCGCGAGCTTTCCGGCCTCTCCGTCACCGCGCGCCTGAGCCTGGGACCGGAGAGCGCCTGCGGCGGCGCGGCCTATGCCGACGGCCTGCTCTTCACGCACCAGGGCCTCTCCGGTCCGGCGGCGCTGCAAATCTCCTCCCACTGGCGCCGCGGCGAGGCCATCCGCGTGGACCTTGTCCCGCACGCCGACGTGCCCGCCCTGCTGCGTGAGCCCGGCCGGTCCAAATCCCTGGCGCGCACGGTCATGGGCGAGCTGTTGCCGCGCAGGCTGGCCGAGGCGCGCCTTGCGGCGCTGCCCGCCGGCGTGGCCGACCGCCGCCTGGCCGAGCTTGGCCGCGCGGACCTGGAAGCCATTGCGCGGGTGCTCACGGACTGGCGCATCACCCCCAAGGGCACGGCGGGCATGGCCCGGGCGGAGGCCGCCACGGGCGGGCTCGACACGGACGCGTTCTCTCCCAAAACCATGCAGAGCAAGGCCCTGCCCGGCCTTTTCGCCATCGGCGAGGCCCTGGACATCGCCGGGGAACTGGGCGGCTACAACCTGCACTGGGCCTGGGCCTCGGCCTTTGCGGCGGGGCAGGCGCTGTGATGTTCAACCTGAAGGAACGCTGGCAGGGTCCCTGCGGCTGCCGCGAGGTGCTGACCGTCGGCGCGCCGCTCATGATCAGCATGGGCAGCGCCACGCTCATGCAGTTCACCGACCGCGTGTTTCTGGGCCGCCACAGCGTGACCGAACTGGCCGCGGCCGTGCCCGGAGGCATCGTCAACTTTCTGGCCGTTTCGTTCTTCATGGGCGTGGCCACCTGCGTGGGCGTGCTGGTGGCCCAGTACCACGGGGCCTGCCGGCCCGAGCGCGTGGGCGCGGCCCTGTGGCAGGGCGTGTGGTTCAGCGTGCTCTCCTCCCTGGTGCTGGCGGGCATGGCCGGGCTCTCGGGCCCGCTCTTCGAGCTGGCCGGCCACCCGCAGGCCGTGCGCGGCCTGGAGGCCGACTACTTCCGCATCCTCACCCTGGGCGGCGGCTTCGTGGTGCTCTCCACCGCGCTTTCCGGCTATTTCTCCGGCCTGGGGCGCACCGTGGCCGTCATGATGGTGAACATCATCGGCGCGGTGGCGAACATCCCCCTCGACTACGCGCTGATCTTCGGCCGCTGGGGCGCGCCGGAACTGGGCATAACGGGCGCGGCCATCGCCACGGTCATGGGCGCGGCCATCTCCTGCCTGCTCTTCTGCCTGCTGCTACTGGCCCCGGAGGCCGAGACGCGGCACCATGTGCGCTCGGCCTGGAGGCTGGACACGGAAATGCTGGCGCGGCTTTTGCGCATCGGCCTGCCCGCGGGCGCGCAGTTCTTCCTCGACATCATGGCCCTGACCGGATTTTCGCTGCTGGTGGGGCGCATGGGGCTGGTGGCGCTTTCGGCCACGAACATCGCCTTCTCCATCAACGGGCTCACCTACCTGCCCATCATCGGGCTTTCCATCGCCGTAAGCATTCTGGTGGGCCGCAGCCAGGGCCAGGGCCGGCCCGACTACGCCCGGCGCGCCGCGTACAACTCCCTGTTTCTGGCCATGCTCTGGATGATCGCCATCGGGTGCGTGTTCCTGTTCGCGCCCGGACCGCTGCTCGATTTGTTTCAGTCCGCGTCCAGCGCGGCCGAGGCCGCCCCCCTGGCCGGGCCGGACCCGGCGCCCTTTGCGGAAATCCGGGCCATGGGCGTGGTGCTGCTGCGCTACGTGGCGTTCTACAGCCTGGCCGACGCCGTGTCCGTGATCTTCTTCGGCGCGCTCAAGGGCGCGGGCGACACGCGCTTCGTCATGTTCACCATCCTGGGGGCCGGAGTCTGCGTGCTCATTCTGCCCACGTGGTACCTGGTGCAGACCGGCGTCTGGGGCATCCACGGGCCGTGGATCGCGCTTTCCGCATACATCTGCACCATGGCGCTGAGCCTGGGCCTGCGCTTCCAAAATGGAGCCTGGGTCAAGCGGCGCGTCATCGAGGCGGTGAAGGAGCCGGGCGGGCGGCCCAACGCTGGCACAAAATGTGAATAAAAATCCGGGCCGGCGATTTTGCCTCCCGGCCCTCCACTGTGGCCGTCCACGCCGACCGTTCACGGCGGCCGCTCACGTTGGCCGTTCACGTTGGCCGGCTCGCCAGGCGCCCAAACGCTGGCCCCGGGCAAAGGCGCGCGGTCTGAGCCCGCTGCCTTGCGCGGCACGGCAGGCCAGTGGCGAGGAGGACCGGCGGCGCGCGGCATCCACCGTAACATGCCCCCAGGGCAGCGCAACACGAAGATTCACACCCAGAAGGCTCACAACAAGAAGGGTCTCGCATGAACGACGATTACTTCCGCATCATGGCCGAGGGGCTGCACGGCGAACTTGCGCGCCTGCCCTTTGAGGAAGTCCTGCGCCACTACGAGAACTACCGCGCCAATTTCCTGTGGGACCGGGCCCTGGCCGTGTGCTACCTCAACCGCTTTCTCGCGGCCTTCAACGACGAAGGCGAACAGGCGGCCCGCAAGCCGCTGGAGCATCTGCTCGACAAATGCCTCCAGCTCTCGCCCTTCGACATCGCCGGCATGCGCACCAAGTCCACCATGGAAAACCCGGCCACCCGCGAAAAGGTCGAGGTGCTGGACAAGAACAACTTCGAGCCCGAGACCTATCAGCTCATCGCGGAGCTGGACATCACCCGCGAGGCGGCGGATGTGTCCCAGTTCCTGCGCAGGCTCCTTGAGGCCTACCCAAGCTACGCCCTGGCCGCCGGGCTGCTCCTCTCCGCCGATTTCATCCTGGGCAACGCGCCGGATTGGCTCGACACCTTCCAATGCCCGGCAGAGCTGCGGGACGACTTCAACGGCATGCTCTTCCGCCACCATGCGGCCATGGGCAACGCCGAGGAGGCGGCGCGGCTGTGGAACCTGCTGCCGCCCGCGGCCGGACGCGAGGTGAATCTCAATTTCGCGGCCGAGGTGGCCCGCATGGGCGGCGACCGGAAAACGGCCGTGGCCTGCTACGAGCATTCCCTGGCCATGGACAAGAGCCAGGCCGCGGCGCGCTTCCGCCTGGAGGAGCTCAAGAACCCCAGCGTGAAGCAAAGCGGGCTGGTGCGCGAACGCAAGGTCGCCATCTGCCTGTACTCGTACAACAAGGCCGCGCTGCTCAAGTCCACCCTGGCGAGCCTTGCCGGGTCGAACATCGGGCAGGCCTCGGTCACCGTGCTTTTGAACGGCTGCACCGACGACAGCCTGGCCGTGGCCGAATGGGCGCGGAAGCTGTTTCCGAACAATCCCTTCACCATCATTCCCCTGCACGTGAACATCGGCGCGCCCGCCGCGCGCAACTGGCTCATCAATCTGCCCGGCACCTGGCAGGCGGACTACGTGGCCTTCCTCGACGACGACGTGGACGTGCCGCCGGACTGGCTCGAATGGTACCTCACCGTGGCCGAGCGCGACCCCAAGATCGGGGTGGTGGGCGGCAAGATCGTCTTCCCCGGCCGACCGGCCAAGCTCCAGTACCTGTACCGCTACGTCAGCGTGGCCAAAGAGGATTTGCTGAAGCTCTGCATCGAGGCGCCGAACCACCAGTACGACAACGGCGCATACGACTTCATCCGCGAGACGCGCTCCGTCATGGGCTGCCTGCACCTGCTGCGCACCAAGGCCCTGCGCGACGAGCCCTGCTTCGACCTGCGCTTTTCGCCCTCGCAGGTGGACGACATCGACCACGACCTGTGCCTGTGCCTCGCGGGCTGGAAGGTCATGTACTGCGGGCTCGTCACCTGCGTGCACCACCAGTCGGCCGGGCTGGGGCTCAAGAGCGACCCGCGCGAGATCGCCCGCACCGGCAACGGCATCGGCAACGACATCAAGCTGTTTTACAAGCACTTCGGCCACATGGACGCGCTGCGCGAACTCGACAACCTGAGCCTGCTCCCCTGGGCGCAGGCCTGAGCCGGCGCGCGGAGCCAACCATGCCAGCGCCAAGCTTCCTCGCCGTCGTCGATGCCGTTCCCAGCGTGACGGACCAGCTCGTGGTCTGCCTGGGCAGACCCAGACAGCTGCCGCCGCTGCCGCCGGAGCAGCTGCTGGTGCTGGACAAGATCGACGCCCAGGGGCTTTCGCGCATTGCCGCCCTGGACCCCAGGCGCATGGGCAAGGGCCTGGTGCTGGTCACCACGCGCGGGGAGCACGCGCGCAGCCCCCGCGGCGTGCTGCGCGCCCAAAAGCTGCTGGCTCTTTTGTACGCCAAGTTCGTCGACCTGCCGTGCACCAGCACGCGCATCCCCGACCCCATCGGGCTGCGGCCGGAGGACACCCCGCCGGAATACCTGCACCTGCTGAACCGCTACCGCAACACGCCCCTGCACCTGCGCCACTGCCTGGTGGACAAGCTCGCCGCCGCGCGCGTGGGCCTGCCCTGCCTGCTTCTGCTGCCCGGGCCTTCCCTGCGGCTGCTCAAGGACCGGCTGCCGGAGCTGGCCCGGCGCCATCTCATCGTGACCATTTCGCGGGTGCTGCCTTTTCTGCGCCAGTGCGGCGTGGAGCCCGACGTGCTGGTGCAGCTCGACACCGTGCCCATGCAGGAGCACTTCCACCACCCGGAGGAGCGCTTTCCCGACGCGGTGCTGCTGGCGCTCTCCATGGCTCCGGTGCGCAGCTTCGCGCCACGGTTCCGGCAGGTGTTCTTCATCGACAGCTTCGACCTTTCCCTGCTGCCCAACCCGGCGCGCCTGCGCGAGTCGTGGCTCAGCTCGCTTCTGGCCTGCCTGGGCGCGGTGGAGGCCCTGCACGCCCCGCAGGTGCTGCTCATCGGCGCGGACCTGCGGCTCTCCGGTCAGGGCACCTATTACGCGGACGCCGACGACTTTCCGCCCGCCCCGGCCTTCGACTCCCCGCTGGTCAGCAGCGCCGGGGCCGTCACCCTGGCCGACGCCCAGGGCAGGCGCGTGGACACCACCCTGCCGTTTTTCGCCACCGCGGCCGAGGCCGAGCTCTTCGCCCAGGCCATCCACGCGGCCACGGGCACGGTCTTCCGCAATCTCTCGCCCGTAAGCCTGCTTGATCCGGACGTGTGCGCGCCCATGCGCATGGACGAAGCCCTGGCCGCGCCGGTGCTGGACAAGACCCCGCTGCTGGCCAAGGCCGATGCGGCCGCCGCCCAGGCGGAGGACATCGACCCGCGGGCCGTGCGCGCCCGCTACGCAAGCGATTTGGAAGAGGCCAAGCGCGGCCGCGACATCATGACCTGCCTGCGCTACAGCGCGCCGGAATCCGTGAGCCAGCATCCGTGCCACCGCTATGTTGCGGCCAACGTGCCCTGGTTCCGCCCCGCCGGCGCGGAGGACCTCACGCGGCTCGCGGCGAACCTGGCCGAGGAGCTGTGCGCGGCCACGCGCTTTGCCCGCAACGTGGCCGCCCTGCACTGCCAGGCCGCCAAGGGCGCGGCCATTCCCGTGCTGTGCACGGCCGAGGAGGAAGCGGAGGTCCGGGCGCGGCTCGCGGCCTTGCCGCCCGCCCACGGGCAGGACTGGACCTGGCGCTTCATGGGCGTGCGCGCCCTGGGCACCGGCAGGCCGGAGCCCTCGTCCGGCTGCGTGGAGCAGGCCGCCCTGTGCGACTGGATGCATTTTCAGGATGTGCTGGTGCTGGCCCCGGGCTGCGCGCGGGAGTTCGGCTACGCCCTGGACCTGATGCGGGACGACAACGTGCTGGATCTTGAGGAACTGCTCGCCTACGCGCCGCCGCGCTAGTCTGAACTAAGCCACGCCGCGCTTGCGCAGCTCGGCAAGCACGCCGCCCCCCGGATCAAGGGCGGCCAAGGTGCCGAGGAAGCCTTCAACCTTGCCCTGCGCCTGGGCCTGACCCAAAGCCAGAACAATCTCCTCCAGCCCGGCCTCGCGCCGATAGGTCTTGAGCCCGGCCATGCCGAGCTGCAAGCCCGTGCGCCAATCCCCGGGGCGATGCAGCGCCAGGGTGGACAGCTGCCCCAGGCGGGTGAAGTCGTGCCCGCGCAGCGAGGCCGTCTGCGCCGCCAGACGCCGGGTGGTCTCGATGTCCTCCGGGTCCAGGCGCTGCGCCAGGTAGAGGCATTCCACGGCCGCGCGCGGCAGGCGCGTGGCGGGGTCGAAGGGAAAGCCGGCCGAGCCGAAACGTTCCGCGGCGGTAAGCACCTTGGCCCACAGCAGACAGAGCTTCGCCGGACTTTCCGGCTGCGGCGCCGGTTTTTGGCCTGTCGCGGCCTCGTGCCGGCGCCAAAATTGCCGCGCCAGGCTCCAGTCGTCCAAGAAGAGCGCGGCCATGGAGCCCGCCAGATTCACCTCCAGCTGGTCCGCGTGGGCTCCTTCGGCCAGGATTTGACGCGCCAGGGCCAGGGCGGCTTCCCCGGAGCACCCGGCGGAGGCGTTCTCGACCAGCAGCGTCAGCCGGGCGGCGAGAACCTCCGGCGCTTGCGGCAGCCTTGCCAGGTTCTGCCCAAGCCCCTGCGCCGTGGCCGCGAACATTCCGGCCCGCTGCAAATGCGTCAGACTGAGCCAGTAGGCGGTCTCGGCCTGCGCTCCGCGCGCCGCGGCGTGGGTAAGCCCGGAGGCGAAGTCCAGCATGGCCGCGCAACGGTGCGCCACCAGATGCTCGCGCTGCACGCGCTCCCAGGCGGCGCGGCCCAGGCTCTCGGCCTCGTCGGGTCGGGCCAGGTAGTGGTCCAGCAAGGACTCCAGCTCCAGCACATGCCCGTAGGTCTCGATCTCGCGCCCGCGCGCGAACAGCGCGTCCTGGTCCGGCCCCACGTCCTGGCTGAGCACGAGGCACCCGCAGGAGGCGGCCTCCACCAGCCGGAAGTTGACCTCGGAAAGCAGGGCCTCGTTGGGGGCCAAGCGGGTTGCGCAGTAAAAATCCAGCATCTCCGGAAAGGTCAGGTCCTGGGCGATGGCCGCGCCATAACGCTCCGTCAAGAACTGCACCAGCCAGCCGCGCACCGGGCGGCTTTCGGTCACGCGGCCCACAAAGCCCAGGTCGCGGCCGCGCTCGGCAAAGGGCCGCCAGGGGCGGTCGGCCCCGAACATGGCCATACGGCCCAGGGCCTGCCCCGGCGGGCGCGGCTGCTTTTCCAGTATGCCCATGTGCGGGGTCAGCACGCCGTCGAACAGGCGGCAGTAAAAGCGCTGCCAGTGCCAGTTGAGGTGCGTGTCCAGCGACCAGAATATTTTCGGGCAGGAGAAGCGGGCCAGGCCGCCCAGAATGACGCGCGGTCCCAGGCTTTCCTCCTGGAAGATGAGCTCCGGCGTGAAGGACCGCTCGGCCAGGGCGGCTTCGAGGTCGAACAGGGTCTCGCTGGGCCACAGGTTGAGTACCTCGTGCCCCATGTCCCGCAGCGCGGATCCTATCCGTATGGAGATTGCGCAAATTCTCATGTCCGCTCCACGCGCCGCTTGCTCTCCGTGGCCAATAGTCCGGCATGACTGGCCCGGCATGACGATGCCGACGGTTCGCCATCGCGCAGACCTTGCGGGCCGGCGTCACGCAAGCCCGGCATCCGGCAATCCGCATCGGTGCCGTTGTCCGGCTTCGCCATCCGCAAACGGGCATTCCCTGCCGCCGCCACGGGACGGCGCCCAGCCTCTTTGCCAACACGGGCGATGGCGCCGGGCACAGTTCATACACCACGTTTCAGGGCTGTTGTCCACGCGCGCCGCCAGCACAAGCGGCAGCGGCCAGCGGCGAGGGCAGCCCCAGCCGACAAGACTCCGAGCGGCGGCGCGACGCCATACTCCTGCCGGCCACCCCCTGTGCAGGCCCTTGCGCAGAGGCGGGCACCCGGCCTATATGACATCCGGCCGCGCCGCCCGCTGTTTTCCTCTCGGCGCGGAGCAGGCCGCAACCCCGGCACGCGGCCTGTGCCCAGGCGCGTGGCCGCCTTCGCAGCACAAGGAGACGCATGGACCAACGCCTTGAAAGCCTACTTGATCTCTTCCGCGCCCAAGGCGCTGTCGCCGTGGCCTATTCCGGCGGGGTGGACAGCTCCCTGACCCTGTGGGCCGCGGCCAAGGCCCTGGGCCCGCGCGCCCTGGGCGTCACCGTGCGCTCGGAATTCATCTGCGCCCTGGAGCGGCAGCGGGCGGAGCGCATCGCGGGGGTACTGGCGCGGCTGGCGGGCGCACGGGTGGTCACGCGCGACGTGGCCGTGCTGCCCAACGCCCGGCTGCGCGCCAATCCGCCGGACCGCTGCTATTTGTGCAAGCAGGTGGTGCTTGAGGAAGTGCGCAAGGCGGCGCTGGAATTTCTTGGCCCCGAGGCCCGCCTGGCCGAGGGCACCAACGCGGACGACGATCCTGCCCGGCCGGGACGCCGCGCCGTGGCCGAGGCCCGCGCCCTTTCGCCCCTGGCCGCCTGCGGCATCGACAAGGCCGGCGTGCGCGAGTTGGCGCGGTCCATAGGCCTGCCCAACGCCGACGATCCCTCCAACTCCTGCCTGGCCACGCGGGTGCCCACGGACGCGGAGCTGACCTACGCGCGGCTCAAGGCCATCGAGGGCATGGAGCGCGCCGCCCTGGACCTGGGGCTTGAGGACCTGCGGGCGCGGCTGGTGCCGGGCACCGGCGGTGACGGCGTGCGGCTTCTGGTGCGCCCGGCGCAGCTCATGTTCGCCCAGGGCCAGTTGCCGCGGCTCAAGGAGCGCGCGAATTTTATCGGCTTTGCTCACTTTTCGCTGGGAGAACGCACGTGAACGTCGATAGTCTGCTGGAAGAGTTCCGTCAGGGCCGGCTTGCGGCCTCTGAACTGAAGCGACAGCTTCTGGGTCAAAGCGTCACCGAAACCGGGTTCGCCCGGCTGGACCACGAGCGCCTGCTGCGCAAGGGCCAGGCCGAGGTGGTGTTCTGCCAGGGCAAGACCCCGGAGCACGTGGCGGCGATCTTCCGCGAGCTGGCCGGGCGCACGGGCCGCGTGCTGGGCACCCGCGCCGGGGCCGAGCACTACGAGGCCGTGCGCGGCATGGAGGGCGTGGCCTACGACGCCCTCTCGCGCGTGCTGAGCGTGGAGACCCGGCCCGTGGCTCCCGTGGGCAAGGTGGTGGTGGTGAGCGCGGGCACGGCGGACTTGCCCGTGGCCGAGGAGGCCGCGCGCACGGCCGAGCACCTGGGCAGCGTGGTGCTGCGGCGCTACGACTGCGGCGTGGCGGGCATCCACCGCTTCCTGTCCGTGCTGGACGATTTTCTGGACGCCCAGGCCGTGGTGGCCGTGGCGGGCATGGACGGGGCGCTGCCCTCGGTGGTGGCCGGAGCCGTGGCCGCCCCGGTCATCGCCGTGCCCACCAGCGTGGGCTATGGCGCAAGCTTCGGCGGTTTGGCCGCCCTTTTGACCATGCTCAACTCCTGCGCCCCGGGCATCTCCGTGGTGAACATCGACAACGGCTTCGGCGCGGGCTACATGGCCCATGTCATCAACGCCCAGTGCGAAGCCGCACGAAAAGGATAAGCCTCTGTGAAAACTCTGTATCTTGAATGCTCCCTCGGCGTCTCCGGCGACATGCTCCTGGCGGCCCTAAGCGACCTGGCCCCGGAGGGCGGGCGCGTGCTCACCGAGGCCGTGGCCTCCCTCGGCCTGCCAGGCGTCTCCGTGCGCATCGGCGAACAGATGGTCCAGGGCATCCGCACCCGGCTGGTGGAGGTGCTGGAGGAGAAGCCCCAGCCCCTGCGCCACTTGAAGGACCTCACGGACATCATCATGGCCGCGCCCCTGCCCGAGCGCGTGAAGGAGCAAGGCCTGGCCGCGCTCCTCAAGCTGGCCGAGGCCGAATCCAAAGTGCATGGCGAGTCGCTGGAGCACATCCATTTCCATGAGGTGGGCGCGGTGGACACCATCGTCGACGCCCTGGGCTCCATCCTGCTGGCCCACGCCACCGGCGCGGACACCATCGTGGCCTCGCCCGTGAACCTGGGCTCCGGCTTCGTCACCTTCTCCCACGGGCGCTTCCCGGTGCCCGCCCCGGCCTCGGCCGAGCTGGCGCGCGGCATGCGCACCTTCGCCACCGACTCCGGCATGGAGCTGGCCACGCCCACGGGTCTGGCCGTGGTCAAGACCCTGGCCGAAACGTACGGTCCGCTGCCCCTGGGCAGCATCAAGGCCGTGGGCTACGGTTCGGGCACCTATTCCACCGGCGCCTACCCCACGTTTTTGCGCGCGTATCTCATCGACTGCAGCCAGCGGCGCGTGCGGCCAAGCCGCGACCACGACGACGACTCCGGCTCCATCGGGCCCTCGCGCGGGCGCGGCGACCTGTTCGGCCCGCACGGGCACCCGCACTACGGGCCCAACGCGCACACGTCCAGCGGCCGCCACTTCGCCAAGGACGAGGACGACGGACAGCAAGGCCATGACCACGACTGAGCAACCGGACATCGGGCTCGTGGTGGCGCGCTACCGCGAGGACGTTTCCTGGCTATGCGGGCTCGGCCTGCCCTGCGTGGTCTACAACAAGGGGCCACAGCTCGACCCGGCCCAGCTGCCGCCCGGCGCGCGCACGGCCGCCTTGCCGAACATCGGCCGCGAGGCGCACACCTTCCTCACGCACATCATCGGCCATTACGGCCGCCTGCCGCGCCACACGGCGTTTCTGCAGGGCGATCCCTTCGCCCACCTGCTGCCGCCGCAGGAGCCCAAGCCCACCCCGGCCGACCTGGGCCTGCGCCTGCGCGAGCTGGCCGCCAAGGACCAGCCCTTTGCCGGGCTGGTCTGGTTCCGCCTGCGCTGCGACGGCCTGGGCCGCCCGCACGATCTGGCCGACCCGGCGAAGGAGGGCCGCTGGAAGGGCTGGGGCAAAGACATCCCCGTGGCGCAGACCTTCGAGGCCCTGTTCGCGGCCCCGGCCCCGCGCGAATTCATCGCCCGCGCGCCCACGGGCAACATGCTGGTGCGCGCCGACCGCATTCTGGCGCGGCCCCTGGAGTTCTATCAGCGGGCGCTGGAGCTTGTGCTGGCCGACGCCGAAGACGAGCGGAACACCGGCCACGCCTTTGAACGCCTGTGGCAGGCCATCTTCTCCGGAGCCGCGCCCAGACCCGCCGCCCCTGACCGCTGACCGAAGCGCTGGCCCGGAGCGCTCACCGGGAGCGCACAGCGCATCGTCGGGCAAAGCCGCTGAGACGCTCGCCTGAACCTGGGCCCTGGGCAGGATCAGCGAGAAGGCGCCAAGGGCCGCACTCCGCGCCTTGGGCGCTTTGAACCGGAGCGCAGGCCCTGCTTGTATTTGACGGCCCCTGAGCCCCCGTGCTACCTGTCCTGATTACCCTGCCACACGGCAGGAAACACAGCCAACCGACGGATATGATGCGCGAAACGCCGCTCAAACTGCTTGGAGTCCCACCCGCGGGACACCCGGAGGCCGCATGCTCGGCCGCCTGAAGCCCTTTATGGGCCCGGCCCTGGCCCTGGCGCTTTTGGCCGCGGCCATTTGGGCGCTCAACGCCCAGCTCGCCGGGTATGATCTTGACGAGATCATGAACACCCTGCTGCGCGAGACGGACCGCGACATCCTCCTCGCCTTCGGCCTCACCGCGGTGAACTTCATCGTGCTGGCGGGCTACGACATTCTGGCCCTGGCCTACATCAAGCATCCCCTGGCGCCCTACCGGCCCGTGCTGGCCTCGTTCGCGGGCAACGCCTTCAGCAACACCATCGGCCTCTCCACCCTGGCGGGCAGCTCCGTGCGCTACAGGCTGTACTCCTCCTGGGGGCTCACCCCGGGAGAGATCGCCAAGATCGTGGTCTTCACCACCCTCACCCTGTGGCTGGGCCTGTTCTCCATCGGCGGCATCATCTTCACGGTCAAACCCCTGCCCCTGCCGGACTGGGTGACCCTGCCCTTCCACACCACCAGGCCCCTTGGGCTCATCCTGCTCATTGCGCCCGTGGCCTACCTGTACGCCGCCGCCCGCAAGGAGACGCCCTGGCGCATAGGCAAAATGACGCTTCTGCTGCCGCAGTTCCGCAGCGCGCTCTTGCAGGTGGGCGTGGCCTCCCTGGACTGGGCCCTGGCCGCGGCCGTGCTGTACGCGCTGCTGCCGCCCTGGGCCAACGTGAACTTTCCGCTGGTGCTGGGCGCGTTCCTCCTGGGGCAGATAGCCGGCCTGGTGAGCCAGGTGCCCGGCGGGCTCGGCGTGTTCGAATCCTGCCTGCTCTTCCTGCTCACCCCGCGCATTCCCGCTCCTGCGCTCTTTGCCGCGCTGGTGGCCTACCGCGTGGTCTATTACCTCATTCCCCTGGCCATCGCCTCGGCCATACTGGCCGTGCGCGAGACCCTGGCCGCGCGGGAGCACGCCAGAAACGTGCTGGTGTTCCTCATCCAGTGGTTTCCCGTGGTGGTGCCGCGCGTGCTGGCCGCCTTCACCTTCCTGGCGGGCATGGTGCTGCTGTTCTCCGGCGCCACGCCCTCGGTGCATTCGCGCCTGCGCTGGCTGGAGGACTTTTTGCCCCTGGGCGTGCTCGAGTTCTCGCACTTCGTGGGCAGCCTGGCCGGCCTGGGCCTGCTCATTCTGGCGCGCGGCCTGCACAAAAGGCTCGACGCCGCCTACTTCGTCACCGCCTGCGTGCTGTTCGCGGGCATCATCGCCAGCCTGCTCAAGGGCCTGGACTACGAGGAGGCGCTGCTCCTCACGGTGCTGCTTTTGGCCCTTCTGCCCTGCCACAAGTTTTTCTACCGCAAGGCCTCGCTCTTGTCCGAGGGCTTCACCAGGGGCTGGATCATCGCCATCATGGTGGCCCTGGGCAGCTCCGTGCTGCTGGGCTACATGGCATACGGCGACAACGCCCTGGACGGCGAACTCTGGTGGATCTTCACCTTCGAGGACGAGGCCAGCCGCTTTCTGCGGGCCACGGTGGGCACCCTTGTCGTGGTGCTGTTCATCGCCGCGCTCCGGCTCATGCGCTCGGCCACGCCGCGCTACGTGCCCCCCTGCGAGGGCGACATGGAGATTGTGCGCGACCTGGTGGCCAAGGCGCCGGAAACCCCGGCCTACCTGGCCCTGCTGCGCGACAAGAGCTTCCTGGTCAGCAAGGCCAACGACGGCTTCCTCATGTACGGCATCTGCGGCCGCAGCTGGGTCTCCATGGGCGATCCGGTGGGCCCGCCCGCGGCCCGGGCCGAGCTGGCCTGGCGCTTCCGCGAGATGGTGGACCTCTACGCCGGGTGGACCGTGTTCTACCAGGCGGGCAAGGAGAACCTGCCCCTGTACCTGGACCTCGGCCTCTCGCTCATCAAGATCGGCGAGGAGGCGCGCGTGCCCCTGCCGGAATTCTCCCTGGCGGGACAGGCGCGCAAGGGCCTGCGCTACACCCGCAACATGGTGGAGAAGGAAGGCGCGGTGTTCGAGATCGCGCCAACCGAGGCCGTGCCCGCGCTGCTGCCGGAGCTTCGGCGCGTTTCCGACGCCTGGCTTTTGGCCAAGCACGCGCGGGAAAAGAAGTTCTCCCTGGGCTTCTTCAGCGAGGACTACCTGCTGCAAACGCCCATGGTCCTGGTGCGCAAAGAGGGCCGCATCGTGGCCTTTGCCAACATTTGGGAAGGCGGCAGCATGAACGGCGTGCGCCAGGAGCTCTCCGTCGACCTCATGCGCTACGCGCCCGACGCCCCGCCGAGCGTCATGGAATACCTGTACATCATGCTCATGCTCTGGGGACGCGAACAGGGCTACCAGTGGTTCAACCTGGGCATGGCGCCGTTCTCCGGCCTGGAGAAGCACGCCCTGGCCCCGGCCTGGACCCGGCTCGGCTCGCTGCTTTACAGCTATGGCGGGCAGCTGTACAACTTCCAGGGTTTGCGGCGCTTCAAGGACAAATTCGACCCCGTCTGGGAGTCAAAATATCTGGCCAGCCCCGGCGGCACGGTTCCGCCGCGCGTTCTGGCCAACATCGCCAGCCTGGTTTCAGGCGGCGTGCGGGGAGTCATAGCCAAATGAAACGGTCCATCCAAGCCCTCAGCCTCGCCTTGCTGCTTCTGGCCCTGTGCCTGACGACCCCGGCCTGCGCCAAGACGGAGAAGGCCCCGGAGAAGCTCACGTTCGGCGTGTTCGGCGAGGTGCTCATCTACCGCAACACCACCGAGCCCGGCCGCGCCGTGCTGCTGCTTTCAGAGGGCGCCTGGGACGCGCGCATGGACAAGGCCGCGCGCACCATCGCCGACATGGACGCCACGGTTGTGGGCATAGACACCGCCCGGCTGCTGAACCCTCTGCGGGCCAAGGCCGACGGCTGCTTCTACCAGGCCTGGGAGTTCGAGGGCCTCAGCAAGATCGTGCAGAAGACCCTGGGCTTCAAGGGCTACCACCAGCCCGTGCTGGCCGGTTTCGGCGAGGGCGCGGCCGTGGCCTACGCCACCTTTGCCCAGGCCCCCAAGGAAACCTTCGCCGGGGCCGTCACCCTCGGCTTTTCGCCCCGGCTTGGCATCGGCAAGCCCTTTTGCGCGGCCAACGGCCTCAAGTTCGACGCGGCCCAAGGCTCCGAAGGCGGCGTGATCTTCCAGCCCGTGGCCAAGCCCCAGGGCAAGCTGGTGCTGTTGCAGGGCAAGAACGACCAGCGCTTCAGCCTGGCCGAGGCCGGTTCCTTCGCCAGCCAGGTGCCCGGCGCCAGCGTGCACGCCCTGGACGGCGCGGACCAGAACGTCGTTGATCCCAAGATCTGGCGCGCCGCCTTCCACGAGGCCCTGAACGCCGTGGCCCCGGCCAGCGCCGCGCCCAAGCCCGCGGCCAACGCCCAGGGCGTGGACGACCTGCCCCTGGTGGAGGTTCCGGCCGCGCACCCCGGCAAGACCATCGCCGTCATCGTGACGGGCGACGGCGGCTGGGCGGGCATCGACCAGCAGATCGGCGAGATCATGGCCCAGCATGGCGTCTCGGTCATCGGGCTCAATTCGCTCAAGTATTTCTGGACCGCGCGCACGCCCGAGGAAATGGCCCACGACCTGGAGCGCACCCTGACCCACTACGCGGCCAAGTGGAACGCGGACCGGTACATCGTGGTGGGCTACTCCATCGGCGCGGACATCATGCCCTTCATGTGCGGCCGCATGAGCGAGGCCGCCAAGTCGCGCCTGGCCGTGGTGGCCATGCTCGGCCCCGGCACCCATGCGGACTTCGAGTTCCACCTCTCCAACTGGCTGACCACCGAAAACGTGCCCGAGGGCGCGCCCATGGTGCCGGAGATGGCCAAACTCTCCAAGGTGCCGGTGCTGATGGTTTGCGGCAGCGAGGAGGAAGGCACCCTGTGCCAGAACTACCAGGCGCCCAACGCCAAGAGCCTTGTGCTCCCTGGCGGGCACCACTTCAACAAGGAATACAACCACATCGCCTTCTCCATCCTGCGCGAGGGCGGCATCGCCGTGCAGGATTAGAGCAGACCACAGGAGCAATGCCGTGAGCGCCCCGCAGAAACCGCGTCTGGCCTACATCGATAATGTGCGCATCTTCCTCTCCATGCTGGTGGTGGCGCACCACGCGGGCCAGCCCTATGGCAGCGACGGCTGGTGGCTGTTCCAGTCGCCCCTGCGCTCCAACTGGATCTTTTTGTTCTTCGGCGTCAACGAGGCCTTCTTCATGGGCCTGTTCTTCCTCATGGCCGGCTACTTCCATCCCGGCAGCCTCGACCGCAAAGGCCCGCTGCGCTTCGCCCTCGACAGGCTGTGGCGCTTCGGCGTGCCCATCGTGGTCATGGTGCTGGGCATCACCCCGGTGTTCATCTACTTCCACGAGGTGCTCTTCAAACACCTGCCGGAGTGCGGCTACTGGAGCTTCTACACCGGGGCCTATCTGGGCATCCTCGACCGGCCCCTGGGCTGGCCCGGCGATCCCGGCATCCACCTCGAATTCGTGCACCTCTGGTTCATCCAGAACCTGTTCATCTACGGCTGCCTGTACGCCCTGTACCGCGCCTTCATGGGCAACCGCGACACCAAGCCCGCTGTCACGCCCACGGAGCCCATCGCTCCCGCCACGGCGCACATGGCGCTCATCGGCCTGGTGCTCTGGCTCTTCGTCACAACGTTTCTCATCCGCATCTGGAAGAGCGTGGACGACTGGAAGGTGCTGCTGGCCATTTGGGAGATCGAGTTCGCCCACGTGCCGCAGTATGTCACCATGTTCACCCTGGGCATAGTTGCCGCGCGCCGCAACTGGTTCCAGCGCTTTCCCGCCCGCGTCGGCTGGATCTGGCTGGGCGTCGGCCTGGCCTGCGTGGCCATGTGGATGTCGCGGGGGCTCGGGGTCAACATCCCCATCTGGATCGGCGGATTGAGCATTGCCGCGGCCAACCGCGCCCTGTGGGAGAGCGTGCTCTGCGTGGCCTTCTGCGCCGGCCTGCTCACCCTCACGCGGGAGCGCTTCCCCAGCCAGTCGAAGTTCGCCAAGGCCCTGTCCGACAGCTCCTTCGCGGTCTACATCTTCCACGTGCCCGTGGTGACGCTCATCCAGTACGCCCTGGCGGACTCCGGCCTGGGCGCCATGCCCCAGTTCCTGATCGTCTCGGTGCTGGGCATCGTCATCACCTTCCCGCTGGCGCACTTTGTGCTGCGCCGGCTGCCCCTGCTGGGCAAGGCCCTGTAGCCCGCAGCAACGCGGCCGATCCGTTCAGCCGACGTCTCACGATCAAGTCCGGCGACAAAAACGTAGCTCCACCTGCGTTTTTGTCGCCGTTTTCTGTAGAAGCAGAGACGATTGCGGACGCAACCTGTTGGAATCACTGTTCTCACTTCCTGGCCCTGTTCTTGCTGCCTCCCCGTCAAACCAGGGGAGGCCCATGAACACGCCGAACAAGCCGGAGATTTTGAGCACGTCGGTCCGCTTGAGCACGCCGGAAGCCGTGGCCACGCGCTACGGCGCCATTGCCAGCGCTGGCTACGTGGAGCACTTCGCCGACGGCGGCGTCATGTCCTGCACGCCCGCGGCCGAGACCCTTCTTGAAACGCCCTACGGCCCCCTTATTCCACAATTCACCACCGACGACCTGCGCCGCCGCACCGTGCAGGCCGTGTCCTTCCATCCCACGGGCGCGCTGCGCGCCCTGCCCCTGGAGCGGCCCACGGTCATCAACACACCCGCCGGCCCGCTCAAGGTGGAGCTCGCGACCTTTCACCCCGACGGCTCGCTGTGCCGCGCCTTTCCCTTGAACGGCAAGCTCTCCGGCTACTGGACCCAGGACGACGAGGGCCGCCTGGCCGAGCCGGTGCGCTTCGCCACCCCCCTGGGCATGCTCGAAAAGCGCATCATCTGCCTGTATTTCGATCCCGCCGGGAACCTGCTGAGCCTGACCCTGTGGCCCGGCGACACCTTGAGCGTGCCCACGCCCCTGGGACCCCTCACCGCGCGGGTGGGCGTGGCCTTCCGCCAGGATGGCGGCCTGCGGTCGCTGGAGCCGGCCAAGCCGCAGCCCGTGCAGACCCCGGCCGGGCGCATTCAGGCTTATGACCTGGACGCCGTGGGCATCAGCGGCGACCGGAACTCCCTGGCCTTCTGGCCCGACGGATCCGTGAAGCGCGTGAGCACCAACCTTTCGCGGGTCGTCGCCAGAAGCGCGGACGGCCGCACCCAGACCTTCAGCCCGGAATTGCGCGACAGCCTCTGCGGCGACGGAGACCACGAGATCGTGCCCATGCAGCTTGAGTTCGACGCCGAAGCCACGCGCATACGCAACCGGCCCACCCAAGCCTGGACCGTGCTGCCGCGCACCACCTGGGCGTTGAACGCCGAGCCCTTTGTGGCGCAGTTCGCCACGCCCTTTGGCCGCATGAGCTGCTCCTGCTAGGCGCGGAAGTGAAAACGCACGACCGGCGCGAGAGCGGCGGCGGTGCGCAAGGCGACGGTTCAGCCGTGAGGCGTGTCCAACTTGGCAAACATGGAAGGACGCATGCGGCGCGGGGTGCGGCAAGACGGCTGCGCGCCCTTTCGGCATAGGCGCAAAACGATGCATGGGTGAGAAAAGCGGTCTGAAGGCAGGCCCGGACGCTGCGCTAGCTGCCCGACAGCAGCCAGTCCAAGGCCTCGGACTCGTCGGTGAACAAGCGGAAGCTCCGTCCCCGGCTTTGCATCAGGCTTTCGAAGAAGCGCCCTGCCACCAAATGCTCAGGCAGATCGACAACAGCGGTGCGCACCGCTTCCGGCTCCTCGGGAAAGGCGAGGCTCGCGTATTCGAAAGCAGCAGGAATGCCGAGCCGCTGTCCTATGCCCCTGATATCGACCAGATACCGAGTATGCCCGGACCCGCGCGACAGAACATGCAGGCGTGCGTGCATGTCAACGGCATCCGGCAGGTGCTGCGGAAAATCGCCAGAAAGCGTCACGCGCAAATAGCCCTCGGCCTCGCGGATCTCGACGCTGATCGTTTTCGCCATATCCCCCACTTCGAGCGGCAGCTTGGAACGGGCCGCGAAGACGCACCACGATACGTGCAGAAGTTATCGCACCAGCCGACCTGGCGCAAGGCGCATAAAGCCGCGGGGCCAGGAGCAGGGCCGCGGTCTGGCGGAACAGGCATCGTCGCGCAGGACGGAAGCTTGGTCGTTGCCTAGGAATTCTCGGAGAGCAGCCACACCAGGGCTTCATCCTCATCCTGGAACAGGCGGAAGATGCGCCCCCGACTCTGGGCCAGGTTCTCGAAGAACCGCGCTCCCACAAAGTGCTCCGGAAGCTCGATGACGGCGGTGCGGCTGTGGTCCGGCTTGTCCGGGTAGGCCAGGGTGATGTACTCGAAGATGGCCGGGATGCTCATGCGGTTGCTGGCAGCGCGCACATCGATAAGGAAACGGGAATGGCTTGAAGTGGAGGCCACTGCGGAAAACCGGGCGTACGTGTCGATGGCCTCGGGAATCCGCAGTGGGAATTCTCCGGACACATTGATGCGCAGAAACCCATCGCCCTCGCAGGTCTCAAGCTCAAGCCCCACCATGCCCTCCCTGTGCATACAAATTAATCGATATGCGTTGTGTGCATCAGCTCTTGCAGCATGCGATACAACAAGGCGAGTGAAGCACTACCCTGGGTTGCAATTCAGTGCAAGTTAATCGCCTACATCTATGGCGAGGTATTGTTTGCCGATACACAATCGTGGTTCATCGTGGTGCGGCAGCAGACAGGAGGCTCGTGGAGAACAACACACAAGGCTTTGCAGGGTGCGGCAGCATCCGCCAATATCGACAGCCGGTTTGCCGGAAGAAAGCAAGAAGAGGCGACGTCGCTGCAATGGACGGCGTCGGCCCTCACGAGCACCTGCGAGTCAATCAATGATCAGAATGGGCAACAGTTGGGCAGCAGCATGGACCAGCGGCAGTGGCAGGTTGGGGCAATGCGAGGAAGAGCGATCGGGTCAGTGCAGCCGGCTGGCCCCGACCCGATCTGGAGGCCCAAAAAAAGAGGGGTCGCCCCCCTCTCTAATTGATGCCGAAGCATCGCGTCTTCTTAGAAGTCGTAGCGGAGAGTAAGCATGCCGCCAACCTTGTCCAGGTTCTCGCGAATACCGTGGGTACCGGTCAGACCCAGCTGGAAGCTGTTGTTGATGCTGTAGTTGAAGCCGAGGTCAAAATCAGTGCCCCACATGTCGGTATTGCTGCCAGACTTGATGAAGTCCTGCATGTAGGTCACGCCGACGTAAGGCTTGAAGGCGCCCATGTCGTACATGCCGCGCACGCCCAGGTTGCCCTGCCACGTGTCCACGCCGGTGTAGCCCGGCAGGCCGCCTTGCCTGGCCTTGCGGTAGTTGTGCTTGGGGTCGCGCTCGATGCAGACGGCGAGGGGTCAGCGGAGATAAATCTCGTGGTACAGGCCACCCAGGCGCTCGCGCAGTTGCACGCGCAGTCGTCATAGGGCGTGATGAACGCGCACAGGCAGATGTGGTTTTGCATGGCCGCAAGCCGGGCCACTTCCGCGGCGCGGCGGATGTTCTCGTGCCGGTCCTCGGCGCTGTAGCCCCGGTCGGCGCAGAGCCCCGCCCGCATCTGATCTCCGTCCAGGACGAGGCAGCTGCGCCCGGCGGCGGCAAGACGCTCCGCAACCGCGAGGCTGAGGGTCGTTTTGCCGGACCCGGAAAGACCGATGAGCCAGTAGATTCCGATGCCTGACCGATTCAAAGCGCGCTCCTGGGGAAAGGCCTGCAAGAAAGATCGCAAGGGTGTCGGCAATGGCCCGTCATTGCTCCGGCCGCCGGCATCGCAACAGCCCTGCTCCGCCACGGCTTCAATCCGCGGCTCCATGCCGCTTCATGAACCGAAACACGCCGGTGGTCAAGAAACGCCGGAGGTTGGCGCTGGAGGAAGAGAACCAGCACGTGAGGCGGCGGTGCAGACCGCGGAGGAGAAAATATGGCCTGGAGGCCCGCAGCCAATTCATGCACCCGACCCGACAACCTGGCGGAGCGGCGCGCCGTCCCTGGCGGCGGAGCGAAAGCCGACTGCCGCGCCAGGGCTGGCTCAGGCCCAGGTTGCGGCCGCGCCGCGGCAGCCTACGAAACCGGGCGCGCTTCGGCTCCCTTGCGGCTCAGCTTCTTCAGTTTCGAGCTCAGCGCCTGCTGCGAGATTCCGAGCAGGCTGGCCGCGACGGTCTGGTTGCCCCCGGACACCTGCAAGGCCGTCCGCACAAGAAGAGACGAGACTTTTTGAATGGCCACCTTCAACTGCGGCAGGTTGTCCGCGCTGAATTCCAAATTGTCGAGGGCGCTGGCCGGACGCTGCTCCTCGCGCCGGCAGTCCTCGCCGCCCTCCTGGACGATGTAGTTCCGGAACGACGCCGACGACAGCATGTGCGTGGTGTGGTTCATGAGTGCGTCCGAGACCATGCCGCGCAGTTCGCGGACATTGCCCGGAAACGGATAGGTCTTCAGCAGGTTGATCAGCTCCGGGTGGTACGAGGGCCGCTTGCGCGAAAGCTCCTTGGCGTCCGTGTCGAGAAAATGGTCGAGCAGCCAGGCGATGTCCGCCGGGCGCTCCCGCAGCGGCGGAATGTGTATCTGGTGGGTGACGAGCCGATAGTACAAGTCGTCGCGGAAAAGCCCCTTGCGCCGCAGCTCGACAAGATTCTTGAGCGTCGAGGCCACGATGCGCACATTGGCCTTCTTCATCGAGTCCGAGCCGACGGGGAAGTATTCCTTCTCCTGCAGCAGGCGCAAAAGCTTGACCTGCGACAGCGCGGGCAGGTCGCCTATCTCGTCCAGAAACAGCGTGCCGCCCGCCGCCTTCTCCACCAGGCCGGGCCGCGTGCTGTCCGCGCCGGTGAAGGCTCCGCGCACATGCCCGAAAAGCGTGTCGGCGAACACGGGATCGTCGAAGGCCGCGATGTTGACCCCAACGAACTCGCCCTTGCGTCCGCTGAGCTGATGGATGGCCCTGGCCACAAGCTCCTTTCCCGTGCCGGTCTCCCCGGTTATCAGGATGGGCTTGGTGCTTGGCGCCACGGCCTCGCAGTACTTGAAGATGCCGAGCATCTTCGCGTCCTGGGTGACGATGTCGGCGAAGACCTCGGGACGGCGCACCCCGCCCTCCAAGAGCGATTTGCTCAGAAGAGCGTTTTCGCGCTCCAGCTCGCGCATCTCCAGGGCCTTGCGCACCCGGTTCTGCAGGTGGTCCTTGTCCACCGGCTTGAGGATGTAGTCGTTGGCCCCGTGGCGTATGCAGTCCACCACGGACTCGATGTCGTTCACCGCGGTGATGATGAGTATGGGCACCTCCGGGTGGCCGCGGCGAATCTCCTCAAGAAGCTCCGCGCCGCTCACGTAGGGCATGATGAGGTCCAAAAGGATGAGCTCGGCCTCGTGCTGGGCCAGAAACGGCATGACCTTGCGGCTGTCGTCCATGGCCACGATGTTGGTGTAGCCGGATGAGACGAGGGCGATCTCGAACCCGTCCAGGGCGGCGCGTTCGTCGTCCACAATGAGAATGGGGCGCGCGGGGAAAGCACTTCGGTTCATGAACGACTCCTCATGGGTTGGGAGGGGAAACCGGCTCCGGCACATGGAACGTCAGCTTCACGCGGGTTCCCTTGCCTGGCTCGGAAAAGAACTCCATTTCACCGCCGTGCTCCTTCATGATGCCGGCGGAGACCGACAAGCCCAGCCCGGTTCCGCCATGCTCGCGCTTGGTGGTGAAGAACGGGTCGCAGATGTTCGGCAGCTGTTCCGGGGCAATGCCCTGTCCCTGGTCCTCTATCTCGAAGTTGACGAGGCCCTCGCCCGCGTATGTCCGCATGTGGATGCCCTGCCGCCGGTTCTGCAAGGCCTGGTAGGCGTTCTGGATCAGGTTGACGAGGATCTGCTCGATGCGCCGCCGGTCGCCGCGGAATGCGGGCAGGTTGTCGCCCATGGCCACGGTCAGCTTGTTGGTCGCCTTGTTCAAGGGGGTGGCCAGCAGTTCCAGCGCGGAGCTCAAGGCCTGGTTGATGTCCACATGGCCGCCCATGTCCAGGGGGCTTTGGCGCGCGTAGTCCTTGAGGTTGCAGATGATCGTGGAGACCCGCTCCGCTCCCTGGTGGATGCCGTTCAGCAGCTTGGGAATGCTTGCCCGCGCGAAGGGAAAGGGCATTCCGGCGAGCCACAGCTCGCGCCTCTCGCTCTCCCGGTCGAGAATGGGCAGCAGGTCCTTCCACACGGACTCCAGCATGCCGATGTTCAACCGTATGAAGCTGGAGGGGTTGTTGATCTCGTGCGCAACGCCGGAGACAAGAATGCCCAGCGAAGCCATCTTGTCCGCCTGGCGTATGGATTCGAAGCTGCGCTCCAGCTCCGCGGTGCGCAGGCGAACCTGCGTCTCCAGATTCTCGTTGAGCTCCTTGAGCCGCTCCTCGCTTTGCCGCAGCTTGGCCACGGCCATCTTGCGCTCGCTGATGTCGTCGATCAGCCAGATGGTGCCCTGGTCCACGCAATGGGGGTTCACCGCGCTGATGGACAGGATGCACCAGTGCATTTTGTCCGGGGCAAGAATGACGGGCAGCTCGATGCAGAACTTGCCGCCGTTGCTCTGGGCCTTCTGCACTTCCTCCATGATGTCTGGCCGTATTCCCGTCTTGTTCAAAAACCAGGCAAGGGCGACGCCCCCGTCCGATTCCCTTTCCGGGCGCATGCCGCACAGCCACAAGAAGCGGTTGTTGCTCCAAACGAGCTGGCTCTCCTTCACGTAGGCGATGCCGATGGAGGCGTTCTCCAGAATGAGCCGCTGCTGGCTGCCGGTTTCGGCCAAGGCCGCGCTGACGGCCTCTCGTCTTTGGACTTCCTCGTTCAGCTCCTGGATGTGCTTGTCCAGTTCGTCCTCGGCCAGCAGGCGGCTTTCCTGAATGAACGAGAACCACCAGACCCAGATGCCGGTGATGAGCATGGAGAAGATGAAGATCGTGGTGAATTCTTCCGCCAGGCGCGAAACGCCGAGGCCTGTGCGAGAGAAATAGGCGTAGCAGAGGGCGAAGATGAGCGCCTGGGCGCACAGGATGTTGAAAAAGTGCACGCAGAATATCTTGGCCCGCCGGCTGAGGTAGGGGACGGTGAAGATCCCGTTCCCGTCCCCGGCGATGCGGCTGCGCCAGCTTCTGCCCTTTGAGGACTTTTTGCAGAACCCGTTGCAGATGTTGTCCAGCGAGCAGCACAGCGAGCAGACGTGCTCGTCGTAGGCCGGGCAGAACACCATGTCGCTGGCCTCATACGCCTTGCCGCAGGTGGTGCAGGTGATGAGCGCGTCGGAGCCCACGGGGGGAATCTTGCGCGCCAGGTAGTACTTGCCCTTTGTGACCAGGGCGATGCCAACCGCCGTCGGCACGGACACGCCCAGGGCGATGAGCGGGGCAAAGGCCTCCGGTGCGGGGCCGAACACGCCCAGGTAGCACAGAAAGGCCGCGCCCGAGGAGAACAGCATGGCCCCGAAGCCCACGGGATTGACGTTGTAGAGGTTGGCCCGCTTGTATTCGATGTGCGGCGGGCTGATGCCCAGGGGCTTCAGGATGGCCAGATCGGCGAAGATGGCCCCCACCCAGGCGACGGCGAACATGGCGTAGACCATGAGCACGGAGTGCAGGATGTAGAACACGCCGAACTGCATGAGCAAAACGGAGATGGTGACGTTGAAGACGAGCCACAGCGCCCGCCCCGGGTGGCTGTGCGAAATGCGGGAGAAGAAGTTCGACCAGGCCAGGGACCCCGCGTAGGCGTTGGTCACGTTGATCTTCACCTGACAGACCACCACGAACACGGTGGTCACCGCCAGGGCCAGGCCGCTGGAGCTAAACATGCTGGCGAAGCCGTTGAGGTAGAGGTTGAAGGGATCCAGGGCGTCCTTCAAGGCGCCCCCGGCCCCGCGGACGAACAGCACGGCCAGGAAAGACCCGCACAACAGCTTCACCGCGCCGAGGACGATCCAGCCGGGGCCCGCGGCGGCCATGGAAAGCCACCACGACACGCGGTTGGCCGGGGTCTTGTTCGGCAAAAATCGCAGATAGTCGACCTGCTCGCCTATCTGCGGCACGAGGGAGAACAGCACGGAAAGCGCGCCGCCGAAAAGCAGGGGATCAAAGGCCCCCGCCCTGCCGTCGTGCCCCGCATAGGCGGTCCAAGAGCCCAGGGCGCTGGAGTCGGTGCTCAAGATATAGGTGAAGAGCAGCACGGAGAGGATGATCCAGATGGGCTGGGTGTACAGTTGCAGCTTGTTGATGAAGGTGATGCCGTAAAACACCAGGGGAATGATGACGACGGAGCTGACCAGGTAGCCCATGGACAGCGGAATGCCCAGCCCCACCTCCAGGGCCTTGGCCATTATGGCCGCCTCGATGGCGAAGTAGATGATGGTATAGGAAGCGTAGACCAGGGAGGTCACCGTGGAGCCGAAATAGCCGAACCCCGCGCCCCGGGTGAGGAGGTCTATGTCGACGTTGTAGCGGGAGGCGTAATAGGCGATGGGCAGCCCGGTGGCCATGATGATGACCGACACGCAGAGGATGGCCAGGCTGGAGTTGATGAACCCGTTGTTGAGGACGAGCAGCGCGCCGATGGCCTCCAGCGCCAGAAAGGTGATGCCGCCCAGGGCCGTGTTGGCGAGCAGCCAGCAGGGCCAGTGCCGAAAAGATTTGGCCGCGCTGCGCAGCGAGTAGTCTTCAATGGCCTCGTTGGTGACAAACGCGTTGTAGTTCCGTCTTCTCTTCAGAACCTTTATGGAAAGGTTCATCGCGTCCGAAAGCTGGTTTTTCATATCCATCGAGCGCCTACGCGGGCTGTCTCGCCCCTGCTTCGTGGACCCGTCTCCAGGGCTGATGCACGTGCTCTTCCGCAAAGCTGTTCAGCAAGAAGCTTCATGGCGCATGGACCGGGGGCTCTTTCCCTGGGATTCTTGTCCTTGCGAAAAACGCCGGCAAAACCGGGCCATCGTCAGTCGGCCCAGACCGCCGGGAGGCGAGGCGAGCCCGCTTCCCCTGCGCGGGCCGGACGGGACGGAAACAACGCTTCGGCAATATGCACATTCCACTACTAACCCTCTGTCACGATAAGTAATTTTTTAGTATCACAGGCGCAATTTGTAAACACCCGGACGTGCCGGACGCTTCCGAAATCCGCACAATTCCAAGCGGGTCCGACAGCCCCACCCGGCACGCCCGGCTGACACGCCCGGCCAACATAAGGCACGGCTTCGCTGCGCCCCGGCGCAGAGCCCGGCGCAGCGCCCGGTCAGCGCCCGGTCAGCGCCCGGTTAGCGCATGGTCAGCGGATGGCGGTCGCCAGGTACTTCTTGCGGCACGCGGGCGAGCAAAAGTCGAGCTCGGCTCCCGTGTCGGACGAATACTCGCGCGAGCCCCCGCCGCCCAAGGTCGGGTTTTCGACCACGAAGCGGCTCCCGCACTGGTCGCACACCTTGATGTACACCTCGATCAGGCAGCGCAGGCACTGGTCCGAGCAGATGGGCACCTCCTTGCAGCCTTTCTCGGGCACGGCGACCGGGCGGCCGCAGATGTGGCAGGGCTTGTCCGCGGGCGGGTTCAGCAATTCCGCCCCGCAGGCCGGGCAAAACCGCTGCGGCGGGTTCCCGATGGGCTTGCCGCACTGCGGGCAAGTGATGCGCAGCTGCGTGCCGCAATAGGGGCAGGTGCGGTTCGCCGAGATTTCTCCCTGCTCGATGTACGGAGACTGGTCCTGCTCCTCGTGGGAGCACTGGGGATTGGGGCAATAGGCGTAATGCGGATTGTTCATGTTTACCTCACGGCAGAGAGTTGAACGGTCACATGCAGCCCGACGCGGCGCTGCTGGCTGGTCTCAGCGAATGGCGTGCCAAACCGAGCCGCACGGACATCATGCTGCAATCACACAATATATTCTCGCAAATGCTCGGTCCTGCGCGGAACAAGTCCCACAACTGTTTTTGTGGCTTGGCGCGGAAAGGCGCAGGCAGGCCGCTTCCCGCAGGCGCGGGGGAAAACAGCGACAACAAAGCTTGTGGGACTTTCCCCGTGCGCAAAGAGGGGGCGGAGAACCGGGGCATCACGTCGGTTCTCCGCCCTTATGGCCGCTGCGAGGGAAAGCGCGGCTCTTTCAGGATGTCACAGTGACGGCACAAGGCTCTTGAGGTTGTCCTCCGGGGTGCCAGCCTTGTCGATGGGAACCGGGGAGATGTTGCGGAACAGGGCCCCGGCGAAGAGGAACAGCCAGGTTATGGCGATAAACGGCCAGGTCAGCCCCGGCATGCCGATGGGGGAAAGCAGCACGGAGAAGGCTCCGGTGGCGATGGCTCCCAGAACCATGCAGCCCAGGGCGTAGAAGAACGTGCGCACGTTGAGGTAGAAGAAGATGCCGCCCATGGCGATGCCGCACAGGACGGAGTTGAAGCCGTAAAGGCCCAGGCGCACAGGCGCCTCGGGCGACTGCATGACCAGGGCGGCCAGCAGCCCGACCAGGGAGCCGATGACGGCGAACAGGGCCGAGATGCGCGAGTTCACAAAGATGGCCACCACGAAGATGATCCCCGTGACCACGTTGTCTTGGAACATGACCTCGCCGACGCCCTTGCACGCGCCCTCCCAGAAGGTGGCGCCGGTCACGGTGCCCAGGTCCGTCAGCCCGGCCAGGCTGGGCAGGGCCGGAACGATGAGCGCGCCGGGCTGGAACAGGGCGAACTTGTACACGCAGAACATGAGGATCCAGGTCGCCAGCACAAAGGGCGCGGTCAGCGCCGGCACGCCCCATCTGCCCAAGAAGTTCAGCAGCGCCGACATGATGATGGTGGTGAAGGCGCCGTTCAAAACGACATAGGCCAGCATGTTCGGCTCAAAGGTGAAGAAGAACGGCAGGGCGATGCCCGCCAGCGTTCCGTTGAAGCCGAACAGGCCGGACCGCACGAGGGCCTTGTCCACCCCGAGCAGCTGCGCCGTCAGCGTGGCGGCCATGGTGCCCAGCACCGCGCACACGCCGAGCGTTATGGAGTTGTAGAAGATTCCGGCAAAGAACAGCAGGCCGGTGATGGGGTTGTTTTGAAACATGACCTGCCCGCAACCACGACACACGGAATCGAGGAACTCGATCACCGGATTTTGAAGAATTGCATTCTTGCTCATGTCGTTCCCTCTGGGGTTTGTGTGTTGTAAACCGCTACGAGACCGGCGCCTTCAGCTCGGCCTTCAACTGGTCCTTTTCCTTGGCCTTGGTGATTCCCTTGAGCATGTTGCTCTCCCAGTGGTCGGCATTGCGGTAGTGCGTCAGCGAGACGATGCGCGTCGTGTTTGGGGAATCGCAAAACGGGCACGGGCCGTGCGTATCGTTCTTGCTCGCAATGATCTCGAAGTCTTCGCGACAGTTTTCGCAGTGGAACTCGTAGATAGGCATATGGGCGCTCCTGGTTATCCGTTTGCTCTGGGGTAGCCATAACCATGCCACCCGGCGCGAAATCTCCAATCACCCGAAATAACAAACATACTGCACACAACTGGCCTGTTCTCGCCTGGCAGGCCCCACAACTCTTGTTGTGCCGAAGGGGCCTGCGGCCCGGTTTGGTTGTGGCGCCCCCGCCGCGCCCGGACATTCGCGGCCGCCGCGGGAACGGCCGCAGCCCCTCCGGAGAAGAAACAGAACGGCCCATTCAGGCGTGAATGAACCGTTCGTTGTTGAAGCGCTATTGCATCAATCCGCCGCGTTACAGGCTGGAATAAGGGCCCTTGCCAGCCGCGGACTATGACGACTCCTGGGCCGCCTGTTCCGCGAATATCCGCCGCCGCACATGGCTGAGGTCAAGGGACATCAGGCAGGACACGACGAAGGCGAAGGTGAGGAATCCTGCAAAGATATATAATGTTGTGGTGTAGCTTCCCGTCGCCTCCAGCACTCTGGTGACGATGGAAGGCCCCACCATGCCGGCTATGCCCCAGGCGGTGAGCTCATAGCCGTGGATGGTGCCGAGCTGCTTGGTGCCGAACATGTCGCCCAAGAAGGCCGGAAGCGTGGAGAAGCCGCCGCCGTAGCAGGTCAGGATGAGGAAGATGAGGCCCTGGAAGACGATGTGGTTTGTGGTGTGGGCCAGGGCAGTAAAGGCGCAGAGTCCAATAACGAAGAAGGCCATGAAGGTACGCGTGCGCCCCAGGTAGTCGGAGAGGCTGGCCCAGCCGATTCTGCCGCCGCCGTTGAACAGGCCCATGAGTCCGACCATGGTGGCCGCCTGCATCGGCGTGAGCCCGATGACCTCTTGGGCCATGGGCGAGGCCACGGAGATGAGGGCGATGCCGCAGGTGATGTTGATGAACAGCATGATCCACATGAGGTAGAAGCGGCGGGTGCGGATGGCCTCCGCCACGGTGAGCTGGGCCAGGTCGCGGCGAATGGTCTTTTGTCCGGCTGCGGCCTGCCCCTCGGCCGAGTAGCCGGGCGGCAGCCAGCCGGCGGGCGGCGGGGCTATGTACAGCGAGGATCCGTAGATGAGGCAGAAGTAGACGCTGCCCAGGACAAAGTACACTTTCCAGATGTCCATGAGCTGGAACAGCTTGGCCATGATGGGGCCGAAGACCATGGCCGCGAAGCCGAAGCCCATGATCGCCATGCCCGTGGCCAGGCCGCGCCTGTCCGGAAACCACTTCACCAGGGTCGACACCGGAGTGATGTACCCCACGCCCAGGCCTATGCCGCCGATGACGCCATAGCTGAGCAGGAACAAGGGCAGCGACCCGATCTTGACGGCGAGCCCGGAGCCCATGATGCCCGCGGTGTAGAAGATCGCGGCGAGACGGCCGGATTTCCGCGGGCCCATCTTTTCAACCGTGCGGCCCAGAAATGCGGCCGAAAAGCCGAGAAAGAGGATGGCGAGGCTGAAGGCCAGGGTGATGTCGCTCTTTTGCCAGCCATGGAGCTGGTTGAGCGGCAAGGTCATCACGCTGTATGCGTAGACGGAGCCAATCGATATGTGGATGCCCACGGCCGATGCGGCAATGAGCCAACGGTTTTTTTGTTTTTCCATGTTGGGCCCTCCTCTGTGGCCGTGTTGCGGGCTGCTGCCCCACGCGGGGTGCGGCCGGAGCCCAGGCCTGATTGCTTGGAGCAAAAAAGGCGGCCGTTGCCGGCCGCCTTTGCGAACCTACTTGTGCGTGACAGGGGCTAGAGACCGAAGCGGCCGCCGGTTGTGGGATAACCGTAGATCGAGCCGTCCTTGATCTTGATGTCCTTTTCCCAGGGCAGGTGGTACTCGCCCTTGGCGAAGTCCTTGACCCAGGTGTAGGGGCATTCCTTCACGCCGCCCGGCTTGGCCACGTAGCCGCGGGTGCCGACGTTGAAGATGTTGTTCTCAAGACCCCAGTCGGTGCGGGCCTGGTCGGCCATCTTGGGGAACACCTCGGCGGTGACGATTTCCCAGGGATTGCGATGCCCCTGGACCAGGGTCGTGCCGTCGAAGTTGCAGACCTGGCCTTCGCCGAAGTAGTAGAAGACGCCGTCGTAGCCGGCCAAGTTGACCGCCGCGGTGTACATCAGGTTGTGCCAGGCGTTGGAGCGGTTGGTCAGAATCCACTGCTCGTTGACCTGGGTGCTGTAGCCGGAGATGCGGATGTACACGTTGCAGCCCTTGTAGGCGGCTTCGCGGGCCTGCTCGGGGAACATGCCGTCGTGGCAGATGCACACCGACAGCTTGCTGCCGCCGGGGCCGTCGCACACGGGCTGGCCAAGGTCGCCGGGCATCCAGGGCTCAATGGGCACCCAGGGGTTCAGCTTGCGGTACTTCAGGGCAAGCTCGCCCTTGTTGTTGAAGATGACGGCCGTGTTGTACGGCATCTGGTTCTTGTTGGGGTTGCGCTCCATGAGGGAGAACACGCCCCAAATGTCGTTTTCCTTGCAGGTCTGGGCGTAACGCTGGAACAGAGGCTCCTCGACGTCCATCAGGAACTCGTCGGTGACCCACTTCTTGGTGTTCAGGCCCTGGCTGCTGTATTCCGGCCACACGATGAGATCCATGCCCGGATAACCAGCCTTGGTGGCTGCAGTGGCCGAACAGATGCGGTCGACACTGGCCTCGATTTCCTTTCTGGAGTTGATGATGGGGACGGGATACTGAACGAGTCCCATCAACATGCCTTCATGCGGCCGGCTCATGCTTCCGATGCTACCCATTGCGATACCTCCAATCGGTTTTGCGGTTAAATCCTGTTCGGTACTTGCCTGTGTGACTGGCCAGTCATCTTGGAACAGGGCTTAGCCACAAGCGTGCCACGGAGGGGCGCTCGCAACATTCTGATATTGCAAAACTATTTTGAGCGTGCCACAAGGCGCTTCACAAGCGCGGTTGTGGGCTTGCGGGGGCGGAGGCCGTGTGGATCGAGGCGGGCGGCAGTTGCGCGGGGGAAACAAGCGCGGTTGTGGATTCGGAAAAACCGAGACCACTTGAGGCGGCAGGGGGCGGCGGATGGTGAGCGAGGCGCGTGGAGCGCGCGGCTTTTGAGCGAGGAAGCGGCAGGCGGACTCGGGAACGCGGGGGGCTAATCCGCAGATCTGCCCCCCAAAAAAGCAGCGGCCCGCAGAAGTGTTCTGCAGGCCGCTATTTTCCGTTTTGGTACCGGGAGGGGGAATCGAACCCCCAAGGCGTTGCCACCGGTGGATTTTGAGTCCACTGCGTCTACCAATTCCGCCATCCCGGCACGTGAGCGGATTTCATAGGAGATGCCACTTCCCGTGTCAAGCCGCGCGGGACCCGGCGGCGGACAAAACCTGGCGGCGCGGCTTGCCAGGTGGGGGCTGCCGTGCTAGCCCTGGCCTCCCCGCAATGTGCCGCAAGGCGAAGAAAAAAGGATCGCGCCCATGGTCGTGCCCACCGGCTCACTCGTCAATGCCGCCGCCATCATCGCCGGAAGCCTGGCCGGAATGGCCCTGCACGGACGCTTTCCCGAGCGCTTCCGCCGCATCGTGTTCCAGGGCCTGGGGCTGTGCGTGCTGCTCATCGGCCTGCAAATGGCGCTCACTGTGAAAAATCCGCTGCTGCTCATCTTCTCCATATTGCTGGGCGGACTTTTGGGCGAACTGCTGCGCCTGGACACGGCCTTCGAGCGCCTGGGCGAACGCGCCAAGACGTGCCTGCGTTCCGGCAACCCGGACTTCACCGAGGGACTCATCACCGCCTCGCTCATTTTCTGCATCGGGGCCATGGCCATTGTGGGCAGCTTCGACGAAGGCATACGCGGCGACGCCACCGTGCTCTACACCAAGAGCATCCTCGACGGCTTCGCCTCCGTGGCGCTGGCCTCCACCTTCGGGTCCGGCGTGCTGTTCTCCTTTGTTCCGGTGCTGCTCTACCAGGGCGGGCTGACCATTTTCGCGGGCATGTTCCAGCAGCACTTCACGCCCATGGTCATCAGCCAGCTCACGGCCACCGGCGGGCTGCTCATCCTGGGCATAGGGCTCACACTGCTCGACATCAAGCGCGTGAATCTTTCGAACCTGCTGCCCTCGCTGGTGCTGGCGGTCGTGCTGGCGCTCGTCTTCGGCTAGCGGCGGCTACGCATCAGAAAGCAAAGCACTTGACCAAGGCCCCCATGGGCACGTACTACTTTTGTTGCACGCTCAAGCATTCCCGGCAGGCACACGCCTGCGCAGCACGCCTCCCGGCTGTGCCGTCATTTGACATTCGCGTGCGGCAAACCGGGATATGACCACGGAAGGAGACGACCCGCATGGATGTGGAATTGGCCAAGCCCTTCGTCAAGGCCGCCATGGATGTCATCGGCACCATGGCGTTCATTACTCCCCGTGCGGGGAAGCCTTTTGTCAAAAAGAACACCATCGCCACCGGCGACGTCACCGGGCTTGTGGGCCTCACGGGCGACGGCAAGCGCGGCAGCGTCTCCATCTCCTTCCAAAAATCCTGCGCCGTGGCCATGGTCAAGAACATGCTTGGCGACGACATTCAGGACATCATCCAGGACGTGAAGGACGCGGTGGGTGAAATAACCAACATGATTTCCGGGCAGGCCCGCGCCGGTCTGGCCGAAAAAGGCCTGGTGCTCCAGGGGTCCACGCCCACCGTAATCATGGGCGACAACCACAGCATCACGCACATCGCCAAGTCTCCCATCATGGCCATTCCCTTTGAGACCGATCAGGGGAATTTCACCATCGAGTTCTGCTTCGAGTAAGCAGCCCGCCCCCCACAAGCGCTGAAGAGGACTGTAGAATGGCCACGTTGGATGGGTTCCGCACCAAGGATTTCCTCGATCAGATCACCATCCTGAACGACATCGCCGGGAGCAAGGATCCAGCCCTGCTGCCCGCGCTGATAGATCTGTTCGAGCGTCCCACCGGCGATACCGGCGTGGACTACATGGTCGTGGGGGCGCTCAACGCGGTGCTCGGCACCAGCGAGTCCGCCGTGGACCTGGGCCTGACCAGCAGCCACGAATCCTTCCGCACCCTGTGCATCCGCACCGCCGGAGAATACGCCTTCGCCAGCGCGGCCGAGCCGCTTGCGCGCATGGCGGCGGAGGAGACCGACCCCGACCTCCTGGTGGAGATCCTGGCCTCGCTGGCCAAAATCCGCCCCGTCGGCGGCGCCGCGGTGTTCCGCAATTTCCTGAACCACCCAGATCCCATGCTCGCGGCCATGGCCATGGAGATGGCCGGCGTTTACGCCGACCCCCTGGCGCTGCCCGCTCTCATGGACACCGTGCAGGCAGCCGGCGCCGACGACCGCTTCGAGACCTGCGACATCACCACATGGAAGGCCATCGACGCCCTGGCGGCCATCGCCACGCCGGAGAGCCTCGCCTTTCTCGTGGGCTGCGTGCACCACAAAAACCCCACGGCCCGGCGCATCATCACCGACGCCCTGGTGCGCCTGGGCGAAGCCGCCCTGCCCTACCTTGAGCCCGTGTACACAAGCGGCGGCACCGACGACCGCATCCTGGCCTGCAACATCGCCGGGTTCATCGGCCAGCGCAAAGGGGCCGACGCATTGGTCCGCGCCTTCGATTCCGGCCATTTCACCGATCCCAACGTGCGCTACGCGGCCTTCGAGGCCCTGGGGCGCATCGGCACCCTGAAGGGCCTGGTGTGCCTGGTGGACGGCCTGGAGGAGAACGACGAGCTCATCCTCATGGCCGTGGTCACCGGGCTGGAGCGCCACGCCGCGCCCGGCGTGCTCAAGACCATTGCCGAGCGTATTTCCTCGGGCACGGACAACAGCCCGCGCATCGCCAAGGCCATCATCGCCTCGCGCGCGCTGCGGCTTTTCCAGGATCTGTACAAGGACGAGCTGGTGGCCTCGGTGCTCATGGGCGCCCTGCGCCAATCGCAGGACCAGACCGTGCTGGACGCCTTTGCCCACCGCCTGGAGCAGATGGGCACGGAGCGCTCCCGCGCCGACGCGGCCAGCCTGCCCAGGGCCAAGACCGCCACGCGCAAGGCCCTTGCCGCAGACGACTCCAAGTCCATGCTGGCCCTGTACCGCAGCATCCTGACGGACATGGGCTTTGAGCCCCTCTTGGCCGCAAACGGCCAGGAGGCATACGCCTTCATCGAAAGCGGCGAATTCGTGGATGTGGTCGTGACGGACATGAACATGCCCATCATGGACGGCGTGGAACTGGTGGGCAAACTGCGCGGCTCCCTCGGCTACGAGGACGTGCCCATCCTCATGGTCACCACGGAGTCCGAAAATTCCCAGCGCGACGTGGCCGCCAAGGCCGGCGTCACCGACTTCATCACCAAGCCCTTCAAGCCCGCGGCCATCAAGGCCACCCTGCTCAAGCTGCTCGAATCCCGGCCAGCCGCCTCCCTCGCCTAGGCTTCGTCCGTGCTTCTGGCGTCAAAAAACGCCAGGGCCTCGCGCGCGGCGGCCGTGCTGTACAAAAGCCCCACATGGCTCATGGGCGGCAGCGCCTGCTCGGTCCAGCCCGCGTTGCGCTCCCGCTCGTCCAAAAGCGCGCCGGAAAGCGGCAGCACCATGCCGTCCGTGGGCGTAAACAGGCTGAGGCCCGGAGCCGGGCAAACCGGCAGCGCCCGCAGCAGCCGCAGCGTGGAGCCGTTTGGCGCAAGACTGCGGGCCAGGCTGCCCACGCCGAGCATGCCCGCAAGGGTGCTGCCCTGGTGCGGCGAGCCCAAAGTCACCACGCCCGCCACGCGGCAGCCGCCGGCGGCAACGCGCGCATCGGCGCAGGCGGCGCGGATGACAAGCCCGCCCAGGCTGTGGCCCAGCAGCAGCACGCGCCTGTCCGGCGCATCGTGCCCGGCCTCGAGCAGAAGCCGCGCCAAGCCGTCGGCTATGTCCTCGAAAGTTAGCCCGAAGCTCGGATACCCGTAGCAGCGCAGGTTGAGGAACCCGGCCTGCCGCAGCCGCCGGCGCATGACGAACCAGGCCGCGGGGTTGTGGTACAGGCCGTGGACCAGGATCACGGCCGGTTTGCCGCCCTGCGCCGGACCGGAGCAGGAGAAGCCGAACAGCCGCCCCAGGGGCAGCGCCAGCACGGTGAGCCACAGGGTCCAGATGGAGTTCAGAAAGGCGCGGGCGAGCCCGAGGGCCAGCTTGCCGCCAAGCAAGGCGCGCTGGCGCTGGGATTCGCCGCTGCGGCGGTTTTCGACGTAGGCGAGGACGCCCGTGAGCGCGGGCACAAAGAGGATGACGGCGGCAAGCGCGGCCACGGCAACGGTCGAATCGCCCACAAATGCTCCTCCCTGCGGCGGCGCAACTTGCCTGCCCCCCCGCACATTGTGTAGCATGGGGAAAACAGCCTGTCATCACGGGAGATATATGGAACTGCCAGAGGCCTTGGCCAGCGTCAGCGTGGACGAATTCTTCCATCTCGACATCCGCGTGGGCACGGTGCTGCGCGCGGAGCCCTTCCCCGAGGCGAGGAAGCCCGCCTACAGGCTGTGGATCGACTTCGGCGCCCTCGGCGTGCGCCAGTCCAGCGCGCAGATAACCCAGCTGTACCAGCCCCAGGACCTTGTGGGCCGCCAGGTGGTGGCCGTGGTGAACTTTCCTCCGCGCAAGGTCGCGGGGTTCCGCTCCGAAGTGCTGGTTCTCGGCGCCGCCACAGACGCCGGCCACATCACCCTGCTCGCCCCGGACGCCAACGCGCCCGACGGCGCGCGCATCCATTGAGAGGTCCCATGTCCCTCGCCCCCATGCCCTTTGCCCGCGCGCCCAAAACCTCGCACTTCAAAGGCCCCATCCTCTGCCTCGACATCGGCTCCGGCACCCAGGACGTGCTGCTGTACTTTCCGGACCGGGAGATCGAAAATTGCTTCAAGCTGGTGCTGCCCGCTCCGGCCAAGGTGCTGGCCGGGCGCATCCGCGCTGCCACGGAGGCCGGACGAGCCGTGCATCTGCACGGCTGCAACATGGGCGGCGGGTTCCACTCGGCCATGAAGGCGCATTTGGCGGCTGGGCTCGGCTTCTCGTGCACGCGCGCGGCGGCCTTTTCCGTGGCCGACGATCTGGACGCCCTGGCCGCCAGCGGGGTCGCCATCCGCGAGGACTGCCCGGACGGTGCGCAGCCGCTTTTGGCCGTGGACTACGACCCGAAGTTCTGGGAGCGCGCCCTGGACGCCCTCGACCTGCCGCGTCCGGCCCTGGTCACGGCCTGCGCCCAGGACCACGGCTTCCACCCCGGGCAAAGCAACCGCCGCGGCCGCTTCGTCCTGTGGGAAAAGCTGCTGCACGAGGCGGACGGCCGACCGGAGAGCCTGCTGTACAAGGAGGTTCCGGCCTGCTTCACGCGGCTCATCGACCTGCAGAAGTCCATCGGCGGGGGGCCAGTGGCCGATACGGGCGCGGCCGCGGTGCTGGGCGCGCTGTTCGAGCCCTCCGTGCGGCGCCGCGCGGCCGCCAAGGGTGTCACCCTGGTCAACGTGGGCAACAGCCACACTGTGGCCTTTTTGGTGTATCAGGGCCGCGTCTGGGGGGTCTACGAGCACCATACGGGCCTCATCGAAGGTCCGCGTCTGTGGGAGCAGTTGGAGCGCTTCCGGCAAGGCGCGCTGGCCTTTGAGGAGATCTTCGACGACCGGGGGCACGGGGCCATGCATCTGCCCTTGCCGGCCGGGGCCGGGGGCTTTGCCGAGACCCTGGTCATAGGGCCGCGCAGAGGCATGCTCGAAGGCTACGCTGTGGAATTCCCCGCGCCCGGCGGCGACATGATGCTTACCGGGAGCTTGGGGCTTGTGGAGGGGCTGCGCCTGAACGGCGCGATTTAGCGGAAGCTGCGGTTGAAGAGTTCGGCAATGGCCTGGGACCCGGACTCCGTCAGGGAGCGGGTGCCGGTGCCGGTGAAGCGCTGACGGGTGATGCAGGGCATTCTGACCGGAGACCAGTTCGAGGTCTCCCAACGGAACCAGCCCAGGCGCTGCTGGTCGAACACGAAAAGCGGCTTGTTGCAGAGTTTGGCGAACTCCGCGCCCCAGCCCGTGCCGCCGCGCACGGTCATGTCTGGCAGAATCTCACCCACCACGAAGACCTCCTGTCCGGAGGCCACCTGCCAGCAGATGCTCTGCAGCAGGCTCTGGAAACTTTCCTGATCGCTGTGGCTGGGATAGTCGCGCCGCATGAGGCGCGTCACGTAGTGCACGCTCACGTCGCGCAGGGCCAGATCATCGGCCGAGAGCTCGCGCAGGCCGCGCTGGCGCGCAGGTTCGTGCCCCGCGAAGGTGAACGTCACCTCAGCCACCCCGTGCGCCTCCGCGGCAATGCCGAAGGCTTCCTCGGAACCGCGCGCCCCGCCACTGAACAGCGTTCTCTGAGACACTTCCATTACTTGCTCTCCTGATACAGCCGCATCGTTCGCCTATACTTACGCCGATTCGAGGCGCTTGGGAAGGCGCAAGGAAAAGGTGGTGCCATCGCCCTCCGCGGACGTGTAGCTGACGCCGCCGCCCAGGTAGCGCTCGGAGAGCAGAAGCATGCTGTAGGTGCCAAGGCCGCGGGTCTCGCCCTTGGTGCTGAAGCGGTGGTGGAAGATGTTCTCCTGCACGTGCAGTGGCATGGCCGCCCGGTTGTGCACGTGGAACTGCACGCTGTCGAATTCCTCGTGACAGGACAGCCGGACCACATCGCCGGGTTCGCCGGCCTCCAGAGCGTTTTTCAGCATATTGCCGAGCACTCGCTGGGCCAGGCGGCTGTCCGTCACCAGATCCACGGGCGGGCAGGTGGCGTCGATCGCAATGGTCTGGCCTTGGGCGATGGGCGAGGATTCGTACAGACCCTTGATCTGCGCAAGCACCTCTCGGGCGCTGACCGGGGAGAACTCGGGCTTGAGCTCGTTTGTCTCGGCCGCAAGCAGTTCGCGTTGGGCGATGATCTCGTCCACAAGGGTCTGGCTTGCGGAGTAGAGCACGTCGAGCTCCGACTCATGCCCGCCGCCGCCATTGGTCCGCAATACATCCACAAGGCCGTTGATGCCGCCGGCCAGGTTCAGCACGTCGTGGAAGAAGATATGCTCCATGCTGCGGCGCCGCGTTTCGTGTGAAATATCGGTGATGGCGAAGATGATGTACTGCTGGCCGTCAAAAACCAGGGGGGTGGCGTTGACATGCAGGTCGAGCCCTTCCAGCACGTTCTGCTCGCGGCGCAGCAGCTTGCATTCGCCCTCGGCAATGGCGCCGTTGATGGCGGACAGGATGGCGCGGACCGTGCCGCAATTGCGGCAATGCCGCGAAGTGCCGCAGCCGCCGGCACTGGCCGTGGCATTGACGCAGCCGAACGCCTCGCCCGGGCGCTCGCCCAGGACCTGTTCGACATCGGACTGTCCGAGGAAGTCGATGGCGGCCTTGTTGGCGAACACCACCTGCCGGTAGCAATTGAGCGCCATGATCATGGTCGGCAGGGTGTCGAAAAAGGCTCGGCAATGGGTGCCGACGAAGGTTTGGTATTGCGCAAGCACCACGTCGAGGGGGGCGCGCTCCGCCGGAGCAAAGGCGGTGGTCAGAGAATGGGGCATGGGGGTCAGACCTCTCTGGAAAACTTGTGTGTACCTAAAGCTCGCCGAGCAGACCGTCAACGGATGCACACTACGTAATCTAAGTCCGGCATGGTGGCATTGCGCTTTCACGCTGGCAAACGAGAAAAGGCCCGCTCTCATTTGAGAGCGGGCCTTTTGAAATTAAGTCTTGGCGGCGACCTACTTTCCCACGATTAGAACCGCAGTATCATCGGCGATGGCGGGCTTAACTTCCGAGTTCGGAATGGGATCGGGTGTACCCCCGCCTCCACGGCCACCAAGACAAATATATAAGTTAGATAGGGGAGAGAGGAGCTTTTTGAAATCAAAAGCCGCACGACTTATTAGTACTGGTTAGCTAAATGTGTCACCACACTTACACGCCCAGCCTATCAACCCGGTGGTCTACCGGGAGTCTTCAGCAGCCGAAGCTGAGGGAGAACTAATCTTGAGGCAGATTTCCCGCTTAGATGCTTTCAGCGGTTATTCCTTCCGAACTTAGCTACCCTGCAATGCCACTGGCGTGACAACAGGAACACCATAGGTTCGTCCACCCCGGTCCTCTCGTACTAGGGGCAGGCCCTCTTCAATTCTCCAACGCCCACGGAAGATAGGGACCAAACTGTCTCACGACGTTTTAAACCCAGCTCGCGTACCACTTTAAACGGCGAACAGCCGTACCCTTGGGACCTGCTTCAGCCCCAGGATGTGATGAGCCGACATCGAGGTGCCAAACCGCATCGTCGATGTGAACTCTTGGATGCGATCAGCCTGTTATCCCCGGCGTACCTTTTATCCTATGAGCGATGGCCCTTCCATGCGGGACCACCGGATCACTAAAACCGACTTTCGTCCCTGCTCGAGATGTCTCTCTCACAGTCAAGCTCCCTTATGCTTTTGCACTCAACGCCTGGTTTCCGATCAGGCTGAGGGAACCTTTGCAAGCCTCCGTTACTGTTTTGGAGGCGACCGCCCCAGTCAAACTACCCACCAGACACTGTCTTCCAACCGGATAACGGTGTGGAATTAGAATCTTAAACAAGCAAGGGTGGTATTTCAA
>NZ_BAAHYE010000003.1:0-2012500 GCF_054657715.1 Humidesulfovibrio idahonensis | reverse complement strand
CATGGCCTGCCGGTGCTGGCAGAGGTCGCACTTGGCCACCGCGTCGTCGAGCCCCGTACAGAAGATGCCGCCAAAGGGGCAGGCCAAAATGCAGTTCTTGGTCTCGCACCCGGCGCAAAGCACAGGGTTGAGGAGCACCGTGCCGTCGCGCGACTTCATGAGCGCGCCGCGCGTGCAGCCCTTCACGCACGAGGCCGACTCGCAATGCCGGCAGTACACCGGGGCCATGATGCCCCCAACCGTGCGCGTCATGTTGATGCGCGGCTGGCCGTGCACGAAGCGGCACGCCGATTCGCACGACTCGCAGCCGATGCAGCGGTCGTAGTCGATGAACAGGATCATCTCGTTGCCGTTCGCGGCGTTCTTCTCGTCTGTGCTCATGCTCTCCCCCGGCCCTTAGCGCAGGTCTTCCTTGCGGATGGGCGCGTCGTCGCGGTACTCCAGCTCACGGCTCATGGCCCGCAGCGTCAGCCAGCGCGAAAGCGACTGGGCCGCGCGCAGGCCGCTGTACACGGCCTTGCCGATCTTGCTCGGCCCGGTGAGCGCGTCGCCCGCCACAAACACCCCGTCCATCTTCGTCATCTGCAGCCAGTGGATCTCGTTCTTGCGCACCGAGTCCAGCCCCAGGCGCTCGGCAAAGGGCGGCGCGGCGGTTTCGCCGATGGCGGCCACGATGATGTCCGCGGGCAGCACCACCTTGGCGCAGGAGTCGGGCACGGCGCTGCGGCGGCCGTCCGCGTCGGGCTCGCCCAGGTGGCACTGGATGCACTCGATGCCCGTGACCTGGCCGTGGCCTTCGCCCTGGCCCTCCAGCACGCGGATGGGCGTGACCAGCTCCAGCCAGTGCCCGCCCGCGGCTTCGAACAGCTCGATCTCGTGGCTGCCGCAAGGGGCTTCGCGCCGTGTGCGCCTGTACACCAGGCTCACGCGGGCCGCGCCCTGGCCCAAGGCGCCGTGGGCCACATCGATGGCCGAGAACCCGGCGCCGATGACCACCACGTTCTTGCCCGCCACGGCGATCTCGCTCATGCGGCTCTTGTTGTATTGGGCGGCGCGGATGGGGAACAGGAAGGCCAGACCGGAATACACCCCGCGCAGCTCCTCGCCCGGAATGTTCAGGCGGCGCGGCTTCCACGACCCGGTGCAGAGCATCACGGCGTCGTGCCCGCGCACCAGCTCGTCCAGGTCGATGCAGCGGGTGGAGAGCTCGTCGCCCGTGTCGTCGGTCTGCCTGCGGTCGCAGATCTTGGTGCCGGGATGAAAGCGCACGCCGTAGCGGCCGGAGAGCGTCTCCACGCCCTGGGCGATGCGCTCGGCCGGAATGCGCTCCGCCGGGATGCCGAAGACCATGAGCCCGCCGGGCTTGGGCAGCTTGTCGTACACGTCCACCTGGTAGCCCAGGCAGGACAGGAACCCGGCCGCGGCCAGGCCGGAGGGTCCCGCGCCGATGACCGCGACGCTGCGGCCGTTGCCGCGCGCCGGGCCGGACCCGGCAAAGGCGAAGTTCATGGGGGTGCCGCTTATGGGCATGGTGCCTCCATTCAATTATATATAGGGCGAGGGGAGTGGTTGCTCCGCCGCACTGTGGCTGTCATCGATTTCCTCAAGCCTTTGGCGTATAGAAATTGAAATGTCCACTGCTGGCCACGAAGAATTCTGGTTCACGCCAGAGGGGTGCGTGGAGGTACCGGTGGACATTCTCTTTTCCAGACTTCAGCTCATGTAATCCGAAGTCCTCCAAAGTCGCTTCCTTCTCTTCCGCCTGCTTCACGGTCAACTTCACCACGTCGACATCTTTGCCCACGCGCTCCGGACTGCCATCCGGCCGGTCACTTGGCGACAGGGACTTCGGACGGAGCCACCAGGGTCATGCCGTCCATGGTGGGCAAGAGCAGGCCGGAACGCGCCACGTCGGGGATCTCCGCGCCGGGGTTCAGGGTGGTTATGGCCACCCGGCCCACGATGAACCGCCCGGCCACGCCCTTCTCGTCCAGGGTGCGCAGCCCCCAGATGTCGTGCAGGATGACGGCCCGGCCGTTGCGCTGCCCCAGGTAGAGCATGATGTGCCCCGGCTTGTGGAGCAGGGTCAAGAGGGGCGCGCCGCGGCCGAGGAGCTCGGCCTCCTTTTCCGCCGGGGTCAAATCCAGCCAGGGGATCCACTCGCCCTGGCGCGCCTGCACCCGCGAGTTGCGCGGCAAAAAGACACCGAAGGGCGCGTAGAGATCGAGCAACAGCGCCGAGCAGTCGCGGTTGCCCAGGTAGCCGCCCCAGCCGTAGGGCTGGCCCATGAGCTGGTTGGCCAGGCGGGCGAAGTTGCGCGGTGTGGGCGGCAGCGGCATGGGCTCGGCCTCGTCCGCCCGCAGGGGCACGGCAAGGCTCACCGCCCGGCCCGCGGCGTCGCGCGCGGGAGCCAGCACGGTGACGCCGGTCTGGTCCATGTCCGCCAGGGGCAGCAGCGTGCCGATGCGCCCGGCGAAAAGATGCACGGGCTGCGCGCCGTCCACGGCGAAGCGCGCCGTCACCGGCGTGTTCTCGCGGGTCACGGCGGCCAGAGGCAGGGCCTCCCACTGGGCCATGAAGGCCTCGTCCACAAAGGCGATATCGGCCACGGGCACCCAGCCTGCGGCCACGCGGCCCTCCACCAGCACCCAGGCGCCGTCGCTGGATGTCTGCGTCGCCAGCACGGGCGTGCCGGCCAAAATGCCGGAGTTCTGCCAGTAGTCGAAGGGATAGCCCTCGCCCGGCAGGCCGGGCTTGAGGAAGCCGGGGCGCACGGTGGGCAGCACGCGCAGCGAGGTGTTGGCCGTGGTGATGGCCGGGCGCAGGGTGTTCGGGTAGCTTTCGGCCCGCACCAGGGCTTCCATCTCCGCGCGGAAAGCAGGGCCGAGGGGCCGCAGGTTCTCGCCGTAATGGCGGTCCTGCTTCAGGTAGCCCAGGCCCCAAAGGGCGTCTGCCCTTGTGTGCGCGGGCTTGAGGCGGTGCCAGGGGGCGAAGTGCAGCTCGCGCAGGCGCGCGGCCAGCCCTGCCTGGACCTTGGGCGAAAGGAAGGGCGCGTCCAGGGTGGCGGCGGTGAAGTACGCGGCCACGTCCTGAGGCAGGGTCAGCACATCGCGCGCCTCTGTGGGCGGCGGCGGCGGGGGCGGCGGCGGAGGGGGAGGCGGGGTCGCGCAGCCCCACAGGCCGAAAAGCAGCAGCGCCGCGGGCAGGGCGGCGGCCAGCGGACGGAGAAGCCCGCGCCGCCAGCCGCCTTGCATGCTTCGCATTTACTTGGCCTTGGGAGCGACCACGAGGGAGTCCTTCAAGGCGCGCGCCGTGGCGGCGTCCACCTTGCGGTCCAGCACAATCTCCCTGGGGGTGAGGCTCTGGCCGTAGAAGGTCTTGTTCAGGCCGTCGCGCACATGGATGACGCCGCCCTCCAGGGAAACGCCCGCGAACAGGCCGTTCACGTCGGCGAAGTAATAGACGTCCTTGAACACGTGGGTGCTGGCGACCTCGCCGGTGAGGCCCTCGGTGCCGGCGGCGACCGTGGCGTCCGCGCCCAGGGTCAGGCCCGTGTCGATGGCGGACTTGAAGGCCTTGTCGTTCATGAACACCAGCACGATGGCCGCTTCCTGCACGCCGATCTGCAGGCCGATGCTGCCGCCGCCCAGGGTGTAGAAGGCCGGGGAGGACCAGGTGCCGTCGGCCGCGCGGGAAAGCAGCACGCCGTTGCCGCCCTGGCCGCCGTAGATGAGCCCGGCCTTGATGACGCTGGGCAGAATGAGCACGCCGCGCGCGTTCTTCAAATAGACGTCGAGGTGGCGGAAGGTCGGGTCGGAGCGCATGCCGCGCACCGTGGCCGCTGCCTTGTCCACCAGCCCCTGTTCGTAGTGCGCGGGGTTGGACTCTGCCGTGTTGTGGGCGCCGTAGCACGCGCTCAAAAGACCAAGGAGAAGAAGAAGGGACATCGCGGGCAGAAATTTGCGCATGGCAGGCTCCTTGTGAGAAGGGGGAAAACGCATGGGCGAGCCTCGGCCGGCCCGCCGCCTGGACCTTAGATACACCAGCGTTCGGTGCGAGCGCAACAGCGCCGCCCCGCTTTAAACAGGACCTCAGCTGGCTATGCGCCCCAGCCGCTCCTTGATCTCCTCATCGAACAGCCACACGAGCAGCGCCAGGAACAGCCCGGCGCCGAACACCAGCTTCACGGTGAGCAGGTCGGCGTCGGCCGCGGCGCCGGTGAAGGTGAGCACCATGAGCCCGGGCAGCCGGCCCAGGGTGTTGGCCAGCATGAGCTTCCAGATGGGCAGGCGCGTCACTCCGGCCATGAAGCAGATGGCGTCCTTGGGCGTGCCGGGCAAAAGGAAGAGCATGAAGAAATTGGAAAGCCCGCCCCGGTGGATGGTGGCGTCGAACTTTTCTTGCAGGGGCGCGGGCACAAAGGGCCGCATGACGCGCTCGCCGAAGAACCGCGTGAGCAGCATGGCCGCCAGCGACCCAACGGCGTTGCCGACGACGTTGAGCAGCAGCCCGCGCCAAAAGCCGAACACGAAGCCGCCCAAGAGTCCCACGAACTGGCCGGGAATGGGCGCCACCACCACTTGCAGAAACTGCACGCCGAGGAAGACCCAGGCCGAAACCGCGCCCCAGGATTCGAACCAGGCCTTGATGGCCTGCCGCCGGGTCTCGAAGTCCTCCCCGGCGAGCTCCCGCACGAAGTCCGTAAAGGCGCGCGGCAGGTAGGGTTCCACCAGCCAGGCCAAAAGCCCGAGCAGAAGCGAGACCGCCACCGCGCCTGCCAGCACCGGCACCACGGAGGACAGACGCGAGAGTTTGCGCTTCACACGCTCGACCATCAACAGGCTCCGGGGCGTACGCCGGTGGCAGGCGCAGCAATTGAAATCACAGGGTTTATTTTTCCACCAGCCGAAGCGTTTCCAAGGTTCACGTCCTGGTGTATACACAAACTCGCCACTACTCGCAAAGGGGATGCTCCATGTCTGATTTCGTGCACTTGCACTGCCACAGTGAATACAGCCTGCTCGACGGAGCCATCCGCATCAAGGATCTTTGCTCCCGCGCCAAGGACCTCGGCATGCCCGCCGTGGCCTTGACCGACCACGGCAACATGCACGGAGCCCTCGTCTTCCGCCAAAAGGCGCTCGACACCGGCATCAAGCCCATCATCGGCTGCGAGGTCTACGTGGCCCCCGGCAAGCGCGAGGACAAGCACGCCACCAGTTCGCGCCAGGCGGCCTTCCACTTGGTGCTGCTGGCCCAAAACCGCACCGGCTACCAGAATCTCATCAAGCTCGTCAGCGAGGGCTTCCTCACCGGCTTCCACTACAAGCCGCGCGTGGACAAGGACCTTTTGCGCCAATATTCCGAGGGGCTCATCGCCCTTTCCGCCTGCCTGGCGGGCGAGGTCAACCGCACGCTTTTGGGCAAGGGGCTGGACTCCGGCATCGCCATGGCGCGCGAGTACGCCGAGATTTTCCCCGACCGCTTCTACCTGGAGATGCAGGAGAACGGCATAGCCGACCAGACCCGGGCCAACGAGATGCTGCTGCAGGTGGCGGCGGAGACGAAACTGCCCCTGGTGGCCACCAACGACTGCCACTACCTCACCCAGTCCGACGCCGAGGCCCACGACATCCTTTTGTGCATCGGCACGCAGCGCACGGTGCTCGACAAAGACCGCATGCGCATGGACACCACGGCCCTCTACTTCAAGACCATGGAGGAGATGGAGGCCGCCTTCGCCCACTGTCCGGAGGCCATCAGCAACACGGTCAAAATCGCCGAGCAGTGCAATGTCGACATCGAGCTCGGCAAGCACTTTTTCCCGGTGTACGAACTGCCCGAAGGCGTGAGCATCGAGTCCGAGTTCGAGCGCATGGCCCACGAAGGGTTGAAAAAGCGCCTGGAGAACCTCAACCACGAGGTGGACGAGAAGAAGTACTGGGAGCGCCTGGAGTACGAAATCGGCGTCATCAAGGAGATGGGCTTCCCGGCCTACTTCCTCATCGTGCAGGACTTCATCAACTGGGCCAAGAACCAGCGCATTCCCGTGGGCCCCGGCCGCGGCTCGGCCGCCGGTTCGCTGGTGGCCTGGGCGCTCAAGATCACCAACCTCGACCCCCTGCCCTACGATCTGTTGTTCGAACGGTTCCTGAACATCGAACGCATCAGCATGCCGGATATCGACGTGGACTTCTGCGAACGCCGCCGCCTGGAGGTGGTGGCCTACGTGGCCCGCAAGTACGGCCGCGACCACGTGGCGCAGATAACGACCTTCGGCACCATGAAGGCCAAGGCGGCCGTGCGCGACGTGGGCCGGGCCCTGGGCATGACCTTCGCCGAGACCGACCGCATCGCCAAGCTCATACCCGAAGAAATGAAGATGACCCTGGACAAGGCCCTGGAGAAGGAGCCCGAGCTTCTGGCCATGACCGTGGGCAACCCGCAGATCGAGAAGCTCATCGACGTGTCCAAGAGGCTGGAGGGCCTCTCGCGCCACGTTTCCACCCACGCCGCGGGCATCGTCATCTCCGAGAAGCCCATGCTCGACTACCTTCCGCTCTACAAGGGGAAGGAGGGTGAAATAGTCACCCAGTTCGACGGCAAGTTCGTCGAAAAAGTCGGCCTCATCAAGTTCGACTTTCTGGGCCTGCGCACCATGACCGTCATCGAGGACGCGCTGGACATCATCGTGCGCGGGGGCAAAACCCCGCCCGATCTGGACAACCTGACCCTGGACGACCCGGCCACCTACGAGATTTTCTGCTCCGGCGACACCGACGGCATCTTCCAGGTGGAAAGCTCGGGCATGCGCAAGTACCTGCGCATGCTCAAGCCCAGCTGCTTCGAGGACATCATCGCCATGCTCGCGCTGTATCGCCCGGGCCCGCTGGGCTCCGGCATGGTCGACGAGTTCATCAAGCGCAAGCAGGGGCAGATTCCCGTCACCTACCCGCACCCGTCCCTTGAGGAGACCCTCAAGCCCACCTACGGCGTCATCGTGTACCAGGAGCAGGTCATGAGCTGCGCCCGGGTCATAGCCAACTACACACTGGGCGGCGCAGACCTGCTGCGGCGCGCCATGGGCAAGAAGAAAGCCGAAGAGATGGCCAAGGAGCGCCAGAAGTTCATGGCCGGCGCGCGGGAGAACAAGATCGCCGAGGCCACGGCGCAGGAAATCTTCGACCTCATGGAGAAGTTTGCGGAGTACGGCTTCAACAAGTCCCACTCCGCGGCCTACGCGCTCATCTCCTATTACACGGCCTACCTGAAGGCCCACTACCCGCACGAGTTCATGGCCGCGCTCATCAGCTCGGAACTCACGAACACGGACAAGGTCTTCACCTACATCAACGCCTGCCGCGAAATGCAGATTCCCGTGGTGCCGCCCGACGTGAACGTGAGCGAGAGCCGCTTCTGCGTCATCGACAACAAGGTCGTGTTCGGCCTGGCGGGCGTGAAGGGCGTCGGCGAAGACGCCGTGGGCGACATTGTGGCCGAGCGCCAGGAAAACGGCCCCTTCAAGGACATCTACGACCTGTGCGAGCGCGTGAACCTGCGCAAGATCAACAAGCGCACCCTGGAAGCCCTCATCAAGGCGGGCGGCCTGGACTCCCTGGGCAAAACCCGCGCCGGGCTCATGGCCGTGCTGGAGCGCGCCGTCTCCATGGGGCAGAAAAAGGCCAAGGAGAAAGCCCAGGGCATGATCTCCATGCTCGACATGCTGGGCAAGAAGGCCGCCCCGGGCGAGGCGCCGGCCCCGCTCATCGTGGACGAGGACGTGCCCGAATGGGGCGACGAGGAAAAGATGCGCCTGGAGAAGGAGGCCCTGGGCTTCTTCCTCTCCAGCCACCCGCTCTTGCGCTACCGGCACGAGCTGCGCCGCATGGGATTGAACAATCTGGCGGAACTCAAGGAGCTGCCCGGCGGCACCATTGTGCGCGTGGCCGCGCTGGTCACCAGCCTGCGCGAGTACATCAACAAGAAGGGCGACAAGATGGCCTTTCTGCAGTTGGAGGACCTGACCGGCACCGGCGAGTGCACGCTGTTCTCCAACGTCTACCTTGAGTCGCGCGAATTGCTCGGCCAGGACCAGCCGCTTATCTTCGAGGGCAAGGTGGATGTGCGCACCAAGCCCGGCGAGGAGGAAGGCCCGCGCGAGTCAAAGATGCTGGCCGACACGGTGAAGCTGCTTTCGCAGTGCGCGGCGCAATGCTATGAGCCCGCGCGCATCCCCGCGCGTGAGGAGCACTGCGGCCCGGAGCGCCTGGACGCGCTGAAGAACGTGCTGGCCTGCCACCCTGGCGCGGTGCCGGTGATGCTCGACCTGCACCTGCCCGAGGCCGTGTGCACGCTGAAGCTTGGCGAACGCTTCAAGGTCGCGGCCTGCCCGGAATTCTGGGCCGATGTGGAGAAATGGCGCCAGGCCAGCTAGCCCCGCGCCCGCCTTCCACCTCCCCCTTCAGCCCCCACGCATCCTTCCTATTGACCGGATCGTCGACGCGAGTCACCGTACCAGTCTTTATCCCCGCCCTTCGCGCCAAGGGGGTCCAGGGCGGTGAAGCGGGCGCAGATGAACCGCTACTCCCTTGGCTCAGGTGGAGGCATGCGGATGCCCTTGAGCCAGAGAGCAAGCAAACCAGCAAGGATAAGCGAAAGGGTTGAAGTATTGCTTTGTCTGGAACTTAACCATAGCCAGTGAAGCGGATCAGGCGTCGGGGTTGCGGCAATCCACGCAGAAACAATTGATTGCATCCGAAAGTATATCCATACGGTTATTGACGTGAACAACAAGGCATTGCCAATACGACGCCTTGCGGCATGAATCATCCGTAGGTGTTCAGCATCCGGGCGCCAGTTACGCCAGAATATGAAGAGGCATAATGGTACCGAGACAAGGGCAAACAAGCCCAAGGGCTGTGGGCTTGAATAGTCGGCAAGTGGAGACCACATTTCCAAATAATGAACATATCTTATATGGACAATGATATTTGCCAGCAGGGACAAGCTCAGAAAGAATATCGGAAACCATCGTTTCATGTGCTCTCCCTGCTGGCCTAGTGTGCCTACTCTACGTCTGTGCGGCAGTAGTCCAACACTTCTCTCACGTTTGTTTGACAGTCATTGACGCCAGGGAAATACGTCCCGATGTCAGTTCCCGGCTGTATCAATTTGTTCACGCAGCTTTCATCAACGTTGCGAACGGGCCAACACGTGGCGCTCGGCTGCTCGGACTGCCCCGTGTGATCTTCCCAATGTGAACCCGAAAAGAGACCACCTTCTTTTTGTAACCCGGCTTCACGGCTGTCGGTTTTGAGCCAATGGTGGTTAAGGAAATTATCCAAGACGTCCACCCTGAGAGGCCGCTCACAGAACTCAACTTCCAGCCCCCACGCATCCATCCGGTTCACCGGATCATCGACGCGAGTCACCGTACCAATCTTTATCCCCGCCCTTTGCCCAAGGGGGGTCCAGGGCGGTGAAGCGGCCAGTGTCGGCGTCGTAGTCGCGCCAGACAAAACGGGTCAGGCCGGTGTCGGCGTCAAAGAGCCCGCCCGCGAAGCCCAAGGGCAGCCGCACCGCATCGCCGCGCGTTGCCACCAGATTTCCGAAGGCATCATACCGCATCGCCTGTACAATGTTTCCGTCCTGATTGGCAAGGGCCAGGGGCGTGCCCAGGTGGTCGGAATAGATGAGGAACGAGTCATCGCCGTTGGTCACGCCACTGGGGTGCGGCCGCCGCGCTCCAGGTCGTAGACCAGCCGCCACCACTCGCCGCCGTCGTGGAATTCCAGCAGGCGCAGCGGGTCCAGCCAGCGATAGGCCTCGACAAGACGGCCGCTTACGCGCTTTTCGCGCCGCTGGCCGCCAGCGTCGTAGGCGTATTCGATGCGCCGCCCGTCGGGCAAATCCACCGCCAGCAGCAGGCCCGAGGGCTCGTAGAGGTAGCGCGTCTCGCGGCCCGCCTCGTCCTTCAGGTTGCGATAGCCCGTCTTGTCGTGGCCGTAGAGCACGCGCCCGGCCTGGGAAAGCCGATTGCCCGCGGCATAGCTGAAACGCCGCTCGCCGGTGAAGCGCTGCGGGTTGATGTCGGCGAGGCGGCGGCCCTCGCGATCATACTGGTAGGACTCGCAGAGCGCGCCGTTGGCCTCGGCTGAACCGTCGGTGACGCGGGCGAGGCGTCCGGCGGAATCGTAGGCGTAGCAACGGTTTTCCGCGTCGCGGCCGAGGGTCAGGACGCGCCGGACGATGCGGCCCTTGGCGTCGCGCTCCAGGCGGACGCCGGGACCGGAGGGAGGAGTGGAAGTCTGTATCATGGGGTGCTCCATGGGCTTGCGCGCCAAGCGGGCTGCACGGCGCAAATTGCGCAAGCATAACCCCATGTTGCGGCGCCGGACAAAATCGGCATGGATTTGGCCGGAGAAAGGACGAAAATGGCGGGTTGACAGGGGACGGGAAGACTGGACATATCAGAAGGGCTGTGAGATGCCCCCCGCGGGCCGGGGCTTTCGCCCGGCGCTTTCGTCAACCACAGCGAGCCCGCCATGCGCGAGGCAACGTTTCCAGCCCGGACCATGAGGTGCCCGTGACATTCGCCATCCGCCTGAGCAAGCTCGTCTCGGCCTCGCAGCTGCGCCACGCCCTGCGCACGGCCCTGGCCGCCACCATAACCGCCGTGCTCACGCGCGTGCTGGACCTGGAGCAGGGCTACTGGGCGGTGTTCTCCTCCATATTGGTGATGCAGGCCAATTTCGGCAGCTCCATCGCCGCCAGCTGGGCGCGGATTGTGGGCACGGCGGCCGGGGCGCTGCTGGGCGCCATCATGGCCACCGCAGCGGACGCTGTTTTGGGCCAGGGCATGACGACCTTGGCCGCGGCCATGCTCGTCACCATTTTCATCTGCGCGCTTTTGGCCTCCAAGAACGACAACCTGCGCCTGGCCGGGCTCACCGCGGCCGTGGTCATCTGCCTGCACGAGGGCGGCGAGACCAGCGCCTTTTCCGTCGGGCTCAGCCGGTTCCTGGAAGTGGGCCTCGGCATCGTGGTGGCGCTGGGCGTCTCCCTGGCCTGGCCGTCGCGCGCGCGGGTGGTGCTGCGCTTCGGCCTGGGCAAGGGGCTCGGCCACCTTGCCGCGCTGTTGAGCGCGCTCATGGACAGCCGCATGCAGGGCCGTTACGACCGCACGCGCATTTTCCACCGCAAGGACGCGGTGCTGCGGCTCTCGCTGCGCAACCGCCAGTTGTTCGCCTCGGCCCGGCGCGAGCCCGGCCCCTCCGGCCAGGGCGAGGAGCAAAGCGCCCTGCTCGCCATGCAGGACCGCCTGGCCGAGCATCTGCTGGCCATGGACCACGCCATTGAGGGCGCGCCGCCGGAGGGCTTCCACGAGCACATGGCTAAGGAGCTGACGGAGCTTGGCGCAGCCCTGGGCCAGGCCCTGACGGAGCTTGGCCATGCGGTGAGCGAGGCGGCCACGCCCGCCGCCCCGCCGCTGGCCCGCCTGGACGCCGCCCTTGATGTCAGCGGCATGAAGCTTCTGGACCTGCGCCAGCAGCGCATCATCGCCGTCTACGACCTGGACGAGGTCATGCACTTCTATTCGTTCTACCATGCCCTGCGCGAGGCCGCCCGCGAGGTGCGCGCCGAATACGCCCGCCTGCTCCACGCCCAACCGGCCGACTAGCCCGCCCAAGGTTCGCCCCCATGGGTTCGTTGGCGCGGGCTGTCCTTCCTTCCGGCAAGGGCCCTGGTCCGCGCTTGGGCACGTCCGCCAGGAACGGGTCGTTTTCCCAGTCCCACGCCCGGCATCTTCCCGGCCCGGAGTGGTTGCTTCTCCGCGCCGTGCTGCTTATGTTGTCATGGTCATCAAAACCAATGAGGAGCACCGCCCCATGAGCAAGCTGTTTTCCCCCCTGGCCATTGGGCCCTTAACGCTGAAGAACCGCATCATCATCGCGCCCATGTGCCAGTATTCGGCGCAGGAAGGCCAAGCGCAGGACTGGCACCTGATGCATCTGGGCAGCCTGGCCCTTTCCGGCGCGGGCCTGCTCATCACCGAGGCCACGGCCGTTTCGCCGGAGGGGCGCATCAGCGCCGCCGACCTGGGCCTGTATGACGACGCCACCGAGACGGCCCTTGGCCGGGTGCTGGCCGCCGTGCGCAAGCACTCGCCCATTCCCCTGGCCGTGCAGCTGGCCCACGCGGGCCGCAAGGCCTCCAGCGCCCTGCCCTGGCAGGGCGGCAGCTTCATCCCGCCCGCGGCAGGCGGCTGGCTGCCCGTCGCGCCCTCGGCCATTCCCTACACCCCCGGCGACCTGCCCCCGCAGGAGCTGGACGCCGACGGAATCAAGCGCGTCCGCGCGGACTTCGTGGCCGCGGCCAAGCGCGCCGCGCGGCTGGGCTTCGACGCCGTGGAGCTGCACGCGGCCCACGGCTACCTGCTGCACGAATTCCTGTCGCCCCTGTCCAACCAGCGCGGCGATGAATACGGCGGCAGTCTGGAGAACCGCATGCGCCTGGTGCTGGAGATCTTCGCCGACCTGCGCGAGGCGCTGCCCGCGCCCCTGGCCCTTGGCGTGCGCATCTCGGCCACGGACTGGATCGAGGGCGGCTGGGACCTTGAGGAGAGCATCGAACTGACGCGCCGGCTCAAGGCCCTTGGCGCGGCGTACATCCACGTCTCCACCGGCGGTTTGGCCCCGCAGCAGCAAATCGTCCTGGGCCCCGGCTACCAGGTGGCCCATGCCGAGGCCATCCGCAGGTCCACGAACCTCACGACCTTTGCCGTGGGCCTCATCACCGAGGCGGGCCAGGCCGAGGGCATCGTGGCCGCGGAGCAGGCCGACGCCGTGGCCCTGGGCCGGGCCATGCTGTTCGACCCGCGCTGGCCCTGGCACGCGGCGGCGCTCTTGGGCGCGCAGGTGGACTGCCCGCCGCAGTATCTGCGCTGCCAGCCGCACGGGCTCAAGACCCTGCTGGCGAACAGCGGCCGCAGCTAGCCGCCGGGCGGGGCGCATGCCGGCCCCTTGCCTTGCGGCGCGGCAGGGCTTATATGACCCGGTATCCGCAGAATTTCTGCGGCAAACATCGTCCGCATTCCTTCAAGGAGGATCGCACAATGGCTCAATACCCCAGCTACCCCGGCGCCCAAACCATCAGCCGGGCCGAAACGATCAGCGCCTTCATGCGCGGCGTGTACGGCTGGATGTCCCTTGGACTGTTCATCACCGCCGCCGTGGCCTGGTTCACCGCGGCCAGCCCCCTGGGCGTGACGCTGCTGCAAAGCCCCGGCATGGTGCTCATGCTGGTGGTGGTGCAGTTCGGCCTGGTCATCGGCCTTTCCGCCGCCATCCACAAACTGTCCGGCTCCGTGGCCAGCCTTATGTTCGCGGCCTATAGCGCGCTCACGGGCCTGACCCTTTCGTCCATCTTCTTCGTGTACAGCTCCGCCAGCATCTTCCAGGCCTTCGTGGTCACCGGCGGCATGTTCGGCGCCATGAGCATCTACGGCATGGTCACCAAGCGCGACCTGACCGGCATGGGCAGCTTCATGTTCATGGGCCTCATCGGCATCGTCATCGCCTCGGTGGTGAACATGTTCGTGCACAGCTCGGCCATGGGCTTCATCATCTCGGTCATCGGCGTGCTGGTGTTCACCGGCCTCACCGCCTACGACACGCAGAAGCTCAAGTACATGGGCGAGTCCATGCCCCTGGGCGACGCTACGGCCATCCGCCGCGGCACCATCCTGGGCGCGCTCACCCTGTACCTGGACTTCCTGAACCTCTTCCTCATGCTGCTGCGCCTCTTCGGCTCCAGCCGCGACTAGCCGCGAAACCAACGCGGGGCCGTCTGCCTGAACGCAGCGGCCCCGCGTCTCCCCCATGCCCGACATAACCGCCCTGCAACGCCGCCTGAAGCCCGCCCTGATTCCTTTGGGCGCGCTCTACGCTCAGGCCATGCGCCTGCGCCGCTGGGCCTTCGAGACCGGCCGGCTGCCCGTCTGGCGGCCCAATTGCCCCGTGGTCAGCGTGGGCAACATCGGCTGGGGCGGCAGCGGCAAAACTCCGCTCTGCGGGCATATTCTGCACTGGGCCGGCAAGCGCGAGGAGCACGCCATCGTGCTGACGCGCGGCTACGGGGCCAAACCCGGCCGCCTGCCCCTGCTCGTCACCCGCGCGGCAGACCCCGCCACCTGCGGCGACGAACCCCTGCTCCTGGCCCGCTCGCATCCCCTGGCGCGGGTCATCGTCGACCCCAAGCGCAGACGCTCCGGCCCGTGGGGGTACGAGCGCTTCGACCCGGACTTCGTGCTGTTGGACGACGGCTTCCAGCACCTGCCCGTTGCGCGCGACATCGACCTGGTGCTCCTGACCCCGGCGGACCTGACCGAGGGCTGGAACCGCGCGATTCCCGCTGGCACCTGGCGCGAAGACGCCAGCGCCCTCACCCGCGCCTCGGCCTTTCTGGTCAAGACCCCACTGGAGCTGACCGACGGCGTGCTGCGGGCCATGACCCTGCGCCTGGAGAAATACGGCCGCCCGGCCTTCACCTTCACCCTCAAACCCAAGGGCCTCATGCGTGTGGACGGCACCCGGCGCGCCGCCGATTTCGGCGGCGAGGACTATGTGCTGGCCACGGGCATCGCCGACCCGGCCCAGGCCGCAAGCACGGCCGAGCAGTATCTGGGCCGCGCCCCGCGCGCGGTGCTGCCCTTTGCCGACCACCACGCCTTCGCCCCGCAGGACCTGCTGCGCATCCACGCCGCCGCAGCCGGGGCCAACGTGCTGGTGACGGCCAAGGACGCGGTGAAGTTCGCCAAGCTCCCCGGAGCCGAGGGCTTCTGGGTCCTGCGCACGGAGCTGGCCTTCGGTCCCGCCGTCTTCGCCGGGACCGCTTTCGACCAATGGTTTTCGGCGCGCTTCGACGAGCTCGCGGCCCATTATCACCCGCTGGCCGCGCGGGAGCTCGTCTGACCGCCGTCCCCGTCCTTTTGCGCGCCAGGGCCCTTGCCCCGCGCCGCGCACTTCAACCTCCCGAATTTCCTTCCAACCCGCGCGCAATCCGCGCATCGAGACCAACATGAAATTGAAGAAAAAACGCAATCCCAGCAGCCCGCCGCCTCCGGCGGAGCCCGGCACCCTGCTGCGCCTCATCAAGGAATCCAGGCACGCCCTTTCGCCGGACGACCTCTTGCCCGTTTTGGGCCTGCACCGCCGCAAGCGCGGCCTGGTGGACGAGATGCTCCACGGCCTGGAGGCTCAGGGCAAGCTCATCCGCCTGGGCCGGGGCTACGCCCTGGCCGAGCGCGTGCGCCTCATCAAGGGCAAGGTGCAGCTCCAGCGCTCCGGCGCGGCCTTCCTCATCCCCGACGAACCCGGCCTGAAGGACGTGTTCCTCGGCCAGGACACCGGCGGGGCTTGGCACGGCGACCATGTCTCCGTGGCCATCACCCGCGAGGCGGGCGGCCGCACCGGCAGCCGCAACGCCGAGGGCCGCGTGGTCGAGGTGCTGGAGCGCGGACGCCAGGTGCTGCCCGTGCGCATCATGCGCCCGGCCGGAAGCCAGGTGGGCGACAACGCCTTTCTGTGCCGCCCCACGGACCCGCGCCTGGACTTCGCCATTCTGGCCCACGACGTGGACCCGAAGCTCGGCCTGCAAAAAGGCGACATCGCCCTGGCCGCCCCCGGCGAGCAGGTGGACAGCGCCCTGTGGGAGGGCACCATCCTCTCCCGCCTGGGACCGGAAACCCTGGCCCAGGTGCAAGAGGCCCTCACCAAGGCCAACCACGGCGTGCCCATGAGCTTCCCGGCCGATGTGCTGGCCGAGGCCGAAAAGCTGCCCGCCGTCCCGGACGAGGCCGACTTCAAGGGCCGCGAGGACCTGCGCAAAACGCCCTTCGTCACCATCGACGGCGCCACCGCGCGCGACTTCGACGACGCCATCTTCGTCTCGCGCAAGGGCAAAGGCTACGAGCTCTGGGTCGCCATAGCCGATGTGGCCCACTACGTGCCCCTGCACAGCGCCCTTGACCGCGAAGCTTACGAGCGCGGCAACTCCTACTACTTCCCGTCCTCGGTGGAGCCCATGTTCCCCCAGGCGCTCTCCAATGGCCTATGCAGCCTGAACCCGCACGTGCCCAGGCTCTCCATGGCCGTGCGCATGCAGTACGGCGCGGACGGAATGCCCGGCGAGGTGCGCGTCATGAACGCCGTCATCGAGAGCCACGCCCGCCTGACATACTCCCGCGCGCGCGACGTGTGCGTGGACAAGCTGCCCGAGGCCCGCGCCGAACTGGCCAAAGAGGCCGGCGACGACGTGGTCGCCATGCTCGACATCGCCGAGGAGCTGGCCCGCACCATGCGCAAGCGCCGCATCGAACGCGGCAGCCTGGACTTCGACCTGCCCGAGGGCGAGGTGGTCTTCGACCCCGCCGGACAGCCCGTTTCCGTCAAGCCCAAGGTGCGCCACTTCGCCCACCAGCTCATCGAGGAATTCATGATCGCGGCCAACGAGGCCGTCTCCGAATACCTGCACGCCCACGCCCTGCCCTGCATGTACCGCGTCCACGCCGAACCCGACCAGGAGAAGCTGGAGAATCTGTACAATCTGCTGGGCCGCCTGGACGGCGAGCGCGCCTTCAAACGCAAGAATCCCGGCCGCTTCAGCGACGAGGACTTCACGCCCGAGGCCCTGGGCCGCCTGCTGGCCTCCGTGGCCGGCACGGAGCGCGAGTTTTTGGTGCACCGCATGGTGCTGCGCAGCATGAAGCAGGCGCGCTACCAGCCGGAAAACGAGGGCCACTACGGCCTGGCCAGCGAGTCTTACGCGCACTTCACCTCGCCCATCCGCCGCTACGCCGACCTCATCGTGCACCGGCTCATCAAAATCGCCCTGGGCGACAAAGAGCTGCCCGTGCCCGGCTTCAAAAAACTGGCCGAGATGGGACAACACCTCTCCGCCCGCGAGCGCGTGGCCATGGAGGCCGAGCGCGAATGCCAGAAGCGCTACGTGTGCATGGTTTTGAAGCCCCAGCTGGGCACGGTCTTCCCCGGCGTCGTTTCCGGCATGACCGAATACGGCTTCTGGGTCGAGCTGCCCGATGTGCTGGCCGAGGGCTTCATCCGCCTGGCCAACATGCAGGACGACTACTACGGCTACCTCAAGGAGCGCGAGATGCTCGTGGGGCAGCGCACGGGCAAGGTCATCCGCGTGGGTCAGTCCGTGCGCGTGCGCCTGGTCAACGTCTCCCTCGACAGGCTGGAGATCGACCTGGAGCTGGCCGCCTCAGAACGCGCCGACAACTACGACGGTCCCCTCGCCACCGAGGAGGAGCGCCGCGACATGGACGACGCCCGCGAGCGCCGCAGCCACGACGCGCCCACCCAGAACAGGCATGACCGCCAGCCGCGCAAGGCCGGGGGCTCGCGGTCCGGCTCGCGGCCCAATTCGCGGTCAGATTCGCGCCCGGGCAAAGCACCCGCCAAGCCGGGAGCAGGACGCTCCGGCAAATCTGGCGGCAAACCCGCGGGCAAGTCCACGGGCCGCCCCGCAGGCAAGCGCCGCGCGCGTTAATACAAAATAATGAAGCAGGGGGCGCCGCCCCCTGCACCCCCGCCAGAGGGCATTCGCCCTCTGGACTCCCCATGGCGCAGAGAAGCCCCTTGCCGCGCAAAGCCGCGGCAAGGGCTTCTCTGCGCTGGGCGTCACCGGTCATGGAATCGGCAGGAGAACCGCAGCCGGGGCAAAGACAGGGGGAAACGGGAATATGCCTGCCCGCAACAGCGCAGGGGCAAGAGCCGCCAGTGATGCGAGGCGAAGGAATCGCCGGAGCAGAGGACATATTTTGTGCGCCAGGGCTAGGCGTGATTCTGGACGTCAAACGCCCGTTGAGTGGGGAGGCATTCATTTTGGCACTAGCTGGAGGAAAGAGGAAACGCCGGGAAAGCCCCGTGGCAGAATGCGTTTCGCGGGAACGGCTGCCCCAATGGCAAATGGCACTGATTGGATGAAAGTAAGATGAAACTGCGCGTATTTCGGCACTGAATTAACGCGAAGTGAACAACGTTTGGCGCTAGTACAGCTCCCGCCCAATCCAGACCGCGCGGCCAATGATACGGATGCCGTCAGCTAGATCGCCTCGGGCGTCGATTTCTAACGGCGTGTAGGCCTCGTTGTAGCTCTTCAGGACAATCTTGCCCGGCAGGGTGTCCACCATTTTAATGTACACCACTTCCTCGACTGCCACGGCGAATAAGCTGCCTGCTCGGGGCTTCGTCTGGCTCTGGTCGATCAACACCATGTCATTATTGAAAATCTGTGGCTCCATGCTGTCGCCAGCCACGCGCATAAGCGCCATGCTGGCAGCCTGGCCCTTCAGATTGATCCAGTCGCTACGAAACGCATAGCGTCTTTCTGCGCTATCCCCCGTCTCAAAACTCCCTGTACCTGCTGACAATCTCGCCTCGACCATAGGCACCATCACCAGCGTGCAGCCGTCCGCCTCGACGGTCTCCACCGTTTGTGCAGCCACCACGGCATCAGGGTGAGCATCAACAACTTTAATGCGCGCTAACGGGGTGTCGCACGGCGACTCACAGGTAAACTCTTCAATCGTCGTTCGTGTTTTGTCGTACATCGGGCCGACCCCGGAAATAAGCCACGCCGCGTTTGCGCCGTACGTCGAAACAATACGATCGACAAGTTCTGCTGTCGGGAGGCGCTTCCCCTGGATATAATTATTTAGTGTTCCTGGGTGGATATCTATAGACCGGGCAAAGTCATCCTGCCGAATACCACTCCCAGCCCAAATAGCCCGAAGGCGCTCGCCAAGCTTCCGTGAATACTCGCTGTTCTCGGAAGTCTCTCCGGAATCCGTGCGGGCGTCTTTCACCATTCGTATACCCCCAACATGATTCATGTTCGACAATTGTCGTAGCGAGGCGAACTTTTCTGTTTCCGGAATCGTCAAACGTATTGACACTGACACGTCAAACGTCTAGTTGTGACTTGTGCCTGACACAAATGGAATGGCACGAAATGACATTAGCCCAGGCGCAACCCTGGGTCAACGTCCACCAGCAAGTACAGATCGGACGTAGCCTCACAACCCGAGCGGACGGAAAGACGATGCAGAAACAGCTCTCTCTCTTCCATGATGACCATGGAGCCCTTGCGGGGCTTGTTCCTGCCCTCCGTGCGGCCATGAACAGGGCCGCAGGAGCTGACTCTGCGGGCCGCAAACTCCTCGTCGACAAGGTTAACGACATTTCTCGGCAAGCGGGACTGCGCCTCACCACGGGCAACACCCTGTCCATTAGCAAAGACACTTTGGACAAATGGCTGGCCCCCTCTGACCGCGACCATACCCCCTCGCTCCTCGCCGTGGTGGTGTTTTGCGCGGCGACCCGAGACCCAGCACCATTACAAATGGTTCTCCGGGCCATTGGCCTGGACGTGATGACCGAAGAAGACCGGCGACACCGCGACTACGGCAGGGCTTGCCTCGCCGAACGTGAGGCGCGCCGCCGGAAGAAAATTTTGGAGGGCAGCATATGAGCTATCGCATGGGGAGCGGGAAGGACCGCAAATCTTGGCGCATCATTGAGTGGCTGAAGGAAAAGAACCTTTCCGTGGGCGGAATTGCCGACGAACTTGGCGTGGACCACTCCCTTGTGTCTCATACTATTCACGGTCGGCGTAACAGCCGCGTGGTGCTTGCGAAACTCAAGGCATACGGTTGCCCTTCCAGCATTTTGAGCTTGCCAGCGGACTTGAAAGAGGCCGCGTAATGCAAGCTGTCAACGCTCAAGAAATCGCCAAGGCCCTGGCCATGACAGATCGTGCCATCCGAATGCGGGCGGACGCCGAGGCCTGGCCTTTTGAGCGGAGCGAAGGACGCGGAAGAGGGAAGCTTTTCCCGTTAGCAACCTTACCCAAGTCGGTTTGCGATGCCATCATCGCCGCGCAGCTTGCCGAACAGGGCGCGCAGCCGGTGCAGGCCTCCGCCTTGGCCAAGCCCTCCCCCGTTGCTGGCGCGGCTTCCCTTGCCCACATGACGGAACAGTGCCGCGCCACGGTGCTGGCCCGGCTGGCCTTCGTCCGCGAGACCCTGCGCTTGAGCGCCATCACCGGCAAGGAGTCGGCCGTCCGCCACCTGGTGCAGGCCGCCCAGGCCGAAACTTTGGGCGAGCGCCTGGCGCAGCTCATCCCCGTGGCCAACGCCAAGTACGGCGCGGGCGCGGGGCGCGGCCTTTCGCGCCGCCGTCTGTACGAATGGTGTGCGCTCTATGCCGAGGGTGGCGAGCTGGCGCTTGCGCCGCGCAACCCGCACAAGAACATGGGCGTGCCCGCCTGGGCACCGCTTTTCCTCTCCTTTTACCAGCGCCCGCAAAACCCCAGCTTGGCCGAGGCGCACCGCGATTTCGTCCGCGCCTGGCAGGCCGAGCAGCCCAGCCGCGCGCCGTCCCTGGACGCCGTGCGCCGCTTCCTGGCCAAGGTGGCCAAGCCGGACTTGCTGGCCGGGCGCAAGACGGGCAACGCCCTTTTGCACCTCAAGCCGCACATGAAGCGCAAGACGGACAAGCTGCTGCCCTGCGACGTGTACACGGCCGACGGAACCACCTTTGACGCCGAGATAGCCCACCCGGAAACCGGGCGGCCCTTCAAGCCCGAGGTGGTGCTCTTCCTCGACGTTTGCACGCGCCGGTGCGTCGGGCTCTCCGTGGCCCTGGCCGAAAGCGCCGCCGCCACCCTGGACGCCCTGCGCATGGCCTGCCTCTTTGGCGGCATTCCGGCCATGCTCTACACCGACAACGGCCCCGGCTACACGGCGGACCTGCTGACCAAGCCCGGCGTGGGCATGCTGGAGCGCCTGGGCATTGAAATTTGCAACGCCATTCCCGGCCGTCCGCAGGGCAAGGGCCTCATGGAGCGCGCGGTCAAGACAATCTGCGTGCCCGCCTCAAAGCAGCTGGCCACCTGCACCCACGCGGACATGGACGGCGACGCCAAGCAAAACGTCTACAAGATCACCCGCGCCCAGCTGAAAAAGCACGGGCGCTCGTCACTTTTGCCCACATTCGAGACCTTCAAGCAAGTGCTCCTCGCCCGCGTTGAGGAGTACAACGCCAGCCCGCACCGTGGCCTGCCGACCATTGAGGACCATGCGGCTGGCAAGCGCCGCCACATGAGCCCCAACGAATCCTGGGAGAGCTTTGCGGGCATGTTCGAGCCGTACCGCGTGCCCGATGACCTGCGCGACGACCTGTTCATGCCCGCCACGGTTCGCAAGGTGAAGAACGGCATGGTGCGCCTGTGGAACCGCGACTACTTCGCCCACGAGCTGGCCGCCCACCATGATGACATTGTGCAGGTGCGCTACGACATTTGGGACGCCTCTTACGTCACGGTCTGGACCGAAGCGGGCGAGAAGCTTTGCACGGCCAAGCTTGACGCCAACGCCATGGACTACTTCCCCATTTCCCGCATTGAGGAAGCGCGGGCCAACCGCGAGCGCGCCCAGTTGAAGCGCCTGGAACAAAAGGCCCAGCGCATTGCCCCAGGCGCAACCCTCACCGCGCCTGCGGACGCCCCGGCCATAATGGCGGACAGCTTGAGCAGCCGCCAGTGCATCACCATTACCGCCCAGCCGGAACCAGAACCAGCCGCCCCCACAAGCGCCGAGCTGGAGCGCATCCGCACGGTCATGGCCCAGGCCGAGCAGGATGCCGCCCCCAAGCCCGCCCGCGAAGCGGCCGAAAAGCGCCCCATTTTTCACCTGTCCACGGACAAGTACCGCTGGCTTCTGCGCCACCCGGCCCTGTGGACCGACGCGGACCGCGCCTGGCTGGCCGAGTACGCGAAAGGAGGCGAATACGCGCTGTTGCGCGAGCGCTTCGAGTACGAGGGCCTGGGCCTCGCCCCGGTGCAACTTTTCCCGGCGTTAGAGACCCCGAGCGTTTGACCGAAACTAACGGAGGCAACACATGAGAAAGCTGTTTGTGCGGACATCCAACTACGAGCGCTTCGCCGCTGGCGTGGCCGCCGTGGAGAACCGTGGCGCGGCCGAGGCCGGAATGATGCTGGTGCATGGCCAGCCCGGCCTGGGCAAAAGCGAGGTGCTGACCAGCTGGGCCGTGGACGCTGGCGCGGTGTTCCTGCGCGCCAACATCGACTGGACCCCGCGCTACTTCCTTGTGGAGCTGGCCAAGGCCCTGGCCGTTGACCCGCGCGGCACCAGCGAACAGCTGTTCAACCGCATGCTGGCGGTCATCGCCACCCAGCAAATCCCGCTGGTCATCGACGAAGCCGAGGCCACGTTGAAGGACCACGCGGCCGTGCTGGAGAAGATACGCGACTTCAGCGACCGCACCGAAACCATGGTGGTGCTGGTGGGCATGGAGGCTATCCAGCGCAACATCGCCCGGCACCAGCAGATTTCCAGCCGCATCGCCCAGGTGGTGGAGTTTTCGCCCGCCAGCCTGGAGGACGTGGCGCTTACCTGCCAGCAGCTTTCCGAGGTGCGCATAGCCCCGGACCTGGTGGCCGAGATCCACCGCCAGAGCAACGGCCGCATGCGCGAGGTGATGAACGCCATCGCCACCGTGGAGCGCGTGGGCAAGATGAACGGCCTGGAGGCTGTGGACATGGCCGCCGTGGAAGGCATGAGCATCACCCACGACTGGCAGGCGCGCCGCCCGCGCGTGGTCGGCAAGGCCAAGAGGGCGGCGTAATGGCCTGGCGCGGTCTGGAAATCCTGCGGCTTCTGGAGGCCGAGCAGATGCTCACCTTTGAGCTGGCGCGGGCTACGGGCATCGCCAAGGACCGCATCCGCTCGGCCTGTAAAACTCTGGCCAGCCGGGGGCTCATTACCAGCGAGAACGGCGTGCATGGCCTGACCGAGGCCGGGCGCTCGGCTTTGGTGGGCGGCGGTGCGGACCTCCTCACCGGTCCACGCAAGGGCACTTGCCCGGAACGTTTCAAGGACGCCTTGCCTGCCCGCGCCTGGCGCGTGCTGCGCATCCGCCAAAAGGCGTGCCTTGACGACATGCTGACGCTGCTTTGCAGCGACCCGGAAGCCGAGTGCAAAACCCGCCACGCACTGGCGCATTATCTGCGCGCCCTCACCACGGCGGGCTACCTGGTCGAACTGCCCCGGCGCGGCGGACAAAACCAGAGAGAGGTCCGCTGGCTGTTGGTGCGCAACACCGGCCCCTGTTCCCCAACCTGGAATCCCAAGCGGCACACCGTGACGGACGGCAACACGGGCACGGTCTACCCCCTGACCGATGTAGCGGAGGCCAGCCATGACTAAGGATTGGCTGACGCTCTTGTCCGAGGCCGTGGCGGAATCCAGCAAGGCCGCCGTCGCGGAGGAGCTGGGCGTTAGCCGCCCGGCCGTTAGCCTGCTGTTGCTCGGCAAGTACCCCGGCAAAACCGACCGCATGGCCGCCCGGATATTGGAGCGCTACGCCCGCTTGGATTGCCCGCACACGGGCAAGAGCGTGACGCCGGACCATTGCCGCAAGTTCTGCGGCCCGGTGCCCACCTCAAGCCCCGCCGCCCTGCGACAATGGCGCGCCTGTCTGACCTGCCCCAACAACCCCAACCGCGAGGAGCACGCCGCATGATTCACGAGTCAATTTCCAACGTGGCCAATGTGTTGGATGACCTGCGCCAGCATGTCACCCAGGAAGAGTCGGAAGTCATCCGCCAGGCCTGCATCGTGTTGGATGCCGCCGCCGAGGACGTGAAGAATCTGGAAACCCTGCTGCCCATCGCCGGAACCGGCGAGGAGTGCAGCGCAACGCCTGCGGCTGCGTAGGCAAGGAGAACAGCAATATGGCCACCAGAACCAAGCCCCAGCCCCTCATCATCGGCGACCTGCCCCAGGCCGACGAAGCCCTGCGCAAGCTGGCCGAGATCACCCGCGAGCAGGCCCTCATCGAACAGGGCCTGAACGAGCAGATTGACCAGCTGAAGGCGGCGGCGAAGCTCCAGCTGGAGCCCCTCACCGCCTCGCGCAAGCGCCTGGAGGACGCCCTGGCCGTGTTCGGCACGCTCAAGAAGGACGAGCTGTTCGGCGCCAAGCGCAGCCTGGACTTGACCTTCGGCGTCATCGGCTTTCGCAAGGCCACCAGCCTGCGCCTTTTGGCCAAACACACCTGGGCCATGGTGCTGAAGCGCCTTCAGGACCTGGGCCTTTCCGAAGGCATCCGCACCAAGCTGGAAGTGGACAAGGACGAGCTGCGCGGCTGGCCGGACACCCGCCTGGAGACCGTGGGCGTGCGGCGCGAAAGCACGGACGAGTTCTTCATCGAACCCAAGCAAGAAGAGATCGCCAGCAAGGCCGCGTGAACCAAGCGAAACCGCCCCGGCCAATGGGCTGGGCGCGGTCGCCGGGGCGTGGTTGCCCCGGCCTGATGAGCAGCCAAACACATGGAGCCCGTATGAAAACCGAATCCCGCCGCAGCTTGCTAGCCAAGGTGCATATCGCCGCCAAGGCCCTGGGCCTGGAGGATGACGCCTACCGCGACATGCTGGAGGCACTGACCGGCCAACGCTCGGCCGGAAAACTCACGGAGAAGCAACTGGTCCTGGTCATCACCGCCTTACGCAAAAAGGGCTGGGTGGACGAGGACCCGCGTCCGGCCCGCAAAAAGCCCACGCCCCGCGCCACGCCGGGCACCGCGCCCTTGCTGGACAAGATCGGCGCGCTTCTGGCCGATGCCGGGCGGCCCTGGGCCTACGCCGTGGGCATGGCCGCGCGCATGTACAAGGTGGAGCGTCTGGAATGGGCCAAGGCCGAGCAGCTGCGCGGCATTGTGGCCGCGTTGGTGAAGGACGCCAAGCGCCGCGCGCAAAAGGAACAGGAGGTGCCCGCATGAATACCGACAACCCGTCGTTTGCGCAGCTTGAGCTTGAGCAGCTGCCCGTCATGGCGCGGGAGCTGGCAGCGGCCATTGGCTTGCGCCAAGCCATGCGCCTGGTGGACGCCCTGGGCGGGACCACGTTCCCGGTGCCCAAGCGCGAAACCAAACAGGGCGAGCTGCGCTTTAACACCTTGGCCCACGTCATAGGCCCGGCGGCGGCGGAGGTGCTGGTGCGGCGCTACGGCAGCACGGACCTGTACATTCCCCGGTGCGCGGATGCCCTGCGCCGCGTGCGCGATACGGCCATTTGCCGCGAGTATGACCGGCTCATTCAGACCATGAGCGGCAACCAGGCTGTGCAGCGCCTGGCGCGCGCCAATAGCCTGTGCGACCGCCGCATCTTCGACATCCTGAAGCAAACGCCCGTGCCCACCTTGAACGTGGGCGGGACGGGGCAGCTGCGGCTGCTGGGATAGCCCAAGCGAAACCGCCCACACGGGCGGTCGCCGGGGCGTGGTTGCCTCGGCCTGATGAGCAGCCACAGACAAAATAAGGAGGGGGGCTTTTGCCCCGGAACCATGGCAGAAAAGCGTAAAAAAAAGGGGTCTGTTTTGCTCCGGTTCCGGGGCAAAACGCGGAATTTCGACGTGTTCCCTGCCGAGCAGTGGCCGGACCAGCACGGGGCGGACCTCGGGCTGTATCGACTCTGCGAGTACACCTGGGAGAGCGGTAAACGGCGCGAGAAGTGGTTCAGCATCGGCGGTCAGAAGTACACGTTTATCACCCCCGAAGCCCTGGGGCAGCTTGTCTCTAAGGGGCTGACGGAACCCGGCTGGCTGGAGGCGCTGGAGCGGCCCGCCCCGAAGTTCAAAGCCAAAGATTGGGTGCGCTGGTACGGACCGCAGCTCAGCGCCCGTCAGTTCCGGCTTCGCAGCGACCCATTCCTCTGGGTGGACGGCCAGTGGCGCGTGCTGATTGAGGACTTGCGGCTCGGCAAGCAACTGGTGTGCTGTGACGAGCTCGTGCTTTTGGACCGCTTCGGCAAGGAGATTGCCCGATGATCTGGCGCGCGCTGGTCTTCTTCGACGTGCTGACCGTCGGCAACTATATCTGGCGCGATCATGGCGAGGCTGCGGCCTGGCCGAACAAAAAGCCCTGTTGTCCAAGATTCTCAAGGGGTACATGAGATGACTTTCGACACCCGCAAGGGCTTGTCCCGCGAGCCAGGCTGTGACAAAAACAGATCCTTGAGCAAATGAGGAGGATGCCATGTTTGTGGAAGCAATCTCTATTGGGGCAGTCGCTGGGCTGTGCATCGCCGTGGCGCGGCGCTACCCGTGGTACGGGGCGCTTTGCCTCTTCGTCGGGCTCACGTTGCTGGGCATCTTTGGCATTGAGTATGCTTACTCCGCCACCGGCAAGGTGGGTATTTTTAGCGTGTTGGTCATCGCTCCATTTTTCGCTATCCCCGAGGCGCGAAAGGCCATGAAAGGACAGCCCGTTACGGCTGCGGCCATGAAATACGTCTATGGTACATACGGCGCGCTGGCCGTTCTTGCCCTGTGGGGTGTTGGACGCACCGTCGAAATTTTCTCGAAGTAGCCCCCGCCTACTGAACCCCTTCCATCTGTTCCGCCCCCATTTGCCGCCTAGGATAGGCGGCACGTGGGGGCGGTCTTTTTCGCCTCCTGAACACCAAAGGAGGCCCCTCCGTGAACAAGATCAAGTCTCTCACCGATTGGTTGCGCCGCAAGTCGCCGCGCATGACCCTGCCCAGCATCCTGGCCACTGTGCTTATCCTCGCCGTGGTGGCCATCGCCCCGCACCAGGCCCCGGTACTTATCTACAAGCTCGGTGATGTGGCCGGGGGCGGCGTCCTCGGCTACCTGCTCGACGTGGCCGCGTTCCCTTACGCCAAGCCCTCCGGCTATCTGCGCGTTGACTGGCGCGATGTGGACAACTTCGAGGATGACCGAGTGGACTTCGGCTTTGCCCTCGGCGGCGAGCTGCCGTTCCTCATTGCCTGCGCGCGCCGCGCGGCCATCATGTGCGCTTGCATGCTGGCCGTGGCCCTGGCGCTGTAGGAGGCGGGCATGCGTCGTTGGCTGGTCGCTCTTCTTCGGAACATCCCAGATTCTGCGCTGCTGTTCGCAGGCAAGGTCCTTTGCTTTGTCGCGCACAGGATAGCTACGGGCTTCTGGATCGGCGTTGGTTTTACCCTCGCGGTTGTCATGGTGCTTTCGTGGCTCGGCTATGCCCACGCCGAGCCCATTCCGGCCGCCGCCCAGCAATACCGCTCGGTGGTCATCCGCGCCGCGCGCGTGGAGGCCGGGATCAATGCCCCGGTGGCCGTGTTCGCGGCGCAGCTGGAGCAAGAGAGCGGCTGGAACCCGCAGGCCGTAAGCCCCGTGGGCGCGCGCGGTCTGGGGCAGTTTATGCCCGCCACGGCGCGTGACATGGGCCGCACCCGGCCGGACCTCGGCCCGGCCGAGCCCACCAACCCAGGCTGGGCCATCCGCGCCTTGGTGGCCTACGACCTGGCCAACCTGCGCCGCGTGCGCGCCGCCACCCCTTGCGACGCCTGGGCCATGGCCCTGTCCGCTTACAACGGCGGCCTCGGCTGGGTGTGGCGCGACCAGGAGCTTGCCAAGCGCCTGGGGCTGGACCCCGCCCGTTGGTGGAACAGCGTGGAGACCGTCAACGCCGGGCGTAGCCTGGCCGCAATCAGCGAGAACCGAAAGTACCCCTACGGAATCCTGTTCCGGCGTCAACCCAAGTACCTGGTGTGGGGGCCGGGTATCCTTTGCGAGGTGCCCCAATGATCGACCTTGACCTCACAAAACCCGCCACCAAGCTGGCGCTTGGCCTCGGCGCGGCGCTGCTCGTGCTCCTGCTCTGCCTGGCCTGCGGCTGGGGCGGCTATCGCCACGGCTACACCACGGCCACGGACAAAGGCGACAAGGCCCTTGCCGAGTTGCGCAAGGCGCAGGCGGACGCCTGGGCCGAAAGCAAGGCCAAGGCGCTGGACCGCTACGTGCTGGCCACCCAGCGCGCGGACCAGCTGGCCACGGAACACCAGGCCGCCCAGCTGCGCCTGGCCGATACCCGAACCCTCATTTTGAAGGAGATACCCCATGCGACGGCTGGCCTTGCTGCTTGCTCTTTCGGCCCTGATTTCCTGCGCACGTACAACCGAGCCCTCGGTCTCGGTGCCGGTGGAGTGCCAGCGCCCGCCGGTTCCGGCGGCCTTGCGGCAGACAACGCCACCGCCCGCGCCGCTGACGCCGGGGTACGCGGCGGCGCATCCGTAGAGGCAAGCCCGGCGGACCTGCTCACCCACGCGACCGACTACGGCAAGTGGTGCCAGGACACGGCCGACCAACGCGACAAACTGCTCAAACTGCTGACCGAGGAGGCCCGGTAATGGATTGGTGGAACATGGCTTTCAATGCAGCCTCCCTGCTGCTGCTCGTCTTCCAAGGCCTGTTGGCCTGGGCGCTGTGGAGTCTGCGTAAACAGTTCGTTTCCGGCACCCACTGCGAGAAGCAATGCAAGGCCGCAGCTGAAAAGCACACCAAGCTTGAGCAAGAGCAAGCCAAGCTGAAGCAAGAGCAGGCGCGGCTTGAACAGGCGCAACAGGCCCTGCCCGATGCCGCCGAGGTGCAGGCAATGGCCGTACAGCTGGCGGAGATCGAGGGCAGCATCAAGGCCGTCATGGCCACGGTGCAGGGCCAGGCCGAGTTGATGCAGCGCATCGAGCGGCCGCTCAACCTGTTGCTTGAGCACCATGTGCGGGGTGACAAATGAATTTTGCCAAACTTTTGTCCGAGGACCGCCGCCTGGTCATCCTGCGCCTGCTCGCATGCGCGCCGGAATACAGCTTGAACGCCTTTGTGCTGCGGCCTGGCCTGGAGGCCGTGGGCCACGCCATGAGCGCGGACCAGCTGGCCACGGAACTGGCCTGGTTGTCCGAACAGGCCCTGGTGAACCTGGACGCCGTGGCGGACATGACCGTGGCGCACCTCACCCCGCGCGGGGCGGACGTGGCCACCGGCCGCACGGTGACGCCGGGCGTTAAACGGCCCGAGCCGGGCGTTAACGACATGATGAGCCTGGGCCTGAACCTGATACGCGGGAAAATGGGGGCGTAGGCCATGGCCCACAAGGACGAGAAGCGCCAGGCCTTGCGCCAGGCGTATGTGTTCGACCGCCTGCCCCTGGAAACGGCGGCGGACAAGGTGGACGTGCCGCACAGCACGGCGGCGCGCTGGAAGCGCCAAGCGCGGGCCACGGGCGAGGATTGGGACAAGCTGCGCGCAGCCAACCTGCTGGCGGGCGAGGGCATGGAGAACGTGGCCCGGCAGATGCTGGCCGACTACGTGGTGCAGCACAAATCCCTTATGGACCTCATCAACGGCGACGCCAACCTGGGCGCGGCAGCCAAGGTGGATATGCTGGCCAGCCTGGCGGACAGCTTCAACAAAACCGTGGCGGCCAGCCGCAAGGTGCTGCCCGAGACGAACAAGCTGGCCACGGCGCTTTCCGTCATCAACCGCCTGTCCGATTTCATCCGCGCGAACTTCCCCCAGCATGCCGCCGCCTTTGTGGAGATTCTGGAGCCCTTCGGCGACGAACTGTCCAAGGATTAGGAGCACACCATGGCCAAGACGAGCGCCCGGTTCGGCCAAAAGAACTTTTTGGAGGAGCTGGCCAAGCTGGCCACCTCCCTGCGCCAGCAGATAGAGGCCGAGTGCTCCGGCTTCGCGCCGGACCCCAAGGCGTCGAAAGAACGCAAAGAGCAGGCGCAAAACGACTTCGCGTTCTTCCGCCGCACCTACTTCCCGCACTACACCAAGTACGGCGATAGCGTTCTGCACACCTGGCTGGACGAGAACCTGCCCCGCCTGGTGGACCTGCCCGCAGGCCAGCGCCTGGGCGTGGCCGCCCCGCGCGGCGAGGCCAAGTCCACGGTGGTGGGCCTGCAATTCGTCATCTGGTGCGCCGTAACCGGGCGCAAGCGGTACATGCTGGAGATCGCCGACGCCTTCGAGCAGGCCGCCGCCCAGTTGGAGGCCGTCAAGGCCGAGCTGGAGGCAAACCCGCGCCTGGCGCTGGACTTCCCCGACCACACCGGCCAGGGGCGCGTGTGGAACGCGGGCGTCATCATCACCAAGGGCCAGGTGAAGATACAGGCCTTTGGCGCGAACAAGCGCATGCGCGGCCTGCGCCACGGCCCGCACCGCCCGGACCTGGTTATTTGCGACGACCTGGAGAACGACGAGAACGTGAAGAGCCCGGAACAGCGCGACAAGCTGGAGAAGTGGCTGCGCCGCACCGTGCTTTCCCTGGGCGAAGCCGGCGACACTATGGACGTGTTCGTCATCGGCACCATTCTGCACCACGACTCCGTGCTTTCGCGCCTGCTGAAGGCCCCCCTGTGGCGGCACAAGAGCTTCCGGGCCATCCTCAACTGGCCGGACCGCATGGACCTGTGGGACGCCTGGGAGGAAACGCTTTTGAACAGCGGCGAGGAAGCCGCCCTGGCGTATTACGGCGAGCACCTGGCGGACATGGAACTCGGCGCCACCGTTTCCTGGCCATCCGCCCGGCCGCTGTACAGCCTTATGACCAAGCGCGCCCGCGACGGACACGACGCCTTTGACAGCGAGCAGCAGAACGCCCCCGGCAGCGGCGACGATGCCCCGTTCAAGGTCATCACCTTTTGGGTGGACGTGCGGCACGATTGGACGTTCTTCGGCGCGGTGGACCCGAGCCTCGGCAAGCTGGGCAAGAGCCGCGACCCCTCGGCCATTCTGGTGGGCGGCTGGTGCCGCGACACCATGACCCTGGACGTGGTGGAGGCCAGCATACGCAAGCGCCTGCCCGACCGCATCATAGAGGACGTGCTGGCCATGCACGCGCAATACCGCTGCATGCTGTGGGCCGTGGAGGCCGTGCAGTTTCAGGAGTTCCTGCGCACGGAGCTGATACGCCGCGCCATGGTGCGGGGCATGGTCATACCCGCCCAGGCCGTCACGCCCATTGCGGACAAGGCCCTGCGCATCGAAAGCTTGCAGCCCTATTTCGCGCAAGGCCGCATCCGCCTGCACCCCTCGCAGAACACGCTCATTGAGCAGTTCCGCAACTTCCCCCTGGCCGACCATGACGACGGCCCGGACGCAACGCACATGCTGTGGGAGATAGCCGTGGGCGGCTTTGTGACCATGGCCTTCGACCCCGTGCCCAAGCACGGCGGCATCAACACGCGCAACCTTTGGAGCGGCTCCGAGGAGATGGATGATGAAGATGACGACGATTATTGATCGGCTGAAGGCGAGCTGGGGCGGACTGCGCAACGGTCCGGCCGAAACGATGCAGAGCGAGGCCCTGGCCTTGCTGCGCAGCGAGTACCTGGCCAGCCTGGTGGGCGGCCTGACGCCGCGCAAGCTCAACCAGATTCTGGCCAACGCGGATGCCGGGGATATTGTGGACCAGTGCCGCCTCTTTGCGGAGATTGAGGACCGGGACGAGCATGTCCACGCCGAGCTTTCCAAGCGCCGCCGGGCGCTTTTGGGCCTGCAATGGAACATCGTTCCCGGCAAGGGCAAGGGCACGCCCAAGAACCCGGACAAGCGCGCCGCCGCCGTGGCCGAGGCCGTGCGCGAGCAATTCGACTCCATCCCCGACTTTGAGGACATGGTCCTCGACCTGGCCGACGCCATCGGCTACGGCTTCGCGGCCCTGGAAATTGAGTGGGGCTTTGACGGCCGCGTCCATGTGCCCGTGTGCCTGCACCATCGGCCGCAGACATGGTTCCAGCTTTGGCCGACGCCCTTCGGCGGCGACGGCAACACCTTGCGCCTGCGCGACGGCAGCATGGAAGGCCTGCCGCTTTTGCCCCTGGGCTGGGTGCTGCACCGCCACCGCAGCAAGTCCGGCTTGCTGCCGCGCTCCGGCCTGTTCCGCGTGCTGGTGTGGACCTACCTGCTCAAGGGCTATGCGCGCGGCGACTTCGCCGAGTTCTTGGAGATCCACGGGCTGCCCTTGCGCGTGGGCACGTACCCGGCCACGGCCACCAAGGATGACAAGGCCGCCCTGAAGCGCGCCATCCAAGCCATCGGCCACGACGCGGCGGGCATCATCCCCCAGGGCATGGTCATTGATTTCAAGGAGGCGGCCAAGGGCAGCGAAAAGCCCTTTGAGGCCATGCTGAACCACTGCGAACGCGGGCAGAGCAAGGCCATTTTGGGCGGCACGCTCACCAGCCAGGCGGACGGCAAGAGCAGCACCAACGCCCTGGGCAAAATCCACGACGACGTGCGCCGCGACATCATGGCCAGCGACGCCCGGCAGATCGCCAGCACCATAACCCAGCAGCTGCTCATGCCGCTTGCCGTGCTGAACGTGGGCGTTTCTGACCCGGCGCTGTTGCCCTATTTCATGTTCGACACCTCCGACCCGGCGGACCTGACCGAATTGGCCGAGGCCCTGCCCAAGCTTTCCGAGTGCATGCGCATCCCCGAGGCCTGGGCGCACGAAAAGGCGGGCATTCCCCTGCCCGAGGGTGACGAACCCATACTGCGCCCGAACCTGGGCCAGGCGCAAAACGCGGGCGCAAAGCCTCCGTTAACGCCGCCCGCCGCCACTGCCGCGTTAACGGCCGGTGAAGAAGGCGCGGCGCGCTTCCCCGACCAGGACGCCCTGGACGCGGCCAACGTGCCGGAAGCCACGCTGCAACGCATTATGGAGCAACTGACGGGCAGCCTGGTGGCGGAGCTGAAGGACGGCAAGACGCCGGACGAGCTGCTGGCCGCGCTGGCCAGCCACTACCCGCGCATGGAGACCCGCGACATGGAGGAGCTGCTGGCCCGCGCCATGTTCGTGTCCGAGGTGTGGGGCCGCGTGTCGGCTGCGGCCGAGGCCGGGGGGGAATAGATGAAGCTGGAGCTTGAGGACCTCACCAAAGAAGAGTTGATCAGGCTGTTCCGAAGGCACGTGTTTCGTGGACCGACACAATGGGACATGCTTTGGGAACGTTGGGAGACCATTGTGGCCAAGGCACGGTGCTTGGGGGAGGAGGGCCAGAAAGCCCGCCAGGCGCGAGATTGGAAACGGGCCGAGAAGCTGTGGGCAGAAGAACAACGCGCGTGGAAGAGGGCCGAAGCCGTGCTTGCGGAGGCGGAGAAAATATGCCTGAAGCTCTAAGCCTTTCCTTTGCCATGGGCCTGCCGCCCAAGGACGCAATCAGCTACCTGGAATCCAAGGGCGCGCAGATCACCTTTGACTGGAAAGAGGTGTGGCAGGGGGCGCAGGCCAAGGCGTTCACCGTCACCAGCGTGGCCCGCCTGGACGTGCTGGAGGACATTCGGGGCGCGGTGAAACGAGCCCTGGCCGAGGGCCGAACGCAGAAGATGTTTGCCAAAGACCTGGAGCCCGTGCTGCGGGCCAAGGGCTGGTGGGGCAAGCGCACGGAAGTGGGCGCGGACGGCAAGGAACGCCAGGTGCAAATGGGCAGCCCGGCCAGGCTGAAGCTCATCTATCGCCAGAACATGCAGACCGCGTACATGGCCGGGCGCTACAAGCAAATGCTGGAGAACGCGGACAACCGCCCCTGGTGGCGCTACGTGGCCGTGCTGGACCAGCGCACGCGCCCGGCGCACCGGCTCTTGAACGGCCGCACCTTCCGCCATGACGACGCCTTTTGGGGCTCGCACTACCCGCCCAACGGCTGGGGCTGCCGCTGCCGCGTGCAGGCCCTTTCAGACATGGGGCTGGAGCGCGAGGGCGTGACGCCGGAGACGGGCGAGGGCCGCATGGTGCAGCGCAATGTTGACCTGGTGGACCGCCGCACGGGCGAGGCCACCACGCGCCAGGTCACGGGCTACAAAATCGGCCCGGCCCTGGACGCGCCCACGGTTTGGACCGACCCCGGCTTTAGCTACAACCCCGGCGCGGCGGCCTATGGCCTGGACATGGAAGCCGCCCGGCGGCTTTCCCTGGTGCAGGACACCAGCCTGCGCGCCCAGGCTGTGCAGGCCTTGAACGGCAACCCGGCCCGGCAAACGGCCTGGGAGAACTTCGCGCGCGGCGTGCTGGACACCAGGCGCGGCGGCACGGCCCAAGCCCAGGTGGTGCATTTCATGCGGGGCGAGGTGGCCCAGGCCGTTGCCGAGGCAGGCGGCGAGCCCGTGCAGGTGGTGACGGCCAGCGCCAAGCGCATGCTGCACGCGGACAGCCCGAAGCACGCCCGCATGGGCACGGCCCCGGCGCAAGAGGACCTGCTGCGCCTGCCGCAGCTTATGGACGAGGCCACGTCCATTTTGTGGGACGCCGACAACGCCAACCTGGTCTACGTGTGCCCGGCCAAGGAATCCGGCAAGGTGCTCAAAATCGTGGTGGACGTGCCCATGCGTCCCAAGGACGCCAAGGGCCTGGCCAAGCTGGGGCGCTTCGACGCCGTGGTGAATGTGATGGAGGTGTTGCCTTCGGACATGCCGCTTGGCGGGCAAGCGCAGTACAAAAGGCTATGGGCAAAAAAATAACCCTGTGGGGGCGGACTTGCACCGCATACCGCGAGGAGGTTTCCCTCCCCCCGCCCGATTACTACCAGCTTCGGGTACGCCCACAGGGTCTAGCGAGTACATACGAATGATCGACATCGAAGTCAACATAGATAGCCTGAACAAGGGCCTCACGCGCCTGGCGGAGCTGGGGCGCAACATGACGCCGCTGACGCGCGACCTGGCGGAGATTATGAAGGGCGGCGTTGACCGGGCCTTCAAGGACGAAGTGGACCCGGCCACGGGCGAGAAGTGGCACCCGCTTTCCCCCGTCACCTTGGCCCGCCGCGCCAAGGCCGGGCACACCGGCTCCATTCTCCAGGTCACTGGCCAGCTGGCCGCCAGCATCCAAACCGAGCACGGCCCGCACCACGCCCTTGTGGGCACGAACAAGGTGTATGCCCGCACGCACCAGGAGGGCGCGGCTAAGGGCTCCTTTGGCACCGCCAAGCGTGGGGCGCGTTCCGGCAGCCGCAGCAACACGCGCAACTACACGGCGCGCGGCGGGGCAACTGTGGGCGGCTGGCTCTCCGGCCGCGCCCAGGGCGGCACCATGCCCTTGCCCTGGGGCGATATTCCGGCCCGCCCCTTCCTGGGCGTTGGCGCGCCGGAGAGGGCGGAAATTGAGGAGAGCGTGCGTAGGGCCGTGCGACGGGCGCTTGCTGGGGCCTAGGGCGGTTTGGAGCGTTGCGGAAGTTCTAACGGGGTGCTAACGCCATTTCAGGGCCACTAAGAAGGAGACGCCATGGATAAAAGCACCGAGGAGATACTGACTCGCTTTCTGCATGCGAGTGATAAGCGGGAATTGGATTACTTCCACCGGGGGAAACTTGTCGCCAGCAGCAGCGGTGATGGACGCGCCCAGGTGGATGTTTCCAAATCCTCTTTGATGGACCGGGCGTTTCCATCAACCAGGGAGTGTTCCTCCCCACAGGAACTCTTCGCCGCGTTGCGTTGGGGTATGTCTGAACTCTGTGATGCAGATGATGTGGACGATACGCTGGAAACCTTTGTCGGCTACCTAAACCAGCCACGCCAGGACTAGCCCCCGCCTACTGAACCCTTTCCTCCTGTCTCGCACCCCCTTGCCACCGTAAAACCGGTGGCATGAAGCGCAAGCACTCCGACCCCACACAGAACGTCGCCTCCCTGACCATGCCCCTTTCGGGGGGCGTGGCCTTGGCTGTTGGCGTTTCGGCAGAGGACATGCCGCCGGGCATGAACGCCCAGCTCTTCCCTGACGGCAGCTTTGCCGCGCGTGACGGCCGCCCGGCCAGCACTACCGAGGGCGCGCTCACCGCCTGGCGCATGGACGCGGACATTGCCGCCGCCGTGACCGCCAAGGTGGAGGCGCGCGCGTCCCAGCTGCCCGTGGACTATGAGCACCAGCTGCTGCTGGCCAAGCAAAACGGCCAGCCCGCGCCCTCCTCCGGGTGGATAACCGCCGTCAGCTACGTGCCCGGCCGGGGCCTCTTCGCCGCCGTGAGCTGGACCGCCCGCGCCCGCGAGCACATCTCGTCCGACGAATACCGCTACATTTCCCCCGTCTTCCGCTTCGACATAGCCACCGGCGCGGTGCTCGAAATCTTGAGCGTCGCGCTCACCAACAACCCGGCCCTGGACGGCATGGACGCCGTGGCCCTGGCCGCGCTGTTTCCTTCAACCACTACCGCAACCGCAACGGAGGACCACATGGACGAACTTTTGGAACGTCTGCGCTGGATGCTCAACCTGCCCATTACCGCCGGGCCGGAAGAGATCAAGGCAGAGCTGGACAAGCTCAAGACCATGCTCACGGAAGGCGACGCCGCAGCCGCAAGCGTGGACCTGCTGGCCCTGCTCAAAGGCAAGGACGAGAACATTGCCAGCCTGACCAGCCAGGTGGCGACCCCGGACCCGGCCAAGTTCGTGCCGGTGGCCGCCCTGGCCAGCCTGCAAAGCGCCAACGCGACGCTGAAAGCCCAGGTGGCGCAGCTGGCCGTTGGCGCGCAGGAGTCCAAGGTGGACGCGCTTGTGCAGGCCGCCCTGGCCGACGGCCGCCTGACCGCCAGCCTGGAGCCTTGGGCGCGCAGCCTGGGGGCCAAGGACGAGGCCGCGCTGACCGCCTTCCTCGACTCGGCCGCGCCCGTGGCCGCGCTCACCACCATGCAGACCGCGGGCCTGCCCGGCGGCCAGCCCCCGGCGGGCGGCTCCAGCACGGCCGCGCTTTCGACCGAGGAAGCATACGCCGCCGACATGTGCGGCATGACGCCTGAAGAGTTCAAGAAAGCCAAGGAGGCCAACTAATATGGCAATCGTCACCCCCGCGCTCATCGCGGCGCTGTTCACCGCCTACAAGGCCGAATACCAGCGCGTGTTCGGCGAGACCCCGTCCAGCTGGGCCGACGTGGCCACGCTGGTTCCGTCCAGCAGCAAGAGCAACACCTACGGCTGGCTGGGCAAGTTCCCCAGGCTCATTGAATGGGTCGGCCCTCGCGTCGTGAAGGCCATGGCCGCCCACGGCTATTCCATCACCAACAAGAAGTTTGAAAGCACTGTGGAAGTGGAGCGCACCGACATCGAGGACGATGAGGTGGGCGTGTACAAGCCGCTGTTCGGCGAAATGGGTATGGCCGCCAAGACGCACCCGGACGAGCTGGTGTTCGCCCTCTTGAAGGCTGGGCTCTCCACGCTCTGCTTTGACGGCCAGTTCTTCTTCGACACCGACCACCCGGTCTTCCCCAACGTCGACGGCACCGGCGTGGCCGAAACCGTGTCCAACTACCAGGACGGCACCAGTGCGCCGTGGTTCCTGCTGGACTGTTCCCGTGTGCTCAAGCCCTTCATCTTTCAGGAACGCACCAAGCCCGAGCTGACCAGCATGACCGACGCCAAGGACGAGCAGGTGTTCAACACGGACACCTACCGTTTCGGCGTGCGCTACCGCTGCAACGTGGGCTTCGGCTTCTGGCAGCTGGCGTACATGAGCAAGGCCGAGCTGACCGCCGCCAACTTCAACGCCGCCTATGCCGCCATGTGCAGCTTCAAGGGCGACGGCGGCCGCCCGCTGGGCGTCAAGCCGACGCTGCTGGTGGGCGCGCCCAGCCTGCGTGAAAAGATTCTGGAGATCACCAAGAGCACCCGCCTGGCCAACGGCCAGGACAACATCAACCAGGGCGTGGTTGACCCCCTGGTGACGCCTTGGCTGGCGTAGGGAGGTCCGTGCATGGCCCGCATCATCCGCATCAATGCCCAGCCCAACGCCATCGGCGGCCGCTTCTGCCGTGCTGGCCTGTGCTTCGGCACCGTGCCCACGAACCTGACCGAGGACGAGCTGACCCCCGAGCAGCTGGCGGCGCTTCAGGCCGAGCCCATGCTCGTGGTGGAAATCACCGAGGAGGTGATGCCCACGGCGCCCCAGGCCAAGGCCGAAGCCAATGCCAAGGAAGGGACCAAGGAAGAGGCCAAGGCCCCGGCCAAGTCCACCGCTAAGGAGGGCGGCAAGTAATGGCTTACGCCACCGTTCCTGACCTCATCGCGGCGTACGGCATGCAGGAGGTAATAGCCCTGACCGACCGCGAGGAGCGCACGGATGCCGACAACCTCGGCACGGTGGACAGCACCGTCGCGCTGGGGGCTCTGGAAAGGGCCTCCAGCGAGGCGGACACCTATCTTGCGGCCCGCTACCCCCTGCCGCTGGCAAGCGTGCCCCAGGCCCTTGCGGCCGTGGTGTGCGACATCGCCCGCTACCGGCTCTCCGGCGGCGAGACCACGGAGACCACGCCCATCGCCGACCGCTACAAGGCGGCCGTCACCTGGCTGAAGGACGTTGCCGCTGGCCGGGCCGTGCTGCCCGGCGTGGCCACCGTTTCCGCCGGAGGCGAGGGCGGCGTGGAGTTCAACACCGGCCGTCGGGCCTTCGCGCGCACTCCTGAAGGGGCCGCGTAATGCTGGCCATCATCGAAGACGCCATCCTGGCGCGCATCGCCGGGGCCAAGCTGCCCTACCTGCGCACTCTGGCCACCTATGGCGGCGAGCTGGACGAGGAGCTGGGCGAGGCCGTGCGGCGCTTTCCCGCCGTGTGGACGGCCTTCAAGTCCGAGGGCGAGGGCGTGCCGCTGAACACCGTCAAGAGCGTGTACCGCATCCCGGCCACGTGGGTGGTGTTTGTGGCCGCGCGCAACCTGCGCAACGAGGCCGCCACCAGGCGCGGCGACAAGGTGCAGGTGGGCACCTACCAGATGCTGAAGGACGTGCGGGCGCTTTTGGTCGGGCAGGACTTCGGTTTGGAGATCGACAACCTTCGGCCCGGCAGAACGCAAAGCCTCACCAATGCCCGCTTTAAGGGCCTGGGCGTGAGCGTCTACGCCCAGGAGTTGCACACGAAATACGACTACCGCGTGACCGAGCGCGGCACGGGCGCGCCCCTGGACGCAACCGGCCAGCCCGCGACACTGCCGCCGATGTCCAGCATCGGCCTGCGTTACTACCTGCTGCCCGACGACGGCAACGCCGACGCCGTGGACCTCATCACCCTGCAACAGGGCCGGGCCGAGGGCTCGGAATAAAGGAGACCCCATGCTTGTGACTGCCGCACCCGGCTTGCTTGTGCCCAAGGAAGGCAAGCCCCGCCAGTACATCACCGAGGCTGCCGCCGTGGAAGTACCCGAAACCGCCTACTACCTGCGCCGCCTGGACGAGGGCGACCTGGTGAAGGCTCCGGCGACTCCGGCCGCCAAGTCCAAAACCACGGCGGCAACCACGGCCCCCGTCCAGGCCCCGGAATAAGGAGGAACCCATGGCCAGCAAGAACATCAGTTTTGACAGCATCCCCGGCAGCATCCGCAAGCCGGGCAAGTACATTGAGTTCAACACCAAGCTTGCGGTGCGCACCCTGCCCACAAATGCGCAAGAGGTGCTCATCCTTGGCCAGCGCCTGGCTGGCGGCAGCGTGGGGGCGCTCACGCCCACGCGGGTGTTCAGCGACGCCGAGGCCGCGACCTACTTTGGCCAGGGCAGCATGCTGCACCGCATGGTCCGCGCGGCCATCAACGCCAACGCCTACGTCTCGCTGACCTGCCTGGCCGTGGATGACGCGGCGGCGGGCGTTGTCGCCACCGGAGGATTGGCGCTCACCGGCCCGGCCAGCGGCACGGGCGTGGCCACCCTCACCGTGGGCAAGGATGCCGTGCAGGTGGCCGTGGAATCCGGCGACACCGCCGCCGAGATCGCGGCCGAAATCGTGGCCCAGGCCGCGCAGCAGCCGGACCTGCCCGTGGCGCTGGCCGCCAACGCCGGGGCGCTCACCATCACCGCCAAGCACAAGGGCAGCCTGGGCAACAGCATCAAGCTGGCCTTCGCCAGCACGGCGCCCGGCTTAGCCGGAGCCGTCACCGCCATGACCGGCGGCCAGACGGACCCGTCCGTCACCGCCGCCTTGGCCGCCGTGGCGGGTGCCGGGCACAACATCATCATCACCCCGTACTCGGACGTGGACAACCTGGTGGCCCTGCGCACGCACCTGGAGTTCACGGGCGGCCCGCTGGAACAGCGCGGGGCCGTGGCCGTTTACGCCCTTGCCGGAACCCTGGCCAGCGCCACCACCCTTGCGGGCAGCGTGAACCACGGCCGCATTAGCGGGGCGCTTTTGCGCGGCGCGCGCCGCCTGCCCTGGGAGATCGCCGCCGCTTACGGCGCGGTCGTCGCGTCGGAAGAAGACCCGGCCCGGCCGCTGAACACCCTGGCGCTGACCGGCATCGACGTGCCGGACGTGGCCGACCGGCTCACACGCACCGAGCAGGAGGTGTTGCTGCACAACGGCGTGACCCCGCTTGAGGTGGGGCCGGACGGCACCAGCGTGCAGATTGTGCGCGCCATCACCACCTACACCGTTAACGCGGAAGGCGTGGATGACGTGGCCCTGCTGGACCTCACCACCATCCTCACCATGGACTACGTGCGCAAGGCCGTGCGCGAGCGCGTCGTGTTGCGCTTCCCCCGCTCCAAACTTTCCAGCCGCACCCCGCCCGCCGTGCGCGGCGAGATTCTGGACGTGCTCTTCAAGCTGGAGGAGCTGGAGATTGTGGAGGAGGTGGAGGCCAACAAAGACGGCGTCATTTGCGAGCGCGACCTTCAGGACGTGAACCGCCTGGACGCCAAGATTCCCACGGACGTGGTGAACGGCCTGCACGTGTTCGCGGGCCGCATCGACCTTCTGCTGTAGAGCCTTTGCGGCTCTAACGCCCAACACCAAACGCTAACGGAGGCCATCCATGGCGCTGAAGGAATACCTGGGAGCCATCATCCTGGAAGTTGACGGCAAGGAATACGAGATCGAGTCCTGCAAGCCGGACCACAACAGCGGGCGGACCATGGTTAAAACCATGAACCGCACCGGCAGGCCGAGCGGCTTTGCCGAGGGCGTGCATGAGTGGACGCTGCAAATCACCGCGCCCATTCCCGTCAATGACCCCTTGGATTGGGACACGATCAAGGGCGCGAAGCTGACCATCTTCCCGGTGACGCAGAACGGCAAGCGCGTCACCTATCAGGACTGCGTGAGCCTGAAGGACTCGGAAGAATACGGAACCCAAGGCGAAGCCAAGATCAGCGTGACCCTGGCCGCCGCGAACAAAATCAAGGAGTAGCAAATGCTGACGCAGAAAGGGACCCTGCTTTACGGGGTGGAAAAGGACGGGGTTTGGCACAAGGAATTCGAACTGCGCCTGCCCACCCTGGAGGACCAGGAGGACGCGCTCGAAGCGGCCGGAGAAGGAGCCTGCAACGCCCGCGTGCGGCGTCATCTGTGGGCGCGCACCCTGCTGAAGCTGGGCGGCATCGACGCCAAGGAGATCACGCCCGAGCTGCTGGCCACGCTGCCCGCCGATGAATACGGCCAGCTCGCCGCGACCGAGGCGGCGCTGCTGGGAAAGCTGACGGCCGCGAGCGCACCTGCCGCGAGCTAAGGCTCGTCGAACTGGCGCTGACGCGGCACGGATTCAGCCTGACGGACATAAGGGCGCTGACCACCCCGGAGGCCAAGACGTACATAGACCTGCTGGCCGAGGTCGCCACCGGAAAGGCCGGGGGCACCGTGTATGTGAACCAACGACTCAAGAAAAGGAATAGGCGCAAGTAGCACATGCCGGACATGGACATGCAAGTCACCCTCAAGCTGCGCGACCAGTTGAGCGCCGAAAGCACCCAGGCCCTGGACAAGGTGGTCAAGGGCGCGCGGGCCACGGGCGTGGCGGTGACGGAATCCGGCAAGGCCACGCGCGAGGCTGGCCGCGCGGCGGTGGAGGCTGGCAAAGCCACGGTTCAGGCGGCCAACGCCGCCACCGAGGCCCATAAGCAGACCTCCGCCGCCGTCAGCCAGGAGGCCGCCGCGACCACCCGTGCCAGCCAGGCCACGCGGCAGTATGCCGAAGATTGCCGCGTGGCCACGGCCAGAGGCAAGGAAATGGCGGAGGCCTGGACCGCCCTGGGCCACAAGGAGCGCAACGTCCTGGGCCTGGTGGGCAGGCTCAAGCAAGTGGACCAGTACGCGCGCCAGGCCGAGAAGGGCTTGTCCGCCGCAGCCAGCGCGGGCGGCCGCTTGGGCCAGGCCGTGGCCCAGGGTGGCGCGGCCCTGGCCGCAGGTGGGTACGTGGCGGGCCGGGCCTTGGCCAAGCCCGTGGATTTTGAGCACCGCCTGGCGCAAATGTCGAACACCGCCTACGCGGAAGAGGGCCTGGAGGGCCGCCGCGCGGGCATGGGCAAGCTGCGCGGGGCCGTGGACCTGGCCGTGCGCGAAGGCGGCGGCACGCGCGACGAAGCGGCCGAGGCCTTGGACAAGATGCTGGCCAGCGGCGCTATCAAGTCCGGCGACGCCATGCGCATACTGCCCACCCTGCAACGCTTCGCCACGGCCAGCGGCGCGGGCTCCGGCGACCTGGCGGACATCGCCATACGCGGCATTCAGCAAGGATTTTTCAAGCCCGAGCAGATCGGCCAGGCCTTGGACAAGGCCCTGGTGGCCGGTCAGATGGGCGGCTTTGAGCTGAAGGACATGGCCCGCTGGCTGCCGCAGATGATGGCCAACGCGGCGGGCATGAAGAGCATGGGCGGGTACGAGCGCATCCTGGCCAGCGCCCAGGCCAGCGCCGTCACGGCGGGCACCAAGGACCAAGCGGGCAACAACCTGGTCAACCTGCTGCAAAAGCTGAACAGCCAGGATACCGCCCAGGACTTCAAGAAGCTGGGCATCGACCTTTCGGGCACCCTGGCCAAGGCGCGCGAGAAGGGCACGCTGCCCCTGGACGCCTTTGTGCAGCTCATCGACCAAAAGGTGGTGGGCAAGGACAAGAAATTCCAGGCGCTCAAGACACGCGCGGCCGGTGCCCAGGGCAGCGAGAAGGCCGAGACCCTGGACGCCATGGCCGACATTCTCCAGGCCTCGGCCATCGGCAAGGTGGTGCAGGACCGCCAGGCCATGCTGGCCCTGGTGGCCGAAATGACCCAGCGCAGCTACATCCAAGACGTGCTGGGCGGCATGGGCAAGGCGGGCGGCGCGGGTAAAACCAGCTTTGACCTGGTGGCGGGCACCACATTTTATAAGTCCCAGCAGGTCACCAACGAAAAGGACATGGCCGCGTCCAACACGCTAGACGCCATCGGCGGTCCGCTGGGCAACGTGGCCACCAAAGCCGCCGACCTGGCCCGCGAGTTCCCTCTGGTCACGACGGCAGCCTTTGCCACCGCCACGGCCTTGTCCGCTGTGGCGGCTTCCGCCGGGGTGCTCGCCGCCGGGCGCTTGCTCTTTGGCGGTGGGGCCGCCGCCGCAGGCGCTGGCGCGGCCGGTGCCGCAGGGGCTGCTGGCGCGTCGACCTCGGCTCTGGGCCGGGCGTGGGGTGGGCTGAAAGGCGGCTGGACCGGTGCGGCGGGCGGCGTGGCGCGGCGCTGGGGCGGTATCCTTGGCCTGGGCTTCAGTGCCATGGACGCCTTCGGCACCGAGACAGACAGTACCCTCACCCGCGCGCAAAAAAACGCCGCCCACGCGGGCACAGCCGGAGGCGCGGCTGGCGCTTGGGCTGGTGCCGCTTTTGGCGCAAAGGCCGGTGCGGCGGTTGGCGGTGGCATCGGAGCGTTGTTTGGCGGCGTGGGGGCTGCGCCAGGTGCGGCCATCGGTGGCGTTATCGGCGGTATAGGCGGTGGCATCGGCGGGTACATGGGAGGCCAGAGCCTGGGCAAAAAGGCTGGCGAGCTGCTGTTCGGCGGCGGCGAAACCGTGGTCCGTCACGAAATCAAGCTGGTGGCCGACGGCCGCGAGCTGGCCACGGTGGTGAACGAGTACAACAGCCGCCAGGCGCAACGGCATTAGGGGGCGCACATGGCCTGGGAAGATCGTCTGCTGAACGCCAGCTTCCGGGGCGCACCCTTTGAGGTGCTGCGCACCAGAGATCGCGGCGAGCACGCCGTGGCGGAACATGAATACCCGTACCGCGACGGCGGCGAGGTGGAGGACATGGGCCGCAAGGCCCGGCGCATCAGCATCACCGCCGCAGTATGGGGCAAAGATTATGAAACCGTCCTGGAGCGGCTCCTCAAGGCTCTGGACGAGCGTGGCCCCGCCGAGCTGGTCCACCCGGTGTTCGGCTCCACCAAGGCCCAGGCCTTGCCCTGGGACATCACCCACGATGCGGAACGCCGGAATTATGCAGAGCTGGCGCTGGAGTTCGTGGTGGCCGGGACGGACAACCCGTTCTTTTCCCGCGCCTGGCCAAGCGCCGCCGCCAAAACCGAGACCGCCCGCACCGGGGCCGCCGAGGTGTTGAGCAAGGCCGCCGCCGCGTGCAAGAATCCCACGGCCATGGGCAAGGCTGGCTTGGCCACCCTGGCCAACCTCAAGAGCCAGGCCACGGGCGTGCTCACCAGCGGCGCGGAGATCGTCGGCGCGCCCGCCACCTGGGCGAACGACATCGCCAGCCTGGTCACGGGCATTGTGGACCTGCGCTCGTTTTCCTCCGGCTCGCTGCTGCCGGACTTTTCGGCCGTGTGCGCCGCCTTGTCCTCGGCCATCCTGCTGCCTTCGGGCAGTTCGTCCAGCGGCTCCAGCTACTACTCCGGCTCCGGTTCCGGCACAGGCGCCACCACCACGCCCGTTACGGCGGGCACGGAGCTTGACCAAGTGGCCGCCCACGTGCAGCTGGAGGCGGCCCTGGGCGTGGCCGAGGCCGCGCAGATCGTGCTGGAGTCCGAGGCCGTGACGCCCACGTTGACGCCGGACGAAATTGAGACCGTGACGGCGACCACGCGCGAGGGCTTGCAGCAAAGCATAGACACCTACCGGGACCTGTACCCGCTTGAGCAGGCGCGCGCCGTCACCGAGCCCACAAAGGACGTGGCCGCCGCCGTACAGGAGGCCGCCGCCGCCGTGCTTGAGGCCCGCCCGCCGCTCACCACCGTTACCGTGGCCGCGCGCACCTGCCCGCGCTTGCTCGCCCACCGGCTGTACGGCGACCACGCGCGCGCGGCCGAGCTGGTGCGGTTAAACCGCATGAGCGACCCGAACTTTCTAACGCCTGGCCAGGAGCTGAAGGTCTATGCAAGCTAACGCCAGCACCGCCGAAACCCTGGCCCTGCGCATTGGCCAGCATGAACACCGGGATTGGGAGCGCGTTGAAGTGGACTCGGACCTGCTGACCCCGGCCGACGGCTGGCGCGTGAGCCTGGGCCTGCCCGAGTTGAAGGGCGGCCTGGGCGTGCCCGCGTACGTGCGGCCCTGGGAGCCCGTGACGCTGACCCTGGGCGGCCAGGTCATCATGCGCGGCCGCATCGACACCGTGGAGTCCGACGTGGACAAGGCCAGCCACACGCTGGCGCTCACTGGCCGCGACCTGGGCGCGGTACTGGTGGATTGCTCCGCCCCCATCTTTGCCGCGCGGCAGTGCAGCCTGGCCGAGATCGTGGCCAAGATGGTGCGGCCCCTGGGCATTACGTCCATCAAGGTGCAGGCGGGCGCGGCCACGCACGACAAAATTTCCGTAGACCCCGGCATGACCGCCTGGGACGCGCTCCAGCGCGTGTGCGAGCAGAACGGCTGCTGGCCGTACTTCGCGCCGGACGGCACGCTCATCATCGGCGGGCCGGACTACACCGACGCCACCAATCCGGCCGTGGGCCAGCTGGTGTTGCGGTGGAACGGCAAGGGCAACAACGTGCTGCGCCTGGTTGAAAAGAAGGGAATACAGGAGCGGCATAGCGAGGTGACGGTGCTTGGCCAGGCCCACGGCTCGGAGCACTCGGCGGGCGCGCACAACATCCGCGCCACGGCCAAGGACAACGCGGCCTACTTCAAGCGGCCCAAGATCGTGGTGGAGGCGGATTGCGACAACACCGGCCATGCCCAGCGCCGGGCGCGCAAGATCGTGGCGGACGGCAAGCTGGCCGCCTACGAGATACAGGCCAGCGTGCGCGGGTATCGCGTCCTTGGCGCGGCGGGCGCTCCCTTGTGGACGCCTGGCCAGCGCGTGCGCGTGCTCTCCGAGCCCCACGGCATCGACGGCGTGTTCTATCTTATGCGGCGCGTGTTCCTGTGCGGGCTCGGCACGGGCCAAACCACGGAGCTGACCCTCAAGCCGGACGGCCTGTGGCAGCCGGACGTGGGCCACCACAAGCGGCACAAGTACAAGGCCAAGGCCGGTGCCGGGGAGATCGTCGACTTATGATTCGTGACGTGATGCGCTACGTGGACCGCAGGCTGGCGGGCATTCGCCTTGCCTACCGCGCCACCTTGTCCGTCCTTTCCAAAGGCGCGGCCGTGCAGCTGGTCCAGGCCGAAGCCTTGGCAGGCGAGACCATACAAGCGGCGGAGCTGGTGCAGCAGTTCGGCTTTACCAGCGGCCCACCGGCCGGGACGCAGCTCATCATTCTGCCCCTGGGCGGCAGCACCGCGCACAGCGTCATCATCGCCACGGAGAACGGGAGCTACCGCGTGGACGTGGCCAGCGGCGAGGCCTGCCTTTACAACATGTGGGGAGACAAGGTGCATCTCAAGAAAGAGCGCATCGAAGTGGAGACCAAGACATACCACGTCAAGGCCAGCGAGCAGGTCATCTTCGAGACGCCCGCGCTCTCCATGGTGGGCACGGGCGGCGGCGATGCGGCAGCCACCTTCACCGGCAGCCTGCACACCACGGGGGCTATCTCTTCCGACGCGGACCACGTGGCGGGCGGCGTGAGCCTGGAGCACCACACCCACCCTGGGGATAGCGGCGGGGTGACGGGGGAGCCGCAATAGCGACCGGGCGTTTCTTCTTTGCTGTATGCTGAGGGATACCTGTTTCAATAATTCCAGCAGCACGCTTTATCTGTATCAAAAGAGTAGAAAACGCATTCACTATGCTAACAGCAGCTTCAACTTGCTGCTGAGTTGGAGAATGATTCCTGTGGACTGCACTATGGCCAAGCTCTACTGATTGTTCAAGCATGTTACGTTGATCTGGCGTGACATGATTGTTTTGCTCTAAATATGCTAGGCAAGGTCCAAATTTGTCAAAGTTAGAGCCTGTTGCTTTGTTTACTATTTGCATTACCAATGTGCGAATGCCCATTGCCGCAATTCTGAAAAGCTTGAATGTTATCGCAGTATTGATTTCATTAATTAGGTCTGTGATTTCTTGGGTATTGTTATTGAAGTCAAACCAATGAAACGGATGCCGGATATGCTCGATTACAGTATTCGGGTAGCAGTGGTCAGTATGACTCTCATCAGCTCCATCAGGAGAATACTCTACACATCTCGTCATGTAAAAATTTGTTGTACATCCTCCACATCTTAACGCGTGGTAAATTTCTTTACCGTCATAGTTCGGATTTGAAACGTCAACCTCGTGGGAATAACAAATCGTACATGATTTATAATCTTTGCACGTAGGGCACCAAGCCCAAAAGCTTTCCTCGCTCATTGCCCCTCCCCAGTATAATACCGAAACAGATATTACATTTTAACGGACCGGACAAGTCCTCCCCCTACTGAACCCCTTCCTCCTGTTTTCTCCCCGCGCCGCCACTAGTGTGGCGGCATGGCGGACGCATTCCTCGACCCCACAACCGGCGGCTACACGCTGACCGACGGCAGCCTGACCCAGGACCCCGCGCGCGGTTTGGCCAACGCGGTATTTCTGCGCCTTATGACGCCGCTGGGCAGCTATTGGGCGGACGCCACGCTTGGCTCGCGCCTGCACGAGCTGGAGCGCGAAAAGGACCTGGAACGCGTGGCCGTCCTGGCCAAGCAATACAGCGAGCAGGCCTTGCAGCCGCTGTTGGATGACGGCCGCGCCCAGGCCATCGCCGTGGAGACGGAGCGCCAGCACGACGGCTGGCTGCGCCTGGCCGTGCGCGTCACCGACGCGGGCGGACGCGAACACCTGTTTAATCACCATGTGAGGGTCATGTAATGAGCTTCATCACCCCGGAATACGCGGACATCAAGGCCGCCATCCTGCGCGATATGCAGAGCCAGCTGCCCGACGCGGCCGTGGCCACGGACTCGGACTTCGGCATGCGCGCCGGAGCCGTGGCCGCCACGGTGGAGGGCCTGTACCAGCACCAGGCGTACATCGCCCGGCAGATTTTCCCCGACACGGCGGACTCGGAATACCTCGAAAAACACGCCGCCCTGCATGGCCTGACCCGCAAGCGCGCCACCGCAGCCCAGGGCACGGCCACCTTTGCGGGCACGGCGGGCGCGGCCATCGCCGTTGGCACGGAGGTGAAGACCGTGGCCGGGCTGGCCTTCGTCACCACGGAAGCCGGGCTGATTAGCCCCATAGTAGGCGGCGCGGGGGGCACCGCCGTTGTGGCCGTGCAGGCCAGCGCCACGGGCAAGGATTCCAACCTGGCCAGCGGCACCGCGCTCACCTGCACCAGCGCGCCTTCGGGCGTGCAGGGCGTGGCCGGCCTGGCCACCGCCACCACGGGCGGCACGGATGTTGAGACCGACGCCGAGCTTTTGGCCCGGCTGCTCGACGTGCTGCAAAACCCGCCCGCCGGAGGTAACAAGACCGATTGGCGACGCTGGGCGCTTGCCGTGGACGGCGTGACGGCCGCCTATGTGTTCCCGGTCCGGCGCGGCCTGGGCACGGTGGACGTGTGCATCACCTCGGCCGACGGCCTGCCCTCGGCCGCGATTCTGGCCGTCTGCACCGCGTATCTGGACAGCGTGCGGCCCGTCTGCGCGGCGGACTTTCTGGTGTTGGCCCCCAGCCTGGTGGCGGTCGCCGTGTCCGTCAAAGTGCGCTTGTCCGGCCTCACCCTGGCCCAGGCGCAAACGGCTATTGAGACCGCCCTGGGCGTGTACTTCGCCACCCTGGAGCCGGGCGACACGGCCTATCTTTCGCGCATCGAGACGGCGATCAGCGGCGTGGACGGCGTGGTCGACCGCCAGGTGACAAGCCCGGCGGCCAACGTGGCGGCCGGAGTCATCGAATGGCCGCGCCTGGGCGTTGTCACAGTGGAGCTGCTCGCATGAACGGACATGCCGAACTGCTGACGCTGCTGCTGCCCAAGCCCTACGAGAACACGGGGGAGGTGTTGTCGGCCAGCCTGGCGGCCGAGGGCGCGGCGTTGGACGCGGCGCATGCCTCTGCCCAGGTGGTGGCCGAGGGCATAAGCCCAGCCGGGGCGGGCGCCCTGTGGCTGGCGGATTGGGAGCGTGTGCTGGGCCTGCCCGACACCTGCGCGGGCGGCTATGGCCAGACCCAGGCCGAACGCATAGCCGCCGCCCTTTCCAAGGTGCGCCAGCGCGGCGGACAAAGCCGGGCCTACTTCATCGGCATCGCCGCCGCCCTGGGCTACAAAATCACCATTGAAGAGCACACGGTCTACACCTGCGATTCCGGCTGCGATCAGCCCATTTGCGACGAGCCTTGGCGCTTCGTTTGGACCGTGCGCGCGCCGGAAACCACGGTCCGCGAATTCAGCTGCGACTCTGGCTGCGACGATCCTTTGTCCAGTTGGGGCAACGCACTGCTTGAATGTGTCATCAGCCGACTCAAGCCAGCCCACACCTACGTTCAATTCGCCTACGGAGGATAGCCATGCAACGCGTCAAAACCGCCACCGCCATCGCGGACAAGCCCCCTTACACCGAGACCGGCACGCCCGGATATTTCCGCTCTGGAGATCCCGTCGCGGCCACGTCGCCCACCGTGCCCGGCCAGGATTGGTTCAACATGGTGCAAGAGGAGCTGCTCAACGTCATCAAGGCGAGCGGGCTCACCCCCAGCGCCACGGATGACACCCAGCTTAAAAAGGCTGTTCTGGCGCTCATAGCCGCCAACGCCGTGACCGTGAGCCCCGCCAGCGAGACCGTGGCGGGCATCCTCAAGCTGGCCACGGCCGCCCAGGCCCTTGCGGGCGCAGACACCGCCACGGCCATGACCCCGGCGGACGTGGCGGCGGCAGCGTTGAGCGGCACGGGCCGCGTTGCCCTGGCCGCAGGCACGGCGGACGCCCTCACTGCCACGGTGCCCACCCCCCAGACGGCCCTGGTGAACGGGATGAGCGTGCTTGTGCGCGCGGCCGCAGCCAACACAACCACTACGCCGACGCTCAACCTCACACTCGGGGCCACGGCCACCGGGGCCAAGGGCATCGTCGGTCCGGCGGGCGCGGCCCTGGCCGTTGGGGCCATCGCCGGGGCCGGGCACTGGCTGGCGCTCACCTATGACGCCACGCTGGACAAATGGATGCTGGGCAATCCCACCGTTACCGCATCGGCCTCCATCATCGGGGCTGCGCGCAATCTCACCATGAGCGCCACCGGACTCTCCGCGCTGGTCTCCATGACGGCGGACGAGCTCGTCCTCAAAAGTGCCGGGGTGGCAAAGCTCTGCTCCGGTTTGGCTCTCTCTGCTTCAACGGCGGCGGCTGGTGCTGGCGGACTCGACACCGGGGCAATAGCCGCCAGCACATGGTATGCGGTCTTCATCATCGCCAAGGAAGACGGGACCACGGCCCTCTTGCTTTCCCTCTCCGCCACGGCCCCCACAATGCCGCTCGGCTACACCTACAAGGCGCGCATCGGCTGGATTCGCACCGATGGCACGGCCAACAAGTACCCGCTTGGCTTCGTGCAGGTCGGCAAGTTGGTGCATTATCGCGTGGCAGCCGGGTCAAACCTGGCGGCCATGCGGCAGATGATTTCTGGGGCCCAGGGCGAAGTCACGACGCCGACATGGATCGCCGTGCCCGTCAATAATTTTGTTCCCGCCACGGCGATCAAGATTGCAGTGGCGCTCATCAACGGCGGCAACGGGTACGCGGTCGCAGCGCAAAACAACTCGTACGGCCCCATGTCCTCAACAACCAATCCTCCCCCGGTGACGGTCAACGCGACGACAACCAACGTGGTGAACAAAGATTTTATCTTGGAGAGCACGAACCTGTATTACGCGGCCAACCTGGCGGGCGGCGGCCTGTTCTGCGTTGGCTGGGAGGACTGCTAAATGGGTTACGCAGTACGTAAAGACGGCTTGGGCTGGCGCATTGTGGCTGCCTCCACGGATTGCGCGGGGCACGAAACGTACAGCGATGAGCAGCCCGCCCCTTACGAAGCGACGGCCGAGGGCAAGGCCGCATTAATCCGCGCCACGCGCGACGCCAAGCTGACCGCGTGCGATTGGACACAGCTTGCGGACGCGCCGCTCTCGGCCGAGGTCAAAGCGGCCTGGTCCACCTACCGCCAGGCCCTGCGCGACATCACCGCCCAGGCGGGCTTTCCGCAGGACGTGACCTGGCCAAGCGAACCGGGGGCGTAAAGAAACGGTCTTTCAGTGCAACGGCGGGGCCTTTGCAGGCCCCGCCGTCGTTTGAATGGGAGAGGCAGGGGAGCAGACGACTCCCCCACTGGCCGGATGCTCTAACATCCGACCACGGCCGAAGCCGCTCTCCGGCCCCCGTGCACGGGTTGCCGGAGTGGTAGCAGGCGGAGGCCCAACACGTAAAGGCTCAGGAACATGCGGGAGATCAGATGCGGCCAGTGTAATCGGCTTTTGGCCAAGGGCGAGGCGTTGGACCTCGCCATCAAGTGCCCCAGATGCGGGGCGATCAACCATGTGAGGGCCGCGAGCCCCAACAGCGAGGGCTCGCAAGCCCTAGGCAAGGGACTCTCACATGACCACAACGATCATTGACAACGGAATAAGTTTATACAGAGGCGACGCGCTGACCGTGCTTCGGGATCTTCCGGACGCCAGCGTCGACGCCGTGGCCACCGACCCGCCATATTCCAGCGGCGGGACTTCCAATGCGGCCCGCAAGGCCGATCCGGAACAGAAGTACCTAGCGAGCGGCATTAAGCGCAGATTCCCGGCCATGCTCGGCGACAACAAAGACCAGCGATCATTCCTGATCTGGGCCACGCTCTGGCTTTCGGAGTGCTGGCGCATCGCCAAGGACGGTTCGCCGCTGCTCATGTTCAGCGACTGGCGGCAACTGCCGGTCATGAGCGACGCAATCCAGGCCGCAGGGTGGACCTGGCGTGGGGTGGTGGTGTGGGCCAAAACCTCGGCCCGGCCCATGCGCGGCCAGTTTCGAGCCCAGGCGGAATATGTAGTCTTCGCCAGCAAAGGGCGCTTCGCGCGCGCCACGGACCGCTGCCTGCCGGGCGTGTTCCGGCATTCTGCGGAAATGGCGAACAGGGTTCACCTGACGGCAAAGCCCGTGCCTCTCATGTGCGAGCTGCTGGAAGTGACCAAGTCCGGCGGCGTGGTGCTCGACCCCTTCATGGGGGGCGCATCGACCGGACTGGCCTGCAAGGAGACCGGGCGCGGCTTCATCGGCATCGAGCTGTCACCCGAGTACTATAAAATAGCGTCCGCCCGCCTCGCCGGTTAATCGGGCGGCGCATGCCCCGCTGAAGGCCACCGAGCCTCTGCCAGAGCCGCAAGACGGCCACCCTGGAGGCTCAATGTGGCTTTTTCTCCCCCCTCACTTTATGGACTCGCCCTCTGCGCCGGAGCTGGCGGGCTCGAACTCGGTCTGCATATCGCAGCACCTGGCTACCGAACTGTTTGTTACGTCGAGCGGGACGCACATGCTGCGTCCACTCTCGTGGCCAGGATGGAAGACCAGACCCTGGATCAAGCTCCTCTCTGGTCTGACGTGCGCGCCTTCGACGGCCGCCCGTGGCGTGGCAGCGTGGATATCCTCACTGCGGGCTACCCGTGCCAGCCGTTCAGCCTTGCCGGGCGGCAACTTGGCCAGGCCGACCCCAGACACCTCTGGCCAGACGTCGCAAGGATCGTCGACGAGGTCCGGCCGGAGTGGGTGTTCTGCGAAAACGTCATTGGCCATCTTCATTTGGGATTCGACGTGGTCGCCCGAGACCTTGAAGGCCTGGGCTACCGCGTTGCAGCGGGCGTGTTTTCAGCGCGAGAAGTCGGCGCTGGCCACTTCCGGCGCAGACTCTTCATCCTGGCCCACGCCGTTGGCCTCCCTGTTCAAGCAAGTAAATGGGCTGACTGTCGGGGCAGGAAGGGTCAAGTTCGAGTCCAAGCATCAGACGACACTGTACGGAACGGCGATCGCTTGGACCCTGTTCTGGCGGTTACTGCACTCAACCCTGGGACCGGAGCTGGTGCGGTTGATCGCGATCTGCCCCTCTTCGCCCCCGGTCCAGGTGACATTGCAGCCTGGTCCGACGTGCTCTTGCGCGACTCTGGGCTTATCCCCGCGCTTCCTGGAGATGCTGATGGGATGGCCGGATGGATGGACCGACAGCGCCTCGCCGGTAACGGGGTTTGCCCGCTGGCTGCGGCGTATGCGTGGCAAACTCTCTCGGCTGTGCTGATGGAGGCTGAAGACTCGCGCTTGCGCGCGTAGCAAAGAGCGGGCCGGAAACTGAGAGCCCCCGGCGAGGCAAAAGGCTCCAGCCGGGGGCGTTAAAAAAAGGTGTGAGGGGGGAGCGTTAGCGAGTTGTGCCGAATTGCGCGCCGATCAGTGCCGAATTGCGCGCCGGTTTACTCGTTGAGCGGCAAACGCCTTGCGCCCGGCCACCTCAATGGAAAGGGCTCGGGATGCGTTCTTCGCATCCCGAGCCCTTTCCATTGCACGAGGGGGTCTGGGGGGAATCATTCCCCCCAGCCGCCGGAGGCTCTTCTTCCTCCCGCGGCGCCCGGTATTATTTCTTGCCGATCCAGCCTTCCAGCGCGTCGATGATCTTGCGCGCCTGGTCCTCGCTGGAGATGGTGAACTTGCTCTGCTGCTTGTATTCGCCGTTCTGCTTGCGGTAGCGGCGGATGGTGAAGGCCACCGGGCCGTAATCGTTCTTGGCCTTGTCCCAGGAGCGGTACTTGTAGAGCACGGTGGCCCAAGCGCCCTTGGACAGGATGACCTTGTCCAGCTCGTCGGTGACGACGACGCCATCTTCCTCGTAGCTGATGGTCAATTCTTCGACTGTTTCGGCCATGGCTCCTCCCTGTAAATGTTGTTCGTGCCTGCCGGGGCAGGGCCGCGTGTCTAACCCAGCGCCGCCATGTTGTCCAGAATGTGGTTGAGCAGCTCGCGCAGCACGGCCAGGCGCTCGGGCCGGGCGGTCATGTCCGCAGCGGACTGCACGTAGGGGTAGCGCACGGGGTCCACGGTGATCTCGTCCGCGCAGCCGGTGGCCAGGGCGGCCAGGCTTGCGGCATTGGTCTCCAGGTGGAACTGCAGCCCGACCACGCGGTCATCGCAGGCGGCAAAGGCCTGGTGCGCGCAGGCCGCGCTTTTGGCGACCCAGAGCGCGCCGGGAGGAATGGCGAAGGTGTCGCCGTGCCAGTGGAAGGCATCGTAGGATTGCGGCAGCCCGGCGAACACGCGGCTCTTGGCGGCGTCGGGTCCGGCCGCGACCTGATGCCAGCCGATTTCGCGCGTGCCCTTGGTGACCTTGCCGCCGAGGACATCGCTCAGCAGCTGCGCGCCCAGGCACACGCCGAGGATGCGCTTGCCGGCTTCGGCGCTGGCCTTGAGGAAGCGTTTTTCCGCCGCGAGCCAGGGGAATTTGTCCTCTTCGTAAATGTTCATGGGGCCGCCCATGACGATGAGGAAATCGAAGGTGTCGAGCCCGGGCAGGGTCTCGCCGTTCCAGAGGTCCGTGTGGGTGAGGGTGTGGCCGTGCTCTTTGGCCCAAACGGCTATTTCGCCCTCTTTTTCAAAACTTTCGTGACGCAGGCCGTGCAGACGCATGGACGTCCTCCGCATTGGGTTGGGGTTGGCTGCCGCGCGGAAGAATGCCTGCGAAGCGGAATCTTGTCCAGGCCTGCGCGGTTACAGATCGACCAGTGTGATGTCCGCCGCGGCCAGGGGCGTGCCGAGGAAAATCTCGCCCACCTTGGCGAAGCGCTCGGGATCGTCCGTGGCGAAGAAGCGCACTGTGCCGCCGGGCTGCTCGCCATCCTTCATGCCCTGGGGCACGGGCTTCAAGAGGCCGCGCTCGGCCAGCTCCTGGGCCACGCTCTCGGCCGTGGTCTCGGCGGAGTCCACCAGACACACGCCCTTGGGCAGCACCTTGCGGATGGCCTCGGCCAGGACGGGGAAGTGCGTGCAGCCAAGAACCAGGCAGTCCGGCCCGCCCTCTGGAAATTCGGCCATGAGGGGATCGAGGTAGCGCTTGGCCACGGCCTCCACCTCCGGGCCTTCGGTCCAGCCTTCCTCGGCCAGGGCGACGAAGACCTGGGCCGGGCGGGTGGCGATGGTGGCCTGGGGCCGGTGGTGCAGGATGGCGGTTTGATACGCCGCGCCGCGCACGGTGCCGCCGGTGGCGATGACCGCGATGCGGCCATGGGGGGCGCGGGCGCAGCAGGCCCGCGCGCCGGGCTCTATGACGCCGACAACGGGCAGGCCGGGGTAGGCCTCGGCCAGGCCGGGCAGGGCCACGGAGGACGCGGTGTTGCAGGCGATGACCAGCAGCTTGACGCCCTGGTCCACCAGCACGCGGGTGGTTTGCAGGGCATAGCGGGCCACGGTGACGCCGCTCTTGGTGCCGTAGGGCAGGCGGGCGGTGTCGCCCAGGTAGAGAAAATCCTCGTTCGGCAGCGCTTTTTTCAGCGCGCGCAAAACGGTCAGCCCGCCCACGCCGGAATCGAACACGCCGATGGGCAGGTTGGCGGCGGGCAGGCTCGTGGCGGATTTGTTGTCAGTGGTCATGCGAATAACGCTCCCTTAACGGCTTTCGCCGCGAGGGCGTTTGTGCACCGGGAAGGGGTGGGGAGTCAACGGAGCTTAAAAGAGCAAGAGTAGATAAAGTTGTTTCACGACACCACTTGCAATGACAGCCATTAAAGCACCGGCACCAGCCAATCCCGTTAAGACTGAGGAATAGAGACAAATTCGACCAAGTCTCGCAAATGACAACGTAAACTGTGCCTCAGCCACTTTCGCTTCTTCAAACTTGCTGAGTCCTTGAGCATACTCTCCCTTTTTATACATTTCAACAATCGCGGAGATAATTTCTTGATAATACTTCGTTTGCGAAGAGACTTTTTGCATTTTATAAACTTCAAAAAACACAAATATTGCTGCAGAGATGCCAACAAGTAATACCGAAAACAAGAAAATTATTTCAGACTCAACGTGCGTTTTTGTTCCATTCCAGATTGTAAAAAAAGCTGCATACCCAGCAAGGGTCACCATGTTGGAATATTTCGATGCTGAATCGTAAAGATGAGCAACGTTTTTTGTGAAATTATCACTTAACTCCTTCAGTGCCTTTTTCTGAAGTTCTGCAAATTGCGCTTGCTGTATTTCCATCAGAACTCTGCCTTGTCGATCAATCGCCTCAGCTAACTTCATATCATTTTTATCTAATTGCTTAACAACGCGCCGAAAGGTTTCGTCTTCAACCATTCCCATGCCACATCTCCTAACGCACAAAATAAAGCACCGACAATGCACACGTCAATATTACACATTAACTGACCCGCAACCCTCCAGCACCCGCTTCGCCTCCGCCGCGTCCTCCACAATCTCAAAGGCCGTGCGCAAGGATTCCGGCACCTTGGCCGGGCGGCCGGTTTTCAGGTCGATGAACACCCACTGGGTTTCGGCCTCGGCCAGGACAACGCGGTCGGCCGCGCGCCAGAACAAATATTTGCGGGCGCTTTGCCGCGGGGCGAAGCTTGCAATCCAGGTGCAGGCGGTGATGGTCTCGCCCAAGAAGCACGGGCGCTTGTAGGTGATGGTGTGCTGGCGCACCACCCAGCCCGCGCCCTCCGCCACATAGCGCGTCATGGGCCAGCCTTGGGCCGCGCTGTGCGCCACGGCCACGTCCTGCATCCAGGCCACGTAGCGCGTGTTGTTCACGTGGCCCTGAATGTCGATGTCCGACTGCTGGATGGCGATGTCGAGGGTGAAGACTCTGGGCATGGGGGGATGCTCCTTCTGCGGATGCAAAAACGCCTGCGCCAGGGGCCCGGTGTGCGAGCCCGCCGGCGCAGGCGGCGGCGTTCCATTTCGGTCGGCTACACTTTCGGGTCGACGCCGGCCTTGTGCAGGGCGGACATGCCGCCCGCCACGTTGACCACGTTCTTGTAGCCCGCATGGGCCAAAATGACAAAGGACTCAAAGGAGCGCGCGCCGGAGTTGCACACCAGCACGACCTTGCGGTCGCGGGGCACTTCGGCCAGCCGCTCGGAGAGCTGCCCCTGCGGAATGCTGTGCCACACGCCGGGATAGGCGGCGAGGTACGGCTCGGCATTGGGCTTTTCGCGGCAGTCGACAAAAAACAGCGCGTCCGAGTCGCGTTCGTCGAACAGCGTGGCGAACTCCATGGGGTCGATGCTGGTGTTGCGGCCGGCAAGCACGTTCTCGCCCACGTTGCCCAGCAGGTTCACAATGTCCATGGCCGAGTTGAAGGGCGGCGAGTACGGCAGCTCCAGCACGGAAAGATCCGTCACCGTGGGCTTGTGCGGCATGAGGGCCGAAACCGCGCCGATGCGCCCCACCAGGGCGTCGCCCATGCTGCACACGCCCTGCACGCCCAAGACGCGCCGGGTGCCGCGCTCCGCCACGAGCTCCAGGAACATGAAGTCTTTTTCCGGGTAGAAGTGCGCGCGGTCGAACTGGCTCACCAGCACGGAGATGGCGTCGAACCCGGCGCGGCGCGCGGCCTCCAGGGTCAGGCCCACGCCGGAGGCGTTCTGGTCGAACAGCTTGACGCACCAGGCCCCGGCAGCGCCCTCGAAGCGGGAGTGCCCGCCGCACAGGTTGTCGCCGATGATGCGGCCCTGGCGGTTGGCCAGCGAGCCCAGGGGCAGAAAGAAGCTCTCGCCGGTGACGAGGTTCTTGATCTCCGAGCAGTCGCCGCCCGCATAAATGTTCGGATCCGAGGTGCGCAGCTCCTCGTCCACAATGAGCCCGCCGCGCGGCGAAACGGCCAGCCCGGCGGCCTTGGCCAGCTCGGTGTTGGGGGTGACGCCCACGGACATGATGACCAGATCGGTCTCGATGGTCTCCTCGCCGCTGGCGGTCTTCACCACCACGCGCTCAACCTTGCCCTCGCCCTCCACGCGCATGACCTGCGCGCCCAGGCGGAAGGACACCTCCTTCTCCTCCATGTGGGTCTGCACCATGGCCGCCAGCGCGGGCGAAAGCACAGTGGGCAGCACGCTCGGCGCGTACTCCACCACAGTGGCCTCGATGCCCCACATGTCGGCCACGGCCACGGCCATTTCCAGGCCGATGAAGCCCGCGCCCACCACCACGGCCCGGCCCACGGCCCCGGCCGTGAGCTGCGCGCGGATGGCCACGGCGGCGTCCAGGTCGGCCACGGCGAAAACGCCGGGCAAATCCGCGCCGGGAATGGGCAGCTTGCGCGGCGTGCTGCCCGTGGCCATGACGAGCTTGTCGTAGGCCAGGGTCTCTTCCGCGCCGGTGTCCAGGTTCTTCAAGCGCACGGTCTTGGCCGCGCGGTCTATGCCCAGCGCCTCGGTTCTGGGCCGGGCCTCCACGTCCTTGATGTCGTGGAAGAAGGGCGCGTTGCGCACCATATGATAGGAGGTGGACTGCAGCTCGTCGGCGTCGCTCACATCGCCGGAGACATAGTAGGGAATGCCGCACCCGCCGTAGGAGATCCGGCTTCCGCGGTCGATGAGGATCACGCGGGCGTCCGGGTTCAGGCGTTTGCAGCGGCAGGCGGCCTTGGGTCCTAGGGCCACGGCCCCGATGATGACGACGGTCTCTGGCATGAGAACTTCTCCTTCCCCGACGGCGCGGCGCTAGGCTTTGGCCTGGCGCGCCTCATAGGCTTTCACGATTTCGGCCACGCGGCCCTCGATGTGCAGGGCGATGGCCTGGGCCTCGTCCTCGGTATATTCCCTCATGTCCGAGCACAGCCCGGCAATCTCGTCCTCGGTCAGGCCCGCCGCCTTCTCGATGAGAAAGCTTTCGGGCTCGGCGCCGTCGCGCAGGCCGCCGCAGCCGCCCACCATGCCCACAAACTCGCCCCGCACGACCACCGGAACGCACACGACCATGAGCCCGGCGTCGCAGTCCGTCACCGAGGCTTGGCCGGACTGGCGCACCTCCGCGCCGACCACCTGGTTCACCACGGCGCAGATGCTCGTGGCGGCGCTCTTGTTCCGGCGCAGGGCCGGGCACAGCCGGTTGCCCCAGGTCACATGCCCGGTGAATGGCGAGCCCTTGGCAGTGTAGGCGTGGGCATTGACGCCGAAGCGCTCGTGGATTTCCTGCTCCAGCTGCGCCCATTCTTCTTTCGGCAAAAGGTCTGTCATCTCCATCCTGGCACCTCGCTTGGATATTCCCCGCCTGGGCATTCCCCCCGGGGGATCCCCTTTTCTGGCATATGCCTAAGAAAGCGTCAAACCCGGACGGTTATTTACCACAACACGTACAGGATGCACGCACGAAAAAAAATTCGACCAAAGTGGTTGACATCTTCTTAGGAAAGATTACTACTTTAATCACACGCAAGGAGGATCACATGGGCAGCCTGCAAAACTACCGCAATCTCGAGATCGATTGGACCATGACGCCTTGGGACGCCGTGACCCTGTACCTGGAGTGGGGCAACAACTCCTGGCGGGCGGACAGGCAACCCGTGCGGTCCAAGTCGGACTACAGCAACTATTTCGTGGTCTACACCTGGGACAAGGCGCCAAGGGCCATTCTGGTCAGCCGCAACTCCGAGGAAGCGCGCGAGCTTGCCGAACTGGAGCTGCCCGAGGACCTGGGGCGCAAATTTCTGGAATCAGTGGGCAACCTCAAGGGCGTGTACCCGCCCAACAATGAGGTGCGCAGCTGGCTTGAAACCCAACTGCACCCGCAAAACTAAGCGAATCCGTTCTCCTCCTCCCTTCTCCGCTCTTACCACTCCTCTCGCTCCACTCGCCAGACGGGGCCGGGCAACCGGCCCCCTTTTTTTGCATGCGCGGCAACGCTTGCAAGGCCGCAAGCGGCAGGATACACCGCCTGTGACCTTGTCCAAGAATCGTTCTTGGCCAAACCAACGTTCGCCGGAGCCGCCCATGCGCACAGTTTTTCGCCTCAGCCGCGCTTTGTTGTGCCTCGCCTTCTTGGCGCTGTTTTCCGCCTGCAGCTACATGCCCCGCATGCTCGGCGGGCCCGCGGACGTGGACCTGAAGCTCGACGGCGAGCAGAAGCACGCCACGGACCTGCCCGTGGGCAAAAGGCTGACCCTCGACATGCGCGACCCGCACGCCAGCGGCTATGTGTTTGCGGGCACGTCCTTCGACCCCGCCCTGCTGCGCCTCGACAACATCGAGCCCTACGACGGCAGCAAGCGCATCCGCTACGCCTTCACCACCCTGGCCGAGGGCGAAAGCGACATCGTCATCAAGATCCGCAAAGAGGAGCCCGGCTACCGGCCGGATGTGTTCAAGCGCATCACCGTCACCATCACCAAGTAGCGTTCCGGGCGCGGCCGCACCCCCAGCTCCGGCGCCGCGCGCCACGCGAAAGCTCCCTCGAACAGCGGTTCAAGGGAGCTTTTTCATGCCCTGCGGCAACGCGGTCGAGCCGCTGCTTTCGGATCAGAGCTTGGACTTCAGCACAATGTCGGTGATGGGGCCGCGGCTCTTTTCGCCCTTGAGCACCATATGCGCGTAGTTCTTGAATCCCTTCAGCTTCTTGACCGTCCAGTTGAGGCCGTTGTTGCTCTCGTTCAAATAGGGGTTGTCCACCTGGCGCGTGTCGCCCAGGCAGATGCACTTGACGCCTTCGCCCATGCGCGTGAGCAGGGCGCGCGTTTCCCCGCGCGAGAGGTTCTGCATCTCGTCCACGATGACCACGCAGTTCTCCAGGTTCATGCCCCGGATGTAGGCGATGGGCTGGATGATGAAGCGCTTGGGATTCAGGCGCAGCACGTCGGACTGCGGGTCCTGGAAGATGCGGTTGGCGGGCCGCAGCTCGTGCAGCTTCAGCAGCAGGTCGGTGATGTAGCGCACGTAGGGACCCATCTTTTCCTCAACGTCGCCGGGCAAAAAGCCCATCTTGGCGCCAATCTCCACCACCGGTTTGACCAGATAGATGCGCTTGAAGGGGTTGTCCTTGCGCTCCAGGGTGAGGTAGAGCGCCACGGCCAGGGCCAGAAAGGTCTTGCCGTAGCCGGCCTCGGACTGCACCGAAACCAGATCGATGCGCGGGTCGAGCATGAGCTCCAGGGCCAGGTTCTGGTACACCGTGCGCGGCTTGAGTCCCCAGATCTCGTGGGTGTAGCCGATGGGCTTGGGACCGTCCGGTCCGTGGAACACCGGAGTGCCGGCCTCCCAGCGGAAGGAGTTGGGCACGGGCTCTTCGTCCTCTTCCACAAAGCCCGTGTAGATTTGCGACTCGCTCTGGAAGGGCACGGAATCGCGGTAGCCCTCGCAGGGAATGCCGGAGACCCGCGCCTTGAGCTGCAAAATGCGGTCGTTGGTGACGAGGATGGGCTCGCTTAAGGGGTGGTGGCTTATCTCGCGCAGGATGCGGTCGTCGGGCGATTCGTCCGTGGCCAGGGGCAGGGCGCTGCCGCCGGGCGAGAATATATGCACGTCGGGATCGGAGAGGATGGTGGTGACGGCCTGGGCCACCACATGCCCCAGACGGGGGTCGCGCTTGAGTTTGTCCAGCTCCGTCAGCACGGTGTACGGAATGTGGATGTTGTTGTCCTGGCCGTTTCGGAGCGCCTGGATGCACTTCGGATTCTCAATGAGCACGTTGGTGTCGAGCACGAAGTTTTTCGATGCCATTAGGATCCCTTGGGCTTTTGGTTTCGGCCCCTGGAGCGGGCCGGCAGGGTCCCCTGTTGTCGTGCTATGTATTTTGGTTGCCTTTCGCACCCACCCCCTTTTGCGGCCTTTGGCCCTTGGTCTTTAAAAATTCTCTAAACATTCGGTGCAAGGAAATCCAGCGCAAAAACGCGCCGAAATGGTGACGATGCGGTGACGGAGCTCAGGGAACCAAGGACCGCCCCATCCCCCGCGCCTCCCTATCCTGAATTGCCGGTGCGAAGAACAACCTGGCCGCCCTTCCTTTTCCGCAACCTCCGCACGCCGCTCCCATATCGCGCACAGATCTCGTCCTAAAGCGTCTCGCGCCGCAAACGCCAAAGGGCTGGACCGAACGAACGTTCAGCCCAGCCCTTTGGCGTGACATGAGGGGGTCTGGGGGGAATCATTCCCCCCAGCCGCCGGAGGCTCTTCTTCTCTTACAGCCCTTCGCCCAGGGCCTTGGCCAGACCGGGGATGGTGTAGTCCTCGGGCTGGATGTGCGGGGTGAAGCCAAAGCGCGACAGCGTCTTGGCGGTCACCGGGCCGATGCAGGCGATCTTCACGTCCGGATATTTTTTCAAGGTATCGGGCGCGAGCAGGGTGAAGAAGTTCTCCACGGTGCTGGAGCTGGTGAAGGTGATGGCCTGGATCTTGCCTTTCTCCAGGGCGGCGACGATCTCCGCCGGGTCCTCCTGGGTGAGCCTGGTCTCATACACCGGCAGCACGCGCACATGCGCCCCGGCCGCGGCGAGCTGTTCGGGCAGCACCTCGCGGGCGACCTTGGCCCGGGGAATGAGCACGTTCTTGCCCGCAATGCCGAGCTTGAGCAGACCGGCCACAACTTCCTCGGCCACGTACTTGGGCGGCACGAAGTCGGGCGTCACGCCGCGCAGCTTCAGCTCATCGGCCGTGGCGGGCCCGATGGCGGCCACGTTGATGCCGCCGAGGGCGCGGGTGTCGAGGCCGATCTCGCCGAGCTGGGTCCAGAAGTGCTTCACGCCATTGACAGAGGTGAACACGAGCCAGTCCACGGCGCTGATGCCGAGGATGGCCTTCTCCACTTCCTCGTAGTCGTCCAGGGGCTGCACCGTGATGGTGGGAAATTCAAAGACGCAGGCGCCCATGTCCTTCAGCACGTCGGCCAGGTCGCTGGCTTGCTCGCGCGCGCGGGTGACCACGACGCCCTTGCCGAGCAGCGGCTTTTTCTCGAACCAGGCCAGCTTGTCGTGCAAACCGCACACGCCGCCCACGATGATGATGCTGGGCGCGGCGAACTTGCGCTTCTCGGCTTCCTCGGCCACGTGCTCCAGGGTGCTGACCATGGACTGCTGGTTGCAGCGCGTGCCCCAGCGCACCAGGGCCACGGGGGTGTCCTTGTGGCGGCCGTTCTGCATCAGGTTGCCGGCGATCATGGGCAGGTTCTTGACGCCCATGTAGAATACGAGGGTGCTGTTGCTCTTGGCGTAGACTTCCCAGTTATGCCCGCTCTCTTCCTTGGTCGGGTCCTCGTGGCCGGTGATGAAGCACACCGAGGTGGTGAAGTCGCGGTGGGTGACCGGGATGCCCGCGTAAGCCGGGGCGGCCACGCCGGCGGTGACGCCGGGCACGACCTCGAAGGCGATGCCCTCGGCCACCAGCTCTTCGGCTTCCTCGCCGCCGCGGCCGAACACGTACGGATCGCCGCCCTTGAGGCGCGCCACGCTCTTGCCGGACTTGGCCTTGCCGATGATGAGCTGGTTGATCTGGTCCTGGGGCAGGGTGTGGTCGCCGCCCTTTTTGCCCACGTAGATGATCTCGGCGTCCTTCCTGGCGTATTTGAGGAATTCCTTGTTGGCCAGGTAGTCGTAGACCACCACGTCGCAGGTCTCGATGAGCTCCTTGGCCCGGATGGTGAGCAGGCCGGGATCGCCGGGGCCCGCGCCGATGAGGTAGACTGTGGACATGGTCGCTCCGGGCTAGTCGCCGTATTGTTTGGTCGCGGCGGGTTCAAAGAGCATGACGCGGCACTCGTCTTCACAGACGGGCATGTGCTCCACCCCGCGCGGGATGATGAAAAACTCGTTGGGGCCGAGGATGATGTCGCGGTCGCGCAGGCGGATGGTGAGCCGCCCTTCCATGACCCAGAACATCTCGTCCTCGTCCATATGCTTGTGCCACTCGAACCGGCCTTTGAGACGCACGAACTTCACCAACTGGCCGTTCAGCTCGCCCACCTGGCGCGGGCTCCAAAAGGCGTCGATGCGCTGAAATTCCTCGGCGGCGCTTATCTTCTTCATGCCTGTTCCCCTTGGGCCGCAGGGCGGATGAGCCGCAGGGCGTCCGCATTGGCCAAGACCACGCTGGTCTCCACCTGCCGCGCCGGAATGTCCCAATAGATCCGCAGGAGTGTTTCCTTTTCCGCCTGCGAGGTCAAGACGAAGCCGTGCTTTTGGTAGAAGCCCAGCGCCCAGTAGGAAGCGGCCCAGGTGCCTATGAGCACCGGGCGCGTCACCATGCCCATGAGATGCGCCAGCAGCCTGCCGCCCAGGCCCTTGCCACGCTGCGCGGTGGCCACGTAGGCGTGGCGCACCAGGGTCACGTGGCCTATGCCCTGCGGATTATCGTTGTCCACGTCCTGAATGCCCATGACGCCCACAAGCTCCCCGGCCACGTCCGCGCCCCAAAAGCGCACGCCCGCGGCGATTTCGCCGCGCAACTCCGCAAGGGGCATGTACGGCTCGTGGTAGCGGTCCGCCGGAATGACGCCCTTGTAGGCTTGCGCCGCGTCGTTGACGATGTCCGCCATGCGCGGCTCGTCGGCCTTGGCGCAGGGGCGCAGGACCACGTCCGGCATTTGGGCTAGCCCTCGGCCAGAGCGCTCTTCAGGCGCTCCTGCAATTCGGACAACTTGGCCTTGGCGTCCTCCAGGCCCGCCAGCTTCTCGCGCTCCGCGGCCACGATGTCCGCCGGGGCGTGGTTGGCGAACCCGGGCGCGGCGAGCTTGGCGTTCAGCGCCGTCAGCTGCTTGTCCAGCTTGCCCAGCTCCTTGTCGAGCCGGGCCACCTCGGCCCCGAAGTCCACAATGCCCTTGAGCGGCACGAAGATGCGCGCGCCCTCGACCACAGCCGTGCCGCTGGCGCGGGGGCCGGTCTTGCCGGGGCCGATGTCCGCCGTTTCGATGCGGGCCAGGGACTGGATGAGGTGCACGTTTTCGGTCAGCACGGCCTGGGCGCCGGGGTAGCCGTCCGTGGTGTCGATGATGAGTGGCAGCTTCTTGGCCGGGTCGATGCACAGCTCGGTGCGGATGGTGCGCACCGCGCCCACCACGCCCTGGAAGAAGGCCATGCCGCGTGCGGCGTCTTCGTTTTTGCACTGGGGCCTGCGCGCGGGGAAGGGCCGCAGCGCCAGCTCGGCGTCGGCGATGCCGGGCAGCACGCTCCAAATCTCCTGGGTCACAAAGGGCATGACCGGGTGCAGCAGCACCATGGTCTCGGAAAGCACGGTGAGCAGCACGCGGCGCGTGGCGTCCTTGGCCTTCTCGTCCTCGCCGTACAGGTCGCCCTTGGCCATCTCCACAAACCAGTCGCAAAACTCGTTCCAAATGAACTTGTACTGGGCCTGGGCGATGTCGTTGAAGCGGTATTCGAAGGCGGCGCTCTCCACCTCGTCCTTCACTTCCTCCAGCCGGTGCAGAATCCAGCGGTTGGCCAGCGGTGCGTTCTCCAGAGCCTCCTCAAGGGTCGCCTTGGGCTCGCCCGGCAGATTCATGAGGGCGAAGCGCGCGGAGTTCCAAATCTTGTTCACGAAGTGGCGGTAGCCCTCGATGCGCTTTTCGCTGAGCTTGATGTCGCGGCCCATGGCGGCGAAGGAGGCCAGGGTGAAGCGCATGGCGTCGGTGCCGTACTTGGCGGTCATGGCCAGGGGGTCGATGACGTTGCCCGTGGACTTGCTCATCTTCTTGCCCTGCTCGTCGCGCACAAGGGCATGCAGATACACGTGCTTGAAGGGCACCTCGCCCATGAAGTGGATGCCCATCATCATCATGCGGGCCACCCAGAAGAACAAAATGTCGAAGCCGGTGACCAGCACGCTGGTGGGATAATAGGCCTTGAGCTTGGCGCCGGGGCCGCCGTCAGGAGCCGTGTCGGGCCAGCCCATGGTGGAGAACGGCCACAGGGCCGAGCTGAACCAGGTGTCCAGCACGTCGTCCTCCTGCTTCAGCGCGCCGCCGCACTTGGGGCAGCCGTGCGCCAGGTCGGCCGGGTCCTCGGTCTGCACGAGCATTTCGCCGCAGGACTCGCAGGTCCAGGCGGGAATGCGGTGCCCCCACCAGATCTGACGGGAGATGCACCAGTCGCGGATGTTGTCCAGCCACTCGAAGTACGTCTTCTCCCAGTTGGGAGGGAAAATCTGCGTCTGTCCGGGCACGGCCTCGCGCGCGGCCTTGGCCAGAGGGCCCACCTTCACGAACCACTGCTCGCTGACGTGGGGCTCGATGACGGACTTGCAGCGGTAGCACTCGCCCACGCTGTGGTCGTGGTCGGCAATGTCCACCAGCAGGCCCGCGGCGTCCAGGTCGGCCACGATCTGCTCGCGGCAGGCGGCGCTGGCCATGCCCTGGTAGGCGGCCGGCGCGTTCTCGTTCATGAAGCCCTTGTCGTCGATGACCGTGATGACCTCAAGCTTGTGCGTGCGCGCAAGGGCCCAGTCGTTCATGTCGTGGGCCGGGGTGATCTTGAGGGCTCCGGTGCCGAAGGCCATGTCCACGTAGGCGTCGGCGATGACCGGGATCTCTTTGCCGACCAGCGGGAGAATGACCTTTTTGCCCACGGCATGCGTGTAGCGCTCGTCCTCCGGGTGCACGGCCACGGCCACGTCGCCCAGAAGCGTCTCCGGCCGGGTGGTGGCGACGATCAGCTCGGTCGTCCCGTCAGGAAGGGGGCCGCCGGCCAGCTTGTAGCGGATGCGGTAGAGCTTGCCCTTCTTGGGCGCGTGCTCCACCTCGTCGTCGGCCAGGGCCGTGTGGCAGCGGTTGCACCAGTTGACGATGTAGTTGCCCTTGTAGATGAGGTCTTCGTGGTACAGGCGCACAAAGACCTCGCGCACGGCCTTGGACAAGCCCTCGTCCATGGTGAAGCGCAGGCTGTCCCAGTCCACGCTGGCGCCCAGGCTGCGGATCTGGTTCAGGATGCGGTCGCCGTACTCCTTTTTCCAGTCCCACACGCGCTCGATGAATTTCTCGCGGCCCAGGTCGTCGCGCTTCTTGCCTTCTTTCTTCAGCTGGCGCTCCACCACGTTCTGCGTGGCAATGCCCGCGTGGTCGGTGCCGGGCACCCACAAGACGCTTTTGCCCTGCTGGCGCATGAAGCGGCACAGGATGTCCTGCACGGTCAGGTCCAGGGCGTGGCCCATGTGCAGCGCGCCCGTGACGTTGGGCGGCGGAATGACGATGGAGAACGGCTCCTTCTTGCCGGAAAGCACGTCCTGGGGATCGGGCGTGAAGGTCTTGTTCTCCTCCCAGTGCCTGCCCCAGCGGGCCTCCACGTCTGCGGGCTCGTAGCCCTTGGGCAGCGCGGCCTCCTGCATGGTCGGCTGGTTCTCGGAATTCTCGGACATCGTCTCTCCTTCGTGCGCGTGGGCGGCCATGGGCGGTCTTTCGGATCCTGGCGCACCCGGCTTCAAACGCCGGGTGCGCGCTCCGCCGCAGCCCTTGCCAGGGGGCGCGGGCGCGGATAGGGTGCCCGAAAAACCTTGGGGGCCAATGTGACGCGCGTATTCGTCGTATGGGATGACTCGCACCTGTGGGGGCTCTTGGTGCTGCGCTTTTTGCGCGCGCTGAACGTGCCCCACGGGATTTTACGCGCCCATGACATAGCCGAGGGCGCGCTGTCTGGCAAGTCCGGCCGGGGGGTGCCCCCCGCGCTGCTCATCGCCCCTGGCGGCTGGGCGCGGGGCCGGGCGCTGCGGCTCGGCGAGGCCGGGCTTGCGGCCATCCGCGAATTTGTGGCCGCCGGCGGCAATTACCTGGGGTTTTGCGGCGGCGCGGGTCTTGGCCTCACCAGTCCGCGCCCCGGCGAATCCCTTGGCCTGTGCCCCTGGGGCCGCATGGGCTTTGCCGGACGCCTGCAACATTTCCTCTCCGGCGACGTGCGCCTGGCCACGGGCGGGCGCGACGCCCTGACCCTGCCAGAATCCGCTGAACTGCTGGCCCAGGTGTGGTGGCCCGCGCAGTTTGCGCCGCCCGCCGCCAAGCCCGGCGCCAAGCCCGGCGAAGACACCGGCGACGGCGTCTGCGTGCTGGCGCGCTACGCCGGCCTGGGCCCGGACTTCTGGGTGGCCGACCTGAACCTCTCGCGCTTCCCCGAGGAGGCGCTCTGCGACTGGGAGAACCTCTACGGCCTGCAAGTGCGGCCGGACTTCCTCACCAACCGCCCGGCGGTCATCTCCGGCCGCTACGGCCAGGGCCGCTATGTCCTGTCCTACCCGCACCTGGAGACGCCGGATTCGCCGGAGGCCAACCGCTGGCTGGCGCACCTGCTGCGCGGGCTGGCCGGGGCGCACTGCCCGGAGGACACGGCCCAGACCCCGCCCTGGCGCGTGGGCGCGGACGAAGTGCTCTGGGACGACCCGGCCCTGCGCGCGGCCAAGGCCGCCCTTGAGGAAGCCATCGGCCTGGGGCAGGACCACCTGCTGCTGTTCTGGCGCAACCCGTGGCTGCTGGGCTGGCGGCGCGGCGTGCCCGGCCCCGGCATCAACAGCGTGTACGCGCTCATCTGCGAGGCCCTGGCCCAGCGGCCCACGCCAAAAGCCCTGGCCTACTGGCGCACCCAGGCCGACGAGTTCGCCGGGCTGGCGCGGCTGTTCTGCCAGGGACTCTCCGGCCTGCTGCTGGCGGAGCGCCTGGACATGACCGTGCGCCAAACCCCGGGGGTCGACGGCGCGGACGATGTGTTCACGAAAAATCTGCGCGAGATGCGCACCGCGCTCTTCGGCCCGCCGCCCGCGGCCGGCGGCGTGTGCGGGCAGATGCTGGGGATATTGGAGGAGCTGTGCGCCAGGCTGTGGGGCTGACGCCCGCGCTGGCACCTGGGGTGGGTTCCTCGCTGCTCCCGCGTTGACGCCCACTTTGACGCCCGCGTTGACGCCCACTTTGACGCCTGCGTTGACGCCCACGTTGACAACCAGCCGCGCCTCAACTAGCCCCCTCTCTCCACACATCTCCGGCCCGGCGGGACGACCCGACGCCGCCTTTCTTCCACGGGGACGACCCCGCCAGCCTCAAAGGACTCACCCATCATGTCATGGATCTATCTGGCCATCGCCGGACTCTTCGAGGTCGCCTGGGCCGTGGGCCTCAAGTACACGCAGGGCTTCACGCGGCCCGCGCCCTCTGTTTTCGTCGCCGTGTCCATGCTGGCCAGCGTGGGCCTGCTGGGCCTGGCCGTGCGCGACCTGCCCATCGGCACGGCCTACGCCGTGTGGACGGGCATAGGCACTTTGGGCGCGGCCATCTTCGGCATGCTGGTGCTGGGCGAGCCCGCCGGCGCGCTGCGCGTGGGCTGCATCGGGCTCATCGCCGCGGGCATTGCGGGCTTGAAGCTGCTGCACGCCTGAAAAAACGAAGGCCCCGCATCCATCTCGGAAGCGGGGCCTTGCTGAATGTGCTTACTTTCTAGTAGCGGCGGGGCGGGCGGGGAGCACGCTCCTTGGCTTCGTTGACGCGCAGGGTGCGGCCGCCGAAGTCTTTGCCGTCGAGGGCCTCGATGGCCTTCACGGCGCCAGCGTCCTCCATCTCCACGAAGCCGAAGCCACGGAAGCGGCCGGTTTCGCGATCCATCACGAACTTGACCATCTGCACCTCGCCGTACGAGGCGAACAGATCACGAATCTCGTCTTCCTTGGCGCTGAAAGGCAAATTGCCGACGTAAATGGACTTCATCGCTTCCTACTCCATAAGTGAAATACACGGAATACCCGCCTTGTTTCGCCCGCGCACGACTCACCCAAAGCCGAGTTTAGACGCTCCAAGCTTGCCTTGACCTATTTGCCGCAGTATCCCAGTGAAACAAAAACAGCAAGAGGGAAAAGCCCTAAATCGTGCGGTGTTGCAAGAAAAATTCGGGCAGGGTGTATGGCGCAGCCGGAACGCCGTGCCGCAGACAGCCATCAGAGCCTAGAGCATCAACGATTTCAGGCGGTTCAGCCCTGGCGGCGCAGCAGCGCCCCGGCCCCTCCAACACCCAGTGCATCCAACGAAAAGTTGTCAGCGTCATCATAGGTGTCGAGCACCTGCCCGCCCCGCTCCACCTGGGCCTCTGTTTTTGGGGCCATGGGCGCGGCCAGCATGTCCGGCCCTGCGGCGTTCTGCGTTGGCGAGGCTGCGGAGGCAACTCCGGCCAGCGCCGAGCCGCCCGCGCCCAGAGCCTCGTCCGCACGGTTTTGCAGGGCGGTCAAAAGACCTTCCGGGCCCGCGAGCGTGGCCCGCGTCGCGGCCGGGTCGGACCAGTATGCGGTGAGGAAGGACTCCTCGGACAGCCACAGGGACGTGCCCGCGCGCAGCACGCCCACGGAGGCCAGCGCAGGCGCGCGCGCAGCGGCCAGCCCGGTCCAGTCCGCCGCTGCGGCCGCGTGGGCCGTTTGTTCGTCGGCCGTTTGGGTCTTGGACGCCTGCTCCCTGGGGGCCTGGACGTTGGCCGCCAGCAGGCCGCCCACCTCGTTGTACGAGGCCAGCACGTCGCCCAGGGCGTCCGCCAGCCGGGCCACCGGGGCGGCGACGCGCATGGGCGCGGCCTCGCCCAGGGCCGCGTCGGCCTGGCCCGTCCCGCTTGCCGCGGCGGCGCTCTGCCCTGTTTCATGCTGCGGCAGGCTGAGGGCGTTGCGGTTCACCGGAACCAGACGCGAGAGCATGCCGACGCTGGCCGACCCCAAAACGCGGGAGAGGCGTTGCAGCACGTCCTGCCAGGTATCGCCACCGTACACGCGGATAACGGCCTGCTCCGCGCCGCTGCCGGACGCGGCGGCCGCATAGCCCAAGGTGTAGGAGCCGGGAGCCAGGGTGGTCAGGGCCTCTGGATCGACGCCGCCCACATCGGCAATGGCCGCGTCTTCGGATTGCGTGCCGGTCAGGCCGGCGGCGCCGGCGCTGGCGGAGGTTCCGGAGCCGGAGCCTTGCGCGGTGTTGGCCAAAGCGTTGCCGGAAGCTGCTGTCGACGCGGAATCCGGCCAGGACACGGCGGCGAGGCGCTCGTCCAGGCGTTTGAAGGTCGCGGCCAGGGTGGAGAAAACAAGGCCGTTCAGGCCGGAGGGCGTGGCCTCGGGCAGGGAGTTTTGCAGCTCGGCGTTGGCGGCGGCCAGGGTTTTGGGCGCAGGCAGGAAGACGGATGGCGCGCCGGCGTCGACCGTATTTTCGATGTTCAGGCTAGGGGAGCTCACGCTCCCGGTGGCAATCGTCATGGGCCGCGCCCTCCTGGCCCGTCTCGCCCGCAACTGTATTGGCCGCGCCGGTCTCGACCGCGCCGGCGTCCGCCTCTGGCGCATCCATCCGGCCGGACTCGTCGGCATCGCCGGGGTAGAACACCCGCTCCATGCACAGGCCGTGGGCCGGGGCGGTGGGCAGGCTGTGGTTGCGGTCGCAGCGCTCAAGGATCAATCGGACGTCCTCGGGCGTTGCTTTACCCTTGCCCACGGCCACCAGGCAGCCCACGAGGTTGCGCACCATCTGCTTCAGGAAGCCGTCGGCCCGGGCGCGCCATACGGTCTCCGCCGGGCAGGAGCCGGGCTCGCGCCACAGGGCCATGAGGTTGCGCACCGTGCCGCGCGCGCCGAGCTTCGTGCCCAGGTTGCGGAAGCTGTTGAAGTCGTGGCGGCCCACCAGCACGGCGGCGGCCGCGTCCATGGCGGCCTCGTCCAGCGGGGGCACGTCCCACACGAAGCGGCGGCGCATGGGGTCCACGTAGCCGCGGTCGTGCCACAGGGTATAGGCGTAGATTTTGGAAACAGCGTCGAACTGGGCGTGGAAGCGGGGATGGGTGATGGACGCCTCCACCACGCGCACGTCCAGGGGCAGGTTGCTGTTGAGGGCGATGCGCCAGGGCACGCGGCTGGCCAGTGGCTCGGGGAGGTCCACATGGGCGCACTGGCCCAGGGCGTGCACGCCGGAATCGGTGCGGCCCGCGCCCTGCACGGGCCTGCGCTCGCCCACGATCTTGGCCACGGCCGCCTCCACCACGCACTGCACCGACCTCGCGTTGGCCTGGTGCTGCCAGCCCGAAAAATCGGTGCCGTCGTAGGCGATGATGAGCTTGATGCGCGTCATGGGCGGCAACTAGCACAGCCCCGCCCGGGCGTCCACGGGGTTTCCCGGCGGACGGTCCAAGCGGGGCTGTCGAAATCGCGCGTTGCTTGCGGGCTACTGGCCGGGGCCCTGCATGGGCGCCTGCACCTTGGTCATGGCCTCGGTGAGCTTGGCGGCCTTGTCGGTCTTCACGTAGGTCATTATCTCGCCCGCGACCTTGGGCTTCATGCCGGTCAGAATCTTGACGGCGAGCTCCTGGTCCATGTTCGAGAGCACCTCCGCGGCCTGCTTGGGCTTCATGGCCTGGTAGGTGGCCACCTGGCGCTTGATGCGCTCGTCCTTCAGCACGTCGGCCTGGTCGAGCAGCTTCTTGATGGAGGCCTCGACGCGCTTGAGCTCGGCCAGCTTGTCGTCGACGCTCTTCTCCATGGCCGTCAGGGCGCGCTCCTTGGCGGCCAGCTCGGCCTCGCGGCGGTTGGCGTCCTTGGCGGTCTGGCTCTCGTTCACGCGGGTCTGCGGAATGGCGTTCTCGGCCAGCATGTCCCCTTCCCCGGCGGAGGCGGAGGCGTCGGCCGCGGGGGCCACGTCGGGCGGGGCGGGCTGCTTTTCCGCCTTGCCGGTCTGCGCGGCAAGCGCCTTGGACAGTGGCAAAATATCGTCGCCCTTGAGCTGCTCCCAGAGGTTGATTCCCAAAGCGCCAAGCACGGTGAGCTTGAGTGCGGCCACAACCGCCAACGCCGCAAGGACGCTAACGATCTTGGGATTTATGGCGAATCGTTGCCATTTCGTCGAACTCTTTTTGCTCTCTTTGGTTCTCTTGAACATGGTGTTTTTTGGCCTGCCGGTCCTTCAGTTTTTCCAGGAGCTTCTTTTCCCTGGAACGGAGCACGGCCTCCTGGCGGCATGTTTGCAAAATCGAGGCCAGCCTTTCCAGCTCGGCCCTGGCGCTGACAAGGTCCTTTTCCAGGGCCTCGCGGTACTGGGTCCAGAGCCAAATGTCCGACTGGGTGGCGTGGGAGCCGAAGCCCCGCTCGTTGTGGGCGGCCAGACGCGTGCTTATGTCCACGATGATCTGCTGCTGCGAGTCGTGCCGGGCCTGGGCCTGGGCCAGCGCTAGGCGCGCCTGCTCCTCCAGCTGCCGGCGGTACTCCAGCACTTTTTCCAGTCGGAACACAAAAGGCTTGCCCATGGCCCGTCATGCCACGATAGCCCCACGGCGGCAAGGGCCCGCCCCGGCGCGTCCGGCGAAGCGGCGCAAGCAGCCCCGCCCGCTTGCGCGCAAACGGCCGCCGGTGTACACGCAAGGCCAACAGAGCACCCTCTTCCGGCCTGGCCGCGAACCAAGGACACCCATGACGCCCCCCGCACGCGCAATCATCTTCGACCTGGACGGCACCCTGCTGAACACCCTGGCGGACCTGGCCGACTCCGGCAACGCGGCGCTGGCCGCCCTGGGGCTGCCCCAGCACCCGCAAGACGCCTACCGTTTCTTCGTGGGCCTGGGCATGGAGGAACTGGTGCGCCGCATGCTGCCGGAGGACCGCCGCGACCCGCAGACCCTTGAGACCGCGACGAAAACCGTCGTGACGGAATACAAGCGCCGCTGGAAGGACAAGACCCTGCCCTACCCCGGCATCAAGGAGCTGCTGGACGCCCTGCACCAGCGCGGGCTGCCCGTGTGCGTGCTTTCCAACAAGCCCCAGCCCTACACCGACCTGACCATCGAGGCGTTCTTTCCCGGCGGCCCCTTCACCATCGTGCGCGGGGCGCGGCCAGAAGTGCCGAACAAGCCGCACCCGGCCGGCGCCCTGGCCCTGGCCGCGGAGCTTGGCCTCGCGCCCGGCTCCGTCGTCTTCGTGGGCGACTCGGCCACGGACATGAAGACCGCGCGCGGCGCGGGCATGCTGCCCGTCGGCGTGTTGTGGGGCTTCCGCGACGAAGCCGAGCTTTCCGCCAACGGCGCGCGGCACATCATCAGCCAGCCCGGCGAGCTTTTGGGTCTGCTGGACGGCATAAGCGCCAAGGGAGCCTAGCCGCCCATGCGCCAGGCGCCGCCCCGCTGCACGGATCAGGACGCCCTGCCCGGCGACACCGACCTGCTGAACGCCGTGAACGCGGGCGTGCTGGTGCTCGACGCGCAAAACGGAGAGGTGCTCTGCGCCAACGACCGGGCGCGGGTCATGCTCTGCGGCGGGGACGAAACGCCCAGCCTGGCCACGCTCTTTCCCCGGCAGGAGTTCAGCCTCATTGAACTGGCAAAAGGCATACACGGCGTGGAATGCCGGTTGCCCGGCCCAGGCGGCAAAAGCGTGCCCGTGCTTCTGGCCTCGCGCCCGGTGGCGCGCGCGCAAGGGCAGAAGCTCGTCATCCTGACCCTGACGGACCTTTCACTCTTGCGCCAGGCCGAGGCCCGCTACCAAAGCTTTTTCGAGAACGTCATCGAGGGCGTGTTCCAGTCCACCCAGAGCGGCCATTACCTCATGGTCAACCCGGGGCTGGCCTCCATTCTCGGCTTCGACTCCCCGGCCGAGCTCATCGCCCACTTCAACGACCTGCGCAGCCAGCTCTACGTGGACCCTTCCGACCGCGACACGCTTTTCAAGGTCCTGCGCGAAACCGGGCAGATCACCGGCTTCGAAACGCAGTTCATCTGCAAGAACGGCGCGACCAAATGGATCTCCCTCACCGCGCGCGAGGTGCGCGACCCGGCGACAGGCGAGCTGCAGTACATCGAAGGCCTGAACATCGACATCACCGCCCGCAAGGAGGCCGAGCGCGCCCTGAAGGAAAGCGAGGAGAAGTTCCGCCACACCTTCGACCAGTCGCCCATCGGCGCGTCCATCGTCAGCCTGGACAACACCTTTCTGCGCGCCAACGAGGCCTTCTGCCGCATCACCGGCTACACCGAGGCCGAACTCAAGACCATCACCTTCGACTCCATAACCCACCCGGACGAACGCGGCGAAAGCCTGTTCCAGTACGACCGGGTGAAGCGCGGCGAGATAGACTCCTGGGAGCAGGACAAGCGCTACCTGACCAAGGACGGGCGCGAGGTCTGGGTGCACCTTTCCGCCGGGCTCGTGCGCGACTCGTCCGGCAAGGCGCTCTACCTGCTGCCCATGGTGCAGAACATCAACGACCGCGTGGAGACCGAGCTGGCCATGCAGGCCATCAACGCCGAAAAGGAGCGCCTGCGCTCCGGCCTGGAGGCCGTGTTCCGCTCCATCCCCGACGCCATCATCACCGTGGACACGAACATGCGCATCATCCAGACCAACCGCGCCTTGAGCGAGGTCTGCTGCATCGGCTCAGAGCTTTCGCAGGACAAGGACATCTCCTGCATCAGCGGCTCGTGCAACCGCGCCTGCTTCACGGTTTTGCGCACCACGCTGGAAACGCGGCGGCCCGTGCAGGAGCACCGCGTGGAATGCCAGACCCACGCCCCCGGCAAGGTGGTGGTCATCAACAGCTCGCCCCTGCTCGACAGCGAGCACAACTTCGCGGGCGCGGTGCTCGTCATCCGCGACATAACCCGCCTGGCCGACCTGGAGAAGCGCCTCACCGACCTGCACAGCCACCGGGGCATTGTGGGCAAAAGCAAGGTGATGCAAGACATTTACGCCGTGCTGGACCAGCTCTCCGACGTGGAATCCACGGTGCTCATCACCGGCGAGAGCGGCACCGGCAAGGAGCTGGTGGCCGAGGCCCTGCACTTTGGCGGCGCACGCAGCAAAGGCCCCCTGGTGAAGGTCAACTGCTCGGCCCTTTCCGAAAACCTGCTGGAGAGCGAACTTTTCGGGCACATGCGCGGGGCCTTCACCGGAGCCATCCGCGACAAGATCGGCCGCTTCGAGGCCGCCGAGGGCGGCACCATCTTCCTCGACGAAATAGGCGACATCTCCCCGCGCATTCAGCTGAACCTTCTGCGCGTGCTGGAGCGCAAGGAGTTCGAGCGCGTGGGCGACTCGCGCACGCGCAAGGCCAACGTGCGCGTGCTGGCCGCCACCAACGTGGACCTGCTGGACAAGATCCGCCAGGGACTCTTCCGCGAGGACCTCTACTACCGCCTCAAGGTCATGGTCATCCAGCTGCCGCCCCTGCGCGAGCGCACCGAGGACATTCCGCTGCTCATGGCCCACTTCATCACCCATTTCCAGGCCAGCTTCGGCAAGCACCTCAGCAAATGCTCCGACGAGGTCATGCGGGTGTTCATGACCTACCCCTGGCCGGGCAACGTGCGCGAGCTCAAGTACTCGCTGGAGCACGCCTGCATCTTGTGCCCGGGCGGAGAAATCACCTCCGCCCACCTGCCGGCCGACCTGCTGCGCTTCAGCAAAGGGCAGGGCCAGGTCAGGCCCGCGCCGGCCTTGCTGACGCCGCGCCTGGGGCAAAGCGGCGGGCTGCGGCAGGAGGACATCCTGGCCGCCCTGGCCCAAGCGGGGGGCAACAAGGCCAAGGCCGCGCGCGTTCTTGGCGTGGACCGCCGCACCCTCTACCGCAACATGGCGAAACATCAGCTTTCCTGATCCCGCCCCCGCGCCCTGCGCAAAGTGTGGCGCCACACATTCGAGGCGCCACACATGTGACATACGCCACACATTCCCCACATGTTTCGGCCCACGCCCAAGACACGGAAAAAAGCCTTTACTTCCTTGAAATGATACGCGCTCAGGTGTAATCGCATTCTAGGATTAAAGCTCGCGAGGGCTGGCACGGCGATTGCTCAAGCGGGCTATCAGCACACCCAACCAGCATGGTCCCCCCCGATCCCGTCGAGGACACTGCAGGCTGCGCGCGCACGGAGGCCTTGACCGGCCAAAACGCCGCAAGGGGCCGAAAGACCCCAAGCAAAACCAGGAGCCGCCGCAAGCGGTTCAAGGAGCAGTCGCATGGCAGTCGAAACCGTGAAGAAGCCCCTCTACAAATCGCTGTACTTCCAGGTCATCTCCGGCATCCTTATCGGCATCGCCCTGGGCATGCTGTTCCCCGGCAAGGAGAACCTCGCCGCGCAGATGAAGCCCCTCGGCGATGCGTTCATCAAGATGATCAAAATGATCATCGCCCCGATCATTTTCTGCACCGTCGTGGTCGGCATCGCCAAAATGGGCGACATGGGCAAGGTCGGCCGCGTGGGCATCAAGGCCATGCTGTATTTCTGGACCATGACCCTCATCGCCCTGGCCATCGGCCTGGTGGTGGTCAAGGTCTACGAGCCCGGCGTGGGCATGAACATCGACGTAGCCTCCCTGGACGCCGCCTCCGTGGCCAAGTACGCGGGCGAAAGCAAGAAGCTCTCCACCGTCGACTTCATCATGCACATCATTCCGAACAACGTGGTGGACGCCTTCGCCAAGGGCGAAATCCTCCAGGTGCTGTTCTTCTCCATCTTCTTCGGCCTGGCCCTCTCCTCCCTGGGCGAAAAGGCCAAGAGCGTCACACGCTTCGTCGATGAATTCGGCAAGGGCCTGTTCAAGGTCGTGCACTACATCATGTACTTCGCGCCCATGGGCGCCTTCGGCGCCATGGCTTACGTGGTGGGTTCCTTCGGCGTGGGCACGCTGCAGCAGCTCATGTACCTCATGGCCGGCGTGTACACCACGTGCATCGTCTTCATCTTCGTCTTCCTGGGCATCGTCTGCAAAGTCACCGGCTTCAGCCTCTGGAAGTACCTCAAGTTCATCAAGGAGGAGATCCTGCTCGTGCTCGGCACCAGCTCCTCCGAGGCGGCCCTGCCGCGCATGATGGCCAAGATGGAGGTCGCCGGCTGCGACCGTTCCGTGGTGGGTCTCACCCTGCCCATGGGCTACTCCTTCAACCTCGACGGCACCTGCATCTACCTCACCATGGCCAGCGTGTTTTTGGCCCAGGCCACCAACACGCCGCTGTCCTTCGGCGACGAGATGTACATGATGGGCATTCTGCTTCTGACCAGCAAGGGCGCGGCCGCTGTCACCGGCGGCGGCTTCATCACCCTGGCGGCCACCCTGGGCAGCCTGGGCACCATCCCCGTGGCCAGCATGGCCATTCTTCTCGGCGTGGACCGCTTCATGAGCGAGGCGCGCGCCATCACCAACCTCATCGGCAACGGCATCGCCACCATCGTCGTGGCCAAGTGGGAAAAGGCGCTGGACATGCCCGCTCTGCAAAGGGCGCTTGCCGGCACCAATGAAGAGGCTGAAGACGCTCCCGAGGAAATGCTCGAGGGAGCGGTTGTAAGAGTGGAGAGCGGCAACAGGCACCACGGCTGAGGCCAAGACCCGCCGAGCTTTTGAACCCTGTGCAGGAGGAACTATGTCCCTTCCATTGACGGCTAATCATCCCACCTTGAGCGCCCGCCGCCTGGACGGCGTGCTGGACTGGGCGCAGATGCTTTCGGGCGTCTGCCTCATCGGATTCATGTGGGCGCACATGCTTCTGGTGGCCAGCGTGAACATCGGCCCGGAAGTCATGAACGCCATCGCCGGCTTCTTCGAGAACACCGGCATGGTCCAGGCCGGCGGCCCGGTGATCTTTCTGCTTTTCCTCGCGCACTTCCTCCTTGCGGCGCGGAAAATCCCCTTCCGTCTCGAAGGGCAGAAGACCATCTGGGAACACGCCAAGATGCTGCACCACACCGACACCTGGCTCTGGGTCGTCCAGGCCGTTTCGGCCATGATCATCCTGGTCATGGGCTCCATCCACATGTGGGTGGTGCTTTCCGACCTGCCCATCACGGCGATAAAAAGCGCCGAGCGCATCCGCAGCGGCGCGTGGGTGTTCTTCTACATGCTGCTCCTGCCCCTGGCGGAGCTGCACGTGGGCATCGGCCTCTACCGCATCGCGGTGAAGTGGGGCTTCGCCGGCCGCGCCGAGCGCAAAGGCTTGAAGCGCGGCGAAAACCTGCTCACCCTGATCTTCATCACCATCGGCGTGCTCACGCTGATCCGCTTCTGGTTCCTGAAAGGATAGGGTGGGGAATATGCAGACAATCTACACCGACGTACTCGTCATCGGCGCCGGCCTGGCCGGCGAACGCGCGGCCATCGAGGCCGCCCAGGCGGGCTTCTCCGCCATCTGCCTGAGCCTTGTGCCCGCCAGGCGCTCGCATTCCTCGGCCGCCATGGGCGGCATGCAGGCCTCCCTGGGCAACTGCGCCAAGGGCGAGGGCGACTGCCCGGACGTGCACTTCGCCGACACGGTCAAGGGCTCGGACTGGGGCTGCGACCAGGAAGTGGCCCGGCTCTTTGCCGACAACGCCCCCATCGAGATGCGCCAGCTGGCGCACTGGGGGGTGCCCTGGAACCGCGTGGTGCCCGGCAAGAGCATGTACTTCAAGGGCGGCAAGCAGTTCGAGAAGGAAGAAAAGGAAGAGAACCGCGGGCTCATCACCGCGCGCGACTTCGGCGGCACGGCCAAATGGCGCACCTGCTACGTGTCCGACGGCACGGGCCACAGCGTGCTCTTCACGGTCGACAACGTCTGCGCCCAGCTGGGCGTGGAGGTGCACGACAAGACCGAGGCCATCGCGCTCATCCACGACGGCGTGACCTGCTTCGGCTGCGTGGCGCGCTGCCTGCGCACCGGCGAGCTGCGCGTGTACCTGGCCAAGGCCACCACCATCGCCTCCGGCGGGTTCGGGCGCATCTACCCCTGCACCACCAACGCCGTCATCTGCGACGGCGGCGGCCACATCCCGGCCATCAACACCGGCCTGGTGCCCATGGGCAACATGGAGGCCGTGCAGTTCCACCCCACGGGCATCGTGCCCACGGACATCCTGGTCACCGAGGGCTGCCGCGGCGACGGCGGCACCCTGCTCGACGTGAACGAAGAACGCTTCATGAACATCTACGAGCCGGAGAAGCAGGAGCTGGCCAGCCGCGACGTGGTCTCCCGCTGGATGACGCACCACATCCGCCAGGGCAAGGGCGTCAAAAGCCCCTATGGCGAGCACCTCTGGCTCGACATCCGCCACCTGGGCGAAAAGCACATCACCGGCAAGCTGCGCGAAGTGTACGAGATCTGCACCAGCTTCCTCGGCGTCGACCCCATCCACCAGCTCATCCCCGTGCGGCCCACCCAGCACTACAGCATGGGCGGCGTGCGCACCAACAAGGACGGCCACGCATACGGCATCAAGGGCCTGTTCAGCGTGGGCGAGTCCGCCTGCTGGGACATGCACGGCTTCAACCGCCTGGGCGGCAACTCCCTGGCCGAAACCGTCGTGGCCGGCGGCATCGTGGGCAAGAAGATCGCCGAGTTCCTGCAAGGCGCGGAGGTCACCTTCAACTCCGCCGTCATCGACGACGAGGTGAAACGCCAGCAGGAGCGCATCCAGAACGTCATCAGCTGCAAGTCCGGCACCGAGAACGTGTTCAAGGTCCGCCAGGCCATGCAGCAGGCCCTGCACATCGGGGCGAACATCTTCCGCACCGACGCGGGCCTGACCAAATGCGTGGCCGAGCTGCAGGAGATTCTGCAGCGCGCGCGCAAGGTGGGGCTCAAGAGCAACGGCCTGGGCGTCAACCCGGAGCTCTCCAGCGCGCTCAAGATCGAAGGCCAGGTCAAAATGGCCCTCATGGTCGCCTACGGCGCGCTCAAGCGCACAGAGTCCCGCGGCAGCCACAACCGCGAGGACTTCACCGCAAGAAACGACCGCGACTGGCTCACGCGCACCCTGGCCTACTGGAAGAGCGAAAAGGACGATCTGCCGACCCTGGAGTACGAGGCCGCCACGCAGATCTTCCACATTCCGCCAGGAGACCGCGGCTATGGCAAGAGCGAGATCATCAAAGCCGAGATCAAGGGGTAAATCATGGCCAGATCGCTGAAATTCAACATCTTCCGGTACAATCCGCAGGACCCGGAGTCCACCCCGCACATGGAGTCCTTTGTGCTGGAGGAAACGGACGCCATGACGCTCTTCATCGCGCTCAACCGCATCCGCGAGGAGCAGGACCCGAGCCTGCAGTTCGACTTCTGCTGCCGCGCTGGCATCTGCGGCTCCTGCGGCATGGTCATAAACGGCCGTCCGGGCCTGGCCTGCCACACCAAAATCAAGGACCAGCCCGCCGAAATAACCCTGCTGCCCCTGCCTGTGTTCCAACTGGTGGGAGACCTCTCGGTTGACACGGGCTCCTGGTTCCGCGAAATGTACGACGCCACGGAATCGTGGATCCACACGAAAAAGGTCTTTGATCCCAAGGCTCAGGAAGAACGCATGGAGAACGACGTGGCCGAGGCCATCTACGAGCTGGACCGCTGCGTGGAGTGCGGCTGCTGCGTGGCCGCCTGCGGCACGGCGCGCCTGCGCCCGGACTTCCTGGGCGCCGCGGGCCTGAACCGCGTGGGCCGCTTCCTCATCGACCCGCGCGACGAGCGCACCGAGCAGGACTACTACGAGATCATCGGCAACGACATGGGCATCTTCGGCTGCATGGGCCTGCTCGCCTGCGAGGACGTGTGCCCCAAGCACATGCCCCTGCAGGACCAGCTGGGCTTCTTGCGGCGCAAGATGGGCATCACCGCCCTCAAGAACTTCTTTGGGAAGTAGGGCGTTAACCGCGTAAGGACATTGAAGGAGACGCCATGAGAGAAATCAAGGCGGCGGACATCTCGGCGGCCGTGGCGCGCATGTGCGTAAGCGCCAACACCAAGCTGCCCGACGACGTGCGCAGAAAATTCGAAGAAGGCTACAAGAACGAGAGCACCGAGGCCGGCAAGGAGATCTTCCGCCAGTTGCTGGAGAACGCCGACCTGGCCTTCGAGACCAAGCTGCCGCTCTGCCAGGACTGCGGCCTGGCCATCTTCTATGTGGAGATGGGCGAGGACGTCCGCGTCGAAGGCGGCATAAACCAGGCCATCACCGAGGGCATGGTTGCCGGCTACAAGGACGGCTTTTTGCGCAAGAGCTCCTGCGACCCCATGACGCGCAAGAACACCGGCGACAACACCCCGGCCATCATCCACATCGACCTGGTGCCCGGCGACAAGCTCAAGATCAGCTACATGGCCAAGGGCGGCGGCAGCGAGAACATGAGCCGCGTGACCATGCTGGCCCCGAGCCAGGGCTGGGAGGGCATCAAGAAGTTCGTGGTGAACCGCGTGGCCGAGGCCGGCCCCAACCCCTGCCCGCCTGTCATCCTGGGCATCGGCATCGGCGGCACCTTCGAGTACGCGCCCAAGATCGCCAAGAAGGCGCTTTTGCGCAAGCTCGACGACACGCACCCGGACCCCAAGATCGCCGAGATGGAGGCCGAACTGCTGGCCGCCGTGAACAAACTGGGCATAGGCCCCATGGGCCTTGGCGGCAGCTACACCTGTCTGGCCGTCAAGATCGCCATGGCTCCCTGCCACATCGCCAGCCTGCCGCTGGCCGTCAATGTGCAGTGCCACTCCGCCCGGCACGAGGAGGTGGAATTCTAATGCCCACATACTCCCTCAACACCCCGCTCACCGATGCGGACATCGAGAAGCTGCGCGCGGGCGACGTGGTGCTCCTAAACGGCATCATCTATTCCGGCCGCGACGCCGCGCACAAGAAGCTCACGGACCTGCTCGACGCGGGCAAGCCGCTGCCCTTCGACCTCAAGGGCGCGAGCATCTACTACGTCGGACCTTCTCCGGCGCCTCCGGGCCGGCCCATCGGCTCCGCCGGCCCCACCACCAGCTACCGCATGGACGCCTACGCCCCGCGCCTCATCAGCCTGGGGCTCAAGGCCAGCATCGGCAAGGGCAAACGGTCGGATGAAGTGAAGAAGGCCATGCAGGAGCACAAGGCCGTGTACTTCGGCGCCACGGGCGGCGCGGGCGCGCTCCTGTCCAAGTGCATCACCGCGTCCAAGGTCATCGCCTTTGACGAACTGGGGCCCGAGGCCGTGCGCGAAATGACCGTGAAGGACTTCCCGCTGCTCGTCATCAACGACGCGTTCGGCGGGGAGCTGTACGCGAAGCCGAACCTGGAAGAATAAGCGAAGACTCCCGGGGGGGCCGGCGCGTGGGCGCTACCGCAGCCGGCCTTGCCTCCTGCCCCCCGGACGCGGCGTTTGGACAGGCCCCTGGTGCCCCGGATCATCAGGAACACCCCGTCCATCCGCAGGCGATGACGAGAGAAAAGAGGACGGACCTGGGCGCGGGCGGGAAGCTTCCCCCCGCGCCCTTGCCTGCGCCAAGGCAGACCATTTGCCTGAATTCGCAGGAAAGAATTCCAAGCCCATCCGCCCCGCGCCCTTGCCCTTCAAATCCCCCTCTGCTAACCTTGAGGACGCTGGTCGGGATTCCCCCCGCATCACCTACCCCGGGTTCCGCCCGGAGGAGCCGCCCATGCAGAGCCCAAGGCAGACCGTCGATCTCGTCGCCGAGCGCGATGTGGCCTTTGTTGAGGCAGTGGCGCGCGAAAGCGGCCAGGACCTGAAAAGCTGCTACCAGTGCGGCAACTGCACCGCCGGCTGCGTGTATACCCACGACTACGACATCCCCGTGCACCAGGTCATGCGGCTCGTCCAGCTGGGCCACAAGGAGCGCGCGCTCAGCTGCCGCTCCATCTGGCTGTGCGCCACCTGCCAGGCCTGCACCACCCGCTGCCCCAACAACATCGAGGTGGCCACGGTGATGGACGTGCTGCGCCACATGGCCCGGCGCGAGGGCCGCGCCCCGGAGCGGCTGGTCAAAAGCTTCGCCGACGGCTTTCTGGCCTCCGTGGCGCGCCACGGCCGCGTGTTCGAGGTCGGCCTGGCCGCCGTGTTCGCGGTCGTAAGCGGCAAGCCCATGCAGGACGCCGGCCTCGGTCCGGCCATGCTCTCCCGCGGGAAGCTGGCCTTTTTGCCGCACGAGCCCAGCCGCAAGGGCAAGGAGGAAGTCGCCGCGATCTTCCGGCGCTTCAAGGAAGGCACGCCCGGCCATGCCGCCGGACATGGCTCCGGCCAAATCTCCGGGGAGGACGCGAAATGAGCGCCACGCTCGGCTATTATCCCGGCTGTTCGCAAAGCGGCACCGCGGCCGAATACGACATCTCCAGCCGCGCCTGCTGCCAGGCCCTTGGCGTGGAGCTGGCCGACGTGCCGGACTGGACCTGCTGCGGCAGCACCCCGGCGCACACGGTGGACCACCACCTGGCCGGCGCCCTGGCCGCGCGCAATCTTCTCCAGGCCGAGGCCGCGGGCTTTGCGCGCGTGGCCACCCCCTGCCCCAGCTGCCTGGCCGCGCTCAAAACCGCGGACGCGCACCTGCATGGCCCCGGGGCCGATGAAACCTACCGCGCCGAGGTGGAGCGCCTGCTGGGCCGCCCCGCGCCCGGTCCGGTGGAGTCCGTCAGCGTGTTGCAGGTGCTTTTCGAGCAAGTGGGCCCGGAGGCCATCAAAAAGCTGGTCAAGCGGCCGCTCACGGGCCTGCGCGTGGCCCCGTACTACGGCTGCATCATGAACCGCCCACCAGGGCTCATGGCCTTTGACGACCCGGAGAACCCCGTGGCCATGGACGAGATCCTGGCCGCCTGCGGGGCCACGGTGGTGGACTTTCCCTTCAAGACCGAGTGCTGCGGCGCGGCCTTCGCCATGCCCCGGCTCGACATCATGCAGCGGCTCTCCGCGCGCATTCTGGACACGGCGCAAAACGCCGGGGCCGACTGCGTCGTGGTGGCCTGCCCCCTGTGCCAAATGAACCTGGACCTGCGGCGCGGGCAGGTGAACGCCGCCTCCGGCCAGGACATCCGGATGCCGGTGCCGTACTTCACGCAGTTGCTGGGTCTGGCCCTGGGTGTGGAGGAAACGAGGCTCGGCCTGGCCAAGCTGGTGCTGCCCCTGGCCCCGGCCCTTGCGGCCGCGCATGGGCGCGAGCAGGCCCTTGAGGCCGAGCGCGCGGCCAAGGCGGCGGCCAAGAACGGCAAGCCCGCCGCCCAAAACGGCGCCCAGCCGTGCAAGGAGGACGCCCCATGCGCATAGGCGTCATGGTCTGCCATTGCGGCAACAACATCGCCGCCACCGTGGACGTGGAAGCCGTGGCCGCGGCCGCGCGGGAGTTCCCGGACGTGGTCTACGCCACGGACCACATGTACGCCTGCTCCGACCCGGGCCAGAAGAACATCGAGCAGGTCATCCGCGACCTGAAGCTGGACGGCGTGGTGGTGGCCTCCTGCTCGCCGCGCATGCACGAGGTGACCTTCCGACGCGCCGTGGAGCGCGCGGGCCTCAACCGCTACATGTTCGAGATGGCCAACATCCGCGAGCACGTGGCCTGGATTTCCCTCGACCGCAAGCGCAACACGCAGAAAGCCACGGACCTTGTGCGCATGGCCGTGGAAAAGCTGCGCGTGGACCGGCCGCTGACGCCCAAGAGTTTCGACGTGCAGAAGCGCGTGCTCATCGTGGGCGGCGGCGTGGCGGGCATACAGGCCGCGCTGGACTGCGCGGACGGCGGGCTCGACGTGGTGCTGGTGGAGCGCAGAAGCTCCATCGGCGGCATCATGAGCAAGCTCGACAAGACCTTTCCCACCGTGGACTGCTCCGTGTGCGTGCTGGGCCCCAAGATGGTCGACGCGGGCCAGAACCCGCGCATCACCCTGCACACCCTTTCCGAGGTGGATGACGTCTCCGGCTACGTGGGCAACTTCGAGGTCAAGATCCGCAAGCACACCACCTACGTGGACTGGACCAAGTGCACCGGCTGCGGCGCGTGCGAGGAAAAATGCCCCAGCCGCAAGGTGCCCGACGCCTTCAACGAGAACGTCAGCTTCACCACGGCCATCGGCATTCCCTTCCCCCAGGCCATTCCCAAGCGCGCCACCATAAGCGCCGCGCACTGCATCCGCCTCACCAAGGGCAAGTGCGGCGCGTGCGCAAAGGTCTGCCCCACCGGGGCCATCGACTACGACATGCAGGACGAGGTGGTGACCGAGAAGGTGGGCGCCATCATCGCGGCCACGGGGCTCAATCTCTTCGACCACAAGAAGTGCGGCGAATACGGCGCGGGCCGCTACCCGGACGTCGTCACCTCGCTGGCGTACGAGCGCATGCTCTCGGCCTCCGGCCCCACGGCCGGGCACATCAAGCGCCCCAGCGACGGCATGGAGCCCAAGACCGTGGTCTTCATCTCCTGCGTGGGCAGCCGCGACCGTTCCCTCGGCCGGCCGTACTGCTCCGGCTTCTGCTGCATGTACACGGCCAAGCAGGCGCTGCTGACGCGCGACCACATCCCCGACTCCAAGGCCTTCGTGTTCTACATGGACATCCGCGCCAACGGAAAGGGCTACGAGGAGTTCGTGCGCCGGGCCCAGGAAGAATACGGCGTGGAGTACGTGCGCGGCCGCGTGGCGCAAATCTACCCGCGCGACGGCCAGCTCATCGTGCGCGGCGCGGACACCCTGCTGGGCACCCAGGTGGAGGTGGCCGCCGACCTGGTGGTTCTGGCCGTCGGGGCCGAGGCCGCCCAAGGCTCGCCGGAGCTGGCCGAAAAGCTGCGCATCTCTTACGATGCTTACGGCTTCTTCATGGAAAGCCACCCCAAGCTGCGCCCGGTGGAGACCAATACCGTGGGCGTGTTCCTGGCCGGAGCCTGCCAGGGGCCCAAGGACATTCCCGCCAGCGTGGCCCAGGCCAGCGCCGCGGCGGGCAAGGTGCTGGCCCTGCTCTCCAAGGACAAGCTTGAAAGCGATCCGCAGATCGCCCTGGTCACCGCCAACCGCTGCATCGGCTGCGGCAAGTGCGAACGCACCTGCCCCTTCGGCGCCATCCGCATGCGCGAGCTGCGCGACGGAAGCCTGCGGGCCGAGGTGGTGGAGACCGTGTGCCAGGGCTGCGGCATCTGTAGCGTCACCTGTCCAGTGCGGGCCATCCAGCTGCAGCACTTCACCGATTCCCAGCTCCTTGCGGAGGTCAATGCGCTATGCCGGACATGGGACGAGACTACCGAATCATAGGTTTTTTGTGCAACTGGTGCTCATACGGCGGCGCGGACGCGGCCGGCGTGGCGCGCTTCAGCCAGCCCACGGACCTGCGCATCATCCGCGTGCCCTGCTCGGGCCGGGTCGATCCCATGTTCGTGGCCAAGGCGCTTTTGTCCGGGGCCGACGGCGTGCTGGTCTCCGGCTGCCACCCGCGCGACTGCCACTACTCCGAGGGCAACCTCTACGCCCGGCGCAGGCTGGAGATGCTGCGGCGCTTCCTGCCCATCCTCGGCGTGGACGAGGGCCGCTTCGAGTACGTCTGGGTCTCCGCGTCGGAGGGCTCCCGCTGGCGCGACATGGTGACCAAGTTCACGGAGAAGATCCACGATCTCGGCCCCATGCCGCGCATGACCGAACCGGCCCGCACCCTGTGCTCCCTTGAGGGCATGCTGGGCCAGTCCCTTTCGCAGCCGGACATGGCCCAGCCGGGCCCGGCCCTGCCGGACTGGGACAAGCCGGCCGAGGCGGTGCTCTCCCAGGCCGACATCGCGGGCATCTCCACCGCAGAGAAGCCCAAGGAGGGCGGCAATGGCTGAGACACGCACCGAAGACAGCCGCGTGGCCCAGCTGCGCGCCTCCGTCATAAGCGAGCTGCCCAACGTGGACTTCGTGCTGGGCTATACGCGGGGCTTCGACCCTCTGCACGCCACGCCCATCACCGTGCGCACGGAAAAAGACGCGACAAAGCTCATCTTCGACGCCACCTGCGTGCAGAACCTGGCCACCAGTCTGTACGGCCTGCGCGGCAAGCGCATGGGCCTGGTGGTCAAGGGCTGCGACTCGCGCTCCGTGGTGGAGCTCTTGCAGGAAAAGCTGGTGGACCGCGAGAATCTCGTGATTTTCGGCCTGCCGTGCGAGGGCGTCCTCGACCTGGCCAAGGTGCGCGTGCGCGCCGACATAGCCCAGGCGCGCGGCGCGGAGTTCGTGGGCGAGGAAGTGCGCCTGCTTTTGCCCGAGGGCGAAAAGATTCTGCCCCGGCGCGACGTGCTGGCCGACAAGTGCCTGCGCTGCCGCTACCCCAATCCCATCGTCTCCAATCACATGATCGGCGCGGAGCTTACGCCCAAGGGCGAGGAAGACACCTACGCCGACCTGGATGGCTTTGAGAAGCTTTCGCCCCAGGAGCGCTTCGACTTCTGGAAGCGGCAGATGAGCCGCTGCATACGCTGCTACGCCTGCCGCAACGCCTGCCCCCTGTGCGTGTGCAAGCACATGTGCCTGGCCGACAGCCGCGACCCGCACTGGCTCACGGCCGAGGCGACCCTGCAGGAGAAGTGGCTGTTCCAGGTCATGCACGCCCTGCACTTGGCCGGGCGCTGCACCGAATGCGGCGAGTGCCAGCGATCCTGCCCCATGGGCATTCCCATTTTGCTGCTCAAGCGCAAGATGAACCGCGAGCTCAAAGAGGTCTTCAACTACGAGGCCGGCGTGGACCCCGAGGCCGTGCCGCCCCTGCACACCTTCCAAATGGAAGAAGACAAGATCAAGGACCGGGGGCAGCTATGGTAGCGCGCTTTCTTGCACACGACGCGTTGACGGCCCAGGCGGCCGCGTGGGCGCGGGACTATCACCTGCTGGCGCCCGTGCGCGAGGGCCAGGCCGTGGTCTACCGCCCCTGGGCCAAGGACATGCACCCCTTCCTGGGTCGTCCGCCCACGTCCTCGGCCAAGCAGGCGCTTTTGCCGCAGACCGAGAACCTGCTGACCTACACCTACCGCAAGGACCACGCGGACCTGACCAAGACCGAGGTGTTTTTGGCCGAGCCGCTGCCCTCCGAGCCGACTGTGGTGCTGGGCTGCCGCCCCTGCGACGCGCGCGGCCGCAAGCTGCTCGACCGCGTGTTTTTGGAGCGCGGCGTGAAGGACCCGCTGTACGAGGCCCGGCGCGCCTCCACGCTCTTCGTCACCGTGGCCTGCCAGCGCATGGAGAACACCTGCTTCTGCCACTGGACCGGCGGCGGCCCCATGTCCGAGGAAGGCTCGGACGTGCTGCTCTTCGAGGTGGGCGGCGGCTATGTGGCCAAGGCCGTGACCGCAGCCGGGGAAAAGCTCGTAAGCGCCCTGCCCGAGGCCCCGCAAAAGGCCCAGGAGGAGCTCGCCGCGCTGCTGGCCAGCCCCGTGGAGCCCGGCTCCGCCCCGGACCTGCGCCAGGTGCCGCAGCGCTTTTTGGCGCTCTTCGACAACATGGACTTCTGGATGGACCAGAGCGCGCGCTGCCTCTCCTGCGGGGTGTGCACGTACCTCTGCCCCACCTGCTCCTGCTTCAACATCACCGACGAAAACAGCGGGCTCAAGGGCAAGCGTCTGCGCACCTGGGACACCTGCATGAGCGCCCTCTACACCCTGGAAGGCAGCGGCCATAACCCGCGCGTCAGCCGGGCGCACCGCCTGCGCAACCGCGTGGGCCACAAGTTCTGCTACCACCCGCAGGAATTCCCCGGCGCAGGCGACGCCCAGCCAGAGGTCTCGTGCACGGGCTGCGGCCGGTGCATCAAGTCCTGCCCGGTCTCCGTGGACATTCGCCGCGTCGTGCTCGACATTCTGGAAAAAGGGGAAAACCAGTGAGCCAGAACCCCTACATGCCGCAAATCGCCACCATCATCGAAACCTTCGATGAAACGCCGGACATCAAGACCTTCCGCGTGGTGCTGCAGGACGAGGCGGCCATGCGCGCGTTCCGTTTCGAACCGGGCCAGGTGGGCCAGCTCTCGGTGTTCGGCACCGGGGAGAGCACCTTCGTCATCTGCTCGCCGCCGACGCGCATGGACTACCTGCAGTTCAGCGTCATGCGCGTGGGCGAGCTGACGCACCGTCTGCACACCCTGCGCGAGGGCGACCCCGTGGGCCTGCGCGGGCCCCTGGGCAACCACTTCGACTACGAGGCCATGAAGGGCAAGGACATCATCTTCGTGGGCGGCGGCCTGGGGCTGGCCCCCTTGCGCACCCTGCTGCTCTTCATGCTCGACAACCGGGCCGACTACGGCAAGATCACGCTGATCTACGGCGGCCGCACCCCGGAGCATCTGTGCTTCAAGGACGAGCTGAAGGAGTGGGCGGAGCGCGGCGACATGCGCGTGGAGCTCACCGTGGACAACGCGGACAAGAACTGGCAGCACCGCACCGGCGTTGTGCCGGCCGTGCTCACCGACCTGAACGTGAGCCCGGAGAACGCCGTGGCCGTCACCTGCGGCCCGCCCATCATGATCCGATTCACCATCCAGGCGCTGGAGAAGCTGGGCTTCAAGGACGAGCAGATCGTGACCACCCTGGAGCGGCGCATGAAGTGCGGCGTCGGCCTGTGCGGCCGCTGCAACATCGGCGAGAAGTTCGTCTGCGTGGACGGCCCGGTGTTCACCCAGGCCCAGCTCAAGGGGCTGCCGCAAGAATTTTAGGCTTCCGCCGCAGGAAGCATTGACATCCGGCCGGAAAAGCGTACCCAGGAATCATAGGCCCTTTCCTTCAACTTACCAGTGGAGGACACACCAATGGACCAGGAAGCTTCGTAGCCGGTTAAGGGACGGTTTCTCCATTTTGAGCCAGCCCGGCGCGTTCGCAGCCAGGCAAGCCGCCCGCAAGGGGCCATGGAACGCCGAACAGTACCTGACCAGTTTCCGTAAGACGCCTCCCAGGAGCTTGAGGGAGGCCGCCCGAGACAACCACCAGGAGCGCCCGAGACCGGCGCAAATCTGCACAGGCAGAGGTGGAAACGTCGGCGAAAGAAGGCCGAGAACCAGTACCCGGGGCAGAGGGCGCAACACAGTCAGATCCTGCAAACCGTCACGGATCAGACAGGCGCACCCCGCCTAACGCGCCGCCCAGGGTTACAACGGAGTTTGAGGCAGCGACGCCACTGCGCCGCAAAGACACAAAAGCAGCAAGATCAAGGCCGCGCCGGGCAACCGGGGCGGCCTTCCTTTTGGCGTGTGGGCAACGGCCCATGCCGCGTTGACTTTCCCCGCGCCCGGCGTAGGAAGGATAGAGCCCCCCTTACACCGTTACAGGAGGAATCAGCATGAGCAAACGTTTTTCCCGGTTCCTTTGCCTTGTGGGCCTCTGCGCCCTGCTTGCCCCCGTGGCGCTCATGGCCGCGGACATGGGGCAAATGGCTGGCCAGGGCATGATGGGCGCGCAAAGCATGATGGGCGCGGCGGACGGCGCCTCGCTCATGCACCACATCCTCAAGACCGACCCCTACGTGAAATGGGACCTGATGCCCGGCACCACCAAAATGCGCCAGGGCAAGGAGCCCCACGGCGCGCTGCAGAACGTCTACGTGAACAAGCCGGCCATGAAGGCCATTCAAGGCAAGGCGGGCGCGCTGCCCGACGGCGCCATCATCGTGAAGGAGAACTACACGGCCGCGGGCAAGCTGGCCGCGGTCACGGTGATGTCGAAGAAGAAGGGCTACAACCCGGCGGCCGGAGACTACCTCTGGCTCAAGTACGGCCCGGACATGAAGATCATGGCCCAGGGCAAGGCCGATCCTTGCATCCAGTGTCACACCAGCGCCAAGGACAACGACTACGTCATGCTCGCCCCGCTGAAGTAGCGGCGGCCCCAAGCTCAAGAAAAAGGCCGCGCCGGAGCAACCGGGGCGGCCTTCCTTTTGCCAGAGGCGGACAGGAGCGGGCTAGAAGCGGAACAGGGCGAACTCGTTGGGGCTCAGGGAGGCGTCGTGGTCCGCGTCGGCCCGAGCGAACTCCTCCCTGTGCTTGCGCGCAAAATACCGGTCCAGGTCCTGGCGGCTCACATAGCCGTCGCCGGAGATGTTCAAGTCGCGCGCGCTGACCGTGCCGCAGGACTCGAAGCCTTTGATGCCCGCCTTTTGGAACTCCTCCTGCGTCAGCATGCCGTCGCCGTCCAGGTCCACGTCCTCGATGCGGAAGGGCCGCACGGTTGCGCTTTTCTTCGTGGCGTAGGCCATGACTTCCGCCAGACTCACGCGGCCATCGTGGTCGCCATCAAGCTCGTGGAAGGATGGCGCAGCGGTTTTCGCCAGGGGCGGCACCTGGGCGAAGCCCGGAGCGGCAAGGCACAGCAAAGCGGCCAGGGCGGAGGAGGAGGCGAGGAGAGCGGAGCGGCGCATGCGGATTCCTTTGGTTGGAGGCGTTACAGGAAGCGCACGGGCGGACGCTTGCGCTCCGGCAGGCGCTTGTAGCCGTACTTCGGGCGGCCCAGCATGAGCGCGCCGTAGATCTTGTGGCTTTCCGGAATGCACAGGGCCGAGGCGATGGCCTTGCTGCGCCCGGCCGCGTGGGTGAACAGCCCGGCCCAGCAGGTGCCCAGGCCCAGGGCGTGGGCCGCCAGGTCGAAGTGCGCCAGGGCCACCACGCAGTTGGTGGTGTTGTCCATGCCGCCCTTGGGCGCGTGGGCCACCACAAGCTGCGGCGCGTTGCGCAGGATCAGGTCTATGCCCTGATCCCAGGCGTTCAGATACGGCATGAAGTACGGCAGCCGCCGCAGCGACTTGGCCGTCAGGTCCACCAGGGCGATCATGAGGTCCGGGTCCTCCGCCACAATCCAGTTCACCGGCTGGGTGTTGATGCCCGAGGGCGCATAGCGCGCGGTGTCGATGCAGCGGCGCACCAACTCCTTGTCCACGGGCTTGTCGCGGAAGCGGCGCACGCTGCGGCGCGAGCGCATGAACTGCTCGGCCGCCTCTGGGCTTATGTTCAGCGCCGGGTCCAGGGGCACCAGCTCGGACGGGCGCTGCCCGGCCAGGGTGATGGCGGCCGTGGGGCACACGGCGATGCAGTGGCCGCACAAAATGCAGCGCTCGGCCGCCTCCGGCAGCACCACCGGAAACTTGTCCTTGCCGCGTTCGAACAGAAAGGCCGGGCACTCGCTGATGCACAGGCCGTCCTTGTTGCACAGGGAAAGGTCGATGTCGATGTAGGCCACGGTCGTCCTCCTTCTACAGCTGCGAAACAACGCCCACCACGGCTCCGGTCATCAGCGAGGCGATGACGCCGGCCAGCAGCGCGCGCATGCCAAGGCCAGTTATTTCCGACCGGCGCTCCGGGCACAGGGTGCCCAGCCCCGCGATAAGAATGCCCACGCTGCCGAAGTTGGCGAAGCTGCACATGGCATAGGCCAAAATGAGCCGCGCCTGGGCCGAGAGGGCCTCCGGCGGCAGGGCCGCCATGTCGATGAAGGCCAGAAACTCGTTCAAAATGATCTTGGTGCCGATGAGCGCGCCCGCCGTCTGGGCCTCGACCCAGGGAATGCCGATGAGCCAGGCCACGGGGGAGAGCAGCACGCCCAGGGCCCGCTCCAGCGTCATGGGCGCGCCCGCCACCGGCGGCAAAACGCCCAGGCCCAGGTTCACCAGCTTCACCACGGCCACGAACACGATGAGCATGGCCACGATGTTCCAGAAGAGCTGCAAGCCCTCCCAGGTGCCCCGGCACAGGGCGTCCACGGAGCCGGCGGCCGATGACTTGGGCATCTCGCGTCCCAGGGTGGGCCGGCCTTCCTCCGGCAGCAGCACCGAGGCGATGAGCAGCGCGGCCGGGGCGTGGATGATGCTCGCCGTGAGGATGTGGCCCAGGGCGTCGGGGATCACCGGGCCCAGCACCGAGGCGTAGAGCATGAGCATGGTGCCCGCGATGCAGCTCATGCCCGTGGCCATGAGGGCGAAGAGCTCGCTTCTGGTCATCACGGCCAGATACGGGCGGATCAGCAGCGGCGACTCGATCATGCCGAGAAAGATGCAGCCCGCCGCGCCAACGCCAAGGGCGCCGCCTATGCCCATGGTTTTCTCGAGCATGAAGGAGAACAGGCGCACCACGCGCTGCAGCACGCCCCAGTAGAACAAGAGCGAGGTGAGCGCCGCGATGACGATGACCAGCGGCAGGGACTGGAAGGCCAGGCTGAAGTTGAGGGCCGGGTTGGCGGAAACATAGGGAGTCGGCGCGCCGCCCACAAAGCCGAACACGAAGCTGGTGCCCGCGCGGGTGGCTGTCTCCGCCGCCTGCACCAGGGCGTTCAGGCCCATGAACACGTCTTTCAGCGCGGGCACCTTGAGCACCAGCCCGGCGATGGCGAACTGCAATCCCAGCCCGCCGATGATCATGCGCCAGGGCACAAGACGGCGGTTCGTACTCAAAAGCCAGGCAAAGAAGATGAGGCAGAAAAGACCAAAGGCGCTGTGCAGCACGTCACACTCCCGAATTGGCGATCAGTCTTGGCACCATGCGGGATTTTGGTGCGTTTGTGAAGAGGGAGGGCTTCTTGCCGGCCTGGCGGGGTTGACCGCAAACGGCCGCTCGGGTTAGCGTTATAAATATCATGCAATACATTCATCTCCACATAAGGACTCTCCATGTCGAATAAGCCTTGGCTGCTGACCGAATGCGTGCGCAACGCCTGGAGCGCGCTGAACGAAAACGCCCCGCTGCGGCGCAACGTCCTCGGCAACGTCCTTTTCCTCACGCTGCTCTGCATCGCCCTCGCGGCCTTCGGCATCGAGATGGGCGGAAAAGCACCCAGGGCCTATTCGCCCAGGCTGCTTTCCGTGGCCTTCCTGCCCGCGGAATTCTATATCTTTGATCTTTGCCTGGGCGCGACCCCGCGCACGGGCCTGGCCATGTACCGCGACATGCGCCTGCTCAAACTCCTGGGGGCAGTGCTGCGGTTCGGCCTCCTGGTCTTTGGGGCCATGGTCGTCTTCCTCGTGCCGGGGGGCATTGTCTTCCTCCTGGTGAAACACGCAACCGGAATGGCGGTCCCTCTCGCCATCGTGTTCCTGATCGTCCTCTGGGTCACGTTCACGGTGCTGCTTTCCGCCTACAGCGTCCGGTTCATGTTCCTGCCCGTGGTCGTGGCCCTGCGCGACCCCAAGCCCGTCACCACCCTGTACCGCGCCACCAAGGGAAAGGCCTGGCGACTCGCCAAGGTGCTCTTTTGGCCCTACGGGGTGCTCATCGTGGCCAGCGTCGGCATGGAGATGGTCGGCCTCGCGCTGGAGCGCAGCATGGGGTTCGTGGCCCTGGCCCCATGGTTTCTCGTCGACGCCTGCCTGACCGCGCTCATCTGCTGCGCCTCGGCCGTGCTGCTGGCCCTGGTCTACCGCTGCTTCATCGCGCCGCAGCCGGAAACCGGGGCAGCCGGGCTCGGCGGAGACGGCGCGGAAAGCGCGCAGGAACAGCCGACGTTCTCCGCGTAATCGAACGCGGCAGAGCCGTCACGGCAAGCCGCCTCAGGTGAATTCCGGAAACTTCACCATGCGCTTTTTCATGTTCAGCATCTCGCCGTCCAGGCGGAAGGTGCCGTCGCCGTTGTGGTGCAGGGTCTTGGGCAGGTTGCGGCCGGGGTCGGTGGAGGCCAGCTCGGGCCAGGCGGGATCGAACCAGGCCTGCACGACCTGAAGCACGAAGAGGTTGTACCGCTCCACCAGGGCGTCGTCGGCCACAGTGCACTCCAGGTTGGCGAAGCATTGCGCGATGAGCGGCGCGGCCACCTGCGCGGCGGGCAGCTTCGTCAGCCCGAAGGCCTGGAACTTGTCCACCTTGGCGCCGGTGCAGTTGCCTATGTCGACCACCGTGGGCGCGAACGACGCGGGCGGAATGGCGATGACGCACTGGCGCGTGGAGGCCAGCGCGGCAAAGCTGTGGTTGGCCTCGCTGACGACGCAGGCCAGCAGCGGCGGCGTAAACTCCATCATCATGTGCCAGGACATGGTCATGACGTTGTCGCGGCCTTCGCTCGCCGTGGTCACCAGGACCGTTGGGCCGGGCTCCAGCAATTGGAAGACCTTGGAGAGGGGATATTCCTGCATGACGCCTCCCTGCCGCGCGCGGCGGCGATGCGGTTCACCGGGAATCATGAAGCATGAATCCCCCCGCTGGGCGTGGATGTCAACACGGCGCGAGCCAAGCCCTACCCGTGCCGCTCCCGCAGCATCCGCGCCGCGGCCACGATGCTCTTGAGCTTCTGCGCGGCCACCTCCTCCACGTTGACGCAGCGGTTGGCGAAGCAGCCGAAGCCGCAGTCGGTGTTCAGAAACATCTGCTCCGGCCGGTAGTACGCAAGGGCGGCCTCGGCCTTCTGCACAATGAATTCCGGCGTCTCGGCCTCGGTGGTGCGCGGATTGACCACGCCCAGGCCGATCTCGCGCGGCAGGCCGCCCGTTGCGCCCGTGGGCCCGGTGGCGGTCTCCGTCCCCGGCACCACGCCGGAGAGCGCCCGGCCCACCACGCCGATGTCGCCCGCGCGGGGCGTGGCGTACTCCAGCACGAACTGGCGCACGTGCATGCGCGAAAGCGCCGGCAAAAGCGGAGTGTAGTCGCCGGTCAGAAGCACTTCTTCCTTGGTGCTCCAGTTGCCACGGCAAATGTGCAGGCCAATGCGCGGTCCGGTTTTCCCCGAAGGGTCGAAGATGCCGTCGATGATGCGGTTGATGAGTTCGGCGGCGTACTTGAGTTCTTCACCCGCATCCCGGCGGGTGGCGAGCGTCGCTCACATGAAGGTTCGTCGGCCGCACTCCTGGCTCAGCACGATCTCGGTCAGCACCGGCTCGTCGAACTGCACGAACTCGCACCCGGCCTCGGCAAGGTCGGTGAGCTCCGCGCGCAACAGCTTCACGATGTCGTCGCCGAGCGCGCGCTGGTTCTCGTACACCTTGCCCGTGTACGCGCCCACCCACATGGAGCGGTTCAGCAGGTACGGTCCGGGCAGGGTCATCTTCACCGGCTTGTCCGTGAGGCTTTTGACGAAACGAAAGTCGTTCAGGGCCAAGGGCTCCCGGCGGGAGAGCCGCCCCACGCAGGTGGGGTTGCGGATGGCCGAGGCCGGCACGTCGAGGGTGGTGAGCATCTCCTCGAACCCGCTCTTGTCCTCCACCTCGTCCAGCATCTCGGCCAGGCTCATCAGCCTGGTGCCTTCCACCTTTTCGGTGATGAAGGAGTAGAAATTGTCGCGCCGGTGCTCGCCGTCCACCAGCACGTCGAGCCCGGCGTCCTCCTGAATGGCCACGGTGCGGCGCACCTCTTCGTCGGCCACGGCGTCGAAGTCCGCCCGGCTCATCTTGCCGGTGCGGCGGTCGCGCAGGGCGCGCAGCATGGTCTTGCTGCGGGGCCAGCTGCCCACCTGGGTCGTTTGGAAAAGCGTTTCAGCCATGACTACACCACCGCGAATTTGATGGTCAGGTTGGCGGCCTTTTTCAAGGTCGCGGCAATGGGCGAACGCGCAACGATGGTCTCGAAGGCTTTGCGCGCCGCGTCCTCGTCGTCCATGGTCGAGGCGTAGCACTTCACATCGATCTCGGCGAAGGACGGATCGCCCTCCTCCAGGCCCATGTGGGCCAACACGTTGTGCAGCCTGCCGGTCACGGTCAGCTCGATGTCGTCCACCTCAAGCCCGGCGCGGGCGGCCTCCGTGGCGTAGGCGGTGGCGAGGGACGCCCCGAGCGCGCCGAGCAGGGCCTCCACGGCGCTGGGGTGGGCGTCCTTTTCCTCAAAGCTGGCGGCCTGGCCCAACACCCAGGAAAAATTGCGGCAGTACACCGTGGCCTGCTGGGGGCCGGTTGCGCGGGTGCGCAGACGCCACAGGTACTCCTTGGCCTTGGCCTTGTCCTCGGCCAGGGCGGCCTCCTCGGACTTGGCCTGGGCGGCGTCCTGCGGTGCGCCCCGGCGCACAAAATAGCGCACGCGGCCCTCGCCCGGCAGCCTGCCCAGGTACTGGTGCCCGGCCAGGCGGCACCAGGGCGGCAGGTCGTCGGCCACGGTGGGCTCGCTCGACTGCATTTCCAGCACGCCGCCCACGGGCGCTTGCAACATGTTCTCGCGAATCATGAGCACCAGGCCCGACCCGCAGTCCAGGTCGCCGCCGTCAAACACCACATCCGGGGCGATGCGCGAAAGCTCGGCTTCCGGCAAGGCGCCGCTCTGAGGCTCGGTCATGAACATCTCCTTGCGCAATGAAGACCCCGCCGGGATGCGGCCCTGCGGCCAAACATCCCGGCGGGAAGGGGGCTGCCGGATTTAGTAGGCCACGCAGGGGCTGCCGTTGGCCAGCCACTCCACCAGGGCCGCACCGCCGGCCGGGGTGGCGCCGGGGATGAGGTCCGCCTCGCTCAGGCCGCGTTTTTTCAGGCAGGGGGTGCAGACGTAGATCTTGCCGCCCGCGGCCACGAATTTGCCGATGAGTTCCTTCAAAGGAGCAAAGGGCGCGCCTTCGTTGATCTTCTCGGCCTCGCCCTTGACCGCGCAGTACACGCCGTCGGTGGAGAGGAAGACCATGGTCTCTTTCTCGCTGCCCTGGGCGGCATTGGCCACAACGAAGCCGAGGGTCGCCTTGTCGCCGTCGGTGCGGCAATGGGCGATGGTGACGCAGAAGGTGCCAGCCATTTCAGACTCCTTTCAGTTCGGGTTTATATTCGATGAGATAGAACGGATGCGACTGTTCCAGAAGGGTGTTCCCGGTCATGCGGCACCAGGCCGGAAACTCGATGGGCGCGGCCGCGTCGCGCGAGATCAGAAGCACCTTGGTGCCGGGCGCAACCTGCTTCAAGTACGTGTACAGGTTGATGATGACCCGGCCGCAGGTTTCCTCGCCGCCGTCGAACTCGTCCTCAAACTCCCAGTGGGCCGGGCAATTCTCGTGCATGCTTCTTCTTGCCCCGCCCGGGGCGGGAGGCTGGAGGTTGCGCGGACAGCACCGCTTACGGGACCTGTAGCATGCGGTTTCGTGATAGTAAATATTCCTTTCATCTATGCTACATCACGCGCAACGATACGCCGAACAGCTTGCGCCGAGCAGCTTGCGTGGGGCGCAAAAAAAGGGCCGTCCGGCGAGGGGGTGCCGGGCGGCCCTTCAAGGGGGCGTTATGTTGCGGGGGCGCTAGGCCACGCGGACTTCGCCACCGGCGATTTCACGGCGCACGTCTTCCAGGTCGATGACCACGGGGTCGATCATGTTGTGGCCGCCGCGCTCGCCCCAGGAGTAATCCGTGGCGAAGTGGCCGTCGTAGCGGGCGTCGTCGACGATGTAGAAGCCGTCCTGGTGCAGCAGGCGGTCCCAGCGATGGACGAAGAAGTCGAACTTCTTGGGGTCGAAGTCCTTCACGTCGGTCCAGTGCCACGTCAGGGAGCACACTTCGTCGTCATAGCCCATGAGGGCCAGATAACGGGCCTTGCTGTCCAGGTACATGCGGCGGCGCAACAGCACGGCCGACTCCTTGATGGGCGTGGGGTCGAAGGGCACCTGCTGGCCGTCCAGCGTCACCTCGACCATGGAGTCGTCGCCCAGCTTCATGCCGCAGGTGCAGGTGTTGCCCTTGCGCCACCACTCGAGGTACTTGGACTTATAGATGCCACGGCCTTCCTCGCGGATCTTCTCAGCGGTGGTCTGGGACACGGGATGCAGAGCCAGATCGCAGCAACGGCCGGTGATGGTCAGATTGAGATCCATTGCGAGTCCTCCAATAAGTTAAGTGCCTGTAGAATGGCGGGAATCCAGTCCACTTAAATCGTTCCGCCTGCCCTTCAAGAGCAACTCTCGGGCCAAGTTGATAACCCTTGGGATTACATGTGACTAATCTCACAAGCTCGCCGCGGCCAAAGCCGACGGACGAAATATGCGTCCGTCCTCTTGACCTTCCCGCCGGGGGGAGGCAGATTGGGGCCAAGAAATCCGCATGCCGACAACCGGGGGAAATCACTGTGCATCAAGCGTTGGGCAAGCCCTTTCCCTGCACGTCGCTGTGTTCCTTCATCATGGACTCCGTGGCGGACGGCATTTTCACCGTCGACCGGGACTGGAACATCATCTTCTTCAGCAACAGCGCGGCGGAGATAGTGGGCGTGACGCCCGACAAAGCCGTGGGCCAAAAGTGCTGGGAGGTCTTCCGCACCGAGGGCTGCGCCGAGCATTGCGTCCTGCGCGACTGCATCGACGAGGACCGCAAGATCGTGGGGCGCATCATGCTGGTGGAGCGCGCCGACGGGGTCCAGGTGCCGGTGAGCGTGAGCGCCGCGCCTTTGAAGGACCAGGACGGCAACGTCATCGGCGGGGTGGAGAGCTTCCGCGATCTTTCCGCCGGGCCGGGCAAGCGCGTGGGCGGCAAGCTGCCCAAGGGCTTCTGCTCGCGCGATCCTAATCTTGCGGAGATATTGCGTATTTTGCCGCAGGTGGCGGAGAGCGAAGCCACGGTGCTGCTCCTGGGCGAGTCCGGCACGGGCAAGGAGTTCTTCGCCCGGGCCATTCACGACCTTTCGCCGCGCCACAAGGGCCCGTTCGTCGCCGTCAACTGCGGCGCCCTGCCGGAAAACCTCATGGAATCCGAGCTGTTCGGCTACAAGGCCGGGGCCTTCACCGACGCCCGGCGCGACAAGCCCGGCCGCTTCCAACTGGCCGAGGGCGGCACCATTCTGCTGGACGAGATAGGCGACCTGCCCCTGACCTTGCAGGCCAAAATCCTGCGCGTGCTGCAGGAGCGCGTGTTCGAGCCCCTGGGCAGCGTGGCCGGCGTCGCGGCGGACGTGCGCGTCATCGCCGCCACCAACCGCGACCTGGACCGCATGGTGGCCGAGGGCGGCTTCCGCCAGGACCTCTACTTCCGGCTCAACGTGGTGCGCATGACCCTGCCCCCCCTGCGCGAACGCCGGGGCGACATCCCCCTGCTTGTGGAGCACTGGCTCAAGCGGCACCGCCAGGTGGGCGGCAAGGACATCCAGGGCCTCTCGGTGGAGGCCATGCGCCTTTTGGCCGCGCATCCCTTTCCCGGCAATATCCGCGAGTTGGAGAACATCCTCGAGTATTCGAGCATCCTCTGCCCCGGCGGGCTCATCCAGGTGGAGCACATGCCCGCGGAAGTGCGCGCCTGCGAGCACCTTGGCCCGCTTGCGCCCGCGGTGCTGACCATGGAGGACATCCGCTACCGGGCCGCGGTGGAGGCTGTGGAGCGCAACGGCGGCAACAGAAACGCCGCCTGCCGCGAGCTCGGCATCTCCAAGGACACGCTCCGGCGCATCCTGAACAAGGCCGACGACAGCCCCCTCAGCATCACGAATCAGGCCTGGACGTAAAATACGTCCGCAGTGCGGTAAAAGACGCATTTTTCGTCCGCCGCCGCAATGTGTCAGCCAGCCGACACCACTATTTGCTGTTATTTCGGGACAGAGACCCCATGATTATGGCAGCGGCGCGGCCGCGAGAGGCATGCGCCAGCCGGAGCCGAAGCTGCGCCAGGCGATCTTGATGCCCGGCGCGGCCTGCCTGCGCTTGAACTCCGCGCCCTTCACCAGGCGGCACACCCGGGCCACGGTCGCCGCGTCGAAGCCCAGGGCCTCGATCTCGGCCGCGGTCTTTTCCCGCTCCACATGCAGGGCCAAGATGGCGTCCAGCACGTCATAGGGCGGCAGGGAGTCCTGATCCTTCTGGTCCGGGCGCAGCTCCGCCGAGGGAGCCTTGTCGATGATGGCCTCGGGGATGCAGTGCGGCGCGCTGGCGCTCTTCAAGATATTGATGTGCCGGGCCAGGGCGTAGACCTGGGTCTTGGGCAGGTCGCTTATGACCGCGAAGCCGCCGCTCATGTCGCCGTAGATGGTGCAGTAGCCCACGGCCAGCTCGCTCTTGTTGCCGGTGGTCAGCAGCAGCGCGCCGGTCTTGTTCGAAAGCGCCATGAGCAGGTTGCCCCGGATGCGCGACTGGATGTTCTCCTCGGTGATGTCCGCGCCCTTGCCCGGCGCAAGCGCCGCGAAGCTTTCGGCCAGGGCCGACTCGAACCCCTGCATGAGCGGGCCGATGGGAATGGTGCGCGTGCCGATGCCCAGGTTGCGCGCCAGGGCGACGGAATCGTCCACGCTGCCGCGGCTCGACCACGGCGAGGGCATGAGCACGCCGAGCACGTTCCGCGGCCCCAGGGCCTCGGCCGCCACGGCGGCCACCACGGCGGAGTCGATGCCGCCGGAGAGCCCCAGCAGGGCCTTTTTGAAGCCGCACTTGGAAAGGTAGTCGCGGGTGCCCAGCACCAGGGCGCGCCAGGTCTCGGCCGGGGCGGAAAGATCGTCGACCGGCAGGGTCTGCGGCGCGGCGCCGAAAAGCTCCGCCACCAGCACGTCCGTGCCGAAGCCCGCGGCTCGGGCCAGCATGGTTCCGTCCGGGCCGAAGAACGCGCTGCGGCCGTCGAACACCAGCTCGTCGTTGCCGCCGGCCTGGTTGCAATAGGCCAGGGGCAGGCCGCGCTTTTTGCAGATGGCCGCGAGCATGTCTTGCCTGAGCGCCTGCTTGCGCAGGCTGAAGGGCGAGGCGGAAAGGTTGATGAGGGCCTCGGCCCCGTTGGCCACGGCCGCCTCCACCGGATCCACGGGGTAGAGCCGGTGCGGCCAGTAGTCCTTGTCGTTCCAGAGGTCCTCGCAAATGGTCACCGCCAGGGCGCGGCCCCGGTACTCCACCACGCCGCTGCCGGCCTCGGCCTTGCCGGGCTCGAAGTAGCGCGCCTCGTCGAACACGTCGTAGGTGGGCAAGAGCGATTTGCGGATGGTTCTGCGGATGCAGCCGTTCTCGCACCAGAAGGCCGCGTTGAACAGCGCCTTGCCCTGGCCCGTGCGGTTCTGCTCCGGGCAGCCCAGCACCAGGGCCGGACCCTCCGGATGTTTGGAGAACAGGCGCGCGGCCAGGCGTTCGGCCTCGCCCTGGGCGGCGGCGGCAAAGCCCTGGTACAGCAGCATGTCGCGCGGGGGGTAGCCGGTCAGGGCCAGCTCCGGGGTGACGCAGAGTTCGGCCCCGCGCTCCACGGCGCTGGTGTATGCGGCCTCGATGCGCGCGGCGTTGCCGGGCAGGTCGCCCACCACGGGATTGAGCTGAAGCAGGCCGACACGCATGGGAGCCTCCGTTACGGGCGGGGGGGGGCGGCGTCCGCGCCGCGGCTGGTGACGATCTCGCGCACCTTGAAGGGCATGGCCCCGGAGACCGCGTCGTGGGTGTTCACCAAAACCTCAAGAATCAGCCCCGTGCTCATGAAGCCCAGGGACGACAGATAGAGCAGCACCGCGCCCAAGAACGGCGGCCGGGTGCCCATGTGCTCGCCCAAGAAGAGCTTGCCGTACAACAGCCAGCACATGAGCATGCTGGCGATGAAGAAGAGCCACAGGCTGATGCGGCCGAACAGATAGACGGGCCGCTGCTTGTAGGAGTTCTGGAACCACAGGAGCACGATGTCGAAGAGCACGTCGACGCTGCGGCCGATGCCGTAGTGGCTCTTGCCCGCGAAGCGCGGCGGAGCGCTGGTGGGCACCTCGCACACGGCGCCGCCCTGGCTATACACCAGCGCGGGGATGAGCCTGTGCTGGCCCTCGCGCAGCTTGAGCCCCCGGGCCACCTCGCCCTTGATGCAGGAGAGCCCGCCCATGTCGTGGATGTCGCACTTGCTGGTGGCGCGCATGAGGTAGTTGGCCACAAGGCTGGGGATGCGACGCAGCACGAGGGATTCCTGCCGCCTCTGGCGCATGCCCTTCACCAGGTCGTAGCCCTCGCGGATCTTCTCGATGAGGCCCGGCACTTCCTCGGGCGGATGCTGGAGATCGCCGTCCATGATGACCACGTAGCGGCCGCAGGAATGCTGAATGCCCGCGTAGATGGCGGTGCACTGGCCCCGGTTGCGCGCCAGAAACACGCCCACCAGGTTCGGATCGTTCGCGGAAAGCTCGCGGATGATCTCCGGCGTCTTGTCCGTGCTGCCGTCGTTCACCAGGATGATCTCGTGGCTGACGCCCATGCCGTGGAGCGCGGCGCTCATGCGGCGATGGAACTCGCGCACGCAGAGCTCCTCGTTGTGCATGGGGGTGACGATGCTCACCTCCACGGGGAAGTTGCCTGGTGCGCATTTAGCTGCGGATGCCTGCATGGTTTTCCTTTCGTTGCGTGGAAATGCTTATGTCCGGACTTCCGGCCGGAGCGTCCTGGTCGCGGGGTCGAGCTGGCCGTAGTGGACCAGCCTGGCCTGGGCCTCGCGGAAAACCTCACCCCAGCCCGGGGCGGCCAGGGCGTCGCGCTCGGCGCGCCATTGCCCGCTGATGCGCATGGGGCCGTACTCCGGCGGCAAGGGGCCGTCCGCGTCGCCACCGGCGCCGGAGCCGATGCTCGACGGCGCGCCGGGGTGGCACACCACCTCCAGCACATCGGGCCGCACCCGCTTCATATACGCGGCGAGCCGACTGGGCAACAGGTCCGCGCCCTGGTCGGCCACGCCGAACACGCTGTGCGGATTGGCCACGCCCGCCGCGCCCGGCACCTGGTGCGCCAAGGCGAAGGTGTTCAAAATGCGCGCGCGCAACGCGCCCTTGTCCCAGCGGGAAAACGCCACGCGCTCCACGGGCCGGCGCACCCAGCCGATGCCGAAACGTTTGGCCACGCGGCAGGCGGCCTCGAAAAGCCCCGGCCAGACGTGGATGTGCTTTTCCGAATCCAGGTGCGTGGGCGTGACGCCAAGCTCGAGGGCCCGCTCCACCTGGCGCGTCCACTCGCGCTCCGCGTCCGTGGGGGTGAAGGCGCGGGAGAGGTAGCGCCGGAACAGCGCCACGTAGTCGCCCAGAAACAGGCCGTCGGCCCGCAGCAGGCCGGGAATTTCGTGCGCCGGGCTTTCGGGGCGGCCGCGCAGAATGTTCAGGTGCACGCCCACGCCGATGGAGCCCGCGCTGGTGCTGGAAAGCCTGGCCGCGGCCTTGGCGTCCGGCCCGTTGACGAGCAGTGTGGAAGAGCTGACGCGGGAAAGCCCGGCCAGATCCTCGACCGCGCGGCGCACCGCGGGGTGCAGGCCCAGGTCGTCAACGTTCACAACGACAAACATGGGCGGCATGCTATCCCCTGCCGCCCCGAAGGTAAAGCGAGGCGCAAACCAGGGACACAGAATTTCCTTCGGACCAAGGCGGGCACACACTTTGCGCTACTTTTCACTAGCCAATTCAAGCGGGCTGCGCTAGAATCACTCAAAATTTGCACCACACCGCCGGGCTGGGCCGCCCAGGTGGAGACCCCAAGGAGGAACACCGCATGCTCATCGAGAACTGGATGACAAAGGACGTGATCACCGGCACCCCGGACATGTCCATGATGAAGGCTTCGAAGATCATGAAGGAAAAGAGCATAGGCCGTCTGCCCGTGGTGGACGACAAGGGCGTGCTCCAGGGGCTCGTCTCCGACCGGGACATCAAGGAGGCCTCTCCTTCCAAGGCCACCACGCTGGATATGCATGAGCTGTATTACCTGCTCTCCGAGATAAAGCTGAAGGACATCATGACCAAGAAGGTCGTGACCATCCGCACCGGCGAAACCGTTGAGCGCGCGGCACAGTTGATGCTTGAGCACAACATCGGCGGCATGCCCGTGGTCGACGACGCCAACAAGGTCGTGGGCATGGTGACCGACTCCGACATCTTCAAGGTGCTGGTGCGCATCACCGGCGTCATGGAAGGCGGCGTGCAGATCGGCGTGCGCCTGCCCAACGAGCCGGGCGGCATGGTTCCCGTGCTGGACTACCTGAAGGACAACGGCGCGCGGCTCATGAGCCTGCTCACCTCCTGCGAACCCGCGGAGGTCGGCATGCGCGACGTGTTCATCCGCATCCGCGACATGGACAAGACCGCGCTGAACAAGCTGAAGGCCGGCATGTTCGAAAAGTTCGACATGATCTACTGGGTGTAGCCCAGACAAGGATTTCGGGAAACGAGGGGTTTACCCTTGGGGCCGGGGGGTTGCAGCTCCCGGCCTTTTTTTATTGCTCAGGGCAAATCGGCCTCGCCGCTGATCAGCGCCTCCAGCAAGCGCGCACCCTCTTCCTTGCTCAACTCGCCGTCGCTCTTCTCGCGGATGCCGGGAGCGGCCAGGCAGGCGGCCTCAAACTTCTTTTCAGCCTCTGCAAATGAAAGCTGAAAGGCCCTGGCCAGATACGCGATGTAAACGTCCCGTTTCTTCATGCCTCTTCTACTCCGCCGTCAGGCCGTAGCCCTTCAGCTTCCGGTACAGCGAACTGCGGTCCAGACCTACGGCCTCGGCCAGCTTGGACACGTTGCCGCCGAACTCGCGCAGCTTGGCCTCCAGGAACTTGGCCTCGAACGCGGCGCGGGCCTCCTTCAGGTCCAGCGGCCCGGCCGGAAAGCTGTCGGGGATGAGCAGGTCATCGTCGTCGTCCGCCCCGGCCTGGGCGCTTGCCTCGGCCATGGCGGCGGAACCGGACGGCGCGAAGCCCCCGGCGCCGGTGCCGGCGTTGGACATGGCCAAGGACGCGGGCGCGGCGCCATAGGTCTGTCCAGGCCCGGCGGTGAAGGATGCCTGTGAAGGCGCCAGCGTGGACGCCGATGCAAACGTCTGCGCGGGCGCGGCGGCCGCGCCTTCGCCGCCCTCCGGCAGCACGAAGACCCGGCACTGGGCCAGAATCTCGCGCGGCAGCTTGTCCGGCGTCACCTCGCGGCCATTGGCCATGATCAGCATGCGCTCCACGAAATTCTTCAGCTCGCGCACGTTGCCCGGCCAGGGATACGTGGCCAGCACGGCCAGGGTCTGCGGCGAGAAGCGCGCGCGCTTGCACCCGCCGCGCTTCACCAGCTGGTCCACAAAGTCCTCGATCAGAAGCGGAATGTCGTCGACGCGGTCGCGCAGGGGCGGCACGGTGAGCGGGAACACCTTGAGGCGGTAATAGAGGTCCTCGCGGAAGTTGCCGCTGCGGATCTCCGCGCCCAGGTCCTTGTTCGTGGCGGCGATGACGCGCACGTCGACCACGATGGTCTTGCGGCCGCCCACGTGCTCGAAGCGCTGCTCCTGCAAGATGCGCAGAATCTTCGCCTGGGTCTTCAGGCTCATGTCGCCGATTTCATCGAGGAACAGCGTGCCCTTGTTGGCCAGCTCGAACTTGCCCACCTGGGCCTTGTCCGCGCCGGTGAAGGCGCCCTTCTCGTGGCCGAACAGCTCGCTTTCGATGAGTTCCTCGGGGATGGCCGCGCAGTTGACGGCCACAAGGGGCTGGCCGGCGCGGCGGCTTTGGGCGTGCAGAAGCCGCGCGGCGATCTCCTTGCCGGTGCCGTTTTCGCCGGTGATGAGCACCCAGGCGTCGGTGGGGGCCACCTGGCCGATCATCTCCTTGAGTTCGCGGATGGCCGGGCTTTCGCCCGTGAGCTTGACCTCCTGGTCGGCCAGGGACTGGCGCAGGGCCATGTTCTCCTGCTTGAGGAGCGAGAACTCAAGGGCCTTGTGCGCGGCGAGCAGCACCTTCTCCAGCGAAAGCGGCTTCTCGATGAAGTCGAACGCGCCGTTCTTGAGGGCGGTGACGGCGGTTTCGATGGTGCCGTGGCCGGAAATCATGATGACCGGCAGATCGGGCCGGGTTTCGCGGATGCGCTCCAGCACGCCCAGGCCGTCCTGCCCGGGCAGCCAGATGTCGAGGAACACCAGGTCCACGGCCTCGCCGGAGTCCAGCTGCTCCAGCCCGGCCTCGCCGCTGTCGGCCTCGGCCACGGCAAAGCCCTCGTCCTCCAGAATGCCCTTGAGGGAAAAGCGGATGCCGGACTCGTCGTCCACCACCAAGACGCTGCCGCGTGCGGTCATGCCAAATCCTCCCCGTTCGCGACGGCGGGCTTGGCCGCGCCCGGCTCGTCATCCTCAAAATGGAAGGTCCCGCTCCGCACCAGCTCCAAACAGGCGTCCACGGCCTCGGCGTCGTACAGGGTCGCCCGGCCGGAGCGTATCTCGTCCAGGGCCCTGGGCATGCCCAGCGCCGCGCGGTAGGGCCGGTGCGAGCTCATGGCCTCCACCACATCGGCCACGGCGAGAATGCGCGCCTCGCGGCTGATCTCGCCATCGCGCAGCCCGGCCGGATAGCCGGAGCCGTCCAGCCGCTCGTGGTGCTCCAGCACGGTGCGGGCCACGGGCCAGGGGAAATTCACTTCGCGCAGGATCTCGAACCCCACCTCGGGGTGGCTTTTCATGATGGCCATCTCCATGTGCGACAAACGCGCGGGCTTGGACAAAATCTCCGCCGGAACATAGACCTTGCCCACGTCGTGCAGGGTTCCGGACATTTCAAGCCCCTCCTGCTCGTCTTCCGTAAGGCCCAGGGCCCGGCCAATGGCGCGGGCGAGCTTGGCCACGCGCTGCTGATGCCCCGCGGTGTACGGGTCGCGCTTTTCGGCCATGCTGGCCAGGGCGCGCACGGTTTGATGAAACGTGCTGCGCAGCTCGGCCATGCTGGCGCGCAGCCCGGCCTCGGCGCGCTTGCGCAGGGCCACGTCGCGCAGCACCAGCACGCGCCCCTGCAACACGCCCGGGGCGCCATCCTTGCCGGGTCCCAAAAGCGCCGAGACGGAAACCGCCACAGGCACCTCGGCCCCTTCCAGGGTCGTCAGCAGCATGTCGTCGCACAGGGCATGACCATCGTCGGCGGCGGAGCAAAGCTCCTCCAGGCCCTCCACGGGTTCGCGGCTCGACTCGTGGAGGATGCTGAACAGCCCGGCCCACTTCTGGCCCACGCCGTGCTTCACCGCAATGCCCAAAAGCCGGGAGGCGGCGGCGTTCATGTACGTCACCACGCCGTCCTTGTCCGTGGAGAGCACGGCTTCGGTCAGGCCGCCCAAGGTGGTGGCCAGCAGGCGTTCGTTCTGCTTCAGGCGCGTGTCGGCCTCAAACTTCACCAGGGCCATCTCTATGGCCAGGGAAAGCTCGTGGTCCTCAAAGGGTTTGGCGAGATATCCGGCCGGGCCGGTCTGCTTGGCGCGGTCCAGGGTGGCCGCGTCGCTCATGGCCGTCAGGTAGATCACCGGCAGGTTGTGGCGCAGAATCAGCTCGCCCGCCGTGTCGATGCCGTCCTTGGGGCCGGAGAGCAGCACGTCCATGAGCACGAGGTCCGGCCGGGCGGAAGCGGCCAGGCGCAGGGCCTCGGCACCCGTGGCGGCGTGCCCCGCCACCTCGAAGCCCAGCCGCGAAAGCCGGGTCTGGATGTCCAGGGCCACAATGGCCTCGTCCTCCACCACCAGAATTCTGCCTTTGCTCATGCGCGCCTCATGCTCATGCCTTACCCCGAGGCCAGCGCGGCTTCAAGCGCGCCGGCAAGGGTGGGGTGGCGAAATGCGTAGCCCGTGGACAAGAGCCGCGCGGCGCTTGCGTTGACGCCGGAGAGCAGGACTTCCTCGGCCATTTGGCCCAGCAGCAGCCTGAGGGCGAAGGCCGGCGCGGGCAAAAACGCCGGGCGGCCCAGGGCGCGGCCCAGGGCGCGGGCGAACCCGCGCGAGTCCACGGCCTCCGGCGCGGCCAGGTTGTAAGGCCCGAAGGCGTCGGCCTTGTGTATAAGGTGGGCGATGGCCCCGGCCTCGTCGTCCAGGTGGATGAAGGGCACCATCTGCGTGCCCGCGCCAAGGGGACCGCCCAGTCCCAGACGGAAGGCCGGCAGCATCTTGGCCAGCGCCCCGCCTGGGCCCAGCACCATGCTGGTGCGCACAACGACGCGCCGCACGCCAAGGGCCTCGGCTCCGGCGGTGGAGGCCTCCCACGCCTTGGACACGCGGGCCAGAAAATTGTCGCCGGGCGCGGCGGACTCGTCCACCGGCTCACTGCCGCGCGCGCCGTAATAGCCCACGGCCGAGGCCTGCACGAGCACGGCCGGGCGAATGCCCGCAGCGGCGGCCCGGGCCAGGGCGTCCATGACCGCGGCGCCGGCCAAAAGCCGGCTCTGCTCGATGCGCCCCATGACCTCCGGGGTCCAGCGGCCCCCGGCGATGTTCTCGCCCGCCAGGTTCACCACGGCGGTTTCGGCGGTGATGAAATCGGCCCAGCCCGCCCCGGTCCGGCCGTCAAAGGGCGCGCCCACAATGCGCGCATGGGGCGCGCCAAGGCCCAGCACCGCGGCGACCTTTTCCGGCCGGCGCGAGGGCACGACGACTTCCGATCCCCGGCTGACGAGCAGCCGCGCAAGGGTTGAGCCGATGAAGCCCGTGCCGCCGAGAATGATGGTGCGCATAATGGGATGAATACGCAGAATCCGTCACAAGGGCAAGGGAAGGTGCGCCGGTATGGCAACACGGCGGCGCAGCAGGTCGCGCCTCTGCCGTGTCCGCGCTCCGCGCGTCTTTGCCCACGCGGCTCCTCCCAATGTGGCGGCATCCCATTCGTCTTTGGCGCGCTGCGCATTCTGCGTGCCGCCCCCTTCTGCGCATTAGACAGGCGCGGGCAAATGCCGTACAAGGCCTGTTGCCCGCCAGGACTTTAGACGCCTTGCCGGGGCGAATGAACGCCACCCCGACACGCGGACGAGGACTATGACAGAGACCAAGCAAATCAGAAATTTCAGCATTATCGCGCACATCGATCACGGGAAGTCGACTTTGGCCGACCGCATCCTGGAAATTACCGGGGTGGTCTCCGCGCGCGACCAAAAGGCCCAGTACCTGGACAAGATGGACCTGGAGCGCGAACGCGGCATCACCATCAAGGCCCAGACCGTACGCATTCCCTACACCGCCAAAGACGGCCAGAAGTATATTCTGAACCTCATCGACACGCCGGGCCACGTGGACTTCTCCTACGAGGTCTCGCGGAGCCTTGCCGCCTGCGAGGGCGCGCTGCTCGTGGTCGACGCATCACAGGGCGTGGAGGCCCAGACCCTGGCCAACGTCTACCTGGCGCTGGACAACGACCTCGAGGTCGTGCCGGTGCTGAACAAGATCGACCTGCCGAGCGCCGAGCCGGACCGCGTGGCCCATGAGATCGAAGAGGTCATCGGGCTCGACTGCACCGACCCCGCCCTGGTGAGCGCCAAAAGCGGCCTGGGCGTGGCCGATTTGATCGAACGCATCATCACCCACCTGCCCGCGCCCAAGGGCGACGCGGCCGCGCCCCTCAAGGCGCTCATCTTCGACTCCTGGTACGACACGTACCTGGGCGTGGTGGTGCTCTTCCGCGTGCTCGACGGCACCTTGAAGAAAGGCGAGAAGATCCGCATATTCTCCTCCGGCAAGGAATTCGAGGTCATGAAGCTCGGCGTGTTCAGCCCCGAAAGCGTCGAGGTGCCGGACTTCGGCCCCGGCGAGGTGGGCTTCTTGTGCGCCAACATGAAGGAGCTCTCCGACGCTCCCGTGGGCGACACCATCACCAAGGCCGAGAATCCCACCAAGACGCCTTTTCCGGGCTTCAAAAAGGTCAAGCCCATGGTCTTCTCCGGCTTGTACCCCGTTGAGCCCAACGAATACGAGATGCTCAAGGTGGCGCTGGAAAAGCTGCAGTTGAACGACGCGGCCTTCAGCTTCGAACCCGAGACGTCCAAAGCCCTGGGCTTCGGCTTCCGCTGCGGCTTCCTGGGCCTTCTGCACATCGAGATCATTCAGGAGCGTCTGGAGCGCGAATTCCAGGCCCGGCTCATCACCACCGCGCCCTCGGTCATCTACAAGGTGGACACCACCGACGGCCGCCAGCTGCAGATCGACAACCCGAGCCTGCTGCCCGACCCCAGCACCATCGCCGCGCTGTACGAGCCCTTCGCCAAGGTGGAGATCCACGTGCCCAACGACTTCGTGGGCAACGTGCTCGGCCTGTGCGAGGAAAAGCGCGGCATCCAAAAGGACATGAAGTACCTGACCGCCTCGCGCGTGGTCATCACCTACGAAATGCCCTTTGCCGAAATCATGTACGACTTCTTCGACAAGCTCAAATCCACCACCAAGGGCTACGCCAGCCTGGACTACGAGATCATCGACTACCGCCAGAGCGACCTGGTGCGCCTGGACATTCTCATCAATACCGAGGCCGTGGACGCCTTCTCCGTCATCGTGCACCGGCAGAGCGCCTATCCCTTTGGGCGCAGCCTGGCGGAAAAGCTCAAGAAGAGCATTCCCCGCCAAATGTTCGAGGTCATCATCCAGGCGGCCATCGGCAACAAGATCATCGCCAAGGAGCGCGTGGCCCCCTTCCGCAAGGACGTCATCGCCAAGTGCTACGGCGGCGACATCACCCGCAAGCGCAAGCTTTTGGAAAAGCAGAAGGAAGGCAAGCGCCGCATGCGCCGCATGGGCAATGTCGAAATTCCGCAGGAAGCCTTCCTGGCCGTGCTCAAGGCCGGCAGCGACGACTAGCAACGATTTGCCACGGAACAAAACGGGCCTCCCCGCCCGGCATAGCAAGGATACAGCATGAATCCCAGATGGCTGAAAACGCTCAAGGAATATATTGAAGCTCTGCTCGTGGCCGTTGTTCTGGCCCTCATCATCCGCGCCTTTGTGGTGCAGGCCTTCAAGATTCCCAGCGGCTCCATGCTGGAGACCCTGCAGATCGGCGACCAGCTTTTGGTGAGCAAATTCCACTACGGCCTCAGAATGCCCTTCACCAACAAGATTCTGCTGCCCGTGTACGAACCCGCGCGCGGCGACATCGTGGTCTTCGAGTATCCCTTTGACGACAAGCTCGACGCCACGCGCCCCCAGCTCAAGGACGTGGACTTCGTGAAGCGCATTGTCGGCCTGCCGGGCGACACCGTGGAAGTGCGCGGCAAAGAGGTCTACGTAAACGGCGAGCACGTCACCGGGCCGTACATCCAGCACGTGCGCGAGGACGTGGAGCCCAATCCCCTGCCCGAGGACCACCCGGCCATCACCATCGACCCCAAGGCCTATTTCGACCACTGCGAAGACTCCACCAGCATCTGCCGCGCCAAGCGCGACTGGATGCCCAAGGTCACCGTGCCCGAGGGCCACTACTTCGTCATGGGCGACAACCGCGACGAGTCCTACGACTCCCGCTTCTGGGGCTTTGTGAGCCGCGACAGCATCAAGGGCAAGGCCATGGTCATCTACTGGTCCTGGACCGGTCCCACGAACATCCGCTGGGAGCGCATCGGCCGCATGCTCCACTAGGCGGCCCCCCGGAAGGGGAAGAAAAGGGACAGAGGCGGAGAGGCAATGCTGGCGCAGATTTTCAGTGTCGACATCCGCACCGTCCTTTTTCTGCTGTGCCTCGGCAATCTCGCGTCCGCTGGCCTGCTGCTGACCTATAACGGCAGACTGCGCGGCGGCCCGGGCAGGCTCTTCGCCCTGACCAAGCTGCTGCAGGGCCTGGCCTGGCCCTTGCTGGCCCTGCGCGGCAACATCCCCGACGTGCTCTCCTGCGGCCTGGGCAACGTGCTGCTGCTTCTGGGCTTCTGCCTGGAGTCGGCCTGCATACGCGCCCTGGACCAGCCCGGCCGCCCCCTGCCGAAGTTCTGGAAGTCCCTGCTCCTGGCGTCGGCCCTGGGCCTCAGCATTCCCTCTCTGGTCCCGCAGGCCAATCTGCGCATCGCCATCGGCTCCGCCGTGGCCGCGGTGTGCTTCGTCCTTTCCGGTCTGCGGCTCTTACGCGGCGCAAAACAGCCCTCGCCCCTGCGCAAAACCCTGGGCTGGACCTACCTGTTCCTCTTCGCGGCCGTCATCTGGCGCGCGGGGCTCGGACTTTCCGATCCGACCTTCACGCTGTTTTCGCCCGGCCTGGCCGCGAGCTTCTCCTACCTGCCCCTGTACCTGCTCATGATCGCCGGCAGCTTCGGCCTGCTTCTGCTCTTCAAGGAGCGCGACGACCAGACCCTGGCCCACATCGCCACGCGCGACGCCCTGACCGGCGCGCCCAACCGCCGGGCCGTGCTGGAGATGGCCACCCGCCTTGTGGCCAGGGCCAACCGCGAGGGCAAGCCCCTGGCCGTGCTCATGCTCGACATCGACCACTTCAAACTGGTGAACGACACCTACGGCCACGCCGTGGGCGACGCGGTATTGCGCGACCTCTCCCGGGTCATCGCGGCCGGGCTGCGCGCCTACGACGCCTACGGCCGCTTCGGCGGCGAGGAATTTGTCGTGGTGCTGCCCGACACGACCCTGGAGGATGCGCAGCATGTGGCCGAGCGCATCCGCGCCGCCGTGGAGGCCAACTGCCCCCAGGAATGCAAGTACACGCACTACACGGTGAGCATCGGCCTGGCCTGGGGCCTGCCGGCCGAGGCGGACCTGGACGCCCTGCTGCTCTTGGCAGACCAGGCCATGTACGAGGCCAAGGCCCAGGGCAGAAACCGCGTGGTCACGTCGCCCAGGCAGCAGTTGGGCGCGCAGGCGTCCGGGCCGCAAACCTCCGTGCCGGAATCTTCCACCTCGGCCCCTTCCACCTCGGCCCCTTCCGCTGCGGCCTCGGCCGATCCGGTTTCCGCCGCCCAAAAGCCGCCCCAGGCATGAACGCCGCCGCACGGACCGACGGACCCGCAGCTTCCCAGCGCGCGCGGGCCATGCTGCTGCTTGCGGCCACGGCGCTCATCTGGAGCTCCGGCGGGCTGGCCATCAAGCTGGTGGACCTGCCGCCCATGGCCATAACCGGCGTGCGCAGCGCCCTTTCCGCCCTGACCTTGGCCGCGCTGTTCCGGGGCAGGCTCAGCTTCCGGCTCACCCCGGCGCGCCTGCTCGCCGCCGCGAGCTACGCCGCCCTGCTCATCTCCAACGTGGCCGCCACCAAGCTCACCACCGCGGCCAACGCCATCCTGCTGGCCTACACCGCGCCGGTGTACGTGGCGCTTTTGGCCCCGCGCCTGCTGGGAGAGCGGACACGCCCCTCGGACTGGCTGTTCATCGGCGTGGTGCTTGCCGGCATGGTGCTGTTCTTCCTCGACAGGCTCTCGCCGCAAGGTCTGCTGGGCAACCTCGTGGCCGTGGGCTCCGGGCTGTGCTACGCGGCCTTCACCCTGTCCATGCGCGCCCAGAAGGACGCCTCGCCCGTGGAGTCCGTGCTGCTGGGCCATGTGCTGACGGCGTGCATCGGCCTGCCGTTTTTGCTGGGCAACCTGCCCGACGCCCACGCCTGGCTCGGCCTGGCCTATCTCGGCGTCATCCAGCAGGGAGTTTCATTGGCGCTGTACGTCTGGTGCATCAAGCGTCTGGGCGCGCTGGAGGCCATCCTCGTCATGACCCTGGAGCCCATTCTGAATCCGGTATGGGTGGCGCTGGGCGTGGGCGAGCTGCCCGGTCTTTGGGCCTGCCTGGGCGGGGCCGTGGTGGTGGCCGCGGTGACCCTGCGCGCCCTCGTTCAGGCCAAGGCAACGCCCGCGCAAAAGGTCGCGGAAAAGACCGGTCAAGCGGCCTGACACCGCCCGCCCAACGGCGCCTTTCCTCGGCCCGGCCCGAATTCTCTGGGCAAAGCGGCCCAAATCGTCTAGGCTATGCGCGAAGCCACATACGCGGAATCCTCTCCGGATTTCTCAAGGAGCCCTCAATGATCGCCAAAGTCCGCACCGCCGCCCTGCTCGGCATAGAAGCCGTGCCCGTGGCCCTGGAGGTGGATCTGGCGCGCTCCGGCATGCCCGCCTTCACCCTGGTGGGCCTGGCCGAGGGGGCCGTGCGCGAGGCCAAGGAACGCGTGCTCTCCGCCCTCAAAAACGCCGGTCACCGGCTGCCGCCCGCGCGCATCACCGTCAACCTGGCCCCGGCCGACCTGCGCAAGGAAGGCAGCGGCTACGACCTGCCCCTCGCCCTGTGCCTGCTGGCCGCGGCCGAGGTCATCGACGCCGAGCGCCTGGACGGCTGGTTCCTGGCGGGCGAGCTTTCCCTGGACGGCGGCCTTGGGCCTGTGCCGGGCATTCTGCCCCTGGCCATCATGGCGCGCGACAACGGCGCGCGCGGGCTCATCGTGCCCGCGGAAAACGCGGCCGAGGCCGCCGTGGTGCAGGGGCTGTGCGTCTATGGCGCGGCGAACCTGGCCCAGGCCGTGGGCATCGTCACCGGCGAGATGACCCCGGAGCCGGTACGCGTGGACGTGGAGGCCCTTTGGGCCGAGCAGATCGCCCATGAGGGCGACTTCGCCGAGGTCAAAGGCCAGGAGCACGCCAAGCGCGCCATCGAGATCGCCGCCGCGGGCGGACACAATCTGCTCAATGTGGGGTCCGATAACCCCAACTCGCTGGTTTGAGTTTCAGGCATACAACCACAGACCGTTCCTTCTAACCCCCTACGACATTGAGAGGTTAAGCATGAGCCAGAACGACGCCCCCACTGGGCAACGGTTCTCACACGTGTACATCCCAAGAGGGATGCCTCTTCAAGATAGCGCAAGGATGCGCCTTCGGTTGGCATCTTGCTTCGACAAGCTCGACTCAAAGCATTACATGAAGTCCAGTGAAATGTCGGCTCATTTCACAGGAGAGCTTGGCACGTACATCCCAAGTTATGATACTGGCCGTGTGATTTGGGGGACGTTTTTCTATGACGCATCAATAGAAGACGTGCTCGACTCAATTACGATTTACTTCAAGAAGATATGGCGGCTTACTGGAAATAGGGACTCATGCAATTTCATATTCCGTGAAGTCTCCCGTATCTTCAAAGAGGAAAATGTCCGATACCGGATTGATGCCCAGTGCGGTGTCCACCTTGCAATTGATTCGGAGTATGAGTGTAGCACTGCTTCTGCCGTGGCTGGCCTTGGCAACCCTCGCTACACAGCCGCAAAGCATGCCTTCGACGCTGCCCAAGCCGCCCAGGACCGTGCCGACCCTGACTTCAAGGAAGCCCTGCGCAACGTCTTTGAAGCCGTCGAGGTTGTGTTCAAGTTGATTCTGCCTGAGGTCCCTCGTATCTCAAGCGGGGATATCATTGCCAAGTTGAAGCCCCGTATGACGACCATTTACGCAGGCAGTGAAACCGCGACTAAGGTAGCGGGACAGTATCTTGATAGCTTGTGTGATTGGGTGAGCAGCGTCCATAACTACCGGCACGGACAACCACTGGAGACGGCCCCGCAACCACCCATTGCCCTCTCTGTGGCCTTAATGAGTTCTGGCGTTGCATACCTTCGTTGGCTTATCGAAATCGACCAAGCTCTCTCGGCTCAGTCAAAAGAAGAGCAACCCGAATAGAACGCGCAATCGCCTATTTGTTAACTAGTGAACACATCCTACTAGGCACCGGCCCGTCATGACTAAGCGACTTCCCTTCGTTCTTGGCATCCTGCTTTCCTTCATCGCTTCGTCAGCCTGGGCTTATGACCTCACTTTGCCCCATGACACCAAGGCAGAGATATACTTCTCCCCGCGTGGTGGCTGTACTGAGGCCATTGTGAAGCACCTAGACGGGGCCAAGACGACAATTTACGTCCAGGCTTACAGCTTCACCTCACCCGGTATCACACAGGCCCTTATTGACGCTCAGGCCAGGGGCGTTCAGGTAGAGGTCATCTTAGACAAGAGCCAGAGTAGAGGAAGAGGAGCGGCAGGAAGTATGCTCAAGGATGCCGGGGTGAAGGTCTATATTGATTCAGCCCATGCCATCGCACATAACAAGGTCATACTGATTGACGGGCATACCCTTATTACGGGGAGCTTCAACTTCACCAAGGCGGCAGAGAGTAGCAACGCTGAAAACTTGATGATTCTGGAAGCCCCTGACGCTGTAAAATTATATCAGGGAAACTTCCAGAATCACCGTGAACACTCTAGCTTGAATAACTAACTCGCTGTGACTCAACCCTCTTTCAGCAAAGCCGCCTGCAAGTTCTTGTCTTGAACAACTTTCGAGACGATATCTGACATCGCCTTGATGAGTGCAGCACGAGCATTAGAGCCTGTTGCAAGTTGGATATTCTGCTCAATTCCTCCGCCCTCGTAAGAGTGCGAGTACAAAACTTCACCTTTCTGATTCATCACTTGCACATTGATAAGGCCATCTGCAACGGAATCGCCCGCAAAGAACCCAATTTTAAAGTCATTATAGAACCGGACAAGCTCAACCTTTACGGTTTTACCATTCGGCCCCATCTTGAAACCAACGCTTTCTAACTCAGAAGAAATTGCGTCAGCAAAGGTTTTGGGAACATCATTGGTCGGCACGATAGCCGCCATCTCCATGCCGTAACCGTTTTTCTTGACTCCAACACGGTCCTTGTAAACGGTCCGCTTGTCTTCTTCTTTGACGCTGAGGAACACTTTCTCCGCTCCATCAACGACAGTGATATTAGGCTTACCCTGGTACGGAACATCAATCTTATCGACAGTCACAGCACAACCGGAAAGCATGAGCAACGCAGACAGCAGCAGCAATACCTTTTTCATTTTACTTCCACTCCCCTAGGCTTTGCGACTTCCGTCGGCAGGGCATTAGCGGGAAGAACACGCTGATACTGCCCATTAATTTGAATCATAACCCTGTCCCCAACCTTAAACACAGTATCCTCTTTGGATACGTTCTGTGCGATGGTCAGCACCTTTCCATTCCGCAGCGCAACGGTATACTCAACACCGCCACGATTTCTAATGGCTTGCTCAAGCGCAGACCCGATTACGCCACCAGCAACGGCTCCTGCGGTACCTCCTGCAACAGCGCCAAACCCTTTGCCTGAATATGCGCCTGCGGCTGCACCTCCGGCTCCACCCAATAGAGCCCCCGCACCACTATTTTCCCCTACGATTTCGATGTCACGCACGGCGAGGACAGCGCCAAACTCAACGACCTGAATTTGCCCTACTTCGCTGTAACCGTAGCGGCTCTGTGTTGAGAAGCTGCAAGCACAGAGGACAGGCAATGCGACTAAACATAATGCGGCGACTTTCATTTAACCTCCTACTCCCTGATTCTATTCACTCTTCGTCCCGACCTTGCCAGTATACGGATTCACGTTGCCCTTGGTAGACCAGTTATCGGCCTTGCTGCCATTCGGCGCAGACCTCATATGCGGCTTGACGTAGGTACCATTCTTCTTGGTGTACCCACGGACTGCAACGGCACTTCGATTGCTCTTGCTGGTGGTCCCTGTTGATGCCTTGTAACTATGGCCTCCGCTGGACCGACTGCCACCACTGTGACCACCGCCGCCACGAGCTTCAACGCTGAGGGGGAGGGCAAGGCTCAAAGCAAAGACGAACGCAACTAGTAGAGTTACGAACTTTTTCATATGGCGCTCCTAGAAAGCACAAGGTTAGGGTCGTTAACTTGAGAACTCTCCCTGAGAAGTTGTTCACTAGTTAACTAGTACCCGCGCTTTCCTCCGTAGGGGCTCGCGCCGTAAGGGTTTGTAGTGCCGTAAGAATTGCTGTTAGGCTGGTGGTAACTAGGCGTGGGGCTCTTGGTCCCTTCCTGCCCGGTGTATGGGTTGGTGTTCCCCTTGGTGGACCAATTGTCGTTTGCGGTGTTGTTTGGGGCCGACCTCATATGCTCTTGAACGTAAGTGCCGTCCTGACGTTGATAGCCCCGAACGTGGACATCTTGAGCAAGAGCGCATGTAGCCCAGGCAATGAGCATGACGAAAACGATAGAGAATGCGGCAATGGTCTTGTTCATGGTCGTGAACCCTCCCCAGTAAAATTTGTCTATTACGTATCCCAAGTAACTCGTCAACGTCTAGGGAAAATCTGATAGCGCATTAAAATGGTCTGATACATGGAAGGGTGCCACTTGTTCACTAGTTAACTTATGCTGGTGGGCCTGAGACTAGAGCTAGCCATGTAAGTATACACTCACATTTGCAGCGATTCAGGCCCCCAGATAGCGGCAAATGAAGGGAAACTAGCAGACCGTCAGACTCTTAATCCGGAGGTTCAAGGTTCGATTCCTTGGTGACCAACCACGAAAGGTTAATAAAGTTAGTGGCTTCTGCCCCTATCTTTTTGCTTTCTCACAACGGAAACTCGAACTGTGGCGACAAGTGTGGCGACTACCACGGCACCCCCTAAGAGAGAAGCACATTCGGGTACCCCTCATTCCTGTCAGGATGATTCTCATACTCCCTCATTATTTGTGTAAGGAGAATGTCCCTTATGCTTATGGGCAGTATGGCGAATCAAGGGCAACCCATTTCGGCAAGGGTAGTTTGAGCAATCGTGCAAGGAACCAGCAACACATAGTTTCAGGTATCAATCAACGCACTCTAACCAGAAAGGAGATGGGTAGCTGAAAAGGAGAGACAATTTCAGATGGATGATGGAATCTTAGAAAGTTCGTACCCCACCGCATTCGCATTCCAGGGGCAAGGAGTCAGAGTCTTAACTCGTAAGGGCCAGCCCTGGTTTGTGGCGATGGACGTTTGCAAGTGCCTTGGCCTTCAACCCAAGTATGCACGGCAGCGGCTTGATGAGTCGGAACTAGGCTACGTCGCTCGAACCGACCTTGGGTTACCCGCCGGGAAGCGTATGTGTCTGTTCTCTGAGTCTGGGCTCTACACGGTCATCCTGCGCTCTGACAAACCCCAGGCCCGGCCCTTCCAGCAATGGGTTACCCGTGAAGTCCTGCCTGCTATCCGAAAGGACGGTATGTACGTCATGGGGGAAGAGAAGCTGCGGATGGGTGAACTCAGTGAAGACGAGCTTGTTCTCAAGGCCATGACCCTGCTTAGGGGCAAGACTGAGCGCCTGACGAAGGAGCTTACTGCGGCAACCACTCAGCGCGACCACTACAAGGGTATCGTGCTGGACATTCGGAAGCGCCTTGAGACGGTGTAGCACCCCCAAATTTCGTACACTGGCAAGCTGAACCGGAAAGAGTTGGAAACAGACACTTCGCCTGTAACTTCGGTAGCTTAAATCGCTACCTGCTGGATAGTAGAATTTTCCGGCCCCCCTAGAGGGGAAGGAGAGACACTAGGATGAAGGGTGATACTCCTCCTCCAACTAGATACTCTCCCTCCTCCTCACACACTTATGACTATCCAGCCAAGAAAGCACATTTCGATACTGTACTGAATCGCTAGGGTATATTCCCAAGCTTCATGGCTTATGGCCCATTATCACCAGCTCATGTTGGGGGAAGTATGCCGTCTCCCTGTGCGCCGATTCAAGGGCATGGCCTCGCTAGTGAACAGTTGTAAGCCCGACGCATTGGAATGCCTTCTAGGGGTACTGTAGCGAGAAATTCAGGGGTTCTAGCCGGTGCAGCTAGGCAAGGGAAATGCTGTCTAACATGGCCTGATTGAAAGCTATTCTGATTGCAAAATGTGAAAGGGTAACGTTTGAGGCGTGGCGGCGAGAGTTCCCCCCGGCGGGTTCGCGGCGAGGCCACGTTGCGGCTTGAAGCCATATGTAGGGCAGAGTGTCAGGGCCGCTTGGCATACCTTCACTAGGGCTTGCTTCGGCAGGTGTATGAGATAGTACCTGAGTCACCATGCCATTGCACATATCTATATATATTAAGCTAATACCATCACCTGCATCGCAGTGGTTCGTGTGGTGCTAAGGTCAGCAGGGTTCTCGTGCCTCAGAGCATCACTCGTTAAAACCTTGTTAACTAGTGAACAACTTGGACCAAGTTTTTCTGCCATTTTCACCATTCTGTTGCACTTTTCTTTAGATAACTGAATTGACTATGCCGCCTGATTGTTGGTACCGTTGCTTATCAAGGCAATGAGTATCACGCTGGAGGGCATGAAATGGCGGCTGTAACCAAGGCATACGCATACGTCAGGGTGAGCGGTAAGGGGCAAGTTGAGGGCGATGGATTCAGGCGGCAAGAGGCTGAAATTGAAGCCTACGCCAAGAGCCACGGTTATGAGGTTGCCCATGTGTACCGGGAGGAAGGTGTCCCAGGCACAGCTTGCGAAGCGGACAGGCCAGCATTTCAGGACATGGTATCGGCCATACTCCGCAATGGGGTGCGGACAATCATCGTGGAAGGGCTAGACCGCCTCGCCAGGGAGTACCGCATTCAAGAGACGTTGCTCGTGTACCTTGCTTCAAAGGGAATTTCCCTAATCGCTGCACGTACAGGCGAGAATGTAACCGAGGCAGTCATGGCCGACCCGATGCGCAAGGCGCTTGTGCAGATTCAAGGTGTGTTCGCTGAGCTTGAAAAGGGAATGCTCGTAAAGAAGCTCCGGCAGGCTCGTGACAGGAAGCGTGAAGTTGAAGGACGTTGTGAAGGTCGCCCAGCCTACACGAAGGACACCCTCCCCGAAGCTCTCAGGATAGCCCTAGGAGCAATCAAAGCAATGCGCCGCACTAATCCAGGCCAGAAGCGCAAGAGCTATCCTGTTGTTGCGGCAGAACTCAACAGTATGGGTATCGTAACGCTGAGTGGAGCTTCTTTCACCGGGGCAAATGTCCAATCCATATGGAACAGGTACCGCGCACTTCTCTAATTTCGTTTACGTGTCCACTATCCTGCCGTTTTCACAACTGCATACCGTGGTAGTCAAAACGAGAATGGATTGTCGTTGTTAACTATTTCATTGCGTCACATGAAATACATGCTATCATACCTCCGCTTTTAACAACCAGTGGAGGTATTACTTATGCGAATTGAATTTTCTACAAGAGGGCCGAACGGCGATTCTGTGATTGAGTTAGAAATTGAGAGTTTCAAAAGGGTCTACTATCTTGATTCTGACGACGAAGATAACGGGGTATTATGCCCTTGGGACGAACTCACAGAGGCACAGGCGAAAGAAATACCCCGGCTGAATGAAGAACTATGGAATGCGGCCATGAAGCTTGCGAGGGCTTGCCGTGACGTGCGCTCATACCATGAGCTTGGTTACGAGTGGTAAGCTGGGCTCAGTTTTGTTCACTAGTTAACAACTTCTGTCTTCTGTTGTTTTCTCTGTTGGCAGGTAAAGAGGCTCCTGGGGCAACCTGGGGGCCTTTCTCATACCTCAGAAGTCTAGCCCAAGCTCAGCGGCTAGGGCGCGGCCATTTATAAAGATACCGTCTGGAGGCCATACGGCGTTGGGCTCGTTAATGTGAAGCTCCTCGGTTCCGTCCTCAAGCACTTGGTACCCCTTAGAACTCGCTTGGCCCTTATCAACCTTTATCCGATGGATACGCCCTGTCCCTTTGAAGGATATTTCAATGATGCCATGAAGGGAAGACTCAGGGCTGTGAGCCGGGTAGAACTTGATAGTCTCCAGTTGCCGCAAAAGTATCTGGTGCATCCTGCGGCGCATCTCATAGACCTGCCCAGGCTCACCTTCCTGCTCTGCCGCAATGAATGCCTTGAACGCTTCCTCGGATTCGTCAGCTACAGCTTCAGCCTCAAAGGAGCGCCCACGGGCACCCTCAAGCTGTGAGGTCATTGATTCAAGCGAAGCCTCAAGCTCAAGCTGCCTAGCTTCAACTCGGTCTAATGCTCGGCGTAGAGCTTGGCTCGGACTCTCTGCAATCTGGTCAGCTAGATTATCCACCTTGCCAACCGTCTCTGCCAACTCGGAACGCATGGCCTCAAGCTGGCGCTCTAGGGTCTGAGCTTCATCCTGAGCTTGCCGGGCAATGTCAGGGAGCAGATTGCGGTAGTCCAGGGAATGCAGATTCAACAAGATATGGGTTTGCGCTAGAGGATACCGCCAAGCATGGCGAACACAAGTTCCAAGCCTCCGCTTTGCTTCTGCGCAAACAAGGTAGGTGCCACCTTTCGGGCCTCTGCCTTTGTTATCGAAGGCCATTGTTGCGCCGCATACTCCGCACTTAACCAGCCCTGTGAACAGATTGGAGAACTTGGCAACAGTCCGGCCACCGGGTATGCGCCGCTCCTGCCTCATGGTCTGGGCTCGGTAGAATGTCTCCTTGTCAACAATGGCCGGGTAGTAATCCTCAACGGGCTCACCCACGGGTACTCTGCGACCTCCTTCAGCCTTGGTAGTATGCGGCTGGAGTCTCCCGAACACAGCTTCATTTGCCAGGATTTTCTTAACGTAGCTTTCCCACCAACCCTTTGACCGACCGAAAGGATGAACCTCCTCAGTATTAAATAGTTGAACAATGGCATTTGCGCCCTTGCCTTCTAGCGTTTCCCTGAAGATACGCCGTACCGTATCCGCCCGGTCCTCAATGATGAGGTACTTTCCCGTTTCTTTATCAAGCTTGAGCCATTGGGGGCACGTACTGGTCATGGCCTTGCCCTGCTCTCTGGCATCCTCCCGCTTATGCTCCCAAGCCTTACTGAGACGGGCGGACTTCACCGCAGACTCCTCATGTGCCCGCTGCATGGAGAACAAGGAAAGCAGCAGCAAGCTCATATCCTCCGTCATTCTCTCCCTTGTGAATACCCGCCCGTCCTGAAGGGTAACGACAGCAACGCCTTGAGCCAGGAGGCTCGACAAATGGCTGAAAGCTGTGAGAACATCTTCACGGCTAAAGCGGTCTAGGTTCTCAATAATGAGTGTCGAACCTGGACGTATCGTGCCAGCATGTACGGCTTCAAGAAAACGGCTGAGAGCACCAATCTTGACGTGTTTCCCTTTGAAGGCGGACACACCCAAGTCCTCAAACACAAGGCTTTCATCAAGGTCTAGGCCATGCTCAAGCGCGTACTCGCGGGTGCCTTCATACTGCCGACGGTAACTATCGCCCTTCATCTGCTCTGGGCTTGAGAACCGGATATACGAGTATGCCTTGGGCCTTGGGATAATTGGTGTTTGTGTATCGCTCATGAAGGTACACTAGCACAGGACATTCCGGGGTTACAAGTACCTACGTTGCTTTTCGTCGGGCCGCCGGGCAGCGGCAAGACCATGCTCGCCCAGCGCATTCCCACCGTGCTGCCGCCCCTCACCTTCGAGGAGGCGCTGGAGGTCACCAAGATCTACTCCGTGGCGGGCATGCTCCCGCGCGAGGTGGCGCTCATCGTGCGCAGGCCCTTCCGCCCGCCGCACCATACCATTTCCGACGCGGGGCTCATCGGCGGCGGCGCAAACCCCAGACCGGGCGAGGTTTCGCTGGCGCACCGGGGCGTGCTGTTCCTCGACGAGCTGCCGGAGTTCAAGAAGCATGTGCTGGAGGTGTTGCGCCAGCCCCTGGAAGACGGCCGGGTGACCATCTCGCGCGCGGCCCTGTCCCTCACCTATCCGTCGGACTTCATGCTCGTCTCGGCCATGAATCCCTGCCCTTGCGGCTACCTGACCGACGACCGGCACGTGTGCTCCTGCCAGCCCCTGGCCATCCACCGCTACCGCTCGCGCATCTCCGGCCCGCTCATGGACCGCATCGACCTGCAGGTGGAGGTGCCCGCCGTGCCGTACGAGGACCTGAAGGCCCCGCGCGGCGCCCGCGACTCCGCCACCATGCGCGCGGGCATTCTGCGCGTGCGGGCCGTGCAGGCCGCGCGCTACAAGGGCCAGCGCATCCGCCTCAACGCCGACCTCACCGGCGCGGCTCTGGAGCGCTGGTGCGCCGTGGGCGAGACCGAGCAACGCTTTTTGGAGCAGGCCGTGCGGCGGCTGGGGCTCTCGGCCCGGGCATACACGCGCGTGCTGCGCATCGGCCGCACCATAGCGGACATGGAAGAGGCGGAAGCCATCGGCATCGACCATTTGGCCGAGGCCATCAACTTCCGCACCATGGACCGCGTGAACCCGCCGCAGTCCTGAGCCGCAGGCGGCATACGCCACGCCCGGCGCACCGCTCCGCGCGCGTGGCAGCAATCGTCAATACGCATGATATGTTATCTCCACCGCTTACTTTTCCAACTCAGGGCGATGCTGCCCGATTTTTTTTTCAAAATAATTGCATCAAGCGTTGGGCATGGTCCCCGCAGTCACTCGATTTCCCGATTGGCTGATATACCATTCCGATATAGCAGGCTTTTCCTCGCCATATTGGCCGATAATGATATTTATCAATCCGATAGGGACGCCGCCGAACAGCCGTTGTTTCAATCGCGCCGTGCCACCCTGGGCTGGCACTTAGCTTGACAACTAAGTATTACAGCAAGATAAGGGCCGCCACACATCTTTGTTGGAGGCCCACCGACCATGCCCCGCATCAAAAGCATCGGCACGCTGCTCATCATTTCCGTCACGCTCGTCGTCATCCTCGGCATTTCGAGCATTCTGCTCTACGTCACCCGCTCCACCTACAACCTCACCCTGCACACAGAGCAGCAGGCCATGGCCCAGGCCCTGGGCACCACGCAGCGCAGCCTGCAGCTGTATGCGGACGAATCCGCCTCCATGGCGCGGGCCCTTGCCGGCCAGCGGGTGCTGCAAACCGCCTTCACCGACGACCCTTCCCTGGCCCAGCAGCGCGTGGCCGACACCCTCAAGGCCAATCCCAAGATGTGGTCCATCATCGTCTTCGACGCCAGCGGCAAGGTGCGCGCCGGGCAGAACGCCAACGGCGAAAACCTTACCGGCCAAAGCCGCGCGGACCGCGACTATTACAAGAGCATCATGAGCGGCCAGGAATCCTATCTCGGCAAAGACATCATCACCGCCAAATCCGGCGGCGACAACATGTACATATTCCTCTCGGTCCAGGCCGTGCACGACGCCGCGGGCAAAACCATCGGCGGCGTGGGGCTGTTCACCCGCTGGACCGATTTCGTGGAGCAGTTCGTCAATCCCTTGCGCTTCGGCGAAAACGGCTATGCCTTCATGCTCGACGCGACGGGCAAGTTCATCGCCCACAACGACAAGTCGCTCATGCTCAAGGACAGCACGGGCGAAGACTTCGTCAAGCGGGCCCTGGAGAAGAAGAACGGCGATTTCTTCTACGACTGGAAGGGCGCGCACAAGTACATGAGCTTCGCCACGGAGCCGAGCACCGGCTTCATGATCTGCATGAGCGCCTACGAAAGCGACCTGACGAGCGCAGCCACCTCGCAGCGCAACATCCTCATCGGCATCGGCTTGCTTGTGGTGCTGGTGCTGGGCGGCGGCATCACCATCGTGGTGCGCAAGGTGGTGGTTGGCCCCATGCGCACCCTGCAGGAATACACCAGCAAGGTGGCCCAGGGCGACTACCAGGCCGCGCGGCACGCGGGCTACCGCTATGAACTGGCGGTGCTGGCCGACAACATGCACCACATGGTGGACGAGCTCAAAAAGCGCCTCGGCTTCGCCCAGGGCGTGCTGAACGGCATCCCCACGCCTTGCGGCATCGTCGGGCCCGACTTCAACATGATCTGGTGCAACCAGCAGGTGTGCGACCTGCTGGAAAAGCCCAACCCCCCGGCCTCATACGTGGGCGTGCGCTCTGGCCAGTTCTACTGGAACGACCCCAGCCGCGAGACCATGTCCGACAAGGCCATCAGCACAAATTCCGCCCTGCATGGCAAAACGGTCTGGACAGGGCCGGGCGGCAACGCCAAGCATATCGACGTCGCCACCACGCCCTTCTACGACCTGGACGGCAAGCCCCTGGGCTCCATCTCCTTCTGGATGGACATCACCGAGATCATGGAGAACCAGAAGCGCATCGAACTGCAGAACGACCGCATCGCCAAGGCAGCGGCCGCGGCGAACACCGTTTCCGATCAGGTGGCCAGCGCCTCCGAGGAACTGGCAGCGCAGATCGAGCAGTCCAGCCGCGGCTCCGACGAGCAGCGCTCGCGCACGGCCGAGGCCGCCACGGCCATGGAGGAGATGAACTCCACGGTCATGGAGGTGGCCAAGAGCGCCGGCACCTCCGCCGACCTGGCCGAGCAGACCAAGCAGAAGGCCCAGCAGGGCGCGGAGCTGGTCAGTCAGGTCATCTCCACCATCAACGGCGTCGAGAAGCAGGCCATCGTCCTCAAGGACAACATGACCAAGCTGGGCACCCAGGCCGAGGGCATCGGCCAGATCATGAACGTCATCTCCGACATCGCCGACCAGACCAACCTGCTGGCGCTCAATGCCGCCATCGAGGCGGCCCGCGCGGGCGACGCCGGGCGCGGCTTCGCCGTCGTGGCCGACGAGGTGCGCAAGCTGGCAGAAAAGACCATGCAGGCCACCAACGAGGTCGGCGGGCACATCAACGCCGTGCAGGAAAGCGCGCGCAAAAGCATCCAGAACACCGAGGCCACCACCCAGGCCATTCAGGCCAGCACCGAGCTGGCGCAGAAGTCCGGCCTGGCCTTGAGCGAGATAGTGGGCATGGTGGACGCCACCTCCGACCACGTGCGCGGCATCGCCACCGCAAGCGAGCAGCAGTCCGCCGCCAGCGAGGAAATCAGCCGCTCCACCGAGGAGATCAACCGCATCGCCAGCGAAACCGCCGAGGCCATGCTCCAGTCCGGGCAGGCCGTGAGCGACCTTGCCCGCCTGGCCGCGGAGCTGCGCGGCATCATCAACAACATGAACAGCCAGGGCTAGGCCCGGGGCACGCGGAAGACCAGGGGAGGGGCCTTTGCGGCTCCTCCCCTTTTTTTGCGCCGCCACGAAGCCTCCCCCTGCCCCGAAATGGGCCTTTGGGGGCTTGCCTTAACAACACCCCCAGTCTAGAATTACGCATGGTTTTGTCATCATTGCAAGAACTGCTGCACGACGCGTCGACGCCCAAACGTTGTCTCCCGGCCCTATGCTCCGGCGTTCTTGTCGGCATGCTGCTCATCGTCATTCAGCTTTCCCTCGCCTCGCTCATCTTCTCGGGCCCGCTCGCGCCCTTCGCCCCGCAGGCCTCCGGGCTGCCCCTGTTCGGCTGCTTCGTCATGTGCCTCCTGGTGGCCCTTTTCAGCTCCGTCCCCACGGCCATCTGCGCACCGGAGGACTCTCCCGCCGCCATTCTGGCCGCCATCGCCGCGGGCATCGCCGCCGCCCTTGCCGGAGATGCGGACCCGCGCGCCGCCTACGTCACCGTCGGCGCGGCCATGGCCTTATCCGCGCTGGGCACGGGCGCGCTCTTCCTGCTGCTGGGCCGCTTTCGGCTGGGCAATCTCGTCCGCTACATGCCCTATCCCGTGGTGGGGGGCTTTTTGGCGGGCGTGGGCTGGCTGCTGGCGCGCGGCAGCATCACCATCATGACCGGCGCCACTCCCGGCATCACCAACTTCTTGTCTTTCTTCACCGGCGAAATGCTCGCCATGTGGGTCCCGGGCGTGGCCCTGGCCCTGGCCACGCTGGCGGCCAGCAAGTTCATCAAGAACGGCGTGGCGCTCCCCGCGACGATAGGGGTCGCCCTGGCGGCCTTCGCCCTCTATCTGTGGGCCACGGGACAAAGCCTGGCCGATGCGGAGCGCACCGGGATACTGCTCGGCGGACTGGAGGAAGGCACGCGGCTGTGGCCCGTGTTCACCGTGGCCGACCTCTCGCTGATCCGCTGGGACGTGCTCGCGCAGCAGATTCCGCAGCTGTGCACCATCCCCCTGGTCTCCGCCATTTCCTTCCTGCTCGTGAGCAGCGGCATGGAGGCCATGCTGCGGCGCGATTTGGACATGCGGCACGAACTCTACCTCAACGCCGCTGTGAATTTCATCGCCGCCCCGGGCGGCTCGCACACGGGCTTCACGGCGCTCAGCTACTCCATGCTGGGGCCCATGACCGGATCGAACTCGCGGCTGGTCGGCGCCGTCGCCGGGCTGCTTGCAGGAGCGGCGGCCTTTTCCGGAGCGGCGGTGCTTGGGCACGTTCCCCGCTTCATCCTTGGCGGGCTGACGATGTTCATGGGCCTGGGCACCATGCTGGAGTGGGCGGTGCGGATACGAACCCGTGTGACCCGCGCGGAGTACGCCCTCGTGCTGGCCATCCTCTGCTCCGTCGGGGCCTTCGGCTTCCTGCCCGGGGTTTCCTTCGGCCTGGTCATGGCCGCCGCCGTCTTTGTGATCAAATACAGCCAGCTTCCCGTGGCCCGGCAAGAGTCGGACGTGAGCGCCCTCGCCAGCACGGTCCGTCGCTCCATCCCCGAGCAGCACATCCTGCACGCCCACGCGGGCGCAATCCGCGTGCTGCACATTGCCGGCTACCTTTTCTTCGGCTCCGCGAACACCCTCAACCGCACGGTCTCCAAGTATCTCGCCCCGCAAAGCGGCGACCGCTTCAACTATCTGGTTCTGGACTTTTCGGAAGTCGACGGGTTCGACTCCTCGGCCTTGAACTGCCTGCTGCGCATGGTGCAGCGCTGCACGGCCGGAGACATGACGCCGCTGTTCGCGGCCGCGCCGGAGGGCCTCTCAAGGCAGATGCTGCGCACCGCGCCGGCGGACATCGAGAAGCTCATGTTCCTGCCCAGTCTGGACAGCGCCCTGGAGTGGTGCGAGAACGACATCCTGGCCCGTTTCGACTCCAACAAGACCCGGGAGTCGCAGGACGCGCTCTTCGACAGCACGGTGGACGACCTGCTGGCACAGATAGAAAAGAGCGAACGCTTCGAGGCCATGGTCGAAAGCCTGGCCCCCTACCTGGAAGCGAGAAGCGCCGTTCCGGGCGAGATCATCATGGACGAGGGGGCGGAACCCGATGGCGTGCTGCTGTTCGTCTCTGGCCAGGCCGAGGAGACGCGCACGGCGCCGGGCGCCCACGACGCTCCGGCGCGCCTGCGCACCTTGAAGGCCGGCGCGCTGGTGGGACGCGCCAGCGCCGAACAGCCCTACGCAGCCCAGGGGCGCATCACCGCGCTGACGCCCTGCTCCCTGTCGTTCCTCTCCCTGCCCGCCCTTGCCCGCGTGGAGGCGGAAAATCCCGGCCTCGCCATCAGTTTTTATCACCAATACACCGCCACCACACAACAGTAGCGCGGCGCAGCAAAGCAGCAGCGGACGGCGGCCCCGCGGAGCGCAGGGACGCGTAGGCGCCGCTGAAGACGGCTGTGCCGTAATTTTGGACAAAGCGCGTGCGGTGTTCAAAGGCCAAGGCCAGCGCCCATTGTCTGGCCAGGGGAACAGGCAGGGCGGGCATGAGCGTGCGCACCTTTCCGGGAAACGGCGCGGCCAGAAAAGGATGCCCCGGCCGCGCGAAGCCGCAGCAGAAGTCGGCTCCCAAGGCCCGGCCCAGCACAAGGCACAGCCGGCTGCCGCCGTCGGTCTGCTCCACATAGCCGTGGAGGATGACGGCGCTTGGCGTGTCCTGCCCTTGCGGGGCGGGCCTCGTGGCTTTTGTCTCAGGCATGCATCACCGCTCCGCGCTGCTGGATGCTCCGCGCCCGCGCAAGCCGTCCAGGCGCGGCACCGCCCAAAGCCGGGTCGGCTTCAGGACCTTACGGCTTACGGTTCCGAAACATCGGCCGTGCGCGGGCAAATCCATCGTCCGCACTCTGGAGGAAAAGCATCTGCTTTGCAATCGGCCCGTGAGCCGGAGCATCGCCAAGCGGGACTGCCCCCTGCTCCACGGCAGACCCCAAAAAAGAGCGGAGGAACCATGCGGCTCATCCGCTCTTCTGCTTTTGGCGAACGGCGGAGGCTTACGGGTGCGCTTTCCAAAAGGTTTCGCGCTCCACCCGGCATACACGCAGGCCGAACTCCTCATACCAATCCGCCATGCGGGCGCGCACAGCCACATGGCGCGGGTCGGCCTTGAAACGGGCGATGGACTCCAGCGAATCCCAATAGGACACGGTGATGCCCTGGCCGTCCTCCTGGCGCACGCTCTGCGCCCCCAGAAAGCCCGGCGCGGCCTCGGCCAGGCGGACCAGCTCCGCGGCGGCCTCGGCATAGCCGTGGTCCCCGGCAGTGCGCCGGGAGGAAAAGATGACGGCGTAGCAGGGCGACTGGGAGGCGGCGGAATCCATGCGGCTGCCCCTAGCGCAGGCCCTTGCCCTTGAGGAACGCGCTGTACTTCTTGTCCGTGCCCATGATGTGGTTCACCAGCCAGTCCTTGAGGAAGCGCATGATGTCCATGGTCACCTTGGCCTGGCCGCTCTTGAGCGCGGCCTCGAAGTCCAGCACCTGCTGCACCAGCTTGGCGTGGATTTCCTTGTGCCCCTTGGTTTCCGGATAGCCGTAGCGGTCGAAGTACTCCTCCTCCTGGCCGAAGTGCTTCACCGTGTATTCCTTGAGCCGCTCCACCACGCCCACCAGCACGGAGTCGGACTTGCGGGCGCGCATGCCCGCGTGCAATTCGTTGATGAGCCCCAGGAGCACCTTGTGCTGTTCGTCGATGAGGCGGATGCCCACGGAAAGATCGTCGGTCCAGGTCATGAGCTGGTCGCTGTTGGTCACGGCCGTGAGCTTGCCGCTGGCCATGGCCTGGATGATGGAGTCCAGTTCCTCGGCCAGGCCGGAGATCTCCACCACTACCTGAGTCGAGTGGTCCACGCTCTCGGCCGTCTCCTTGGCCACCTGGTTCACCTCGGCCACGCTGCGGTTGATCTCCTCGCTGGTGGCGGACTGCTCCTCGCTGGCGGTGGCGATGGAGGCCACCTCGAGGGCGGTCTGCTGGACGATGTCCACGATCTCCTCCATGGCCTTGCCGGACTGCTCGGCCATGCTGGAACTCTCGACGATGTCGCCGGCGGTGGCGTCCACGGCGATGACGTTCTCTCGCGCGCGTTCCTGAATGCTGCGCACGGAGTCGCCCACCTGCTTGGTGGCGACCATGGTCTTCTCGGCCAGCTTGCGCACTTCGTCGGCCACCACGGCGAAGCCGCGCCCGGCGTCGCCCGCGCGGGCGGCCTCGATGGCGGCATTGAGCGCCAGCAGGTTGGTCTGGTCGGCGATGTCGGAGATGACGCCCAGCACCTGGCCGATGCCCTCGGCCTGGTTGCCCAGGGTGGTCATGGTCTCCTTCAGGGCCAGAATGCGCTCCTTCACGCGGCCGATGCTGGCCACGGCCTCGCGCACGCCGCTGGCGCCCGCCAGGGCGTTGCCCTTGGAGCGCTCCGCGCTTTCGGCCGCGCTGCCGGTGTTGCGGGCGATTTCGAGAATGGCCTCGTTCATCTGCTCCATGGCCATGGTGGTGCTGGCCACGCGCTCGCGCTGCACCTTCACGTCCTTGCCCACGTGCTCCATGTTCTCGTTCAGCTCGCGCACGGCGCCGAAGATGCGCGTGGCGGCCTCCTTGGCCTTTTGCGAGGCCGCGTTCATGTTCTCCAAAAGGTCGCGCACGTTGGCCTCGGCCGTGCGGCTTTCGCTCAGGGCGCGCTCCACCTCGGCGGAGCGGCGTTCGGCCTCGGACTCCTTTTCGCGCGCGGCGGCTATGGCCCCGTCCAGGTGCTGCACCATCAGGCACATGGCGTCGCGCAGGGCGGCGTATTCCTCGGGCATGGCGGTCATGGGGCAGGCGCCGTCCTTGCCGGTGGAGACCGCGCGGGCATAGTCGCCCAAGGCGGCCAGCGGCAGCATCATCTGGGCGTGCACGGTCCACAGCAAAAAGCCGGCGCCGAGCATGGCCAGGACAAAGAGCAGGGTATGCACCCAGGACGAGGAGTCGGACATGAGGCCGTAGGTGAAGGAGGCGGCACCGCCGCCCAGCAGCACGGCGGCGGAGATGATGATCCGGATCTTGATGCTGGAGCTTGGGCTTGGCGCCTGTGGCATGGAAGAATCTCCTTGGCGGATGGGGAACGCAATGCCGCTTGCCGAAACCGGGCGGCGGTTACGAACGGGGGTAGTAACCCCTATCATTTCGGTAGGCGGACCACAACACATTACCCCTGGCCCCCCTTGCGCGATGATTGCGCTTGCTGTACGGGATTATTGGTAGAACCAGCAAAAGTCGTCGTCCCAAGGGGTTGCGCTCATGCGGGCAGTGCTGTCCATTCGCCTCAAGCTGCTGTTTTTGGCGGTGCTGGCCTCGCTGCCGGCGCTGGCGCTGGTGCTGTACACCGGCATCGCCGAAGAACGGCAGGCCCTGCGCGAGGCGGAAACGCGCGCCGCGCACATCACCAGCGACCTGGCCCAGCGCCAGCAGCAGCTCATCGCCAGCACGCGGCAGTTTTTGGCCACCCTGGCCCTTTTGCCCTCCGTGCGCGCCCTGGACGGCAAGACGAGCGCACAGCTGTTCCGCGAGCTGCTGGGCGCGAACCCCATCTACAGCGACATCATCCTGAGCACCCCCCAGGGCGCGGTGCTGGCCTCGGCCCAGAACCACACGCCCAATTTCAGCCTGCGCGAAGCCCCGTACTTCGCCGAGCTGTTCAAGACCAGGGCCTTTGTCCTTGGCGGCTACCGCAAAAGCCTCTCCACCGGGCTCGACGTGCTGGTCTGCGCCACGCCCGTGCCGGGCCCGCGGGGCGAGGTGCTGGGCATGGTCTCCACCGGCGTGCGCCTGGACATCATCGGCGACATGGTCCGCGACATCCAGCTGCCGCCCGGCTCCACCGTGTTCATGGCCGACCGCGAAGGCCGGCGGCTGTTCAACCGCCACTACCCGGACCCCAGGCCGGACCTCTACCCCCTGGGCGGCAAGGTGACCCTGAGCCAGCGCCGGCTGCTGGCCACCGCCGCGGCCGAGAGCCCCTTCTACGCCCTTGACCTCACCGGCCTGCGCCGCCTGTACGTCGTGCAGGAGTCCCGCCTGCGGGCGGACGAGCCGCCGAGCATCTACGCAGGGATCAGCCTGCCGGAAAACACCATCATCGCCGAGGCGCGCCAAGCGCTCCTGTCCGGTCTGGCCATTCTGGCTTCGGCTGCGTTTCTGACCGCCCTGGCCGCATGGCTGGCGGGCAAGAAGATCTTCGTGGAGCGCATAGAACGCCTAGCCATGGTGGCGGGCCGCTTCGCCGAGGGCGACCTTGCCGCCAGAACCGGCTACGCCGAAACGCAGACCGGCGGCGACGAGCTGGGGCAGCTCGCCCAGGCCGTGGACCGCATCGGCGCGGAGCTCTCCGCGCGGGAGGCGGAGCGCGAGGCCACCCTGGAGCGGTTGACGCGCACCCAGTTCGCCGTGGACAACGCCGGCGACGACATCTACTGGACCGACGAGCAGGGACGCTTCCTGTACGTGAACGCGCGCGCGGCCAAGAGCCTGGGGTATGCGCCGCAGGAGATGCAGGGCCTCACCGTGTTCGATGTGGACATGGACCTGGACCCCGCGCGCTGGGCGGAGATGCTGGCCCGCCTGTCGGCCACCAGCCCCATCAGCTGGGACACGCGCCAGCGCACGCGCCAGGGCGCCACGCTCAACAAGGAGATCACCATCAGCCTCGTGGAGGGCGGCGCCTCCCGCGTCGTCTTCGCCACCGGGCGCGACATCCGCGAGCGCCAGCGCCAGGAGGCCGTGCTGCGCTCCCTGCTGGACGAGACCGCCGCCGTCACCGGGCAGGAGTTCTTCCAGGCCTTCACCGCCAGGCTCGTGTCCATCCTCGGCGTCTATGCCGCCTTCATCGGGGAATACCTCGACACCCCGCCCACGCGCATGCGCACGTTGTCCATCTCAAGCGCGGACGGAAAGGCCATGTCGCGCGACTTCTCCCTCGCCGAGACGCCGGGCCGCGACATTCCGGACAACGGGTATTTGCTGGTGCGCAGCAATCTGCTCCAGCGCTACCCGGACACGGTGTTCTTCACGGAGGTCGGGGTGGACAGCTACCTCGGCGTGCCCATGCACAATGCCGACGGGCTCAGGATCGGGCACCTGTCCATCATGGACCGGCGGGCCATGCCCGATGACCCCTCGATCATCGCCACCCTGCGGCTGTTCGCCCTGCGCGCCAGCGCGGAGGTCATGCGCCTGCGCGCGGAGCGCGACCTGCGCGCCTCGCTGCGGGAAAAGGAAGTGCTGCTGAAGGAGATCCACCACCGGGTCAAGAACAACATGCAGATCGTCTCCAGCCTGCTCAGCCTGCAGGCGCGCGACGTGCAGGACCCGGCCGTGCTGGAGCTTTTGGCCCAGAGCCGGGCGCGCATCCTCTCCATGGCCCTGGTGCACGAAGACCTCTACCAGACCGGCAACCTGGCCCAGGTGGACTTCCGCCACTATCTGGAGCGGCTGGCCCAGCGCGTGGGCGCGGGCATGGCCGGGGCCCCCGGCATCAGCATCGAGCTTGAGCTGGACGAACTCTCCCTGGGCATCGACCAGGCCATACCCCTGGGGCTTTTGTGCAACGAGCTTTTGACCAACGCCCTGAAGCACGCCTTCAAGGGCCGCGAGCAGGGCACTGTGCGGGTGCTGCTCACCCACGGACCGGGCCAGGCCCAAATCACCGTGCGCGACGACGGCCAGGGCCTGCCCGCAAACTTCCGCCCCGGCGAGGGCAACACCCTGGGGCTCGAGCTCGTGTGGTCCCTGGCGGAGCAGCTGCACGGCGCGGCCGAGGCCAAAAACGACGGCGGCGCGGTCTTCACCGTGCGCTTTCCCCTGAGTTGACAATCTGTTGCGCTCGCGACAGCTCCCCCGTGCCCACCAAGCGCAAGGCCGCTCCCAGGCCTCGCGGCGGATTTTTGTTCAGTGTCGACTCCAGGACTCGCAGCCTCCCCCGCGTTGACGCCTTGCCGCCCTCCACGTAGAATCATCCAATGAGCACAATCACCCCCGGAACAGAGGCCCTGGCCCTGCGCGAAAAGCATTCCGCCGCCCTGGCCTCGGTGTTGGCGGCCCTTGCGCTGACGGGCATGAAGCTCGTGGTGGGCATAGCCTCCGGCAGCCTGGGCATTTTGTCCGAGGCCGCCCACAGCGCCCTGGACCTTGTGGCCGCCGGCGTCACCTTCTATGCCGTGCGCATCTCCACCCTGCCGCCGGACCGCAAGCACCCCTACGGCCACGGCAAGGTGGAAAACCTCTCGGCCCTGGTCGAAACCCTGCTGCTTCTGGGCACCTGCGTGTGGATCGTCTTCGAGGCCGTGAACCGCCTGCTGCACCCCAAGCCCGTGGAGGCCACGCTTTGGGCCGCGGGCGTCATGGCCGTGTCCATCGTGGTGGACTTCACGCGCTCGCGCATGCTGCTGGCCGCGGCCAGAAAGCACAACAGCCAGGCCCTGGAGGCCGACGCCCTGCACTTCTCCACGGACATCTGGTCGTCGCTGGTGGTGCTGGCGGGCCTGGGCGCGCTGGCCCTGGCCGACAGCCTGGACCCGGCCACGCCCCTGGCCCAGTGGCTGCACCGGGCCGACGCCCTGGCGGCCCTGGCCGTGTCCGGCATCGTCCTGTGGGTCAGCATCCGCCTGGGCCGGCAGGCCGTGGACGTGCTGCTGGACGCGGGCGTGCAGGAGGCCCAGGACGGCATAGAAAAGCGCGTGGCGCATCTGCCGGGCGTGCTCAGCGTGCGCCGGGTGCGGGTGCGCCAAAGCGGCCCGGCCAGCTTTGTCGACATGCTGCTGGGCGTGCGCGCGGGGCTGGAGCTGGAGGACGGCCACCAGGTGGTGTGCCAGGCGCGCGATGCGGCCCAGGCCGTGCTGCCCGGCGCGGACGTGCTGGTGGAGCTGCGGCCGGAGGAAGACGGCGCCGCGGGGCTGCTGGACCGCGCCAAGGCCGTGGCCGACACCTACGACCTGGGCGTGCACGACCTGGATTTGCGCCACGCCGACGGCGTGCTGCTGTTGAACCTGCACGCCGAGGTGCCGGAGTCCCTCTCCCTGGCCGAGGCGCACAAGCGCATCAGCGGCATGGAGGCCCAGCTGCGGGCCGAGCTCGGCGGCGCCTGCCACGTGGTGACGCACATAGAACCGCAGGGCGCGCACCCGGAGCCGGCCCTGGACGACCCGGAGAGCGCCGAGACCCTGCGCCTGGCCATCAAGGAGGTTGTGGACGAGACCCCCGGCGTGTGCGACCTGCACGGCCTGGTGCTCTTGCGCTCCGGCGCGCGGGTGTCCGCCTCGTTCCACTGCCGCATGCACCCGCAAACGCCCATCACCCAGGCCCACGACCGCACCGTGGCCCTGGAGGCCAGCCTGCGCGCGCGTCTGCCCCAGCTCATCCGCATCACCATCCACATGGAGCCGGACGAATCCGTGCCCGCCGCACTGGAGCAACCCATCACCTGACTTGTCGGTGTCTGGCCTGCCGGAGCGTGATCCGTCAGAGCCTCGCCTCTCGACTTCCAAACAGGCGGCGTCCAAACAGGCGGCGTCCAAGCGGACAACCGTTTGACCGCGCCTCGTCCCAGCGCTCGCAGTCCGACAGCCCAGCGCCTGGAACCGCCAAGCCTCTAACCCGCCGCCGGGGCAGCCATTTGAAGCCACGCCAAGGCAACGCCAAGCCAGCGCAGGAGCACGGCAAGGCCAGCGCGCGCCCTCACGCCGAAAAACCGCCCGCTCCCCCGGCTTGACAGCCATGCCCGCGCGGGCTAGCCAAACAATAGCTCAACACTCGCCAGAAACCCATCGGGTAACGGAAGACGGTGCAAATCCGTCGCAGACGCGCTGCTGTAACCGGGAAAAACGCCGGTCGCGCCCACTGAACCGCTCGCGGTTCGGGAAGGACGCGGCCACCAAGGCCGGGGGACGTGCCCCCGCCCGGAAGCCAGAAGACGACCCGAAACGGACGATAGTGCAGGCCTCGCGACCTGGGCCGCAGGACATTGAACGCCCCCCCGTCGGCGTTTCCGCTGGATTGTTCAGACAGACGGCTCAGCGCGCTCCCGCCCCCTCCAGTCTCTTGCGCCCTCGCTTCGCCTTGTGGTTCTGGCCAAAATCGGACGACCGGAGGTTACCGCATGTTGACGCACACTTTGGGCTTTCCCCGCATGGGCGCGGCCCGCGAACTCAAAAAGGCGCTGGAGGCGTTCTGGACAGGCGGCCCGCTGCGCGACGCAGGCCGCGGAGCGGAACGCGACGCCCTGCTCGAAACCGCGCGGAACCTGCGCCTGCGCCACTGGACCAGCCAGGTCCAGGCGGGTATCGACATCGTGCCCGTGGGCGACTTTTCCCTGTACGACCACATGCTCGACATGACCCTGCGCCTGGGCGCGGCGCCGGGCCGCTTCGGTCCGGCCGATGCGGACGGCGGCCTGGAGCGGTACTTCCGCATGGCCCGGGGCGGCGGCGAGGGCCAGGACCACGCGGCCATGGAGATGACCAAGTGGTTCGACACCAACTACCACTACATCGTGCCGGAGCTCACGCGCGGGCAACGCTTCGACCCCGACGCGCGCGACCTGCTGGACCAGCTGGCCGAGGCCCAGGCCGCGGGCTTCCGCGCCAAGGTGGTCTTGCCCGGCCCCTGCACCTTTTTGCACCTGAGCAAAAGCGTGGACGCGGGCTTTGACCGCTTCGAGCTTCTGCCCGCCCTCACCGAGGCCTACGCCAAGCTCATCGGCCAGCTGGCCCTGCGGGCGGAGTGGATACAGATCGACGAGCCGGTGCTGGCGCTGGACCTGCCGCAGCACCTGCCGCGCCGGTTCCGCAGCGCCCTGGTGCGGCTCACCCAGGCGGCCAAGCCCGCCAAGCTCATGCTCGCCACATACTTCGGCGGCGTGGCTCAAAACGCGGATGTCTACTCCGGCCTGGATCTGGACGCCCTGCACCTGGACCTGACGCGCGCGCCGGAGCAGCTTGCGGGCATATACGCCCACCTGGCCCCGCGCACGGCCCTATCCTTGGGCGTGGTGGACGGCCGCAACATCTGGCGCGTGGATGCGGACAAGGCCCTGGCCCTGCTGGACCACGCGGCGCGGGCCATAGGCCCGGAGCGCCTGCTCGTGGCGACGTCCTGCTCGCTGCTGCACTGCCCCGTGGACCTGGAGGGCGAAACGCGGCTGGCTCCGGAGCTGCGCGGTTGGATGGCCTTTGCCCTGCAAAAGTGCGGCGAGGTGCGCAAGCTGGCCGACTGCGCGGGCGGACTGGACCGCAGCCTGGGCCGCTCCTGCGCGGACTGGCTGGCCGAGAACCGGGGCATCCGCATGGCCCGCGCCCACAGCCCGCTTCTGAACAACCCGGACGTGGCCCGGCGCATGGCGGCCGTCGGCCCGGACATGCTGGCCAGGCCCCTGCCCTATGCCGGTCGGGCCGGGCTGCAGCGCGCGGCCCTCGGCCTGCCGCCCTTGCCCACCACGACCATCGGTTCCTTTCCACAAACCAAAGAGGTGCGCTCGGCCCGCGCCCGGTTCAAAAAGGGCGAGCTTTCGCCCGAGGGCTACAAGGCCTTCCTTGAGGACACCATCCACGACGCCGTGGGCACGCAGGAGCGTCTGGGGCTCGACATGCTGGTGCACGGCGAGCCGGAGCGCAACGACATGGTGGAGTACTTCGGCGAACAGCTGGCCGGCTTCTGCTTCACCCAGAACGGCTGGGTGCAAAGCTACGGCTCGCGCTGCGTCAAGCCGCCGGTGATCTACGGCGACGTGAGCCGCCCCGGCCCCATGACCGTGGACTGGAGCCGCTTCGCCCAGTCCCTGACCAAGAAGCCCATGAAGGGCATGCTCACCGGTCCGGTGACCATCCTCTGCTGGAGCTTCGTGCGCGACGACCAGCCCAGGGCCGAGACCTGCAGGCAGATCGCCCTGGCCCTGCGCGACGAGGTCTGCGACCTGGAGGCCGCGGGCATCAAGGCCATCCAGATCGACGAGCCCGCCCTGCGCGAGGGCCTGCCCCTGCGCCGCGCGGACTGGGACGCCTATCTGCTCTGGGCCGTGGACGCCTTCCGCCTGGCCGTGGGCGGGGCCGCGGCGCAAACGCAGATCCACACCCACATGTGCTACTGCGAGTTCAACGAAATCGTGGAGTGGATCGCCCGGCTCGATGCGGACGTCATCAGCATCGAGGCCAGCCGCAGCCGCATGGAGCTCTTGGAGGCCTTCCGCCGCTTTGAATATCCCAACGAAATCGGCCCCGGCGTGTACGACATCCACAGCCCGCGGGTGCCCGGCACGGCGGAGATGCTGGACCTCTTGCGCCGCGCGGCCGAGGTCATTCCGGCCGGCCGCCTGTGGGTCAACCCGGACTGCGGGCTCAAGACCCGCGCCTGGCCCGAGACCCTGGCCAGCCTGACGAACATGGTCGAGGCCGCGCGCCTGGCCCGCGCGGAGCTGACGTCCCGGTAGAGCGACACCGCCCGGCGCCGCCGCCTCGGCTTGGGGGGGCTGCGCCGGGCTTCTGCGGGGCGAACTTGAATAATCGGTCAACGCCCTGCCAAGGCGCCTTCAATCAGATTGCCATGCCCGGCAAACTGCTATAAGCTTTGGCATACAGTGGCAGTATTTCCCGCAGCCGCCTCCCCACTGCGACGGAGGAAGACATGGCCAAGAAGGACACCGAGGAAAAGCCCCTCTGCGACGCCACGGAACTGGCGGGCTTGGCTCCGGTCTCCATCATGTGCTTCAACTGCCAGGGTGACATCACCTTCGTCAACGACTGGCACATCCACAACTTCGCCAAAGACAAGCGCCAAAAGGAAGACTACCTCGGCAAGTCCATCTTCGACCTGCCGGGCATCGTCAGCTCCGGGCTGGCCCAGCACATCGAGGAAGTCTTCACCGGCCAGCCCATCCAGGTCGAGAACATCTTCACCTCGGAATTCAGCGGCGGGCAAAGCGGCTATCAAAGCATGCGCGCCATCCCGGTCAAGAAGGACGGCCGGCTCATCGGCGGCATCGTCATCCGCGAGGACGTGACCAAGTACGTGCTCTCCGAAAAAAAGGTCATCGACTCCGAGCGCAAGATCAAGGCCCTGCTCAACGCCAGCCAGGAATCGGCCATCCTCGTGGACAAGCAGGGCGTGTTCCTGGCCCTGAACGACGAGGCGGCCAAACGCCGGGGCAGCACGGTGCAGGATCTCATCGGCACCTCGTCCTACGCCTGCCTGCCCGAGGAAAGCGCCGCCCAGCGCCGCGACAAGCTGCGCATGGCCCTGCGCGAAAAAAGCCCCATCTGCTACCAGGAAGACCTGGAAGACCGCAGCAGCACCGTGTGCATCTACCCCGTCATCAACGACTCCGGCGAGGTGGACGCCCTGGCCGAGTTCTCCCAGGACATAACCCAGCAGATACGCCGCGAAAAAGAGCTGGTGAACGCCAGGATCATGGCCGAGAGCGCCAACGTGATGAAGTCGCAGTTTTTGGCCAACATCAGCCACGAGCTGCGCACCCCGCTCAACGGCATCCTCGGCATGGCCCAGGTGGGGCTCGCGAGCGACCCCGACGAGGAGCAGCAGGACTGCCTGGAGGTCATTCGCGACTCCGCCGTGCGCCTCACCAACGTCATCAACAACCTGTTGGATTTGGCGGACATAGAGGCCGGAGCCATAGAACCCATCATCAAGGAGTTCGACCTCGCCGAACTCATGCGCTCCATAGCCAACAACTTTTCCGTGCAGGCCAAACTCAAGGGGCTGGTGCTGGAGCTGAGCCTGCGCCAGGGCGTGCCCCACCGCGTCTGCGGCGACGAGTTCCGCGTGCGCCAGGTGCTGGTCTGCCTCATGAGCAATGCGCTCAAATGCACGGGCGCCGGGCGCATCGAAATGGGCGTGTCCCTGGCGGAGCAGCCCGGATCCGGGCAGACGCCGGACAAACGGCCCGGCGACCAGCCGGACGAGCACGCGCCGGACGGGGTGGACCTGGTCTTTCATGTGGAGGACACGGGCGTCGGCATCGAGGCAGAAAAGATGGAATGCATCTTCGACAGCTTCACCCTGGCCGAGGACGTGCTGACCAAGCGCCGCAGCGGCGTGGGCGTGGGGCTGTGCATCGCCCGCAACCTCGTCAACCTCATGGGCGGAGAGATTGCCGCCACTTCCTCGCCGGGCCGGGGCAGCCGCTTCTACTTCCGCCTGCGCCTTGCCCTGCCCCAGACCTGCGCCCAGGACGCCAAGCCCGCCAGCCAGCCGACGCCGGAGACCGAAGGCACGCGCATTCTGCTGGTGGAGGACGAGGTGATAAACCGCATGATGACCACCACCCTGCTGCGGCGCATGGGCTACACCGTGTTCCTGGCGGAAAACGGCGTGGAGGCCCTGCGCGCCCTGGACAAGGACAAGGTGGACGCCATCCTCATGGACATCCAGATGCCGCTCATGGACGGCATCGAGGCCACGCACCACATCCGCCGGGGCGAGGTGCCCGGCCTGGACAAGAGCGTGCCGATCATCGCCCTGACGGCCTACGCCCGCGAGAAGGACCGGAAGCGCTTCCTAGAGCTGGGCATGGACGACTTCGTGCCCAAGCCCCTGGTGGCGGAGGAACTGTTCCGCGCCCTGGAGCAGTGCCTGCTGCGCCGCAAGACCGCCCCCGCAAACTGAGAAGCCGCCCGGCGGCGCAAGGCCCGGAACGAAACAGCCCCGCTAGCGGCCCACGCTGCGCTGCAAAAGCACGAAGTCGGCCAAGGTCAGCAGCAGCATGGCCTTGAGCACCGGCACAATGCGCGGAATGGCGCAGATGTCGTGCCGCCCGCCGATGGTGATGCGCGCCGCCTCGCCCTTGCTGTTCACGGTCTGCTGCTCCCGCGAGATGGAAGGGATGGGCTTGACCGCCACGCGCACAATGAGCTCCTGCCCGCTGGCCATGCCGCCCAGAATGCCGCCCGCGTTGTTGGACAAGAACCCGTCCGGGGTCATGGGGTCGTTGTTCGCGCTGCCGGTGAGCCGCGCGGCGGCGAAGCCCGCGCCCACCTCCACGCCCTTCACCGCGCCCACGCCCATGAGGGCATAGGCCAGGCGCGCGTCCAGCTTGTCGAACACCGGCTCGCCCAGGCCCGCGGGCACGCCCGCGGCGCGCAGCTCAACAATGCCGCCCAGGGTGTCGCCCTCGGCCTTCACCGTGCGCACGCGCTGCTCCCAAAGGGGCACGCTCTCTGCATCGGCGCTGAAAAACGGCCGCAGAAGCGCGCCCGCAAAGTCGCGCCCGGCGGCCGGAATGCCGCCCAGCTCCACCGTGGCCGCGCCCACCGTGATGCCCTCGGCCTTGAGCAGCTCCTGGGCGATGGCCCCGCCCGCCACGCGCGCAACGGTCTCGCGCCCGGACGAGCGTCCGCCGCCCCGGTAGTCGCGCCGGCCGAACTTGGCGTCGTAGCCCAGGTCCGCGTGACCCGGCCGGTACACGTCCATGATGGCCGAGTAGTCGCGCGAGCGCTGGTCCTCGTTCATGACGATGAAGCCGATGGGCGTGCCCGTGCTCAGCCCCTCGAACACGCCGGAGAGCAGGCGCACCGCGTCCGACTCCTTGCGCGCCGTGGCCGCGACCCCGCCCTGGCCGGGTTTGCGGCGGTCCAGCTCCCGCTGGATGAGTTCCTCGTTGATGGCGATGCCCGGAGGACAGCCGTCCACGACGCCGCCCAGGCCCACGCCGTGGGACTCGCCAAAGGTGGTGAGCCGGAAAAGGGTGCCGATGCTGTTGCCGCTCATGGTTCCGTCCTTGTGCTAATCGTCCAGAAAATTCAGGCAGGCCGTGGCTCCGGCCGCAAAGTCCGAGCCGCCCGCAAGCTCCAGCACGGGCACGCCGCAAAGGGCCTCCAGGCACTGGGCCGCGGTGAGCCGCGCGGTTTTGAGCGCGCCGGGCAGATAGAACGCTCCCGGCGGCTTGCGCAGGGCCTCCAGCAAATCGGGCCGCTGGGCCAGCTCCACCCGGCGGGCCTGCATGGCTCCGCCGCCGTGCCGCCAGTTGAGCACCACCAGCCCGGCCAGGGGGGCCGCCAGGCGGAAGCGCGAAGGCCCGCCGGAGCGCGCTCCCGGCGCGGAGTCTGCGGCAAGACCGGAGCCCCCGCCGCAGCCGGAGAACTCACGGGAAGGACCACCGGCCAAGTTGCCGGGTGCATTGCCCGACGGACGGGCGCTTGGCGCGCTCGCCGGATTCTCACGAAGCTGGCCTCCGCGGGGCGGACCAAAGCAGGCGTCGATGATGGCGTCGTACTTGTCCTCCACGGCGTACAGCGCGGCGGCGGGCAAATCCGCGTAGGCCCGGCGCGAGGCCTCGGGCAGGGCGCGGGCCAGCAGCGGCGCCAGCTCCGGGTTGCCCAGCGCCGTGCCGGGGTTCAGGCGCGGATGCTTGGGAATGCCGTGCAGCACGGGTCTGCCAATGCTCCCGCAAGCGCAGCGCGGCTCCACCAGCACCCGGTCGTTGCTCAAAAAATCGCAGCCGCGCGCCACCAGATGCAGAGCCAAGGTGCTTTTGCCCATGCCCGCGAACCCGCACAGGGCCAAGGCGCGGTCGCCCGTGGTGTTGAGCGGGCCCTCATCAGCCAAAACGGCGCGAGGCAGCGGCACGCCGGGAAGGACCACCCCCGCCGCGTGGCCCAGCACCCAGCCCTGGGCCACGCGGCGCTCCATGTAGCGCGCGCAGATAAAATTCACCAGCTGGTTGCGGTTTTGGGCGCAGGGGCCCAGGGCGATGTTCCAGCCGCCGCCGAAGGCGAAGAGCATGCCCGTGGCCTGCTTGCGCACCAGGCGGCCGCCGCCGCCCTCTCCGGGCAGGTCCGCGGCGCGCTCCTTGTCCGGCCTTTTGCCGGGCAGGTGGGGCCGGGCGGCCAGCGCCACGGGCGGAGCCGCAACCGGGCCGTCGAGCAGCAGAAAGTTCAGGTCCGCCTGAGCGTCGTCCGCAGCGCCGTCCGCATTGCCTGCCGCGGCGAGAAACGGCGCAAAGTACCCGCGCAGATCGTCGATGACCGCCGCCGAGTTGGAGCGCACGCGCAGGGTCAGCTCCTCCAGCCCCAGGCAAAGGCTGTGGGGCGCGGGTTCGCGCGCGGCCAGCGCGCGGGCCGTGGCGTCAAACGACGGCACAGAGGCCAGGGACGGGCTCACCGCGCAAGCTCCTGCAGCACATGGGCCGCGAACAACTGCGCCACGTCGAGCCCGCGCGCCTGCAACAGCCCCCGGAACCCGCCAAAGGCCGAGACCTCGAAGATGTACGGCCCGGCCTCGGTGAGCGCCACGTCCACGCAGGTGAAGTCCAGACCGAAGGGCTCCTGCGCCCGGTGCGCCAGGTCGATGATCTCCTGCGGCGGGTCGAAGGCGGCGTAGCGGCCGCCGCTGGCCGTGCTGGTGCTCCAGGCGGCCTCGGCCCCGGCCGGGCCGCCCGCGCCTTTGCGCCGGGCATAGGTGCCCAGGTACTCGCCGCCCAGAAAGCACACGCCCAGATCCTGCCCGCGCAGCTCCACGGCCTGCTGGATGTACATGACCGGATTGCCGGCGCGGAAACCCGCCAGGGCCGTGGCGATCTCGCTGGGGTCCAGGGCTTCGGCGTCCAGAAGCGCCATGCCACGGGCCTTTGAGGTGAAAAGCGGCTTGAGCACGGCGCGGCCATAGGCGCGCACGGCGTCCAGGGCCTGGTCCGGGTCCTCGGTGATGGTGGTGGGCGGCAGGGGCATGCCCGCGTTGGCCAGGGTCACGCTGCAGGCCAGGCGGTCCACCAGGCGCAGAATGCGCGAAGGGTCGGAGAAGCAGCGCACCCCGTGCGCGCTCGCCACGCGCAGCATCTCCAGCCGGTCGATCATGTGCGGCGAGTAGCCGCGGGCGACCTTTTTGACGCACAGGGCGTCGAGCCCGCACAGATCCACGTCGCGGCCGTCCTGGTCCGGGCACCACAGCTTGCCTGCGCCCAGGTCGAGCCGTGCGCGGTCCAGGTCCACCAGCAGGCGCCGGCCCGTGGCCTGGCCCACGGCGTCGGCCAAAACTTCGGAGGACCAGCCCCCAGCGATTCCCACGACGGCGATGCGCACGGCGTTCTCCCCCATGCCCTAGTAGAACAGGATGGGCCTGGGCAGGCGGTAGGTCTCCCAGGGTTTGCCCGCATGGGCCACAAGGCCTTCCATGAGGTAGTGGGCGCGCAGGAACATCTCCCGCGCGAAGTCGTAATTGAGCTCGAAGCGCGTGCTGGTCATGAGCGAGCGGCCCAGGCCCAGCGCCAGCCGGGCCTGCCAGGCCTCGTCGCCGATGTCGTCGGCGAAGGCGCGCGAATGGTCGTAGAACGAGGCGATCATGTGGTTGATGCGCCGCCTGAGGCCCGGCTCGAAAATGGGCATGCGGAAGAAGGACACCAGAAACACCGAGGCGTCCTGGATGAAGTCTCCCCTATGGGTGCGGTGCAGGTCCACGTAGTGCACGCGCGGCGCGCCCTGGTCGAAGACGATGTTGTTGGCGTTGAAGTCGCCATGCAGAAGCACGGTCATGGGCGCGCGCAGGGTGGACTCCACGGCCCGGCACTGGGCGATGAGCTCTTCCGTCGAGGGAATGGCGGCCGCGCCCAGGCTGCGCTCCTGGCGGAAGAAATCCGGATGCACGTGGCGCACGGCGGGCATGCGCCGCTCCAGCTGCTCCATGTAGTCCACGGGCGTTTCGCCGCGCTCCAGCGTGGAGCGCCAAATGTCGCCCACGGTCTGCTCGAACACGAAGATGGCGTCCTCAAGCATCTCGGCCTCGGCCGTGAGCACAACCTCGGTCCAGGTGCAGCCGGGCAGAAACTCCACCAGCATGGAGGCGCTGTCGCCTTCCTCGTGGTAGCTGAAGATGCGCGGCCCGGTGCCGGGCGAAACCTTGGCCCAGTATTCCAGATTCTCGCGCTCGCGGCGGATCTTCTTGAGGTTGCCCTCCTTGAACACGCCGCCCTGGGTCGGATCGTCCAGGGCGTCCTGGGGCGCGTCCTTGGGGCTCACCCGGCCGATGCGGCAGCCGGAGCGCGTGCCCCAGATGGAGCGGAAGTCGATGTCGGCCACGTCGCCCTCGAACCCGGCGGTGGAGAGGGTTTGCTGCAGGGCCTGGAACTGCTCGATCTTGATCTTTTCGCCGATGACCGAAAAAAGCAGCGCCTCGCCGATGTTCAAAAGCGAGTCGCCGATGCGCTCCAGGTAGCGGAAGATGAAAATGGCGGTGACGCCGTTCTGCACGTCGCGCCCCTGGCGCAGCTCCTCCATCAGCGCGTCGAAGGCGTCCTTGTACAGCCGGTCCAGGTCGAACTCCGCCCGGCAGATGCCGAGAGCCCCGTTCACGTCCGCGCGGGAGCGTACTTCAAGAATGCGCGAGAGCCCCTCGTCGATGATGTCGAACAGCGGGCCGGGGTCCTGGCGCGAAAGCACGCTCAGGTCCTTCAGGTAGCGCATTTGCCCGGCGATGTTCACGCAGTAGTCGGCAATGCGCTCCAAATTGGCGGAGATGATCTGCAGGCCGCGGATGCGGTCGATGTCGCGCTTGGAGAGCCCGCGCGCGCTGTGGATGCGCGAGTAGCAGGCGTCCTCGACGATGTTCTTCAGGTTGTCGATGTAGTCGTCGCGCGAGACGACCTTGTCGTAGCCCGCGTGGGTGGGCGCGGCCACAAAGGCGCGCGTCTCGGCCATCTGGCTCGTCACCTCGAGCACGAGAAAGCGGAAATTCTCCTCCAACCCCTCCAGACCGCTCATGTCAGGCCTCGATCTTCAGGGTTTCGCCGGCCTTGGGCGCGTCCTCCTCCGGGCAGCGCCAGGAGATGGTGAGGGAAAGCCGGCCGGAGCGCCCGCGCTTTCTGGCCTTCACGGTGAAGGTCAGCAGGTCCGTGGGCTGCAGCACGAACTGCTCCTGCCCGGCGGCCACGGCCAGCCGCCCCTTGCTCAGGCCGTCCATCACGGCCTCCAGATACTTGCGGATGCTCTCGGCGTCCTGCATGGATTCAAACACGAACTTCTGGTCTGTGCCCATGAGCCCCCCTTGGCCTGATCGTCCAGACATGATCGTCCGGCAGCTGTGCGGCCTAGCCGTCCAACCGGGCGGAATATTCTTCAATGACGCGCGCGCGGTCCATGTCCGCCACGATGAGCTTCTTGCCGATGGAGAGGTCGTCCCAGGCGGGCTGCAGGCCGATTTCGCGGCTGGCCTTGGCCGGGTCGCTCACGGGCAGGGTCTTTTCGCCCATGTGGGTGTCGTCGCCCATGAACACCAGCATGCGGCGTTCGCCGTTGCCGCGCCTGCGGTTCTTCTCGTACAGCACGGAGATGAGGAACTCCGTGTAGCGCTGCGACTGCGGGTTCCACACCTCGTAGCCGTCCACGTCGTAGCTGGCCAGCAAAATGGGCCAGAACTGCTCCGGGTGCGGAATGACCACGCCGCCGCCCAGGGCGCGCGCTTCCTCGATGAATTCCGTGGTGCGGTAAAAATACGTGAGCGGGAACTGCGCCTTGACCACGGCCTTGACCTCTTTCAAGAACACCTGCACGCGGTTGGCCGCGGCCTCGCCCAGAAGCGGGCGCAAGCCGTCCACAAAGTTGCGCACCAGCTTGTTCTTGATGGCGTCCACGGGCATGTCGCCCGCGTGGCGGTTCATGAGCGCCTCCAGCTTGAGGCAGCAGGCCCGCGCCAGGTCCACCAGCTCCGGCTCGGCGCCGGCCTCCTTGGCCGCCTGGGCCAGCCGGGCCTCGTCCGGCCGGGTGACTGTGGTCAAATAGTCGAAGAGCTGGCTTTGGCGGTAGGCGTGGGTGTGCGCCAGCATGCTTTTCAGCACATGGGCCTCGCCCAGCTTCTCGGTGCGGAAGTGCAAAAGCAGCTGCACCTTCTGGTTGAACCCGCGCGAGTAGCAGTCCACCTCCACCCCGGTGTACGGGCCGTACTCCAGCAGCTCGTTGTGCTGGGTGGGAATGATGAGGCTTTTGCGCATGGCCGGGTAGCTGGCCTCTATGCGCCGCTTGATGAGGGCCAGGGGCACGTGCTCCGGGTGCCAGTGCACGGCCAAAACGGAGTCCTGCGCGGGCTGCACCGCGCCGGGCGTCAAAATGCGCGCCTCGGCCTTGGCGTCAAGCTTCGTGTCGATGAGCCGGGCGAAAAGCCGCTCGTCGAACTCGGTCACTTCCGGCGTGACGGGTTTGACCGTCAGGGCGTTGCAGCCCTCGTGCTGTTGCTGGCGCGTCATCCGTGCTCCTTGCCCGCAATGCCTGGGTGAAATCGCGGGGTGAAATTTTCGTTGCCGGACCTTAGCGGAACTGGGCGTGGCAGGCCGACTTGCGCCGCTCCAGCCGCGCCAGCACCTCGGCCAGGGCGGCGGCATCGCGCGCGGATGCCGTCCGGCGCAGGGCCCGCGCGTCCTCCATGAACACCTGGTTGGCCCGGGCCAGCTCGGCGGCCTCCGGTCCGTGCGGCGAAAGCAGCGGCTGGGCCGTCTCGGTCATGGACTCGCACAGGGCCAGAAAGGACTCCAGCACGTCCGGCGCGGGCAGCGCTCCGGCCTGGGCGGCCTTCTGCAAAGCCTTGTAGTCCGCCTGCATGAGCTTCTTGAGCTGGCGGTACTTCTCCCGCCCGCGCTCCGCGGAGTCCGCCTCGCGCGCGCCGCCGCCCTTGCCCTCAATCCTGCGGCCCACGGATTCGTCGTCCGGCGCTCTGTCCTCGTCGCGCCGGGCCTTGAGCTTCACCGCATAGCCCGCGCCGCCGCGCAGGACCTCAAGCTCCAGCTCGCGCGGCTCGCGCGGGAACCCGGCCAAAAAACCGGCGGGCCTGCCCTCCAGGGCGTCCGCCAACTGCCGCAGCAGTCCGGGCAGGTCGGCCGCGGCGATGTTCTTCTCAAGCTTCCAGGCGCCCATGGGAACTCCTTGCCGTGGCCGGCTTCGCTATGCCGTGGCGCGCCGCATGTGGACGCGCGGTCGCACGGCGGTCCTCGTCAGGCCGCAACATGCGGTGTCCGCCGTTTCCGTGTTCCGCCCCTGCGCTGCGTGCGCCGGACCATCCGGCGCCTTCTTGACGCCCCAAGGTCCCCATTCAAGCGGGCTGACGCGCACAAGCCTCGCGAGCCGGCGCGCGCCCGCTTTCAGACACGCCTTCGGGCGCGCCTTTTGGCGCAAATGACATCCTATGAAATTCGCCCGCGTCCGGCAACAGCGGGCGTGATTCCGCCCAGGCGCGTTATCTCGGCCAGGGCCAGCTCGACCAGCTCCGGCAGGGGCGTTTCCGCCGGGAGCACGGCATGGGCGCAGGCCAGGTAGAGGGCGCCGCGCTCGGCCAGCACCTGGCGCACCTCGCCTGCCACGCCGCCGCCGGTGAGGGAGGGCCGCTGGGCCTCGAGGGGATCGCGCGCGAGCCGCCCGGCCAGCACCTCGGCCGGGGCCTTCAAATACAGCACGACGCCGCGCTCGAGCATGTCGCGGTTGTCCTGCATGAGCACAATGCCGCCCCCGCACGAAACCACCTGGCCGGAGAACACGGCCACCTCGGCCAGGGCCACGCTTTCGGCCTCGCGGAAGGCCTCCCAGCCGCCGGCGTCCACCAGGTCGGCCACGGTTTTGCCCGTGCGCAGGCGCACGCGCCGGTCCGTGTCCACAAAGGGCCGCTTGAGCCGCGCCGCCAGCTTGCGGCCCAGGGTGGTCTTGCCGCTGGCCCGCGCGCCGATGAGATATATGTTCCGCTCGCCCGACATGCTTGCGCCTCCCGCCTGTTCTTCGCCGCTCCGGAGACCGGCGGCAGCGCCGGCCTTCCGCCGGTCCGGCCACGGCTTGCCGCCGCGCCGCGCCGCCGCCTCCGGCGAGCCGCCACTGTAAGGCAAATCGTTGCCGGAGACAAACGCCTGCGCGCACCGCAAAGGGCCGCGCGCGCCCGCTCCTTGCATCCGGGCGCGCTTCAGCCTAGAATGGTCGCCTTCCGGGCTCCGCCGGACCTATTCCACACGCAAGGAACACCAATGAAAACCGCTATTTTTGGATTCTCCGGCTCCGGCAAGACCGACATGTTCGCCGCCCTGGCGGGCGAAAAGGCCGCAGTCGCCGGCAACCGCGCCATGGTCAAGGTGCCGGAGCCCCGCCTCGACCCGCTCATCAAGCTCTTCAACCCCAAGAAAATCACCCTGAGCGAGATCGAATACCTGGACGTGACCGGCGGCGGCGGCAAGGCCGGCGGCCTGGGCGAGCGCGTGCTGAACGAAATCCGCCCCTATGACTGCCACCTGTGCATGCTCGACGCCTTCACCGGCCTCTCCGATCCCAAGGAGCAGTACGGCGCGGTGGAGGCGGACCTGCTGGTGAGCGACCTGGCCGTGGTGGAAAAGCGCCAGGAGCGCATGGCCAGCGACAAGAAGAAGAACAAGGACCTTGTGGACAGCAAGGAAGAAGAGTGCCTGGCCAAGGCCCGCGCCATGCTGGAGGACGAAAAGCCCCTGCGGCTCGACCCGGCCCTGTGCGCCGAGCCCTCCATGCGCGGCTTCCGCTTCCTTTCCGCCAAGCCGATCCTCTACGTTTGGAACGTGGCCGAGACCGCCATGGACACCTACCAGGTGCCCGCCGACGGCGACGGCCAGATGCACATGATGGTCTCCGCCCGGCTGGAGCGCGAGCTCGCCGCCATCGAGGATCCCGAGGAGCGCGCCATGTTCCTCACCGACCTGGGCCTCACCGAGTCCGCCCTCGACAAGGTCATCAGCCGCACCTACAAGCTGCTGGGCCTCATGAGCTTCCTCACCGCCGGCGACAAGGAAGTGCGCTCCTGGCCGGTGCGCGTGGGCGCCACCGCCCCGGAGGCCGCGGGCGTCATCCACACGGACTTCCAGAAGGGCTTCATCCGCGCCGAGGTCATCGGCTACCAGGACTTCCTCAAGGCCGGCGACTTCAAGAAGGCCAAGGAGCTGGGCCTGGCCCGGCTGGAGGGCAAGGACTACATCGTGCAGGACGCCGACATCATCGAGTTCCGCTTCAACGTGTAGCCCGGGCGCCAGGCCCGCAACGTCCAACCCCGGAGGCCCCTATGCCCGGCGACACCTTGCACGAAGTGCTCCTCGACCTCTCGCGCTGCAACGCCTGCTCCGGCTGCGCCGAAATCTGCCCGGAAGTGTTCGGCTGGGACGAGGACATGGCCCGGCCCTACCTCAAGCGCACCTTCGCCACCCACGACGAGGTGCGCGAGGCCATCGCCCTGTGCCCCAAGCGCTGCATCAGCGCCGAGGGCTGGGAAGAGGAAGACTATTAGACAACGGCGCGCGCGCCCAATCCGCTTGCCCGTCCCCAACGAAAAAAGTCCTCCCGACGCCGCGGCGCCAGGAGGACTTTCTCGTTTCAAGGCCGGCCCAAAAGGCGGCGAGGCCTGCTCGGTCTAGTTCACGCGCTTCCAGGCGTTCAGCTCCGAAGGGCCCATGATGCGCGGGCCCATGGTTTCGCGGAAGGTGGAAAGCGGCTCGGCGGCGCTGTGCACGTCGAGGGCGGCCTGATTCTGCCAGCGCTCGTAGAAGAGCACCCGGCGCGGGTCTTCGGCGTGGACGTGGGCGGAGTACTCCAGGCAGCCCGGCTCCTGGCGCACGGCGGCAACGAGCTTGGCCAGGGCCTTCAGCACGGTGTTGTCCACGGCTTCGTGAAAGGTCATGGCGGCCGAAAGGGTGACGATATTCTGCTCCAGCATGACATTCTCCTGCTTGTTCATTTGATTTTTTCCAGGCGGCGGGAGACTACGCCCGGCCCGCGGGCAAGGCAATTCCCGTCTGGCCCTGTTGCCGAATTGTCACAAAACAAGAGGGTTCCTCCCGGCGCTTTCGCCACCGGGAAGAACCCTTCTCGTTGCACTCGTTTTTCACTTGCGGGCCGCCGCCGCAACGCGGTCCTGCCCACCCCTCCGAGTGGGCCGAGGGGCGAGGCCGGAGGGGCAGACGCTCTTCGTCTTTGCCCTACTTGCTCTTGGCGTACCAGCCGCTGGACTTGGTCAGCAGGTCCTGCACGCGGCCCACAAGCGCGTGGGGATCGGTCAGGTAGCCCTCCAGCAACAGTGCGGACTCGAAGAGCTGGCGCGCGGCCTGCTCCACAAAGGCGTCGCTGCCGTCGGCCTGGTTCAGGTCGGCCAGGTTGCGGATGAGCGCGTGGGTCGGGTTCAGCTCCAGCACCTTCTTGGGCACGGAGTTGTCGTGGTTCATGGAACGCATGATCTTGTCCATGCTGGAGGTGGTGTGGCCGTCCGGGTTCACCAGGCAGCAGGGGCTGCCCGTGAGGCGCGAGGACGCGCGCACGTCGGCCACGCCGTCGCCCAGCACGGCCTTGACGCGCACGAGCAGGGCCTCGAGGGCGTCCTTTTCCGGGGCCGGGGCGCTGTCGGCCGGGGCTGCGGTCTCCACGTCGGGCAGTTTGGCCAGGTCCTCGGGCTTGGCCACCTCGGCGGGCACCAGCTCAAAGTCCTTGTGGGTGTGCAGGGCGTCCATGACGAACTCGTCGATGGGCTCGAAGAGGTAGAGCACCTCGACGCCCTTCTTGCGGAAGATCTCCAGGTGCGGATTGAGCTTGAGGGCCTCGCGGCTGGGGCCGAAGGCGAAGTAGATCTTCTTCTGGTCCGGCTTGGCGCGGGCAATGTAGTCCTCGAAGCCCATGAGCTCCTCGGCGCTTTCGCAGGCGCTGGAGTTGAAGCGCAGCAGGCTGGCGAAGGTCTCGCGGTTCGCGAAGTCCATGTAGCCGGCCTTGAACACGCGGGCGTGCTCGCGCCAGAACTTGGCGTACTTGTCCTTGTCCTCCGCCATTTTGGAAAGCTGGCCCAGCAGCTGCTTGGTGAGGGTGGTGTTGATCTTGCGGATGAGGCGGTTGTCCTGCAGCGTCTCGCGGCTGATGTTCAGGGGCAGGTCCTCGGTGTCGACCACGCCGCGCGCGAACATGAGGTACTGCGGGATGAGGTCCTTGTTCTGGCGCTGGATGAGCACCCGGCGCACGTAGAGGTCGAGGCCCCAGTCCTCGCGGTCGAAGCCCATGAAGTCCTTGCTCTTCTCGGGGATGAAGCACAGGGCGTTGAACTGCACGGGCGCGTCCACGGAGGTGTGCAGCACATCCATGGGCTCATCCAGATCATAGGTCAAAAAGGAGTAGAACTCCTTGTACTGCTCCTTGGTGATCTGGAACTTGGGCTCGCGCCACAGGGCGGGCACGGTGTTGGCGCGCTCGCCGTTGACCATGATGGGAAAGCCGATGAAGTTTGAGTGCTTGCGGATGATGTGCTTGAGGCCCTCCACATCGGTGAACTGCTCGGCCTGGTCGTCCTTCAGGCGCACCTCGATGGACGTGCCGCGGCTGATGGCCTCGGCGCCGTCGCAGGGGGTGATCTCGCTGATGGTGTAGGCGCCCTGGCCGTCGCTGGTCCACTCCACGCCCACCGAGCCTTCGCGGTGGCTCCTGGTGCGGATGCGGACGCTGTCGGCCACCATGTACACGGAGTAGAAGCCCACGCCGAAGCGGCCGATGATGCCGTCCGCGCTGCCGCCGGACTCCTTGAGGGCCTTGAGGAAGCTGGCCGAGCCGGAGTGGGCGATGGTGCCGATGTTCTCCACCAGTTCGGCCTCGGTCATGCCGATGCCGTTGTCGGAGATGGTCAGGATCTTCTTGTCCTTGTCCGCCTCGATGCGGATCTCCAGCGGCGCGTCGTCGCCGGAGTCGGAGTCGGCGGTGGTGATGCGCAGCTTGTCCAGCGCGTCGGAGGCGTTGGACACCAGCTCGCGCAGGAAGATTTCGCGCTCGGTGTACAGGGAGTGGACGAGGATTTCGAGCAGCTGCTTGATTTCGGCTTTGAATTCGTAGGTTGCCTGTGCGGCCATGGGCGACTCCTTTCTGCTTGTGTCGATGAAACCTGCAACATTTAGCCGTCAACCGCACAAGGCCCCGCAAGAAGCGGGGCCTTGGCTGGGCTGATGGAGGATTCGAGCCGTTTGCGGGGAGGAGGATCCCCGCTGACGAAAGGTGTGGCTCTTCCGTCTTGGCCTTAGGTAGTCACGGCCTTGATCTTGTCAAGAAGGTACTTTTCCATCTCGCGGCGGTCTTTGCGCAGGCGGATGAGCTCGGACTCCAGCACGGTGAGCTTGGCCTTGAGCTCCGCGTTTTCCGCGGCCATGCGCGAAACCTCGTCCGCGCTCGCGTCCAGCCGTCCGCAGGTGTCCTGCACCACGGCCTTGATGGCGTTGAGCTCCTCGGCATCGAGCCCCGGCGGCAGCGCGCCCAGCTCTTCGCCGGGGGCCAGCGCCGCGCGGCCGGAAAGATGCTGGCGCAGGCCCTCGCCTATGCTTCGGGCGATCTCCTGGCCCATCTCCTTGCCCATGGCCGCGGCCATGCGCATGGCGGTTTCGGCCAGGGCGGCGTCGGAGGCGGCCTCACGCGGGTTGCGCGAACCACCGCGCACGGAGAACGGGGCCTCGCCGCCGGGAGCCAGCGGGTCGCCGTCCATGGACGCGGTGAGGGGAAAATTCTTGCCCAGGGTCTCCATGACATCCTGGGCGCTGTGCCCCAGGCTGAACATCTCGGCCACGACGCGGAACACCTCCACGGCCTCGGGCCGGAAGCGTTTCTGCCGTCCCGAGCCGGAGCTGGGCAGATGCTGGGCAAAACGGTTCTTCCAGTAATGCACCGTGGACTCGGGAACGCCCAGCTTACGGGCGATTTCGGCCACGGAGAGCAAGCGTTCGTCCGGCGACACTGGCAGCCTCCTCAAGAAAAATGGGCGCGAACCGGCAGGGACGGGGGGTTGGTTCCTGCAAACGCATACATCAAGCGGGCGCTGCCCACAAGAGAGGGCGGGTCGCGGCGGGAAAAAAGCCCGGCGGGCCGGGAAAAATCCGCAGCCGGAACAGGAAAAAGAGCGGCGGATGCTTGACAAGTATTTTGCTTTTGCAATATTTCTTACTTATAAATTTTCGAAACAGAAAATTTCAGGCAGGAAAATCCACCAATGAAAAATGTTCTCGATGTCGCCGACCGCAAGCTAGTGGCCGCCCTTGCCAAGGACGGACAGGCCTCGTCCGCCGAACTGGCCGAGAGCCTCGGCGTCACCGCGCCCACCATCCGGGCGCGCATGAAGAACCTCATCAGCCAGGGGCTTTTGCGCGTGGCCGGGCTAGTGGACCCCTTCCAGGTCAAGGGCCTTTCCGTGGCCCTGGTCGGCATTAAGCTCCAGACGCAGATGCAGCTTGACGAGAAGCTTGAGGAGATTTCGCTGCTGCCGGACGTGAACTGGGTGGCCGCGGTCACCGGGCGCTACGACATTTTGGTTGAGGTTGTGACCAGCGAGGACATCGCCGATCTGTACAACTTCCTCGACCAGGCGCTTTCCGGCGTGGGGGGCATCGCCTCCAGCGAATCGTTTGTGGTCATGAAGGCCAGGCGCAAGTGGATCCCACTGCCCAAGGGCGCGCGCACCTGGTTCAGCGAGTAGGCACCAACTTTTACCCACCCCAAAAGGAGCATCCCATGATCATCGGCATCCCGAAGGAAATCAAGACCCTGGAAGATCGCGTCTCCATGACCCCCGGCGCTGTTGAGACCCTTATCCGCCGCGGCAACACCGTGCTGGTGGAAAAAGGCGCGGGCGTCGGCTCCGCCCTGTCCGACGACGAGTACATCGCCGCTGGCGCCAAGATGGTTTCCGCCGCCGAGGCATGGGCCGCGCAGATGGTCATCAAGGTCAAAGAGCCCATGGCCGCCGAGTACAAGTACCTGCGCGACGACCTGCTGCTCTTCACCTACCTGCACCTGGCCGCCGACGAGGCCCAGACCAAGGCCCTGCTGGCCGCCGGCACCATCGGCGTGGCCTACGAGACCGTGCAGCTGCCCGACCGCACCCTGCCCCTTTTGCAGCCCATGAGCGAAGTGGCCGGCCGCATGGCCACCCAGGTTGGCGCGCACCTGCTGGAGAAGACCCAGGGCGGCCGCGGCATGCTGCTGGGCGGCGTTCCGGGCGTGGCTCCGGCCAACGTCATGGTGCTGGGCGCCGGCATCGTGGGCACCAACGCCGTCAAGATCGCCGTGGGCATGGGCGCGCGCGTCACCGTGTTCGACCTGAACCACGCCCGCATGCAGTACCTGGATGACATCTTCGGTTCGCGCATCGTCACCATGACCTCCAACGAGGCCAACATCCGCGCCGCCGTGAAAGAAGCCGACCTCGTCATCGGCTCCGTGCTGATCCCCGGCGCCAAGACCCCCAAGCTCATCACCCGCGACATGCTCTCCATCATGCGCCCCGGCTCCGTCATCGTCGACGTCGCCGTTGACCAGGGCGGCTGCATTGAGACCACCAAGGCCACCACGCACAGCAACCCCACCTATGTGGTGGACGGCGTGGTGCACTACGGCGTGGCCAACATGCCCGGCGCCGTGCCCCGCACCAGCACCTTCGCCCTGGTGAACCAGACCCTGCCCTACGCCCTGAAGCTGGCCGCCAAGGGCCTGGACGCCCTGCGCGAGGACGCCTCCCTGCGCCACGGCCTGAACACCTACAAGGGCAAGCTGACCTTCCCCGCCGTCGGCGAAGCCCTCGGCATGCCCGCCATCACCGCTGAAGAAGCCCTGGCGTAGTCCCCCTCCGCCAAGGCTTGCGTCTCAAGCCCCCGTCTCTGCGATGAGGCGGGGGCTTTTTCGCGTCTGGCGGCAATGGAGGCTTGCCGTGGCGGCGCCCGCGGGGGTAGAAACGCTGCCGGCGCCCGCCCCGGCATGGGGCAAACCCGCAATGAGCGCCACCACGGGACCAACGCATGCAGATCATCACCACTGCGGCCAAGCGCGCCGCCCTCATCATCACCGTCCATGTGCTCGGGCTTTTGGCCTGCGGCTGCGTGCCCAAGCAACCGGCCCAGCCCGCGCAGCCGGCGCCCCAGGCGCAGGCCCAGGCCGCGCCGCAAACCGGCCTCGCCTTCCTCGGCTATTTTACGGACAAGCACGGCAGGCAGCTCTCCGGGCACGACATCCGCAACACCCCGCCCTTCAGCACCGCCTACCGGGCGCTCCTGCGGCGCAACAAGCTCAGGGACGCCTGGCTGACGCACTTCGACGCCCCGGCCAAGCTGGTGTGCAAGGTGCGCATCAACGGCGCGGAATACCTGCACGTGGAGGGCTGCAAGGCGCACAGCTGCGGCGCGAACAACATCACCGTGCTGTACAGCCACGACGAAAAGGCCATCTACGCCAGGCTGACGCAGAACAACGAGACCCTGTGGCTGGGCGAGCCGCCGGACGACATCAAGCAGGCCTTCGGGCAGCTGCAAGGCATCGAACCGCCGAAGTAGGCCAAGCGGGAGAGGGACAAGAGAAAGCCCCCGGCTCAAGTGTGAGACGGGGGCTTTTTGCGGTGTTTACGCTGTGACTTCTGGACCGCTGTAGAACCCTACTGTTTCCCTCAGCCTATCTGTATACGTGTAGATATCGTCAATCGAGGCGATGGGGAATCGTTCTTCGACTTTGCTGGCGTTGAACAACCCAATATATTTTTGCTTGCCGTTGAAATGGAGACGGCAAATAGGCTTGCGGTTATTATCATCGAGAATCACACCGCAATAGCTCTGCGTGTCGCGCATGACTATGCGCTTTGGATCAACCGTCCGCCGCAATATCGCCTTCACTAAATAGTATCCCTCGTGCTCTTCTTCCGTTGTAACAACCTTGACAACTTGCTCGTCAGCTACTTGGCTGGCCTGCTCCTTCGCCTCTTCTAGTTCCTGTTGTTGCTGCGGAGCAATCATTGCCGAAGTCAAACGTTCATTAATCATGTCGTTTACAAGTTGCTGGAACGCTCGCCGCACTAAACCGGAAAACATTTCGCGGACTTTTGCCGTAAACGTTCCTTCATAAACCTTGCTTGCCAATTGGCGCACAAGATCATCACTTGGCTTTTGCAGTTCAGCTGCGAGAACACCCTTCAGAGCTCGAGTATATTTCAATTCTGTTGCCCCAGAAAGCGTCGCGGCCATGTCCCAGTTGGTTTTGGAAATTTTGAGCAGCTCAGGAATCAGGCTCTTGTCCGGTGCCAGCATGTCGAATTCCATAAACGGACGCTGATCCATGACATTCGGTTTGTCCAAGTCTGTAAAGAATAAATATTGTATGCCGTTTGTTAGTATTCCTATGCGGGCAGTTGTCAGTGTGTGGAAATAGCGGAACAATTGACTGCACTTCCCCGCATCAAGCTTCGCCCCACAACCTTTGCACTCGATGAGCACGACAGGCTGTCCTTCTCTAAGAACTGCGAAATCGACTTTCTCACCTTTTTTAATCCCAACATCCGCTGTATATTCGGGAACAACCTCCGCAGGATTAAATACATCATAGCCCAGCGCATGCAAAAAAGGCATAATAAAGGCACTCTTCGTCGCCTCCTCAGTCTGAACGTAATCTTTGGTTTGCCTCATTTTTTCAGACAGTTCCTGAACACGAGCCGAAAAGTCCATACGCCCTCCAGAGATTCTGTGTTTCCCTATCGATACTTTTACTTGTCGATATTGCTTCGTACAAAAACACGCATTTTATTGCAACGTCTGAGCGCCCCTTCTCTCCACCTCTCCCCTTGCCATCCCCCCCAGGGGTGGCTATAGCCTGCCCCATTATGACAAAAGATCTCATCATCGTTGAGTCACCGGCCAAGGTGAAGACCATCGGCAAATTCCTCGGCAAAGACTACGCCGTGGAGGCCTCCGTGGGTCACGTGCGCGACCTGCCCAAAGGCGACATGGGCCTGGACGAGGAGCACGGCTACGCCCCGCGCTACGAGATAATAAAAGGCAAGGAAGACGTGGTGGGCCGCCTGCGCAAAGCCGCCAAGGCCGCCGGAAAAGTCTACCTCGCACCCGACCCCGACCGCGAAGGGGAAGCCATCGGCTGGCACGTGGCCGAGCTCATCAAAGGGCAGAACAAGAACGTCAGCCGCATCCAGTTCAACGAAATCACCTCCCGCGCCGTGCACGAGGCCCTGGAGAATCCCCGCCCCATCAACCAGGACCTTGTGGGCGCGCAGCAGGCGCGACGGGTGCTGGACCGCCTGGTGGGCTACAAAATTTCGCCCATACTGTGGAAGCACGTGAAGCGCGGCATCAGCGCCGGGCGTGTGCAGTCCGTGGCGCTCAGGCTCATCGTGGACCGCGAGCGCGAGCGCCGGGCCTTCCAGGCCGTGGAGCACTGGGCGCTCAAGGCCAAGCTCGCCGGAGCCAACCCGCCGCCCTTCCGCGCCGATTTGTGGAAGGTGGGGACCAAGGCCGTGGCCCCGGGCATGAAGGACATCGGCAGCAAGGACGCGGCGGACGCGCTGGTGCAAAACGTGCGCGCCGGGCAGTTCGTCGTGGAGGCCGTGGACGAGAAGGAGCGCAGCAAAAGCGCGCCGCCTCCGTTCACCACCTCGAGCCTGCAGCAGGTGGCCAACCGGGCCCTGGGCTACCCGGCCAAAAAGACCATGGGCACGGCGCAGAAGCTGTACGAAGGCGTGGAGCTGGGCGACCGCGGCACGGTTGCGCTCATCACCTACATGCGTACCGACTCCGTGCGCATCGCCGACGAGGCGAAAAAGGCCGCGCACGACTTTATTTTGTCCGCCTACGGGCAGGACTACGCCCCGGCCAAGGTGCGCGCGTACAAGACCAAGGAAGGCGCGCAGGACGCCCACGAAGCCTGCCGTCCTGTCGATGTGACCCTGACCCCGGAATCGGTGAAGCAGTTTTTGCCCGCCGACCAGTTCAAGCTCTATCAGCTCATCTGGCGGCGCTTCGTGGCCTCGCAGATGAGCCCGGCCAAGTTCCACGACACCACGGTGACCGCCAAGAACGGCGCCACCCTGTGGCGGGCCAAGGGCGAGCGTCTGCTTTTCCCCGGCTTCCTCAAGGTGCAGGGCCTGGAAGCCCCGGACCCGGACGCCGAGACCGAGGACGGCAGCGAGCAGTTGCCCAAGCTGACCATAGGCGAGCCGCTGGAGCTGCTGGACCTCACCAGCGAGCAGAAGTTCACCCAGCCGCCCCCGCGCTTCACCGAAGCAACGCTCGTCAAGGCGCTGGAGGAGGAAGGCATCGGCCGGCCCAGCACCTACGCCGCCATCATCAGCACCCTGCAGGACCGCGAGTACGTGGCCATGGAGGAGAAGCGCTTCGCCCCCACCGAGCTTGGCAGCACCGTGAGCGACAAGCTTGTGGCCCACTTCGCCACGCTCATGGACATCGGCTTCACCGCGGGCATGGAGGCCAAGCTCGACGAGATCGCAGCGGGCGGCCGCGCCTGGGAGGCGGTCATCGAGGAGTTCATGACCGAGTTCATCCCCGCGCTGGAAAAGGCCGGGGCCGAGATGCAGCGCGCCACCATCGACTCCGGCGTGGCCTGCCCGGACTGCGGCAAGCCCATGCACGTGAAGTTCGGCAAGAACGGCGAGTTCCTGGGCTGTTCCGGCTACCCGGAGTGCAAGGCCATCCGCGAGTTCACCCGCGACGAACACGGCAACATTCTGCCCCAGGACAAGGCGCGCGACGAGATCACGGACATCATGTGCCCCCTGTGCGGCAAGCCCTTTGCGGTGAAAACCCCGCGCAAGGGCCGCTCGCACGATCCTTTCCTGGGGTGCAGCGGCTACCCCAAGTGCAAGAACATCAAGAACTTCAAGCGCGACGAATTCGGCAAGATCATCGTGCTCGAGGCGCCGGAGGAGATTCCGGCCGGCACCTGCCCGGAATGCGGCAAGCCCATGGTCATCAAGACCGCGCGCCGGGGCACCAAGTTCATCGCCTGCACGGGCTACCCGGCCTGCAAGCACACCGAGCCGCTGCCCACGGGCGTGGCCTGCCCGGAGCCCGGCTGCACGGGCCAGATGGTGGAGAAAAGCTCGCGCCGGGGCAAGGTGTTCTACTCTTGCTCGCGCTACCCGGACTGCACCTTCTCGCTGTGGGACCGCCCCCAGCCCGGCCCCTGCCCCAAGTGCGGCTTCGCCCTGCTGGTGGAGAAGCACAGCAAGGCCAAGGGCTCGTTCATCGCCTGCGGCAACAAGGAATGCGACTGGGTGAAGGACGGCGAATAGCGCGGCCTTCCAACCGCTTGCACATCACGAAAGGCCCGCTTGCGCGGGTCTTTTTTTTCGCCGCATGACCGGTGCGCGTTTGCGCGCAAAGCGCAGGAGGGGCTTGGAGCATTTGGCCGATGGGGACCTGCGGGGACGCTGCGCGGCGGCAGGACCGCGAAGCGATGGAAGGCCTGCCGGATGAAAACCGTGGACGAGAGAGTCGAGGCAAAATCCCTCGCCTGCCCTGCGGATCCGCGCGCCAAGCGCTACCGCGCAACGCACGCGCCAAACGACAAAAAGGCCGGAGGGACACGCATCCCCCCGGCCTTTCGATTGTTGCTGCGGTCGGCGGCCCGCTCTCGGGCTACAGCAGGCCCTTGGCCGATTCGAACAGCACGCCGCCGCTGCGCTTCAGGGCGGCCTCCTCGTCGGGGGCCAGGGGCGCGTCGATGACCGCCTCCACGCCGTCCGCGCCGACCATGCACGGCAGCGAGAGGCACACCCGCGGCAGGCCGTAGCGGCCCTCGGCGTCGGTGGACACGGTGAGGATGGACTTCTGGTCGTTCACCACCGCCTCCACGATGCGGCACAGGGCCACGCCGATGGCCGTGGCCGTGTAGCCCTTGCGGTCGATGATCTTGTACGCCGCGCCGCGCACGTCCAGGGCCATCTGGTCCTTGAAGGCGGCGTTGAGGGTGAGCCCCTGGGCGCGCATCACATCGCCCACCGGAATGCCCGAGACATTGGCCCGGCTCCAGATGCAGACCTCGGAGTCGCCGTGCTCGCCCAGCACCGAGGCGTGGATGCCGCGCGGGTCCGCGCCCATGACGCGCGACAGCAGGTGGCGGAAGCGCGAGCTGTCGAGCACCGTGCCCGAGCCGAACACCCGTCCCGCGGGCAGGCCCAGGGGCACGGCCACGTCCAGGGCCACGCGCGTCAGCACGTCCACGGGGTTGGTGGTCATGATGATGACCGGCTTGCCGCCCGCGGCCAGCACGTTGCGCACAATGTCGGCGGCGATGCCCGCGTTCTGCTTCAGCAGTTCAAGGCGCGTCTGGCCGGGCTTTTGGTTGGCCCCGGCGGTGATGACCACCACGTCCGCGTCGGCGCAGTCGGCGTAGGTTCCGGCAAATACGTTCATGGGGCCCACCAGGGGCAGGCCGTGTTTCAGGTCCAGGGCCTCGCCCTCGGCCCGGCGCTGGTCCACGTCGATGAGCACGACGTCCGTGGCGAGGCGGCGCAGCATGAGGGCGTAGGCAAAGGCGGAGCCCACGTTGCCCATGCCCACGATGGCGATTTTCTTGGCGTAGCAGCGGTCTTCCATATGATGGCATCCTTGTGTTGCAGCGTGATGGCGTTGCCCGGGCCGCACGCCCGGTGAACAGCACCCACCGTAACAGGAACCCGCCGCCGGGCAAGCGCAAAATGCCGAAGTTCACGCTCACGATTTTGCTTTAAACCGTGGCGCCGGGCGACGTGCGCAGGCGCGTCGGAAGGGCGCGGCGAGCGCCGGGCGCAAAAAAGGCCCGCGCTGGGGCGGGCCTTTCGCTTGCGGCAGTCGGACCGGAAGCTACAGCGTGATGCCCTGCTTCTCGGCGATGAGTTCAAAGGCGCGCTTGGTCAGGTCGGTGATGTTCGGCTTGGAGATCTGGTCGTCCGCGCCGACGCTTTCGCCCTTGTGGCGCAGCCGGTCGGTGATGAGCGAGGAGAACAGGATCACCGGCAGGTCCTTGAGCACCGGGTCGTCCTTCACGCGCTTGGTCAGGTTGTGGCCGTCCATCACCGGCATTTCGATGTCGGACACCAGGATGTCCACCAGCTCGGTCAGGGCGATGCCCTCCTGCGCGGACTTCTGCTTCAGGGCGGCCAGGGCGTCCCAGGCCTCCTGTCCGTTGACGGTCTGGGTCACCTCGAACCCGGCCTTCTCCAGCATGGTGCCGATCATGCGGCGGATGCTCGTGGAGTCGTCGGCGATGAGCGCGCGGTAGTGCTCTTTCTTCACCGGCTTCTTGGTCTCCTCGATCTCGTCGAGGGCGGACTGCTCGATCTTCATGGCCAGGCCGGGGTTCAGGTCGGCCAAAATCTTTTCCATGTCGAGGATGAGCAGGATGCGGTCATCAAAGCGCACCACGCCGGTGACGCTTGAGCCGGAGTATTCGTTGAGGTGCTTGCCCGGGGGCTCCACCTGGGTCCAGCTCAGGCGGTGGATGCGCGTGACGCCGGAGACCATGAAGGCCGAGGTGATGCGGTTGAACTCGCTCACGATGACCTTGGTGTCTTCCTTTTGCGTATTCATGGTTTTGCCCAGCCACAGGGCCAGGTCCACCAGGGGGATGATGCGCGAGCGCAGGTTGAAGGCGCCCAGAACGGAGGGATGCGGAATCTCCGGCAGCTGCGTCACCGTGGGCATGCGGATGATCTCCAGCACCTTGGCCACGTTGACGCCGTAAAAGCCGCGATATGTCTGGCCCGTCACGGGGTCCTTCTCGTCGATGAAGAACTCCACGAGCTCCAGTTCATTCGTGCCGGACTCAAGCAGGATATTCGTCTGGCTCATGGATCCTCCGCAGTGTGCGACTCAAACTTCTTATCGGAATAAAACCTATCCGACTTTACTGGGGCTGTAAACTGCGTAGTCGCAAACGATGAGAAAATTTCGGCACATGCTTGAAACAATAGCGGCACGACCCCGAAACAGGCATGGGGCATTTCCTTTCCATGCGCGCATTATCTATGTTTTCAGGAATTTTTATCCTTGACTTTAGGCGCGGCATGATTCTAATCGGTACTTGCAAACATTAAATACTTTAGATTTTTTCAAGCCAATCTTTTGCGTATTGTTAGGCTTTCCGGACCACAGCCCCCCCTGTGATGCCCGGCGCATTAAATTTCCGCACTATTTCAACCTGGTGCCGACATGGGGGCAACAGGGGCGCATGTGAATCTGAAGGAACGGCTCACCTCCACGGAAAATCTTCTGCGTTCCATACGCAGCGGGGAGGCCTTTACACCCCAAGGATCAGAGGGGCTTGAGCCAGCAAAGACCGCCAGCCAGGGCTCCATCTGGACCCGGCGCATTTCCCTGGGCGATGTTTTCACCGGTCTCACCCGGCGTTCCGGCGGCGGCAAAACGCCCGCCGCGTCCTCACCGCCCGCGTCTTCTCCCGCCGCAAGCATTGCAGCCCCGCAGGCTGCGCCCGCACCCCAGCCCTCCGCAGAGACCCCTGCCGCGGCTTCCGCCGCGCCGTCTCCCAAGCCCGCCGCAACCCCCTTCTGGGACCGCCAGATAGGCTTCCGGCACACAGGCAAGGCGCTGAGCATCGGCATCAGCACCTCCGGCCACAGCCTGTGCATCGCGGTTGTGCGCAACCCCTCCGGGGTCATTTCCTGCGCGCGCCGCTTCCCCATGGAGCCGAGCCAGGCCCCGGGAGAAAAAGGCTTCGCGGCGCTGTTGCGCTCAAGCCTCTCCGCCATGGGCCACGCCGACGCCAACGCCGACGTGTGGGCCATACTGCGTTCGCCCGACCTTGATCTGAACGTGCTCAGCGTGCCCAAGCTCTCCGGTGGCAAGCTCGACGCCGCGGTGTACTGGACCCTGCAAAAAGAAAAGAAATTCGCCGAGGCCGAGTACATCCTCGACTACCTGCCCCTGGGGCCCACCGCGGACTCCAAGGACGCCAAGCTGGACGTGCTGACCTGCCTGGCCCGCCGGGCCGACGTGGACCGCCTGCGCACCAGCTTCCGCGAGGCGGGCTACCCGCTGACAGGCATCACCGCCATTCCCAACGCATTCCTGGGGCTGTACCGTCTGCGCGGCGCCCCGGCCGGGTTCGGTCTCGCCGCCAACATCCATGTGGAGCCGGACTTCTCGGCCATCGGGCTGTACACCAAGGACCGCCTGCTGTTCAGCCGCTTCATCCGTTCCGGCGGCGTCAGCATGGCCGAAACCCTGGTGGAGCACTTTCAGGAGCTGGCCAAGCCCCGCACGCCCGACCTGGACGAGCTGGAGCTGCCCCTGCCCGGCGCAACCGCGCCCGCCCCGCCGCCCCAGGACCACGCGGCCGTGGAGCCCCTGGACGCCGAGCAGGCCCAGGCCCTGCTGCGCCACGTGCTGCTGGGCGCGCCCAAGCCGGACTTCGCCTCCCCGGCGCACCTCATGAGCCCGCTGGAGATGATCGACATCGTCGCCCCGGCCATCGAGCGGCTTTCGCGTCAGGTGGAGCGCACCCTGGACTACTTCGCCAGCAGCCAGCAAAGCCGCTGCGACGCCCTGCACCTGAGCGGCGACATCTTCGGGTCCGAGGCCATAGCCCAGGCCCTGGCCGGGCAGCTTGGCTTCCCGCCGGTCGTGTTCGACCCCACGCACATCATGAGCGGCGGCGAGCTTGTGGTCCCCCACGACCGCATGGTCATGGCCCCGGCCCTGGCCGCGGCGCTTTCGCAGCCGGGCAAGGGCATCAACCTCATCGCCAACTACAAGGTGCGCACGGCCCAGGAGGCCAAGCGCGCCGTCACCAGCCGCCTGGTGATGGGCCTTGCGGCGTGCATGGTGCTCATCGGCTGCGCCGGGTTCGTCATGGAGCGCAGCGTGGCGGCCAAGCGCCAGGCACTCGCCCAGATCAAGAGCCAGATAGCGGCCATGGGCCCGGCCTTGGACGACAAGACGCTGCAGGCCACGGCGAATCTCTTCAAGCAGCGCCAGGACTCCCTGCGCGAGGCCTCGGCCCGGCTGCTGGCCCCGGCCGCCCTGGCCGAGATCGCCCAGTGCGCCCCGGAGCGCGTGCGGCTTTTGACCTTCGCGGCGGACTACCCCGCGACGGAAACCGGCAAGGCCAACCAGCCGGCCCTTCCCGGCCAGCCCCCCGCGCCCGGCCAGCCCCAGCCCGCGCCCAGCGCCCAGGCAGGCCAAAAGGCCGGCCCCACCAACGGCGTCATCACCATCGAGGGCGTGGTCATGGGCGACAGGGCCGAGTTCGACGCCAACCTGTCGCGCTTCATCCTGGCGCTTCAGGCCTCGCCCATGTTCTTCATGCCCGTGGTCAACGAATCGGGGCTGAAAGAGCTGGGCAACGGCGGGCAGGTGCTTTATTTCAGCATGCATCTGGGGGTGAAGTGATGGCCCTCAAGCTCGACCTGAACATCACCCTGACCCCGGAAATGCGCCAGCTAGCCATACGCATCGGCGCCGGTCTCGCGGTGCTGCTGCTGACGGCCTACGCCTTGGTGGGCATGCCCTTTTTTGAGGGCCGCAAGCTCGACAAGGACATCGTCCAGGAGAAGGCCCGGCTGGAGCGGCAGCAAAGGCTCATGCCCGCCATCGCCAGCCTCACCTCCGGCGCGGGCAACGCCACCCTGACCGATTTCGCCGCGCCCAAGGCGGAGCCGCTGCCCCGCGCCCAGGCCTATCTTTTGACCGAACAGCTTTCGCACATGGGCACGGCCGCCGGGCTGGAACCCCTGGACGTGACCCTGAACACGTCCACCATGGCCCAGGACCCGGACACCATCCAGGCCCAGGGCGTGTTCTCCGGACAGATTGACGGCGTGCGCGCCATGCTTGTGGCCATAAGCCGCATGCCGAGCCTCTCGCGTCTGGAGCGGGTGGAGATACGCGCCGTGGACGGACGGCTTGAAATGATGGTGCAGATGCGCGTGGCCCTGGGCAACTAAGGCATGCGCGGCAAGGACATGGACAAAATTTTCATGATGCGAAGCGGCGGACGCGGATAAGGCATGGAGAAACGGGAAAAAATAATGCTCGGCCTCATGGCCGCCACCCTGGTGGCGGCGGGCGGCATGTATTTCTCCAGCCCAAGCACGCCCCCCGGCCCCGCGGGGCAGGCCGCGCCCGTGGTCAACATGGACGAGGTGGGCAAGTCCGTGGAGCAGGCCAAGCTGGCGCCGGAGCAGATATACCGCCTGACCCTGCTGGCCCAGAACGCCACCGGCGACCCCTTCTACGGCGGCGCCTCTGGCCTCACCCAGGACGACCCGCAGGGCGGTTCGGACGAGCAGGTCTACAGCGGCTTCATCAAGGTCGGCCAGCGCGTGCTCGCCGTCATCAACGGCATCGAATACGCCTGCGGCGACAAGCTGGCCGACGGCGGCTACGTGGTGCAGGCCATCGACAAGAGCGCGGTCGTGCTGGAGCGCACGGACAGTTCGAACGGCCGCAAGTACACAAAACGCGTCCCCCTGGTGGAGGACGACGCGGATAAAATCCGCATACGGGTGGTCAAAAAACGATGAACCGAAAGCCAACCACAATCCTGGGACTCTTGGTCGCGCTTTTGGCCGTTCTCGCCATGGGCTGCGCCGCGCAGAACAAGCCCTCCTCGCCCGTCGAGGACGCCGCCGACACGTGGAAAGCCATGGAGAAGCAGTCGCAGGGGCATTCCCCCCGCGGCAAGTTCCTGCTGGCCGAGCCGCCGGTGGTCATCGACACGCCCGAGGGCGCGGGCAAACCCGCCGCACAGCCCAAGCTGCCCACAACGCGCATGAGCCTGCGCATGCACAACGCCGACGTGGTGGCCGTGCTGCAGGCGCTTTCCCGCGCGGCGGCCCGAAGCGTCGTCATCAGCCCGGGCGTCGTCGGCACCATCAACGTCAACATCGTGGAACGCCCCTGGGATGAGATCTTCACCGGCATTCTGGCCGCCAACAGGCTGACCTACAGCTTCGACGGCGAGACCATACGCGTCATGGCCGCGGAGGACCTCAAGGGCGCCCTCGACCTGGAGACCATCCGCCGCAAGACCATTGCCGAGCGCAGCGCCGCCATGAAGGAGGAGCCGCTGGTGACCAGCGTGGCCAAGGTGCGCTTTGCCGACGCCAAGCAGCTGCAAAAGACCGTGGAGGCCACGCTGACCAAGGACAAGGACGGCAAGCCCGTGGGCAACATCCAGGTGGACGAGCTGACCAACGCCCTCATCATCCAGAGCGTCGCCCCGGACATCTCCAAGGTCAGCAAGCTGCTTTCCCGGCTGGATGCGCCCCGCGCCCAGATCAAGCTCAAGGCGCACATCGTGGAGACCACCAAGGAAGTGGCCCGCGACCTGGGCATCCTTTGGGGCGGCAGCTACACCGGCCGGGTGCGCAGCGGAAACAACGTGGGCATCAGCGGCGCAAAGTCGGTGGACACCAGCAGCACAACAGGCACCTCGACCGCAACCGTGGGCACCGGCAACCTGGGCGCCCTGGGCGTGAGCCTGCCGGCCTCGGCCGTCACCTCCAGCAGCTCCGGCGCGGCCCTCGACCTGTCCTTCGGCAAGGTCGGCGGCAACATTCTGGAAACGCAGCTGCAGGCCCTGGCCACCGAGAACAAGCTGAACATCATCTCCAGCCCGTCCATCTCCACCATGGACAACCAGAAGGCCTACACCGAGGCGGGCGAGCGCGTGCCTTACCAGACCGTCACCGGCACGGGCACCAACGTCACCTACTCCGTGAACTTCCAGGACGCCGTGCTGCGCCTGGAGATCACCCCGCACATCATCGACGACGAGTTCATCAAGCTCACGGTGCTGGTGCAGAAGGACGAGGTGGACACCTCGCGCACGGTTTCCGGCAACCCGTACATCGTGAAGAAGAAGACCGAGACCACGCTCATCGCCCGCAACGGCGAAACCGTGGTCATCTCCGGCTTGTCCAAGCTGCGCAACAAGCTCACCGAAGCCGGCGTTCCCGGCGTCATGGACATTCCCGGCGCCGGCTGGCTGGCCAAGAGCCAGAGCAAGGACGATCTGAAGGACGAGTTCATGATCTTCATCACCCCGGCGGTGCTGGCGGACTGGAAGCAGGACGAGCGCCAGAAGAGCTACGAAGAGCTGGAGCAGGAGCTCGCCTCCATCAAGAAGGCCAAGGCCGAGGCCAAGGACGGCGGCCAGGGCCAGAATGCGCGCGGCACAAGCGGGCGCACGGTCATCCAGGAGTCGCCGCTCAGCGACGAGCCCGTCATCGTGCCCCAGGCCGCGCCGCGCTCCGCGCTGGACAACGGCCCGCTGCCGCTGGCGGCCCTGCCGCAGGAGCTCCCGGCCGCGCCTTTTGCGCACAACGATGCCAACATCATCTGCGCGGCCATGGCCGGGATTGACGCGCCGCGCAAGGCCAGAGCGGCCAAGCCCGCCCTCGGAGGCCTCTTATGAGCCACTATGCCGGGCAAGAGTTCGAGCGCGAGCCGTTTTCCAGCTCGCCCGACCCCAACTTTCTGCTGGCCACGCGCCAGCACGCCACCTGCCTGCAGGAGCTGGAGATCTCGCTGCGCCTGCGCCGCGGGCTCAACGTCGTCACCGGCGACATAGGCACCGGCAAGACCACCCTGTGCCGCAGCCTGCTGCGCACCTTCGCCGAGGATGCCGCCACGGACGTGCACCTGCTGCTCGACCCGCACTTCGAGACCTGCGAGGAGTTTCTGCGCGTCATCCTGGCCAGCGTCTCCGGCCTGACGCCGGAGCCCGGCCTGGGCCTGTGGGCCATGAAGGAGGCGCTCAAGCAGCAGCTCTTCCGCCTTGGCCTGGTGGAAAAGCGCCTGGTCATCCTGGTCATCGACGAGGGGCAGAAGATTTCTCCCGCGAACCTCGAAATTCTGCGCGAGATGCTGAACTACGAGACCAACACCTCGAAGCTCCTGCAGATCGTCATCTTCGGCCAGCGCGAGCTGGAGCCGGTCATCGCCTCCATGCCGAACCTGGCCGACCGCATCAACGTGCGCCGCAGGCTCAAGCCCCTTTCCTTTTCCGAGACCCGGCGCATGATCAGCCACCGGCTGGCGGTGGCCGCGGGCGAAACCGGCCCGGCGGTGCGCTTCAGCCTGGCGGCGGTAACGGCCATCCATCTGGCCTGCGGCGGCTCGCCGCGCAAGACCGTGCGCCTGTGCCACATGGCCCTGCTGGAGATGCTGGTGCGCGGCCATGCGCGCGTGGGCCTAGCCGAGGTGCGCGCCGCGGCCCGCCCGGAGACCGAAATCGTCAAGAACCCGCGCCTGAAGCCAGGCCTGGCCGCCATCGCCGCCATCTGCATCGTCTTCGGCGGGCTCTGGTTCTCGCTCAAGGCGCAGGGACCGGTGCTCAGCCCGGGCGCGGCCATCGAGTCCGCCCTGCCCGGAGCCCAGGGAACGCAGCTGGGCGCCAACCCCACCGGATTGACGCAGAGCGCGCCGGGTCAGAATGGGCAGGGCCAGACGGGACAGGAGCAGACCGGGCAGGATATGGCCGGGGCGAGCTCCCTGCCGCAAACCCGCGACGCCAGCCTGAGCGGCGAAGGCGTTTCGCTGCGGCCCAACGCCGAGCCCGGCGCGGAAGGCGCGGCCGGCCGCGTGACCCTGCTGCCCCAGCGCGACCAGGGCCCAAGCGTGCGCAGCAAGGTCGAAACGCCGCGCCCGCCGCTGATCCAGGTGGAGACGCAGGAGCCCAAGGCCGCCACGCCGCACGCCGTGTTCGCCACGGACAAGGCCAGCCGCCTGGCCCAAAAGGTCAGCTTCACGCCGGAAAACCAGTAGGGAACCGTCGGCGCACTCCGACAGGACAGACACGTGAGACGGGAACGCAAACGACTGGGTGAACTGCTTATGGAAGCCGGGGCTCTGACAGAGGCCCAGCTCGAGACCGCGCTTTCCGGACAGAAGAAGTCCGGCATGCGTCTTGGCCAATATCTCGTCCAGTCCGGCCTCCTGAAAGAAAACATCATCATCGACTCGGTGAGCCAGCAGCTGCGCATAGAGCGCTACACGCCGGACAAACACCCCTACGACGACCGCATCGACGCCTTCCTTTCCGAGGAGCTGGCCCAAAAGTACCGCCTTGTGCCCCTTTCCAAGCGCGGGCATCTTTTGACCATCGCCATGACCGACCCCATGGACATCAACGCCCTGGACGCGGTGGAGATCGCCACCAACTTCGAGGTGGAGCCGGTCATCTGCTCAGAGAACGACTTCGACCTGCTCTTCAGCGCCATTTACGGCCGCGGCGAGCAGCCCAAGGATCTCTTCGGCGGCATGGCCGCGGTCGAGGAAGATGGCGACATCACCACCCAGGCCGGCGGCGACGAGCGCGAAGACATCGCCATCGACACCCTGCAGGACCAGGCCTCACAGGCCCCGGTCATCCGCATGGTCAACTCCATTTTGAGCCAGGCCGTGCGCGAGCACGCAAGCGACGTGCACATCAGCCCGGAAAAAGACAGCATCCAGCTGCGCTTCCGCGTGGACGGCAAGCTGCGCATGATCCCCGCGCCACCCAAGGCCAGCTTTCTGCCCCTGGTTTCGCGCCTCAAGATCATGGGCAACATGGACATCGCCGTGTCCAAGATCCCGCAGGACGGCCGCTTCACCTTCGTCACCCAGCGCCGCGAGTTCAACGTGCGCGAATCCTCCCTGCCCACGGTACACGGCGAGAACATCGTGCTGCGGCTTTTGGAGCGCAACGCCAGCGGATTGAACCTCTCCGAGCTGGGCCTAGCCTCCACGGACCGCCTCAAGGTCGAATCGGCGGTGCAGAAGCCTTACGGACTCATCGTGGCCGCCGGCCCCACCGGGTCCGGCAAGAGCACCACGCTCTACGCCCTTTTGAAGCACATCAACACGCCCGACATCAACATCGTCACCCTGGAAGACCCCGTGGAATACCGCATGCCCACGGTGCGGCAGGTGCAGCTGAACCGCAAGGCGGGCATGACCTTCGCCTCCGGCCTGCGCAGCATTCTCCGCCAGGACCCGGACGTCATCCTGGTGGGCGAGGTGCGCGACGCCGAAACCGCGGGCATCGCCGTGCAGGCGGGCCTCACCGGCCACCGGGTGCTCACCACCCTGCACACCAACGACGCGGCCACGGCCATCACCCGGCTCATCGAAATGGGCATACAGCCCTTCCTGGTCAGCTCGGTGCTGCTCGCCTCCATAAGCCAGCGCCTGGTGCGCAAGAACTGCCCCCACTGCTCCGAGGCCTACATGCCGCGCCGCGAGCTGCTGGCCGCCTTCAGCCTCAGCGAGCATATTCTGCCGCGCTTCAACTTCCAGCGGGGCACGGGCTGCCGCACCTGCCACCAGACCGGCTACTCCGGCCGCATAGCCCTGTACGAGGTGCTGCAAAACGACGAGATGGTGCAGGACATGATCATGCGGGGCGCCACGGCCAAGGACATCGCCAAGGCCTGCGTGCAGGCCAAGACCCTGCGCACGCTGAAGACCGACGCCCTGGCCAAGGTGGCCAAGGGGCTGACGACGCTGGAAGAAGCCGCCAGCGCCGTCATGATCTAGCAAGGGAGTGCGTTCGTGCCCTATTACAAATACACCGCCATAACCTCCACCGGCGCCAACACCAAGGGCATCCTTGAGGCGGTGAACCCGGAAACGGCCGAGGACATCCTCGCCGCGCGCGGGTTCATTCCCACCGGCGTGGTGGAGACCAACGCCCCGGGCACGGCCTCAAGCGGCAGTTTTCTGACGGACCTCTCCAACAGGATGCAGTCCATCAAGCCCCAGGACCTCATTCTTTTCACCAAGCAGCTCAAGACCATGCTGAATGCGGGCATCCCGGTGCTGCAATCCCTGGAGGTTCTGAAGGACCAGACCGAGAACCCCCGCCTCAAGAGCGCCATCATCAGCATCGGCGCGGACATCAAGAGCGGCGGCAGCATGTCCAAGGCTTTCGCCAAGCATCCCAGCATCTTCCCCGAGCTTTACTGCAACATGATCCGCGCGGGCGAGGTCAGCGGCACGCTCACCGAGGTGCTGGAGCGCCTCATCTACATCGTGGACCACGAGTTCAAGGTCAAAAAGGACATCAAGAGCGCGCTCACCTATCCCATCGTGGTGGTGGTCGCGCTGGTCATCGCCTTCTTCGTGCTCATCCTGTTCGTGCTGCCGCAGTTCGTCAGCCTGTTCACCAAGGCCAACATCGAGCTGCCCCTGCCCACCCGCGTGTGCCTGGGCATCTACGAAGGGCTGACGCACTACTGGTACGTCGGCCTGGGCCTGGTGGGCGCGGTGGTGTTCTCCCTTTCCGCCTTCTTCCGCACCGAGGCGGGCAAGATCGCCCGCGACGGCTTCTTTTTGCGCCTGCCCATCCTCGGCCCGGTGTTCCAAAAGGCCGCCATGGCGCGCTTCGCCAGCATCTTCGCCATCCTGCAGGCCAGCGGCATCACCGTGCTGGAGGCCATGGACATTTTGGCCGGCACCATCGGCAACGCCTACATCGCCAATGATTTCCAGCGGCTGCGCGTGATGCTCGAGGAAGGGCGCGGTCTCTCCGGCCCCTTGCGCTCCACCAAGTCCTTCACGCCCATGATGATCTCCATGGTCACCATCGGCGAGGAGACCGGCAACATGGAGGAGATGCTGCGCGAGGCCGCCAAGCACTATGATTATGAAGTGGAATACGCAGTGAGCAAGATGAGCGAGCTGCTTGGGCCTGTGCTGGTGGGCGGATTGACGGGCGTGGTTGGTTTCTTCGCCCTGGCCATTTTCCTGCCATTGGTGGAACTGATGCAACATTCCATGGCTGGGGTCAGATAAATTTTGTAACATTTTAGCAAGATAAATCGTCATAATAACATTTCGCTAGACGGCATGGAACGGCATTTGCTATTGATTTACCGCACACCCTGGGGCACTTCCCGGGAGCGGAAACTGGAACAATTTTCCGGCCAAGGCCGGGACACACCCCCAAGGAGGCTACGTATGGCGTTGAAGAAAAAGAACAAAGGTCAGGGCGGCTTCACCCTTATCGAACTCGTGTCCGTGGTCATCATCCTCGGCATTCTGGCCGCGGTCATCGTGCCCAAGTATTTTGACATGACCAGCCGGGCTCAGGACGGCGCGTACAAAGGCGCCCTCAACGAAGGCATGGCCCGCTTCAACCTGGCCTATGCCCAGTACATCATGACCACCAACCAGAAGCCCACCAGTCTCACCAACCTGGCGGATTCGGCCTACCTTGGCACCGACCTCACGAAAGTCAATATTGGCGACTACAACGTCGGGTATACCCTTGCCTCTTCAACTGTGACCATCAAGCTGGCCGACTCGGCGGGCGCGGCCGTGACCTTCACCGGCGGTTCCGCCGCCCAGATCAATGTGCCCTGGCCCCAGTAGCCGCGCACCGCATTTGACGACACGAGGGGGACGCAAGTCCCCCTTTTTTTTATGCCCCATGCTGTTGCGGCGGCTCTGTTCTCCGTGCTACGCATAGCATCATGATGGACCCAAGCGGCCAGCCTGAACCCCGGCGTCAAAACGCCGCCACTTCCGCCCCATGCTCCGGCTCCGGCATGCGAGCAATCGGCACGTCGGCAGTCAACACAGCGGCACCCGGCACCCAGCCGTCCGGCACGCGGCGCGGCGCGGCGGGCTTCACGCTCATGGAAGTCATCGCCGTGGTCATCATCCTGGCCATTCTGGCGGCGGTCGTTGTGCCGCGCTACCTGGAGTTCGTCGGCAAGGCCACGGAGAGCGTGGCCCAAAGCGTGGCGAGCGAAGGGTTGACCCGCTTCAAGAACGCCTACACCCAGTACCTGCTCGACACGGGCAAGAAGCCCTCCTCCCTGACCGACCTGACCCCGGCCGCCTATTTGAACCTCGACGGCGACGGCAAGGTGAACGTCGGCGGCTATGACCTGGCCTACACCGCCAGCAGCAGCGCCTTGACGGTCTCCTCCTACACGGCCAACGCCACAACGCCCCTGGCCAGCGCCACCATGCCCTGGCCCTAGCAAGCCACCCATAGCCAAAGCCGATACCCCAATTTCCCTCTTTGATTTCCGCAATTCCCGGAGTATAGTCCGGCACATGGCGTGGACCTTCAGCCCGGCCCGCGCTGGTGCGCGCCTCAGACGCCCGATTTCCACCCCGGAGGTCTCCGCATGGCCCAGATCAACGCCTTCTTCAACATGCTCCACGAATACGGCGGCAGCGACCTGCACCTTGCCAGCGGCTCGCAGCCGCTCATGCGCCTGCGCGGGCAGCTCACGCGCATCAAGTACAAGGTGATGGAGCATGAGGACCTGAAGACCATGCTCTACGAGATCACCCCGGAGGCCAAGGTCAAGCAGTTCGAGGAGACCGGCGACGTGGACTTCGCCCACGAGCTGCCCGGCGTGGCGCGCTACCGCGTCAATTTCTTCATGCAGCACCGGGGCATCGCCGCCGTGTTCCGCGAAATTCCGCAAGAGATCTTGAGCGTGGAGCAGCTGGGCCTGCCCGTGCGCCTGCGCGACCTGGCCATGCTGAACAAAGGCCTGGTGCTCGTCACCGGTCCCACGGGCAGCGGCAAGTCCACCACGCTGGCCGCCATCATCGACCACGCCAACAAGAACCGGCGCGACCACATTCTGACCATCGAAGACCCCATTGAATTTGTGCACCAGCCCCAGGGCTGCCTGGTGAACCAGCGCGAGGTGGGCCGCGACACCCACAGCTTCAAGGCCGCCCTGCGCGGGGCCCTGCGCGAGGACCCGGACATCATCATGGTGGGCGAAATGCGCGACCTGGAGACCATCCAGCTGGCCCTGGAGGCCGCGGAGACCGGGCACCTTGTCTTCAGCACCCTGCACACCCAAAGCGCGCACAAAACCGTCGACCGCATCATCGAGGTGTTCCCCGAGGACGCCCAGGCTCAGGTGCGCACCAGCCTGGCCGAATCCCTGCGCGCCATCGTCTCGCAAACGCTGTTCAAGCGCATCGACAAGCCCGGCCGCGTGGCCGCGCAGGAGATCCTCATGGGCATCCCCAGCGTGCGCAACCTCATCCGCGAGGGCAAGACGCACCAGCTGCCAAGCGTGTTGCAAACAGGCCGGGAGTTCGGCATGCAGACCCTGGACGACGAGATCTGCCGCCTGCTCGAAAGCGGCATAATCGCCCCGGACGACGCCCTGGTGCAGGCCCAGAACAAGGAAAAGGTTCAGGCGGGAATCGACAAGAACGGAGGCGGCCAATGAACATGACGCGCCCTCAGTTCGACGCCCTCATGGGACAGGTGCTCGACCTGCATCCCGGTGTGGCCGACATCATCATCACCACAGGCAAGCCCATCCAGGCCGAGGTGGACGGCGAGCTCAAGGACGCCGTGACCACGCCGGACCTGGGCCGGCTCTCCGCGCTCATCACCAAGGCCATGGCCCTGGCGCTGATGGGCGAGAACGCCCGCCTGCAAAAGGCGCTGGCCGCCAAGGGCTCCTGCGACCTTTCCTACGCGCTGCCCGGCCGGGGCCGCTTCCGCGTGAACATCTTCAGCCAGCGGGGTTCCCTCGCCCTGGTGCTGCGGCGTCTGCCCTCGCGCATTCCCACCATGGACGAGCTGGGCCTGCCGCAGGCCTTTCAGGAAATGGCCAAGGAGAAGAACGGGCTCATCCTCGTCACCGGCGGCACGGGCTCGGGCAAGTCCAACTCGCTGGCCGCCCTCATCGACAGCATCAACGAAACCCGCGCCGGGCACATCGTCACCCTGGAGGACCCGGTGGAGTTCACCCACCCGCACAAAAAGGGCACGGTGAACCAGCGCGAGCTGGGCATAGACTTCGACACCTTCGCCTCCGGCCTGCGCGCGGCCTTCCGCCAGGGGCCCAAGGTCATCCTGGTGGGCGAAATACGCGACCCCGAAACCATGGAGATAGCCCTGCAGGCGGCCGGCACCGGGCATCTCGTGCTTTCCACCCTGCACACCACGGACGCCGGGTCGACCATCAACCGCATTCTGGGGCTGTTCAGCCCGCAGGAGGAGCGGCTCATCCGCATGCGCCTGGCCGAGTGCCTGCGCTTCGTGGTTTCGCAGCGCCTGCTGCCCAAGGTCGGCGGGGGGCGCGTGGCGGCCTTCGAGGTCTTGAAGAACACCCTGCGCATCAAGGAGCTCGTCCTCCAGGGCGAAAGCGCGGAGCGCAGCTTCTACGGCGTGCTGGAGTCCAGCTCCACCTACGGCATGCGCACCTTCGACCAGCACTTCCTGGCGCTCTTCGAGGCCGGGGTCATCACCGAGGAGACCGCGCTGCTTTCCGCCACGGACCGCGCGCGCCTGGGCCAGATGATCGACAGGACCAAGGCCTTGCACGGCGACAGGGGCACCAGCCTGACCCTGGAAGGCATTGAGGACGACGCGCGCAAATAGCTTTGCTCTTTTTTTCTCAATCGCGGGCCGGAACCTGTTCACACCCTGTTTGTTTTGCGCTATTGAGGAGTTGAAAGACACTCCCGGCGGTCGGTCATGGCCGCGGAACCCTCAATGGAAGGAGGAATTCTCATGGCGGACTACAAGCAGGCGGATTTGCCCGTGCAGCTGCACCCCGACGACCTCTTGCGTCTGGACGACGGCACCTCCGTGCGCTGGGAATCCAGCGGCGAGGCCAAGGACATCATGCTGAACGACGATTTCAACGCCGCGGCGCAGCTTTTTCCCGGCTGCGACTACACCCTCTCGGCCAGCGGCAGGGATTTCCGCATCAGCACCGGCTACGAAGAACACATCACCGTCGAAGCCATCTAAGCACACCCGTTCCGGCGGCCGCGCAAGCATGAGCGGCCGCCGGAACGTCCCAGCAGCACGGAGCGGCAATGAACAAGCATCTGCTCGTCACCATCACCGATGATCCCAGCGCCCTGCGAGGCCTGCGCTTCGTCTGCGCCTTCTTTCAGAATAAAGAAGACGTCCGCCTGACCCTGTTCAACACCGCGCCGCAGCCGCCCGCCGTTTGGGGCGAGGAAAAGAACTTCGAAAGCCTGCGCGACAACGAGGCCAACGCCGAGACCATCATCCAGAACGGCAAGAAGGCCATGGACGCCGCCCGCGCCGTGTTCGTCAACGGCGGCTTCAACCCCGCCCAGGTTGATGACAAGATCATCGCGCGCAACTTCTCCCGCATCGACGACATCATCAAAGAAGGCGAAAGCGGCCTGTACGACGCCGTGGTCTTTGGCCGGCGCGCCATGCTCAAGCTAGAGAACTTCCTGGACAAAAGCGCCAGCGAGGAGATGCTGCAGGCCAAGTTCAACTTTCCCCTGTGGCTGTGCCGCGACGTGGAGTACGGCCGCAAGGGCGTGCTGCTCTGCGTGGACGACTCCGAGGCCTTCCGCCGCATGGCCGACCACGTGGGCTACATTCTGCAGGGCGAAACCCAGCACACGGTCACCCTGCTGCGCGTGGTGAAGAAGTCCGACCCGGCCGAAGCGCCGGAAGGGCTGTTCAGCAAGGCCATCAGCGTGCTGGAGGACAACGGCCTGCCCACCCGGCTCATCCGCACCCGCATCGAAGTGGCGGACGACGTGCCCGAGGCCATTCTGCGCGAGGCGGATCGCGGCCGCTACGCCGCCGTGGCCGTGGGTCGCACCGGCATCAAGAAGGGGCCGCTGGCCCGGCTCTTCGCCACCTCGGTCACCGTGGCCCTGTTCCACCGGCTCAAGGGCGCGGTGCTTTGGGTCAGCAGGTAGCGGCTAGCGCCCGCAGGCGCGGGCAACTACTCCCTGCTTGACCTGCGGCCGCGGCAAGGCTAGGCGCATGCCCACGGGCAAACCGCCCGCGGAGCCGCAATGACCCCGCCCCGCCCACCACTATTCACGTTCCGCTTCCTGGCCTTGTGCCTGTTCATGCTGCTGGCCTACTGCAACATCTCCGTCTTCTACAATCTTTACCCGTACCTGGAGTATCTGGGCGTGCCGCAGCAGTTGCGCGGCCCCATCATCGCCTCGTCCTCCCTGGCCACCATCGCCGGCTTTCTGCTCCTCACGCCGCGCCTCAGCGTCAAAACCGCGCCCTACGCCATCTTCGCGGGCATCGCCATGCTCATCCTCTGCGGCGTGGGCTATCTGTTCGAGCGCGACGTGCCCGGCCTCTTCGCGCTCCGGCTCATCAACGGCGCGGGCATCGCCCTCATGAGCGGCTCGGCCACGACGCTCTTGGTGGCGCACATAGCGCCGGAGCGCAGCGGCCAGGCCTTCGGCGTCTATTCCGTGGCCGCCCTGCTGCCCTACTCCATCGTGCCCAGCCTGTTCGACCACATCGGCGTTTTTCTGCCCTCGCCCGCCTGGGGCTACGCGGCCATGTCCCTGGCCCTTGTTCCCGCGGCCGTCATCAACCTGGTGCTCCTGCGCCAGCACCGCGCCGGCAGAGCCATGGAGCCCGGCAAGGGCGGCGCGGGCTACGCGGCCATGCTGCAAAGCCTGCGCACGCGCAAGACCGTGCTCATGCTGCTCCTCAACATGGTGTATTACCTCAATTTCGCCGCCCTGTTCTTCCTGTCCAAAAGCCTCTTCGCCAGCCGGGGCCTGGGCAACGTGGGGCTCTTCTTCAGCATCCAGACCGTGCTCATGCTCCTCATCCGGGTCTTTGCCTCGCGCCTGTTCGACGAGGTGAAGAAGCCCCTGCTGATTTTGTGGTGCTATGTGCTGACCGCGCTGGGCTTCGGCATGCTCTGGGCCGCCCACAGCCAGCTCATGGTGGTGGCCACGGCGCTGATGCTGGGGCTGGGCATGGGCGTGGGGCCGCCCTCACTCAACGCGCTCATGTACGCGCTTTCCGAGCAGCCCCTGCGGGCCGTGAACTCGAACCTCATGGTCATGTCGTTGCAGGCGGGCAGCTTTCTTGGCCCCATTCTGGGCGGCGTGGCGGTGGGCATGCTGGGATACCCAGGCTTTTTGGCCGTGGGCTTGGCCGCCAACCTTGGCGGCATATGGCTTTCGGTGCAGTTTCTGCGCTGGGGCTGGACAGGCGGGGCGAAGCGGGAAGCATAAGGCCCGGACACGAGCGGACAAGAAATGGCGCGGCGCGGGCGGAGTTGAATTCTCGCGGTTCGGAGCGGAAACGGCGCCGAGGGAACGCTCGCCGGAGAAGCCATGCCCGACGGGACGCCGGAAAAGGCGCACCGCTTCTCCCTCCGGGGGGTCAAGCGGGGGCGGCCAATCCGCCCCCGCAACCCCGGATGATTCCTGAGTCGGCGCTACTGACCCAGGAGGTCCTTCTTTCCTTCCACCAGGCTGGTGATCACGGTCGGATCCGCCAGCGTGGAGGTGTCGCCGAAGTCTTCAATCTCGCCCGCGGCGATCTTTCGCAGAATGCGCCGCATGATCTTGCCCGAACGGGTCTTCGGCAACCCGTCGGTGAACTGGATGACTTCAGGCGTGGCGATGGGGCCGATCTCCTTGCGCACATGGGCCACAAGCTCCTTGCGCAGCGCGTCGGACTCCTCGATGCCGCTCTTCAGGGTCACGTAGGCATAAATACCCTGGCCCTTGATGTGATGCGGCATGCCCACCACCGCGGCCTCGGCCACGCTGGCGTGGGCCACCAGGGCGGACTCGATTTCCGCCGTGCCCAGGCGGTGGCCGCTGACGTTGATCACATCATCCAGTCGACCCATTATCCAAAAATAGCCGTCCTTGTCTACCCGTGCCCCGTCTCCGGCTTCATAGAAACCGGGGAAGCGGTCGAAGTAGGTCTTGCGGTAGCGCTCCGGGTCGCCAAACACGCCGCGCAGCATACCCGGCCAGGGCTTCTTGATGACCAGATGCCCGCCCTCGTCCGGGCCGGCGTCGCTGCCGTCGTTGCGCACGATGGCCGCGGCCACGCCGGGCAGGGGCCGGGTGGCGCTGCCGGGCTTCAGCGGCGTGGCACCGGGCAGTGCGGAAATCATGATGCCGCCGGTCTCGGTCTGCCACCAGGTGTCCACAATGGGCGTGCGCTTGCCGCCCACGTGCTCGAAATACCACATCCAGGCCTCGGGGTTGATGGGCTCGCCCACGCTGCCCAGAATGCGCAGGCTCGTGAGGTCGTGCTTCTTGGGCCAGTCGGTGCCTTCGCGCATCAGCGCGCGGATGGCCGTGGGCGCGGTGTAGAAGATGTTGACCTTGAACTTGTCCACGATCTTCCAGAAGCGGTCCGGCTTGGGAAAGCTCGGCACGCCCTCGAACATGACGCTGGTGGCGCCAAGGGCCAGCGGGCCGTACACGATGTAGCTGTGGCCGGTGATCCAGCCCACGTCGGCCGTGCACATGTAGACGTCGTCGTCGTGCACGTCGAACACCCACTGGGTGGTGTGCGCGGCGTAGGTCAGGTAGCCGCCGGTGGTGTGCACAACGCCCTTGGGCTTGCCGGTGGAGCCGCTGGTGTAGAGGATGAACAGCGGGTCCTCGGCGTCCATCTTCTCATAGGGGCAGTCGCCGGTGATGTCCTCGGCCGCCATGGCCTCGTGCCACCAGATGTCGCGGCCTTCGACCATGCGGATCTCGTTGCCGGCGCGCTTGACCACCACGCACTGCTCAATGGTCGGGCAGGTCTTGAGGGCCTCGTCCACGTTGCCCTTGAGGGCGATGGCGCGCCCGCCGCGCAGCACGGCGTCGGCGGTCAAAAGCACCTTGGCCTGGCAGTCGTCGATGCGGTTTTGCAGGCTCACGGCGGAGAAGCCCGCGAACACGATGGAGTGTGTGGCGCCGATGCGCGTGCAGGCCAGCATGGCGATGGCCAGCTCCGGAATCATGGGCAGGTACAGGGCCACGCGGTCGCCGCGCTTGACGCCGAGTTTTTTCAGCAGGTTGGCGCAACGGCAAACCTCGGTGTGCAGCATCTGGTAGGTGTAGACCTTGACGTCGTCCTCGGGCTCGCCCTGCCAGATGAGCGCGGCCTTGTTGCGGCGGCCGTCGGTCAGGTGCCGGTCCAGGCAGTTGGCGGAGACGTTCAGCTTGCCGTCGCCGAACCACTTGATGACCGGGGTGGCCATGTCGGCCTCCAGCACCTTGGTGAAGGGCTTGTCCCAGGACAGGAGCTCGCGGGCGCGGTCGGCCCAGAAGCCCTCGGGGTCTTCGTCGGCGCGTTTGTAGATGGCCTCGTAGTCGGCCATGCTTTTGACGTACGCCCCGGCCGTCACGGCCTTGGGGGGATCAAAGACAAGCCCGGCCTGCTGCAAGCTTTCGATCTTGATGTCTTCGCTCATGTGCCTCACTCCTGCCTTTCGTTGGTGTGCCCGCCGCTTCACGGAACGCTCATTCCGTCGCGCCCGGCGTGCTGTGTTTCGTGCCCATTTCCTACGTAAGGTTGCAAGCCCTTGGCCCGCGTTCTTCGGTGAACGGCGCAAAAGGCGAAGTGAACGGCGCAAGCGGGCGGGTGGGGCCCAGGGGTATGCGGGGATGTCCGGATATGTTCGATTTTTCACGAAAAGCAGAACCGCCCGCGGCCCTGGTCAGGGGCGGCGGGCGGAGGCGTGGCGTGTGGCGTTCCGGTGTCTTGGCGAAGGCGGCTAGGTCAGGCTGCTGGCCATGCCCTCGGCGCTGGTGCCGCCGCTGGAGCTGGCGCTGGAGCCGGAGCTCTCGGCCTGGGCCTCGGCGAGCTGCGACTGGTACATCAGCAGCTGGGATTGCAGCTGCTGCACCTTGGCCTGCTTCTCGTCCGCGGTCAGGCTGGAGTCGCTCTTGGCCTGCTCGATCTGCTGTTGAATCTCCTTGATCTGCTTCTGCAGCTTCTCCGTGGTGCTTTCCGAGCTGCTGCTGGAGCTGCTGCTCGAACTGGAGCTGGAGCTGCTGCTCGAACCGCTGCTCGAACTGGAGCTGCTGGAGCTCTTGCCCATGGTGAGGGTGGTGCCGGCATTGCTTGTGGCGCTGCTGGCGGCCAAAGACTTGGCCTCGTCGGAGATGCTCACCGTGTCGCCGGAGTCGGACGAGCTGGAGCTGTCCGAGGCGGTGTTCAGGGTGCTCTTCGCCGTCTTCGACATGGAGCTGAGGGTGACGCCGCTTGTGGAGGTGCCGTCTGTTAGTGTGGAAGCCAAATTGGTGTAGCCGGAAATGTCCATTGCTCTTCTCCTGTGTTTCAGATGGGGGGGACACAAAAGTTTGCTTGGGTGTTGTATCGGTGTTCCGCGGCAATACCTTAAGGGCTGCCACGTATTTATTTTTTCGCTTCACGGTGTTCGAAATCATCTCTCAACATATCAATTTAAAACGATAAATTATCGTAGCATGCCTTCCATGGCATTTCCGGCCAGCAGAAATATCAATGCCGGACACGCCGGGCGGGCGTTGCTCCCACGTCCAAACAACGGCCGCAGGGCAAAGGCGCGCCTGTTGCCACCAACCCCTTGTTCGGGCTATTGGAAGCCATGTCCGGCGTTCCTGCCGGTTCATCACCGCCACTTCCGCACCCGGGGGCCGCATGAGCCTGACCAACCTCGATTCCCTCTTCAGCCCCAAGGCGGTGGCGGTCATCGGCGCGGCCAACAACCCGCAGAACATCGGCCACCTGGTGATGAAGAACCTCATGGGCGGCGGCTTCACCGGGCCGGTCATGCCCGTGAGCTGCGAGGCCGAGGCCATCGCCGGGGTGCTGACCTACGCCACCGTGGCCGACCTGCCCAAAACGCCGGACCTGGCCATCGTCTGCCGCCCGCTCATGGAGGCCCCGGCCATCATCGACGCCCTGCGCGCGCGCGGCACGCGCTCCGTTGCGCTCATGGGCCCCGGCTTCGCCCGGCTGGACGAAAAGAGCCGCCTCAAGCTGCGCGCCGAAATTCTGGAGGCCGCAAAACCCCCGGCCCTGCGCATTCTCGGTCCCAAGAGCATGGGGCTCATCGTGCCCTCCCTGAACCTGAACGCCAGCCTGGCCCACACCAAGAGCCTGCCCGGCAAAACGGCCTTCCTGTCCCAGTCCGACAGCCTGTTCACCACGGTTCTGGACTGGGCGGGCAGCCACGGCATCGGCTTTTCGCACATGATTTCCCTGGGCGCGCAAATCGACATCACCTTTGCCGACATTTTGGACCACCTGGGCGCGGACCCGCTGGTGCGCTCCATCCTCTTATATGTCGAGTCCATCCACGACGCGCGGGGCTTCGTCTCCGCGGCGCGGGCCGCCTCGCGCAACAAGCCGGTTCTGGCCCTGCGCCCGGGCCAGGCCCTGCACGCGGCCCTGGCCGAGCTGGCCAAGGCCACCAGCGCCCGCGCGGCCGAGGCCCTGGAGATCAACGCCTCCACCGACGAGGTCTACGACGTGGCCTTCCGCCGCGCGGGCATGCTGCGCGTGGGCAGCATCGACGGACTCTTCGACGCGGCGCAGACCCTTTCCGGCGGGCGGCCCGTGCGCGGCGACAAGCTCGCCATCCTGGTCAACGGCGCCTCGGCGGGCATCATGGCGGCCGATGCGCTCTTGGCCGGCGGCGGCAGGCTGGCCCAGTTCTCCGACGACACCACCCAAGCCCTGGACAAGCTGCTGGGCGGCGCGTGGGACGGCGGCAACCCCGTGGGCCTGCGCTTCGACGCGCCCGCGGCCGACTGGGTGGAGGCGCTCAAAATCCTGTTCTCCGACCCTGGCGTGGACGCGGCGCTGTTGCTGCACGTGCCCTTTGCCGGGCTCTCGGAAATCGAGGTGGCCGCGGCCGTGGCCCTGCAGGCCAAGCGCGCCAAGCGCATGGTCCTCACCTCGTGGATGGGCTCGGACTCGGCCCTGAAGGCCCGCGCGGTCTTCGCCGACGCGGGCGTGCCAACCTACGAGACGCCGGAGCAGGCCATCCGCGCCTTTCTGTACATGGTGCAGTTCCAAAAGAACCAGGAGCTGCTCATCCAAACGCCGGACTCCCTGCCCTCGGACTTCTTCCCCGACACGGAAACCGCGCGCGGCCTGTGCGCCCGGGTCCTGGCCGAGGGCCGCAGCAGGCTCACCAGCGCCGAGGCCAAGGACGTGCTCACGGCCTATGGCATTCCCGTGGTGGAAACGCGCCACGTGACCAGCGCGCGCGAGGCGGTCATCGCCGCCGACCAGCTGGGCTACCCCGTGGCGGTGAAGCTCAAGAGCCCGCAGATCAGCCGGCCGCAGGAGGTCGGCGGCGTGGCCCTCGACCTGGAAGGCCCGGACAAGGTCTGGGAGGCGGCGGCGAGCATTCTGGCCCGTGTTTCGCGCCAAAGGCCCGACGCCTACATCGAGGGCTTTTCCGTGCAGAAGATGGGCCGCCGCGCGGGCGCCCACGAGCTTTTCCTCACCGCGCACATCGACCCGGTGTTCGGCCCGGTCATCGCCTTCGGCCACGGCGGCATGGCGCGCGACCTGATCCGCGACCACGCAGTGACCCTGCCCCCGCTGAACATGAGCCTGGCGCGGGAGCTCATCTCGCGCACGCGCATCGGCGGGCTTTTGTCCGGCTCGCCGGAGCGCCCCGCCGCGGACATCGACGACATCTGCCTGACCATCATCCAGATGGCGCAGTTGCTGGTGGACGTGCCGCAGATCGCCGGGCTCGACATCAACCCGCTCTACGCCGACGAGCTGGGCGTGCTGTGCCTGGGCGCGCGCGTGCTGGTGGCGCCGGAGACGCGCGCGGGCGCGGAGCGCCTGTCCATCCGCCCCTATCCCAAGGAGCTGGAGGAGGCCGCCGTGCTCAAGACCGGGCGCAAGGTCTCGCTGCGGCCCATCCGGCCGGAGGACGAGGCCGCCCACCGCGACTTCATCAACAAGCTTTCCGACGACGACCTGCGCATGCGCTTCTTCGGCACCGTGCGGCGCGACTACGATCACAAGGAAATGGCGCGCTTCACCCAGATAGACTACGACCGGGAGATGGCCTTCATCGCCAGCGCCCACACCGAGGGCGGCCTGCCCGAGACGCTCGGCGTGGTGCGCTCGTCCACCAAGCCGGACAACACCGAGGCCGAGTTCGCGGTCATCGTGCGCTCCGACCAGAAAGGCACGGGCCTGGGCAGCATGCTCTTCCGCAAGATGATCGACTACACCAGGGGCCGCGGCACCCGGCATCTCGTGGGGCAGACCATGGTGGACAACAAGGCCATGCAGGGCCTGGCGCGCAAGTTCGGCTTCAGCATCAAAATCAACTCCGAGGAGGAGCTGGTGGATATGGAGCTGGACCTCGCCAAAGAACCCGCCGGCACGTAGCCGCTCTTCCCCGTTCCCCCAGAAAGCGCTTTTCCGCTGTGCCGCCGCCATTGCGCGGCGCGCCCGCGTTTATGCCATTTCAAACATAAAGGCGGCTTTGCAGCGGCCAGGCTATACGCCCTATAAGTAGTGCATAAAAAATATGGACCAAAGCACATCACATTTGATATTTCCCGCAAGAGTGCATGAAGGGCCATCGATAACACCTCTCACTACAGGCTGCCCACAATGAAAACCCTCACCGCCGCACGCATGGAACGCTGCATCGGCTGCCAAAGCTGCTCGCTGGCTTGCGCCCGGCTGGTGCACGGCCGCTTGTCCTGGTTCACCGCGGGCATCCGCATCGGCTCCTCCGGCGGCATCTCCACCGGTTTCGAGGCGCGCGTGTGCCTGGCCTGCGACCCGCCCCCGTGCGCGGCCGCCTGCCCCACGGGCTCCCTTTCGCCCCGCAAGAGCGACGGCGGCGTGAAGCAGGACAAGAAGCTCTGCATCCGCTGCGGCAAGTGCGTGGCCGCCTGCCCGGTCGAGGCCATTGTGCAGGACGAATTGCAGAACCCCTACGTGTGCATCCACTGCGGGCGCTGCGTGCCCTATTGCCCGCACGACTGCCTGGAGCTGGCCGAAAAGGGCAAGGCCAACGTGGTGCAGGAGGTGGCCGAATGATCCGCCAGCATTTCCGCGTGGTCGTCGTCGACCTCTCCACCCGCAAGACCCGGGCCGAGAACATCCCCGGCCGCGTCCAGTGGCTCGGCGGCTCCGGCCTGGCCGCGCTTTTGTTCGAGAAGTACGGCGACCCGGGCGCGCCCTGGACCGACCCCGCCCAGCCCCTCATCTTCGCCATCGGCCCGCTCACCGGCTATTTCCCGCTCATGAGCAAGACCGTGTGCTCGTTCCTTTCGCCCTACCACGGCCAGTACACGGAGTCGCACGCGGGCGGGCGCAGCGCCCTGGCCCTGCGCTTCGCGGACATGGACGCGCTGGTCGTGGTGGGCAAGGCCCAGCGCCCCAGCGTGCTCAGCGTGGGCTCGCAGCACATGGAGATCATCGACGCGCCCTTCTTGTGGGGCAAGGACGTGTTCACCACGGGCAAAATGCTGCGGCACATGCTGCCGGGCAGCGGCACGCGCAGCATTCTGCGCATAGGCCCCGCGGGCGAAACGGGCTGCGCCTACGCCTGCATCAACGTGGACACGTACCGCCACTTCGGGCGCATGGGCTCCGGCGCGGTCATGGGCGCCAAGAACCTCAAGGCCATCGCCATTCTGGGCGACGCATCCTTCCCCCTGCCCGAGGGCAAGGCCTATGCCGCCGCCTTTAAGGAAATCTACGGGCAGCTCACCGAAACCACCATGATGAGCAAGTACCACGACCTGGGCACCGCCGGAAACGTGGCCGCGCTCAACGAGCTGAAGAGCCTGCCCTGGCGCAACCTGCAGGCCACCACCGACCCCGGCATCGAGGGCATCAGCGGCGAGCGCTTCGCCGACGACATGCTGCTGCGCAACGCGGCCTGCGCGGGCTGCCCGGTGGGCTGCATCCACGTGGGCTTCCTGCGCGAGAAGTTCATGGCCGACCACCGCTTCCTCTACCGCCAGGTGGCCTACGACTACGAGCCAATCTTCTCGCTGGGGTCCATGCTCGGCATGACCGACGGCTTCGCCGTTTTGGGCCTCATGGACAGCGTGGAGCGCGAGGGCCTGGACTGCATGAGCTCCGGCGTGGCTTTGGCCTGGGCCACGGAGGCCCTGCAAAAGGGGCACATCACCGAGGCCGAGACCCTGACCCCGCTCACCTTCGGCGAGGCCGAGGGCTACAAAACGGCCATCCACCACCTGGGCTGCGGCACCAACGAATTTTACCGCCGCCTGGCCCAGGGCACCATGAAGGCCGCCAGCCACTACAACGGCGAGGACTACGCCTGCGTGCTGGGCCAGGAGATGGCCGGCTACGCCACGGGCGAAAGCTTCTTCGTGTCCGAGTCATTGAGCTTCCGGCACTCGCACCTGGACTCCGGCGCATATTCCGCCGACCAGAAACCCCAGGACAAGGACGCGGACAAGACCGTGGCGGGTTTTGTGAAGGACGAGGCCGGGCGCTGCGTGCTCACCAGCATGGTGGGCTGCCTGTTCGCCCGCGGGGTGTACAACGCGGAGCACCTGGGCCTGGCCCTCACGTCACTGGGCTACCAGGACGTGGCCGCCAACCTCGACGCGGCGGGAGAGGCCATCCAGCGCCTGCGTTGGCGCCTGCGCATGCGCTCCGGCTACGCGCCGCTCAAGGCCAAGATCCCCAAGCGCTACACCGAGGTCGTCACCTGGAAGGGGCCCATCGACGCGGAGTACATGGAGACCCTGCGCCAAGCCTACGCCAAGAAGCTCATGGAGCTGGGGCAGGAAGTCTAGCCCTCCGCCTCCCCGGTCAACGCCGCGCCCGCACGAAAAAAGCCGGAAGGAATCGCTCCCTCCGGCTTTTTCGCAATGGGGACAAGCCCCTTGATTCCGTTCTCAGCCTTGCTGTCCCTCGGCCCGCAGCTGGTCCGTCAGGGCCTTGAGGTTCTGCGCCTGGCGGGCCAGTTCGGCCACGGCGTCGGCGGAGCGATTCATGGCCTCGGCCGTGTCGTTGGAGATGCGGCTGATGTCCTCCACGCTGCGGTTGATCTCCTCGCTGGTGGCGGACTGCTGCTCCGCGGCGGTGGCGATGCTGCGCACCTGGTCCGAACTCGCCTCCACCAACCCCACGATGGTGTGCAGGGCCTGGCCGGACTGCTCGGCCAGGGAGGTGGCCTGCTGGATGGTCGAAACCGAGCGGTCCACGCTCTCGATGCTCTTGCGCGTGCCGTCCTGAATGCCGCGTATGGCCTGGCCGACCTCCTTGGTGGCGGTCATGGTCTTCTCGGCCAGCTTGCGCACTTCGTCGGCCACGACGGCGAAGCCCCGCCCGGCGTCGCCCGCGCGCGCGGCCTCGATGGCGGCGTTGAGCGCCAGCAGGTTGGTCTGGTCGGCAATGTCGGTGATGACGGAAAGGATGTTGCCGATGCCGTCGGCTTGGCGGCCAAGGGACGACATGTCCTGCTTCAGCTCCTCGCTGGTCTTCTGCACCAGGGTTATGCCGGTGACGGCCTGGGCCACCACCTGCGCGCCCTGGGCGGCGTTCTTACGGGCGGATTCGCTGGTCTCGGCCGCGCGCCCGGCGTTCTGCGCCACCTCCAGCACTGTGGCGTTCATCTCCTCCATGGCCGTGGCGGTTTCGGTGACGCGCTGGGACTGGTGCTCCGTGCCGCGACGCGACTGCTCGATCTGCGAGGCCAGGTCCTCCGCCGCGGAGGAGACCACGCCCACGACCTGCTCCAGCTTGCCCGCGGCCTGAAGCAGACCCTCGCGCTTGGCCTGGGCGGCCTGCTTAAGGGCGTCCTCGGCCACGGCCGTGGCGCGCCGGGCTTCCTCGGCCAGGCGCGAGGCCTCCTCGCTCTTCTGGCCGCTTTCAAGGATCATCTGCTTCAGCTTGTCCACCATGTGGCGCAGGGTCTCGGCCAGGGTGCCTATCTCGTCGGCGCGGTGCACGTCGAGCCTCTCGTCCAGATCGCCCTCGGCCACCTTGGTGGCGAAGTCGGCCGTGCGCTTGAGCGGCGTGGCCAGCGTGCGGGCGAACCACAGACCCAGCCCGCCCATGATGGCGCAGATGACCACCGCGCCCAAGGACATGGACCAGTTGATGCCGCTCTTGGTCTGCTCAATGACCTTGCGCTCCTTGCCGATGAAGAACATGCCCTCGGTCTTGCCGTTCACGTCCTTGAGGGGCCAGTAGGCGGTCTCAAAGGGCTTGCCCAAAATGACGTTGCTGGCGTGGAACGCTTCGCCCTTCTTCAACACGGCTTCAAGCACGGCCGGGTTGTCCATCTTGGTTCCCACGGCGCGCTTGCCATCGTTCAGCACCGTGGTGGAAACACGGGTGTCCTGATCGAAGATGGTCATCTCCATGCCGGTCAGGTCCTTGATGCCGTCCACGAACTTTTCGCCGGTGAGGCTGTTGCCCACGGCGATGGCGCCCACGATCTCTCCGTTCACCTTGATGGGCTGCGCGCCGCGCACGCCGAACTTGACCACGTTGCCGCGTTCGATGCCGACCACGGGCTTGTCCTTCAGGGCGCTGGCCAGGCTGATGAGGTTCAGGCCGGAATCGCCGGCCTTGTTGTCGTGGGCCCGCACAAGGATGATGCCTTTCGCGTCGGACACCAGGATGGAGTCCACCTGATTTATTTCCAGCTCCGGCTTGAGCAGGGCCTTGAGGGCCTTGGCGTCGCCCTTGCTTGTGGCCTCGATGACGGCGGGATTGTGGGAGAGCGAGGTGGCCAGTTGGAAGAGGTCGGTTTTCTGTGCCTCTATCTGCTTCTCCACCACTCCCTGGAACAGGGCGATATTGTCGCGGGCTTCGGAGTCGAAGCCCTTGCTCACGAAATAATTGGCGACGAGAAACATGCCCAGCGCCGTAGCCAAAACAGCAGCGACGACCATGGAGGTGACTTTCACGAAAATATTCAGTTTCATTGGTCCTCCTGCACTCATTGTCATAAGACTTGTTGTCCGGGGGAGTCCTGACACTTATACGTACACTATCGGAACATAATTGTTACAGCAACAGGGAAGACTGCGAGAAATAGTTCCATCAGTCATGGATATCCTCCGGTCAAAATTCCTGAATTACGCACATACAAGACCGTTTCGGGAGCAATTGCCCCCGCCGCCATGCAGCCCAGGCGCCGGGGATTGTGACGCGGGCAACTACTTTGCCCCAGCCCGGTTCTTGACCACCCTGGTCTCATTCCATATCCTCGCCACTGTCCCAATCCCGTCCCGCACCCGAACCCCGGAGGGACCATGCGCCATCGTTGTTTTTCCATTGCCCTCGCCATCGGCCTCTGCTGTTTTTCCTCCACCCCCGTCCACGCGGCGGATGCCCGCACCCAGGGCAAACAGGCCCCGAGCGCCCAGGCGGAGTCCCTGCGGCAAACCGGGGACCTGGTGCCCTACGCCCCGCCCAAGGACGTTTTGCAGGCATACTTCACCGCCAGCGAAAACGCGCCCAAAGACGTTTACGGGCCCATCGCCCTTTACGCCAAAACGCGCGCGTGCCCGGCCGCATGGCTCATAGAGAAGGGCGAGCTGGCGCGGGTGGAGCGCCTCAAGGGCTTGAAGGACATCCCGCCCTTCGAGTTCAGCGTGACCCTGGAGGAGGACTGCCCCGGCAAGGTGACGCACGCGGTGTTCGTGACCTCGCCCGGGAGCACGCCGGAGACCTGGCTCAAGTGGCGCAGCCAGTTCCACGGCGGCAAGGCCCAGGGCTACTACGGCGCGGCCCTGGCCGGGCTCAAGCGCGCCGAGGCCGCCGGGCTGGCCCCCACGGCCGAGCTGCGCTTCCTGTCCGTCAACGGCGAACTGGTGACCACGAATCTTGAGCAGGCGCTCCAACGCGAAGCACGCCTCGCCCCGGTGTTCGATCTGGAAAAGGGCGAGCGGCCGGGCAAGTAGCCCAGGAGCGGACATGGCAGGAAAGAAGATGGTCAGCCCGGCGCAGAACGCGGCCTCCTTGGCCGTGCTGGCGCTTTTGTGCGCTGTTGCCGCGTGGGTGCTGACAACACGCCAGCAGCTGAACCCGGCCGTCGAGGTGGCCCTGCGCGCCCCGGCGCTCAAGGCCGGGCAACCGGCCGGTTCGAGCGCGAACCCCGCCGCCTCCGGCGCGGAGAACGCAACCGAGGCCGGAGCCCCTGGCGCGGCGAAATCCGGCGCCCTGGCCTCCCTGCTGCCGGAGAGCGGGCCGGGTCTCAAGCCTCTGGCCCAGGCCGAATCCTTCACGCCGGTCACCCTCTCGGACAAGATCGACGGCAAGGCCGAGCTGTATTTGAGCGCGGGCTTCGCGGCCATGGCCTGCCGCAGCTACCAGGCCGGCGGCGCGCGCATCGAGGTCTATCTCTACCGCATGAAGTCTGCGGACGCGGCCTTTGCCGTGTTCAGCGGCCAGCGCAGGCCCGGCGCGGCCCAAAGCGCGTTGGCCAAAAACGCCTACCTCACGGAGAACGCGCTGTTCCTGACCAGCGGCGCGCACTACCTGGAGGTCATCGCCGACCGCGCCGGGGCCAAGGCTCCGCTGGAGGCCCTGGCCAAGGCCGTGCTGGCGGGCGTGGGCGAAAGCCCGGCCGACGCCAGGAAGACCGGCGGCGCGGCGGCGCAGCCCCAGGACCTCTTCCCCAAGGCCGGGCTCAAGGCCGACAGCGTGCGTTTGGCCGTGGCCGACGCCTTTGGCTGCCAAGGGCTCACCAGCATGTACACGGCGGAATACGACGCCGGCCCGGCCAGCGCGGGCGGCGGCGCCACGGCCTTTGTCTCGCGCCGCAAGACCCCGGCCGAGGCCCAGGCGACGGCGCAGCTGTATCAACGTTTTCTCACGGACAACGGCTACGCCGTGGCCGCCCAGGCGGGCGCTCCGGCAGGTTCCGTGGTGCTGAGCATGACGGGCAGCGTGGAGTTGCTGTTCGTGCGCGGCGCGTTTTTGCTCGGCGTGCACGACGCCGCAGACCTGTCCACAGCCCTCAAGCTGGCCGCCGCCCTGGACGCCGAACTGAAAGCCAAGGGCCTGGAGAAATAGCATGGCCGACGCGCACGAGAAATCCCCGGACCTTTCACGCCGCGACTTCCTGCGCCGGGTGGCCGGGGCCTCGGCCATCGCCCTGGCCGGGGGCGGCCTGGCAGCCGCCCTGCTGGACAGAAGCGGCCCGCCAGCGCAGCCCAAAACCGCGGAGGCCAAGGGCCTGGGCGATTATTCCATCGAGGCCCTGCGCGGCAAGCCCGGACGCATGGCCATTGTGCGCGCCGACCCGCAGGCCGCCGCAGGCCAGGCGGGACAAGTGGCCCGCAAGGCCATGCTGGAGCGCGCCCTGGCCGCCCTGGGCGGTCTGGAAGCCTTCATCAAACCGGGCGACAGCGTGCTGCTCAAAGTCAACGCGGCCTTCGCCACCTCGTCCACGCTGGGGGCCACCACGCACCCGGACCTCGTCTCGGCCATGGCCGCCCTGTGCCTCAAGGCCGGAGCCGTCCGGGTCGCCGTCACGGACAATCCCATCCATAGCCCGGAAAGCTGCTTCGCCCTCACCGGCATCACCGAGGCCGCGACAAAAAACGGCGCCAGGGTCATTCTGCCCAACGAGGATCTCTTCGCCCCGGTGAGCGTGCCCGACGGGCGGCTCATCCGCGACTGGCCCGCCCTGGCCGGAGCCTTCAAGGGCGTGACCAAGCTCGTCAACCTTTCCCCGGTGAAGGACCACCACCGCGCCGGGGCCTCCATGTGCCTGAAGAACTGCTACGGCTTTTTGGGCGGGCGCAGAAACGTGTTCCACCAGGACATCAACGGCATCATCGCCGAACTGGCGCTCTTGGCCACGCCCACCCTGTGCGTGCTGGACGGCGTCACCGTGATGATGACCAACGGGCCCACGGGCGGCTCGCTCTCCGACCTCAAGGCCGCCCACGTGCTGGCCGTCTCCACGGACCCGGTTGCGGCCGACGCCTTCGGCATGGAGCTGCTGGGCCGGGCCCTCACCGAGGCCCCGTACATCAAGCTGGCCGAGACCGCGCGGGCAGGCACCGCGGACTACAAATCCCTGAACCCGCACTTCTTGGACCTGGGGGCCTGAGCCATGCGCCCCATCCTTCGCATCGTCGCCGCCCGCCGCATCAGCCAGGTCTTCTTCGTCCTGCTCACGCTCTGGCTGTGCGCCGTCAGCACGCTGGGGGCGGGCTTCTTCCGCCTCTCCGGCTGGCCGGTGAACTTCATCCTGTCCCTTTCGCCCCTGACGGCCCTGGGCACGCTGCTCGCCACGCGCACGTGGTACGCGCCGCTCTTGTGGGCCGTGCCGGCGATTCTGCTCACGGCCTTTTTGGGGCGCTTCTTTTGCGGCTTCGCCTGCCCGCTGGGCGCGCTGAACCAGGCCGCCGGCTGGCTGGCACGGCGCGTGGGCGCGCATGTTCCCGGCGCGCGCGGGGCGGCTTTGCGCGCCCGTCTGGCGGACAACGGCCACAGCCCCTGGCAGGCCGCCAAGTACTATCTGCTGGCTTTTCTGCTGGCTGCGGCGTGCTTCGGCAGTTTGCAGACCGGGCTCTTCGACCCCCTGCCGCTGGTCTTCCGCTCCCTGAACATGACCGTGGCCCCGGTGGTCGACGCCGGGTTCCAGGCCCTGTTCACCAAACCCCGGCACTATGCCTCGGCATGGCTCCTGTTCACCGTGTTCGCGGGCGTGCTGGCGCTGAACATCCTGCGGCCCAGGTTCTTCTGCCGCTATGTGTGTCCGCTGGGCGCGCTGTTCGGCATGTTGAACCGCTTCGCGCCCTGGCGCATGGGCAAAAAGGACGACCAGGCCCACGGCGCGTGCGGCAGCTGCACCCTGTGCGACACCTACTGCGAAGGCGCGTGCCGCCCCTCCGGCGAGATCATCGGCAGCGAATGCCTCATGTGCATGAACTGCCTGGACGCCTGCCCGCAAGGCCGCATGACCTTTGCCCCGCGCGCCTCTGCCGGGGGCGAAACGCACCTGCCCGAGCCCACGCGCCGGGGCTTCGTGGTCTCCCTGACGGCCGGGGCCCTTTCCGCGCCTTTGTGGACCATCGGCGGCCTGGCCGAGACGGGCAAGAATCCGCTGCTCATCCGCCCGCCGGGCGCGCTTGACGAAACGCGCTTCCTGTCGCGCTGCATCCGCTGCGGCCAGTGCATGCGCGTGTGCCCCACAAACGTCATCCAGCCCGCCCTGGGCGAGGCCGGCCTGGAGGGCCTTTGGACCCCGGTGCTGAACTACCGCCTGGGTTCGAGCGGCTGCCAGGTGCAGTGCGTGGCCTGCGGGCACGTGTGCCCCACCGCGGCCATCCGCCCCCTGAGCCTGGACGAGAAGCTGGGGCAAGGGCCGTTTGCGGCCAAGGGCCCCCTGCGCCTGGGCACGGCCTTTGTGGACCGCACGCGCTGCCTGCCCTGGGCGTCCGACAGGCCCTGCCTGGTCTGCCAGGAGCTGTGCCCGGTGAGCCCCAAATCCATCTACACGCGCACCACCTTTGAGCCCATACGCTTCGGCCAGGCGCAGTATGTTCTGCACCAGGACGCGCGGGTGTCCCTGTCCGGCCTGGCCAAGCCCGTGGTGAACCTGGGCAGCGGCGACTACTACCTGCGCCCGGCCGCGGCTTCGGGCGCGCAGCCCATGACCGCGCCCGAGCAGGGTCTGCGGCGCATAAACGCCTGCACCTGGGCCGAAAGCGGCCAGACCCTGACCCTGGACGCCACCCCCGACCCCAAACAGGGCTGGAAGCTCACCAGCGGCGACACGCTGGAGATTCTGGTGCGGCTGCAAAAGCCTTACGTGGACCCCGCGCGCTGCATCGGCTGCGGCGTGTGCGAGCACGAATGCCCCATCGCCGGCCTGCGCGGCATCCGCGTCAGCTACGAGAACGAGTCGCGCTCCGGTCCGGGGCGCATGCTGGTCTGAGCCACATCCGGTCACAACACGCCAAAGGAGGCGCGCCATGTCCGATTCCGACACGTCCCGCAGAGCATTCCTCAAGACCCTGGGCCTTGGGGCGGCAGCCGTCGCCGCCGCTCCGGCCGCGGCGGCATTATCCGCCGGCGAGGCCCTGGCCGCGGCGCCCGCCGCCATGCCCAAGCGCATGCTGGGCAAAACCGGCGTCGAGGTGCCCGTGCTGGCCCTGGGCGGCATGTTCGACACCATCAACAACCAGCTGCTGCTGCGCCAGGCCCTCAACTGGGGCGTAACCTACTGGGACACGGCGGAGTATTACGGACGCGGCCAGTCCGAGGAGGGCTTCGGCCGGTTCTTCGGCAAAAATCCGGACCGCCGCAAGGACGTGTTCCTGGTGACCAAGCTGACGCCCAAGGGCGGCGACTTCCCGGCCCGCTTCGAAAAATCCTTGGCACGGCTGCAAACAGGCTATGTGGACCTGTTCTTCGTCCACGGCATCGACTCCATGAGCCAGCTGACGCCGGACATGCGCGCCTTTGCCGCGCAGATGAAGGCGGCGGGCAAGATCCGCCACTTCGGGTTCAGCACCCACGCCAACATGGAGGACCTGCTGCAGGCCGCGGCCAAGGAGGGCGGCCCGGCCGCCGGGTTCGACGTCATCATGCACACGTACAACACCACGGTGATGCACAAGCCCGCCATGCAGGCCGCCATCGACGCCAGCACGCGCGCGGGCATAGGCCTGGTGGCCATGAAGACCCAGGGCATGGGCCCGGCCACGGCGCCCACCCCGGCGGAGATCAAGGTCTCGGAGCAGTTCCTGAAGCGCGGCTTCACCGACAAGCAGGCCCGGCTCAAGGCCGTGTGGGAGGAAAAGCGCGTGGCCAGCATCTGCTCGCAAATGCCGTCCATCAGCATCCTTTCGGCCAACGTGGCCGCCGCGCGCGACCAGACCGCCCTTTCCAGCGCGGAGCGCGGCGCGTTGTTTGAGCTGGCCAGCGCCGAGTGCACGGGCTATTGCGGCGGCTGCGGCAGCATCTGTCAATCCGCCACGGGCGGGCTGCCGGTGAGCCACGTCATGCGCAGCCTCATGTACCACCGCGAGTACGAGGAGCCGGGACTGGGCCGCGCCACCTTCGCCGAACTGCCGGAGGCCGTGCGCGGACGCCTGGCCCAGGCGGACTACGCCAAGGCCGAGGCCGCGTGCCCGCACAAGCTCGCCATCGCCAAGCTGATGCGCGAGGCCGTGGAGACCCTGGCCTAGAGGTGACGTCGCAAGACGCCGCGCCCGGTCCTTCCGGCCGGGCCGAATGGCGGTTTGCCCGCCGCGCGGAATGATTGCTTCGAGAAGTTGTGCTTATGGAGCCGGCGGGGAGACCTGCCGGCTCCCTGCGTTTGCGGGGTGGGGCGTCAGACCAGGCGCGGCCGGGTCCAGCGGTCGATGAAGGCGCGGGTCTCGAACTTGCGCGCCGCGCCGCTGGCGGTCATGGAGCGCACGGTGCCGAACACGGCGCGTTCCGGCCAGGGCCGGTCGTGCACGCCGCCGATGCTCCAGGCGGCCCCGGCGTAGCCGTTCACGTCCCGGCCGTCCAGGGAGAGGGTGTCGTTCAAGCGCAGCACGCGGGCGAGGGCCGTGGCCGCGTCCGGCGACCAGAGCAGGATCTGCTTGGCCCAATACATGCGCAACCAGCCGTGCATGTGCCCGGTGGCGAGCAGCTGCCGCTGGGCCGCGTTCCACAAGGGATCGCGCGTCTCGCCCGCGTCCAGCTGGCCCTCGGTGACCAGATAGGGCCGCACGTCGGCCTTGTGCTTGGCCAGGGTGGCCCGCGCCCAGGCCGGAAACGCCTCCGGGGTGTCGTAATGGGGCGTATGCAGGCAGAAGTTCTCGGCCAGTTCGCGCCGCACGATGAGCTGCTCGAGGAAGGCCTCCCGCGCCTCGCCGGGGGTCTCCGCCTCGGCCAGCACGCGCAGGGCGATGCGCTGGGCCGAAATCTGCCCGAAGTGCAGATAGGGCGAGAGCAGCGACGCGGCGGGCTCCACGGGCGTGTTGCGGTCATCGGCGTAGCGCGGCAGACCGCTGGTCACAAAGCGGTCCAATGCGGCCAGGGCAGCGCTTTCGCCCGGGGGAAAATGCTCTGGCGGCGGGCCGAACTCGGCCAGAAGCGCGGGCCAGTCCGTTGCGGGCAGCGCCGCCGGCCAAGCCGTGGCCTGGGGGGCGACGGGCGGAAAGGGGTCGAGAAATTCCGGCAGCCGCCGCTGTATCTTGGGGCGGATGGTGCGGGCCATGTACTCGGCCTTGTCCGAGGCCGCGCGCGCGGGCACGACGTTGCGGGCGTCCACCTCGATGGCCGGGCACGAGAGCTTGGCCAGCAGGTCGGCCAGCCAGGCGCGCTTGGGCTTCGTGGGGTCGGCGTCTGTGACCAGGAGCCCGGCGCGGACCTGGCGGGCGTAGTCCGCCACGGCCTGCCCCGGCTCGCCGCGCAAGATCACCAGGGGAATGCCCAGGTCCGCAAGGATCGCCTTTGTTTCCGCAAGGCCGTGGACCATGAAGGCGAAATGGGCCAGGGCGGCCAGGGGGTAGTGCCGGGCCAGGCAGAACACCACGGCCAGGGGCTGGCCGCGCTCTGCGGCCAGGGCTCTGGCGTGCAGCAGGGCCCAGTTGTCCGCCGCGCGCATCTCCCGGTGCATCCAGTAAAGCACCGGGCCGGGGTGTTCCAAAGTGGTGTGGATGAGCCGGGCGCGCGCTGGATGCATGGGGTGCCTCCCTTAGGTTGTGCGCGCCACGGCCTGGCGCTGGCGCAGAATGGACAGGCCCCAGGGAACGGCCAGCAGCAGCAGGGTGCCGCCCCAGGCCAGGGCGGCGGGGTTCATGAGCCCCTCTTTGAGGGGAATGACCACGGCCCCGATGACGAAGCTGGCCACGAGGAGCCATTCCTCACGCGGGGAGCCCACGGGGCGCGGCAGCTCGCGCGTGGCGAAAAGCCGCAGGGTGAGGCACAGGGCCACGGGCAGGAACTGGGCCACGCGAAAGTCGCGGTAGCGCGGGTCCACAAGCAGCCCGAAGGTCTGGGACAGCGCGGCCAGACCGAACATCAGGTCCAACAGGCCCACGAGCTCGACGCGGCTTTTGAGGTTGCAGCGCCAGGAGCGCAGCGACTCCAGCCGCGCGATGACCGGCAGAAGCGGCTGCGGGCCAAGCCGCGGGGCAGGCTCTTTGCCGGGGCCAGCCGCGCGGTCGGCCAGTTCGGTGAAGACCAGAAAGCACAACAGCGCGCCGCCGCCGGTCATGAGCACGCCGCTGGCCGCGCCGATGGGGCCGAAGGCCAGGCGCAGGCTTTGCTCCGCGCTGGCGGCCAGCAGCGTGGACAAAAACTGCGCGGCCAGACAGATGAGCGCGGTTTTGCCGAAGCCGCGCGGCGGGCGCAGGGCCAGGGCCAGCCCGGCCAACAACGCGGCCAGGCCGGTGGAGGCGATGAAGGCCATGAGCCAGTAGGGCTTCTCGCTCACCGGGCCGGTCAGGGGGAACTTCATGTGCCGGTCCACGTCGATGAGGCCCCAGTTGCCGCCCACGGTGCCTTCCTGGTTGGCCTTCCAGGGCTCGTCAAAGAGCTCGAAGATATTGAAGTCGATGCCGCGCTCCTCGGCCGTGTTCATGATCTGGCGCACAAAGGTGGCCTGGGCCACGCGGCCGGGCACGGCGCCCTCGCGCACGCGCCCCGCGCTGGGCCAGCCTATTTCGCCTATGAGCACGGGCTTGCCGGGGTAGGCCTGGCTGATCTTGGCGTGGGCCTCCAGCATATGGCCGATGGTGCGGTCCAGCGGCGTGGGCGTGTTTTCCCAGTAGGGCAGCACGTGGATGGTGATGGAGTCGACCTCTTTGGCCACCTTGGGATACAAAAGCCAGTATTCCCAAACATCGGCGTAGGTCACGGGCTGCTTGATGGCCGCCTTGACGCGCCGGATGTAGTTGATGAGCAGGTCCGGGGTGACCTCGCCGCGCAGCAGCACCTCGTTGCCCACCACCACGCGGTCCACGGCCTCGGGGTAGTCGTTGGCGGCCTTGATGGCCCCGGCGATCTCCTCCTCGTTGTCCTTGAGGTTCGCGCCGATCCAGGCTCCCAGAATGACCTTGAGGCCGTATTTTTGCGCCAGCTCCGGCACGGGGGCGAACTGCCCGCCGTTGGAATAGGTGCGGATGCGCGTGAAGTGCTGGGCCGCCACGGCCAGGTCCTCCTCCAGCTGCTCCCGCGTGAAGGGCTGGCCAAAGGGGCTCTGCCCGGTGCGATACGGGCTGAAGGAGGCGCTCTTGATGCGCGGGGTCTTGGCGTCGGGTACGTCTTGCGGGCGGCCCTGCACCCACCAGAAGGCGAAATTGAGGGCCGCGGCCAGGGCCAGGGCGACGAGGGCCGTGGAGAACCCGGCCAGAACTTTGAAGATGGGACGCATGAAACCTCCGCAGGGGGACGTGGCTCCGTCCTCCGGTGGACGGGAGGCTTTTGCCTACCCGTTCCCGCCCGGGGATTCAAGCCCCAGGGGACAGGCTGGGCCGTCCGCGCCGGTGGCGAGGACGAAGCGGTTCTTGCCGCTGCGTTTGGCGCTGTACATGGCCTGGTCGGCCAGGGCCATGAGCTCCGCGGGCGTTTTGCCCGCCAGGGGCGCCAGGGCTATGCCCACCGAAGCGCCCACGCGCACCTCGCAGCCGTTGACGCGCACGGGCTCGTTCACGGCGGTGATGACCCTGGTCGCCAAGTCCTCCGGGGCGTAGGCCTCGCAGGGCCAGGTCTCCATGAGCACGAATTCGTCGCCGCCCAGACGCACGCAGTTTTCCGGCCGCGAGATGCACAGCCGCAGGCGGCTGGCCACGGTTTGCAGCAGAATGTCGCCCGCCTGGTGGCCCATGGTGTCGTTGATGGCCTTGAAGCCGTCGAGGTCGAGGAAAAAAAGCGCCAGCACATGGCGGAAGTCCAGCGCGCCGGCCACGAGCTTGGGCAGGGCGTCGGTAAGGAAAAGCCGGTTGGGCAGGCCGGTCAGGGTGTCGTGGTAGGCCGCGTGGTGCAGGTCGTGCACGTTGCTCAGGTCTTTGACGATGCAGTAGAATATTTCCGTGTCGGGCGAGAAGAGCACGTTCCAGTTGAAGCGCTTGTACTGCCCTTTCTCGCAGCGGAAACGAAAGTCGAAGGTGGTGCTGGCCGTGTCGCTGGTGATGAGGCTTTGCAGGGCGGCCAGGGAGCGTTCGCGGTCTTCAAATTCCATGAATTCAAGGAGGTACTTGCCGCGCAGCGCCTCGGGCCAGAAGCCCGTGGCCCGCTGCCAGGCGGAGTTGACGGCCAGGATGCAGCCGTCCATATCGAGCGCCAGGGCCATGTCGTAGGACAGGGCCATCCAGGCGTAGCGCTCGATGTCGAAGAGCCCGGCAACCTGCTCGCTGCCTGCGCCTTCTTCCATCAGTTCCTTTACATTCATAGAAGGAGTCGCTAGCATTTGTCCCTACATAAGTCCATGTCCAGACGAGTGTTACGAAATTTGTCACCGTTGCCAAGGGGCCAGGCCATGACCCGCCAGTCCAACTACGAGACCCTGTTTGTGGCCCGCCAGCCCGTGCTGGACGCCAGCCTGAAGACATGGGGCTATTTTCATTATTATCGGCGCTGTTTGGAGCACACCTACTCGGAATTCTCCGACCCGCTCCAGGCCACGCTTTCCGTCATCCAATGCCTGCCCGCCTGCATGGACACCTGCAGCGGCCCGCACAAGTCCCTCATCCACCTGCCGCCCCAGGCGCTCATGACCGGCATTCCCAAGGCCCTGGGCCCGGCGTGCGTCATGCCCGTGCTGGACTTCTATCCCGGCGACGAGCCCACGTTCCTGCAAGCCCTGCGGGGCCTCGTCGCAGAAGGCTACGAGCTGGCCCTGGACCTGCCCCTGTCCTTCGACCTGGACTCGCAGGTGCTCGACGTGTGCGGCACGGTGATTCTGGACATGCGCACGCCAAGCGCCCAAAACGGCGACCTCAAAACCGTCGTTGCGGTGCTGAAGGCCCGCGGCAAAAAGCTTTTGGCCAAGCGCGTGGAGACCCACGAAGCAGCGGACCTTGCGCGCGAACTGGGCTTCGACCTCTTTGCCGGGCATTTCTTCCGCGAGCCCGTCACCCTGACGCAGCGCAAGATCTCCGCCGCGGAGTCCACCCGGCTGACCCTGCTCGACGTGCTGGCCAAGGGCGAGCCACCCACGGACATGCTCGTCGCGGCCATCGAGGCCGACGCCTCGGTGTCGTACCGGGTGCTCGCCCTGCTCAACTCGCCGCACTTCGGCCTCATCAAGAAGGTCTCCAGCGTGCGCCAGGCCGTGCTGCTTGCCGGCTGGGTGCAGCTTTCCGCCTGGCTCCGGGTCATGGTCATGGGCGATGTGACGCCCTCCAGCAAGGCGCGCGAGCTTTTGCACCTCTCCGCCCAGCGGGCCAAGTTCTTCGAGCTTCTGGCCGTGGCCTCCGACCGGCGCGAGCAGGCCGACAGCCTGTTTTTGCTGGGGCTGTTCTCCCTCTTGCCCGCCATGCTCGACATGTCCATGGAGACCGTGCTGGAGAAGCTGGCCCTTACCGACGACCTGCACGCCGGCCTCTGCGGCAAGCAAGGCCCGTACGCCCCGTGGCTCGGCATGGCCCAGGCCATAGAGGACACGCGCTGGGACGACATGGCCCAGTACGCCCTGGAGCTGGATCTGCCCACGGGCTCCGTGGCCACGGCCTACAACGCCTCGTTCCAGTGGGCCGACACGCTCCTGGTGGCCATTCCCGAAAACGGCCGCCACAACGGAAACGGAAACGACGGAGTTTGACCCCCGGCGCGGCAGGCGCCGCACGCGCATTGGAATAAAGCTTGAGGCGAAACCCGAAGGGATTAAAATAAAGACCGCCGCATTGAGTGCCGTTTTCACTCGTTGAGCAAACGCCGAGAGGTGCCCATGCCCCCGCCCCCGGACAACGCCACCATGACCCTGGCGGGCTTGGCAGCCGCCAACCGCCCGTGGCTGTCCGTACGGCTGGGGCGTCTGGCCGAACTTTCCAACCTGCCGCTGCCGCGCGATCTGGTGGAAAGCGCCGTGGTGGGCTCCTCCAAGGTCCTGGCCGAGGTGCTGAACGCCGAAGGGCACCTGTCCCTCAACGCCGCGGCGTCCGATCCCGTCGTTCAGCTCGGCCGCGAACAGGCCGAGACCCACCAGCAGGCCGGGCTCTCCATGCCCGCCTCCCTCAAAATGCAGCGCCTGCTGCGCCGCGCCTACGACGATCTCGTCCGCGAATCCTGGGTGGAGCGCGACTCGCGCGCCCGCGCCCACGAGGACGTGGAGCATTTTTTCGAGCGCGCCCTGGCCGGTCTCGTGGCCACCTGGACCGGGCACGCCGCCGCCCCGCCCGACACCGCCCTGGCCGACCTCGTGGCCCAGCGCGAGGACGAGCTGCGCCGCGCCCTTGTGGCCGCCAAGAAAATCACCGTCATGATGCACCAGGCCCGGGCCGACACCGAAGCCGCCGCAGCGGAGCTGGCGCGCGTGCGCGAGGGCGAGGCCGGGCTGACGCGCGAGCGCGGGCAGCTCAAGGCCGCCCTGGACAAGGCGCGCACCGAGGCCCAAGCCCTGGGCGCGCGCATCCGCGAGCTGGAGGACGAGCGCACCGCGCTGGGCGGCCGCCTTGCGGACCTGGAGATGACCCTTGCCGCCCACGGCGACGCCGAACGCGCCCGCAAGGACGCGGAGAAGGAGCTGGCGCGGGTGCGCGCCGAGGCCGACAGCGCGCGGGACAAGGCCGAGCGCGCGCGCTTCGAGCTTTCGCAGCTGGAGCAGACCGCGCAGGACTTGCGGGGCCAGGCGGAGCAGCGCGGGCAGACGGCCCAGGCCGAAACCGCGGCCCTGCGCGCCGAGCTGCGCGCCCTGCGCGAGGCCCACGCCAATCTGGCCTCCGAGGCCGAGGCCATGCGCGCCCGCTTGAGCGAAACAGGCTCGCGCCTGACGGAGATGCGCCAGGCCGAGGAGCGGGAGATTCAGGCGCGCCTGGATCGGGCCGCGGAGGACCTGACCAGGGCGAAGGAGCGCATCGCCGCGCTGGAGGCGGACCTGCGCCAGGCAGGACAGGAGAGCCGCACCGCCAAGGCCGCATGGCAAGAGCGCCTCGGCCAAGCCCAGGCGGAGCTCGCCAAGGCCAAGGCCGCGCAGCAGGATGCCGCGGCCAGCGGCGCAGCCCTCATGGCCGAGCGCGACGCCCTGGCCGAAAAATTGAATGGACAAGTGGCCGGGCAACTGGACGCCCTGCGCCAGGAGCTGGCCCAAGCCCTGGCCGAGCGGAACGAAGCCGTCTCCGCCGGGCAGGCCCTGCGCGCGGAGCGCGACGCCCTGGCCGCGCGCCTCAAGGACGCCGAAACCCAGCTCATCCGCATGACCGAGGATTTCAGCCGCACGCAAGTGGAGCTGCTGAACACCCGCGCCGAGCTTGAAGCCTCCGGCAAGCAGGCCGAAGAGGCCCTGGCCCGTTGCGCGGACCTGGCCTCCGGCCGCGACGCCCTGGCCCTGCGGCTCAAGGCGGCCGAGGACGAGCTCGCCCTTGCCCGGCAGCGGGAAGCGGAGCAAAAGGCCGCGCCAACGGGCGACCAGCCTGCGCCCATGGCCGAATTCCCCGCGTTCATGCGCCATGCGCCGAACCGGGTGCCGGTTTCGGGGCAGAGCACGCCTGGAGTGGACGGCTATGTGTTCGACGGCCAGGACGAAACCCAGATGGCCTTTTGGACCTGCGCCGAGGATGCGCGCTCCAACGAGCATGTCCATGACTTCGACGAATACATGGCCGTGGTGGCCGGACGCTACACGCTGCTCATGCAGGGCCAGCGGCTGGTGCTGCTGCCCGGGCAGGAGGTCGTCATTCCGCGCGGCGTGCCCCACGCGGCCGAGGTGGCGGCCGGAACCCGGACCATCCACGCCTTTGGCGGCGCGCGCGTGCGGCGCGAAAGCTAGCCGCCGCAAGACCGCCCGCTTCGCCGCGCACGCTGGCGAACGTCAAAGCCTCATCCCTAGCCGTCAGGCTCGCGGAACCACCCGTCCCGTTACGCCCGCAGGCGCACCGGCTTCGCCAGTTCCGCCAAACCTTCGGCGCGGGTCCGCGCCCTCCGGAACGATTGGCAGCAGCCCACCGAAACCGTCAAGGGCGGGATCACCGTCCCGTGCTCCGGGCTAGGCCAGGCGGCTGCGCGTCCAGTCGACGATTTCGTTGGCGGGGCGGGCGCCCGGCAGGCGGGCGATCTCGCGTCCTTCACGGAAGAGGATGAGCGTGGGGATGGACTGCACCTGGAAGCGCGCGCCCAGGGCCTGCTCCTGTTCGGTGTCGACCTTGGCCAGGCGCACATGGGGCGCCAAAAGCCGCGCGGCCTCCTCGAAGGCCGGGGCCATTGCCCGGCAGGGGCCGCACCACGGGGCCCAGAAGTCCACCAGCAGCGGCAGGCCGTCGCGGTTCAACATGTTCTGCAAAAGCGGCGCGTCGAGGTGCGCCACGCCGCCCACCAGGGGCTGGGCGCACTTGCCGCACACGGCTTGACCCAGGCGGGTCTCATCCACACGGTTCACGGCATGACAGGCGGGGCATAGGATGTTCTTCATAACGCAGAAGGATAGGTTCTTTTCCGCCGCAGGCAAGGCCCGCCCGCGACAAACACACCGGAAGCGTATTTTCCTCAGTATTCTTGCAAGGCCATCGTGCCGCGTCCGCGCGGCTATTCTTCCGGGGTCAGCGCCTCTATCTCCGCCGCGGCCTGGGGGTAGGCGCGCTGGAGTTCGGCGCGCACGCCGTGCTCGTAGTCGGCGAAGTCGAACCCGGGGCTCACGGTGCAGCCCAGCAGGGCGAAGCGTCCGCCCGGAGCCAGCCGGGTGCCCTGCCACACGCCGCGCGGGGCCACCACCTGGGGCCGCTGCCCGGCAAGGATGTCGGTGCCGATGACATGGGTGCTGGCGTGGCCGTCCGGGTGCAGTTGCAGCATGGTCACGGGGTCGCCCAGGTAGAAGTGGAAAATCTCGGTGCTGGCCACGCGGTGCAAGGCGGAAAAGCGGGTGGGCGTGACCAGGTAGTAGATGGCCGTGGCGCAGGCGCGCGGCCCGGTCTGCTCCGGCCCGGCGGCGTATGCGGGCAGCACGCGCGCGGAGCGGTAGGTCTCGGCGTAGAGGCCGCCCTCTTGCGGCAGGGGCACAAGGCCCAGGGCGCGCACAATGGCTTCGATCTCCGGGTCGGTGGGCAGTTGGCCGCGATGCGTCATGACTTCTCCTCCTCTCCATATCCCCAGGGCAGGTCCTGGCGCAGATGCTCGCCCAGGGCGCTCAGTTCCTCCTGCAGGGCGGCGGCCATTTCCGCATAGCGCGCCCAATCCTCTTTGGCGGCGGCGTTCTCGGCGGCGGCGGCAAGGTTCATGCCCCGCGCGGCGCCGATGGAGGCCAAGGTGCCGCGGGTGCGGTGGGCCACCTCGCGCGCGCGGCGCAGGTCGCCCCCGGCCAGGCTGTCCTCGATGCTCCGCGTTATCTCCGGCAGGCTCTTGTCCTGAAACTGGCGCAGCAAAAGCGCAAGCAGGTCGTGGTTGTCGCCAAAGGAACGCGAGAGGTACTCCTGGTCCAGGCGCTCGGGCTTTTTCGCGGCCGGAGCGCTGTGCGCCGGGGCGTGCGCGGCATATACGGCCTTCGGTTCCGCAGCGGCCTGGGGCCGCCCGGCGTTCTCGCAGCGGGCGCGCCCGGCGGCCGCGGCCAGGGCCCGCTCCATGGCCTCGAACAGCGGCCGTTCCTCGGCCGGTTTGGACACGGCGTCGTCCATGCCCGCGTCGATGAAATTCTGGCGGTCCTCCCGCGAGGTATAGGCCGTGAGCGCCACCACGGCGATGTTGCGGTTCTCCGCCCCGGCCTCGCCCATGCGGATTTGCCGCGTGGCGGTGAGGCCGTCCATGCGGGGCATCTGCACGTCCATGAGCACCAGGCCGAAACGCTCGCGGCGCAGGGCGCGCAGCACCTCGCGGCCGTCGGCCACGCAGGCCACGTCGTATCCGGCGTTCTTCAGCACATGCTCCATGAGCACGCGGCCGATGGCGTTGTCGTCGGCCAGGAGCACGCGCACGGCGGCGGCGGTCGATGAGCCCGCTGCCTCACTCGCTGCCTGGCCCGCTGCCCCACTCGCTGCCTGGTCCGCTGCCGGAGGGGCGGTTTCGGCTGTGGGCAAAGCGGCCGGCGCTGTGGCCGGCGAAGCGGCAGCCGGAGAAGCCGTGGTCGACAAGGCAGGCGCGGCGGCCGGGCCCGATGCGGGCTGCCGGTCTTGCCCGGCGTTTTGCGCTGCCGCCGGTCCGGTGTTTTGCGCTGCCGCCTGCACACTGTTTGATCCGGCTGGCTGCGCGGGCGAATCTGTGTCCGGGCTGGCGTCATGCCCGGCGCCCTGCCCGGCGCCCTGGCGGACGGCGGGCCCGGTGGGCGTGGCCTGCGCCTGGGGCTGCACGTCCTGGCCAAAGGGCAGCGTGACGGTGAACGTGCTGCCCTTGCCCAGGCTGCTGCGCACCTGGATGGAGCCGCCCATCTGCTCCACAAGGCTTTTGCAGATGGCCAGCCCGAGGCCGGTTCCGCCATGGCGCTTGCCGTAGGAGCTGTCGCTCTGGCTGAAGCTGTCGAACAAGCGCGGCAGGTAGCTGGGCTCGATGCCGATGCCCGTATCCGTGACGCTGAAGAAAAGCCGGACCTCGTCGCCGCTCCTGGGCTCCGGCTGCACGGCCAGGGTCACGCCGCCGGCGTCGGTGAACTTGATGGCGTTGGTCAGCAGGTTGCGCAGCACCTGGCCCAGGCGGGCCTCGTCGCCCACAAGGGAGTCCGGCGCGCCGCGGGCCACGTCCACCTTGAGATAGAGCCCGCGCTCGCGGCCCAAAATGGCCATGGGGCCGACGAGGCACTCCAGGGTGTGCCGCAGCGAGAAAGGCGCGCTGCGCAGCTTGAACTGCCCGGCTTCGATCTTGGAGAAGTCCAGAATGTCGTTCACCACGTCGAGCAGGGCCCGGCCGGAATCAACGGCCATGTCCACAAGCTGGCGCTGGGCCTCGTCGAGGCGCGACCGGGACAAAAGCTTGGTGGTGCCGATGACCCCGGAGAGCGGCGTGCGGATCTCGTGGCTCATGTTGGCCAGGAACAGCGCCTTGGCCTCCGTGGCGGCCTCGGCCTCGGCCTTGGCCTGGCGCAGGGCAACTTCGGCCCGCTTCAGCTCGGTGATGTCCGTCACCGCGCCGACAAAGCCGGTGAAGCCCCCCTGCGGACCGCGCTCCGCCGCGGCGCGCACCAGCACCCAACGGCCCTCCTGCTGCCCCTGCGCGGGGCGGAAGCGCAGCTCGGTGACGAAGTCGTCGCCGGTGCGCGCGGTTTCGCGGAAGCCGCGCAGAATGCCCCTGCGGTCGGCGGTGTTCAGGGTGCGCAGCCAGCCCATGCCCAGGGCGGCAACCTTGGGATAGCCGCTGATGCGCGCCCACTGGTCGTTGACATAGGTGCAGCGGCCTTTCGTATCTGCCTGGAAGATGCCCACCGGCGACACCTGGGCCAGGGTGCGGAAGCGTTCTTCGCTTCTGGCCAGGGCCTCCTCGGCGCGCTTCTTCTCGGTTATGTCGCGCGCGGAGCCCACCGTGCCGATGACCACGCCCTGCCCGTTCACGAAGGGCGCCTTGCGCACGTCGAAATGCTTGATCTGACCCAGACAGTAGCCGACTTCCTCATACTGGCCGCGGCCGCGTCCATCCAGGGTCTCCAGGTCGGAGCGCAGGCACGCCTCCCACAAGGTGTGCCAGTTGGGCTCCTCCGGGTGGGCGGCCTGCTCGCGCTTGGCGTAATATTCCTCGGTCTTGCCCAGGGGCTGTTCGCCCTCCCGCAGGCACAGCAGCTGCTCGCACATGGCCTTGTTGGCGAAAAGGTAGCGGTTCTCCATGTCCTTGGCCCAGATCATGTCCGGCACGTTGTCGCACATGAGCTGCAGCATGACGGCCAGCTCGCGGTAACGCAGCTCGCCCAGGCGCAGGGCCATTTCCGCAGCCTTGCGCTGGGTTTCGTTCACGGCGTAAACATTGACGTAGCCCTTGTCCACAAAGGGGGCGACCGTGAAGGAGTACACTCCGCTGGCGTAAGAGCGCTCCGAGGTGCGGGATTGGCCGGAATCAAGCGCCAAACGCAGTTCGTGGCGCAGTTCGCGGGGGAGCCTGCCGCCCACCTTCTGCCCCCAGCTGCTCAAAAGCGGCTCGGCCGAGGGGTTGGCGTAGAGCAGCACGCCCTTGGCGTCGGCGCGCAGCACGGGGTGCGGGTTCTCCACCGGGAAGCGGGCCACCAGGGCCAGGCGCTCCTCCGTCGACTTGCGCGCGTCGATGTCGCTGAGCGCGCCGGACATGAGCAGGGGCTGGCCTTCCTGGCCGCGCTTGAACACCCTGCCGCGCACATGCACCCAGACCCAGCGGTCCTCCACATGGCGCATGCGCAGCTCCACATCGAAAAACGGCGTTTCGTCGGAGAAATGCCGGGCCAAGGCCTCGTTGCACAGGGGCACGTCTTCCGGATGGGTCACGTCCAGCAGGCTGTCCATGGTGGAGGGGAAATCGGCATCGAGGGTGCGCCCCAGGATTTGCGCCAAGCGCTCGTTGCATAAGAGCGCGCCGCTTTCGAGGTCCCACTCCCAGGTGCCGGTGTTGGTGCCTTCGATGACGTCCGTGAGCCTGCGCCGCTCCTCGCGCAGGGCTTCCTCGGCCTGCTTGCGCTCGGTGATGTCGATGGCGATGGCCGCAACGCCGGAGCCGCCGTCGGCCAAGTGCAGGTGCGACTTGAACACCAGCCAGTGGCGCTGCCCCTCGTCCGGCGCGGCAAAGGTCTCCTCATACTGCGCGCAGTCGCCGTCCTGCCGCGCAAGCACCCTCTCGTCTATCAGGCAATGGCGCTCCGCGTTGTCCAGCGGGCCGAACTCGCGCAGGGTGCGGCCAAGCACCTGGTCCTTGGCCAGGCCGTACAGCCGGGTGAACGACTCGTTCACCAGCAGGTAGCGGCCCTGGCTGTCCTTGCACACAAAGGGCACGGGCAGCGTGTCGATGAGGTTTTGCAGGAAGCGGTGGTTCCGCGCCAGCTGCTCTTCCGCGGCGCGGCGTTCGGTGATGTCGGTGAAGGTGCAGTGGGTGCTCTGGAAACGGCCCTGGGCGTCGCAGGCCACGCGGCCGTTGACGCTGACCAGATGCGTGCCGCCGTCCTTGCTGCGCAGCAGGTACTCTATGCCGCCCACGTGGCCCCGCACCTTGAACTGGGCGAACTGCTCGCGGAAATAGGCCAGGGAGTCCGGGTGCAGGAACTCCTCGAAGTTGCGGCCCAGAACTTCCTCGGCCGCGTAGCCCATGCTGTCGAGCCAGGCGGCGTTGACCAGCAGCAGGTTGCCGTCCGCGTCCAGGGACTGGTAGGGGATGGGCGCGTTCTCGAAGAGATGCCGGAAACGCTCCTCGCTCTGGGCGAGCCGCAGCTCGGCCTCGCGCAGGCGGCTCACGTCGATGTTCACGCCGACCAAGCGCAGGGGGTCGCCCTTTGGGCCCACCTGGGCCACGGCCGAGGCCTCGATGTGCGCCACGCCGCCATCGGGCCGTTGCACGCGGAACGAGGCGGCGAAGCGCTCGCCTTTGGACGCTGCGTCCACAACGGCATCGCGCACGGCATCGCGCTCCTCCGGGGCGACGCGGGAGAGCCAGTCCTCGGGCGTGCCCGTGCGGTTCTTGTCGTCCAGGCCGAAAAGCTCCTCCATGACCTTGTCGCAGTGCGCGGCGCCGCTCTTGAGGTCCCACTCCCACAGGCCCACGCGCCCGGCGCGCACGGCCCGCTGGAAGCGCTCCGTCACCTCGCGCAGCTCCTGCTCGGCGTCCTGGCGCTCCAAAATGCCCCACAGCCCGTCGGTGAAGAGCTTGAGCTGCGTGATGTCCTCGTCCGTGTAGAGGGTCTTCTTGTTGGCCACGCCCACCACGGCCCGCACCCGGCCCGCGCGTATAACCGGCACGGAAAGGAAGCGATCCAGGGCGACGTGGCCCTCCGGCTGGCCGCCCTTGCCCGGATGCGGGGCGGAGAAGTCGTTCAGCAGCACCGGTTCGCGCAGGCGCACGGCGTCGCCCCACACGCCGGTCTCGTCCAGAAGATACCGGTTCTGGCACGGCTCCACGCGGCACTGCGGCATGACATCCTTCGACCAGGCGTGCAGCGTGAACTGGCGGGAGCCGTCATCGTAGAAGCATATGTAGCCGTGCTGGCTGGAGGTGATTTGGAGCACCTGCTCCAGGGCGTAGTCCAACAGCTCCTGGCGGGGGGTGTGCTGCATCTCGTGCAGATGCAGCAGGGCCGCGCGCCGCCGTTGCCGCCGCTGCTCTATCTCCTGGGCCGCGTGCTGGGCGGTTATGTCGACCACGAGCCCGCAGGAGCCCTGGAACTCGCCGTTCGCGTCGTACAAGGGGAAGGGCATGACGCGCGCCATGAGCTCAGAGCCGTCCGCCCGAGTCAGTTTGGTCTCGTAGGCCTCGCGCGAGCCCTGGCGCCGGGCGGCGACCTGCAACGCCCGGGTCTGGGCCGCTCCAGGCATCATGACCGAGGCGGCAAGCCGGCCCACCAGCTCCTCACCGGCATAGCCCAACATGCGCGCAAAGGCCGGGTTCACGTAGGTCAGGCGGTCCTCAGCGTCGTTCAGCACCACGCCCTGGTCCGTGGACTCCACCAGATTGCGGAAACGCTCCCGGCTTTCGGTAAGGGCCGCCTCGGTGCGCACCTGATCGGTGACGTCCTGCACCGTGGACAAGATCAGCGCGCCGCCGCCGGTGTCGAAGGGACCGGAATGCACGCGCACGTTGCGCAGGGAGCCGTCCTTCAACCTGTGCACAAAATCGAACACGCCGCCCTGGGTTCCGGCCTCTCTCAAGGCCTGGACCATTTTCTCCGGCGACAGCGTGTTCAGGTCGCCCGCGTTGAGCTCCAGCAGCTCTTCAAGCGGATAGCCATAAAACGCCGCGGCGGCGCGGTTGGCGTCCACGATGCGGCCGTCGCGCGGGTCCACCAGCAGGCAAACGGAGCGGTTGCCCTCGAACATGACCTGATACAGGGCGCGGCGCGCGGCCTGGGCCTCCTCGGCCGCCTTGCTCTCGGAGGCGTCCTTGAACGCGCCGATGAGAAACAGCGCCCGGCCGTCCTCATCACGTGCAAGGCCCACGCTCAAAAGCCCGCTCACCGGCTGGCGGTCCTTGCGCAGGGCCCGCAGCTCGATGCGGTAATTCTCGCGCTCGCCGGCTATTGCTTCCTTGGCCAGGCGCGCGTGCTCCTCCCAGTCGTCCGGGTGGATGACGTCCTGCCAGAACATTTGCAGGAACTCCTCGCGGGTGTAGCCAAGCAGGTCGAGCATTGCGGGGTTGGCGTCCAGAAAGCGGTCGTCCAGGCCGCAAACGGCCACCGGCAGGATGGAATAGTGGAACACCGTGCGGTTGTAGGCTTCGCTCTGGCGCAGCTCCGCGGTCATGCCCGCGGCCAGGGCCTCGGCGCGGGCGCGGGTCACGTCGATGTTGCGGCCGATGAGCAGCACCGCGGCGGCCAGCACGCCGCCGAGGAACAGCAGCACCAGCGGTTCGCGGCGTTCGGGCGCAAAGGGCGAGAGCTGCGGGCGGCTGAACACCAGCGTCCACTTCTGGCCATAAAGGTCCAGCGTGGCGACATGGCTGGGCCCCCCCGACTCGAAGGGGCCGGAGGTGAACAGCAACGTCTCGCTGCTCCTGACGGCGCCGTCGTAAACGGCCACGCCCAGGCCCTGGCCGCCGGCGCCAAGAATGCCCAAAAGCAGGCTTTCCACGCGGAAGGGGGTGCTGAGGATGCCGCGCAGGGCGGCGCGGCGCTCCGCAACGGTGCCCGTGGGCGCGCCGGGCCGGTAGACCGGCACGATGAGCAGACAGCTCGGCTGCGCATACTCCCCCGTGGCCTTCACCAAAACAATCTTGCCGGTGAGGGAGGCCTCGCCCGTGTCGCGGGCGCGCTCTATGGCGGCGCGGCGGACGGGCTCCGAGCCCATGTCGAAGCCCAGGCCCCGCCTGTTGCGGACATTGGCGGGCTCCAAAAAGTTCAGGGGGAAGTAGTCCGGGCGGGCGCCCGAAGGAAAGACGTCATACCCCGGCGATTCGGCCCGGCGCTCCCGCTTGTGCCGGGCAAGGTCTTCGCCAGGCACATAGGGGGCGTAGCCCAGGCCCAGGGCATCGGGAAAGTAGCTGGCGTAGTCCAGCCCCTGCACATAGTCGCGCCATTGCCCGTCGCTGATGCTGCGCGCATTGTGCAGCAGGCCCTGGCCGCCGCGCAGCACGAACTCGTAGTCGCGCAGGCGCTCGGCTATGCCGGATTTGACGCGGGCCGACTCCTGCACGCAACGCGCGCGCTGGGTGCGTTCGTAGTCCAGGAACGAGGCCAAGGCCAAGCTGGCGGCCGCGCAAAAGATGAGCAGCGGCGGCAGCCAGACCTTCCACAGTGGCAAAGGCTTGATCGGTGTGACGGAACCGCCCGGGGATGACGGTTGGTTGTACGGCATGGAGCGCCCCGAACAACGCGGCCGTGGCCGCGCCGAAGGTGCTAAATGGTTACGTAAATCAAGTTCCGAATCCCACCTAGCAGGATACGTACTCCGGGGCAAGCGGCGCTACTGCGCCCACCCCGGCGTCCACAGATAATACAGCCCGGCGTGGGGCGGCATAAGGCTCTCCAACCCCAGGTTGACGACCGTGGGGCTCGGCCCGGCGAACTCGGCCCCCGGCTGATAGTACGTGGCGTTCGGGGCCGGGCGGCTGCGGTAGGCCACCACGCGGGCATCCCGCGGCAGTCCGGCCAGGCTTGCGGCCGTGGCCAGGGCGTCCTCCAGGTAGCCCACGCTGTCCACCAGTCCCAGGTCCTTGGCCTCCTGCGCGGTGAACACGCGCGCCGTGGACACGATGGTGAGCGCGGCCGGGTCAAGCTTGCGGCGCTCCTGCACCAGGCCGATGAAGCGCGCCGCCTGGGCCTTGACCATGGAGTCCGTCAGCAGCCGCTCCTCCGGGGTGGCCGCGCGGAAGGGCGAGCCCATGTCCTTTTGCGCGCCGGACTTGCTCACGTCCACGCCCACGCCGATCTTCTCCAGAAGCCCGGCCACGCGCGGCTGCAGAAAGATGACGCCCACGCTGCCGGTTATGGTGGTGGGCAGGGCGCAAATGTGGTCCGCCGGGAGGGAGACGTAATACCCGCCCGAGGCGGCCAGGCCCATCATGGCCACCACCAGCTTGTTTCCGGTCTCGGCCTTGTAGGTCATGAGCTCGTGGTAGATGATGTCGCTGGCCGTGGTGGTGCCGCCCGGGGAGTCCACCTTCAGCACCACGGCCTTGATGTCCTTGTCCTTGCGCGCCATCTTGAGCTGCGCCGCCACGTCCTCCACGGTGCTGGGCCGGGTGCGCACAAGGCCTTCCTTGCCGCGCTCGCTGATGAGCCCGTCAACGGAGAGGAGCAGGATCTTGCCCTGCCCCTTGCCGGAAAGGGTCTGCTCGCGGAAGGGCGCGGCAGGCCCGCCCAGCATGTTGAAATTGGCGGTGCACCCCCCAAGGCAAAGGGCCGCGAGGACAAGGACGGTAACGGCGGCGGTGCGGATGCGAAGCATGGGGCCTCCAGACAAGCGGGGGTTCAGGGTGCGGGCCAAAGGGGCCCGGCGGAAAGCACAAGTCCGGCCGCGGCGGCCACCTCGCCCATGATGATGGACGCGCCGAGGAAATCGCCGTTGACCCCGGCCACGGCGCGCACCAGGCGGTACAGCGGCGTCAGCAAAACCAGCGCGGCCAGCACGGCCAGCACGGCGGCCAGGGGCCACAGCCACAGGGCCGGGGCCAGGGCCAGCACAAGGGCCCAGCCAACGGCCTTGCCATCCGCGCCGGCAAGAAACAGCCCGCCCAGACCGGGACGCCCGTAGGCCTTGGCCGCCCGGCCGAAGCACACGCCGCAGGCCCGGCCGAACACAAACACCCAGGGCAGGGCCCAGGCCCGGGCATGGCCCAAAATTTCAGAAAACAGCGCCACCTGCCCCAGCAAGGCCAGCACCACGGCCACCACGCCAAAGGTGCCGCAACGGCTGTCCTTGACGATGGTCCAGAAGCGCTCCGGGCTGGTGTGCGCGGCCGCGCCGTCCATGACGTCGGACAAGCCGTCCAGGTGCAGGCCCCGCGTCAGGTAGGCGGACAGCAGCGCCACGGTCCAGGCCTGGACCAGGGGCCGCCCGGCGAAAAGTCCGGCCAGGGCCGGGGCGCAGGCCGCCGCGCCGATGACCAGCCCGCACAGGGGCAGGTGGAACATGGTGCGGCGCATGTCCGCCTCCGCGATGACGCGGGCCGGGGCCAGGCGCGAAAGGAACCCCAGGGTGGCGAGAAAACGTCCGAACACGCCGGGCTACTCCGTCCAGGCCAGGCGCAGGGCGTCGCCCCGGCGCAGGCCCAGGGCCACGGCTGCGGAGGCCTGGTTGGCCGCCAGTTCGAAAAAGCCCTGGCTGCCGGCCAGAAGGCCCACGGTCCCGGCGGGAATGTCCGCGTAGGTGCGGGCCATCTGCACCTCGCGGCGCTGGCCCCAGGGCATTTTCAGCGCCGTCACCGGTCGGGGCGGCGGCGTGCCCGCCCGCAAGGAGAGCAGGCAGTTGCCGTAGCGGTCCACATGCAGCACATGCACGTCGATCTCGCGCGGGTTCTCCGGGCGGATCCTCGTTCCGGCCCAGTCCGGCCGCGCCAGTTCATCCTGGGGCAGCTCCCGGCCCATGTCCTCCAGCGCCTCCCCGGCGGCAAGCCGTCCGGCGAGCGGCGCGAAAATATCACGGCCATGGAACGTGGCCGAGGCCGCATAGGACGAAGCCGGATCGGTGAGGTCGAACACGCGCGGCGCGGCGGGCCCGGTTTCCGCTAGGCCGGGGGTGGACAACAGCAGGCAGAGCAGGCCGTTGTCCGGGGCCAAAAAGTCTTGGCCGCCCTTGGGCGTGGGCACGTGCGCGCCCACGATGCGCCGGGTGGAGCCCACGCCGGGGTCCACCACGCAGACGAACACCGCCGAGGAGGGGAAGTGCGGGGCGCTGGCGGCCAGAAAAAACGCCGCCTGCGACACGGCAAAGGGCTCCACGCTGTGCGAAATGTCGAGCAGGGTCGCGCCGGGTGCCTGCCGCGCCAGGGCGGCGCGCAGCTGCCCGGCGTAGGGGTCGGTGAGGCCAAAGTCGGTCAGCAGGGCAATGGCGCGCATCGTCGGCACCTAATAGGCCTTGCGCTCGGAAAAGCCCTGGCCCTGCACATTGAAGCCCGAGCCCATGATGAGGAACGCGCCGGGATCGATTTCGTACACCAGCTCCTCCAGTCGTTTCAGTTCGATGTTGTTCAGCATGGTCAGCACAACCTCGCGCGGTTCTCCGCTCCAGCCGCCGCGCGCCTCCAGCAGCGTGGCCCCGCGGCCCAGGCGGTGCAGCACGGCCTGCACTATGGCGTCCGGCTGGGTGGAGATGACAAGGGCCATGCGCCGCTCGCTGAACATGGACAGACAGGCGTCCGTCACCCAGCCCACCAGAAAGTTCATGGCCACGGAGTACAGCACGATCTCCAGCTTGAGGGTGGCGAAGCCCACGGCGAACACCAGCAGGTTGAACAGAAACTCGAAGCGGCCGATGGGAATGCCCAGGCGCTCGCGGCAGACCACGGCCAGAATGTCCGCGCCGCCGGTGGAGCCCATGGACCGGAGCGCCACGCCGATGCCCGCGCCGAGCGTGACGCCGCAGGCCAGCACCGCCAGCCAGGGGTCCTCCACGGGCAGCACGTAGCTTATCTGCCCGATGAGCACGCTGGTGGCGGCCATGCCATAGAGGCTGTAGAGCACGAAGCGCCGGCTGACCATCTTGAGGCCCACCAGCATGATGGGCACGTTGAGGGCGAAATACCAGGTGCCGGTGTCGAGGGAGGGAAACACGTAATAGCCCAGCAGCGCCAGGCCCGAGACCCCGCCCGTGAGCAGCCCGTGGGGCGCGGCCACGCTCTTGATGGAAAAGGCCACCAGAAGCGAGCCCGCGGTGAGCAGGAACAGGTTCCAGGGAACCGTGAAGGCGTAGCGGCGCAGGCTGCGGCGCAGAGTGGTGGCGTGGGTTGACGTCATGGCGGGTACCTGGGGAGCTACCTACAGGATTCCTTCGCGCAGGGAAAGGGTCGGGCGCACGATTCCCCCGGCGCGCAAAGGTCTGCGCGCCCACGGCGACAGCAAAGAGACCGACGGCGCAAAGACGGCGGACCGCCCCCCTGCCGCCAAGGGCTACACGCTATGCAGCAGTCCGGAAACGCTCATGCATTCCGCGTGGTAGGCGCACTCACCCTGGTCGCAGTACCCCTGGTCCGCGCGGCCGAAGCAGTCGAAGTGCCCCTCCGTCCGCTGGGACAGGCGCACGGACTCCACACGGGCCAGCATGGCCTCGCGGCTGTTCTGCCCGCGCTTGGGCGCAACCTTGGCCGCAACCTTCGCCGGAACCTTGGCCGTTGTCTTCGTCGCCGGAACCTTGGCCGCCACAGCCTTGGCCGGAACGTTCGCCGTGGCCTTGGCCACCGCCTTCTTGGGCGCTGCTTTTTGCGCCGTCTTGGGCGCTGTTGTGGTTTTCTTCTTGGCCGGTGCGGCGGTGGGCTTCCTGGTGCTGGTACTCATGTTACTCCCAACTCCTGATTGTCTGACCCCTTTTGAATTTCAAGCCCATCCTATCCAATTGAACGCGAGACGCAAGCCCCGGGCCCCGGAAATATGCGTTTAAAATGCCGCCAGCCCGCGCGCAACCGGGCCGCCTTGCCAAAACCCCCTCTTTTCACTATCCCTGGGGCACGTAACCGCAACGTGGAGTAAGCCCGCATGAATGTGCTCGTCATCGGCTCCGGCGGCAGGGAACACGCCCTGTGCTGGAAGCTGTCGCAAAATCCCAAGGTGGACCGCGTCTTTGCCGCGCCCGGCAACGGCGGCACCAACGAAGTGGCCCGGAACGTCCCGCTGAAGGACGACGACATCGAGGGCCTGCTGGCCCTGGCCAAGGCCGAAAAGATCGGGCTGGTCGTCGTCGGGCCGGAGGCCCCGCTGGTCAAGGGCATGGCCGACGCCTGCGCCCGCGCGGGCATCCCCTGCTTCGGACCCGATGCCTTTGCCGCGCAGCTTGAGGGCAGCAAGGCCTTCGCCAAGACCATCATGCGCGAGTCGGGCGTGCCCACCGCCGCCTTCGAGGTCTTCGACGACGCCGAGGCCGCGAAAACGTATATCAGGGCCCACGGCGCGCCGCTGGTGGTCAAGGCCGACGGCCTGGCCGCGGGCAAGGGCGTGGTGGTGGCGGCAACCGTGGACGAGGCGCTTTTGGCCATCGACGACATGATGGTCAAGAGAAGCTTCGGCGCGGCGGGCGCCCGCGTGGTGGTCGAGGACGCCCTGGCCGGCGAGGAAGCCTCGTTTCTGGCCTTTTGCGACGGCGAACATTTTGCGCTGCTGCCCTCGGCCCAGGACCACAAGGCCGCGCACGAGGGCGACACCGGCCCGAACACCGGCGGCATGGGCGCTTACAGCCCGGCCCCTGTTCTGCCCCAGGACAAATACGCCGAAACCGCCGAGCTGTGCATCCGCCCCATTTTGAAGCGCCTGGCCGAGCTGGGGCACCCGTTCAAGGGCGTGCTGTACGCCGGGCTCATGTTCACCAAAAGCGGCCCCATGGTGCTGGAGTACAACGTGCGCTTCGGCGATCCCGAGTGCCAGCCGCTGCTCATGCGCCTGGACGCGGACCTGCTGGAGATCTTCTTCGCCTGCGCCGAGGGCCGCCTGACCCCGGACATGGTGCGCGTGCGGCCCGAAACGGCCCTCTGCGTCGTGGTGGCCGCGCCGGGCTACCCCGGCAGCTACCCCAAGGGCATGGAGATCACCGGACTGGCCGGAGCCGACGCCCTGCCGGACGTGAAGGTGTTCCAGGCGGGCACGGCGGCCAAGGACGGCAAGACCGTCACCAGCGGCGGCCGGGTGCTCGGCGTCACCGCCCTGGGGGCCACCCTGGCCCAGGCCAAGGCCAAGGCCTACGAGGCCGTGGCCAAGGTTCATTTCGAGGGCTGTTATTTCCGCCGCGACATCGGCGACAAGGGCATTGCCCGCAGCAAATAGGAGAGCGTCATGATCAAGGTCGCCGTCTTCATGGGCAGCGCTTCCGATGAAGACTTGATGAAGCCCTGCGCCGAGATTCTCGCCAAGCTGGGCATAGAGTATCTGTTCACGGTCACCAGCGCCCACCGCACGCCGGAGCGCACCGAGCGCCTGGTGACGGAGCTGGAGGCCCAGGGCTGCCAGGTGTTCATCTGCGCCGCGGGCATGGCCGCGCACCTGGCCGGAGCCGTTGCCGCGCGCACCACCAAGCCGGTGCTGGGCGTGCCGCTGGCCGCCTCGCCCCTGTCCGGCATGGACGCGCTTTTCGCCACGGTGCAGATGCCGCCGGGCTTCCCCGTGGGCACCCTGGCCCTGGACAAGGCCGGCGCGAGAAACGCCGCCTGGATGGCCGCGCAGATCCTGGCCCTTTCCGACTCCGGCCTGGCCCAGCGCCTGAAGGACGAGCGCGCCGGGTTCATCGCCGCCGTCGAAAAGGCCGCCGTGACCGTGGAGGAAGCCGACACCGCGCGGCGCGCCAAGAGCAAAGGCCAGTAAAACCGCCCAGACCCAGCCCGGAGCGCCCATGCCCCAGCCTCTGCTCGCAGACGACAAAGGACGCGCGGTCAGCTATTTGCGGCTTTCCGTAACGGACCGCTGCAACCTGCGCTGCCTGTATTGCGACGGCCGCATGAGCACGCGGCTCACGCACTTCGACGTGCTGCGCTACGAGGAGCTGCTGGACCTCATGGGCCTTTCGGCCAAGCTGGGCATCCGCAAGGTGCGGCTCACCGGCGGCGAGCCCTTTGCCCGCAAGGACTTCATGGAATTCGTGGAGCACGTGCGGGAGCGCTTTCCGCAGCTCACCCTGCGCCTGACGACAAACGGCACCCTGCTGGCGCCCTTTGCCCAGCGCCTGGCCGTGGCCGGGGTCGACCGCGTCAACATCTCCCTCGACACCCTTTCTCCCGCCACCTTTGCTCGCGTCACCGGGCAGGACCTTTTCCACGAGGTGCGCCGGGGCATAGACGCCTGCCTGGATGCCGGGGTGCGGGTCAAGATCAACGCCGTGGCCCTGCGCGGCGTCAACGACCGTGAGCTGGCCGGGTTCCTCGACCTCGCGCGGCAACAGCCCATCGACGTGCGCTTCATCGAGTACATGCCCATGGGCGGCGCGGACTGGAAGCCCGAGCAGGTGTGGAGCGCGGCGGACATTCTGGCCGAGGCCCAGGCGCTGGCCGCCCTCTCCCCGCTCCCGCGCGACGACGCCGACGCAGGTCCGGCCCAGATGTTCGCCATCGAGGGCGGCAAGGGCCGCTTCGGGCTCATCACGCCCCTTTCCAACCACTTCTGCGGCACGTGCAACCGCCTGCGCATCACCAGCGGCGGCGAGCTGCGCACCTGCCTGTTCAGCGACCGCACCTACCGCCTGCGCCCGGCCCTGCGCCACAAGAAGCTGGGCCTGCCCGCGGTGGAGCGCATTGTGCGGCTGGCCCTGCGCAAGAAGCCCGTGGGCGCGGAGCTCCTCGCCGCGCGGCGCGCGGGCCAGGGCGTCTCGGCCACGTCCATGTCGTCCATCGGGGGCTAGGCGGCGGCTAGGCGGCGGCCAGGCGGCGGCCAGCCGTCTGCAACGGACGGGCGGCAGGACGGCGGAAGCGCACGCACGCCACGGGTCTGGAAAACAAAGCAGTCTCAAGGGCGCATGCGCAACAGTTGCGCTGCAACGCCGCGTTTGCGGAGGATTGCGCCCTCTCCACAGCGCAACAGCTCCCCCCTGCATGGCCAAGAGCGCCGCGAGACCATGAAGAGACATGAGTGAAGGGAATAGTGCAGGGCTTTCGGCCTTGCCGCGCACAGGCGCAATCGCTGAGGCTGCTTGAAGGGTCCGGTCCTGGGCGGATGAAGTCATGCGTCTGGCGATCTGTTCGAAAGGGCCAGGGATGCGCCGCCGCCCCGGTCCAGGTGTCGGAGGATGGTTCGGGAGTAGGCTAGTTGACCGGCGCGCCTGCGATGGGAGCGCGCCCCCCGGGCGCCTTGCGCAAACGCACCACCTGTGTGCTGAAGCTCTGCTGGCCCGGCTGGCAGGCCGGGCACCCCTCGGAAACGATCATGCACTTCTCGTCCAGGGTCTGGGCGTCTATGCCCGCCCAGGCGAGAATCCTCGTCGTGTCGCCGGGGCTCCAGATCACAGGCTGTCCACACTTGGCGCATTCCACATACAAGAGTTCCGGGTCGAACTTCGTTGTTGCCATTTCCGGTTTCTCCTTGCTGCTTTCGCCCGCACGCGGCGCCCTGAACCATTCGGCCGCCTGTGCCGGAGCCTGTGTCGCTACTTCTCAAAGATAATCTTCTGCGCGCAAAGCGCAACCCCTCTTTAGAAAACCATTGCAGTATTCATATTTCAACTTGGTACCTGGCCATCGGACTCTACGTAATATTTCGTGTATGTTTTTTCCTGTTCCTTCTTTACTTCCCGCTGCCCCTTCAGTATTTTGATGCCGCAGTGCTGTTTTGAGGTCGCCAATTCGCTGCACCATGCGCCAAGACGAACGACAACCCCCTTTGAGGAGAACGCGATGGATGATTTTCTGAAGGAAGCACTGGACATCGTTAAGGCTCAGGCCACTGTGCGAACCATGACGGAGGAAGAGATTCTGTCCATGGTCCGCAGTCTGTGCAACGGCATCCGCTCCATCGGCGAGGCGACGGCTGAGGAGGAGGATGTTGCGGCTGTGCCCACCACGGACCCCAAGAAGGCTGTCCGCGAAAAGAGCATCATCTGCCTGGAATCCGGCAAAACGTTCAAGGTGCTCACCAAGCGCCATTTGGCGAAGTTTGGCCTGACTCCCGACGAATACCGCGAAAAGTGGGGCTACCCCAAGAAGATGCCCCTGGTCTGCAAGGAATTGCAGCGCCAGCGCCGCAAGAAGATGAAGGACATGAAGCTGTGGGAGCGCAGGATCAAGAAGTAGCTCCTGCTTGAGCGGCAAGCAAAAAAAGGGGGCCTGGAGGCCCCCTTTTTCGTTGCGTCGCGCCAGCGCGGCTAGTGCGCGTGGCGCTTCTGCAGCCAGGCGCGCAACAGGATGGCCGCAAGGTTCATGCCCAGCACAAGGGCGATGAGCACAAGGGACGTGCCGTACTGGATGGGCCGGGTCTTCTCGATTTCCGTGCCCGCGGTGGCCAGCACGTAGATGTGATAGGGCAGGGCCATGACGTCCGAGAAGATGCTGGTGGGCATCTTGGGCGTGTAGAACACCGCCGCGGTGAACATGATGGCCGCGGTTTCGCCCGCGGCGCGGCCCACGCCCAGAATGGTCCCGGTCAGAATGCCCGGCAGGGCGCTTGGCAGCACCACGCGCCAAATGGTCTGCCACTTGGTGCCGCCCAGGGCCAGGGAGGCCTCGCGGTAGGTGGCGGGCACGTTGCGCAGGGCTTCTTCCGCGGTGCCGATGACAACGGGCAGGCACAGCACGCCCAGGGTCAGCCAGCCCGCCGCCAGCGAAACGCCCAGCTTGAGCACCGTGACGAAAAGCCCCAACCCGAACAGTCCGAACACCACGGAAGGCACGCCCGCCAGGTTGTTCACGCCCAGGCGGATGATGCGCATGAGCGTGCCGGGCCGTGCGTACTCGTGCAGGTAGATGGCGCTGGAGACGCCCAGGGGCACGGCCACGGCCATGGCCCCCAGGGACAAGAGCAGCGTGCCCACGATGCACGGCCACACGCCGCCCTCGGTCATGTAGTTCTTCGGCGCTTCGGTCAAAAATTCCCAGCTGATGGCCGAGATGCCGTTCTTCACCAAAAAGCCGACGATGATGGCCAACGCCGCGGCCACCACGAGGATGGCCCCGCGCAGCAGCATGAACACGAACCATTCGAGCCCGTTGCGGCGCATGTCGCGTCCCTGGGCCACGCTTAACGACACAGAGGGGGCCACGGGCTGGCCAGGGGCGAGGGCGGAGGTTGCCGGAGGAGTCATGGGCTTGTTCCTCATGCTTACAGGGAGGCCGAGCCAACCTGGCGATGCTTGTGGGAAATGTAGTCGGCCAGAATGTTGAAGCCGAGCGTCACCAGAAAGAGCACCATGGCGATGGCGAACAGCGCATGGTAGTGGTTGCTGCGGAACGGCGCCTCGGCCATTTCCGCCGCGATGCTCGCGGGCATGGGCCGCACGGGGTCGAAAAGCGATGTGGGCAGCACGGCCGCGCCGCCCGCCACCATGAGCACCACCATGGTTTCGCCTATGGCCCGGCTCATGCCCAGAATGACCGCGGTGCCGATGCCGGAGAGCGCGGCGGGCAGCGTGACGCGCACCAGGGTCTCCAGGTGCGTGGCGCCCAGGGCCAGGCTCGCTTCCTTCAGCTCGCGCGGCACGGCGTAAATGGCGTCCTCGCTCACGCTGGCTATGGTGGGCACGCTCATGAAGGCCAGCATGAGCGCGGCGTTGAACAGGTTCAACCCCACCTCAATGCCCAGGAAATCTTGCAGAAACGGAGCCATGACCACCATGCCGAAGAAGCCGATGACCACCGAGGGCAGGCTCGCCAGCATCTCGATGACCGGCTTGGCCACGGCGCGCACGCGGGGGTTGGCTATCTCCGCCAGGTACACCGCGCTCATGACGCCCAAAGGAATGGCCAAGATGGACGACAGGGCCGTCACCGCGCCGCTGGCGCCGATGAGCGGCAGAACCCCGTAGTCGGGCCGGGCCTCGTCCGTGGGGTACCAGTCCATGCCGGTCAAAAAGCCCTTCACGCTCACGAAGGAGAAGGTGGGCAGCCCCTCCATGAACAGAAAGATCATGATCAGGGCCAGCACGGCCAGCGAGGTGACGGCCGTGCCCAGAAACACCTGCTTGATGAGCGCTTCTTTGGTTCGTCTGTGCATGGTTTCCTTTTCCTGCCTTTTTGCGGTCACCCGCCCCCTCCGCCCTGATGGGCTGGGGCGGAGGGGCGGGGCGCAAAGGAAGGTCTTCTTGGCGCTTTTCTTATGGAGGAGTGCCGCTTGCTACTTCTTGCCCTTCTTGGCCGGGGCGGACTTGAGGCTCTTCAGGGGAATGTAGTCCACGGAGGCCACGATCTTCTGGCCGGCGGGAGAGAGGATGTATTCAACGAGCTTGGCCACGTCGCCGGTGGGCTCGCCGTTGGTGTACAGGTACAAGCCGCGCGAAACGGGATAAGTGCCGTTCAGGGTGGTGGCGATGCTGCCGGCCACGCCGTCGACGGTCAGGTCCTTCAGGCCGGGAGCCTTGGCGTAGGCCAGGCCCACGTAGCCGATGGCGCCCTTCTGCTTGGAGACGACCTGCGCCACGGCGCCGTTGCTGGCCTGCATCTGGGCGCGGGCGAAAACGCGTTCCTTCTTCAGAACATGCTCGCCCCAGTACTCAAAGGTGCCGGAGGAGGAGTCGCGGGAGATGACGGAGATGGGGCCGGCAGCGCCGCCCACTTCCTTCCAGTCGGTGATCTTGCCGGTGTAGATGTCCTTCAGCTGGGCCATGCTCAGGTTCTTGACCGGGTTGGCGCTGTTCACCACCGGGGTGATGCAGTCATAGGCGATGACGATCTGCTTGGGGTTCACGCCCTTTTCCTTGGCCTGCTTGATCTCGGACTCCTTCATCTCGCGGCTCATCATGGCCAGCGGGGTGGAGCCGTCGATGAGGGCCTTGGCGCCGTCGCCCGAGCCCGAGGCGGAAATGGAGATGGACACGCCCTTATGCTGGGCCATGAAGGCTTCCACGGCCTTCTGCATGATGGGCTGCACGGTGGTGGAGCCCTTGACGGCGATTTCGCCGGCGAACGACGTTGCGGCAAGACCCAGGACCAGCATGGCGGCGAGGGCGAGACTTAAGCGTTTCATGGATTCCTCCGAAAGGGTTGATGTTCATGTCCGGTACGGGCATCATATAGCTGCGCCATGTGACGGTTGTGTGACGGCGGGGAGAAAGGTGGGTGACGCGAAGGCCGCGCCCCGGCCCCGCAAAACCGGCGCGCCGGGCCGGCCAATGCGGGAGGAAGCCAGCAATGCAGGTTGATTACGCCATCATCGGCGCGGGACCCACGGGCCTGGGCGCGGCGCGCAGGCTGGACGAACTGGGCTGCGGCTCCTTCGTGGTGCTGGAGAAAAACGCCTACGCCGGGGGCCTGGCCGCCAGCTTCAAGGACCCCCAGGGCTACACCTGGGACATCGGCGGGCATGTGGTGTTCTCGCACTACGAGTACTTCGACCGCATGCTCGACGACCTGCTCGGCGCGGACCAGCTGCACCACCAGCGCAAGGCCTGGGTGCGCGCCTGCGGCACCTGGGTGCCCTATCCCTTCCAGAACAACGTCCGCCACCTCCCGGCCGAGGCCAAATGGAGCTGCGTGCGCGGGCTGTTGCCCGGCCACCGGCCCGAAGCCGCGCCGCGGAATTTTCGCGAGTGGATCCACAGCGTCTTCGGCCAGGGCATCGCCGAGGTGTTCCTGTGGCCCTACAACTACAAGGTCTGGGCCATCGACCCCGCGCAGATGAACACCTCCTGGATGGGCGAGCGCGTCAGCGTCATCGACCTGGAGACCGTGCTCAAGAACATCATTTTGGAGCAGGACGAGCTTGGCTGGGGTCCCAACCGCACCTTCGCCTTCCCGGCCCACGGCGGCACGGGCGAGGTGTTCCGCCGCCTGGCCGAGCGCCTGGCAGGCAACATCCGCTACGACTGCGCCGTGACCACAATCGACGCGGCGCAAAAGACCCTCACCACGGCCGAGGGCGAGAGCATCACCTACAAACATCTGCTGAGCACCGGCCCGCTGGACCTGCTGATTGCGAATCAGCTGCTCTTTGCGCCGGAGGCGATGCGCGAGGCCGCGGCCAAGCTGAAGCACAACGGCGTGTTCGTGGCCGGGGTGGGCGCGCGCGGCCGGGCCCTGCACAAAGGCCAGGCCGACGACCGCTGCTGGATGTACTTTCCGGAGAGCGACTGCCCCTTCTACCGCGTGACGAACTTCCACAACTATGCGCCCGCCAACGTGCCCGGCGCGGACGAGAACCGCGCGGCGCTCTTGTGTGAAACAAGCTTTTCGGCCCACAAGCAGGAGGACATCTCCCGGCTCATGGACCGCACCGTGAAGGGGCTGGACACCGTGGGCCTTTTGGCGAAGGATGCGGCGGTTGAAAGCCGTTTCGAGCTCACCGTTGATTACGGCTACCCCGTGCCCTGCCTGGAGCGCGACCAGGCCCTGCGCACCCTGCAGCCCTGGCTGGAAGCCCAGGGCATTTTCTCGCGCGGGCGCTTCGGCGGCTGGAAGTACGAGGTGAGCAACATGGACCACAGCGTCATGCAGGGCGTGGAATGGGCCGAACGCATGATGCAAAACGAACCGGAGAAGACCTACCAGTGGAGCTGACCGATCCCGCCGTATTCGCCGCCAGGCGCGAACGTTTGCGCGCCAGGATGGCTGAGGAGAATGTTCCCGCGCTCTTGGTGACCCACGCCGCCAACCGCTATTACCTGTCCGGCTTCGAACTTTGCGACTCGCAGTGCAACGAGTCCGTGGGCTGGCTTGTCATTTTGCCCTCCGGGCGCGACCTGCTCATGACCGACGCGCGCTTCACCGACGCGGCCAAGCGGCTTTGGCCCGTGGAGGACACGCTCATCTACGGCGGCGGCAAGCACGCGGCCATGGCCGAGGTGCTCAAGGGCCAGGGCGTCACCGCCCTCGGCTTCGACCCGCGCGCGGTCAATGTCTTCGACTATGAGGCCCTGCGCGAACACTTCGCCCTGGCGCCGTGCTCCGGCCTGGTGGAAGACCTGCGCCGCATCAAGGAGCCCGCCGAGATCAATCTTCTGCGCGCCGCCTGCGGACTGAACCACCACGTCATGCGCGCCTTGACCGATGTCCTCGTTCCCGGCATGACCGAGGCCGAGGCCGCCTGGCAGATAGAACGCCTGTTCCGCGAGGCCGGAGCCGAGGGCCTCTCGTTCCCGTCCATTGTGGGCGTGAACCAGAACGCCGCCCTGCCCCACGCCATTCCCGGCGAGACCAGGATTCCCGGCGAAAGCCTGGTGCTGGTGGACGCGGGCTGCCGTCTGGACGCCTACTGCTCGGACCAGACGCGCACCTTCTGGGTGGGCCGCAACCCGTCGGAACGCTTTCAGGACACCAAGCGCCTGGTTATGGCCGCGCAAAAGGCGGCCATGCAGGTCATCCGCCCGGGCGTGAAATTCGCCGATGCGTACAAGGCCGCGCGCAGCGTCTTCGAGGACGCGGGCGTGGCCGGCCAGTTCACGCACTCCCTCGGCCACGGCATCGGCCTGGAGACCCACGAGGGCCCAAGCCTCGCCCCCCGGGCCGAAGGCGTCTTCGCGCCCGGCATGGTCGTCACCGTGGAGCCCGGCCTGTACGACGCCTCCTGGGGCGGCGTGCGCTGGGAGTACATGGTCGTGGTGACCGAATCCGGCTGCACAGCACTTTAACCGACAAGGACCGCATGACTACCCATCGCTTCGGCCATGTGGCCCTCATGGGCCCGCCAAACGCAGGCAAAAGCACCCTTCTGAACCACCTTTTGGGGCAGAAGCTGGCCATCGTCTCGCCCAAGCCGCAAACCACGCGCAACGCCATCAGCGGCATCCACACCACGGACGACGCGCAGATCGTGTTCCTCGACACCCCGGGCGTGCACCGCATGGCCGGACGCATGAACCGCCTGCTGCTCGAGGCGGCCTGGGGCGCGCTTTCCCAGGCGGACGCCGTGGTGCTCATCATCGACGCCCAGCTCTACGCCAAAAAGCCGCAGCTCTTTGACGGCGAGATACGCCCCCTCACCGATCCGGTCACCCGCGTGGGCAAGCCGGTGTTCATCGCCGCCAACAAGGTGGACGTGCTGCGCCCCAAGGAAAAGATGCTGCCGCTCCTGCTGCGCATCGGCCAGGCCTTTCCCCAGGCCGAGGTGTTCCCCATCTCCGCCTCCACGGGCGAGGGCGTGCCCGACCTGCTCGAAGCCATCACCAAAATTCTGCCCGAAGGCGCGGCCCAGTACCCGGACGACCAGCTCTCCACCGCGTCCCTGCGCTTCATGGCGGCGGAGATCATCCGCGAGAAGCTCTTCCTCGAACTGGAGCAGGAGCTGCCGTACAACACCATCGTGGAGATCGAGAAGTGGGAGGAGCCGGAAGCGGGCGCAGTGCGCATCAACGCCTGCATCCACGTGGCGCGCAGCACCCACAAGGGCATGGTCATCGGCAAGGGCGGCCAGATGCTCAAAAAGATCGGCACGGCCGCGCGCATCGAGCTGGAAGTGCTGCTGGAGCATCAGGTGCTGCTGGAGCTGTGGGTCAAGGTGCGCGAGGACTGGACCGAGGACACCGCTTTCCTGCGCGAGATGGGCCTGGGCGAATAACCGGCCGGCTTCCCGCGAGCCTGCGCTTCGCGCCGATGCTTCGCGCCGGCATTTCGCGCCGATGTTTCGAGCCGATGTTTCGAGCCGATGTTTCGAGCCGATGTTTCGAGCCGATGTTTTGCGCTGACGTTCGTTGCGCTGACGAGTTTTTTGCACTGGCGGTCTATTTGAATTGGCGGCTTTTCGGGCTGGCAGGCCGTACCGCTGGATTCTTCGGCCAGAACACACCTTCAGTTTCAAAATCACACCGGCCGGGGCGGAAGCTCTGGCCGGTTGTTTTTTGCGCCAAACGCCCCCTCAAGGCTGCTCAGACCATGCCGCCGATGCTCCCAGACGGGGCGCCCCCTCGACCACATTCAAAATCACATCAGCCAAGCCCACGCTCCGGCCGGTTTTCATGTGGACGACTTCCGCCAGGAGCATGCGATGAAGCATGACGCCAGTGCGGGGCGATTCCCGCCGGTGCGGCGTTCCGACGTTCTGAACGGCGGGCTGAACGGCGGGAGGATTGGCGAGGAGGATTGGCGAGTGGGTCGTCGAGCGGAAGGTCACCCAGGCGTTGCTACTCCTCGCCGGGCTGCACCTCGCGCGGGGCGATCTCCAGCGGCTCCATGGCGGGCAGTTCCTTCTCGGGCGCGGCGGCAAGCTCCTTGAAGCGCCGGGCCTGCACCAGCACCCGCGATTCCAGCGAACTCACAGTTTTGTTGTAGGCATCCACCGCGCCGGAAAGCCCCTTGCCCACGCGGGCGAAGTGCTCCGACAAGGTGACGATGCGCTTGTACAGCTCGCGCCCAAGCTCGCTCACCTGCTGGGCGCTCTCGGCCACCTTCTCCTGCCGCCAGCCATAGGCCACGGCGCGCAAAAGCGCGATGAGCGTCGTGGGCGAGGCCACGATGACGCCCTTTTCCACGCCCTCCTCAATGAGCGCGGGGTCGTGTTCCAGGGCGGAGCTGAAGAAGATCTCGCCGGGCAGGAACATGACCACGAACTCCGGCGTGGGTTTCAGGTGCTCCCAGTAGGCCTTGTTGCCGAGCTTGGTCAGGTGGTCGCGGATCTGCCGGGCGTGGCTCTGCATGTTGTGCTTGCGCGCGTCCTCGTCCGTCGATTCGTAGGCGTTCAGATAGGCTTCCAGCGGGGCCTTGGCGTCGACCACCACGTTCTTGCCGCCGGGCAGGCGCACCACCATGTCCGGCCGCAGGCGTCCTTCCTCGGTGCTGACGCTGGCCTGCTCCGTGAAGTCGCAGTAGTTGATCATCCCCGCCAGCTCGACCACGCGCCTGAGCTGCATTTCGCCCCAGCGGCCGCGCACCGTGGGCCGGCGCAGGGCCTCCACCAGCTTGCGCGTCTCCTTCTTGAGGTCCACCTGATCGCTGGCCAGAAACTTCACCTGCTGGCACAGCTCCACGTAGGCGTTCTGGCGGCTCTTCTCCATGTCCTGAATGCGCGCGTCCACCTGGGTGAGCGAGTCCTTGATGGGCTTCACCAGGCCCTCGATGCTCTTCTGGCGCAGCTCCAGGTCGCCCTTGGCCGCTTCCTGGAAGGTGGCGAGGTGGGACTTGGCAAGCTCCACGAAGCTCTGGTTGTTGTGCTTCAGCGCATCGGCGGAAAGGGCCTTGAAGGTGTCCTGCAACTTGGCCTGCAAATCTTCGAGGATGGCCTGCTTCTCGCTCGCGGCCTTGCGCTCCTCCTCCATGCGGGCGGCCAAATCGCCCTCGCGCACCTTGAGGGCCGAAAGCTCGGCGGCGGATGCCGCAAGGCGGGCCTCCAGCCCAGGCACGCGGGCGGCGGATTCCTCGGCGCTGGCGCGGCGGCCGGTCTCCTGGCGCAGCACGACGGCGCTTTCGGCGGCGGCAAGGCGCAGGCCGTCCAGCTCCGCGCGCAGGGTCTGGGCCTGGGCCATGGCCCCGCGCAGGCGCTCCACCAGGGCGGACTCGCCGCTGCGGGCCTGGGCCAGCTGGGCCTCGGCCTCGGCGCGCAGGCGCAGCGCCTCGGCGGCGAAGCGGCTTTTGAGCAGCAGGGCGGTGACGACCGCGCCCAGCGCGGCCCCAAAAACAAGGGCCAGAACGCCCAGCAGCGTCTCCATGGGCTAGTCGGCCAGCTTCTTGAGCAGCCAGGCCATGTTCTTGCCCAGCACGTGCATGGTCCGCAGGCCTTCGTCGTCGCCATTCACCTGTCCGGGCTCGCGGCCATAGCCCATGTTCCAGTAGCTGGAGCCGGGCACGATCATTTGGCTGATGAAGAAGAAGTGGTTCAGGGTGTCGAAGGTGTGGATGGCCCCGCCCCGGCGCGCGGTGACCACGGCGGCCCCGGCCTTGCGGCTGAACATGTCGTCGTTGGCTCTGGCCACCATGCCCGCCCGGTCCATGAGGGATTTGATGTTGGTGGTGACATCGGCGAAATAGGTGGGCGAGCCGAGCAGGATGCCGTCGGCCTGGCGCATCTTCTCAATGTAGCCGTTCATGTCGTCGTCGACGGCGCAGCGGCCGTCCTTGTTCTCGAAGCACTTGTAGCAGGCAATGCAGCCTTGCAGGGCCCTGGGGCCCAGCTGCACCAGCTCGGTGTCGATGTCCTCGGCCTCCAGCTCGGCCAGAGCGACCCTGAGCATGATGGCGGTATTGCCGTTCAGCCGCGCGCTGCCGTTGATGCCAAGCACCTTCATCTGCCCTCTCCTTAGGTTTCGGTGGTGACCCGCGCCGTCCAGTCCACGCCCTGGGGGGCGGCTTCATCGGCCGCGCCCACGTGGGTGAAGCCCACGGCGATGCGCCTGAGCTTGCCCTGCGGGCCGCCGGGCGCGCTGACGCCGCGCACCAGCCCGGCGTACCAGTAAGGCTTAAACTGCTTCTCCCGAAACTGGAACAGCGAACATTTGAGCACCACGGGACTGCCCTGCTCCAGCGCGCCGGGCAGCAGCCCCGCGCGCACCTCCAGGGCCAGCCCGCCGGCGGAAATGTCCGTGACGGCGTTCTCTTCGCCGTGGCGGCCGTCATAGGCGTTGACCCAGATGTCGGGCGCGGCGTCGGGGAAATACACGGGGCTCACGCCCGCCTCGGCCAGCCACAGGCGCACGCGCACAAAGCGCTGGTCGCTGACGCGCTTTCTGGTGTGGCGGCGGCGCACGATGGCCAGCAGCTCCGTGGGGGCGGCCAGCAGCATGCGCGGCGGCTCGGCCACGGCGTCCACGGCGGCGATGACCGTTTCGAAGGCGTTTACTTTGCGGCCCTCAAGCCGCTGCGGCGGGAAAAAGCAGGTGACGCGCGCGCCGGGGCCGGCGCGGCCCGGGGCGGCAATGTCCAGAAGCTCGCAGAGCAGCCCGTCCGGTCCGAGGGATATGGGCACGCAGCGGCCCAAAGACTCGCCCGCGGCCTCGGCCCCGTTGCCTGCGCCGCCGTTGCCGTTCGCCGAGCAGGAAGAGGACAGGCTGAAGTCCAGGGGCACGGCGCGGGCCGCAAGATCCTTGAGAAAAGGCGCGGTCGCCGCCAGGGGCGCATCCTGCGCGGGCACCACGCTGCGCCGCCCGGCGCGGCCCAGCGCAAAGCCGCCGGCGGCGGAAAAAGCCGCCACCAGCGCCATGCCGGTCCACCATGCCGCATCCGTCATGCCGCCTCCTGAATATCTGGTTGGCGGCAAGAATACGTGCGGCGCGCGGACGTTGTCAAACGTAGAGACGCAAGCCGGTTACAAAAGCCCCCGGCACGACGGAGAAAACCTCGGGGCCGGGTCTAGGCGGTGCGGAACACGTCGTACAGCTCCGGGCTCACCTCGATGATGAAATGCCCTTCCTCCACGCGCATGCGCACGTTGAGCTCCGGCACCAGGGCCATGTCCTCGGCCACATTGGCCCATTTGCTCATGAGAGCCCTGGGGTCGGCCTCGTCAACGGGCAGCTTCTCCGCGAAAATCCATTCTTCTTCAGCCATGATGCGCTCCTTGAACCCGGTCTAGATGTAGACCCGCCGGTTCATCCCCAGCAGGCAGAAAACTTCATAGGAAATGGTGCCCCACCAGGAGGCCAGCTCGTCGGCCGAAATGGCCAGCGGCCCGCTGCCGCCAAGCAGCACAGCCCAGTCGCCGGGGCGCACGTCGGGCACGTCGGTCACATCGGCCGCGCACAGCTGCATGCACACGCGGCCCACCTGCTGCACCCTGCGCCCGCCGATGAGCATCTGCGTGCCCTTGTTGGAAAGCCCGCGGCTGTACGCGTCGGCGTAGCCCGCGGCGACGATGGCCACCTGCATGTCGCGGCTGGCCGTGTAGGTGCCGCCGTAGCTTATGGTCTGGCCCTTTTTCAGCGGATGCACGGAAACGATCTTGGTGCGCACCTCCATGGCCGGCACAAGCCCGCGCCCCAGGTGCTCCCAGGCCGTGCCCGCAAAGGGGTTGGCGCCGTAAAGGGCGATGCCCCCGCGCTGGCTCTGGTGGTGCAGCTGCTGGTGGCCCAAAATGCCCGCCGTGTTGGCCAGGTTGGCCTCCACCTGGTGCCCGGCCTGGCGCAGCGCCGCGACCATGGTCTCGAAGCGCTTGCCCTGCTCCAGCACAAAGCCCACGGCGCCGGGGTCGTCGGCCGTGGCGAGGTGCGAGCTGGCCATGACCGGCTTGACCAAAGGCGCCTCGCGCAGGCGCTCCAAAAGCCGGGGCAGGTCGCTTTCCACAAAGCCCAGCCGGGCCATGCCCGTGTCGAACTTGACGGAGATGGCCAGGGGCTTGCCCAGGCGCGAGGCCTGGCCCGCAACGGCCTCCAACTGGCGAAAGCTGCCGATGAACGGAATGATGTCGTATTCCCACAGGGGCGGGTAGTCTTCCGGGTCCACGGGGCCCAAGAGCGACATGATGCGCGCGCTGATGCCCTTCTCGACCAGGTGCTTGCGCAGGGCCGCGCCTTCCTCCACCGAACCGATGGCGAAGGTGTCGCAGCCTTCCTGCGAGAGGGCCTCGGCCACTTCGCACAGGCCATGGCCGTAGGCGTCGGCCTTGATGACGCCGATGACCCGGCTGCCGGAGTTCTTCAAAAGCCTGTAGTTGGAGCGGATGGCCGAAAGACGGACGCTGACTTCGAACTTGTTGTACAAAATGCTCATGGGAGGCAAATCTCCTGCGCTTTTTTTGATGAGGGAAGCGCGGGGGGCAGATTGGCAGAGATTGGCCCGGGGTGCAAGGTGCGTCTTGAAGACCCGGCTGGTCGGGATTTGCGGACGCGCTACTTGCGCTTGAACATGCGCTCCAAATCGCCCTCGCCGAAGGACAGCACCACGGGCCGTCCGTGCGGGCAGTGCTCGCGCTCCGGCGCGGCCAGCCAGGCCTCCAGCAGGGCCAGGGCCTCGCTTTGGGCCAGGGGCTGCCCGGCCTTGATGGCCGACTTGCAGGATAAAAGGGTCCACAGGGAGACCAGCCCCTCGGACTGCTCATCCAGAATCTCGCGCAGGTACTGCACGGCCTTGCCCGCGGGCAGGCTGGGCGGCACGCCGCGCACCAAAAGCTGGTCCTGGGTCTCCTCCAGCACATAGCCCACCTCGCGCAGTTCGTCCGCGAACTCCGCCAGACGCAGGGCCTCGGCCGGGTGCAGGCCCAACGGCAGCGGCACGGCCAGGGGCTGGGAATCCCCGCCGCTGCGCGCCCGCCGCATGTTCTCCAGAATCACGCGTTCGTGCGCGGCGTGCTGGTCCACCAGCACCAAGCGCCCGGCGGAACCACCCTGGCGCAGCACAAGGTAGGTGTCCGCCACCTGGCCCAGGTACTCCAGGCCGTCGCGGGTCAGGGCCTGGGGCGCGCCGGCGTCGGCCACGGGGCTCTGCGGGCCATCGAGCTGCGGCCCATCGAGCTGCGGAGAGGAGACGGCTCCAGCGTCCTGCGCCGCGCCGGGCCGGGCCCATCCGCCGGAATAAGGCGTCACAGGCAGGGGGACTTCGCGCTCCGGGGACTGGAACGCGCGGTACGCGGCCAGCGGGCCGGGCTTGTCGTGGGCATCCCAGGCTCCCCGGCCGGGTGCGATCCGGCCTCCGAAGGACTGGCCGCCAAGGGATTGGCCACCGAGGGACTGGTCGCCAAGCCCCCGGTCGGAAGACGGCGCGGAGGAAAATGCGGCGGGCTGGTCAAGGGCGCCCGCGCCCGCGGCGAAGGTTGCGGCCTGGGCGTAGCCGGCGGGCGCCTCCGCCAGGGCCTCGGCCCCGGCGATGGGTTCCAGGGCATAGCGCACCAGGGAGAAGATGGCCCCCTCGTCGCGGAAGCGCACTTCAAGCTTGGCCGGGTGCACGTTCACGTCCACCTCCTCCGGCGGGAGGTCGAGGAACAGCAGCACCTGCGGATACTCGCCCGAAAGCAGCCGCCCCTTGTAGGCGTCGCGCGCGGCGCGCATGAGCAGGCGGTCCTGCACGGGGCGGCCGTTGACGTAGAAAAGCATGCGGTCCGCGCGGTTCTGCGCGTGGGAGGGCGACCCGGCCAGGCCGTGCGCGGTCATGCCGTCGCGCGCGCGGGAAAATTCCTTGAGCCCCTCCAGCACCTGCGGCGGCCAAAACTGGCCCAGGCGCGCGGCAAGGGTCTGCCCGCCCGGCAGGCGGAAGATCTCGCGCCCGCCGCTCTGCAGCGAGAACGCCACATCGGGCCGGGCCAAGGCCATGCGCATGAGCGCCTCCTGGCAGCGCTTGGCCTCGGTGGCCTCCGTGCGCAGAAACTTGAGCCGGGCCGGAGTGCTGGCGAAGAGCCGGCGCATGTCCACGCGGGTGCCCTGGGCCAGGGCGGCGGGTCCCTCGGACACCACTTCGCCGTGCTCCACCTCTATGTGCGCGGCCTCGGGCTGGGCGCTTTCGCCCTCCGCGCCGCGGAAGCGCGAGGTCAGGGTCAGGTGCGACACCGAGGCGATGCTCGGCAGGGCCTCGCCCCGGAAGCCGAAGCTGGTGACGGCGAAAAGATCGGCCGCGCTGGACAGCTTGCTGGTGGCGTGGCGGGTGACGGCCAGGGTCAGCTCCCCGGCCGGAATGCCGTCGCCATCGTCGGAAACCACGAGGCGCGTGACGCCGCCGCCCTCAAGCAGCACGTCGATGCGCGCGGCGCCGGCGTCCAGGCTGTTCTCGACCAGTTCCTTGAGCACGCTCGACGGGCGCTCCACCACCTCGCCGGCGGCGATCTGGTTGCGGAGGGTTTCGGGCAGGAGGGTGATTGCGCGGCGCTTCATGCGCCAGAGGATGCCTTTACGGCTTGCCGAAATCAAGCAGGTTGAAGCGCAGCTCGATATTCTGGTCCGTGGGCTTGCGGGCGTACTTGAGCTGGACCTCGTAGCACTGGTCGCGCCAGTTGAGCGCAACGGATTTCTCCAGGTCCGAGTGCCCGGCGATGTCCATGCGGTAGTTGCTGACGATCTTGAGCTTGTCGGTGACGTAGTAGTCCGCGCCCAGGGTGAGCACCTGCACGTCGTTGTTCCGGTCGCGGGTGTACTCGTGGATCGGGTACAGGTAGTCGTGACCGAAGCGCAGCTCGCCCAGCTTCTCCTTGTTCAGGGTCAGCTGGTGCTCGTGCTCCGTGGGGCGGTTGAGGTAGGGCGAGTAGTACGTCTTGGAGGTCAGGGTGACGAACTTCTCCGGGCGGATGGCGCTTTCCACCATGACGTCCGAGAAGGGACGCTTGGGATGGGCGGTTATATCTTCCGTGCGCGAGGCCTCGTCGCGGTTGAAGGACTGCTCCACGCGCAGGCGCAGGAAGTCCAGATAGTCGGTGGCGGCCACGGGAATGGTCGAATTGGTGCCCGGCGCGCCAGGGGCGGAAACCACGTTGGTGCGCCTGCGGTCGAACACGTTGGTCAGCGAGTAGGTGATGGCGTTCTGCCGGGTCAGGCGGTCCAGGCTGTCGAAATACGGCAGGCGCTCCTGGGACTGGGGCGCAGGCACGTAGGCGAACTCCAGGCGGGGCTCCACGCTGTGGCGTATGGCTCCCCACTCGCTCTTGCCCACGTTTTCGGGCAGGGCGGCCAGGCGCTTGTCGGACAGGTTGTACACGCGGGAAAATTCCGTAAAGCCGGTGAATCCCAGCTCGAAGAACGTGCGGGCCGGGGTCTTGTTCGTGGTGGTGGTGCTGGGCTCGTTGGTGTAGCCGCCCACGGTGTAGGCCGTGTTGCGCAGGCCGGCGGTGGGAATAAGCGTCACCGGCCCGATGGGCATGGGCAGGCTCAGCACCGGGTGGAAGTCCGTGCGCACGCCGCGCGTGCCGTATTCGCGCCAGAAATAGTTGAAGCGTCCCGAGGCCTCCAGGTCGAACGGCGTGCCGGCCAGGGCGTCCTTGAAGGCGAAGGCGTTGAGCTCCGGCAGGCTCTGGGTGGTGGGGTCCTTGGACGAGGGATTGTTGCCGTTCATGTAGTTCAGGTTCTGCGTCCAGGCCATTTTTCCCGCCACGCCGAAACGCTCCCAGCTGCGGGAGAGAAACGCCGTGCTGGTGCGGGTGAGGGAGTCCACCACATCGATGTCGCGGCCGAATTCCTTCAGGAACGTCTGGCGCGAGGACTCGAAGCCCGAAGCGCCGGAGGAAAACTCGCGCAGGTAGTTCTGGTCGCTCACCATGTCCAGGTCCAACTTGAAATTCCAGGCCGGGTCCACCACGAAGCCGTTGTACTTGCTGCGCAGCCACCAGCGGTTGCTGTTGGAGCGGGAGAGCCCGTCGGTGTGCAGGTCGGTGTCCTCGTTGTACAGCGAAGCCGCGCTCCTGCGGTCGTTCAGGAAGTCGAGCCGCCAGTCGCCCTTGGTGCGCGAGTTTTCGGCGTGGCGGTATTCCAGCCCCTGCATGACGCCGCGGCGGCTCATGACGTTCTCGTAGAACGTCAGGTCGTGCTCTTCGTCGATGGCCCAGAAATAGGCCTGGTTCACGGAATAGCCGCGCAGCGTGCTGTGCGAGATCTCCGGGGCGAGCAGGCCGCTTTGCCGCCTGCCGTTGCCGGGCAGCGACAAGAACGGCATGTAGGCCACGGGCTGGTCCAGCACGTTGAAACGCGAATTGTAGAGCTTGGTGCGGCCGTCGAGGTCGATATCGCCGTCCTTGGCCGAGAAGGACCAGGCGGGCGTTTCGCCGTCGCAGCCCGTGAACTTGGCGTTCGCGAAGCGGTAGTTCGAGGCGCCGTAGCGGCGCGCGTACTCGGTCTGCACGCGCACGTTGGACTTGCTCACAAACACCTTGCCGTGCTTGAGCCAGCCCTGCATGCTCGAAAGGTCGAACTCGGCCTCCTCGGCCTCCAGCACGTCGCCCTCCCAGACCACATGCACGTTGCCGCGCAGAATGACCCAGCGGCTGGACTGGTAGTAGCGGATGGAATCGGCCTTGAGGGTGTTGAGCCCGCGCACCAGGGTGGCGCCGCCCACGGCTTCTATGTATTCGCTGCCGTGCTGGCCGATGATGCGGTCGGCCGCGAGGTTCCACTGGTCCTCGCCCTGGAGCCCGGGCACCACGAGGGCGGGCTGGGCGCTGCCCGCGGGCCCGGTGGGCGTTGTTCCCGGCGGGGTGACCGGCAGGCGCAGTTCCGGCCCGTCGGAATCGTACCCGGGAAAAACGGGCGGGGCGGGCGGGGTTTCCGTCTGGCTCTGCAGCTCTTCGTCGGTGAACACGGGCAGGGCGATGCTCTGCGCCGTCGGAATTTCGACACCCTTGGTGAAGTCGGGCGCGGCGGGCGGATGCTTGGCCGTGATGTCGAGGCGCACCTCGCGTACGGCCCCGGACGAGGGAGCGGGCGGCGGCGTCACCGGCAGGCGCACCTCCGGCGCATCGGCGAGAGAGTCGCCGATGACCGCCAGGGTGGGCCCGACCATGAGGCTGTGCAACAGCCCCAAGGCGAGGAAGATGACGATGCGCTTATGCTTCAACCCGTTGTCGTCCTTGTGATTTAATTAAATGCCGCGGGAGTCCAGATAGGGGTCTTCCGTGGCCAGGTAGCCTGTCACATAGTCCTTCACCGCGTCCTCAAGGCTCATGAACGGGGCGGTGTAGCCCAGGCCCCTAAGCTTGCCCATCTCCGCGCGGGTCAGATACTGGTACTTGTCGCGGATGATCTCGGGCATGTCGATGTACTCGATGCTGGGCTTCTTGCCCATGGCCGCAAACACCGCATTGGCCAGATCATTCCAGGTCCGAGCAATTCCGGTGCCAACATTGATGACGCCGCCCGCCTCCGGGTGCTCCAAAAGCCACCACAGGATGTTTACGCAGTCTTTAATGTAAACGAAGTCGCGCATCTGGCCGCCATCGGGGTACTGTGCCCGGTAGGAGCGGAACAGGCGCATGCGGCCTTCCTCCTTGATCTGGCGGTGGGCCTTGCAGATGACGCTCTTCATGTCGCCCTTGTGGTATTCGTTGGGACCGAAGACGTTGAAGAACTTGATGCAGGCGATCTGGTCGAGCACGCCGGCGCGCATGGCCCAAAGGTCGAAGAGCTGCTTGGAGTAGCCGTACATGTTGAGCGGTTTGAGCCGGGCGATGCCGGCGTGGTCGTCGGAGAAGCCGAACTCGCCGCCGCCGTAGGTGGCCGCGCTGGAGGCGTTCAGAAACCGCGCCCCATGGGTGAGGGCAAACTGGCACAGCACCTGGGTGTAGCGGGTGTTGTTCTCCATCAGGAAGTCGGCGTTCTTTTCCGTGGTGCTGGAGCACGCGCCCATGTGCACAATGCCCTCGGTGCCGAAGGGGTCGTCCTCGCCGCTGACCATCTCGAGGAAGTGGTCGCGGTGCAGGTAATCCGTGTAGCGCAGGTTCACCAGGTTCTTCCACTTGTCGGTGGAGGCCAGGTTGTCCACCACCAGGATGTCGTCGATGCCCATCTGGTTGAGCTTCCAGATCATGGCGCTGCCGATGAAACCCGCGCCGCCGGTGACGATGTACATGAGTCGGCTCCTTGATGGTTATGCCCGGCCGAAAGTGGCCGGACCTGTCCCGGCGCCCCGTGGGATGCTTATGGGAACCCTTTATCCTAGCCGCTCCCAGGCCGATTGGCAACCGCCGATGCGCACGCGCCGCCGATTGAAACATTCCGGGGCGCATCGTGTTGCAAAGCCGGCCGATATTACGTATATCTGCTTCAAGGGAAGAATTTTCTCAGTGGTGGGCTTAATCCCCTCTCCAATCACTTGAAATTCAAGGAGTCTACTGATGAGCATGAAAAAACGTCTTTTGAGCGGCATTGTTCTCGCCGCCTTCATGGCACTTATGTTGGCCGGACAGGCCGCTGCCGAAACCCTGAAGCCCAAGGTCGACAACTTCGTGCTGTTCGTCGACTATTCCGGCTCCATGGCCATGAACAGCGACGTGGTGAAGGGCGTCAAGATCAAACACGCCAAGGAACTCATCAATCGCATGAACGCCGAGATTCCGGCCCTGGGCTACAAGAGCGGCGTGGCCACCTTCGCCCCGTACTCCACGCTTTTGGCCCCCACCACCTACAGCAAGGACGCCGTGGCCAAGGCCGTCGCGCCCATCAAGACCGACTACGAGATTTACGGCCGCAACACCCCCATGGGCATGGGCCTGAAGGATCTTGATCCCGTCCTGTCCAAGTTCACCGGCAAAACCGCCCTCATCATCTTCACCGACGGCGACTCCAACTACGGCTCCGACCCCGTGGCCGAGGCCAAGGCCCTGTACGCCAAGTACCCCAACCTGTGCATCCACGTGGTGAGCTACGCCGACAACGCCCGCGGCAAGATGGTCGTCGACGAGATCCGCGCCATCAGCCGCTGCTCCGTCGTGGGCGATCCCGTCGCCATGAACGACGCCGCCGCCCTGAAGAAGTACGTCCGCGACGTGTTCTACGACGTTGCCGACGACGCCCCGGCCCGCGCCATGGCTCCGGCCAAGGCCGACTGCGAGACCATCACCTTCGGCAACCTGAACTTCGGCTTCAACAAGTTCCAGATCACCAAGGAAATGGAGCCCGCTCTGGAGCAGGCCCTCGGCATCCTCAAGGATTCCAAGTGCCAGAAGTTCGTCATCGAAGGCCACACCGACAACGTCGGCGGCATTCCCTACAACCAGAAGCTCTCCGAGCGCCGCGCCGCCTCCGTGGCCAAGTGGCTTTCCGATCACGGCCTTGACGCCAAGCGCCTTTCCCCCGTGGGCAAGGGCAAGCTTGAGCCCAAGTTCGACAACAAGACCGAGGAAGGCCGCCACATGAACCGCCGCGTGGAAATCCGCAACCTGTAACAGCTTGACCAAACCGGGGCTGCGGAGCAAAGTACTCCGCAGCCCCGTACTTGAACCCCGGAGTTCCGCCGATGTTTTGCAAAGCCCGCCTGTCCGCCGCCGCTCTGTGCCTCACTTTGGCCCTGCCCTTGCTGGCCCAGGCAGGCTCCTCCTCCATGCTGGCCTCCATTGGCGATCAGGATGGCAACGAGGCCGCGCCCGCAGCGGAAGCCACCCCCCTGCACATGGACAAAGACCTGGCACGCGAGCACGAGCTCTTCTCCGACTTCGCCCGCTCCCAGGTGGAGCGCATGAACGCCACCATCATCGGCGGCAGGCAGAGCATGCACATCCACAAGGGCTCCGACGGCCTCTACCACGCCAGCTACCGCGCCATCGACCTGCCGGGCGTGGTGTGCCAGGTGCGCCGCTCCGAGAGCAATCCGCATTTCTACGTGGGCAACCTGATCTACAAGGAACAGGTGCTCGAAAGCGTGGGCAAGAGCCCCGACGCCTGCCGCAAAGGCCCCTTTGAGCCGGTGAGCGAAAAGGCCAACCGCCTCATCTACACCTCCAAGCGCGGCGGCGGCTGGCACTAAGCCCGGACGGCACCATGTCCGGCGCGCCCCTGCACGCGAACGTGCGCTTCTGGCGCGACCCCGCCCTGCCCGGCGTTGAGGCGCGCAGCGCAACCTACACCCGTCACGCCTTCCGCACCCATACCCACACGGCCTGGACCATCGCCCTGGTCGAAGCGGGCCGCACCCGTTTCAGCCTCGGCCCGCAAGACATCCGCCACACCGCCCAGACCGGGCAGATGGTCGTCATAGCCCCGCAGACGCCCCACGCCTGCAACCCGGAGCCGGGCAGCGGCTTCTCGTACCGCCTGCTGGCCCTTGCGCCGGGCTGGCTGGCGGGAGCCGCCGGAACCGAGCCGCCCCCGCATTTTTCCGGCCCGGTGCTGGACGACCCCGCCCTGTTCTCCGCCTGGCGCGACCTGCACGAGGCCTTTGTCTGGGGCGCGGCCGCGGCGCACAAGCAGGCGCTCGTCATGGCCTGCCTGCGCGAACTGGTGGCGCGCCACGCCGCTCCGGCCGCGGCAACCCCGCTGACCAATCCCGCCGTGGAGACGGCGCGCCGGGCCATAGCCGCAAGCCCCGGCGCCTGGGTGCCCCTGGACCGGCTTGCGCATCTGGCCGGACTTTCGCGGCATCACTTTCTGCGGGTGTTCAAGGCGGCCACGGGCCTGCCGCCCCACGCCTACCAGATGCAGCAGGCCATCGAGCACGCCAAGGCCCTGCTCGCGGAAGGACTGCCCATCAGCCGGGCCGCGCTCGATGCGGGTTTCGCCGACCAGAGCCACTTTTCACGCTGCTTCCGCCAGTTCACCGGGGCCACGCCGCGCCAGTACTGCGACAACGTTCCCTGCAACGCCTGGCCCGCGCCCCAAAATCCCTAGCCGCCCGCGGCCGCAATTTCATTCCATACGCCGGCTGCAAAGTGCGGCATGCTGCGGCCATGAATCCGAACCGCCCGCTCATTCCGTACCTGTGCCTGGCAGGGGCCGTGCTGCTTTGGGGCACCAGCTTCATGGCCATGAAGGTCGCCCTCACCGGCTTCGGTCCCTTGGCCGTGGTGTTTCTGCGCATGACCATGGCCTCGGGGCTCATGGCCGTGGTCTGGGGCCGCGTGCCCAAGGCCGGGCGCGCCCCCGGCGACCTCAAGTGGCTGGCGCTGGTGAGCCTGCTGCAACCCTGCCTGTACTTTCTGCTCGAAGGCTTCGCCGTCACCCTCACCACCTCGGCCCAGGCGGGCATGGTCTCCTCCCTGGTGCCGCTGCTGGTGGCGGCCGGGGCCTGGGCCTTCCTGCGCGAGCCGCTCTCCGCCCGCATGGTGCTGGGCATCGCGCTTTCTCTGGCCGGAGTGGTGTGGCTGTCTTTGGGAGGCGTTGCCGCGAGCAGCGCGCCCAATCCCGCCCTGGGCAATCTGCTGGAGCTGCTCGCCATGTGCTGCGCCAGCGGCTACATGCTGGTGCTCAAGCACCTTTCCAGCCGCTATAATTCCTGGCAGCTCACGGGGTTGCAGGTCTTCGCCGGGGCGCTGTTCTTTCTGCCCGGCGCCCTGTGGACCGAACCGGCCTGGCTGGCCGATCCCGTGCTGGCCGCGCGGGCCGTGCCCCTGCCCGCCTGGCTGGGCGTGGGCTACCTTGGTTGTGTGGTCACGCTGGGAGGGTTCGGCCTGTACAACCAGGCCGTGACGCGGCTCGCCTCGGCCCAGGCCGCCGCAGCCATCAACCTGGTGCCGCTTGTGGCGGTGCTTGCGGGTTGGCTCGCCCTGGGCGAGGCCCTGGCCCCGGCGCAGATGCTCGCCTGCGCGGTGATTTTGGCCGGGGTGCTGCTGGGCCAGACAAAGGGCGGAAGACAGGAGCGCGCGTCGGGCCCGGACTCGCCCGCGTCGGCCCGGAGGCCTTAGCCCCAGAGGGCGTAGGCCAAGGTGACCAGGGCGATGCTGCAAGCGCGCAGGGCCTGGTTGCTGATGATGAGGTTCAGCGCCAGGCCGGGCTTGAAGATGCCCGCGTAGTACGGGAACTGGTGGCGCACGGCGCGCACGGGCGAGGACAAGATGTTGCCCACCAGCAGGGCCAGCACCAACTCCTTCAGGGTCAGGCCGCCGGTGGCCACGAGCGCGCCTGCCGCGGCATATCCCGCGGTGGTCTCCGCTGCCATGTGGAAGGCGATGATGCCCATGGCCTGGGGCGGCAGCCAGGACAAAAAGGAGATGTGCTCGGCCATGTAGGCCTCAAGCTGGTCGAACACGCCCCAGCGCTTGAGGAAGAAGAACACCACGTAAATGGGGATGGTGTAGAAGATCATGCGCGGCAGGCGGCGCTTGAAGCGCTTCATGGTCTTGTCCAGGGCGGCGCGCCAGTTCCATTTGGCGTCCTCGGCCAGCAGACAGGCCACGCAGCCTTCGGGCAGGGGCGGCAGGGTCAGGCGTCCCAAAATCACGATGGCCACGGTGCGCAACAGCGCGGCCAGCACCGTGAAGCTGACGTAAAGGCCCGCGGCCGCGCCGACAAAGGGCGCGGCGATGAAGAACAGCGTGGGCAGGTGCAGAAAGTACGTGGGCAGACTGTTGAACAGGTTAGAGAGCATGACCTCGCGCTTGCTGATCTCGCCCCGCTCGTAGGCCTCGGCCAGCATGGTGTTGGCCGCCGCGCCGGAAAAGAAGGCCAGGGAGAAGCTGGCCCCGGCCACATCCTTGAGCCGCCCCAGGCGCACCAGGGGCTGGGCCACCTTGGCCACGGCGCGGGTCCACTGCAGGGCCTCGATGAGCGTGCCCACGAAAAGGCCGATGCTGACGGACAGCAGCAGGCGCGACAAGGGCACGGCCAGACCGTGCCACAGCGTGGCCAGGGTCAGCGTTTCAGATACGGCCATGCGGGCTAGGCTTCGCTTTCCGGCGTGTTGAACAGGCTCAGCTCGGCAGGGTCCATGCGCCGCGTGTTGGCCGCGGCCGGGAAGGCCCCGGCGCGCACCTCGGCGCAATACGCCGCAAGGGCGTCCTTGGCCGGCGTCCAGAGATCCGCATATTGCTTGACGAAGCTTGGCCGCAGACCAGGGCACAACCCCAGCACATCGTGGAACACCAGCACCTGGCCGTCGCAGTGCGGCCCGGCCCCGATGCCGATGGTCGGGATGCCTATCTCGGCCGTGATGCGCTGGGCCACCTCGGCGGGCACGGCCTCCAGAACCAGGGCGAAGCACCCGGCCTCGGCCAGGGCGCGGGCGTCGGCCAGCAGCTGCCGGGCCGCGCGGGCGGTCTTGCCCTGGGCCTTGAACCCGCCAAAGCGCGCCACCTGCTGCGGCGTGAGGCCGATGTGCCCCATGACCGGGATGCCAGCGGCCAGCATGGCGCGCACCACCGGCGCAAACTCCGCGCCGCCTTCGAGCTTCACGGCGCGCGCGCCGGCCTCCTGCAAAAAGCGCCCGGCGTTGGCCACGGCCTCGGAGATGCCGGTCTGGTAGGAAAGGAACGGCATGTCGGCCACCACCAGGGCGTTTTTCGCCGCGCGGCACACGGCCTTGGTGTGGTGCAGCATGTCGGCCATGGTGACGCCGAGGGTGTCGGGCAGGCCAAGGCAGACCATGCCCAGGCTGTCGCCCACAAGGATCGCGTCGGCACCGGCCGCGTCGGCCAAAAGGCCGGTGGGGTAGTCATAGGCCGTGAGCACGGCGATCTTGTCGCCGCCCTTGCGGGCCAGGATGTCGGGTGCGGAAAGCTGTTTCTGGGCCATTGGGACCTCCGTGCCGCGAGGGCTTGGTCCGCGCGAGAGGGCGGCGGGACAACCGGGACCACGAGCGGGGTCCCGCATCGCGGGCAGTGCGCTCAATTAGAACCGTGCGGGCGGCGCGTCAAGAAGCGCGCCTTTTGTCACAAGCGGGAGAGCTGCGCGGAAGGGAGGAAAGCGTGGGATGCTAAAGCGGCCAGACCGGCGCGAGCAGGCCCTTGTACAACCCCTCGGCGCTGGCGGGCACCGCGAGCAGACCGTCCGCCGCGAGCAGGGTCTTGAGGAGCCCGCTTTTGCCGAACACCGGATGGGCCAGGGGCGGCTGGCCGGGCCGGGCCTCCAGGCGCACGCGCACAAAGTCCTCGCGGCCCGGTCGGCCCGCCACGTTGCGCGCCAGCTCGGCCACGAAGGGCGGCGGCGCGGCGGCAAGGGCCCCTGCCCCGCCGGCCAGATGCCGCAGAAAAGGCTTCACCAGCACGGCCATGACCACCTGGGCCGAGGTCACCTGGCCGGGCAGGCCGAGCACGGCCTTGTTGCCCACCCGCGCGAGGATGGTGGGCTTGCCGGGGCTCATGGCCACGCCATGGGCCAAAATCTCCGCGCCGGGCTGGGCCAGCATGGCGGCGACGGAATGGTCGCGCGCGCCGATGGAGCTGCCGCCGGAAAGCAGCACCACGTCGCACGCGGCAAGGGCCTCGGCCAGGGCCGCGGTCAGGCGCGGCAGGTCGTCGGGCACGATGCCGAACTGCCGGGGCAGGCCGCCGGCCTCGACCGCCAAACAGGCCAGGGCGCTGGAGTTCACGTCGCGGATCTGCCCGGGCCGGGGCGTTGCGTCGGCGGGCACCAGCTCGTCGCCGGTGGAGAGAATGCCCACGCGAGGGCGCCTGCCCACGGCGATCACGGTCTGGCCCAGGGCGGCCAGCAGACCCACGTCCTGTGCGCGCAGCACGCGCCCGGCGGGCAGGGCCGCCTCGCCCCGGCGCACGTCCTCGCCCGGGAGCATGACGTTTTCGCCCGGTGCCGCGCTTTTGCGGATTTCGATGGTCTGCACGCCCGGCTCGCCGCTTGCGCTTTCCTCTGGCGCGCCGCCGAGAAGGCCGGTGTGCTCCACCATGACCACGGCGTCGGCCCCTTCGGGCAGGGTGCCGCCGGTGGGAATGCGCGCGGCCTGGCCCGAAGCCAGGCGCACGGCCCCTTGCGCGCCGCCGTCGGGTCCTTTGCCATGCCAGTCGATGCGCAGATCGGCCACGCAGTCCACATAGGCCGGGTTGGTCTCGGTGGCGCTGAAAACATCGCGCGCGGCAAGGGCGTAGCCGTCCATGCTGGCGCGGGCGGTCTGGGGCAGGTCCTCCGGCGCGGGCAGCTCGCGGACGAGCACACGGCCCAGCGCCTCGGCAAGGGGTGTCTCCTCCGCCGCAAGCACCGGAAAGGACGCCAAAAGCGCGCAGAACTCCGCGCGGCTCACCACGTTCAAAAAGCCGTGGCCGTCCAGTGTGTTGGAAGTGTCCGCTCTTGGCTCAGTCAATGTGGATGTCCACCTGGCCGGGGCCGAAGCCTTTGAGTTCGGAAAGCATGCCCTGGATGCCGCTTTTGAGGATGCGCTCCACAAAAGGATTGAGGGGCAGGGGCTTGCCGCCCACGGTGATGCGCAGGCTGCCGCCCAGGGCCTTGCAATCCTCCACGGTGGCCTCGCCCGCCACGATGTCCACGGCGAGGCTGCGGCAGTCCTTGCGGCCGCAGGCGCCGCAATCGAGCCCGGGCAGAAGGAAGCCGCTGCCCTTGGCGATGCGCGCCAGGCCCGCCACGTCGCGCGTGGCCATGAGCCCGTCCAGGGCGTGGTCGCCAAAGGCGGCCAGGGCCAGCTCCGGGTCCAGGTCGCGCGCGGTCTGTTCGTCGTCCGCGATGATGATGCGCGGCATGACGCCCTGAGTCTTGCCGCCCTCCAGCACCAGAAAGTCCGTGTTCACCAGGGGGATGAGATCGGCCAGGGGACGCTCGCCCGGCCAGGACACGAAGCTGCCGCCGGGCGAAAAGCCCATGACCATGTCCGCGCTGGCGCGGAAGCGCGCGGTGTCGGTCTCGGCCTTTTCGTCAAAGCCGTGGTGCGAATGTTTGACCAGGGTGACGGTCAGGCCGAGCTTTTTCAGGGCCTCGGCCAATTCCAAAGCCAGGGTGGTCTTGCCGGACTTCTTGTAACCCACGACGGCGATGGCGCGCATGTCAGCTCCTTCGATATGTTGAGGTGCCGGGGGGACCGGGGATCAGACGGATTCGTCCTCGCCGCCGCCCACGCCCAGGGCGTTGATGAGCGAGAGGAGCAGGCCGGGCCTGTCGTGCAGGTCGCTGGACTGCAAAAACACCATGCGCTGGCGGAAGCGCGAGCGCACCGTGGACAGGTACGCGGTGCGGTTCTCCACGTTGTCCGGGTGATAACGGTCGTAATAGCCGGGCAGAATGGCCTCCACGCTGGCCTTGGTGGGAATTTGCGCCCCAGGCAGAATGTCCAGGTTCTCCCACGAGAGTTCGTTCAAGAGCAGCGCGGTTTGCAGCCGCAGCGAGGTGGCCAGCGGAATGCCGTGCAGATCCACGTCGGAGGACTTCCAGAACCCGCCGGAATTGAAGCAGTAGCCCACGGCCCCCTGCTCGAAGACCTTGGCGAAGGCGCGCACGTCGCGCCACAGCTCGTACACGCGGAAGGGGTTGGCAAAGGGCACGAACACGAGCTTGGCCAGCTCTTCCTCGGGCACGTTCTCGGCGCGGTTGCGGCGCGTCATGAGGCTTGCGCCCATGGCCACGGCCAGGGACGGGCTCTTGAAGCGCAGCAGCGGCGGCAGGCAGGAGTCCTTCATGAGCCAGCAGATGAGGTCGGGGAAGCCGCAGCGGTTCACGTAGTCGCCCAAGAGGTCGCGGTCGAACAGGGCGCGGCCGTTGGAGTTGCGACGGTCCTGGCCCAGGGGCAGCACCTTGCCGTCCACCTCGATGAGGCCGTGGTTCATGACGCTGATGATGTAGCGCCAGTCGTTGTGGCCCACGGGCCGGGAGTCGGTCTTGTCGAACAGCGTGGGCTCCCACACGCGGCACACCTTCTGCTCGCAGTCGATCTGGAAGGCGTCGTCGTGCAGCACGACCTTCTTGAAGCCCGCGGGCAGAGTGCCGCCGTTGTCGGCGCTGTTTGTGTGCGAGCTTTTGCCCGTGCCGGAGAGCCCAAAAAAGGCCATGGTGCGCTTGCCCACGGCCTTTGCCTTTTCGTCCGGGCAGCCGGAGAAGTCGATTTCCTTGATGCCGCCGTGGCACGCGGCCATGCCGAGCCGCATGCCGCTGGTCCAGGCCAGGGTGAGGGTGCCCTTTTTGCGCTCGCCGAAGTAACGCATGCCCAGGTTGAAAATGACGTTGGCCGCCTCGTCCACCAGGGCCAGCTGCGGGCCGCCGTGGTTGTGGTAGTAGGGGTCGAGGTTGCTCCACAGATTGTCGCCGATGACCAGGATGTCCTGGATGGGCAGCTTGGGGCTCTTGGCATATTGCTCGGCCAGTTCGTCAAAAGGCGTGAAGTTCGCCAGCCAGTTGAAGATGTTCACCGCGTCGTCCACGGCGCCCACCAGGGTGGCCTTGATCATCAGGTCGCGGTCCAGGCCCAGAATGGCGTGGGCCTTGATGAGCGGGCGCTTCTGGAAATCGAACATGGCTTCGCGCAGGTCGCCCAGCACCTTCTGCTGCTCCGGCGGGGTGATGGCGTTGTAAAACCGCCGCGCATTGGCCGAGCGCCCCACGATGCGGCCGTGGCAGTTGTTGAGCACGCGCGCGCCTTCGGGCAGGCCCAGGCGCTTGGCCGCGGGCGGATACACGGGCATGTCCGTCACGGAGACATCGGATTGGGAAAGGGCCAGCTCATAGGCTTGCGCCGCGGAAACGGCGCGCACGCGGCCGTCCAGAATGAGCGTTTCCGCAATGGCGCGCAGGGGCGGCATTTTGGTCAGGTCGGATCCGTAAAACTCGTAGCTGGACTGGCTGGACATCCATTTCCTCCAGAGAGTGGCTATGCCGGCAAAAACGTTCACCCCCCGTCCGGCCTCTGGCGATAGGGCCAAAGCAGGGGGTATCCTTGCGCAGACTCACAGATTAGGCCAGAAACGTAGAGGTGGTCAACCAGGGAGTGGCGGCGGCGGGCTCGATACGGCATGGCCAGCGAAACTCCCCGGATCATCGACGCGAGTCGCCGTACCAGTCCGTGTCCCCGCCCTTGGCGCCAAGGGGGTCCAGGGCGGTGAAGCGGCCAGTGTCGGCGTCGTAGTCGCGCCAGACAAAACGGGTCAGGCCGGTGTCGGCGTCAAAGAGCCCACCCGCGAAGCCCAGCGGCAGCCGCACCGCATCGCCGCGCGCCGCCACCAGATTTCCGAAGGCATCATATTGCATCGTCTGTACAATACCACCGTCCAGATTGGCAAGGGCCATGGGCGTGCCCATGTGGCCATATAATTATTATATTTCAGATAGTTGTGCTGTCGAACACCACCCGATGCCGACTAGGCCAGGCGGCCAGGGCGATGGGGGCGACGCGAGCGAAAGGTAAATACATCAAGGGGCGCAGCCCCTTGGACCCCGCCAGGGGGTATGCACCCCCTGGACCCGCAAATGGGGCGAAGTGCCTGGGCCTCATGCATTGCCGGGCCTGTTCACCATATGAGGGGGACCGGGGGGAATCATTCCCCCCGGCGGAGGGCGCGGGAGGCGGAGCCTCCCGATTGGGTTACGCAAGCATAACCCCACGTTGCGGCGCCGGACAAAATCGGCAGGGATTTGGCCGGAAAAAGGACAAAAATGGCGGGTTGACAGGGGACGGGAAGACTGGCGCAAATCCGCTATGACACTCTTGCGCGGGCCCCGCCGCGGCCGCATCGCACATCCCCCCTTTCCCTTGGCCCGGTTTTGCTCTAATACTGGGTCAGGCGGGGCAAACCGCCTCCTACACTTACGCCCTAGGGACGGTATCCCCATGCGCATTTCCGACAGACTCAAGAAGCTCAAGCCCTCGGCCACGCTGGCCGTGAACGCCAAGGCCCAGGAACTCAAGGCCCAGGGACGCGACATCGTCAGCCTGGCCGTGGGCGAGCCGGACTTCGGCACCCCGGACCACGTGCGCGAGGCCGCCAAGAAAGCCATCGACGACGGCTTCACCCGCTACACCCCGGTGCCGGGCATTCCCGACCTGCGCGCCGCCATTGCCGGGTATTACGGCCAGACCTACGGCGTGTGCGCCAAGCCGGAAAACACCATCGCCACCTGCGGCGGCAAGCAGGCGCTGTATAATCTGCTCATGGCGCTTTTGAACCCCGGCGACGAGGTGCTCATCCCCGCGCCCTATTGGGTGAGCTACACCGCCATGGTGGAGCTGGCCGACGGCGTGCCCGTCATTGTGCCCACCACGCCGGAGAGCGGCTTCCGCGTCAGCGTGCGCGACCTTGAGGACATGTGCACCCCGCGCACCTCGGTGCTGATGCTGAACACGCCGAGCAACCCCACGGGCTGCCACTACCCGCAGGACGCCCTGGACGAGATAGCCCGCTGGGCCAAGGCGCGCGGCATCTTCATCATTTCCGACGAAGTGTACGACCGCCTGGTGTACGAGCCGGCCAAACCCAGCACCCTGGCGCACTTCTGGCAAAAGAACCCGGAAAGCGTAGCCATCGTGGGCGCGCTCTCCAAGAGCTTCTGCATGACCGGCTGGCGTGTGGGCTGGGCCCTGGCCCATGCCGACCTGATCAAGGCCTGCGCCAAGATCCAGGGGCAGAGCACCTCGAACATCAACAGCGTGTCGCAGAAGGCCGCCGTGGCCGCACTCAACGGGCCCTGGACGCTGGTTGACGAGATGAAGACCGCCTTTGTGCGCCGCCGCGACCTGGCGCTTTCGGTCATCAACAGCTGGCCGGGCGTCACCTGTCCCAAGCCGGACGGCGCGTTCTATCTCTTCCCCGTGGTGGAAAAGTATTACACGCCGGAGATGCCCGACTCGGCCTCGCTGTGCACCCGCCTGCTCGAAGAAGCGGGTGTGGCCCTGGTGCCCGGCAGCGCCTTCGGCGACGACCGCTGCGTGCGCTTCTCTTACGCCGTGGCCGACGAGGTGCTCATGACCGCCCTTGCCAAGGTGGGCAAGGTGCTGCTCGGCAAATAGGCGGGCGTTTTGCGCCGGGCAGCGCGCAACCACGAACCAACCCGCGAAAACCCGCAACAACCCGTCGCCGGGTGGGGAGGCTTCATGACCGCAGGTTCCAAGCATCAGGATGTTCTGGACTGGACCAACGCCTGCTGGGAGAGGCTGCCCGCCCACCCTGGCCTGCGGGCCCGCGCGGACGAGATGGCCGCAAAGCTCGCGGGCGAGGTGGCCGGCGGCAGGCTGCCCTTCCTGGCCCTGCCGTTTCTTGATGCCCTGGAAAAAGATCTGGCCGGGCTTGAGGCCGAATATCTGCCGCGGTTCGAACACATGCTGCTGCTCGGCATAGGCGGCTCGGCTCTGGGCGCGCGCGCGTTGCAAAAAGCCTTCGCGCCCGGCCAAGATTTGCCCGGCCACAAGGGCAAGAGCCTGTGGATTCTGGACAACGTCGACGCCGCCAGCCTGGAGGCCCACCTCTCGCGCCTGCCGGCGGAAAAGACCCTGGTCTATGTGGTCAGCAAATCCGGCGACACCATTGAAACCATCGGCCAGTACTTTCTGGTCAAGCAGTGGCTGAAGAACGCCCTGCCCGCGGCCTGGAAGGACCACCTGCTGCTCAACACCGACGAGCACAAGGGCTACCTGCGCCAAGAGGCCGCGCAGTTCGGCATCCGCACCCTGCCCGTGCCCGACAACCTTGGCGGCCGCTACTCGGCCATCAGCGCCGTGGGCCTCGTGCCCGCCGCGTTCCTCGGCATGGACTGGCGCGGGCTGGTGCAGGGCTTCAAAGCCGTGGCAGCGCCCCTGGCCCAGCCGAAGCTGGACGCCGCCGCGCTGACCGCACACCCGTCCTTCGAGTTCGCCGTATGGGCCAAGGCCCTCATGGACGCGGGCTACAGCGAGCTCATCACCTTCTTCTACATTCCGCAGTGGGCCAGCTTCGCCGACTGGTTCGCGCAGCTCTGGGCCGAAAGCCTGGGCAAAAACGGCCAGGGCAGCCAGCCCATTCCGGCGGTGGGCGTCACCGACCAGCACAGCGTGAACCAGATGTTCCTGGACGGTCCGCGCAACAAAGCCTGCCTGTTCGTGGAGCGGGCCAAGGGGCCTGCGGGCCTGCCCTTCCCGGCGGACATGCCGGAGATCTTCGACTACCTGCAGGGCAAGCGCTTTGGCGAGCTGCTGCCCGCCGAGGCCCTGGGCACGCGCATGGCCCTGACCCAGAACGAGGTGCCTCTGCTGGCCCTGCGCCTGGACAAGGACGATGCCCACGCCGCCGGAAAGATGATGGCCCTGCTGGGCGCGGCAACGCTGCTCACCGGCTGGCTCATGGGCATCAATCCCGTGGACCAGCCCGCCGTTGAGCTGGGCAAGCGCCTGGCCAAAGCCCGGCTCGGGGCCGCCGGTCTTGCCGAGGAAAAGGCCGCGCTGGCCGCGTTCACCGGGCAAGGGTCCGGCGCGGGCCGCGACGAGCGGGGGTTCTAGCCCTTGAGCATCTATTCCAGCCTGCTGGGCAATCACAAGCCCCTGCAGTTCGTCAAGGTCCTCACCTGGACCTTCCTTTTGCTCATCCTCGGCACCAACCTGGCGCTTTCGGTGTTCCTCTCCAAGCACGCCGAGCGGGTTCTTTTGGAAAAGCAGAAGGAATTCGGCTTGCTGCTCTCCGAAAACCTCTCGCACCAGATCTTCACGCGCTTCACCCTGCCCACCATCATCGGCTTCGGGCAGATCTCCCTGCGCATACCCGACCAGTTCGCCCGCCTCGACCAAGTGGTGCGCACCACCATCCACAGCTTCCACGTGCAGGAGGTGCGCATCTACGACCCCGAGCTGCGCGTGACCTACTGCACCGACCCCAACCTGGTGCTGCGCACCGGACTGGCCGGTGAAGGCGTCAAGCGCGCCCTGAACCACGAGGAGCCGAGCTTCGAGCTGTTCAGCAAGGTCTCGGGCTTCTCGGCCCTGTTCAAGATCGAGATGCGGCCCGGCAGCGTTGTCATGCGCGGGTTCACCCCCCTGCGCATGGAGCGCAACTTCGGCCCCGGGGCCAAAAATCCCATCATGGGCATTCTGGAGTTCAGCCAGGACATCACCGACGACTACATGGCCGTGGTCAACTTCGAGCGGCTGGTCTACTCCTCCTCGCTCATCACCAGCATGGTGCTCTTCTCGCTCATCATCAGCATTCTGCGCCGGGTGGACCGCATCAGCGCTGAGCGCCAGGCCGAGAAGGAAAAGCTCATGGCCGAGCTGCACCAGCAGGAAAAGCTCGCGGGCATGGGCCGCATGGTGGCCGGCGTGGCCCACGAGATCAGAAACCCCCTGGGCATCATCCAATCAAGCGCCGAACTGGTGCTGAAAAAGGCCAAGGCCGACAACCACCCGCACACGCGCATCATCGAAGCCATCTACGACGAAAGCCGCCGGCTTTCGCGCACGGTGAACGACTTCCTCGACTACGCCCGGCCGCGCCAGCCGCGCATGGATGAAGTGGACCTGTGCCGCATTCTGGAGCAGGCCTGCGTGTTCTTGGAGCACGAGTGCGAGGAGAAGGGCATCCAGCTCACGCGGGACTGCCCGGACAACACCTTTGTGCGCGGCGACCGCGACCTGCTGTACCGCGCGGTGTACAACGTGCTGGGCAACGCCATGCAGGCCATGCCCGAGGGCGGCCACATCGACGTGACCGTGCGCCAGGAGCCGGCGGAAGAACCGGAGCGCGAGGGCGGCCCCTGGCTGGTGCTCGACGTGCACGACTCCGGCCCGGGCTTCGACGTGAAGAACCTGGACAAGATGAAGGACCCCTTCTTCAGCACCAAGGACACGGGCACGGGCCTGGGCCTGGCCATCGTCACCAGCATTGTGGAGAGCCACGGCGGCGCCGTGGTTTTGAAGAACCACGCGGAGGGCGGCGCCATCGTCGAGCTGACCCTGCCCGCCGTGGCGAAGAACGACGAAGCCGATCCCCCGGCCCCGGCCGAAGCCTAGAACAACGACACGGAGCCAGACCATGCCAGGCAATATTCTCATTTTGGACGACGAGCAGAACTATCTGCTGGTGCTGGACGCCATTCTTTCCGACGCGGGCTACAAGGTGACGCCGCTTTCCGACCCGGAGATGGGTCTGGCCTTCCTTGAGGAGTCCGAGGTCGACGTGGTGGTGACCGACATGAAGATGCCCAAGCTCACGGGCAAGGACGTGCTGGACCACGTCAAAAAGCACTATCCGCACATCCCCGTGCTCATCATGACCGCCTTCGGCAGCATTGAGGCCGCGGTGGAGGCCATGCGCACCGGCGCCTTCGACTACATCACCAAGCCCTTTTCCAACGAGGAGCTGCTGCTCTCGCTCTCCAAGGCCATGCAGTACGCCCGCGCCCAGCAGGAAAACCGCCAGTTGCGCCGCCAGATCCAGGAGCGCTTCGGGCCGGAGAACATCGTTGGCCGCGACAAGAGCATGCGCCACGTGCTCGACATGGTGCACCGCGCCGCGCCCAGCCGCAGCACCGTGCTCGTCACCGGCGAGAGCGGCACCGGCAAGGAGCTCATCGCCAAGGCCATCCACAACGAGAGCCCCCGCAAGGACGGCCCCTTCGTCTCGGTCAACTGCATGGCCCTCAACCCCGGCGTGCTGGAAAGCGAACTCTTCGGCCACGAGAAAGGCAGCTTCACCGGCGCGGTTTCGCGGCGGCGCGGGCGCTTTGAGCTGGCCGACAAGGGCACGCTGTTTCTGGACGAGATCGGCGAGCTATCGCAAGACATGCAGGTGAAGCTTTTGCGCGTGCTGCAGGAGCGCCGCTTCGAGCGCGTGGGCGGCACGGAGGTGGTGGAGGTGGACATCCGCATCGTGGCCGCCACCAACCGCGACCTGACCAAGGCCGTGGCCGACGGCAGCTTCCGCGAGGATCTTTTCTACCGCCTGAACGTGGTGAGCATACACCTGCCGCCCCTGCGCGAACGGCGCGAGGACATTCCCTTTCTGGCCGCGCACTTCCTGGACAAGTTCGCCAAGGAGAACACGCGCGAGTTCAAGGGCTTCAGCCCCTCGGCCATGGACTACCTCTCGGCCTACGAGTGGCCGGGCAACGTGCGCCAGTTGGAAAACGTCATTGAGCGCTGCGTGGTCTTGTCCTCCTCCGACACCATCGGCGCCGACGACCTGCCGCCGGAGATCAAGGACGAGGAGTCGCAGTTCAAGAGCGCCGTGGACCTGCTGCCCACCAAGCTCGACCTCTCCGAAACTCTGGAGAAGATCGAGGCCGCGGTCATCCGCCGGGCCCTGGTCAAGGCCGACTTCATCCAGGTGAAGGCTGCGGAACTGCTGAACATCTCCAAGAGCCTGCTGCAGTACAAGCTGAAAAAGTACGCGATTTCGGCGAAGTAGCCCCCGGCCTGTTCTTGCCCCGGATAAATCGCTGTCCCCCTTGACCGACGAGGCGGGGGGCTGTTGCGCCAGCTTGGTCCGCTTACGGACTATCCTACTCTTTTAGTTGGAATCACTTCCCGCAAATTACATGTTGTCGCATTCTCGACCAGAGGCTATAGCTTCAACCTCTGGAACGTGTTTCACTATACGTGTTATTGCGAATTTCTATTTTACCATTTGATATAACGATATCTTGGGGATGAAATGAAAATACAATGTGTTGCCCTGGCGATGACACTGATGCTTTGCGGCTGTGCCACTCCCAAGTGCCCTCCCGTAGCCCAACCTCTCTTGGGCGCAGAGACAAATTTGAAGCAATTCCGGTTGAGCGGCGTTGTCGTTGAAGTGGCAAACGCCCCCCAATCGAAAGACGCATCCATAGCGGGAGACGCTGCACCCATTGGCGGCACACGAGGCCAGTTGCTCAGCACCACGGTCAAAATTCTGCGCAGTTCCTTCAAGCAGCCTGGCGAGAAGGACTACGATTCCGCCCCAGCAGTGCAGGTGCGGTGCACAGCTGATGCCTTGCAGGCCGGCAGTTTGCTGCTCTACGCTGTCAACAGGCCAGCGCAGTTCGCTGCCACCTTGGCATTCGTGGACCCGAACACAGGCGCTCAGCTATACTCCGCCCACTACAGCAAAGAGTTTGAAGCTGTGGCGACGAACTGTTCCGACGACTGCATCAACAAAACAATAGGCCAGAACGCATTCCAAAATGCGGTGCGCGATGTGGTCATCCGCTTTTCAAACAACGTCCCCCGCGCATCAACGTTCTCCAGAAGTCCAAGGGAAGCGCCCATTGACGGAACGCTGGAATATGTCGAAGGCGTGCTGCCCCTGACCGTTGCGAATATCGAAATGCTCGTGTTTGCTTCAAAAAATGGAAACCCGAGCAACATAGCCCGCATTGCGGATAATGCCATCCCGAACAAAATCCAGAGAGAGATCGACAAGGCGAGACTCTTTTCCAATTCCACAAAGGCGACGTTCAAAATCGCCTCATATGTCACCAAAGGCAGCTACAGGCCCGAAACCCTGATGGATGAGGGAATCTTCTCCTTCAGCTCAGATACTGTGGTTTTCAAGAACGGAAAAGAAATCGCCAACTTCGTCTTTGTCTCAAATTCCGTTCCCGCCAGGCAGCAAGACGCCGAGCTTGAGCGCCAAGCGGCGGCAGTACTGAAATTCGTCAAAGACAACATCGAAAAGCTCAACAAGGATGAAGATAACAATGAAAAGAATCTTGTTAATGCTCATCGCGATGCTCCTGCTCTCCGGATGCGCAAAACCATTTGAACTCAGCGAAGTCGCCGTTGCACCAATCCCTAGCCCGGTCACACCGCAATATGTTCCCGGAAGTGGACAGCTTGTCATAGAGGACTTTCTCGTTCTCAACGGAACAGAATACTCCCTCGGTTCGCTGAAGGCCCTCTACACCGTTGCCAAATCCGAGGATGGCCTCTTGTGGGCGGTCACTTTCTCTGGCGGGAAAGTAACTATTGCCGCCACTGTCCACAGCGACAAATCCGGCTCGATTTCCGACGTCGACATCCTCAACACAAAGGGTAAGGTCAACAAAGAAGATCCAGCCGTCAAAAAAGCACTGAATTCGACAGGCCAGCTCTTCAACTGTTTCTTCATGCCCTACACAAACAAAAGCACGGCCAATCTGCAGCAGATTTCCGACCATGCCCCGCTGGACATACCGGATAAGGACACGACCCAAGAAAAAACAAAGGCCATCCTCTCCGGCGTGACCACCTATAATGGAACGGAGTGCTATGTAATAAAAGCACGCACCGAGACAACGAACACGAACAAGGCGACAAGGGAAGTCATAACCTCCGTCACAGACGCCTTCATCCTCGTTGACCGATTCACGATGATGCCTGTTATCGGCGAGGCAAGGACCATAAGCAATCTGGACTCCAGATTGCTTCGCAACATCATCAAAATCAAGCGCATCAAGGCTGTGCAGCAATAGGGCAACACTCGTCATGAACCGCCAGTTGAGGCTCGCCGCCCTTTCACCTATGCTCGGCCCGGCCGGTGTGCTTGAACAGGCAAGCGATGAGCAAGGCCGTCACGACAATGGCTGGACCTCATCATTCACTCGATTTTGATCAGCAAGGAGTCCGCAGTGCCCCAAGCGACAGCCAACGGAATTCAGATCGAATACGAGACTTTTGGTGAGCGCTCCCGCCCGGCGCTCTTGCTTATCGCGGGCAATGGCGCCCAGATGCTCGTTTGGGATGCCGCCTTTTGCGAACTGCTGGTCCAGGCAGGTTTTTTCGTCATCCGCTTTGACAACCGCGATGCAGGCCTTTCGACCAAGTTCGACGCGGCGGGGATTCCGGACATGATGGCCCTCATCCAGGCCGCCATGGCCGGTCAACCGGTGGAGGCCCCCTATTCCCTGGATGACATGGCCGACGACTGCATTGGCCTGCTCACGACGCTCGGCATCGAAAAGGCGCATATTTGCGGCGCTTCCATGGGCGGCATGATCGCCCAGGTCGTGGCCTACCGGCACCCCCTGCATGTGTTGAGCCTGACCTCGATAATGTCGTGCACGGGCAATCCAAATGTTCCGCAGGGCCAGCAGGAGGCCATCGCGGCTGTTGTCGCGCCGGCGCCAGAGGGACGCGAAGCCAATATCGGGCACAATCTCAACGTATGGCGCAAGATATGGAGCCCAGGCTATCCCTTTGAGGAGGAACGGGCCCGGACGTTCCTTGAGCAGAGTTATGACCGCTCCTATTATCCGCAGGGAATGCCCCGCCAGAACGCTGCGCTGTTGGCCAATGGCGACCGGCGCGCCGCGCTTTCCGCGCTGCAAACGCCGACCCTCGTGATTCACGGCGCGGATGACCCGCTGATCTCTGCGGAAGCCGGCAAGGACACGGCCCAGGTGATACCGGGCGCAAAGCTGTTGATCATTGCCGGAATGGGCCACGACATGCCCACGGGGACTTGGCCGCAAATCGTGGCCGCCATTTCCCGGCTGGCAATGGACGCCGGAACCTCGGACTGACACGCCGAGCCCTCCTGAACAAAAGGCCGGACGGGACCGCTTTGCTCCTGCTCATTCCGCCGTGGCGCGGGGCCTTACCGCCCCCCTTCCCCCCAGCCGCCCTTTCCCCTATGCTCGGCCCATGTCCGAGCCCGTTTCTCCCGTCGCCGAATACATAAGCGCCCTCTTGGCCAGCGAGCGCCTGGGCAGGCAGGTGTGCCACCACCGCCTGCTGCCCGGCCGCGATGCCGAGTACGCCGAGCCCCGGCGGCCCTGGCCCAAGGCCGTGCGCGAAATGCTCGCCGCGCGCGGCATCGACGCCCTGTACAGCCACCAGGCCCTGGCCGCCGACCTTGTGCGCGGCGGCAGGCATGTCGTGGTGGCCACGCCCACGGCCAGCGGCAAAACCTTCGCCTTCCAGCTGCCCATCATCGAGGCCGTGCTCGCCAATCCGGACAGCCGCGCCATCGCCATCTACCCGCTCAAGGCCCTGGCCCAAGACCAGCTGCGCGGCTTCACGGAGCTCATCGACGGGCTTGAGGGCGTGCCCGCCGCGCGCCGCCCCACGGCCGCCATCTACGACGGCGACACCAAGCCCTCGCAGCGGGCCAAGATCCGCAAAAAGCCGCCCAACCTGCTTTTGACCAACCCGGAGATGCTGCACCTCTCCATGCTGCCGCACCACGGCACCTGGGCCCAGGTCTTCGCCACGCTGACGCATGTGGTGCTCGACGAAGTGCACACCTACCGGGGGGTGCTGGGCGCGCACATGAGCCAGGTGCTGCGGCGCTTCCAGCGCATTTGCCGCTACTACGGCTCGGACCCAGTGTTCGTGTTCTGCTCCGCCACGGTGGGCAACCCGGCGGAGCTGTGCCAGCTCTTGACCGGGCTTGAGCCCGTGGCCGTGACCGAGAGCGGCGCTCCGGCCGGGGCCCGGCACATGGTTTTTCTGAATCCGGAGGACAGCCCGGCGGGCGCGGCCATCCAGCTCTTGCAGGCGGCGCTCTCGCGCGGGCTCAAGACCATCGTCTACGCGCAAAGCCGCCGCATGACCGAGCTCATCGCCATGTGGGCCAGCGAAAAAAGCGGGCCGTACAAGGACAAGATCAGCGCCTACCGCGCGGGCTTTCTGCCCGAGGAGCGCCGCGAGATCGAGGCGCGCATGTCCTCGGGCGAGCTGCTCGCGGTCATCAGCACCAGCGCGCTGGAGCTCGGCATCGACATCGGCGGGCTCGACGTGTGCATTCTGGTGGGCTACCCGGGCAGCGTGATGGCGACCCTGCAGCGCGGGGGCCGCGTGGGCCGCGCCCAGCAGGAGAGCGCCGTGGTGCTGGTGGCGCAAGAGGACGCCCTGGACCAGTTCTTCATGCGCCACCCGGAGGACTTTTTCGCCCGGCCGCCGGAAAACGCCGTGCTCAATCCTGCCAACCCGGTCATTCTGCCCCGCCATCTCATCTGCGCCGCGGCCGAGCTGCCTCTCGACATCAGCGGCCAGGGCGAGCCCTATCTCGACTCCCCGGGCGCGCGCGAGGCCCTGGCGGCCCTGCTGGCCAAAGGCACGCTGCTTGAAAGCGCGGACGGCCGCGAGGTGCTCTCTCCGCGCAAGCGCCCCCAGCGCGAGGTGGACCTGCGCGGCGCGGGCTCGCAGATCACCATCGAGGCGGCGGACACGGGCGAGGTCATCGGCGCGGTGGACAGCCTGCGCGCCTGCCGCGAGACCCACCCCGGCGCGGTGTACCTGCACCGGGGCCGCACCTGGCTCATCGAGAGCCTGGACCTGCCCGGCCAGACCGTGAAGGCCAGGCCGGCGCGCGTGGGCTATTACACCCGCGTGCGCAGCAGCAAGGAGACGGAGATTCTGGAGGTCTTCGACCGGCGCGAGGTGCTGGGCACGCGCTTCACCCTGGCGCGGCTCAAGGTGACGGAGCACATCACCGGCTTTGAAAAGCGCAGCACGCGCGGCGGCACGCTGCTCGGCATGGTGCCCCTCGACCTCCCGCCGTCCGTGTTCGAGACCGAGGGCATATGGCTCGACGTGCCCGACGACGCGCGCAGAAACGCCGAGGCCGAGTACCTGCATTTCATGGGCGGCATCCATGCCCTGGAGCACGCGGCCATCGGCATTCTGCCCTTGCTGGTGCTCACCGACCGCAACGACCTGGGCGGCATCAGCACGCCCATGCACCAGCAGACCGGCGGAGCAGCCGTGTTCATCTACGACGGCATGCCCGGCGGCGCGGGCCTGACGCGCGAAGCCTTCGCCCGGGCCGAGGAGCTCATGGAGCGCACCCTGGCCGTGGTGCGCGACTGCCCCTGCGAGCTGGGCTGCCCCTCCTGCGTGCACTCGCCCAAGTGCGGCAGCGGCAACCGGCCCATCGACAAGGCCGCGGCGCTCTTTCTGCTGCGCGAACTCACGGGCGGAACGCCCGGGCCGGACATCGCGCCGGACATCGCGCCGGGCATTGCGCCCACAACAACGCCAGAACCGGCCGCAACCGCACAGCAATCCGAGGAGGCCAGCATGAGCGACCAATCCGCTGGACAGCAGACGGGACAGGCCGGAGCCCAGGCGCCCGCCGTCATCATCCCCAAACGCTTCGGCGTGGTGGACGTGGAGACGCGGCGCAGCGCCGCCGATGTGGGCGGCTGGAACCGGCCGGACCTCATGGGCATCAGCATCGCCGTCCTGTACGACTCCGGCTCCGACGAGTACATCGACTACCAGGAGCACGAGATACCCAAGCTCGCCGAGCGCCTCAAGGCCATGGACCTCGTGGTCGGCTTCAACATCCTGCGCTTCGACTACGGCGTGCTGGCCGGGGCGCATCCCTTCGCCTGGCGCAGCCTGCCGACCCTGGACATGCTGCTGCGCGTGCACGAGCGCCTGGGCTACCGCCTCAAGCTCGACAACCTGGCCCAGGCCACCCTGGACGTGGGCAAAAGCGCCGACGGCCTCCAGGCCCTGGCCTGGTGGAAAGAGGGCAGGCTCGACGAAATCGCCAAGTACTGCAGGCAGGACGTGGCAGTGACGCGCGACCTGTATCTCTTCGGCCGGGAGCACCGCTACGTGCTGTTCTCGAACAAGGCCGGGCAAAAGGCGCGGCTGCCGGTGGAGTGGTAGGGCGAAGAAAAGAGCAATAGCCTCCGGCGGCCAAAGGACCTGAGGCCCTTTGGAATCCCCATGGCGTTGCGGGGGTGCCCAGCCGTTGGGCCGCAGTACCCCGCAACGTTGAGACAGGATGTCGGAACAGCGCAGCGGACAGCGCCGGAACATCAAAACGGCGCGTCACGCTGGCGCAGGAGCGAGGAGGAGGCGGAACCTCAGCCCCCCGGCGAAAAGAAAGGGAGAAGAGCGGCCATGCAGGATTGGGCGGACTTGAACGGCGAGCACGAGAACGAGACCTTCACGAACATTGCGGGCGACAACGCCGCGCTCCATGCCGCCAGCTTCTACGACTGCGTGTTCCGCAACTCGTCGTTTCAATATGCGCAGCTCGCCAACTGCACCTTCGAGCATTGCGTCTTCGATTGCTGCAACCTTTCGCTGGCGCAATTGCGCGCAACCAGGATCATCGGCGCAAAGTTCCTGAACTCAAAACTCAGCGGCATCAACTGGAGCAACCCCAGCGGCGTCTTCTCCGCATCCTTCAACGGCTGCCTCATGGACAACTGCGCGTTCTTCTCCATGAACCTCTCGAAATACCGCTTCACCAACTGCTCGTTCCACGACGCCTCGTTCATGGACACCAAGCTCGCCTACGCGGTCTTCGACGAATGCGATCTGCGCAACTGCACCTTCCACAACGCCGACCTGAGCCACGCGGACTTTTCCTCTTCGTTCAACTATTTCATCAACGCGGACACGAACCGGTTCCAGAAGACCATCTTCTCCCTGCCGGAGGCGGTTTCGCTGCTGTCCAACTTCAACATCACGCTGAAATAATCCCACACGGCGGCTTGGTCTGGCCCGCCCACGGCTCGCCGCAGCCTGTCGGTCCCAGCGCAAGAGCCGCCATTCTCCTGCGCAAAAGGAGGAGATTTTCCCTTGCCCAGACCTGGGGGGCGCTGTATTTCTTCCGGGCTGACGCCAGGATGCGCCAGCCACAAGACTCCCCGGTCCGCACCGGTCAAGGAAGGACATGCTCGCACACAAGCTCAAGGCCGACGGCCTGCTCATGCTCACCGCGCTCATTTGGGGCGCGGCCTTCGTGGCCCAGCGCCTGGGCATGGAGCACGTCGGGCCGTTCACGTTCAACGGCATCCGCTTCGCCCTGGGCGCCCTGGCGCTGCAGCCGCTCATCTGGAAAATGCAGCAGACGCGCACGCGCGAGGGCGGCGGCGCGGGCATGGATTCGCAACGCTTGGTGCGCTACGGCGTCATCGCCGGATGCGTGCTGTTTGCGGGCGCGGCCTTGCAGCAGGTGGGCATCGTCCACACCACCGCGGGCAAGGCCGGGTTCATCACCGGACTGTATGTGGTGATGGTGCCGCTGTTCGGCCTGGCCCTCAGGCAGCGGGCGGGGGTGGGCACGTGGATAGGCGCCATCGCGGCGGCGGCGGGACTGTATCTTTTGAGCGTGAACGAGGACTTCAGCATCGCTTACGGCGACGTGCTGGAGCTCATCGGCGCGGTGTTCTGGGCCGGACACGTGCTTGTTATCGGCAAACTCTCGCCCGGCATGGACGGCACCGACGCGGTAAAGCTGGCCGCGGCGCAGTTCGTGGTCTGCTCCGCCCTGAGCCTGGGCGCGGGCTTCGTCACGGAGCCCATCACCCTGGCGGGCGTTTCCGGCGCGGCCGTGCCCATTCTGTACGGCGGCCTCATGAGCGTGGGCGTGGCCTACACGCTGCAAGTGGTGGCCCAGCGCGACGCTGACCCGGCCCACGCCGCCATCATCCTGAGCCTGGAGGCCGTGTTCGCCGCCGTGGCGGGCTATTTCATCCTGGGCGAACTGCTGAGCCTGCGCGCCATGTTCGGCTGCGGGCTCATGCTCGGCGGCATGCTGCTCTCGCAGCTCAAGCCGTAGCGCGGCAGCTTCCGCAGCGCTCAGAATTATCCGGAGGCCTGGACCTAATACAGTCCGGCCTCTTCGGGGCCATCGATGCGGTTGCAGGCTTCGTCCATGCTGCGCACCATATCCCCGTAAACCCGCTCCACCGAGACCTTGAACCGGTTCCAGCCGTCTTCCGAGGCGGCCTCGGCCTGGTGCAGCTGCTCGCGCAGCTCATCGCGCTGGGCCTTGAGGAAATAGTACGTCTTCTGGCGCTCCAAGGCGGCCCGCTCTCCCTTGGGCTTGGGCCTCGCCGCCAATTGCGCCATCTTTGCGTCAAAAGCCGTAAGCTTCGCTTCCATCTCTGAGAGAAACTCTTGTCTGGCCATGATGCGACCTCCATTTTCTCCCGCATGTCACGATGGAGCCATAGCACTCCGATTCCTTCAAAAATAAGTCCGGACGGCGGTCATGTCCATGCACCTGCCGCCCCGGCGTGCCTTTGTCCTGCAAAATTTCCCGCAGCAGCGCAAACCAACGGCCGAAGCCGCGCCTACGCCTTGATTTCGCCCACCTGCGCGGCCAGGCGCTGGGCCCGCTTGCCCACCTGTCCGGCCCACTTGGACGCCAGCATGGACCGGGCGGCACCGGCGTAGTCCCGCGCGGCCGCAAGCCCAAGGGTCTGCTTGAAAGTCAGCAGACCGCCCACGCCCATATTGAAGCCCATGTTCACCAGGGCCTCCTGCACGGGTTCCGGCGCGGCGACCAGCCAGGGCAGGGCCGCCAGCAGCCTGGTCCAGCAATCCGCAATGTCGTTGCCAAGCAGCAGCCGCGCCTCGGCTTCGGTGATGCCGCGGTCGTCCAGATTACGCCCCACGCCGATGGTCAGCTTGCCCGCGGTACAGCGGTAAGGCTTGAGGCGCAGGCCCTCGTCGACCACAAGCTGCGCCGCCACGCGCTCCGCGTTCATTTGCCCACCCCCTTGGTCTTTTCGATGGTGCGCAGGCCGCCAAGCCCGAGCATGCCGAACATGAGCTCCCACAGGCTGGAATCCAGGCCCGGCAGGGCGGGCATGCCCGGCCACCAAATGCCCGAGGCCCAGGTGGCGAGGGGCCGCACAAGGTATTGAAACGCCAAGGCCAGCGCGCACACCCAGCCGATGCCCGGCCGCCAGCCCGCCACAAAGAGCGAGTTGGAGGCCGCCTCGGTCTTGTTGATCTCGCGCTGATCGGCCTCGGCCTTGGCGGCGATGGCCAGCACGGTCTGCTGGTACTCCTCCGCCGCCTTGGCCCTGGCGTTGGGGTCGGGGATGAGGTCGAGCAGCTTCTGCACGGCTCCGCCGACAACAGGCAAAAAGTCGAGAATGCCCATGCGGTCCTCCTACAGGATGCTGCGGCCAAGGAGGAACAACACGGCCAGCGCCGCCACGGTCCAGAGCGGCACAGGGCGCAGGGCCAGAACGCCGGCGCCCTTCCAGACGGATTTGGACACCTTCGCCACCATGCTCAGCAACCGACGAGAATCAATCATTGCGTCCCCCTTGGTTTGCACCGCTCAAGGCGATGCGTTGCGCCCGCGTGCGGGCGGCAGTCCTATTTCGCCGCCAGCCGGAAGGCCAGCGGCACAAGGGTCTGCAGCACCAGCCCCACGCCCAGGCCCACGTACACATGGAAGCGCAGCTTGTTCACCGCCGCCCAAAGGTCCGCGCGCTCGGCCAGATATTCCTCGCGTTCCGCCGTGTGCGCGTCGCGGTGCAGGTCCGCGCCGCGCTCCACGGTCGTGAGGCGCGTCTCCTGCCGGGCGCACAGCTCGCGCCGGGCCACCTGGGAATCGGCGATGCGCACCAAGGTTTCGCCGTTAGCGCGGGACTGGGCGGCCACGGAGGCGATGCCTTGCCGCAGCTGATCCTTCAAATCCAGAACCGCGTCGCGCAGCTGCTCCATGCTCTGATCGTGGAAGGCGCAGGGCTGGTGCATGTCCATGGCTATTCCGCCTGGCCGACCGGATTTGCCGCCGCCCGCGCCGTCACAAAGGCCACGAACTCCTCCACCGCCGTCCAGCTCGTGGGCATGCGCAGCACCTGCACGTGGGCCGCGGCGACGCGCTTGCCCATGCCGAGGAAGCCGCCCTGCTCGTCGAGAAGCGGCACGTCCTGCATGTAGGCGGGCACGTCCACCACAACGCTGGGGTAGGCGGATATGGCGTACTCGCCCGGCTCGGCCAGCACCGCCGCGCCCTGGGGCAAGGTCGCGCGCAGCGCCCTGCCAAGTTCCGTGTTGCCGTCGTCAATCAGAATCATGGTGCCCCCTATGCGGCCTGGAAGATGTTCACAGAGCCGACGCCGCCAGCGCCGCCCGTACCATAACTGCTGGCATACGTACCCGCACCGCCGGATGCGCGCACGGTCCCACCATTGCTATAGCCCCCCGACTTGGTGCAGATGCACACGCACCCACCGCCTGCCGCGCCTCCATCAATGGTGCCAGCGCCAAAGCCATTGGCCCCGGCACTCGGAGAACCGTCTGCGGAGATTCTGCACCCGCTGGAAACCTTGAGGGCTGCCGCGAACAGCGCCAGGAGGCCACCACCCGCACCCGTTCCAGCGAGTCGATTCCCTCCACCAGTACCGGGGGGGTCGCCCGCGCCGCTATTGCAGCAAACGCCATATTCTTCAGTGCCCACGGAGCCTGGGCCGCCATATTTCCCTGCCGGATTACCAACCCCGTTGCCAACGTATCCGCTGGATGCAGCGCCACCGCAGAACGGCCCGCCTTTGCCACCAGCGCCGGAGGTGGCGGGGCCGGGGGCACCGGCTACCACCCCGGAACCGCCGCCCCCTGTCTGCATTGCCTTTGCCGCAGCACCAGCTATTCCGCTGGCGAATGCACTGCTAGAAACAGGGCCAGCACCAGCCCCCCCTTCTGCCCCCTCGCCTAGCACCACAAACGCCGCCAACGAGTCCACGGATTTGACCCTGCGTTTGATACGGGCAGGACATAGGGCGAGAATAGACGTGTCCCCGAAGTTTCCGGCCTTGCCTTTGTAGTCCATGTGCATCTGTGCACCATTTAGGAGTATGGCGCGGTCATTGGCGAAGCCGACAAGGCCCTTGCAGTTGGTCGTGGAAGTCAAACTGGCGGATGCCCCAATAAGAACGATATTCTGGCAGGAGAACACCGCCGCGCCTGTTTCAGCATCCGGGGCAACCGTGGCCGCGCCTGTGATGACGATGCAGTTCGGAATCAGCTCCCCGGCCAGCATGTAGGGTTGGGGCTGAAGCACCACGCCGCCCTGGATGATGTTGCTGGAATAGGAGCCGTCGCCGAACATGGAACCGCCGCTCGTGAAGGGGCTGCCGAAACGCAGGGTCTTGGGCCGGGGGCAGCCCGTAAGGACCGCCCCCGGTTTCGGGTTCCTGTCGCCCCGGCGCAGGCTACGCGCCAGCATACGCGCCCCAGCGGGCCTGCACGTTCATGGTCTTGCCGCTGGTGGGGGCGGCCAGCAGCGCGGCCTGGAGCTTCCAGCCCTGCGGCAGTTCAAGGAACTTGTTTCCCGCCGCGTCGATGCCCACGAACGGCGCCATGTTCGTCGCGGCCAGCAGGTTCGTCACGGCCAAGGCGTCGGCCAGGGCGATGGTGGCCACGCCATAGCAGGCGGCGCGGGTGGTCATGCTCGCGGTGCCGATGGTCATCACGGTATCGGTCAGCGTGGTAATGGCCTTGGTGCCGTCCAGGTTGTTCGCGCTGTCCGGGCAGCCGGTCACAATGGGCATGTCGCCGACCTTGAAACCGTCCGCCAGGAAGGAGCCGGCCGAGCGCGTGATGGTGGTCGCCGCCCAGGCGAAGGTGATGGCTCCGTTGGTCACGGCGTTTTTGACCGGCCGGGTCAGGGCGATGTTGCTCAAGGGGTAGGTGTTGGTCCCGTCCGAGAGCTTGAGGGCCAGCACCGCCGCCGCCACATCGTCCGTGCTCACGGCCAGGGAGTCGATGCGCACGGGGCCATTGGCGTCCGCCGTGGTGATGTCAACGAAGGTCAGGCCATTGGCGTTGGTGAATTGCGTCTGCTTGCCCGCCATGTTGCCGCAGAAGATCGCCTCTTTGTACGTGGTGCCCATGTTAGAAACCTCCATTCATTGCGTGGTTGAAGATGCGTCCGGCCACAATGGCCGGCCGCAGGGCCGGAGTGTTGGAAATCTGCGCGGCGTCGATGGACAGGCCGGAGTCGGAAAGTGCCAGCCCCGCGCCCGGGCGCACGCGCAGCAGGCCGGATGCGAATTCCAGCCCCGAAGCGGACGCAAGGGCCACGCTGAGCCGCAAGGACTCCGCCGCGCCGGGGTTCAGCCGGGTTTCGGCCAGGCCATCACCCGCTGTAAGCTTGGTGCTCAGGCTCTGGGGCTGCGTGTCGCCCGCGGAGACCTTCACCAATCCGTCCGCCGTGGCGGCAACGGCCTCGGCCGCAGCCGCGCCCAGTTCGGCCCGGTTGGCGGCGCTTGCTGCGGCGCCCGCGCTCTGCCCCGCCTTGGCGGCGCTCTCGGCCGCGTCCTGCTGGGCCAGGCGGGCTGCGGTCCTGCTGTCCTCCGCAGCGGCAAGGAAGCTTGTGGAATCGAGAATGTCCTCGTCCGGCGTGCTCACCGGATAGACGACCGCCCGGTCGATCTGCTCCTGCAGCGACTGGCAGATCATGGTCAGCAGATCCAGCGCGCCCTCGTGGGTCTCGGCCGGGAAGGCCGAATTCTCCACATAGTCCACCTCCTGCACGATGGCCGGGGCGCGGTAGACCACAAGCGTTTGGCCCGTGGCCGGCGGGGCGAGCATGGTCAGGTGCCCGCCAGCGGCGCTGCCCGCACCGGAGAGGGTGTAGTGCGTGCCCAGCACAAGCGGCGTTGCCGCGCCGTCATGGCTGACAAGGGCCTTGATGTCGGCCTCGCGCAGGAAGGGAAAAGGCAGGGGAAACGCCGTGCTGACGCCGTTGCCCAGAAACGAGGCCTTGGACATTTGGGTGGACAGGGTCATGGGTGCTCCTTGGCCGGAATTCCGGCGGCTATTCGTTGAGGGCCAGGGTGGGTGCGATGAGCAGCACGGTCATGGGCAGAGGCTGGTCCTGCACCAGGGTGAGCACGCCGTCCGGGCTCCAGCCCTGGGGGAAGCGCACGGACTTGTCGCCCGTGAACAGGGCGGGCGGGCCGTCCATGGAGTCGGCGCTGGTGCGGTAGAGCAGCGGCTCCAGGCGCGCCAGGTCCGGTCCCACCTTGCCGCCCAGGGTGCGGTACAGGCGCAGGCCCACCTCGGTGATGCGCTTGGTGCGCGTTTGGGCGCTGCCGCGCTGGCCCGCGTACTCCAGGCGCATGGGCCGCAGCACCGAGGAATAGCCCAGCCCCACGTGGACGGTTGCGGCCTCCTGTCCCAGGGTGATGCTCCCGTCCGCGGCCACGGTCTGCTCCGGCAGCACGGAGCCGTCGGCCAGAATCTGCACCCGGCGGCCGGCAAGGTGCCCCAGGCCCGTCAGCACACGCACCGGCGCGCCGGAATAGCTCAGGCCCGCGTCCACGAAGAACGCGCCCGTGGTGTCCGCCGCTGTTTCGGAGAAGCCGGGCGCCAGGGTCTCGATGCAGCGCAGGGTCCGCTCCACGCCGTTCTCAACGATGCTGCGCCGCACCACGAGCCACAGCTCGTCGCGGCAGGCCGTTTCGTTGAACACGGCGCAGGCCGCCTCCACCGCGCCCTGGGTGGTGATGCGCGAAAAGGCGCAGACATCCTGTTCCGGCAGGTAGGTCATGGCCAGCAACACGCCGTCCGCGCGCACGCAGTAGAGCATGGGGTCCGGCTCCTGCACCGCCGCCAGCTGGATGATGCCCGCCTCGCCCAAATGCGCGGACAAGAGCGTCAGGTCCTGGGAGGTGTACGAGTCCGACGCCAGGCGGTAGGCCATTTCGCGCACCTTCTTGCCGGAGCGCTGCACATACAAAAGCGAGGCCCCGGCCTGGCAGGGCGGCACCTGGGCCGAGCCGAAGGTGCCCTCGCGGTTGGCCTTGACCCCGCCGGGCGTCACGGGCGTGTTTACCGAGCTGCCGGAGACGGTCCACTCGCCGCTGGTCGATCCGATCCACAGCTTGTCGCGCGGGGCGAGAAAGCAGATGCGCCCGCCGCGCGGCGCGGAAAGGGTGATCTCCACGGCGTCGTCATCAAGCGGATCATCGCCGGGATCGGCGCCGGTGCGATCGCCGATGGCGAACATTTCCCAGACGTCCGTGCGCAGAGCCCCCCCCGCGTCCCGCACGGACTCGATCTCCGAGGCGGTGGAGGGCGTCGCCGCAAGGCTCATGCGCAGGCTGGCCGAGAGTCCGGCCGTGACGCTGCGGCTGCCGATGTAGCGGTAGTAGCAGAGGGTGCCGTCGCTCATGACGCCGGACACAGCCGTGTTCTTGAGGAACGAATCGCCCGCGAGCAGCAGGATGGTGTCGCCGGGCTTGCCGTCGGACAAACTGTCGCCGTTGGTGTCCGTGATCTCGAAATCGTCCCAATCGTCGAGGGGCACCTCGCGCGTGGCCAGTCGGAAATCAAGGTGCTCGCCCGTGCGTGAAAACCACAGGGTGAAGGGATCGTCCGGCGTGGCGGCGAAGACGAGCCTGTCCTCGTGCAGGCAGCACAGGGCGGGCCAGTTGCCGTCCTTCCATGTTTCCGGCTGGTCCACAAAGGTCATGACCGTGAGTTCGAAGCCGCCGTCCGCCCGGCGCGAAAGCCTGCGCGGCGCAAAGGCCTCGTGGGCCAGAATCAGGCTGTAGCGGTCCTGCACCCAGCGCAGTCCGTTCAGGTGCTGGGCCAGGTAGGGCGTGGCGAGCTCCATAATCGCCCCGCCGGGCGCAAGCACCCGGCCCGAGCCGGAACAGAAGCGCAGCACGCCCGCGCCAGCCTCGTTCTGGGCGAACTCCAGCACCCAGCCCGCGCCGGAGGCGTCCTCGTAGGGAACCAAGAGCGACGGGCCGCCGCTGCGCACGGCCTCGCCCACAAAGCGCATGCCGCTGCGGCGCGCCACGCCGCCATGAGGCTGCACCAGGAAGTTCTCCAGGCTTTGGCAGCCGTTGAAGTACTTGGACACGTCCACGCGCCCGGCCAGACGCGGGGAGAGCTCGCCGGAAGTGAAGTTTGTCAGGATAACGGGAACGAGCGACATGGCGACCCCCTACAAATTGATCTTGAAGGGATTGGAGGAGCCCAGGCTCTGCGCGCCCAGGCGCAGCAGCGAGCTCAAGCCTCCTTGGCGGCTGTCGGCCACGCGGCCGGAAAGCCGGATGCTCCTGGCCTGCTCCGAACCGCTGTCGAGGATGCTTTGGATGCGCAGGGCGGACTCGTCCATGATGCGGTTCACCTTCTCGTCGCCCGCGGCCTCCGCGCTGGTGAGGTTGAGCAGGGAGCTGCCGGAAAGGGCGAGCCCGGAGTTGGCCGCGGCCACCCGCGCAGAGCCCATCTTGTGCTGATTGTCCTCGCGCAGCTCCTGCACCTGCTCGCGGGTGCTGCGGGCCTGGGCCTCGGCCTGACGCCTGGCCTGGTTCTCCGCGCTCTGCGCCCGCGCCTCCGCGGCATCGCCCGAACCGCCGGAGCCGCTCGTCAACGCGCTGGAGAGCACGCTTGCGCCGGTCTTCACGGCAATGGGCATCACGCTGCTTACGCCTTCCATACCTGAAACCTCCCGTAGATCTGGTGGGTTGCCTGGTCCGGGCCATAACCTTGGCAACGGCCCTCCAGGGAAAGTCCAAGAAACCGCGCAAAACGCTGCGCCCGGTCGTCGTCCTCGCGCACGTGGGCCTGCACCCGGTGGAAGCCGTGCCCGGCGAACAGGTCTTCCACACAGGCCTTGGCCTGCCGGGCAAAAGCCAGGGCGCGTTGATTGGTCTCAAATCCGGCCCAGCACCACAGCTCGCCGACCCCGGGCCAAAAGCGCACAACGCCGCCGCACGCCAAGGGCCAGCCGCCAGCCATGAGCGTCCACGCCGGACCTGCCGCGGCATAGGTGCGCGCAAGCTGCGGCACAGGTCCCAAACGGCTCAGAATCTGCCGCGCGCCGGGCCGCAGGCAAAGAGCGTCCGCGTGCCGGACCTCAAAGGGGATGAGCTGAACGGATTGGGACATGGGCGCTCCTTTCGCCGGGCAGTTGCCCGGTGTGGAGCGAAGTATAGCCGCGCTTTATGGTAGTTGACAAAATTAGCCGGTCTTTGGCCGGTAAAAGGACAAAAATTCCGTCTTGACAGCTCCTGGGGAAAGTCTGGAGTGGCGAGGAAACGAAGCGACGCACGCACATACAAGGCTGTGCCACCAGGCCTCTGGAGGTCGGGCGCAATGCATTCCCGCAGGGCGAGATTTGTTGCCAACTGGCTATTTCATGAAGAGGGGAGGGGGAGTCTCATTCAAGGGAAGGGAGCGAGCGGTGACAGCACCACCGCAGTGCCCGTGGGCACAAAACACCACGGCCCGGAAACGCATGCAGCGCTCCGGGCCGGGAGGGGCGTGGCGTCGCCGCCCGCCGCATCAAGGCACTGGGGGGATTATTCTTCCGTCACCGAACCGCGGGTGAGCATCTTCTCGCGGGTCTTCTTGGCCGCGTCCACGCTGGCATAGGGCCCCACGAGCACCCGGTACCATTTGCCGCCGTTCAGGTTGGTGGCCACGACCTTCACCGGCAGGCCCTTCCTCTCCAAACGCTGCGCCCTGCGCTCGGCCTTCTCGCGCGACTGGAACGAGCTTTCCTGGATGGCGTACGAACCCTTGCCCGTTTTGCGCTGCACCATGTTCTGCGAGGGCTTGTCGTCGTCCGCGGGTTGCGCAACCGCGCCGCGCACCTGATTGGCCCGCATGTCCGCCACCTGCTGGGCGGCCTTGAGATCCTGGTCCTGCTGGCGCGGCGCCGTGCGCGCCAAAGAAGCGGGCAGCGCGCCGCGTCCCTTCTGCTCATCCAAAGTGGCCAGGGCCTGGCCCTGATTCACGCGCTGGAAGGCCATGTCGAGCAGCTTGTGCGTGGTGGCGGCGCGGGCGCCGGCGCTGCGCGCGCCGAGAACCACGGCCACGATGCGCGTATCGCCGCGCTTTGCGGTGACCACGTTGTTGTAGCCGGAGGCCTGCACGAAACCGGTCTTGAGCCCGTCAACGCCTTCATAGGTGGTCAGCAGGCGGTTGGCGTTGTGGTGATTGTGGTTGTTGTGCACGTAGGTGGTCATGGAATGGAAGGTCAGCGCCTGGGGAAAACGCCGCAGGTAGCTGGTGGAAAGCTTCAGCATGTCGCGGGCGGTGGTGAGCTGCCCCTCGGCGGGCAGACCGTTGGGATTCTTGAACACCGTTTCGGTCATGCCCAGTTCGCGGGCTTTGGCGTTCATGGCGTTCACGAAAGGATGGTAGTCCTCGCCGCCGGAAAGGTGCTGCGCCAGGGCGATGCAGGCGTCGTTGCCGCTGGCCACGGCGATGCCCTTCATGAGTTCGCGCACGATGACGCGCTCACCCGGGCGGATGTTCATGCGCGAGCCGCCCGCAAGCGAAGCCTGCGGGGTGACCAGCACGGTGTCGGTGAAGGAGAGACGGTGCTCCTGCATGGCCTCGAAGGCCAGGTACAAGGTGATCACCTTGGTGAGCGAGGCCGGGGGAATTTGCTGGTCGGCGTTCTGCTCGTAGAGGATGCGCCCGGTTCCAAAGTCCATGGCGATGGCTGATTTTGCTCCCAGTTCGCCGTAGGAGGAATGGCGCGCCGCCTGGACGGGTCTTGCCGCCAGCATGATGAGCAGCATTGCGAGGAAGAGAACTCTGCTTTTTTCGCGCATGGCTATCCACTGGGTTGGAGGTTTTTCGGCCCGCATCCGGCGCCTTGCAGATGGGTTATGCTATCCCCGGAACAAAGGACTGGCAACCCCGGATCGTTTTGGCCGCGCGGGAGCCAGACTGGCGCCCAAGCCGAGAGCCCTTGCAAGGCCTCGTTTGCTGTGCCCGCCGACGCAATTTGTTATAGTGATTCTTTAAGAAATGTCTAGGCATATTTTCCATCAGCTGTCAACGGATCGCCTCTTTTTTTGGCAAAATACTGACAGTAACCGCCATGCTGGACAAAGGCTCGTCGCCGTCATACATGCTTTCCGTTAGCTTCGTCATTCATTTCCTTGTTGCCCTGGAGACACATGATGCTTTCCTGCCCTGCCCTGCCCTGGCCTCCGCGCGTGCTCGTCGTCGAGGACGAAAGCATCATCGCCCTGGCCACCACAGCGAACTTGAGGCGAATGGGGTGCGAGGTGGTGGCCACTGCGGCCACAGGCCAACAAGCTGTTGATTTTGCTGTGCGAAAACGGCCAGACGTTGTCCTCATGGACATCATGCTCGAAGGTTCCATGGACGGCATCGAAGCCGCCACGCGCATCCGCGAGCGCCACCCCGACATGCCCATCATCTACTGCACGGCATACACCGATGTCGGCACACGCGTGCTGGCCGCCAGAACCAACCCCAGAGCCTTCATGGGCAAGCCTCTCGACTACGGCGCGCTCAAGGACCTCATCGACGATCTGCAATGAACAAAAAAATTCTCTCTTTCGCCCTCGCCGGCCTGCTGTTGAGCCAAAGCCCGGCGCTTGGCGCCGGCGCGCAGCCGCAAACAGCACCGGATTCCGCGGACGCGGCGCAAAACGCCACCGTGCCGACGGATGCCGACGGCTTGGCGCAGTATCAGGTTTTGCGTGAGTATTTTGAATGGCAGACGGCCCTGGACGACAGGCTGCCCACGGTGTTTTCGCGGCGGGTGCGCGACGAGGAGACCATGGCGTTTTTGGCCGCGAGGGAGACCGTCAACCGCCGGGGACAGCTGGAGCGCTTCCGGCAGGCCAAGGTGGACTTGAGCGGCCTCGTGTTCAAACGCATCACCGCGGACCCGGACCTGGCGCGCATCCAGGTCACAGGGCACTACAGCTTCACCATCTCCCCCGTGGTGCAAACCGTGGAGGAGGACGCGTTGTTCGTGCTGCTGCCCGAAATGGGCAAGTGGAAAATCTACGAGCGACGCGAGGGCTGGCGCTAGGCTTACATGCCTCCGCCCGCGCGACGCGGCAAAGGCGTGTCGTCGACCGTACGGTTCGACGCCGCCGTCTGCTCCCGGGGCATCGCGCCCTGTCCATCCGCCTCCAATCCGGCGTCCTCCGCAAGAGGCTGCTGTCCCGTCTCCGGCCCGGCCACCACGACGCGGTTGCGCCCGCCGTTCTTGGCCAGATACAACGCCTGATCCGCCAGGGACACAAGCTCCCGGCTGCGCGCGCCCGGGGCCAGTGCGGCCACGCCCGCACTCACGGTCAGGCGGACCTCCCCTTGGTTCTCGCCAAAATTGCGGACCTCCATGCGGGCGCGGATGCGCTCCGCAAGGAGCGCGGCATGGTCGCGGCTGGTGTGCGGCAAAATGACGGCGAATTCCTCTCCGCCATAGCGCGCGGGGAAGTCGGTGCTGCGCAGGCTCTCCACCAAAAGGGAGGCGGTGCCGCGCAGCACGGCGTCGCCGGTCTGATGCCCGAAGGTATCGTTGACGCACTTGAAGTGGTCCAAATCCATAAGAATAAGCGACAAGGGAAGATCATAGCGGCCATGGCGCTGGGCCTCTTCCTCCAGACGCTCCTCAAAGCGGCGGCGGTTGCCGATCTTGGTCAGCCCGTCGTGGTCGGCCATGCTCTTGACCTGCCGGAACAGGAAGGCGTTGCGCAAGGCCAGCGCCAGGTGGTTCACGGCGGCGTTCAGGGTCTGCACCTGGTCCTTGGCCAAGCGCAGCCCCTTGTGGGTCATCAGCGCCAGGCAGCCGAAGCTTTCTCCGCCGGCGGCCAGGGGCAGCATGAGCAGCCGGCCTCCGGTGGGCGGCGGCGTGGGCCGCATGTGCGCGCCGGGGGTCAGGCAGATCTGGCGGAAGTCGGACACGGGCGAGCCTCCCAGGCGCTCTGCCGCGGCGGAAAGGATCTCTTGCCAGGCGGTGTTCTCCTCCGGTCCCATGACGCAGTGCATGTACATCTCCGCCTCGAGCCCCGGCCCATTGGCGGCGCGGTTCCAAAACACGGCGCACAAGACATCCACCGGCAGCAGATGCCGCAGGTCCGTCTTGGCCTTGGACAGGATCGTGGCGGTATCGAGAGAGGCCGAGGCGCGCGAAAGCACCCGGTTCAGAAAGCTCAAGTTGTTGCTCTTGCGCTCCAGCAGCTCGCGCTCAAGCATGACCTCGTCGGTCTTGCGGCGCAAATCGGCGGAAAGCGAATCGAGCTCGCGCACGCGCAGCAGCGCGTCGCGCACGTTATAGCGCGTCAAAGGCGCGCGCACGGCGGTCAAAAAGCCCTCCGCCAGCACATGCTCGGTCTCCACCGGCTCGGCGCCCTCGGGCAGGATCAGAATCCGCCGCAGCGAGTCCATGGCCCGGCAAGCCTTGCGGCGGGATTTTGGCATCGCGCTCCACACGGTCTGAGGAATCCACGCGGCTTGGCTCTGGCCTTCGTTTCCGCGCATCCAGGCCACGGCATCGGGGGGCAGATTACGCAGGGTGAAGCCCGGTCCGGCGCTTTCCTCAACGGTGGCCGCGGTGTCTGGATCAAGACCAAGACCCCACATTATTTCAGGATGTTCTGTTCTATGCATGACCAAAAGCCTCCAGGTGACGGGCTGCGTACAGAGCCGATCTTGCAAGAAGGAGGCCAGCGGCAAGCAGTGCCGTGCGCCGGTGCGGATCATGCCGCCCGGCTTTGACAAACGACGGCAAGTGTGGCTTGGTGCGGACATGGAAAAGCCCCGCGTCTTCGGCACTCTGGACCCCTTCATGGAGGACGGGCCGATACTTGGCCGCCGGGTGGCCAATGTGGGCTTTCTGCGCGCGCTTTTGGCCCGCGATCCCTTCGAGGCCTATCATTTCTTTCTGTCCGACAAGGCCCAGCGCGACTCCGTGGCCAAGAACCTCGCGGACCTCGCCCCGGACATCGCCCGGGCCGGGCGCTTTCGCCTCATGGACCGCCGCGACCTGCCCGCCCGCCTTGCGGACACGGCCTACGCCTGCTTCCACCAGTCCGACTGCATCAATTTTCCCACGCACATAGCCCGGCTGCGCAACGCATACAGCCCGGAGATCTTCCCCATCACCGGACCGGTGCATTCCCTCTCCTACCCGGACTACCCCGTGGCGTTTCTGCGCCACCTGTGGGCAGGGGCCACCCCGCGCGACTGCATCATCGCCACCTCCGAGGCCGGAAGGCTGGCCGTGGAGGGCTTCTTCACGCACCTGCGCGCAGGCTACGGCCTGGAGCACCTGAAGGGTCCCAGCATCCGCCGCGTGCCCCTCGGCCTGGACGCGGAGAGCCTGGAAGCGCCGCTGCCCGGCCCGCAGCAAAAGGCCGAGCTGCGCCAGCGTCTGGGCCTGCCAAAGGACCGCACCCTGGTGCTGGTGCTGGGACGGGTGTCGCATGCGTCAAAAATGGACATGCTTCCGCTCATCCGCGCCATGAGCCGCCTGTTCGCGGAAGCGCAGGACAGTCCCGCGCCCCTGCCGCGCGCAAGCGTCGCCCTGGTGGTGGCAGGCTGGGCCGAGGCAGACGACCCCTTTCCGCAAACCCTGGTGGAGCTCGGCAAACGCGTCGGGCTGCTCGTGCACCTGGACCTGCGCCCAGGCGAGCGCCGCAAGAACGATCTGCTGACCGCCTGCGACATCTTCGCCTCCATCGCGGACAATCCGCAGGAGACCTTCGGCATCACCCTGCTGGAGGCCCAGGCCGCGGGCCTGCCCGTGGTGGCCTCGGACTACGACGGCTACCGCGATCTGATCGTCCACGGCGAAACCGGCCTGCTGGTGCCCACCACCGGGCCGGAGCCCAAGGACGGGGACGACCTTGTGGACAGGCTGGCGCCGGTGCTTTTCGACAACCAGTATCACCTGCTGCTGGCCCAGCGCACCGTGGTGCACACCCCGCAATTGGCGCAGGCCCTGGCCGCGCTGCTCGCAAACGCCCCCTTGCGCCAGCGCATGGGCCAGGCCGGGCGCGAACGTGTGCGCCGGCATTTCCTCTGGGCAAACGTCATCGAGCAACACCTGGCGCTTTGGGACGAGCTGCGCGCGCTGCCCACGCCGGACATCGCGACCCTGCGCCACATTCCACACCCGCTGCATTTGCCCTATGCCCGCGTGTTCGCCCCCTACCCCACGCGCACCCTGGGCCCGGCCGACAGGCTGAAGCCCGGACGCGCGGGCGCGGCCCTCTTGGCCGGACGCGAGCACCCCGTGCTGTATGCCGGGCTGGACAGCCTGCTGCGGCCCGAGGCCATCCGCAAACTGGTGTTCCTGGCGCGCAGGGGCGAGGCCGCCGACACGCTGGCCGGGCGTTTCCGCGAACTCTGCCCCGAAGTGGACGCCGAAGCCGCCGCGTACCATATTCTTTGGGCCCTGAAGCACGACCTGCTGGAGCCGGAGGGCTGAAGCCCATGAGCCGGAGCGTTCTGCACCACGCGGCCCTGCCGCACCGGGGCGGCGCCGTGCGCGTGGCCCGGCTGCTGGCCCTGGCGCAGCTTGAGGCCGGGCTGGACGCGCGCCTCTCCTACGAAGTTCCGGAAAACGATCCCGAAGCGCTGACCGCCGATGCCCCGCCCGACTCCATTCCGCTTTGCGGCCCCACGCTCCCCGGCGACCTGGGCCAAGCCTGGACCGCAACGCCGGGCGACGCCCACCTGCATCTGCACACCAGCACGGACTGGCCCTCGCTGCTCGCCGGGCTGCAGCCATACGCCGCGAATCGGCGCATCCTGCTCACCCTGCACGATGCCACGCCCCTCACCGGCGGCTGCGCCTACCCGTTGGACTGCCCGCACTTTCCCGCCTGCGCCGACCCCTGCCCGCGCCAATTTCCGGACGCCCGCGCCAGGCAAAACGCCATCGCCGAGCTGCTGACCAGTCTCGCGCAGGTGTGCGCCCTGCGGCTCGTGAGCCCCTCGCGCTGGCTGGCCGGGCTGGCCCGGCAGGTCTGGCCCGAGCTTCCGCCGCGCATCATCCCCAACGGCGTGCCCTGGCCGGAGCTGGGGGATGTTCCGTCCCGCGCCAAGGCGAGGCAGGCGCTCGGCATTGCGCCGGGAGCCCGCGTGGCGCTGTTCGCGGCCCATGGCGGCGCGCGCGCGGCGTACAAGTCCGGCCCGCGCTGGCCAAGCTACTGGCAACGCCTGCGCGAGGCTCTGCCCCAGGCAACGGCCTTTGCCGTGGGCGGCGACGAAGCCGGGACCCGGGACGGCCTCACCACCTGGCCGTACGTGGACCGCGCCAAGCTGCGGCTGCTCATGCGCGCGGCCGATGTCCTGCTCTATCCCACCCTGGCGGACAATCATCCTTTGGTGCTGCTGGAGGCCGCGGCCATGGAACTGCCCGTGGTCAGCTTCGCCACGGGCGGCGTGCCGGAAATCCTCGTGGACCGCCAGACCGGTCTGCTGGTTCCGCAAAACGACGCCGAGGCCTTTCATCTGGCGGCGTGCGCTCTGCTGGGCGACCCGGCCCTCTCCCGCCGCCTGGGGCAAGCCGCGCGCGCGCATGGCGCAAAACGCTTCACAGCCGTGCGCATGGCTGCGGACTACGCGGAATTTTTGGCGTAACCGTCGTCCCGCAAGTTCCTGCAACCAAATAGCCTTTGACGCAGCCCCGCGAATGCCGTATTTGAGCCCTCACATTCGGCACTCTGCGTTTCGCATTGTTTCAACAAATTCAGCATGTTCGAGGTTCACGCATGAGCAAACTCGCAACCCTGCCCGGTGACGACATCCGCCAAATCATGTGGCGCTACACTGACCGCTTTGAACTGCAGATGGTCGTCCAGTCCGCGCGCGGCGTGGCCCGCGGCCATGTGGCCCGCATGGTGGCCGACGGCGTGCGCAACACCCACGAGTGGACCGAGCGCAAGAACACCCTGCTCGACGCCTTCGACGCCTCGGGCCTGACCGCGCTCTACATGGACACCACGCAGGGCGGCTACATCGACGGGCCGAAAAATTTCGCCCTCTGCCTCACCACCTTCGAACTGTCGTGGGTTGACGCCGGTGCGGCCACCTGCGGCCTGGCCACCAACCTGGCTCTGGCCCCCATCCACGAAAAAGGCACCCCGGAGCAGCGCGACCACTACATGGCCATCGCCTGCCCCGGCGAAGGCCGCCAGACCAAGCGCGGCGCCTTCGCCCTCACCGAGCCCCTGCCCTATGTCGGCGTCGACACCGGCATTCTGACCAGCAAGGTGCGCGTGGCCGAATGGAAGGACGGAGAGGAGCCCATGCTCCAGGTCGACAAGCGCGGCCGCTTCATCACCGGCATGGACTTCGCCGACTTCGTCACCGCCGCCGTCATCAGCGACGACGAGCGCATCAAGGGCTCCTGCATGGTGATCCTTGAGGCGGAAGACCCCGGCACCTTCGACCGCGGCGCCGTGACCAAGAAGATGGTGCACCAGCTCTCCAGCACCTGCGACCCCATCCTGAGCCTCCAGGTTCCGGCCAGCCGCATCATCGGCGGCTACACCGTGAAGGACGGCGTCATCATTCCCAACTACAGCCACGCCGAAATCATCGGCTCGGTGTTCCACCGCACGCGCATCCCGGTCGGCGTCATGACCTCGGCCAAGCTGCTCTCCGCCGTGGAGCCCATCATCCGCTACCACCGCGGCCGCTTCCGCGGCGGCGACGCACAGCCCGGCACCCCCCGCTTTGAGCAGGGCCTGCAGATGAAGGAAGACGCCGTGCAGCGCCTGGCCGACCTCTGGGCCGTGGGCGAAGCCGGCTGCTCCCTTGGCTTCGACGCCGCGCGCAAGGCCGACCTTCTCGACCCCCTGGAAAAGGAGAAGGAAGCCCAGTTCAAGGCCCAGGGCGTCACCGGCCCGCGCGCCCAACTGAGCGCCCTCAAAAAGATGGAGCCCCTGGTCCTCGAATACCTCGACCTGGCCTTCACCCCCGAGGCCGAGCGCGACGCCGCCCGCTTCGCCGAATTGTCCGCCGACGTGTTCGTGCAGAGCATCGTCCTCGACGCCGAGACCAACGTGCTCATTCCCGCCTGCAAGCTCTGGTGCCCGGGCGTTGGCGCAAACATGATGCGCGAGGCCGTGGCGCTCGTGGGCGGCTACGGCGTCACCGAGGACTGCCCCGGCTTCCTGTTCCAAAAATGGACCGACACCCAGCTTGAGGCCACCTACGAAGGACCGGAAGTGGTGCAGCGCCGCCACATGACGGCCACCATGGCCAACCCCGTGTTCCTGGCCCTCATGGGCCACTGGATCGACGAGCTCGACGCCATGGCCGAGACCTGGCCCGCCGCTGGCACCAAGTCCCTGGCCCAGTCCATGCGCCTGTGGCTGTGGACCCTGAACCACCTGCAGAACGCCAAGGATCCCGAAGGCAAGAAGCTCTACAGCGGCAACCGCCAGGGCGTCACCTTCCCCCTGGCCGATGCGCTGGCCTGGCTCGTGGCCGCCCGCTCCTTCGTGGACGACGTGCGCGAACTCAAGGACAAGGGCCCGGAGAATCCCATGCTGGCCGAGAGCCTGGACGACACCGTGGGCTTCTTCGCCGACCTCGCCACCATCCAGAACGCCCGCACCGCCGGCGAAGTGGGCCGCCTCTGCGCCGAGCTCGTGTACGGCTACGCCGCCGAAGCGCCTGCCGACGAATTCGCCGCCCTGCGCGCCAAGCTCGACGCCAGCCTGGCTGGCGCGCGCCTCGCCCGCGACCGCGCCGGCGAAGCCATCAGCGGCGTCATGATCCCCGAGGCGCTGGACTACCCGATGTAGAACAGGCCAAAGCAAGCGAAAAGAAGCTTCAAGGGGCCGGCGGGACTATTCCTTCCGGCCCTTTTTTCATGGCGCCAGGGCCGGTTCATGGCGCATGCGCTCCCGGTTGACTCGCCAGCCCCCCCCGGATAAAGAAGTGCAAGCCGTCGTGCCAGCGTCGCGGGTGCGAGCCCGCAGCGCTTCTTTTTTGTTCCGGCGGCCCACCTGCCCACGCACGAGGAATCCGCATGACCGACGAGAACACCAGCGCCCCGGCCGGGGGCGAATTGCCCGAGGGTTTTGAACGCCAGCGCATGGACGTGGACATCGCCTGCGTCGGCTTTGGCCCGGCCATGGGCGGCTTTCTGCACACCCTGTCGCAGGGGCTGATGAACGAGGACGGCACCCCGGTGGCCGAAAGCAAGGCCATGCCCGGCATGCCGCCCCAGGTCATCTGCTACGAGCGCGCTGACGACCTCGGCTTCGGCGTTTCCGGCGTGGTCACCAAGGGCCGCGGCATCCGCGCCAACTTCCCCGATCTCGACCTGACGCAGATTCCCCTCGCCACCGAAGTGAAGCACGAAGAGGTGCTTTATCTGCTCGATCCCATCGGCGCGAGCCGCCGCCCGTTCTTGATGCGCGCGGCGGACAAGGCGCTTCGGGCCTTCGGCATGGCCAAAGACCACGCCTTCACCCTGCCCTATGTGCCGAACTTTCTGCGCAAGGAGCCGGGCATCCTGCTCTCCATGGGCCAGTTCAACCAATGGGCCGGCGGCCAGATAATGGCCCAGGGCCAGGCGCAGATCTGGCCCGGCACCCCCGTGGCCGAGCCCATCCTGTTCGACAAGGTCGTTGCGGGCGTGCGCCTGCAGGACCAGGGCGTGGACAAGCAGGGCAACCCCGAGGCGGGCTTCATGCCCGGCATGGACATCCGCAGCCAGCTCGTGGTGGTGGGAGACGGCCCGGTGGGCGCCGTGGGCCGCAAGCTCGACGAGAAGCTCGGCCTGCCGCTTGGCAACCACGCGCGCGAATGGGCCGTGGGCATGAAGATGGTGGTGGACCTGCCCGAGGGCTGCGGCCTCAAGGAAGGCACGGTGCTGCACACCCTGGGCTACCCCGAGCCCGGAATTTTCGGCTTCCTCTACGTTTACCCCGGCAATGTGGCGAGCCTGGGCATCTTCGTGCCCTCCTGGTTCGACAGCCCGGTGCGCACGGGCTACCGCTACCTGCAGCACTGGATGCAGCATCCGGCCCTGTGGAAGCACCTGAAGGGCGGCCGCATGCGCTCCTGGGGGGCGAAAAGTTTGCAGGAGTCCGGCAGGAAGGGCGAACCGCACCTCGTGGGCGACGGCTTTGCCCGCATCGGCGAGGGCAGCGGCACCACCAACGTGCTCACGGGCTCCGGCTTCGACGAGGCCTGGACCTCGGGCGTGCTGCTGGGCGTCAGCGTCCTTGAGCTGCTCAAGGAGGACAAGCCCTTCACCCGCGAAAATCTCGACAAGACCTATGTGCGCCGCCGCCGCGACTCCTGGCTGGAGCGCGAGGCCGTCATCGCCGAAAAGGCCCGCGACGGCTTCCAGACCGGCGTCATCCAGGGGCTCATCGGCATGGCGCTCACCGGCCTGACGGACGGCAGGCTCAATTCGCCCGGCATGTCCAAGAAGCCGCACGAGCGCATCCCCAGCATCGAATCCTACTACCAGGGCCGCATTCCGGCCGACGAGATCGCGGCCATCCGCAAGGACTGCACCCAGAAGGGCCTGCCCCTGCACGGCGCGCTCATGGACCGCGCGGGCTGGCCCAAGATCGAACACGACGGCCAGCTGCTCGTCTCGCACCAGGACGCGCTGCTCATGGGCGGCAAGGTCCAGGCTCCCGCGGGCTACCGCGACCACGTGACCTTCAAAAGCCACAACGTGTGCAAGGCCTGCGACGAAAAGGTCTGCATCGAGGCGTGCTCCGGCCAGGCCATCAGCACCAATCCCGAGGGCGGCGCGCCGCTGTTCGACCGCGAAAAGTGCGTGCACTGCGGCGCGTGCATCTGGAATTGCAGCAAGCCCTCGCCGGAAGGCGGCGAGTCCGCCAACGTGGACTTCCAGGCGGGCGCGGGCGGCCTGCACTCCGCGGAGAACTAACCCGCGAAAGAGGTGGGGCCGGTCATGCAGATTCTCATCATCGTTTCGAGCGACAGCCCGGAAATCAAATGGAACGCCGTGCGCTTCGGCAATGTGCTGCTCGAGGAAGGCGAGGATGTCTCCCTGTTTTTGAACGGTCCGGCGGTGGATCTGTACGCCGGCGACTCCGAGGTCTTTCCTCTCCGGCAGCAGGCCAAGATTTTCGCCCTCGGCGAGGGTGCGCTGGCGGCATGAGGCAAGTGCCTTGACCTCCACGGCGTGGAGGAAGACGAACGCATCAGCCGCTCCAACATGAAGACCCTCTCCGCCCTGGTCAAAGCGGCGGATAAGATACTGAACTACTGACGGAGCCGGGAGCATTTCGGCTCTCCCGGCAAACCAACCCCTTCCGCAAGGAGCTTACATGAAAGGATTGCAGATCGTGGTGCTCGGGTCCATCGTGCCCGACCCCTTGCAGACCCTGGAGCCCATTGCCGGCCCCACCGGCCCTGCGCTCAAGAACGAGATGATGCTGCCCGCGGTGCTGGACCCCTGGGCCGCGTGCGCGCTTTTCGAGGCCGCCAACCTCGCCAAGAAGGTCGAGGGCAAGGTGCATCTCGTGGCGCTGGGCCCCAAGGCCAAGCTGCAGCAGGTGATGATGAGCGTGGCCCAGAAGGTGCCCTTCGAGATCGTGGTGCTGGACGGCCCTGCCGGCGGCTTTGCCGACGCGGCCGAGACGGCGGCGGCCCTTGCTGGCGCGGTGGAGAAGATCCCCGGCCTGGACAAGAGCAAGCTGCTGCTGTTCGGCGGCTGGCAGTCGGCCTCGCGCAGCACGGGCGCGGTGCTCCAGATGGTGGGCGAGCTTTTGGGCATCACGGACCAGTTCCAGGGCGTGGACGAGATCGCCATAGCCGACGACGGCTCCTTTACCGTGCTCGAGCGCATCGAGGGCGGCAGCTACCAGAAGTCCTCGTGCCAGGGCGCTCCGGCGCTGCTTGGCTGGGCCACGGGCAACCTGCCCGAGCCCCCCAATAATCCGCAGGTGGGCATGCAGAACATGCGGCTCATCATGCCCGCCCTGGCCAAGGCCACGCCCGCGCCGCTTGGGGGCGAGGGGCTCAAGTACGCCAGCGTCGAGCTGCCCAGCCAGCGCCGCGAAACGCGCGTGGTCAAGAACGCGTCGGTTGACGACATCGCCCGCGAGCTCGCGGACTGGATCCGGGCCTAGGCCCGGGCGCATCCTCATAAAGGAGCGGAATATATGAAAGTGCTTTTCCTTGCGCATACGGAGAGCGACGGCGGCCTGGGCAAGGCCGCGGCCGAGGCCCTGGGCGCGGCCAAGGGTCTTGGCGGCGAGCTCGTGGTCGGCCTGTTCGGGGCCGAAGTGCAGAAGGCCGCGGACAGCGTGGCCGGCTGCGGCGCCGTGAAATTCTACGGCGTGGCCGGGGCGGACTTCGCCACCGCGCGCTACGGCTCGGACGCGGCCGCGGCGGAAGCCATCGCCAAGGCCGCCGGGGCGGAAATCATCGTGGCCCCGTCCACCTCGCGCATGAGCCGCGTTGCCGCCGGCGTGGCCCAGCGCCTGGGCGCCAAGGTCGACACCCGCCTGACCGGCCTTGAGGCTGCGGACGGCAAGGTCACGGCCACCCGCTGGTTCTACCGCCAGCGCATGCTCGGCAAGATCGAGCGCGACGCCCGGCCCTGGCTTGTCACCGTGGACACGGGCTGCTTCGCCCCTTGCGAGGCCGCCGGTTCCGCCACGGTCGAAATGCTCTCCGTCACCCCGGCAACGCGCAGCCAGGTGGTGCAGATCATCGCTCCGGCCGCGGACGCGCAGACCATCCGCCCGGACGCCAAGCTGCTTGTGGTGGCTGGCGCGGGCTGGGGCAAAAGCCAGTCCGACGGCCAGAAGCACGTGGACGAGGCCGCCCGGCTCATCCTGGGGCTGCTCTCCGCCACGCAGGCCTCCCTCGGCAGCTCCAAGTCCCTGGTGGACCAGAGCGGCGAGGGCGCGGCCCTGCCCTTCCTCACCCACATGCACCAGGTGGGGCAGACCGGCTCCACCCCGCGCCACCCCAAGGGCCTGGCCACCTGCTGCCACGGCGAGGAACCGCACGTGGTGGGCTGGCGCTTCATCGGCGAACGCCGCGCCATCAACCTGGACGCCAACTGCGGCTGGGCCCAGGGCAAGGCCGACGTGCTCTACGTGGCCGATGCCTTTGCCGTGGTCAGCAAGCTTGTGGACCTGCTGAAGTAGCCTGCAACCAAACGCAAGCACATGCGCCGGGGTGGGACCAACGTCCTGCCCCGGCTTTTTGTTGCGCCGCCGCCAGGCCGCGCAGTTTCTCTTCTATCCGCCAACGCCGTTGACAGCCCGCCTTCAGCCCGCTAGTCCTTGATGCGCTTCGCTTCACGCCTTGCGCGACATTACGTATGCCGATTTCTCAAATCCGGAGGAACGATAGATGAGCACAATCACCTTGGACTGCAAGGGCTTGGCCTGCCCCGGGCCGGTTCTGCGCTGCATGGACTGCCTGGAGAAAGACGCACCCCTGGCGCTGATCGTGCTGGTGGACGACCCGGCCGCCCTGGAAAACGTCACGCGCCTGCTTTCCGGCAAGGGCTTTGCCGTGACCTCGCAGCAGGACATGAGCGTCTGGACCATCAGCGCGACCCGCGCCGCCACTCCCGCGCAGCAAGCCGAGTCCTGCGCCGCCGTGGCCGCCGCCGCATTGGGTCAGCAGACCACCGTGTTCATCACCGCCGAGACCATCGGCAAAGGCGACGACGAACTGGGCGGCAAGCTCATGTTCAACTTTCTGGGCACCCTGCCCGAACTGGGCGAGAAGCTCTGGCGCATCGTGCTGGTGAACGGCGGAGTGAAGCTGGCCTGCGAAGGACACCCCTGCCTGGAGAAGCTCGAAGCCCTGGCCAGGTCCGGCGTGTCCATCCTGGTCTGCGGCACCTGCCTGGGCTTCTTCGGCCTCATGGAGAAAAAGAAGCTGGGCGAGACCACGAACATGCTTGATGTGGTGACCAGCCTGGATATGGCGGCCAAGGTCATCCAGGTGTAGCTCTCAAAACGCGCGCCGCCGTCTCTGGAGCGCCCCCTCGGCGCAGGAGCAGCCCGGGGCCGCGCCGACCACGCCCGTGGGACTTCGCAAAGCAAATCGCCGGAACAGGGACGCTCCCTGCTCCGGCGATTCGCATTGGCGCCAGCGGACGATTTGTGCCGGTTATTCGCCGCAGCCCGGCGTCTGTATGCCGCTGCGCGACGACGGGGCCTGGGCTTCCTCGCCCTTGGCCAGGCGGCAGCAGGTCCAGTGCAGCTGGCGGCGCATGTCCTCCAGCAGTTGCCGGTCCAGGGGCGGCAGGTCGGACGGAGCATCCGTTGTGGCTCCAGCACCCTTGATGATGCTGTGCAACAGCCCGGCCAGCTCCAACGGCGCGGCGATCATGGCGCAGTGCCCGCTCATGAGGGCGTGCATCTCATAGCCCTCCGCGCCTGCGCGCGCGGCCATGGCCCGCAGCATGGGATTTTTTGCCGGAATGCAGCTGATGTAGGTCCGTTTGGCCGCGCACGGCGCGCTGGTCTCCGGATAGGGCTCGGTGAAGGCCGCCTTGGGAAAGAGCCCCAGGCGCTGCTGGAACCATGGCAAAGCCTCCGCGCCAACGCCGAATGACGGCAGCGGCCAGGGGCGCACCAAGCCATCGCCCGCGTCGTGTTCCGCCAGCATTTTCGCAAAGGGGCAGCCGCCCATGTCGGCAAAGGACTTGCCGGGCTGCGGCAGCACGCCGTCCACCAGCACGAGCCGCGCCACGGTTTCGGGTATGGCCTCGGCCACGGCGGAGCAGATGAGCCCGGCATAGCTGTGCCCCACCAGCACCACGTCGATGAGCCCCTCGTCCGCGATGTACTGCACGATGTCGTCGACGTAGGCGCGCAGGCCGGCGCGCGGGTCCGGCCGGTGGCGATGGTGCCCGCAGCCGGTCAGGGTGGGGCGGTGCGCCGTGTGGCCGCGCTCGGCCAAGGCCTCGGCCACCCACTTCCAGACCCAGCCGCCCTGAAATGCTCCGTGCACAAGAACGATGGTGGCCATAGATCCTCCTAGCGGAACCGCTCGTCGGCCTTGCAGGTTTCCGCGGCCTCGGCCTTGCCCGCAAACCAGCCGATGCGCTCGGCCTGCCAGGAATCGAAGGCGGGCACATAGGGCTTGATGTCCAGCACCGGCGTGCCGTCGAGAATATCCACATTGCGCAGGCGTACCAACCCGCCCGCTTCGCTCAGCTCCACCCCGGCAAGCTCCAGCACGGAAAGCCCGATGGCGTTGGGCCGCTTTGGGGAGCGCGTGGCGAAGATGCCGTGGTCCGTTGTATCGAGAAACGGCCGCACCAAAAGCTCGTACCCGCGTATCTGGTGCAGGTGATACAGCACGATGACGTGGGAGAAGCCCTCCAGGTCCTTCAGCCCTGCGGCGTACTCCGGCGCCACTTCGATGTGGCCGAGGATGCCGCGCGCCCCGGTGGGCTGTATGGGCATGCCCTGGACCATCGCATGGGGCGAGCGCAGCGTGCCGATGGGCTGATAGGCCACCGCCGCCGCGGGGAAGCCCTCAAGGGCCGCTTCTTCGGCGCGATGCGGGAGAGTCACGCGCTCACCGCCTTGCGGCCGCGCCGCCCGAGCAACGCCAGCACCCCGGCGAGCAGCAGCAACCCCGCCCCTGCGGCGAACTGCGCGGGCAGCATGGCCACCCCAATGCCGAACAGGAAGATGGGCAGCGGCCGGGTCACGAATTCGCGCAGCCCAAGGCGCACGGTCTTGCCCTCATAGCCGTAAGGATCGGGACGGACCTGACCGAGCCCGACATCGACCAAGGCCAGCACGGCCACCGCCGCAAGGATGAGAAGAAAGATGGAGTACGGCATATTGCCTCCTGTCACCCAGACATTTCAAGTCTTGTGCCGCCGGGCATATTGAGAAACATTCAATTATTCCAGCGCTTCCACGTTTTCTGCCACCACACGCCACCTACACTTTTGTAGATCCAATGCATTTTTGCATTCCTGCTTCTGTAGCAGTGGCCGCGTTCTCACACGCAATTACAATTTCGCGTGACATTATGCGCATGTTGACACTGTTTTTCCGAGACTGTTATGCACCAATCCTAAGCCTTGCGTCTATTGTATTCGCAATACTGTCACGCAAAATGTTATACACGTGTGTTGGCACGCACGTTGCTTTTCTCCAGGGCACTCAAAGCGGGGGTATGATGACGGATACCAGTGGAATTGAGCAACGAGTGCTTGCGTTGACGTCGGAGTTGGAAAACGAGGCCATCGTCGATCTGCTGGGCGCCATGCGCGGGCTTCTGCGCGACCGCGGCGTGGACCCGGGCTGTGAACGGGCGAGGGACCCGCGCCCCTCGCGCATGTTCTTTGTGCCGGAGGGCGTGCGCTACCTTGACGGCATGCAGCTGGAAGCCCTGACCAGGGCCATCGACACCTGGGCCGCGGCCGCGCGCACGCCGCAGATACGCCTCTCGCGCCTGCGGCTCAGGCTGGTGTACTTGATGCTGCGGCACTCCGGCGCAAAGGTGGGCGAGGTGCTCACCCTGGACGACACCAGCGACCTGGACTTCGAGGCCAACGAAGTGGTCATCCGCGGCGCCGGGCCGGACGAACAGGACCGCCGCGTCGTGCTGCCCAAATCATTCATGGACCAGCTGCGGCGCTTTCTCGAAACGCCGGAGGCCCTCAGCCTGCGGAGCCGTGTGTTCCACCTGGACCAGGGCTTCGTGCGCCGCAAGATCAGCGAGCAATCAAGCCGCGTGCCCTTCTCGCGCGAGCTGCTGAACCCGACGGTGCTGCGCCACTCGCGCGCGGTGGAGCTTTTGCGCCAGGGCGTGCCCCTGCCCGTGGTGCAGCGGCTGCTGGGCCATGCCAGCGTGGTGCTCACCTCCGGCTATTATGCGTTCTCAGAGGGCGACAGCAAACGCATCCTGAATCACTACATCCAGAAGGAGCCCGGCATGAGAACCAGCGCCCGCAACACGTTTCTCGGCATGGTGACCGGCGTGCGCGCCGGAGACGTGCTCACCGAGGTGGTCCTCAAGACCAAAAGCGGCAAGGAGATCGTGTCCGTCATCACCAACGACAGCGCAAGAAATCTGGGCATTTCCGAGGGCAAGAACATCGCCGCCATCGTCAAGGCGCCCTTCGTGCTGCTGGCCAAGGAGGAAGGCCGGGCGCTCATGAGCGCGCGCAACCGCTTTCCCGCCACCATCAACAAGATCCACGGCGACAGCATTTCCGTGGAGGTGACCGGCACCCTGGACGACGGCACCACCATGTGCGCCCTCATCACCGATGAATCCGTCGACACCCTGTCCCTGAAACTGGGCGACACGGTCTGGTTCTTTTTCAAGGCCATGAGCGTCATCCTCATCGCCGAATAACGGCTCACTCAACCTTCGACATAGGAGTCCCCCATGCGCAAACGTTTCGCCTCCATCCCCGCCATCGTCCTCGCCCTTGCCCTGTGCCTGACTCCGGGCATGGCCTCCGCGGCCGAGCTCACCGTCTCCGCGGCGGCAAGCCTCACCGACGCCTTCAAGGTCATCAAGGCGGCCTTTGAGAAAGCCCACCCCGGCACCACGGTCACCACCAACTTCGCCGCCTCCGGCCCGCTCCTGCGGCAGATCGAAAACGGCGCTCCGGTGGACGTGTTCGCCTCCGCCGACGAAAAAACCATGGATCAGGCCGTCGGCAAGCATCTCATCATGCCCGGCACCCGCATCGACTTCGTGAAGAATTCCCTGGTGCTCATTCAGCCCGCCGACTCCAAGGTCGTGGTGAAGAGCATCGCCGACCTGACGCAGCCTGGCGTCAAGCGCATCGCCCTGGGCAACCCGGAGACCGTGCCCGCCGGACGCTACACCAGAGAGTGCCTGACCAGCGCCAAGCTGTGGGAAGCCCTGCAGCCCAAGCTTGTGCCCGGCGAGTCCGTGCGCCAGACCCTGGACTACATCACCCGCGGCGAAGTGGACGCCGGCTTCGTGTTCGCCACCGACGCCAAAATCGCCGGCGCCAAGGTGCGCCTGGTGCAAGAGGCCGCGACCACCACGCCCGTGACCTACCCCATCGCCGTCGTCGCCACGAGCAAGAACCCGCTGGCCAAGGCCTTTGTGGACTACGTGGCCGGCCCTGAGGGTCAGAAGGTCCTGCACTCGTACGGATTCAAGAAGCCGTAGCGGCGCGGCAGTAGAAAAGGGAGAGCCCGGGGCGCAGCCACCGGGCTCCGCTCATGAGTTCACCATTGCTCCGGGTCCGGGGGCGGCCAGCCCCCGGCCGCCGGAGGCGCATCCAGGCGCGCCGCCCGCGTCGCCTGAAGAATCCAGAGGCGCCGCCCCTGGAACCCGGTCAAGGGAAGAAAGGGAACACCTGGCTGGCTTGCCCAAAAACGTCGATGGGGCGTGGAGCAAAAAAGCTCCGCGCCCCGTTTTTTCTCCCTCTACCTTCCACGCATCCCCCCGGTTCAACAGGTCATCCACGCAGTAGCCGTACCAGTCCCTGTCGCCACCCTTTGCGCCCATGGGATCCAAGACGGTGAAGCGACCGGTGTCCGCGTCGTAGTCGCGCCAGACAAAACATGTAGAGCTGGTGTCGGCTTTAAAGAACCCCCCGCAAAGCTCAGCGGCAGCCGCACCATATCGCCCCCAATCTGCAAAAGATTGCCGAAGCTCTTGTCTCACATTGTTTGTATAATGTATCTTTCGAGGCCAGCAAGAGCCATCGTCGGCCCAAGCTATGGAAATAGATGAGGAACGAGTCTGCGCCGCTAGTAAAGCCCACAGGTGCGCGGCCACCATGCTCTACGTCGTAGGCCTGCCGTCACCACTCGCACTCGTCGTTGGATTCCGAGAGCCTCAGTGGCTCGAGCCAGCTACAGGCTTCCACCATGCGCTCGCCTACGCGCTTTTCCGTGCGCTGGCCGTAGGCGTCGTAAGCGTACTCACGGCACCGACCGTCGGGCATATCCACCGCCAGCAGCAGGCCCAAAGGATCGTCGTTGTACTGCGTTGTGCGACCTCTTTCGACCTTCAGGTTCCGAAAACCAGCGCTATTGTGACGTGCTGAACGGCCCCTGTCTGCCCCGGCCGGTCGCCTAGGCTGTAGTAGCTGTAGCGCCGTTCGCCGCGGAAGCGCAGCGGGTTGATGTCGGCAAGCCATCGGCCTTTGCCGTCATACCGATAGGACTCAAGCAGACCGCTCGCGCCATCGGTGAAGCAGGCAAGGCGGCCTGCGGAACCGTGGGCTAGCAACTTTCGGCCTCAGCGCTTCTTGAGCACGATCCAGCCCGCCACGGGTTCCTCTCGGGTGTACAGGGGGGCCAGCTCCTCTCCGAGGAACGCGTTGAAATTGGCGCGGGTCGTTTCGGGCGGCGCGCACGGACTGTCCGCGCCGAGCAGCACCGTATCCGGGGAGTAGGCATGCAGGTCTTTGAGCATGCGCAAATAGTTCGCCTCGGTATAGCTGTCGTTGAAAATGTCCTGCCCCGCCATGGGGACGACGATGCCGGATTCCAGGATCAGCATCCACTGGTTCACGCCGGCGAAGACCACGGTGCCCTTCTGCGCGTAGGTCCGCAGGGCCGCCACCTTCTCGCGCATATCCCGCGCGCAGTCCGCGCCGACCCGTATGCCGGAGAATACATCCTCTCCGGTGGAGGTCCGGCCGGAGGCTATGCGCTCCGCCAGGGAGCGCCAGGCGCCCTTTGTCTGCGTCAGGCCTTCGTTGACCGAAGCCGGACCGAGAATGAAGATCAGCACCAGCGCCCCCAGGGGGATTGGCGCGCGCAAAAGCCTGCCCAGCCCCCCCCGGGCGGAATCGCCCTGCGGCATCCGCCAGGGGGCCAGATCCACGATGAGGAACGTCAAGAGGTACAGGTGGGTCCAGAGGTTCCAGTGGTGCGGACGGTTGAAGTAGTAGGCCAGCCACACCAGCAGCATGATGGAGATGGCGAACTTGAAGCGTAAGCGGTCGCTCAGCCCCTTTGCCAGCCATACGCCGGTCGAGCGGATGACGAGGTAGGCGGGGTAGGGCAGCACGGGCAGCAGCAGGATCTCGAAGTACAGGGGCAGCCCCGCGAACCCCGCGGAGAAATTGCCCAGGAAGGAGAAGAGCCGCTCGACGGTGGTGCCGGGCCAGTACCCCAGCCCGACGCGGAAGAGCAGCGCGAACGCGAGGAACGACACGAGGATGCCGCAAACCATAAGCAGAAGGAGCTCCAGCATTCTGCCGATGCGGCTGGCCTTTTCGCCAAGCACGGCATAGGCGAGAAGACCCAGGCTGACGCAGATTCCGGTCTCCAGATTATTCAGCAGGGCGAATCCCGCCGTGGCGCCGAAAGCCAAGGCCTGGGCGCGCCTGGGCAGGTTGCGCGCGGAGAGCAGCACGAAGGGGGCCAGGGCGAAACCGAAAAAGCGCAGACCGGAGGAGGTGGGCGCCAGCATGCTGGGGCTTGCCGTGCCGATCCACGGCAGCCAGAGCGTCATGCAGAACAGGGCCCAAACCGGCGCGTGCGGGGCCAGGCGTCTGTAGCCCGCCAGGCTCAGCAGCGTGAAGGCGATTTGCGCCCACTGGACCGTGCGGACGTAGTCGCCCATGTGCAGAGGAGTGAGCCAGTGCTGTATGGAGGCTGAAATCGTCGGCGCCACAAAGCCGTAAAAAATGCTCGTCCGCGAGAGGACGTCCGCCGATCCGCTCTCCAGCGTTGAGCCCAAGCCGAAGACGCCGTAATAGTGCAGCACGGCTTGGTCGAGATTCTCTCCGAACGAGTAATGCCCGTAGAATCCGGGCAGCAGCAGCAGCGCGGCGTAGGCCAGGAACGCGGCGACGGCGAGCGCTCTGGCTGTTCGGCTGTGCGCAAGCCGGGCGCTGAACAGCACAAAGACCAGGGACAGGGCGATGCCGAGCAGGAACTGATCCTTGCCGGGGCCCTGGTAGGCCGCAAGCGTAGGGGGGAGCAGGAGTGCCAGCGACCAGGTCGGCAGGTGCTTGCACCGGACAATCGCTCTGGAGAGACGGCGGGCCGCGTCCTCCAGGAAAATGCCAGACCAGCGGTGCAGAGGCAGCACAAGCAGCCCGGAGACGGCGACCAGCACCAGCATGAGCTTGTGCCCCATGCGCTGTGGACCGCTGTCGGACACGGAGTAATTCACGAGATGCGGCAGGGTCTCGGGCAGGTGGGTGGGAAGAAGAAACACAAGCAGTGAGGAAAGCGTCAGCACTAAGGCGGTGAGAAGCACCGACAAAGCGTTTATGCTGATCCGAGGTTTGTCGAAGAGTCTGTCCGCCACCATGTCCTCCGCAGTATGCACTCAAGACTACAAACTTGATGCATCTAGCAGGAAACGCAAACCAAGGCAAATTCTGGGCTGTCGAGGGTTGTTGCCGAAGCTTGCCAAGCGGTTCCTCACGCCTGCGGAGCGCTGCCTAGCACAATACGTGGAGATCCTCCAAACAACGCGGGGCCACCCGGTCCATACTCGGCAAAGCTTGCTGTGCGGGTTGCTTAATCCCGCCCTCTCCAGCCATGCCCCTCGCAGCAGCAGAATATCCCGCTGTGCCCCATGCAAGACCGAGGGCGCAACACATCAGGTGGCCAGAGTCCGGCCTGTTGTTTGTCCAGCTGGCCCGCTTCCCGCAGGGCCAATAATTACGTATTGCTTCGCACCCAACCCTGGACAACATGCCGCCAATGTCATACAGGCATGTCGCTTCAGGCAAAAGCTCGCCGCGAGACCACCGCCCACGGCGCATGGTCCCAGAAAGCTCGGCGGACCAACAGCTCTCCGGAGAAGAAACACGCTCCCCGCGCCGAGCCAAAACGGTTGATGGGGCACTTCGGTTGCTGATCTACCAGCTTAACCCAATATGGTTGTCGGCAGGGCGGCCACACCGGCCCCGATGCTCAGGAATACGCTATGATTACACCAGAAATTTTAACTGAATGTGACGCCGACTGGCTCGCGAAGGGCCGTGACGGGCTTCATCGTCCGATTGTGCTTACCTGTGGCCGTTTTGAGACCCTGCACATAGGGCACATTCAGCACCTCCGCGAAGCTCGCACCATGGGCGCAACGCTCGTTGTGGCACTTTCCCCTGATGCCGACGCCGCAAAATTTGAGCTGCCCATACCCGACAGCCTGCGTGCAAAAGCGCTGCAGCACATGGGGGGCATCAACCTCATCGTCCTCGGCCTCGATCTCGATCAGGCCATGGAACGCATTCGCCCGGACATATACGCCACCATGGGTGAGGACGACGGCGAGGGCGGAACCGAGGCCGAGGAAGCCGCCTGCCTGAAATATGGCGTAGAGTTCCGCCGCACTTCCGCCCCGGACTTCCTCTCCACCTTGGGCATCAACAAGTTCTTGTCCAACTTTGGGGATGAGGTGCTGGAATACCTGAAGCTCTTCAAGACACGCTTCACTTTGGCGCAGGTTGAGGCGGCCCTCGACGCCATGAGCCAGCTCAAGGTGGCGGTCATCGGCGACACCATCATCGACGAGTACTGCTACTGCAATACCCTCGGCGTCTCCTCAAAGGATCCCATCCTGGCGCTGCGCTACCGCAGCAAGGATACCTTTGCGGGGGGCATTGTCGCCGTGGCCAACCACGTGGCCAACTTCGCGGGCAAGGTCAGCCTGTTCAGCGTGCTTGGCGACCACGACAGCTACAGTGATTTCATTCAGGAAAAGCTCAATCCCGGCGTCTCGGCGCATTTTGCGACCCAGAGCAATGCCCCCACCGTGCGCAAGCGCCGCTACATCGAAGGGTATACGCAGAACAAGCTCTTCGAAATCTACTTCATGGAAGACGCTGGACTGTGTGAAGAACGCGACGAGCGCTTCCGCCAGGCCGTTGAGGAGGCCCTGCCCGAGCACGACCTCGTCATCGTGGCGGACTTTGGCCATGGCGCGGTGAGCCCGGCCATGCGCCGCTTACTGGAAGCCAAAGCGCCTTTTCTGGCGGTGAACGCCCAGGCCAATTCCGGCAATCGCGGCTTCCATACGGTCACCAAGTACGCCCGCGCCGACTACGTCAGCATCGCCGAGCACGAGATGCGCCTGGAAATGCGCGACACGCGCGCCAGCGTGCCGGCCATGATCGACAGCCTTGCGCCCAGGCTCTCCTGCAAGGACTTCGTGGTCACCCGCGGCAAGCGGGGCAGCACCATCCGCTGCGCCGACGGACGTCACATCACCGTGCCGGCCTTCGCCAAACGCATCGTCGACCGCATCGGCGCGGGAGACGCGTTCCTTTCCGTCACCTCGCTGGCGGCGTGCCTGGCCATGGAGCCGGAGCTCATCTGCTTCATCGGCAACATCGTCGGAGCCCTCGCCGTGGAGATTCTGGGCAACCAGAAATCCATCGACAAGACCAGCGTGAAACGCCACGCAGCCTCCCTGCTGGGGTAGCCCGTGCGGGCCATCTTGCTTGCGGCGGGACTGGGAACCCGGCTTGCGCCGCTTACCAACGTGCTGCCCAAATGCCTGATGCCGGTGAACGGCGTGCCGTTGCTGGCGTATTGGCTGCAAGCCATGGACGAGGCGGGCATTGCGGACGTTCTGGTGAACACGCATTACTTGCCGGACGTGGTGCGCGGCTGGCTTGAGACGACGCGCTGGGCCGGACGCGTGCGCATGGTCCACGAGGCCGAGCTGCTCGGAACCGGGGGCACGCTGCTGGCCAACCGCGGCTTCGTCGGCGACGGGCCGGTCATGCTGGTGCACGCCGACAATCTCTGCTCGGCGGACATGGGCGCCTTTGCGGCCGCCCACGCCAACCGCACCCCCGGCTGCGCCATGACCATGATGAGCTTCCGCACCGACAGCCCGAAGACCTGCGGCATCCTGGAACTCGACGGGCAGGGCGTCGTGCGCGCCTTCCACGAGAAAGTGGAAAACCCGCCGGGCGACTTGGCCAATGCGGCGGTGTACATAGTGGAGCCGGAGGTGGTGGAGTTCCTCGCCTGCTTGAGGCGCGGCGTGGTCGACTTCAGCACCGAGGTCATCCCGCACTACATGGGGCGCATCCAAACCTGGGAAAACACCGGCTACCACCGCGACATCGGCAACGTTGCGAGCCTGCTCGCCGCACAGGTGGAATACCCCGGCCCGCCCCCGGCCGCCGCGAATTTGGGAGAGGACGTGATGCGCGGTCTGCCGGAGGCCCTTGCAAAAGCCTCCAATCTTCCTCTTGTGCCGGTGGACCCGAAGGCGAGGGGCGACCTGCCGCTTCCGGCGGTGCTTTGCGCACGCACCCCCGGCGATATCGACGTCTCGCCCGGGCTCGCCCGGCATCTTGCGCAACATGGTGACGGATGCATCTTGTTTTTCCGCACGGTGCCGCCGGGGTTTTCCTCCGCATCCGTTCGGGCCCGGTACGGAACAATGAGCTTTGCGGCCAGCGTCGCCCGGCAGTGAAGGCGCCCGGGGCGGCAGCGTCTTCTCGACAGGGCCGACCGCCGACGACAGGCAATGCTCTGAACGACGGAACAAGAGAGGAACCAAGCCTATGCAGACACAAGAAATCCCCGCACCGGGCAGCCCCCCCCATCTCCCGCTCGACCACTACCTCGCCCTGGAATACGAGGTGCGGATGGTGCGCAGGGGCGACAGATATCTGGCCGGAATTCCTGAGCTGGGGCTGCACCTCTCCGGCTCGGACCCCACGCGGTTGCTGGAGGACCTGCAAAGCGCCCGGGTGAAGTGGATCCGCGAACTCTACGACCTGCAGCTTACGGGGTGGATCATCGCACCGGGCGGACGTCCTTTCGGCTATCAGGAAGGCGCGGCCGCCGGACGCAGATCGCTCCGCGAAGCCCTCACCCCTTTCGCCATCAAGGCCTTGGTCGTCTCCCTCATGCTGCTGTTGTCCGGGTTGTACCTCGGCAGCATGCTCTCCAACGCGGGCAAGAACGTGGGGCTAGTCCTCGCCAACGTAGGCGGCGACATGGAGCGCAACGTGCACAACATCGCCAAATGGCCCGACGAAAAGGTGGAAAAGACCAGGATCGAGATGCGCGGCATCGTGACGAAGCTGACGCCGGTCGCAGCGGAGTTCGCCCCCTTGTTCCAGTCGCTGGGCGGCGCCCGGGCCGACAACGCCACGGCCAACGCGACCTCGGATCAGGGGGCGGCCAAAAAGTAGGCGTCGGGGCAGTGCCGGCGGGGGCAAGCGCCAGCGGCAAGGCCTCCAAGACTGAAGTGCTGCCTGCGCCCAGCCGCGCCGCGGCCGGCTCGGGCCATCAACATAATCGGAGAACAGGCACATGGGCTTGCGTTCGGGATCTCTGCAACCATCAGGCGACGGCCGCCTTGGCGGCGCGTTGCTGACGGCGGCGGCGCTGTGCGCGCTCTCGCTCGCTTTGCATTTGCCCTTTGTGGGCGCCGGCCTGTTCGACTTCACCCACGAGGCCGTGCTGTTCAAGCCTGCCCTGGACCTTGTCGAAGGAAAGATGCTCTTCAAAGAGAGCTACTGTTCCTACGGCCCGATTTCTGTGCTGCTCATCGCGCTGGGCATCAGGCTCTTCGGCGGATACCTGCTGGTGGCGAAGGTCGCCGCGGCCATTGCCGCATCGCTGACCGTTTCCGTGCTCTTCCTCACCTGGGACCGCTTCATGGCGCGCTGGCTGGCGCTGGCGGCCGCCCTGGCGTTGTGCCTGCTGTCATGGCATTTCGTGCATCCGTACCTGGCCTGGGCCAGCACTTTTGCCCTCTTCTTCCAGGCGCTCAGCCTGTATGGCATGGTGCTTGGCCAGCAGAAGGACAAGGCTGCGCTCTTCGCCCTGGCCGGGGCCGCCGCGTGCTTGTGTTGCTTCTCCAAGCAGAACGTTGGCGCGTATCTTTCCGTGGCCGTGGTGGGCGCCATATTTTTGCTTCTGGTCGCCCGGCAAACGCCCCTGCGGCGTGCGCTGGCGTGGGCGGCCGCGTTTTGCGCCGGGTTCGCCGCAGTGCTGGCCTCGATACTGGGTTGGCTTGCCATCAACGACGCGCTGCAGAGCTGGTGGCTGCAAAACGTGGTTTTCGCGGCGGCCTGGGCGCGCAGCTTCGGCGGTGGGTTCAAGCTGTCCCAGATGGTCAGCAACCTGCTTGTGCTCAAGGACATCAACAGCGGTCCCTGCCAAATACCGGTCATCCTGCAAATGATGCCTCTGGGCGTGCTCGCCGGATTCCTCGTCTTCTCCTTCCGGTTTCTTCGCCGCAAGCCCACGCCCCCGCGGGACACGGCGCTGTGGATGATGCTCGTTGCCTGCCTCGCCTCCTGGGCGCAGTTTTATCCCGTTCCGGGAATCGGGCACGTGTATTGGAGCTGCGCCCCCATGTTCGGCGTTTGCTTCTGGCTCCTGTACCGCGCCATCCTTTGGTGCTGGGCATACCTTGGACTCACGCGCATCACCCACATGCCCAAGGTGGTGTTTGGTCTGGTCCTTGCGGCTCTGATTATTCCCCCCGCGGCCACGCGCTACGCGGAGGCGAAGCTGCGGCTCGAATCGTTTGTCTCGCCCGTGCGGCAGGGGCCCCTGGCCGGAATACGTTTTTCGTCCCAGGAAGAGGTGCAGCGGCTGGACCGCTTCAAGGAAGCCTTCGATCGCGAGATCAACTCCCAGGCTGGCCCCCACGATGTCGTCATGCTCGGAATAAACGAACCGCTTTACCTCACAATGGTGACGAACCACTACCTGTTCCACCCGCTCTACGGAGACTATCAGCTCTACAACGACACGATCTACGGCAGCCTCAACCAAGAGCTGCATGACCATATTACAACGTTCCATCCGGCAATCTTGACGGACACTTCGAAATGGGCAAAGTTCGGATCCCAATACCCCGGCTACGTTGTGGTGTTTTCCGATCCAAGCGGGCTGCTGCTGGTGAAGTGACGTGGCGCCGCAGGATGACCCCTGTCGGCTGTCGGGCTTCGCGTGCGGCGCGGACAGGGCTGAATGCGGCCCGTCCCCCACATTCCGGCATAGGCCAATTGGGGGCGCGGCAAGCGCGCGCGGACCAAGCCTGCCGCAACCCGTCGCACCTTGACAAGGCGGACAATGCAAAATATAATTCTTTGTTGGCAATTGCCATCCTACGCATCGTGCCGCAAAGGAAATTCGGTTGTCCTGAAAACGGGTTCTGGAGACCCTTTGTGGCGCTAGCCGACTACACTCTATCGCTGACGGGGTCTTTGTGATCGAACCTATTGAGTGGCTCAAATCGCTTGGCGATATCTGCTGCAAGACAAAATCCAAAGTATGCGGCGCCGCGGCGGACCTCCCCGCCGCATACGTGGCCATCGGCGACCTTTTCCGCGCCACGCGCGAACGGGGCGGCACGGTATGGTGGGTGGGCAACGGCGGCAGCTGCGCCATCTGCTCGCACCTTTCCCAGGACGTGATGAACAAGCTTTGCATGCGCTCGCAGGTGTTGAGCGATCCCTCGCTCATGACCTGCATGGCCAATGATTTCGGCTACGCCGAGATCTACGCCAGGCCGCTGGCGCGGCTTGCGCGCGCGGGAGACCTGCTCATCGCCATTTCCAGTTCGGGCAATTCGGCCAACATACTGGCCTGCGCCGATTTTGCTGTGGCGCAGGGGCTGCGTCTGGTCACCCTCTCCGCCTTTTCCGACACGAACCTGCTGTGGAACCACGCGGCGGACGTGTCGTTCTACCTGCCTTCAAGCCTTTACGGCATTGCGGAAGTCGGGCACGAGGCCCTTCTGCACGCCGCCATCGAATGTCAATTCCTCGCAGAAAAAGGATAAAACCAATCCATGAGCGAAAAAGTCGTCGTCATCGGCAGCAATTCCTTCTCCGGCGCGAGCTTTGCCGACTACTGCCTGGAGCAGGGGCTCGACGTCATCGGCATGAGCCGCTCCGAGGAGCCGCACGCCGCCTTCCTGCCCTACAAAAAGCGCCAGGGCGCGCCCTTCCGGTTCATGAAGCTGGACCTGAACCATGACCTTGACCGCATGATCGAGGTGATGCAGGCCGAAAAGCCCGACTACGTGGTGAATTTCGCCTCGCAGTCCATGGTGGCGGAGAGCTGGGCCAACCCCGAGCAATGGTTCCAGACCAACGCAGTGGCCACCGTGGCCCTGCACGACCGCCTGCGCAAGCTCGACTGCATGAAGAAGTACGTGCACATCTCCACGCCGGAGGTGTACGGCACCTGCGAAGGCCTGGTGCCCGAGAGCACGAACTACAACCCCAGCACGCCGTACGCCGTTTCCCGCGCCGCGGGCGACATGAGCCTGATGAGCTTCTACAAGGCCTACAAGTTCCCCGTGGTGTTCACCCGCGCGGCCAACGTCTTCGGCCCGGCGCAGCAGCTTTACCGCATCATTCCCCGCACCATCCTGTTCTTCCTTACCGGCCGCAAGCTGCAACTGCACGGCGGCGGGCACTCGGTGCGCTCGTTCATCCACATCCGCGACGTTTCCGACGGCACCCTCAAGATCGCCCGCAGCGCACCCGCGCCGGAAATCTACCACCTTTCCACCACGCGCAACATCTCCATCCGCGAACTGGTGGAGATGATCGCCGCGCGGGTGGGCGTGAAGTTCGAGGACCACGTGGAGATCGTGGGCGAGCGCCTGGGCAAGGACGCCGCCTATCTGCTCGACGCCTCGAAGGCCCGCAACACTCTGGGCTGGAACGACATGATCGGCCTGGAGGAAGGCATCGACGACACCATCGCCTGGGTCCGGGACAATCTGGACGCCCTCTCGGCCCTGAATCCGAACTACGTCCACAAACCTTAATTCCATCGCAAAGGGAGCACATCCATGCGCATTCTCGTCACCGGCGGCTGCGGCTACATCGGCAACGTCCTGGTCCCCAAGCTTCTTGGCCTCGGCCATGAGGTCATCGCGGTGGACATCATGTGGTTCGGCAACATGCTGGCCCCGACCAAAGGCCTCACCGTGGTCACCGGCGACGTCCGCAACGTCGACACCATTCCCATGGACGGCGTGGACGCCATCATCCACCTGGCCAACGTGGCCAACGACCCCTGCGGCGACCTGAACGCCAAGCTCGTGTGGGAAGTGAACGCCCTGGCCACCATGCAGCTGCTGGAGAAGGCCATAGCCTGCGGAGTGAAGAAGTTCATGCTCGCCAGCTCGGGCAGCGTGTACGGCCTGAAGGAAGAGGAGCAGGTCACCGAGGAGCTCTCCCTGGTGCCGCTTTCCGACTATAACAAGACCAAAATGATCAGCGAGCGTGTGCTGTTGAGCTACAAGGATCAGATCGAGATCTTCAGCATCCGCCCGGCCACGGTTTGTGGCTACTCGCCCCGCACCCGGCTCGACGTGGCCGTGAACATGCTGACCATGCAGGCCCTGGTGAAGGGCGAGATCACCGTTCTCGGCGGCGCGCAGACCCGGCCCAACGTCCACATCCAGGACATCACCGACATCTTCATCCACTTCCTGGGCAAGGGCCACGAGTCCACCGGCATCTACAACGCCGGGTTCGAGAACATCTCCATTCTCGACATCGCCAACATGGTGGTGGAGCGCGTTCCCGCCACCATCACCATCAAGCCTTCCAACGACCCGCGCTCCTACCGGCTCAACTCCGACAAGCTGCTCAAGACGGGCTTCACTCCCAAGCACGGCGTGGCCGACGGCATAAACGACATCATCAGCGCCTACCGCGCGGGCAAGCTGGTGGATGACGACATTCACTACAACATCCGCACCATGAAGAAGCTGGGCGATCTGGATGCAGTGCTTGGCGTCGGGGCTTCGGCCTAGGAGAGCGAAATGTCGCTTGACACCGCCCTCGCCCTCGACCTGTACCGGAGGATGCTGCTCATCCGCTTGACGGAAGAGCACATCGCCACCGCCTACGCCGAGCAGCAGATGCGCTGCCCCGTGCACCTGTGCATCGGGCAGGAGGCCATCGCCGCCGGGGCCTGCGCCGCGCTGGACCCCGGCGACGTGGTCATGAGCACGCACCGCTCGCACGGCCATTATCTGGCCAAGGGCGGCGACCTGTACGCCATGCTGGCCGAGATTTACGGCAAGGCGGACGGCTGCTGCCTGGGCAAGGGCGGGTCCATGCACCTCATCGACATGCAGGCCGGATTCCTCGGCGCCGTTCCCATCGTGGGCAGCACCATGCCCATCGCCACGGGCACGGCGTTCGCCTCGCATCTGCGGGGGGAGAAGCGTGTGAGCATGGTCTTTCTGGGTGAGGGCTCCACCGAGGAGGGCGTGTTCCACGAGAGCGTCCAGTTCGCGGCCCTGCACAAATTGCCCATAGTCTACGTTTGCGAGGACAACGGCTTCTCGGTGAACACCCCGCTTGACGAGCGCCGCGCCGCAGGCCTGCGCCTGGAGGATCTTGCTCGGGCCCATACGCTGCACGTCGATTCCGGCGACGGCAACGACGCCCTGGGCGTGCACGCCCTGTGCAAACGTGCCGTGGACCGGGCGCGGGCGGGGCAGGGGCCGTCCTTCCTGCTGTTGTCCACTTACCGCTGGCTGGAGCACTGCGGCCCGAACGACGACCATCACCTGTGCTGCCGCAGCGCTGCGGACTTCGAGCTGTGGAAGAAGCGCTGCCCCGTGGATGCGCTGACCAGGGTTCTGCTGGACGCTGACGTGCCGCAGCAGGAGCTGGACGCGCTGCGCGGCTCCATCGCCGCCGCCGTCGCCGACGCCCTGGCCCGGGCCAAGGCCGCCGCGCCCGCGGATCCGGCCGTTTCCACCATGCACCTGTACGCGGAGGCGGCACACTGATGGCGCGCACCCTTTCCTTCGGCAAAGCCATTTGGGAGGCCACGGACCAGTGCCTGGCCGCCGATCCTTCCGTCTACCTGATGGGGCTTGGCGTGCCCGACCCGGGCGGCATTTTCGGCACCACCACGGCCCTGCGCGAGAAGCACGGAGCCAACCGCGTGCTGGACATGCCCGTGGCTGAAAACGGCATGACCGGCATCGCCATCGGCTCGGCCATCATGGGCATGCGGCCGGTAATGACCCACCAGCGGGTGGACTTCGCCCTGCTGGCCATGGAGCAGCTGGTGAACCAGGCCGCCAAGTGGCACTACATGTTCGCCGGGCAGGCCCGCGTGCCGCTGGTGGTGCGTCTGGTCATCGGGCGGGGCTGGGGCCAGGGGCCGCAGCATTCGCAGAGCCTGCACTCCTGGTTCGCCCACATTCCGGGCCTCAAGGTGGTGGCGCCGTTTTCCCCGCGCGACGCCAAAGGGCTTTTGGCCGCCGCCATCCGTGACGACAACCCCGTGGTCTACCTGGAGCACCGCTGGCTGCACAACATCGCCGACGAAGTGCCGGAAGAGCTGTACGAAACGCCCATCGGCAAGGCGCGCATCGTTCGTCAGGGCGCGGATGTCACCTTGGCCGCCTTCTCGCACATGACCTACGAATGCCTGCGCGCGGCAGAGATGCTGGAGCAGCTGGGCGTGCAGGCGGAGGTTGTCGACCTGCGCAGCCTGCGCCCGTTGGATTCTGACACGCTATTGGCCTCCGTGCGCAAGACCGGCAGGCTGGTTGCGGCGGAGTCGGACTGGAGCCTGTGCGGCGTGGCCGGAGAACTGGTCGCCCTTGCGGCGGAGCGCGCCTTCGCGGACCTCAAGGCCGCGCCGGTCCGCGTCACGCTGCCGGACCACCCCCTGCCGACGGCACCCTCCCTGAGCAAGGACTATTACCCCACCGCGGGCGACATCGCCGCGGCGGCCCTTTCGCAACTGGGCAGAGCCGACGCCCCGCACGCGTTGCTCTACCCGGAAAGCCCCCGTCCGCACGATGTGCCCGACCTGAGCTTCAAGGGGCCGTTCTAGCGCCATGCACACCAACGACCAAACGACTCCCGCGGCCGGGGCGGTCTGCATCCTCGGCGTCAGCAGCGGCATCGGGGCCGCCATGGCCGCGCGGTTTCTCGACCGCGGCCGCACCGTGGTGGGCACCTACCGCGACAAGGCGCGTATGGACAAGGCCCTGTCCCCTCGGCCCGGGCTGCATCTCTTGCAGTGCGACCTCGGCAGCGGCGACGGCGTGGCCTGTCTTGCGGATTCCCTACGGGGCTTAGGCCTTGCCTGGGATACGCTGTTTTCCTCCGTGGGCACCATGCAGCCCATCGGCCCGTTCTTCGAGACGGACTTCGGCCAATGGGCGCATTCGCTGCAGGTGAACGCCGTGGAGCAGCTGCGCGCGCTCCACGCCCTTTACCCGCTGCGCTGCCAGGGGCGCGAGGTCTCGGCCGTGTTCCTGGCCGGCGCGGGAACCAACGGCCCGGCCAACAACTACTCGGCCTACTGCCTCTCCAAAATCATGCTCATCAAGATGTGCGAGCTGCTCGACGCCGAAACGCTGGATCTCAAGGCCGCCATCCTGGGGCCGGGCTGGGTGCGCACGGGCATCCACGCCGAAACGCTGGCCAGCGGGGCGCTTTCCGGGGAAAACCTGGAACGCACCCGGCGCTTTTTGGAAAGCGATGCGCCCGGCACGGACATGGACGATATTTTCGGCTGCCTGGAGTGGGTTCTCCGGCAGGACCGCGCCTGCGTCGGCGGCAGGAACTTCGCCGTGGTGAACGACCATTGGCATGGGGAGAGCGAGGCGGATCTTTTGGCCGCCCTCGCCGCGGACCGCGACATGTACAAACTGCGCCGCCACAAGAACGACACAGCCCTCTGGCTTCACGCCGGGGATCAATAAGGAGGGACGCATGCCGTCCGACAAGAAGCTTAGCGCCCGCGAGGCCTACCAGCAGGGCACCTGCTACCAGTTCGACACCGAGAGCCTGCCCCTGGGCCCCTGGACCTCCTACAGCATGATCAACGACCCCAAGCACATGTCTTTTGTGCTGGCGCGCTATAAGTTCTGCGCCAAAATGCTGGAAGGCCGCGGCAAAGTGGCCGAGGTGGGCTCCGGCGACGGCTTCGGCCTGCCCATTGTGGCCAGCGCCGTGGGCGAGGTGTGCTGCCTGGACTGGGACCAGCGCCTGCTCGACGGCATGAAGGGCCGCCTGCCCTTCCTCAAGAACGTGAGCTACCATTGCGTGGACCTGAACGAGAAGCCCGCCGACATGAAGGTCGAGGCCGTGTACATGATCGACGTCATCGAGCACATCGACCCCGAGGCGGAAGAGAACTTCATGCGCCATGTGGTGGAGTGCATCGAGCCCGACGGCGTCATCATCCTGGGCACTCCCAGCATCCACGCCGAGCAGTACCAGTCCGAGCGCAGCCGCGTGCAGCACATCAACCTGAAGAGCCAGAAGACCCTGCGCGAGCTTACCGCGCGCTACTTCAAGAACGTGTTCATGTTCGGCATGAACGACGAGGTGCTGCACACCGGCTACGCCCCCATGTGCCACTACATCTGGGCGGTCGGCGCGGGACGTCGCGTCTAACGCATCGGAGGTGGGCTTGCGCCAGAAGCTTTCGGACTACGTCGCCTGTTTCGTCAGGGATCTCGGCGTCGATCAGGTCTTTGGAGTCACGGGCGGCGCCGCCGCCCACTTCTTCGACTCCCTGGCGAAGATCGACGGGGTGAGCTACGTGTGCGCCATGCACGAGCAAGGCGCGGCCATGATGGCCGACGGCTACGCGCGCTCCAGCGGCAACATCGGCGTGGCCGTTGGCACCAGCGGCCCCGGGGCCACGAACATGCTCACCGGCGCGGGCTGCGCCTACTACGACTCCGTGCCGCTGCTGCTCATCACCGGCCAGGTTTCCACCTACCGGCTGCGCGGCGACAGCGGCGTGCGCCAGATGGGCTTCCAGGAAGCCGACACCGTGGACATCTTCCGCCCCATCACCAAGTCCGCCGTGCTGATAACGGACGCGAAACGCATCCGCCACGAGCTGGAGCGCGCCGTGTTCATCGCCAAGAGCGGCCGGCCCGGGCCCGTGCTGGTGGACATTCCGGACAATCTCCAGCGCGAGATCATAGATCCTGACGAATTGGAAGGCTTTGCCCCCGAAAGCGGGCAGGCTGCCCCCGAGCCGACGGCGGAGCACGTGGCGCATTGCCAAAGCCTGCTCACCGCGGCCGAGCGTCCGGTGCTCATCTTTGGCTGGGGTGTGCGCCTGGCCGGGGCGGAGCGCCAGGCCCTGGAGCTGGCGGAGCGTTTGGGCGCGCCCTTCGTGCTCACCTGGGCCGTGCTCGACATGGCGGCGCACAGCCATCCGCTGTACGCCGGCACCTTTGGCACCCACGGCTCGCGCAACGGCAACTTCACGGTGCAGAACGCCGACCTGGTGCTGAGCATCGGCTGCCGCATGGACACGCACCACACCGCCCACCCGGTGAGCGCCTTCGCCCGCAGGGCCAAGCGCGTGTTCGTGGACATCGACAAGGCCGAGTTGGACCGCTTCGCCGGCATTGGCCTTGCGGTGGACCTTGCCGTGCATTCCGATGCCGGGACGTTCGTGGCGGCCATGCTCCGCCAGCCGACGCCGCCCGCCCAGGCCTACGCGCCGTGGGTAAAGCGCATCGGCGCCTGGCGCGAAGCCTACGGCCTGGATACCCTGTCCCCGGAGCCGGCTGGATCGGTGGACCCCTACTATTTCTTCAAAACCCTTTCGCGCTTGAGTCCGCAGGGAACCCACACCTACGTGGACACCGGCTGCGCCCTGGCCTGGACCATGCAGGCATTTGACCGCCAGCCCGGACAGCGGCTCTTCAGCGCCTTCAACTTCACCCCCATGGGCTATGCCCTGCCCGCGGCCATCGGGGCCTGCTTCGCCCTTGGGCGCGCGCAAGTGCTTTCCATCAGCGGCGACGGGGGCCTGCAGATGAACATTCAGGAGCTTGCCACGGCCAAGCGCCACGGCTTGCCCGTAAAAATCATCCTGGTGAACAACGCCGGCTATTCGATGATCCGCCAGACCCAGGACCAGTGGCTCGACAGCCGCTACGAGGGCTCCAGCGTGGAAGGCGGGCTGCCGGACGTGGACTTCGAGGCCGTGGCCGCGGCCTACGGCTTTGAGACCGTGACCGTGGAGAACAACGGCCAGGCGCGCCAAGCCATCGAAAAGCTGCTGGCCTGTCCTGGTCCCATGCTCTGCAATGTGCGCATCCACCGCGACTGCCGTGTGGCGCCGCAGGTGAAGTTCGGCCGTCCCATGGAGGACGCCGAGCCGCTCATGCCGCGCGAGGAATTCCTCGCGCAGATGATCGTCGAGCCGCTTCCCGTCTCGAGGACCATGGAGGAGTAGGTGGTGCTGATGGAGCGCAGTGTGTTGAGGAATCTGCCGCGATGAACGTCCTCGTCATCGGCACGGCCATGTTTGCTTTGGGGTTTTGCCTGCATACTTTGCTGGCGCGGCTTTCCACGGCTTGGCGCAGACCCGGACGCCTGCTTCTGGCCTTCCTGCTGGCCTACCTCGCTGCAGGGGCGCTTTTGGCGGCCTTGCCGCAACTGCCGACGGCCGCTCTGGGCCTGGAGCAGCTGACCCTCTGGCGGGGGGCGCATTTGGCGCTCTACGCCAGCACGCTGCTGGCCTTCTACTTCCTGTTCTACATGGGCGTCATCGACGACAGCCCGACCCTCACGGTGATCCGCAAGGTTTGGCGCAGCGGCGATGCCGGCCTGGACGAGGGCGATCTCGCCTCGTTCTTCACCGACGAGCGCTTTTTGCTGCCGCGGCTGGAGTACATGCTGCAGAAGAACATGATCCGTCTTGAGGGAGGCCGCTACGTGCTGGCCGAGGGCGGCAGGCGCTGGCTGGCCTGGCTGGGGCCCATCCAAAACTTCACTGGGCTGGGGAGACCGGGATGACCGGCGCCCTGGGACTCGATTTCGTCCGGCTGGCGCTGCCTGTGGCCGCGTTCCTGGTGTACGTGGTGTTGCAGCTGCTGTGCCTGCACTTCGGCTTGGCCTATGTGCGTTCCATCGCCCTGGGGTTTTTGGCTGGGCTGGCTGCCCTGCTTGCGGGCGAGGCGCTCATCCTTGCCCCGACCGCGGACGGCATGGCCCTGGTGCTTGTGAACCTCGCGATATACGGGCTTGCCGCCTACTGCTTCTGCATCTTTATGACCCTGAACGTCTCGGCGCTGCGCATCCGCATTCTTGTGGAGCTGCGCCAAAACCCGAAGGGCATGAGCGAGCAGGAGATGCTCGGGCGCTACAACGCCGAATCCATCCGCAAGGCGCGCATCGAGAGGCTGCTGGGAAGCGGTCAGATCGTGCGTCGGGAGGGACGCCTTTTCCTGGCGCGGCGGCAGCTACTGCCCCTGGTCCTTCTTATCGATGGACTGCGGTTGTTGCTCTTTGGCCGTCGCGACCTCTAGACCGGTCCCGCAAGCTCTAAAGCAGAGATTTGGGAGCTTCCTCCACAAGTTTTTTCCGCGCTTCCACCAACATAGCTTCATCCAGGCCTTCCACGTGCAGTCCAAGGCGACGGCGCGTGAACTTGCGGTGTTCCTCCAACCGCTCCGGCGTGGAGTGGTACATGCGAGCCACGCGTGCGACGCGTTCCGGTGTGGAGAAGTTGATACGGTCCCATTCGTAGGCGCGCAAAATGGCGAGCTCAAGCGGAGTGAAATCCTCGGTGGTGATGAAGCCGTAGGCGTAGCCGAAGAAGTTGGGATCGAAGAAGCTGAAGTCCTTTGGCAGGTAGCCCTTTTCTTTGCAGATCCGGTACAGGTCGGTACGCGGCAGCGGCGTGGCTATGTGGAAGTGGCTGAGGTCGAAGTCGCAGGACTCTGCGAAAGCGAAGCTTTGGCGCAGGTCGTCCCACGTTTCGCCGGGCAGGCCGATGACGAAGTTCGCGCCGCAGCTGATGCCGAGCTCACGGCATTTCTTCACGATTCCAGGAACGATATCGAGCTTCAGCGGCTTGTGGATGATTTCCGAAAGCACGCGCTGGCTGCCGGACTCGACCGAGATGGTGATCTGGTCGCAGCCGGTGTCCTTCATGATTTGGAGCAGTTCGTCGTCAAGGTGCCACGCGGCGACAGAAGCAGCCTTCCAGCGGAGATTCCAGCCACGGTCCTTCATCGTTTGCACCAGCTCGATGAGCCGCGAGCGCTTCAGGAGCAGCGCGTCATCCAGGAATACGATTTCACCGACGTTGTGCTCCCGCACAAGAAATTCAATTTCCTCCAACACATGATCAAGTGGGCGGAACACCGTGCGACGACCGCTGATGGTGCGCGAGGCACAGAACAGGCAGTTGCTCGGGCAACCATATGAGGAGATGACGAAGGCGGCGGGCCGCTCGGAGTTCATCTGGTAGGCGAGACTGTTTTGGGCAAGATAGGGTTTGAGGTTGACCAACGAGTAGTCGGGCTTGACCATCTCCTTGACTTCCCCGATGTGCTTATCCGTCGGGTGCTCCTCGACGAAGCCCAGCTCGTTGCGGAAGGCCAGCCCAGGGAACTTCCGCAGGGCCTCGACGTCTTTGGCCAGGGCCAAGCGGAGGAAGGGCTCGACACGCTCCTCGGCGTGGTTGAGGAAGATCCAGTCAATGTTGGTGTCTTTGCCGGCCTCCTCGGGCATCACGGTGGGATAGATGCCGCCCATGACGATGACGGCCTCGGGACAGGCCTTGCGCGCCACTGCCGCAGCCTCGTGCGCCTGGCGGTAATACTCGACGGAGCCCGCAGTGATGAGCACAGCCTCCGGGGCAAGGTCACCCAGGTGGGCTTCGAGTTCCGCCTGGGTGTAGTTTTCACCGTTGGCGTCCAGAACCCGGAAATCGAAAGCTTCCTTGAGCAAGGCAGTGAGCAGGAGCGCCGCATAGGGCAGGCAGAGCCATTCCCGTTTACCGAACCACCGGCTGTTAGGTATGACAAGGACCACTTTTGCTTTGCTTGAAGTGCTCACAGCTTGACCTCGCTTGGTGCTTTAGGAACGTGATGCAGGAGACTGCCTAACTTGGCAGTTACACACTGAGAAAACACGAACTTGCCTTATGGGTCCACTTAGGTTAAGCATCTGCGTTCGTCAAGCTATATTCATCTATTTCATGGCTTGCGCGCCGCAGAGGCAATGCAAACCAGCGGTTTCGGCACCACGCGCAACACCACGCCCAAATACACTATTGGGCCAATATCAAGGCGAGAAATCCAAGAATGTCCGAACAACCGACCCCAATGGTGACGGCTGCCATAATGGCGTTGAACGAGCAGAAGAACCTGAGGGCGACCGTGGACAATCTGCTCCTGGCCGCGTCGAACACCAGCATTGTCCTTGAAATCATCATCGTAAACGACGGCAGCACGGACGGAACCGGGGATTTGGCCGAAAGTCTGGCCAAAAGCCACGGCAACATCCGCGTCATCCACCACCCCGTGAACCAAGGGCTCGGCGTCAACGTGAAGGACGCCCTGGCCATGGCCAGCGCGCCGAAGTTCATCATCGTCCCCGGCGACAACGACATGTCGGCAGCTCTTCTTGAACAGCTATTCTCGTACCACGACAAGGCGGACGTCATCATGTCCTATTTCCTGAACCGCGAGGTTCGGGGGCGCATTCGCAATATCATCTCCGCGGTGTTCAACCTCATCTACATGAGCACCTTCAACGTCTTCGTCCAATACATAAACGGGCCATGCATCTACCCTACGGCGCGGCTCAAAAAGCTCATTTTGCATGCCAACCGTTTCAGCATCGTGGTGGAAATGACCATCAAGATGCTGTGCTCCGGCTGCACCTACCACGAAGTCTACGGCTACATGGGCACGGGGCTGCAAGGGAGCACCTCGCTTTCCTGGCGCAACCTGCGCGAGGTCGTGGCAATGTACCTGCGGCTGTGCTGGGAAGTGAAGGTAAGCAAGAAATCCGACTTCGCCATGAGCCCGAAGCGACTTATGCTGTAGCACGCCGACATGTAACGTAAATTTTTGCGAGGAGAACCATGGGACAGGAAATCGATCTTCTTGAGCGTTACCCCAAATCCAAGCGCCCCATCGATGAGCGCGGCAAACTCATCACCGAGGAGCACCGCGCCGTGGCCCGCCGCTTCGGCGTGGAATACTACGACGGCGAACGGCTGACCGGCTACGGCGGATACAACTACCATCCGCGCTTCTGGACCGACACCGTGCGCTTCATGCGCGACCACTACGGCCTGGCCGAAGACGCCAGCCTGCTGGACGTGGGGTGCGCCAAGGGCTTCATGCTGCACGACTTCAAGCTGCTCATGCCTGACCTCAAGATCGCCGGGGTGGACATTTCGCCCTACGGCATCGAGCACGCCATCGAGGACATGAAGCCCTACCTCCAGGTGGCCAACGCGACCGACCTGCCCTTCGAGGACAACTCCTTCGATCTCGTCATCTGCATCAACACCGTCCACAACCTTCCCCTGGACCTTTGCAAAAAGGCCCTCCGGGAGATTCAGCGCGTGAGCCGCAAGAACGCCTTCGTCACCATGGACGCCTGGCGCAACGAGGCCGAGCGCGAGCGGTTGATGAAGTGGAACCTCACCGCGCTGACCTACATGCACGTGGAGGACTGGAAAGCCCTCTTCGACGAGGTGGGCTACACCGGCGACTACTTCTGGTTCATCGCCGAATCCGCCGACGACAAACCTGCGGAAGGCTCAAAATGACCGCCCCTCGCACGACCCTTGCCGCCATCCTGGTGGAGCAGAACGCCCCCCTGGTGGTGGACGAGATACGCCTGCCGGAGACCCTGGAATGCGGCCAAGTGCTGGTGCGCATTGTGTACAGCGGCATTTGCGGCTCCCAGCTGGGCGAGATCGCCGGGGTGAAAGGTCCGGACAAGTATCTGCCCCACCTGCTGGGGCACGAAGGCTCGGGCGAAGTGCTTGAAATCGGCCCGGGCGTGCGCCACGTGCGCCCCGGCGACAAGGTGGTGCTGCACTGGCGCAAGGGCCGCGGCATCGAGGCCGCCGCTCCGGTGTATAGCTGGCGCGGGCAGAAGCTCAACGCCGGCTGGGTCACCACCTTCAACGCCCATGCAGTCATCTCGGAAAACCGCCTCACCCCGCTGCCCCAGGGCTTCGACATGGAGCTCGCGCCCTTGCTGGGCTGCGCGGTGACCACCGGCTTCGGGGCCATGGTGAACACCGCCGCGCTCAAGATCGGCGAAAGCGTCGTGGTCATCGGTTCCGGGGGCGTGGGGCTCAACGTCGTTCAGGCCGCGGCCATGACCTCCGCCCATCCCATCGTCGCCATCGACATCCATGACAACCGCCTGGAGCTTGCCCGCGAGCTCGGCGCCACCCACGCCATCAACTCCCGCGGGCTGGACGCGCAGGCGCTTTCCGCAGCGGTCAAGGCCATCGTGGGCGCTTCCGGGGCGGATGTCGTGGCGGACAACACCGGCAACACCGGGCTCATCGCCATGGCCTACGGCCTTACCCAGCCTCAGGGCCGCACCATTCTTGTGGGCGTGCCCCGCGCTGCGGAGGACATCACCATCCACTCGCTGCCGCTGCACTTCGGCAAGGTGCTTACCGGCACCCACGGCGGCGACGGCGACCCCAGCATCGACATTCCCCGCTACGCTCGCCTGGAGCAGGCCGGTCGGCTGCGGCTGTCGCCGCTGGTTACGGAGCGCTACTCCCTTGCGGACATCAACACCGCAATCGAGCGCATGCGCAACGGCCAGTCCGCCGGCCGCTGCATCATCGCCATGCCCTGAGCGGAGCGGCTGCCATGTCTGAAGATACAGCCACCGCTGCCCCCCAGGGCAGCGGCCGCCTTGCGGGGATGCTGAAGAACGCCTCGGCCTCGTTCTTGGGGAACATGCTAAGCATTCCCCTGCAGTTCCTTGGGTTCATCATCGCCGCCCGCAGCCTGGGACCGAGCGTTTTCGGCCAGTACTCCTTCGCCCAGGAGCTGACGCTCTTTGTCGTCTACGCGGCCGACGCGGGCCTCAACGTCATCATCACCCGGGAAATCGCCCTCCACCGGGATCAGGCCGGAGGCATCCACGCAACGGCCCTGCGGCTCAAGATCGGCTTGAGCGCAGCCTGCTACGCGGCGATTTTGGGCGTCGGGTTCGTGCTGAGCGGCGGCGGCCAGACCTTCGCCGCCGTGGCGATCCTGGGCCTGGCGAACATCCTGCTCTCCTACATACTTATGGCGAACGGCGTGTTTCGCGGCTGCGAGCGCATGGCATGGGAGGGCGTGACGGGCCTGCTGCAGCCGGTGTGTTTTTGCCTGTTCACGGGCTTTGTCGCCTATTCCGGCCTGGTGCCCACCAGCTTGCTGCCCATGGCCTTGGCGCGTTTAGCAAGCTTTCTGCCGGTGGTTGCCTTGGCGCTGTTCGTCTCCTTCCGGCTCGCGCCGCCGCGAATCTCCGCCGCCCCCCAAACCGGCAGGGAGTATCTCCGCCAGGGCCTCCCCATCGCTCTGGTGATGTTTGCGTTCGACGCCCTGCTGCGCATCAGCGTGCTGTTTTTGCAGGCCCGCGCCACCCCCGTGGATTTGAGCATGTTCACTGTGGCCTCGCGCATCGCCTACAGCCTGTGGCTCATCCCCTACATTTTCGCCGGGGCCTGGCTTCCTGTCATGGCCCGTTGCGCGGCCCAGGGCCACGACGAAGAATACCGCACGCACGTCATGCGTCTCACCCGCCTGTTGGGCATCGCCGCCGCGCCCATCGCCACGGTTCTCTTCCTGGCCGCGGAGCCGGTCATCCTGCTGCTCTTCGGCCCGGACTACAGGCCCGCGTCCCAGGTGCTGCGTATTCTGGCCCTGGTGGTGCCCTTCCTGTTCCTGTACTACGGCATGAAGACCAGCATGGAGGCCAGAAACCGCCAGCGGCTGCTTTACAGCATCGTTACGCTGAGCCTTGCGACCGCGCTTGCGGCCAACGCTTGGTTTGTTGGAGGCGGCTTGGGGGCGGTGGGAGCTGCCTGGGCCTATTTGTGCGGCTTGGGAGCAAGCACGGTTCTCGGGTACTCCTTCATCGCGGAGGAGCTCAACTGGGGACGGCTCGCTGTGTCCTTCCTTCGCATCGGTTGCGGCGCGGCCGCGGCTGGCGTCACCCTCCACTTTATCCTCCCAACCTCGTTTATCCTCGGTCTCGTCGCCTGCGGCGTGGTGTATCTTGCCACTCTGCTCCTGTTGGGAGAGCTTAGACCCGATGAGCTGCACATGTAGGCGGGCCGAGGTTCCGTTGCGGGTTGCACCCGGATGTGCTTTTGCCTAAAATTCCGCTCCGACAGGACGACGGCCGCACGACACGTGCAAATATCCCTCATGAGACCGTCATTTTCGATTCTTCGGCTCCGGCAAGATGGGTATGTTCGCCCCCCTCATGTAGAGTTCCGTGTTCTAAAGCCCGCAAGTAGAGGGAACTCTGGGTTGAAATTTTAGGGGTAGCCTGGAGGGCAGCGGGGACCCCCTGCGCTCCAGGCGGCGAACTCTGTCGGCGGCGTGTTCCTAAGAAATTCGTGAGACCCCGATACGCAGTAAGGCCTGACCGGAGTCTACTCCGGTCAGGCCTTACTGCGTATCGGAACAGGCGGCACCGGCCGCGGTGCTATCCGGCGATGGCCTTGCCCAGGCTGAAGGCCTTGCCCAGCAGCTCGCCCAGGCCATAGTACTGGCTGGCTCCGGGGGCATAGATGATGGGCCGCAGCTTGGCCGGGTCTATGTGCCCTTCCGGCGCGAGGATGGACTCGTCGGCCTTCACGTCCAGAATCTCGCCGATGAACTGGGTGTGCGCGCCCAGGTCCACGGTCTGAAGCAACTTGCACTCCAGAATCAGCGGAAACTCCTGCACGTAGGGCGCATCGACCAGCTCGCTTTTGACGGGAGTGAAGCCCGTGGCCGCGAACTTGTCGGCCTTGGCGCCGGAGACCATGCCCACATAGTCCGCCTCCTGCACATGCATCTGCGAGGGGATGCTCACGGTGAAGGCCTTGCGCTGCATCACCGCCGCGTAGGTGTGGCGCTCCTTGCGCAGCGAGACGGTCACGCAGGGCGGTTTGGAGCAGCAGATGCCGCCCCAGGCGATGGTCATCATGTTGGCCTTGCCCGCCTCGTCGTAGGAACCGATGACCCACACGGGCGTGGGCTGGGCCAGGGTGTTTGCGCCAAGTGATTTTTTCATGTCGTTCTCCTTCCGGTTGGGGGGACACATGCTCCGCCCCTTCTTTCTACCAAAAGTTTTTGAAGTGAGGAGGGGGGGCGGGGGGAGGGGCGAAACTTTTTGAAAAAAGTTTCGCCCCTCCCCCCGATTTATACAGCCCGCGCCGCTCAGCGCCTTACACGATCAGCCCGTCCTCCATCCGCACCATGCGGTCGGAAAGCTTGGCGTATTCCTCGTTGTGCGTGACCATGACCACGGACAGCCCGTCGCGGTGAATCTGCCCCAAAAGCTCCATCACTGTCGAGCCCGTGGCGGAGTCCAGACTGCCGGTGGGTTCATCGGCAAAGAGAATGCGCGCCTCCTTGACCAACGCGCGGGCAATGGCCACGCGCTGCTGCTCCCCGCCGGAGAGCTGGCCCGGCAGACGATGCGCCTTGTCCGCCAGCCCCACGCGCTCCAGGCACTCCAAGCCGCGCGCCTTCTGGGCGCGGGTCACGGGCTTGAGCCCGCGCATGAAGGGCAAAAGCGTATTTTCCAGGGCGGTCAGGTAGGGCAGCAGATAATGGAACTGAAAGATGACGGCGAAATCGCCGTGGCGCAAGGCATTGATCTCGGCCTCGCCAGCCGCGGCCAAGTCGTTGCCGTTGTAAAACAGCTGTCCGCTGTCCGGCTTGAGCAGCGTGGAGAGGATGCTTAAAAGCGTGCTCTTGCCCGAACCGCTGCGGCCCACGATGGACACGAACTCGCCCGCGCCGACGCGCAGGGACACGCCCTTGAGCGCCTGCGCGGCCAGACCGTCCTGGGTGAAGGACTTGCCGACGTTGACGGCCTCAAGCGCAAACGTTTCAGACTTGGTGCCCGGCATGGAGTCTTGCATGGCGGCCTCCTACAGCGTCACAAGGGCTTCGCTGGGTTCGACGCTGGCGGCCTTCCAGGCCGGGAACAGCGAGGCGAGCGAGGTGAGCAGCGCCAGCACCAGCGCCGTGGCCACAAGGTGCAGGGGCTCAAATGGCAGCGGTCCGCCGCCCTCCACCTCGAGCACGGCCAGAATGCGGAAGCTCACGAAATACCCGGCCACATAGCCCGCCACGCCGGCCAAGAGCCCCACCACGGCGGCCTCGGCGCAGAAGATGGCGAACACGGACCGGCGCGAGAAGCCCAGGCTGCGCAGAATGCCGATCTCCTTCTTGCGCTCGTTCACGGCCGAAAGCATGGAGATGCCGACCATGGAACAGCCCGTGAGCAAAATGACCAGGCTGACGGACAATATGAGCTTCTTGACGAAGTGCACAGAGACCATGCGCTGCTCCACAATGCCGCGCAGGGTCTTTATCTCCGTGCCGGGCAGCACGGTGGCCAGTTGGGCCACAATGTCGTCGATGGGACAGGCGGAGCACAAGGCCGCCACCTCCACGAAATTCACCTTGCCGGAATGCCCCGAGGCGCGCTGCAACGCGTCCATGTCCGCCAGGAGCACGTTGTCGTCCTCGCTGCCGGTGGGGGCCAGGATGCCGGCGACGACGAAGGTGTGGTGACCGAGCGGCACGGCGGAGCCCACGGAAAGTCCCAGCTTGGAGGCGGCGGCGCTGCCAGCCAGCAGGCCGTCGGCTCCGGCGGGCGCTTGCGCGGCGTCCTTGGCCGCGGTCTTGACGGGGGCTTGCGGCGTGGCTGCGGGCATGCCGGCCTCGTGTTCCGGCGCCGGGGCCATGGCCGCGCGCGCAGCGGCCTGCTCCGGCGTCTCGCCGGGAATCGCGCCCTGCTCCACCAGCCAGTAGCCCTTGAGCTGCTTCTCCTGCTCGAACCGGACCCCGACAATGGCCACAGCCGTGCCCTGCACGTGGTCCATGACCACCAGCTTCGGTGCTATGACCGAGACGTTCTTGCGCAGCTCAATGGTGTCGATCTTCGCCACCGTGTCGGCCTCGTCCAGGTAGTTCACGTCAAAGAGCATGTCGCCCAGGGCGAAGCCGCCGTAGCTCACGGTCAGCTTCTCGCTTTTGGGCGCGACGAGGATGTTGGCGCCGAAGCTGACGAGCTTCTTTTCCAGGCCCTCGCCCACCACGCGCGAAACGAAGCTGAGCGCCACGATGGACACCACGCCCAGGCTGAAGACCAGCAGCAGGAGCGAGGTGCGCACCCATTTTTTGCGGGCGTTGCGCAGGGCGATGGTCAGGATGTTCATGCGGGATATGCCTCCGGCGGCCAATGGCCTCTGGTCCTGGGCGGTGCTGTCGGCAGCCGCAATATTCGCGAAACACCACTCGCCCGGAAGCCGTTGCGAGCCATACCGAGGAGCCGCAACCCGCCCCCTTCTTGCTGCAAAGCAGCCACTGAGGGGGTCTGGGGGGAATCATTCCCCCCAGCGGGGTTCCAAGGGGCGGCGCCCCTGGATGCTCACGGCGCGCTGATAGGAAGCATGGATATGCCTCCGGCGGCCGGGGGCTGGCCGCCCCCGGACCCGGCGAAAGGAGAAGCCTGTTGTTCCCTTGGGCCGAGGGGGGGGCAAGTCGGCGTCACTGAGACTTAAAAATACTTCACTCCGGCGGCGAGGTCGGCCTCGCGGATGACGACGTTTTTGCCGTCGATGGTCCGGGCGAGGGGCGAGGGGTTGCAGCCGCCCTTCACGTCCATGACGCGGGAGGAATGGAACTTCTGGCCGCAGTTGTTGCAAACCATGTAGTCGCCCTGCTGGGTGTAGCCCTTCTTGGCCGGAAAGCAGACGTCGCAGGCATTGAGCGCCGTGCGCAGCTGGCCGTCTTTGCTTTTGATGACGAAGAACTGGACGTTCTTGCCGCCGGTCTTGAAGTTGTAGAAGTGCGCCTTACCGTCGGAGACGTCGGCCACAGGGATCTTCACAGCGCCGGCCTGGGCCTTGACCTCGGGCGGTCCGCCGAACAACCCGGCATGGGCGTGGTTCAGGTTCGAAAAGAGCAGCAGGGCCAGGGCCACGAGGGCGGCGATGATGACGGCGTGCCCAGGCCCCGCATAGGGGGTTTCGGCGGCCACGGCGATGGCGCGGGGGCGGTTCGGGCGGCGGTTCATGTCTGCTGGCCTCCTGGGTGTTGGCTTGCGGAAGAATGAAGCGGGGACGGAGGTGGAAGAGCGAAACCCCCGTCCCCGGCTGTGCAAACCCTCTCTGCACACGGCCCTGGAGAGGCAATCTTTGTGCCAAAGCATAAAACGCAGTATCTTAGTCGGATACCGTGTGCAGCCTGCAAAGTGCGCTGCAAATTTGCGCAACATGATGCACATGTCTGCACGCGAGTTTGCACAAGCCGCACGCCGAAAGACGCCGTTTGAAGCGGCGGGAGCGACTGGTTTTCTGGGCAAAACGGCTTGACGTTTTGGGGGGAGTCTGGAATAGAGTCCGGAGGTATTGTTCCCATTTTCACAATAGTTGTACAGGCGTCGGCCAGCTTTCCGCCAGCGGAAAACTCGGTGGTCGTCTTCTTTTCCGGTCTGTTGGGGGGGTGCATGGGGCTGACTGATTCTATCGCGGCGCGCTCCGAGGAGCTGGCCCAGAAGTGGGCCGACCTCGTGTTGGGCACGTACCCCGAACAGACCCAGGTGGTGTGGCGCAAGAACCGCGACCAGTTCACCAATCCCGTGGGCAGCTCCATCCTGAAGTCCACAAGCGAACTCCTCCCCCTGCTTCTTGCCTGGAACGACGCCGAGGCTGTCGCCAGGTCCCTTGAACAAATCGTCAAGATCCGCGCGGTGCAGGACTTTACGCCCGGCCAGGCGCTGAGCTTCGTGTTCCTGCTCAAAAAGCTGCTGCGCCAGGAGTTCACCAAAGAGCTTTCCGCCAGCGGCGAACTTGAGGAACTGCTGCGCTTCGAGACGCGCATCGACAATCTGGCCGTCATCGCCTTCGACCTCTACGTTGCCGCCCGCGACCAGATCGCGCGCATGCGCGTGGAAGAGGTCAAGCGGGCCCACGTGAACATCGTGCGGCGGGCCAATTTGATGAAAGAGGACGTGACGGCCCAAAAGGCCGATTAAGTTTTTTTCCGGAAGGCGCGCCCCCGCGCAAACGGCGGGCGGGCAAACTACAAGCGAGGTGACGGCAGATGAAAGCGATCTTTTCACTCCTTTTGGTCCTGGCCCTTGTGGTGATCGCCACAGTCGGGGCGGGCGCGGCAAAGATGCACACCATCTTCGCGTACTGCATCCCGGGCACGGCGTTCATCATCTTCCTGGTCGGATTCATGTGCAAGATCATCTCCTGGGCCAAACGGCCGGTGCCCTTCAGAATTCCCACCACCGGCGGCCAGCAGATGACCCTTCCCTGGATTCGCCAGAACAAATGGGACAACCCCTCCACCGGCCCGCAGACCTTCATGCGCATGGCGCTTGAAGTGCTGACCTTCCGGTCGCTCTTCCGCAACACCAAGCTTGTGCTCCAGCACGACGACGGCAAGAACCCCATCGTGGCGTATGTTTCCGCCAAGTGGCTGTGGCTCTTCGCCATCCTGTTCCACTATGGCTTCTTCATCGTCGCCATCCGGCACCTGCGCCTGTTCCTGCAGCCGGTTCCGCTGCCCATCGAGTTCCTGGACTGGAGCGACAGCATCATGCAGATTCTGACGCCCACCATCTACATTTCCGACCTGCTCATCCTGAGCGGCGTGAGCCTGCTTTTGCTGCGCCGGTTCTTCGACGCCAAGGTGCGCTACATCTCTCTGGTGAACGACTACTTCCCGCTGTTCCTCATCCTGGGCATCGCCCTTTCCGGCGCGTACATGCGCTACATCGCCAAGGTCGACATCATGTCCGTCAAGGACGTGGTCATGGGTCTGGTGACCTTCAACTACAAGGTCCCCACGGGAATAGACACCAGCTTCTTCGTGCACCTGTTCCTGGTCAGCACGCTGATGGCGTACTTCCCCTTCTCCAAGCTCATGCACATGGGCGGCGTGTTCCTTTCGCCCACGCGCAACATGCCGAACGACACCCGCATGGTCCACCATGTGAACCCCTGGAACAACCCCGCCATCAAGGCGCACAGCTACGAGTCCTATGAGGACGAGTTCCGCGAGCCCATGTTCGAGGCTGGCCTGCCCCTGGAGAAGAACCCGGAGGAGGCCGCATAATCGCGGCTTTCACGTCCCCGGTCTACGAGCACTAAACTTTTTCCGTGAGGAGAAGACATGGCAAAAATCATCAAACCCGATGAGATGCTGAAGAGTATCAACTACACGCCGCCAGCCACCAACTGGATGGATCTGCCCAACGACCTTTCGCCGGGCCGCTGGGCCTACCCGGCCAAGCTGGACAAGATCGAATACCTCATGCACGAGGTTCCCGGCGTGTTCGGCAACCCGCGCACCTGGAATCCGTCCGAGGCGGACTGGAAGCTGCCCGAGAACTGGAAAGAGATCGTGGTCAACGGCTTCCGCGAACGCCTGGACAAATACCGCTCGCTCAAGCTGTTCATGGACATCTGCGTGCGCTGCGGCGCCTGCGCCGACAAGTGCCACTACTTCATCGGCTCCGGCGACCCGAAGAACATGCCCGTGCTCCGCGCCGAGCTCATGCGCTCCATCTACCGCGGCGAGTTCACCCTGGCCGGCAAGATCCTGGGCAAGCTCACCGGCGCGCGCGTCATGGAAGAGGACGTTCTGAAGGAATGGTTCCTCTACTTCTACCAGTGCACGGAGTGCCGCCGCTGCTCGCTCTTCTGCCCCTACGGCATCGACACCGCCGAGGTGACGATGATGGCGCGCGAACTGCTGCACCTCGTCGGCATCAACATCAACTGGATCATCGAGCCGGTGGCCAACTGCACCCGCACCGGCAACCACTTGGGCATTCAGCCCCACGCCTTCAAGGACATCGTCGAGTTCATGCTCGACGACATCGAGACCATCACCGGCAAGCGCGTCAAGTGCCCGCTGAACGAGAAGGGCCACGAGGTGCTGTTCATCACCCCCTCGGGCGACGCCTTCGCCGATCCCGGCATCTACACCTTCATGGGCTACCTGCTCCTGTTCGACGCCATCGGCCTCGACTTCACCATGAGCACCTACGCCTCTGAGGGCGGCAACTTCGGTCTGTTCACCAACGCCGACATGATGAAGGCCATCAACGGCAAGATGTACAACGAGGCCAACCGCCTCGGCGCCAAATGGATCCTCGGCGGCGAGTGCGGCCACATGTGGCGCGTGGTGAACCAGTACATGGACACCATGAACGGCCACCTGCAGGGCCCCCAGATGCAGACCCCGGTGAACCCCATCACGGGCACCGTGTTCGAGAACGCCAAGCAGACCAAGATGGTGCACATCGCCGAGTTCACCGCCGACCTCATCAAGCACGGCAAGCTCAAGTTCGACAAGAGCCGCAACTCGGACATCATCGCCACCTACCACGACTCCTGCAACCCGGCCCGCGCCATGGGCATGTTCGAGGAACCCCGCTACGTTCTGAAAAACGTCGTGGACCAGTTCTACGAAATGCCGGAGAACACCATCCGCGAGCAGACCTTCTGCTGCGCCGGCGGCTCCGGCCTGAACACCGACGAGATCATGGAGATCCGCATGCGCGGCGGCCTGCCGCGGGGCAACGCCCTGCGCTACGTGCAGGACAAGCACGGGGTCAACACCATGGCCTGCGTGTGCGCCATCGACCGCGCCACCCTGATTCCCCTGGCCGACTACTGGGCCCCGGGCGTCAAGATCGCCGGCCTGCACGAGCTGGTGGGCAACGCTCTCATCCTCGATGGTGAGGAGGAGCGCACCATGAACCTTCGCCAGGAGCCCCTGCCCGGCATGGAGGAGGAGTAAGATGAAACTGTACAACGGCGGTAAAATCATCACCGGCCTGGTGATCTTCCTGGGCGTGTTCCTGGCCCCCTTCGCGTACAACGCGGGGAAGGCGGCCTACTCGCAGCCCAAGCTCAAGATGCCCGAGAACGAAAAGGAATGCGTCGAGAGCAAGGAGTTCATGCGCACCAAGCACATGCAGCTTCTGAACGAATGGCGCGACGCGGCCCTGCGCGACGGCAAGCGCGTGTACGTGAACAGCAAGGGCAAAGAATTCGAAATGAGCCTGCAGAAGACCTGCATGAAGTGCCACACCAACAAGGCGGAGTTCTGCGACAAGTGTCATAACGACGCGGCTGTTTCCCCCTACTGTTGGGATTGCCACATCCAGCCGGAGGGGGTGAAGAAATGAACAACACCAGAAGAAACTTCCTGAAGTTCCTGGGCCTTGCCGCCGCCGGGCTGTGCACCGCCTCCGCGGGCAGCGCGCTGGCCGTTGGCGGCGCAGGGGCGAGCGTCAAAGAAGGTCCGCAGGCCGTGAAGGCCAAGCGCTGGGCCATGGTCATCGACACCAAGAAGGTCGGCACCAAGGAGACCATCGACGTGCTGGCCAAGGCCTGCCACCAGGCCCACAACGTGCCGAACATCCCCACCAAGCAGAACGTCAAGTGGATCTGGGCCGCCTCGTTTGAGGAATCCTTCGACCAGCCCAACAACTACTTGGACGAGGAGCTGGAGAAGCGCCAGTTCCCGCTCTTGTGCAACCACTGCACCAACCCGCCGTGCGTGCGCGTGTGCCCCACCCAGGCCACGTATCAGCGCCCGGACGGCATCGTGGCCATGGACTACCACCGCTGCATCGGCTGCCGCTACTGCATGGCCGGCTGCCCCTTCGGCGCGCGCAGCTTCAACTTCATGGAGCCGCGCCTGCACCTGGACCTGGCCAACCTGAACAAAGAGTTCCCCACCCGCATGCGCGGCGTGGTCGAGAAGTGCAACTTCTGCGTGGAACGCCTGGCCCAGGGCAAGCAGCCCGCCTGCGTCGAGGCCTCCAATGGGGCCGTGGTGTTCGGCGACCTTGCCGACGCCAATTCCGAGGTGCGCAAGCTGCTGCGCGAGCACTACACCATCCGGCGCAAGCCGTCGCTCGGCACCGAACCGGGCGTCTACTACATCATTTAGGGGGCGGTCATGCTCGAAAAAGCACTCAAGGGTAGTCCCAAATATTACACCTGGATCGGGTTCCTGCTGCTGCTCATTGCCGGCGCCTCCACGGCGTACATCAATCAGCTCATGCAGGGCCTCACCATCACCGGCATGAGCCGCGACGTGTCCTGGGGCTTCTACATCGCCCAGTTCACGTACCTGGTCGGTCTGGCCGCCTCCGGCGTCATGATCGTGCTGCCGTACTACTTCCACCACTACAAAAAGTTCAAGGACCTCGTCATCTTCGGCGAGTTCATGGCCATCGGCGCCGTGGTCATGTGCATGGGCTTCATCGTGGTCGACATTGGCCAGCCGCAGCGCATGCTCAACGTGATGCTGTTCCCCACGCCGAACTCCATCCTGTTCTGGGACATGACCGTTCTGTGCGGCTACCTGCTGCTGAACGTCCTGGTGGGCTGGACCTGCCTGGAGTGCGACCGCCAGCACCTGCCCCACCCCAAGTGGACCAAGGTCCTCGCCTACGTGTCCATCATCTGGGCGTTCTCCATCCACACGGTCACGGCCTTCCTGTACCAGGGCCTGCCCGGCCGCCACTACTGGCTCACCGCCATTCTGGCCGCCCGCTTCCTGGCCTCCGCGTTCTGTTCCGGCCCGGCCATCCTGCTCCTGGTCATCATGCTCACCGAGAAGCTGACCACCTTCAAAGCCGAAGCCGAGGGCATCGCCACCCTGGCCAAGATCATCACCTACGCCATGTGCGTGAACGTGTTCTTCTTCCTGCTGGAAGTGTTCACGGCCTTCTACTCCAACATCCCCGGCCACATGCATTCCATCGTGTACCTGTTCAAGGGGCTTGAGGGCCACTCCGAACTGGTGCCCTTCATGTGGACCGCCGCGGTTCTCGGCCTGGGCAGCCTGGCTCTGCTGATTCCGCCCAAGCTGCGCGACAACCGCAACCTGCTGCCCTGGTCCCTGGCCATCCTCGTCGTCGCCACCTGGCTCGACAAGGGTCTGGGCCTGCTCATCGGCGGCTTCAACCCCACGCCGTTCGAGACCATCGCCCCCTACTGGCCCACCGGCAAGGAGCTCATCGTCTCGGCCATGATCTACGGAACCGGCGCCCTGGTGGTGACCATCCTGTTCAAGATCGCCACCGACGTGAAGAAGGAAACCGGAGCGAGCCAGAAGCCCACGGTTCCCTGCGAAACCGAAGCCTAAACAGCTTACGCCTCTTACGCCTCTGCAAACGAAAGCGCCCCCGAAAGGGGGCGCTTTTTTGTTGCGGTGCGGAAAGCGACAGCCACCGCGCCACACACGACAGCAACACGACGCGAAGCGCAACGCGTTGCGCAAGGTCCAGCAAACGCCGGCTCAAATCCGAGAGCCACGCAATGCCGCTGCCGTAGCGGAGCAAAGGGCGGCCGCGCGACGGCACGACTGCTGCGCGGAAGGAGGGCAGGCGCATGGGACCGGCGCAGCCGAAGGAAGCCCGCCTCTGCGCCCCGGCGGATCGCCGTCGGAACGGCGCTACTTCCCGGTCTTCCGCCTTACCGTCACGCTCTCGCCGCCGATGCCCCAGTTGTCCGTGTCCACTTCCTCGATGATGACCACAGTGGTTGCGGGGTTCTTGCCCAGGGTGTCGCGCAGCAGTTCGGTGACGCCTTTGATGAGCACGGCCTTCTGCTCCGGCGTGGCGCCCTCGCGGGTGATCTTGATGTTGACGAAGGGCATGGGGTTCTCCTGTATTGGCAGGGTGTTTGCGCAGCGGCGCGCGGTTTTGACAATAGGGTATGAGGAAGGTATATTCCCCGCCTTTCCAAACCTCAACAAGCAAACGGACTCCATGAGCGCCATCCAGAAAATCAAAGGCTTCGCCGATTTATTTCCCGAGGACGCCAGCGCCTTCACCCGCATGGAGGACACCGCGCGCGAGGTCTTCACGCGCTATGGCTTCGGCGAACTGCGCATTCCCGTGCTCGAACGCACGGAGCTCTTCGCCAAAGGCATCGGCGAAGACACGGACGTTGTGGGCAAGGAGATGTACACCTTCACCGACCGCGGCGACCGCTCCCTGACCCTGCGGCCCGAAGCCACGGCCGGAGCCCTGCGCGCCTGCATCGAGGCGGGCGTGGTGGAGCCGGGCAAGCCCTCCCGTTATTTCGCCTTCGGGCCCATGTTCCGCTACGAGCGCCCGCAAAAGGGCCGCATGCGCCAGTTCCACCAGATCGACGCCGAACTGCTGGGCAGCGCCGAGCCCCAGGCCGACGTCGAGGTCATCCTTATGCTGGAGGACTTCCTGTCGGCGCTCGGCATCGGCGACTTGTGCTTCGAGCTGAACAGCCTGGGCTGCCGCGAGTGCCGGCCCAACTACCGCGCCGCGCTCACCGCCTATTTCGAGGCCCTGGACCACGAGAAGCTGTGCGAGGACTGCCGCCGCCGCATGCACACCAACCCCCTGCGCGTGCTGGATTGCAAGGTGCCCGCGTGCAAGGAGCTGGTGAAGGACGCTCCGGCCATCGCCGACCATCTGTGCGCCGGCTGCCGCGACCACTTCAGCGCCGTGCTGGCGCTGGTGGACAAAGCCGGGCTCAAGTACACGCTGAATCCCCGCCTGGTGCGCGGACTGGACTACTACCAGCGCACCACCTTCGAGGTGACCTCGGGCGCCATCGGCTCGCAGACCGCCGTTGCCGGCGGCGGCCGCTACGACGGCCTGGTGCAGCTCCTGGGCGGCCCGGATGCGCCGGGCATCGGCTTCGCCTGCGGCATGGAGCGCCTGGCCATGCTCATGGAAAAGCCCGCCGCGCCCCGGCCAGACTTTTTCCTGGCCGTCACCGACGCGCGCGCTGTGGACATGGCCGTGCTTCTGGCGCACAAGCTGCGCAAGCGCGGCATGGCCGGAGAATGCGACTACACGGCGGGCAGCATGAAAAGCCGCCTGCGCCACGCCGGGCGCATCAACGCCAAGAAGTGCTACATCATCGGCGCGGACGAGTTCGACGCCCGCCAGGTGACCGTGAAGGACATGGAAGAGGGCGGACAGCTCCGTCTCGACATCAGCGCCTTCGATTAACGCAAAACGACACGAAACAGACACTCCGCCGCGTCTTTGCGCGGCTACATTTCGAGAAGAAGGAACCGCAATGACCGAACAGACCACCACCACAGCCGGCGACGAACGCGACTACGACGAATACCGGGTCATCCAGGACCTGGGCGGCTGGAAACGCACGCACCACTGCAACCAGCTCACCAGCGCGAACATCGGCGAAGAAGTCACCCTCATGGGCTGGGTGCAGTTCCGCCGCGACCACGGCGGGCTCATCTTCATCGACCTGCGCGACCGCGAAGGCCTGACCCAGACCGTGTTCAGCCCCGAGGAAGCGCCAGAGGCCCACGAGCGCGCCCACGCCATCCGCAACGAGTACGTCGTGGCCCTGCGCGGCATTGTGCGCCACCGGCCCGAGGGCATGAGCAACCCGGGCATGGCCACGGGCGAGGTCGAGGTCTACGTGACCGACTGGAAACTGCTGAACACCTCCGAGACGCCGCCCTTCCCCATCGAGGACCGCGTGGAGACCAGCGAGATGCTGCGCCTCAAGTACCGCTACCTGGATCTGCGCCGCCCGCGCCTGGCCAAGAATTTCATCATGCGCAACAAGGCCGCGCAGAGCGTGCGCCGCTACCTCGACGGCCTGGGCTTCCTCGAAATCGAGACCCCGGTGCTGACCAAGAGCACGCCCGAGGGCGCGCGCGACTTCCTGGTGCCCAGCCGCCTCAACCTCGGCACCTTCTACGCCCTGCCCCAGAGCCCGCAGCTCTTCAAGCAGCTGCTCATGGTCAGCGGCCTGGACCGCTATTTCCAAATCGTCAAGTGCTTCCGCGACGAGGACCTGCGCGCCGACCGCCAGCCGGAGTTCACCCAGATCGACATCGAGATGAGCTTCCCCGACGAGGAGCAGATCATGGGCATGGCCGAGGGCCTGGTGCGCACGCTCTTCAAGGAGACCATCGGCACCGAGCTGCCCGCGGCCTTCCCGCGCATGACCTACAAGCAGGCCATGGACGAGTACGGCGTGGACAAGCCGGACGTGCGCTTCGCCCTCAAGCTGGTCGACGTGAAGGACATCTTCGCGGGCGGCGGGTTCAAGGTCTTCGCGGCCGCGCCTTGCCTCAAGGCCCTGCGTGTGGCGGGCGGACTGGAGCTTTCGCGCAAGGAGATCGACGACTACACCGAGTTCGTGAAGATCTACGGCGCCCAGGGCCTGGCCTGGATCAAGATCAAAGAGGACGGCGAGTGGCAGTCGCCCATCGTCAAGTTCTTCTCCGACGACGAGAAGGCCAAGCTGGCCGAGCGTCTGGGCATGGTTCCCGGCGACATCGTGTTCTTCCAGGCCGCGCCGGTCGACGTGGCCAACGCCGCCCTCGGCAACCTGCGCCTCAAGTTGGGCGAGCGTTTCGGGCTCATCGACGAGAAGGCCTTCGCCCCCCTGTGGGTCACGGACTTCCCCCTGCTCGAATACGACCCCGAGGCCAAGCGCTGGGTGGCCAAGCACCATCCCTTCACCTCGCCCCAGCCGGGCCAGATGGACACCATCGCCAGCGATCCGGGCGGAGCCCTTGCCCGCGCCTACGACCTGGTGCTCAACGGCAACGAAATCGGCGGCGGCAGCATCCGCATCCACACCCCGGCCGCGCAGAAGTCCATGTTCAGCGCGCTGGGCATAGGCGACGCGGAAGCCGAGGAGAAATTCGGCTTCCTCATCGAGGCCCTCAAGTTCGGCGCGCCCCCGCATGGCGGCATCGCCTTCGGCCTCGACCGCATCATGATGCTGCTCACGGGCTCCAAGTCCATCCGCGACGTCATCGCCTTCCCCAAGACCCAGAAGGCCACCTGCCTCATGACCGATGCGCCGAACCTGGTGGACAAGAAGCAGCTGCGCGAGCTGGGCATCCAGCTGCGCGAGAAGGCGGCGGAAGCCGGCGAGAAGAAGGCCGAGGGCTAGGCGTATGGCGAAGCTGCACGTTCTGACCTACCCGGACCCGGTGCTGGCCAAAGTGGCCGAACCCGTGGGCGAGATCACCCCGGAGATCGCCAAGCTCATCGAAGACATGATGCAGACCATGTACGAGAGCGACGGCGTGGGCCTTGCCGCGCCCCAGGTGGGCGCCAGCATCCGGCTCATCACCCTCGACGAGACCGGCCCCAAGGAGCGCAAAAGCCCCATGGTGGTGCTGAACCCGGAGATCGTGGAATGCGCAGGCTCCAAGGAGTCCGAGGAGTCCTGCCTCAGCCTGCCCACGTTCTCCTGCAAGGTGAAGCGCTACGAGTGCGTCACCGTGAAGGGCAAGAACGAGAAGGGCGAGGACATCGAGATCAAGGCCGAGGGCCTGCTCGCAGTCATTCTGCAGCACGAGATGGACCACCTGGAGGGCAAGACCCTGGTGGACCACGCCAGCCGCCTGAAGCGCACCATGTACGACAGCAAGGTGAAGAAATGGCGCAAGGACTGATCGTCGAAGACCCGCTTGGCGGCGACATAGAGTTCAAGAACAGCGGCCCGGAGCTGGACTACCCGAAACCGCCCCTGCGCGTGGTGTTCATGGGCACGCCGGACTTCGCCGCCGCGAGCCTGAACGCGCTCATCCAATGGCCCGGCGCGGAGGTGCTCTGCGTTTACACCCAGCCCGACCGTCCCTGCGGACGCGGTCAGGAGTGCGCGCCCTCGCCGGTCAAAACCGCCGCACTGGCCGCGAACATCGAAGTGCGCCAGCCGCTCAATTTCAAGGACCCGGCGGATGTGGCCGCCCTGGCCGCCCTGTCCTTCGACGTGCTGGTGGTGGCGGCTTACGGGCTCATTCTGCCCCAGGCCGTGCTCGACATCCCCCGGCTCATGCCCATCAACGTCCACGCCAGCCTGCTGCCGCGCTGGCGCGGAGCCGCGCCCATCCAGCGCTGCATCGAGGCCGGAGACCTGGTCACGGGCATCACCATCATGAAGATGGAGCTGGGGCTCGACTCCGGGCCGATTTTGCTGCAGCGCGCCCTGCGCATTGCGGACAACGACCACGCGGGCCTGCTGCACGACGAACTGGCAGGCATGGGCGCGGAGGCCCTGCTCGACGCCCTGACCCGCCTGCCCCAGGGGCGGCTGATGCAGCTCGCCCAGGATGAATCGCGCGTGACCCTGGCCCCCAAGCTGAGCAAGGACGAAGGGCTCATCGACTGGGCCATGAAGGCCGAGAAGCTGCACAACCACATCCGGGCCATGCACCCCTGGCCGGGCGCGTTCTTCGACTGGGAACAGACGCCGGGCAAGGTGCTGCGCCTTTCCATCGAACCGGGCAGCGTGGGCGAGGACATCCCCGCCGGAGCCAAGCCCGGCGACATTCTGGGCCTTGTGCCCACGGAGGCGGGCCCCCGCCTGGCCATCGCCACGGCCGACAAGACCTACCTTGTGGCGCGCCTCACTCCGCGGGGCAAAAAGCCCCAGGACGCCAAGGCCTTCGCCTGCGGCTATCTCAAAGCCTGCCAGGGCTGACCGCCCCCGGACGGAGGACTCGCGTGGACGGCACAAGCAACAGCACTTCGCGCAAGCGGCTGTTCATCGGGCTCATCGGGGGCGCCTGCGCCCTGGTCTGCGCGCTGCTGGTGCTGCTCTGGGTCATCCCCTACATCGGGCTCAAAAACCTGCACCCATACGCGCCGCACATCCTCGGCGTGCTTGTCGCTGTTGCCCTGGCGCTGGTGCTGTGGGCCAGCCTGGGCCTGCTGCTGAGCATCGTTTTACCCAAACCGCTGCCCTTCACGGGACGCGTGCGCGGGCTCACCATCAAGCTGCTTTTGCCCCTCATGAGTCTGCTGGGCCGCGCCCTCGGCTTCTCCAAGGAAGAAATCCACACATCCTTCATCAAGGTGAACAACGAGCTGGTGCTGCGCGAACTGGACCGCTACCCCGCGCACAAGATCCTGCTGCTCATGCCCCACTGCCTGCAGAACAGCCGCTGCGACATGCGGCTGACCTATGACATGGACAACTGCAAACGCTGCGGCAAGTGCCCCATCACAGGCCTGCTGGAGCTGCGCGACCGCTACGGCGTGCATCTGGCCATCGCCACGGGCGGCACCATCGCCCGGCGCATCGTGACCCAGAAGCGCCCGGCCATCATCATCGCCGTGGCCTGCTACCGCGATCTCTCCAGCGGCATTCAGGACACGTACCCGCTGCCGGTGTTCGGCGTGCTGAACGAGCGGCCTTTCGGCCCCTGCCTGGACACCACGGTGCCCCTTGGCAGCCTGGAGGCCGCGCTGAAGCGCTTCCTCAAGGCGTAGCCGCGCAACCCCGACCGCAGACCGCCGGGACGCAAGACCTGCGAGCCGTCCAACAAACCCTCCGCACTCCATGGAACTGAGAAACGTCAAAACCTTCGCCTCCGTTGCCGGACTGCTGAGCTTCCGCCGCGCTGCGGCCGTGCTCAACTATGCGCCGTCCACGGTTTCCGCGCAGATCCAGGCCCTTGAAGAGGAGCTGCGGCTCAAGCTCTTCGACCGTCTGGAAAAGGGCATATGCCTCACCGAGGCGGGCCGGCGCTTTCTTCCCTACGCCCTGAAGCTGCTGGACCTTGCGCAGGAGAGCGTCGCCGCGGCCGCTGGCGAGCACACCGGCAAAAGCCTGCTGACGGTGCGCATGCCCGAGACCCTGGCCGCCCACCGCTTTCCGGCCCTGCTTCCCCGGTTCCGGCAAGAGCACCCCACTGTGGGCATCCGCCTGCGGGGCAGCTCAACGCACAACATCCAGCGGTATTTGGAAAAGGGGCTTGATCTGGCTTTCTTGATCGGCGAGGCCAAGGCGGCGGAGAACTGCTTTGCCGAAGTCATCGGCCACGAGGAATTGCTGCTGGCCGGAAACGCCGCCGACTGGGGTTCCGGCCCGGTCGGCATAAACAGCGCGGACCTCAGCGGCCGCCTGCTGCTCTGCGCCTCGTCGGATTCCTCGGCGCGGGGCGCGCTTGAGGGGCTCCTGCGCCAGCAGGGCCAGCCCGGATGCGTCTGCATCGACTTCAGCAGTCTCGACGCCCTGCGGCAGTCCCTGCTGGCCGTTCCCGGAGCCTGCGCCGTGGCGCCCCGCGCGGTGCTCCGGCAGGAGCTGGAGTCGGGCGCGCTGAGCGAACTCGTCTTGCCGGGGCTGCCCGGCACGCTGCCTGTAAAGATGCTCTGGCACCGCGAAAAATGGCTGTCGCCGTCGCTGCTGCTGTTCATGGAGCTGTTCCGGCACGCCTGGGACAAGGCCGCCCCTGCGGCGGAGCGGCCCATGGACAGGCGAGCGGACTAGCCCACCGGCGTCAGATTCTCCGCAAGATAGCGCGCCACAAAGGCGAGGCAGTCCTTGCAGGGCAGATTGAGAAAGCCCTTCGCTATGGCTGTGTTGCGGCCTTCCTCGGTGCTGATGTCGAGACCGAGAACGTCTCTGCAGGCGATGCTGCCGAAATGGCTCCTGAAGCCTTCCACAAGCTCCTGAGTGATCGCCAGGCAGGCCAGAAAGTCCTGGTCGTGCCCGTTGCGGCCGTGGACAAGCCCCAGGGCCATGGCCCCGCCCGTAAGCGCGCCGCAAACGTTGGCCGTGCCGCCTATGCCCGCCCCAAGCCCGGTGGCGATGGCTGGCAGCCGATCCCAGGTGATGCCCAGACGATCGGCCGCGCCCTTGAGCACGCTTTCCGAACACAAATATCCCGAGGCCATGTTGCCGATGATGCTGTCTTCAAGACTTTGCGGCATTTTCTGCTCCTTGCTGCGGTTGCCGGACATGAAAGCCGGATCAAGGCGGCAATATCCCAAAGGCAAGATGGCTGGCGAACGATTTGAATCGAAGGGGGTGTTCGGAATATGCGATCAGTGCTGGTGTTCCCTGCCCCTTGCGGCCGCCGGCAAGGTGAGCAGACACCAGGCGGGAGCGGCGGCGCAGGTTTTCGTCGCGCTGTCACTGCGGATGCGCGCGGGCTAATCGGGGAAAAGCGTCAAAAAGGGCGGGCGCAAACGAAAAGGGCCGAACTCTTTCGAGTTCGGCCCTGACAGTGCTGGCGGAGCGGACGAGACTTGAACTCGCGCCCTCCGACGTGACAGGCCGGCGTTATAACCAACTTAACTACCGCTCCGCACTGTTATCGTGGTAGGCGGAACAGGGCTCGAACCTGTGACCTCCGGCTTGTAAGGCCGATGCTCTTCCAGCTGAGCTATCCGCCCGGAGTATCTCAGGCGCCCTGTTCAAAAACGTTTCCAGGAGCTGTCCCGGTTGCGCTTTCCTTGGCTGCCCGCCACGGAGAAATTGCTTTGCCACCATCGGGCTCGGCTGTCAAAGGTTTTTTGCAAAAACTTTCATTCAAGCGCAATTTTCTGGCCGCTTCAACGGTCGGACCATAGCAGCCGACGCCCCTTGCGAGTAAGCCAGCCCAGGGGCAAGCCGCGGAAATAAAGGCCGACCAGGCCGCCGCCGGCCTGCGCGCCGGCATCTTTGCCGCGCCGCTTCTTGCCTTGGCCGCTTGGTTCCGCAAAAGACTCCAGGCTGCGCCCGGCCAGAAGGTCCACAATGACCGCGGGGTCGTCCACATCCAGACGCTGCGGGGCAGGCAGCGCCTGCGCCCGGGGCATAAGCGCCCGCGCCCGCGCCGCGGCGGCGAAGCGGCCGCCCTGCATCTGCCCCAGCAGAAAGCCCTGCCAACGCTGGTTCTCGCCGCCGAGCCCGGCCCGTTCGCAAAGGTCGAGTGCCGCCTGATGGAGAAAATAGGCCTTGCCGCCAAACTCGCGCACCTCGCCCGGCGGCAGCGCGTCAAATGCAAGCCCGGCCGCGCAGGCCTGGTCAAGCTCGCGCCCTGTCAAAGCCTGGCCGCCCAATGGCGCGGAATGTCCGCCCGCGGCTGTAACCTCTTGCGCCAGGGCCGCGTCTTTTTGAAAGCGCGCCAGGAAAAAGCCCTGGCCGATGCCGCCCGGTTTTCCCCCCACCCCCTGGTCCTGACAGCCCACTCGCAGAACACCGTCCAGGCCTGTCAGGGCCAGCGGAACCGGCGCAAAGCCCTCCGGCTCCGGCAGGGCGTCTATGGCCAGCGGCAATGTCTCTAGGGCCCAGGCGGCCTGCTCCTCGTTCTCGCGCACATTGGTGGTGCAGGTGGAGTACATGAGCCGCCCGCCCGGCTTGAGCAGCTCGGCGGCGCGCGCCAGCAGCAGGCGTTGCAGCCGCACCAGCGTCTCGGCCTTTTCCGGCGTCCACACCTCAAGCACGCGGGGGTTCTTGTCCACCGTGCCCCAGCCGCTGCACGGCGGATCAAGCAAAATGGCGTCGAAGCTGCCAGGGGCAAGCGCGAGATGCTGGCTTTCCACGCCGATGGTGGCGGCGTTCACCGCGCCCATGCGCCGCAGGTTTTGCCGCAGCGTGGCCAGGCGCTCGCGCGAGGCCTCCGCCGCCAGCACAAAGCCATCCGGCCCCACAAGCCCGGCCAGGATGCCCGTTTTGCCGCCGGGGCTGGCGCACATGTCCAGGCACACGCTGCCGGGCCGCGCGTCCAGAAACACCGGGGGCAGCATGGACGAGCGGTCCTGGATGTAGATGAGGCCGAAGGCCGCGGCCAGCGACGAGCCAAGAGGAAAGGGCTCGTGTTCCAGGCGGCGCGCCGCCCCGAAAAAGGGCTCCGGGCTGAAGACGAAGCCCTGGGCTTGCAGCAGGGCCTCCACAAGAGGCTGCTGGTCCGGGCCGGTGGTGATGCGAAAGGTTCGGCTCTGCATGCATGGCCCATAGCCCGCATGCGGGTGCCTTGGCAACGCGCCGATGGCAAAGATTTCCGCTCCAGCCCACGAACCGACGTCCCAAGGTTTCTTTTGCAAGGCGCATTTGATGATGCTATTTAAGCGCCCAGACGCGGGAAGCTCCCGCTGAAAGAGCAAACCCATCGCCCCCCTTGAGGAGGATCTTCAATGTCCCTGAAACGTCTTTCCACTCTGCTGCTGCTGTGCTTCGTGCTGGCCGTTCCGGCCTTGGCGCAGGCCCAGAGCGCGCGCCCCTTCGCCGTGCTGCCCTTCAAGGTCAACAGCGACAAATTCCAGTATCTCAGCAAGGGCGCACAGTCCCCGGTATCCAGCCGGCTCACGTGGCTCGGCTACTTCGAGTCCGTGGACGCGGACAAGATCGCCCGCGTGGGAGGCAAGCTGCCCAGCGGCGCCGTGGACGCTCAGGCCATGATGGCCACCATCGGGGTCGAATATCTCGTGGTGGGCACCCTGGACTTCCAGGACGCCGACAAGCAGATCAACGTGGAGCTCAAGATATACGACCGCAAGGGCCAGACCTGGACCAAGTCGTCCCGGGTGCCCATGGAAGGTCTGCTGCCCGCCCTGGAGCGCCTGAGCAACGACGCCCGCACCGAGGTCTTCAAGCGCCCCGGCGAAGACGCCAAGGTGGCCGAGCGCAAGGAAGCCCGCGCCGAGGCCCAGTCCAAGATGCCTGTGCCGCGCAACTCCGACTTTGTCGTCGGCGACACGGGCGAGGCCCCCATGGGCAACGCCGGCGGGCCGGTCATGAACCCGCAGTTCCGCTACGAAGGCGGCGCCGAGACTCCGGGCCGCTGGCAGAGCCAAAGCCTGCGCTACGCCTCCGTGGGCATGGCCGTGGGCGATTTTGTGGGCGACAAGAAGCAGCGCGTCATCGTCGCGGGCGAGAACACCCTGTACGCCTACGAGTTCTTTCAGAACACCCTGAAGCCCATCGGCGAGTACAAGCTCGGCATGCGCATCAAGCTTCTGCGCATCAGCATCTTCGACCTGGACCGCGACGGCAAGGCCGAGATCATCGCCTCCGGCCTGGACGATCCCGAGGGCAACGCCACTCCGCGCACCTTCATTTTGAGCTACAGCAACGGCAAGTTTGAAAACTTCATGCCGCCGCAGAAGATCTACCTCTCGGTGGTGCGCATTCCGCCCACCTACCAGCCCACCCTGCTGGGACAGATCAAGGGCAGCCACGCCCCCTTCGATGAAGCCGGCGTGAACGAGATGTTCTACCAGAACGGCAGCCTGCAGCCCGTGCGCCGTCTGCACCTGCCTTCCATCGCAAACCTCTTCAACTTCGCCTACCTGCCCGACGGCAACAGCTTCAAGATCGTTGTGCTGAACGAGTACAACTACATGAAGGCCTTCACGCCGGACCTCGAGGCCCAGTTCACCCAAGAGGACGGCTACAACAGCTCGAACAACTACATCATCATCGACGAGCGGCTGCCGGGCATGGACATGGGCCGGCGCGACACGGGCGTGGAGGAATTCTACTACGTGCCCATCCGCATGATTCCCGTGGCCTTCGACACCAACGGCAAGTATGAGCTGCTGGCCAACAAGGACATCTCCGTTGCCGCGCAGATCTTCAAGAAGTTCCGCCGCTTCTCCCAGGGCGAAGTGCACTCGCTGTTCTGGGACGGCGTGGGCATGAGCCTGGCCTGGAAGACCCGCCGCATCAAGGGCACCGTGGTCGATCTGGCCCTGGAGGACCTGAAGAACGACGGCAAGAAGCAGCTTGTGGTCTGCCTCAACAGCTACTCCGGAGCCATTGGCGCCAGCGCCGAAAAGACCGTCATCGTCACCTACGACCTGAACACCGGAAAATAGTCTTGCCCGCGGGGCTGGAAGGCGCGTCCTTCCGGCCCCGCCTCACCCCCGCCCAAGGTCTCCACCATGCCCCGCCCCACTCGCCCAGCACACGATGCCCAGACGCACGCAGAGGCACACGGCAAGCCCGGCGAAAGCGCCTCCGGCGGAGCCCTTCTGGTTCCTGCGGGCAGCGCCGCGGACATGGCAAGTCCACCTCCCGCAGCCCAGAAACCGTCAGCGGCGAAACCGGCCGGGCTGGAGCAAGCGGATTTGCCGCAGTCACAAGGCCCACGCGCGCCCCTGCTCGTCAGTCCGGAGGAAGCCGGGCAAAAGCTGCTGCAGTTCCTGCAACGCCGCCTGGGGCGCGAGGTGCCGGGTTCCGCCCTGCTGCGCATCATCCGCACGGGCGAGGTGCGCGTGGACGGCGGCCGCAAGAAACCGTTCTTCCGCCTGACCGCCGGACAGGAAGTGCGCGTGCCGCCCCTGACGCGCACGCTGAACTCCGCCGCGGCGAAGCAGACCCCGCCTCCAGCATCCGCTCCAGGCGCACAAGGCGCTCCTGGCTCCGCAAACGCCGGGCCCGCCGAAACCGGACCAGGCCTGGAGCTGCTTTTCGAATCCCCCGGCTATGTCGCCGTGCTCAAGCCTGCGGGCCTGTGCTCACACGCGGGCACGCGCCACAAGGACTCCGTGGCCGACCGGCTGAAGGCGCTGTATGCGGGCGCATCCTTTGTTCCCGTGCTGACGCACCGGCTGGACAAGGACACCTCCGGCATCTTGCTGGCGGCCAAGACCTATGCCGAACTGCGCCGCCTGAACGACCTGTTCGCCTCCAGAGGCGTCTTTAAAACCTATCTGGCCTGGGTGGACGGGCCATGGCCCGGCAAGGGGCCGGAGATGATGGAAGACCAGCTGGACCGGCTGGATCTGGCTTCCGAACAGGCCAAGGGCAATGGCGACCGGAAAAAGGTGCTTGCCGCGGCCGAGGGCGAGGGCAAAACCGCCCGGGCCGAGGTGCGGCCCGTGCTGCGCAAACGCCAGGCCACGCTGCTGCTTGTGCGCCTGCTCACCGGCCGCACCCACCAGATCCGCGTGCAGCTCTCCCTGCGCGGGCATCCGGTCATCAGCGACGCCGTTTACGGCCGCAAAGTGCGCGGGGTGCCCATGCTGCTCCACGCCCTGTGCCTGCGCCTGCCGGAGCGCGCGCTCTTCGCCCTGCCGGACTGGACCGGCCCCTTCGCCCTGCCGGAGCGGCTCGTCGAGCAGTTGCGCGCCAGCCTTGCGCCAGAACAGAAGACAGAGCAGACCCCGGCCCAGGCAGAAGACTAGCGCCCCAGGAACCCGCTGGCCTCATTTTTGCTTATTCCTATGCGTGTTGCCCCATTCCCGTCCATTTTCTGACGCACTTAACCAGGAGCATCATCCATGCGCCGTAATATCCTGATTCTTTTCTGTCTCTTCGCCCTTTCCAGCCTCACCGGCTGCGGCACCATGTACAAGGCCGCCGTGGACGAACGCGACATCGGCACCTTTGTGGACGACGGCCGCATCGAATCCTCGGTGCGCGCGCGCTTCATCAGCGACGACACAGTGAAGCTGCGCGATGTTTCCGTGAACTCGTACCTGGGCACCGTGTACATCGTGGGCGAATTCGAGGCGGACTCGCAGAAGATGCGCGCGGTCAAGCTCGCGCGCGAGGTCGCCGGCGTGCGCAAGGTGAGCGTTGTGCCCTTCCCCAAGCGCGACGACCCCACCTGCGGCACCACCGACGACATCGCCCTCTATGCCAAGATCAAGAGCGCCCTTGTGCAGGATTCCGACATCTGGTCCACCCAGGTGGACGTGAAGACCGTGCAGTGCAACGCCGTCATTCTCGGCCTGGTGGCCAGCCAGCGCGACGCCGACGCCATCGTGCGCCACGTGAACAGCGTGGGCGGCGTGCGCACCGTGCAGAACCTCGTGCGCATCATCAAGTAAACGCGGAGGGACGCAGTGATGTGTGACCGTCGCAATTCCGTCCGGGCAGGCCTGCTGCTCGTCCTGGGCCTCCTGGTCTGGGGGCTCGGCGGCTGCGCGCCCGCGCACATTTCACCGGAGCCCGCGCCAGGCATGCCCGCCGCGGGCAAGAGTTCCGTGGTCTCCGCCGCGCGCGCCCTCACCGGCGTGCGCTACAGGTGGGGAGGCGACTCCCCCCAGGCGGGCTTCGACTGCTCCGGCTTCACCTGGTGGACCTTCCGGCAAATCGGCGTGGAGCTGCCACGCATGTCTTCCGACCAGTTCGAGGTCGGCCAGCCCGTGAACCGCAGAGAAATCCGCCCCGGCGACCTAGTGTTCTTCCGCCTGGGCGGCAACCCCAAGAACATGCACGTGGGCATCGCCACGGACCGCAACACCTTCATCCACAGCCCCCGGCAGGGCGGCAAGGTGCGCGAGGACTCCATGGACCTGCCATACTGGCGCGAGCGCTTCATCGGCGCCCGGCGCGTGGTTCGCCAAGACGGGTAGGGGACAGGCAAGAGGACCTCTGCGCGCCGTCGCCTGAAGCACACCAGCCCCCGGGACCGCGCAACGGTACAAGCTGACGACGGACGCGCTGCAACCCCATGCTGCCGAAGCTGCCCGGCTCATTGCCCGCAATGCTGCGGGGGCTCCGCGCAGAGCGCTTGGGCTATCCTTCCTGTATTCATCCATAACGCAAACCGCCCGGGCTGAACGATGGTTCAACCCGGGCGGTCTTCTTGCGCGCATCCACGATGCTGCGGCGTGGCGGATCAACGAGTAGGCGAATCAACAAATCGGCTAAGCAACAAATCAAAGGATCTGCGGCCCCACCCGGCGGTCTCACTAAGGACTGCCGGCCGGGTCTGCGCGCCGCGCGCTATTCTTCCTGCTTCTTCTTCTTGTGCTTTTTCTTGGAGGCGCCGGCCTTGGCTTCCTCCGGCTCCGCCGTTTCGCTCTTGGAGACCTTGGACTTGGAACTCTTGGACTTGGGCTCCTGCACGTCCTCATCCTTGTGCTTGGAGGACTTGGATTTGGAGGCCTTCGCCTTGGACTTGGATCCCTTTTTGCCTTCCTGGGCGTCCTCATCCTGGCTCTTGGCCGCCTCGGCCTTGGATTCCCGCACCTTGGACTTGGAGCCCTTGGCCTTGGGCTCCTGCGCGTCCTGCTCGTCGCTGCTGGCCTTGGACTTCTTGGACTTCGAGCTCTTCTTGGTTTCCTGCGCGTCGTCGTCATTGGCGCGGGACTTCTTGGACTTCTTCTTGGACTTCTTGCCGGGTTTCTCCGGCGCGGCCGACTGGTCGTCCCTGTCCTCCCTGTCGGCCCGTTCAAGCCGGGCCTTGGAGCCCTTGCCCTTGCGGGACTTGCGCACCACCGGCGTCGGCTCGTCGTCCATGTCCTCGTCGTCGGTCTCCGGCGCTTTTTTGAGCGCGGTCATGCCCTGCATGGCCGTAAGGTTGCGCGGGAAGATGTTGAGCGAGCGCATGAACAGCGCCTGGGCCTGCTGGGCCTGGCCCTTGCCCATGAGCGCCCAGCCCATGCCGCCCAAGGCCGAGGCATAGGGCGTTTCCGGGTGGAAGGTGCGCAGCCAGTCGAAAACGTGCAGGGCCTTGTCGTATTTGTGCTGGTGGTAGGCGCTCCAGCCCAGCTTATCCATAAGGTGGCTCCACTTGTCCCAGGAGGGCGAGGTGAGCGGCGCGCGCGGCAGAAGCTTGTCGAAGCAGGACTCGGCCAAGGCCCAGTCGGCCTGCAGGTAGGCCGTGGCGCCAAGGCCGAACAGGGCCTCCATGCTGGTGGGCGTGGTGGCGAGGATGCGCTCGAACCCGGTGCGCGCGGCGGGCAGATTCAAGGCGTACAGCTGGCTCCAGCTCAGGTCCACGGCCAGGGCGTTCAGCTCGGCGTGCTGCGAGATCAGCTGGGAGAGTTCCTGCTCGTCGAGATAGGCCGGGTCGAGGTTCATGCCCGCCAGCAGCTCCTCGCGCGCCTGCTGGGTGTCGCCCAGCTCGACCAGGGTGAAGGCCAGGCCGTAGTGCGGCGCGGCCAGCCCGGAATCGAGCACCACGGCGCGGCGGAAATCGCGCATGGCGTCGCGCATGCGGCCCTCGCCAAGGGCGGCGAACCCGCTTGCGCTCATGCGGTCCAGACGCTCCAGCCGGGACTTGGGCGCCTCGCGCTGGGCGGCCACGGCCTCCTTGTCGCGCCCCTGCCGGTTGAGCAGCAGCACCAGCGCGCGCCAGGCCAGGGCATTTTTCGGATCAAGGCGCACGGCGTCGCGCAGATGCGGCTCGGCCAGGTCCATGTGCCCGCGCGAAAGCAGGGCCAGGCCGTCGCCCAGGTGCGCGTCCGGGTCGTCCTTGTTCACGGTGATGAGCGTTTGGAACAGGGCGTGGGCCTTGTCCTCCTGCCCGGCCCAGAAGCTGGCCCAGGCCAGGGAACGGCGGCCCGGGCGGCTGTTCGGGTTCTGGCGCAGGTATTCTTCCAGGTAGGGCGCGGCCGTGGTGGGGTAGAGCTTGCGCGCGTAGGCTTCGCCCATTTCCAGGAACAGCTCGGAATATTCCGGCCGCGAGCGCATGAGCTCCAACACTTCCGGCGTGGCGGCAAAGTCCGGGTTGAGGAAGATGGCCTCGGCCAGACGCTGGCTGGCCTGTTCGGGCTTGCCCTGCCGCGCCAGGGTGATGCCCATGCCGTACGCGCCCACGGGCAGGTTGGGATTCTGGCGGCGCGCCTCGGCAAAGGCCGCCAGGGCGTCGTCGTACTGACCCAGGCGCAGGCGCGCCCAGCCCAGGCCGTTCCAGCCCGTGGTGGAGCGCTTTTCCTGGGTGACCAGACGGAAAAACTCGGCGGCGGCGGCGTCATACTCCGCACGGTCGAAAAGAATGCGCGCCACGCTCAGGCGGCTGTCCACGTAATCGGGACGGGATTTGAGCGCCGCGCGGAAGCTGTCGAGCCCCTTTTGGGTGTTGCCCTGCGAGAGCTCCAGGTGCCCGAGGGTGCCCAAGGCCACCGCGTTGGCGGGCTCCATGGCCAAGGCGCGGCCCAGCAGGTCGCGGGCTTCGTCCGGGCGGCCCAGGGCCATGGCCGAGGCGGCAACGCCCACCAAAGGATCGGCGGACTGCGGCCTGAGCTGCATGGCTTCGCTGAACATGTCCCAGGCGCGCTGCAAATGGCCCAGGCGCAAAAAGCTCCAGCCCATGCCCATCTGCGAGGCGAAGTCCTTGGGATCGACATCGTCCAGGTAGCGGGAGAGCTTGGTCAGGCTTTCCTGATAGTCCGCGCGGTGGAAGTAGGCCAGGCCCCAGTCCTTGAGCACGGGCCGCAGCAAGGGGTCCCCGGTGATGGTCTTCTCCAGGGGATCCGCCAGATTCGGGTCTTCGTTCACCAGGCGGCGCAGCACGGGCAGAGCCTCGGCCGCGCGGCCCATGCCCAGCAGGGTGCGGGCCTGGCCCTGCAAGGCCTCGCCCTTGTAATACTTGCCGCCGCTCAGCTCCGCGTACTGGGCCAGGGCTTCCGTGGGCATGCCCCCGGACTCCTGCAGCCGCGCGGTTTTCAGACGGGAGAGCTCATCGCGGGGGGCGTCTCCGGGGAAGCGTGAACTGCGCGTGCGGACCTCGCTCCAGGCGTCCACGGCGCCTCGCGGGTCATTGCTCTGGGCACGCGCATCGCCCAGGGCGATGAACATTTCCTTGGGCGAGCCGAGGACATTCTGCCCCTTGGCCGCGGCCTCCAGCTGCTTCAAGGCCTCTTGCGGGTTGCCCCGGCCAAGGGCGATGAGCCCCAGGGCCATCCGCGCATCCGTGGGCACGGATTCGCGCAGCATGTCGGGCAGCGCCTCGGCCCCGGCGGGCGGAGCGGCCTTGGCGATGGCGTCATTGAACAGATGCACGGAGGCCGAGGTCTTGCCGCGGGCATAGGCCGCCCATCCGGCTCCCAGCACACCCACCGGAGACATGGCCGCGTCGCGGCGCACCAGGTCGAACTGCTCCTCCGCCTCGGGCAGGTGGTTGAGGCGCAGCAAGGCAAAGCCCAGCACGGCGCGCATGTGCGGCGACTCCTGCGCGTCCGCGGGCAGCGTGACGGGAGCAGGCGTGGCCGGAGCCATGCTGGTCAGCGGCGGGTGCTCCGCCGCGGGCGCCTGCATTTGCGGCAGCGCGGCGCGCAGCACCTTGACCGCTTCTTCGTATCTGCCCTGACGGTAGAGCTCCAGGCCCTGCACGTACGGCGAATCGGCCCGGGCCGGGGTGGCGAGGAAAAACGTCAGGCACGCGGCCAGCATTAAAACCGGTGCAAAAGGGATCTTCGAAAAAGACACGCGGGCGCGCATGCGGTTCTCCTTGGGGGCTCGCCCCGGCTGGCGGGGGCGGCCAGGCGGGACTATGCCTCAAGGGGAGCGCTTTCGTCCACCATCCTGGCCCTTGCAGACCGGATCAACTGCCGAAATTATGCGCGGCGGCGGCTAATTGGCGGGCGCATCCGTGGCGTTGCGGGTCTGGGTGCGGTGCAGAGACTTGTCGAGCCCCTTGCCCAGGCGGTCCAGGGCGTTGCGCGAGGCATCGAACATTTCGTGCAGGGACTGGCGCAGAGCCGCGCGCGGCGACTTGCCCGGCTTGGCGCTGCCGGTGGCCACGGGGTCCTGGCCGGAAAGCGTGGCCAAGTGCTGATTGGCTTGATCCAGCGAGGCGCGCAGCGTGTTCACGTCCTCGCGCATGGCGCCAAGATCCTCGGCCAGGCGGGCCCGCTCTTCCGCGTTCTCGCGCTCCACACGGTCTATCCGCTCGCGCAGCTCCCGCACCTCGGCGTCGCGGGTGGCGGACTGCCTGCCGCAGCCCGAAAGGATCAACACGGCCAGCAACGCGGCAAAACAAGCGGATGAAGCTCGGCGCATAGGCCCGGTTACGCCTTGGACAGATCTATGTCGTTGCTGAACTGCCCGGGGGTCTCCTTCACCAGGGCCTGCCCGGCGATGACCCGGGTGCCGTCGAAGGTGAGGGTGGGGCCGCCGTAAAGCTCCCAGCCCTTGTTCAGGGCCTCGCTCACGCGGAGGCAAAAGGAGGAATCGTCCGGGCCGGTGAAGTAGCGGTACAGTTTCATGCCATGCTCCTAGCGGTCGCGCGTGCGGTTGACGGGCACGCGGGCCACGATCTTGTCGTAGTAGACCTGCTCCATCTCCATGAACACCGGGCGGCGGCGGGTCTCGTTCAGCCGGGTGATCATGAGGTTCAAGCGCTGCATCTGGCGGTAGCGTTCGCTCTCGTCGGTCATGGCCTCCAGCAGCTCAAGGGCGGTGTGGATCTCGCGCTCGGCCTCCAGTTCCGGAGGCAGGCAGCCCGCGTTCTTCAGCACGCGCCAAGCCATCTTCAGCTCCGGCGGCACGTGGGCGTCGTCGTCAAGGTCCAGCGGCTTGCCCCGGCCGGGAAGGTCGTCGAACTCCCCTTGCTCCAAGGCTTTTTTAATGCGCTCCTCGGCGATCTGTTCGATGAAGGCCAACGAAAGACTCATGCGGGCATGGTGCGATGCCCTGGGCCGATTGTCAACTGCCGCCGCCAGGGCGGCTCATTGCAACAGTGGCAGGACTGATGTTGAATCAGCCGCAAGACCGGCCAAGGGTTCTGCTGCCGGCGCGGCTGACCGAACGCACGTCGCGCACGCCAGAAAGGACCGCGCGGCGGCTTGCGCTGGGGTTTGCGCCCGCCTGCCCGGATGCGCCCCCTCGCGGCGGCGTGCCGCAGTGAGAGAATTCACGCGTTCTGCGGCAGACCATGCGGCTCGCCTCTTTACAATGCGCTTGCAGTGCTTACCTTGAAGTCGTAAGGGACCGCAGGTCCCAGGCGATACAACAAAGAACAGGAGGGAGGTTGAGCCAGTGTGCAAAGCGCAAAAAATCTGGCGGATCGAGCCGCCCCTCGCACAAAACATGGAAAGTGCGCCGTAACAAAGAGCTCCGCAGTCCGAGCCAAGCAAGGACGGAAGCCAGCCGGGTAACCCGGCAACGGCGCACAACCTTTTTGTTTATCCGCCAAGACAAATTCCCCGCTCAAGGAGTACCCTCCCCGCATGGCACCATGGTATGTCGCTGTCCTCATGGGGCTCGTGGAGGGCCTTACTGAGTTCTTGCCCGTCTCCAGCACCGGGCACCTTATCCTGGCCGGCCACCTCATGGACTTCACGGGTCCCAAGGCCGACACCTTTGAAATCGCCATCCAGCTCGGCGCCATACTGGCGGTCGTGGTGCTCTACCGCGAGCGCTTCCTCGGCCTGCTCAAGACCGACCCGGCCAGACCCTTCTCCGGTCCGCGCGGCATCTGGCTGCTGTTCCTCACCTCGCTGCCCGCCCTCGGCATCGGCTTCGCCCTGCACCACGCCATCAAGGCGCACCTGTTCGGTCCGCGCACCGTGGCCATGGCCTTTGTGGCTGGCGCGCTCATGATGTTCGTGATCGAGGCGCGCACCGCCAAGTCCAGCCGGGTGCGCCGCATCGGCGGGCTTGATTCCGTGAGCCCGAAGCTGGCGCTCGGCATCGGTTTTTTCCAGTGCCTGGCTCTGTGGCCGGGCTTTTCGCGCTCCGGCGCCACCATCATGGGCGGCATGCTGCTGAACGTGGACCGCAAGACCGCCGCCGAATACTCATTCTTGGCCGCCGTGCCGGTCATGTGCGCGGCCGTGGGCTACGACATGCTGAAGAACTGGCGGCTCTTCGACTCCGCGGACATGGGCTTTCTGGCCGTGGGCTTCGTGGTGTCCTTCATCGCCGGCTGGGCCGCGGTCAAGGGCTTCATCGGACTGCTGACGCACATGACCCTGCGCCCCTTCGCCCTGTACCGGCTGGTCCTGGCCCCGGTGGTCTGGCTGTTCTGGCCGGGCTGATCCGCACGCAAAATGAGGGCTTGAGCCGCAGGGCCGCGTCCTGCGCCCCAGGCGCGGCCTTGGGCCTTGCAATTCCGTATTCCATACGTTAGGCTGCGCTATTCGGCGAATAGCGCCCGCAAATTTTTCTTAGATCTTTCAGGAGGATTCAGTACATGACCCGTAAGGACCGCACCGAGGGCATCTACAGCCGTCGCGAGGTGCTCGACGATTCCGAGCGCCGCCAATATTATCAGCTTCAGCTCAAAGACCTTTTGTCGTACGCCTACCGCTATTCCGAGGACGTGAAAAAGCGTTTCGACCGCGCCCAGTTCAACGTGGACAAGTTCAAGGCCTTGTCCGACCTGAAGCACGTGCCCATTCTGAAGAAAAAAGAGCTTATCTTTTTGCAGAGCATGGGCCCGCGCCTGGGCGGTCTGCTCACCAAGGATCTTGGCGAGCTGCGCCGCGTGTTCTTGTCGCCCGGCCCCATCTTTGATCCCGAGGACCGCCTTGAGGATTACTGGGGCTGGACCGAAGGCTTCTACGCCGTGGGATTCCGCCCCGGCGACGTGGCCCAGATCACCCTGCCGTACCACATGGCCCCCGCGGGCCTGATGTTTGAGGAGCCCCTGAAGAACCTGGGCTGCGCGGTCATTCCCGCCGGTCCGGGCAACACCAGCTCCCAGCTCGACATCATGCAGAAGCTGCGCGTCACCGGCTACATCGGCACGCCCAGCTACCTGCTGCACCTGGCCCAAAAGGCCGAGGAAAGCGGCCTCTCCCTGCGCAAGGACCTCTTCCTCGAAGTGGCCTTTGTCACGGGCGAAAAATTCTCCGAGAAGATGCGCACCACCCTGGAAAAGAAGCTCGACTGCGTCATGCGCCAGGGCTACGGCACCGCGGACGTGGGCTGCATCGGCTACGAGTGCTTCCACAAGTGCGGCCTGCACCTGTCTAACCGCGCCTTTGTGGAGATCTGCCACCCCGACACCGGCATTCCCCTGAAGGACGGCGAAGTGGGCGAAATCGTGGTGACGGCCTTCAACAAGACCTACCCACTCATTCGCCTGGCCACCGGCGACCTGGGCTACATCGACCGCGCGCCCTGCCAGTGCGGCCGCACCAGCCCGCGCCTGGGCAACATCGTGGGCCGCGTGGACACCACCGCCCGCATCAAGGGCATGTTCGTTTACCCGCACCAGGTGGAGCAGGTCATGGCCCGCTTTGAGGAAATCAAGCGCTGGCAGATCGAAGTCACCAATCCCGGCGGCATCGACGAGATGGTGCTGTCCATCGAGTCCGGCGCGTTCAAGCGCGAGGACGAGCTGCTGCACATGTTCCGCGAAAAGATCAAGCTGCGCCCCACGCTCAAGATCCTCGCCCCCGGCACGCTGCCCCCGCAGATCAAGCCCATCGAGGACAAGCGCACCTGGGACTAGCCCGCAACAATCTGGGAGCATCCATGCCTTCCGACATCCTTTCCCGCGCCCTGGCCTCTGCTTGCAGAAGCCGGGGCGCGGCCCGTTTGACCGCCCGTTTGGCCGCACGCCTGACAGCACGTTCAACCGCCGCCCGACTGACAGCCCGCGTGACCAGCCAAGCGGCCGGCGCGGCCGTGCTGGCCCTCATGCTGGCCCTGGCCGCGTGCGCTAGGCCCGCCCCTCTGGATCAGCCCATGGCCGTGAGCTTTCTGCCTGCGCCCGGCGAGTTTCTGACCGACGGCGGCGACCGCCTCCCGGCCGAGGCTCTGCTCACGCGCGCGCAAAACGCCACGTACGTGCTCATCGGCGAGGCCCACGGCCAGCTTTGCGACCATGAGGCCGAGCGCCGCGTGCTGACCCTGCTGGCCCACGGCAAGCAAGGGCTGGCAGTGGGGCTGGAGATGGTTCCGGCCAAGAACAGCGCCGTGCTCACGGACTTCGTGGCGGGCAAGATAGCGCCCGAGGACCTGGAGGCCCGGCTCGACTGGGCGCGCACCTGGGGGCATCCCTTCCCGCGCTACCTGCCCGTGTTTCTGGCCCTGCGCGAATGGAAGCTGCCGACCGCAGGGCTCAACGTGCCGCCCGAGGTCATCCGCAGGCTCTCCGCCGCGGCCATGGACAACGCCACGGCAGGCGATCCCGTGGCCGCCCTCTCGTCCGAGGACCAGGCGCTGCTGCCCAGGCGGATCATTGCGCCCGCGCCGGAGCAGCTGGCCTTCCTGCGCGAGGTCATGAGCGAGCACGCCAAGGGCCGCAACGCCGATGATCCCAAGCAGATCGCCCGGTTCCAGCTCATCCAGAGCGTATGGGATTCGGCCATGGCCGAAGCGGCCGTGCGCCTGCGCCAAGCCACCGGCAAACAGGTGGCCATGCTGGCGGGCACCGCGCATGTGGAAGGCGGCCTGGGCATCGCCCGGCGCATCCGCGTGCTGGACCCCGGCGCGGAGATTCTGCTCATTTCGCCCTGGCGCGGCGACGACTTCGACCCCGAGGACGCCCAGGTGCGCGTTTACTGTCCCATCAGTTTTGAAAGCCGCATGGGCATGGTGCTGGAGGACCGCCTCTCCGGCGAGGACGCCATCGTCGTCGTGACCCAGGTTCGGCGCGGCAGCCGCGCCGAAGCCGCCGGCCTGCGCCCCGGCGACGTGGTCACACGCGCGGGCGGCTACCGCATGCGCTCGCTCACCACCCTGCATATGGCGGGCAGCGACGCGTACAAGAACAAATCCAGCCTGAAGCTGACCGTCAGCCGGGGCAACGCCTGCTACACAGTGGACCTCGGCCCCCTGGGCCAGCAGAGTCCGCAACGGCACAAGCCGGAAACAAAGCCGGAAGCGGCTGCGCCCGTCGCCCCCCCTGCGACGCAGCCCACAGCGGCAAAGTAAGCGCCATGCCCGAACTTCCAGAAGTCGAAACCATCGCCCGCACCCTGGCCCCGGAGGCCGTGGGCCGCGAGATTCTGCGCGTGGAGGTGCTGGACCCCGTGGCCCTGCAGCCGGACCCGGCGGCTTTCCAGGCCCTTGCCGTGGGCCGGCGCATCGAATCCGTGGGGCGGCGCGCCAAGCTCTTGCTGCTCAATCTCTCGCCCCCCGGCGCAGCAAACGCCGGAACCGGCGCGGTCATCGCCGTGCATCTGCGCATGACCGGCCAGGTCTTCGTCCTCGCCCCGGACATGGCCATGCGGCACACCCGCGCGGTGCTGCATCTCTCCGGCGGGGCGCGCCTGGCCTTTGCCGATGCGCGGCGCTTCGGCTCCATGCACGCCTTTGCGGCGGGCAGCGGCGCGGGGTCCATCGACTCCTGGCCGTTTTACGCAAGTCTTGGGCCGGAACCGCTGACCATGACCGCGGCGGAGTTCCGCAGCCGCCTGGGCTTTGGCCGGGCGCGCATCAAGGCCCTGCTGCTCGACCAGCGCGTCATCGCGGGCATCGGCAACATCTACGCCGACGAATCGCTCTTCCGCGCGGGCATCCGGCCCGATACCCCGGCGGACCAGATTGCGCCCAAAAAGCGCGATGCGCTCTTCGCCGCCGTCCAGGCCGTGCTCAACCAAGCCATCGCCGAGAACGGCAGCTCCATCCGCGACTACCGCGACGCCCACGGCGACGCAGGGGCCTTCCAAAACCACTTCCGCGCCTATGGACGCGAAGGCGAAGCCTGCCAGACCTGCGGCGAAGCCATGCGCGCCATGCGCGTGGCCGGGCGCACCAGCACCTTTTGCCCCCGGTGCCAGCCCGCGCCCCGATAACCATTATACGCGGCCCGCTACGCAGTTCGGCCCCGGCATGGCTGCGGGCTCTTCCCTTTCGCAACGGCCAAGCGTATGCTTCAGCGCAATCATCCCCCCAGATCCAATCGGAGGAACGTCATGCTTGAAAGACCCGGCCTCGTCACCATGCGCGGCAACCCGCTGACCCTCGTCGGCCCGGAAATCACGGTGGGACAAAAAGCCCCGGACTTCTCCGTGGTCAACAACGATATGGCTCCCGTCACCCTGGCGGATTACGCCGGCAAGGCCCTGGCCCTTGTCAGCGTGCCCTCGCTGGACACGCCCGTGTGCGCGGTGGAGACCCGGCGCTTCAACGCCGAGGCCGCCAAGCTCGGCGCGGACGTGCGCATCCTCACCATCAGCATGGACCTGCCCTTTGCGCAGAAGCGCTGGTGCGGCGCCATGGGCATCGACAAAGTGGAGACCCTCTCCGACCACCGCGAGGCCTCCTTCGGCCTGGGCTACGGCGTGCTCATCAAGGAGCTGCGCCTGCTTGCCCGCTCGGTCTTCGTGGTGAACAAGAACGGCATTGTGACCTACGCGGAGCTGGTGAGCGAAATCGCCGACGAGCCCTTCTACGCGGGCGTGCTGAACGCCCTGGCCCAGGCCGCGGCCTAACCGCTCCCGGCTCCTTCCCTGACAACAAAAAGGCCGGGCGTTTGCCCGGCCTTTTGTCTTGCGATATGCTCCGGCGCTCAGCCGCCGCTCTTCATCTTCTCGATGAGTGTGCGCAGGTTGCCGGCCTGGCTGGCCAGCTCGCCCACGGCCTGGGCCGACTGGTTCATGGCGCTGGCGGTTTCGCTGGAGATGCGGTTGATCTCCTCGATGCTGCGGTTGATCTCCTCGCTCGCGGCGGACTGCTCTTCACTCGCGGCGGCAATGCTGCGCACCTGGTCGGTTGCGACCTCCACAAGGCTCACGATCTCCTGCAAGGCCTCGCCGCTCTGGCGGGCCAGGCCCGTGGCTTCCTCCACCGTGTGCACGGCGCGCTCCACATTTTCCAAATTCTTCTTGGTGCCGTGCTGAATGCCGCTGATGGCCTCGCCCACTTCCTTGGTGGCGACCATGGTCTTTTCCGCCAGCTTGCGCACTTCGTCGGCCACGACCGCGAAGCCGCGCCCGGCGTCGCCCGCGCGGGCGGCCTCGATGGCGGCATTGAGGGCCAGCAGGTTGGTCTGGTCGGCGATGTCGGAAATGACGTTCATCACCTGGCCGATGCCCTCGGCCTGCTTGCCCAGCGCACCCATGTCCTCCTTCATGGTCAGGGAGACGTTCTGCATGGTGTTGATGCCGCTGACCACCTGGGACACGATCTTTGAGCCTTCAAGGGCCTTCACGCGGGCATTGGCGGAAGACTCCGCCGCCTGGGAGGCGTTCTTGGCCACCTCGAGCACGGTGGCGTTCATCTCTTCCATGGCCGTGGCCGTTTCGCCCACGCGCTGGCTCTGCACCTCGGTGCCGCGGCTCGACTGCTCGATCTGGGCGGAGAGCTCCTCGCTGGCGCTGCTCACCACCTCCACAACCTTTTCCAGCTGCTGCGCGGCCTGCATCATGCCCTCGGCCTTGGCGCGCTCGGCCTTCGCCTTGGCCTCGTTGGCCTCGGTGGTGGCGATGCCCGCCAAGCGCGCCTGCTCCGCGGCTTCCGCCGTCTTCTGGTCAGCCTCGGCGATCTTGGCCTTCATGGTTTGCACCATGCCCTGCACCACGTGGTAGACGCCGCCTTCCTTCTTCTGCTTCTTGAAGGCCACGTTCAAATCGCCGCCGGCGATCTGGCTTGAAACCTCATACAGATAGCCGGGGTCCTCGCCCAACTGGGTCATGACGCCCCGGATGAGCACCAGGGCGATGCCCGCGCTCAGCAATCCCGCCAGCAGGATGATGGAGAGGCTGAGCGTCCTGCCACGGCCATAAGTGGCCTCGGCGGCCTTGGACTCGTCATCGGCGCCCTTGGCGTTCAGCACCACCAGCTTTTCCGCGGCGTCCAAAGCCAAGCCGAGATATTTCCGGCTTGAAGTCTCGCTTTCGGCCATGGCCTCGGCAACTTTCCCCTGGCTGACCAAAGAGACCAGCTTCTTGCTCTCGCCCATGTAATCGGACCAAACCTTCGCGAATTCCTCATAGAGAGCCTTTTCCTCCGGGGAGGAAATAAGCGGCACGTACACCGCCCGGGCCTGCTCGAATTTGGCAATGGAATTCGCCAAGTATTGCTCCGCTTCTTCCCGGTGTTCGGGTTCGGAGCGAAGGAGCATCCGCAACTCCGCCCGGCGCACATTGGTGGCGGCGAGGGAGAATTTCCCCACAGCCTGCACGCTGGGCAGCCAGTTGGTCGCCAGCTGTTCGGTGTTGGCGTTGAGGGAACTGAGCGCATTGAGCGCAATGCCGCCGCTCAACAACATCAACGCCACAAGCACCCCGAATCCCAGGCTGAGCTTGAGCGATAATTTCATGGACGAAAACATGCGGACCTCCGGGTTAGGGCTACGCGCGGGAAAGGGGGGGCAACCATGTTCCTACGTACACGAGTTATATGGTTTGAGTCAATGTGCCATCAGCTTTCCTTTGTGTATTCGGCATAAAACTGCGTAGACAATAGTCCCGGATTGTAAACATTTCGTGCACGGCAAAAAACAAAAAAAAAAGGCCGGACGTCCTAAAACGTCCGGCCTTGGCAGGCGATGGAAGGCGAGCTTACTCGCCGCTCTTCATCTTCTCAATGAGCGTGCGCAGGTTTCCGGCCTGGTTGGCCAGCTCGCCCACGGCCTGAGCCGACTGGTTCATGGCCGTGGCGGTTTCGGTGGAGATGCGGTTGATCTCCTCGATGCTTTTGTTGATCTCTTCGCTTGCGGCGGACTGCTCCTCGCTGGCGGTGGCGATGCTGCGCACCTGATCCGTGGCAACCTCCACAAGGTTCACAATTTCCTGCAAGGCGTCGCCGCTCTGGTGCGCAAGGCCGGTGGCTTCCTCCACCGTGCTCACGGCGCGCTCCACGTTCTCCAAATTCTTCTTGGTGCCGTGCTGAATGCCGCTGATGGCCTCGCCCACTTCCTTGGTGGCGACCATGGTCTTCTCGGCCAGCTTGCGCACTTCATCGGCCACGACCGCGAAGCCGCGCCCGGCATCGCCAGCGCGCGCCGCCTCGATGGCGGCATTGAGGGCCAGAAGGTTGGTCTGGTCGGCGATGTCGGAGATGACGTTCATCACCTGGCCGATGCCCTCGGCCTGCTTGCCCAACACGCCCATGTCCTCCTTCATGGTCAGGGAGACGTTCTGCATGGTGTTGATGCCGGCGACCACCTGCGACACGATCTTGGCGCCCTCGACAGCCTTCATGCGGGCATTGGCGGAAGACTCCGCCGCCTGGGAGGCGTTCTTGGCCACCTCGAGCACGGTGGCGTTCATCTCCTCCATGGCCGTGGCGGTTTCGCCCACGCGCTGGCTCTGCACCTCGGTGCCGCGGCTCGACTGCTCGATCTGGGCGGAGAGCTCCTCGCTGGCGCTCGACACCACCTCCACCACCTTCTCCAACTGCGTGGCGGCGTGCATCATGCCCTCGGCCTTGGCGCGCTCGGCCCGGGCCTTGGCCTCGTTGGCCTCGGTGGTGGCGATCTCCGCCAGGCGGGCCTGCTCCGCTGCGTGGGCGGTCTTCTCCTCGGCGTGGACGATCTTCTCCTTCATGGTTTTCACCATGCCCTGAATGACGTGGTACACGCCGCCCTCTTTCTTTTGCGGCTTGAAAACCACATGCAGGTCACCGCCGGCGATCTTGCCCGCCACCTCCGCCAAATAGCCGGGGTCTTCGCCCAGCTGGTCCATGATGCTGCGGGTGAGCAACAGGCCCAAAAGGACGGAGGCGAGGAACGCCGCGGCCATGATGACGTACATGAGCATGGCCGCGGAGCTCGCATCCTGCGAATTCTCAGCGGCAAACAGCTTGCCCTGTGCCGTCTTGATGTCCATGAGCTTGTCGATGGCGTCCTGGTACCGGCTGGAGGCCTTGCGGGCATCGCCCTGCATGAAGGCGGTCGCCTCGGCCTCCTGCCCGGCCGCCGCCATGGACAGGACCTTCTCGATGATGGCGTCATAGTCCTTGCGGGCTTCCAAAAACTCGGCATACAGCTTCCGGCCTTCATCGGTCAGCAGCGTCTTGCCGAAGGACTCGACGGCGGGCGTGATGATGCCCTGAAATTTGGCGATGCTCTTTACCGCGTCATCCAGCTGGGCCTTGTCCTTGGCGTGTGTGGCCACAAGCAGGTTGACCCGAATGCGCTGGAAGGCCGTGGAGACATCCGAGATGTCTCCCAAGGGCACTGTGACTTTTTCATAAAGCTTCGTATCATTGGCATCAAGTTTGTGAATTCTCGTCGTGCCAATGATTCCTATAAGCAACGTAAGCAGCGCCACACACAAAAAGCTGATGAGCAGTTTGGTGCGGAGCGTTACCGAGCTGAGAGATGCCATGCCTGATCCACCTTCAGTTTATTCCAGACAATTAAAGGTCCATACAAGTAAAAACACGGAACGAATTAGTTGTTTTCTTGTCACTAGTGTATTTTATTTATTAACGCAACCCGGCTCAATAGGAACTACTATCACGCGAACCTCTCTGGAATTCAATGACAAAAAATGCGTCAATGCATTCCCTACTACAGTACTGTAGGCCGGGTGCTGCCGCGCCCGGCCTACGTAAATTTCAGATGCAACGAGGAGGTTTAGGCGCCGCTCTTCATCTTCTCGATGACCGAGCGCAGATGCCCGGCCTGGTTGGCCAGCTCGCCCACGGCCTGGGCCGACTGGTTCATGGCGCTGGCCGTCTCGCTGGAGATGCGGTTGATGTCCTCGATGCTGCGGTTGATCTCTTCGCTTGCGGCGGACTGCTCTTCACTCGCGGCGGCGATGCTGCGCACCTGGTCGGTTGCGACCTCCACCAAATGGACGATCTCCTGCAAGGCGGCGCCGCTCTGGTGCGCAAGGCCTGTGGCTTCCTCCACGGTCTGCACCGCGCGGTCCACGTTCTCCAAATTCTTCTTGGTGCCGTGCTGAATGCCGCTGATGGCCTCGCCCACTTCCTTGGTGGCGGTCATGGTCTTCTCGGCCAGCTTGCGCACTTCGTCGGCCACCACGGCGAAGCCGCGCCCGGCGTCGCCCGCGCGGGCGGCCTCGATGGCGGCATTGAGGGCCAGAAGGTTGGTCTGGTCGGCGATGTCGGAAATGACGTTCATCACCTGGCCGATGCCCTCGGCCTGTTTGCCCAACACGCCCATGTCCTCCTTCATGGTCAGGGAGACGTTCTGCATGGTGTTGATGCCGCTGACCACCTGCGACACGATCTTGGCGCCGTCGGCGGCCTTGGTGCGGGCAGTTGCCGATGAATCGGCCGCCTGGGAGGCGTTTTTCGCCACCTCGAGCACTGTGGCGTTCATTTCCTCCATGGCCGTGGCGGTTTCGCCCACGCGCTGGCTCTGCACCTCGGTGCCGCGGCTCGACTGCTCCACCTGGGCGGAGAGCTCCTCGCTCGCGCTGCTGATGACCTCCACGACCTTCTCCAACTGCTGCGCGGCCTGCATCATGCCCTCGGCCTTGGCGCGCTCGGCCCGGGCCTTGGCCTCGTTGGCCTCATCCGTGGCGATCTGCGCCAACCGGGCCTGCTCGGCGGCTTCCGCCGTCTTCTGCTCGGCCTCGGCGATCTTGGCCTTCATGGTCTGCACCATGCCGCGCATGACGTGATAGACGCCGCCTTCCTTCTTTTGCGGCCTGAAGGCCACGCCCAAGTCGCCCCCGGCGATCTGGCCCGCCACTTCGGCCAGGTAGCCGGGATCTTCGCCCAGCTGGGTCATGACGTTTGCCGTGAGCAGCAGCCCAAGGCCTATGGAGCCCATAAGGCCCAGGGCGATCAGCGCGTACATGAGCTTGGCGGAGTTTTCCGCCTGGGCGTCGTTGTCCTCGCTGATGGCCTTGGCGCGCTGCACCTTCACTTCCATGGTCTTGTCGATGGCGTCGCGGAACGAACGCGCCAAGGTGCGGCCCTCGCCGGCGAGCAGGGCCTGGGCCTCGGCGTCCTTTTCCGCGGCGTCATATTCCAAAACCCTGTCCACCAACTTGTAGTAGGCTTCCTTGGAATCCTTCATCTGCGTCAAAAGCGTTTTCTCTTCATCCGTCAGATGATGCTTTTCAAACGCTTCGATACCTTTGGTGATGGACTCACGAAACTTGGCTATGGCGTCTCTGCTGGCCTGGCGATCCTTTTCCAGCTTGGCGTCAACAGCCTCGATGGTGTTGAGGCGCAGGCGAAGCATGTCGGTGGAAAGGTCGGAGACCTCGCCCAAGGGCACGGTGGCCTGCCTGTACAGTATGGTATCGGCCGCGTTCAGCTGATTGAGCTTCACCACGCCGAAGATACCGACAAAGAGCGTTATCATCGAAACCAGCAAAAAGCCTGTGATGAGTTTTGTCCGCAGCTGCAATGTTGAGAACATGGGGGGAGACTCCTTGGGTTGGGATTCTGAATGAATAGATTTAATCTATGGGTTGCGGCGGGAGAATAGGCAATAATCGAGATGATGTAAATATTGAGGACACGACGAAGTCACGCTAAGTCCTCAACATTTTACGAACAGAAGGAAAAGGGGGAAGGAGACGTCTAGCCCAGGGTTTCGCGCTCGCGGAAGCCTATGAGGTAGAGGATGGCGTCGAGGCCAAGGGTGGAGATGCTCTGGCGCGCGCCGGCCTTGACCTTGGGCTTGGCGTGGAAGGCGATGCCCAGGCCGGCCAGGCCGAGCATGGGCAGATCGTTGGCGCCGTCGCCCACGGCGGCCACCTGCTGCAGGCTGATGCCCTCGCGCTCGGCCAAGCGGCGCAGCAATTCGGCCTTGCGCGCGCCGTCCACAATGGGTCCGATGACCCGGCCCGTAAGCAGGCCGTCTTTGACCTCAAGCTTGTTGGCGTAGACGTAGTCGATGCCGAGAAGCTGCTTGAGCCGCTCGCCGAAGTAGGTGAACCCGCCGGAGATGATGGCGATCTTGAAGCCCAGGCGCTTCAGGTTGCTGATGAGCCGCTCCGCGCCCTCGGTCAGGGGCAGGTTCTGGGCCACATCCTCCAGCACGCCCGCGTCCAGGCCCTTGAGCAGCGAGAGGCGGCGACGCAGGCTTTCCTTGAAGTCGTACTCACCGCGCATGGCTCCGGCGGTGATGGCGCTCACCTGCTCGCCCACGCCGTAGCGTTTGGCCAGCTCGTCGATGACCTCCACCTGGATGAGGGTGGAGTCCATGTCGAAGGCCACCAGGCGCCGGTTGCGGCGGAACACGTTGTCCTCCTGCAGGGCCACGTCCACGCCCATTTCGGCGGAGATGTCCATGAACTCCTTGCGGATGGCGGTCCAGTCCGTGGCCGTACCGCGCACGGAGAACTCCACGCAGGCCGGACGCACGCCGCCGGGCTCGGCCAAGGAAACGCGGCCCGAGAGGCGGTTGATGATGTCGATGTTGAGCCCATGCCCGGCCAAAGCGCCGGTGATGCGCGAAATATGCGCGGCCTCCAGCCTGCGGGCCAGCAGGGTGACGATGTGCCGGGGCCGACCCTGCACGGACACCCAGGTTTCGTAGCGCTCCGGGCTGATGGGCGTGAGCTTGAGCGTGATGCCAAGCTCGTGGGCCTTGAAGAGCAGATCCTTCAGCACCGGCGCGGCCTGCGATTCATCGGGCAGCGCCACCAGCATGCCCAGGGTGAGATGGTCGTGGATGACCACCTGGCCGATGTCGAGGATATCCACCCCGCAGGCGGCCAGAACCCCGGTGAGCATCGAGGTGATGCCGGGGCGGTCTTCGCCCGTGGCGTGGATGAGAATGATTTCGCGCATGTGGCTGGCCCCTCGTGCTGAAGTGGGCGCATCCTCGCACAATTCGCCCTGCGGCTCAAGGGCAGGGATCAATAGCCTATTGACTAATAATTGTCATACGTCTATTATGCGCCCATCACAACAAACACGGGGCGCGCCCCTGGAGGATGTATGCGGGACAACAGCGATGTGCGGTGCGGCGACTGCGAGCATTTCACCGATGACGGCTGCGAGGAGGCGGCCGAGGCCCTGGTGCTGGAGGGCTGGCCCAGGGCCAGCGTGTGCCCGGAGGACTCGGCGGACGCCTCGCGCTGCCCGGAGTTCTCTTTGGCCGAAACCTTCGCCCTGGCCGTGGACGAGGACAGATCCGCCCACGAGGCCCAGGCCCGCGTGGCGGCCATAAAAAACTTCATGTCCTGGTAGGGCGTTTCTTCCCCGCCCTTGCGCAGGCGCAGCCCATTGCCTGGGGCGCGCCGCAAAGGGCCGCCGCGGCCCGGCTTGGTTCCTCCGCCCGCCCCTCGGGCATGCGATCTCGGCGTTTGACCTCCGCCGCGTGGTCGCCATGGAACCGGCCGGGCCGCGCATACCCGATAGTTGTCACATGGCAATATGCGGACGAAAGCGGATGCTCACGCTGACACCGGCGGCGCGGCTGGACAGGGTCAACTCGCCGCCAAGCTGGGTGCGCACAAGACCGAACATGAGCTTCATGCCCAGGCTGCGCGCCCGCTCCGGCACAAAGCCCTCCGGCAAACCCGGGCCATCGTCGCGCACCTCGATGCACACCTGCCCGTCTTCCTCGCGCCAGGCGCGCAGATACACGCGGCCGGACTGGCCCCCGCGCCGGCCATGCTTGAACACGTTGGCCAAAATCTCGTTCAAGGCCAATCCCAGGGGCGCGGCCTGCTCCAGCCCCAGCACCAGGCCGTCCAGCATCACCTTCATGGAAAGCTCCATGCCGCCGGAATATATCTCGCGCAGCTGGCGGAACAGGGCCTGGACGTAGCGCTCCAGGTCTATGCCGCCTGCGCTGGCGCCCGCGCTGCCCGTGCCGTGCAGTTGGGCGTGCACCAGGCTCATGGCCAGCACCTTGGCGCGCACCTCCTCCATGCTGCGGCGCGCCTGCGCCTCGGGCAGCCTGCGCCCGGCCATGTCCAAAAGCGATGAGACCACCTGGAGATTGTTTTTGACGCGATGGTGCACCTCGCGCAGCAGGGCCTCCTTTTCCCGCAAAGAGGCGCGGATGCGCTCCTCGTCGCGGCGGCCGCGCAATATGCGCCACATGCCGTCCATCAAAAGCGAGACCTGCAGACTGTCGTCCGTGGTGTAGTCCTGCTTCTTGCCCTTGAGCCCAAGAATCGCGGCGGGCTTGTCGCCATCCAATGCGGGCACGCCGAGAAAACGCTCCACCGGCACGTGCCCGGCGGGGATCTGCCGGGCGAAAAGGCTGAAGTCGTTCAGCACCAGCGGCTGGCGGGTGGCATGGACCACGGCCCAAGGGGAGTTGCCCGTGGTGGAGAAGGTTTTGGGCGGCGCATCGCCCGCGCCGCCGCGCCAAGCCATGGGCAAAAGCTCCGCGCCAGCGGCGTCGGCAAAGAACAGCACGCCCCCGGAGCTGTCCGTCAGGCGCAGGGCCTCGCGCAGGGTGAAGCCCGCCATCTGCGCCTCCGTGGCCGTGGTGAGGCGGGACAGCTCGAACAGGGCCTCGAACCGGGCCTGGTTGCGCCGCAGCTCCGCCTCCAGGTGCTTGCGCTCGGAAAGGTCCACGGCCGTGCACACAAGCCCTTCAAAGCCGCCGCTCTCGTCCAGAATGGGCGAGGCGCTCATGTGCACGGGCAGAAGGGCGCCGTCCTTGCGCTTGAACTCATAATCCGCGGAGCCGGCCAGACCCAGCCGGTGCTCCTGCATGCGCTCCAGGGCCAGCTGCCGCTGCTGCGAATCCAGAATGTCCGACGGTTGCAGCTCGCGCAGCTCGGACACGGAATAGCCGAGCATGGCGGCCATGTGCTCGTTGGCAAAGATGGTGCGCTGGTCGCGGTCCAAGGCCCAAACGCCCTCGTGCATGGATTCGAGCAGCATGCGCGCCATGCGCTCGCTCTTGCGCAACGCCCCCTCGGCGCGGATGCGCGCCACGGCCAGGGCGAACAGCGAGGCGACCCGCTCCAGATACTGCCGGGCCTCGCCCCCCGCCTCCGGACGAATGTCCAGGGCGATGATGCGTCCCACTTCCTCTCCCGCGTGGTACACGGCCAGGGAAAGCGCTCCTTCGGACGGGACCGCGGAAACGGGGTGCCCGTCCGCGCCATGGAGCAGCCCGGACTCCGGGTCCCTGTAGGCGGCAAGCACATGCCCCGCCCCGGTGAGCTGCTCGGCGCAGGCGGCGGCCAGCACCTGGGTTTGCGCCAGCTCCTCGCACTCCAAAAGCCCCTTGGCCAGGCGGCTCAGCAAGGCCTCCACACGCTCCAGGCGCTTGCGCGGGCGGATGTCGCGCGTGGTGCCGCAATAGCCCACCACGGCGCCGTCCGCATTGCGCATGGGCCGCGCCAAGATCTCTATGGGAATGGTTTCGCCCTTGCCGTCGTACAAATCGAGGGTCAGCCACAGCGGGGAGCTTTCGCCGGCAAGGGCCCCCCCTTCGCTCCAACACTCCACCCCGTGCATGATGGCCGTGAGGGATTCCGGCGGAAAGCTCTCGATGAGGGTGCGCGTGAGCAGACGCTCCAGCGGAATGCCCAGAAGCGTCTCGGCCGAGGGGCTCAGATAGGTCCACCGCAGGGTGGCGTCCAAGGCCCAGACCACGTCGACCAGATTCTCGGAAAGCAGCTTATGGCGCTGGTTCGACTCGCGCAGGGCGTCCTCGAGCAGACGGCGCTCGGTGTTGTCGAGGAGCACGGCCTGCAGCACGACGGGCCGCCCCTCCGCATCGTTGAGCAGGGAGCCGCGCAGAAGAATCCAGCGCCGCTCGCCCTTGGCGTCGAAAATCTCGAACTCATACTCCGGCCGCAGCACGCCCCGGCCGTGTTCCTCATGCCATTGCGCAAGCCGCTCCCGGTATTCCGGCGCAACGCGCTCCCACAACGCCGCGGGCGACTCGTAAAAGACGGAGGGGTCGTAGCCGAACAGCCGCTTCATGCCCGGGCTGACATATTCGAAGACGCCGAAGTGGATGTTGAAGCGCACCAAGGCCTGGTGCGTCCAGCTTTCCGCCAGTTCCCTGTACCGGGCCTCGTTTTCCTGCAGCGCGCGGGCCGCCAACTTCTGGTCGGTTATGTCGCGGAAGGTGAACTGCACCACGAGGTCCTGCCCAGGCAGGCGCGGCCGCAGCATGCCCAGTTGATGGATCCAGCGGTGCCCGCCATTCTTGTGCACCAGCTCAAACTCATACCCGGGCTCCAGCACGCCGCGTTTGATGTCCGCAATCCAGCCCCAGGCCCGTTCACGCCACTGGGGCGCGACCACGCGCATGCCGAGCCCGGGGTCGTCATAGAACTCCTGGGGCTTGTAGCCCATGACCCGCTCCATGCTCGGGCTCACATACTCGTGCCGCCCGGCATCGAGGTTGACGGCCAGCAGCACCTGGTCCGGCCAAGCCTCGATGAGCTGGCGGAAAAAATCCGTGCTGCCGTGCAGCTCTTGTTGGGCCTCGCGCAGCTCGGTCATGTCCGTGGCCACGCCCTGCACCCGCAGCCCCCTGCCGCCGGGCAAGGGCGCCTTGACCTGCCGCTGGCGGAACCAGCGCAGCCTGCCGGTCTTGTCCACAACCTGAAACTCGTACTCCTCGTCCACCTTGCCCTGGGCCAAATCCGCCAGCCAACCCCGCACCTTGTCGCGCCAGGCCGGTGCGATGCAGCGCAGCACGATGCTCGCGTCGTTGTAGAAGTCCTGCGGCGTCAGACCGAAGAGCTCCTCCACCAGGGGGCTCACATACTCGTAGCGGCCCTCGGGGAAGCACAATGAAAAGAAGATGTCGCGGGAGTTGTCGGCCAAAATCCCAAGCCACACGTCGCGCAGAGCCGCCGACGCGGCGAGCGCCTTGCGCGGACGGCGGCGGCGGCCGGTGCGGGATGCGGATGTGCTCATGACCCTTCCTGTGGGCATTTTGCCCGTAGCGCTTGGCTACCGCACTTTGCCCCGGAATGCATCCTCGGCGCGAGGCGAAATAAATCACACAAAAAACTTGACACCTCCCTGTGGCGCGGATAAAAGAACCTTCCTTCGGGGGCCGTTAACTCAGTTGGTAGAGTATATCACTTTTAATGATAGAGTCGATGGTTCGAGTCCATCACGGCCCACCAAAGCATTGTCCGTCCCCATCGTCTAGTGGCCTAGGACACTGGCCTCTCACGCCGGCAACAGGGGTTCGAACCCCCTTGGGGACGCCAGCAGATTCAGGCGCTCAGGAGCACATCCTGGGCGCCTTTTTCTTTTGCGCACCCCGTGCCGCTTCCGCTCACGGAACACCCCAAGCAGCGCGCGGCCTCTGCCCCGTGCCGGGGCCGAAATTCCTCGCAAACGTCCTGCGGGCGCTCAAGCACGCCTAGCCGCGCCTTGCGCCTCAAGACGCCACCGGCGCGCCGAAAGGCGGCACAGGCAGAAGCAAACAGTGCCGGACCGGCCAACCGCCTAGAATTTCACGCCAAAGCCGCCGCCTGCGGCAGAGGAAACACAAGCCGGAAACGCGCGCCGCCCATGTCGCCGCCGTCCGCCGTCAGCTCGCCGCCAAGCTGCCGCACTAGGCTGGCCACCAGCGTCATGCCCAGCGTCGGCGTGGCCATGACGTCGAAGTCCGGCGGCAGGCCGGGGCCGTTGTCCTCCACCTCCAGAATGACCGCGCCCTCCTGCTGGTGCAGGGCCACGCGCAGGTGCCCGCCGCCGGTCTTGCCAGGGCCGGGCCGGAAGGCGTGCTTCACCGCGTTCATCACCAGCTCGTTCAAGGCCAGGCCGCAGGGAATGGAATGCGTCACCGGCAGCCGCACCTCGTCCAGCTCAAACTGCGCGCAAACGGGTATGTCCGCCCCGGCGAGCACCCGGCCCACCAGGCGCGACACGTACTCGCGCATGCCCACGGAGGACAGGTCCACGGCCTTGTATAATTCCTCGTGCACCAGGGCCATGGCCTGAATGCGCTTCTGGCTCTCGGCGAAGAGCTCCCGGTCCTCCGGCGTGCTCACGTACTCCATTTGCAAAAACAGCAGGCTGCTGATGATCTGCATGTTGTTCTTGACCCGGTGGTGGATCTCTTTGAGCAGAATCTCCTTTTCATGCAGCGAGCGGCGCACGTCCTGCTCCGCGGTCATGCGCCCCACAACCTGCCAGCAGGCGTCCATGAGCAGCGAAAACTGCATCACGTCCGCCTCCGTATACTCGCCGTCCTTGTTGGCCACCCCGGCCACGGCCACAATCTGCCCGCCGCCGAACACCGGCACGCTCATGAAGCGCGAGAGCGGCACATGCCCCTCCGGGTAGCCGCACTTCTGGGGATGCGGGGCCTGAAAGTCGTTGAGCACAATGGGCTTGCGCTGGCGGATCACCTCGCCCCACACGCCGGTCTCGTCCAGGTCGTAGCGTTGCGAGGCGTTGCGCACCGCGCAGGCCTGCATGGCCCCCCGGGACCAGGTGTTGAGCACAAACTCCCGGCGTTCCTCGCTGTAGTGATAGATGTAGCCGTAGCGGCTTTCCGTCAGCTTCAAGACCTCCGCCAGGCAGAAGTCGAGAAACTCCTGCACGGAGTCGCAGGAGTGCTGCAGCACGCGCACCAGGCATTGCAGCCGGGCCATGTTGCGCCGCACCTCCGCCTCCGCCTGCACGCGGCGGCTTATGTCCAGGCCGTACAGATTCACGCAGCCTTCGCCCACCAGGGGCCGGGCCACAAAGGCGTAGGTGCGGCCCTGGCATTCCGTCTCGAAACGCTGCACCTGCCCGGTGGCGAAGGCGCTGCGCAGGGGTTCGGTGTATTGCGCCGGCAAACGCTGGCCCAGGGCGCCGCCCACTTGGGCCAAGAAGTCCGCGCTGGCCGGATTGGCGCTGACGAGAGCGCCCTCGGCCGTCACGCGCATGACCGGGTTCGGGTTCTCCTCCGGAAAGCGCGCCTGGCTCCTGGCCTCGCACTCGGCAACCCAGGCCTTGGCGTAGGTTTGCGCCAGGTTTTCCTGCATGTCGTTCACGGCCAGGCATAAAACGTCCAGCTCGTCGCCGGCCCATTTTTTGTCCAGCCGCAGCTTGGGCAGGCGCATTCCCGGCTGGGCCAGGTCCAAGGCCTGGAAGTGCCGGGCCGCAGCGGAAAGATGCCGGGAAACCATGCCCCGGGTGAGCAGGAACACGGCCAGCGAAACAAGCAGCACCAGCCCGGCGCTGAAGGCCAGGGAAACCAGAGCCACGTCCAGGGCCTGGCCGCGGGCCTTGGCCATGTCCACTTGGAGCAGCAGCTGGCCCACGCGCAGCACTTGGCCGTCCTGCCTGCGCACCAGCTCCGAGGTGCTCGTCAACGCGTCCGCGCTCTGGCGCGCGCCGCTTTCCACCACCACGCGGTCGTGCTCCAGCACCGCGGCGTAGCTGATGGCCGAGGTGCTGCGGATGCCCTGCAACTGCGACTCGAGGTGCTCGGCGTCGAACTCCCACAGGCTGTTCGCCAGCGTGGGGGCCATGGCCTGCTCGATGCCGGCCATGAGCTGGGCCGAAGAATTCAGGACCGCGCGGTACTCCCACCCGGCGCGCGCGCCGGCGAACAGCAGCATGGACAGCGCGCAGACCAGGAGGATGCGGCGCAGCAGGCGCAGGGAGAGGGGCGCGCCGATGTGCGGCGGCGAAGGGTTCACGGCCGTGCCCGGAGACCGGACCGCCCCGGACGCGCCGAAAGGGCCGGACAAGAACGGCGGCAAAGGGCCAGAAGCCGGGGAGAAACGGCCTTGGATGGGAGCATGGTCGTTGTATACCTGGGGATGCGGAGTTTGGGCAAGGTGTTTGGCTCCTTGCGCGCCGGAAAAGAATCTTGCGCCGCGCACGTCACGGCATGCAGATGTCCAAAAAGTGCTTTTGTCTGGAGCGGTTCCACAGCTCGGGCCGGCGCAGGTGGGCCATGAACAGCTCCACGCTGTTGCCGCGGCCGAAGTGGAAGCACGGCGCGCACTCCTCGAGCTCCCAGCAGTCGCGCGTGGCCTTGAGCACGGCGGCATGACAGTCGGGCACGTTCAGGATGGAGTCGTGCAGGAAGCGGCCCCGCTGGCGCGAGCCCACGTTGATGGTGCGCACGCCGTAGATGGGCGCCTCGCGCACGCCGGCGCTGGAGTTGCCGATGATGAAGCGCGCGTTCTGCATGAGCCGCAGGAAGAACTCGAAGCGCATGGACGGGAACATGCGGAAACGCGGGTTGCCCGCGAGCCTTTCGTAGGCCTTGTGAATATGCTCGCTGCCGGCGTCGTTGTTGGGCGCAATGACCACGTAGCTGTGCCCGGAGTCGAGCAGGGCCTGCACGAAGTCGTTGGCGCGCGCGGCCTGCAGCTCCGGCTCGGTGGTCACGGGATGGTACAGGGCCACGGCGTACTGCGGAAAGGCGATGTCGTAGCGCGCGCGCACGGCGTCCAGGTCCGGCAGATCCGGCGAGAGCATGATGTCGATGTCCGGCGAGCCGATGACGAACACGGCCTCCGGCTGCTCGCCCATCTGGATCAGGCGGTGGCTGGCTTCCTCGTTGGCCACGAAGTGCACGTGGGCCAGCTTGGTCACGCTGTGGCGGATCATCTCGTCGATGGTGCCGCTGCGCTCGCCGCCTTCTATGTGGGCCACAAGGATGTTGCGGAACGCGCCCACGATGGCCCCGGCCAGGGCCTCCAGGCGGTCGCCGTGCACCACGATCATGTCCGGCGGATTGTCGGCCACATAGCGGCCCAGGGCCTGCACCGTGTTCGCCAGCACCAGGTCCATGGCCTCGCCGCCAAGCTGGTTCATGGCCGTGAACACGTTGGTGAAGCCCTCGCGCTCGATTTGGCGGTAGGTGTTGCCGTACTTGGCGAGCAGATGCATGCCCGTGACGAAGATGCGGCACTCGAAGTCCTCGCTGGCCTCCACCGCGCGCATGAGCGGCTTCAGCTTGCCGAAGTCGGCCCGGGTGCCGGTGAGAAAGAGGACGTTCCGCTTAACCGGCATGGACCATGTCCCAGGCGAGCTGCGTGTTCACGTCGATGTCGCGCGCGGCGGTGCGGCCCAGCAGCGACTCGAAGTGCTCGGCCAGAATCTCGCCGGTGCCGGGGCGCTTGACCCACAGATTGGCCTTGGTGAAGGCCTCGCCTTTTTTCACCGGGGCGATGGTGACGCAGGAGGCGTAGGCGAAGTCGATGGTCACCTGTTCCTCGGGCAGCACGGCCTTGGTGCCGCCCAGGGCCTTGTGGATGAGTTTGGAGCCTTCGATGAGCTGACGCATCTCCTCCGGGTCCATGGAAAGCGAAACGTCCGGGCCGGGCCAGCTCTTGTCGGAGGTGTAGTGCCGCTCCAGCATGCTGGCGCCCAGGGCCGCCGCGCCCAGGCAGGGGTAGATGGTCAGGGTGTGGTCGGAGAGGCCCACCACGGCGTCGGGGAATTCGCGCATCAGCTGCTGCATGGCGCCCAGGCGCACCTTCTCCGGCGGGGTGGGGTACATGCTGGTGGTGTGCATGAGCCCGAAGGGCACCTTGCGCGCGCGCAGAATCTCCACGCTCTTGGCCACGCTCTCCATGCTGTTCATGCCGGTGGACAATATCACCGGCTTGCCGAAGCTGGCGATGTGGTCCACCAGCGGGTAGTTGTTGCACTCGCCGCTGCCGATCTTGTAGCCGCACACGCCCATGGCCTCCAAACGGTCGGCGGCGGCGCGGGAGAACGGCGTGGAAAGATAGATCATGCCCAGGCTCTCCACCAGGGCCATGAGCCTGCGCTCGTCGGCCTCGGAGAGCTGGCAGCGCTCCATGATCTCGTAGATGGAGACGTCGGCGTTGCCCGGAATGACCTTCTTGGCCTGCGGGCTCATCTCGTCCTCCACCACGTGGCACTGGAACTTCACGCACTCGCAGCCCACGGCTGCGGCGTCGCGCACCATGCGTTCGGCCTTGGCGAAGTCGCCTTCGTGGTTGATGCCTATTTCGGCGATGACGAGGGGAGGAAATTCCGGGCCGATGCGGCGTCCGGCCAAAGAGATCTCGGGCATGCGGGGCTCCTTTCGCGCTTCGATGAGCGTGGGCGGACGATAGTGAAAAGGTGGCGAAGAATCAAGGCGGCAGGCGCCCGAGGCGGCGGCGCAGGTTCCGGCGCGGAGCCCAGCCCGGCCCCCTCTCAGCCTTCCGCGCCGCCCGCGCCGATGCGCTTCAAAATCTTCTGCAAACTCACGCGCTCAATGCCGCTGATGCGCGCGGCCTCGGAGATGTTGCCGCCGGTGGTCTCCAGCACCTGCTCCACGTAGCGGCGGGTGAAGCTCTCCAGCACATGGGCCTTGGCGTCCTTGTAGGGGGCCAGGGGCTCCGGCTGCACGCAGCCGTTCTGGCCGGGCAGGCCGCCCTCGGCCTGGCGCAGGTGGTTCATCTCTATCTGCGCGCCGGGGCAGAACACGGCCAGCCTGCGCACGAAGTTCTGCAGCTCGCGCACGTTGCCGCGCCAGGGGCGCTCCGCCAGGCAGACCATGGCTTCCGGGCTCAGAGCCTTGGGGGCCAGGCGCATCTCATTGCACGCCTGGACGAGGAAATGCGCGGCCAGCAGGGGAATGTCCTCCCTGCGCTCGCGCAGGGGCGGCGGGGTGATGGTCAGCACGTTCAGGCGGTAGAAGAGGTCCTGGCGGAACTGCCCGCTGTTGATGCGCGCCTCCAGGTCCTGGTTGGTGCTGGCGAGGATGCGCACGTCCACCTTGATGGTGTCGCTGGAGCCCACGGGCCGCACCTCGCGCTCCTGCAGCACGCGCAGCAGCTTGGTCTGCACGGCCATGGGGATGTCGCCGATTTCGTCCAGCAGGATGCTGCCGCCGGAAGCCGAGACGAACAGGCCCCGCCGGGACTTTTCCGCGCCGGTGAAGGCGCCCTTCACGTGGCCGAAGAGCTCGCTTTCGAGCAAATGCTCGGGAATGGCCGGACAGTTCACGGTGACGAAGGGCTGGCCCACGCGCGGGCTCAAGCGGTGGATGCTGCCCGCCACAAGCTCCTTGCCCGTGCCGGACTCGCCCCGGATGAGCACGGTGTAGTCCGAGGCGGCCACGGCGGTCATGGATTCCTTGAGCCGCCGCATGGCCGGGCCTTCGCCCACCAGGGTGCGCGAGAGCTCGGAGCGGCTGGCGACCTCGCGCAGGCTGCGGTTCTCGCCCAGCAGGCGGTCGCGCTCCAGGCCCTTGGCCACGGCGCGGAACAGCTCGCCCCGCTCGATGGGCTTGGTGAGAAAATCATAGGCCCCGGCCTTGAGCGCGGCCACGGCGGACTCCACGCTGCCGTGCCCGGTGAGCATGATGACCGTGAGGTTGGGTTCCAGCTCCAGGGCCTGGCGCAGCAGTTCCTGGCCGTCCATGCCGGGCATGCGCAGGTCCGTGAGCATGAGCCCCACTGGCCCCGCGGCCAAGCGCTCCAGGGCTTCGGCCCCGTTCTTGGCCACAAGGGTCTCCACGTCCGGAAAGCCCGTGGCCACCAGCCGGGCCAAACCCAGGGCGAAATCCGGCTCGTCGTCCACCAGCAGAATGCGTTGCTTCATGATCTTGGCGCTCCTCTCTTGTCCGCTTCCGGTCCTGTCCGGCCCGCGCTCTTGTCTGGTCGTTCCGCTTGCCGCGGCGCTGTGCCGGCCCGCGCCTTCATGCTCCCTGCGCCCGATACTGGCCCCACGCCGGGGAAACAGACGGGCAGGCCTCTGGGCAGACCTATAGACAAACAGGCGGGCAGACAGGCGCGCGGCAAAGCGCGGAACACGGCCGGCAGCACCGGCAGCCCGGTCCGGCGCCCTGCGTCACTCCGCCGCATCGCGTCCTCCCCCAGGCGCGGCTTCTCCACCGGATTCGCCCGCTCGGTCTGCTCCGTCCGCTCCGGCGGGCTCTGCCAGGGGCAGCAGCACCCGGAAGACCGCGCCGCCGCCAGGGGCGTTCTCCACCTCCACGCTGCCGTCCAAATCGCGCACCAAGCTGTAGACCACAGCCAGACCGAGGCCCGTGCCCTTGCCCACCTCCTTGGTGGTAAAGAAGGGGTCGAACACGCGGTCCAGATGTTCCGGGGCTATGCCCGGCCCGTTGTCGGTTATGGTCAGCAGCGCGTGGCCCGGCTGCGCGGCGAGGCGCACCTGAACGCGGCCTTCCTCCCTGTTTTCCGCCCTGCTGTCCGGCCGGCCCGCCACCGCGTCCAGGGCGTTCATGACGAGATTGGTCAGGATGTGCTCCAAGGCGTCGGACCCGGCGCGCACCAGAGGCAGGCCGGGTTCGGCCTCCAAGGTCAGGCTCGCCGGGCTGCTCTTGCCGCGCGGCCGCAGCACCTCCACCGTCGCCGCGGCCACGGCGGCAAGGTCGCTCGGGCCGCTCTGCGCGGGCCTGGGCCGGGCGAAGTCGAGCAGGTCGCGCACCACGCGCCGGGCCTGGTCCGTGTGGCGGATGATGATCTCAAGGTCGGCCTGGGCCTGCGGCTCCGGCTGCGAGGCCTGCAGCAGCTCGGCGTAGCAGCGGATGACGCCCAGGGGGTTGTTGATCTCGTGCGCGAGGCCCGCGGCCAGCTGGCCCACGGCCACGATGCGCTCATTGCGGCGCATCTGGCCCTCCATGCGCCGCTCGGCGGTCACCTCGCGCAAAGAGGCCACATGCCGCCGCCCGCCGCCGGATTCGGCAACGGGGTACAGGCTGGCCTCGAAAATGCGCCCGTCGGGCAGTTCGAATTCGCCGCTGCCGCCGCTGGCGGCCACTTGGCCAAGCAGGGCGAGCAGACCGTGGAACCGTGCGCCGGGCTTGCCCGCGGCCAAACCGGCGGCCAGATCGCGGGCCGGGCTGTTGGCCAGCAGCACGGAGCCGCCCGCGTCGAGCAGCAAAAGCGGGTCGGCTATGCCCTCGAAAATGGACGAAAGCATGGCGTTCTGCCGCAGCAGGCTGTCCAGGGCCTCCAGGTTCTCCATGGCGATGCCCAGCTGCTGGCCGATGGCCCGGGCCAGGTCGGCCAGGCGGCCGCTGCTCTCCTGGTCCGCATCCCAGTAGAGGATGAGCAGGCCCCGGCTGGTGCCGGAGGTCTGCACCGGAATGAACCAGGCCTGGGGGGTCAGGCGCGGCTCCCCGGCGGAAACGAGATCGTGCCAGTCCTCGGGCAGGTCGATCCGCGCCTCCGGGTCCGGCCAGCTGGCGTAGTCCGTGGCCGCCAGCACGCAAACATACCCGGCGCGGCTGGCGCCGAAGCGCTGGGCCGTGAGCGAAAGGGCCGCGGGCAGCATCTGCTGCTTGGTCTGGCTCTCGTTCAGGCTGTTCAGCAGGGCCACGAACAAGGCCACGTCGGCGCGGCGCTCGTCGGCCAGACGGGTGATGGCCGCCGTGCGCGCCGCCACCTTGTCCTCCAGGGTCGCGGCGTACTCGGTGAGGTCGAGCCTGGCTTGGCGCAAGTGCGCCGCAAAGAGCTCAAAGCCGTGCAGAATACCCTCGATCTCGTCGTCGCGGTGCAGGGGCTCCTGGGCGTGCTTGGCCTCCTCGGGGAAGAAGCGGTGCATCATGCCCGTAACCCGGCGCAGGCTCTGCACCACCAGACGGTGGAAAAAGCCCTGGATGGTGAGGAACAGCACCAGGATGCCGGCGGCGAACAGCATGGCGAAGGAAAGGGTGGCCTCGCGGATGCCGCCCAGGTCGCGCTGCACCTTAAGCCGCACCAGGTCGATGCCCGCCAGATCGCCCACCTTGCGGCCAAAGCCGCGCGTGGCGCCGTAGCGCTCAATGAGTTCGCGCGGGGCCTCGGCCGGGTCGCCGTGGCAGTGCAGGCAGCCTTCGTCAAAACGCTGGGAGCGCACGGTGACGAAGTAGCGCTCGCCCTTGAACTCGGCGAACTCCTCCAGACGCGTCAAACCCGGGTCGGCTTCAAACCGCTCGATGTAGGCCCGCTCGCGCTCGTCGGCCTCGTAGTCCGGGTTGCGCGCGCCCACGCCCACGCGGCGATAGGTGAAGGCCTCGCGCGCGAGGTTCTGGTCGCTCATCACGCCGCGGGTGATGTAGGAGGTGCTCATGGCCTCCAGCACGAACTGGTCGTCGGGCAGCAGGCGGTACATGGCCGGGCGCAGGCTGGCGCGCACGTAGCCCTGGATGGCCTCCACCTGCGAGAGGATGAGCGCGGCCTTCTCCCGCGCCTCGCCCTCCATGAGCCGCTCCAGGTGCAGGTTGAGGGCCAGGGCGAAGAAGCCCACCATGAGGACCATGACCAGGCCGAGTCCGGCCAGGAACTTTGATTGCAGGCTGTGCGGCATGATGCTGCGCATGATGGCGGCCCCCGTGTTCGGGCCTGTGTACCCGGCCCGGGGCGGGATGGCAACGCCCGGCTGCACCCCTGCCTCCGGCGGGAAACGGCATGCCAACGCGAGGATGCACCTGGCTATGCTTCGGCATTGCGAGAAAACGGCGCAATGCGCCCGGCCCAGGGCACAGGCTGCGCGCGCCCCCGCAGGAAGTCAGATGCGGGCCACGCCCAGGAACACCGCGTGCAGCGCCGCGACCAGGGTGAGGAACAACGCGCGGGCGGCGGCGGGCGAAAGGCCGGGGAAGCGGTAGTGCATGGAGTCGTGCGGGCAGGCGCCCACGCAGTCGCCGCACAGGGTGCAGGACAGGCCCGGCCGCCCGGCCTCGATCTCCTGCGATGTGAGGGCGCTGTAGCGGCAGGCGCGCCGGCACGAGCCGCAGCGCGTGCAGGTGTCCAGGTTGATGCGCATGCGCCAGGGCATGAGCTTGCCCAGCACGTTGCCCACAAGGCCGATGGGGCAGAAGACCGTGCAATGGACCATGGCCCCGGCCCGGCGCGAGGCCAGCAGCATGCCCCCCACGCCCACGAGCCCGAAGCCCGCGGCCAACCACACCGCGGTCAGCACCGGCACGTTGAGCAGACGCAGGGCCAGGGCCCCGCCGCAGGCCAGGGTGAGAGTCCCCAGCCGCGCGCCGATGGTCCAGCGCCGCGAAAGCGCTTGCGGCGGCTTCGGCCTCAGGCGCGAGGCCATGTCGTCCCACGCGCCGATGTAGCACAGGTGGCTGCACCACGCGGGCCCCACGAGCAGCACGGTGGAGGCGAAGAGGATGGGCATGAACAGGCCGCCGCCCCGGAAGATCGGCCCGGCGAGGATGAGCGCGGGCACGGGCAAATGCAGCCGCCCGGTCATGAGCAGATCGGAAAAGCCCGCCAGCCCCAGGGCCAGCTGCCCGAAGAACAGCGCGGAGAACAAGGCCCAGATGCGCGGCCGCAACCGCTTGTGCGCGCGGGCGTCCAGGAGGCGGCCGGCGAGCCATGCGGCGTACACGCCAAGGCCCAGCATCTCCAGCCAGCCGGAGCCCGGCCAGAAGCGGTCCGCCAGCAGCACGGGCATGCTGGCCTTGGCGCGCGCAAGCGACAACACCCCCACGACCAGCAAAAACGCCGCGGCCTGAGGCAGTTCCGCCTCGCGGCCATGCGGAAACAGGCCACGGGCGCGCTTGCCCAGCAGCCACAGCCCGGCGGCCAGGCTTGTCGCGAATACGGCGGCAAGAATCAGCGCCAGACGCAGCCAGGGCTCGCCGAAGGCCATGCGCATCCTCACAAAATCCGCTCCCAAAACGACCCACTGCCCAGCGCCCAGCACAAGCACCGCTGCGGCCGCCAGCCGCGCCGCGCCCCTGCGCGTCAAGAGCGTCAAAGGCAGCAAAGCCAGGGCGGCGCACAGGGACCAGTCGCCGCGCCGCAAAGCGTGAGCGGCCAGGAGCACATGGCCCAGCACCACCAAGGTCAGCATCATCTGCGGCATGGGCAGGTCTCCTGTCGGCTTACTGGCAAAGGGTTTCGGGCGCTCATGCTTGAAAGGCTCAACATCTCTGGAGAAATCCCGCCCGCGCCTCACGTCGGCTTGTGTGGCGGCAGTCAAGTCGGCCAGGGCGTAAACGCGCCCTGCCCTGCTGCACCGGCAAAACCATGGCAAAACAGGCGGAGGAGCAATTTGTTGAGCCCGTTCTTGGAACAATCGGCTCACAGGCACTCTGCCCATTGTGCTCTCCCTCTTCCATGACTAAAGTCAAAGCCATGCACTGGAGGCCACATGGAAAAAGATAAGCTCGCCGCGTTGGGGAGCGTCAAACTGTTCGAAGGACTGCCCAGGGAACAGCTGGCAAGCCTCGCGGAAATCGCCGTGCTCAAACGCTTCAAGGCTGGAGACATCCTGTTCGAGGCCGGGCAGCCGGGCACGCATCTCTATGCCGTGGCTTCGGGCAAGGTGCGCGTGTTCCGGGCCGCGCCCTCCGGCAAGGAGCAGATTCTGCATGTCTTCGGCCCGGGCGAGGCCTTTGCCGAGGTGCCCGTCTTCGAGGGCAAGACCTATCCGGCCAGCGCGCAGGCGCTGGAAGACAGCCTCATGGTGAGCATTGCCCGCAAGGGATTTGTGGAGGTGCTGCGCCGCGAGCCGGAACTGGCCCTTGGCGTCATGGCGCTGCTGTCGGCCCGGCTGCGCTCGTTCGTGACGCAGATCGCCCAGCTGAGCCTCAAGGAAGTGCCGGAGCGGCTGGCGGGCTACCTGCTGCTGCTGCGCGCCACGCAAAACACGGACGAACTCACCCTGGACCTGCCCAAGGGGCAAATCGCCGCCTATCTGGGGACCATACCGGAGACCCTTTCGCGGGCGCTCAAGAAGCTCGCCGACCAAGGCCTGATAGAGATTTCGGGCAACCGCGTGCGTCTTGTGGATGCCGAGTCCCTGGCCCACTTGGCGGAGGCCGGCCGCTAAGCGGCGCGCAGCCCCATGCAAGAGCGGGCCAAAGGGGCGCGGCCGCCCTCCCCGCCTGCAACCGGCCGGGAGGCAGCCGCGCCGCCCTCAGCCGCTATTTCCAGGAAATGCAGGTGACCGGGCAGGCGTCGATGGCCGCCTGGATCTCGTCGTCCGAGGCGCCGGTGGGGTCCACGACCTTGGCCTTGCCGGAACCGGCGTCAAACTGGAAGACGCCGGGGGTCAACTCGCAACAGGTTTCGCAGCCAATGCATTCGTCTTCGTCAATCGTCACAGTGCCAGCCATATGATCCTCCATTTGATCTCACCGTATACCAGCCGCAGGTCGGTTGCCAAGGGGGGGGCGTGGAATGCCTCGCCCGGAAGCGCCGTGCTTTGCTACCGGGCGAACACGCCGGGGCGCAGGGCGGGGTGCGCGGCGTGCAGCACCAGCCGCATGCCGGGGTGGCCTTCCTCCACAGGCAGGCCGGGCAAGGCCGAGTCCGGCCCCTGCTCCAGGCGGTAGCCGCCGGGCGGCAGCACCGGGCGCGCAAAGCCCGGCGCAATCAGCGTCAACCCCTCGGGGCGTTTCGTGTCCAGCCGGCCCTTCAGCTCCACATGCCAGGCCGAGCCGTCGGCCTTGGCGGGCGCAAGCACGCGCAGCATGGGCAGATGGCGCTGGGCCAGCTGGTCCAGGCCGGGGATGGGCCGATGTGCGTTCGCCCCGAAAAGCCCGGCGGTCAACGAACGGGTGGCGGCGTGGCGCAGTTCGTCCAGAACCTCCCGCGGGCGGAAGCGCCCGGCCGCCAGCGAAGCCAGGGCGAAGCGCCAGGAATCGGCCACCACGGCCAGATAGGCGGAGCTGCGGGTGCGGCCCTCGATCTTGAGGGCGTCCACGCCCAGGCGCGCCAGCCAGGGCGCATACCACAGCAGGCAAAGGTCCTGGGGCGCAAAGAACTGGGTCCAGGGCGCCTCGCCCGGGGCGGCCGGATCGTCCGTCCACTGCTCCAGCACCTCCCAGGCCTCGGCACCGGCGCGTTTGCGCTCCTCCACCACGGCCCGCAAGCGGTACTCGTAGCGACAGGGATGCGCGCAGGCCCCCATGCAGGCGGTGCGCCCGGTTTCGCCCGGCTTGCGCTCCACCATGTGCACCGAGAGCCCGCAGCGGCCGGAAAGGGCCATGCACTGCGCGCCGTGGGCAAAAACCTCCAGCTCGAAGCCGGGCAAATGTTCGTCGCGCGCGCGCGCCAGGGCGGCCACCTCCCCCGCGGCGCACTCCCGCGCGAGGTTGGCCCGCGTTGCGCCCAAATTGCGCCAGAAGGCAAGGCCCTCGCTGTTGCGCGTGTTGGCCTGGGTGCTGATGTGCAGCGGCAGCCCGGGCGCGTGGCGCAGGGCCAGGCGCGCCACCCCGGCATCGGCTACGATCAGCCCGTCGGCCTGGGCCTGCACGGCCTGCTCCAAGCCCTGGCGCACCAGGGGCATGTCCTGTTCGCGCGGGCTGGCGTTGAGGCACACGTACACGCGCACGCCGCGCGCACGGGCCAGGGCCGTGGCCCGCGTCAGCCCCTCGCCGGCGAAGCCCGCCGCGCCGGCGCGCAGGTTGGGTCCGTCCGCGCCAAGGTACACGGCGTCCGCGCCGTAAAGCAGGGCTGTTTCCAGCGATTCCATGTCGCCGCAGGGCAAAAGCAGTTCGGGCATGCGCATCGACGCGTGGTAGCCTTTGAGAGCTTCGGCGGTCAAGATGTGGGCTTTTGGAAAACGGTTGAGGCTCTCTGGACTTTTTGTAGATTCTCGGCAATGATGACTGAGGCCAGAAGTGCGCGCCGTTTGCCGCGCCTGGGCCGGGGGACCATGGCGATACGGATGCATGCTTGCGCGGGGCGCACGGGGCGTAGAGCGGTCTTGTTTTTGCCGTTCTTGCTGCTGGCGCTGTGCCTGGCTTCCGGCGTCTCCCAGGCCGCAAAGGCCGCGCCCGCCAAAACCGCTGAAAATCCTGCCGATGCCCCGGTGCAACGCTTCCAAACCCTGCTGGCCCGCAAGAATCCTTCCAAAGAAGCCCTGCGCAAGCTGGAAACGGAACTGGAACAGGCCAGAAGCGCCAAGCCGGACGGCCTCAACGGCGCCAAGGCCACGTTCTTTCTGGCCCGGGTGCAGCAGGAGATCGCCAAGCGCTCCGGCCTCAAGGCCGACTGGTTCAAGGCCGCGGACACCTTCGGCACCTGTGCCGAGCGCTTCGCCAAGTATCAGCTCGCCCCCGACGCCCTGCTCCACCGCGGCACCATCCGCCTGCAGCGCCTCTCCGATCCGGACGGCGCCCAGGGCGATTTCATGACCCTGCGGCAGCTCTACCCCGCCTCGCCCCATGCGGCCACCGCCGCCAAAATGCTTGCGCGCATCCCCAAAACCGCAGGCCGAAGCGCAAAGAAACCCGATGCCGCGCCCGATCCCACGCCGGACCCGCCCGCCGCCGCGCGCAACGCCCCGGCGGAAAAGCCGCAGCTGCTTGAGGTGCGGCCCAAAAACAGCGGCGCCTCGGCCCGCGTGGTGCTCGACCTGGATTCCCGCGTGAAGTTCCGCTACCAAATTCTGGAGCACCGGGGCGCAAAGGGCTTGGCCGGGCGCATCTACATCGACCTCATGGGAGTGCGCCCCCGCGCCGGCCTCACCGACTCCATGCAGGTGGCGGGCGGCATCCTGAAGCACATCCGCGTTGCGCCCAAGGACCAGGACAGCACCCGGGTGGTCATGGACTTCGCCGAGCTGAAGGACTACCGCGTCACCGCCCTGGACAACCCCTTCCGCCTGGTCATCGACGCCTTCAGCTCCGCCGAGGCCAAGGCCGCCACGCCCGTGCCCGTGGCAGCGCCGGAAGACACGGTGCCGCAGGCCTTTGCCGCGCCCAAGGGCAACCGCAAAAAACTCGCGGCCGACCTTGTGGAGCAGCTTGGGCTCACCGTGCGCACCATAATGGTCGATGCCGGACACGGCGGAAAGGACCCCGGCGCGCGGGGCTTTGGCCTACAGGAAAAGGACGTGACCCTGCGCATGGCCCTCATCCTGGGCAAGATGCTCAAGCAGCGCGGCTACCGCGTGCTCTACACGCGCACCACCGACGACTTCCTGGCGCTGGAGGAGCGCACCTCCCTCGCCAACGCCAAGAAGGTCGACCTGTTCATCTCCGTGCACTGCAACGCCAGCACAGACCCCGGCATCAACGGCCTGGAGACCTACAGCCTCAACCTGGCCCGCACGCCCGACGCCGTGCGCGTGGCCGCGCGCGAAAATTCCGTCACCGACAAGAACATCAGCGATCTGCAGATGATCCTCACCGACCTCATGCTCACCTCCAAGATCAAGGAAAGCGTCGTGCTGGCGAGGGGGCTGCAGCGGCAGGGGCTTGCGGCCCTGCGCGACAAATGGTCCGTGACCGACCACGGCAACCGCGAAGCGCCCTTCTACGTGCTCATGGGGGCCAAAATGCCCTCCGCCCTGTTGGAAATGGGCTACATCACCAACAAGACCGAAGCCGCGCGGCTGAAGACCGACGTGTACCTGAAGATTCTGGCCAACGGCGTGGCCGACGGCATTGACGAATACAAGCAGCAGATCGAGCGCTACACGGGCAAATAGGGCGCAGCGCAAATGTGCCGCATGCGCACGCAAAAGGCCGGGCCGAACAGAGATGTTCAGCCCGGCCTTTTGCTTTCCATTGCGATGCGGCCCGGTCCTGCCCTCAGGAGGCAGTTGGCCACAAACCTCACGGATGCGCCCGCATTGCTCCCCTGAACGCTCCGCCGCAGACATCGGCCCTGCGCGCCGTCAGGCCACGGGCTATGCCGCGTCTTTCTGAGCCTCCCGCGCGAGGGCAAGCTCCGCAGCGGAGAAGATGCGCGCGATGTCCAGAATGATGATGAACACGTCGTCCTGCTTGCCGATGCCCTTGATGTAGTCCGTGCTGATGGACGTGCCCATGCGCGGCGCGGCCTCGATGCGGTCGGAGGGGAGTTCGAAGACCTCGCGCACGGAATCGACCATGCCGCCCATGATGATGCGGTCGCCCTCGAAGTCCACCTCGACGATGATGATGCAGGTGTCCACGGTGGCCGCGGCCTTGGGCATGCCGAATTTGAGCCGCAGGTCCATGACCGGCACGGCGTGGCCGCGCAGGTTGATGACCCCGCGCATGAAGTCCGGGGTGCGCGGGATCTTGGTGATGGACGTGAGCTCCAACACCTCGCGCACGCTGGCGATGTCCAGCGCAAAGACTTCTTTGCCCAGGGTGAAGGTCAAATGCTGGCTGGTTTCGATGGCGCTTTTCTCTGCCATAAGCGTCTCCTTGAGGCCGATGACGGCCGGGCCTAGAACTTCTCGAACTCGCCGTCGTCGCTGTCCGGGCTCAAATCAAGCTCGATGCCGCCGCTCTTTTTGGCGGACGGGGCAGCCGGCGCGGCAGGACGGGGAGCCGCCTGGGGCTTGGCCGCGGAGGGGCCGGCGGGCAGGGCCTTGGGCTTGCGCGGACGCAGGACCGTGCCGCCGCCATCGACGCGGAAGAAGCTCATGGTCTGCTGCAGCTGCTGCGCCTGGCTGGAAAGCTCCTCGCTGGTGGAGGCCATTTCCTCTGAGGCCGAGGCGTTCTGCTGGATGACCTGGTCGAGCTGCTGGATGGCCTTGTTGATCTGGTCGGCGCCGGAGTTCTGCTCGCCGGTGGCGGCGGCTATCTCCTGCACCAGTTCGGCCGTGCGCTGGATGTCCGGCACGAGCTTCATGAGCATCTCACCGGCCTTTTCAGACACGGAAACGGTGGAGCTTGAAAGCTCGCTGATCTCGCCCGCGGCGTTGCCGCTGCGCTCGGCCAGCTTGCGCACTTCCGCCGCCACGACGGCGAAGCCCTTGCCGTGCTCGCCCGCGCGGGCGGCCTCGATGGCGGCGTTCAGAGCCAGCAGGTTGGTCTGGCGCGCAATCTCCTCGATGATGGAGATCTTTTCGGCGATGTTCTTCATGGCCACCACAGCTTGGCCCACGGCCACGCCGCCCTCCTGGGCGTCCTTGGCGGCCTGCAGGGCTATGCGCTCGGTCTGCTGGGCGTTGTCGGCGTTCTGGCGGATGTTGGAGGCCATCTCCTCGATGCTGGAGGAGACCTCCTCAATGGCGGCGGCCTGTTCGGTGGCGCCCTGCGAAAGGGACTCGCTGGAGGCGGAAAGCTCCTCCGAGCCGGAGGCCACGTTGTCCGTGGCGCCGCGCACCTCGGCCACAACGCCGCGCAGCCTGCCCACCATGTCGTTCAGGGCCTGGGCCAGCACGCCTATCTCGTCCTTCTGCTCAATGTTCAAATGTCCGGTGAAGTCGCCCTCGGCCATGCGCTTGGCGAAGTCCACGCCGAGCATGACCGGACGGGTGATGCCGCGCGTGAGGAAGGCCGCGACCACGAGGGAAAGCACCAGGGCGATGATGAGCCCGGTGATGAGGACGACGGATGCCGCGGACAGGGACGAGGCGGCCTGCGCGGAGCCTTCCTTGGTTTCCTTCACGCCCGCTTCGGAGGCCTGGCGCGCCAGGGCGTTGGCCTCGTTGCCAAGGTCGCGGCGCTTGACGGCCAAGGCGTCGGAGGCATCGCTCAACTTCAGATATTCTTCCATGGCCGCGCGGTAGGCGTTGCCGGATGTCTTTATCTCTTCAAGATTCTTAAGATTCGCTTCCGTATGGATGGTGGGTCTTACTTTTTCCAGCAACTTGGCTATTTCATCAAAGTTCTTAACGGCTTCCATGGCGAACTTGCTGTCGCGCGTGGCCTGGGACTTGAAGTTGGCAATGCGCACCGCGTTGCCCAACTGCGTGACGGCGTTGATCGCCGCGACCTTCTCGGTGCGCTCGCGGAGCTTCTTGCCGTCAACCTTGCCGGAAAGCTCTGCACTCAGCTGCTTGTTCTGATTATCGGCAAACGATTCGCAAGACTTGCCGAACTCTGCGGCAGCGGCGACCATGGTCTCCATGTTCTTGTCTTTGGTGGTGTCCATGTCTTTGGCCTGCTGGCACAGGGTGCGGTATTCCGCCACCTTGGCCTGGGCCTTCACGACAATGTCCTTGAGCTTGGTCAGGTCGGGGTGCTTCTGCACCAGCGCGGCGGCATCGGCCAAGGCCTTGTCGACCTCATTGAGGCTTGCGATGCCTTCGTTGTAGGATGCTTCGGTGCCGGTGTACTGAAAGGCGCGCATGGCGAGCATGGCCTGCAGAACGTTGCGCTCAACGCGCACCGCGGTATCAACCTGGGGCGCGATCTTCGTCTCCAGGTTGTCGGCCACGGCGCCGACGTGTTTCATGTTGTACACGGCCACGCCGCCAAGCAGCATGGAGATAAGAATGAGGACACCGAATCCGCCGCCGATTTTTGTTCCCAACTTGAGATTTTTGAGCATGGAGCCCCCCTGGAGAGTCCGCAAGGCTGAGCCAAAGCGGCGTCGGTGATCATTTGGTGTTCAAGCCCAATATTCAATGCTGACGCGTCGCGTGACTACGGAGTTCTCGCGTCCGCAGTAATCGCAAAGAACCATATCGGTATTCACCTGAGCATGCTTTAGCCCATGCGGACACAAGGCACAAGATGCCCGAACGGAAAATAGGTAGAAGACTGGGGAAAGATCAGCCGAAGGGCTTGAGCAGGCTTTGGAGGGTATAGGCGTCCAGGGCGTCGAACATGGCCTTGTTGGCCTGCTCCCAAACGTCTTTGGTGGGGCAGTTTGCAAGCCGGCTGCAGGAGGCGCAGGTGTCTTTGCTGAGGGAGCAGCCCTTGAGCACAACCCATTCCTCCAGGGCGCGCACAATGTCGCCCACGGTGATGCTGGCCGCCGGCTTGGCGAGCACATGGCCGCCCTTGGGCCCGCGCTTGCTCAGCACCAGTCCGGCTTTCTTCAGCCGCCGGATGAGCTTTTCCATGTACTTCTCGCTGATGCCAGTGCGGGCGGCGATTTCAGACACGGACACGGGGCCGTCATGGTAGTTCTCGGCGATGTCGATGAGCATTCGTGTGCCATAACGGCTCTTTGTGCTCAGGCGCATGGACTCTCCGAGTTGCGGGATTGGCAGGATTAAGGGGGCGGACGGCGCTTGGGTCCGTCCGCCCCCGAGAGGAAGCTATTCTTCTTCTTCCTTGGGCTTCAAGTGCTCGGGCACAATCAGCATGCCGGCAACGAGCGGCTTGAGGAAGCTCCACTTGATGCCGATCTTGAACTCTTCCTCAAGGTCGCGGATGGCGTCCCAGCAATTGTGGCAGGGCGCCAGGACCAGCTTGGCGCCGGTGGCCAGAATCTGGTCGCGCTTCATCATGAGGGCGCGGTTTCTTTGCTTGCGGAACCGGCCGATGCCGTTGAAGCCGCCGCCGCCGCCGCAACAGAAGTTGTGCTCCTTGTTGGGGCTCATTTCCACAAAGTAGCCGGGCTCGACGATGTAGCTCACGATCTCGCGGGTGATTTCCTTCAAGCCGTAGTTGCGGATGTAGTTGCAGGAGTCCTGCAGGGTCACCAGCTGCTTGATGCGCTTGGCCGGGTCGATCTTGAGCTTGCCCAGGCGCAGGGCCTCGGCCAGCCACTCCACATAGTGCAGGTAGGGCTTGGGCGGCAAGCCGTCGGGACGGCCGGCCCAGTAGGGACCCTCGATGACGGTGGCGCGGTGGGCGTGGCCGCACTCGGTGCCGACGCAACGCTTGGGGTTCAAGCGCTCGATGGCGGAGTACACGTGCTTCACCTGCAGGGTGCAGGCTTCCCAGTCGCCGGCGAACATGGACAGGCTGGTCTGCTCCCAGCCGGAGCTGGGCACGGTCCAGTTTTCGCCCGCAACGTGGAACAGCACCGCCGCCTCGGAGATGTCCTCCGGGTAGTGCTTGGGCTCGCGGGCGTTCACCGTGTACATGATGTCCGCGTTTTCCTTGTCGATGGGGATTTCAAGGCCGGGCCACTCGTCCTGGGCCTCTTCGGCCATCCAGTCGCAGGTCTCGGTCCAGTCCTCGTCGGTGACGTTCATCTGCGCCTTGTACACGCGGTGCATGCCGGCGCCGATCTTGAGCTCCCAGGGCACAAAGCCTTGGGAGTGCAGCAGGCCGCGCAGGTAGCTGAACATGACGCCCATGTCGATGCCGTAGGGGCAGTACTGGCCGCAGCGGTTGCAGCAGGTGCACTGGCTCCAGGCCACTTCCATGGCGTTGCGCATGAAGGCGTTGTCGACATCGCCGTTCTTCTTCACCATTTCGCCCAGGGTGGACTGGATCTTGTACGCCGGAACCTGCTTGGGGTCGCGGTTGTTGCACAGGTACAAGAAGCACGAGTCCGCGCAGAGGCCGCAGTGGGCGCACATGTCGAGCCAGGTCTGCGTGCGCGATTTGCAGGTGTTTTTGATGGACGCGGCGAGCTTGGGAACGTCGACGTCCAGTTCTTCCATTTCAGCGTAGTATTGCTTGCCGCCCTTGTCCGCCAGAAGAGCCTCAAGGGCTTCCTGGGTGTTGACGGGCGTCCTGTTGCAGAACTTACCTTCGGGCATTGCTTTCGTCTCCTTGACTGCTTTGCGGGCTGGCGGCGGTTGCCTACCAGGCCATGTTCGTGCCCTTCATGCCGCCGCGCTTGATGCCGTAGTCCATGCCCAGCTGACCGCGCGAGAGGAAGAAGCCCACCACGTGGAACAGCTTGGTGAAGGGCACGGCCAGCAGCATGAGCTCGCCGGTCAGGATGTGCGCGTAGAGCCAGAACTGGTAGTCGCCGCCGAGCTGGTGCACGGCCATGAAGCCCGTGAAGAACGGCGCGGCGGTGATGAGCAGCAGCACATAGTCGTACAGGCTGGTGATGATGCGCACCTCGGGCAGGGCGATGCGCCGCACGAGGATGAACAGCGCCGCGCACAGCATGCCGACGGTGAGCGTGTCGGCCGCCCACATGGGCAGCGTGAGCCAGCCGAGGCCGAAGCGCATTTTGAAGATCACCGCATGGCCCAGAAGGAACAGCGGGGTCACCACAATGCCGATGTGGAACACGAAGAACAGGATGGTGAAGATCGGCTTCACCTTCCAGCCCTGGGAGCCGAAGGGCACGATCCAGGCGGCGATGCTGCGCACCGCGCCGCGGACGCCGTAAGCCGTCTGCGTGCCGTAGGCCACGCGGTCAAGCTTCCAGTCCAGGCCTTTGATGTAGGTGTAGACGCGCCAGGCAAGGCCGCCCACAAACACCGCAAAGGTCAGCCACAAAAGAGGTCCGGTGATAATCTGGTACATGGGCTACTCCTTGTCGTGCTCAGGAAACTTGTGAATTTCCTCGTCACGCGAGGTCATGAATGCCCAGAGGCCCCAGAAGCCAACCACGAACAGACCCATCAGGATGTAGGTGATGCTCTTGGTGTGCAGCATGAAATCGTGCAAAACGTAGTATTCCATGATGGACCTCCTTTAGTGGGCGTCCTTGTATTCGGGGTGCTCGAAGAAGATGGGCATGCGGCTGACGATGAAACGGTACACGGTCACGCCCACGGTCACCACGAAAATGGAGAACATGATCTCCAGGATGCTGGGGAAGTAGCGCTGGTCAGCGGGCAGCTGCCAGTTGAACGCAATCATCGAGACATTGAAGCGGTTCAAGATGATGCCGATAACGGTGACCGCGGCGGCCCACTTGATGAGCTTGATGTTCTTTTCACGGCTGCCGATGGCGTACATGAGGCAGGGCGCCAGCACGAAGCCCACGACCTCGACCAGCCACCAGGCGCCCCAGCCGGAGGCCAGGTAATGCCAGTTGTTGTCGTAGGCCACGGCCACCAGCTTGACGCAGAAGTAGGCCGCCAGGGCGATGGAGGCGCCGCGGGCAAAGCCCAGGATCACGCCCTCATGCTCGTCCAGGTGCGTCTGGTCCATCATGTGGTGCCAGGGCTTGTGGGCCAGGGTGCCCTCGAAGATGACCATGGACAGGCCGGCAGGGATGCTCGACACGAAGAAGAGGATCGCCAGGTACGGGCTGTACCACAGGGGGTGCATCTTGGACGGCACCGCGATGTACAGCGCGCCCAGCGAGCTCTGGTGCAGGGTGGACAGGATGACGCCGAAGACCGTGAGGGCCAGGGTCAGCTTGTGGATCTTGTTGCGCAGGTTCTTCATGCCCAGCCACTCGAACATGGCGGGCGAGAACTCGATGGCCAGGACCGTGACGTACAGGAACACGCACAGGCCCACTTCATACAGCAGCGACGTGGTGCCGGGCTGCAGGAAGATGGGGTACACGAGGCGGTACGGACGGCCGACGTCGTAGTGCAGGGCGAAGACGACCAGCGCGTAGCCCAAGAAGGCCGTCAGAATGGCCGGGCGCACAGCGGAATGGTATTTCTTGAGCCCGAAGATGTAGCAGGCGGAGCTGGTGGTGTAGCCGCCGGCGGCCAAGGCGACGCCGCACAGCAGGTCGAAGCCGATCCAGATGCCCCAGGGGTTGTTCTGGTCGAGGTTGGTGACGGCGCCCAGGCCTTTGGTGAAGCGCAGCACGGTGATCACCAGGCCCACGGCCAGGATGATCGCGGTGATGATGTTCGCCGGGGTCCAGATGGAGCTGGAACTCGTGTTTTCCGTTGACATCTAGGCCCCCTTCCCTTCGCTATCGTCGGGAGTGTCAGTATTCGCGGCGGCCTCAGCTTCCTTGCGGGCGTTCTCCGCCTCTTCCAAGGCGCGCTTCACTTCGCGCTCAATGGCCTGGGTCTTGTCGCGCTCGGCGCCCTCCATGGCCTTGGCCAGCTTGGCGTCGGCCTCGGCCTTGGTGGCGGCCTTGGCGGCCTTCACAGCGGCCTTCTGCTCTTCCTCGGCCACTTTCTCCTTGCGCTTGTTGATGGCCCAGACGCCGCCGAGGAGGGCGGGCCACAGGGCCGCAACCATGGGCACGACCGAGAGCGGGCCGGCGGTCATGGCGGGCACGCTGGTGTTGCCCAGGTCCTCGCGCATTCCGATGGTCGAGAAGCTCTCGCCGGAGAGGTACAGCCAGTTGGTGCCGCCCATCTCCTTTTCGCCGTAGATGTGGTTCACGTAGCGGCCGGGATTCCTGCGCATGCGCTCCCGGGCGATCTCGATCAGGTCGTCGCGCTTGCCGTAGGTGAGGGCCTCTTTGGGGCAGGCGCCCACGCAGCCGGGCATGGTGATCTCGCCCTTCTGGATCTGGTCGTGGCACATGGTGCACTTCATGACGCGCGGGGTAAGCGGGTCATTGTACTCGTACGCCGGAATGCTGAACGGGCAGGCCACCATGCAATAGCGGCAGCCCACGCACACGCTGGCGTCGTAGGTCACCGAGCCGTCGGGGTTCTTCTTGAAGGCCTGAACGAAACAGACCGAGGCGCAGGCGGGCTCCATGCAGTGGTTGCACTGCGTCTTGCGGAACACCGGACCTTTCTTGCCCTGGTACTTGTTCACCACGGTATAGGACTTCTCGTCCGTGCGGCGCTCCTTGTCGAGAACCGTGAGGTCGTCGAAAGGCTTGGCCGGGGCCGGGAGTTTGTTGACCTTGTTGCAGCCTGCCTCGCATTTGCGGCAGCCGATGCAGCGGGTGGCGTCGAAAAGGACGCCCTTCGCATCGGGGTAGCCGTCAAAGCTTTTCGTAGCGGCTTGCGCCTTCGTGCCCAGGGTTGCCGTGATCCCCGCGGCGCCCAGCAAGCCGAGAAACTGTCTTCTCTTCATGGACGTGCTCCTTATTATGCCGGGGACCGGCCTACTTCTTCTTTTCCTTGTGGCAGCCCACACAATCCGTATTCAGGGGCTTCTTCAGCGCCATAGCCTTGTGGCAGCCCATGCACTGGCCGTGGTAGGCGGCCTTGAGACCCGGACGGCCGGGCGTCTTGGCGTCAAAGGGCTGGCTGTGACAATTCGAGCACTTGGGCGGCTTCTTGGCGCCGGGCTGGCCATGGTGGTGGCAGGCCTGGCACAGGGTGCCGGGGTCAGAGTGGAACACGCCGGACATCTTGGAGTCCTTGATGTTCTCCACAAGCTTCATGACGATCTTGCGGTGCGGCATCTCAGAGGCTTCGTACTCGTTCACCAGGCCTTTGATGACGACCTTCTCGGGAATGTCCTCGGCGCTGAAGACATCGGCCTTGTCGGCGCGGTCCTTCAGCAGGGTCGCGGCGGCGGCGGCCTTCTCCTCGGGCTTCATGTTCCAGTAGGCCGGCATCTGGCCCGGCTCGGCCGGAACGGAGAGTTTGCCCTGGATGTGGCACTTCTTGCACTCGGCCGTGGCCGGAGTCTTGCGCGCCTTGATCATGTCGTGGCAGCCCGCGCACTTGGCCTCGGTCTTCTTGGTGTTGTGGCAGCCAACGCAGCTCTGCTGCGCGGTGGCGCGGTGCATGGCCTGCTCAAGCGGAACGAACCCGCCGTCCTTGGAGCCGGCAACGGTGTGGCACTTGTTGCAGGCCTGAATGCCCTTGTGGTGGCAGGTGCGGCAGGACTCGACGTTCTTTTCGTGCAGCTTGTGGTTGAACACCGCCGGGCTCATGGCCAGGGGCTTCATGCCTTCCACAGGCTTCTCGATGCTCATGAGGGTCAGCTCGGGCTGGTTGCGGCGGATGAGCTTGGCGCCCTCCGGAGCCTTGGCCACGGCTTCCTTGTTCTTGAGCGCGATCTTTTCCTGGGCTTCCTTGCTGTGGCAGCCGGCGCACTGCACGGGGCCGGTCTCCTTGACGCCCTTGAGGGCCAGGGAGCGGTGGCAGCTCACACAAGCGGTGTGCGAGGCCTCGGCCATGCTGCGCGACTCCTTGCTGGACTTCTCCAGGTGGCACACGCGGCAGGAGCCTTCCTTGCCCTTGGCGTAGAAGGTCTTCTTGGTTTCCTTATTGAACTCGTGGTGGCAGCGGTCGCAGTTGTCCTTGGCCACTTCACCGGATTCGCTCTTGAGACCGGAAGGAATCTCCTTGGTCTCCGTGTGGCGGAAGTGCAGTGCGTTGGTGAAGCCCGCGGGCTGCTTGGCGGAGACGATCTTGCTCTTGGCGTCATGGCAGGAGCGGCAGTCGCCGTCCTGGGGACCGGTCTTCTCCCCCTTCTTGGCCATGTCGGCGTGGCACCCTATGCAGTTCTGGTGATAGATCGTCTTGACCTCAGCCTGCGTGGTGTCCTTTTCGCGCTTGAACTTCACAACGAGCTGACCGTCTTTCTCCAGGTGGCAGGCCTTGCAGTCCTTGCCAGCCTTTTCCAGGGCAGCCGTGTGCTTGTCGTGCAAGAACGTGACGGGCGGCAGCTCCAGCCGGCCCAGGGACTTCATGGCGTCAATCTTCACCACGTCCGCCCTGGCGGCTGCGTTTGCCTGCGCCTCCCCGACCCCCTGCGCCTCAAGGCTCAGGATGGAGACCACGGCCAGGACGAACAGGGTCCCGGCGCTCAGCAGCAGCACTCTTCCTTTTTCCATGTTGTTGTTCCTTGCCTCGTACGTTTGAGAGGGTTTGCAGCAACCTATAAAACTCTAGCCGTGCGCGACCCCAAAAGCAGGTCGACGCGGCATTTCCGCCAGAAAGGTAGGGAATATTGTCTTCCCCGTGACTACCGAATTCCGTCAACCGAGTCAAGGCGTCCGCCTGAAATTTCCGCATTTTGTATGAAATAAATCCCCTTCTGAACCATGCGGTTACAATCAAATCTGGGCATTGTGATATTCGGCACGCAAGATTCCCCACCAAAAAATCGGATTTAAACGGCGGCCCCGCCGCGTTGGACAACGCCAGGGGGATTGCGTATACCCGCTCTCGCTGCGCGACGGGTGAGCGCCTGCGCGCAGACGATTTGACGTGAGGTTTGCATGCTCCGACCTGATTTTGCAAAATGCGGCGGCCTGGTGCCGGTCATCGCCCAAGAGGCGCAGACCGGAGAGGTGCTCATGCTTGCCTACATGAACGAGGCGGCCTGGGACAAAACGCTCGAAACCGGCGAGGTCCATTATTATAGCCGTAGCCGCAACACGCTGTGGCACAAGGGCGGCACCTCGGGCCACGTGCAGAAGGTCCATACCATCCGCCTGGACTGCGACGCCGACACGGTGCTGGTTCAGGTGACCCAACTGGGCGGGGCGGCTTGCCACACGGGCCGCAAAAGCTGTTTCTACCGCGAACTCTGCGGCGACACCGAACGCGAGTGCTCGCCGATGGTATTTGACCCCAAGGAGGTCTACGGAAAATGAGCGATTGCAAAAAATTGAAGCTTGGCATTCCCAAGGGTTCCCTCCAGGACGCCACCATCAAGCTTTTTGAAAAGAGCGGCTGGAAAATCCGTCTGCACTCCCGCAACTACTTTCCCGAGATCGACGACGACGACATCGCCTGCAGCATGTGCCGCGCCCAGGAAATGAGCATCTACGTCGAGCAGGGCGTGCTCGACTGCGGCCTCACCGGCAAGGACTGGATTCTGGAGAACAACTCCGACGTGGTGGTCGTTTCCGACCTGGTCTACTCCAAGGTGAGCAACCGTCCCGCGCGCTGGGTGCTGGCCGTCGGCGGCGACTCCCCCTACACCAAGCCCGAGGACCTGGCGGGCAAGAAGATCGCCACCGAGCTGGTGAACTTCACCAAGAACTACTTCGCCGAGCGCAACATTCCTGTCGAGGTGGCCTTCTCCTGGGGCGCCACCGAGGCCAAGATCGTCGAGGGCCTGTGCGACGCCATTGTGGAAGTGACCGAGACCGGCACCACCATCCGCGCCCACGGCCTCAAGATCATCAAGGACCTGCTCTTGACCAACACCCGGCTCATCGCCAACAAAAAGGCCTGGGAAGATCCGTTCAAGCGCTCCAAGATAGAGAAGATGAACCTGCTGCTGCAGGGCGCCCTCAAGGCCGAGCGCATGGTCGGCCTCAAGATGAACATGCCCAAGGCCAAGATGGACGAGGCGGCCAAGGTGCTGCCGAGCCTCACCTCGCCCACGGTCAGCGCCCTTTCCGACGAGGCCTGGCTCTCGGTGGAAATCGTCGTGGACGAGAGCATCGTCCGCGACCTCATCCCCGAGCTCAAGGCCCTCGGCGCCGAGGGCATCATCGAATACCCGCTGAACAAGGTCATTTAGCACGCAAAAGGGGCGTTCCTCATGCCGAGGGACGCCCCTTCTTTTTCAACCGCAAGCCGCCACCGGGGGTGACCACGTGTTCTCCAAGGCCGCTCTTCTCATCGCCGTGGCCCTGGTGCTGCTGGGCTATCGCTGGGGCAAGCGCAAGGCCGCGCCGCCGCCGCCCCAGGTGGTGCTGCAGCCCGCCGCCGCGCCGCAAAAAAGCTGGCTCTCGGTGCGGGTGCTGCTCATCATCGTCATCATCCTGCTGTGCTTCGCCATTTTGACGAGCCTGCAGCGCTAGCAATCCCCTTCCACAAGCCCGCATAGCTTCACCGCCACAACCTTGAGGCGGATGCCGTTGGCCTCGCGGATTGAGCCCTTGGCCCGAAAGCCCTCTTCCGTCGCCTCCGTGACCTCCATATCCAGATTGATGGCTGAAAGCGGCCCGAAAGACGGATACTTCTCGCCCTGCACATGGCGGATCTCAAGGGTCAGCAGGGCGCCCACGCCGTTGCCCTGCTTCCTTCCGCGAAAGACATGCGTCTCGTTGGCTCCGTGCACGCCGCAGGCATCCAGCACAGCGATGGACTCGCCCATGGTGGCGAGACTGGACTGAAACGTCACATGAAAAACACCTTCAAGCATGGGGGGCTCCTCGCAACCAAGATTGATGAACCCTATAGCATGGAACGTTTGCATAGGGGAATACGTGCGGGGGTTCTTTTCCACGCCGGCGGCAAATCAGCCCTGATCCAGGCAACGCAAAAAGGGCCGGAGATCGCTCCCCGGCCCTGGTTTCACATGGCGGCGGGAATCAGGCCCGCCGGGCGCGCAAAAGCTCAAGCAGGGCCAAGGCCTCCGCAGTGGGCTGCGCCTCCACGCGCCGGTACTCGCGCCCGTCCGGGGTGCGGGTCATCAGCCCCGTGTCGCACATGCCGCGCCGCAGCAGGGCGTTGTCGCCGAAGGTGTGCAGGGCGTTCAGCACATCCTTGAGCTCCGCCTCCGTGAACACGCGGCGGGCGGGCACCCTGGACCAGACCACCCACAGGCAGGCGGACTCCAGTCCCCGACGCGAGGGCCAGCGCGCAAGCCGCCCCTCGGCGTCGAACAGGCGCAGCAAACGGCGCAGACGGTTGGCGTCCACCGGCGCGGACGGCGGTGTTGGAGCGGGCGCGGCCAGGCGGGCCATGGCCTCGCGCTGGGCGCGCAGATGCTGGAAGTTGCGGTAGCCCGAGGAGCGCGCCAGCATGTTCAGCAGCTCCAGGTGGCTCGGCGTGCGCCGGCCTTCGGCATACTGGTCGGACAGCTGGCCGGAAAGGGCGCGGGCAAAGGCGGAGATGTCCTCCGCGTGCAGGGGCAGGGGCGTTCTCATGATGCAAACCTCACTGACGTGCCTCTCCAGGGAAAGGAGCGCCGGTGGTCGCCGTCTTCCGGCTCGGCACGCGGATGAGGTGTCGAGGGATGTGGATGCGTGGCAGGTTTAGCTCCCCGGAATGGGGCGGCGACGCCTGGGTGAACTGCCGACCAGCCTTCTTTTAACGCAAGCCGGTCCGGTGCGCAACATGCCCAGGGGCGCGTCACGCGGGGGCCGGGCACGGTCAAGCGGGCAGGGCTACTCCAGCCAGATGAGCGACATCATGCGGCCGGTGGTGCGCGCCGCGCGGAACGAGAAGAAATCCTCCGGGTTCGACTGCGTGCAGCGGTCGATGCCGAAGATGCGCGCCGGGGCGAGCCCGGCCGCCTCCAGCTGAGTGCGCGTGAGACGCCAGAGGTCCACGGTCTCCTGCCGGCGGTCGAAAAACGGCATGAACGCCTCGCCGAACTCCGCGGCGAAGTTGGTGAACTGCGCGCGGGCAGGCCCGAGGCTGGGGCCGCGCACGGCGTACAGCTCCTCTGCGCGGCAGCCGTAGCGGGCGCACAGACGGGCCACGGCGCTTCCGGGCAGGTTCGCGACATTGCCGCGCCAGCCCACGTGCAGGGCGGCCACAAAGCGGCCGGACTCGTGCGCCAGGAGCACGGGCTGGCAGTCCGCGGTCTTGATGACCAGGGCCAGGCCGGGCGCGGCCGTGGCCTGCGCGTCGCCCTCCAGGGCCGAGGCCCGGTCGAAAGGCGTGGGCGCGGGGTCGAGGTGCAGGGTGTCGCCGTGCACCTGCTTGAGCTCGCACCATTGGCGCAGGCCGAGCTGCGCCGCCAGGGCGTTGCGGTTCGCGGCCACGCGGGCTGGGTCGTCGCCCACGTCGAAGGACAGGTTGGCGCCGTCATAGGGCGGCTCGCTTACGCCGCCGCGCCGGGTGGTGAAGGCGCAGGAGACCCCGGCCAGGCCTGGGAAGCGGAAGGGGACGACCCCTAGCGGAACCATTTCAGCTCGCGTTCGGTGCACACGGCCTGCACGGGCTCGTCCCAGGCGTTGGTCGGCAGCACGTCCAGCCGCTGAAAGTCATAGCACAGGCCGATGGTCACGGCCTCGTCCATCTCCGGCTTGGCCAGCAGGCGGTCATAGTAGCCGCCGCCAAAGCCCAGCCGGTAGCCGTGGGAGTCGAAAGCCACGGCGGGCACGAGCACGAGGTCGGGCACAAAGGGCTCCCCGGAGTCCTCGCAGGTGGCGCAGCACGCGGCCGGTTCCATGATGTTGAAGGACCCCTCGGCCAGGTCTTCCTCGCTGCCGCAGGCGCAAAGGTCCATGAACCCGGGCTGGTCCGGCCGACAGCGCGGCAAAAGGGCAATGGCCCCGCGCTCCCACAGCTCGGTCAGCAGCGGCCGGGTGTCGATCTCGTTTTTGATTGGCCAGTACAGCAGCACGGACCAGGCGTTCTTCCACTCGGCCAGGGAGCGGATGCGCTCCGCCACGGCCAGGCTCGCCTTCTTCACCTCGTCGGGGGCAAGCGCCATGCGCTGCTCCACCAACATCTTGCGCAACTTGTCTTTTTCCAAACTCGCATCACTCATGAGACCCCCTCGAAATGCCGGTATACGGGCACCCCCCGCGCCCTTTGCACCGCGATTTTGTGTATGCTATGACCGCGCCGATTGGAAGTGAAAAATATCCGCCCAGGCGGGTGGGGAATAATGCCCGGCAGCATCCTTTCTCCGTCTGCGGCGGGGCGATGCGCCAACCGAGGGGAGGACGCGCAATGTACTGGATCGTTGTGGGCGACGTGCACGAAAGCGTCGAGTTGTTCGAGCGCATTCCCGGCGTGGCCGGGGCCGAGGCGCTCATCGTCTCCGGCGACTTGACCAACCGGGGCGGCCCGGCAAATGCGGACAGCGTGCTCCAGGCGGCCCGGCGCGCCAATGCCCGCGTGCTGGCCCAGGTGGGCAACATGGACCTCCCGGCCGTGACGGAGCACTTCGCCGCCAAGGGCGTGAACATCCACCGCGAGGCGCTCACCCTGGCCCCCGGCCTGGCTCTCATGGGCGTGGGCTATTCCACCCGCACCCCCTTCGACACCCCAAGCGAGACAAGCGAGGAGGAGATGGCCGTGTGGCTCGCCGAAACCCACGCCCGGGCCAAGGCTCTGGCTGGCCCGCAGGGGCATGTCCTGGCCATCATCCACAACGCCCCCCACGGGACGCGCCTGGACCAGCTGGCTGGCGGCGCGCATGTGGGCAGCACCGCCGTGCGCGCCTTTCTGGACAGCGCCCAGCCGGAGGTCTGCGTCTGCGGGCACATCCACGAGGGCCAGGGCGAGGAGCAGCTGGGCCAGTGCCATGTGCTCAATCCCGGCCTGCTGGCCGATGGCGGCTTTGTGCGCGTGGACCTGGAGAACGGGCGGCTTTCCGCCAAGCTGGGGCGCATTTAGTGGCCGCGGGACTGGGCTGCCTTTTTGTGGGCAAGTGCCGCGAGGCCTGCCTGCGCGACGCCGCGGAGCTGTATGCGGCAAAACTGGGGCACCTGGCCCGGTGCGAGGTGCTCACGGTCAAGGACGCCCCTGCCGCCCTGCCTCCGGCGGAAAAGTCGCTGCGCGAGGGCCGCGACCTTTTGGCCAAGCTGCCCCCAAGCGCGGTGCCGGTGATTTTGGACGAGCGCGGCGAGAACTGGTCAAGCCGTGAGCTGGCCGCCAGGCTCAAGGCCTGGGAGGATGCGGCGCGCACGCCCTGGTTTCTGGTGGGCGGGGCCTTCGGTCTGTCCGACGAGGTGCGCGCCCGCGCCAAGTCCGGCGGAGCGCTGTTCTCCCTGGGGCGCATCACCCTGCCGCACGAGCTGTGCCGCGTGGTGCTTCTTGAGCAGCTTTACCGCGCCGCCAGCATCAACAAGGGCCTGCCTTACCACCACGACTGAACACGCGCGCACGCCGCAAGGACACGCATATGCTCGACACGGCCTATTTGGACAAGATCGCGGAGTACTTCGCCTCCGGCGATTTGGCCTTCGACTTTGAAAACGGGGACGACGCCCGCAAGCAGAATATTCTGGAATATTTGGAAAAGCTTATGGACCTCGCGGATCAGGCCGACGAGCTGGCCACGAAGCTCATCTTCAAGGGCGGCATGCTGGGCGCGCTGACAAGCGCCCAAAAATAGCGCGGCCGCGACTCGGCCTGATACTCCTGGCTGTCCACCAGGCGGAAGGCCACCCCCTCCGGCAGGCTGGCCGCCAAATCCTGCGCCATGTTCTCCGGCGGCGGCTCGTTGGCCAGAATGACCAGCACTCCGGCCTCGCGCAGCAGCCCGGCAGCCAAGGGCAGCAGCTGCCGCCAGGGCATGAAGGCCCGGCTGAGCACGAGGTCGGCGTTGTGCGCGCCAAGCCCGAGCCCGGGCAGGGCCGCAAGGGTGGTCTCGGCCCGGCCGTGCAGCACCTTGGTGCGCGGCAGCTTGAGCGCGCCCACGGCCTGGGACAGAAAAATCGCCCGCTTCTCGCGCAGCTCCACCAGCACATAGTCGCCGTTTTGCCACACCACGCGCAGGGGAATGCCCGGCAGGCCAGCGCCAGCGCCCAGGTCCAGGGTCAGCGGGGCATCGGGCAGGTCCAGGCGCGCCAAGAACGCCGCCAGATGCAGGCTGTCCGCGGTCAGGTCGCGGAACACGCCCGGCCAGTCGGCGCGGCCCACCAGGTTCATGGCCCGGTTCCACTTCAATAAGAGGGTAAGGTACTGCGAAAGCCCCTGGGCCTGGTCCGGCGTCAGCTTGAAGCCCGCGCGGCGGGCCTCGCCGGAGACTTCACCGGGGGCCGGGGCATAGGGTTTCGGCTCTGGGCGTTTGTGGGACATGGGCGGGTTGTAGCTGGCCTGGGGCGGCGCGGCAAGTGGCTTTGCGCAGGCGGCGCGGCGCAGCGGTCAGGCCTCGCGCAATGGCGGGCGCCAGGGGCGAAGGGCTTGCCGCCGGACACAGCGCGGGCAAGACGCGCGCTGCGGAGGCGTTCCCGGCCCCGAACCGGACGGCTAGCTCTTTTTCACGGCCTCGGCGATCTTCTCCTTGACCAGGCTGTTCACTTCCTTGAACACGCTGGGGCTCAGGTTGCTTGAAAGGTAGCTTGAAGCCAGGCTGGAGCTGCTGGACGAGCCGTAGCCGCGCAGGGCGCTGGACGTGCTGGACGTGGTCACCGAACTCAGGCTGCCCGTTGTGGAGGCATTGGAGAACTTCCCGGCCAAGTTGTTCAGCTGGTACTTCTCCGTGGCGTCGGTGGCGTCATCGGCGGCCTCGTGCAGGCTGGCGGCGATGTCGCTGGTGGCCTCCTTGAAGGCCTCCGGATCCTGCTTCTGCAATTTCGAAAGGGAGCTCAGCAGCGTCGCCGCCGTGGAAATGCTGGTTCCGGAAGTGCTGGTCGTGGTGTCGTCGCCGGTGTTGTTCACGGGCGTAAAACCCGACGAGGACTTTGCTGACGACAGGGATGTGGTCAAAACGTCCGTGGAGTTGTCCACGTCGATGTAATTCAGCACGGATTTCAAATTGCTGTTGCCAAGAATGCCGATGGTCATGGTCCGCCTCCTGGATGACTCTGCCGCCGCTGGGCTTGCCGTGCGAGAGGAGCAACTTCCGCGCCAGGACGAAGGTGGAACAGACAGCCGGCCGCCCAGCGGGGCCCGGCTCCGGCGCTTCACGGCCGGAAAGCGCCACAGGGCCTCGCTTCTTCGTCCTCAAGACAGCCAGGCAGCACGGAAGGCGGAATTCGGAAGGCCCGGCGGTGCGCCCAAAATTTTGGCATTTTTTTCCGCCCTCGCGCCCGGCGGCTGACGCAAGTCAAGGTGCCGGCACCAGAGCTGGAGTATGTTCTCTTGCCAACAGCGCACACACCAGCCAGGAGCCCAGCCCATGAACGAGCAGAACACCACGCAGGCGTCCGCAGACGCCAGCACCCGGCACGCGCACGACACCTTTGCCGTCGTGCCCCGACCGCCCTCGGGCGTCATCTCCGCGGAGCAGTTGGAGACCCTGGCGCAAACCATCCGCCGGTACGGCATCCCCTTTGCCCGCATCACCTCGGGCCAGCGCATCGCCCTTGTGGGCATCAAACCCCAGGACCTGCCCGCCGTGCGCGCGGCTTTGGGCATCGCCGCCGAGGAAGCCGACCACGGAGGGCCCTCCGTGCAGGCCTGCCCCGGCGCAACGGGTTGTCCCAACGGCTTGCAGGACACCCAAAGCTTGGCCACGCGCCTGGACGGCCTGCTTGCCGGACAACATAACGGCACCGACCTGCCTGCCCGCGTGCGGGTGGGCGTGTCCGGCTGCCCCCGCTGCTGCGGCGAGTCCTACGTGCGCGACATCGGCCTTGTGGGCCGCAAGAACGGCTGGACCGTGATCTTCGGCGGCAACGCGGGCGGCAAGCCGCGCGTGGGCGACGAGCTGGCCAGCGGTCTTGCCACGGAGGAAGCCCTGGACCTTGTGGCCCGGGCCTTGGCCCACTACGCGGCCACGGCGAAAAAGCGCCAGCGCACGGCGCGCTATGTGGAGGCCTGCGGCATTGAGAGCCTGCGCGAAGCCCTCGGTCTGGCACCACAGTCCGCGCCAGAGGCTTGAACGCGGCGGCGCTTGCGGGTATCCTCCGGCATCCGCCAACCTTCAGCCACCGAGGAGTACCCATGCGCAAGCTTCCCGCTTTGCTGCTCGCCTTTGCCGTCACGGCTTCGGGCTGCGCCCTGAAGCAGAACGTTCCCGTGAGCACCGACCCGAGCGGCGCGTCCGTCTACCTGGACGGCAAGCTCGTGTGCGCCGCAACCCCGTGCAGCGTGGAGGCCGCCACCGACCAGGGGCATCTCGTCACCATCATCAAGGACGGCTACCGCCAGCGCGACATCCCGCTCAAGCTGACGCAAGGGCCGCGCGGCGGCAGCGCCCTCTCCCCGGACGTGGTGACCCTGAAGCTCTCCCGCCCGGGCGAGCTCGACGTGCGCGATCCGGACAACGTGGTCGACACCGCCGTGGGCATGGGCATGGAGATGCTCAAGCGCGTGCTGGAGGAACAGCAGCAGGACAAGTAGGCCGGCGCCCCGGCGGGCAAACAAAGCGGCCCGGTTCCCCTCGCAGGGAGCCGGGCCGCTTGGCGTTGTAGGGATGCTTGGGCCTAAACCTTGTTCTTGCGCGACTCCATGGGGATGGAAACGGCGGCGGCGGAAGCGCCCGTGCCGAGGGAAGCCACCTGGCAGGCGTTGGCGCAGGCGGTGCGGCGGCTCACGCCGGGCACCAGGTTCGGCATCACGGAGAGCAGCGACAGGCACAGGGCCGCAAGGTACGGCGCGCTCTGCACCAGCAGAATCACCGCCCAGGTGACGATGTCCGGGTTCTCGGTGCCGTAGCGGGCAAGCACGGCTCCGGCGGCCACCCACAGCAGGGCCAGGATGATGAGCTCTTCGCGGGCCATCATCAGGCCGCGCACCACGGCGCAGCGCTCCTCGCACTTGGGCGTGCGCAGGAAGGGCTTCTTGGAGGTGCAAAGCCCCTGGACCATGGCCTTGGCGATGGTGTGCGTGAGCGCCAGGCCGGCAATGGCCGCGCCGATGCGCTCCCACAGGCCGCACTTCACGCGGGTCTTGTACAGCCACATGAAGTGGAACAGCTTGAACAGGAAGGCGCCCAGCGGCGGCAGCAGGAAGATGGACAGCGGCGTGCCGAAGAAGCGCGGCAGGGTCAGCATGCCCAGGCTCCAGAACAGGCTCACCACCAAGACGGCGATCTGCGTGGCGTCGGCGAACCAGGGCAGCCAGCCGGCGATGAAGTGGTACTTCTGGCCGTTGTCCAGGCTGGAGGTCTTGTTCCAGGGCAGCAGCATGCGCCAGTGGCGCTTCAGAATCTGCACCGCGCCGTAAGCCCAGCGGAAGCGCTGGCTCTTGAAGCCGGAGTATGAGTCTGGGGTCAGGCCCTGGCCGAAGCTCTCGGGCACGTAGACGGCCTGGTAGCCGCGCTCGAACACGCGCAGACCGAGCTCCGCGTCCTCGCAGATGCACCATTCGCCCCAGCCGCCGACCTCGTCCATGACGCTCTTGCGGATCATGGTCATGGTGCCGTGCTGGATGATGGCGTTGCGCTCGTTTCTGTGCACCATGCCGATGCGGAAGAAGCCGTCGTATTCCCAGGCGCACACGGTCTTGTACGGGTCGCCTTCCCACTCGCGGTGGTCCTGCGGCGACTGCACGATGGCCACGTCCGGCTTGTCGAAGTACGGAGTCAGGGAGCGCAGCCAAGAGGGCCGCACCTGGTAGTCGGAGTCCACAACGGCCACCACGCGGGCGTCGCTGGCGGTCTCCTTCAGGGCGAAGTTCAGCGCGCCGGCCTTGTAGCCGGGCCACTCCTCAAGGTGGAAGAAGCGGAAGCGCTCGCCAAGCTTGGCGCAATGCTCCTCAAGGGGCTTCCACAGGGCCGGGTCGTGGGTGTTGTTGTCCACGAGCAGCACTTCAAAGTTCGGGTAGTCCAAAGCGGCCAGGGAGTTCATGGTGGCGATGACCATGTCTGGCGGCTCTTTGCAGCAGGCGACGTGGATGGAGACCTTGGGCAGGCCCTCGTCCGAGTCGTGGCGCAGGGGGTAGAAGCGGCGCTTCAAGCCCTCGGGCCAGAGCATCTCGCTCATTTCAAAGCCGTTGATGAGCACCACGGCGAGCAGGCCGATCTGCATGGGCAAAAGGAAGCCCCAGGCCAGAGTCTCGGCCGGCAGGAATTCAATGGTGATGGGCGTGAAGGCGATCCACACCAGCGAGCTGGTCACGGTCTGCAAAAGCAGGGAGAAGAACAGCTTGCCCTGGAAAGGCTGGTCCTTGCGGCGGTACAGGAAGTACAGCATGGGGATGAGGCAGAGCAGCGAAACGCCCCACTGCACGGGCCACAGGCTGTCCTCAAGAATGGTGCCCACCAGGGGAATCTTGTTGTCGCGGTCGACGGTCCAAATGCCCCAGTGCGCGCCCACAACGCCTTCCAGCGGGCGCTTCCACGGCTGGTCAAAGGCTTCCATGACGCAGTAGTCGATGTTCTGCTGCTGGGCCAGGTTCATGAACTGGCGCAAAAACTTGGCTTCGTTGGCGATGCTCGCCTTGGCCTTGCCCCAGCGTTCGCCGTTGCTCGGCCAGCCTATTTCAGCCACCAGCACGTGCTTGTTCGGGAAGCGCTCCACAACCTGATGATAGCGCTTCATGCTCCACTCGATGGCCTTGTCCTCGGGAATGCGTTCCCAGTAGGGCAGGATGTGGATGGCGATGAAGTCGACGCTGTCGGCCAGCTCCGGGTGGTTGATCCACACGTGCCAGGGCTCTGCGGTGCTCACCTGGACGTTGGGGGCGGCTTCCTTCACGCGGCGGATGTAGGCGGCCAGCTCCGCGGGCTTGAAGTCGCCGCGCAGGATGGATTCGTTGCCCACGATGGCGCGGGTGATGTTCTTGTGTTCAACAAGGTTCTTGGTCAGACCGGCTATTTCCGCCTCGTTGCGCTTCAAGCGCTTGTCGAGCCACGCGCCGGCGATGACGGGCATGCCGTACTTCTCGGCGATGCCGGGAATGGCCTCCATGCCCTCAGTGGACGAGTAGGTGCGGATGGCGCCGGTCTTGCCCTTGAGGAAAGCCACGTCCTGGTCGATTTGCGCGGCCGTGGGGAACTTGTTGACGAGGGGGTCCTGGTCGGCCCGGTAGGGGCTGAAGGACACGGCTTTCACCTGCCCGGTGAAGTCGAGCTGCGGATCTGCCGGACGGTTGAACCAGGCCCAAAGGCCCAAGTTGACCGCCATGACGATGAGCACGATGAGTGCGTTCTTGCGCATAGTGCCGCCCACTCCAGGATGGCGCATGGTCGATTACATTGTCTGCCGCTCAGGCGGCGCTGGTCGATTGGAAAACCCACCCATAAAAACAGCGGCCTGACGCCGCTTGCAACACGTCTGGCCGATGCGGGGAAGCCCATACTCCAGCCGGACCCTTGAGGCAACCGCCCCGCTGTTCCGGCCTGGTGCGCAAGAGGCAATAGTGTACCATTTGTGCGCACTCGGACCATTCCCGGCACCCGCGTCAACGCGCCTGCCCTTATTGAGCAAAGCCCGTGCCATGTTTTAAACGCATGAATTTCAACGAGATTACAAAAAGGTTACGAAAATCTCATGTTTCTTGTGTGTAATATTTGCGCACTTGCCGACAAGGGCGGTCCGGCAGGCGCCTCCACTGCCCGACGCAGCGCTTCCCTCTTGCCGCAAAATGAGGCAGAAGAGGGCTTGCGGAGGCAGTATGACTCTGGAGTTCCTGCTCTGGGCGGCGCTTCTTGCGCTGGCGGCTTTGGCCGGGCTGGGCGCGGCCTGGTGGGGACGAACGCGCTTTGTGCGCGGCCGCCGCGCCATGCTTGCCGTGGGCGCCTTCCTGCTGGTCGGCCTTGCGGGCGGCTACGTGGCCCATGGCCCCGTGGCGGAGACCATCTCCCGGCACAGGCTGGCCGCGGCCACCCTCCGCGCCGATGAAATCTTCCACACCGACGGATTGTTGCGCGCCCTGGCCCAGGCCGAGCCCGAGCAGGCCGGCGTTTTGCACGCGCGCTTGGCCATGGCGCTGGCCAGCGCCACTGAGGCCGAGGCCGCGCCGGTTGAGCAGCGTCTGCGCGCCGAGGCCCTGCACGAGGCCCTGGCCGCGGCCTTCGCCCGGCTGCCCAACGCCTCGGACGAGGCCGCCGCGCGCCTGGCCCAGGCCCTGTTGAACGCCCTGCAGGCCCTGCAAAAAACGGACGCCCTGCTGTGCCTCGGCTTGCTGCATCCGGCCTCGCAGACCGACGCAGCCCTCACCGACAACGCCCTGGCGCGCCTGGAGGGCAGTGTGCGCAAAGATTTGGAGTCGGCCCTGGCGCTCACCCTGGCCAGCAGCGTCATCCGCCCGCACTCCGCGCCCTTGCCCGGCAAGACCGACGCCGCCCTTGCGGACATGTTTGCCGAGAACCTGCCTGAATTCCAAAGAGTATATGGCGACGCCAAACAGGTGAACGCGCTGTTCGAGGCCCTGGCCGAGCCGGAGCACGCCCGGGCCATAGCGCCCGATGTTCTGAGCGCCTTTGCCCAGGACCTTTTGCGCGCACTTTTGCGCATGCCCCCGGAAGTGCGCGGGCCCGGCCTGCGGCGGCTTTTGGGCACGGGATGACAAGACAGGCCGGCGGCTCCGCTCCCACCCGGACGGCCATCTCATTCGGCAGGGCGCGGGCCTTTCCCGCAGTGCGGAGCCCGCGCTGGCCTAGATGGTCCAGAGCGCTCCCAGACGCTTGCGCGCCAGCGCCTCCAATTTGGCATGAAGGGACCTGGCCTTGTGCGAACGAGGCGAGAACACGGCTTTAATTCTCCGCCGATATGTGTGCCACCAGCTCAGCTTGTTCACGGAGGCCGGTGTTACTTGACCGTGGCGGGCCAGCTCCATGCGGATCGCCTGCACATTCCCGCTGAGGAACGCGAGCCCCAGCGACTGCAATTCCGGGCTATGCCGCAGCTCCGGCCCGCAGAACTCCGGCCCGAGCCAGTCGGTCGAAATGCCTTGAAAAAGCTCCTGTCCCAACTGCGCGACGCGCTCCTCCCAATGGGGCTCGCACCCCAGAATCCGCGGCATTATGTTCTTGATGTCGCGCAGATAATTCTCGGAGAGATATCTCACGAGCGGCTTTATTTGACCTGCGTTCACCAGGATATCTTTGACCAGCGCGTAGTGCGCAAGCTCGTGCTCAATCTCCGTCTCCAGGCAGGAGTCCATGCCCTTATGCTCCTGCCGAAAATAATACATGAACGACGGACACTGCGAGAAATTCCCCACGCGGCAAAGCAAATCGTACATGACCACGATGTCTTGCCCGAGCTTGAGGGGCGGGTGGATGATGTTCTGGCCGTTGAGGAACTCGGTGTTGATGATCCAGCGCCAGAGGACCTTGGACTTCCAGTACTGCGGATTGCCGAAGGTGGTGCGCGAAGCAGAGGGGTGATAGAAATAGCGGCGTGTATTGAAGGTCTTGCAGGAGAATACCACAGCGTTGCCGCACACCATGTTCACATGGTCGCGCTCCGCCACGCCGAGCATGTCGCTGGCGGCGTTTGGGTCCAAAAAATCGTCGGCGTCCAGCCACATCAAATAACGCCCGCGGCTGAGCGACTGTCCCACCTGACGGGTGCGGCCCAGGCCCATGTTCTCCTGATGGTGCACGCGCACGCGGCCATCGGCCTTGACGTAAGCCTCGGCGATTTCGGCCGTGTTGTCCTTTGAGCCATCGTTCACGATGACCACTTCAATATTCGCCCGACTCTGCCAAAGGCAGGACTCAACGGCGTATGGAAGCCAACGCGCCATGTTGTAGGCTGGAATAATGACCGTAAGATCTGGCTCTCGCAAAGCTCCCCCCGCGATGATTGCTCATTGCGCCGCGCCTGCCGCAGCATAAAAACGAAGGGATACGTGCTAGCGATAATTGGCCAGAGTTGCAACCAGTTTAAAACATTCTCGGGATACGCGGAGGCTTGCGGTGCCCAAGTCAGCGCCGGAAACGGTTGCGCACGGCCAGGGCGAAGAGGGTGAACTGCACGGCGATGAGCAGTTGCCACACCCCGCGCCCCACCTTCACCCAGCCGTCGCCGGGAATGTCCTTGGCAAAGGGGATGGTGGCCATGGTGGCGTTGGCGGCCGTTGCACCTGCGAGCGTGCTCCAGTCCATCGGCTGCGGCGTGGCGTTCAGCGCAAACGACAGCCCGACCAGCGCCAGCAGCCACACCCCTGCCCGCACGGCGCGTTCGCCGAAACCGCTGGTGGCCCAGTACCACCACGTGAGGGAACGCAGCATTATCGGTGTGATTAATTTATATTTCAAGCAGCAGCGTCGCAGAAAGCTTCTTTTTCTCCCTTCTTTGTATTTTAGAAGCAAAGAAATTATATATAGTTTGCCATTCTGCTGAGCTAAGGTCATCGATTTTTCTTGATAGTGCCAATGTGAAACCATTGTCTGATCATGCTCTTCCACAGCACGTTGTTTCAAAGACCTATAAAGTTCTTCACAAACCTTTGCCGCACTGGTAGTTATAATATCATAATATCCAACTCCCAAGTGCTGTGGCCAATAGCATTGAAGAAAAGAGAATAAATGAAGTTCACCAGATGTAATAATAATCTTTTCAAGAGATTTTTCCGAAATAAACCGCATTTGTATAGATCTGTCTTTTGCATGACATTCGCTAAATTGTACACAGTCTTTAAATACAGATCTAACAAATAGCACTGATTTTTTGAATGTTGTTCTCGTAAACAACACTATATCTTTGAATATTGTTCTTCCGAACACAACATTACCAACAAATATTGCGTTCTCAAATAAAGCGATGCTGCTGAATGTTACCCAAATAAAGGAAGCCTCACCGTTGAACGTAGCCCAAGACATATCCAATGGTGGCAAAGGCTCGTAATAGTATTTATGTGGAAAAGAAATATCTCCAGGAAAAACGGTGCCGGAGAGGAGGCACGCCGCATCACTGCCTCCCGCAGCAATCCTATCTTTTGTGTCATCGATACGTAAAAATACTAGCTCGTTAAATTCGCTTGTCGTGTACTTTTCTTGTCCAACGGTTCTCTTCCACTTTTGCTCACCAGGCGCATGAAAAACACAATATTCTTTCCCGTCCGCCGGGTCCGTCCAAACGACCTCCTGCGGGTCCGCCCACTGATACTTCTCACACTTACAGCACCCCATACGCCCTCCTTCTTCCAGCCTCATCCTATCCACTACCCAATACGCCCCGGCCTGCAAAGCCCAAAGCGCCGGACCGAACATGTCCGCCAAGAGCCTGCCGGAATTTCAGAGGGGAAGACGGCGATGCCAACAGAGGAGCCCGCTGTTCGAGGCCCTGGCCGAGCCGAAGCACGCCCGGGCCATGGCGCCCGATGTTCAGAGCGCCCTTGCCCAGGACCTTTTGCGCGCACTTTCGCCCATGCCCCCGCAAGTGCGCGGCCCCGGTCTGCGGCGGGGCGCGGGGCTTTGGGGCGCGGGGGAACGGCGATACCGCCGATAGGAACTCTCCCAATCCCCCAGGGCCGCGAGGCGGGAGCTAAATCTCCGTGAACGTGGCGTTGGCCCCGCGCTCCTCGAACAGCGCCCGCCAGAACGCCATATGCCCCGCCCCCTGCCGTTCCGCATTCTGCGGACGCCGGATGTACAGCACGGACACGTCCACGCCGCCGATGTTTGTCGGCCGCACGGCCTCGTAATACGGCCAGGTGCGGAAGGTTTGGAAGCTCACGGCGTGGCGGCGGCTGTACTGATTCAACCCCCGCGTGTGCTGGAGCATGTCCGAGATGACAAGAAGCCGCTTGCCCTTGGGCGGATTTTCGCCCTCGCCGCTGAAGGCCTGCGAGCAGACCGAGGAGATGGCCTCCAGCACGCCCGAGGTGTCGCTGCCCTCTGCCCGCTGCGCCTCTGCCGCGGCGGCCAGCACCTTGTCGCGGAAGTTCTCGCGCCAAAGCGCCTTGGCCACGCTTTGGGTAACGAAAAACGCGGGCCGCTCCGAGCCGTCGCCCGGGTTGCAGATGGTGAACTTGGAGGCGCCCACCTGCCCCTTGGCCAGCAGAAACACCTCCACACGCCCCTTGGGCGGCACCGCGTTCAGCACGCTTTCCAGCTCCTTGCGCACGCGGCCTTGCTGCGACTCGGAAAGCGGATCCGTCACGTCCAGCAGCACCGCCGTCACCGAGCTTGGCGCACCCGCGCACATCGTCTGCGCGTCCACCGGATCCGGGTCGTTTGGCGCAAAGCGGTAGACCAGAACGCCCGCCGCCAGAAACAGTCCAATGACCACCATCAGCGGGCTCGCAACCCATTTCATCTTGGGCTTGCGCCGCATCGGCCGGCCAGGCATCGGCATCTCCTCATCCCTCCTCGGCATATCGCGCGCCGTCTGCCTGCGGTGCGCTGCGGTGGCGACTCTTCCCACAGTCCTCCTGCGGCTGAATATCGACGGGAGTGCAATCCGCCAGCGCATCCTGGGCAGCTTGATGTTCATCGTGCAGGTCCTTCAGGCTGGCATCGAAGCGGGCGCAGGCGTCCGCCTCGATCGCCTTGAGTTCGGGTTCGGCCTTGGTCGTGGCGCTGATGTTTTCCAGGCTCGCCGGAACAAGGTTTTCCTTGTTGTCGAAGTAGCACGGCTTCGGCGCGGTCCTGTTGGAGCTGATGTTCGTCTGCCGGTAGTGCCCGAGCACGGCGTTCAACGTCTCCTCAAGCCCCTGGATGTACTGGCGGTAGCGCGTCTGCAGGTCGTGCATCTTCTTCACGGTGCTGCGGTACTCGGAGACATTGCGCCGGATGGCGTCGCGCGTTTCCTCAAGCTCCCGGACGGACGACTCGAACGTGACGGCGAGGTGGCGGCTCCACTGGCTTTTGCCCACCAGCAGCTCCTCGTGCGTGTTGTTGTACATGCGGGTCTGGTCGGCGTATTCCGGGTAGGGCTCGTCCCAACGGAACCCGCTCCACACCGCGCCCGCGCTGCAGATGATGCCGAGGCAGAACAGCACGAAGCTGGAGACGTCGCCCAGATCAAAGGGCTGGGCCATGAGCCGCCGGAACGCGCCGACGGCCGCTTCGCGGGCCAGGGTCGCCAGGCCTTCGCCCAGCAGCGTGCGCATGTGGGCCACGCCGAGGTTGACGCACAAGAGGCCGCCCACGGCCAGCAGAATGCCAAGCGACGCGGCGACCTTTTTCCCGGTGTCCACATGCATGAGGTAAGGCAGGCCGATGAAGCCGATGAAAAAGCCGAGGCACAGGTTGACCAGGGCGATGGTTCCGGCGATGCTCAAGCCCTCGAACAAGCCGCCGGCGAGCTTCTGGCTAATGTAGATGGAGTTGATGACCATCTCCACGCCGAGGATCGCCAGCAGCACCGCCAGCTTGGTCGTGCTCTCCCGGTTGTCCAGGTTCGCGTCCGGGCCACGACGGTGCGTCTCGCGAAAGGCCTGGAGCGCGGTATAGCCCCGGCACATCTTGTTGAACAGGTCGGTGACGCCGACAATGGCGTCGCGGCGGCGGCGCTGCAGGTTCGCCCTGGCGCTTGCGCCCTTGACCGACACGTCCGAGGGCACAAGCGCCTCGTCCAGGTTGTTCAGATGCTGCCGGTGGCTCTGGTAGACCTCGTTGTACGAGCGCAGGGCCGCCGCCTCCGCCTGCTGGACATGACCGCACACCTGCTTCTCCACGGTGCTGGGCTCCGTGGCGTTTTCAGGCGGGCGGTTCGCGTCGCCCGCCACACGGGCCATGCTCGAAACGTGGTATTCGTCGATGAGGTCCTGCGGCGTCACGGTTTCAAATTCCAGCTCCCGCAGCTCCACAACCTCGCCTTGCTGTTGCTGTCGGCCCTCGCTTCTTGCCCAGAACAAAAAGAAACTCTTGCCCATGACGCCCCCCTTGGCAGTCGCAGTGATGATGCGGCGTCTTCCGCCCACAGGGGCCAAGATCCGGCCCGGCCTCAACCGTGAAATGCATACCGCATCGCAACTAGCGTACAACAATTTTAATTTCAAGCAGTCTATATTGCGCGGAACGGAATTTCCTCCCGGCCCGGCCCTCTTCCAAACCGCGAAGCTTTGGCGTAGGGGAAACGGATATGGTACATCTCGATCACGTATCTTGCGTTTTCGGCGGCGTGCAGGCCTTAAACGACATTTCGCTCCACGTGGAGCGCGGGGAATTCGTGTTTCTGACCGGCCCCTCCGGCGCGGGCAAAACCACCCTTCTGCGCGTGCTCTACGGCGACATAAAGCCCAAGGCCGGCTCGGCCACCGTTGCGGGCGTCGATCTCATGCGGCTGCGCTCCTCCGGCCTGCCCGCGCTGCGGCGCAAGGTGGCCGTGGTGTTCCAAGACTTCAAGGTCCTGCCGGAGCGCACCGTGTTCGAAAACATCGCCATCGCCCTTGAGGTGCGCGGCGTGCCCAAAAGCAGCATCGACCGCCGTGTGCGCGCCGTCATCCGCGCCCTCGACCTTGAGGAGCGCTCCTATGCGCCCTGCCGCGAGCTTTCCGGCGGCGAGCAGCAGCGCGTGGCCATCGCCCGCAGCATGGTGGTGAACCCGGAGCTGATTCTGGCCGACGAGCCCACCGGCAACCTGGACGCGGACCTCTCGCGCCACCTCATCGAATTATTCAAGCAGTTCAACACCTACGGCACCACCATCATCATGGCCACACACAACCGCGACGTGCTCTCCTGGGCGCCGGAGGCGCGCCAAGTGCACCTTGTGCGCGGGCAGATAACCCTGCCCACGGCCGAGGTGCTGAGCGGGGCCGAATGCGTTGCCGGCCTTGTGTCCAAACGGAGGGGCGCATGAGCACGGGCAAACTTATGGCGCGCGGCGTGGCCGACATGCGCCGCTTTCCGCTGCCGCAGCTGTGCACGCTCATCACCGTTTGCATGGTGGCGCTCCTGGCGGCAACCGGCCTTTTGATCCTGCACAACGTGCAGCAGGAAGTGCTGAAGACCCAGGCCCAGGCGCGGTTTCAAATCTACTGGAGCGCCAGCTCCAACATGACCGACGTGGAAGCCCAGTGGGCGGACCTGAAGCGCGTGCCCGGCGTGGCCGAGATGTCGACCTTCACCCCGCGCGCGGCCATGGCCGAGCTCATGCGCGGACTTTCCGCCGCGACGCCGGCCGCCCCGGCAAAGCCGGTCCCGACCGCCAAGGCGGACAGCACGGCCAACGCCACTGCGGCAAACGCCAACGCCACAGCCAACGCCACGGCCGCCCCGGCAGATCCCGGGCCCATGCTGCCCGCCTCCGCGCCGGACGACTTCGCCTGGCTGGAAGGCGAGAACATCCTGCCGCCCACGGCCCTGCTCAGTTTCGACATCCCCGCGGGCGAGGCGCCGGAACCCTGGATGGGCCGCATGTACGCGCGTCTGCGCGGGCTGCCCGGTGTGGAGCGCGTGACCTACAACGCCGCGCAGCTCTCCCTGGCCACGGGCTGGATAGCCCTCATCCAGCAGGCCGCCTGGCCCGCCCTGGGCTTCTTCGCCCTGGTGGTGGCCCTGGTGGTGGGCAATACCCTCAAACTCATGATGCTGGCCCGCCGCGACGAGGTGGAGATATTGTCCCTCGTGGGCGCCAAGCCCTGGTTCATTCGCGCCCCGCTCTTCGCCAACGGCGTGGTGCAGGGCTTTGTGGGCAGCGTGCTGGCCCTGGTGTGCCTGAAGTTTCTGCAGGCCTGGCTGCGCAGCGTGCTCGACGTGCCGCCGCTGTTCCTGAAGGTCGAATTTCTGCCCGCATGGCAGTGCTTTTCCCTGGTCTTCGCCACCACCTGCGTGGCGGGCCTGGCCGCGTTCGTCGCTGCAAGAAAATAATTCCCCCCCAACAGGAGACATCCCATGTCCGTCACCAAGAAGATGACCGCCCGCAGCTCCAAAATGACCAGCGGCATGGAAAAGGCCCCGCACCGTTCGCTGCTGTCCGCCCTGGGCATGACACGCGAGGAAATGCGCCGCCCGCTCATCGGCATCGCCAACGCCGCCAACGAGATCATTCCCGGCCACATCCACCTGGACAAGATCGTGCAGGCGGTGAAGGACGGCGTGCGCATGGCCGGCGGCACCCCCATGGAGTTCCCCACCATCGGCGTGTGCGACGGCCTGGCCATGAACCACGAGGGCATGCACTTCTCCCTGCCCAGCCGCGAGCTCATCGCCGACTCCGTCGAGATCATGGCCACGGCCCATCCCTTTGACGCCCTGGTGCTGGTGCCCAACTGCGACAAGGTCGTGCCAGGCATGCTCATGGCCGCGCTGCGGCTCAACATCCCCACCATCGTCGTCTCCGGCGGGCCCATGCTCGCGGGCGAGGTGCGCGGCAAGCGCGTGGACCTCATCACCGTGTTCGAGGCCGTGGGCAAGGTCAAACTGGGCAAGATGGACGAGTCCGAGCTGCAGGAGCTGGAAGAAGGCGCCTGCCCCGGCTGCGGCTCCTGCTCCGGCATGTTCACGGCCAACTCCATGAACTGCCTCTCCGAGACCATCGGCCTGGCCCTGCCCGGCAACGGCACCATCCCGGCCGTCTCCGCCGCGCGCATCCGCCTGGCCAAGCAGGCCGGCATGCAGATCATGGAGCTGCTCAAGAAGAATATCCGCCCGCGCGACATCGTGACCGAAAAGAGCGTGAAGAACGCCGTGCGCATGGACATGGCCCTGGGCTGCTCCACCAACACCGTGCTGCACCTGCCCGCCATCTTCCGCGAGGCCGGGCTGCCCCTCACCCTGACCATCTTCGACGAAGTGAGCCGCACCACGCCGAACCTCTGCCGCCTGGCCCCGGCCGGGCCGGACTACATCCAGGACCTGAACGCCGCGGGCGGCATTCCCGGCGTCATGTCCGAGCTGAACAAGGCCGGGCTCATCGAAACCGGCGCCCTGACCTGCACCGGCAAGACCGTGGGCGAAAACCTCGCCGAACTCAAAGCCGCCGTGCGCGACTACAACATCGTGCGCCCCATCGACTCCCCCTACGCCCAGCAGGGTGGCATCGCCGTGCTCTTCGGCAACCTGGCCCCCCTCGGCGCGGTGGTGAAGCAAAGCGCCGTGGCGCCGGAGATGATGCAGCGCAAGGCCAAGGCGCGCCCCTTCGACTCCGAGGCCGAGGCCTTCGAGGCCATCATCGGCGGGGCCATCAAGCCCGGCGACGCCGTGGTCATCCGCTACGAAGGCCCCAAGGGCGGCCCCGGCATGCGCGAAATGCTCTCTCCCACCAGCACCATCATGGGCATGGGCCTTGGCGAATCCGTCGCCCTCATCACCGACGGCCGCTTCTCCGGCGGCTCGCGCGGGGCGGCCATCGGCCACGTCTCGCCGGAGGCCGCCAGCGGGGGCCTCATCGGACTCGTGCAGGACGGCGACATCATCGAAATCGACATCCCTGGCCGCAAGCTGAACCTGCTGGTCGACGAGGCCATTCTGGCCGAGCGAAAGGCGAAGTTCCGCCCCAAGCGCAAGACCATCAAATCGCCCTTCCTGAAGCGCTACGTGAAGCACGTGACCAGCGCCGCCCAGGGCGCCGTGCTGGAGTAGCATCGGGGCAGGGGCCACCCCTGCCCCGATGTCGAAGACTTAATGGCTTGCCATAAGTCTTGCATCAAGCGAACTCCAAGCACCTCAAGCCTCTGGCAGTTATCGTGAGCGGGCGAGCCAAGCCTGTTCGAAGGTGAATTATCACATCCGCTCATAATGCTAACGAGGTAGTTCATATGCTGGACATCGTCTCTGCAGGAGAATCCGCACTCGCATCCTTTGAGACGATCTGCGATGGTTCGCTCTTTGATCTCAAAGGGGTTCTCCCCTCAGAAATGCTCTTCCTTTGCGCAATCGTCCGGGAGCTTGAGGCCGATTCCGTGGTGGAATCAGGAAGAGCGAGAGGGGTCAGCACGGCGCTCATCTCGTCTTTTTTTGCAAACAGCGGCATTGATATCTACAGCATCGAGAATACGAAATATTCTCTCGACTCAAAAATTGCCGAGGCCCGATTAAAAGACTTCAAGAACTTGCACTTGCTCTACGGTGATGCTTTCGTTCGTTTGCCGAGGATTGTTCAACGCCTAAAAGCCCCTGTTGTTTTCATCGATGGCCCTAAAGGTGAAAAAGCTGTTTTCCTCTGTGCATACTTATTAAAAGAATTTAAAAACATTAAAGCTGTGTTGATTCATGATTGCTACAGAGGCTCTGTGGAGCGTTCACTCATCAGCACATTCCTCCCGAATGCCATCTCTTCAGATGACCCCAGTTTTGTAAATCGTTTTAGGCATCTGGACACGGCTTGCTGGGAGAAGGTTCATGCTCTTGGCGATGTCTCCACTGCTCCATACATTCAAAATGGCAAAGCGGTTGAATCTTATGGGCACACCATATCTGCCATAATAAATGATGATTCAACGCATATGCAGTGCGAGAATCTATTCCAGGAACTAAATGTCGACGCGAAGGATTTCGATATTGGCTTTTTCGGCGGGCTGTTGCGAGAAGTGAAGACGTATTTGCCACGCAGGTCATACTTTCAAGCGATATAGAACCGGAATGCTGAGGAAGGGAGAGCGCACCGCGTCAGTCTCCCTTACGGCCGCCCCCCTTGGCGGGTATCATCGTCTCAAGGGTGCAGGTGCAGTAGGCCTTTCTTGTTCGTTCCGTGCCCCCCGTGGCGGCGGCGACGGCTGCATATGCCCTCCTCGACACTTTTGCGCTCACACATAACGACTGGCGCGAAGACCGCCGGGCTCAGCACGAGCGCGTGTCTTCCAGCAGCGGCTTGTCATTCTCCAGCGGCAAAATGATGAAGAAGTTGTTGCCCAGCGGCTCAGCCTCGTAGCCCACCTGCCCGCCATGCAGGGCCACCACCTGGCGCACAAAGGCCAGGCCCTGGCCGGTGCCGTGTTCCTGCCCGGTGGTGCTGGCGCGGAAGCCCGGCCGGAACAGCTGGCCGCGCTCGTTCTCCGGTATCACGGGGCCGGTGGTGAAGACGTTCAGCTTCACCCCGTCGCGTCCGGGGCCGAAGACATCGGGCTGCACGGCCCAACCATAGGCCATGAATTTTTTGGACAGGCCGTCCGGCCCGGTGACGGCCCGCGTGTACTTGACGGCGTTGGAAAAGAGGTTGGCGTACACCTGGGCCACAAGCCCCAGGTCGGCCATGAGCATCACGGGCTTGTCCGGAATGCCGCCCATGGAAAGGTCGATGGCCACGCCCCGGTCGCTGAGCCGCGGGCGGAAGCGCTCCACTTGCGGGTCCACCACCTGCTGGCGCAGATTCACCAGGCGCTTCTCCAGCACATAGCGGCCTTCCTCAAAGTGTCGGCGGCGCAGCAGGGTCTCCAGAAACAGGCTGGTCTGCTCGTAGTGCCGGTTGATCTCCTCGTACTGCGAGCGCATGCGGGTCTGCAGCACGTCGAGCTCCAGCAGAAATTGGCGCGGCGTGTCCAGGGGCGCCTCCAGAATGAGCCGCTCCAGGGCGGAGATGGACCCGCGCAGCCGGTTGAAGAACAGCTTGAAGGTCATGTTGGGCACAATGACGTTGTGGCCGATGTCGGACACGAGATTCTGAATGAAGGTGAGATGCTCGCGGTTCTTGGCCCGGGCCATGCGGTTGTGCATCTGGTAGCCCACGCGCCCGGCGAACTTTTCGTAGAACAACTGGTGCTTGGCCGAAAGAGAAGCCCCCCCGACAACCTCCACCCAGCCGATGATGCCGTGCTCCAGAGGAAAGCCCATGAGTTCGGCGGTGTCCTTGCGGCCCTTGATGGGCGCGTAGAAATGGGCGCCCAGCGTGGCGGAAACGGGCGGAAGCGCCTCGGACGGCTGTTCACGAGGGAGGCTGAGGCTGCGCGCCAGCCGCCAGGAGTTCTCGGATGTGCGCAGGTACACGCGCACTTCCTGATGGAAGAAGATCATGGGCAGCAGCACGCAGATGGTCAGCAGATCCCGGCGGGAGTCATACTCCTGGGCCAGGTCGAAGAAGGCGTTGAGCATGCGCTGCTCGTCGAGGTTGAAGCCGTAGCCCTCGGCGTCCTCGATCTTCTGGTGCACGCGCTGCTCCAGGGCGCGCAGGCGCACGTGGTCGTTCTCCAGGCATTGGGCCGGGTCCGGCGGCAGGGCCTGCGCGGCGGCAGGACCAGGAGCCTGCGGGAAATCAGGCGAAGCAGTGGGCGCGCCCGTCTGCTCGTCCGGGGCCGGAGGTCCGCCCCGCCCCACGGCGGATTCGTCTTGACGCTCGTCAGACATGGCGACCTCCGTTGGCGTCCGGCCGGGCGGCATGCACGTCCCGTACGCCGAGCACCTGGCGTTCAATGTCGAGTTCGGGGTGGGCCTCGCCACGCGGGGCAAGCCGCCAAATCCAGCTCTCCCCGGTCAGGTCCGGCCGCACACCGTACAGCAGGTCATCCTCATACTGCGCCACGCCCCCGGCCAGGCCGCGCTCCGTCGTGTCCGCCACCAGGCAGACCGGGCACGGCAGCGCCGCCAGAGCGTCCAGGTGCGCGCGCACCAGTGCGGCGCCATAAGCCTTGCGCCGCTCCGGATCCAAGTCCGGGCACGTGCGCTCCATGACGGCCAGGGGCGCCAGGGGCAGTTGGGAAAGCACGTTGGCGGAATAGGCGAAATCCGGCCCAGCCTGACCCAGGGTCAGATCCGGCACGGGAAGGTCCGCAGGTTCGGCGGGCGGCGCGGCATGCAGCACCCCGGTCATGTCGGCGTGGAGCAAGGACACGTTGCCCAGGGCCTTGGCCAAGCGCACGGTGCGCGGCAAAAAGGCCATGTCCGCCAGCACCACGCGCCCGAACAAGGCCGCGAGCCGCTCCAGGGGCACGTCGTTCAATATGCCGCCGCCGTAGACCAGGGCCGTGCGCCGCGCTTGCGGGGAGGTGGCCTCGGCCGCGTGGAGGCACAAGCCCCTGGCGCGCTCCAAATGTCCGGCCCAGGCCTGGCGCTGCCGCCGGTGCCTGGCCCAAATGCCCACAAGCTCGGTCAAATGGCCGTGGGGATTCGGCTCGCCGCCAAGGCGGGCGCGGGCGTAGTGCAGGGCCTCGAACAGCATGGCGCTCCGGCTTCCTCGTCCTCAGGCCTGCACGGGCACGAACTTTTCTGGCAGGGCCTGGCACACCGGGCAGCGTCCGGGGTCGGCCCCGGCATGGATGTGCCCGCAAATGGCGCACACGTAATACGTGGTCTCGCCCTTGACGCTGGCTTCATGCACGGCCAGGTGGCTGGCCAGGGCGCGGGCCATCTGCACCAAAAGCGCGCCTGCGGCGCGGTCGCCCTCGGCCTGGGCCAGCACGGTCCAGGGCAGGGTCTCCACGGCCATTTCACGCGACTCCTGCAAGGCCTCGGCCAGATTTTCGGCCGTGATGCCGATGCGCCCGCGCAGCAAAAGCAGGGCCTTTTTCGCCTGCACCTCCTGCCCCTGGGCCAAGGCCAGAAACAGGGCCTGGGAGGGATCTTTGTCCTGTGCGGCCTTTTGGGCGCGCACGCGGTTTTTCGCTGCCGCTATGGATTGGCGCACAAAGGCGTCGGCCAAGGGTTCTATGTCTGACTGCATGGCTATGGCTCCTGCCTGGGGGGTTGGGAGCACGCGCGCTGGCCAAGGGCTTGGCGCACGGCTTCAAGCATTTCGGCCCGGGTGAAGGGCTTGCGCAACACGGCGCGGGCCCCCAGCCGTCTGGCCGTCTCCAAATAAATGTCCGGGCCGACGCGGCCGCCGCCCGAGACCACAAGGGCCTGCGCCCTGGGTGCCAAATTCCGCAGCTTCAGCAGCACCTCGAACCCGTCCACGCCGGGCATGACCACATCGGTGATGACCAGATCCGGGTCGAGCCGGGCCACCTGCTCCAGCGCCTGCTGGCCGCCGTCGGCGGGGACGACGTGGTAGCCGTCCTGCTCAAGCATGCGACACATCAATTCGCGCACGTCGCCGTCGTCGTCAACCACAAGAATGCATTGGGTCATGCTTCCCCTCCGGTTCTCGGGGCCAGGGCCTGGCGCACGGCCAGGGCCAGCTCGCCCGTGGAAAAAGGCTTGGGCAGAAGGCGGACCGCGCCGAGGGAATCCAGACGGTCCGGGGGGATGGTTCTGCTGAAGCCGGTGATGAGCACAACAGGCAGGTCCGGGCAGGCCGGGCGCAGGCCCTCGGCAAGTTGCAAGCCGGTGAGCCGGGGCATGTTCATGTCGGTGATGACGAGGTCGAAGGCGCGCGGGTCGTCCAGAAGGGTGCGCAGGGCCGCCTCGGGCGAACCCTCCGTGGCCACCCGGTAGCCCAGGGGGGTAAGGGCCTGGCGGCCAAGCTCCAGCATGTCCGGCTCGTCGTCCACAAGCAGAATGCGCTCCTGCCCGCGCAGGTCGCCCGGCAGGGGCTTGCGGGGCTGGTCCTCGCCCCCGGCCTGGGTGGGCAAAAGAATCTGGAAGCGCGCGCCGTGTCCGGGCTCGCCCTCCGCCCACACGGCGCCGCCAAGGCTGGTCACTATGCCGTGGACCACGGCCAGGCCCAGGCCCGTGCCCTCGCCCGGGCCCTTGGTGGTGAAGAACGGATCGAAGATGCGCCCCAGGTGCTCGGGGCTTATGCCGGGCCCCTGGTCCTCCACGAGCAGCGTGATGTACTCGCCCGGCGGCAGCCGGTACCGGGCGGCCAGCTCCGCGGGCAGGGGCGCGGCGCTTGTGCGCACCAGAAGCCGCCCGCCGTTGCCGGCCATGGCCTGGGCCGCGTTGGTGCACAGGTTCATGACGATCTGGTGGATCTGCGAGGGATCGGCCAGGACGACGGCCCCGGCGCAAAGCTCGCTTTGGATGTCGATGTTCTTGGCCAGGGAGGCCTCCAGCAGCTTAAGGGCCTCGGCCACCACGGCGTCGACGCGCAGGTGCCGCAGTTTGTGTTCGCTGCGGCGGCTGAAGGAGAGGATTTGGCGCACCAGCTCGCGGGCGCGCAGACTGGCGCCCAGCACGCGGTCCAGGCAGCCGCGCCCGCGCGACTCCGCCGGCAGGTCGTCCAGGGCCAGTTCGGTGAAGCCCATTATGGACGCCAGCAGGTTGTTGAAGTCGTGGGCGATGCCGCCGGCCAGGGTGCCCAGGGCTTCCATCTTTTGGGCCTGCCAAAGCTGATGCTCAAGCATCCGTTTTTCGGTCACGTCGCGGCACACGGCCACATAGCTCATCAGCCTGTCGGCGCGGCTGCGGATGGACGACACCGTGAACTCCACCTCCGCCGGGGTGCCGCCGGGCCGGGTGAACACGCAGGTGCCCCGCCAGATGCCCTCCTGTCCCTCGCCCTGTATGGCGGAGCTGTGGTGGTCCAGCACGCAGATGTCCAGGTCGAACACGGACTGGCCCTTGAGCAGCGCGCCGGCGCGCGTCAGCCCGGTCATGCGCTCGAAGGAGGGGTTGGCGTACAAGATGGCCCCGGACTCGTCCGCGATGAGCACGCCTTCCGCGGTCTGCTCGATGGCCCGGTGCAGGCGGCGCAGTTCGGCCTCGGCCTGCTTCTGCTCGGTGATGTCGATGCCGTAGGCGATGGTCCCGGTGACGGCGTCGCCCTGGCGCGTCAGGCTGATCTGCCAGGAGACGTGGCGCAGGCGGCCGTCCTTGGTGCGCAGCACGCCCTCGCGCTGGCGGGGCAGCGCCGCGCGCCCGGCCATGAAGTCGCGGTAGAGGGAGGTGGCCGGCCCGGCCAGATGCTCGGGCTGCATGCAGGCGAACCACTCGCGGCCCTGCACCTCCTCACGCTGGAAGCCGGTGATGCGCTCCGCCGCGGCGTTGAACAGGATCACGCGGCCTTCGGTGTCGAGCCCCACCAGAATGGCGTTGGCGCCTTCCACAAGGCTTTCCGCGTAGTCCCGGGCCTGGCGGATGGTCTCCGCGTCGCGGTGGGCCTGGAGCACGCGCCACAGCTCCACCAAAAAGAGCTGCAATTGGCGGGTGTCGTTCTCGTCGTAGGGAGCGCTTTTGTTGGCCACGCAAAAAACGGCCACAACCTCGTCGTCCACCACCATGGGCACGGACATGACCCGCCGCAGGGGCACGTGGTCCGGCGGCAAGCCCTTGCCGCGCTCGCAGGAGGCGTAGTCGTTCTCCACCAAGGGAGCCTTGGTGCGGACGCAATCGGCCCAAAGCCCGGCTTCGGCAACGGGATAGGGTGGTCTTGGCGGCTCCACCAAGAGGGGTTTGCCATGCGCCGACCACTGGGCGTTCTTCAGGTCCACCGAGCCATTCTCGATGAAGACCAAAAACCCCCTCTCGCTGCCGGTCAGGCGCACGCCCTCGTCCAGGGCAAAGCTGGTGAGCCCGGGCGTGTCCGCCGCCTCCATGTGCGTCAGGGTGAACAGGGCCTCCATGCGGTCCTGGGTCAGGCGCAGCTCGGCCAGGGCGTGGTCGCGCGCGTTCAGCGCGGTCAAAAGCTTGCGGTTCATGCGCCAAAGCGAAACATAGCGCCACAACAGCAACGAACCGCCCAAAAGCACGAACAGCCCGCCCACAAGCCACAGGGCCGTGGGCGAAAGCAGCGGCGGCGCGGGCTCCTCGTGCCAGGCCTTATACAGGGAGTGGAACTCCGGCGTGTCGCGGTATTCGCTCAAGGCCGCGTCCAGCCGGGCAAGGATGTCCGGGCGGCCGGGCGTGACCGCGAAGGAGCGGCTGACCTCGAACAACGGTTTTTCGCTGCGCGCAAGCTTGTGCGAAAGCCCCGCGGCGCTGGCCGTGAAGTCCACCAGCGGGCTTTGAAACACCAGCGCGTCCGACTCGCCGGAAACCAGGTCGAACAGGGCCTGCGACAAGGACTGGGACTTCAGCACCACAATGTCCGGGTCCTGGCCCAATATGTCCATAGGAATGCTGGAGGCGAGCACGGAGACCCGTGCGCCCTTCAAGGCCGCCAGGTTCTCGCGCCGGGGGCTGTGGGCGCGGGTGTAGATGTGCACCGGCTGGGTTTCTATGGGGCGGGAAAAGAGAAAATGCTGGCCGCGTTCTTCGCTGACGCCCATGCCGGGCAGCACCTGGGCCACACCCTGGTCCAGCAGGCGGCGGGCCTCCTGCGGATTGGCGGCGACGACGACCCGCACCCGGTAGCCCGCATGGCCCGCCACCTGGCGCAGCACTTCCACGGCGAACCCGGTGGGGGTTCCGTCCGGCGCGGTGAAGTAGAGCGGCGGCAGACTGGCCGGCACCACGGCCACCAGTTCGTCCGCGGCTTGCGGGCCGGGCGTCTTCGTCGCGGCGCGGGCCAGGCCGTGCTGGCACAAGCAGGCCGCCGCCAGCAGAAGCCCGGCCAACAGCCAGGCGCCGGGCGCAAGACTTCCGCGCCGTGGGCAAAAGCCCGCCCGGCTCCACGGCCGGGTCCACGATCGGGTCCACGATCGGGTCCGGCCAAAGCCCTGGCGCATGGCCAAGAGGTGTCGCATGGACGCCGCCTTGTCCGGAGGCCTATTCCAAGGCCCGCTTCACATAATCCTCCAACACCACCCGGTCCACGGGCTTGGGCATGAACCACGTGGCGCCGATGCCCAGCAGACCGGAAATCTCGCTCACGCCGATGAAGGCGGACATGACCACAACAGGCATGTCACGGAAGCGCTCGTCCGCGCGCATGGTGCGGATCAAGGTCGTGCCGTCCATCCCAGGCATCATGATGTCGGTGATGAGCATGGCGAAACGGTTTTCGGCGTTCAAGGCCTCCCAGGCGTGGCGGCCGTTGGGGCTCACCACGGCGCAGTGGCCCATGCGCTCCACGATGGCGGAAACAAAGCGTTGGGAAATGGGATCGTCTTCGGCAATGAGGACTTTGGCCATTATGCTCCCTCCAGTCGGCGGGCGGTCATGACCTTTAGTCCCTTGGGCCCGCGCAACATCGCTTATAATCAAATTCCGTTCCAAACGCCGCAACACTGCACAGAGCAACAACCACGGTCCCTTCGCCCGGCCGGCCCCCCCTGCGGGAGGAAGCTTATTCCGGAATTTCCGGAGTCGCGTCGCCGCCGCGCCGGCCCCGCACCAGGCCGTGCTTGCCCAGCAGCTCATAAAGCCTTGCGGACTTGAGCCCGGAGAGCTCCGAGGCCAAGGCGGCATCCCCGCCGGCAAAGGCCATGAGCGCCACAAAATAGTCCTTCTCCGCCTTTTCCAGAATTCCGGCCCGGTGAACGCGCCAGGGCCGTATGCCGCCAAGGGTGGAAACCAGGGGAACCGGCTCGGCGAACGCGCGCGAGGCCACCCGCCCGCGCATGAGGCGAACGCGCAGCTCCAGCGGCAAATGCTGGGGCAGCAGAACCCGCTCGCCGTGGGCCGAAACAAGGCTCATGTCCACGGTTTGCAGAAACTCGCGCACGTTGCCCGGCCAGTGGTGCGAGAGCAGCAGCTCCAGGTACTCCGGGCTGGGCGTGGGGCTTGCGCTGCCGCTGCGCGTGGCGTGGTTGGCCAGCCGCCAGTCGAGCAGGGCCTGGATGTCGCCGTCGCGCTCGCGCAGGGGCGGCAGCTCCAGGCAAAAGGCGCCCAGCCGGTACAGCAAGTCCTGGCGGAACTCGCCCCGTTCGGCCATGGCCGCCAAATCGCGATTGGTGGCGGCCACCAGGCGGAAGTCGCTTTTGCGCACCTGGCCGCCGCCGACTGGCCGGTAGCTGCGCTCTTGCAGCACGCGCAGAAACTTCGCCTGCACGCCCAGGGGCAGTTCGCCCACCTCGTCCAGAAACAACGTGCCGCCGTCCGCCTGCTCGATGAGCCCGGTCTGCTTGCGGTCCGCGCCGGTGAAGGAGCCGCGCTCGTGGCCGAAGAGCACGCTCTCGGCCAGGGTTCCGGGCAAGGTCGTGCAGTCCACCACGACAAAGGGGCTTTGCGGCCGGCTGCCGCTGGCATGGATGGCCCGGGCGAAGATTTCCTTGCCGGTGCCGGTTTCGCCGGTGATGAACACGTCCACGCCGCTGGCCGCGGCCATGCCCGCCTGCGAAAGGCAGGCCGCCAGGCGCGGGCTTTTGCCCACGATGCCGGAGGTTTCCGGCAGGGCGGGAATGCGGTGCCGGCGCTTCTCCGTCCGGTAGGACAGGGCGCGCAGCATGGGCAGGGTCATGCGGTCCACGGAGGCCGGCTTTTCGATGTAGTCCCAGGCGCCGCAGCGCAGGGCCAGCTCCGCGCCGTCCGGGTCGCCCTGGCCGGTGACGATGATGACCTCCGGCGGGTCCTGGCTGGCGCGCAGTTCTTCCAGCGCCTCTATGCCAGAGCCGTCGGGCAGGCGCACGTCAAGATACACCACGTCCACATCCTGCCCGGCAAGGGCGCGGCGGGCCTGGGCCAGGCTTCCGGCCCCAACGGCCGTGTGGCCGTGCCGCTCGACCGAGGTGCAGAGCAGCTCGCGGAACAGATCGTCGTCATCCACCACAAGCACGGTGGCCATGGTCTTTTTCCCCCTGTCCCGAATTCTGATAAAACCAGAACGATTCTGGTTTAAGCATACTGCAAGGGCATTTTTTTGACCAGCCCAAAGCGGCAAAAACGACCCATTTTTCCGTAATTAGCCAGAATGGTTATGCTTGACTTGTTTGGTACGGATATTGTTTAAATCGCACCGTGCGCCGGGCGGCAACGTTCCCGGCGGCCGCGTCGGTTGGACCGACGTGTCTGCCGGGCAGGTGGGGGGCCTGCCCGGCTCTTTTTTTGTCCTCGCCCCAGCCTACGAAAATCCTCACAATTCCCGCAGCAAAGCTTCCGTGGCCGCCACCATGCGCGCGGCGGAAAACTCCGTCACGATGCGTTGGCGGCAGGACTCGCCCGTGGCGTCGCCCTCCTGCGCCGTGCGCGCAAGCAAGGCCGCAAGCCCATCGGCCAGTCCTTCGGCATCGCCCGGCCGCGCCACAACGCCTGTTCCGCCCAGCACCAGCGCCGCATCGCCCACGTCCGTGGCCACACAGGGCACGCCGCAGGCCATGGCCTCGCCAAGCACGTTGGGGAAGCCCTCGCCCGACGCCGAGCTGAGGCAGACGCAATCAAGGGCGTTGTAGACCGCAGCCATGTCCGTCTGCTCGCCAGCCCACGCCAGCCGCCCGGCAAGCCCCAGGGACTCGGCCTTGCCCCGCAGCGCGTCGGCGTAGGCGGCCGGGCCAGCGCCGACGCACACGAAGCGCGCCTCGGGCCGCTGCATTGCCAGCCGGGTCGCGGCCTCCAAAAACACGCCATGGTCCTTCATGGGATCAAGCCGGGCCACGAGCCCGATGAGCCGATGTCCTTCGCTCGCGCCCCAGGCCTTGCGCAGCGCAGCGCCCAAGGTTTTGTCCGGGCGGTAGCGCTCCGTGTCGATGCCGTTTGGCACCACCACCGCGCGCGCGGCGGCAAAGCCGCGCCCCAGGCAGTGGCGCAGCCCGGCGCGGGAGTTGGCGATGACGAGCCCGGCGCGGCGGGAGAGCCGGGCCTCCAGCGCCAGCAGCAGCCTTGCTGCGGGATCAAGCCCGGCCACGTTTGTGGCGCGCACGCCCAGCGCAAGCCGCACGGCAGGAAAGAACGGCGCCAGCAGCCCGCCAAGCACGCAGCAACTGGGCAGAAAGGCGTAATGGACCTGCGGGGCCGCGCGCCGCAGCAGCCCGGCAAGGGCCAGGGCCACGCGGGGGCTGTCCCAGCGCGAGGTCTTGTTCAGCTCCACCAGACGGGCCTGGCCAAGGGACGCGGCAAGGGAGCCGCCCCGGCCAAGGGTCACGGCCAGCACCTCGTGCCCGCGCGCCGCCAGCCCGGAGGCCAGCGCCGCGAACTGACGCTCGGCCCCGCCCGCGGCCAGGCTGGGTATGCTCAGCAGTATGCGCATGGCTCCGGTCCCTGGGGCTCGGTGGGGCCAACGCGCTCGAACACGAACTCGTTGCAGCCGGACTTGCCGCCCACGGTGCGCAGGGTGCGCAGCGCAAACCCGCGCGCCCGGCAAAAGTCGAACACCTGTTCCGGCGTGCTCGTCTCAAAGGGCCAGCCGCCCACCCAGTCCCGCACGTCGTGCCAAAAGTTCATGCCGCGTGGCAGGCCGGCGGTTTTGTGCCGGGCCAGGGGATTGCGCCCGCGCAGCGCATCGGCCAGGGCCAGGGCCGCGCCCACGCCCAGGGCGTATGCCGGGGCGATGAGCCAGTCTCCGGCCCGGGGCCAGCGGCAGGCCATGCGCTTCATGGTCCGGTGCAAGGGCGTGAAGAACGGCTGATGGTTGTACAGGGCCACGGCCAAGAGCCCGCCCGGAGCCACCAGCCGGGCCGCGTTGTCCACAGCCGCCCACTGGTCGCCGGTATGGTGCAGCACGCCCCAGGAGTAGACCACGTCGAACGTGCCCAGCTCCGCCAAGAACGCCCTGTCCAGCACCGAGCCGCGCAGCACGGTCCATTCCGCATCGCCGGGGCGGAAGGTCTGGCGCAGGCCCTCGGTGCAGGCCACGCTGTCCGGGTCATAGTCGCAAGAAACCACAACAGCCCCCAACGACCGCGCCGCCAGGGAGAACAACCCGGAGCCGGAGCCCATGTCCAGCAGGCGCAGGCCGCAGAGGTCGTCGCGTCCCAGCAGCCCGCGCAGCGATTCCACGGCCTGCCGCAGGCGCTCCGGGTTCAGCCGGGACAGAAAGGCCCGCCAGTTGGCCCCGAAGCCAAAGCGCTCCCCGGCCCGCAGCTCGTCGTCCCAGGAGGGCGTCATGGCGCGGCCTCGCCGGTCGCGGAGACCTCGGCCTCATGCCCCAGCCAGGCCTGGAACATGAGCACGTCCCACAGGCAGTGGCACCAGTTGTCCTCGCCCGCCAGATACTCGCGCCACATGCGCGCCACGAAGTCCGCATCGAGAATGCCCTGCCTGCGCAAGGCCGCGGGAGAGAGCAAGTCCGCCGCCCAGGGCTTGAGCCCGCCCCGGAGCCATGCGGCCAGGGGCACGCCGAAGCCCATCTTGGGCCTGTCCACAAGGACCGTGGGCACGTGGCGGTAAAGCACCCGGCGCAGCAGCCATTTGCTTTGCCCCTGGCGCACCTTGAGGTGCATGGGCGTGCGCGCGGCATACTCCACCACGCGGTGGTCCAAAAGCGGCGTGCGCGCTTCCAGGCCAACGGCCATGCTGGCGCGGTCCACCTTGGTCAGGATGTCGTCGGGCAGGTAGTTCAAAATGTCCGCAAGGCTCATCCAGGCGCGGCGGGCGTCCGGCGTGTCGCCCAGGGGGCGCAGCAGCGCGGCGGCGTAGCCCGGCTCGCGCGCGCCCGGCACCAGCGCGCCCGGATCCTTCACGTGCGAGACGAAGTGCCGGTACAAGGCCTCGAAGCCGTCCACGCCCAGGGCGTCGAGCCGCCAGCGCAGCTTGTGCCCGCGCGGCAGCAGGCCCCACAGGGCCTTGGGCGGCAGGCGCAGCAGGGCGTATGCGGCGCGGCGCAAGGGCCCGGGCACGGCGGAAAGCAGCCGGTGCGCCCGCAGGCTCCAGGGATAGCGCTCGTAACCGGAGAACAGCTCGTCGCCGCCGTCGCCGGAAAGGGCCACGGTGACGTGCTCCCGCGTCAGCCGGCAAAGAATGGCCGTGGGAATCTGCGAGGAATCGGCAAAGGGCTCGTCCCACAGGCGCGGCATGTCCGGCACCATGCCCAGCATGTCGCTTGCGGTCACGATCAGCTCCGTGTGCGCGCAGCCCAGGTGCCGGGCCACGGCGCGGGCATGGGGCGCCTCGTTGAAGGCCGCCTCCGCAAAGCCGATGGAAAAGGTGCGCACCGGTTGTGCGCTCTGCTTCTGCATCAGCGCGGCCACCAGGCTGGAGTCCACCCCGCCGGACAGGAACGCGCCAAGGGGCACGTCGGCCAGCATGCGCAGGCCCACGGCGTCGGTGAGCAATCGCTCCAGGGCGTCCGTGGCCTCGCCCTCGTCGGCGGTGTACGGCTCGGCAAAGCCCTGCCGCCAGACGGCCTCGGCGTCCCAATAGCGCGTGCGCGTTTCGCCGCCGGGGCCAAAGGCGACGATCTCGCCCGGCAGTATTTTTTGCGCCTGGGCGTAAATGCTGTGCGGGGCCGGAATGTAGTTGTGCCGGAAAAACAGGGCCAGGGCGTCGCGGTCCAGGCCCGCGTCGAAGCCGGGGTGCCGCCGCAGGGCCTTGAGCTCCGATCCGAACAGGACGCCGCCGCCATTGCCGCCGCTTGCGCCGCTGTTGAAGCGGCCAAAATACAGGGGCTTGACGCCCAGGCGGTCGCGCGCCAGCGCGAGGCTGCGCTCCCTGCGGTCCCACAAGGCCAGGGCGAACATGCCCACGCAGCGCGAAAGCGCGCGCGCAAGCCCCCACTGCTCAATGGCCGCGAGCAGCACCTCCGTGTCCGAGCCGCCCCGGAAGGTGTGGCCGAGGGGGGCCAGTTCCTGGCGCAGGCGGGCGAAGTTGAACACCTCTCCGTTGTAGGAAAGCACGAAGCGGCCGGAGGCGGAGACCATGGGCTGGCGTCCCAGGGGCGAGAGGTCGAGGATGGACAGCCGCCGGTGCCCCAGGCCGATGCCCGCCTCCGCGTCGGTCCACAGGCCGGCGTCGTCCGGGCCGCGATGAGCCAGGGAGGCGTTCATGGCCGCCAGGGGCGAGAGGTCGCCGCCGGGCGCGTATATTCCGCAAATGCCGCACATGCCCCGCGTCTCCTGCTGGTTATTCGCCCCGGGCCGGGCGCTTTGGAGTCTCACACAGGACGGGCGCGTTCTCAAGGCCGAAACGCGCGCCGGCCGTCATGCCCCGGCCCATCGTTCCTGGTCGTATCGTCCCGACCCATTGCCCAAATCCCATCATGCCTGGCCGCATCATCCGAGGTTCATTGTCCGGGCCCCATTGCCGCCCGCGCCTAACCGGCCTTGCGCGCCACGCAATACGCCACAGGGGAGGTCAGGCCGTTGGGCAGTTCGTCCTTGCACAGCCGCTCCAGCAGCCACACGCCCATGGACGAGCCGGCCAGCAGCCAGGTGAGCAGCCGGTGGCCCACGGGCCGCGAAGCCCAGCGGGAAAGGTTGACCACGCCAAGGTTCAGGGTGCCCAGGTGTCCCCAGGCCAGGGGCTTCAGCCCGCTTTCGCGATGGGCGCGGGCAAGGTCCTCGGGCGTCAGCGGCACATGCAGATCAAAGGTGCGCTTGTCCGCCACGCGTTGCAGCAGACCGGTGAGCCCGCGCATGTTCGGCGCCAGGGTCAGCACCAGCCCGCCCGGCTTGGCCAGCCAGGCCAGGCGCTCCACCACGCCGCGCGTGGGGCTGAAGTGCTCCACCAGGCCCTGGCTGAACACCACATCCGCAGAGCCTTGCAGCTCCGGCGGCAGGGCGAAGAGATCGGCCCGCAGGATGCTCCCGGCGACCCCGGCCTTTTGCAGCACGGCCTTGGCCAGGCCGCAGCCCTGCTCGGAATAGTCCAGGCCCATGACGCGGTAGCCGAAGCGCCGGGCGAACACCGGCAGCCAGGCCGAAGCCCCGCAGCCCGCCTCAAGAAAGATCTGGCCCGGCCGCGCCTGGGGCAGATGCTCCTGGAAGAACCGGCCCAGGCGCAGGTTCACGTGGTTGCGCAGGCTGGCGTCGTCCAGGTCCACCGGCTCCGGGGCCTCGCGCAGCCACACGTCCCGCCAATAGTCCGCACCGGCCTTGTCGTGCGTCGCGTTGCGCTCCGGCTCGCGCTTCATGCCGCGCCTCCACCTTGCCGCGCCCGGAACTGGCGGCGCAGGGCCAAAAGGGAAATACCCGCGCAGAGCGCGAACATGAGCGTTGAGGACACGGCGATGCCCGCCACGCCCATGACCCGGCTCAGGCCATAGCTGGTGCAGGCGTTGACCGCCACCAGCCCGGCCTGGAGCAGCAGCAGGAAGCGGAAGCGCGCCAAGGCCTGGAGCATGCGCTGGGTGACGATGCACAGCAGGTAGAACGGCAGCTGCGCGAAGTAGCAGGCCTGCACCACGGACACGAGCCCGGCCGCCTGGGCGTCGAAGCGCCCGCGCTGGAACAGCAGCGCCACAAGCAGCGGCGAGGCCAAGGCTCCGGCCACGGCCAGGGGCGCGCACACCAGCAGCAAACGCTTGACCACGCCGCGGCTGGCGCGGGCCAGCTCCCCGGCCGGAGCGCGGTGCGCCAGGCTGGTGAAGTAGGGCAGCAGCACGGTGGAGAGCGTCAGCCCCAGCAGGGTGACGAAGCCCGAGGGCAGCTTCCAGGCGTAGCTCAAGGTCGAAACCGCGCCTTCGCCCAGGGTGGAGGCGATGGCGTTGTCGATGAACGAGGACAGGGCCAGGGTGCTTGCGCCCAGGGCCAGCAGGGACCAGTCGCGCAGCAGGGGCCGCAGCGGGGCGGGCGGCGGCTGCGAGGACGGCAACAGGGAAATGGCCGCAGGCGTCACGCGGCGGCCTGCGACAGCGCATGGCGGGCTGTCCGGCAAAGCATCGGCCCCGCCGGAGAAATCTGCCGCTTCAGAAGCATGCAGCAGGCCTGGCGCGCCGCCATCTTTTGCAGCGGCGCAGTGGCCGAGGCCGTGGTCAACGCGGTGTCCGAGGCCGTGCCCGTCGCTGTGGCTGTCGCTATGGTCGATGCTGTGGTCGAGGCTGTTTTCGTCGCAGCACCCGGCCGCGCCAGGACGCTCCGGCCTTTGCTCCGCTGACGCCGTCGCGTTGCCGGGCACGCCGCAGCTGCCTCCGAACCAGGCCCGGCGCAGCAACGCCAACAGCATGCAGAACTCCAGCGCCGCGCCCGCGTCCACGCCCGCCACCAGGGCGTTGACGCCCAAAGCGCCGTGCGCCAGGGCGATGACCAGGACGGTCGTCAATAAGCTCAGAGTGGCGGCCAGTGCCGGACCCTTGAACCCGCCGCGGTAGTTCACGCTGGCCGCCAGAGTCTGCGACAGGCTGCCCAGCACGAACACGGGCAGCAGCGCGGTCTGCATGGCCTTGACCAGGGCCAGGCGCTCCGGCTCCAGGGACGGGGCCAGCACGCGCAGGGCCTGCACCGGCAGCAGGGCCAGAACCAGAGCCGTGGCGAGCACCAGCAGCGCCTGGGCCAGCAGTGCGCGCCCGAGCAGGCGTCGCGCAGGGCCGTGGTCCACGCGCCGCGTCTGCGCATCATGCTGTTTCACGTTTTGTTTCGCCGCGTCAGAATCCAGGCCCTGCGGTTGGCTACCCGCCACACTCTCGCGAGCCGAGCTCTTGCCCAGGGCCGGAATGAGCGCCGAGGCGAAGGAGGCCCCGAACATGTTCACTAAAAGCGAAGGGAGGAGAAAGGCCAGCACGTAGGCGTCAAGCAGCCCGCCCACGCCGAAGAGCGCGGCCACGAGCATCTCCTTGCCCAGGGCCACGGCCCGGCCCGCGCCGCTGAACAGGAACACGGTCAGGGTGTCGCGCGCAAGGCGCGAGGCGAACTCCGCGCGCAGCGTGCGCACAAATCCGCGGCTCACGGCAGCTCCGTGCGGGCAAGGGCGCGGCCCGCGCCGCGCACGACGAAAAGATGCGTCCGCGTGCTCATGCCATGTGGTACGGGAATTCCACCAGGACTTCAACGCCGGCCAGGCTCGGCAGGCCGGGCAAAGCCGCGGCCGCACCCTTGCCAGCCGCCGCGACCGGGCGTAAGGCCTGCCCATGCGAGCACATCTGTTCATCCCCTGTCTGGTGGAGGACTGCCACCCCGAGGCCGCCGAGGCCGTGGTGGAGGTTCTCGAACACCTGAATGTCGAGGCGCATCATCCCGCGGGCCAAACCTGCTGCGGCCAGCTGGCCTACAAGACCGGCGACCTCAAGAACGCGCGCGCCCTTGCGCTGCGGTATCTGGACATCTTCGCGGAGCCCGGCCCGGTGGTCTGCCCGTCCGGCTCCTGCGTCAAGATGGTCCGCACCTATCCGGCGCTTTTCGCCCCCGGCACAAGCGAGCACGCCCGCGCCCTGGACCTGGCCGCGCGGACCTTCGAGTTCTGCGAATTCGTCGTGGGCCTGCCCGGCGCGGACAAGCTCGGCGCGCACCTCAAGACCCGCGCCTGCTATCACGGGTCGTGCCAGTTGCAGGGCCAGACGCAGAATGGCGCCGAGGCCCCGCGCACGCTGCTGCGCGCCGTGCGCGGCCTGACCCTTGTGGAGGCCGAGCGGGCCGACCGCTGCTGCGGCTTCGGCGGCATCTTCAGCCTACAGTTCACCTCCGTCTCAGAGGCGCTGGTGGAGGACAAGTGCCGCGAGATTCTGGCCCTGGAGCCGGAGATCCTGGTCAGCGCCGAGCCCAGCTGCCTCATGAACATCAGCGGCCACCTGGCGCGGCTGGGCAAGCCCCTGCCCGCCCTGCACGTGGCTCAGGTGCTCGCGGCCGGACTGAAGAAGGAGACCCCGCCGTGGAAGTGAACACCAAGAATTTTCGACCCTTGAGCGCGCGCGCCTGCCGCGACGCCAACCTGCGCGCCGTGCTGGACCACGCCACCCGGCACTTCCAGAACATCCGCAAGGCCTCCATGGATGTTTTCGCCGGGCGCGAGGACCACTTCGCCAGGGCCAGGGCCGCGCGCCTCACCGCCCTTTCGCGCCTGCCGGACCTGCTGGAGGAGCTGGAGAAAAACGCCACCGCCGCCGGAACGACCGTCCATTGGGCGAAGGACGCGGCCGAGGCCCGCGCCATCATCACGAACATCGCCAAAGAGGCGGGGGCCCGGGTCATCGTCAAGGGCAAGAGCATGATCACCGAGGAGATCGGCCTGAACCCCGCCCTGGAGGCCGCCGGCGCCGAGGTGTGGGAGACCGACCTGGGCGAGTTCATCGTGCAATTGGCGGAGGAGCCGCCCTCGCACATCATCGCGCCCGCGCTGCACAAGTCCCGGCAAGACGTGGTGAAGCTCTTCGCCGAGAAGCTGAACCTGCACGGCGAGAGCATTCCCGAACTGACCATGCTGGCCCGCCAGGCCCTGCGCGAAAAATTCCTGGCCGCGGACATGGGCATAACCGGCGCCAACATGGCCGTGGCCGCAACAGGCAGCGTCGTGCTGGTGGAGAACGAGGGCAACATCCGCATGAGCACCACCTGCCCGCGCGTGCATGTAGCCGTCATGAGTCTGGAAAAGGTCGTGGCCGACATGGACGCCGTGGCCGACGTGCTGCGCGTGCTGCCCAGAAGCACCACGGGCCAGAAGATGTCCTCCTACGTGTCCGTGCTCACCGGGCCGCGCCAGCCGGGCGAGACCGACGGCGCACAGGAGACGCACCTGGTGATTCTGGACAACGGCCGTTCCAAGATTTTGGCCGACCCCGTGCTGCGCGAGGCTCTGGCCTGCATCCGCTGCGGGGCCTGCCTCAACGTCTGCCCGGTCTATCAGACCATCGGCGGGCACGCCTACGGCTGGATCTACCCCGGCCCCATCGGCACGCTGCTGTCCTCGCTGCTTTTGCCCCACACGGAAACGCGCGACCTGCCCTTCGGCTGCACCTTGTGCGGCGCGTGCAAGCGCACCTGCCCGCTGTCCATTGACCACCCGAAGCTGATGATGGCCCTGCGCGAACGCGTGGCCGCCAGAAAGACGAACCATATGGGCGCGGCGCACGCGCTGCTGGCCCGGCACCCCCTGGCCTACCGCTTCGCCGTGGGCGCCGCGCGCGCCGTGGACCCCCAGCTGGACCTTCTGCCCCGCCTGCCCGGACTGCCCGGCCTTTCGGAGTTCGTGGACTCGCGCCATCCGCCGGAGCTGAAGAAATCCTTCACCGCCCGCCGCCGCAAGGCCCAGGCCAAAAAGGAGCGTTCCTGATGACCGCCGCCGCCAGCAACAACGCCCGCGCAGCCATCCTCGCCACCCTGCGCCAAGGCTTGTCCGACGCGCCCTTCAGCGTGCCCGCACCGCCTGCCCGGCCCGCCTCGGTCCCTGTCGGCGCGGACGCCTGGGAACGGCTGGCCGCCGTGCTGGAGCCCCTGGGCGTGCGCCTGCGCCTGGCGGGCACCCGCGCCGAGGCCTGCGAACACGCGGCCGACATCGCCCGCGAACGCCAGGCCCGCACCTACGTCCGCTGGGACGCGGCCCTCGACGGCCTCGGCCTGGACGAAGCCCTGAGCGGATTGACCCGCGTGGCGCCAGGCCCCTGCAAGGACCTGGGCCAGGTGGACCTGGGGCTCGCCCTGGCCCACGGCGCCCTCCTGGAATCGGGCAGCATGGTCCTTGTGGCCGCGCCCGGCCGCCCCCGCGCGGCTTCGCTGCTGCCGCCCGCAAGCGTCATCCTGGTGCCCAAGGCCGCGCTGCTGCCCGATGTCTCGCAGGTGCCGGCGCTGTTTGCCCGGCATGGCGCGGACGGACAGCTTCCCTCCTGCCTGAACCTCGTCACCGGCCCCTCCAGCACGGCGGACATCGAGCTGGTGCTCGTGCGCGGCGTGCACGGCCCCGGCACCCTGGACATCATCGGCCTGGACTGGGACGAATAGCCTTTCCGCCCCCGCAAACCAAAGCGCCCCTGCCCACGTTGATGGACAGGGGCGCTTTGGCGTTGGCGCTTGTTGCGGCCGCCCGCAGGCTGCGCCGGGCAGGCAATCCAAGCTCCGCCATGAAGCCGCATCAGGCCTGGCAGCCAGACCGGGCAGTCGAGACTGCCAGATCAAGTAGCCAGGGCAGGTGCCAGCGCCGGCTGGCGACCCCGGCTCGGCCGCGAGGACGCATCAGGCCTGGCGTGGCTGCCCGTCCGGAAAGAAGCGCCGCTCCCGCGCCACAAGCTCGCTCAAGGTTATGGAGTTGTAGACGCCCTCCAGCGCGGCGCGGGCTTCGTCCCAAACGCTTTGGAACACGCAGCAGCCCTTGAGCGGACACGGCTGCGGCGACTTTTCCCGGCAGTCCACCGGCGTCATGGGGCCGTTGTAGAAGCTCACTATCTGCCCCACGGTGACCTCGCTGCCGGGCCGGGCCAAGAAAAAACCGCCGGCCTTGCCCCGCCGCGAGTCCACGAACCCGGCCTGGCGCAGCTCCAATAAGATGCCGTCCAAAAAGCGCTTGGGAATGGCCTGGGACCGGGCGATCTCGCCGGAGGCCAGCACAGGGTCGTCAGGGTTCAGCTCGGCCTTGCGGGCCAGCTCGAACAGGGCGCGCAGGGCGTACTGACAACGTTGGGTGAGCTGCATGGCGGGCCTCCTAGCCTTTTCCTGAAGCGGCACGCTGGAGCAGGCAGATGGCCATGTCCGCGCGGGTGTTGTAGTCCGCGTTCACCTGCTCGCCCGTGGCCGTGTCCACGGCGATGCGCTGCAGCACCACGATGCCGAGGTCGCGGCACAGGGCCTCGAAGTCCTTGATGCTGAAGAAGCGTATGGACGGCGAGGACCACCAGGGGAAGGGCAGGCCCTCGGTCACCGGCGAGGTGCCCTGCTCCGCCAGTTGGCGCACGGCCTCGGCATAGGCGAAGTTGGGGAAGCTGACGACGCCGGTCTTGCCCACGCGCAGCATCTCCTTGAGCACAAGATCCGGCCGGCGCATGGCCTGCAGGGTCTGGCTCAGCACCACCACGTCGAATTGGCCGTCGGCGAAAACGCCCAGGCCCTTGTCCAGGTCGCGCTGCACCACGCGCAAGCCCTGCGCAACGCAGTCCACAATGGACTGCGGGTGCAGCTCCAGGCCGAGCAGCGTTCCGCTGCCGCGCCGCCGCAGCTGCGAAAGCAGCTGCCCCGAGCCGCAGCCCAGGTCCAGCACGCTCGCCCCCGGGGCCACAAGCTCGGAGATCCGCGCCAGGTCAAGACGGTTGTGGAAGAAGATGCTGCGGACGTTGGTCTCCTGGGCGCAGGCCGTTGCCCCAGCGGCCTGGTCCGGGGCGCAGCCGCTGCCGCCGTTGTCCAAAAAGCCCTTGATGAGCGGGCCGTACACCGGCAAGTCGTTTTCCAGCAGGAAGGCGTCGTGGCCGCAGTCGCTGTCCACCTCAAGGGCGCTCACGTCCTTGCCCGCGGCCATGAGGGCGTCGACCATGCTGCGGCTGTGCGCCGGGGGGAACAGCCAGTCCGTGCGGAAGCTGGCCACCAGCACGCGGCTTTCGATGCGCGCGAGGGCGGCCTCCAGGCTGTCGTAGTCGCGCCCGAGGTTGAACTGGTCCATGGCCAGGGAGAGCGCAACATAGCTGTTGGCGTCGAAGCGCTCCACAAAGCGCCCGCCCTGGTAGGCGAGGTAGGAGCCCACGCTGAACTCCTTCTCGTAGGCGTAGGCCACGTCGCGCGGGTGCTCGCGGTCCGGGTCGAACTTGCGCGACATGGTGCGGTCGGACAGGTACGTCACGTGCCCGATCATGCGCGCAATGGCCAGGCCGTCGTCGGGCTTGCGGTCCTGATCGTAGTATTGCCCGTTGTTGTAGTTGGGGTCCTTGAAGATGGCGTTGCGGCCCACGATGTCGAAGGCCAGGGCCTGGCTGGAGAGCCGGTGCGTGGTGGCCAAAAGCACGGCCGAACCCACGCGCTCCGGGTGCCGCACGGCCCAGGTGAGCGCCATCATGCCGCCCATGGACCCGCCGATGACGGCGTACAACTTGGCCACGCCCAAATGGTCGAGCAGACGCCGCTGCACCTCCACCATGTCCTCGATGGCGATGCGCGGGAAGTCGCCACCATAGGGGCGGCCCGTCTGCGGATCAAGGCTGGCCGGTCCGGTGGTGCCCCGGCAGCCGCCCAGCACGTTGGCGCAGATGACGAAGTGGCGGTCCGTGTCCACGGCCTTGCCCGGACCGACGACGATGTCCCACCAGCCCGGCGCGTCGTCTTCATCGTGCCGCGCCACGTGCGAATCGCCCGAGAGGGCGTGGCAGACATACACCGCGTTGTCGCGCGCGGCGTTGAGCTCTCCGTAGGTCTCGTAGCAGACCGTGACCTCGGGCAGCACGCCGCCCAGGCGCAGGCGCAACGGCCCGGCAAGGGTCACGCTCTTGGCGTGGGGCAGGTCGCCCGCGCCCCTGGCGGCGTCGCTGGAGCCGAAGTCCGGGTCGCTCACCGGGCCTCCTTGCCTGCGTTGCCGCACGCGCCGCCGCAATCCACGGCCTTGCGCAGGGCCTGGTCCAAGTCGGCCAGAATGTCCTCCAGATCCTCCAGGCCAACGCTCAGGCGGATGAACTCCGGCGTGACCCCGGCGGCCAGCTGCTCCTCTGCGGACAGCTGCTGGTGGGTGGTGGTGGCGGGCTGGATGACCAGGGTCTTGGCGTCGCCGATGTTCGCCAGGTGCTTGGCCAGGCGCACGTTGTCGATGAAGATGCGGCCGGACTCCTTGCCGCCCCCGGGCCCTGACGATTTGAAGCCGAAGCCCATGATGGCCCCGGCGCCCTTGGGCAGGTACTTTTGCGCGTTGGCGTGGTCCGGGTGTCCGGGCAGGCCGGGATAGTTCACCCAGGCCACGGCCGGGTGCGCCGAAAGCCACTTGGCCACGGCCAGGGCGTTTTCGCAGTGGCGGGGCATGCGCAGGTGCAGGGTCTCCAGTCCCAGCAGGAACAGGAAGGCCGCGAAGGGGCTCATGCAGGCGCCGGTGTCGCGCAGGTGGTGGGTGCGCATGTGGACGATGTAGGCCAGGTTGCCCAGGGGCTTGAGGGCCTCCGTGAACACCAGGCCGTGGTAGGAGGGGTCCGGCGCGGCGAAGTCCGGCCAGCGCGCGGGGTCCGCCGCCCAGTCGAAGGTGCCCAGATCCACGACCGCGCCGCCCACATGCACGCCGTGCCCGCCGATGAACTTGGTGGTGGAGTAGACAACGATGTCCACGCCGTGCTCCACGGGCCGGAGCAGCATGGGCGTGGTCACGGTGTTGTCCATGATGACCGGGATGCCGAGCTTGTGCGCGGCCTCGGTGATGGCGCGGAAGTCGGGCACGTCGTTCTTCGGGTTGCCCACGCTTTCCAGGTAGACGCAGCGGGTGTTGCCGTCCGCCAGGGCGGCTATCTGCTCCGGCTTCGAGGTATCGAAGAACCGCGCCTCGATGCCGTATTTCTTGAAGGTTTGGCCGAACAGGGTCGTGGTGCCGCCGTACAGGCTCTTGGAGGTCAGGAAATTCTGCCCCGCATGGGTCAGGGTGAGCACCGCGGCGCTGATGGCCGCCTGCCCGCTGGCGAAGCACAGCGCGCCAACGCCGCCTTCCAGCGCCGCCAGGCGTTTTTCCAGCACGTCCGTGGTGGGGTTGGTCAAGCGGGAGTAAATGTTGCCCGGCTCTTTGAGGGCGAAGAGATCGGCGGCATGCTCCGTGCTGGTGAAGTTGTACGACGCCGTGGCGTAAATGGGCACAGCGCAGGCATGGGTGGCGGAATCGTCGCCCTGTCCGGCGTGCAGCGCCAATGTCCCAAGCCCCTTGATTTTCAGCTGTTCTGCCATCTCAATACTCCTTTGGTTCGCGCACATAAACACTACCAATTTGATGCATTTATTCCCGCCGGCAGCGTCTGTCAACGCGAATTATTCCTGCTCCGCGCACAGGGCGGGCAGCGTCCGCACATGCCACGCCCTGCCGCGGCAAGAAGGGTCCAAGGCCTGAGCCGAAGCGAGGGAGGGCGGATGCCTTCTTGCGGCCAAGCGCGCCGGCAAACAGCAGGGCGCAGCCTCGGCCACTCCCAACGCCAGCGGTCCGGGCCAGGGACCTCAGGCCGCGTTGGCAGCAGAGCGCCAAGCCAGCTCGCGGGCGGGCAAATCCCGCCACCCCTGCCGCGGCTCCAACGCGGAGCGCACCCGGCCCTTTGTTTTGTACGTGGCGGGTTCGGTCACATTGATGACCACGCGCGGCCCGGCCAGGGTGTCGGCCGGGGGAGCCACGGCGCCAAGCTTGGCCAGGTGCTCTGCCAAAACATCGTGCTCCAGAAATCCCGTGTCCACGCGCCCGGCGGTGAGCTTCTTCAACATATCCAGGCCATCGCCGCCGCCGGCCAAAAAGTTGTTGGTCACCAGCCGGTAGGTGGCGTGGGGGTCAAGGGGCGCAAGGGTTCCATCGGCCATGCGCAAAGAAAGGCCGTCCACGCGCTGGCCCGCGGGCCGCAGGGGATGGATGACATAGACGAAGCCGGCCGGATGGAGCACCGGCATGCGGCGCAGATCACCCTGGTGCGGCCGCACGGCGATGCGGAACTCCACGGCCTGCTCCAGCGCCTCCTTGAGCTGCGCGCCGGTTATGTCCAGCGCCACCAGCGTGTTGCCGAAAGGCGCCACGCCCATGACCATGCCCAGGGTCAGCTCTCCGGCAAAGAGGTCGCGGCGCACTCCGCCGGCGCCCACCAGGGCGATTTGCGCGCCCGGCACCTTGGCCAGGTAGGCGTCGGCCAGCAGCGGGCCGGGGTCCGTGGCCGTGCCCCGGATGAGATCGACCGTGGCGCGCGCGCCGATGGGCGCGTTCTGCATGGCCGCCACCTTGGCCGCATAGGGCGCAAGCTTTTGCAGCATGGCCGGGTCCTCGGCATAGATTTTCGCCACGCCCGAGGCCTTGAGCCGGGCCAGAATCTCCGCCTGTTCCGGAGAATTCTTGTCCACGGCCGCAGTCCCCATGCGGAAGCTGTCGCCGGACAGCAGGGTCGGCGCGGCGGTGAACCCGGCCACATGCCCCCCGGCGTCGAAACGCACCGTGAGCACGCCCAGCTCCTCGCCCCACTTCCAGGCCTGGACCACAAGCACGGGGCCATCCGGTCCCAGCACCCGCGTGGGGTAGGGCCCGGCCGGGACCAGACCCAGGCCGCCCAGGGCCGCCGCGTCGCCAAGCAACGTGTGGCTGTGCCCGCCCACAATGACGTCGATGCCGGGCACGTTGCGCGCCAGCTCCAGGTCCGCCTCGTAGCCGTTGTGAGAGAGCACAACAATCTTGTTGATGTTCTGCGCCTTCAGCTCGCGCACCAGCACGGCCAGAACCGACGCGGGCTCGCTGAAGCGCACGCGCCCCACGTCCCTGGTCATCAGCGGCGTGGCTGGCGTGGTGGAGCCGATGATGGCCACGCGCTCGGCCCCGAACCGGCGCACCACGTAGGGCAGCACCCGGCCCTTGAGCGCGGGTTCGGCCGAGACATCGAGATTGGCCGAGAGGATGGGGAAGCGGGCCGCCGCCAGCATGCGGCCCAGGCTGGCCGGGCCCTTGTCGAATTCATGGTTGCCCAGGGCCATGGCGTCGATGCCCAGGGCATTCAGAAAGTCGAACTCGGCCGCGCCCTCGAACACGTTGAAGTACAGGGTGCCCTGCACGGCGTCGCCGGCGTGGAGCGTCAACACGTTGGCCTCGCGCGCGCGGATGTCGTCCAGGGCGGTTTTGAGCCGGGCCATGCCGCCCAGTTTGGCGCGGAAGACTTGACTGCCCGCGTCCATGGGCAGGGTCAGGTTCTCGGCGGCGGGCTCCAGGGCGGAATGGGTGTCGTTCACGTGGGCGATGGTCAGGGTCAACGGCTGTGGCGCACGGCCAGCGCAGGCCGCAAGGGCGAGGGCGAGGCAGAGGGCGGCGAAGGGGCGAAACCGGGACAAGCGCATAGGCGTGCTCCTTGGCATGCGGAAGTGTGGCGCGGCAGGGCGCGAAAGGCGGCAACGGCGCAGGGTGGGAGCTCCGTCGCTGCGCTGAGGCACGCGGCTCCGGGTTCTCCGACGCCGTCGAGCGGGGAAAGGTCTGCACGGCCTACAGCTTGTGGCTTAAACCAATACCGCGCAAATTTATAGATGCCGCGCCAGAGGCTTCCGCACGCGGCGCGCAGCCGCGACGGAACGTGCGGCCCCTTTGAAACGACAAAGGCCGCCCAAGGAAGCGGCCTGTCGCGTGCGCTGTGTGTTCCGCAAGCCCCGCCGCGGCATGCGCCGTGGAGGCGGTCTAACCTAGCGTTTCAGAGCGGAGAGCAAGTCGGAGACCGAGCGGGACACGGTGACGCAGGAGGCCTCGACCATGGCGTTGACCACGGAGTGGGGCGTGTCTCCGGACTGGCGCGAGTCCGTGCGGATGCCGTGCACAGGCTTGCCCTTGGCGTGGGCGTAGCCGATCTCCCAGGCCGTGCCGTCGTCCACCTGGGTGCCGTCGATCCAGGCCACCACGAGGGACGACTTGTCCAGGGCCTCGCGGCAGCGCTCCATGATGCGCCGGGGCGCGATGGGCCCCCAATTGGAGATCTGGCCGTCCTTGAAAAGCTCAAAGGGCCAGCACACCTCATAACCATGCTCCAGCAGCGAAGCTTTGACGCTCCGAAGCCAGGACTGTTCCGCCTGCGTGAAGAGTGGACCTGCGAGATATATCATGGCGTCATGGTAGCCAAAAACGGCCGGAAAGAAAAGACGCCAACCCAGCCAAAGCTCCCGGCGCGCCACCGGGAAACGGCCTCGTATGGCCGGGAAACCCCGCTGGGACTCAATCCCCGCCACGCGGCACTGGTGCGAAAAATTCTCGCCGCATCCGCAAGGCCGCGCTGCCCCGGAAACCAACCCCGGCCATGGGGCGCAGCGGGGAGCCACGCCTCAGCAGTTCACCTGCCTGATGGTGCTTCCGGCCTTGGAGGGCAGCACGTCGATGCGCGCGTCGATGCGCTCCTTGAGCTCGCCCACGTGGGAGATGATGCCGATGAGCCGGCCCGCGTCGTTCAGTTCCATCAGGGTGTTCAGGGCGTCCTCCAGGGTCTCGCCGTCCAGGGAGCCGAAGCCCTCGTCGATGAAGATGCAGTCCAGGCGCCGCCCGCCCTGCTGGGCCATGACCACGTCGGACAGGCCGAGGGCCAGGGCCAGGGCGGCCAGGAAGGACTCGCCGCCGGAAAGGGTCGAGGCCGGGCGCGTTTCGCCGATGAAGGCGTCGGTCACGTCCAGGTCCAGGCCGCCGGTGCTCCGGCCGTCGCGGGCCGCGTCCGCCCGCACCAGGTGATAGCGCCCCCGGCTCATGCGCGAGAGCCGCTCCGAGGCGGCGCGGGCCACTTCCTCGAACAGCGCGGCCAAAACATAGCGCTGCAGGGTCATGCGCAGGGGGTTGTCGCCCCCGGCCAGCTTGGCCAGCCTGCCAACGACGGCATAGCTGGCCTCCAGCTCCTTGCTGCGCGCCGCTTTTTCGCCAATGGCCCGCAACGCCTCCAGCAGGCCCTCCTGCTGGGTGCCCAGCTCGCCGAGGTCGTGGTTCAGACGGTCCACAACCGCAGCCGCCGCCTGCTGCGCCGCCACGATCCCGGCCAGATCCGGCCGCATCTTCTCCGCGCAGGCGGCCTCGGCCCGGGCGGACCTGTCCTTGGCCGCGGCCAGGGACTCATGGAACGTCGCCACCTCCTGGCGCAGGGACTCCGCCTTGGCGCGGGGCAGCTTGGCCTCGCGGTACTCCTCGGACGTCAGGAAGCCATCGGTGAGCAGCCGCAGGTCAAAGGTCCGGCGCTGCTCCGCCAATTGCAGGGCCGCCGCCTGCGCCACCTGCGACAGGCTCTCGCGCTGGCCCTGGCGCGTGCCCAGCTGCGACTCCAGTCCGGTGAGCGCCTGCTGCGCCGCCTGAAAGTTCCGCTCCGCAACGGGAATCAACCGCGCCAGCTCCTCCAGCCGGAGCCGCACGCCCGCCGCGTCGGCATCGCCCGCGCCGGACTCGGCCCGGGTCACAAGGGCCTGCGCCTGCGCCTGCGCCGCGGCCGCGCCTGCCCGCGCCCGCTCTGCCGCCGCCTGCCGCTCCAAAAGCTCCCGCCGCGTTGCGGCAAGGGTCTCGCGCTCCTGCTTGCAGCGGCCAAGCTGCTCACCCTGCGCAGTCGCAAGAGCGAGCGCGGCTTTGGCCTGCCGCACCCTTGCGGCGAGGTCCGCCGCAGGGGTCTGGGCCTCCTCGCCCAGGGCGGCGCGGCAATGCTCCAGGCCGCCCGCAAGCCCGGCGAGCCCGGCGCGCGCTTCCTCCGCAATCTTGCGGGCCTTATCCAGGTCCAGTTCGGCAATGCCTTCCTGGCGCTCGGCCCGGTCCAGGTCCTCGGCCGCGGGAACATTTTCGGCGTTCGCCGCCGGGTGCGCCCCCTGGTACGGATGGTCCGTGGCGCCGCACACCGGGCAAGGCTCGCCCTCGGCCAGACCCGCCGCCAAAAGCAGCGCCTGCCCGTCCAGCAGGGCCTGCTGCATGTCCTGGCGCGTCTCTCTGGCTGTGGCGTAATCCTCCTCGTACTGCGCCACCTGTTCCTCAGCCGCTTCCAGCTCCGCTTGCGCCTTGGCCTGGCCGCGCAGCAGCTTTTCCAACTGCGTGCGCAGCTGCGCCAGACCTTCCAGGCGCTTGATGTCCATGTCCAGCCGGGCCACGTCTCCCGCCTGCAGCGACAGGCTCTCGATCTCCGCCGAGAGTTCCGCCAGGCGCTGGTCGCTGGCTGCGAGCAGGGCCGCGGCCTGCTCCACCTGGACCCGGGCCCTGCCCTCGTCCGCCACGGCCTGAGCCAGGGTCTTTCGCGCGGCGTCGCGCTCCTGCAAAAGCTGCAGCTGCGCCGAAAGGCGCTCCTGCTCGGCCGCGTACGCCGGGGTCTTGTCCCGCTCCTGGCTGGCCAGCTCCAGCGCAGCCTGGGCCTGGGCCTTCTGGCCGGCCAAGGTCTCGATGGACACGGCCAGGGCGCGCAGCTCGGCCTCGCTGTCCTTGGCAGCCTGCTCGCCCCGCAAAATGGCCGCCTCAAGATCCGCGTGCTCCAGAGCCTTGAAGGCGCGCTCCGCCCGGCGGGCCTGGGCGTCCATGGCGGCGGATCCGGCCCGCAGCCGCTCCAGCGCCGCGCCAGCCTGTTCGCGCTCCGCAAAGTCCTTGTCCACGGCCTGGGCCTGGGCGGCGGCGGCCTGGGCGGCGGCCAGGCGCAGGCGCGCGCCGGAAAGTTCGGCCTGGCGCTCCTGCCGCAGGGCCTTGGCCTCGGCCAGGCGCGACTCCAAGTCCTCCACGCCGGCCGCGCCCTTGGCCGAGAGGATGGCCTCCATGCCGGTGCGCAGGGCGGTGAGCTGGTCAAACAGCGCGGTGCGGCGGCGCTTCAGGGCCTCCTCGGCCAGTTTGTACTTCTCGGTGCCGAAGAGCTTCTGCAGGATCTTCTCCTTCTCGTCGCTCTTGGCCAGCAGCAGCCGCCGGAACTCGCCCTGGGGCAGCACCATCACCTGGCGGAACTGCTCGCAGGTGAAGCCCACAAGCTCCTCCACGCGGGCGTCCACCTCGCCCACCTTGGACAGCCGCTCGCCCAGCACCTGGCCTTCGGCGTCCACCTCGTAGAACTCCACGCGGTGCTGGCGCTCCACGGTCTTGCCACGCGAATGCACGAACTGCGTGGGCTTGCGCTCGATGAAGAAGCGACGCGCCCCGATCTGGAAACGCAGGCCCACCGAGCATTCGGCCTCCGGCCTGGCCCACTGGGAGCGCAGAAAACGGTCGTTCTGCTTCTCCCGCGCCTCGCCGCTGGCCTTGCCGTAAAGGGCGAAGCACAGGCCGTCCAGAAGCGAGGTTTTGCCCGCGCCCGTGGGCCCGTTGATGAGCAGGAAGGGGTTGGTGCCGGTGCGGGTGAAGTCCACGGACTGCTCTCCGGCAAAGGGGCCAAAGGCCCGCAGGATCAGGATCAGCGGCTTCACGATAGCACCTGCCTGTCCGCCTGCCCAGCCGTTTCCGGCTGGCTGGCCGTATTGGCGGGGCTTGCCAGGTTCGCGGGCTCCGCGCCCTCGGCCTGGAGCATCTCCTCCACCACGGCGCGCAGCACGTCCTCCTCGCCGGGGTCCAGTTCGGCGTCGGTCACGTGGCGGAAAAAGGCCCGGGCGATCTCCCACTCGGTCTTGCCGCGCACCTCGATGCCGCCAGCCCCGTCCTCGCCCTGCCCGGCCGCCTGATACGCCGCGCGGCTGATGTTCAGCACATTGGGGTAGGCGTCGCGCAGCTTGGACGCGTAGTCGAAGAGCGCGCCCTTGTCCGTCAGCTCGATCCACAGGTAGTCGTCCCTGCCCGCGTCGGCCGCGGCCGCGGCCAGCAGCGCGTCCAGCTCGCCGGAGATCCGGCGCATGTCGTGCCGGGGCGAGAGCGGCAGCAGCTCCCGCTTGAAGCTCCCGTCGGCCGCGAGGTCGTACAGCGCGGCGCTTTTGACGTGCCCGGCCTCGGAAAAGGAATACTTGAGGGGGCTGCCCGCATAGAACACGGTCTCGGCCACCTTTTGCGGCCGGTGCAGGTGCCCCAGCAACGAGAGGCTGAAGCGCCCGAAGTGCGCGGGCTCCACATGGCACGACCCGCCGATGGACAGGGGGCGTTCGGAGTCGCAGGCATCGCCGCCAAGGGTAAAGCAATGGGCCAGGCACACGCTGCGGCCCGCGCATTCCGGCAGCCCGGACATGACGCGGCCCAGGGCCTCGTTGAAATCGCCCGTGGCCAGGTCGTCCTCGGCGCGCTTGAGCATCACCGGGGTCACGTACGGCAGGGGGAAAAACGTGACCGGGCCATGGGCGTCGTCCAGCGTCACAGGGACTATATCTCCCGGCAGACCGGGCGCGATGAACAGGCCCCGGCCGCTCAAGAGCTTGCTGCCGAAGGAGAGGCGCTCCGGGCTGTCGTGGTTGCCGGGGGTGAGCACCACGCGCACGCCGAGGTCGAGCACCAGGCGGGACAGGAAGCCGTCCATGAGCTGCGTGGCGGCCACGGGAGGAATGGCGCGGTCGTACACGTCGCCGCTGATGGCCACGACGTCGACGCGGCTCTCGCGGACCATCGCCAGGACCTGCTCCAGCACGTGGGCCTGATCGTCGGTCATGGCGACCTCGTGGACCAGCTTGCCCAAGTGCAGATCGGCCAAGTGGAGAATGCGCAAAGGGGAGGCTCCTTCTCAAGATCGTGGCGGCCGAAAGTGGCCCGAAGCGAGCCTAACCGACCACAGGGGCCTGTTGCAATCGATTGCGCGGACCCGCCCCGGCGTTCCTCCCTGTGCGCGGGTCTAGTTCTTCGGCAGTGCGGTCAGCCCCTTCTTCATGACGACCTGACGCATGACTGCCCAGAGTGTCGGTGGAACTCTCCACCACGCGAACACTCCTCTTCAAAATCACTTGATGTGCTCAAGCTAGAAACGAAAAAGCTCTTTCAGCTTAAATCGTTGACGCCAATTGTCTTGCTCCTTCGGTTTCAAGTAATCCACCGGCGTCGTATCAAGGATACTTGGACGAACAATAGGAGCACACCCAGCCGGGCTACACTTTTTATAATCTGTTGAAATATCGAAATGTACTCCATGCTTTTCCAAGAAATCAACACATCTCCAAAAATACATGTATTGTTTGTCGTTACTATTTCTTGGGAGATTGTCCCTATGTATTTTATTTTGCATTTTATCAACTAAACTTTTTATATATCCATTCCCTGAGTGGGTATAATCAACTCCCTTTTCAAGCATGAACAAAACAAGTTCATAATTCACGTTATTTGCTGCTTCATGAATTAGCGAGTACGTAGCCGTGAGATCATCAATTCGATAATCAATTTGTGCACCTGCGTTGTACAATACAATAAAGGCCTCTTGCTGATCTGTTGCTAAAGCTTCACTGATTGGACGTCCGGTAACCGGGAACTGGAGGTTTGGATTGCCTTTGCCTATCTCAAGGCACATTCTCAAATACTCAGGTCCAATCCGATATGTGTTTCTTGTCACATAATGCAGGAGCGAGTACGGCGACTTTCGCTCTCCAACCGGCGAGGAGTTATCAATCCATACCCTGTTGGGGTCGGCCCCACGTTCCAGCAGGCGGCGAAACCCCCTCTCGTTGGGATGTATGACCACCCACACTGGGACAGTCCAACCATACACACCAGAGGCATTCGGGTCCGCTCCGGCGTCGATCAACTGGTCGATTTTCTGGACATCACCTTTTCCTGCGGCCGTAGCCAAAGCTTGCGCCTGTGGATTTCCAGGGAACAACTCGAAAACGTCCCAGTCTGTAAGTAGCCTCTTGTTACGTAAATACTTGGCTTCAGAGCTGTCGAGCTTGTCAAACAGGACATCGTATTCCGTGCGTGCGCAGCCGCAGAAGAGAAGCGCGGCGAACAGCAAGGCAAAGACGGGGAGCAGTTGACGCATGAACCTTTCCTTTAGTTCATAGGCAGGACGGTCAGCCCCTTCTTCATGACGACCTGGTGCATGACTGCCCAGAGTGTCGGTGGAACTCTCCACCACGCGAACACTCCTCTTCAAAATCACTTGATGTGCTCAGTTTAGAAACGGAAAAGCTCTTTCAGCTGAAATCTGTGACGCCAATCGTCTTGATCCTCTACCTTCTTTAGGTAATCCACCGGTGTCGTAGCAAGGACACTTGGGCGAACAATAGGAGCACATCCTCCCGGGCTACACTTCTTATAATCTGTTGAAATATCAAAAGGCACACCGTGTTTTTCTAAATAATCAACACATCTCCAAAAATACATATATTGGTTGTTATTAGTAGATCTCGGAAGAGAGAACCTATGTATCTCTGATTGCATAAGATCTAATAAGTTTTTTGTATAACCATTTCCAGAATGTGTATAGTCAACTCCTCTTTCTAGCATAAACAAAACAAGCTCATAATTCTCAATAGTTGCTGCCGCTTGAATTAGTGAGTACGTCGCAGTTAAGTCATCAATGCGATAATCAATTTGTGCGCCGGCGTTGTAGAGTACAGCAAAAGCCTCTCGCTGATCAGTACCCAAAGCAAAACTGATTGGACGTCCGGTAACCGGGAGTTGAAGGTTTGGATCCCCTTTACCTATCTCAAGACACATTTTCAAATACTCAGGCCCAATCCGATATGAATATTCTGTCACATAATGCAGAAGTGAACTCGGCAAACAACGATTCTCAACCGGTGAGGAATCATCAACCCACACGCGATTAGGGTCTGCCCCACGCTCCAGCAGTCGGCGGAACCCCTTCTCGTTGGGATGTAACACCAACCACGCCGGGACAGTCTGGCCGTATACCCCAGAGGCATTCGGGTCCGCTCCAGCGTCTATCAACTGGTCGATTTTCTGGACATCACCTTTTCCTGCGGCCGTAGCCAAAGCTTGCGCCTGTGGATTTCCAGGGAACAACTCGGAAACGTCCCAGTCTGTAAGTAGCCTCTTGTTACGTAAATACTTGGCTTCAGAGCTGTCGAGCTTGTCAAACAGGACATCGTATTCCGTGCGTGCGCAGCCGCAGAAGAGAAGCGCGACGAACAGCAAGGCAAAGACGGGGAGCAGTTGACGCATGGACCTTTCCTTTAGTTCATAGGCAGGACGGTCAGCCCCTTCTTCATGACGACCTGGCGCATTCCGGCAAGGGCCTTGGCGCGGTAGGCGTTGGCCGTGGTGGCGTCGATGGAGCGCCATGTCTCGCGGACCGTCACGATGGTGTCCAGGAACCGGCCGATGTACACGACGCCTTCCGGGCCAGAGGCGTCCGCGCTGGCGAAGTGCAGAATCTGGTGGTCTTGCGTGCTCTCTTCGGTGACGATGGTCGCGTTTTTGCCGAGGCCCTTGCGCATCGTCTCCAGCGCCATGCGCGCGGCTTGGTCGAGGCTCGTGCCCGGCGTGTAGGTCGTCATGACGGTGTAGACGGATTTCCAGTCGCTCTCGGTCTGGTTCTGCGGCAGGTAGTCGAGGATGATCGTCCCGGCCTTTTGCTGCTGCCGAATCTGCACGTTCTCGTGGGTCTCCGGCGTGTCCGCCCAGACGGGCAGCGGATAGGTCAGGTCCACCTGCTGCATCAGCATGTTGATGTTCTTCGGCAGTGCGGCAGCTTGCCCCGCCGCGGTATTCAGCGATTCCGGCGGGGTGGTGTCCAGCACGGCGGGCGGCGAGTAAATGCCATAATGGAATGTCATGCCACGCTCCTCAAGGAACTTTACACAACGCCAAAACCACATGTATTGTGTATCTGTTTTATCTCCTGCAAAGCCGCGATCGATATCTGACTGTATGCTTGTGTGCATATCTATGCCATGGCCCCTTAGAGATGTATAATGAACACCTTTGTGAAGCATGAATAGCAAAATGTCATAATGACAAAACACTGATGCTTTATCTGCAAGAGAATCTGTACTGTATGGATCTCGTATCTTGTAGTCAAGTTCTGCTCCGGCATTATAGAGCACCCAAAATGCTTGCGGACTGTAATTCCGAACACCTACAACGATTGGCCGTTCTCTATGATCCGGTGGTTCAAGGTTCGGATTCCCTTTCCCAATCTCCAGGCACATTTTAAGATAGTCTGTTCCGAGCTTTTCAGTTAGTGCGACTGCCAAATGCAAGAGTGATGACTGGGCCCTGTCCTTATCATACCAGATTTTGTTCGGGTCGGCCCCGCGCTCAAGCAAGCGCCGGAACCCGGCCTTGTTCGGGTGGTACAGCACCCAACCGGGCACGGTCATACCATATGTGCCAACGGCGTTCGGGTCGGCCCCTGCGTCGATCAGCCGGTCGATTTCCTTAATGTCGCCTTTGCTGGCCGCCTTGACCAACGCCTGCGCTTGCGCGTTGTCCGGATACATCTCCGCAGGGCTCATATAAATCGCCGGCGTCGGGCCCTTGGGTGCCTGCTCCGCCGCACGCTCAAGTCTGGCGATGTCAGGGTCTGAGCTATAGAATGTGCATGCGGATACCAGCAACGCGGCGAGCAGCAAGGCAAAGACGGGGAGCAGTTGACGCATGGGGGGGTCCTTCTCGTGGTGGCGTGGCGCTTCCGTTGCCGGGCAAAGCCCGTGCAACGTCCAGGGCTTGCGGAATTCCGGCGAACACGCCGCGCCCGCAGCCAGCGGCACGAATTTGATTTTCTCTGCGGATGAGTAGCAGTGCCGATGATGATAGCCAAGCCTATAGCCGCGCGCTATCGACACTGCAAAAATGTCGATGCCGGACAGCAAGGCGACACGCCCGCGTAGACGCAACGCCGCAGGCTGGTCCGTGCCCTGGCGGCATGTGGAAACGGGATTGGCAATCGGCAGGACGTTCATGACCATAAGCCCGGCCCAGCGTTCCAAACCCTACCCCACTATCAGGCGATGGGGCTGGAATCCGTTCGCAATCTCGACCCCGACACTGTGCGCGAACGAATCGTCTGCTCGCATTTTCAAGACGTGCCGATAGCCGGGCGGCCCACTCGATGCGCTCTCAAAACGCCACGTTCACGCCGACCATGACGGAATGCGCCTGGTGGCGTTCGCCGGAGACTTCACCATTGTACTTGGCAAAGTAGGCGAAGCGGCCCTCTGGCTTGTAGGTGACACCGGCGCCGAGCAGAATGGCGTCGGCGTCGGCCGCGTTGGTGAGCCCATTGAAGGAAATCCCCGGCGCTCCCTCGAAGGAAGCCCGGATGTTGCGCGAGCCGTCCCAAAATTCGTGGGCCCAGCGCAGGGAGAACTCCGTGGAGATTCTGGCTCCGGGGTCGGCGTCGTGCTCGGAGTGCAGGCGCAGGCCCAATGTGGACTTGAGGGAATAGGCGGTGTCCTCGGCCACGGAAAGGTTGAGCGCGTCCGCCCCGTTCTCGGTGAAGCTCGAATTGGTGATGCGCGCGGTCTGCAGCCCGGCCACGGGGCCGGCCCACACGCCTGGCCGCAATTCGTAGTCCCGGCCCACGTCGATGCCCGTTCCAAGGGTATAGGTGATGGGATGCCCGGTGGCCGTCACCGTGCTGGTGCCGAAGTCCACCCTGCGGCGCATGGTGTTGTAGGCCAGTCCCGCCTGCACATTGGCCACCCCGTAGTACCCGCCCTCGGCATACATGCCGAACGCGCCAGCCACGAAATGGTCGATGTCGGCGGTGGAGGACGAGTTCAGGAAGTCCAGCGCGGAGTGGGCATAGCCCAGCTGCACGGCCATGCCGAAGCGCTCGTCCATGGGGATGAGCACCCCGCCCGTCAGGCCGTATGTCAGCCCCTTATACCCGGTGGCGTCGTCGCCTGCCGCTTGCCGCGTGTAGGTGCCGATGGGCACGAGGTACATGTTCTGGTCGGGCGCGTGCAGCAGGTTCACGGGCTCAAGCCCCAGCGGCCCGGCCGCCATGATCCGGTCCGAGGCGGCGAATTTGGCGGCGGCGGAAACGTTGGCTCCACCGGTAAGCCCCGTGAAATCAGCCAGCGCCAGGTCCCAGCCCGGCGCGTTGGTCCTGGCCTGCCCGGCGGCCAGAAGCTGGCTGTTGGCCGCGTTGGAGAACAAGCGCATGGAGGAAAGGGAAGTCCGGCCCATGGCGCCATAGGCGGCCGGTCCCAACTGGTCCAGCATGCTCGCGCTCTTGCTCGACGAGGCGAAATCCACCAGGGCGAGGGCGTTTTGCATGGAGGCGCCGGGCGAAACCGCGGCGAGATCCAAAGCCTGCCCCACGTTGTAGCCGTTGCGGGTGCTCGACGCCGAGGTGTAGCCGTTGCGGCTCAACACCAATTTATACGCCGTGGCCGTCTCGGCGAGGGTGAAGTTGAGGAAGGTGCTGCCGGTTATGGACACTGTGTCGAAGGAGCCGGTAATGCCGCCCGCGGCCTTCAAAAACGTATAGCTCTGGCCGTTGGAGTAATAGCCTGGGGTCAGCGAGGCCGCCACAGACAGTCCGCTGCCGGAGTTCAGGGTGGCCGTGCCGGAGACATCCAGCAGGCTGCACCCCGTGTTGCTCAAGCTTATGTTCAGGGTGGAGCCGGAGGTCTGGGTGTAGTTGCCCGTTACCGTCAGCGTGCCGCCGGTGTTGCCCGGCGAGACCGTGCCGCTGTTGGTCACGTCGCCCACGATGGTTCCCGCGCCGGAGAGGGTCGCCCCGCCGGCCACGCCGACAGTGGGCGAGGTGAGGGTGGCGTTCACGGCGAGGGTGCCGCTGTTCACCGTGGTCGCGCCCGTGGAGCCAAGGTCCATGTTCTGGCTCAGCGTCCAGGTTCCGCTGCCGGACTTGGTCAGCCGCTCGAAGTTGGCGATGGAATAGCCGCTGAAGTCGCCCGCGCCGGTCAGGGCGATGGTGTCGGTGCCGGTGCCGCCGTCCATAAGCCCGCTGATGGTGACGTTCGAGCTGTTGAAGGTCACCGTGTCGTTGCCGCCGGAAAGGTCCACCTTGCCCAGCAGCTTCGCCCCGCTCAAAAGCGTTATATTGTCCACGCCGCTTGTGTCGCTCCAGGTGTCGTAGTCCTGGCTGTAAGACTTGTTCAGGATGGCGTACGCCCAGCCGGAGGGCGATGCGTTCGTGGCGCTCACCGTGCCGGAGATGGTCATGTCGGAACCGGAGGTGGCCACGATGCCCGCGGCCGTGCCACCGCCGCTTGCCGTGGCGCTGATGGTGCCGGAGATGGTGCCGGTGGTCAGGCTCCCGCTGGAATAGATGCCGTAGGCGTTGCCGCCGCTGCCGGAGGCGGTGGCGCTCACCGTGCCGGAGATGGCGCCGGTGGTGACCGGGGCGCCGATGGAATACAGACCGGCCGCGTACGGCCTGTAGCCGCTGGCCTCGTCGCCCGTGGAGGTGGCGCTCACCGTGCCGGAAATGTTGCCGGTGGTGAGCGAGCCGGAGCTGCCGGCGTAGATGGCCACTGCCCTGCCGATGCAGTTGAGGGCGCCGCAGGTGTAGTACCCGCTGCCGGAGGAGCTGGCGCTCACGCTGCCCGTGATGTTACCGATGTTGGCGGCCGTGGAGCCGCCGTCATACAGCCCATACGCGCGCGGGCCGCTGGCGCTGATGCCGCCGGAGATGTCGCCCAGGGTCAGGCCGCCCGGAGCATACACGCCATAGGCGAGTCCGCTGGTCGAAGTGGCGGTGAGGGTGCCGGAGATGTTCCCGGCGGTTATGCCCTGCGCGACCTCGTACAGCGCCGAAGCCGTGCCTGCGGAGCTTGTGGCGGTGACGGAGCCCGAGATGCCCTGGCCGATGCTGAGCGCCTTGGCCGCGTAGATGCCGTAGGCATCGCCTGCGCCCGCCTGCGCGCGTATGGCCCCGGCGATGTCGGCGCCCGTGATGGTGACGGTTCCGCCGGAGATGGCGTAGGCCGAGCCGGTTCCCGCGGCCGTGGCGGAGATGACGCCCGTGCTGCTGAGCCCGCCGTCCAGACTGCTTGCGTATGTGGTGTTGCCGAACAGGCCGTAAGCCGAACCGTTGCCGGCCGAGGTGGCGGAAACCGTGCCCGAAATGCCCCCGCTGATGGAGAGCCCGCTGCCGTTCGCATCAATGGCGTAGGCCGAGCCGGAAGCGCCCGTGGAGGTGGCGGAAACCGTGCCCGAAATGCCCCCGCTGATGGCTATGCCCGTGGGATAGCTGGCCCCCAAGGCTCCGGTGTAGATGCCGTACGTCGAGCCGCTCGACGCGGCGGCGGTGACGGACCCGGCGATGCCGTCGGTGATGATGATGTTCTTGCTTCCGTCGTAGATGGCGTATGCCGTGCCGCTGGTGGCGCTGGCGCCCACGGACCCGGAGATGCCGCCGATGGTGATGACGGCGGCCGAGCCATAGATGCCATAGGCCGTGCCGGAGGAAACGTTGGACGTGGCCGTGGCGGAGCCGGAAATGCCGTTGGTGACGGTCAGGCCCGTGCTGCCATAAATGGCGTAGGCGTATCTCGCGGTCACGTTGACGGCGCTGGACAGCCTGTCCAGGGTCAGCGATCCGGCGTCATAGATGCCTCGAGTGAGGCCGAGGCCGGTGTTCGTAAGGGTGACATTGGGCAGGGCTCCTGTAACCGACGCCCCGGAGGCGAACTGCAGCCCGGCGATGGAGCTCGCGGTGGCCGCGGCGTAGCTGACCGTGACGCCTGCCGCGTTGGCGAAGGTGACGCCCTTGCCCGAAGGCAGCGCGCTGGTGAGCGTGATGGTGCTCCCCGCGAGGCTGCCGTCAAAGCTGATGGTGTCGCCCGCAGCGGCGTTGGTCAGGGCGTACCGCAGCGTGCCTGCCACGGCTGTGTCCGCCGTGGAGGTGACGGCATACGTGGCGGCCGAGGCAGCCGGCCCCCCCAGGGCCAGGGGCAAGACCAGGGCGAGCAGAAACGCGAGCGCCCAAATTCTTGGTCCGCGTCGCGCGCCTGCCCTGTCCGACCTGTCCGTCCTCTTTTTGAACCCGTCCTGCATGGAGCCTCAAATGTGCTGTCCCGGGGGGGAGGCCTTGCACTGTCGCACCAACGGCACGAGTCCGTTGCCTGCACATCGGCGCGGCGAAGCGCGCCCGTCTGCGCCGCTGCCGATCAAACCCGGCGTGCGCCACGGACCAAACCGCGCACGCCGCTGACGAAATTCCAGGTGCCGCGCGCCGCGGCCCGGGTTCTAGGTGTTGAGCGTCAACGTGACGCGCCCCGCCTCATGCACGAGGGTGGCCTGCCATGCTCCGCCGACGACGCTCACGGAGGCGAAGTCTCCGCTGAAGCCGCCCGTGGCCGTGAGTATGGCCATGCTCACACCTGCGGCCGTAAATCCGGCATCCACATCGATTTCCAGCACGCCGTCCAGGGCGGCGGCGCCCGTTACGCTGACGGAGCTGAATCCTGCGTCGCTCACGGCGAGGCGCAGGGTCCCGTCGGCGGTCAGCGTCAGGCTGCCGTTCACGGCCAGGGCCGTGGGCGCCAGCACGCCGGCATTGGCGAGGGAGCCCGTCACCGTGCCGGAGCCGCTGAACGTGGCCGCGCCCTCTATCTCTGTGCTCGCGGCGGAGAGGCCAGCGGCCAGGCGCAGCTCGCCCTCGCTGACGGTCGCATGGCCTGCGGGAACGAGGTTCAAGTCCGCCTGCAGATCCAGAATCCCGTCGCCCAGCTTCTGGAAGGTGGTGAAGTTGGTGATGGCGGAGGCGATGACCGCGGCGGCCTGGACGATGAGGACGCTGGAACCGCTGCTACTGCAGGTGACGCTGCCGTCAAGGACCACGTCGCTGCCGACGAAGGCGAGGGTGTTGTCGCCCCCGGCGAGGTCCACCTTGCCCGTAAGGCGCGCGCCGTCGAGCAGCACCACGGTGTTGCCTACCTCGCCCGCAACCCAGTCGCTGCCGTCCCAATAGCCGCTGCGCAGGGCGTAGCCCTCGCCTTCGCCGGAGGTGTCCACTCCGGAAAGCGTGCCCGAGATGTTGATGTTCATGCCGCCGCCGCCGGCAAGGGCGATGCTCAGCCCGCCGCCACGGGTGGCTATGGAGCCGCTGAAGGCGTCCAGGGTGAGGGCTCCCGCACAGTGGCAGCCAAAGGCCTCGGCTGCGCCTGTGGTCGTGATGGTTCCGGCCAGCGCGCCGCCCATGGTCAGCGCGCCGAAGCAAAAGAGACCCATGACCACGTCGTCGCTGGAGACGGACGTGATGCTCCCCGAGGCGGCCAAGCCGGACATGGAAAGATTGCCGATGCTGAGGACGCCGCAGTTGGCCCCCGCGCCGGTGGCTTTGATGGAGCCGGAGAGCGCGCCCATGCCGAGGGTGCCCTCGGAGGCCAAGCCGGTGCAGCCGTTGCCGACAACCGTGACCTCGCCCGTCATGTCCCCCAGGCTGAGCGTTGCGCCGCACGCGCCAATGGCGTTGCCGCCCGCCGTGACGCTGACCGTGCCGGAAAGGGCGCCCATGCTCAGCGGACAGCTTTCCGCCAGGAGGCCGTAGCCGTCGCCGCCGGCCGTGACGGTGACCGCGCCGGAAAGTTCACGCAGGGTGATCAGCGTCTCGGAGTAGAGACCGCAGGCGTCGCTGGCGTCGGCCGTGGCGCGTATGGTTCCGGGGATGTTCCCTGCGCTCAGTCCTCCGTAGGCCCCGATGCTGTTGGCCGGGCCGTGGCTGTTGGCTGCGGTCACCGACCCCGTGATGTTTCCGATGGTCAGAAGGTTCGGCAGTTCGATGCCGGCCGCCTCGGTGTCCGATCCTGTGGCCGTGGCGCTCACGGACCCCGCGAAATCGCCCAGGGTCAGGTCGCCCAGGCAGGAGATGCCCTTGACGTAGGCCCCGTCGGCGGTGCTTGCGCTGATGACGGCGCCCGGCAGCGCGCCGCTGATGGTCGTGTCCGCCTTGATCGCCAGACCGCGGGCCAGGGTGTCGGCTCCGGTGCGGCTGAGCGTGATCCCCGCCGCGTTGGCGATGGTCACGGCGTTGAGCTCTGGCAGGTCGCTGGCCAGGGCGATAGTCCCGGCAAGCCCCTGGGCGAAGGTGATCTGATCGCCCGCAACAGCGCTGGCCGCAGCCTCGCGCAGCGATCCCGAGCCGGCGTCGTTCAGGGTGTTCACCACATGGCTGGTACCGGCCGAATTGGCCCGGGCCTTGATGAGCGTGGGCGCGTTCTTTCCGCTAAGGTGGCTCCGCATACGGTATTCTCCTGGTGTTGCTTTTAGGGGCCGACGGAGACGCGGGCCATGTTGCCCGCGTTGCTTTATTTCCCAGCGCTTGTGCCTATGGCGACTTTCCTGGTGCGCGTATGATTGAGAGAATAGACAAGAGTGACGGGCGTCAAAGACATTCCACGTGAATTGACGTGAAAATTGAAATATCGTCTGTTATTCTAGATGATAACCACAAGAAACGCACAACCTTCTTCCAACGGGCGAGTGGCCGACAAGGAACCTGTTCCCCAGGGCCGTCATTCTCTGCGCTGGGTGCCCGGTTCCGCGCGGGGCTGAAAGGAAAACGGGACCGCAAGGCACAGAGGGACGAGACCGCCCGCCTGACTCCGCGGCTTCGCGCGCCATGTCCAGATCGAGCCGGTGGAAGAGGCTGCCGGCGGCTGCGTGAGAACAGCGCCGGCAGCGCCCCGACACCACTGCAAGCGGCCGGATGCCATGGCAAAGATTTTCACAGGCAAGTGCTGCGACGAGAACTGCCCGTTGCATGGTCGCAGCAAGGTCAGGGTGCCGGCGATGTCGGCCTAACTTGTCGATTATGTTAATTAAAACATATTGACGAACCGGCAAATGATGCTAACATTCACACTAAGTCTTCAAAAATGGCGCAGATGGAAGGCGGTGCCCAAGTGATTGCCCGCATCCCGCTGAATTCGCTTGTCGACAGTGCGCTTACAGGGAACGGCGGCGCATGGCGCCAGTTGGTGGGCCGTTTGTCCCCCTGGGCCTTGCGTTTCGCCCGGCGCAGGTTGCCGCGCGGCCTTGAGCCGGAAGACGCGGTGCAGGAGGCCTTTCTCACCGCCTACCAAAAGCTCCCAGATCTGCGCGCGCCCGAGGCCTTGCCGGCCTGGTTCGCGGCCATCCTCGGCTCGCATTGCCTGCGCCTGATCATGGACCGGGCGCCGGAGAGTTCGCTGGAGCAGCTGGCGGAGTCGGGGCTCCTGCCCCCAGCTCTGGACCAGGGCCCGGAGGATGCCCTGTGCTCTCTGCAATTCCTCGCCGCCTTCGACGCCGCGCTGGAAGCCCTGCCCATGCACCTGCGCGATGTATGCCGCCTGCACTACCGCCGGGGGCTCTCCGTGCCCGAGGTCGCCCTTGCCTGCGCCATGCCGGAAGGCACGGTCAAGAAGCGGTTGTTCATGGCACGGCCCCGGTTGCAGGAGCATTTGGCGCGCTTCCGCAGCGAGGGCTTGTTCCGGGTGGGCTTCATGCCCGTCTCCGACCACCTGCTGGCCATGTGCGCCGACCGTCTGAACCAGGGCCGAAACCTGCCGCTCTTGTCGCGCCGCTATCTTTCCTGGGGCGCCCTCGCCGCCGACCTGACCCGCGGCCGGTTGGACGCGGCCTTCATCATGGCCCCGTTGGCCTTAAGCCTGCGGCAGGCCGGCACGCCGCTTCTCTACGTCATGGACGGGCACCATGACGGCAGCGCGCTGTTCGTCTCGCACAGCGCCCAGCGCCCCAGAATGCTGGGTGTGCCGGGCGAGCGCTCCACCCACCGCGTGCTGCTGCACCTGCTGAAGGAGGAGCTGCCCGATCTTGCCAACCTGCCCACCCAGGTGGTGAACCCCTCCTGCGTGCCGCTGCAGCTCCGGCAGAACAGCATCGGCGGTTTTTTCTGCGCCGAGCCCTGGAGCGCCAAGTGCGCCAGCCAAGGTTTGGGCCAGCTCCGGCTTCGCTCGCGCGACATCCTTCCCGGCCATCTTTGCTGCATCCTGGCCGTGCGCCGCGAGTTCGCAGAAAGCCGCTCCGAAGTGGTGACCGGCTACCTGCGCCTGCTTCTCGCCTCCCGCGACCGCGTGCGCCGCGACCTTGAGTTTGCGGCCCACGTGCTGGCCGCCGGCACCGGCAGCGAGCCGGGTCTGGCCCGGCTGGTGCTGGTGGATTCCGTGAGCTTCGACGACCTGGCCCCGGATCTGTCCCGCATGACCTCCTTCCTGCATTTGGCCCAAGAGGCAGGCGTGCTCTCCGGGCCTTGCACCCTGGCCGGATTCGCCTGCCCGGAGCTGCTGGCCGCCTCAGCCTGAATCACGAATCATGCAACTTTCGCGTCAATTCCGGGAACTCTTTTCCATGCCCCGCGCTCTCCTGTCATGGGGACACCTGCGGGCGTCCGCGCCCGCGTTCCACACCAAGAACGGAGGACTGCACTATGCATGAGGGCAAATGGATTCCCACGGTCTGCTATCAGTGCAAGGCGGAATGCGCCATCCTGGCCCGTGTGGAAAACGGCATGGTCAAGGAGGTCAAGGGCAATCCGCGCGCGCGCGGCAAGATGTGCGTCAAGGGCATGGCCGGCATCACAACGCTCTATTCCCAGGAGCGCCTGAAGAAGCCGCTCAAGCGCGTGGGCGAGCGCGGCGAGGGCAAGTTCAAGGAAATCGGCTGGGACGAGGCCCTGGACATCATGGAGAAGAAGCTGCGCGAGCTGATCAAGCGCGGCGAAGGCCACAAGTTCACCTACTCCATGTTCCCGCACTCCACCACGGACCCCAAGTGGCGCTTCGTCAACGCCGTGGGCGGGTTCATCTCCACCGGCCTGCCGCACTGCGACTCGGCCAAGATCATGGCCCACCTGCACACCTTCGGCTGCTTTCCCAACCACCACATCGCGCCCATGTACTACACGGTGCCGAGGGGCGGCATCATGATCCTGGCCGGCCGCCACCCCTTCGGCTGTCTGGACGATGCCTGCGTCCCGCGCGACATCCTGAACGCCAAGGAGCGCGGAGCCAAACTCATCGTCATCGACCCCGTCTTCCGCACCGAGGCCGCCAAGGCCGACTGGTGGATCCCCATCAAGCCCGGCGGCGACGCGGCCCTGTTCCTGGGCATGGCCAGCCACATGCTCAAGAAGGGCATTCACAACAAGGCCTTCTGCGACAAGTGGGTGCGCGAGGGCGACATGGACAAGCTGAAGGCGTTTCTGAAGGACAAGACCCCGGAGGCCATGAGCAGGATCTGCGAGGTCCCGGCCAAGGACATCGTCAAGCTGGCCGAAATGTGCGCCAAGGCGCCCAGCGTCAGCGTCGACGCCTTCAAGTCCATCATGTACGGCAACGCCATGGACTGGGGCCACGCCTGGTCCATCCTGCTGGTCATCACCGGCAACCTGGACAATCCCGGCGGCCAGCCCATGCCGGAGATCGCGCCCATGGCCCCGGTGAAGCCGGTGCCGCCCGCGCCGAACCTGAAGGAACTGGGCTACCACCGCACTGGCCCCAACCGCGGCAAGTTCGACCACTACACCTTCATACTGGAGCCCACCTGGTACGCGGCCCAGGCCATCAAGGAAGGAAACCTCAAGGTCTTCTTCGCCTCGGAGTGCAACCCGGCGCTGAGCGAGATGGGCTCCGGCGAGTGGCGCAAGGCCATGACCCTGAAGGACAAGAAGGGCGACTACGCGCTGGAGCTCTTCGTGGTCACCGAGATACTGCCCTCGGAGACCATGAAGTGGGCCGACCTTGTGCTGCCGGACCAGACCAACTTCGAGCGCTGGGAGCTTCTGTACATGCCCTGGTGGTACAACTTCGGCCACACGGCCGCGGTGTGCCAGCCCGTGGTGGCTCCCATCGGCGAGTCGCGCCACGCCAACCGCGTCATGATCGAACTCGGCAAGCGCATGTTCCCGGAGTTCTTCGCCTTCAAGGATGATGTGGAGTACTACGACATCGAGCTTTCAGGCGTTGGCATGAGCATGCAAAAGGTGCTGGCGGGCGGCGCGCTGTGGTCGCCGGGCACTGTGGGCTTCCGCAAGTACGAGGACGCGGGCAAGTTCAACACCCCCAGCGGCAAGATCGAGCTGGAGTGGCGGATGTACAAGGACATAGGCCAGCACTGGCCAAGCCCCGAGTTGCCGCTCGAGTTTCGCCGCGACGAGGACAAGTTCCCGTTCATCCTGGTCAATTTCCGCACCATCTTCCTCAACAACACCGGAGCCTGGTCGCAGAACAACGCCCAGTTGCGCGACAGCGTCTCCGGCATCGACGAGAACCCTGTGCTGCTGAACCCCCTGGACGGGACAAAGCTCGGCGTAAGCGACGGGGCCATGGTGACGGTGGAGTCCGGCACGGGCAAGGTGCGCGTTCCGGTGCGCCTCACCGAAAAGATCAAGCCCGGTTGCGCGGGCCTCATCCACGGCTTCGGCCAAACCATGGGCAAGGTAGCCTCGCCCGGGAAGTGGGTGGGCGACAACGAACTCATCGCGGACGCCGGCTCCCATCTGGACGAACAAGATCTGCGCGGCGGCGAGGCCCACGTCTCCACCCGTGTCCGGATCAGCAAGTAAAGGAGGGCGGACATGAAACAACTGAGCATAATGGTGGACCTGGACCGCTGCATAGGCTGCAAGACCTGCATTGTGGCCTGCCGCAACCACCATGGCCTGGTGGACCACGAGAAGTCCATGCCCGGCACCATGGCCCACTACCTGCGCGTGGAAAGCGAGCTGACCGGCACCTACCCGGACCTCAAGGAGGACTACTGGGTGGTCATGTGCCAGCACTGCAAGAAGCCGCCCTGCATCAAGGCCTGCGATGCCGGGGCCATCGCCAAGGATGTGCAGACCGGCATCGTCATGATCGACAAGGACAAGTGCACCGGGGCCAGAAAGTGCATCGAGAAGTGTCCATACGGCGTCATCCAGTTCGACGCGGCGGGCAAGTTCGCGCACAAGTGCGACCTCTGCCACGACCGGGTCATTCACGGCATGGAGCCGGTCTGCGTGGAGATTTGCCTGGCCGACGCCCTTTCCTTCGGCGAGAAGGAGATCCTGCTCATGCAGGCGGAGGCCAAGGGCAAGAAGGTGGTCAGAAAGAAGAGCACCCAGTCCATCCTCTACGTGAAGAGCTGAGCCTGACATCGGGCCGGGCGGCCCCTCTGGGGGCTGCCCGGCCTCACCACGGCCCGGCCCCCCGGAGGGCGCCATGATCCACATACGGCTCATCGCTCCGTGCAGCCGCGAATTCCAGCCGGACGTGTACCGCCCGGGGGTGATCTCCCTCACGCGCATCCTGTGGGGCTCGCTGGGCGGCGGGCTTTCCCTGGCGGTCCTCTGCCTCGTATCCACCGCCAGCGGGGTGGGCGTTTTGTATCCGCCGTTGGCCGCCACGTGCTTCATCGGGGCCTCCTGTCCGCACCTGCGCGTGGCCCGCCCACGGCAGGTCGTGGTGGGGCACCTTGTCTCAAGCGCGGCAGGGCTCGCGGCCATCGCCCTGGGCAATGCCTTCTTCGAGCCCCAGCAGGCCCTGGCCCTGCCACTCAAGCTCGGCCTGGCGGTAGGGCTGGCCACCGTGCTCATGCAGCTTTTCGATGCCGATCACCCGCCCGCCGCCGCCACTGCGGCGATACCGGTGCTCCTGCCCTTGCCGGTCGCACCGCTGCTCCTGCCCCTGCACATGGCCTGGGGCGGCATGGTGGCCTCGCTGGGGCTACTGGCCTGGAACCGCCTGTGGTTCGATTTCCCGCCGCCCGAGGCCGAGGGCTGCACGCCCTGCCTGAGGCTCCGGCAAGGCCGCCTGGAGGCGCTGGGGTTGGGCTTCTGCGCGTTGGGGACTTTCGGCATGGCCCTGCGGCCGCTGTCGGAGTCTGCCTATCTTGGCGGAGTTATCGCCATGGCCCTGGGAGGGCTGGAGCTGCTTTTCCAGCACTTCGCCGCGGCCAAGGTGGTGGCGGTTGAGGCGTTGAACCGGGAGTAGCCGGATGATGCCTTCCAGGCAGACAAGCGGGCATGCTTGCGTGCATGGCAAAGACGAACCATCCTGGTGGCAGTGATCCGCAGTGCGCGGGCGATGTCTCTTCCAACCTCTTGGGGCGATTCGGGGTGAGCGAAACCGAATCGAAATTTTCCTCATTCTGCATGGTTTCATTTTTTTGAAGCAGGTCAGCCAAGAGCCCCCAAAAACTGCCTTCACCCCTTGTGATCGCTGCCGGCGCTTTCATTTGCCTGCCGGATTGCATACAAAGCAGCCATGACATCAAAATGAGCCTTGTCAGGACCGCCGGGAACAAGAGAGGCCCCGGGGCACGAACAATCCGGCGACGGCTCAACGGGACTCTTGGCGCGCTTGCCGAGGACGCCGGGCGACCCCAGCCTCTTGTGCGCAAAACCCTTTTGAGTGGAGCATTATGGCCATCGACACCAGCATCAACATTCTCATCGTGGACGACTATCAGTCCATGCGCCGCACCATAGCGGACATCCTGCGCCACCTGGGATTCCGCAACCTGTTCTACGCCGAGGACGGCAAGCAGGCCTTGCGGCGGCTGGACGAAACGCAGATCGGCCTCGTGATCCTGGACTGGGACATGCCGGTGATGACCGGCATTGAAGTGCTGCGGCAGATGCGCGCCAGCACGTTGTGGAAGAATCTGCCGGTGATCATGGTCACCGCCGTGGCCGCACGCGACAACGTGCTGGAGGCCATCGACTCCGGCGTGACGAACTACATCGTCAAGCCATTCACCCCGCAAACGCTGGACAAGAAGCTCAAGCAGGTGCTGGATAAACTGGCGGAGACGGCTGAGCCCGTGCCCTTCAAGCCGCCGGCAGCGTAACCGTCACGGCGGTACCCGCCGCCTCGTCGGTGCGCATGGCTATGTCGCCGCCGTGGGCCAAGGCGATGAGCCGAGCCGAGTAGGTGCCAAGGCCCGTGCCGCGTGTCTTGCCGCTGGTGGCATACTTTTCGAAAAAGCGCTCGCGCATGTCCAGGGGCACGGCCCCGTGGTTGCGCACCTCGATGCTGACGCCGCTCCCCCCGCGCAAAAGCTCCATCTGAAGCGCGCCTCCCTCCGGCGAGGCCTCCACCGCGTTGGTGATGAGGTTGCCCAGCATGGAGTGGCAGAGCAACTCCTCGCCCTGTGCGGAAAATTCCTCCTCCTGGCTTGCGGGCCTGCCCCCAACCAGCAATGCAACCGCCAGCCTGCGGGTGGCGATGGCGTCCTCCAATCCACCTAATATCTTGCGCACCACAGCCAGCAGGTCGAATTCTTCCTGGTGCAGCTGGTATTCGCCGCATTCCATTCGGTATAGCGCCGTGGTCAGGTTGATCATGGACAAGAGCGTGTAGCCGGAGTCCTCGATGCGCCGGAGCATGTCGCGCTGCGGCTCCTCAAGGTTCGCATCCATGAGCAAGAGCTGCGGCAGGCTGATGATGGTGGTCAGCGGGCTCTTGAGGTCATGGATCATGATGCGCTCCACGTCCTGCTTCATGCGGATGGCCTCGCGCAGGGCCAGGTGGTTCTTGATGCGCGCCAGGGCGATGGCGGGGTTGAAGGGCTTGGTGATGTAGTCGATGGCCCCGAGGTCCAGTCCCCTCGCCTCGTCCTCCGCGTCTGCCAGCGAGGTGACGAAGATCACCGGAATTTCCTCGGTGCGCTCGTCAGCCTTGAGCCTGCGGCAGACCTCGTAGCCGTCCATCTCCGGCATCATCACATCAAGCAGGATCAGGTCCGGCACGGGCTCGGCCAGGGCGATGGAAAGGGCCTGCGCCCCGCTGGTGGCCAGGGCAAGTTCGTAGTCGGCCCTGAGCGCGTTGGCCAAGAGCTTCAGGTTGGCCGGGGCATCGTCCACGGCCAGGATTTTTGCCTTCCTGCGCATCGTCATCCGTTCGCTCCAGCCTGGGCTGTCAGTTGAGCCAAGAGCGCGCGCACCGGCACAATGCCCGCGTACACGTCCTGCCGGGTCACCACCACAGGGTCGAGCTCCTGCCCGGTGGCGCGGCCCGCGGCCTTGCGCGCGGCCAGGAGGGACTGGGCCGTGGCCTCCACCACAAGCAACTGGGACTGCATGATTTCACGCACATGACGATCCCGCCAGGAGGATTCGGTGGCGCTGGTACCGCGCAGGGCCATGAGTGCGGCGTTTTTGACCAGGCCCACGGGCACCTCGTCCTCCAGCACCACAGCCACGGCAAAAGGATCGTTTCCGAAGCGGCCGGCCAGATCGCACAGCAGGGTGTCCGGACTTACGGGCTCCGAGGCCTCCAGCAGGCGCCCCACGGATTCAGGGGCGTCCTCGGTGGCGGCGTTGGCGGCGAAGTCCACTGCCTCGTAGGTCATCAGCGGGTAGGGAATGCCTTTGAGCTGCAGCGGGGTCTTGCGCACGCAGTGGATCTTGTCCTTCACCAGTCCGTAGGTTTCATGGGAGAGGAGAATCTGGCCGGGCGCGGCTGCGGTCTCCAGCCGTGCGGCGATGTTCACCTGGCTGCCGATGATGGTGTAGTCGATGCGCTCCGCGCTGCCGAAGTTGCCCACGGTGCAGTAGCCGCTGTTGATGCCGATGCGCACCTGAAAGGGCGTCTCGATGCCGCGCGCGTACCACTGCTTGCGCAGTTCGATGAGGGCCTCGCGCATTTCCATGGCCATGGAGACGCAGGCCACGGCGTCCTCTTTCTCGCCCCTGCTCGTGGGGTCGCCGAAGAAGATGAGGATGGCGTCGCCGATGAACTTGTCGATGGTGCCGCCGTACTTGATGCAGATCTTGGACATGGCCTCCAGATAGCTGTTCAAGAGCGAGGATATCTCCTCGGCCTCCATGCGCTCCGTGGTGGCGGTGAAGCCCACGATGTCCGAGAAGAAGATGGTCAGCTTCTTGCGCCGGGACTCCACCGTGGCCTGGGTGCGGCCCTCGAAGATCGCCTGATAGACCTGGGGGGAGAGATACTTGGACAGCTTGCCCGAGAGGGCTTGCAGCTCCTGCGACTTCATCCGCAGGCCCACGGCGGAGCGCACGCGGCTTTTGACTATGGGAGGGCTCACGGGCTTGGTGACATAGTCCACGGCGCCGAACTCGAAGCCCTTGGCCTCGTCGTCCACCTCGTGCATGGCCGTGACGAAGATGACCGGGATGTCGCGGGTCCGCTCGTCGGCCTTGAGGCGGCGGCAGACCTCGTAGCCGTCCATCTCCGGCATCATCACGTCCAACAGCACAAGGTCGGGCCGGGAGTCTGCGGCGAAAGCCAGCTCCAAAGCCGCCTGGCCGCTGGTGGCCACGCTGAGGTCGTAGTCCTCTCGCAAGAGGTCAGAGAGCACCTTGATGTTGGCCGGGGTGTCGTCCACAATGAGGATTCTAGGATTGCTCATAAGCTCCGTTGCTCTCGTGTCGGTTCAGCCATGCCCGGGCCGGCTAGCCAAGGGCGATGTCCAGGGCTCGGGCCAGGGCGTCCAGTGCGGCCAGGGCTCCCTTGAAGTCGAACATGTCCAGGGCCTCGGCGATCTGCGCGGCCTCCGACCCACCGGAGCCGCCCAAGGCGGCCTTGAGCCTTTCCAGGGTCGCCTCGGCGTCGGGATTGTTCTTCTTCAGCATTTCGGACAGCTCGCGGGCGCTTGCCTCCGCCGCGGGGCGGTCCATCTCCCGCCCGGCGCTGGCCTTGGCTGCCTGCAGGGCCTCGGCGGCGGCCTCTTCCGCCATAGGCCTCAAGCCTGCGATGACCTCGGCCAGGCGCTCGGCCACGGGAGCGGACAAGGTGCTTATCTTCGCCATGTCCTCTGCTTTCAGGGCGGCGTCGAGGTCCGTTGCCGCCAGATGCAGGGGCATGGCCCCGATGTTGCCCGCCACGCCCTTCAAGGTGTGGGCCAGGCGCTTGGCGTCATCCAGTCGGTTTTCGTTCACGGCGGTGGTGATGCCGGTCATAGCGCTCGTGTAGTCACGCTGGAAGTCCAACAGGAGCTTGCGATACAGCTTGGCGTTTCCCGCCACGCGTTTGAGCCCAAGGGCAGCGTCGATGCCTGGCAAGTCGCCGGGGACAACAGCGGGAGCCTCCTGTGGGGCGTCAGCGGGCAGGAGAGTATGGTCATTGACGCGAGGCTTGATCCACTTCGCCAGCGTGGTGAAGAGCGCGTCCGGATCGATGGGCTTGGTGACGTGATCGACCATGCCCCCGGCCAGACTCTTGTCTCGGTCCCCGGCCATGGCGTGGGCGGTCATGGCGATGATCGGCAGGTCCGCATGCTTCGGGTCGGCGCGCAGAATCGCCGTGGCCTGGAAGCCGTCCATCCTGGGCATCTGGATGTCCATGAGGATGGCGTCGTAACTGCCCGCCTGGGCCATCTCCACGGCCTCCTTGCCATTGTTCGCGATGTCGACAATAAGTCCGACGGATTCCAGCAACTCGCAGGCCACTTGCTGGTTGATCTCGTTGTCCTCGGCCAGGAGCACGCGCGCGCCCCGGATGCCGGCCAGGGCCTCGGTCTGCTCCTGCCTGGGCTTGAGCGGCCGGACCTCCTTGTCCACAGTGCGGCCGAAGACGTCCATGATGGTGTTCAGAAGCACGGACTGGTTCACCGGCTTGATGAGGAAGCCTTCCAGCCCGGCCTCGCTCGCCTGCTGCATGATCTCCTCGCGGCCGTAGGCCGTGACCATGATCACCGTGGGAATCTTGGAGAGCTTGGCGTCGTGCTTGATGCGCGTGGAGGCCTCGATGCCGTCCATGCCGGGCATCTTCCAGTCCATGAGCACGAGGTCGTAGGCCTCGCCCCGCTCCGCCGCGAGTTCGAGCTCCACAATGGCCGCCTGGCCGGATTCCGCCTCGCCTGGCCGGAAGGTCATGGCCGTCAGCGCCTCGGTGAGGATTTCGCGGCTGGTGGCGGAGTCGTCCACCACGAGCACGCGCAGGCCGCGCATGTCGCCCACGCTCTTGGCGCGGCGTTCCCGCGCCTCCTTCTGCAGGCCGAAGGTGGCGGTGAAGATGAAGGTGCTGCCCACCCCCGGCTCGCTCTCCACCCAGATCTTGCCGCCCATCATCTCCACCAGGCGCTTGCTGATGGACAGCCCGAGGCCCGTGCCGCCGAACCTGCGTGTGGTCGAGCTGTCGGCCTGGGTGAAGGCCTGAAACAGCTTGGCGGCCTGTTCCCGGGTCATGCCGATGCCGGTGTCGCGCACGCTGAAGCGCAGGGTGGCCTTGTCCTCCTGCAGTTCCACGAGCTCAACCCGCGCCACGATCTCGCCGGACTCCGTGAATTTGATGGAATTGCCGGCCAGGTTGATAAGGATCTGGCCAAGGCGCAGCGGGTCGCCCACCAGGGACTGCGGCACGTCGGGCTCGGTGCGCAGCAGCACCTCCAGGCCCTTTTCCTCGGCCTTGACGCTGATGAGGTTGGACAGGTTCTCGAGCACGTCCTCCAGGTGGAACTCCACCTCCTCCATGTCCATGCGCCCGGCCTCAATCTTGGAGAAGTCGAGGATGTCGTTCAGGATGCGCAAGAGCGCCTTGGCCGAGCCATCGATTTTCTTCAGGTAGTCGCGCTGCTTGGGGGTCAGGTCGGTCTGCAGGGCCAAGTGGGCCATGCCAATGACCGCGTTCATGGGCGTGCGGATCTCGTGGCTCATGTTGGCCAAGAAGTCGCTCTTGGCGCGGGTGGCTTCCTCGGCGGCTTCTTTCGCCTGGAGGATGGCCTGCTCGGCCAATTTCTGCTCCGTGATGTCCGAGAAGGTGATGACCGCGCCCACGAGCTTGTCGCCGCGCAACATGGGCGCGCCGGAGTAAGACACGTCAAAGCTGCTGCCGTCCTTGCGCCAGAACACTTCCGTTGCGCAGGTGATGGCTTCATGGTGTTCCAGGGCGCGCCGCAAGGTGCATTTTGCCACCGGGTAGGGCGTGCCGTCGGGGTGGGTGTGATGCATGAGCTCGTGGTTGTGCTGACCCAAAAGCTCGTCCGGGCTGTTGTAGCCCAGCAGGCGCACGGCGGCCGGATTGACGAAGGTGATGCGCCCGTCCGCGTCGATGCCGTAGATGCCCTCGGTGACGGATTCGAGCAGCATGCGGCTGCGCTCTTCGGCCGCTTCCAACTCCTCCTTGCGCACCCTGATCTGCATTTCCGAGACCGCCAGCTGCTCCGCCTGGGCCTGGGTCTCCTCAAGGAGCCGCCGCGTTTCCATGTTCTTGTGCAGAATCTCCAGCCGGACGCCGACCAGCGGCAGGAGCGCGTCGAGCAGGGCGCGCTGGCCCTCGCTCAGGGGCGCCATGGTCGCCAGGTCGATGACCGCGACCACGCGGCCTTGGCTCAAAACCGGGAAAATCGAGGAACGTTTGGGCACGATGCGGCCCACCGCCGAAGAGACGGTGAGCTCCTCCGGCTCCAACTCGACTTCGCAAGGGTGCGAGTCCAGGGCGCACTGCCCCACGAGCCCCTCGCCCAGGGCATAGGACCGCGCGGCGCCGGCGCCTTCCAGGGCGAACCCGCCGACCTGCACCAGCCGTGAGGAATCGTGCTCGCGCAGGTAGAGCGCACCGCGCAGCATGCCCACTGATTCGGACAGCTTCGAGAACAGCCGCGAGGCGAAAGCGGCATGGTCTTCGACCTCCTGCAGGGACTCCGCAACTCCCGCTGTCTCCTCCTTGACCCAGGACTGGACCTCCCGCTCGCGAGCCACCTGCTGCAGTGCGTGCAGGGCGCGGCTGATCTCGCCCACCTCGTTGGTCCGCTCCTGGAAGGGCACCAGCCTGATGAGGCTGCCCTCGGCAATGCCCTTGATGCAGTCCCGTAGCGTCAGGATGACCTTTACCACCTCAAAATGGGCGACGAAGAACGCCAGACCGAGGGACATGGCCAAGCCGATAAGCGCCACGGTCCAGGTGACGGAGACGGCGTGGCGCGTCTGTTCCGAAATTTTGTCAGACTCCTTGTCGATTTCCGCAAAGAGCTGATCGGTCAGCGCCTTTGTGGAATCCTGGATGAGCTTGAATCGTGGCGCAACTTTGGCGTGCACGGCCTGGACAGCCTTGGCGTCTTCGTTGCGCAGGGCAACGGCCCGGACTTGGTTCACCTCCTCCATGTACTGGTTGAACCGCTCCGACAGGCCGTCAATGCGGGTTTTGTCCTGCGGGCTATGCTGCTTGGCCTCCTCCAACCGTCCGTAATATCCCCTGACAGACCCCTCCAACTCGGTGCCGGTCTTGGCCAGCTCCTCTGGATCCTGCTCAACGATGAGCTCATACAGCTGTTGCTGGATGAAGATGAGACGCTGGTTGGAACGCGCCAGGGCCACGGCGGCCTTGGCCTTGCCCGCAAGCAGCTCATTGTAGCGTGTGTCGATGCGCTCCATCTCCTGCGAGAAGAACCACAGGGCGGACATGACCATGATCCCCAACGGAGCCAGGGCCAGGAGGAGTTTTGTGCGTGTGGTGAAATTCGACAGCCAGGAAATGCGCATTGCATCCTCCATCCTGTTCGTTGCGGCGAGACGGCGCTGGGGGAGAGCTGCGCCATATATACTACGCATAGTGATAGGCCAAGTTCCTGCCATGGCGCAATAGCCGGATTCCAGGTGTGGCGCTGTCAAGAGGTGGAGGCAGAGAGACGAAGCGGCAAGGTCAACTTTCAATCTCCAAATCCGCTTCGGGCAAAGGTTGCCCAGGATTGCACAAAACCACCGCACCAACGAAAAGCCCCTTACAACTTTCGTCGTAAGGGGCTGATCTTTCTGGTGCCGAGGGAGAGAATTGAACTCCCCACACGGGGATTTTCAGTCCCCTGCTCTACCAACTGAGCTACCTCGGCAAACGTGAGAAAGCTCAACTACCCGAAGTGCGCGCCTCTTGGCAAGCGAAAAATGCGCTCTGGCGGCAGAAGTTCGCCAATCTAGAGATTGCGGACGATCATGTTCGCCAGAGAGCGCGCCAGGTCTCGGACATCGGGACGGTACACGCCGCTGCGTATCTGGTTCTTCAACTTGTCGAGATACTCCACACGCTCCAGTTCGTCGGGCTGTGCGCAGGCGGCCTCCGCCATTTGCAGCCTTGTGCGGGGCTTGGCCGCGCCAGCTGTCTGCTCGGTCATTGTGTCTCCTCCCTTCTTGGCTCTCTGCACTGCGCGCGGCGTTGGTCGGTCGAGCTTGTGCGCGCAGACGAAACAGGCAGGGGCGGAAGGCCGCGGTGGGTGGGCTTGCGCCCCTGCCCGATAGCGGCGAAGTCCCTTTCGCCCATCTTCACGGCCGCCCTGATCCTGGGCTGCCGGCAGCGGAACCGGTCGGTCGGTGCCGTTGCTGGCATCTTATCGGCGTTCCGGGCAGCGTGGATTAGCCCAAGCTTCGCACAATTAATAATTCCTCGCCTTATCCATATAACTCAGAATGATAGACCTACAGCTCTTGGCTATGCGAACGATTTAGACGCGCAGGCGCGGCAAACCAACGCAATGCTCACCCGCCGCAACCCGGAACAAAGCGGAAGGGCCTGGGACGCCGCAGCATCCCAAGCCCTTCCGCTTGCGGGGCCAAGTGGCGCCCCGAGGATGTTTTCCGCTTACAGCGCGCCCAGCTCCACAAAGCGCAGGTACAGCTCGCGGCTGATCCAGGCGTCGGTGGCGGCGTAGACGATCTGCTTGGTGGAAAGGGCCTCGCGCGCCCAGTTGGAGCACTGCGCGCCCTTGCTGATGCGCACGCCCATGAGGTTGGCGGAGAGGTTGCGCAAGCCGTGGGTCATCATGCCGAGTTTCTTCGCCACCTCGCCCAGGTCGACGAACTGGCGCTCGGTGAACTCGAAGTGCTGCTTCAGCCCCTTCAGGTCGTCGCGCACGGACACGCCGCTTTTTATGCTGTGCCGAGAGGCGAGCAGCTCGGCCAGCACGGCCTTGTCCGCCAACTTGGCCAGCTGGAAGATGTACACGTCCTTGTGCCCGGCCAGCTGGAGCAGCGCCGGGGGAGGAATCTGGCCCTTCTTGAAGATGGGCCGGGTCTCGGTGTCAAAGCCCAGCAGCTCTTCCTCGTGCAGCACTTTCATGGCCTGGTGCAGCTGGCGGTCGCACTCCACAAGGATGATCTTGCCCACAAAGGCGGTGAGGGGCAGCAGGCCTATTTCTTCGGAGGTGAAGGCGCGGCGGTGCTCTTCGGGCATTTCCGCGCCCTCGCGCACCGGGGCCAGGGGCTTCAGGAGAGCGGGGTCTGTTTTACTCATTTTCACGGATGGTGTTGAAGCTTATGTCGGACCATTTTTCCTGGGTGTCCTCCAGCCGCCACTGGCTGGGGGCCAGATAGGCCAGATTGTCCTCGGCGTCTTTCGCCAGGGAGTTGTGCATGGCCCGTTCGAAGTCGGCAAGCTTGCGCTTGTCGTCACAGGCGATGAACCGCGCACAGGTGTACTGCACGGGCTCGTAGAGCGCCTCCACGCCGTATTCGTCCTTCAGCCGCGCCATGATGACGTCGAACTGCAGCACGCCCACGGCGCCGAGGATGTAGTCGTTGCCCTGCAAGGGGCGAAACACCTGCACGGCGCCTTCCTCGGCCAGCTGGCCCAGGCCCTTTTGCAGCTGCTTGGCCTTGAGCGGGCTCTTCAGGATGACGCGGCGGAAGTGCTCCGGCGCGAAATTGGGAATGCCCGTGAATTTGAGCGGCTCCTTCTCGGTGAAGGTGTCGCCGATCTTGATGGTGCCATGGTTGTGCAGGCCGATGATGTCGCCGGGCCAGGCCTCGTCCACGTTGCTGCGGTCCTGGGCCATGAAGATGGTGGCGTTGGCGATGGTCACGTCTTTGCCGATGCGGTGGTGGCGCAGCTTCATGCCGCGCTGAAAACGCCCGGAGCAGATGCGCAGGAACGCGATGCGGTCGCGGTGGGCCGGGTCCATGTTCGCCTGGATCTTGAACACCACGCCGCTGAAGTCCGGCTCCGTGGGTTCAACCTCGCGCGTTTCCGGCGCGGTGGTTATGGCCACGCGCGGGCGCGGGGCCGGGGCCAGCTCGACAAAGGCGTTCAGCAGTTCCTGCACGCCGAAGTTGTTGATGGCGCTGCCGAAGAACACCGGGGTCTGCTTGCCCGCCAGGTAGCGTTCGCGGTCAAAGGGGTAGCCCGCGCCCTCCACCAGCTCCATGTCGCGGCGCAGGTCGGCCGCCTGCTCGCCCAAAAGCTCGTCGAGCCGCGGGTCGTTCAGGCCCTTGATGACGAGGCCTTCCTGAATCTTGCCGCCGTGCGTGGCGGAGAACAGGTGCAGCTCGTTCTTCAGAATGTTCCAGGTGCCCTTGAAGCTTTTGCCCATGCCGATGGGCCAGGTCATGGCCGCGCACTCTATGCCCAGGCTCTCCTCGATGTCGGAGAGCAGCTCGAGCGGTTCGCGTCCTTCGCGGTCCATCTTGTTGATGAAGGTGATGATGGGCGTGTCGCGCAGGCGGCACACGTCCATGAGCTTTCGGGTCTGCGTCTCCACGCCCTTGGCCGAGTCGATGACCATGACCGCGGAGTCCACGGCGGTGAGCACGCGGTAGGTGTCCTCGGAAAAGTCCTGGTGGCCCGGGGTGTCCAGCAGGTTGACCGCGTAGTCGCGGTAGTCGAACTGCATCACCGAGCTGGTGACGGAGATGCCGCGCTCGCGCTCCATGGCCATCCAGTCGCTGGTGGCATAGCGCGCGGCCTTGCGGGCCTTGACCGTGCCGGCCATTTGGATGGCGCCGCCGAAGAGCAGCAGCTTTTCCGTCAGCGTGGTCTTGCCGGCGTCCGGGTGGCTGATGATGCCGAAAGTGCGGCGACGGCCGACTTCACGCGCCAAATCTTTAGCAAATTGGGGATCTGTCACAGGTGCTCCAAAAAAGGGGCGGCGGACGAAAATACGTTCCGCCGCATGGAAAATCGCGGCACTTTCCCTCAGATATGCCCAAAGGTCAAGTGCGGCAGGGAACCGAGGCAAGCGCCCCGGCAAAGGCGCTTACAGGGCGATCTGCTTGCGGTAGCGGTCGTGCTCGCTCAGCACGCAGCCGCAGTATTGCTGCCGGTAGACGCCCCACTCCTTGGACAGGCGGATGCCCTCCTGCCAGCCGGGCCGGAAGTCTTCGCCCAGAAAGGCGAGCCCGGCGCCCGCGTGCCGCGCCCCGGCGTCGAGGATGGCCTGGTGGTTCTGGTACTTGCTGTAGAGCAGGGTGGTGCTGTAGCGCGCAAAGCCGAGGCTTCGGGCCAGGCTTGCGGCCCGCTCCAGGCGGATGTCGTAGCACAGGGGGCAGCGCAGGGCCATGTCGGCCATGCCCGCGCCCAGGGCGGCTATCCTCTCCAGCCAGGGACCGGGAAAAGCGGCGGCCTCATCGTCCTGGTCCGCCAAAATGACCGGCGCGCCCAGCTTTTCCGCCACGGCCAGCAGCCCCTCGCGGCGACGCAGATACTCGGACAGGGGGTGGATGTTCGGATTGTAGAAATACAGCGTGGGCGCAAGGCCCATGTCGCGCAGGCGCATGAGGGACGTTATGCTGCACGGACCGCAGCAGGCGTGCAGCAAAATCGCGTTTTCAGACGGGGTGGTGTTCATGGCGTTGGCTTTGTCGGTATGGTGGATTGCGCTTCCGGGGACGCTGGCGGCGGGCCGGGCATGCCTTCCGGCGGGCGCTCCCGGCCAGGCTCCCCGGAGGACAGGGCCTCGGAGAGCTTGCGGATGTCCGGCGAGCGCGGCGCAAGGAGCTTGAGCACCCGGGCCAGGCCCCAAAGGGCCACAAAAAACAGCAGGGTGGCCAGGGCTTCCACGATTCCTTCCCTTGCCGCCAGCCTGTGCCGCAGCCGCTACGGCAGCTTGGGGTCGACGACGATCTCCACGCGGCAATCCACGCGCGCGCCCATTTCGGTGAGCAGCTCGCGCTTGTTGTTCAGCATGTAGATGGCCAGCTCCTGCCCCACGGGCACCTGCAACGGGCTGGGGCAATTGGGGCGGCGCAGCAGGCGGTGGATGGTCTTCATGGCCTGCAGGGCCTGCCATTCCAGATTGCGGCGTATGCCCGTGCCGCCGCAGCAGGGGCAGGGTTCGGTGGAGACGCTGATGGCCGAGGAGCCCAGGCGCTGGCGCACCAGCTCCATGAGTCCGAAGGGCGAAATGCCGGACACGTCGGTGCGGGCGCGGTCGCTTTTGAGCGCCTGGCGCATGACCTTTTCCACCTCGCGCAGGTGCTTGTTGTCCTTCATTTCGATGTAGTCGATGATGATCTGGCCGCCGATGTCGCGCAGGCGCAGCTGGCGGGCGATCTCCTGGGCGGCTTCGGTGTTGGTCTTGAGCGCCATTTTGGCGAAACTCTGCTCGCCGCCGATCTTGCCGGAGTTGATGTCCACGCTGGTGAGCGCCTCGGTGTGGTCGAACACCAGCCGCCCGCCGGAGGGCAGGGTGACCTCGCGGGAGTAGATCTGCTCCACCTGCTTGGTGAGGCCGAAGCGCTCCCACAGGGTGCGCTCGTGCTCGGCGTGGACCTTGACCATGTTCGGGCTCTTGGGAAAGGCCAGCGACACGTACTCGCGAATCTGCTCGGCGGTGTCGGGGTCGTCCACCCACACCTCGGAGACGTCCGGGGTCAGGTAGTCGCGCGCGGCGCGCACGGAAAGCTCCATCTCCTTGTAGACCAGGGAGGGCGCCTTTTCGGTCTGCACCTTTTTGCGGATGTCGCCCCAGAGGCGGTGCAGGTACTTGTAGTCGCGCATGAGCTCGGTCTTGGCCCGGCCGATGCCCGCCGTGCGCACGATGAGCCCCACGCCCTCGGGCGGGGAAATCTGGTCGATGACGCCCTTGAGGCGCTCGCGCTCTTTTTCGTCCTCGATCTTGCGGCTGACGCCCTGCTGGTCGCGGCCGAGGGTGTAGACGAAATAGCGTCCCGGCAGGGACAGATAGCTGGTGACGAACGCGCCCTTCTTGCCCGTGGGCTCCTTCACCACCTGGACAAGGACCTCCTGGCCGGGCCGCAGCACCTTCTGCATCAGCGGAAAGCGCGCGCCCTTCTTGAGCGGGTAGGAGCCCTGGTAGTATTCCGGGTGCACTTCGTCGATCTGCAAAAATCCGTTGCGCTCGGCCCCGTAGTTGATGAAGGCGGCCTGGAGCGCGGAGTCGATGTTGTGGATGTAGCCTTTGTAGATGTTGCCCTTGGTTTTGGCCTGGTGCATCATCTCCACGTAATATTCCTGCACCGCGCCGTCCTCGGTGAGCACCACCTCGACCAGCTCGCCGGGCAGCACGCCGATGAACATCTTCTTGCGCTTCTTCTTGCAGTCCTTGCCGGAGGCCGGGGCGTCGTCGCCCTGGTCCTCGCAGTATTCGGAAACGAGCCCCTCGGCGTCGTCATCCATGGCGTCCAGGGCGTCGGCCTGCCCGGCGGCGGCAGGGGCGACGGCGTCCGGCTGGGCCTTGGCCTTGCCGGAACGGCGGCCGCGGCTGCGGGAGCGGCCCTTGGGCTTCGCGTCCTGGGTGTCTGCTTCGGGCTGGGCTGCTTCGGGCTGGCTGGATTGCGCTTGTTCAAACGCGGGCTGGGCGTCAAAACCGGAGTCCTGGCCGATGCCGTAGGCGGCGTCGACGGCCTGGGCCTCGCCGCCGGCCTGGGCGGCGGGACGGTTTCCGGACTGTCTCGAAGCCTGGACGGAGGTCTGGGCTGACGGCTGATCGGAACCCTGCTCGGAAGCCTGGCCCGCGGGCTTGTCCTTGCGCCTGCGGCCACGGCCGCCGCGGCGCCCACGCGAGCGCTTGGCCGGTTTGCCGTCCGCGCCTGTTTCGGCGCCTGCCTGTGCTTCTCTCTGGGAATCGGCCGGAGCGGCCTGCGGGGCATCTGCCTGGCCCGAAGGCCGGTCGTCGTTCGCGTCAGTCATGAAAGATCCTCGATCCTAAGAAAATTAAAGAAATTTGGTCTGCGCGCACAATGCGGCAGCAGGTCCATCCGGGGGAGCGGCCCGCAGCGCGGCGCCTAGCCGCGCGCTTGGTAGAAGACGATGCCGTCCGCGCCGTCCCGGCGGACTTCTTCCACCAGGCCCTGCGTCAGGAGTTCGGACAAGGCGCGCTCCACTTCGCCGGTGGATGCAAAAAGCGCGCTCGCGAGCTGCGCTGCTGTCTGCGGCCTGCGCGCCAATGATGCCACTATGCGCGCGCGGACCTCGTCTTGGGCCATGCCCCCCGACTGTTCTTGCCTCTTTTCCGCGCGTCCTGCAAGTGCGGTGCGGCCGCTGGCCGCCTCTCCGGCCATGGCGCCCAGACGTTCGCGCCAACGCGCCAGCGTCTGCGTGTCTACAGGCCGGGCCCAGGCCTCGGTGCCGGGACGCGAAAGGGTCACCACGTCCACGCGGTCGGGCCGCAGATTGCCGCAGTATTCCGCCAGGGCCTCGAAATTCCGCGCCGTGTCGTTGACGCCCGCCACCAGCAGCACTTCCAGGTAAAGCCTGGCCCCGCTCTCCAGGCGGAAGGCCGCGATGCCCTCGGCAATGGCCCGCGGGTCCAGCGCCTTGTGGCCCCGGTTCACGCGGGCGAATTCCTCCGGCACCAGCGAGTCCAGGCTGGGCAGAACCATGTCGGCCTGGGCCAGCTCGGCGCGCACGGCCGGGTCGGGCATAAGGCTTGCGTTGGTGAGCACGGCTACGGGCACGCCGGGCAAAATCGCCCGCGCCCCGGCGATGATCGCCGGCATGTCGCTGTTGAGGGTGGGCTCGCCCATGCCGCCCAAGGTCACCACGTCCGGCAGGGGCTCGCCGCGCCGGACCCGGTCGGCCTCCCAGGCGCGCAACTCCGCAAGCAGCGTTTCCGCTGCCACATACGGCGCGCGGGTCATGGTCAGCCGCGTCAGCGGCCCGGCCTCGCAGTACACGCAGTTCATGGAGCAAATGCGCACGCCGAGAAGGTCGAGCCCAAGGGAACGGCCCAACCGCCCGGACAGCACCGGGCCGAACACATAGCGAAACGTCTCCCGCTCCATCTCCGCTCCCTTGCCGCGTCCGCGTGCGGCTTGACGCCGGGCGGCGCGCCCTGTAGGCCCTGGTCAACGCATACGGCGGGGCCTTTCCGCTCCCGCATCCACTCGGAGGAATCATGATCGAAGCCGGACAGCTTGTGCTGGTCATCAGCCCCAAGGGCAAACGCTTTATACAAGCCATGGATCCCGCCAAGGAGATCCACACCCATGACGGCCGCATCCTCATGTCCGACATCTCGGAAGCGGGCTTCGGCGGCATTGCGCGCTCGCATTTGGGCCACCCGTACCGCGTGCTCAAGCCCACGGTGTACGAACTCATCAAGGGCGTCAAGCGCCAGACCCAGATCATGTACCCCAAGGAGATCGGCTACCTGCTGCTCAAGCTGGGCGTCACCCCGGGCAGCCGCGTCATCGAGACCGGCACCGGTTCGGCCGGGCTCACCCTGGCGCTGGCCACCTATGTGGGCGACACCGGCATGGTCTACACCTACGAGCGCCGCGAGGAATTCTACAAGCTCGCGCAGAAGAACCTCGCCCGCGTGGGCCTGTCGCACCGCGTCACCCAGCATCTGGCCGACATCGAAGAAACCGGCTTTGAGCAGACCGATGCCGACGCCCTTTTCCTCGACGTGCGCGTGCCCCAGGACTGCCTGCACCACATTCCCAAGGCCGTGCGCCCCGGAGCCATGTGCGGCTTCCTGCTGCCCACCTGCAATCAGGTGAGCGACCTGCTGCGCGGCCTGGAGCAAGGCCCCTTCACCGAGCTCGAAGCCCTCGAGATTCTGGTGCGCCGCTACAAGACCGTGCCCGACCGCCTGCGCCCCGAAGACCGCATGGTCGCCCACACGGGTTTTTTGGTGTTCGCGCGGTGCATGGAGAATCCGGAGCCCTTCACCCGCCCGGCCAAGGCGCCCGTGGGCGAAGCCGATCCCGACCTCGGCCCGGAGACGGACGGCCCGCTGGGCAGGGAATCAGACGGCGGCGAAGAAGACACCGAGGCCACGGAGTAGGCGAACGCCGCTCGGTTCCCCCGGCTGCTTCCCTCTCGCACCCGGTTCCCGGTTGCGCCTTGACCGCACCGCCAGCCAGCCTTTCTTTCCTTTCCGCGCAAAAGCGCCAGAGCCACACCCGGCCCTGGCGCTTTTGCATTTCCCCCTCTCCTTGCCCGCCGCCCCGCAATGCCTGTCCGCCGGGCCTGCCGGTCCGGCTTTGCGGACCAGGAGGCCCGGCGCATGGGGAGTCCAGAGGGCGAATGCCCTCTGGCGGGGAGCGAAAAAGAAATATCTTACCCCCAATGACCGCGCGTCTTGACGCGCCGTAGTGCCAGCATGTGCGACGGCGAGGGGGAGCGCCGACTTTCGCTCAGGCTCGGGGGATATACAAATGACGCTTACTCAACAGGGGAGATCCTTTGGCTTGAGGTGAGCCGAACCAAAACGAGGATGCTCGCACCGTGAAAGGTCCGGTTTCAAGTGGCAGGGCACTCTGCCGGATCATGGCCAAACATGTGGGGGGGGCGCCGTGCGTTCTGGCGCAACACCCGAGCATCCGGCAAGGGCTAAAACAGCACATTTGCCAAAATTGCACATTTGAAATTTTGCAGCCCTGGGGGTTTGAGGATGGCCCGCCAAGGCGAGAAGCAGCCTGCAATATAATACTCAACATTCTCCTTACTTGGCCTTTGAGGTCTCTGGGGCCGGATCTTTGCAGCCTCCCCCTTCCGGCTGTCACGATTAGTAAAAAATACAGCATATTGACATTTGTGGCAAAATCATGGCTATTCTGGCAACTCATATTTCGCCACCTGCATGCAAGGAGTTGTGCCATGAATATCCTGCCCCCCACAGGATCGTTCAGGCTTTTTCGTACCGTCGAAATTGTCCTGAGCTATTTCCTCATCTTTTCTCTTCTCTGCCCTTGGTCCGCGGTGGCTGCGCCCACTGGCGGCCAGGTGGTCAGCGGCTCCGCCACCATCAGCCAGAGCGGAACCACCACCAACATCAACCAGAGCACCAACACCGCCATCATCAACTGGCTGGGCTTCTCCATCGGCTCCACCGAGACGGTGAACTTCTACCAGCCGAGTTCATCGGCAATGACCCTCAACCGGGTCATCGGCAATGAGAAGAGCATCATCTCCGGCGCACTGAACGCCAACGGCAAGGTCTACATCGTCAACGCCAACGGCATACTGTTCAACTCCAGCGCCAGCGTGAACACAGGCGGGCTCGTGGCCTCCACCCTTGGCATCACCGACGCCAATTTCAACGCCGGGAATTTCGTGTTCCAGGGCAACGGCCAGATGGGCCAGGTCATCAACCTGGGCGTCATCAAGGCCACGGGCAGCGGAAGCACCGGCGGCTACGTGGCGCTGCTGGGCGACCAGGCCATCAACGAGGGAGTGATCATTGCCGACAAAGGCACGGTCTCCCTCAATGGCGCGCAAAAGGTGACGCTGAATTTCAACGGCGACTCCCTGGTCAGCGTGACCTTGGACGAGGGCTCGCTCAACGCTCTGGTGGAATCCAAAAACGCCATCATCGCCGATGGCGGCAAGGTCATCCTCACCGCCAAGGCCGCCAACGAACTGGTGGCCTCGCAGGTGAACGTGAGCGGCATCGTGCAGGCCCGTACCCTGGCCGACCTGACCGGCGGCATCGAGGTGTATGCCCACGGCGGCACGGCGAACGTCTCCGGTACGCTGGACGCCTCCGCCCCGAACGGCGGCAATGGCGGCACCATCGAAACCAGCGGCAGCACCGTGAAGATCGCCGACAGCGCGGTCATAACCACCTACGCACCTTACGGAAAGACCGGCACCTGGCTCCTCGACCCCGTGGACTTCACCATCGCGGCCTCTGGTGGAGATATCACCGGCGCGGCCCTGGGCAACCTGCTGCGCACCAACAACGTCACCATCCTGTCCAGCCAGGGCGCCAGCGGCACCAACGGCGACATCAACGTCAACGACTCCGTCACCTGGGCGGACTACCTGCTGACCCTGAACGCCTTCCGGAACATCAACATCAACGGCGTGCTCTCGCCCTCGGGCGCAAGCGGCGGCCTCAGCCTCATCGCCGGAAACGACATCTTCTTCAATTCCGCGCTGGCCCTGGGGGCAAGCAGCCTCACCGCCACGGCGGGCGGCAAGATCAACCTCGCCGCCCCCCTGAGCTGGACAGGCGGCCAGACGGTGGCCCTAACCGCCGCGAACAATCTGAACCTTTACGGTACCATCACCGGCAACGGCGGTACGCTGAACCTGACCTCCACAGGCGGCGACATTTTGTTCGACGGCATCACCTCGCTGGGGGCCACCACGCTCAATGCCGTCGCCACCGCTGGCAACGTGAACCTGAACGCGGCGCTGACCTGGACCGGCGACACCACCGCCACTCTCACCGCCGGTCAGGCCATCAACATCAACGCCCCGCTCACCGCCACGGGAACCAACGCCCACCTGGCGATGAACTACGGCACGGACTACAATATCCTCACCAAGGCCAGCTACGCGGGGCCGGTGTTGAACGCCGACGGCACTGCCGTGGCGCAGATCGCGCCGGTTGGCGCGGTGTACGGCTCGGTCACGCTTTCCGGCGCAAATTCCGCTCTGACAATGAACGGGCAAAGCTACACGCTCCTGCGAAGCCTGGCCGACTTCAACAATCTGAGCTCCCTGGTTTCCGGCGGGCACTACGCCCTGGCCAACGACATCGACTTCTCCGGCACGGACTTCACGAGCTTCAGCAAGACCGGCTACTTCGGCGGCAGAACGTCACTCTCCTACACTTACGGGGGCCTGCTCATCGGCTATCTGTCGGATGCGACCCTGGCAGGGCTCGGCCACAGCCTGAACAATATCACCGTGGGCAGCGCCAGCTCACCCGTGGCCATCGCCAAGGCTTACAACGGCATCATCGGAATCATCGGCGGCACAAGCGTCGTGCGCGACCTCGGCATCGACAACCTCAACATTCATGCCACGTCATACTACACATCGAACACGGTTCGCACGCCCACCATTTCTTACATCGGCGGGCTTGCGGGCTATGCGCTGGGCACGGCCACCGCAAGCCCCACCATCAAGTACGTGTACACCGACGGACAGATGACGACGACACAAGGCGCGGGATACGGCATCAGCAACGCTGGCTTGGTCGGCTTTGCCCTCTACACGGCATTTGACCACGACGCCGCCAATGTGGACATCCATTCTTATGGCAACGCGAGCGGGTTCGCCAATACTCTCATGTACGGAACCCTTTCCAACTCGGACGCGACCGGCGACGTAACCTCCGCCGGCGGCGGAGCATTCGGGTTCGCCTCCAGCGTCACCGACACGGGCGTCAGCTATGTGTATGCGACCGGAGACGCCACGAGCCCAAGCACGTCTTCGAGCGGGGCTGGACTGTTCGGCGAGTACGACACGTACTCCAAAACTGGGAGCGTCAAGTACTCCTTCGCCACGGGCAAAGTGTACGGCGGCTATAACCTCGGCGGCCTTATCGGCACAGTGCGGACCAGCAATGGTTATGCCCTCAACCTGGACCACGTGTACGCCACCGGCGACGTGACGGGATACACGGCCAGCGGCACCGACGCCGGCATTGGCGGGCTCATCGGCTACGCTTACCTGCAGAGCGGAAACCTCAACGTGAGCAACGCATTCGCCAAGGGCAACGTCTCGCTCGTTCTCGCCTCCACGGACACGCACAGCTCCTACTTCACTGGCGTTGGCGGGCTCATCGGCTTCCAGGAAACCTATTCGTCCTCACATAGCGCCTTGAACCTCAGCAACTCCTTCGCCTCGGGCGATGTCACCGCCGCCCAGAGCTGGTACGTGGGCGGCCTCGCCGGTTGGCTCAGCTCCGCCAACATCTCCAATTCCTACGCCGCTGGCGATGTCGTCGGCTACAACAACGCGGGCGGTTTGGTCGGCTCCTTTTACACAGGAACCATAAGCAATGTGTACTCCACCGGTTCGGTGACAGGATTGAAGGACGCGACGGCGCTCGGCACGGCCAACGGCGCCTTCATCGGCGCAGGCACCGACATCACGGCGACCGGGAATAACTACTACAGCTTGGACGTTTCCGGCAGCGCCAGCACCAACTCTCTCGGCAACGCCGCCTACTCCTCCCTTGGCGGCACGGGCAGCGTGACGGGCCTGAGCAACACGCAGGGCCTTGGCGGCACTGTGCCCAACACCTCGGCCATCACCGGCTCCAACCCCGGCCAGGAGGCCGCGGCCACGGCCGCCAGCGCCACCTCAAGCGCGGCGGCGACAGCGTCTTCGGCCATCTCTGCCGTGAACCAGCGGGTCCAGGCCGCGCAACAGTCGACCATGACCCAAGCCACGCAGGCGGCCAGCGGGCAGCAGGCCAGCGCCGTGGAGACCCCGGCCGCCGTGGCCCAGGCGGTGGCCACCCCGTCGCAGCAGGTGTCCCTGGCCGACGCCATCCGCGACTTCGGGAGCCTGGGTGGCAGCGGCGGCGGCGGTTCCTTCCGGGCTGGGGTGAAGACCATTTCGGCCGACGGCGTGACCTACACCGTGGAGGAGGACGGCCCGACCGGCGCGGCTGGCGCGGGCAGCGGCAACAGCGCGCCCCTGAATCAGAACGCTCAGCCCGCCCAGTAGGCCCGTAAGCCGTCCGTCATGACTGAAGCCGCCGCCAGAGAAACCAACCGCGCCGACGCAAGGCGCTGCCCTTCCGCGCCGGAATGCCCGCGCGTCACGCCAGGAGAGACCATGGAGCCTACCTTCCCCCCACGCACGTTCCACTCCACACCCCGCCGCTTCTTCGCGGGAGCCGCCCTCGCCGCCCTGGCGCTGTGCTTCCCTGCGCTCCCCGCCGCCAATGCGGCCTCCCCGCAGGTGCCCAACATCGGCACAGTCATGCAGGATGCCCAAACCGCGCGCCCCGCGCCCCCGCCATTGCGGGAGGACACGGACATTGTGAAGAAGCAGGACTTGGAAACGCAAGGGGACCAGAGCGGGCCGACGATTGCCGTGCGCGAATTCAAGCTCGAAAACGTTGAATACCTGCCCGAGGCAGAGATCCAGAAGGTCCTGGAGCCGTTCAAAGGCCGCAGCCTGACCATGAAGCAGCTGGACGAGGCCACCAAGGCCGTGGGCGAGCTGTATCAGCGGAAGGGCTATGCGGCGGTCAAGGCCTACCTGCCCAAGCAGTCCGTCACCGATGGCGTGGTGGTCATCCGGGTGCTCATCGGCAAGTACACCGCGCCCACGTCGGAAAACCAATCTCTGGTCCGGGACTCGCTCATCAACGCAAGCCTCAAGGACAGCCTGAAGGAAGGCGCGCCCGTGCGCAGCGCGGACCTGGAGCGGGCGGTGCTGCTCATCAGCGACATGCCCGGTGCGGGCATGCCCACGCTGAACATCGGGCCCGGGCAAACGCCTGGCACCACAGACGTGTTCACCCAAGTGCCGAAGGGCAAGGAGTACGGCGGCTACTTCCTGGCCGACAACGCGGGCTCACGCTACACCGGCCGCCTGCGGTACTCCGCCGGGGCCGAGATGGCCTCGCCCTTCGGCATCGCCGACAAGCTCTCCGTCTCCGGCATGACCACGGAAACCGGGGGGCTGACAAGCTATGCGCTCAACTACGGCTTTCCGCTGACGCCAAGCGGCTTGCGCCTCAACCTCGGCTATACGCACACGGCCTACGAGTTGGGGGACGCCTTCAAGGATATCGACGCCAGCGGCACGGCGGACGTGTACCAGGGAACCTTCAGCTACCCGGTCATCCGCTCGGCCTCGCGGAACCTGTACCTTAATCTGGATATTGCGCACAAAGAGATGTCGGACAAGTACGGCGCCTTCGATGAGGACAAGCACCATTACACCACCCTCGGCAAGCTCGGCCTGGTGCACGAATCCTGGGGATCGATCTTCGGAAAGTCTCTCTACACGCGCATCGGCGGAACAGTGACGTACGGCGACTTCACCCTCGGCCTAGCCGAGGACGACGCCAGGCACGTTGGCGGCTCGTTTGCCTACGCCTCCATGGAATTCATGGCCAGCCTCACGCTGACGGACAACTGGTCCTTCGCCCTTTCAGGCAGCGGCCAGCAAACCTTCGACAAGAACCTGGACTCCAGCGAACAGTTCATCGTCACCGGCGCCAGGGGAGTGAAGGCCTACCGCGAGACCATCAGCGGTGACAACGGCTATCTGCTGAACGGGGAGTTGAAGTACAAGCTCCCTTCCATCGCCAAGTACGAGCATGCGCTCGGCGGCTTTGTGGACAATGGCGGCTGGAATTACGCGAAGACCCCTTTCCCGTCCCCGCATGAGGGCAGCATGTCGGACGCCGGCGTCGGCTACTACATGAGCTATGGGACCTTCTCCGGCAAGGTGCAGGTGGTGCAGAGCCTGGGCAAATACCCCGTTGGCCTGAACCTGGAGTCGCAGCCAGCGGTCTGCGCCTCGTTCATGTTCACAATCTAACCAGAGGAAAGAAGGGACAATATGGGCATGGGATGGCTCGATGGCCTCATCGATTACGGCGTTATGGGGCTGCTTTGCCTACTAAGCGTTCTGGTGCTTGGCATCAGTATTGAGCGCATTTCGTTCTTCCGTGGCGTGGACGTGAAGCCCGTGACGAACAAGAAGGCGCTGGAACTGGAATTGAGCAAGCGGCTGCATGTGCTGGGCACGGTGGCGAGCGCGGCTCCTTACCTTGGGCTTTTGGGCACGGTGCTTGGGATCATGCTGACCTTTTACAACATGGGTCTGGACAAGTCCTTCGACTCCGGCAAGATCATGGTCGGGCTGTCCCTGGCCCTCAAAGCCACGGCCGTAGGGCTCGTGGTGGCGCTCATGACCGTGGCGTTCTATAATTATCTGTTGCGCCGCGTGCGGGTCATCCTCCTCGAATGGGACATAGAACATGGATGATAAACCGGTTGACAGCCTGAACATGATCCCGTTCATCGATATCATGCTGGTGCTTTTGACCATCGTGCTGATGACGTCGAGCTTCATCGCCTCGGGCCGCATTCCGGTACAGCTGCCCCAGGCCAAGGCCGCCGAGACGGACAAGACTCCGCCGAGGACCATCGACATCGACGCCAAGGGCGTGGTCTACTTCGAGGACAAGGCGATCACCCCTGCGGAACTCCAGTCCCGGCTGGCGGGTTTGGCTGGGGACACGCCGTTTCTGGTGCGGGCGGACCGCGACGTGCAGCTGCAGCGGTTCATCGATGTGGCCGACGTGTTGAAGCAGCTCAATTTCAAGCGGGTCGCCATTCAGGTCGAAGCCGCAAAACGCTAGGACGCAGCACGTGGGCATCAGCAAAAAAAGTCTCGGCCTGAACCGGGCCCTGGGCATCTCCGCCGGGGTGCATCTCCTGCCCTTTGTGCTGTTCTTCACGCTGACGCAAATCCGGTTCCTCTCGCCCCCCCCAAAGGGCGAACCCCTGCTGCTGGAACTGGCTGGCATCGTCAGCAACCAGCAGACGCAGGGTGAGCAGGCGGTGGCGTCGCGGGGCGAGAAGCAGCCGCAAGCGGCGCAGCAGAAGGCCGCGCCTCCTGCTCCAGCCCGGGCCGATGACCCGGAGGGCGTGTCCGACAGCACCCGCCAGGCCGTGGCGCACGCCGCCCAGGGACAGCAAGCGCAGGCCAGGGAGGGCCAGACCCAGCAAACCACCGGCAAAAACGAGCAAGAGGGCTCGCGCATGCGCCAGTACATGTCCGAACTGGGCCGCCTTGTGAACAGCCGCGTGCGCTATCCGGTCAAGGCCAGGGCCAAGGGGCTTACGGGCGTGACCTATGTCGCCTTCACCGTGTCTGACGGCGGCGGTATCGTGGCGGGCTCGGAATCCGTGCACAGGACGAGCGGCTCTCCCGAACTCGATCAGGCCGCTTTGAGCGCAGTGCGCAACATGGAACGCGTGCCCGCTCCCCCCCACTCCGTGCAGGTGGTCGTCGCCATCAACTTCGCGCAGAGCGGCTGATCCGCACACCCGGCCCTGGTGCTTTTGCATTCCCCCCCTCCTTGCCCGCCGCCCCGCAACGCCTGCCTGCCCGCCGGGCCTGCCGGTCCGGCTTTGCGGACCAGGAGGCCCGGCGCATGGGGAGTCCAGAAGGCGAATGCCCTCTGGCGGGGTCCAGGGGCGGAGCCCCTGCATTCTCCAGCCACCGCTGGCGGAGGGCATGGATATGCCTCCGGCGGCCGGGGGCTGGCCGCCCCCGGACCCGGCGAAATGGGGGGAGGCGGAATTGTTCCCTTGCTCATGGGCATGGGGTAGAGCCCCTGCCCCTCCCCACGGCCCCTTCACTCCTGCCGCTGCTCCACGCTCCATGCCCCAATGACAACCCAGGGCCGATACGCTACGGATGGTCCATGCCCACCCTGCGTCTTCTGCACGTCATCACCGGCCTTGGCCTCGGCGGGGCCGAGAGCTGGCTTGCGCGCCTGCTTTCCCGCCTGCCGGGCGGACAGTTCGAATGCCGCGTCGTGTCTCTGCTCGCCCTGGACGGCGAGGCGGGCGCATTGGCCGGAACTATCCGCGGGCTTGGCGTGCCGGTGCACAGCCTGGGCATGCGCCGCGGCAGGCCCGGCCCGGCCGCGTTCCTTTGCCTGACGGGACTGCTGCGCCAGTGGCGGCCGCAGGTGGTGCAGACGTGGCTGTATCATGCCGATCTGCTGGGACTTTTGGCCACGCGGGCCAGCGGCTGCGACGCTGCCGTGAGCTGGGGCCTGCGCAGCGCCTACATGGATTTCTCACGCTACGGCTTGGGCACGCGGCTCACGGTGCGCGCCTGCGCGGCGCTTTCCGCCTGGCCGGAGGCGGTGACCGCCAACTCCCACGCGGGCGCGGCGCATCATCTGGCCCTGGGCTACAGGCCAAGGCGGCTTGTCGTGCTGGAGAATGGCGTGAACGCCCAGCGCTTCCGGCCGGACGCCGGGGCGCGGGCGCGGCTGCGGGCGGAGTGGGGCGTTGCCGAAAGCACCCCGCTGGTGGGGCTGGTGGCGCGGGTGGACCCCATGAAGGGACATGCGGTGTTCTGCCGGGCTGCTGCGCTTGTGCTCCAGCGCTTTCCAGACGCCCGCTTCGTGTTTTGCGGCGCGGAGACGGAACCGGGCGCGGCGGAACTGGACCGGCTTGTGGCGGCGAACGGATTGTCGGCAGCGGCCATCCGCCTGGGAAAGCGTGCGGACGTGCCCGCTGTGGACGCGGCCCTGGACGTGCTGGCCCTGGCCTCCCTGGGTGAGGGCTTTCCCAACGCCCTGGCCGAGGCGCTGGCGTGCGGCGTTCCCGTGGCTGCTCTGGATGTGGGCGATGCGCGGCGCATTGCCGGGCCGGGCGGCGTGGTGGCGGAGGCCGCGGCTTCCGGGCCGGGCGCGGATGCGGCGGCGCAAGCGAGCGCCTTGGCGGACTGCCTGTGCCGGGTGCTGGAGTTGGAGACGGCGGCGCGGCAGGCAATGGGCGCTGCGGGCCGGGCGCATGTGCTGGAAAACTACGCGGAGGACGCTGCGGCGGCGCGGTGGGCCGCGCACTTCACGGCCTTGGCGTCCAGCCGCTCATAGATTATCGATAAACTAGCAACAAGCTGTTTTAAAAAACTTTTACGCTGTCGATAAGCTTCCGATCAAATACTAGGATTCGGGCTTTGCAACGGGTTTGAAACGGTAACCGACGCCGCGCACGGTCTCGACCCAGTCCGCATAGGGGCCAAGCTTGCCGCGCAAACGGCGCATGTGCGTGTCCACCGTGCGCGAGGTGCCCTCGAAGTCCGTGTCCCACACGGTGTCCAGCAGCCGCTCGCGCGGGAGCACCCGCCCCCGGGAGGCCACAAGCTCCTTCAGAATCTTGTGCTCCGTGGCCGTGAGCCCGGCGTCCTGCCCGTCCACCAGCACGGTGTGCGCCTCGAAATCTATCTCCAGCCCGCCCTCGCGGAAGCCTTCGGCCTGGCTCTCGTGCGGGCCGGCGCGGCGCAGCACGGCCTTCACGCGCAAGAGCAGCTCGCGCGGGCTGAAGGGCTTAGCCACGTAGTCCTCGGCCCCAAGCTCCAGCCCCACGATGCGGTCCACCTCGTCGCCCAGGGCCGTGAGCATGATGACCGGCACCTGCCGCGTGCGCGGGTCCTGCTTGAGCTTGCGGCAAACCTCCAGCCCGTCCATGCCGCCGGGCAGCATCACGTCGAGCAGAATCAGGTCCGGCTTCCCGCGCGAGGCCAGTTCGAGGCCGCTTTGGCCGTTGACGGCGGTGCGCACCAGATAGCCCGCGGCCTTGAGGTTGTAGGCCAGCAGGTCGCGGGTCTCGGGATGGTCCTCCACCACAAGGATGTTCTTCTGCGGCACAGGGGCCTCCGGATGGGGCGGGGTGTAAAGTTGCGGGCGATTGAAGCCGATATCAACAGTGTTGCCGGAACATATCCCCGCAGGCCCAGGCGCGCAAGCCCCGCCGGCGGAGCAGCCATCCGGCCCAGCACCAGCCGACTGACCACCGGGAGAGCGCATGTACTACCACGGATTCCAAAAAAAGTTCCCCTCCAGCAGCGCGCCCTGGACCCCAGGCGACGACCAGCTCGTGGGGCTGCTCTTTTCCAAAATCATCAACCGCACAGCGGGCAACGCCGGAGCGGAGCCCCCTGCCCTGGCCGACGAAATGGCGCACAACCTCTTCGACCTCATGCTGTACATCAGCAAGGACTTCCGCTCCTGTTAGAGCGCTGGCGAAAGGGGAGAGGGGCTAGGCGACGGCGGTGAGCATGGGGCGCACGGCCCCATAGTTCTGGGCGCAGGCGATGTACGCCGCAATGGCCTGCCGCACGCGCGAGGCCGGAGCGGCCTGCTGCTGCGCCGTTTGCCGCTGGCCTGTCTGCTGATCGTTCTCCTGCTCGGCGTCCTGGCTCTCCTCAGCCATGGGCAGCGCCTCGCCCGCCGAGCGCGTTGCCGCTCCGGCCAGGGTCCCGTTCGCGCCATACGTTGCGGAGTCCGCCTGACGCTCGGAAATCTGCCTGCGCCAAGCCTCCAGCATCTCCGAACTGAAGCTGCGGCCCGTCTGCTGCGCCTCGGTCTGGGCGGTCTGCTGGGCATCGGCCTGGCGGGCCGCGGCCGCGTCTTCGGCGCCGGCGCGGCCTGCCGCTCCAGTCTGCGCAGCGCCAAGCCCAGCCTCAAGCGTGCTGGCCGCAAGGCCGGTGGCGGCAGCCCCGGCGGCGGCGCTCCAAAGCACCTGGTCCGTGGAGTAGGTAATGCCCAGCGGGCCGAGCTTGAGGGAGACCCGCCGCGACTGGAGCTGCGGACGCGACGAATCCAGGGTCTCGGCGAGGCCCGTGGAGGATGTTGTTGCGCTGCCGATGGGAGCGGACATGGCCGTCTCCGAGGGTTGCCCGGGCGTCCGGTCCAAAAAAAGACCGGAAGCCGCATAAACCGCCATTGGTCCAGCAATTCACCCCAAAGCACCCTTCGGGATCGCCTCCCTCACTCCAGTGGGGGACCAAGGCAGAAGCGTCTTCCGTCCGTGGAAGCCGTGCGCGGGCCGTGTCGCCTTTCGGCAAACGGGTCATCGCGCCATACGTATACTGTAACCAGCGCGCGTCATAATGGCAAGCCCTCCGGCGGGGCAAAACAGGCCGCGCCTTGCAATCGCCTTGCGAGCGGGCTACAGAAAGCCCAACCAGTAACCCCGGAAGGTGATCCATGAACTATCGCATCCTGGAGAAGAAGGTGCTGATACCAGGGCAAACGACGCTCCTGGTCATCGACGCGCCCCACGTGGCGAAAAAAGCCAAACCCGGCAACTTCGTCATCCTGCGCACCAGCGAGAAGGGCGAACGCATTCCGCTCACCATAGCCGACTGCGACCCCGAGGCCGGAACCGTGACCATCGTGTTCCTCGTGGTGGGCAAGAGCACCGCCGAACTCAACACCTTTGAGGAAGGCCAGAGCCTGCACGACTTCTGCGGTCCGCTGGGCAAACCCACGCACATCGAGAAGCAGGGCACCGTCATCTGCGTGGGCGGCGGCACCGGCGTGGCCGCCATGCACCACATCGCCAAGGGCCACGCGGCCATGGGCAACCACGTGGTGGCCATTGTGGGCGCGCGCAACAAGGATTTGCTGCTTTTCTGCACCGAGCTCGGCAACTTCTGCCCCGAGGTGCTCATCGCCACCGACGACGGCAGCCAGGGCCACCATGGTTTCGTCACAGAGGTGCTCAAAGCGCGCCTGGAAGAGGACAAGGACGTCTCCGAGGTCGTGGCCATCGGCCCCGTGCCCATGATGGAAGCCGTCAGCAAGGTCACCAAGCCCTTTGGCGTCAAGACCACGGTGAGCCTCAACGCCATCATGGTCGACGGCATCGGCATGTGCGGCGCCTGCCGCTGCACCGTGGGCGGAAAAACGCAGTTCGCCTGCGTCGACGGCCCGGAGTTCGACGGCCATGAGGTGGACTTTGGCGAGCTGCGGCTGCGCCTCTCCCAGTTCCGCCCGCAGGAGCAGGAATCCATGCAGTTGTTCCAGCACAAGTGCCAGTGCGGGGAGGGCAAGTAACATGAGCGCCACACCCGAAAAGAAGGCCAAAAAATCCACGCCCCGCACGGAAATGCCCGTGCAGCCGCCCTTTGTGCGCATCCAGAACTATCTGGAGGTCGCACTCGGCTACTCCGAGGCCGACGCCATGGCCGAGGCCGGGCGCTGCATACAGTGCAAAAAACCCGGCTGCCGCCAGGGCTGCCCGGTGGAAATCGACATCAAGGGCTTCATCGGCCAGTTGCAGAAGGGTGATCTGCCCAGCGCCTACAAGGTGCTGCGCGAGTTCAACTCCCTGCCCGCCGTGTGCGGCCGCGTGTGCCCCCAGGAAACCCAGTGCGAGGGCATGTGCATTCTGGGCAAGAACCCGGACAAGACCGGCGGGGCCGTGGCCATTGGCCGCCTGGAGCGCTACGTGGCCGACACCTTCGCCGCGCGCCTGGCCGGGGGCGACGCCGCCTGCCTGCAGATCACCGGCGAGGCCGCCTGCCGCATGACCCGCGACGACTTGCGCGTCGCCTGCATCGGCGCCGGGCCGTCCAGCCTCACCGTGGCCGGCTACCTGGCCAGCCTGGGCATCAAGGTCACGGTCTACGAGGCCCTGCACGAGGTGGGCGGCGTGCTCGTCTACGGCATCCCCGAATTCCGCCTGCCCAAAGACATCGTCCGCCGCGAGGTGGACGCCATGCGCGACCTGGGCGTGGAGTTCAAGACCAACTGGGTCGGCGGCAAGGCCATCACCGTGCAGGAGCTTTTTGACGAAGGCTACAAGGCCGTGTTCATCGGCGTGGGCGCGGGCCTGCCGCAGTTCATGAAGGTTCCCGGCGAAAACAGCATCGGCGTGTTCTCCGCCAACGAGTACCTGACCCGCGTGAACCTGGGCCGCGCATACGACTTCCCCAACTACGACACGCCCATCTTCAAGGCCGACCAGGTCTGCGTCGTCGGCGGCGGCAACGTGGCCATGGACGCCGCGCGCACCGCCCTGCGCCTGGGCGCGAAAAAGGTCTCCATCGTCTACCGCCGCACCAAGGCCGAAATGCCCGCGCGCCTGGAAGAACTGGAGCACGCCATCGAGGAGGGCGTTCAGCTGGAGCTGCTCTGCGCGCCCCTGGCCCTGAACGCCGACGAAAACAAGCGCCTCGTCAGCATGACCGTGCAGAACATGAAGCTCGGCGAGCCCGACGCCTCCGGCCGCTGCCGTCCCGTGCCCATCGAGGGCGACACGCGGGAGATTCCCTGCCAGCTCGTCATCATCGCCGTGGGCACCAAGCCCAACCCCATCCTGCTCGAGGCCACCAAGGGCCTGAAGCTCAGCAAATGGGGCTACATCGACGCCAACCCCGAAACCGGGGAGACCAGCATCCACAACGTCTTCGCCGGCGGCGACATCGTCACCGGGGCCGCCACGGTCATCAGCGCCATGGGCGCGGGCCGCAAGGCCGCCAAAGAGATCGCCAGGCGTCTGCTCGGCGTGGATGCGTAAGAAAATATGCGCCGCAGGCCGGGGGGCATGATGCCCCCCGGTCCCCCTCATACCAGCCAAAAGCCCCTGCCGAGCAGACACTCGGCAGGGGCTTTTGGCTGGAAGGCGTAAAACGGAAAATCAGATGCCCGAGGTGGGCTTCACGGCAAGATAGCCAAGACGGCACCGCTTGAACGCACGCCCCCTCCCGCCAATTCCATGGCGGGACAGGGCTTCAAGATGAAATGCTCAAGCCGGGACAGCCGATGCTATCCGGCGTGCAGCCTGTGCCCGGGCGCGGCCAGCTCGGGCAGCATGGCGAAGGCCGTCGGCGGCATGGGGCTGGCGCAGCCATGGTGGAAGGATTTGCCGCGCGCCAGACGCGTCTGGCAGTCCTGGCAAAGGGTGCCGTCCGAGGGCTCGAAGAAGCGGTCCGTGCGGTTGATGGGGCGTCCGCAGGCGGCGCAGCAGTGGCGGATCATGCGACCTCCCTTTTTGGGGTGCGATGGATGCCATGAGAATGCATCATGCGTGCCTATTCGATTTGTCTTATCGGCAACCAGGGGCAAGACCTTATGCCTCGCATCGGTTTTTCCTCTTGGCTCGTCGCGGCGGCTCTGCTATGCCAGCAGCATGCAGCAATTCACACCCATCACCGTGGCACCGCAAAAGATCCGTCTCACCCAGGGCGTCCGCGCCGCTGGTTGAGCCGCCAAGGTGGCTCCAGGGGACCTGGAGCGGATTCTCGCCGGCCTTTTGACAGGCCAGGACGATCGCATACTCTCGGGGCCGCGCGGCGGTGGCGAGGACGCGGTGGTGGTGCGCTTTCCGTCCGGCCAGGCCCTGGTGCAAACGGTGGATTTCCTGACCCCGGTGGTGGATGACCCCTTCCGCTTCGGCCAAATCGCCGCGGCAAACGCCCTGTCCGATGTCTACGCCGTGGGCGGCGAACCCTACACGGCCATGAACGTGTGCTGTTTCCCCGCGCGCACCATGGACCCGGCCATTTTGACGGCCATCCTCAAGGGCGGGCTGTCCAAAATCGAGGAAGCCGGGGCAGTGCTCTGCGGCGGGCACAGCGTGGAGGACACGGAGATCAAGTACGGGCTGTCCGTGTCCGGCGCGGTGGACCCGAAAAAAATCGCCACCAACCGGGGCCTCAAGCCCGGCGACGTTCTTTTGCTCACCAAGCCCATCGGCACCGGCGTGCTGGCCACGGCCATCAAGGCGGGCCGGCCAGGGGCCGAGCAGCTGGAGGAACTGCTGCATTTCTGGTGCGCCAAACTCAACCGGGCGGGCGCGCAGGCCATTCGCGAACTGGGGCTCACGGCCAGCACCGACGTGACGGGCTTCGGCCTGGGCGGGCACCTGCTGGAGATGGCCGCGTCCAGCGGCGTCACCGCCGAGCTTGTTCTGGCGGAGGTGCCCTTCCTGCCGGAGGCCCTCGACATGGCGGGCATCGGCCTCATCCCGGCGGGCAGCATCCAGAACCGCAACCACTACCTGCCGCGCGCCTTGACCGGCCCGGGGCTCGACGAGCTCCTCGTCACCCTGGCCTTCGACGCCCAGACCTCGGGCGGGCTCATCCTCGGCGTGCCGGAGGACAAGGTCGGCCAGGCTCAAGAGATTCTTGCGCGGGCGGGCGACCTCGCCGTGGTCATCGGCCGCGCCGTGGCCCCGCTGGCCTCGGGCCAGGCGCTCTCGCTGATCTGACCCCCCCCGTTCATCTCACACTGCTCAGCGCATGGTGCTCACCGCATGGTGTTCAGCGCGCGTCGTTCACGCTCCGGGCTTGGCGCGCCGCGCCGCCGCCATTCGCGTCGCCGCACGCCGGGGTGAGCAGCCGCCGGCCCTCGCCCGCGCCCACAAACAGATATTGCGCGGCCTCGCACACGTGGGAGAAGCGGCTCTTCTCCGGCGCGTCGGTGTAGCGGTCCTCCCCGGACACGGCGAGCCGCCGGAAGCGCCAGGCCCCGGCCATGCCCGCGATGAGCGTGCGGCAGCGGGGCGAAAGCACGAGCCCGGGCTGGCCCTCGATGTCGCGGTCCAGGGCCGCGGCCACGGCCTCGCGCCGCAGCAGGGGGTCGTTGGTGTTGGTCGGCCGGGCGTAAAGCCCGCTGGCGCGCAGAATGTCATAGGGCGTGCGCTCGTCGGTCTGGGCGCGGGCCATGCCCGCGGGGTCGCCCCAGATCTCCGGCGTCAGGCCGCCATAACGCGAGCGCAGCAGGTCGTTCAGCAACCCGGCAAAGCGCACCATGCCCATGCTCTGGGACACCAGCTCATCCAGCAGCAGCCAGCGGCCGTTGGGCAGGCGCTGGGCAAGGGCCGCGGCCGGGGTCAGGCCGAAGTCCAGGCCGATGTAGAGCGGCAGACCTTCCACGGCATCGAGCGGAGCCGGAGCAACATGGCGCGGCTCGTCGAACTCCGGGTACACGGGCAGGCCGTCCTGCACAAAGCCGTACCGGCCGCAGTAATACACCCGCACATGGCGCGCGCTCTTGCCCGCCATGCGCCGCAGGTAGAAATCCCTTGGCAGGTGGTCGAGATTCTCGGCCCTTGGGTTGGGGATGAAGACCCCGCCCCGCTCCATGAGCCCACCCGGCTGGCAGAAGAACTCCCAGCCCTCGGGCCGAACCTCCTCGGCCAGGCGGTGCCACCAGTGGTCCGTATCCGGCGGGTTGGTGTCCAGAATGACCCCGGCCCAGGAGCAGCCGCCCTCACGGTCCGAGGGGAAACGCTCCACGCGGTCGCCCAGGGCCTCGACCAGCGTCAGGGGCAGCTCGCGCGCCTCGTTGACCCAGGCCCCGGTGAGTTCGAGCGACAGCAGCTTGCGTGCATCCTGGGGCCGGTCCAGGGCGCGGAAGAGCACCTCCGTGTCCAGGGTGGTGCCGTCGGGCTGGGGCAAACAAACCCGGTGCGCCATGTCCGTGTGGCTGAAGGAACCGAAGTCGTCCTCCGGGAACCACGAGAGCCAGGTGCGCAGGGTGGTGTCCTTGAGTTCACGGTAGGTGTTGCGCACAACGGCGAAGCGCGTGCGGCGGCGGCCCTCCGCGTTTGGCGCCTGGGCAAAGGCCTTGGCCATGAGCTCAACGGAGCAGGCCGAGGACTTGCCCGAGCCCACCGGGCCCATGAGGCCGCGATAAAGAGCGCGCGTGGCCATGAACCGGGCGATGGTGGGCGGGGCCTTGTAGCGTATGCTGATGGATTCCGGCAGTTGGTTCGTCATGGCTGCGCAGTGTAGCACGGCTATTGCGGCCGGACAAAAACAGCAATGATTTGGCCGGTAGAAAGACACGTTTTGCGGATTGACAACGAACCGGACAAGCAGCGCGACCGGCCCTTCCACCCAGCCGGATCAGCATCGGCTGGAAACGTGGCCGGGCGCATGCGCCGGAAACGACGATGCTCCGCTGCTGCGGCAACCGGCTGCGCCACGACGGCGGAAAAGCAAGACGCCCGCGCGGCTGACAAGCGCCCCGGCATGGGCTATGCTGCCGCAGGAGGAACAGGGGCATGAGCACGACGCTCAAACGATTGGCCATGAGTGTGCAGCCCTCGCTGCGCGGACGCGTGTTCGCGCTTCTGGCCGGGCTCACCATCTGCGCCTGCGCCGGAGCCACCGCCACCTACTGGCTGGCCCAGCACTACCTCTACGCCACCGACATTTTGCGCCAGGTGAACCTGAGCCAGCAGGTGGGCGCGCTCTCGCTCTCCGAGCAGCTCTCCGGCCTGGAGGCCGACGCCCTGGCCGCACGCCAGGACCCGGTGCGCTTCAAGGATTTCAAGGACCGCGAATCGAGCATCGCCCAGGCGCTGCTGCAGGTGCGCGCCTCCGAGCCGCTGGAGGCCGGGCGCGAAGCCATAAACCGCGTGGACCAGGGCTTCCGCGATCAGGCCAAGACCCTGCATGAGCTTGTGGAAAGCCGCCCGGGCGAAGGCGCGCGGTTGGCGGCCATTGCCGCGCGGCACCGGCAGGCGGCGCAGGACGCCACGCGCGAGCTGTTCGACCTGCACACGCGCGACGCGGACCTTGGCGTTTCGGCCATGCGCTCCCTGGCGCGCACGGCCACCACGGCCTCGCTGTTCGTCATCCCGGCGGGCGCGGTGCTGGGGCTGCTGCTCGGCTGGGTGCTGCTGCGCCAGGTGCTGGGGCCCATCCGCCGCCTGGCCCTGGGCGCGGCGCTGGGCGCCAGCCACGCGCAAGAGGCGCAAAACGCGGACGGAACGCCCCCTGTTCACGACCCCAGCGGCGACTCCGACGAGGTGCGGGCCGTGGGCGAGCTTGTGGCCGGGCTGCTGCGCGATGTGGACGAGACCCAGGCCCTGCTCAAGGAATCGCGCGAGCATTTGGTCCAGGCCGAAAAGCTGGCCCTTGTGGGGCAGCTGGCCGCGGGCGTGGCCCACAGCGTGCGCAACCCGCTGACCAGCGTGAAGATGCGGCTGTTCTCGCTGGAGCGCAGCCTGGACCTCTCTCCGGGCCAGCGCGAGGATTTCGAGGTCATCAGCGAAGAAATACGCCACCTGGACACCATCGTGCGGAATTTTCTGGAGTTCTCGCGTCCGCCCAAGCCCAAGCTCCAGCACGTGAGCCCCTCGGACGTGGTCGACATGACCCTGGTGCTTTTGAAGCACCGCCTGGAGACCTACGGCGTGGACGTGCGCCTGCTGCGCGAGCAGCCTCTGCCGCCTGTGGACGCGGACCCGGAGCAGCTCAAGGAGGTGCTCGTGAACCTCATCCTCAACGCCTGCGACGCCATGGGCGAAAACGGGCGCATCGAAATCGCCGAGGAAAGCGGGTTCATGGACCCGCTGGGCCGCGTGGCCATTCTGCGCCTCACCGACTCCGGCCCCGGCATTCCGCAAGACATTGTGGACCGCGTGTTCCAGCCCTTCTTCAGCACCAAGGAGGAAGGCACGGGCCTGGGGCTGGCCATCGCCAAGCGCATCATGGAGGAGCACGGCGGCTACATCCACATCCGCCCCGGGGACCGGGGCCAGGGGGCCAGCTTCGTGCTGGTGCTGCCCGTCAGGGAGAACGTATGGCTCAGATCCTGATCGTGGACGACGACGCCCAGCTACGCCAGAGCTTCGGCAAGATTCTTGAGGGCGAGGGCTTCGAGGTGCGGGCCGCGGCCTCCGGCGAGGCCGGGGTGGAGGAGGTCAAAAGCCTGCCGCCGGACCTGGTCATCATGGACGTGCGCATGCCCGGCATCACCGGCATTCAGGCCATGCAGCAAATGCGCGCGGCCTGCCCCGGCCTGCCCGTGGTCATCATGACGGCCTACGGCGGCACCGAGACGGCCATCGAGGCCACCAAGCTGGGCGCCTTCGACTACATCCTCAAGCCCTTCGACATTCCGGACATCCTGCGGCTCATCGCCCAGGCCCTCACCGCCGGGCGGCTCAACCGCGCGCGCGTGGCCATCGGCCCCGAGGACAACGCCGAGGCCGAGGCCGACGACGGCGACAGCGACGCCCTGGTCGGCCAGAGCCGCGCCATGCAGGAGGTCTTCAAGGCCATCGGCCGCACGGCCCCCACGGACGCATTGGTGCTCATCCGGGGCGAGTCCGGCACGGGCAAGGAGCTGGTGGCGCGCGCCCTGTGGCAGCACAGCACCCGCTCGGACAAGCCCTTCGTGGTCATCAACTGCGTGGCCATTCCGGAAACGCTGCTGGAGAGCGAGCTCTTCGGCTACGAGAAGGGCGCCTTCACCGGGGCCGGTTCGCGCCGGGTGGGCAAGATCGAACAAGCCCAGCGCGGCACCATTTTTCTGGACGAGATAGGCGACATGCCCATGAACGTGCAGGCCAAGATCCTGCGGCTGTTGCAGGAGAGGCAGATAGAGCGCCTGGGCGGGCGCGAGACCATTCCGGTGGACGTGCGCATTCTGGCCGCCACCAACCGCGACATGGAGGCCGCCGTGGCCGAGGGCCGCCTGCGCGAGGACCTCTACTACCGCCTCAAGGTGGTCACGGTGACCCTGCCCCCCCTGCGCGAGCGCGAAGGCGACGTGCCCCGGCTGGCCAAGCACTTTCTGGCGCGCCTTGCGCGCGAAATGGACATGCAGAACCCCGGCCTCACGCCCGAGGCCCAGGACATGCTCGCCGCGCACCCCTGGCCCGGCAACGTGCGCGAGCTGGGCAACGTGCTCAAAAAGGCCCTGATCTTTTCGCGCGGGTGCCCCATGGGCCCGGAGGAAATACGCCAGGCCATCGGCCTGAACCGCGGGCCGGGCGCGGCCGCGCGCAATCAGCAGGAGCCGTCTGCGGCCATGACCGACGACACCCTGCGCGCCTTCATCCACAGGGCGCTCATGGACGAGGCGGACAACGCCGCCTACGACCACATCCTGGACACCGTGGCCAAAAGCACCATTGCCGAGGCGCTGGAGGTCACCGGGGGCAACCGCACCCGCGCGGCCAAGCTGCTGGGCCTCTCGCGGCCCACGCTCATCGCCAAGATCGAAAAGTACGGGCTCAAGGTCACCACACAGGTGCAGTAGGCGCAGCAGCGGCCCGCGCGCGAAGCCCGCGAGGCTGCGCCGGGCCGGCGCGCTCTTGGACAGCGGCGCGCTTTCATCGTAAGGGAGACAAACACGGCGCCGGGCCGCAGGCGCTTGCGCAAGCCCAAGGCGGCCGCGCCCAGGCCAATGCAGAACGCCGGACAATGGCCTGAAGGCTTGGCGCGGCCATCACCAACCGGGAACATACACCACGACCATGACGCGCAAAAAAACTCTTTCCCTGATTCTTGGCCTCCTGCTCCTGGCGGGCGGAGGATATTACCTCGTCCAAAAGAACCGCGCCGCCAAGGAAACCAAGGTGCTGGCCACCGCCCGCGTGGAGCGCGACTCCGTGCGCCGCGTGCTGGAGGCCACGGGCATCATCAAGGCCCAGGTGGGCGCCAGCGTCAAGATCGGCGCGCGCGCCACGGGCGCCATCTCCCGCGTGTACGTGCGCGTGGGCGATACCGTGAAGAAGGGCCAGGTGGTGGCGGAGATAGACGCCCGCGAACTGCTGGCCCAACGCGCCGAGGCCGCGGCCCGGCTCAAGCTCTCCGAGGCCAAGGCCAAATTCGCGGCCATCACCCTGCCCCGGCACGAGAGCCTCGTGCGCCAGGGCATGGAGGCCCAAAGCCTTCTGGACGAGGCCGTGCAGAACCACCGGGTGGCCAAGGCCGACGCCGACGCCGCCCGCGCCGTGCTCGATACCCTGGACGTGCGCATCTCCTACACTAAGATCGTCAGCCCCATCGACGGCGTGGTCTCGCAGGTGACGGCCCAGGAGGGCGAAACCATCGTGGCGGGCCTGCAGGTGGCCAACCTCGTCACCGTGCTCGACCCGGCGCGGCTGGAGATGTGGATCTACGTGGACGAGACCGACGTGGGCCGCGTGAAGCAGGGCCTGCCCGTGGAGTTCCGCGTGGATTCGCAGCCGGGCAAAACCTTTGGCGGCACCGTGGACCGCGTGTACCCCGACCCGGAGATCCGCGACAACATCGTGTATTACAAGGCCCTGGTCACCGTGGACCGCGAGGAGGCCCTGTTTTTGCGGCCGGAGATGACCACCCAGTGCAGCATCGTGGTCGACACGCGCGAGGCCGTGCTCACCGTGCCCAACCAGGCCCTCAAGTGGGTTGCGGGCAAGCAGACCGTGTTCGTGGTGGACAAGGCCCAGCCCGACGGCGTGCGCCGGGTGGAGCCCAAGCTCGGTCTGCCGGGCCTGGAGCGCAGCGAAGTGCTGGAAGGCCTGGCCGAGGGTGAGGAAGTGGCCACGCAGATTGTGCTGGCCGGGCAGGAAAAACCGGCCGAAACGCACAAGGCCGAGGAGAAGCCCGCGCTCAAGCCCGCAAGCTCCGGCGCCAAGAAGGGGTCGTGATGGCCGCGGCGCCGCACAAGCCGGAAGCGGGCCACGAAGCGGAAGCAAGCCCGAAGGACGCCGCTGGCGCTGCCGGGGCCTCCGGCGCTGCCGCGCCCGTGGTGGAACTCGTCGGCATCCGCAAGGTCTTCCGCCAGGTGCTGGCCCCGGAGCAGCGTCCCGGCATGCTGGCGCGCCTTTTCCGGCGCGGGGCCACCACGCCTGCGCCAGCCGGGCAGACCTCGACGACGCCGGACGCCGCGGAGCTTGAAGGCGGCGTGGAGGTCCTCTCCGGCATCAACCTCACCATCCACAACGGCGAATTCGTCGCCTTGCAGGGCACTTCCGGCTCAGGCAAGAGCACGCTGCTGCACCTCATGGGCCTGCTCGACTCGCCCACCAGCGGCACCTACAAGCTGCTGGGGCGCGATGTCTCCGGCCTGCCGGACGACGACCTCTCGGCCCTGCGCAACACGGTGCTGGGCTTCGTGTTCCAAAGCTTCTACCTGGTGCCGTACGCCACGGCCCTGGAAAACGTCATGCTGCCCGGCATGTACTCCGACCTCGCCCCGGCCGAGCTGCGCAGCCGCGCCCTGGAGCTGCTGGACAAGGTGGGCCTGGCCGACCGCGTCAACTTCAAGCCCGCCAACCTTTCCGGCGGGCAGCAGCAGCGCGTGGCCATGGCCCGGGCGCTCTTGAACCGCCCCCGGCTCATCCTGGCCGACGAACCCACGGGCCAGCTCGACAGCGCCACCAGCGCGGAGATCATGCGGCTTTTCGCCCAGGTGAACGAGACCGGCACCACCATCGTGCTGGTGACCCACGACGAAGGCGTGGCCGCCAAGGCCAGGCGCGTCATCCGCATCGTGGACGGCCGCATCGCCGACGGACAGGTGCAGACGGCTGCTTCGACGGCGGCCCAAGCAGGCACATCCCCGGGCGCGCCGACCAACCCCGCAGCGTGAGACGCCACGTGGACCGCGCCCAGGCACACGCCCCCCTGCCGGAGAACGCCCGTCTTCTGCTCCGCTTTCCCCACCCCGCCCCGGCGCGGCGGAACCGGGCCCGCGTGCTGCCGGTGTTTTTGCCTTTCGCCGGGTGCCCGCAACGCTGCATCTATTGCAATCAGCCCGCGCAGACCGGCGCCCGGCCGGAACCGTTGGAAACCATTCACGCCCGCCTGGCCGAAACCCTGGCAGCGCAAGCCCTTGCCGCGCCCGCCCATGCGGAACCGGCGGACGGCCCTGCGCCGGAACTGGCCTTCTACGGCGGCACCTTCACCGCCCTGCCCGCGCCCTGGCCGGAGCGCTTCCTCGAACTGGCGCAGCCGTATCTGGAGCGCGGCAGCCTGAGCCGCGTGCGCTGCTCCACTAGGCCCGACGCCGTGACCACGGAACAGCTCTGCCGGCTGCGCAGGCTGGGCCTTTCGCTGGTGGAGCTGGGCGTGCAGAGCTTTAATGACAACGCTCTCGCGGCCAGCGGACGCGGCTACACGGGCCAAACAGCCCAAGCGGCCTGCGGACTGGTGCGCGCGGCCGGGCTGGCCCTGGGCGTGCAGCTCATGCCGGGCATGCCGGGCATGAGCCCGCAAGCCTTCCGCGACGATGCGGCCATGGCGGCGCACCAGGAGGCGGAGCTTGCCCGCCTGTATCCTTGCCTGGTGCTGGAGGGCACGCCCCTGGCAGACCTGTGGCGCGCCGGGGGCTACACGCCCTGGCCCCTGCAACTGGCCGCGGAGGAGCTGGCCGCCGCGCTGCTCGTCTTGTGGGCGGGCGGAGCGCGCGTGGGGCGCATCGGCCTTGCGGAGGAGCCGGGCCTGCGCGTGCTTGCCGGGCCGCGGCACCCGGCCCTGGGGCAAATGGCGCGGGCGCGGGCGCTGCAAATGCACGTGGCCAGGCTGGCCGCCGGGCTGCCCATGTCCGCGCCGCGGCCGAACCTGCTTTTGCTGCCGCGCGGCCTGCAGGGCGAGGCCCTGGGCCAGAGCAACACGCTGGCCAAGGGCTACGCCGACCTGGGGCTGGCCATTAAATTTCGGGATGTGGCGGAGTTGGCCCTGGCCGTGGCCTGAGCAAACAGGCCGGGACGAACCGCGAAAAGCCGCGCCCAGGCTAGGCCGCTGGAATTGCCGCCATGTTCGCGGCAAAGCGCAACCGCCAAGCCGCAGCAGCGAAACGCGGCCCCGCGGCCGAGCGCAAGCCTTGCGATCACGGATTGGCCAGACCTTGGCGCGCGGCTGGGCGCCTCCCGCCCGGTTCGGGGAGGCAGGGCGCACGGGGCTTTGCTCCCGGCGCGAAATCTGGTAGGCAGGGGCAGTTTTTCCAAGGGGAACGCATGAAAGCCAAACAATATTTCGAAGATGCCCTGCGCGCGGCGCTGAGCCGCATGGACCTCTCCTGGCCGGAGAAGACCCTCATCGAGCCCCCGCGCGAGCGCAAGTTCGGCGACTACTCCGCCAACGCGGCCATGCTTTTGGCCGGCGCGGCCAAGCAGAAGCCGCGCGACCTGGCCGAGGCAATCGCCGCGGATCTGCGCGCCCACGACGCCCTGGGTCAGTTCGAGCGCATCGAGGTGGCCGGCCCGGGCTTTTTGAACGCCACCTTTGCGCCGGGCTTCTGGCACACCATTCTGGCCGACGTGAACGCCGCCGGCGCCAGCTATGGCGCGTCCGACATGGCCAAGGGCGAGCGCGTGCAGGTGGAGTACGTCTCCGCCAACCCCACGGGCCCGCTGCACATCGGCCACGGCCGCGGCGCGGCCCTGGGCGACAGCATCGCCCGGCTGCTCAAAAAGACCGGGCACGACGTCTCCTGCGAATACTACATCAACGACGCGGGCCGCCAGATGCGCATCCTGGGCGATTCCGTGTGGCTGCGCCTGCGCCAGCTGGCCGGGCAGAACGTCCCCGATCTGGAGGACTTCTACCGGGGCGATTACATCAAGGACATCGCCGCGCGCGTGCATAAAGAAAATCCCGACATTCTCAACATGCCGGAAACACAGGCCATCGACATCTGCTTCCACGAGGCCGTGGACGAGATTCTGGCGGGCATAAAACAGGACTTGCGCGATTTCCGCGTGGGGCACGATGTCTGGTTCTCTGAGAAAAGCCTGGTCGACGCCGGGCGCATCACCGAGACCTTCAACGACCTGCTGTCGCGCGGCCTGGCCTTCGAGCAGGACGGCGCCCTGTGGTTCAAGACCACGGAATACGGCGACGACAAGGACCGCGTGCTGCGCAAATCCTCGGGCGAGCTCACGTACTTCGCGTCCGACATCGCCTACCACCACGACAAGTTCAAGCGCGGCTTCGACCGCGTCATCGACATTTGGGGCGCGGACCACCACGGCTACGTGCCGCGCATGCAGGGCGCGGTGGAGGCCCTGGGCCGCAAGGGCGCGCTCACGGTCATCCTGGTGCAGCTGGTGAGCCTGTTGAAGGACGGCGAGCAGGTGGCCATGAGCACCCGCGCGGGCAAGTTCGAGACACTGGCCGATGTTGTGGCTTACGTCGGGGCGGACGCCGCGCGCTTCCTGTTCCTCTCCCGCAAGAGCGACTCGCCCCTGGAGTTCGACCTGGAGCTGGTGCGCAAGAAGAGCATGGACAACCCCGTGTATTATGTGCAGTACGCCCACGCCCGCGTGCACTCCATGCTGGCCAAGGCCAAGGACGCGGGCATCGTTCCCGCCGCCCCCGGCGCGGCGTGCCTGACGCACCTGAGCACGCCGGAGGACCTGGAGATTTGCCGCCAGCTGGAGCGCTTCCCCGACGTTGTTGCCAGCGCGGCCCAAACCTTGGCGCCCCATGTGGTCAGCCATTATCTCTCGGAACTTGCCGCGGCGCTGCACAAATACTATACGCAGCACCATGTGCTTTCGGCCAGGCCGGAAATCGCCTCCGCCCGCCTGCTGCTGCTCTCCTGCGTGGCCGCCACCCTGGCCGCCGGGCTGGACCTTCTCGGCGTCAGCGCGCCGGAACGCATGGACCAGGTGAGCGAAGACGCCACCGCGGCAGACGCTTAAGCCGACCAGCAGAAGATCTCCCAAGGAGTCCCGCGAGATGAATGCGCCGATCCGGATCAAGGACCCCAATTCCTCCAAGCAGTACAGCTTCAACCTGACCTTTGGCGGCATGGCCGTGCTGCTCAGCGCGCTGACCCTGGCGCTGACCCTGTTCTTCATCCTGGGCGTGCTGGTGGGCCGCGGGCACAGGCCCGAGACGGCGGTGCCCGTCGTCGCCGGCATGATGCCCAAGGACCCCATGTCCAGGGCGGTGCCCTCGCCGGAGGTGCTGAAGGCCGAGGACCTGAATTACGGCGAGCAGCTCGGCAAACGCAACGATGCCCCGGCTCCGGCGCGGGCCATGGACAAGAACGAGCACAAGGCTCCGGAAAAGAAAGCGGAAAAAGCCGAGGCCAAGAAAGATCCCAAGAAGGACGCCAAAGCCGAGGCCAAGCCTGAAGCAAAGCCCGAACCCAAGGCGGAGGCCAAGACCGACGCCAAGAAGGCCGAGAAGCTGGCCGACAAGAAGGCGGCGGAAAAGAAGCCCGATCCGGATACGCAGCGCTACGACTATGCCTACCAGGCGGCCACCTTCCCCGACGCCGACTCCGCCAAGGCCTTCCTCAAGCGGGTCAAGAGCATGGGCCTCAAGGGCGACATTGAAACCGGCACCACGAACGGCAAGAACTGGCATCGCGTGGTCGTCTTCTTCCAGGGCACGCCGACCGACACGCGCGCCCTGAAGGAAAAGCTGGGCACCCTGGGCGCTCAGAAGCTGGTCATGCGCTCCAAGACCCCGATCTAATACCCTTTCATATCTTTCGACGCGAGTGGAGGCGGCCCGGATGTTCGTCGATCCGGGCCGCCTCGCTGCATAAGGAGGGGGAGGAATGGAGCGTCTGCCTGGGGTGGGAGTGGAAGCGGAAATTTCTTGCCCGGACCGGGCTAGCCCATGACAGCCAGCGCTTGGCGCATTGCCGGCCAGGATGCTTGCCCCTCTCCGTCACCCCTCTCCGCGCTCTGAGCCTTGCCCCCCAGCAACCCGGGCAGCACGCCGCGCAGGGAAAGCAGGTCGCGCACCACCTCCGGGTCGAACATGGTGCCGGACCCGCGCACAATCTCCACCACGGCATAGTCCAAGCTCAAACTCCGGCGGTAGGGCCGCTCCTCGGTCATGGCGGAGAGGGCGTCGGCCACGGCCACCAGGCGCGCCCCAAGGGGGATGTCGGCGCCGCGCAAGCCGTTGGGATACCCGGACCCGTCAAAGCGCTCATGATGCGCGAGCACGATCTCGCACACGCCGGGCCTGCCGCAGAACACGCGCACCGGACGCAGAATCTCCGCGCCGATGCGGGGGTGCTGGCGCATGATCTCCCATTCGGCGGCGTCGAGCGGGCCAGGCTTGCGCAGGATGTGATCCGGAATGCCGATCTTGCCCACATCGTGCAGGTGGCCGGCCATGTGCACCATCTGCGCCTGGCGGGGCGTCAGGCCGTGCGCCTGGGCCAGCAGGCTGGCAAGGTCCGCCACGATCTCCGAATGCTGGAACAACCGGCTGTCGCGGGCGTCCACGGCCCGGCCAAGGCTCTCGGCCAACTCGTGCGCCGTGTTGGTGGCGCAGGCCCCCAGGCCGCCGCATTTCCCGGAGCAGGCGCGGGGAGCGCTTTGGGCATTCTGTTTGTCTGCGCTTGAACGCGCCCCTTGTCCGGACCCGGTTTCCATGTAAATGCGCCTCTCCTGTGCGACGGATTCGGCAAACATCCGCTTGCCGGCACAGGCGTTCCACGCTGCGCAAAGCCCTTATGCTTGAATTGAAATTGAATGTCAACTTCACAAACTGCGTAATGACGGAACTGCGCAGTAAACACGCGCCTGCCGCAACCGGCCGGTCGTCAACGCAGAACATGACCGTGGGCGGGACCACGCCAAGTCCGGCAAGCGCCCAACGGAAATCCGGACGACGCATCTGTCCAGCGCGGCCAAGGACAAATCGCCGCGGACGCATGCCAAGGTCCATTCAGCAAAGCGCGTGCGGACGGCCTGTCCATGACGCGCGCCCTGCTCCGCTCCGGGTCGAAGCAAGACAAAGGAGCATGGCATCCGGGTTGGACAAGAGGCGTTGCGCGCACCACAAGCGGAAGGGCGCGGCGAAAAGACGTCCTGGGCACGCGGCGGTTTCGCCGCAGGCGAGGCCAACGACAATACCGCGGCATGCCCTCACGGCGAAGATCTGAGGGAAGGAAACAGAAGGCGGGGCGCTCAGGCACCGCGCCAGAACGCGGCGCAGCGGCCAGGACGCAAAGCAGCCGCCGGACGGGACCGGCGACCTTTTCTCGGCACCGGGTTAGATGCTCAACAGGGCGGCGTGCATGCGGCGCTTGCCGAAGGCATGGCACTGCTGGTTGCTGCCGATGAAGATGTCGATGCTCTTGTCGTGCCGCGCAGCCATCAGGTCGTTGATCTCAAAGATGCCGATGCCCTCGATGCGGACCTTTCTGCCAAACACCCAGCCCTTGTCGAAAAGGTCGCGGGAAACGGCGATGGTGCCGGGCCGCACATGGCGCATGGAGGCTGCGATGTTGGGATCGGAATCGGTCTGCGAAGCATCGGCGTTGTATGCGGTGACCGTGACCAGGGCCACGGGCCGGGTCTGCGCTTCCAGACGGCGCAGGTATTCCTGGTCCGTCACAAGCATGTGCACTGCCTCGGCCCGGTATTCGTAGCTCGTGGAGCTTTTCAGCGTTTGCAGCTCGCTGGCCTGTGCGGCCAAAGCGGCCAGAGAGCAGACCAGGGCGGCGGCCAGGGCCAGGAACACGGCTATGGTGAGATGCCGGGTCATGGAGCCTCCTTGGGAACGGTGGTTACGTCGTGTCGGGTGCTTGGTGCAGTTCTCCGCGTCCCCGGCACGGACAAGCAAGGTCTGTTCCAATGCGCGATAGCGGGCCTTGCGTGGCCCTTTATGGATTGTTACCCGCCATGCAGTCAACGGGAATTGTCAAGCGCATGACGGTGCCGCCGCCGGGCCGGTCCAGGGCCTCAAGCACGCCGCTCAGGCAATGGACCAGCCGGCGGGCAATGGCCAGCCCGAGCCCCGCGCCGCCAAACGTGCGGGTGAAGCTGGCATCGGCCTGCACAAAAGCCTCGAACACCTGCTCGCGCTTGTCCGGCGGAATGCCGATGCCGCTGTCCTCTACGCGGAAAACAAGGCGGCCGTCGTGCTCCGGGTCAAGCCCGGCAGCCAGGCCCACATGTCCGGCCGGGGTGAACTTGATGGCGTTGTCCAGCAATTTGGTAAGCACTTGGCGCACGGCCTGCGGATCCGCGCGCACCAGTTCGGGCAGCCCCGTCCCGGCCTCCAGCCGAAATTCCAAGCCCTTGGCCAAGGCCAGGGGTTCATACACCGCACGCAGGGCGTTGAGCAAATCCGTGGGCGGAAAGAGCAGGCATTCGCTCTCGCCCTTGGCGGCTTCAAGCCGCGCATACTCGATGACATTGCCGAGAAGCTGGTTCAACCGCTCTGCGGATTCCAGGGCCACGGCCGTGAAATCCTTCTGGTCCGGGGTCAGGTCCGTGCTCTGCAACACCTGGAGCATGCCCAAAATTCCGTTCAGCGGCGTGCGCACCTCATGGGTCATGTTGGCCAGGAAATCGCTTTTGGCCCGGCTGGAGCTCTCGGCCTCCTCCTTGGCGGCGAGCAGGTCGCGCTGGGACAGCAGCTGTTCCGCGCCAAGGGCGAAGACGTCCGCCAGGGAGGCCACGGTGTCCAGATCCGCCTGGGTGTAGTCTCTGCCTGGGTTCGCCAACGTTATCTGTCCCACCAGGCGGCCCTTGCTCAGCGCCGGCATGGAGAGCAGCTGGCGGATGGCGATGTGCCCCTCCGGCAGGCCGATGGCGCTGGGATGGCGCTGCGGATCGTTCTCGAAGTATCCCTCGCGCGTGTTGAGGCTGTGCCCCCAAAGGCCGCGGTAGCGGCCATCCGCTCCAACGGGAAAGGTCACCGGCAGTGCGCCCATGGTGCATTCGCCGCTGTTCATCATGGCGCTCATGGCGCGGGGCTGCATGCCGCCGGTGCGCTGGTCGATGAACGCCACATAGCCGTGGCGGCTGCCCGTAAGCTCACAGGCGCGGGCGAGCAGGTGCTCGGCGATGACGTCCATATCCGGGGCCGAGCCAAGCAGAGCCCGGGCGGACTCGGCCAGGCTGCGGCTCAGGCGCGTTTCGAACTTGAGGCGTTCCTCTGCTGCCTTGCGCGTGGTTATGTCGCGCGCAATGCCGACGGCGTACTCCTGGCCCTCGTGCACGACAGCGGAGATGCTGGTTTCCACGGGAAACACGCTGCCGTCTTTGCGGTAGTATTCGGCCTCAAAGGTCATTCGGCGCGCCTGCCGCAGCTTGGCGCTCATCTCCTGCCAGCTCTCATTGGTGCGCGTGGGGTTGATGCACCGCAGGTCCAGCCCTATCAGCTCCTGGTGCGCATAGCCCAAAACCTCGCAGGCGGCGCGGTTGGCGTAGGCTATGCTCCTGTCGCTCACGCGGACCCACAGGATCATGTCCTGCACGTTGCTCATGCCCACTTCGGCCTGCCGCAGGCTGGCCTCCAGCTCCTTGCGCTTGGTGATGTCGCGCACGATGTTCAGGGAGTATACTGCCCCGCCATGCTGCACCAGCGTCGCGGCGCTCTCCACGGGCACCGAGCTGCCGTCTTTGCGGCGGAACGTCATCTCGGCCATGGTGGGACCGTAATTCCGCAAAGCCTGCCCATGGGCGCGCCAGTTCTCCAGAGTGCGCGCGGGGTTGAAGTCGAGCACGCTCATGCCGAGCAGCTCGGCGCGCGTATAGCCCAGGGTGTCGCAGGCGGCCTTATTGGCGAAGACGATATGCGCGTCCTCGATGTCGGCCCACAGGACCATGTCGCCCGCGTTGTCCACGCTCACCTGGGCCTGGCGCAGGTCGTCCTCCAGGGCCCTGCGTTCCCGCAGGTCCTGCGCGATGCCCAGATAGCCCTCCAGCGCGCCGGCTTCGGAATATATCCCCGTCACGGTGAGATCCACAGGCACATGGCGGCCGTCTTTGGCCACGTAGGTCCAGTTCCGGGTGTCGAAACCCTGGGGTCCCCCCTCCCGGGCCAGGGCCACAAAGGCGTCGAACCCGGCCACGGGACGCCCCAGGCGCTGCCTCAGCTCCCGGCCGTAGGCTTCAACCTCCGCTGGCAGATGAAAGACCTGGGGCGTGGCCTTGCCCACCAATTCCCCGGCCGTGTAGCCCAGCATGTGCTCCGAACCGGAATTGAAAATGCGGATGATGCCCGCGGGATCCGTGGCAATGATGGAGATGCGGCTGGCGGCGCGCAACACGCCGGCAAGACGCGCGCGCGCATGCTCCTGGGCCTCGTGGCCTTCGCAGAGGTGCTCCATGTGGCGCAGCCGGGCCTTGGCGCGGCGTTGGGTCAGGGCGCAAACGACGGCGCCCGCAGCCAGCAGAAGGGCCAGCCCCCACAACCCCAGCGGGCCGAGCAGACTCATGGCCTGGTCAGCGCCGCCCGCCGCAAGGGCCGGTGGCGCAAAAACGGCCGGCAACGCCAGAGCGCAAAGCAAGGCCAAGGACTGCCGCCTTGTCGAATTTGCAGTGTTCCGCCCCGTGGTCTGCGGCAAAAGGTTCCCCCTGGTCGCACAGTCTTTCAATATTTCTATCAAATCCGGTAATAAGAGGCAATGGCGTCAGCCGGAAAGCAAAGCCGCGCACGCCTGGACGCAACAAGCGGCTTGCCGCGCCGCAGGGCGAAAGCCAGCATGTTCCCTCCGCCCGCCATGCCTTGCATCACGCGTCACGCTCCTTGCGTCAGAGCGGAGAGAACTCGCGCCGCACCGCCTACCGCAAAGAGCCAGCATGCTCCCGCTTCTGGCGAAGAGAATGCGCAGACGCCAAAGAGCGGCCCCGCTGTCGCACTTGCGGAAGATTGTCGCTCCTGCTGGCGGCGCCACGGCGCTCACCATCCGTCCGGGCTGCCGGACTCGACCGGCCTTTGCCCGCGCAACTCCACCCGCCCGCTTGCCCCCAGCGCCGCCCGGGGATAACAATTGGCACACTGCGGGCTTTACATGCCCGGCGCCGACCTTACCTATGGCTCCGGGGCTTGCGGCATCGGCCCCGGCTGGAGGTTTCATGGCGGAGACGATCACAGCGCGGGCGCGCATCAAAGGCATGCACTGCGCGGCCTGTTCCGCGCGCATTGAGCGCATTCTGCGCGGCCGGGAAGGCGTGGCGCGGGCGGACGTGAGCCTTGCGGCGGAAAGCCTTGAAGTCGCCTTCGACCCGGACCGCGACAACACCGAAGACATGGCCCACGCCATCGCCGACGCCGGGTTCGAGGCCTTGTTCGACGCGCCGGAGGCGGACGCGCCAAACGCCGCCAGCCTGCACCTGGCGCTGACGGGCATGACCTGCACGGCCTGCTCCGCGCGCATCGAGCGCGTGTTGAAGGCCGCCGAGGGCGTGCGCGAAGCCGCCGTGAACCTGGCGACCGAAAGCGCCAGCGTGGTCTACGATCCGCGCCTGGTCCGCCCCTCCGCCCTGCTCCAGCTCATCGCCGACGCCGGGTTCGGCGCGCAGATCGTTTCGCGCTCGGCCGCGCAGTTTGAGGAGCGCCGCCACGAGGCCGAACAGCGGCTGGAGCGCCAGAAGCGCGAGCTTATTCCGGCCTTCGCCTTCGCCCTGCCCCTGCTAGTGCTCTCCATGGGGCACATGGCAGGCCTGCCGCTGCCCGGCTTTCTGGACCCGGAGCAGAGCCCGGCGGCCTTTGCCTGCGCCCAGCTACTGCTGACCCTGCCGGTGCTGTGGACCGGACGCGGCTTCTATTTGCGGGGCATTCCCGCCCTGCTGCACAAAGCGCCCAGCATGGACACCCTGGTGGCCGTGGGCACGGGCGCGGCCTTCCTGCACAGCCTGTGGAACACGGCGCTTATCCTCCTGGGCGACATGCCCGCCCACCGCGCCCACGACCTGTATTACGAGTCCGCGGCCGTGCTGCTGGCCATGATCTCCCTGGGCAAGTACCTGGAGGCCAGAAGCAGGCTCAAGACGACAGGCGCGGTGCGGGCGCTGCTCTCCCTCGCGCCGGACACGGCCACCCTGCTGCGCGACGGCGAACTCGGGCCGGAAGAAACCAAGGTGCCCGCGGCCGAGGTCATTCCCGGCGACACGGTGCTGGTGCGCCCGGGCGAGCGCATTCCCGTCGACGGCGCGGTGCTTTCCGGCTCCGGCGGCGTGGACGAAAGCATGCTCACGGGCGAAAGCCTGCCCGTGGCCAAGGGTCCGGGCGACCGCGTTGCCGCCGGAACCCTCAACGGCGCGGGCGCGCTGACCATCCGCGCGGAAAAGACCGGCGAGGACACCATGCTGGCGCGCATCGTGGACATGGTCCAGCAGGCCCAGGGCTCCAAAGCGCCCATCGCCAGCCTGGCCGACCAGATCAGCGCGGTGTTTGTGCCCACGGTCATGGCCATGGCCGTTTTGGCGGGGCTGGGCTGGCTTCTCTATGGCGCGGGCGCGCCCTTCGCCCTCAAGATCTTCACGGCGGTGCTGGTCATCGCCTGCCCCTGCGCCATGGGGCTGGCCACGCCCATGTCCATCATGGTCGCCACCGGGCGCGGCGCGCAGCTGGGTGTGCTCGTCAAAAGCGGCGAGGCCCTGCAGGCCGCCAGCAACGCGGGCGTGGTCATCTTCGACAAGACCGGCACCCTGACCCACGGCAAGCCGGAGCTGACGGAGATCGTCAGCGCGCCGGGGTTGGCCCTTGCCGAGAATGAGCTCCTGGCCCTGGCCGCCGGGGCGGAAAGCCGCTCCGAGCATCCCCTGGCGCAGGCCGTGCTGGCCGGAGCCGCGGCGCGCGGCATCGCCATTCCCGCGCCGGAGTCCTTCCAAGCCCAGCCGGGGCAGGGCATAGAGGCCCGGGTTTCCGGCCATGCGGTGCGCCTGGGCAACGCGGCCTTTGCCGGCGCGGCTTTTGCCGAAGGCCCCTTCGGTGAAGCCGTGGCGCGCATGGCCGATGCGGGCCAAACCCCGCTGTGCCTTGAGGTGGACGGCGCGCCGGCGGCCATTCTTGGCGTGGCCGACCAGCTGCGGCCGGAGACCGTGGACGTTCTGGCCCGGCTCAAGGCCCTGGGCATGCATGTGGTCATGCTTACGGGCGACAACGAACGCACTGCCAAGGCCATCGCCGCGCGCGCCGGGGTGACGAACATCATCGCCGGGGTGCTGCCCGAGGGCAAGGCCAAGGTGGTGGAGGTGCTGCGCGACGAATTCGCCGCCTCGGGCAAGACCGTCGTCATGGTGGGCGACGGCATCAACGACGCGCCGGCCCTGGCCAGCGCGGGCGTGGGCCTGGCCATGGGCTCGGGCATCGACGCCGCCGTGGAGAGCGGCGACATGGTGCTCCTGTCCGGCGGGCTTTCCGGCGTGCTCACGGCGCTGGCCCTTTCACGCGCGGCCATGCGCAACATCCGCCAGAACCTGTTCTGGGCCTTCGCCTTCAACTCCATCGGCATTCCCGTGGCCGCCGGACTATTGTACGCCTTTGGCGGGCCGACCCTGAACCCCATGCTTGCGGGAACCGCCATGGGCCTCAGTTCCGTCACCGTGGTGGGCAACGCCCTGCGTCTGCGCTTCTTCAAACCATAACCGCGAAAAGGAGAGCCCCCTATGCCCAGCATCACCGTGAAAGGCATGACCTGCAACCACTGCCGCATGTCTGTGACCAAGGCCCTGGAATCCCAGCCGGGCGTCTCGAACGTCAACGTGGATCTGCTCTCCGGCAAGGCCACCTTTGACGCCGCCGACTCCTACGACCCCGCCGCGGTCAAAAAGGCCATCGAAAAGATCGGCTTCGAGGTGGCGGACTAACCCCCGCCGCAAGCGCCGGACAGGCAACGCGTCTGTCCGGCGCTTTTGGGCCAATTGGCCCGGCGATTCAGGGCTTGATGCTCCGGGGTCATGCGCGTAGTTTCGCGCGGGCGCAACGGAGGCCCCCCCATGGACCAGACGCCACAACAGGCCACAGGCCTGCGAAACACGCCATTCCCCCGCTTCGTCAGCTCGCAGACAGCCGACTTCATGGCATACAACATGCTCACCGTGGCTGTGGGCTGGCAGGTGTACGACCTGACCCGCAGCGCCCTGAGCCTTGGGCTGGTGGGACTGGCCCAATTCCTGCCCCAGTTCCTGCTCACGCTCGTTGTGGGCCACGTCGCAGACCGTTTCGAGCGCCGCCGCGTGGTCATGATCTGCCAGGGCGTGCTGCTGTTCGTGTGCTTGCTGCTGGCCGCCGGCAGCCTGACGCACAGCCTCACGGAACTGGCCATGCTCGTCTGCGCCGCCGTCATGGGCGGAGCGCGGGCCTTTGTGCATCCGACCATGTCCGCGTATCTGCCCTCGCTCATCCAAACGCGCCTGCTGCCGCGCGCCCTGGCCTTAAGCGCCTCGGCCCGGCAAACCGGCATCATCATCGGCCCGGCCCTGGGCGGCGCGCTCTACGCCGCCGGAGCGGAGGTGGTCTACGCCGTGTGCGCCCTGGCCTTCCTCGCCTCCATCGCCGCGTTGAACGGCATCCGCGCAAGCCGCCCCACGGGCGCGCGCGAGCCCTTGAGCGTCAGCTACATCCTGGGCGGCATCGCGTACATCAAGAGCAAACCTGAAGTGCTCGGCGCCATCTCGCTGGATCTGTTCTCCGTGCTTCTGGGCGGCGCAACGGCCCTTCTGCCCATGTTCGCGCGCGACATTTTGGACGCCGGCCCCATGGGCCTGGGCCTTTTGCGCGGCGCCCCGGCCGTGGGCGCGCTTCTCATGTCGCTGTACCTGGCGCGCATGCCCATGACCCGCGCCGTGGGCCGCAAGATGTTCGCGGCGGTGGCCGTGTTCGGTCTGGCGACCATCGTCTTCGGCCTGTCGCGCAACTTCGCGCTGTCCTTGTCGGCCCTGGCCGTGCTTGGCGCGGCGGACATGGTCAGCGTCGTGGTCCGTTCGTCGCTGGTGCAGCTGGAGACCCCCGACGAAATGCGCGGCCGGGTGAGCGCCGTGAACTCCGTGTTCATCGGCACCTCCAACCAGTTGGGCGAATTTGAAAGCGGCGTCACCGCGGCCTGGTTCGGCGCCGCGCCCTCGGTGGTCATCGGCGGGGCCTGCACCCTGCTTGTGGTCATTGTGTGGATGCGCCTGTTCCCGGCGCTGCGCGATAGGCAAAGCCTGGCCCACAAAGGATAGGCGGCCGGCGCTTGCGCGTGTTGCCATGCCGAGCGCAAACACGCTACAGCCACAGCCATGAACATCCTCATCCTGCACCAGAACTTCCCGGGGCAGTTCCGGCACATCGCCAAGCACCTGGCCGAAAGCGGACACGAGGTGCTGGGCGTTGGCGCGCAGCAGGCGGCTGGGCTTCCGGGCATCCGGCTCATCCGCTATGTGATCAAGAACGCCCCCGCGCCCAAGCAAAAGTACCTGGGCACCCTGAACGCCGCCGCCCTCCGGGGCGAGGCCGTGGCCAAGCTCATGCTGGAGATGAAACGGCAGGGCTACGCGCCGCAGGTCATTCTGGCCCACCCCGGCTGGGGCGAGGCCCTCTATGTGAAGGAAGTCTTCCCCGAGGCGCGGCTGGTGTCGCTTTTCGAGTTCTACTACCACGCACGCGGAGCGGACGTGGGCTTCGAGCCCGGCAGCGAGGCCGACTTCGACCATGCGGCCATGCTCACTTCGCGCAACATGCTGCATTTGATGAATCTGGAGCGCTGCGACGCGGGCATTACGCCGACCCTGTGGCAGCGCTCGCTGCACCCCGACGCATACCAGCACAAGCTGACCGTGGCCCACGAGGGCATCGACACCACGCTGATGGCCCCGAACCCCGCCGCGCGCTTCCCCCTGGCCAATGGCCGCGTCCTCGCGCCCGGCGAGCCCGTGGTGACCTACGTGGCCCGGCACCTGGAGCCCTACCGGGGCATCCACATGTTCCTGCGCGCCCTGCCCGAGATCCAGCGTCGCAACCCCGACGCCGTTGCGGTCGTCGTTGGCGGCGACGGCGTCAGCTATGGCCGAATGCCCACGGACGCGCCCAGCTGGCGCGAAAAGCTGCTGGCCGAGGTCGGACCGCGGCTCGACCTCTCCCGCGTGTTCTTCACCGGGCAGATCCCCTACGCCGCCTACAGGTCCCTGTTGCAGGTCTCTGCCGCGCACGTGTACCTCACGTATCCCTTCGTGCTGTCCTGGTCGATGCTGGAGGCCATGAGCTGCGGCTGCCTGGTTGCGGCCTCGGCCACGCCGCCGGTGCAGGAGGTGCTGGAGCAGGGCAGGAACGGGCTGCTGTTCGATTTCTTCGACACCGAGGCCCTGGCGACCCAGGTCACTGCCGCCCTGACCCTGCCGCAGGACCACATGGCCCTACGCGCCGCTGCCCGTCAAACCATTGTGGAGGGCTACAACATTGCCCGAGGCGTGCGGGCATATGCCGCGCTGCTGCAAGGATCCTAGCCTTTCGCCTCAACCACAACAAACACCAATAGGTGCAAAAAAAGGGCGGCGGGAGATGCATCTCCCGCCGCCCTTTGGCGTCGTTGCTTCGGCTTGCTCGCGTGGTCCGCGGGCTAGCTCACCAGGCCTTCGTCCTTGGCGTAGCGGACTACAAAGCCCTTGGCCTCCTCGATGCCCGTCACGTCGCCAGCGATCTGCGCCTTCAAAAGCGCATCGCGGATGATGCCCACGGTGGGGCCGGGCTGCAGGCCCGTGGCCAGCATGATGTCGCGGCCGTTGAGGAACGGCTCCAGGGCCTCTTCCGGCGTGTCGCCGCGCTCCAGCATCTTCAGGTTGTGGTTGAATTCGCGGTAAGAGCCGTTGCGGGCCTTGATGTCCGCGCGGACCATTTCCAGGATGCGCGGGTACTCGTCGATGGCCTTGAGCCGGCGCATGCCCTTGTCCGTGAGCATGAAGTGCGGCCGCATGTGGTCGCGCACCAGGGTGCAGATGAGGTCGATGTCCTCAGGCGGGAAGTGCAGGCGGGTCAGAATCTTGCGGGTGACCTTGGCGCCCACGCGGTGGTGCTGCAAAAAGCTCCACTGCCCTTCGGAGTACTCCGCCGTGTAGAGCTTGCCCACATCGTGGAACATGCAGGCGAGGGTGCCGTACCAGTCAAAGGGCAGCACTTCCGGGTAATGGCGCATGACCTGGATGGTGTGCTCGAAGACGGTCTCCTCGCCCTCCTCCGGGTTCTTGGTCTGCTTCACGCGGGCAAGGGCCGCTATTTCCGGGATGAGGCCGTGCAGAATCTGGCATTCCAGCAGCAGCTTCACAAAGGCGTGCATGTTCTCGGCTTCGACCTTGCGCCACTCGTCCATGACGTCGGACACGGGGCAGTAGTCCAGCACGCGGCGCGCGCCGCGGATGATGGCCAGCCAGGTGTTGGGCTCGATGACCAGGTGGTAGTTGGCCGCAAAGCGCATGACGCGCACGGCCAGCAGATAGTCCTGCTTCAGGGCCTGGTCGGGGAAGCCCTTGATGCGCACTTCGCCGCCGTCGAACACGAGGCCGTGGTCCTGCTCCTGCGGCGAGGGCAGGTACGGGCAGGCCGCGGAAAGGGGAATCTCGCCCTTGTCCTGCAGCAGCTTGAGCAGGCGCGGCGTGAGCCGGGCGACGCATTCTTCCGGATGTCCGCCGTCTTCCACCGCGGCGGGGTGGAAAAAGAAATTGGCTTCGCCCTGGCGGATGAAGCCGACCACGCCGTCTTCATTGCAGGTTTCGATGTTCGGGAACAGGCGCTTCAGACCATCGAAGTCCAGTTCGGTGCTGATGTCCATGGCCAGTTCCGAAGCGGCCTCGGCCAGGATGGACTTCTGCAGGCGGGCGTTGATGACGTATGCGTCGTAGCCGTTGCGCATGATGGTCTTGCACAGACCCACCGCGTCTTTGAAAGGCTGGCTCATTGCTCCTCCGCTTGAAGGCCCCGCGAATGAAGGGGGGCTGGGGCCCGGGGTTCAAAATCGTCTGGCGGGGCTACGCGCCCGCCGTTAATTTTCCTACCACGTATTTCCCCGCAAGGAAATGGGCCGCGACCCGTCCCCGCAGGGTGCGGCCAAGCAACGGGGTGTTCTTGCTCTTGCTGTGCATCGTCTCGGCGCTCACGGTCCACTGGGCGTCCTGGTCGAAGAGCACAAAGTCCGCGGTGTCGCCGGGCTGGAAGGCGTTCACCGGCAGGCCGAAGCGCCTGCACGGGGCCGTTGTCCAGGCGCGGATGAAGGCATCGAAAGGCAGCTTGCCGCAGCGCACCAGCTCCCAGGTGATGGCGAGGGCCGTGTCCAAGCCGGAGATGCCGCAGGGGGCCTCGTCGAACTCGACCTCTTTCTCGTGCGCGGCATGGGGCGCGTGGTCCGTGGCCAGCATGTCGATGGTGCCGTCGGCAAGGGCGTCAAGCAGGGCCTCCACATCGGCCTGGGCGCGCAGGGGCGGGCTCACCTTGGCCCGGGCACTGAAGCCCCCGGCCTCTTCTTCCGTCAGCGTGAGGTAGTGCGGGCAGGTTTCCGCCGTCACATCGACGCCGCGCGCCTTGGCGAAACGGATGAGCGCCACGCTCTTTTCGCACGAAATGTGCGCCAGGTGCATGGGCGCGTTCAGATACTCGGCCAGGAGCACGTCGCGCGCAACCTGGATGGCCTCGGCCACGTCCGGCTGGGCGGGCAGGCCCAGGCGGCTGGAGACCACGCCCTCGTTCATGCCCGCGGCCGGGGCAAGGTAGGGGTCCTCGCAGTGGTCGATGACGATGCACTGCAAATCCTGGGCGTACTCCACGGCGCGGCGGAACAGCTCGGTGCTGGCCACGGGGCGGCCGTCGTTGGAAAAGGCGCGGCAGCCCGCGGCCTTGAGCTCGGCCATGGGGGCCAGCTCCTCGCCCTTGAGGCCCTTGGTGAGCGCGCCGATGGGAAACAGGCGCGGCCCCTGGGGCCAGCTCTTGCGGGCCTGCTCCAGCATGAATTCGGTGATGCTGGCGTTGTCGTTCACGGGCCGGGTGTTGGCCATGCACATGATGTTGGCGAAACCGCCATGAGCGGCGGCGGCAAGGCCGCTCGCAATGTCTTCCTTGTATTCCTGGCCGGGCTCGCGCAGGTGCACGTGCACGTCGGTGAGGCTCGGCAGCAGCACCTGGCCGTTCGCCTCCACCTCGTGCGCGGCGCGCAGGTCCAGGCTGCCCGCGGGGGTCAGGGCCACGATCTTGCCCTTGGACACCAGCACGTCCACCAACTGCCCCTTGCCGGGCTGCCCGCCTTTCTTGGCCGTCCTGCCTTTGCCGTCGGCCTTGAGCGGGCCAAACCACAGGGCGCCGCGCACAGCGAGGTCGAGTTTCTTCTGCTTCTCGGGCATGGGCGGCCTCCTATTCGGGCATGCCGGGCTGGCCAACCTGGCTGGCATCCGGCGATTTGCGGGTAAGGTAGAGGAAAAGCAGGGCCATGCGCACGGCCACGCCGTTTTCAACCTGCTCCAGAATCAAGCTCTCGGCGCTGTCCGCCAGGTCGGAGTCGATCTCGACCCCCCGGTTGATGGGCCCCGGGTGCAGGATGCAGCAGCCAGGGGCCGCGTCTTTCATGTGCCGCGCGCCCAGGCCGTAGGTGCGCGCGTATTCGCGCAAATCCGGCAGCAGGCCCGCCTGCTGGCGCTCCAGCTGCAGGCGCAGGCACATGACCGAGTCCACGCCCTTGCAGGCCTTGGCCAGGTCGCTCTCCACCTCAACGGGCCAGGTGTCGAGCCTGGGCGGCATGAGGGTGCGCGGCCCGCACAGGCGCACCTTGGCGCCCAGCAGGTTCAGCAGCAGGACATTGGAGCGCGCCACGCGGCTGTGGGCGATGTCGCCCAAGATGAGCACCGTCTTGCCCGCGAAGTCGCCCTTCCAGTGGCGCGAAAAGGTCAGTGCGTCGAGCAGGGCCTGGGTGGGGTGGGCGTGCCTTCCGTCACCGGCGTTGATGACGCTGCATTCCAGACGCTCGGCCAAAAACTGCGCCGCGCCGCTGCACGAGTGGCGGATGACGATGCCGTCCGGATTCATGGCTTGCAGGGTCAGCGCCGTGTCCTTCAGGGTCTCGCCCTTGACCAGGCTGGAGCCGCTCTTGGCCAGGGCGAAGGTGTCCGCCGAGAGGCGCTTGCCCGCCATGTCGAAGCTGGTCTTGGTGCGCGTGCTGGGCTCTGCGAAAAAGAGCACCACGCTGCGGCCCTTGAGCGTTGGGACCTTTTTGACGGGCCGGCTGTTGATCTCCCGAAAATACGCGGCAGTGGCCAAGATATGGCGCACCTCATCCGCGGAAAGCTGGGAGACATCCAGCAAATCTTTATGTTTCCACTGCATGTCGGCTTCCTTCCTCCCCCGGCCTCAAGCCGGGCGTCTCCCCCGTGGGGGCGGGTCGTTACCTTTGGGACAAAATATCCACTATGGCCGGGGGCACCACGGAAAAGCGCGCCAGCTTGCCGGGAGCCAAACTGCCCAGGCGCGCGGCCTGCGGCACAGACCGGCCAAAGTATCGCGCCGGGTTCACGGTGATGAACGCCAGGGCCTCCACAAGGCTCAGGTCCTGATCGTGGGCCAAGAGCCAAGCCACCTCGCCGTAGGGGTCCAGGTCATTGTTCGAGCACAGGCCGTCCGTGCCCAGGCACACGTTCACCCCTGCGCCAAGATACTTGCGCAGCGGGGCCGTGCCCACGCCGATGTACTCGTTGCTGCGCGGGCACAGGCACACCGTTGCCCCGCTCTTGGCCACCAGGACCACGTCGGCATCGCTGAGCGTGACGCAGTGCACGCAGAGCGTGTCCGCATCCAGCAGCTCCAGTTCCGCCGCCAGGGGCGCGGGCAGCTTGCCCGGGGCCTCGTAGCCGCTGATGACGCCGCGGCTCTTGAGCAGGTCCAGGAACTCGCTTTGCCCCGTGAGCAGGATGCTGTCCTCGTCTGAGTGCTCGGCCAAATGCAGGGAGTAGGGCAGGCCCCGCTCTTGCGCCGCCGCCTTGGCCGCGCGCAAAAGATCGCCCCCGGTGCTGTAGAGCGCATGCCCGGCCACAGACATGACGCCCCGGCCGCATTCGTCCACAGCGTTCACCCGGGGCAACAGCTGCGCCGGGTCGGTCGGCACTTCGCGGCCGATGACCTCGTTGAAGGACACGAAGCCGAGGCCGGAGCCGGACAGGATCTCGCCCACGGCAGCGGCGTTGTGCGTGCTGATGTCGGCCACGAAGCCGACGCCGCGCTGCTCCATGCGCAACAGCTCGGAACGCACGCGGGCGACGTCCAGCGCATACAGGGGCTGGGCCACCAGGCTTTTGACCCAGGGCACGAAGCCCTGGCCGGAGGTGGTGACGCCCAGCAGGTGGCACATTTCCAGGTGCACATGGCTGTTGAAGGTGGCCGGGGCCAGAATCACGTCGCCAAGGTCGCGCACAGGGCCGCTGTGCGCACGCTTCATGTCCGCATAGCCGCCCACGTCCAGAATCTCCATGCCGTCGACGACCACTGCGGCGTCGGCAAGCATGGGCTGTCCTGGAATCATGGACGCGACCTGAGCCGCTCGAAACAATTCTGGCATGGTGCGGGTCCTTCGAAGTTTGCACGCCGCGTTCCGCCAGGCGGAACCCCTGCGGCGTCTCCAATCAACACAGTCTGGCCGTCAAAAAAAGGGAGGCTCACGGCCTCCCTTCGTCTCACATGGATGGAATCTTGTCCTGCGGCTCGGTGAGGAAGAACTTTCCTTCCTCAATCCATTTTTTCAACGTCTCCGCTATTTCGAGCGACATGGTGTAGCTCGTGAGCGGAACGGTCTGCGCCGCCCGCTCGTTCACGGTGATGGAGCCGCTCTTCAGCTCCTCAAAGGTCGCGTAGCCCATGATCCGCTGCACGCCCGTGGGGTAGTCGTAGCCATAGTCCTTGATGGGCACCTGGATGTCCGCGTCGGCCACGCCGGTGAACCAGGCCATCTCCTCGTCCAGAATGGGGATGGGAATGCCCACGCCCAGGTTGAGGGAGCAGCCGTAGCCCACCAGGGAAAGACCACGCACGTACCGGGGATCCATGTGCTTCAGGTCGCCCTTGAGCATGAGCGTGCCCGAGCCGCACAGCGGCAGGCCGCGCTCGTTGCGCGGAGGCTTGGGGTTGTGCTGCGTGCCCGCGCCGATGACATAGCCCTCGCCGCCGCCCAGGAAGATGCGGGTGCCCAGGCCGATGGTGCGCAGGTAGGGATCGTTGAACAAAGGCGAAAGCTGGCCCGAGGTGGCGTAATTGGCGTTGCGGCACCCAGGCTTCAGCGGGCCCATATATGTATAGATGGTGCGGCCGCTCATATTCACGGCGCAGTTATAATTCTGATAGCAGTTACGGGGATTGAGCAGCTGGGCGTAGGGCAGGCTCGCCAGGGTGACGTCCTTCTCCAGGTCGCGTCGGGGGTAGCAGTCCGTGACGTACGACTTGGCGCGCAGCCGCACGGGCTTGCCGCGCAGCAGGTCCTCGATGACATGACCGCCGCCGTAGGCGAAACGCCCGGGGTAGACCTTATTCAGCGGATCGTCGGCAGAAGGCTCCGTGGCGCCCAGGTAGGCGTCCACGGCGGCCAAGCCGCCGTAACAGGGCACATTGTTCAGCCACACCTGCGAAGCGCGCATGAGGGGCGGCTCCTGCCCGAAATTGAAGAGCATGCCGGAGGAACACATGGGAGAAAAAGTGCCCGTGGTGACGACGTCGACCTCTTTGGCGGCCCTGGTCTTTCCCAGGCGCTTCACGGTCTCGACCATTTCCTCGGCGGTGAGGACGACGGCCTTGCCTTTTTTGATGCGCTCGTTGATCTCGGCTATGGTCTTACCGGCTTTGGCTTTTACGGCCATGCTTCCTCCGCACGCGCCCAGATTACAGAGGGCGGGAATCGTCTGTTTCGGCGAGGTGATCTGGGCGGTGCTTCGGCTTTTTATGCCGCGCGTCTTCCAAAACGCGTGTGGCAGGGGCGAAAGCCTTGCGTACGCGCGCGGCCCCGGCTGGAATAACCAGAGTGAAGGCCGTGCTTTTGCTTTTCTTTCCGCTCATACCCATAACCGTTGCTTATCTTTTGCCGCCCGGCCGGAGCAGCCGGGCATTTGAACACTCTCTGGAAAAACCCCGGGCCATCTGTGGAAAATCACACGGCATCCGGCGCTGCACAACATGTCCCAAAACGCGCTGATTGGCAATGTTTTTTCCGGCGCATGCAGCGCGCTTTTGCTTGGCATCGAAAGGGTTTTCAGGTACAAGCAAGGGCGATGGCGACCGGTCTTTACCCCGTCATCCGAACCAAAAAAAATATCCTTGTTTATCCACAAATTGCACCGCCAAAGCGAGGCGTCCCCGGCCGTGAAGAAAGCCCTTCGTGAACATTTGTCCGCCAGTTGCTCCGAGCAGGAGCTCAAACGCTGGTTCGACCCCCTGGACATCGAGATGTCCGAGGGCGGGCATGAAGTGCGCGTCGTCTTCCCCCACAGCTACTTTGCCCAGTGGTTTGCCGGGCGCATGCAGGACCGCTTCGAGGCCGAGCTGTTCCGCTTCCAGGGCCGCGCCTGCGACATCCGCTACGTTGCGCCCGCAACCCGCCGCGCACCGGCTCCCTCAAACGGAAACGGCGCGCAGCAGCCCGAAGCCTCACCCAAATTTTCCCGCAAGTTGGCCTTCCCCTTCGACGCCCAGTACAGCTTCGAAAGCTTCCTGACCAACTCCAAAAACTACTTCCCGCTGGAGACCGCCCGGCAAGTGGCCCGGTCTGACGGCGCACAGTTCAATCCTTTTGTCATCTGCGGAAAGTCAGGATCCGGGAAAAGCCATCTGCTGAAGGCCATAGCCAACGAAATAGCCAAAACCCACCCCCTGGAAACCATTTTGGTCACCACGGGCGAAGGGTTGCGCACCATACTCTCCGGACCGGATGTCCTCACGGCTCGGGAGAATATCAACCAGCACAATTTTCTGCTCATCGACGACATCCACTGGCTGGCTGGCGACGAGCGGCTGCAACAGGAACTGCTCGTCCTCTTCAACCAATTCCAGGATACGCGCCGGCAGATGGTCTTTACCTGCCAGGACCGCATAGGCGCATGGGAAGAGCTTCTGCCCACGCTGCGCTCACGGCTCGAGGGCGGCCTCGTGGTCGGCCTCAAACAGCCGGACATGGAAGTTCGCGTGGCCCTGATCCAGGAACGTGTGCGCGCCAAAAAACTGCCGCTCTCCAAAGAGCAGGTGCTGACTCTGGCCCAGCGCTTTCAAAATTTCCGGGCCCTGGGCGGCATCCTCATCAAGCTGCTGGCCTTCCGTGAACTGGTCCGGCGCGACATTTCCGCCCGCGACTTCGAGCAGATCCTCTCCAACACCGAAGAACGCGACCAGCCGCAGATCACCGTCGACGTGGTCATCGACACCGTGTGCCAGCATTACCAGGTCAGCAAAAAAGACGTTCTCGGCGAGGACAGAAGGCAAAACATAGCCCTTGCCCGCCAGGTGGCCATGTATTTGTGCCGGCACATGCTCGGCCTCTCCTACCCGGCCCTGGGCCGCTCCTTCGGCGGCAAGGACCACTCGACGGTCATTTATTCCGTCAAAAAAATTCATGAATTACAAGAAGATGCCAAGGATATGAAACAGGTGTTGAAAGATTTGAAGCTTCGTTGTCGGCAACCGGTCTAAAGCCTGTGCGCACCTCCGTGAAACACCAGGCTGTTCCTGTGAAGCGACAGGGGATGTTCGCAATAAACGAAACAAAAATAGTCAGTTGCCCTAGTTTGGAACAAAACGGCGCGGCTAATAATAGCCATCAAGGAGAATATCTATGTTTGTGAAAGTAAACCGCGACGAAATCATTGAAGGCCTCCAGAAGTCCGCCGGCATCATCCCGGCCAAAACGGGCGCCGCGTTCCTGCGCAGCATCTGGCTGGAAGCCGAGGGCGCCAGCCTCAAGATCATGTCCACGGACTCCAGCCTGGAGTTTTGCGGCGAGTATCCCGCCCAGGTGGAGACCGCCGGACGTGTGGGCGTGCAGGGCCGAGCTTTCTGCGACCTGGTGCGCAACCTGCCCGCGGGCGAGCTGGTCATCAAGGCCGATGCCGAGGGCAAGAACGTGCTCATCGAGCAGGGGCGCCGCAAATACAAGCTGCCTGCCAACGAACCGGAATGGTTCCAGGCCTTCGCCCCCTTTCCGGAGGGAGAGACCGTGTTCTGGAGCGGCGATTTTCTGCACGAGGTGATTGAGAAGATAGGCTTCTGCATCAGCGAGGAAGACAGCATGGAGGCCATCGCCTGCCTGTACCTCAAGCCGGAGCAGGACGCCCAGGGCAAGCGCGTGGAGGTTTGCGGCCTGAACGGCCATCAGTTCGCCATGTTCACCTTTGTGAACGACGATATTTTTGGGCTGCTCCCGCGCGAGGGCGCGCTCATTCAGCGCAAGTATCTCTCCGAGCTTAAAAAATGGCTTGGCGCGGATGAAATCGAATTGGCCCTGGGCGAAAAGCGCATGTTCCTGCGCACCGGCGACCACCGCGAGACCTTCAGCCTGCCGCTTTCGTTCTACCAGTATCCCAACTACCAGGGCTTCCTGTCCAAGTTGAAGGATCCCGCGGCCTCGCGGCTCACGGTGAACCGGGCCGAGCTCATCGATACCCTGGAGCGCATTTACATCTTCAACACGGATTCCAACCGCTGCACATACTTCCTGTTCAGCCCGGGCGAAGTGGTGCTCTACAGCCAGGGACAGGATGTCGGCACGGCCCAGGAGCCCCTGGCCGCCACCTACCAGGGAGATCTGCAGCGCATCGCCTTCCCCACCAAGAACCTCATGGAGATTCTCTCGCACTATTCGTCCGAGGAAGTCACCCTGACCCTTACCGGAGCCGAGGCGCCTTGTGGCGTTTCCGGCGCCAAGGATCAGAATTACAACGTCATCATCATGCCGATGATGATCCAGGAAGAGACTTATTACGCTGAGGAAAACGCCTAAATGACCGACAAGGAAAAAAACGCTGCGGCCTATACCGCAGACAGCATCACTGTTCTTGAGGGACTTTCCGCGGTCCGCAAACGCCCGGCCATGTACATCGGCTCCACTGATGTGCGCGGCCTGCACCACCTGGTCTACGAAGTCGTCGACAACGCCATCGACGAGGCCATGGCCGGCTACTGCACGCGCGTCAAAGTCACCCTGCACATGGATAACTCGGTCACTGTCTCCGACAACGGCCGCGGCATCCCCGTCGACATGCATCCCAAGGAGCACAAGACCGCCCTTGAAGTGGTCATGACCATCCTGCACGCGGGCGGCAAGTTCGACAACAACGCCTACAAGGTTTCCGGCGGCCTGCACGGCGTCGGCGTCAGCGTGGTCAACGCCCTGTCCGAGAGCCTCATCGCCACTGTGAAGCGCGGGGGCAAGCTCTATCAGCAGACCTACGAGCGCGGCGCGCCCACGGGCCCTGTGAAGGAGATCGGCGAGTCCACCGGAACAGGCACCAAGGTGCGCTTCAAGCCGGACGATGAAATTTTCGAGACCAACCAGTTCGAATATGCCATTCTGAAGAAGCGCTTCCAGGAACTGGCCTATTTGAACCGGGGCATGGAAATCGAATTTTTGGACGAGCGCACCGGCGACCATGACAATTTCAAGTTCGAAGGCGGCATCCGCTCCTTTGTCGAGGACTTGAACCAGGGCCAGTCCGTTGTGCACGACATCATCTACGCCATCGGCGAGAGCGATTCCGGAGAACACGGCACCGTGGTCACCGAGATAGCCGTGCAGTATAACCAGGGCTACAAGGAAAGCGTCCAGACCTTTGCCAACAACATCCGCACCATTGAGGGCGGCACGCACCTGGCGGGCTTCAAAACGGCCCTCACGCGCGCGCTGAACACCTACATCCAGAAGTCCGAGCTTTCGAAAAAGCTCAAGGAGAAGCTGGCTGGCGACGATGTGCGCGAAGGGTTGACCGCGGTGGTGAGCGTGAAGCTGCCCATGCCGCAGTTCGAGGGTCAGACCAAGACCAAGCTCGGCAACTCCGAGGTGGCCGGCTTGGTGGCGACCCTTGTGTATGAGAAGCTCACAAACTTCCTTGAGGAGAATCCCAAGGACGCCAAGGCGATCATCGAAAAGGTGGTCGATGCGGCCAGGGCCCGCGAGGCCGCGCGCAAGGCGCGTGATCTGGTCCGCCGCAAAGGCGCGCTTTCCGACAACGCCTTGCCGGGCAAACTGGCCGACTGTCAGAGCAAAGACCCCTCCGAGTCTGAAATCTTCATCGTCGAGGGCGACTCCGCAGGCGGTTCGGCCAAACAGGGCCGAAACCCCCGCATTCAGGCCATTTTGCCCCTGCGCGGCAAGATTCTGAACGTGGAGAAGACGCGTTACGACAAGATGCTGGGCAACAAGGAAATCCGCGCTCTCATCACGGCCATGGGCGTCGGCGTGCCCGGCAACGGGCTTGACGACGACCAACTGCCGGACTTCAACCGCCTGCGCTACCACAAGATCGTCATCATGACCGACGCAGACGTGGACGGCAGCCACATCCGCACCCTGCTGCTCACGTTCTTCTATCGCCAGTATGGCGAGCTGCTTGCCCGCGGCAACATTTACATCGCCCAGCCGCCGCTGTTCCGCGCGCACAAGGGCAAGTTTGAAAAGTACATCAAGGATGAGAAGGAGCTGCATGCCTTCCTGCTCTCCCAGGCGGAGAAGGATTTGACCGCCACGGCCGAGAACGCCCCCGCCGACCATTCCGAACACGCCGGCGGCGACCTCAAGGTCTACAAGGGTAAGGATTTGCGCAAGCTGCTCGACTCCATCCGCATGCTGAAAGACCGCGTGCGCGAGGCCCTGCACATGGGCGTCGAGGAGCCGCTGTTCATTGCGCTGCTGAAGGTCAAGCTGACGCCGGAAGCCTTCGAGACGACCCCGGTGGAGGAGCTGCTGGCGTCGGTCATCGCCGCCGGCTATGGCGTGCATATGGACATCGAACAGGGCGAGGACGAGACGGAGCGCCGCAGCTTTGTGGTCTTCACCAGCGTCAACGGCCACCGCACCCGCCTGGCTTTGGAGTTCTTCAACTCCAAGACCTACCGCAAGGCCCACGAGACGCACTACACCCTCACGGCCGACTGCGGCGGCGAGGCCTTCAGCCTCTCGCGCGCGGAAGGCGTGCCCATCCGCGTGAACGGCTTCTTCAGCCTTTTGAGCACGGCTCTCGAGGAATCGAACAAAGGCTACACCGTCCAGCGGTACAAGGGTCTGGGCGAAATGAACCCCGAGCAGCTGTGGGAAACCACCATGGACCCGGACAAGCGCACCCTGCTGCAGGTCCATGTGGAGGATGCCGAGGCCGCCGACCGCATCTTCAGCGAGCTCATGGGCGACTCTGTCACCCCGCGCCGCGAGTTCATTGAGCGCAACGCCATGACTGTGGAAGAATTGGATATTTAGCCAGGTGATCCGTCCGGCCGCAGCGTTGCCGGACTTCAGCCAAGGGCGCGTTTCGCCCGTGGAATCCTGAGCTATTGGAGTTTGTTGTAGATCAGCTTGAGCCCCAGGCTCCCGATGCGGGCAAGGGATCTCAAGCCCCCTGGCGGGACTGGGGGAATCGCGGAGCAGGCAAGGCCTCTCCATCGGATTCCACCCGGACCGCCTTATACGGAGGACATACGTGAGTCAGAACGTCACCATCGAACGCGAGATGCAGAAATGCTACCTGGAGTATTCGCTCTCGGTCATCGTGGGCCGCGCCATTCCGGATGTGCGCGACGGCCTCAAACCCGTGCACCGGCGCATCCTGTTCGCCATGCACGAGCTTGGCAACGCCTACAACCGTTCCTACAAGAAGTCCGCCCGCGTCGTCGGCGACGTCATCGGCAAATACCACCCGCACGGCGACACGGCTGTCTACGACGCCCTGGTGCGCATGGCCCAGCAATTCTCCATGCGCGACACGCTCGTTGACGGGCAGGGCAACTTCGGTTCCATCGACGGCGACTCCGCGGCCGCCATGCGTTACACCGAAGTGCGCATGGCCAAGCTGGCCAGCGAATTCTTGGGCGACATCGACAAAAACACCGTCGATTTCCGTCCCAACTACGACAACACCCTTGAGGAGCCCTCGGTGCTGCCGGCCAAGGTGCCCAACCTGCTGCTCAACGGCAGCTCGGGCATCGCCGTCGGCATGGCCACCAACATTCCGCCGCACAACCTGGGCGAACTCATCGACGGCACGCTCTTCGTGCTGGACAATCCGAACTGCGGCCCGCGCGACCTCCTGCCCTTCATCAAGGGGCCGGACTTCCCCACCGGCGGCTTGGTCTTTGCGGGCAAGGGCCTTGTGGACGCCTACATGACCGGCCGCGGCTCCATCCGCATGCGCGGCGTGCTCAACGTCGAAGAGGTCAAGAAGGGCGGCAAGGAGAACGTGGTCATCACGGAGATCCCCTTCGCCCTCAACAAGTCGAGCCTGGTGGAGAAGATAGCCGCCCTGGTGAACGACAAGAAGATCGACGGCGTTTCCGACCTGCGCGACGAGTCCGACCGCAAGGGCATCCGCATCGTGCTGGAGCTCAAGCGCGGCGCCATCGCCGAGATCGTCATCAACGCCCTGTACAAGTTCACCCCCCTGGAAACCTCCTTCGGCATCAACATGATGGCCGTTGTGGGCAACCGGCCGCGTCTGCTGAACGTCAAGCAGATCCTCTCGCACTTCCTGGAGCATCGCCGCGAGGTGGTCATCCGCCGCACGCGCTTCGACCTGGACAAGAGCGAGGCGCGCGCCCACATCCTGCTGGGCCTCAAGATCGCCATCGACAACATCGACGAGGTCGTGGCCCTCATCCGCGGCAGCAAGAATGTCATCGAGGCCAAGACAGGCCTCATCGAGCGCTTCGGCCTCACGGACATCCAGTCGCAGGCCATTTTGGACATGCGCCTGCAGCGCCTGACCAACATGGAGCGCGAGAAGCTGCTGGCCGAGTATGAAGAGCTCTTGAAGCTCATCGCCTACCTCAAGAGCATCCTGGCCGACGAGTCCGTGCTCAAGGGCGTCATCGGCGACGAACTGCGCCGCATCCGCGAGGACTACGCCACGCCGCGCAAGACCCAGATCATGCCCGACGAGGCCACGGACATCGCCATCGAGGATCTCATCCCCGATGAAGAGGCCGTCATCACCTTGTCGCGCCGCGGCTACATCAAGCGCACCAGCCTCTCGCACTACCAGCAGCAGAAGCGGGGCGGCAAAGGCATTGCCGGCGTGTCCACCAGCGACGGCGACTTCGTGCACACCTTCCTTTTGACCAGCAACCACCAGTTCCTGCTGCTCTTCACCAACCAGGGCCGCATGTACCAGCTCAAGGCCCACCAGGTGCCCGAGGCCGGCCGCTACGCCAAGGGCGCGCATATCGCCAACCTGGTGCCTCTGGAGAAGGACGAGAACATCACCACGGCCATAACCCTGCGCGAGTTCGCCGAGGACCGTCAGTTCCTGTTCATCACGCGCCGGGGCATGGTCAAGCGCACCAGCGCGGCCCTGTACGCCAACAGCCGCACCACGGGCATCCGCGCCGTCAGCCTCAAGCCCGAAGATGAGCTGATGATGGTCTGCGACGTGCACAACGATGCCGAGATCCTGCTCATCACCGAGCAGGGCACGGCCATCCGCTTCGCCATTTCCGAGGTGCGCCCCACCGGCCGCGCCACGGAAGGCGTCAAGGGCATCGCCCTGCGCGGCAAGGACCGCGTCGTGGCGGGCGTCGTTACTGGCGACCCCGACCGCGAGCAGATTCTGACCGTGAGCGAGTACGGCTACGGCAAGCGCACTCCCCTCGACCAGTACCGCGCCCAGTCGCGCTCCGGCATGGGCATCATCAACATGCGCGTGACGGAGAAGACCGGCAAGGTCGTGGGCGCCGTCATGGTGGCCGAGACCGACCAGATGGTCGTTCTCTCCAGCGCCAACAAGATCGTGCGCTTCCCCGTTTCGCAGGTTAGCCTGAACCTTGGCCGCGCCACCCAGGGCGTGCGTCTGGTCAACCTTGGCGAGGGCGGCGTCGTGGCCGGCTTCGACATGGTGCAGCGCCAGGGGCTCGACCCCGTGGACGGTCTTGAAGACATCGAAGGCTTGACCGAGGAGCTCCCCGGCGAGGAGTAGACTCCAGCAATGACCGGCATCCGATTAATCCTCTGCGCGTGCGCCCTGGTCCTGGCCGTCCTTGTGTCGGCCTGCGACCGGGGCGCATCCGCGGGGTCGGAGGTCGACCTCGACATTGCCCGCGACGCCTATGCCGGCGGGTACTTCCTGGAGGCGGAAACCGCCTACGAGCGGTATCTGCAGTCCGATCCCCAGGGCAAGCATCGCCTGGAGGCCTGGACGCGCCTGGTGGACATCTGTTCCGGCGTCAAGGGCGATCCCGAGAAGGCCGTGACCCTTCTTGAAACGGCCACCCTGGAATATGCCTCGCGCCCCAAAGACAACTGGGGGCTTTTGTTCCGTCTGGGCGAACTGTACGAGCAGCAGGGCCAGCGCAAGAAGGCCCTGGACGCCTGGGGCCGCTGCCTGGACACCGCGGGCGACGACCCGGCCAAGACCGTGCAGGTGCAGATGCGCATGGCCGTGGCCGACCGGGCTTTGGGCAAATCCGACCTCGCCGTGGACCTCTTTTCCTTGTGCATCCGCCAGGCCAAGGACGTGGACGCCAAGAGCCGCGCCATGTACGAACTGGCGCAGACGTACGGCATGTCGTGGAACTGGCCCAAGGCCAAGACGATACTCGAAGAGATTTTGGCCATGGACAAGGCTCCGCAAGAGGTCAAGGTCATGAGCACCTACCTCTTGGCCGATGCCTACGAGGCCGACCGCAACCTTCCCAAGGCGCGGGAGCTGCTCACTTCGCTGAAGGACACCTATCCCAATCCGGAAGTCATCATCAATCGGCTGAACACCCTTGGGCAGCACAATGAAAGTCCGGCAGTGGCGCAGTTGCAGCCTGGAGATGGCCCGCCTCCGGACATGGAGCACGCGGGAAGCGCCGATGTGAAGCGGCGCCGGGTGAGCGCCAAATAGTCCTGCCGAGTCCACGGGTTCAGTCTTCGCGCTCCATTCATTGTATTCTGGCAGCCGTGTGATTGCGCTGGGACGCATGCGTCATCGTGATGCCTCTTGCCCACCGCCCTCTGTGTTCCAATCGCCAAAATGGGCGCACGGCGCGAGAAGCCCTGAAGACGTGGTCTGCTGGCCTCCTTGCCATAATGTAAGCATATTGGGTATACCTTTTCGTCATGCGGTCGATAAGATAACCGCGACCTGTGGTCTATCTGCCGGGTGGTCCCGGCTGCATCGAAGAAGGCGGTTACTGCTGTGGCAAAGAAAGCGGATAAGGCTCCTGCGGAAGAAGTCGCCCTTGAGGGTGAGGCTCCGAAAAAGTCCAAGAAGAAGCTGATCATCATGATCGCTATTCTTGTTGTGCTGCTTGGCGCTTTGGGCGCGGGCGGGTTCTTTGGCTATAAGTGGTGGATGGGCAAAAAGGCCGCCGCCGGCGCGGACAACGCCACGGAGCAGAAGGCCGAGGGCGGCCATGGCGAGGCCAAGGACGAGAAGGGCGGACACGGCGATGCCAAGGGCGGCGACAACGCCACAGGCGTTGAGGGCGCGGGCGAAATCGTCAGCATTCCGCCGCTGCTGGTGAACCTTGCGGAACCGCAGGGACGCCGCTACCTCAAGCTTGCGCTCGACATCGAATGCAAGGACAAGATCGCCGCGGATCAGCTCAACAAGAACATGGCCAAGGTCAAGGACGCGCTTTTGCTGCTGCTTTCCAGCAAGACCTACGAGGATCTTGGCAGCCTTGAGAACAAAATTCTGCTCAAGAAGGAAATTGTGGAGCGCTTGACGCTTGTCTTGGGCGAGCAGAAGGTCTTGCGCGTCTACATCACGGAGATCGTCATCCAATAGCGTGCGGGCTTCGCCGCCTTGCATCGCTGTTGCACCAGCACGGGTTTTGCAGTAGGTGCTGAAGTGACCCGCGATTGAGGCGCCTTTCGCCAAAGCGGATCGAACCTTCAGCTCAAGAGAGGTCAGCATGGCCGACGACCAAGACCAGGACAAACTCGCGCAGGAATGGGCCAACGCCCTTCTTGAGCAGGAGCCCGCTGCCGACGCCGCACCCGCAGGTGCTGCCCCGGCTTCTTCCGACGAGGCCTTGGCTGACGAATGGGCCAAGGCTTTGGCCACGCAGGAAGCGGATGACGTCAAGAAGGACAAGGAACAGTCCTTTTTGCGGACGCAGACGCACGAGCCCGAATTCCGCGACATGACGGCGGAGCACAAGGCCCAGCGTCAGAATCCCGGCACCAAGCGCGATCTCGACTTCATTCTCGACATTCCTCTTGAGGTTTCCGCCGAACTCGGCCGAACCAAACTGCTCATCAACGAACTTTTGCAGCTTGGGCAAGGCTCAGTTGTCGAGCTGAACAAGCTCGCAGGCGAACCCATGGAGATCTTCGTCAACGGCAAGCTTGTTGCCCGCGGCGAAGCCGTCGTCATCAACGAAAAATTCGGCATCCGTCTCACGGACATCATAAGCCCCATCGAGAGGGTCAAGCAGCTTGCCTGATCAGCTATTTTTTGACATCGTAAAGATGGTTGTGGCGCTCGCGTGCATCGTGGGCCTGATCTTTGGCGTGGTTTTCGTGCTGAAGCGCGTCATGCCCGGAGCCGTGCGTTCCCCTGAAGACAGGGTCGATTTGCAGATTCTCGGGCAGCTTTCCCTTGGCTCACGCCAGCGGGTTTGCGTCTTGCGCGTTCAGGACCGCACGCTTCTTGTCGGCATCACCGAGGGATCCATCAATACCCTTGCTGAATTGCCAACCCAAAGCTCGGCAGCCCAAAAGGAAGCTGATGATCCTAAAATCTTTGCCGATCTCTTGTCATGGCGCAAGGACAGCCCGCAAACTTCCAGGCCAGCAGCCTCGGCGGGCAATTCCCGCGACGCTTCTGACCTGCCGGAACCCGCTAAAAAGCATTCGGCCCTTGACGACCTTGGCGATGGACCGCTTCTCTTCGCCCCTGGCGAACGTCATCCGCGCTAGCCTGCCTGTACTGCTGCTGCTGGCTGTTTTCGTTTTTCTGCCAGCCTTCGCGCAGGCTGCGGCGCCTGCTCCGGCCCATGCCGCCGCGGCAGCCAACAGCCCCACGCTGACCATGCAGCTCTCCGCCGGTCAGTCAGAGCCCGGCAAGGTTTCCGTGATGCTGGAGCTCATGTTCCTCTTCACGGTCCTTTCCATCGCTCCGTCCATCGTGCTGACCATGACCTCGTACACGCGCATCATCATCGTCTTCCACTTCCTGCGTCAGGCCATGGGCACGCCGCAAATGCCCCCTGCGCAGATCATGGCCTCCCTGGCCCTGTTCATGACCATCGTCATCATGGGCCCGGTGATAAAGAACGTGAACGAGGAAGCGCTTCAGCCCTATCTGGAGGAGCGCATCGGCTTCAAGGAGGCCCTGGACAAGGCCCAGGTTCCCATCCGCGCCTTCATGTTCAAGCACACGCGCGAAAAGGACCTGTCCATCTTTTATTCCATCACCAAAGAGGAACGCCCGGAGAACAAGGAGCAGGTCTCCACGATCATGCTCGTGGCCGCGTACACCATCAGCGAGCTCAAGACCGGCTTCTCCATCGGCTTCCTCATCTACATCCCGTTCCTGATTCTCGACATGGTCGTGGCCAGCATCCTCTTGTCCATGGGCATGATGATGCTGCCGCCTGCAACGGTTGCGTTGCCGTTCAAAATCCTGCTGTTTATCTTGGTTGACGGTTGGAGCCTGCTCATCGGCTCTCTCGTCAACTCCTTTGGCTGACGAGGCGCCACATGGCCATCACTCCCGAATTTGTCGTGGGCTTCGCGCGCGAGGCCATGGAACTGACCCTCGTCATCTGCTTGCCGATGATGGGCGTCGGTCTCGTGGTCGGCGTGGCCATCAGCATTTTCCAGGCTGCGACGCAGATCCAGGACGCGACGCTTTCCCTTGTGCCCAAGCTCATCGCCATGTTCGTCGCGCTCATTTTGGCGTTCCCTTGGATTATGGACAAAATGATAACATATACGTCGAACCTGTTGATCAATCTCCCGACGTACATCCGCTAGGACAGCCCTGTCCTTTTCGCCGCGCTTCGCCGTGATCTTGCCAAACTCCTGTGGCCACGGTAATTGATGCGAAACGCGCCGCAGCGCAAAAGGCTCCCTCACTCATGAACAGGCACAAGGATACCTTCCTTGGCGGCATGTCCGTCGACAAACGCCCTTATGGCAGTGTTTTGACCGCCAGGACCTGCGGGTGCGATGGCGTTTTTCCAAAATTTCAGAATAATATTGCATTGTTGCGTGCTTCATCTCTTGGCTGTGGCGTTTTGTCTCAGGACCCCGCATTCAAAATCGATTTTACGGCCTTGCGGCGCTCTTCTTGTTACTTGGTCTTGCGGAGCAGTGGGGGGATGGCTTCTAGACCCCTTGGGCGCATTTTTACGCCTTCTGGCGTGCACGCCACGCGCCTGCGCAATCGCTACGATCTACACCAGCCGACGAACCGGCCTTTTCGTGTGTTGTTTCCCACTGTCCTCACGGCTCCTGCCCCTGGCGGCAAGGATGTGATTGTCCCGGCTGGCCGTTGCTGCGGCCGCCGTTCCTCTTTTGTTCTCCCTACGAAACGCTGAGGCATCTTATGAGCCGAAACAGGCTTCTTGACAGCCTAACGGCCCGTCCCGGGCTTTGGGCTTTTCTCATGGTTGCTGTCGCCACCTGCTTCCGTCTGTGGTTCGTGGGCACCGGGCAGCTTGGCCTGGTCCAGGACGAGGCCCAGTATTGGGATTGGACGCGGCACATGCAGCTCACGTACTATTCCAAAGGGCCGCTCATTGCCTGGGTCATACGATCGGGCACGCTCATCTTTGGCGACACCGAGCTTGGCGTCCGTTTCGGCTCCATTGTGGGCATGGCGCTCTTTCCTCTTGTCATCTGGCTTTTGGTGGCCAAGTTGTGGAAGCGCCCTTTGTGGGCCGTACTCGCCATCTTCGCCCTCAGCGTGTCGCCGCTCTTTTTGGCTCTGGGCATCCTCATGACCACGGACAACCCCTTTGTGTTGTGCTGGGCCTTGGCCATGCTTGCGCTTTATGCCGCCTCCACCCTCGACGACGCCGGCAAGGACCGCGGCCTTTGGCCTTTTGCGCTGCTGGCCTTTGTGTACGGCATCGGCATCCTGGCCAAGTACACCATGCTCGGCCTGGCCGGTCTTGCCGTTGCGTACGGCCTGTTGCTGCAGCGGCAGGGTGTTTTGCCCAGGCGTTTTTGGCTCAAACTCTTCGCGGCTCTTTTGGCCGGCATCCTCTGCGGCTTTTTGCCCACACTTCTTTGGAACATGCAGAACGGCTTTGTCGGCTACAAGCATGTGCTCTATCTCATCGGCGTTTCCGGTGAGGGCGCCAAGACGCTGTTCCGCATTTCGCGGATGCCCGAGTACCTGGGGGCCCAGTTCGGTTTTGCCCTGCCGTGGTGGTTCGTGCTCATGCTGCTGGCCGGGTGGCGTGCCGCCATGCAGCTTTGGCGTCCTGCGAATGTGGATGCTGCGGCGGCCACGCGCATGACCTACCAACAATCCGCGCTCTTGGTGGTGTTCTTTTGGCCCATGACCTTGTTCTTTTTGGCCTGGAGCTTTCACACCAAGGTGCTGGCCAACTGGAACACCGTCAGTTTCGTTGCCGGCGTGCTGCTTTGCGGCGTCGAGCTTGAGCGGCTCCTCCGTTCTGATCTTTCCGCCAACGGGTGGCGTTGGCTCAAGGTGGGAGCGTGGGCAAGCGTTGTCCTTGCCGTATTTGTGCATGTGCACCAGTTGCTGCCCATTCCGCCTTCGCTCAACCCCGCGCACCGGCTCAAGGGGTGGCAGGACCTTGGCCAGCACATGAGCCAGGTGGCTTCGGAACGTTTTTCCGACCCGAAGCGTGTCTTCTTCATGAGCTCTGTTTACGACATTACTGCGGAATTGGCGTTTTACGTGCCTGGTCAACCGCAGGCGTATTGCCTGTGGGGCGCCGACAGGCGCATGAACCAGTATGACCTCTGGGGCGGGCCCCAGGATCGTTTCGGCTGGGATGCCGTGCTTGTGCTTCGGGGCGACTCCTCCGGCGCGCCACCGACCGTGCCCGAGATGTTCGAAAGCGTTTCCGGACCCTACCGCTATGTCGCCAGCTTCCGGGGCACGCCGGTACGCCCGTTTTATTATTATCTCTGCTACGGCTACAAAGGACCGTGGCCGAGGCAGGAGAACGCTCCCTTTTAGGCTTTGCGGGCAATTTGCCCCTTGCCGTTGCTTTTTGATGATCTTGAATGACAATCGTTGACATTCTTTGACAACCGGTGCATAGCACTGTACATCGGTGTCTTATGATAGACACAGACGCCCAAGCGCATGATGGGGGAGGCATACTCCCCAAGCTGCTGACCATACGCGAAGTAGCCGACATCCTGCGCATTCACGCCCGGACAGCCTATCGGCTGGTGAAGGACGGCAACATTGCCGCCATACGGGTGGGCACGCAGTGGCGGGTCACGGAAGACGCCCTGCATGATTATGTGGCGAGCGGCTGGCGGCATTGGAAGCCGGAACCGGCCCGCACAAGGCCCAGGCAGTACAAACTGCCGTTATGACGTTCACGACCCAGGAGAGCGCATGAACCGCACGCCGCTGATGAACCAGCCACTCGGGCCCCGGCCTGTGACCCTTCCCAACGACTTCGGCAATCCCATCGGCATCACCGCCACCATGGTCGCCGAGGACATCCATTTCAGCACCGCCACGGGCGTGCTCACGGTCGAGAAGCTGTACCGCACGGCCGAGGGCAAAACCGGCTACGGCATCATCGCCGCTTCCGGCGAAAGCCGTGAGCGCCGCGCGTACCTCCTGGACGACCAGGGCGACATGGTCCTGGCAGACAACGGCAGCTATGTGGTCGAGCTGCCTGTGGAAGACATGTACGAGTTTCTCGTCATGGCCCTGCAGGCCGAGGATGCCCGCCAGACTGTCGGCGAGCATGTGCAGATGCGCCCCGCGGTGAACGAAGACTAATTCCTCCGATCCCACCAAATGCAAAGACGCCCGGCATGCCGGGCGTCTTTTTTTGTGCGCTGCGTGTTTGGAGCTGGGGCTAGTTTTTGCCTGGAGCCTGCACGCTCATGTCGTCCTGACCTGTCGATTCCAGGACTGCGCGCCAGTAGTCGGACTCTGTGTTGAGCTTCTTGCGCTTCATGGTCACCATTTCCAGCGGGGCGTGGACATAGCGGGACTGCAGACGGCTCACCACCATGCCTGTTTTGCCCGCCATGGCGGCGTGCACGGCGTTTTGGCCCAGGAAGCCGCAGTAGACCCTGTCGTTGGCGTTGGCGGGCACAGAGCGGATGATGTAGCTCGGGTCGATGAACTTGATGGTGGCTTCCATGTCCTTGGCTTTGAAGTGCTCTTTGATGCGCGCGATGAGGATGGCGCAAATGTCGCACAGCATGGGATTGCCGGATGCGTCCGTGCGGCCGCTGGCCTCGCAGAGGTCCTGTCCAGCTCCCTCGGCCACCACAATGACGGCGTGTTTGCGGCTGCGCAGGCGCTTTTCAAGCTGTTCGAGCAGACCGTCCGGGCCGTCAAGGACGAACGGGCTTTCCGGAACGAGCACGAAGTTCACTTCCTTCAAGGCCAGGGTGGCCTGTGCGGCGATGAAGCCTGATTCCCGGCCCATGAGCTTGACGATGCCAATGCCGTTGAAGGCGCCGTTGGCCTCCACGTGCGCACAGGCTATGGCTTCGGTGGCTTTCTCGACCGCCGTGTCGAAGCCGAAGGACGTGCCGACGAAGTTGATGTCGTTGTCGATGGTCTTGGGGATGCCGATGATGCTGATGCGCGAGTTGCGGCTTTTGATCTCCTGCACGATGCGCGCGGCGGCCTTCATGGTGCCGTCGCCGCCGATCATGAACAGCACGCCGACATTCATGCGCTCAAGGGCGTCCACTATCTCGTCCGCAGCCTGGGGACCGCGCGACGAGCCGAGCTCCGTTCCGCCGAATACATGGTAATTGCTGACGTTGTTTGGAGTCAGCTCGATGATGTCGTGCCCGTACTTGGGGATGAACCCTTGCAACCCGTAGCGGATGCCGATGACGGACGCCACGTGGTAATGGTGATAGGCGTCCATGACGATGGCGCGGATGACGTCGTTGATGCCCGGGCAAAGGCCGCCGCAGGTCACGATGGCGCATTTGACCTTGCTGGAGTCGAAGTACAGCTTGCCGCGGGGTCCGGCCTTTTCGAAGAGCAGGGGCAGGCCGTGCGCGCCCGGAACGTCCGATTCCTCCTCGGTCAGGTTCAGCTCAAGCTGGTCCTCCTGTCCGATGAAGTGCGTCAATTTGAGCGGCGAGGGTATTTTGGCCGGGCCGAGCGTCTGGATCGTTGTGTCCATGGCGGCTTTCTTGGCGGATCCTGGTTTGGACATGGTGCGTCCTCCATGAATTCAGGTTGAATACACCTTGCTGTAGCGGATATGCCGCGTTGCGTAAATGCGCTTGGACGAAGTCCGCGCGTTTTCGCGTTTGCTTTACGCCATGCCCGCCAGTGGCGTTATTTGCGCTGCCGGGCTTTCGCTCAGAGCCTTTTGGAGTCCTTCAATGGTGGGCGTGGCCGCTCCGACCTGGCCCACAACGATGCCGGCCGCATGGTTGGCCAGAACGGCCGCTTCAAGCAAGGTCGCTCCGGCGGCCATGGCCAGGGCAAGTGTGGCGATCACGGTGTCGCCCGCGCCGGTGACGTCGAAGACCTTGCGCGCAAAGGTCGGAATCTGTTGCGCCTTGTCGGGGCCTTCAAAGAGGGCCATGCCTTGTGCGCCCAGGGTGATGAGCAGGTCCTTGCAGCGCAGGCGTTTGAACAACGCCTGGCCGACCTTGCCCGGGCCGTCCGGTCCGAGGCAGGCCATGCCCGCTCCTTCGCCCGCTTCCTTGGCGTTTGGGGTCAGGATATCCACCTCATGGTACAGATCGTAATTCTGCGGCTTGGGGTCGACGAGGATCCGGGGGCGAGAGCCACCCGGTCCCTTGAGCGAGCGGAGCGCGTCCATGATCTTCTGTGTGATCACCCCTTTTCCGTAGTCAGAAACAATCACGATATCATGCTGTTGCCCATGTTTGGCGATGATCTCCAGCAAAGCCCCAACCACGGTCTTGTCGAGGGGCGCGGTGTGTTCGCGATCAACCCTGACGATTTGCTGATTTTGGGCGATGATCCGTGTCTTTCGCGTTGTGCGGCGGTGATTGTCGTGAACAAGCGCGCAGTTGACGGAGCTTTCGGCAAGCAATGCGCCAAGCACCTCGCCATCGCGATCATCGCCGATCAGGCCCACCATTGTGGCCTGGCCGCCGAGAGCCACGATGTTGCGCGCTACGTTGCCGGCGCCGCCAAGAAGATATTGCTCGTCGATCACCTCAACCACGGGCACTGGCGCTTCCGGCGATATTCTTGTGACTGTGCCGAACGTGTAGTGATCCAGCATGACGTCGCCGACGATCATCACCCGCCTGCCCGCCATCTCCCTCAGCAATCGTTCCAAACCTTGTGTGATCATGCCGCCTCGTCACCCTGTCGTGTTCAACGTTAGTAGAGGTTTATTCACTTTAATTTTACGTTGTTGTCTGTGATGATGATCTGGTGATTGCCGCGATCAAGACATGCTGATCCCTAGGCGTCTTGTCAGCTCTTCGAGTTGCGATGCAGATTGATACTGGATGGCGACAACACCGCGTTCGATGCTGCCCGTGATCTTGACCGGTTCGCCCAACTCGCTGGCCAGGCGGCCTTGGAGCGCAAGCAGCTCTTCGTCCAATACCTTTGCGTTGCGCGTGCCGCGGGGCGTTTTCCCACGTGGTTTCTCGCTTCCGTAGAGTTCTTCCGGCGCTGCCAATCGCCCGTTCTCTTTGACGAAGCTGGCTTCCGCCTCGGCCTGCCGCACGGAAAGGTTGAATGATTTGATGCGCTGGTAGAGGTCGCGGCAGGCTTGGGCATCCACCGCCATGATGGCCCGGCCGTGGCCAGCGGTGAGCACTCCGGTCTGGATGTCGCTCTGGATATCATCGGGCAGATTGAGCAGACGCAGCGAGTTCGCCAGAGCGGAACGGCTTTTGCCAACCTGGCGCGCCAGTTCCTCTTGGCTCAGGCCGAAATCTTTGAGCAGCTGATGGAAGCCGCGAGCCTCTTCTATGGCGTTCAAGTCGGAACGCTGCAAATTCTCGATCAACGCGATGGCCAGCGTTTCCATATCGTTCAGCACGCGCACAAGGGCCGGGATCTCCGTGAGCCCAGCCATCTTTGAGGCACGCATGCGGCGTTCGCCTGCCACGAGCTCGTAGGCCGCGTCCTCGCCGGTCAAGGGCCGGACAAGAATGGGCTGCAACACACCTTGGCTCTTGATGGAGTTGCACAGGTCCTCAAGCGCTTCCGGATCGAATTCCTTGCGTGGCTGGTGAGGGTTGGGCCTGATGGAGGCGATCGGCATGTGCTTCACTTCCGCCGAATTCACCGACTCCGGTTTGATGCTCCCGAGCAGGGCATCCAGTCCTCTACCTAATCCGCGTTGACCTATGGCCATCGATATCCTCCAAGTCTCATTACTCACACATACGCCGGCACGCTTGCCATGGCTCGGCGTGGGCACTATAAGTCAGGCACTCGAACATCTGGGAGCAAACCATGGATTCTCATCAGCCTGCATTTCAGGAAATATTCGACGCCAACGGGGCTTGCCTTGGGGCTATTCTCGCCCCGGAAGCTTGGTCTCTCGTCCGTGATCAAATCCTTGCACGTTTTCAAGCCGCAGCAGTCGTCACGCCAGATGTCGTCGAACCTCTGCAGGATTGGGAAGACCTCGTTAAGTTTTGGGATTTCAAGTACCCTGTCGATGTTGACGTCTGCTGTTCGGTTTGCGGCAACGAAACCAGCGATTGGCGTCAAGACACACCCCGCAAGTTCAACCTCACCGCTGCCAACCTGGGTGGTCTTGTCACCTTCAAATGCTGCGGTTGCCAGTCCAAAATCATGAAGCGCCATTTCAAGGACACGATCAAGATTGAAACAAAGCCTTTTCTCGCTGAGAAAACGGCGCGCAATCTTGGCCGCCCTGAATCGGGCGTCTAATCGTGGACCTTGCTTCTGGTCACTTCCTGGGCCAAGGCCATGTAAGCTTCGGCACCGCTGGAGCGTATGTCGTAGGTTATCACTGGTTTTCCAAAGCTCGGCGCCTCTGACAAGCGCACGTTCCTTGGGATGATCACTTCGAAGAGGTGCTGAGGCAATGCCTTACGCACCTCGTTTTTTACCTGCCAAGAAAGTTTGTTCCGCTGGTCGTACATGGTCAAAACAACGCCGAGAACCTTCAGATCCGGGTTCAGGCGTTTTTTGACCAGTTCATATGTCATGAGCAATTGTGACAAGCCCTCAAGGGCATAGTACTCGCACTGCAGGGGCACAAGAAGCTCACGTGCGGCGCACAGCGCGTTCACAGTCAGAATCCCCAAAGAAGGCGGGCAGTCTATGAGGATGAAATCATAGTCATCCTCAACCGCGGCCAAGAGGTCGCGGACGTAATACTCTCTGCCCAGCTTGTCGGCCAGTTCAATCTCTGCGCCGACCAGATCCTGTGTGCCGGGCAGCAGGGAAAGGTACGGTATCGCCGTCTCCACGATGCACTTGCGCACGTTGTCCGGGTCAAAAAGCGCCGTATAGATGTTCGCGCGATCATCACCAGGATAAAAGCCCAGCCCGCTCGATGCGTTTCCCTGAGGGTCGCAATCGACGAGCAGGACTCGCTTTTCCATTACAGCCAAGGAAGCGCCGAGATTGACCGCCGTGGTTGTCTTCCCAACGCCGCCCTTTTGATTTGCAACGACAATTCTGCGTGCCACATTTCCTCCGCAACGAAAGCAGATTTTCGCGTTTCACGTGAAACATTGCGTCTCACGTGCCTGTTTCACGTGAAACACGCGCGGTGAACCCAGAATAAATGTCACCAGCGCATAAATCAAGCGCTGGTGACGAATAGTGGGAAGAAAAGGACTAGGCTTTGAAATAGTCTCTGTACCACTCGACAAAGCGGGAGATGCCGACTTCGATCGTGGTGGCCGGCTTGAAGTCGACATCGCGCACAAGGTCGTCGACATTGGCCTCTGTGGCGGGGACGTCGCCGAGCTGCATGGGCAGGAATTCCTTGATGGCCTTCTTGCCAAGGCAGTCTTCGAGCACCTCAATATAATGAGAGAGCTCAACGACCTTGTTGTTGCCGATGTTGTAAAGGCGGTAGGGGCTCGGGCTCGTGGCCGGATCTGGCTTTGCGCCGGACCACTCGGGATTGGGCTCTGCCGTGTGCAGGGTGACGCGGACCACGCCTTCGATGATGTCGTCGATGTAGGTGAAGTCGCGGCGCATCTTGCCGTGGTTGAACACCTTTATGGGCTCGCCGGCCAGGATGGCCTTGGTGAAGAGGAACAGCGCCATATCCGGGCGGCCCCATGGCCCATAAACGGTGAAGAAGCGCAAGCCGGTTGTGGGCAGCCCATACAGGTGACTGTAGGTGTGCGCCATGAGCTCGTTGGATTTCTTCGTGGCGGCGTAAAGGCTCATGGGGTGGTCGACATTATCGTGAACGCTCAGCGGCATGGTCGTGTTCAGCCCGTACACGGAGCTGGAAGAGGCGTAAGCAAGGTGTCCCACCTTGTTGTGCCGGCAGCCTTCCAGGATGTTCAGGAACCCGACCACGTTGGAGTCGATGTATGCCCGCGGGTTGTCGATGCTGTAGCGGACGCCTGCCTGCGCAGCGAGGTTGACCACGTGGGTGAACCCGTTTTCCGCGAAGAGCTTGGCCATGCCGGCGTTGTCAGCCAAGTCGAGGTGCGCAAAGGTGAACTTGGGGTTTGCTTCAAGCATCGCCAAGCGTGATTTCTTGATCTCGACCGAATAATAGTTGTTGAGGTTATCCAGGCCGACAACATCGAAACCCATGGAAAGAAAGCGGCGGGAAAGGTGAAATCCGATGAACCCGGCCGCTCCGGTGACAAGTACCTTCATGGTGCAGTCCTTTTTTGCGGTTTGGAGTGAAGGGCGCAGATTTACCCGCGCAGGGGAGTAAAGGCAAGCTTAGGCGAGCTTGATGCCTTTGAGGTTGGCCAAGGCCTGATGCAGCTGATGCGGCAGCAGCGAGAGAAGCGCCTGGGTTTCTGGCGCCGGATGGATGATGACCGGGGGTGTCTTCTCCTCTTGGGGGTAGAGGGTCAACGCCCGTTTTGCTGCCTGCTCGCCAAAGCAGATGATGTGCCGGATGGCGAAATGCCTGACGCCAGCGGCAAAGAAGTCCGTTGCAAACTGTCCCTGCGGGTTGACGTTTGATGGGAAGGAAATCGGCCAGAACAATGTGGTCCCGGCAGGCCAGCCCAAAAAAGAAAGCACGGTCTGGAAGAGTCTCCGCCGCTCAGGATCAGCGGCGACAGCCACATCATCAGCGAGTGATGCGTATGTGATGATCACCCGTGGCTGGGTGCGGACGCGAGCATGCAGATTGCGCCAGGGCTCCGGCCACGTGCTGGGCGGTGCTTCCTCAACCTCGGCGACTTCGTGATTTTCGGGCGCTGCATCCCGAGGCACCTCGTCAGGGCCAATGGCGCAAGCGTCCTGCGCCGGGCACAGGCCCTCCGGAAGGAACACAAGCTCGAGTCCGGCATGGGCGAAAGGCCGTAGCCGCTCAGCGAGGTCTACAGATGCTGCAAAAGATCCCATATGCGCCAAGCGACCTCGGTTTTGGGGAGTACGGGCCATTGTTCAACGCGACCGGTCCGATCAAGCACCGTGACGACGTTCGTGGCGCTGTCGAATCCGCTTTCAGGCAGGCCGATGCGATTGGCGACGATGAGGTCGAGATTCTTTTCGCTCAGTTTCAGCCGCGCCTGATCAAGAAGGTCGTCGGTCTCTGCGGCAAAGCCGATGAGCGTCTGATCTTCGCGTTTGGAAGCACCCAGGGTGCGCAAAATATCGGGGTTTGCAGCCAGGGGGATGGAGAGCGCATCCGGGTTCATGTCGCGCTTTTTGAGCTTGCGCGTCAGGCCTGAGCTTGGCGGCACTGGGCGGAAGTCGCACACGGCTGCCGTGCAGCAGGCAATGTCAGCGTTGGGGAAAATCGCCGCTGCCGCAGCAAGCATTTCCCTTGCCGTGGTGACGGGCGTCACCGTGATGCCTGCCGGAAAATCGAAGGAGGTGGGGCCGGCAACAACCTGCACATTCGCGCCGCGCATCCAGGCCGAGACGGCAAGGCAGGCGCCCATAAGTCCGCTGGAGGGGTTGGTCAGGAAACGGACCGCGTCCCAGGCTTCGCGAGTGGGACCCAGGGTGACGAGCACCGTGCGCCCGGCAAGATCCTGAGGAGACAAGGCGCGCAGAACGTGGGCGAAAACGTGCTCCACAGGGCTCATGCGGCCTTTGCCTGTATCCCCGCAGGCGACTGGCCCGGCAACAGGCCCCACAGGCACAGCGCCCCGTTCGAGCAACGTCTTCCAGTTGGCCTGTGTGGCCGGTGCTGCCCACATGGCCGGATTCATGGCCGGTGCGACGATGAGCGGCCCGCTGAACGCAAGGGCCTGGGTGGAGAGCATGTCGTCGGCGATGCCGTGGGCGATCTTGGCGATGATGTTGGCGGTGGCCGGTGCAATGACCAAGGCGCTTGAGGAGCGGCCCGGTGTCAGGTGCGCGAAGGGATCATCCACCGGCGCATCATGGAACATGGCGGTGTTCACCGTGCCAGCGCCCAAGGCTTGGAAGCTTTCCGCGCCGACGAAGCGCTGGGTGGAGGCCGTGAGCGTGACCCCGACAGAGATTTGCGCTTCGACAAGAAGGCGCAGCAGGTCAAGGCTCTTGTACGCGGCAATGCTGCCGGTCACCCCAAGGTGCACCCGGCGGCCCAGAAAGCAGGGAAAGCGCAAATGGGCAGTGTTCAATTGCTGATGTCCTTTTCGGAAAAGCTGCTCTGGGAGGGGCTGGCGGGAGCCGGGCGGGCCGTGGCGGTGCCAGGGCGAGGCGCGGTCGAACGCGGGCTGGACGTGGCGCCAGCCTTGTATTCCAGGGCGAAGATGGTCGCCTTGGCCTTGAAGCCGTCCACCAGCTCGATGATCGCGGCCTTGTTCGACTTTTCAAAGACGAGGATGCTCTTCTTGGAGCGCACGGAAGAAACCTTGCGCCAGCCGTCCTTGACCATGTTGTTCTGGAAGAAATTGATGAGGTCGTCAAAGACGACGCGGCCCTGGAAGATCTGGATGCCGGCCTTGAATTGCTGTGTGTCGAACGAGAAGTCGTCGTCCGTGGAGTGCTCCATGCCGTTAGGGATCAGGATGTCGTCGAAAAGATAATAATAATTGGGGTTGTCGTAGGTCTCAGCCTGGCCGCCCGTGGCCGGGGCAGGGTCGGAATTGCTCCTCGTATTCAAGCCGGAACAGGCGGGCAGGGCAAGAAGAAGCAGACACAACAGCAGAAATTTAAGAGATGCTGGCTTCATGGCGCGGCTCCTCGGTTTAACTTGTGGGAAACGAACCACATGCGAAGTGGTGACGCTGATAATCTAGACTAAAGCTAGAGAAAGCTCAACGCCATATATGTGGGATCATTTATGGCGTCTAGGCTCCAAGGCCGTTTGCCCGTTTCAGCTGGGCCTCGAGCCGGTCGCGGTCCTCGCGCAGCCTGCGCAGTTCGACTTCCTGAGCGGAAAGCCGAGCTTTGAGGTCGGCGTTGTCGCTGGTCAGCGTCAGCGAAATTTCTTCCATGACGGCGAGCTTGGGCTCCATGGTCTTGACCCGCTCAGCCAGCGTTTCCACCTGTGAGGCGACATCGGCCTGTTCGCGTTTGGCCACGCGCTTGAGGTTGCGCGCAAGCAGCACAAAGCCGTTCTTCAGCTTGTTGATGTCGGTCTGGTGCGAGTCCAGGCTGGTCTTCTGCTCGGACAACTTGTCGAGGGCGCTGGAAAATTGGGAGATGGAGTTCGAAAGCGCTTCGGAAAGGGCATCGGAGAGGACCTCGGCCAAATGCTCCGGCAGGTCCTGCGTCATGGCGGGCAAGGCCAGGGGCTCGGCCGCGGGGCCCACTTCAATGGTGCGGGGAAATTCTTTGCGTAGCATTTCTTCGATTTCCGCAGTGATGCGGCCTTCGGTGTAGAGTTCGCTGATGCGCTGGAAGATCGCCACCGACTCTTCAGGGTAGCGGGTCATGCGGCCCAGACGGCGCCCGGAGAGATAATCCTTGAACAGCGCGGCGTAACGGCGCGCCGTGGGAGCGGGGATGCCGGTGTGCTTGGCGATATCGCTGAGAGCCAGGAGTTCCATGTCCCGTCCATACCAGGATCAGGCTGAAGATCAAGGGAAAACTAGCGGCAGTCGCGGGTTTGCGGGGGTGATGATGGCGGGGTGAGCGGATGATCGAGTCGGCTGTGCGCGGGGGCCGCTTGGTCTAGGGTTGCGATCACAAGGGGAATGGTTAAGATGCATCGACCATGCACACGAAAGAAAATGCACCTGACCGTCTGGATATTCCCGCCGAGTTTCGCCTAAGCAGCTATGTGTACGAACTGCCCGAGGAGCAGATCGCCCGCAGACCGGCCGAGCGCCGCGACGGCTCGCGCCTGCTTGTGCTCGACCGGGAGGAGGCGGCGCCGCGCGTGGACGCCTTTGCGAATCTGCCGGAGATCTTGGCAAAGCGCTTTCCCCAGGGCGCGCTGCTGGTGGCGAACAATTCCCGCGTGTTCCCGGCGAGAATCTTCGGCAAGCGAGCCACCGGCGGGCGCGTGGAGCTGCTCTTGCTCACGCCGCTGCCGCTGCTTCACGTGAAACCTTTGCCCGACGGCCGCCAAAGCGCCGAGGCCGAGGGCCTGGTGCGCACGGCCAAGCGCATGAAGGTGGGCGAGGCCGCGTTGTTCGATGCGCCCCTGACGGTGACGCTGCTGGAACGAGGCGACTTCGGCCGGTGCCGCGTGCGCTTGGAGTGGGCTGGAAGCCTTGGAGATATATTGAACGAAATCGGGCATATGCCGCTGCCGCCGTATCTTGAGCGGGCGGACGACGCCGCGGACCGCGAGCGCTATCAGACCGTGTACGCCGACGCGGCAAAGGCCGGCAGCGTTGCGGCCCCCACGGCCGGGTTGCACTTTACGCCAGAGGTGCGCGGCGCTTTGGCGCAAAAGGGCATCGCCTGGGCCGAGGTCACGCTCTACGTCGGCTACGGCACCTTCAGCCCCGTGCGCGAGGGCGACATCCGCGAGCACAAGATGCACGCGGAATATGTCGAAGTGCCCGAGGCGACGGCCAAGGCGATACGCGAGGCCAAGGCGGCGGGCGTTCCCGTTGTGGCCGTTGGCACCACCAGCGCGCGCAGCCTGGAGGGCATGTACGCGGCCACGGGCCAGGTGGAGGCCTTTGCCGGCGAGACGGAAATCTACATTATTCCGGGCAGAAGCTTCAACGTCGTGGACGCGTTGCTCACCAATTTCCATTTGCCAGAATCAAGTCTCCTGATTATGGTTTCGGCCCTGGCGGGCCGCGAACGCATCATGGCCGCCTATGCTTTGGCGCTCGCCCAGGGCTTCCGTTTCTTTTCCTACGGCGACGCCATGCTCATCGTGTGATCGAAAGTTACTGACAAGGCCGGCGTGGCGAAAGCTCGCGGCGGCGAAAGGGGTGTCCCATGTCCCGCATCACCGTATCAGAGGAGCGCTGCAAAGGCTGTCTCCTGTGCACCCAGGTCTGCCCGGTGGAGATCATCCGGCAGAGCGAGCGCATCAATCAGCACGGCTACAAGGTGGCCGAGGTCCCGGCCGAGAGCCTGGACAAATGCACCGGGTGCGCGTCCTGCGCCACCATCTGCCCGGACGTGGCCATCGAAGTCTGGCGCAGCAAAAAGCCCAAAAAGGCTGCTTAGGAGGGCGCATGGCAGGCAAAAAGGAAAGACTTTTCGTCAAGGGCAATGAAGCCATCGCCATGGGCGCTTTGGCCGCCGGGTGCCGGTGCTTCTTCGGCTACCCCATCACCCCGCAGAACGACATTCCGGAGTTCATGAGCAAGCACCTGGTCGAAGCCGGGGGCGAGTTCGTGCAGGCCGAGAGCGAAGTGGCCGCGGCCAACATGCTGCTGGGCGCAGGCGCCTGCGGCATCCGCGCCATGACGAGCTCCTCCTCGCCGGGCATGAGCCTGAAGCAGGAGGCCATCAGCTACATGGCCGGCAGCGAGATCCCCGCCGTCATCGTGAACATGAACAGAGGCGGCCCAGGCCTGGGCGACATCGGCCCCAGCCAGGGCGACTACTTCCAGTCCACGCGCGGCGGCGGCCACGGCGACTATCGCCTGCTGGTCCTTGCGCCCTCCAGCGCGCAGGAAGCCTACGACATGACCTTTGATGCCTTTGACCTGGCGTTCGCGTCCAAGAACCCCGTGCTCATCCTGGGCGACGCCATCATCGGCCAGATGAAGGAGCCCATCGTCCCGCGCGAGCCCAAGGCCGTGGACCCCGAGGAAGGCGGCGACTGGCGTCTCATCGGGGCCAAGGGGCGGGAGCACCGCATCATCAAGTCGCTCTTCCTCATGGACGGAGAGCTGGCCGGGCAGAATATGAAGCTGCAGGCCAAGTACGATGCCTGGAAGAAGCTCGCCGACTTCGAGACCTTCGAGGTCAAGGACGCGGAGCTTGTGGTGGTGGCGTACGGCTCCATCGGCCGCATCGCCAAGAACGCGGTGCGCGCCCTGCGCGCCAAGGGCAAGAAGGTCGGCCTGTTCCGGCCCAAGACCTTGTACCCCTTCCCGGAAAAGGCGCTGGAAAAGCTGGCCAAAGAAGGCAAGCGCTTCCTGACCATCGAGCACAATCTGGGCCAGATGGTCGAGGACGTCCGCTTGTCCGTGCGCAGGCACGCCGACTCGGACCTGTTCTGCGTCTACCCCGGCAACATGCCGAGCCCGGACGATTTCGAAGCGCCCATTCTGCGCGCCCTGGGGAGGAAATAACATGTCCAAGCCCACTTCCGCCGCGGCGGCACAGGAAGAGCTGGTCTTCACCCGGCCCGCCTCCCTTGTGGACCGCGCCACGCATTATTGCCCCGGCTGCCATCACGGCATCGCCCACCGCATGGTGGCCGAACTGCTGGACGAAATGCAGCTGGCCGAGAACACCATCGCCGTGGCCTCCATCGGCTGCTCCGTGTTCTTGTACAACTACATCAACGCCGACGGGGTCGAATCGCCGCACGGCCGCGCCCCGGCCGTGGCCACGGGCGTCAAGCGCGCCCGGCCGGACAAGTTCGTGTTCACCTACCAGGGCGACGGCGACCTGGCCTCCATCGGCATGGCCGAGATCATGCACGCCGCCAACCGCGGCGAGCGCATCAGCGTGGTCTTCGTCAACAACACGGTCTACGGCATGACCGGCGGCCAAATGGCCCCGACCACGCTCATCGGCCAAAAGACCACCACCTGCCCCGGCGGTCGCTGCAAGGACCGCGAAGGCTCGCCCATCCGCATGGCCGAGATCATCGCCCAGCTGGGCGGCACTGCCTTTTGCGCGCGCGGCTCGCTTGATTCCGTGAAGAACATCCGCCAGGCCAAGAAGTACATGCGCCAGGCCTTCGAGGTGCAGACCAAGGGCCTTGGCTTCGGCTTCGTGGAGCTCTTGTCCGGCTGCCCCACCAACTGGCGCATGTCTCCGGTGGCCGCCAACAAGCGCATCACCGACGAAATGATCCCGTACTTCCCGCTGGGCGTGTACCGGGACGTTGTCGCGGACGGCACCTGCGGGTCGCTGGTTTCGGGAGGCGAATAATGAAGCGTTACATCGACGTCATCATGGCCGGCTTCGGCGGGCAGGGCGTGCTCTTGATCGGCAACCTGCTGGCCTACGCCGGCATGCGCGAAAAGCTGAACGTCACCTACATTCCCGTCTACGGCGTGGAGATGCGCGGCGGCACGGCCAACTGCACTGTGGTCCTGTCCGAGGAGGAAATCGGCTCGCCCATCATCAACACGCCCAAAAGCCTCATCGTCATGAACCGCCCCAGCCTGGACAAGTTCCAGCCCAAGCTGGCCGACGGCGGCATCCAACTCGTCAATTCGTCCCTGGTGGACCCGGAACTGGTGGAAAAGGGCGGGCGCATCCGCACCGTGCTGGTGCCGGCCAACGAGCTGGCCGACCAGGTGGGCAACGCCCGCGCCGTGAACACCATCATGCTGGGCGCATATGTTGCGGCCACGGGCATGGTGAAGCTGGAAACCGTGGAGGGCTGCCTCTCCGCCGTCATGCCCGCCAAGATTGTGGAGCTGAACGTCAAAGCTCTGCGCCTTGGGGCCGAGTACGCCAGAAAGCAGCTTGCGGCCGCTCCCGGCGCGAAAAAAGCTCCGGCCAAGGCTCCTGGCAAGGCACCTGCGAAGCCTGTGAAAACCGCGGCCAAGGCCAAGAAGCCAGCCGCCAAAAAGCCCGTCGCAAAGAAGAAATAGCGTGCAGTTGAACGCGAAGAAAAAGCCCCAGGGTCAGTACGGCATCATCGGCTGGCCCCTGGGGCACAGCAAAAGCCCGTTGCTGCACAACTGGGGGCTCAAGGAATCCGGGCTGCTGGGGACCTATGTGCCCTGGCCGACGGAACCGGCCAAGCTCAAGGCCTTCATGGCCGAGGTGCGCGCCCGGCACATCCGCGGCGTCAGCGTCACCATTCCGCACAAGCAGACGGTCATGCCTTATCTGGATGGGCTGACCGACAGGGCCAAGGCCGTGGGCGCGGTGAACACGCTCTTCTGGCGCGACGGCAAGCTTTGGGGAGACAACACCGACGTGTGGGGGCTCATGGTCCCGCTGTTGCCCCATAAGGACGCGTTGAAGAACGCCCTGGTGCTTGGGGCGGGCGGCGCCGCCCGGGCCGCCTGCGCGGCGCTCAAGGAGCTTGGCGTGCCGGACATCGCCGTGGCGAACCGCACGGCGGCCAAGGCGGAAAAGCTGGCAGCGGATTTCGGTCTGCGGGCCATTGCGTGGGAAGAGCGCCTCGGGACCTGGTCCCTGGTGCTCAACACAACGCCGCTGGGCATGTTGGGCGACAACCTGGGCAAATCGCCCTGGCCCGCCGACGGTTTCGGCGGCGTGTCCCTGGTGTTCGACCTGGTCTATAACCCCGTGCGCACCAAGCTGCTTGAAGACGCACAGGCCGCTGGCGTGGCCTGTCTCTCCGGCCTGTCCATGTTTTTGCACCAAGGTTTGGCGCAGTTCGAGGTCTGGACGGGCAAAAAGCTGGACGAGCGGCGCGCGCGGCAGGTGCTCATGGCCGATTTGCTGCTGACCGGCGGCTGAGCCGTCCGGCATTTGTGGTCCATCAAGGGCGGTTGCTGCGGCGCCGCCCTTTTTTTATGCCGCCGCCGCCTCATGGCCTGAGGAGATTTCGAGCCGCGCGGCCAAGGCCTGGATGTCCTCCAGGTATTCGCGGCTGGTATCGAGATAAAACGCCAAAGCCCGGGCGAAATTCTTGCCCACGAGCCCGTCGAGGAACAACTGACTGATCTCGCGCTCGCGCAGGAGCACATACTGCGAAAGCAGAAAGACCTTGCGTTCCTCGACGCTCATTTCCTGCAGCCATCTGGTGAGCACGGAACGGGCACGCGGCTGATACATCCAGAAATATAACAAATCCAGCGCATTGACGATGATGATGTTTTCGAGGCCCTTGTCCTCGTAGCTCATGGTGAGCATGAACTGCTTGGGCGATTCCAGCAGCGCCAGCACGTCCTCCTGCGGGAAGCGCAGCTCCAGCTTCTGGAAGGTGTCGAAGAGCTGGGCCAGCTTGCCCTTGTAGTCCCACTCGCGCAGGCGCGTGGCCTGGGCGCGGTCCACAAAGCCTTCTATGACGCCCGCTGCGGTGTCCGAGGCCAGCTTGGAGATGACCGCCGCCCAAGGTTCGAGCAAAAGCGCGGCATCCTGGTGCCCCGCGGATTGCAGCAGCACCACCAGGGCGTCGCTGTACACAAGGGCGAGGGGGATTGACACCACGGAGCGGAAGAGATTGCCCAGGGCGGATCCTTTGGGCAACCCGCGCAAAATGTTGTGTCCCATGATGTACAGGCCGTTTGCCAGGGCCACCACGGTGTAGAGCGTCAGCGGCGCGTTGGCGAGCGTGATGCCCATGCCCTTGTTGAGCAGCAGCGTCTTGATGACGTAGTCCAGCAGCGGCACGGAAATGCCTGTGTAGAGCAGGGAATCGGCCAGCCGCTCCCAGCTGACCAGGTCGTTCCAGCGCAGCAAAGACGAGCGCGTGAACCCGCCGGTGGAGAGCACCATCTGGATGATGTTGCGCACGCCGGTGATGCCGAACCACAGGAACGCGCCCAAATAGGCCAGCACCCACCAGTCCTTGGTGAGGCCGAAGGTGAGGGCGGCGGGGATGAATCCGCCAAGCACCTTGAGCACGATCTTGAGGGTGGAGTTGAGGTAGCGCGGGTGCAGCAGTCGCGGCGGCGCAGGCGTTGCCGGCGGCTCAAGACCCAGGCCGGACTCGGCGCCGTGCTCGCGCTGGATGCCGCCCATGAGCGAGACGTTGCCGGGCACGCCGGGGGTCAGGTGGAAGGTCTCGGCCAGCCATTCCACGCTGGTGCGGCGCACCAGAAAGCGCAGACGCGGAAAGACATCGGCCAGGGCGTGCAGCAAGCCGCGCTCGGGTTCGCGGTCGTCGTCGGGCAGCTCCGTGACGCGCTTGCGGGCCACGGCCTGCACCTCCAGGCGCTTGGAGGCAGCCTCGGGCATGTTCCGCAGGGCTCGCCGCGCCCGTCCCGGCAGGGTCTCGTCGACAACCATGCCCATGCCGTAGAGCCGGCTCGACTGGCCGGTGGAGTCCGTGCCGATGCACGAGGCCAGCGGCGTCTTGCGGTAGCAGGCGTGCAGGGTGGCGATGTCGAAAAGGATCTCCTCAAGCTTGTCGCGCACGCTCTTGGTCGGCACGGCTTCAATGATGTCGCGGATGAGCTTCTTGAGCTTGATGATGTTGGAGGTGTTCAAGGCCTCCTGCAAGGCGTTGATGCGCGCCCGGTCGATTTCGCGGCCCAGGGCGCGGTCCTTCATGTTCACGATCTCCAGGTGCGTTATGGCGCCCCTGCAGTCGTACAGGATCTCCAGGACCTCCTCCACGCGCAGATTGCCCAGGCTGAGTGTGATGCGCCCGGCCGGGTGGATGTCCTGCAGCCTGCGGGTAAGCTCCTGGGGTGAGAGGCGCAGCAGCGCGGGCGCGGTGGGGGCGTCGCTGGGAATGTCGGGGTTTTGCAGCGTCGGGTTGCGCAAGGGCTTGAGGAACAAGTCGATGATCTCGTCCGTATCGAGCTTGCAAAGCCGGCTGAGCTGCTGGCGGATCTCCTCCCGCTCCGGGCCGGTGGCGCTGGCCAGCTCGTGGCGCAGGAACGCGGCCTGCCGCTGCATGAGCGGGAGCAGGCGCTCGTGGATGAACTTGCCCAAGTGCTGCAGCGATGCCTGCCCGGCGCCGACAAAGCGCTGGAACTGTTCCACGGGCAGGGGCTCCAGGTCCAGGGCGTAGTCCCGCTTCAGGGTCTGCCGGTGGATGTTGTTGAAAACGCCAAAGACATCCGCGACATACCGTTGGTGGAACTGCGAAACGATGCGGCCTTCGGCCATGAAGTCCGCCGTGGCCGGCTGGTCGAGAAAATCGAGGAACTCCAGCGGAGTGGCGAAACCGCCCGGCACCCAGATGACCTTCAGGAAACGGCCGCGGAAGCGGGGGGTGAACTCGATGCCGATGCGGACCTTGAGTTCAAGCACGCGCGCCGCCTCAAGCAGCTCGGCCGCGGCAGAGCGCGGCACGTAGTTGTAATACACCACAGTCAGGGTCTTGATGCCCTTGATCCAGGCGTCGAGGACCAGGTGGGTGCTTGATTTGCGGCCCTTGGTGTTGGCGTCGTGCACATGGTCGTCAAAGGCCACCTGGCTCTGGTCCTCGGGCATTTCCAGCAAGTGGTAGTTGGAAAGGTGGCGGCGCACGACGCGCGGCTTGCCTGAGCAGGCCTCGCGGAAGTCGCGGGCGAACATGAGCTGGGTCAGGGTGTCGCCGCTGGCACGCACCATGTCCTTCATGATCTGCACAAGCACGCGGGCCGTGTTGCGGCGCAGGCCGCTTTGCGCCGTGGTCAGCACCTCGGCATGAAGCGAGCGCAGGGCGGAGAGGCGGTCCTCGGCCTTGCCGGTCTCCAACGAGCCCAGCAGGTGCACCACGGCATAGGCGATGCGCAGGCCGCGCGTGGCGGCCATTTCCTTAATGCCATGGGGGTGCATGTATGGCGCAAGCAGCTTCTTGTGGCTCGGCGCGTCGTCCCGGTCGATGACATCGCGGACGATGCGCAGCAGTTCGTAGTCCTTGCGGTCAAAATATGCCCGGCTTGGTCTTGCAGCAAAGCCGACGTCCTGGCGGGCGCGTTGTTCCGTGGTCTCGGGCATGCGTATCCTTTTTAGCGTGCCGCCTCCGCTCGTGACAGGGGGGAGGCGAATGAACGTGACTGATTTCACAATCAGGAGAGGAGAGAAAAAAGTCAAGGGGATGACGGACATTTAGAGCCTGATTCCGCGCATGTCTGACCCAGGACGGCCGCAAACGCTGTCAATGGGTAAAATCGTTCCTTTTACCGGCCAAAAGCAGGGTGTTTTTGTCCTGCCTCACAGGCCCGTGCTATGCTGCGCACAGGAGGGCCCAGAGCCATGCACGATATGAACACATTGCACCATTGCTACTTGCGCGCGTTTGAGGGAGAGGCGGGAAAGGCGGTATTGGCCGACATCGAGTCACGGGCCTATGTGCGCGACACCAGCTTCAACCCGGATCCGCAGCGTGCGGCCTTCAACGAGGGCAGACGCAGCATGGCCTTGCACATCCGGCGCATGCTCGATGGCGAGGTGATGCCGCGTCATCAGCAGGGCGAGGAAGCACCGGGCATTTCTTAGGCACAAAAAAAGAGGGAGACCCGAAGGCCCCCCTCTCGAATAGCTAGACTAAAAGCCTTAGGGCTTCTTGGTCTCAGCAGGAGCGGCCGGAGCGGCAGCGGCGTCAGCGGGCTTGGCAGCGCCGTCAGCGGGCTTGGCTTCAGCAGGAGCGGCCGGGGCGGCGGGAGCCGGAGCGGCAGCGGCGGGCTCGGCCTTCTTCTCTTCGGCTTTCTTCTCACCGCAAGCGGAAACGCCAAGGGCCAGGGCAGCAACGATCATGACAGCGAAAAGCTTTTTCATGGGACTCTTCCTCTCTATTTGTGGTGGTACAACTCAAAACAGAAATTCCGTTCCCCGGAAAGTCCCGCATGGGACCTTTGCCTTTGACCAGAAACCCTGCGGCGTTTGGTCTTAAGCCCGGGAGCAAGGGCAGAAACAGAACCCATACACGGAACACCCGCGCACAGGGCGGTTCAACCCCTCACGCGCCCCTCAATATACCCGTTGAATGCGGTTGGCAACAGAAAAAACCGGGAAAGTTCTCGTCGGGGCAAACGCGCCAAACCCACGCCCTGAAAGGGTCGGAGGGGGATAGAGCAAGGAGGCGGCAGAACACTATGGGCATCCAACCTACAAAAAACGCACATCCCGCGCTCGCATACATGGACAAAATGGAGAGATTCCGCTTCGTCAGCCTGGCGGACGACCGCGGGCTTTACGGGGCTGGCGCTTTGGCGGAACACGACGATTGCCTTGAGGTCCACCTGGAGATTTTCCGCTTTGGGCCGGGCGTGCTGCGTTCGCTGCGGGCAGACGCGGAAGAGCTCAAACGCATGGCGTACCGCCTTGGCAAGAAACGCATCGTGGGGCTCAAGGTGGAGGCCGGACCAGTGGCGGACGCGCGCTGGCCCAAGTTCACGCGCCTGCTCGGCTTCACCGGGCAGCGCATCTACCAGGCGGCGGAAATGTGGCTGGAGTAGATCCCTGTCAAGGCGCTAATATTGTCCTTTTCGCGGCCAAAAACAGGGCATTTTCATCCGGGCCGAAAAGCGGCGGTATACTGGCGCGGATCTCTGGAGCCCGACACAGGGCCGGGTTTCCAGCTAAGCCACCCTCTAAGGACAAGGAGACCATCATGCCTGATGCCCGCCCCCGCAATGTGAAATTGCCCACCACGCCCGCGCCTGCCATGGACGACTGGCGGCAGACCCTGCCGGAAGACTGGACCGCGCCCGGACGCGACGCAACCGGTGCGGAAGTGCAGGTGCCCCTGCGCGAGCACCCCGCCCTGGCCAAGTATGCGTCCAAGGATGAAGCTATCAAGGCCCTGGTGCATGCCCAGCGCTTGCTGGGAAAAAAAGGCGAGTCCATGCCCGACGCCGGCGGGGAGTCGCTCTTGTCGCTGGGCGCCTGCCCCGCGGGCGCGGACTGCCCGGCCAGCCCCGCCGACTACCAGCTGCCCGAGATCGAACTGCCGGAAGAGTTCAACCTGGACGACAACCTGCGCGAGGCCTTTTTGGCCAAGGCCCATGAGCTGGGCCTGAGCGATGCCCAGGCCGGCGGACTCTACGCCTGGTTTGTGCCCATGAACGTGCAGGCCCTCATCGACAAGACCCAGGAGGACCAAGCGGAGCGCTCCAGAGCCCGCGACCGGGAGCTGTCCGCGTTGCGCCAGGTGCATGGAGGTGCCGCCACGAGCGTGCTGGAGGCCGCGCGCAAGGCCGTTTTGGCCCTTGGCGGCAAGGAGCTCATGGAGCGCTTGGAGGCCAACGGCGCCGCCGACGACGCCCGCGTGATCCAGGCCTTTGCCCGCATGGCGCCCATGGTGAGCGAATCCGTGCTCAAGGGGCGCGACGCCGCTCCCGCCCAGAGCCTCACCCCCCAGCGGCTGCGCGAGATGATGCGCGACCCCCGCTACTTCGACCCGTCGCGCCGGGACGAGGACTTTGTGCGCCAGGTGCGAGACGGCTTTGACGCGCTGTACCCCGGGGACCAGCCGCAGAGCCCTCGGGGCTACGAGGCGTAGCCGAAGGCGGGGGCGCTCTTAGCTCTCGCTGGGGGGCAGGAGGCTCTGCTCTGGCCGCGTACGCAACACATCGACACGCAGGTGGCTGCCCGCAAGGCGGCCACCTGTTTTTGCGAATGGGGCGCCCCCCTGTCGAACAGATGTTGTCTTTGCCGCATAGTCGTGAGGCGATATTCAATTGAAAGGCCGAAGGGGTAGGCTATGGAGACGAATAATGAGCAGCCGCGCATCTGGACCAGGGTGAGCCCGGACGGCAAGTCCGCCGCCGCCGGGATGGACCTGGGGCCTGCGGGCACGAAACCCGGCGCGGGGAGAGCGCCAGCGTTTCTCCCAGGGGAGGACGCCCGAGAATTCCTCAAGCGGGCGTCGAGAAAGAGGGAAATTGCTCTGCTGCGTGGCGGCACAATCAAAAGGGCTTGCATGCTTTCGCGCTGCAAGCCCTTTTGATTGTTATGGGAAGGGGACATTGCCCCCCAGGAGGCGTTTTGCGGCGGCTAGTTGCCCAGAATGGACGGCAAGGAGGGCATTTTGAAGCCGAAGCCGGCGCTCGTGGGCGTGCTGGAGCCGTTTTGCGGCACGCGCAAACGCCAGAAGGAGGCGCCATTTGTGGCGCGGTCGGCCGGATTGCCCACGCCGGGCAGGGCGTAGCGCATGCTGGCGGGACAGATCATCTCTTGCAGCAGCCCGGTGCTGTAGCGGTTGCAGTTCTCGGTGACGGAGCAACGCAGGTCCTGCAGCACGGCGCGGCTTTGCGAAATCCAGGAGTGGCCGAGCACGTCGGTTTTGACATCCGAGACATCGGTGACATGCACGCCGGGGATGCAGAGCACGTTCTTGCCCAGGCGCTCATAGTCGCCGCCCTGGACCAGGGCCGAGGCGGTGAGGGCCATGTCGCCGGCGGAGGTGTAGAGCACCACGCGGGCATCCAGGTGGGTGAGCTTGGCGGCGTACTGGTCGAGGAAGATCTCGCGGTCCATGTCCGGCGCGGCAAGCACGATGGCCCGCACTTTGCGCAGGTTGCCGCAGCCGCCGCGTGTGCTGGCGCATTCGCCCGCCAGCTCGCTGTAGGCGCGGATGAGCACCTCGTTGCCCATGCTGTGCACCACCACGCTGACGCGGCCGATCCACGGGCTGTTGGTGAGGTCGGTCAGCAGGTCCTTCAAGCCCTGCACAGCCCAGTAGGCGTTGTTGCGGTCCGCCAGGTAGCTGGCCGGGCTGCCGGCGCTGGGCCAGCTGTACAGCATCATGGCGCCGGTGAAGCCGATGCCGACGCCGATGCGCGCGCTGGTCTTGGCGGCGTCGTCGAAGGAGTTGTCGAAACCGTGGATGAAGAGCAGCACCTCGCGTCCAGGCGTGCGCGCCGCGGCGCGCTCAATGTCGGAGAACGCGCGGGAATGCGTCATGCGCGTCACCCGGTCCAGGCTGATGTTGACGCGGTAGAGGTCCGAGCCGTCGGCCTGCCCGCCGGTGGCGCCCACAAGCAACTGCCCATAGGACATCTCGCGCGAGCGCTGGCCGCCGTAACGGGCGCCATTGGGGCCCACATCGAGCGCATTGCGGTTGGTGGCGTAATAGAACACGGGACGGCGCCAGTCCTGCGCGGCCAGGGGGGGCGGAGCCTGCACCGCGGGCGGCGGCACCGGGACCGGGGTTTTGTCCGCGCAGGCGGCAAGCAGCAAGGTGACAAACGCCAGGGCCAGTAGCAAGAGAGGGGCGCGCGTGTTCATGCGCGGGGGACTACACCCGCTTGTCGCAGGGGGCAAGAGGGAGCATCGTCCGTATTTCGCATCCGCAGCGCAAGAATTCATGATATTGTCATGAAAAAATCAAGAAAGCTTGGCGATGGTGCTCTCAGGGCGCTTCCGCCGGAGAGTCCGTCCTTCAATCTCTCTGTTCGATTTCCTTTTGTTCGGCTTCCTCTTGTTCGATTTCCTCCTGTGCGGCGGAAAGATCGACATCAAGGGTCACCATCCGGCGCTCCAGGGGCTGCGCAGATTCCTTGCCCGCTCCATAGCGCTCCGGCCGCAGCGTCTTGAGAAGAAACATGAGCAGCTGGTCCGAGTGTTTGACCGTGTTGCCGCACTCGCGTCCCTGGTGAAACACCGGTACGCTGACACCGCTGAGGGCCCGGCGCACGGCTTCCGTCTCCAGCGCGGCGATGGCGTCGTCAAGCTCCCCCTTGAGGGGGCGCTCCTTCAAATGTGACAGTATGGTGGTATTGTTTTGTCGGTTCAAATGACCCCCAACCCTTCGCAGCTTTGCACAAGGCGAAGCCGTTTGTGCAGCCCTTTTGGCGGCCGCAAAGCAGCCTGTTGCGTTTAAAACGAGCCGGAAAGTGAGTAATTGAAAGGGTTTCATCCGAAGCTCCAGAGCGGGATTTTGGCCGCAGCCGTTTGAAACGGTTAAGAAAATTTCTAGACAAATATCTCAATAGTCCAACTTTACAGGATATATTTGTCTTGCACTCTTTGGGGGCAGTGGTACAAGCTTGAACACATGGGAAGGATGGGCCTTCCCGTTGTACCCTCAGTGTCTGCACCTTAAGGAGATGAAGTCATGAAGAAAGCTCTTATCGCCATGTCCCTGGTTCTCGCCTTCTCTGGCGTTTCTTTCGCCGCTGACGCCGCTGCCCCGGCTGAGAAGCCCGCCGCTGAGGCCGCTGCTCCTGCCAAGAAGGCCCCCAAGAAGGCCGTCAAGAAGGCCGCCAAGAAGGCCCCCAAGAAGGACGCCGCTGCTGAAGAGAAGAAGGCCGAGTAATTAGCCTTCCTTTGGGAGAAGCCGCACCGATCTGATTGCGGCGTCTCTGCCTTGCCGAAAGGCCTTTTGACGGGCTCCGGGATTTTTCCGGGGCCCGTCTTTTTCTTGTGCCGAGTATAGCATGGGGTTCCGGGCCGAGATGAAATTCCCAGGTGTTTGGCCGGAGAAAAGACAAAATTCCCCTGTTGACACCTGCCTGTGCGGAAGGGTGCGGCCCCAGCAAAGACGCCGGCAAGTTAAAGTCGTTGCCAGAGATAAGGCGAAAGCGTAGGATCGCACTCCAAGACACTGGAATAATCCGTGTCCAACGCACACACAAAGGAAGGCCCGTGGCAAAGCCGAACTATCAGTACGAAAAGCGCGCCAAGGAACTGGCAAAGAAGAAGAAGAAGGAAGAGAAGCTGCGCCGTAAGCAGGAGAATGCACAGCGCGGCGTGGGCGACTCCGGTGAAGTGGAAGGCGTTGAGGGCGAAGCCCCGGCCGCCGAAGGCGAAGCGCCGCCGCAGCCCTAGCGCTTCCGCCTGTCTAGAACGTCAGCGACAGGCTGATGGAACCGAACATTTGCGGGCGCTTTTGTCCGTCATATTCCTCTGTCCTGTACACATGGGTGTAGGTCAGCTTTGTTGCGCCCATGACAAGACCGATGCCTGCTGAAAGGTCCCCCACGAAATTCTTTTTCGTCACGCTGGGGCTGCTTTCCCAGGTGTTGCCATCCAGAAAGATGTTGCGGGCGACGGCCCGGCCCTCGGCTCCGGCGAACACATGCAGGCCGAAGGCGGACTCCCTGCCCAGGCGCGGGTCGTTCGCATCGGCCGGCGCGGAAACGCCGCCGCCGGGGCTGATGAGCGACGTGCCGAAGTCCCAGGGCAGCTTGTAGCCAAAGCGCGTTTCGAACCCGACATTGGCCTGGGTGAGCACATTGCCCGCGGTGACCCCGAAGTGCGGCAGGATGTCCCAGGCGACGTCGCGGCCAAGGTCCGCGCGCGCGGTCCGTAAGGTGCGCTGCCAAGAAAGCAGCAGCCCCGGCTCGTCATGGATCTGGTTGCTCCAGCCGTTGGCCTTCTTGAAGCCCATGAGCACATGATAGTTGTTCTGCGTTTCGCCCGCGCGGGCCGAGGGCCCCACGATGCCGAGGGTGGTTTCGAAGGTGTCCAGCTGCGAGGCGGTTTTGGCGTGCAGCGCCAGGGACATGTACGTCCAGCCCGCGTAGGGGCGGTCGCCGGGCTGGTAGGCCTTGGTGGCGGTGTTCTGCGGGGTGTACATGTTCTGCCCCAGGGCTAGGGCCACGTTGTACTGCTGGCCGGGCTCGTTCACAAAGGGCAGCATGGCCAGATAGGGCAAAACGAAGTGCGGCAGCCGGTCGTCCTCGGCATAGCGCAAAAGGTCGCCGGAAACCCAGGTGAGCTTGATGCCGTTGGTGTAGTGCTCGTCCGTGCCGGCAAAGAAGTCGTTCTCTTCCGTCAAGATGAAGGTGGAGGCCGGCTCCGGGCGCTCCGCCGCTGTCTCGACCGCCAGCGCGGACAAGGCGGTGGTGAGAAGCAGGGCGGCGGCAAGCATCGTGGCGCACGCAAAAAACAGGGCCGGTTTGGGGGAACGCATTGCTGCGGTTTGCCCTTGGGCCACCGGGGTGTCAACACCTCCCTGATGCGGACGCATGGCGGTTTCGCTCCATATTCTGCGGATTACGTATTTTGCGGCTCCGGGCCGTCTGCGTTGCTGCGCTGGCATAAAGCCTGCTACGATGGACCCAGTGCAGTAACCCCTTTTGTGGAGGCTACCCATGCGGTCGGTTTCGCTGGTCTTTATTATCGCGTCAGTCCTGCTGATTGCGTTGCTGTTGGCTGGTTGCGGCGCGCCCGGCATCGACCGTGTGGATGTAACCTGGGAAACCGACCCGCCGCCGCGCTGGGGCCTTTACCCCGGTTATCGGCAAGAAATTCCCTGCCCCAAGGGCGCAAGCTACCATGTGGACGTGTTCTCCAAGGGCAAACCCTTCACCGGGGCCACTGTGGCCGAAGCGGGCAAGGGGCTCCTCTTTAAGCCGACAGCCGGCTCCCGTGACATCGAGGTCGAGGCCGTGGATCCCAATCATCTTGTCATCTACGCAACCCTGCGGGACGAAGGCGGCACCGGCAGGCGCCTGCTCGCCCTGCGTGTGGAGCGTCGGGGCGAGAAGATTTATTTCGAGTTTCCGAAGTAGCCCAACGGCTGCGATTCCCACCGCCACCTTGTTCTGAAAGCCGTCGGTCCTGTTTGGGCTGACGGCTTTTCGTTGTGCCCTGGCGGGTGCGGCCGGCCTTTGGCGCAATGGGCATCGTTGTATCAATGCCTTCTATTTCTCATATCGATTGCCTCTTTTTCAGAGTTGATATAACGCTCCGACATTCCCGTGTATTCATCTCGGGTAGGCGTTGTTTATCAGAACACTTGGGGGTGGTTATGGCCAATGTCTTCGCCGGGCGTTCCGGCATTCTAGCAACGGGCGGAATCATCGGACTTTCCGCCGCGTTGCTGCAGTTTGCGGGCAATCCCGCCAATATGGGCATCTGCGTGGCCTGCTTCCTGCGCGACATCGCGGGGAGCCTTGGGTTGCACCAGGCCGCGGTGGTGCAGTACCTGCGGCCGGAGATTCCGGGTTTCGTTCTCGGCTCCTTCGTGGCCGCGCTCATGACCGGCGAGTTCCGGGCGCGGGCGGGGTCGGCCCCGGCCACGCGCTTTTTCCTCGGCATGTGCGCCATGGCCGGGGCGCTGGTTTTCCTCGGCTGCCCGTGGCGCGCCTTCTTGCGTTTGGCCGGCGGCGACGGCAACGCCCTCTTCGGCATCGCCGGACTGGCCGTTGGCGTGTTCATCGGAACGCGGTTCTTCAAAGGCGGCTTCAGCCTGGGCCGCGCCCAGGGGCAATCCTGGTCCGCAGGCGTCATGATCGCCCTGGCGGCGCTGGTCCTTTTGTCCGCCCGTTTCTTCCTCTCCCCCGACCCCGCGGCGGGCACCCTGGGTTGGCTCATGGCCTCGGTGAAGGGCCCAGGCGCGGCCCATGCGCCGCTGTTCATCTCCTTGGCGGGAGGCCTGCTCATCGGCGTATTGGCGCAGCGCAGCCGTTTTTGCACCATGGGCGCCCTGCGCGACCTGTTCCTGTTCAAGCAGACGCACCTGTTGAGCGGCGTGCTGGCCTTCCTCGTGGTGGCCTTTGCGGCCAATCTGGTTCTGGGGCAGTTCAAGCCGGGCTTTGCGGGGCAGCCCATCGCGCATACGGACGGTCTGTGGAACTTCCTGGGCATGGTGGCCTCGGGCCTGGCCTTCGCCCTGGCCGGCGGTTGCCCCGGCCGCCAGCTCATCCTGGCGGGAGAGGGCGACGGCGACTCGGCCGTGTTTGTGCTCGGCATGCTGGTGGCCGCTGGCTTGGCCCACACCATGGGCTGGGCCAGTTCGCCCGCCGGCCTGGGACCCAACGGCATGGCCGCCACCCTTGTGGCGTTGGGCTTCTGTCTGCTGGTCGGCGTCATGAACCTCAAGAAGGCGTAGGGGGGAGATCATGGCAGAAATCACGAAGATCGTGGATGCGCGCGGGCTTTCCTGTCCGCAGCCTGTGCTCATCGCCTCGGAGTCGATGGCCGCCCTGGGAACGGGGCGCATCGAGGTGCTCACCGACTGCGGCGCAAGCCCGGAGAACGTGGGCCGCGCGGCCAAAACCGCAGGCTGGCGGCTGGTCTCGTCCAGCGAGGACAAGGGGACCGTGCGCCTGGTGCTGGAAAAGCCGTGAGGCTGCCGTTTGGCTGGGGGGGCAAGGCCCCCCGGCCCGGGCAGGAGGGCTCGCGGGGGCAGGGCCACGACCGCGGCGTCCTGGCTTTCTCCCACACGGCGGAGGTCATCCGCGCCGAGGCCGCGCTCAAGGCCGCGGGCCTTGCCGTGCGCGTCATGGGCCCGCCGCCGGACATGCGCACCGGCTGCGACATGGTGGTGGAATTTGAGCTTGTGCGCGAGCCTCTGGCGCGCCGCGTCCTTGCGGAGGCGAAGCTCGCGCCGCTTGCCGTGGCCCCGGTGCGCGCCGGGATGCTCGAACCCGTGTCCCTGTGCCAGGTCAAGGACTTCGGCCAGTGGCTCATGGTGCGCGCGGCCAACATGAAGCTCACCGTGGACAAGGGCACCCGCGTCATTGTGAACATTTCCGGCGGCGGCTGCCCGGACGTGCCCGCCCTGGCCGAATTGCTCGTGGGGCAGACCCTTGACGCGGCCCCGTCGCCCCTTGCCACAGGGCAGACGCTGTGCGCCTATGCCCTGGAATTGGCCTTTCGCGAGGCGCAGCGCCAATTCGAACACCCGCGGCCGGAAGGCCCGCAGCCGGAGCGGCCGTGACCTCTCCCTGGCTGATCGTGGGCACAGTGCCCGATGAGTCCGTGGGGCTGCTGCAGGGGCCCTGCGCTATGGACCGCGCGGGCCTTGTGGTGGGCGGTGTGGACCTGTCCGTGCGGCGCGGCACGCCGGCGCTCTTGGCCGCGGCCTGCGCGGCCTGCGCGGTTCTCGGGCTCGAGCCGCCCCAGGCGCTGCTCGTCGGCGACGCCGGGCGCGGCCGGGGCAGCCGCATGCTGTACGACCATTTGCGTGGGGCCCTGCCGTCCCTGGCCCCGCGCGGTCTGACCTTCCACTATCTGTTTCCGGATCTTGCCGGGCACGACCAGGTGCTTCTGGCTACGCTGGCCCTGTCCGCTCGGCCGCTGCTCGTGGCGGACGCGGGCTTCATGTATGTGGCGAAGATGAGCGGGCAGGCCGTCGAATACGACCTGTTCACCCCGGACGCGGGCGAGCTGGCGTTTTTGGCCGACGAAATGGCCCCGCACCCCTTTTATACGCGTGGATTTTTGCTGGAAGCCGGCGCGGTCCCGGCCGAGCTCATCCGCCGCGCCTGGGATTCCGGCGGCGCGGCCAAGCATATGCTTGTCAAAGGCGGCAGCGACCAGGTCGTGCGCCAGGGGCGTATTTTGACAGAGATCGCCGGGCCGCAGACGCCCGCCATGGAGGCCATAGGCGGCACGGGAGACACGCTCACCGGCATGGTCACCGCCCTACTCATGGGTGGCCGGTCCATCCCCGGGGCCTGCGCGGTCGCCGCTTTGGCCAACCGCCTGCTTGGGCAGCTTGCGCGGCCCACGCCCGCCACGCCTGTGGCCGGACTGGTGGAGCATGTGGGCGAGGCGCTCCGGCTGGCGTTGGAAAGAGAGGAAGAGTTCCTGTGGGGAAAATGATCCCCCCCTGGGGAAGACTGAGCGACAAGCCCCTGCCGGAGGGGGAGTTCATCAACGCGCATGCGCGATAACGCGCTGCTGCGGCAATGAAGAAGACCGCAGGATGCCGCCAAGGCCCATCGTCAGACTCGGCCACGGCCGCCGGGCACGTCTTTGCCAAGGGCCCAGGCCGCGCTGTTTGCCGTGCCAAGCCGCCTGACTCTTGCCGCAGTGGGCAGGTCATCGGCGGGCATGTTGTGCGTGATCGGGGAGAACCCGCTGCCGGCGTGCCCGTTTATTGCCGTACGGCCAGTCGCCCGCTCTCGCCCAAGGCGGCCCTCAGCGCGGCCGCGAGCCGCTCTGGCACGTGTCCGCGGCCAGACGCGGCCAGCTCCGCATCTGCGCAGCCCTCGGGCTGGAAAGCCTGCAGCACCCAGAGGAGCGGCCCGGCTTTGCCCGGCAGCGCGGCCAGCTCACCGGCGAGCTCAAGCAGTTCGCCCTCGGAGAGCAGCGCCGGGTGCCATGTGGTGCGCAGTTCAAAGGGCACACCGCTTTTGCGCAACAGGTCTAGGCTCTCCCGGGCCGTGCCCGCGCTTCCGGGTGCGCCGGTGATGCGCGCGTAGGCGCTCTGCGGGGCCTTCAGGTCGAGGCCGACCCAATGACACAGGGGCAGAACGCGGGCCAGGGCCAGCGGGTCCATGCCGCTGGTGTGCAGGCCGACTTCGAAGCCAAACTCGCGGACTTGGCGCATGGCGTCGCCCAGGCCCGGCTGGAGCAAAGGCTCGCCGCCGGAAAAAACCACGGCTTCCAGCAACCCCTGCCGGGTTTCCAGCCAGGCCGGAACCTCAGCCCAGGGCCTTGCGCCGGCGCCAAAGGTCCGCAGCGCGGCGTTGTGGCAATAGGGGCACGCCCAGCCGCAGCCCTGGCAAAACACCGTGGCCGCCAGTTTCCCCGGCCAGTCCGAGGTGCTCAAGGGGGTGAGGCCGCCGACGGACAACGCTTCCGCCTTGAGCCCCGCCCCTTGTCTGTTCTCGGCGTCGTTCAAGCGGTGAGCCCGGAATCGTCGGGACCGCTGCGCACCGGCTCGCGGAAGCACACGCGCTCGTCGTATTCGCCCTTTTTGCCGATGTTGAAGGCCGAGCGCGGACGGTAGTAGCCCATGACGCGGGTCCAGATTTCGCAGGCCTGCTCGCGGCCCTGGTCTGTGCAGGTGGGGCAGGTCTTGTGCTCGCCTTCCAGGTAGCCATGGCTGGGGCACACGGAGAAGGTGGGCGTGATGGTGATGTACGGCAGGGCGAAACGCGTCAGCGCCCGGCGCACCAGCTCGCGGCAGGCCCGCGCGTCGGACACGCGCTCGCCCATGTACAGGTGCAGCACCGTGCCGCCGGTGTACTTGCGCTGAAGCTCCTCTTGCCGGGTGAGCGCCTCGAAGGGGTCGTCGGTGAAGTTCACGGGCAGTTGGGAGGAGTTGGTGTAATACGGCTGTTCTTCGGTGCCCGCCTGGATGATGTCCGGAAAGCGGCGGCGGTCCTCCTTGGCGAAACGGTAGGTGGTGCCCTCGGCCGGGGTGGCCTCCAGATTGTACAGGTGCCCGGTCTCCTCCTGGAATTCGGTCATGCGCGCGCGCACATGGTCCAAAACGCGCAGAGCCAGGGCGTAGCCGGTCTCGGTGGTGATGTCCTCCAGACCGCCGGTGAAGTTGCGGATCAGCTCGTTGACGCCGTTGACGCCGATGGTGCTGAAGTGGTTGCGCAAGCTGCCCAGGTAGCGCTTGGTGTAGGGAAAGAGTCCGGCGTCCATGCGTCGCTCGATCTCCTTGCGCTTGATCTCAAGGCTCGTGCGCGCGGTTTCAAGCAGGACATCCAGCCGGGCCATGAGGTCGCGCTCGTTGCCGCGTGAAAGGTAGCCCAGGCGCGCGCAGTTGATGGTGACCACGCCCAGCGACCCGGTCTGCTCCGCGCTGCCGAAGAGCCCGTTGCCGCGCTTGAGCAGCTCGCGCAGGTCAAGCTGCAGGCGGCAGCACATGGAGCGCACCATGTTCGGCGTCAGATCGGAGTTCAGGAAGTTCTGAAAATACGGCAGGCCGTACTTGGCGGTCATCTCGAAGAGCAGGTCCACGTTGGGCCCGTCCCAGGGAAAGTCCTTGGTGATGTTGTACGTGGGAATGGGGAAGGTGAACACCCGGCCCTTGGCGTCGCCCGCGGTCATCACCTCGATGTAGGCGCGGTTGATCATGTCCATCTCAGCCTGCAGCTCACCGTAGGTGAAGGACATTTCTTCGCCGCCGATGACCGGATGCTGGCCTTTCAAGTCATCCGGGCAGGTCCAGTCGAAGGTCAGGTTGGTGAAGGGCGTCTGCGTGCCCCAGCGCGAGGGAACGTTGAGGTTGTAAATGAGTTCCTGGATGCACTGGCGGACGTCATCATAGCCGAGCGCATCTTTGCGCAAAAACGGCGCCATGTAGGTGTCGAACGAGCTGAAGGCCTGCGCGCCCGCCCATTCGTTCTGCAGCGTGCCAAGAAAGTTCACGATCTGCCCCACGGCGCTGGAGAGATGCTTGGGCGGCTTGGCCTCCACCTTGCCGGGCACGCCGTTCAGGCCCTCGACGAGAAGCGTGCGCAGCGACCAGCCCGCGCAGTACCCGGCCAGCATGTCCAGGTCGTGGATGTGCAGGTCGCCCTCGCGGTGGGCCTGGCCCACCTCTGGCGGGTAGACGTGATTGAGCCAGTAGTTGGCCGTGACCTTGCCGGAGACGTTCAGGATGAGCCCGCCCAGGGAATAGCCCTGGTTGGCGTTGGCGTTGACGCGCCAATCCTGCCGGTCCAGGTACTCGTTGATGCTGGCCGCCACATCCACCACGGTTTTTTTGTCCTGGCGCAGTTTGGCGCGCTGTTCGCGGTACACGCTGTAGGCGCGCATGGTCTGGAAGTGGTTGGCCGAGATGAGCGCCTGCTCCACCGCGTCCTGGATGTTTTCAATGTCGGGCAGACGGCCGGAGAAGCGGTGGGAGAGCACCTTGACCACCTGCGCGGTGATGAGTCCGGCCTCGGCGTCGTCGAATTCGCCAGTGGCCGCGCCCGCGCGGCGGACGGCCGAGCGGATCTTGCCCGCGTCGAAGCCGATGACTTCGCCGCTGCGCTTGCGCAACTGGGCGGGCGGCGCAATGGGACGCAGCGGGGTGAGGATGGCGGCCGGGGTGGAGGAGGCATCCTCGGACGGCTGGGGATCACGGTGTTGGGCGGTTTGAGACATGGCGGGCTCCGGCGGGTTCTGGTTTCGTTGACGCGGGGGCCGAAACCAGCAGCCGAGGGCAGCACGCCCATCCAAACTGCCGCATCGCCCTCCCACGAGGCAAACGCGTCATGCCGTCCGCGCAGGGTGCGCGGGCGGGAGCAGGCAGGTCTTCGGACTTGCGGGCATTGCGGCGTTCTTGCCGTCTTTCTTGCCCCCGGACTTCCCGGCCTTTCGCCAGTGTCTCGTAGTGGGGGCTCGTTCCCGTTCACCGCTGCGGGGCAGTTCTGGGCTTGCACCAGATTCTCTTTTCACCCGGCAGGGCCGGGCACCAGCTCACGCAGATCTATGAGGCCGGCGGGCGATAAAGTCAAACCCCCCTCATGACGCGCACCCTCCTTGGATTGCTGGGGGGATGCGCGCCGCGGCCGGCAGACGCTGCCAAGCAACGCGGCGTGAACAAGGAAAACCACGCCATGCGGCGATCTAGAAAACATCCAGATGTTCTTTAGATTTATGGGCCACCCGGAGCGCACGACGAGGCTCTTCCGAACGGGCAAGGCATTTGGGACAAAGAGCCTGCGCGTTCATCGTCATGGCCTTGCCCAAGAGCCTGGGCCGGTCTTTTTTGCGCGGCCCGCCCCTTGGGTTCCCCGCGGCCTAGCCGTCGCCGCGCAGCGCGGCTATGGGATCCAGCGCGGCCGCGGCCTGCGCGGGCTTGAGGCCGAAGACGAAGCCGATCAAGAGCGCGCTGCCCAGGGACCAGAAGAACACCTTCCACGAGAAGAGGATTTGCAGCATGCCCAGCCGGGTAAGCAGTTGCCCCAGTCCCAGCCCCAGTCCCAGCCCCACAAGCCCGCCGATGGCCGTCAAAAAGGCCGCCTCGAGCATGAACTGCAGCAGGATGGCGTTCTTGGTCGCGCCCAGGGCCTTTTTGAGCCCTATTTCTCGGCTGCGCTCGCTGACGCTGATGGAGAAGAGGTTGGCCAGCACAAAACCGCCAACGGTCATGGCGGCGGCGGCGGTGACGCCAAGAAAGGCCACCAGCCCGCCCTTGAAGGCGGAAAGGAATTTCAGGATCTCGTCGGCGGTGATGATGGAGAAGTCGTCGTCGTCGCTGTCGGCCAGGTGGTGGTTCATGCGCAGAAAGGCGCGCAGATTCTCCACGTGGCTGCTCATGAGCTGGGGCTCCAGAAACTTGATGCGCATGGCGCGGTAGTACTTGCGGTCCAGGTTGAAACGGCTGGTGAGGGTGCTGATGGGGATGATGACGCGGTCGTCCACATCGCCGCCGCCGCCGGAGGCCCCGCGGTACTTGAGCCGGCCGATGACCTGCACCTGGAACTTGCCCATCTGGAAGGTGCGGCCCACGGGCGACTCGTCGCCGAAGAGCTCGCGGGAGGGCTTGTCGCCCAGCAGGGCGACGCGCGCGCCCAGGCGCACGTCCTCCTCGGAGAGGTCGCGGCCCTCGACCAGCGGCCAGTTCCAGGCGCTGGCGTAGTTTTCCGTGGCGCCGACGATGAGCGTGCCCGGAAGATTCTTGTCCTGAAAGCGCAGAGGAATGTCCTGCTTGGCGCGCATGGGCACCACCAGCGAAACGCCGGGCAGCGACTGGCGGATGGTGCGCATGTCGTCTTCGGTGAGGGTGTTGGTGCGCGCGCCGACAGCCCGCTTCTTGAAGTTCCCGCCGAAGACGAGGGCGGCGTCGGGCCCGAACCATTCGACCAGCTCCACGGCCTTGCGCTCCGCCCCGTCCACGGCGGTGACGATGAGGGTGAGGGCGGCCACGCCGAACCCCACCCCCATGATGACAAAGAGCGAGCGGGCCTTGTAGGCCCACAGGGCCGCCAGGGCCATGCCCCGCAAACGGCCCAGAAGGGTCAGCGTTCCGGCGCTCATGCTCCCTTGCAGGCGGCTTTCGGGCTGTCGGCCAAACAGGCCTCCATGCAGGCGGCCAGCCGCTTGATGCCTTCGTCGATGGTCTCGGCGTCGGCGTTGGAGTAGTTGAGGCGCAGGGTGTTTTCGCCCGTGCCGTCCACAAAGAAGGCCGCGCCGGGCACAAAGGCCACCTTGCACTCCACGGAGCGCTTCAAGAGCTCCGTGGCGGAGAGGTTCTCCGGCAGGGTGACCCAGAGGAACATGCCGCCCTCGGGCTGGGTGACGTGCACGTTCTTGGGAAAGTGCTTGGCGATGGAGGCCTGCATGGTCCGGCACTGGTTGCCGTAAAGCTCGCGGATGCGCGCCACGTGGGCCTCGAAGTCGTTGTCGGCCAGGAACTGGTGCACGATCATCTGGTCGAGGGAGCCGGTGTGCAGGTCGGCCGCCTGCTTGGCGATGACGAGCCGGTCCATGATCTCGCCCTTGGCCACGATCCAGCCCAGGCGGAAGCCGGGCGCGGCGACCTTGGAGAAGGTGCCGAGCAGCATGGAGTGCTCCGGCCGCTGCTTGTACACCGGCGGCAGGGCGCGGCCCTTGAAGCGCAGCTCGCCGTAAGGGTCGTCCTCAAGGAAGAATGTGCCGTGGCGGTGCAGCAGCTCGGCCACCGCTGCGCGCTTTTCTTCGGAATAGGACAGGCCGGAGGGATTCTGAAAGCTGGTGACGGCATAGAACAGCTTGGCGCCCTCAAGGGCCTTGTCGAGGGCGGCCAGGTCCGGGCCGTCGTTCTCCAGCGGCACGGAGCGCCAGGAGGGCCGGAAGATGGTGAAGGCCTGGATGGCGCCCAGGTAGCCGGGCTTTTCCATGACTACGGTATCGCCCGCGTTGACGATGACCTTGGCCACGAGGTCCAGCGCCTGCTGAGAGCCGGTGGTGATGAGGATGTCGTTGGGGTTCACGTTCATGTCCATGCGCCGCTTGTAGCGGTCGGCGATCCACTTGCGCAGGGGCAGGTAGCCCTCGGTGGTGGAATACTGCAGGGCGCTCGGGCCGGACTCGTACAATACCTTGGCGGCGGCGGCGGCGATCTCGGGCACGGGGAAGGAGGCCGGATTGGGCAGGCCGCCCGCGAAGGAGATGACGGAAGGATCCGCGGTGACCTTCAGAATCTCGCGGATGAAAGAACGCTGGGCCTTAGCCACACGATCGGCAAACTGAGGCATGTGGGGGACTCCTTTTCATTATTGTAGGGAGGACTGTAGGCCCGTGCCTCCGCGATTTCAACCCTCCTTGCCTTGACAACCGGCAGGCAAGCGGAGAATCTTGAACGACCTGCAACCTCATAGCCGGAGCACGCCATGACCGACGCCGACAAGGTATTTCGCGACATTGAGGCCATCCGCGCCAAAGCGCCGGTGATCTTGTCCATAACCAACTACGTGGTGACCAACACCACGGCCAACGCGCTTTTGGCCCTGGGCGCCTCGCCCATCATGAGCCACGCGGTTGAGGAAATGGCCGAGCTGGTCGCCATTTCCGGCGGCGTGGTCATCAACCTCGGCACCGTGGCGCCGGAATATCTTGCCGCCATGGATCCCGCCTGGACCGCGGCCGACGAGGCCGGCGTGCCCGTGGTGCTCGACCCCGTGGGCGCGGGCGCGAGCATGCTGCGCACCGTCACCCCCCTGGCCCTGCTCGGCGCGCACCAGCCGTTCATCATCCGCGGCAACGCCTCGGAGATCATGACCCTTGCCGGTGATTCCGGGTCCGCCGCGCGCGGGGTCGACTCCACGGCCAAGAGCGACAACGCGGGCACCGCCGCGCGCACCCTGGCCATGAAGCACAACTGCGCTGTTGTGGTCAGCGGCGAAACCGACTTCGTCACCGAAAGCGGCGCCAAGGTGCGCGTGCTCGGCGGCAGCCCGCTCATGCCGCGCGTCACCGGCCTTGGCTGCACGGCAACGGCCCTGTGCGCGGCCTTTGCCGCCGTGAACAAGAACCCGCTGGAAGCCGCGCTGCATGCCTGCGTCACCATGAAGGTTGCGGGCGAGATGGCGGAACGAAAATCAAGCGGCCCCGGCACGTTGCAGCTGCATTTGTACGATGCGCTGTACAACATGACCGCCCAGGACGTGGTCGACCACATCAAGGTGGTGCACTAGCCATGACGCGGCGGCCGGGCTTTGACCTCGCACTCTATCTGGTGACGGACCGGAAGCTGTGCGGAGAGCGGAGCCTGGCCGACGTGGCGGCCCTGGCCGTGCGCGGCGGCGCAAGCGTTGTGCAGCTGCGCGAAAAGAGCCTGGGCTTCCGCGACATGGTCGCCCTGGGCCAGGCGCTCAAGGCCCTGCTCGCACCGCATGGCGTGCCGCTCATCGTCAACGACCGTGTGGATGTGGCTTTGGCCGTGCAGGCGGACGGCGTTCATCTGGGCCAGTCGGACATGCCCGCGCCCCTCGCCCGGCAATTGCTCGGCCCGGCCGCGCTCATCGGGCTCTCCCTGGAGCGCCCGGACCAGCTGGCCGAGGCCGAAGGCCTGGACATCGACTACTACGGCGTCAGTCCCATCTATCCCACGCCGACCAAGACGGACACGGGCCCCGGCTGGGGCCTGGGCGGCCTGCGCGGTCTGCGCGCCGCCACAGCGCGTCCCCTGGTGGCCATTGGCGGCATCGGCGCGCAAAATGCCGCCGAGGTCATCCGCGCCGGGGCCGACGGCATTGCCGTGGTCTCCGCCATTTGCGCCGCCCCGGATCCGGAGAGCGCGAGCCGCGCCCTGCTCGACGCCGTACGCCGGGAGCTGGCGCTCCGCCCCTGACAGCCACGTCCATCAAGGAGGCCCGCATGACCTCGCCCCACGGCACAAGCACCACGGTCGACGATGGGTACGCCATCCGCCGCATGGCGCGGCATGAGCTGGACTTCGCCCTGGACCTGGCCGCGGCCGAGGGCTGGAACCCCGGCCTGCGGGACGCCGAAGCCTTTTGGCGGGCCGACGGAGACGGCTTCTTTCTCGGCGCGCTGCACGGCGAGCCCGTGGCGGCCATTTCCGCCGTGCGCTACGCCGCGGACCAGCACAGCCCGGCCTTCGGCTTCATCGGTCTGTACCTCGTGCGGCCGGATCTGCGCGGGCGCGGCTATGGCCTGCGTCTGTGGAACGCGGCCCTGAAAGCGCTGGCTGCGCCCACAATCGGTTTGGACGCGGTGGTGGCCCAGCAAAGCGCCTACGCCAAGGACGGTTTCGCCCTGGCCCTGCGCAACAGCCGCTATGAAGGCACGACCGGTGGCGAGATGCCCCCTGGGCTGCACGATCTGGAGGAAACGCCCTTCGCCGAGGTGCTGGCCTACGACAGGCGTTGCTTCCCGGCCCGGCGCGAAGCCTTCCTGACATCCTGGCTCAGCCTGCCGGGGCACGTGGCCCTGGGGCTGCGGCGCGGGGGAAGGCTGGCCGGCTACGGCGTGGTGCGGCCCTGCGGCGTGGGCTCAAAAATTGGCCCGCTCTTCGCCGATGACGCGGTCGCCGCACACAGTCTTTTTCATGGTCTTTGCGCCGCCGCGCAACAGGGCCCGGTCTTCCTCGACGTGCCCCTGCCCAATGCGGACGCGGTGCGGCTGGCCGAGTCCCACGGCATGCGCCAAGTGTTCGAGACCGGGCGCATGTATCGCGGCCCTGCGCCCGCATATGACCTGGAACGCGTCTTCGGCGTCACCAGCTTCGAACTGGGCTGACAAGAAAAAGGCCGCCCCCCAACGGGAGACGGCCCAAATGAACGACGAATGAACGGCGGGTGAACAGCGTTCGACGTGCTTCCTTAGCGTGACCGCTCCCGATCAGGCCGTGGCTTCAGTCAAAACCCGTGCCGCAAATACTGGCGGTCCGCCCGGTTGATGAGCTGGCTGTAGCGGTAGCCGTCCTTGGCCTGGGCTTCGTCATACAGGGCCAGACCCTTCTCGCGGCAGCGCGGGCAGGCGTTGAGCGGAATCTCCACGCCCAGGCAGGCGGGGTTCTTGGTGGTGCGGCTGACGACCTTGAGCAGCCCCCGGCAGGAGTCGCACAGCAGCAGCTCCTCGGTTTGCGCCTCGCTGATGCCGTCGGTGTCGTAATAGATGTCCTTGTGGCGCACGAACCACTCGCCCTCGATCTTGCCGCCGGAGACGCTCTGCTCCAGGCTGGGCGGGTTGAAGTACAGCTCTGGAAGGGCGTCGCACAGCTTGGCCAGATATTCGGCTATCTGCGGCCGCTGCGCATGCTTCACGGCGTCGAAGCCCGGCTCGCGCACGCCGGAGTAGTCCAGCCCGGCCATGGACAGGCAGATGCCCAGATTCACGTAGGGCAGGGCGCCCTGGATGGAGTACCCGCCTTCCAGCACGGCGATGTCGGCCTGCAAGAGTTCGGTCAGGCGCGCATAGCCCTGCGCCGTCAGGTTCATGTTGGTGATGGGGTCGGTGAAGTGGTTGTCCTGCCCGGCGGAATTGATGACCACCTCGGGCTGGAAGTCCTTCAGAATGGGCATGACCACCCGCTCCATGGCCATCATGTAGCCTTCGTCGCCGGTGCCCGGCGGCAGGGGGATGTTGATGGTGCGGCCAAGGGCGTGCGGGCCGCCGCATTCCTGCGGGAAGCCCGTGCCGGGGTAGAGCGTGCGGCCGTCCTGGTGCAGCGAGATGAACAGCACATCCGGGTCGTGCCAGTAGATGTCCTGGGTGCCGTCGCCGTGGTGGCAGTCGGTGTCGACCACCGCGATGCGCTTCTTGCCGTAGTTCTCGCGCAGGTGCTCGATCATCACGGCTTCGATGTTGATGTTGCAGAACCCCCGCGAGCCGTGCACGACCTTCATGGCGTGGTGTCCCGGCGGGCGCACCAGGGCGAAGGCCTTCTTGTGCCGGCCGCTCATGACAAGATCAGCGGCGGTCATGGTGCCGCCGGCCGCCACCAGGTGCGAGCGCGTGGCCACGGCCTCCACCTCCGGGTAGCAGAAGTGCACGCGCTCGATGTCCTCTTTGGTGGCCACGCCGGGCTTGTGCTCGTCCACGCCCTCGATGTCGAAGAGCCCCTCTTCCTTCAGCTGGTCCTGCGTGTAGAGCAGACGCTCTTCCCGCTCCGGGTGCGTGGGCGAGATGCTCCAGTCGAAAGCCGGGAAGAAGATGACGCCCAGGCTGTTTTTTGCCTCGTGCATGGCCCTACCTCCCCGCCGTGGTTTGCGACTGTCCGGTCAGGGCGAAGGCCACGCCGGGCTTGATCTGGCATTTGACGCGGATGTTGCGGCCGGTGGTGACGCCGTCGCTCACCATGTTGAAGCTGGAGGCGTGGTTCACCTGCGCGTTGTCCCGGTCGGCGAACACGCCCATTTCGGACAGATGCGCCAGCAGATGGTTCAGGGCGTCGCGCTCGGCCTCCTTCAGGCTGTAATTGCGCGGCACGTTTTCGCGGTGGCGCAGGGCGGGAATGAACATGACGCCCTTTTCCGTGTCGGCGAAGAGCTCCAGGCTGGCCGTGTTGCGCGTCAGCGCCGCGCCGATGGCGTTGGCCACGTCGAAGTGCTCCGGCACCACGGTGAAAAGCTCGAAGCGCTGGCGCACGGCCTCGCGCATGGCCTGGGCCGGGCCGCCCATGAGGTATACGCGCTTGGGCACCACGCGGCGGCCCTCCAGCAGCTCGTGGATGGTGTATACGGGCTTGTCGTTGATCTCGTCGAGCAGCTCCCGCGTGGCCTTGAAGATGGCCTCGCTGGCGGCCTCCACGGCGCTCTGGGCCAGCACCTCCGGGCTGATGGAGTGGCAGCGCGCGAACTGGCCGATGGCCTGGCGCGAGGCCTCCACGTTGCCGTGGCTGGCCGCGCCCACGCAGTTCAGCGCGTCGATGAGCGTCGGGCGGGCATCGGCCGCGCAGGCGCAGCCCAGCTCCACGCAGTCGGCCTGTGAGGGGCCGAGGCGGTTGGGCCCCACGCGCACGGCCTCGCCCAGCACGCTGATGGCCGAGTCGCCGCCGATGCCGATGGAATGCACCTTGAGCGCGCGCACCAATGTGGGGTGGCTGCCGATGTCGATGCCGTCGTGCTCCACCAGGGGTTGGCCGTCCACGAACACGGCGATGTCCGTGGTGGTGCCGCCGATGTCCAGAATGATCGAGTCGTGGTTGATGTCGCACAGGGCGATGATGCCCATGACGCTGGCCGCGGGGCCGGAAAAGATGCTCTGCACGGGCATTTTGCGCGCCTGGGCCAGGGGAAAGGTGCCGCCGTCGGCCTTGAGGGTGTTCACGCGCACATGGCCCAGGCCAAGGCGTGCAAGGCTCTTCTCCACGGCGTCGGCAAAGGCGCCGAAGACCCGCCACACCGCGCAGTTGAAATAGGCCGTGGCCAGGCGGCGGGGAAAGTTGAGACGCCCGCCCAGCTCGTGGCCCAGGGTCACGGCGTCCGCGCCTGCGCCGTCCGGGCCGAGCATCTGCCGCAGGGTGTTTTCGTGCAGGGGGTTGCGGGTGCTGAACTTGCCCACGCAGCCGAACACGCGCACGCCTTTTTTGCGGCAGGCGTCGATGGCGCTTTGCGCCTGCGCCGCGTCCAGGCGTTCGATCTCGCTGCCCCGGTGGTCGATGGACCCTGTGAGCACGTGGTAGTCGCGGCAGAGCATGAAGTCGTCGGCGCTGATGCCCGGCCCCGGCACCACCAGCATGCCCACGTCCTCCAGGGTGCCCTGGACGATGGCGTTGGTGGAGAGCGTGGTGGAAAGGTTCAGCTGCGAAATGCTCTGGGCCGGCACGGCCGCCAGAATGCCCTCCAGGGCCTGGTTCACGGAGGCCAGCAGATCCTGGTGGTTGGTCTTTACCTTGGCCTGGGCGGCAATGCCTGATTCGTCGAGCGCCACGGCGTCCGTGTGCGTTCCGCCTACGTCGATGCCGAGATACATGGGCTGGCCCCCTTGGATGTTGTGAAGGCTTCGGCAATGCTTTTCGGGGCATAGCACCGGCTTTTAGGACCGTAAAGAGGCCCGGGGACGCCCCATCGGCGGGCGGTCTGTGGGGGTCGGTGGATGGTCGCAAGCGGTCGGGGCGCCACAGGCCTCACGCTGTCGGTCCAGGCTGCGGGGCCGCATTGCCCCTTGTCGCAGCGTTCGGTCAGGAGAGCGGTCTCCCATGCGGCCTGTCGCCGCCGTCTTGCTTTTCCCTTGCCGCCCATCTAGAAGGACGTAGAAGGAGAGCCCGCATGCGCTTTACCGGCATCAACCACCTGGCCTTGGCCACGGGCGACATGGACGCCACCATCCGCTACTGGCGCGACCTGCTCGGCATGCGCCTTGTGGCTGGTCTGGGGCACCCCGGCTACCGGCATTACTTCTTCGAGCTCACCCAGCAGGACATGATCGCCTTTTTCGAGTGGCCGGGCGTGGAGCCGGGGCCGGACAAGGACCATGGCGCGCCGGTGCGCGGCCCCTTCACCTTCGACCACATCTCTTTTGGGTTGGAGTGCGAGGAGGACCTGTGGGCCCTGCGCGACAGGCTGGAAGCCGCCGGTTTCTGGGTGTCGGAGGTGGTCGACCACGGCTTCATCCACTCGCTCTATTCCTTTGACCCCAACAACGTTGCGGTGGAGTTCAGCGTGCCCGTGCCGGGCGTGGACCTGCGCGCCCAGCCGGTGATGGCCGACACCGAGCCCACGGCCTGCGCGGCCGAAGGCCCGGACCCTGTGCCGGGCGTTTGGCCCGCCGTGCCCCGCCCCACGCCGGAAGCCGAGCGCCGCGTCTACCCGGGCGAAGGCCTGCGCCTTGTGGGCAAGGAACCTGAGGAAGACGGCAACGGCCCCCGGCATGTCTGATTCTGCCGTGCTCCTGCCTTTTGCCCCCGGCTGCCGCGTCACCCGGCTGCTGCGCCGCGAGAAGCGCTTCACCGCCGTGACCGTGGACCCCGCCACCGGGGGCGAGGTGCGCGCCCACACCAACAACACCGGCTCCATGCTCGGCCTGCTGCGGCCCGGCGTGGCCGCGCTGCTTTCCCCGGCGTTGAACCCGGACCGCGCCCTCAAATGGACCCTGGAGGCTTTGGCCCTGCCGGGCGGGCACCGTGGCGCGGACCCCGCCTGGGTGGGCGTGAACACCCTGACGCCCAACAGGCTTTTGGCCGCGGCCTGGCGAACGGGCCTGCTGCCCGAGGCCCGCGCTTATGCGCGCATGACGCCGGAATTCAAGATCGGCGACAGCCGCCTGGACGCCCGCTTTGACTCCGCCGATGGTGAAGCCCCTGAACCTGGCCCCCTGCCGCCCCTCTACGTGGAGTGCAAAAACGTGACCCTTGTGGAAGATGATCAGGCCCAGTTTCCGGACGCCGCAAGCGAACGCGGCCGCAAGCACCTTGTGGAGCTGACGCGTCTGGTGGGCCAAGGCTGCCGCGCCGCGCTGTTCTTCCTGGTGCAAAGGCCGGACGGCGAGTGCTTCGCCCCGGCGGACGTGGTCGACCCGGCGTATGCCGAGGGCCTGGCCGTGGCCCTTGCGGCCGGGGTGGAGGCCTGGGTCTGGCGCGCGCGCGTCACCGAAGCGGGCATAGCCCTGGCCGGGCGTTTGCCGCTGGCGCCCGCCTGGGCGCGGCTCGTCCGCCCCCGGAGCGCCTGATGCTGCATCTGCTCCTTGGCGCATTCATCATCAGCTTCTCGCCCGTGTTCGTAAAGCTGGCAGGCCCCTACGGCGTCAGCGGCGACGCGGCGGCCTTCTACCGCATGTTCATCGGCGGAATCGGCCTGCTGCTGGCCACCTGCATGAGCCGGGAACCGCGCTCGCGCATCGCGGCCCTGCCCAAGGCCGGATATTACTGGTCCGCTCTCTGCGCGGCGTTTTTCGCCGCGGACCTCGTGGTCTGGCACATCTCCATCCATTACATCGGCCCGGGGCTTTCCACCCTGTTCGGGAACTTCCAGGTGTTCATCCTGGCCCTGTGGAGCATTGTCTTTTTGAAGGAAAAGCCCAGCGGGCGCTTTTTGCTGGGGCTCGGCCTGGCCATGGCCGGGCTCTTCGCCATCGTGGCTCCGGCCTGGGCCGCCGCCGGGCCGGACTACCACATCGGCGTCATTTTCGGCCTGCTCACGGGGTTCTTCTATGGCGGGTTCATCCTGGCTTTGGGCCGCAGCATGATGATTTGCGGCGAGGGCAGCCAGCTTGCCGTCACCACCGTGAACACGCTCATGACCGCCGCCCTGCTCCTGCTCGTGCTGCTGGCGCGGGGCGAAAGCCTGGGCCTTTCCCCGGGCATGCCTCTGCTGCTCATGGCGGGCTATGGCCTCAGTTCCCAGCTCCTGGGTTGGGTGCTTATCAGCCGGGGCCTGCGCGACACGCGCATGTCCCTCGCCGGGCTGATTTTGCTGCTGCAGCCCGTGCTGGCCTACATTTGGGACCTGCTTTTCTTCGCCAAGCCAACGGGCGCCGCCGAACTATTGGGCGTGGCCGCCACCCTTACCGGCATCGCCCTTGGCGTGCGCCGGCGTTAAAGTTGCCGCTGACGCAGAGACGAAGCTTCCGGGGGCTTTTAGGTTCTGTGGAATATTAAGGAAGGGCCCCTGATAGAATCCCTGGGTCCATCTTGATTTCCTGGCCGGAAGCTTGCTGCTTTGATGTCGGCATCAGGCACGCATCTGTTTTCCCTCTCTCCCCATCTGCATGGCCGTGGGCCAGATTGCGCGCCACGGCGGGTTCCAGCCAAAAGCCCCGGCCGCGTTTTCTGCGTGGCCGGGGCTTTTGGCTGGTTCGAGACGGGCCGGGGCGTTGCCCCGCATGCAGTGCTAGAACAAGGCCAGGAGAGCCTGTATCTTCACCTTGGCCTGCTGCTGGGTGGCGCTATCGGCCGCGACGGACAGCCGGTCGGAGATGGAGAGGTCGCGGTCCTGGCCGACCTGGGTGGCGAGGGTGAGCAGTTCGGCCCGGGCGAGGGGATTGGCCTCGTGCTTGGCCAGAGTGGCGAGCTTCTGCTGCATATGGGCGCGGGCCTTGTTCGCCGCGGGGGCGATGGCGGCAGGCGCGGGCGTGACCGCCGCGCGGTATGTGGGGCCGCTCTTTGCCGCTTGGGCAAGATGGATGGGGCTGATGGGGCTTGCGGGTAGCGGCTGCGGATCATCCTGCAGGGTGATGCCGCGCGGAGTCTCCTCGCCGGGCTTGAGCAGGTAGAGCCGGTTGGTCTGGGTGTGCCCGGTGGCGTATTCGTCGCGGATGGCCAGGAGCGAAAGGGCCGGCTTGCCTGTGACGGTTTCGACGTACTGGATGATGTCCAGGGCCTCGGCATGGGTGCCGACGACGCCCATGAGGCAGAGCTGTCCGTCCACGGCCTGGATGTCGACCCCGACGTTCTTGTGCAGCAGGTGGCGGCTCAGCGCGAGGCGGGCGCGGCTTTCCAGCCCGCTGTCCGCGCTGCGGTTGATGGGCGCTTCCACGTCGCGCAGGCGGATGTAGCCCTTGATGGCTCCCACGCCCTTGACGTTCTGCATGGCGACGATGACGCGGTCGCGGTCGGCCTGGGTTTCCACGACGCCCACGGCGAAGACCTCGCCGTTGTAAGCGCGCACCTGCACGTCCGCGGAGCCGTGCGCCGTGAGCAGCGCGCTTTGGGCCTTGATGGAGAGCATGTTGTCGCGCACGATGGTGTTCATGTCGCGCTCATCGCTGGCGAGATAGGCGGAGTTGTAGACGCCTTTGACGCCGGTCATGGCCAGGGAGCTGTTCTGCGGCATGGCCAGGGAGGCCGTGGTGGTGATGGCGAAGGGCAGCATGGCGCAGCCGCCGGCGCACAAGAGCCAAAGCCCCAGCGCGGCCATTGTCATGGCGCGGAGGGTGCGGTTGTGCAGGGGCTGGCGGCGGTTTCTACCCATGCCGCTACTTGTGCAAGACCGGGGCCAGAGGGAGAATCTCATGCTTCTGATGGACTTGCCTTTAGGTTCGCGCTGGTATTGGTATCAGGACGTCAAATGCATGACGTCCTGATAGGCAATACTGTTTCACAGAACCTTGGTCAAGACAAAGTCTAGATTGGCTTTCTCCAACCCGTCGCGTCCGCCCGCCACGACCATGGGGCCGTTGGCCAGCACGGCGTTCACGGCTTCTCCAAAGGCGGCGAAGTCCTTTTGGCTGGTGGCGAACACCGCTTCGCGCGCGGCCTGGCGGTAGTCCGCGTCCTCGCCGGTGATCTCGCGCGCCAGGGCCGTGAAGCCCTTGGCGTCGGGCAGCATATAGTGGTCCATGTCGCCGATGCTGCCGACAACGCTCTTTTCCAGCTCCGAGGGGTCGATGTGCAGGCTGGTGAGATACGGCCCGACGCCGGCGTAGGCGTCCAGGGTGCGCGTCACGTTGGGGTCGCGGTAGGAGGCGAAGACGAGGTTGCCGGAAAGCCTGCTGTACGCGCAGGAGGCCCCGTACGCGCCGCCCTGCACGCGCACGCGCTCCCACAGGTAGCCCGCCCGCAGGAACTTGGCGACCACCGAGGCCGCGGCGCCGGGCTCCTGGCCGAGGGCGCGGGCGTTGCCGCCGGCGGCGACGTAGTTCACCTGCGCGGGCAGGCACAGGCCCTCGCGCAGGGGCAGTTCGGGGATTGCGCGGGGCGCGGCGCTGAGGGTCACATCCGGCAGGCCTCCGACCACTTCGGCGATGCGCGGGAGCGCCGCCTTGATGGCCTTGGCGTCGGTGGTGAGATTGACCAGCAGGCCCCGGCGGGAAAGCAGCAGGGAGAGCAGACGGTGCAGGTCCGCGCTCACGCCTTCCGGGGCGGTGTCCATGCGCCGGGCCAGGTCGCGCACGAAGTTCAGGCCGGTCAGGCCGCCCATGGCCTCGTTCATGGCCTGGGCAACGCCCGTGCGGGCCTTGAGCCGCGTGGAGGCGAGAGCATGACCCGAAGGGATGAGGCGCTGCTCGCGCCGGGCCTTGGATTCAAGGATGATCTTGCCCAGGCGCTCGGCATCGCTGAAGTCCGCTTCCGTGAGCACTTCGGTTATGAGGCCAAGGAGCGAGGGCAGTTTCTCGGCCGTGGCCTTGCCGCGCAGGAACAGGCGCTGGGCGGCCGCGTTCGGCCCCTGGCCGCGCACGGAGGAGACGAAGGTCTGCGCCCACAGGCCGCCCGTGGTCATGGCGATGTTGCGCGAGAGGTCCACAAAGCTGGAGCGCTTGGTGCCCATTTCAAGAAGCGTGCGGCCAAGGATGGGCACCAGCGGGATGAGTTCGTCCGGTACGCCCGCGAGTTCGAAGGCTAGGTCCAGGTACACCACGCCGCTGGTGGGCAGGTCGTGCACAAAGGTCTTGGTGCCGGTATCCGGCAGGCCGGGCAAGGCGGCCAGCTCATGCGGAATGGCGGCGTTTTCCCGCGGCAGGTCGGCGGGGGTCAGGCGGGGAATGCGGGCCAGGTCCTCCGGCGCGTCCGGGGCCTCCTGCAAGGCGTGCAGTTCGTGCGTCTCCGCCACCAGGCGCTCCACGTCCCGAGCGGACAGGCTGTCCTTCACGGCCTTGAGGCGCGCCTGTTCGGCGGCTTCGCGCTGGGCGCCCAGGGCCGTGTCGGGCACCAGGATCACCAGGGTGCGGTGGGTGTTGTGCAGAAAATGCGTGCGGATGAGGTCCTCAAAGACCTTCTCGCCCTTGTCCAGCCGGGCCTTGAGCCGCGCCAGGGGGCCTTCGAAGGGCAGGTGCGCCAGCGGGTCGCCGTCGTACAGCCAGGTCGCCAGGGCCTCGAAAAAGACCACCAAGCCGCGCGGGTAGCTGCCCGTGTTGTTCTCGCGCAGGTCGAACTCCACGCTGTTGATGCCCGCGCGGATGTCGTCCAGGTGCAGGCCGTCTTCGGCGAGCTGCCGCAGGGTGTCCAGCACCAGGGCCTCCACCTTGTCGGCCGTGGCCTCGGCCGCGTTGTTGGCGGTGGCCAGGCCTTTGAGGCCGACGGAGAAGGACATCTGGCGCAGGTCCGTCTCCAGGCCGCCGCCCGTGAGGTCCTCGCCCAGGCCGGAGTCGACCAGGGCCTTGCGCAAGGGCGATGACGGCAAGCCGATGAGCACATGCTCCAACACCTCGAAGGCGAGGCTCAGGTCCGGGCTTTGCGTGTCCGGCAGGCCGAAGTTGACCGTGCACATGGCCCGGGCCGCGCCTTCGCCGTCTTCCGCTCCATTGTCCTCGTCGCCCTCGTCATCTCCCTCCGCCATGGGCTCGGGAAGTGCTGCGTCCGCGGCGTACGGATGCACAAAGCGCCGGGGTTTCTCAAAGGAAGGCTGCAGCTCCACCTCTGAGGCGGGCTGGCCCGGAGCCGGGGCGTCGAACTGGGAGAAATATTCGTCCAGCATGGCCAGGCGCTTTTCCGGGTCGTCGTCGCCGGAGAAGAATGCATAGGCGTTGGACGGATGGTAGAAGCGCTTGTGGAAGTCCATGAACTGCTCAAAGGTCAGGTCGGGAATGCGTTCCGGATCGCCGCCGGAGTCCAGCCCGTAGCAGGTGTCCGGGTAGAGCGAGCGCTGGGAGTATTCGCCCAGCAGGCTGTCGGGCGAGGAGTACACGCCCTTCATCTCGTTGAACACCACGCCCTTGAATGCCAGCGGGTCCTCGGCGCGCTCCACGTCGTAGTGCCAGCCTTCCTGCTTCAGCGTATTGGGCGTCAGGCTGGGGAAGAACACCGCGTCGAGATAGACATCAACGAGGTTGTAGAAGTCCTGCAAGTTGGCGCTGGCCACGGGGTAGCAGGTCTTGTCCGGAAAGGTGAGGGCGTTCAGGAAGGTGTTGAGCGAGCCTTTGATGAGCTCCACGAAGGGCTCCTTGACCGGGTACTTGCGCGAACCGCAGAGCACGCTGTGCTCCAGGATGTGCGGCAGCCCGGTGGAGTCCGTGGGCGGCGTGCGGAAGGCCACGCCGAAGACCTTGTTTTCGTCCGGGCTGATGAGCGAAAGGAGACGGCCGCCGGTCTTGGCATGGCGGTAAATGCGCGCGGTGGCGGCAAGTTCGGGTATTTCCTGCTCGCGTTCAAGGGCAAAGCCGTGGATGAGCTTGGTCATGGGACCTCTTTTGGTGTGGTGTGGTCTTGCGCGCGGGTGCTGTTCGCCGCGCTTGTGCGGCCATAGATATAGCACGATGGCCCGGGAGGGAAGGGGGGCGCGCCTTGACTCCCCCGGCGTGAACCCCTATTTAGCTTAGATACGGAAAGAGCCGCGCCCTGCCGCGCGCTTTTGCCCAGCAACAACAAAAAACACAACGGAGAAGCCCGCATGGAATGCTGCGATCACGATCACGACGACTACGAGTTCATGGAATGCGCCAAGGTCGGACAGAAAATCCGGAACTTCACCCTTGAGGCCTATGACCCGAGCGAGGGCGGCTTCACGGTTGTGGATTCCGAGAAGATCCAGAAGAAAAAGAAGTGGCTGGTGCTTGTGTTCTACCCGGCGGACTTCACCTTCGTGTGCCCCACGGAGCTGGCCGACCTGGCCGCCCAGCACGCCAAGCTCAAGAAGCTCGGCGCGGAAGTGGTCAGCGTGTCCACCGACACCAAATTCGCCCACCTTGCCTGGCAGACCAGCGAACGCCTGCTCAAGGACGTGAAGTTCCTCATGGGCGCCGACCCCAACGGCAACGTGTCCCGCTTCTTCGACGTGTGGGACGCGGAGTCCGGTCTGGCCCTGCGCGGCACCTTCATCATCAACCCCGATGGCGTGCTGGCCTCCAGCGAAGTGAACTTCTACAACGTGGGCCGCAACGCGGACGAGCTTGTGCGCAAGCTTGAGGCCAACGTCTACCTCATCAAGAATCCCAACGAGGCCTGCCCAGCCAAGTGGACCCCCGGCGCCAAGACCCTGACCCCCTCTGAATCCATGGTGGGCAAGGTTTACGAAGCCCTGAACGAGAAATAGGCAACGACGTTTGATAAGCCCCGGACCTGCTGAGGTCCGGGGCGTTTTTTGAAGCTCCCGGAAGCGGGAGCGTGGGCAGGCCGCTTATGGATTGGGACGCAGCCCATTATGAAGAGTGGTTCGCCACACCAGAAGGGCGCTTTGCCCTGGGGGCCGAGCGCCGCCTGCTGGACAGCGTTGTGGCCGAGTGGCCGCGCCGCAACCAGCGCGTGCTCGAAATCGGCTGCGGCACGGGCCTGTTCCAGCACATTTTGTTTGATGACGGCTTTTCCGTGGCCGGGCTGGACAAGTCTCCGGGCATGATCGCCGCGGCGCGCCGCCGGCTTGGCCCGGACGCGGAGCTCTACGTGGGCGATGGCGAAGCCCTGCCCTTTGCCGACAACGAGTATGACTTCTGCGTGCTGTGGACCGTGCTCGAATTTTGCGACGACCCCGGCAAAGCCTTGGCCGAGGCGGCGCGGGTGGCATCAAAGGGCCTGCTCATCGGCTTTTTGAACCGGCACTCGGCGTACTGGCTGGCGCGCGGCTGCGCCTGGCCCTGGAACCGCGGGCACCTGCTCTGCGGCGCGCGCTGGTTCACCTGGCCGGAAATGCGGGCCCTGGCCCTGGTGCACACGGGCAAAACGCCCGCGCGCACGCGCTCCGTCCTGCCTGGCCCGCCCTGCACCTGGAAGAACTCCCAGCCGTGGCGTTTTGCCAACAACCTGGTGCTGCCCCCCATGCTGGGCGCCATGTGCGCCATGCGCATAGACCTTGTGGATTACCAGCCCCTCACGCCCATTTACGCCTGGAGCACGGAGCCGGGCATCGGCTAGGCCGGAGGAGCGCAAAACGCGTTGCAATCTTTTGCCAATTGTCCCGCCAAGCCTTGACAGAGCCAGCCTGTGCGGGCGATTATCGCACAGTCTTACAAACAGCGACACCATCCACTGACGGAAGGAGGCCCTTATGTTTAAGGACAGCGCCCACAGCGAGGAAATGGCTCAGGAACTGCGTGAAGTCATCAGCCACGCCCAGAAGCTCATCGAAGCCACGGCCGGCGAGATTGACGACCGCACCCGCGCCGCGCGCGCCGTGCTTGAAGAGCGTCTTGCCGTCGCCAAGGTCAAGTGCGGCGAGCTGGAAGGCCATCTCAAGAACCGCCTGCAGGACACGGACAAGATCATCCGCGAGAAGCCGTATTACGCCATCGGCGGCTCCTTTGTCGTCGGGCTCATGCTCGGCTGGCTCATGGGCCGGAAGTAGGCGCGACATGGGCTTGCTCCTGGAGGACCTGGACCTCGGCGGCACCTCGGGGCGTGTCGCCGCGGCCCTGGCGCAGACCGTCAAAGACCGCATTGAGCTGCTTGGGCTTGAGCTGCGCGAGGACAAGATCCGCCTGGTGCAGATCCTGATCCTGTCGTGCTGCGGGGTGGTCTTCGCCCTTCTGGGGCTTATTCTGGGCGTGCTGACCTTCCTTGCGCTGCTCCCCGTGGAATGGCGCGTGGCTGGCATGGGGGTGCTTACAGGCATCTGCTTCGTCGCGGCCGCGTGGGCCTTTGTGGGCATCAAGCGGCGCCTGGCGGGCAGAAACCACATGTTCGCCCAGACCCTGGCGGAACTGGAGAAGGACAAGTCATGTTTCTAGACGCGGAACTCGAAGGCGTGACCAAGGCCAAGGCGCGGATCGCCGTGCAGGCCGACCTGCGCCGTCAGGTGATTCAGCTTGAGGTGCTGGCGCTGCGTTCGCGCGTGCGCCGGGCCGCCTCCGGCATCAGCCTTGGCTTGGGGCTGGCGGGCAAGGTGTTCGATTACATCATCGCCCGCCGCAAGCGCTAGGCCAGGGCCGCAGGCGTCGGTAGCCCCGGGTTGCGCGGCTTGACCCTCGGCTTTTGTTGTTCTATGTGACGAATGTATTTGGCAGGCGGCCTGCGGGAGGTCCTCGCAGGCTTCTTGTTGTTTTGTCCAGACCAAAGTTGCGGCGCATTGCGCCGCGTGATGCAAGAGAGGCAGCACATGTCGAGTCTACCCATTTCCCAGGAAGGCTATAAGCTCATGAAAAAAGAGCTTGAGAGCCTGAAGAAGCAGCGTCCCGAAGTCTCCGAGGCCATCCGCTTGGCCCGCGAGGAAGGCGACCTGAAGGAAAACGGCGGCTACCATGCCGCGCGCGAGCGTCAGGGCTTGATGGAGGCGCGCATCAACTTCATCGAAAGCCGGATGCACAAGTACAATGTCATCGACATGAAGACCCTCGGCGGCGACAAGATCAGCTTTGGCGCCACGGTGGAGCTTGAGGACGTGGATTCCGGCGAGAAGAAGCTGTACACCCTGCTCGGCCCGGACGAGACCGGATTCTGCAAGGGCAGCGTGTCCATCCTGTCTCCCGTGGGCCAGGCCCTGCTCGGCAAGAGCGAGGGCGACGAGGTGGTCATCATCGTGCCGCGCGGCCGCGTGGAGTACGAGGTTCTGAGCATCGCCTTCAACGGTCCGGCCATCACCATCACCGAGTAGCCCCGCCTTCTTCGCGGCGTTTTCTGCCGTTCGACCAAATGCACCCCTCCGTCTCCAGCCGCAGTCCGCACCACGCCGCAAGGCGTTTCGGCGGCCCTGCGGCTGGAGGCGCGGGCATGATGCGCGCCGCCTTTGGGACGCAAGGAGCAGGACCAATGCGCTCTCGTTTGACGACCTTGACCTTGTTGTTGGTGTCGATTGCGGTCTTGCTTTGCCCTGCGCCGTCCTCCGCCGGCGAAGCTCTTTCGTCGGGGGCTGGGAGCCCGCTGAGGCTCTGGACTGCGGCGCAATTGGCAGAGCCGCTTGACCCCGCCAGAATGCGCGCCGAGCGCGCCATCCGGCACCTGTCGAAAGCCGACGCGGCTGCTCCCGTGCGCACCTCCCAACGGGCCGCGTTGCCAGCCCTGCCCGAGACCCAGCGCGGCATCATCCGCCGGGTGGCCTTGCCAGAGGGCGACCGCCGCGTGGCGTTGACCTTCGACCTCTGCGAGCGGACTGTACACGTCACCGGCTATGACGCCCGGCTGGTGGACGCCCTGCGCGCCGCCAACGCCAAGGCGACCTTCTTCGCCGGGGGCAAATGGCTGCGGTCCCACCCGGAGCGCGCCATGCAGCTCATGGCCGACGGCCGCTTCGAGCTTGGCAACCACTCCTGGGCCCACGCCAACATGGCCGTGGCCCCAGTGGCCTTCCGCCGTCAGCAGGTGGAATGGACCAGCGGGCAGTTCGATCTACTGCGCGAGGAGTTGGACCAGAGGCTTGCGGCGCGCGGGCTGCCCACCTCTGGACGCGGTCCGCTGCGGCTGTTCCGTTTGCCGTATGGGCGCGGCGGGGCGGATGTGGCCCAGGATCTGAACGCTCAGGGGTATGCGGTCATCCAGTGGGATGTCGTCGGCGAGGGCGGCTGCGGCGACGCCCAGCGGCGGGCCCAAGCCCTGGCCGAGGCCGTGCGGCCCGGCTCCATCGTGCTGCTGCACGCCAACGCCGTGCCCAAAGACACGGCCGAGCTGGTGCGGCACCTGCTGCCGCTTCTGGCGGCCAGGGGCTATGCCACGGCCACGGTGAGCGAACTGTTGTCCGCAGGCAAGGCGGAGACAGTGGATGAGGGGTACTTCACCACGCCCGGCGACAACGAGGTTTATGACGCCATGTTTGCGGGATATGGCACGGGCGGACGGGTTCACGCCGTGAAAGGGCGCTGAGGAGATGTGCGAAGGGGCTGCCGCGCCTAGGGATACCGGGGCCGCAGGCGCATGAGCTCAAGATATTCCGCAGGGCCTTTGTCGCGGAGTATCTCGCCGTTTTTCCGCCAGCGCGCAACGAGCCCGGCGGGCAATCCCGGCTCTTCGCAGGGAAAGTCCGGGCACAGGCCGCAAAAATCGAGTTCCCGCTTTATCGCGCACTCGCGCACGCCGCAGTCGCCCAGAAGGCAGCCGCCGTCGCGGCAGCCCTTGCATGACCCCTGGGAGAGGAACTCCAGCAGGCCGGAGAATTCCTGGTACTGACCGAACGCCGGGTTCATGGCCGCCATGCGTTCGGCATAGGCGGCGAAATTCGGGCCGAGCAGGTCGCGCAGGGCGCGCGCATGGCTGCGGATTGCGCCGCCGGTGAAGGCCAGACAGCCCCCGCAGTACAGCCCGCAAGGCGCCACAAGCCGCAGAAGCTCAGAACGTGATGGGGGCAGGGAATTGAAGGGCATGCGGTCCTCCAGTCGTATTCGCATGAATCAATATGCGAAATGCCGGATCAGGCCAACACGCAAAAATACGGATTTTTCGCAGGGACCGGAGAGAACGGCGGCTGCCTGGGCCCAACGCGGTTCAGCAGGGCAGGGAGACCAGCACCTTGGCGCCTTGCCCGGGCTGGCTCGTGATGTCGATGTCGCCGCCAAGGGCTTTGAGCGTGCCGTAGCTGACGGAAAGGCCGAGCCCCGTGCCCTGGCCGACTTCCTTGGTGGAGAAGAAGGGCTCGAAGACGCGCGGCAGGTGCGCGGGCAAAATGCCGCAACCGGTGTCCTCTATGTCGATGCGCGCCTCGCGGTTTTGGGCCGTGGCGCGCACGGTGAGCATGCCGCCGCCGGGCATGGCGTCCAGGGCGTTGTCCAGAATGTTGCCGAGGGCGGTGGAAAGGTCTGTGCCGGGCAGCCCCGCCGTGGGCAGGGTGAGCAGCGGGAGTTCCGTGGAGATCTCCGCCCGCAACTGCACGCCGGAGGCCGCCAAGCGTTCCGCGCGTTCCGCCAGCAGTCCGTTCAAAAGCGCCCGCAGGTCGAGGGAGGCCTCTGCCGTGGCGGCGCGGCCCGTGGCCGCATCCTTGTGGCACAGGCACAAAAGCTTGGCGGTTATCTGCTTGCAGCGCTGCCCGTGCTCGCGCATTTTCCGGGCAGAGTCCTGCATCTCGCCCAAAGTGCCGGCCTGGGCGGGCAGCAGGCTAGAAGACTTCATCTCCGCGCGCAGATCGCCCACAAGGTCTTCCAGCCAGCCGGCCAGGTTGACCATGGTGTTGACGGGGTTGTTGATCTCGTGGGCGACGCCCTCCGCCATTTGGCCCAGGGCGGCCATTTTGGCGGTTTCGGCCATGCGCAGGCCTTCCAGGCGTTCCTCGCGGCGGTCCTGGGCGCGCAGGATGGCCTCGGCCAAGCGTTCGATGGGCACCGGCTTCACCAGATAGTCCGAGGCGCCGAGCTTCATGCCGGTCACGGCCGTGGCCAAGTCGTTTTGCCCCGTGAGCATGAGCGCCTCGACCTGCGGCTTGAGCTTTTTGAGCTCGCGCAGCAGCGAGAGCCCGTCGATGCCGGGCAGGTTCACGTCGAGCACGGCCACGTCGAGCTCCAGCTCGGCGGCCAGGCGCAGGGCATCCTCGCCATCGTAGGCGGTCTTGACCTGGAATCCCCGCGCCTGGAGCCGCTCAGCCAGCAGATCGGCAAAGTCGCGCTCGTCATCCACCAGAAGGACGGCGTTCATGCGTCCCCCGGCTACTTCTTGTTACCCTCTTTCATCACCTTGTCGGCTTCATCGAAGTCGCCGGCTTCGGCAAAGGTGGCGGCCACCATCATGTCTTCCATCTTCTGGCGGTAGGCGCCCTTGATGCTCTTCACCAGGCGGTCGATGTCCACGGGCTTCTTGTGGTATTCGTACGCGCCGAGCTGCATGCAGATTTCCTGGTCCTGCTCGGAGCCGTGGCCGGTGAGCACGATGACCTGGACATGGGGATGCGCCTTCTTGACCTTGCGCAGCACTTCGACGCCGTCGATGCCGGGCATGCGCAGGTCGAGAACCATGACGTCCGGAGCCTCGTCCTTGACCATCTCCAGGGCGGTTTCGCCGTCATGGGCCACTTCAGAGCCCATGTCGCGCATGTTCATGCGTTCGGCCAGGGTGTTGACGAAATTCTCCTCGTCGTCGACCAGCAGCAGCTTGATCTTCTTGCTCATGTGCACTCCTTGTTTGGGCGCGTGGTGCGCGCCCGGTTCCGGGGGCCCAGGGCGGACCCGGAGCCCCCGGTTTTGGCGTGTTAAGGCTTAGGCCTCGGCCAGGCCGTAGGCCACATGCACTCCGCCAAGCCCCACGGATTCGAGGAACCCGCAGACTTGAACCGGAGGCGTGAGCCGCTTCGGCGCGCAGCCCAGCATTTCCAGGGCCACGCCGTGGCAATCGGCCTCGGCAAAGGCGGCGGCGGCGAATACATCCGACACGCTGACGCCGCAGTTCGTCACACCGGCCAACTGCATGGCCGTCTCGTTCTCGCCGGCCTCGGCAAAGGCCATTCCGGCGAAGCTGTCCTCAAGTCTCTTGAGCATTCCGAGCATAACGTCCTCCTTCTGGCCGGGGCTATGGCGTGCACTCCGCGCCCGCGGCAATGTGAAGTCAAGCTGCTACCTTGGAATGCTACTCCTCTTTAACCAGAAATCAAGGGGCTCAAGCCTGGGCTTTGGGCAGCGAAAGCACGATCCCCTCGCCATTGGGGCCGGGGCACAGGCCAACGCCAAGGGTTTTGGCGCAGGCGGCCAAGTCCGCATACTCGGGCTGGCCCCGCAGGGCCTCGAACGCAGGTGAGCCGACGCGCGCCACGGCGAGCCCGCCCTGCTCCTCCACCGAGAGCATGAGCTTGGCGTCGCGCGGGAGCAGCGGCAGGGCGCAGTCGACGGCGAGTCCCGCCAGATCCATGACCTCCACGGCGCGCAGCGAGGTGCGCAGGCCGGTGCGGCCCGGGGCAAGGGCCAAGCTCACCCGGAAGCGCGCGGCCGTGCGGCGGAAAAGCCCCACCAGGGCGCGCAGGGCGTCGTTCACCTCGCAACCCGTGGGGCTGGGCTCCGGGGAATGCGCGCAGTAGTTGAGCTGCTCGGAAAGCTGCATGCCGCGCTCCACCTGCTCGGAAAGCACGCCAAGGCCGCGCTTGAAGCGCTCCGCGTGGGCGAAGTTCTCTCCGCCCATGGCCAGCAGGTCTTCCATGAGTCCGGAGGACTCGCGGATGGTGGCGAGGATGTTCTGCATCTCGTGGGTGGCGTGGGCCGTCAGCCGGCCCATGAATAGCGCGTCGCGCATGGTCTTGCCCCTATTGGCCGAGCTTGGCGGCCTTGCTGGCGTAGTCGATGGCCGACTCCATCTTCTCGATGAGCGTGTCGATGTTGAGCGGCTTCATCATGTAGTCGAAGGCGCCCAGACGCATGCCCTCTATGCCGTCGCGGGTGCTGCCGTGGCCGGTCAAAAGCAGCACCTGCACGTTCGGGTTGGTGCGCTTCACGCGTTCCAGCACTTCAAGGCCCTTGATGCCGGGCATGAGCACGTCGAGGATCATGACGTGGGGCTCGTCCTCGGCAACGGCCAGCAGGGCGGACTCGCCGTCGAAGACCACGCGCGCGCCTATGCCCCGCAGCTCAAGGCGTTCGGCCAGGGTGGTGATGAATTCGTGCTCGTCGTCAACGAGCAAAATCTTCCAGTCTTTCGTGTTCATGCCAATGCCTCGCGCTGCCCTATGGGCAGGGTGATGGTGAGCGTGGTGCCGACGCCCGTGGTGGACTCAACGGCGATCTCGCCGCCAAGGCGTTTTACGATGCCGTAGGTGATGGACAGGCCGAGGCCCGTGCCCTTGCCCTTCTTGGTGGTGAAAAACGGTTCAAAGATGTGCTTCAGGGTTTCGTCGCTCATGCCGCAGCCGTTGTCCTTCACGGTGACGCACACGCCGTCGGATTCGGGCCTGGCCGCGGCCTCGATGACGCCGCCGTCCGGCACGGCCGCCAGGGCGTTGTTGAAGAGGTTCAGGAACACCTGCTGGAGCTGGCTGCGGTCGGAAACGATGCGCGGCAGGAGCGGGTCGATGTCCAGGCGCACATCCACCTTGCGGTGCATGGCCTCGTTGGACAGGAAGCTGGCGGTCTCGGCGATGAGCTCGCCCAAGTCCAACTCCTCGTTCGTCACGTCCATGCGGCGGGCAAAACCGAGCATGCGGTGGGTGATGCCCCGGCAGCGGTCCACGGCACGCAGAATGCTTTCCACCTGGGCCAGAATCTTGCCCTTGGCCGGAAACTCGTCCTGCATGGACAGGATGTCCTTCATGAGCCCGGCTTTCTCGTTGATGATGGCCAAGGGGTTGTTGACCTCGTGGGCCACGCCCGCGGCCAGCCGGCCGATGCTTGAAAGCTTCTGCGAGTGCTCCACCTCGCGCAGGGCAAGCTCGCGCCGGTCCTCGGCCTCCTTCATGCGCCGGATGAGCGCGTCGGTGACGCCGACGGCGGCCAGAAGCACCAGGGCCACGCCCACGGCGAAGATGAACAGCAGGTCGCCGCGCACCGTGTACCAGGTCTTGAGCACGCTGGCCTTGGGCTTGACGGCCATGAGCACGAAATCGGCCTCCGGGAAGTAGGCATAGGAGAGGAAGACATCGCGCCCAAGGGGATCGATCATCTGCAGCACGGTTGGCTCATAGGTCTGCGGCGGCAGCGGGAAGGAAAGCTTCTCCAGCACCTTGCCGTAGTTGTTGGAGCTGGTCTGCATCAGCCCCTGGGTGTTCACCAGAAAGGCGTCGGCGTCGGGCTCCAGGCTCATGCTGGCGATGATGCGCTCGAACTGCCGGGTGTCGAGGGTGGCGCGCAGAATCCACACGCGGCCGTCCTCGGTCATGTGTTGCACGGCGATGATGACGTGGGGAAACTTGCGGTAGCCCATGAACACGTCGCTGACGTACTTGCCCTTGAGGCGCACCTCTTGGAACCAGCGCTGCTCGGCGTAGTTCTTGCCCTTGAGGGCATAAGGCCCGACGTAATTGATCTGGTTGCCGTGGGCGTCGATGAGCCCCAGGTCCACGAAGCCGTCGAACTCCTTCTTCATGACCGTGAAGATGCGCGCGAGCTTGTTTTCGTCGGCCAGTTCGCCGTAGCTGTAGGCCGAGGCGATGAGGCTGACCGTGGAGGTGCGCTCGGCCAGGAACAGCTCGAAGGAGTTCTTGGTCTTGTTCACCAGCACGCGCAGGGGGTTCTGGATCTCCTTGGTCATGGCGTTCTGGTGCTCGTAATAGTTGAGCACGGCCATGACCGAGAGGGGAATGAGCGACGCCGCCACGATGAGGGCGATGATCTTGCGGCGAAGCATGGTGTAGCGCTCCGGCGAAACCGCCTCGTCCACGTCGCTTTGCAGTTCGCGCAGGGGATGTTTGATGAGCGCCGCGAGCTTACGCATGCTCCCCCCTCGGGAACAGGATGTCCCCGGACTCCAGCTCGCCGCGCAGGTAGCGGGCCAGGGCGTCCTCGGCCAGTCCGGCAATGCCGTCCAGCACGTCCAGGCGCTTCCAGCGCAGGTAGTGGTAGTGTTCTTCTTCCATGCCGCCGGTAATGAGCACAGCCACTTCCCGGTCCAAAATGAGGTCGCAGAGGTCGTCGGCGCTGGCGTGGGCCAGCACGAGCTCCTGCCTGCGCACCTCGCGGTTGTCCGCGTCCACGGTGACGAGAAGCACTTCGCTCGCCAGGTCGAAACGCGGGGCGACTTCGTTGCGGTACAAGGTCACGAGGATTTTTTTAGCCATGACGCGCGCCTCCCCTTAGACCTTTTTCCGGGCGTGCTTGACGCGCGCGGCGGAGGAGTTGGCGGCCGGATCATCGGCGGGCGGGGCGGCCTGGGGAAAGCGCACGTGCGGCGGCAGGTGGTCGGGCAGGACCACGTCGCCCGCGCAGACCATTGCCGCGTATTCGACCATGTTGCGCAGCTCGCGCACGTTGCCGGGATAGTCGTAGGCCGAGAGCAGCGAGAGCGCCTCGGCCGAGAAGCCCAGCACCTGCTTGCGGAACTTGGTGGCGTAAATGCCCAGGAAGTGCGCGAGCAGGAACTGCACGTCCTCGCCGCGCTCGCGCACGGGGGGCAGGTGCAGGCGCACGGCGTTGAGCCGGTGGAACAGGTCCTCGCGCAAGAGCCCGGCCTTGACGAGGGCTTCGGGGTCGCGCCCGGTGGCGGCCACCACGCGCACGTTGAGGCGCATGGGGCGTTCGCCTCCTGCGGGCACCACGGCCTTTTCGTCCAGCAGGCGCAGCAGGCGGCCCTGCTGGGCCAGGGGCATGTCGGCGATTTCAGAAAGATAGAGCGTGCCGTTTTGTGCCAGCTGGAACTTGCCGGGCCTGGGCGCGTTGCTCTCGCCCGATCCGCCTGCCTGGCCAAAGAGCTCCACGTCGAGCAGGGCCTCGGGCATGGGCGTGGCGTTCACGCGCACGAAGCTCTCGCGGGCGCGGGGGCTGGCCCGGTGCAGGGCCTCGGCGAGCAGGTCCTTGCCCGTGCCGGACTCGCCCGTCAAAAGCACGGTGGCGTCGCTTGCGGCCACGGCGGGCAGAATGCGCAGCAGGTGCTCCATGGCGGAGCAGCGGCCCACGATGGCGCCGGGGCCGGCCGTGCGCGTGAGCCGCGCCTCCAGCTCCTTCAGCGCGGTCAGGTCCTCAATGACATCGAGCGTGCACAGAAGATCGCCGCCCTTGTCGAGCACGGGCACGCTGGTGAGGCGCACCGGCACCTTGCGGCGGTGGCGGTTGATGAGCGTGCCCTCGCGGCTTTCCGCCTCGCACACGGGTATTTCGCTCTTGGCGCAGGCCACGCGCGGGCAGGCATGCAGGCAAAAGCTGCCGCGCAGCACATGCCGGCAGGGCACGCCGGCCACTTCCTCGCTGGTGTAGCCGGTAAGGCGCTCCAGCACGCTGTTCATGAACAGCGTGCGCCGCTCGCGATCAAGCACGGCCACTCCGAAAGGAAGGGCGCGCAGGATGTGCGGCAAATCGGCCCGATCCAAGCCGGCGGCGATGAGCCCGGCAAAGGGGGCCAAGGAAACGCTTGATGCCAAGGTGTTTTCCACGTTCATCTCCTCCAGGGGGGAAGTGCGCTTGTGTGCGGGCGCACTCCCCCTGCCCGGAAGGGCTGGAGGCTAGTGCCCGCCGCTGTTGACGAGGCCGGATGCGGCCAAAGCCAGCACCAGAATCTCGGCCAGAGCCATGAAGGCGAAACCTTTTTCGCCACGCTTGAGCATGGCTGGAATAAGCGGAATGTAGCAAACAAGAGTCATGGCCGCCAGGAGCACTATGCCCACGAAGTTGAGGAAGTCACCACTTCCGATAAGCGAGACCCAGCCCCAGCCGTGGGGCACATGGCCGAGCTCAAGGTAGGTGTTCACCGGCTGCGACCAGAGCAGCGGGACCTCCTTCAGGGGCACGTGCGGCGTGATGATGCCCGTGACATACAATATGTAGGTGACGGCCATGATGGCAAGGCCGCTCCAGGAGCCGTAAAACAGCATGTTGGCGTAGGTTATCTGCGCGGGCGAGGCCTTGCCATCGTGCTTCATCTTTTCGCTCATCGTCTTTCTCCTTATGGATGCGCTACCGGGCCGAATACGCCGGCCCGCGAATTGTCGTGAAGAAATGCGCGTGGTGCGCGGATTAGATGCCCAAGCCCTTCATGAGAGCCTTGCCGCCCGCCAGGAGCAGCACGCCGATGACCATGTACCGGATGAAGGTGGGCTTGGCCTTGGCCAAGAGCCGCACGCCGACAAAGGATCCCAGCATGAGGCCGATGATGCTCGGAATGGCCATGAGCGGGATGACGCAGCCCTTGTTCAGGTAAACCCAGGCGGCGGAGGTGTCGGTGATGGAGAGCAGGAACTTGCTGGTGCCCACGGCCACCTTCAGGGGTGCGCCCATGAGCAGGTTCAGCACCGGGACGTTGGCCCAACCGGCGCCCAGGCCGAACATGCCGGCCATGATGCCGATGATGACGAACAGCAGAAGGCCGGGCAGGGTGCGGTGGGTCTTCCATTGCACCAGTTCGCCCGTGGCGGGGTCGTTGTAGGCTCCATCCATGCCCAGGGCCATGCTCAGCGCGTCCTGCTTGGTCACCACGGGGTGGGCGGTGTTTTTAGACACCAGAAGCAGCACGGCGATGAACATGATGGTGCCGCCCAAGCAGAGCTGGACCACGTTGGTCGGCAGCGCCATGCCAAGATATGCGCCTACGATGGCGCAGGAGGAGGCGATGAGCGCCACGGGCATGGCCAGGCGCAAGCTGGCGAAGTTGCGCTTCAGCAGGCCGGGACCGGCCGCCAGGGCGCCTGCCAGGGCCACCATGAGGCCCGCGCCGCGCACGAAGTCGAGGTGGAAGGGAAAGAATCCGCTCACCAGGGGCACATACAAAACGCCGCCGCCGACACCGGCCAGCACGGCGATGATGCCGAGGATGAAGCAGAAGAACAGCAGCACGGTGGGCCACACCCACCAGGCGATGCCCGTCTCGGCGCCAAGGTGGGCCGCGCTTTGAGCCACTTCGGCGCCGGCATTGGCCACCGCGCCGGAAACGGCTTCGTTGCCGGAGGCAAAGGCGGCCACGGCAAAGAGCAGCACGCCGAACAACACGAACAGGGCGATTTTCGCCGGGAGACTCAGTCGATCCATCTTCATTCCCGCTCCTCTGAATCATCTCTGGATTGCCCAGCCTGCCTCGCCGGCCCTCGGCCCGCGCAGTGGACGCCCCCTCTTTATCAAGAAGCGGGCCAATAGCTAACATATTGAAATTACATGCTTGACTCTGTTTGTTGAAGCATGTAAACGGCAAGAACTTGCCGCATGGGCGGCAAGGACGTGCCGCAAGCGCGTGTTTGGCGACCCTGAGGCGCAATGTTGCGGACAAAGATGTTCGCCACTGCCGGCCCCAGAGCGCAAAACGCACGCAGCAGCCCCGCCAAGCCCGGCGGAAACGCCCACACTGCGCGGATATCCGCGAAAAGTGCGAGGAAGTTCATCATGATGGATCCGCGCGCCTATGGCGGCAAGATTTTGCCGCAGATGCTGGAGGCCGACCCCGAGGCCAGCGCCGCCATGCACGAGGCCGGGTTGCTCTTCCGGTCCGAGGCCATGCGCGCGCTGTATCGCGTGGCCATACAGGTGGCCGGCAGCGACGCGCCGGTGCTTTTGACGGGCGAGTCCGGCACGGGCAAGGAGATTTTCGCCCGGCTGCTGCACACCCTGAGCAACCGCAGCGGCCGCCCTTTTGTGCCGGTGAACTGCGGCGTGCTGACGGGCGAGCTCTTTGCGGACAAATTCTTTGGGCACGAGCCCGGCGCCTTTACCGGGGCCACACGGCTGCAGAAGGGCAGTTTCGAGCTGGCGGCGGACGGCACGCTGTTTCTCGACGAGGTGGGGGAGATCCCGCTTACCAACCAGGTGGATTTTTTGCGCGTGCTGGAGGAGCGGACCTTCAAGCGCCTGGGCGGCGAAAAGGACCTCGGCTTTCGCGCGCGCATCGTGGCCGCCACCAACCGCTCCCTGCCCGAAATGGTCCGCGCCTCGCGCTTCCGGGCGGATCTGTTCTACCGCCTGAACGTCATTCCCATAGCCTTGCCCTCCCTGCGGGAACGCAGCGACGATGTCGCGCCCCTGGCCGAGTACTTCCTTTGGTTGTTCGGGCACCACTACCATCGGCCGAACCTTCAGCTTTCGCCGGAGGCCATGGTGCTGCTCGGCCGGCACCATTGGCCGGGCAACGTGCGCGAGCTGAAGAACCTTATGGAGCGCGTGGCCCTGTTGCACAAGACCGACGAGCCCGTGCGCCCGGAGGACCTGCCCCTGGAGATGCGGTTGGAGCTGGGCCACGAGCTGCATCCGAATCTTCACCCCGCCTCCCCGCACCACCACCACGCGGAGCCGGAGGAATTGAACCTGGACGCCGTTGTCCGCTGCGCGGAAATAGGGGCCATGATGCGGGCCTTCAAGCACGCGGGCGGCAGCAAGCAGCGCACGGCCGAGCTTTTGGGCATCAGCCCGCGCACCCTGCGGCACAAGCTCGCCCAGTACAGCCTCAAGCTGGAGTGACCGCAGATCCGGACTCCGGCCTGCCGCGCAAAACTCCGGCTTTGTCCTGCCTCGTTGTATCGTTTTATTTCCCTCCATCTTGTCTGTTTTTCCATAGATCCATGCCGCGTTTAACGGACTGTAAAAAAAGCTGACACCATTCGGGGGCGGCGGGTGTCGCCCGCGCCGACACCTGGTCTACAAGTATCGTGATTTAAACATGTTGCGTGTGTTCCTCCCGTGGCATGGGAATTGCCTTTACCGAGGCCAGGAGCACCCATGTCAGTTGTACCCCGCCTCGACATCGCCATCATGGACAGAAACCCGCACGTTCGGGAGTTTCTCTGTCGCGAGCTGGCAGGGTTGGGACATGCGGCAAGCGCCTTGACGAGTCCCGTCAGTCTGCTGGAGGCCCTGTGCGGGCCGACGCCCCCGCAGGTGCTGGTGCTTGATCCGGAAGCGGCGGGCACCCGCCTGCCCGAAGTCGCCAAACGCCTGCGGGACCGCGCGGCCCAGGTGGCGGTTGTGCTGCACGTGTTCGAAGGGGCCGACCCTCAGCCCGGTTTTGATGGCGCGCTTGTGGTGGAAAAGCAGCCGGACATGGGGGCGCTCAAGGCAGCCCTAGCCTCCCTGGCCGCGCATATTTCCCGGCTTTCTGAGGCCGACGACGCACTGCGGCTGCGCCAAACGCGGGAGCGGGCATGAAGGTGCTTCTGGTTGATGACGAACAGGATTTCCGCGAGACCCTGGCCAAGCGCCTGGGCCGCCGCAACATCGAGGCCGCCACGGTTGGCAGCGCGGTGGAGGCGCTGGCCTGGCTCAAGGAGTCTTCCGGGGTGGACGCCGTTGTGCTGGACGTGAAGATGCCCGGCATGGACGGCATCGAGGCCCTGAAGCACATCGCGGCCAGCCACCCTGGCGTGGCCGTGCTCATGCTTTCCGGCCACGCCCATGTGGAGACGGCCATGAAGGGCCTGGAGCTGGGCGCTTTCGATTATCTGATGAAGCCCGTGGACATTGAGGAGCTTGTGTTCAAGCTCCAAGACGCCTGCGAGCACAAGGCACTTAAGGGCAAGACCGCCTCGTAGCGGGACGCCTGTTTTGTGGGGCAACGACTCGGGATTGCCAGACCGCAGTTCCGGTGAACCGACAACGTTTAGCATGGAGGAGAGATTGATGGGATTCAGTAGAGATCTCTACGAGATGATGAAGCAGGGTGCCATCGCCCAGGCGAAATGGGACATGGAGATGTCCCTGTCCATCCTGCACAACAGAAAGAAGATGCTGCTTCTGGCGCTCATGATCGTGCCCATCTTCGTCATCAACTACGCGTTCGCTTCCGACTTCATCGGCAGCAAGCACGCCTACGGTCCTGCCTTCTACTCCGACACCATCTTCCTGGTGTCCATCGGCATCGGCCTGGCGGCCGGCCTCATCACCGGCTGCATCGGCGCCGGCGGCGGCTTCATCATCACCCCGGCGCTCATGGCCGCGGGCGTCAAAGGCATCCTGGCCGTCGGCACGGACATGTTCCACATCTTCGCCAAGGCCATCATGGGCACCGCGGTGCACAAGAAGCTTGGCAACGTGTCCATGAAGCTGGCCATCTGGTTCCTCATCGGCTCCACGGGCGGCACGTTCGTCGGCGGCGCCATCCAGAACGGCCTGTACAAGAAGGACCCCATTCTTTCCGACCTGTTCATCAGCCTGGTGTACGGCGTCATCCTGGGCTTCCTCGGCTTCTACGCCCTGTTCGACTTCCTGAGCGCCAGCCGCGCCAGCAAGAAGCCCGGCGCGGTGAGCGGCGACGCCCACGGCGGCCCCTCCGGCACCACGGGCCTGGCCACCAAGCTGCAGAACTGGAAGCTCGCCCCCATGATCACCTTTGACGAGGACTTCGTTCCCGGCGGCAAGCAGATCTCCGGCTGGATCGTGGCCGTGGGCGGCCTCATCGTCGGCATGCTGGCCACCCTCATGGGCGCCGGCGGCGGCTTCGTCACCTTCCCCATGTTCGTGTACGTGTTCGGCGTTTCCTCCATGACCACCGTCGGCACCGACATCCTGCAGATCATCTTCACCGCGGGCATCGGCTCCATCACCCAGTACGCCATCTACGGCTTCGTGTTCTACTCCCTGGCCATGGGCATGCTGCTCGGCTCCCTTCTGGGCATCCAGATCGGCGCGCTGACCACCAAGGTCGTCAAGGGCATCCACATCCGCGGCTTCTACGCCATCAGCATCCTGGCCGGCTTCGTCAACCGCGTTGCCACCCTGCCCAAGAAGCTTGTGGAGCTCGGCTACCTGAACCTTTCCAAGGACATGATCAACGGCATCGAGATGGTTGGCAACTGGCTGTTCTGGGCGGTTGTGGCCTTCTTCGGCGTCTGGGTCTTCTTCAAGTTCTTCTCAAACATCGGCAAGCTTCGCGGGGAGGCCTAACCATGCTGGTTCATAACAAAGGACTGTTCGTTAAGGGGCTGACGCTGCTCGGATCCTTCTTCGTCGTGCTGTTTTTCATCTTCTCGCCCGTCATCACCGATGAGCAGGGCAAGAAGGTCAACGGCCTCACGTATTCCGACGAGCTGTTCAACAGCCTCGCCAAGGGTTCCGCCTATTACATTCCGGACGTGAGCAAGAAGCTGACGGGCATTGACGGCAAAACCGTGGACATCACCGTGAAGCAGAAGGACGAGGCCGCCGCGGCCGACGCCGCCAAGCTGGTGACCCTGGCCGGGCTGACGGCCGAAGCCAAGGACAACAGCGTCCACATCACCGGCGACCTGGGCAAGATGCTCACCGTGGTGGTGAGCGCTTCCGACAAGCTGTACATGAATGACGCCGATTCGGTTGGCGCCATGTTCGGCGGCGGCGACGGCATGAAGACCATGAAGACGTGGTGGGGCGTTCTGAACCCCATGGTGAAGGAGCTGCAGAAGCAGAAGAAGGTCGAAGAGGCCGACGCCGTGGCCATGGTCAACGCCAAGGCCATTGAGCCCGCCTACAACTTCTTCGGCATCAAGGGCGAGAAGGTTTCCGAGCGCGCCGGCGTGGCCGCTGGCCTCCTGTTCTTCTACGTTCTGTACACCATGTGGTATGGCTACGCCATTTTCGACATCTTCAACGGCATCGGCCTGTCCATGAGCAAGGCCAAGGTGAAGCAGGAAGCCTAGTCTTCCCGCCGCCTGACAAAAGACCAAGCACCCCCGGTGACCCTATGGCTGCCGGGGGTGCTTTTGTGTTCGGCGCAGGGGCAGGGCGGTCGCCAGCCCCGTAGTCCCGCCGGTTGTGGTCCGAGTTCGCGCGGGCCAGGGATGTTCTGCACCGCAACCCCAATTCGTAAATGAGGCCGACATGAGGAAACGGGTGATCCCGCTCTTGGTTGTTCTTGTCCTGGGCATAGGGGTGTATTCAAGCTACGAGGCCTATGCCTACTACCGGTACACCAAGGCCGTGCACGGCGCGTTGCAGTCCTGCTCCGCAAGAATCTCCCTTGTCCTGTCCCACACGGAGTACGAGCCGGCTGATCTGGAACGGGCCTTGCGCAACATCAACGAGGCCATCGCCTACGTCGACGGCATCGTCGCCGGCGTGCATGTCCATGCGGATGGCACCGTGCACTTCCGCGACGAGCAGAGCATGAAGTACATGCAGCTCTGCGCCGAGACCCTGCGCAAGGACAAGACCTTTGTCGAGGCCGCGCTCGAATACGCGAAAAGCCGGACGGATTCCGCGGCGCATGGGGTGGTTGGCGGCGGCGGGCCAGGCCATGGCGTCATGAGCCGCGAGCAGCGGTTCGGCGAGTTGATGCGCCAGCACGCGGCCCTGCGCGAGCAGCTGACCGAACTCTACAACGAGAATTATGAAATGCGCGAAGTGGCGGTCCCGCTGGAGGAGCTTGTCGACAGCGGGTCCATTGAGCACGCGCAGCAGGTGATCAACGCCTGCTACAATCAGCCGGGCTGAGCTGCCTTCCGTCCGCGCGGGCCAACGTCGGCACGCAACGGCCGGGTGCGGGGCGGGGCCCGGCGGCCTTGGCGCGGAGCCTGATGGGATTTGCTTTTTGCGTGCCGCGCCAGTATGACTAAAGCGTGAGGAGGCTGCCTGTGGCCGGTTTGTTTCGCGCTATCCGTTCCCTATTCGGCCATGCACAGCCGCGCGCGGCGCTGGACACCGGCGAAGCGCAGCGCATCGGCGCGGAGTTCCGCCGCCGCCATACCAATTTCCGCCTGCTGCTCACCGCGGGCAAACGCCTGCTTTCCACCATTGCCGACATGGAGCGCGCCACAACCGACGGCCGCGTCTTCGGCATGACCTTTCTGCGCGCGGGCGCAACCGCCGTCATCGTCAACGCCTTCCGTATGATCAAGCACCTGGAGGCCCTGGCCCCGGCAAGCGCCTCGCGTCTGCGGCCCCGGTTTCTGGAGCTCAGCGCCCAGGTGGAGGAAGTGCTGGGACGGCGCAAGCCTCCGGCCTGCGGCGAGCTGGTGGCCGACCTCGCCACCGTGGACGCCGGCCAGGCCGACCTCATGGGCGCCCGCCTGGCAGAGCTTGGCGAAGTGAAGAACCGCTTGGGACTGCCCGTGCCCGAGGGCTTCGTTGTCGGCGCGTGCGCGTATGAGCTGTTCGCCTCCCAGCCCGGCCTGCGCGAGGAGATGGCCCGGCGCATCCAGAGCCTGTACGACGCGGGCGCGCAGGACGATGGGGACGATGAGGGGCTGGCGAGCCACATTCCGACCATTTACGGAGCCGACGACGCGGCCCTGCAGGCCATGAGCCGCGAGATTCAGGCGCTCATTTTGGCCGCGCCCCTGCCGGAGGCCTTGGAGCGCGCCATTGCGGACGCCTGTGCCGGGCTCATGCAGTCCTGCGGCGAGGCGCATCTGTGCGTGCTGCCGAACAGCCTCGGCGAGGGCCAGGGCTTCACCGGCTCGTACCCGGCGCAGTATTCCGTGCCCTGTGCGGACGTTCTGAACGCCTACCGCCGCGCCGTGGCCAGCAAATACACCGCGCAGGCCATGGCCCGCAGACTTTCGCGCGGCATCCCGGACATCGATGTCTCCCTCTGCGTGGGCATGCTCGCCGTGCCGGAGTCCTCCACCCGCGGCACGTGCGGAAGCTCAAACCCCAGCGTTTCGGCCCGGGCGGCCGGCTTGGAGCCGGACGAGGCCCTGCGCCTGGCCGGGCTGGCCAAGCAGCTTGAGGAAGGCCTTGGCGCGCCGGTCCAGTTTGAGTGGATGCAGCGCCAGGACGGCGTCTTCAGCCTGCTGCGCTGCGGCCCGGAGCCCGCTGCGGACCAGGCCGGGCAGGACGAGTCCGCCGTCGCGCCCACAGGGCACTCGCACATGGAGGGCTCGCCCGTGCACATGCGCCTGCGTGAGCTGCTGGAGCTGCTCTCGCCCGCAACCCTGCCCGCGCCGGAGGACCCCGATTTCCGCGCCGCCAACTGCAAGAGCGTGCGCGACGTGGCGCGCATCGCCCACCAGCGCGCCGTCGACGCCATGTTCGACTTCGGCCGCAGCCAGCAGGACTTCTCTGAGCGGCAGGCCAAGCAGCTTTGGGCCAATGGCGCGGCCATGCAGTGGTGGATCATCAACCTTGAGGACGCCTTCTCCGCCGCGGCGGAGGGCAAGTTCATCCGCCTGGAGCACATCGACTCCCAGCCGTTCCAGGCCGTTTGGGCGGGCATCAGCGCCGTGCCTTGGGCCGGGCCGCCGCCGGTGGACATGCGCGGCTTTCTGTCCATCATGTACGAGTCCACCACCAACCCGGAAATCTCCATCACCGGCGATTTCGACTTTGGCGCGTGGAACCACATCCTGCTCTCCAAGGCCTATGTCTCGCTGTCCTCGCGCTTCGGCTATCATTTTGTGACCATCGAGGCCCTTGTGGGCGAACGCGCGCGCGAGAACTTCGTGAGCTTCCAGTTCCGGGGCGGCGCGGCGGAGATAACCCGGCGCGAGCGGCGCATTGCCTTTGTCTCCAGCATCCTGGCGGAGTTCGGCTTCGGCATCGAGGTGCGTGAGGACGCGCTCATCGCCCGCGTGGAGGGCCTGCCCACAAGCGAGCTCATGGACCGCCTGCGCGTGCTGGGCTATCTCATCATCCACACGCGCCAACTGGACATGATCATGCGCATTCCCGAGCAGGTGCGCATGCACCGCGAAAAAATCCTCCGCGAGATTGGCGAAATGCTCGCGCAACCCACCGCCAACTGAGGTCCCATGCGCTCCGAGATGCTCTACCTGCGGCTTGCCCGTGCGCAAGTGGCGTTTTTCCGTTTTCTTTTGGAGGCGCACGAGGGCCTGGCGCTGTTCACTTCCCTGGGGGCCGACGCCCAGGGGCGTGAGGTGCTTTGCCTGCGCTTTGCACCAAGCGCCAGGGCGGACGTGCGGCGCTTCCTCGCAAACGCCGGGCCCCATTGCACTCCCGAGATCCTCGTCGGATAGGGCGCCACATCTTCAACCGGGTGTTTGCACATCGCCCCTGCACTTTGGTGCACATGCCTGCACAAAAAACTTCGGCCGTCCTTGGCGAATGTCATGCGCCAACAGTATTATGTGCTGATAAAGCAGGAGAAAATAGTGTTGGCACGGCGCATGCTCAATAGGCAATAGATTTTGCGCAACGCGGGTCCGGGAGACGAACACCAAACCCACCCCACCCGAACACCCCACCCCATCTTACGGGCCAGCGGCGCACTATCTGGACTCCTTCCCCCTCCTCCCGAAAAAGGGCCGCTGCAACCGGCCCTTTTTCCTTTTTCAGCCCCTGGCAAAAAACCTGTCAAGACGCTAAAATTGTCCTTTTACCGGCCAATTCCTTGCCGATTTTGTCCTGCCGCCTTTGCCCGGGCTATACTCCCGTCAAACGGCCGGGCAAGCCCGCCCGGCCTCAAACCAAAGGGGGCCCCTATGGGCGGAGGCGGAGGCTTTTCTCCCATTTCCATCATCAGCGACGTGTTGTTCAGCGCTGCCAGCGGCGCGCTTGGCGGCAGGGTTCCTTCCGTGAGTTCAGCGGCGGACACTTCCGCCGCCGATGCCGCGCTGGAAGCCGCCGAGGCGCGGCGCAAGGCGGACCGCAAGAAGGCCGAGACCGCGCTCTTGGCCAAGGCCCGCCAGGCCGACCGCGCCGAACAGTCCGGCCAGGACGCCGCGGCCGAGACCCTGGGCGCGCCCAACGTGGCCGCCGTGCAGCTCAAAGAGAGGCTGGGGCAATGAGCGCGCACGAAAATACGGAGCGCAACGGCTCCCCCGCAGGGCAGCAAAAGGCCCTGGCCGTCATGGACCGACTTGCGGCGCTGCGCGTCGCGCGGGACCACTGGACGTCCACCTGGCGCGAACTGGCCGCGCAGATCATGCCCCGCAAGGGCGGCAATCTTACGGCCCAGGGCCAGCGGACGGACGATTCCGCCGTGTTCGACTCCACCCCGGCGCATTCGCTGGAACTGCTCGCCTCCGGACTGGGCGGACTTTTGACCAACCCGGCGCTGCCCTGGTTCGACCTGCGCCTGGGCCACGGCGCGCCGGACGGAGAGAACGTGCGGGCCTTTTTGGCGCAATGCCGCGAACGCCTGCTGGCCATCTTCAACACCGAGGCAACGGGATTCCAGGCCTGCGTGCACGAACTGTATCTGGACATCTGCCTCTTCGGCACCGCTGTGCTCTATGTGGAGCCCGACAGCGAATCCTTGGCGCGGTTCAGCGTGCGGCCCCTGTCCGAGACCTTCCTGGCCGAGGACGTGCGCGGCGTGGTGGACACGGTCATCCGCACCTATTCCCTCACCGCGCGCCAGGCGTGGCAGCAGTGGGGCCAGGCCTGCTCCCCGGATGTGCAAAGGCTTGCGCGCGAGAACCCCGAGGTGCGCGTCGACCTGGTGCACGCCGTGTTTCCCCGCGCGGACCGCGATCCGGCCAGTCCGGCCAACACGGACTTCCCCTTTGCCTGCTTCTTTCTGGAGCAAAATTCCGGGGTGATTCTGGAGGAGTCCGGCTATCTGGAGATGCCCTACATGTGCCCGCGCTGGGGCAAGGTCTCCGGCGAGGCCTATGGCCGCGGTCCCGGCCTCACGGCCTTGTCCGACGTGCGCGTGCTGAACGCCATGAGCCGCACCGCGCTGATGGCGGCGGAGAAGATGTCCGATCCGCCGCTCATGGTGCCGGACGATGGTTTCCTCGGCCCCATCCATTCCGGTCCCGGCGGCTTGTCGTATTACCGCGCGGGCTCGCAGGACCGCATCGAGGCCTTGCCCATCCGCGTGGACCTGGGCTCGGTGGAGGCCATGATCGAACGCCGCCGCCAGTCCATCCGGCGCATCTTCCTGGCCGATCAGCTCGCACCGGAGGCCGTGAACAGCACCGCCACGGAGGCGCTCATCCGTCAGAGCGAGAAGATGCGCATCCTCGGCCCGGTGCTGGGGCGCATGCAGACCGAGTTCCTCGCGCCGCTCATCGAGCGGGTGTTCAACATCCTGCTGCGCGAGGGCGAGCTGCCGCCCTGGCCCAAGTCCTTGCCGCAAGGCTCCCTGCGGGTGGACTACGCCACGCCCATCGCCCAGGCCCAGCGCCAGGCCGAGGCGGACAACCTGAACCAGGCCGTGCGCTACCTGCAGCCGCTGCTGGCCCAGAACGACCCCTTCCACATCCTGGACAACTTCGAGCCGGACGCCATCGCCCGTCATGCGGCGGATCTCTTCGGGCTGCCGCAGGACTACCTGCGGCCCAAGGAGACCGTGGAGACCCTGCGCCAGGCGAGGCAAAGGCAGTAGGCCGAACGGCCCTTCCCCAGGGGCGGGCCGTCAGAACCGGCCGCCGTGGAGAGCATCAAACACCGTCGGGGGGCCGATTCACCCCGGTCCCCGCAACGGGAAGAGGAGAACCACATGGCAACGAGCGTCATTGAAATTTGCAACAACGCCCTTATCGACCTGGGGGAGGAAGCCATCGCCTCACTGACGGACAGCACCAAGGCCGCGCGCCTGTGCAACCAGCGCTGGCCCGCCGTGCGCGACGCCGTGTTGCGCGCGCATCCGTGGAACTGCGCCACGCTGCAGGTCGAGCTGGCCGCAAGCGCGGGCGGGGCGGGCTGGCAGTATGAGGCCAGCTATCCGCTGCCCACGGACTGTCTGCGCGTGCTTTCGGTCTGCTCCGGCGGCGCGGCAGTCGAGGCCTGGGAAGTGCAGGCCGGGGCCATTCTCTGCGACGAGAGCGGCCCGCTCCAGGTGGCGTACATCACGCGCATAGACGACCCGCGCCTGTATGACCCCCTGCTGTGCGAGGCGCTCACCGCCAGGCTTTCGGCGACCCTGGCCTATCCCATCACGGCCTCCACCTCGCTGGCGCAGTCTTTTTGGGGCATGTACGCCGACAAACTGCGCGAGGCGCGCGGCGTCGACGCCCGGGAGGCTTCGCCCGTGGCCGCGCCGGCGCCCACAACCTGGCTGGCGGCAAAACTCGGCCGCTAAGCGTCGGCCTTTCCTGGTGCATCCGTATGGCCGGTGGCGCGTCTCTGAGTCGCCGGCCTTTTTTGACGGCGGCGAGGCGCAGGAAAAACAAGATGTACGTAGCGGGATGTCTTGGCTTCTTGTCCGGGGCGGGGCACAATCAAGGCGCTGGAAGCCGGGGCCCCCCTGAACATGGCGAACGAAGCAGCGGGAGAACGCACCACAGTGATGCAGAACAGGACAAGCCCGCTTTCCTGGGGCGGAGAATTCCGCGATGCCTTTCAGGAGGCCGTCTACCAGGACGAACGCATGCCCGAGCACCTGCGGCACGTGCGGCTGGTGCTGTTCTTCTCGTTCGTCTGCAACCTGCTGTTCCTGTACAATGACTGGCGATTTTTCGGCCAGCCGCATTTTGTCGCCGCCCTTGGCTCGCGCGCGGGCATCGCGGCGGCCTCTCTGGGCGGCCTGCTCGTGCTGCGCAGGATGCAGACGTTCCGGCAACTGCAACGCCTTTGCCTCGCCTGGGCCGCTCCGGTCATCATCGCCAGCGCCGTGCTGCTCAGCCCGGGCACCGATGTGGCCCTGGTCATCCTGTTCATGCTTCCCATCCTGTTCTATTTGGCCATGCCCATGTCCTTCAGCCGCACCGTCGCCACAGGCCTGGCCTGCAGCCTGGCGACGCTGTCGGGGTTTTTGTGGGCGGATCCCTCCTCGCCCACCCGCTATGGCGTGGGCCTGGCGCTGGCGACCGTCAACGTGGTGCTGGCCTTGGTGCTCATCCGCATGAACAGGCTGCAGCGCCTGGAATGGGCGGCGACGCGCGCGGTGTGGGCGGCGAACAGGGAACTGGCGGAGCAGCGGCAAATGCTCCAGACCCTGCTGCGCGCCGTTCCCGCGCCCCTGCTCATTCTGGCCCGAGACACGGGTCGGCTCATCCAGGCCAACGATGCGGCGCGCGCCTATTTCGGGTCAGAGACCCTCGGCGATTTGGCAAGACTGCTGGGAGCCTTCGGGCTGAAGCCCCAGGGGCTTGGGCGAGAGCCCGTCCTTGGCGAATGGACGGGCGCGGAGGGAGAGGTGCGCGAGGCGGAAATGGCTCTGGATCTGGGCGGCGGGGTGCGGCGCGATGTCTTGCTGGTGACCACCACGACCCAGGTGCGCGGGGAAGAGGCGATCCTGGCCGTCGTGGTCGACATCACGGCGCGCAAGGAGCTGGAGGCCCATTTGCAGCAATTGGCCAGCACCGACCCCCTGACCGGCCTGGCAAACCGTGGCGGCTTCTTCAGCCTCGCGGCCGAGGAGCTGAAGCGCACCCAACGCTACAAGCGGCCCTTGGCCGTGGTCATGCTCGACATCGACCACTTCAAGGACATCAACGACAGCTTCGGGCACGAGGCGGGCGATGTGGCGCTGCGGGCCTTTGCCGCCCTTTGCCGTTCGCTGCTGCGCGAGCTGGACGTCATGGGGCGCATCGGCGGCGAGGAATTTGCCCTGCTGCTGCCGGAGACGAGCCAGGAGAGCGCCAGGGTTCTGGCCGAGCGCCTGCGCGCGGCCGTGGCGGAACTCCGCCTGCCGGGCCTGTGCGCCTCCATGACCGTGAGCATCGGCATTTCCGAAGTATTGCCCGAGGAGACCGAGATCAGCCAGGCCCTTTCCCGCGCGGATCAGGCCCTCTACGAGGCCAAGCGGGCCGGGCGCAACCGCATCGCCGTGTTCATCTAGGGACGCCCCTCGCGACAAGGAGAAAGGGCTTGGGCGCGCTGCTGCACCCAAGCCCTTTTCGCTTCATGAGCACCCTCGACCGGGGAGCGCTTCCCTCGGTGTGGGCACCATATAATCCCACCATCATGACTGCCGGTTATGACCGCGCACGCACAAACCACGCACGGTTTGGCCGGATGAAAGCGGGCAGGACGTGGCTGCACGTCGCGCATCGGGGGAATCGGCGGATCAAGGGGATGACAGGAGGCGTCCAGGGCCTCTGGCCGTGCCGCCTGTCGATAGAACAATTCCGCTCTTCTTTTCGCCGGGTCCGGGGGCGGCCAGCCCCCGGCCGCCGGAGGCATACCCATGCACCCCAGTCGGCGTCACCTGGAGAATCAAGGGGCGCGGCCCCTTGGACCCCGCCAGAAGGCACGGGGCCCTCTGGACTCCCCATATAAAGAGAGAAGGCAGGTGGCGCGCTCTTGCCTTGGAAAAGAGAAGGGGCTGGAGGGTGAAGTCCCCCCCCAGCCCCCAGAGGCATATTTCTGTCGTTCTTATTTTAGCCGCACTTGGTGTAGCCGCACTGCTTGCAGCAGTGGCAGCCTTCCTCAAAGGTCAGGGCCTCGCCGCATTCCGGGCAGGTCTCCTTGCCCAGGGCGTTGGCGTGGGCGTTGGCGTGCTTTTCGCCGGTCATGTAGCGGTTCTCCAGCACCCAGGCCACGGCGTCGGGGATGGACTGCAGCAGGATCTTCTTCTGGAACTTGGGGTGCTCGCCGCCGATGCCCTTGAGCTGCTCGACGATGTCGCGCACCTCCACGCCGCTGCGCAGCGCCAGGGAGACGAGGCGGCCGATGGCCTCGGCCTTGGCGGTGATGGACTTGCCGGACTTGCCGATGGTGGCGAAGACCTCAAAGGGCTTGCCGTCCTGCTCGTTGATGGTGAGGTAGAGCGCGCCCAGGCCGGTGTCGACCTTCTGGGTGAAGCCGTAGACGATGTCCGGCCGCTTGCGCACCACGGTCTTGGGCTTGGCGCCCTCGGCCTCGCCGTCCTTCTTGTCCTGGCCGTCGCCGGTGCACAGCACCTGTGAGGCCTTGCAGCCGTCGCGGTACACCGTGACGCCCTTGCAGCCGTACTCGTAGGCCTTCCAGTAGATGTCCCAAATGTCTTCCTGGCTGGCGGAGCTGGGCAGGTTCACGGTCTTAGACACGGCGTTGTCGGTGAACTTCTGGAAAGCGGCCTGCATCTTGAGGTGCCAGATTGGCTCGATGTCCATGGCGGTGACGAACACGCGGCGGATGTCGGCGGGCAGGTAGTCCATGGACTGGATGCTGCCGCCCTTGGCGACCTCCTCCATGAGCTTGGGGCTGTAAGCCTCGGCCTTTTTCAGCGCCGCCTCGAAGAAGGGGTTCACCTCCACCAGCTTGTCGCCGTCCATGACGTTGCGCACAAAGCTGAGCGCGAACAGCGGCTCGATGCCGGAGGAGCAGCCCGCGAGAATGGACAGGGTGCCCGTGGGCGCGATGGTCGTGGTGGTGGCGTTGCGGTAGGGGCCCTGCTTTTTGGCGGCGTAGGTGCTGCCCTCATAGGCCGGGAAGGCGCCGCGCTCGTCGGCCAGGGTCTTGCTGGCCAGCTTGCTCTCGTCCTGGATGAAGCCCATGAGCCTTTCGGCCAGGGCGACGCCCTCCTGGGAGTTGTAGGGCACGCCCAGCTGGTACAAGAGGTCGGCAAAGCCCATGAGCCCCAGGCCGATCTTGCGGTTGGTGCGCACCATGTCGGTGATCTGCTGCAAGGGGTAGACGCTGGCCTCGATGACGTTGTCGAGGAAGTGCACGCCCTGGTGGATGACGGTGCGCAGGCCCTCCCAATCGATGCGGTCGTGGGCGGCTTCGTCGTAGAAGGCGGCCAGATTGATGGAGCCAAGGTTGCAGGCCTCGTACGGCAGCAGGGGCTGCTCGCCGCAGGGGTTGGTGGCTTCTATCTCGCCCAGCTGCGGGGTGGGGTTGTCGCGGTTGATGCGGTCGAGGAAGACCATGCCGGGATCGCCGGACTCCCATGCCTTTTGCACCAGCATGGAGAACACTTCGCGGGCCTTCAGGCGGTCGCGCACTTCTTTGTTGTTGGGCGCGACGAGGTCGTACTCCTCATCCTTGTCCACGGCCTGCATGAAGGCTTCGGTGAGGCCCACGGACAGGTTGAAGTTGTTCAGCTCGCCCTCGCGCTCCTTGGCCTTGATGAAGCGCAGGATGTCCGGATGGTCCACGCGCAGAATGCCCATGTTGGCGCCGCGGCGGGTGCCGCCCTGTTTGATCTGCTCGGTGGCGGTGTTGAATATGCGCAAGAAGGAGAGCGGGCCGGAGGCCACGCCGCCCGTGCTGCCCACGCGGGAGTCCGTGGGGCGCAGGCGCGAGAAGGAGAAGCCCGTGCCGCCGCCGGACTTGTGGATGAGCGCCGCGTGCTTCACGGCGTCGAAAATTTCCTCGATGGAGTCGCCCACGGGCAGCACGAAGCAGGCGGCCAGCTGGCCCAGGTCCGTGCCCGCGTTCATGAGCGTGGGCGAATTGGGCAGGAACTTGAAACTGGTGAGCAGCGTGTAATACTCCAAAGCCCTTTCGGCCACCTTGGCCTTGCCGCCCTTGAAATTGGCCTCCTGGGCCGCAATCTTGGCCGCCACGCGCCAAAAAAGCTCCTTGGGCAGTTCGTAGGGCTTGCCGTCCGGGCCTTTGCGCAGGTAGCGGCGGGAAAGCACCACTTTGGCGTTCTCGTTGAGAACAACATCGGGCAGGTCGGCAGGCATCGGCAGCAAGGTTTGGGTCATTGAAGCTTCCTTGAGGTGAGGTTAAGTTTTGAACCGGAGCTCTCTCCGGGGATTATAATGGGAAATCAGGCAAGTGGTGAGTATGGCTACTTACTATCAACATTCTCTAGAATAATCCATAAGCCGGGAAAGCAGGAACACCAAGGGCTTTCGGCGAAAATCCGCATGCCGCAACGGCTCCTGAGGCGGTATTTTTCTCATGTCTCAGGAATAATCCCAAGCCCCTCTTCAAAACCCAATGCGCGGATTATGCTGTTCGATACGAGCATGCCCGCGCGGGTCAGGCGCAGGCGCTGCGGCGACAGGGTGACGAGCCCCGCCTGGCCCAATTGCTCCAGCAGCTGCGGGTGCCGGCTGCGCAGGTCTGCTCCGGTGCGGGCCATGTGCGCTGCCAGGTCCAGACCATCCGCCGTGCGCAGGCCGAGCATGAGGGCCTCGCGGCCGCGGACTTCCGCGGAGAGTTCTTCGCGTCCAGCCTGCCCGACGTTGCCTGCCAGCACCAGCGCCTCCCAGGCGGCGAAGCTGGCGGGATTGGCCCAGCGCCATGCCTGGGCGGGCCTTTGCGCCGCGGAGGTCATGGTCGAAACCGCCGCCGGCCCGAACCCCAGCACATCGCGCCCCTGCCAGCAGGCCAGATTGTGGCGGCACTGCCGCCCCGGCCTTGCGAAGTTGGAGATTTCATACTGCGCGAAGCCCTCGGCTTCCAAAAATTCCCCGCCGCGCAGAAACATCTCGGCCTGGGCGTCCTCGTCCGGCAGGGCGGCCAGGGTTGCGGCGTCCGCAGCCAGCGGCGTGCCGGGCTCAATGGTCAGCCCGTAGCAGGACAGATGCTCCGGCTCCAGGGCCACGGCCTGGCGCAGGGTGGCGAGCCAGCTTTCCGGCGTTTGCCCCGGCAGGCCGAAGATGAGGTCCAGGCCGATGTTGTCGAACCCGGCCGCGCGGGCGTCGTGGAAGGCGTCCATGGCCTGCCGCGCGTCGTGCACGCGGCCCAGGGCGGCCAGGGCGCGGTCGTCCAGGCTCTGCACGCCCAGGCTCAGGCGGTTGACGCCAAGGGCGCGCGCCGTGCGCAACAGCTCCGGTCCGGCGGAGTCCGGGTTGGCCTCCATGGTGATCTCGGCGCCTGGCGCAAGGGGAAAGCGCTCACGCACCAGATCGAAAACGCGGGCCAGCCCTTCCGGGCCAAGCAGGCTTGGCGTGCCGCCGCCGAAAAACAGGCTTGGCGCCGGGCCAAGGGCGAAATTGTCCGCCCAGGCCGGGGCCTGCAGGGACATCTCCGTCTCCAGGGCGGCAAGGAAGCGGGCCAAGGCCGAGGCATCAGGCCCGCCCGGGCCCACAGGTTCGGAGAAGAACGCGCAGTAGCTGCACTTGGCCCGGCAGAAGGGCGTGTGCACATAGAGGGTGGGCGGCTGGCGCATGGCCTAGCGCGTGTATCTGCGCGCGCCCAGGTAGCGTTTGGACCAGTAGCCGTCGTCCATGTTGGCTTCGGAGATGCCGCGTCCGGGCCTGGGACTGTGCACGAACACGCCGTCCTCCATGTAGATGCCCACATGCCAGCGGCCGCGGCGGTTGATCTTGTAGAAGACGAGATCGCCGGGCTTGAGCGCGCTGCGGGGCACGGGATGGCCCACCGCGTACTGTTCCGCCGCGCTGCGCGGCAGGCTGATGCCGTGCTGGCGGAAGGTCCACTGGGTGAAGCCGGAGCAGTCGAACCCGGTGCCGGGCGAGGTGCCTGCGCGACGGTAGCGGCGGCCCTTCTGGGTCAGGCCGGTGCGCACTACGTCGAGGCCCAGGGAGGGCGGCAACTTGGCCAGGCGCTCCAAACGGGCTTCCACTTCCAAGTCGTCCAAGGTGGGGAATTCCGGAATATCCGTGGCCTTGGGCGGCGCCTCGGCCAGGCCGGGCAGGCGCAGCGAACCGGTTCTGCCGGGCGGGGTCAGGGGCACCTTGCCGGGCAACGGACCGGGCAGTTCTTGGGGCGCGCTGACAATGTAGCGCTCCGAATCCGGCAGGTGCTGCTCGGCCAGCAGGCCGGCGTTTTCGGCGCTGATGGGGTCCGGACCTGCGGAGGACGGACGCACGGAAGCGGGCAAGGGGGCGCAGGCCGCGCAGAAGAGGACTCCGGCCATGAGGCCCAGCATGCGGGCGGTCCGGTACTTTCGGCCAGGGGGGGCGCTGTTGCGGGCGGCGCGCCCGCGGGGGGTATGTGTCACGATGCGGTGTTGCTCCTTGGGGCCGCTCCGGTCATGGTTCCAGAGGAGGGTTCCATCTGGAATGAGGGGGAAGGACTTGGGGCGGCCAAGTGTCGGGGTCCGGTTCGCAGGCCAGCCAGGATGGGGCGGGCGTGAGGGGAAAGGCGTCGCCGGAGCGCGGTTCGAGGAGCTATAGCCTGAATTCCCCTCCGCCGCCAAGTGAAAAAGCGCATTGAATTCTTGTGCAAGTAATTGCCCGCCGCTTTGCGCACCGGGAGGCCGACCCCTCTTGACCACGCTTCGGCAAGAGGCTATCGAAAAGCATAAAAGCTTTGCAGTGCAATGGTTCATGTGACCTATCGGCAAGCGTCGATTATCGGACTGACGGAAGGCGGAGCGGCTTTATGACGGCGCAGACATGCACGCACCGGGATCTTGCCCGCGAACTTGGGGTCTCCGAGACCACCATCAAAAGTTACCGCAGCAAATTCCCCACATTTCTGCCAGTGGCGCGTGAGGGCAAGCCCGTGCGCCTGCACTCCGAGGCCCTGCCCGTGTGCCTGCGCATTCGCGATCTCTTTGCTCAAGGCTTATCGATAGTTCAAGCTGCGCAGGTTCTTAAAGCTGAATTCAAAGAATATCCTTTGAATCGTCGCTTGTCGAATCGTCAAGAGCCACGGGCGGGCGGCGGCCTTGCTGCCCCAGGCGACAGCGTCGAGACGGACCGTCCCGATGCCTTGGCCGCGCGCATCGAAGCGCTGACCAATGGGCAGGAGCAGGCTCGCGTCCGCATGGAGCAATTGGAGGCGGAGGTGCGCAACCTCGCCACCCTGGAAGCCGCGTCCAAGGCCCTGGTGGCGGAACTTGTGGCCGAGTTGCGCGCCGCCCGGGCAGTTGTTCCGCCTGGCGCAAACACGTCCGGCCAGGGGAGCGCGCAGACCGCGGCTGCCGGTTCAGGCGCTTCTCCAATGGCCGCGCCCGTGAATTCTTCTGCCGCGAACCACTCCGCGACTGCCCGCGCCGATGCGCCGGACATGGCGCGTCGCGTCGTGGACGCCGCAGCCAGGGCCTCCTCCCCTGCCGCTCCGCCGACGTCCGCAAGGGCGGATGCCGGAGCCGAAGCCGACAGCCGCGCGACTGTGCTCACCGCCCGCAAAATCGTCACAGTGCACGGCGCGGCCGGGCCGGTGGCCTCCTATGCCTTGGGCCGCGAGCCGGCCCCCGCGCCCCCCTTCCCGGAGCCGGAGACGCCGTCGCCCGTGTTCATGGCCTTGCCGGCCGTCATCCGCTCGGACCGGGGCGACTTTCTGGGCCTGCCTGGAGGCCAGAGCGTGCGGCGGCTGGTGGAGGTGCTTTCGCCCGACGGCGCAGCCAGTGTGACCTGGTTCGCCGAAGGGGCGGAGGCCTGGACCTGCGCCATTCCCCTGGGCCGGGCCCAGAACCGCGAGATTCTCTTTGAGCGCACCACCACCCCGCGCGGCAACCTCGTGGGGCTCATCCGGCGTATGCGCATCAACGAGGCTGAGGCGACCCCCGTGCAATTGCAGGAAATTTTCCGCCAGCTGCGCGACCAGATGGCGTGATCCCCCCATCCCCAAGGAGCAAGCATGAAGAGTGTCTGTGTCTTTCTCGGTTCAAATCCCGGCAACAAGCCCGAATATCTCGCCGCGGCCAAGGCCACCGGCACGGAGTTGGCCCGGCGCGGTCTGACCACGGTTTATGGCGGCTCCAATGTCGGGCTCATGGGCGCCTTGGCGGACGCGGCCCTGGAGGCCGGCGGGCAGGTCGTCGGCATCATTCCGGAGTCGCTGCGCAAAAAAGAGATCGATCACAACGGGCTGACCGAACTGCACGTGGTTGGCTCCATGCACGAGCGCAAGGCCCTTATGGCCAAGCGCTCCGATGCGTTCATCGCCCTGCCCGGCGGCATGGGCACCCTGGAGGAGCTGTGCGAAATCCTCACTTGGGCGCAGCTCGGATTCCACAAAAAACCCTGCGGCCTGCTTGATGTGGACGGGTATTACGCTTCGCTGGGGGCTTTTTTCGACAACGCCGTGTCCCAGGGCTTTGTGCAGCCCGCGCACCGGTCCATGCTGCTCACCGGGGCAACGCCCGGCGCCCTGCTCGACCAGTTCGCGACCTATGTCGCGCCCGTGGTCAACAAATGGATCGTCCGGCCGCAAGCTTTGTGAGGCGCGCGTCCGGCGTTGTCGTCGGGCCGGGGCTAGTGTTGGAGCGGAACGCAGGAGGGCAGGGTTTCCGGCAAATGCTGGTTGCGCTGCGCCAGCACCCAGCGCTTCAGGTCTTCCGGCAGGGCCCGCCAGGATCCCGATCCGTTCCGCCGCCAGGCAGGCAGGCCCATTTCTGCCACAAGGCGCACGATCTGTTTCGGATTTTCGCCCACGGCCTCGCAAATGGCCCGCGCTCCCTTGATGCAGATGCCGGCGTGCACGTCCATGATCGTCTCCATGTCTCACCTCTTTCGCTTGTTTTGTGTTGCGTCTGCCGGGGAGCCGCGGCTTCCTGCAGACGATGAAATTGCCGATTGACTATTCTCTGCGCCGCTCCATGTTGTGCTGCGCCCATCACGTGCACCCAGAATATTTGCCAATCACCAGACCGGCGGGCTGAGCCTGGATGCAACGTCTTGGGCCCTGCACGGATTGCCCGGCACGGCGGATAACCGGCACATGCTGCGCCTGTCCTGAATCATGCCATACAATCCAGGCTGTTCAGCCGATCTTTTCCCAGCCCGCGCGCCATTGCCGTCAGCCTGCGGCCTGGTGGGAGCGGCATCGTACAAGGCGGCAGTGGACTGCGCGGAATAGTCATCTTGCTTGCAATTATTTTGTCAAAACATCATCTAATTGTCAATATGATAAAACTATAAAGTATGGACTTGGACAAAATGTATGCTACAAATATGACAGACAGCTAACAGCGCGCACCTCACGGCGCGCAAGCACAGGGGGCTATTGTGGATTTCACCAGCAATCTGCGCGAGATGCTCTGGGCCAGAGTGGGAGAAAACAAGGACTTCGCCAACCGCAAGCGCATGGCCGACGCCCTGGGCATAGACCCGTCGCAGCTCAACCGTTTTATGGACGGCGAGCGCGGGCTTTCCGTGGAGTCCCTTGGGCGCATTCTGGACGGCTTGGGCGCGCGGGTCGTGCTCCCCGGCGCAGTGGAGCCGGATGATTCGGCTCGTGAAGTCTGCTTTGTGGCCCCGCGCCCCACAGGCACCGGGCGCGACGTGGCCCCGCCCAGCGCGGAGGACTATTTCGCCGTGCCGCTGGCCACGGAGGCTGTGGCCGCAAGACCCGGCCGCATCCCGCAGTCCGACATCCAGGGCTGGGTGCTGGTGTGGCGGCACCACGAATCCGTGCGCTTCCGGTCTGATCTGGTGGCGGTGACCGTGGCGCCGGGCGAGTTTTCCATGACGCCCATGCTCCATCCCGGCGACATCGTCCTGGTGGACCGAGCGGAAAAATCGCCGGACCCGCAAGGCAAAACCATGTTGGTGTGCGCGCCCGACGGCGCGTGCGCGGTCAAGCGCGTGGCCACCCAGACGGTGGAGGGCGACACGGAGTTGGTGTTCTACTCGGAAAACCCCCGCGAGTTTCCGCCGCGGGTCCATCGGCTGAACCGCGACTACGGCGGCGATCTTGGCCGCGCAATTGGCGGCAGGGTCGTTTGGGCCTGGAGCGACATGACCAGGAAATAGCCTTCCGCTGCGGGCAACGAAAAAAGCTGGATTTTTCTGATAGCAGCAGGTATTCTTACGAAGAATTTTCTATATGACGTTGAGGTGTGGCATGAAATGGTTCTCGAAGATTTTTTCCGAGTCGGCGGATCAGGACAATACCTCCGGTGAACTGAACGCCTTTCTCGGCACGGGCACGAAGTTCACCGGGCATCTGTCCTTTGAAGGGTCCGTGCGCATCGATGGGCATTTTCTGGGCACCATCAACGCCACGGGCACGCTCATCCTCGGGCGCGACGCCTTGGTCAAGGGCGAGGTCGAAGTGGCCAGCCTGAATGCCAACGGCACGCTCATCGGCACCGTGCGCGCCACCCGCCATGCCCATCTGCACGAGCACGCCGTGTTCGACGGCCACATCATCACGCCCGAACTCAGCATGGACCAGGGCGCTGTGCTGAACGGCTCCATCGAAATGCCCAATCCGAACCCGCGCCCTGAACTGGCCGACAGCCAGGATGAAGTGCCCCTGCTGCCCACCTCTGGCGGGCGGCGCGCCGTGGGCGCCAATGCCGACCAGGTCTCGCCCGACTCCGAAGACCTGCACTAGCCGCACAGGCTTGCCGGGCACACAAAAAGCCCCCCGCTTCCTTGGAGGCGGGGGGCTTTTTGGTTGGCGCGCTAGTTGTTGAGATCGGATTCCGGGGTGGCGGGCGCGGCCTCTGGGGCAGCTTCCGGCTCCGGGTTGATGATGACCGTGGGCTCTTCCTCCGGCTTGGGCGCCTGCACCGCGCTTGCGGCGCTGGCAGCCGCCGCTGCGCTGCCGCCGCTGCGCCGCGCCTTGAACTCGGCCACGGACTTTTCCTTCACGGCCACGCGCTGGGTCCAGTCGCGCACGAAAAGCGTGGACTGGGCGATCTTGGACTTGTACTCGGAGCGCTCGGTTTCATTCTTGGCGCGGTCGGTCTTCAGGTCCTTGAGGATCTTCTCGTTTTCCTGCGCGTTCCCCAGATTGCTGCCGATGATGGCCTCCATCTTGGCGATGTCGAGGGCGATTTCCGCCGCGCGCGACTGGGATTTGGCGAGCTTGGTGTTCAGGTTGGCCAGGTCGTCCTGCTTGTCGGCCAGCTCCTCCTTGAGCTTGGCCAGCTCCAGGTCCTGGTTGGCGCAGGCCAGTTCGTAGTCGGCCTTGTTCATGGCCTCGCGCTTGTTGGGCGGCACCTGGGCGGCCAGCTCCGCGTCCACGGGCGAGCCGAACAGCCCGCCGAAATTGATGGCCTGGGCGTTGGGCGCAGGCAGCGCGAACGCCGCCAGCAGGGCGGCGGAAACAATGACTTTGCAGAGGGGATGGCGCATGGGGCCTCCAGGTTCAAGGGGTGCCGACGAGAGGCACGCTAGCGGAAAGAGCTTGCCAAGGCAACGCCTCAGCGCGCCGCCGTGAGCAGGGCTTTCTTGAGCTCCTCCATGCGCGCGGGGTCGGTGAGCTTGAGCCCTTCGTCCGTGCGCACGTAGAACACGTCGTGGACCCTGCCCGCGCTGGTGGCGATGCGCGCCAAGTGGATGCGCAAATGGTGCGCGCAGATGCACAGGCCCAGGTCGTGCAGCAGGCCCAGGCGGTCGGGCGCGGCCACCTCCACCAGGGTGTAGAAGTCGCTGAACGCGTTGTCCAGGCGCACCATGCGGCGGCTCTTCGGCGCGCGCGAGGGCATGTTGAGGGGCGAGGTGCGCTTCTGCTCCAGGCGGTATTCCAGAGAGAGCTTGCCCGTGAGCGCATAGGAGACCGCGCGGCGCACGCGCTGCCACAGGTCTTCCAGATACAGGCCCTCGGCCGGTTCCTTTACCAGAAACACGTCCACGGCCAGGTTGCCGCCCATGCTGCCGGTGCCGCCCTTCCAGGTCAGCACCTCGGAGGACAGGATGTTCAGGTCGTGCAGGGCCAGCACCCCGGCCATGACGGCGAACAGGCCCGGCTGGTCCAGGGCGGCCAGGCTGACCTGAAAGGCCTTGCCCTTCACGGCCACGGCGTCGATCTCCACCACGCCGATGCCGGCCTTGCCCGCGGGCTTGCGCACCAGATCCTCGTCCAGGGAGGTTTGAAAGCGCCGCGCCAGGCGCATGTGCCGGGCGATGGTGGCGGCGTCGAGCACCAGCAGGGCGCGCGCGGGCATGCGCTCCAGGCAGGCTTCGGCAAAGGCCGGGTCCAGGGCGGACTCCTGGCCCTCCGGTCCGGCAAAGGGCTTGCCCGCCAGAGCCAGGGCAGCCTCCCGCGTCTGGCGGCTTTTGTCCACGGCATGGGGCGCGGCCAGGGGGCCGTCGGTGAGCAGGCGGCGCGCCTTGCGCGTCAGCTCGTCAAAGAGCGAGGCCGTCCAGGGGTTCCAGGCGCGCGGGCCGGTGGACCGGCTGTCGGCCACGGCCAGCAGGTGCAGCATGTCCAGACGTTCCGCCGTGCCGCAGGCCTCGGCCACGCCGACGGCCACGGACTCGTCGGAAAGATCGCGCCGGGTGGCGATTTTGGGAATGAGCAGATGCTGGCGCACCAGAAACGCCACATCGTCCAGGGCCGGTTTGTCGGCGCCCAGGCGTTGCAGAATGGCCACGGCCAATTCCGCGCCAGCGCCGGAATGGTCGCGGTCCGGCTTGGCCAGGTCGTGGCAGAAGCCCGCCAGGAGCAGATGGTCGAAGTGCGGCAGACTGCCCGCGCGCTGGCGCAGCTCGGGGGTGATGTCGCCGCTGTCCTCGCCGCCCTGGGCCTCGGGCAGCATGGTGGCCAGGGCGCGCACCACCTCAAGGGTATGCTTGCCCACGGGATGGATGTGGAAGTCGTCGAACTGCACCAGATGCTCCACCGGGCCGAACTCCGGCACCAGCGCGCTCATGAGCCCTGTGTCGAGCATGGACTGCATGGCCGTGGCCACGGCTGGGGCTGTGTTCTGGGCCGGGGCTGTCTCCTCGCCGGGCACGGGGGCCGGAGCGAAAAAGCGCTTGATGGCTTTGGTGAGTCCGCCGGGCTTGGGCTTTGGCGGCTCGGCCTGCGGGGGCGAGCTTTCCGTGGGCTGGCCCGAGGCGCGGAAGATCTCCAGAAGGGCAGGCAGAATGCCCGGCAGCGCGGCAAAGGCCTTGCGGCGCTCCGGGTCGGCCAGGGCGGCGCGGGTGGCGCGCTGGGCCGACCAGCACACGGGCCGGGCCTGGCGCGCCGCGGCGACGTAAAGCTCCAGGAGGAGCGCGGGGTCGTTCTGCGCGGTTTCGGGGTCGCGCAGGGCCATGCCCGTTGGACCGCAGAAAATGGCGTTGGAGCTGCCGCCCGGCGTTGCGGGGCAGGCCTCGGGCCGGGGCGGAAAGGCCTCCAGCCAGCAGGCCTGGCGCATGGCCCGGATGCGCGTCATGGACTGGTGCAGGCGTGAAAGAAACGCCTCCACGGCCAGCCCGACGCTCATGGCCGCGTCCGCGTCGGAACCGTCCTCGCCGGGGTCCGCACCGGCAAAGCCCATGTGCCGAGCCACCTGCGGCTGCAGGTCGAAATTCAGGCGGTCGGTTTTGCGCCGCGCCGCCAAATGCAGGGCCACGCGGGCGCAAAGCACAAAGCGGTAATCCGCCTTGAGCAGCTCAAGATCCTGCGGGGTGAAGGGTGCTGCCGGGCCATTGCGCAGCTCCGGGTCCACGCCGAGCAGCCAGTGGATCTGGTGCACGTCGCGCAGGCCGCCCAGTCCGTTCTTCAGGTCCGGCTCCAGCAGTCCGCTGGAGTCGCCGTATTCCACGCGTCGCGCCGCGTTGTGGGTCAGCACCCATTGGCCGAACACGCCCACGTAGCCCTTGAGCACCTGCTGGGTGAACGCGCGCACCAGCTGGGCCACGAGGTTTTCGTCGCCGGCGATGCGCCGGGTGTCGAGCAGCGAGGTGAGCACCTGCGTGTCCTCGCGCGCAAGGCGCAAGCAGTCGTCCTGGGCGCGCACGCCGTGGCCCAGGTCCAGACCCAGGTCCCACAGGGGGTGGAAGATGCCGCGCGAGAGTTCGTCGGCCACCTTGGGGATGGCGTCGCCATACAAGAGCAGCACGTCCACGTCCGAGGCGGGGCAAAGCTCGCTGCGTCCGTAGCCGCCAACGGCGATGAGGGCGAAGGGGGCGTCGAAAAGATGCGGCGACTGCGCGCCGAGTTCTTCCAGCCGGTCGCGGAAATAGGCGTCCATGAGGGCGGAGCCGGCTTCCGGGTACCGGTCGAGGGCGCCGGTCTTGGCCGCCTCGGCCAGATCGAGGCGGCCCTGCCGCAGCCGTTGGGCGGCTGGCGGCAGGGCCGGGGTGTTCGCTTGTGTCTCGTCCACGGGGGAGGACGCTTTCGGTTGGCTAGACGGCGGCGTCGCCGGTTTCGCCGGTGCGGATGCGCACCACTTCTTCCACAGGGATGACGAAGATCTTGCCGTCGCCCACCTGTCCGGTGCGGGCGGCCTTGGTGGCGGCGGAGATGACGTCGGCCACGCGGGCGTCCTCCACCACGACCTCGATCTTCACCTTGACCACGAAGTCCACCTGATATTCAGCGCCGCGGTACACTTCCTTGTGGCCGCCCTGGCGGCCGAAGCCCTTCACTTCGCTCACGGTCATGCCCTTGATGCCGATTTCGGACAGGCCGGCCTTGATGTCGTCGAGCTTGAAGGTGCGGGTGATGATTTCAACTTTCTTCATGAGGGATTCTCCTTGGCGGCCGGGCTACGCCTGGTAGCCGGTCTCGTTGTGCTGGGACAGGTCAAGGCCACGATCTTCCTCGTCCGCCGTGGCGCGCAGGCCGATGGTGGCGTCGACCACCTTGAAGAGAATGAGGCTGACCGTGAAGCAGAAGGCCCAGGTGGCGGCCACTGAAGCCAACTGTATCCAAAGCTGGGACGGATTGCCATAGAAAAGCCCGGTGGCCTTGTTTATGCTGGCGAAAAGCCCCGTGGCGATGGCGCCCCAGGTGCCGCCCACGCCGTGCACGCCCACGACGTCGAGGGAGTCGTCGTAGCCGAGCTTGCCCTTGAGCAGAATGCCCAGGTAGCAGAACACGCCGCCGCCCAGGCCGATGATGATGGCCGGCATGGCGGTGACGAAGCCCGCCGCCGGGGTGATGGCGACCAGGCCCGCAACCGCGCCGGAGGCCGCGCCAAGGGTAGTGGCCTTGCCGGAGTGGCGCCATTCCATGAAGATCCAGGCCAGGGCGGCGGCTGCGGCGGCCAAATGCGTGGTGACGAAGGCGTTGGCGGCAAAACCGTCGGCCGCAAGGGCGCTGCCCGCGTTGAAGCCGAACCAGCCGAACCACAGGATGGCCGCGCCGAGCACGGTCATGGGCAGGTTGTGCGGCATGAAGGCCTGGGTGCCGTAGCCCTTGCGCTTGCCAAGAACCACGGTGGCGGCCAAGGCGGCCGCGGCGGAGCTCATGTGCACCACGGCGCCGCCAGCGAAGTCGAGAGCGCCCATCTCGGCCATCCAGCCCTTGCCCCAAACCCAGTGGGCCATGGGCGCATAGACCAGGAAGATCCAGAGGGTGGTGAACACCAAAAAGCCGCCGAACTTCATGCGCTCGGCAAAGGCGCCGGTGATGAGCGCGGGCGTGATGACCGCGAACATGCACTGGAAGATCATGAAGGCGAGGTGGGGGATGTTGTCCACAGGGCCGCCGGTGGCGTCCATGCCCACGCCGTTCAGGAACAGAAAGTCGAGGTTGCCGATGATGCCGCCGATGTCTTTGCCGAAAGCCAGCGTGTAGCCGCCCAGGGCCCAGAGAACGGACACCAGTCCGACCAGGATGAAGCTCTGCATGATGGTCGCCAGCACGTTTTTGCTGCGCACCATGCCGCCATAGAACAGGCCCAGGCCCGGGGTCATGAACATGACCAGGGCCGAACAAATGAGCACAAACGCTGTATCCGCCGCATTCATAGAGGGATCCTCCCTTGTGTTTTCGTCAGGAACCGTCTCGCGGGCTGTGCCGCAGGACCGAACAACGCCTTAACGAATTTGTCCAATACTCTTCAGAAACGTCAACTCGCCAGCCATGCTCCGCTCGTCTAAAACCTTTCCAGCAAGGGGATTGCTGAGCAGGTCGTCAAGATGGTCCTTGCAGCGAATACACATTTGTCATGAACAATGCGTTTTCGTCGGCAATGACCGGAAATGAAGCAAGAGCTGGACCAAAGTGGATTTATGTTGCCTATCATGCTTGAAAACATGGGTATTCCGTCTCTGACGGATTCAATGGCACAGCCGTGAATATAGCAAGAGTGGAAAATGGATGACATTGAAATACATAAATGTCAAAATTGATGATTCGAGCTGGCGGGGGCGCCGCGCGCGCGAAAACGCGCCGGGCCCGAAAGGACTGGCGATTAGGGAAAAGTGAACGATGGAAGGAGGCTAGTCTTGTGCAGCTGTGACCACGGCAACGGCCTTGAGGCCGCGCTTTTCGCCGGTGAAGCCGAGGCCTTCCTCGGTGGTGGCCTTGACGTTCACGGCGTTGGCCGGGAGTTCGAGCAGCTGCGCAACCTGCGCGGCGATGCGCGTTTTGTGGGCGGCGAGTTTCGGCGTCTGCGCCACAACGGTCAGGTCCGCGTGCACCGGGCGGTAGCCGGCGGCGCGCACCCGGCGCAGGGCCTCGGTGACGAACACGGCGCTGGGCATGTTGTCAAAGCTGGAGTCCGTGTCGGGGAACAGTTGGCCGATGTCGCCCGCGCAGGCGATGCCGAGCAGCGCGTCGGTCAGGGCGTGCAGCAGCACGTCGCCGTCCGAGTGCGCAACGACCCTTGGCGCGCCGGGAATGACCACGCCGCCCAGAACCATGGGCCGGGCCTTGGCATGGGTTTCCTCCGCACCCAGGTAGCGGTGCACGTCATAGCCCCAGCCCGTGCGCGGCGTGGCCGCGGCGGCGGGCTGCAAAAGCCGCAAATCAGAAGGGTTGGTGATCTTCACGTTGGTCTCCTCGCCTGGAACCATGACAACCGGGTGCCCGGCGCGCTCCATGAGCCCGGCGTCGTCCGTGACCTCCCACCCTTCAGCCTCGGCGCTTGCGTGCGCGGCCCAAAGCGCGGCCAGGCCGAAGCCCTGCGGGGTCTGCACGGCGCGCAGGGCGGCGCGTTCCGGCGTGTCCACAACAACCTCGTTGTGGTCCACGCGCTTGATGGTGTCCGTGACGGCCAAGCCGGGCACCACGGCCACAGCGCCCTGGTCCAGGGCGGCCAGCACGCGGCGGGCCAGCGCCGCAGTGGCGAAGGGCCGGGCGGAGTCGTGCACCAGCACATGTCGGGAAGAGCCGACGGGGATTTGCCCCAGCCCCAAGCGCACGGAGTCCTGACGCCTTGTCCCGCCAGCGCACACGCGCCAGGGCAGGCTCAAGGGGTCGCGGGCGTTCAAGTCGTCCACAACGGCGGCCATGCGCGGCAAATCGTCGGGCGGAAAAACGAACACCAGACCCTGCACGGCCTGGATGCGGGCGAAGGTCTGGGCGCTGCGCCAGAAAAGAGGCGCGCCATCGAGCTCAAGGTACTGCTTGCGCGCTGGCCCGCCGGATTCGGCCAGGGCCTGCGCCAGGCGCGTGCCGCTGCCCGCGGCCAGGATGACGGCCCAGGCGGAGGTAGTGTGCGGATGCGCGGCTGTCATGAGGCGGTGTCCTTTGCAGTGGTGCCGTGCTGTCGTTGCGGGCTGGGCGAAAATCGAGAGGGCGCCGCCCCCTCGAACTCCCCCGCAAGGGGGACAAGCCCCCTTGAGCCCCTCTGCCCGATTTGGCCGCGCAGTGCAAAGCGCCGCTTGGCAAAATCGTTGTGTGGGTTCCAAGGGCGCATGCCCTTGGCGGTGGGGGCCTGGGGGGAGGCGAAACCTGCCCCCCAGGTTTGTCTTCAAAGTGCCGGAGTCGGACTGTAAGCCGGGTTTTGTCACCGCCCGCGAACGGACGGGAGACCGTCATTCCTCTAGGATGGCCGTTACCGGCCACCTCAAGCAACCTACCCGGAGGCAATAGCCGGGCCAGCCTGCCTCCCTATTTGGTCTTGCTCCAGACGGGGTATGCCTAGCCGACCGTGTCGCCACGGCCGCTGGTGGGCTCTTGCCCCACCGTTTCACCCTTACCGGGGCGGCCCGAAAGCCGCTTCGGCGGTCTGCTTTCTGTTGCGCTTTCCGGGGATCGCTCCCCCTGGGAGTTACCCAGCGTCCTGCCCATTGGAGCCCGGACTTTCCTCCCCGCTCCTTGCGGAGCGCGGCGACGGTCCGTCCAACTCCGGCGTAATGCTATTTCTCTTCGTCGATCTTGGGGCTGTGCTCAACCCAGTACACGATGCGCTGGCAATTGGGGCAGCCGAGGATCTGCTTGCCCTTCTGCAGCTCGTTGTAGGCCTGGGGCGGAATCTTGATGTGGCAGCCGCCGCAGATGCCGTCGGAAACGGACACGATGACCGGGTGGTCGATGCGCGAGCGGATGAACTCGTAGCGGCCCAGGATGGGGGGCGGCACGACCTTGCCGGCCTTGGCGCGGCGCTTGCCCAGGGCGTCCAGGCGGCCCTGCGCCTTGCCGATGCGCTCGTCGAGGGTGGCCTTTTTGGCGTCGTAGCCTTCCATCAGGCCTTCGATCTCGGTGACCACTTCCTGCATGGCGGCGTTCTGGCGCTCAAATTCTTCCATCACCGCAATGCGTTCTTCTTCACGCAGGCGGTTCAGTTTCTCCATGGAGTCCATCTCGCGCATCATGGCGTGATATTCCTTGGAGTTGCCAACGGCCATGAGCTTGTTCTTGCTCTTTTTGATCTTGTGGCCGTCGTCCTCGATCTCGCCCTCGAGCCGCTTCTGCTGGCCCTTCAAGATGTCGAGGCGTTCCTGAACCTGGGCCTGGCGCTCGCGCAGCTGTCCAACCTTGGACTCCAGGGCGGTAAGCTCCAGGGGAGCCTCGCGGACCTCGGCCTCAAGGATCATGATTTCGTCATCAACGGCCTGCAGGACCACCAACTGCTCGATCTGTTTCTGATACATCGGCACCTCGCTTTATTAGGGCCCGGACCATGCCCGGACCGGAAACATATTGCTTTGTCCCAGTTCCGCCAGCGGCCGGCCTTAGGCCAGCACCCGGAAGCGGAAGGGACTTTTGCCCGGGAAAAAACGCACCTCGACCTCTTTGCCGAGGTCCTTCTGCAACTCCTGGGAGAACAGACGCATCATCTCTTCCTCCAGGATGAAATGCCCAACATCGAGCACCAGCCCCGCGCTCTCCATGGCTGCGTGATGCTTCACGTCGCCGCAGATGAACACGTCGGCCCCGGCGGCAAAGGCGGCCGGAATGAGCGACCCGCCCGACCCGGTGCAGTAGGCCACGCGGCGCACGGTCTTGGGCTTCGGCCCGCACTCGGACCAGGCGATGCGCTGGGCCGCGCCGTCCGCACCGGGCATGGGCATCTGGTTCTTGAACAGGGTGTGCTCCAGAAGCTGGGCGAAGTCCTCATAGGCCATGGCCTTGGGCAGGTCGCCCACCTGGCCGAAGCCCACGGTATTCACCGGCGACTCCAGCTTGCGCACATACTGTTCCAGCGGCTTTGCCGCGAACACGGCCCGGAACTGCTCGAAAACCTCAGGCAGGGCGTGCTCGTCGGCCACCACCCGCACCTCGCCCGCGGCGCTTTGCGAAAGGGCGTGCACGCCTTCCATCTCTGCCAGGGGCCGCGCCTCGCGCTCGGTGAAGCGCGACGGTGCCTGAAAGAAAACTTCGCGCACGGGGAAGGTTCGGCAGATCTCGATGCTTGCGCAGTTCCCAAGCTCCAGGGCGCGGCCGAGCCAGAAGGCCGGACCGTCGGGGCGGCAGTCCAGGCTGGTGTGCGCGGCGTAAAGCCAGGAACCGGCGGCCATGAAGCGCCGCAGCACGTCCAGGTAGAGTCCGGGCGTGGTGGGCGCCAAGGGCTTGAAGTACAAGGGGTGGTGGGTCAGCACCAGGTCCGCGCCCCAGGCCAGGCACTCGTCCATGCGCTCCGGGGCTGGGTCCAGGGCCACGGCGAGCTTTTTGACATCCTCGCGCGTGCCCATGATCTGTACATTGGAGTTGTCCCAGTCTGCGGCGTAGGCCTCTGGTGCCAAAATGCGGATGCGGGACAGGGTGTTATCTGCGTTCATCGTCCCCTCCAAAACGTCAGATGCTCCCGTAGGGATTCCCCCTGGGAGCATCTGCAATCGCCTGCACTAGTCCGGGCGGTGAGTTTGGCGGCCTTCGCTTTGGCGCGTCTGGTCAATGTGCGTCCTTGGTGTCGGGCTGTGTCGGGCGAATATTCCGCCAGGCTTCAGGTTCGCGCCTGGGCCTTGTCCGGCCGGGCCTACGGCTGGCGGCCAGTGTCGTCTGGTGGGCCAACCAGGGGTCGAACCTGGGACCATCCGGTTATGAGCCGGGGGCTCTACCAACTGAGCTATTGGCCCGAATCCGTCCGAGCAGAACTGCATAGCCCGACGCGGGGAGGATGTCAAGACGCGCCTGGCGAGGCCTTGGCATCCTGCGCCGACCCAGGGGGCAATGGCTGCGTTCTGCGTTGGCGCGTTGGCGTCCGTTGAGGGACCGCGTGTCCCGGCTTCAGCCCCGGCCCGCGGCCGTGAGCCGGGCGATGAGCCCTGTGGTGGAATAGCCCGGCAGGAGCGGCAGGCTCACCACCTGGCCGCCGTCGGCCTCCACCGCCTCGCGGCCCACGATGCGCGAGACGTCCCAGTCGCCGCCCTTGACCAGCACTTGCGGCCGCACCGCGCGGATGAGCGCAAGGGGCGTGTCGTCGTCGAACAGCACCACGAAGTCCACGCTGGTCAGGCCCGCCAGCACGAAGGCGCGCTCGGCCTCGCTGTTCACCGGGCGTTTGGGGCCGGGCAGGTCGCCCTTGATGCGCCTGACCGAGGCGTCGGAGTTGAGGCCCAGGATGAGGCCGTCGCCCAGGGCGCGGGCGCGGGCCAGCAGGTCCACGTGGCCGGGGTGCAGAATGTCGTAGCAGCCGTTGGTGAACACCAGCCGGAACCCGGCGGGGAACGCGGCCTTCTTGGCCAGGAACTCCGGCAGGGTCAGGATCTTGGGATGGGAGAGGGCGCTGCCAGCGGTCATGTGCCTATCCTTTGGGATGCAGGTGCTCGGTGTGTCCCATGAGGGAAAGCTCCAGCCAGTCGAAGCCGAAGTCGAGGCAGGCCTCCTCGTCGTGCAGCACGTCGTCGCGCCGGGCGTCGCTCATGTCCAGGCGGTCCATGAGGTGCGAACCCGAGAGGAAGCGCTGGAAATCGTCGGGCTGGTAGAGCGCCAGGCCGCTCATGCCCGTCTGCTGGCTGGACAGGTGTTTGCCCGTGTCCTGCCCGAACTGGCGCAGATCAGCGGCCAAGGCCATGAAGCGGTCATTGGCCGCGTTGTATGCCGTCAGCCCCTGGTCGGCCATCCAGGTGGCCGGGCTCCAGTGCGGGGCTTCCGCAAAGCCTTTGCAGTGGGGCTCGCGCACCACGAAGATCTGTTCCTCCACGCCGCCGGGGCAGGGGCGCGTGGCGCGTCCCAGGGGATAGGTGCGGCAGGCCGAGGGCCGGTTCTCATACACGGCGCAGCCGCCGTTGTGCGAAAAGGGGCAGCGCTTGGCCTCGGTGTCCTGCATGTGCAGGCTGAGCATGGGCAGGCCCACGCCGGGCATGGCGCTCATGTCCGCGTACTCGTGCACGAAGTCCTTGGACGACTGGTTTGTGCTGCGGCGCAGGCGCATGGCGTCGTACGGGGTGAGCATGAGGTCCAGGGCGGAGCAGCACGCCCCGAAGCAGCTGACGCCCGGATGGCAGGCGAAGCGGAAATCCTGGCCTTGCTGCAATTCCTCGTGCTGATCCAGAAACTCCTGGCTCAAATCCTTGTCTGGCCCGGTCATCATTCGTCTCCGTCGCGGTCCAGGTCGCAAAACGCCCGGGCCACGGCCCCGCCAAGCAGCAACGCCTGGGCCGAGGTGAATCCCGCCACTTCCGCGCGGGGGTGCATGGTCTGCATCTTGTAGCGGTTGCCGTTGGCATTGCTGGCCGCGGCTTCCGCGCCTTGGGCGGCCAGGCCGGAGCGCTTGCGGTGGCGCACGCGCAGGTGGCCCTGGTAGACGGCGTGGCGGCCCGCGCCAAGCATGCGCAGGTCGCGCTCAAAGTCATCGTATTGCGAAGGCCCAAGGGCCAGGGAGAAGCCCCCGCCCTGGGCGAAGGGCGCGGCCAGGGCCGCGCGCGTGAACAGGTGGCAGCACCCGGTGACGGAGGCGCAGGGGCCGATGAAGTCGAAGAGCCCCCAGTCCGGGCCTTGCAGGTGCGCGTCGAGCAGGCGGAAGGGGTTGGGCGTCAGGCTCTGGAAGTCCAGCTCCGGGCGGTTGTCGGGGGCGTCCGGCGGAATGACCAAGTGCCCGGCCACATTTTGCAGCAGGTGCGGGGCTTGATGGTCCGCCACCTTGCAGCCCACGACCCCGGCCCGCGGGTGCGCGGCCAGGGCCGCGCCCAGGCGTTGCAGCCAGTCCGGCGGCAGGTCCACGTCGTCGTCCAGATACGCCAGGGTTTCGGCGGCCAGGGCCTCGGGCGTGGCGGCCAGCCAGTTGCGGGCCGCGGGCGCGCCGATGTTCACCGGCAAATCCAGGCGCAGCAGGCCGTCGCCCACTCGCGCCTGCCAGGCGGACAACACCCGCGCGGTGCCGTCGGTGCTGCCGTTGTTCAGCACCATGACCCGCGCCCGCCCGCCCGCTGCCGCGGCAGGGCCCGTCGTGGAAATGCCCGTCGAGGCAAGGCCTGACGTAGAAAGATCGGAGGCGAACAGGCTGGCCAGGGTGGCGTCCAGGTCGGCTGCCTTGTTCCAGGTGTAGAGCATGACCAGGGCCGGACCGGGCGGTGGCGTCAGGGCGCGGCGCGCGCCGCTGCGGGCGTCGGCCGCGACCAGGGCCAGGCTGGCCTGCCAGGGGGCGGCGATGAGCGCTTGGCGCAGCAGGGGCAACGCTTGGGCGTCCTCGCCCGCGCGCAGCAGGGCCAGCCCCTTGCGCGCCGTGGTAAAGCCGGGGCCGAAGATCGCGTCAAAGGCCATGCCGGGCCGCGCCAGTTCGTCCAGGCAGCGGGTGGTGTCGCCCTTGACGAACGCGGCCTGCGCCGCGAGCACGCCCGCAACCGGCGCAAGGCCGGGGATTTCGTCCAGGCCGGACAGGGCCGTGGCTTCCAGGGCTTCGGCCAAGGCGCCTTGGCCGCAATACAGCGCCAGTCCCAGGGCCTTGTCGCGCCAGTAGAGCCCGGCCGGGTCCTTGGCCACCTGTGTGGCCAGAAAGTCCGCCAGCCGGGCGGTGTCGTGCTTGGCCGCCAGCCGCTCGAAATATGCTTGGCCGCCTTCCTTGCCAGCGGGGGCGTGCCAATGGGCGGCCACGGCGGCAAGGGACGCGCGCGCGGCGTCTCGCAGGGGCAGGCCCGGCGCGGCCAGCAGCTCCGCGGCCAGCGGGCCGGAAAGGGGATTCTCGCCACAGGCCCAAAGCAGCATGTCCGCGGCCAGGGCCGAAAGGCTGGTTTTCTTCGCGCCGCCCATCCCGTCGTTTGGCATGGCCTGGGCCAGGCGCAGGGTTTCGCCGCCGGCAAGGGCCAGGTGCCGCCACCCGGTGGAGGCCAGGGCCAGGCGCTCCCGCAGGGGCGCAGGCAGCGCGCTCCAGGCTTGGCTCAGGCTTTGCGGCATGGCGGGGCCTCGTTTTCCACGGCCAGGGGATGCTCCGCAGCAACCTGCGTGGCCAGGGCCTCGATGGGCAGCGGCTCGAACAGCGGCTCGCCGAAATACACGCGCAGCAGGGTCAGCGTCTTGGCCGCGTTGCCCAGATGCCGTTCCACCAGCCGCCGGTTGATGCGGCCCATGCGCAAACGCAGGGCCGGGTCCGAGGCCAGGCGCACAACGGCCTCGGCCAGTCCGCCGGCGTCACCGGACGGGCGCACGAAGCCGTTCAGGCCGTCGCGCACCAGCTCCGGCATGCCGCCCACGGCCGTGCAGACCACGGGCAGCGAGCTGGCAAAGGCCTCCAGCAGCACGTTGGGCAGGCTCTCCTGCCGGGAAGGCAGCACAAGAATGTCCGCTGTTTGCAGCTCCTCAAGCACTTGGTCGTGGGGCAGCTCGCCCAGCATGGTCAGGCGGGACAGGACCTCCGGGGCCACGTGTTCGCGCCAGGGCTCGTTCGGGTGCACGCCCGCCACAACGTACTCCAGGTCGCGCACGCCCTGGCGCACCAGCGTGAGGGCCATGGCCGCAAAGACCGCAAAGCCCTTGGCCGCGCCCATGTTGCCGATGAACAGCACGCGCGCGCCGCGCTTCTTGCGGGGCTGGCGCTCCGGGGGCAGCTGGCCGTTTTTGGGCAGAAAGGAATTGTACACGAGGCGCAGGCGGTTTTGCGGCACTTGGTAGCGGCGCAGCACCTCGGCGCAGACCTGGGAATTGCAGGTGACCCCGGTTGCGGCCAGGGCATAGAGGGCGAAAATGGTGTTGGGCGGAAAGATGACGCCCCGGTTGATGAACAGGCGGAAGCCGCCGCCCAGGAGCTTTGCCAGGGCCGCGCTCTTGTAGGCTCTGGCGTGGAAGGTGTGGATCACGTCGGCCTGCACCCGGCGGGCCAGCCCGGCAACGAAGGCCGCCGCGCGCACATATTGGCGGAAGCCGTCAAAGGGCACGATCTCCACGGGGTTTTCGCCCACGGCGAGCAGCGCAAGGGCCTTGTGCAGTTCGGTGCCGGGCGGCACCACGGCGGTAACGCGCAGGCCGCTCTCGCGCATGCCCAGGATGTTGTTCACCATCTGCCTGCTGCCGCCGGAGAGCTTGCCCGTGTCGGTCATGTAGACGACGCTCGCCACCTCGGGCCGCTTGCGCAGGTACTTGAAGAACACCTTGGCGCGCAGGGAGCCGGAATACATGCGCAGACGGCTTTGCACCCAGGCGCCGTCCTTGGTTTTGCCCACGCCGAGGCGATGGATGCGCATGGGGTCGCCGCCGGCGGTGTTGGCGCTGCGCTCCAGGGTGAAGGCCGCCTGGAAGCCCGCCTCGCGCATGCAGCTTTCGGCAAGGGCGTCGAACTGGCCCCAGGGCCAGCAGAAATATTGCCTGTCGCCGTAGCCGTTGATGTCGCGGATGCGCGCGTGGCAGCGCTGGAAGTCCGCAAGGCAGAAGGCCCGGCGCTCGGCGTCGGTGCGGCGGCGGTAGTACACGCCGCCTCCGGCCTCCAGGCCGCCGTGTTTGGGCCAGTAGCCGTTGTACACGTAGCCGCTGCCGGTCTCGAACAGGGGCAGGGACGGGGCGTCCTCTCCGTGGCGCATGTCCGGCGGGTAGATGCCCCAGGCGCTCCAGTGGGCGTGGGCGTCGCCCATGTTCGCGGTTTTGACCAGACTGCGGAAGCAGCCCTGGTGCCGCGCGCTGTGGCCGTGCACCTCGAAACCGTAGTCGGCGGTCATGGCGCGCAGCTCGGCCTCGTTCATGAACTGGCCGCGGTCGTCCGCATCAAGCACGCGGCGGAAGGACGCCGGGGCGGAGAGCAGTTCCGGGCCGCCCGCCTCCGGGGCCAGCTGCGGTCTTTTTTCGCCCGCGCCGATGAAGTCCGTGACGCAGAAGAACACGCCGGTCATGCCGTGCTTGGCCAAAAGGGGCGCGGCGATGGTCCAGTTGCTCAGGTGGCAGTCGTCGAAGGTGAGCACGCAGGCCCGGCGCGGCAGGGCGGCCTCGCCCCGCATGCCGGCCACCAGCTCGTGGGCGGAAAGAGTCTTGAATCCCGCATCCTTGATGGCGACGAGATGTTCTTCGAAGCGGCGCGGCGAGTGGCCGTCGACATCGCTGACGTTGTGGTAGCATAGAACCGGGATGCTTGTTGGCACGGCGTTCTCCTGCCCTGCCTGCTACCAGATGCCGCCCCGACACGCAAACCCGCGGCCCGGTCCTGCCGGGAAATGTCCGCGCCGGGCAGGAAAGCCGTAGAATCCCTCTATTGATAATCTTACAGGATGAGGCTACAAGCACAGGCTATGTCCGAGCGGACGATCCTCTTCATTGCCGAGCCGCAGTCCGTCAGCGGCATCTTTCCAGCCCTGCGCGACGCCGGGGTGCAGGCTGGCGTTGCCGATGGCCTTGGCTCCGCCCTGGCCTTCCTCAAACGCTCGCCCACTGCGCTCATCTTTTCTCGCCCCAGCCTGCCCGGCTACGACGCCCTGGCCTTGCTCTCCCGCTTGGCCGAGCTGACCGAGAACGGCGAGCCCGGCCCGCCGGTCATTATTTTTTCGCGCACGGGCAGCGCCGAGGAAGCCCAGAAGTACCTGGAGCTCGGCGCGCGCGACTACTGGCTCGAACCCCTGGCCTGGGAGAAGATCCACCTGGTGCTGCCCCAGGAGGACGCGCACTGCGTCCCCCCCGAGGGCGCCCGTTCCGGTGCTTCCCGTTTGGCCTCCAACTCCTCGGGCGGTTCGCGCTTCATGTCCAATGCCTCCGGCGCTTCCGGCCATGCCGTGCGGCTCATGTCCAACGCGGCGGCCAGCGGCGTCTCCAAAACCGCCAGCAATCCGCAGGAATCCGCCGCCGGGCGCTTCCAGATCATCGGCCGCCACCCGGCCGTGCAGCGCGTGCTGGCCCTGGCCCGGCAGGTGGCGCGCAGCAAGGCCACAGTGCTCATCAGCGGCCCCTCCGGCACCGGCAAAGAAATGTTCGCCCGCTTCATCCACCACAACTCCGACCGCGCGCGCGAGGCCTTCGTGGCCATCAATTGCGCGGCCCTGCCCGAGCACCTGCTGGAGAGCGAGCTCTTCGGCCACGAGAAGGGCGCGTTCACCGGCGCCATCAACCGCAAGCTGGGCAAGTTCGAACTGGCCCAGGGCGGCACCATCCTGCTCGACGAAATCACGGAGATGGACCTGGCTCTGCAGGCCAAGCTGCTGCGCGTGCTGCAGGAGGGCGAGATCGACCGCGTGGGCGGCGTGGAGACCATCAGCGTGGACGTGCGCGTGCTGGCCACCACCAACCGCGACATTGAGCAGACCGTGCGCGAGGGCAAGTTCCGCCAGGACCTGTTCTACCGCCTGAACGTCATTCCCCTGCGCCTGCCCGCTCTGAACGAGCGCGGCGGCGACGTGCTCATTCTGGCCGAATATTTCGCGGGAAAGTACGCCAGCGCCTACGGCATGGGGCCGCAGGTCTTTGCCGAGGACGCCCGCAGCTGGCTGGCCTCCTACGACTGGCCCGGCAACGTGCGCGAGCTGCAGAATCTTATGGAGCGCGCCGTGCTGCTGGCCCAGGGCGGGCCCATTCAGCAGCGGCATTTCCTGCTTGACGGCGACACCTGGGGCATCGACGTGCCCGAGGCCGACGCCCTGCCTGCCTGTGCCGACGGCTCCGGCAGCTCCGGCGGCGCTGGCGCCGTCGGACCTGGCAACGGCTCCGGCTCCAGCGCGGAAATGACCGGACTGGGCGTTTCGCCCGCGCCTCCGGCCAGCCTGAAGGAAGCCGTGTCCGTCATGCCCCTGCACGAGATGGAGAAGCAGCTCATTTTGAAGAGTCTGGACGAGACCAGCGGCAACCGCACCATGGCCGCCCAACTGCTCGGCATCTCCGTGCGCACCCTGCGCAACAAGCTGAACGAATACCGCGAGCAGGGCCTGGAAATTTCATAGGGACCAGCAATATACCGGTTTGATTAATAAATGCCGCTCCTCTCGACCCTGCCGCAGCGAACAGACAACAACAACGCGACACAGCACACATAGCCATACCTGGGATAATGTTGATCCCCCGGCGATACGGGGGGTTAGCGTTTGTTTTTGTACCTGCCGCGGAAAACTCACAATGCGGGTTGTTGGTATCTTCAACGTCTCGCAATATGTGTTTGTTCGAGCGGCACTCTACGCTTCCGCATAATTATGTTTCAACATACCGATTACTTTGGTAATTCTGAATTCACAAGGAGGTGGCTTGTGGTGACATTAAAAAAAGTGCGAAGAGCATCGCATACGAAGGGAAGTTCGAGGTGATCCGTGCGGCGCACTGGCCCGACTTGCAACCTAAAGAAATCTGGCGTCCGGAGGTCTCTTCTGGGTACACACAGGTGCCCAAGATAATGCCTCTTTTTCTGCACGGTATAGATTCAATTGAAGGGTACAAAAAACTGTCTGAGACGTATTTCGCTCTCTGGTGCCGTGCGACTGTAGGGGTTGTTGAGGTTGAAAGCGAACAGGCTATGGCGTTGGAGGCTGGGTTCACAGGGCAGCGTGCCATAGGAGCCTGGAAAGACCGAATCCGCTCACTTATTGAGCTAAAACTCATTAAGACAACACCAGGTTACGGGAATGACTTCGGTTTTATTCTCCTTCGGAACCCTTATCTCCTGTTGCATGAGTTGAAAGGTAAAATTGATCCGGGCATTTACTGTACGGCAGTGGCAAGAGCAGCAAAGTACGGTGCAGGCAAAGAGATTCGGGGCAGCTAGCAATGGAAAACTACATATATATAGGGTTCAAGCTCACTGGCTGGAGTTGGCTTGTTGTTCTCGTCGTGCCCGTCGTGATTATTCTCGCGAGTAGTCATAAGGCAAGCTGGACCTTTTTTGCCACAAATCGCAAGCGTAAGCAGGTGAACTAAAGCGCTGCTCCTTTGCCGGCCAGGGACCAGCGCCTGGCCTTGCCCTGTGGCTCGTCCTCTGGCAGTATGCGCCGCAAACGGCAGGCGGCACAAGGCTACGCCTCTCGCCGTACCCATAACCATAATCGCACCGCTTGGAGTTTGAATGCGTCTGTACAATACGATGGGCCGGGTGAAGCAGGAATTTACGCCGCTGCGTGGCAACGCGGTGTCCATGTACGTTTGCGGCATCACCGCCTACGACTACTGCCATATCGGCCATGCGCGCAGCGCCGTGGTTTTCGACGTCCTGGTGCGCTACCTGCGTTTCAAGGGCTATGATGTCACCTTTGTCCGCAACTTCACCGACGTGGACGACAAGATCATCAAGCGCGCCAATGAAGTGGGCGCCAGCTCCCAGGAGATCGCCGAGAAGTTCATCGGCGAGTTCTACGTGGACATGGACGCGCTCAGCGTGCTGCGCGCCGACGTGGAGCCCAAGTGCACCGAGCACATCGCGGAGATGATCGCCCTCACAAAGGGGCTCATCGAAAAGGGCCACGCCTACGCCACGCCGAGCGGCGACGTGTACTTCAAGGTGCGCAGCTTCGCCGACTACGGCAAGCTCTCGGGCCGCAACATCGAGGATCTGGTCTCCGGCGCGCGCGTGGAGCCCGGCGAGGAAAAGCTCGACCCGCTGGACTTCGCCCTGTGGAAGGCGGCCAAGCCGGGCGAGCCCTCCTGGGAAAGCCCGTGGGGCCTGGGGCGTCCGGGCTGGCACCTGGAGTGCAGCGCCATGAGCGAGAAGTACATGCCCCTGCCGCTGGACATCCACGGCGGCGGCCAGGATCTTTCCTTCCCGCACCACGAGAACGAGATCGCCCAGAGCGAGGCGGCCACCGGCAAGGAGTTCGCCAAATTCTGGGTGCACAACGGCTTTGTGCAGATCAACTCCGAGAAGATGTCCAAGTCCCTTGGCAACTTCTTCACCATCCGCGACATTCTGGCCAAATTTCTGCCCGAGGTGCTGCGTTATTTCCTGCTGACCATGCACTACAGAAGCCCGCTGGACTTCTCCTTCGACGCCTTGGAAGAGGGTGAGAAGGGCGTGCGCCGCATCTACACCGCCCTGGCCCAGGTGGACGCCGCCCTGGCCGGGACCAAGTGGTCCAAAACGCCCGTGCCCCAAGACATGCTGGACGAGCTGGCCGGGTACGAGCAGGGCTTCGCCGACGCCTTTGAGGACGACCTGAACACCGCCGCGGCCCTGGGGCATCTGTTCGGCATGGTGCGCCTTGCCGGGCGCGTGCTGGAGGACAAGGCTCTGCGCAAGGCCGAGGCCGGCCGCGACCTGCTTTCGCGCATCCGCGCCGGTGTGGCCAAGTGGTCGGGCGTGCTGGGCGTGTTCGGCTTGTCGCCGGAATCGTTTTTGGCCGAGCTCAAGACCTGCCGCGCCGCGCGCGCGGGCATCGAGGCCGCCAAGGTGGAGGCTCTATTGGCCGACCGCCTGGAGGCGCGCAAGAACAAGGATTTCGCCAGGTCCGACGCCATCCGCGACGAGCTTGCCGCCATGCAGGTGGAGGTGAAGGACACGCCGCAGGGCCAGGCCTGGGACGTGCTGTAAGAGATAAGGGGCGCTCGCCCCTTTGCCCCCGCCAAGGGCTTTCCCTTGGGCATCCGTGGGGCGCAAATGCGAAGGGCTCCTTCCGGCCATGTGCCGGAAGGAGCCCTTCGCATTTGTCTGGGCGTGGCGCTATTTGTCGAGCATGGCCAGCAGGCGCGGGAGCACGGCCTCAGGCTCCAGGTCGGTCAGGCACTTCATGCCCTTGGTGCAGCCGTTTTCGCTGCAGGGCTGACAGGGCAGGCCCAGGGCGATGTCCTCATGCCCGGGGCCGGGGAAGGTCCAGGCCGTGCTGGTGGAGCCGCGCACGGTGAGGGTCTTGGTGCCCACGGCCACGGCGAAGTGCCGAGGCGAGGAGCAGTTGCCCAGGTGCAAGGTGGCCTGAGCCTGCATGGCGGCCATTTCGCGCAGGCTGGTCAGCCTCGGGGGCAATATGATCTGCCCGGGGGACAGGCCGGCGGCCAGGGCCAGGGTTTGCACCTCGGTTGCCATTTCAAGCTCGCCAGGGCCGTACAGCAGCAGAAAACGAATGTCGGGACGCTGCGCCGCGGCCAGGGCCAGCAGCTTGCCATAATGGCGCGCGGGCCACAAACGGGTCGCGCGGCGGTGCGTGGGGTCCACGGTGACCAGCCGCTGGTCCGGCTTGAGCCCCCAGGCGGCCAGCTCGGCGCGGGCGTTCTCCCGCTCGGCCTCGGTGAGGTATATCTTGGGAGGATCGTTTACCCAGGGCAGGCCCAGGGCGTTCATGAGCACGCCGGCCTTGCATTTGGCGGCATAAGGACCGGAAACCGGCGCCCAGTGCGTGTAGAACGGCCGGTTGTACCACGGCGGCGAGTAGGAAAGCCGCACCGGCGCGTCGGAAAAAGCCAATACCCAGCGGATGCGCGGCAGCTGCTGGAAGTCGACGATCATGTCGTAGCGGCCGTAGTCGCCGCCGGTGCCCACCTCGTGGTAGAAGCGCAGGTGGGTGAGCACGCTCCTGCTGCGGTCCAACTGCCAGATGTGGTTGACGTTGGGGTTGTTCTCCAGCACCGGCGCGCACTTTTTTTCCGTGAACACGTCGATGGTGGCGTCCGGGTAGCGGCGGTGCAGCATGTCCAGGCTGGGGGTCAGCATCAGCACGTCGCCAATCTGGCGCAGCTGGCAGCACAGGATACGCCGGGGCTTCAGCTCGGCAAGACCGTTTATGCGGTAGGAAAGGTGGCTCGGCATAGGGGTTCCCGGCGCTAGTCCGCGCCGAACTGCATTTCGTAAAGGGTCCGGTAGATTTCGCAACGCTCCAAAAGTTTGGCGTGCTTGCCTTGGTCCACAATGCGGCCGTCGGCCATGACCACGATGAGGTCGGCCGTGAGGATGGTGGACAGCCGATGGGCGATGACCAGACTGGTGCGCTCCTGCATGAGGTTCTCCAGCGCCAGCTGGACGATGCGCTCGCTTTCCGTGTCGAGCGCGCTGGTGGCTTCATCGAGGATGAGCAGCGCGGGGTTCTTCATGATGGCCCGGGCGATGGTGAGGCGCTGCTTTTGCCCGCCGGAGAGCTTGACCCCGCGTTCGCCCACAAGGGTGTCGTAGCCCTCGGGCAGCTCCATGATGAAGTCGTGGGCGTAGGCGGCCTTGGCGGCCGATTCCACCGCCTCCTGGGTGTATTCGCCAACGGCGCCGTAGGCGATGTTCTCGCGCACGCTGGCGTTGAACAGGAAGGACTCCTGCGAGACCAGGCCCATGCTGCGGCGCAGGCTGTTCAGGGTGTAGTCGGCCAGGGGGCGGCCGTTCAGCAGTATCCTGCCCCCCTGCGGATCGAAGAAGCGCGGCACCATGTTGGCCAGCGTGGTTTTGCCGGAGCCGCTGGAGCCGACAATGGCGATGCGCTCCCCGGCCTTCACCAGCAGGTCGATGTTGTCGAGGGCCAGGCGGTTGCCGCCGGCGTAGGTGAACTGCACCTTCTCGAAGGATATTTCGCGGAAGGGACCGCTGAACTCCACGCTGCCGCCGCGCTCGGCCAGGTCGTCGGCCGTGTCCATGATCTCGAACACGCGCTCCGCGCCGGTGAGGGCCATCTGGATGTCGATGTTGGCGGCGTTGATGCGCTTGATGGGGTCGTAGAGCATGGCCAGGGCGGTGAGGAACGACAGCAGCGCGCCGGTGGTCAAGTCTCCCGCGATGACGCGGGAGCCGCCGTACCAGAGCACCAGCCCGGCCGCGAAGGAGCCGATGGTCTCCATGACGCGGGAGCTTTGCTCGCTGGCGAGAATCTGCTTGTTGCTGCTGCCCACGAGTTTTTCGTTCTCGCGCTCAAAGTGCTCCACTTCGCTTCTTTCCTTGGCGAAGCCCTTGATGACCTTGATGCCGGAGAGCCCTTCCTGCAGGCGCACGGAAACGTCTGAAACGTGCCCCTGGGTGCGGCGGCCCAGCTTGCGCATGCGCTTGCTGTAATAAATGAAGGGGTAGAGCGCTGCGGGCAAGACGATGGTGCCCCAGAAGGCCAGCTTCCAGTCCAGGTAGAACACGTAGAAGGCCAGGCCGATGACGGAGAAGAACTCGCGCGTCAGCATGACCATGGAGGGCAGGCTGGCGCGGATGAGGCCCACGTCGTTCAGCACGCGGCTCATCAGCATGCCCACCTGCGACTCGTTGAAGTAGTGCATGGGCAGGTAGACGATCTTGGAATACAGCTCGTTGCGCAGGTCGTTCACGGCGAGCAGTCCCGCCGTGTTCATGTAGTAGTTCTGCATGAAGCGGAAGATGCCCTTGGCCGTCATGAGCACCACGATGCCGACGGTGACGAACTTGAGGGCGACGATGTCCTTGTTGATGAGCACGTCGTCCACGGCTTTTTTGACCAGCCAGGCGCTGGCCGCCGCACAGGGCGCCACGACGGTCATGCCGACGATGGCCAACCCCACGCGGGCTTTGTAGCGCATGAAATACGCCAAGCAACGCTTGAGCATGTGCAGCGATTTGTGGCCGCTTTTGTCCTTGGGGTCTGTCAAACTGTGTCGCTCCGGATACGGGTTTCCCCGAAACGGTCTGACGGGGTGAGGCCCATATAATGGCCCTGCCCGCATATGGCAAGGACAGTGCGCCCCGCCCGGCGCGCTTTAAACAAGCTGCCGCGGCGGGCTGGCGGTGCCGCGTTTTGGAAGCGCTGCCGGCGGCGTTCTGTTCTAGCCGCGCCGCTCCTCGGCAATGGCCTGCCTGCGCAGTTCGCGGCGGCGCAAGGCCTGGCGGAAGCGCCGCTCGGCCACCTCGCCCTCCACGAGCAGGGGCGGGGCCGGCCTGGGGCAGCCCTTGTCGTCCAGGGCCACAAAGGTGAGGTAGGCGGAGTTGGTGTGGCGCACCGCGCCGGTGAGCAGGTTCTCGGCCTCCACGCGCACGCCTATCTCCATGCTGGTGCGGCCGACCATGTTCAGGCTGGCCTTGAGCACCACAAGTTCGCCCACGTACACGGGCTTGAGGAAGTCCATGCGGTCGATGCTGGCGGTGACGGCCCAGCCGCGCACGTGGCGCATGGCCACAACCCCGGCCGCGGTGTCGATGAGCTTCAGGATGACGCCGCCGTGCACGTTGCCCGCGGGGTTGGCGTCCTCGGGCAGCACCTGCTGGGTCATGGTCACGGCGGACTCTGCGGCGGTCTTGCCCTCGGGGGCATCGGTCTGGGCGTGGCAGGCGGGGTCGGTCATGGGTCCTCCGGTCGCCGCCGCAAGCGTTGCGGCGGGCAATCTGCAGTGAATAGGGCGCGGCGCGGCGCGGGTCAAGGGCTGCGGTGCGCCGGGGGCAGGGGGGCTTCCTATCCGCGCGGCCTCGTGGTAGCAGGTACGGATTACGAAATTTTGAGGAGTCTCATCCATGGCGATCATCATTCCGCGCCGTCTTGCGCGCGCGCTTGCTGTTTTGTGCTGTCTTTTGGCCTTCAGCGCCGCGGAGGCCAAGGCCGCCTCCGTGGCCTTGGCCGCGCCCGCGCCCACCGCGCAGCCCGCCTGGACCCCCGGCGCGGCCTGGAACTTCAAGACCTTCCAGGAGTCCATGCGCCAGTCCGGCCGCCAGGTGGAGCTGCAGGAGAAGGACTTCGCCGAGCTGCAGTCGCGCAAGGTCATGGCCATGGACGCCATCGACAAATACCTGAAGCGGCGCTTCGGCAAATCCGACCCGAACGTGCTGCGCGCCTTCCGCGAACTGCCGCGCGAATATTATCACTATGACTACCAGCGCAAGAAGCCCTTCGCCTCCAACTGCTACGAGCCCGCGCCCAAGCCCTGGGCCATCGGCTACGGCTCCGCCCTTTCCGACTATCTGGGCCAGGCCTACATGACCCAGCTGGCCAAGCCCCGCCCCGGCGACACCGTGCTCGAGGTCGGCACCGGCTCCGGCTTCCAGAGCTCGCTTTTGTCGCGCATCGTGAAGGAAGTCTACTCGGTGGAGATCATCAAGCCCCTGGGCAGCGAGGTCGCCAAGATCTACAAGCCCCTTGGGCTTGAGAACGTGCACACCCGCGTGGGTGACGGCTACTTCGGCTGGCCCGAGGTCAAGGGCGGCTTCGACATCATCATGGTCACCTGCGCCGCGCGCTACGTCTCGCCCGAGCTCTTGAAGCAGCTGAAGCCCGAGGGCCGGCTCATCGTGCCCATCGGCCAGCCCTTCAAAAAGGGCCAGGTGCTTTACGTGTTCACCAAGGACAAGTCCGGCAAGGTCCATTCCCGCAAGGACATGGGCGTGTTCTTCATCCCCATGACCGGCAAGATCATGGAGAACAAGTCCTAGCCGCGGCCATGGGCGCGCGTCCGCATTTTGCCGCAACGCCCGTGCGCGGGTTTTGGCCCGCGGCGGCGCTGGTCCTTTGCGTTTTGCTCGGCCCGGCGCAGGCCCTGTGCGCGCAGAGCGCCGGCGGCATGGTGCAGGACGCCCTCGACTCCCTGACCAAGTCGCCGGATTCCCGCGACAAGGGCCACGGCGTCTCCCAGGGCGGCCCGGTGGCGCCGCAGCAGCCCAAGGCGCCGCAAGTGCCCGGCGCGGCCAATGCTTCCCAGGGCGGTTCGTTCGGCGCTGGAAACAAGGGCGAAGCCGATCCCTTCCGGCCCGGGCAAGCCCAGCCCAATCAGCCCAATCAGGCGGGCCGCAAGCAAGCCCCGGCCAACAACCAGGCCCGGCAGCAGGTTTTGACCCTGCGCCACGACGGCGTGGACCGCCGGGCCCTCTTGACCCTGCCCAAGGCCGCGCCCCTCAAGAAAGGCCAGGCCGCGCCGAAAACTCCCGTCATCATCGTTCTGCACGGGGCCGGGGGCTCCGCCCTCCAGGCCATGCGCCAAACCGGCCTGGCCGGACGCGCCGCCGCCGCCGGGTATCTGGCCGTGTTTCCGGACGGGCTCGGCCCGGCCGAGGCCAACGGCGAAGGCCAGACATGGAACGCCTGGACCTGCTGCGGCTACGCCCGCGACCAGCGCGTGGACGACGTGGGCTTCCTGTCCGCGCTCATCAATCGCCTGCGCACGGACTACGGCGCCGACCCCCGGCGCATCTATCTTGCGGGATTCTCCAACGGCGCCATGCTCGCCAGCCGCTTCGTCCTGGAGCGCTCCGGCGCTGCGGCGGCCCTGGCCGTTGTGGCCGGCTATCTGCCCTGCGATGCGCCGCGCCCGGCCGAGCCCCTGCCCGTGCTCATCATCCACGGCGCGCAGGACAACGTGGCGCGCGTGGCCCCCACCAAGGCCCACCCGGCGACCGGGCGCTTTTGCGAGGACCACCCCGCCCGCGCCCAGGTGGATCATTGGGTGAACGGCATGGACCTGAGCCCCAAAGGCCAGGTGCGCGACAGCGCCGCCGTGCGCGTGGAGGAATATGGCCCGGCCAATGGTTCTGCCAAGGCGGGCGGGCGGGGGCAGGTGCGCGTGGTCATCGTCAAGAACGGGGGCCACGCCTGGCCGGGCGGCGCGCGCGAACGCTACCGCTATTGCGATGCGCCGAGCGCCGGGCCGGACGCCACCGGGCTGGTGCTGGAATTTTTCGGCCGGCAGCAGGGGGGGCCGGCGGCTCCTGCCAAAGCCGCAGTGAAGGCCGGAGCAAAAGCGAAGAAGTAAAAGAAACCGGGTGCTGCCTGCATCTCCGGCCAGCAGAGCAATTCCGCTCCCCATTTCGCCGGGTCCGGGGGTGGCCAGCCCCCGGCCGCCGGAGGCATCTCCAGCCCCACCTCCGGCGTTGCCTGGAGACCCCAGGGGCGTCGCCGGAGAATCCAGGGGCGCTGCCCCTGGAACCCCGCCAGAGGGCACGGGGCCCTCTGGACTCCCTCGGCAACGGAAAAGGCTCTTCCGCGCAAAGCCGCTGGAAGAGCCTTTTCCGTTGGTGCGTTGTGCGGTGGCGGGAGGACCCGCACCAGGGGAGAGGGGGCCCCGGAGCCCTCCCGCCGCGTGTCCGCTAACGCTTCAGGGCCTTGAGCAGCAGGGCGGGCACCTGCATGTTCGCCGCCTGCATGGACGCGTCCATGATGTCCGCATCGGTCCAGCCGTGCTCGCGCAGGGTTTCGATATGCGCGTCCGTCACCGTCGTCGGCTCGCCCACCAGGCGCACCACATACGCCAGCAGGGCGCGCTCCGCCGGGGTGAACTCGCCGCCGGACTCGGGCAGGGCGGAAAGCTCCTCGTCGGAAAAGCCTGTTGCGCCCAGCAGCTTGCCGTTGAAGAGCAGGCAGGCCGGGGCGGAAAGCGTGCGCGAGGCCAGGTAGCGGATGGCGGCCAGCAGCTCGGGGCTCAAGTGCGCGTGCGTGCCGAAGTAGCTGAACACGGAGAACTGCGCCTCCACCATGCCCGGGCTGGCCGAGAACAACAGCATGGGCTCGGGCACGCCCACCTGCGGCGGAAAGCGCTTGAAGGCCTGGACCATGAACCCGGTGGCGGTTTCCGGGGTCTGGGTGGCGATGCGGTATGGGGCGTTGTTGTTTGCGGTCGGCATAAATGGCTCCTGCTGGTGTTGTTGGTTCCGGCTGGCTGCGCCGTGCATATTATTAGACCGGTCTATTCAATGTCAGGCCAACGGCTGGCCGCGTGGGCTCCGCTTTGAGCGCCGTGGGACTAGCGCGTCAGCAGATCGATCAGGACATCGCGGGCGCGGAGCAAGGGCTCTGGCCCGCCCGCGGCCTTCATGCGCAGGATGGCCCCCTGCCAGGTGGCCACAAAGAACTGCGCCATCTCGTCAGGATCGTGCCGGGCGGCGATTTGGCCCTGGGCCTGGCCTTGGCGCAGCATGTCGGCGATGGCCAGCTCCATGCGGTGCAGCACGCTGTCCAGGCGCTGGCGGAACTCCGGCCCCATGGGCGAAAGCTCCTGCACCAGGTTGCCCACCGGGCAGCCGCAGGTGCTGAAGGGCCCATCCGGGTCGCGTTGGCGCAGCAGGGCGTTGTCGAAAAAATGACGCACACGGTCCAGCGGGGGCAGAGACTCGTCGCCGAAGAGCTGCACCGCGCGTTCCGCGAAAATCGCGGTGTAGTTGTCCAGCAGGGCCAGGGCGAAGTCTTCTTTGCTCTTGAAGAAATGATAGAAAGAGCCCTTGGGCACACCGCAGGCTTCCAGAATTTGCTGGATGCCCGTGCCGTTGTAGCCTTGGCGATGAATGATGGCCGCGCCGGCCTCGATGAGCCGCTGGCGTGTGTCGTCGCGTTTGGTGTTGCTGCGCATGGGGAAGTGACTAGACCGGTCGTCTCGAAATGTCAACACACTTCTTGCGCAGAAGACGCACAGGGGCAAATCTCAAGACATCTCGGCTATCCAGCGGGCCAGGGGCTCTTCCACCAGGGTGCGCAATTCCGCCAGTCGCGCCTCGCTCTCGGCCTCGAAGCGCATCACCAGCGCGGGCTGGGTGTTGGAGGCGCGCACCAGGGCCCAGCCGTCGGGAAACACAAGGCGCGCGCCGTCGTCGCCCTCAAGCGTGTATTGTTTGGCGAATTCCGCAACGGCTTTCTCGGCCACGGCGAATTTTATGGCTTCCGGGCAATCGATGCGCAATTCGGGTGTAACAAAAGTCAGGGGCCAGTCGTCTAGGAGCCTGGACAAAGCCAGAGTAGAATGGGAGAGTATCTCCACGAGGCGCAATGCGGCATAGGGCGCGTCATCAAAGCCGTAGTAGCGGTCGGCGAAGAACATATGCCCGCTCATTTCCCCCGCGAGCGCGGCCTTTTCGGAGAGCAGTCTGTCTTTGATGAGTGAGTGCCCAGTTGCGGACATGATGGGCCGGCCGCCATGTTTGGCGATGTCTTGGAAAAGCAGGTGCGAGCATTTGACATCGCCGATGATGGCCGCGCCGGGTTTTTCGGCCAGCACCGCGCGGGCGAAGATGGCCAGCAGGCGGTCGCCGTGGAGCACATGGGCGTTTTCGTCCACCACGCCGATGCGGTCGCCGTCGCCGTCCAGCCCGATGCCCAGCTCTGCGCCGGTCTCGAGCACCTTGGCCTTGAGCGCCGTGAGGTTCTTTTCCTCCACCGGATCGGGGTGGTGGTTCGGGAAGCGGCCGTCGGGCTCGCAGAAGAGTTCGATGACCTCGGCTCCGGCCCGGGCGAGCAGGTCGCGGGCCACAAGTCCGGCCGCGCCGTTGCCGCCGTCGAGCACGACCTTGACCGGCCGGCCGAGGGCCACCAGCTTGGACACCGTGTCCAGATAGGTGGGAACGATGTCGTGCCGGGTGGCCAGTCCGCTGCCTGCCGGGAAAACGTCCCGGGCCATGAGCCGGGCGATGTTTTGGATTTCCTCGGAGTGGATGGTGCTTTTGCCCGCCCACACCTTGAAGCCGTTGTATTCGGCTGGATTGTGGCTGGCGGTGATCATGACCCCGGCCTGGTAGCCCAGGTGCCGTATGGCGAAGTAGCAGACCGGAGTCGGCACCATGTCGAGGAAGAGCACGTCGACGCCGGTGGAGGCGATGCCCCGCACCATGCGCTCTTGGAATGCGGCCGAGGTGAGGCGGCAGTCGTGGCCGACCACGGCGCGCGTGTGCCCGTGGGACAGAAAATAGGCCCCGCAGGCCTTGCCGAGTTGTTCCACCCAGGCGGCGTCGAAGTCGCGGCCGACGATGCCCCGGATATCGTATGCGCGGAATATGCGCGAGGTGTTGTCCGTCATGTTCGCCTTCTCGTGTTCTGGAATGCCCTGGCCGGGCCGCGGCCCGCGCCTTGCGCCTTTGCGCCGTGCGCCCCTGCGTACGCTGGATAGCACAGCCCCCGGCGGGAGGGAAGACGCCGCGATATGCCGGGCATACTGGTGTAGGGTAAGTACATTGAGAACCTGCAGGGAATAATGCTTGCCTCTTGACGTGGGTATATCCCTTGGCCGGTGGTATTGTGTATTGATACTACTTAATTTTTGGTAACGCATATTGACAGGGAACTCTGCTATTATAAGATAAAAAAATCGTGGTGCAGCAGCTATGTCAGAAATGACAGTATACAATGAGCCGCGACAGCATTGTGAGGACCGTTGTCCTTGGTGTATTTCTGCTTGACGGCAGCAAATCGGAGCAACTATAGTATCGTTAAGCATAGTCCATAATGCGCAAGCAAAAGTAACAAGCGCAGACGTGCAGTTTTACGATACAGGAAGAACAATACGGAGGATCGCAGTGGCAAAGTTGAAGAAAAAGTGCGACGAGCGCCTGGAACGCTGGTTCGAGGAAGCCATGGAGCGCATCAAGAAGGCCACTGGAGCGCGGACTCAGGTGCAGTTGGCGGAGGTTCTTGAGGTGCGGCAGTCGAGCATTTCTGATGCGAAACGCCGTTGCTCCGTGCCCTCGGATTGGTTCCTCAAACTGTACCGCAGCCATGGGCTGAACCCCAATTGGCTTTCCGACGGCCAGGAGCCTGTGTACTTGAACGCCAGCAGGGGCGGCGTCTCCGCCGAGAACCTGCTGCGCGAGACCCCGGCCACTTACGGGCGCACCAATGCGCGCGGCCGCGTGGTTCCGGTTTCGTCCATGATGGGCAGCGGCGCGGACGCCAATGTCTGGCAGCCCCAGCCCGTTGAGGACCTGTCCATTCCCGATACGTTTTTCAGTCCGGAGCTCGTGGTTTTGCGCGTGGATTCCGCGGGCATGGAGCCGGTCGTCATGCGCGGCGCCTTTGTCGGCGTGGACATGGCCCAACGCCAGCACCCCGATGGCGACCTGTGCGCCGTGCATTTCCCGCATCAGGGGCTGCTCATCCGCCGCGTGTACTACGTTGACGGGCAGTTCGTGCTGCGCGCCGAGGACAAGACCCACGCCGACCTGCACGTGCCCGCTGCGGAAATGTCCGCGCGCACCCTGGGCCGCGTCGTCTGGGTCATTCAGAATTTGGCGCCGCAGGCCTAAGGGTCCGGGAACACCGCTCGCGAAATGGCCCCCTGCTCCGGCGGGGGGCTTTTTTGCGCGTTGTGCAGGCGCGGCTGCATCTTCCGACTGTAGTACGGTTTTGCAACCCATTGTGCAGACGATGGATTCATTGCAAGGTCCGTATATTGCAATTCAGCAAGGCAGGAGGACGCCATGAGCACCACCGCCGCCACCCCGACCTTGCCCCTGGACCTGTACCGCGTCTACGAAGCAACCGACCCCTTCCATGCCGGGCCGTATCTGCTTGGCCTGCGCCTGACGCGTGAAAAGCGCCTGCTTGCCGACATAGACTCCGGCCGCAGGCTTGTGCGCCTGGGGCGGATGGTGCTGGAGACCACGGAGCTGGCTCTGGCCCGCGCGCGCTCCCAGGCCCTTTACCTGTAAAAAAGCCCCTGGCGGCACTTGATTTCCCGGCAGAGACAGGGGAGTATCAGACTCGGCGCGCGTTCGCGCCACCGGAGGCTCCATGCGTTTTCCCCTGGCCGCCCTCGCCCTGGCGGCGATCGTTTCCTTCTCCTTCTGCCCCGGCTTCGCGGCCGAGGGCCCTGCCACGCTTTCCGGCGCCGACAAAGCGCCCGCCACGAGCCCCGCCGGCCCGGCGGCAGCACCGGCCGTGCCCGAGCCGACAGGCGCAGCGCCGGCCGGCGCAGACACGCCGCCGCCCTTTGTCGTTCGGCCCAAGCTGCCCGCAGCGCCCGCGCGGCCCGACCTGACCTATGCCATGAGCCCGGCGCCCACGGAATTCCGCGGTTTGGCCTGGGGCACGCCGCTCGACCAGGCCAAGACCAAGCTGGGCCTTGTGCCGGTTGTCAGCCCCCGGCCCCTTCCCAATACCTATCATAAGCCGGACGAAGTGCTGAAACTCGGCATGGCCGACGTGGGCACCGTGGCCTACTATTTTCCCAAGGGCGTGTTCTCCGGCGCGGGTGTGGTCTTTGCGGGCGAGTCCAACTTCTTCATGGTCAAGGACCACCTCATCGAGCTGTACGGCCCTGGCCGCCAGGTGGGCAACCGCTACGGCTGGACCTGGACCCACGTGAATATTGACCTGCGTCTGCGCGACGGCATGGGCGAGTTGCGCTATACCTACGAGCCATAGCCCGAGGGCGGGCCGCCGGGATTGGGCGCGCCGCGGGGGGAGGGGAAAGCGATGCCGCAGGACGAAAGTCACGCCTTGAACGCCGCGCCGCCCGCCAGCCGCGCGCTGCTGGTGTTTCTGGCCCTTTCCCTGGCCTTGGCCGCCGCGCTGCTGGTCGAGTTCTCCATCGCCTACGGCCTGCTGCGCGACCACCCCACCCACGCGCCCGCGGCCCTGCACGAGACCTATGCGGCCCTGGCCGCCGGGCTGATCTTTCTGGTGGCGCAGGCTGCGCTGGTGTATGCCGCGCTGGTGCGCCCCTACCGCGAGGCCGCAATCCGCGTGGAGAGCCTGGCCCAGGCCCTGGACCAGCACAGCCACCGCGATGTGCTGACCGGCGCGCTCAACCGCACGGCCTTCGACCAGCTCATCGTGCGCGAGCTGGAGGCGTTGCGGCGTTATGGCGTCGGGTTCTGCGCCGTGCTGCTCGATGTGGACGGGTTCCGCAAGGTGAACGACCTGCACGGCTACGAGACGGGCGATCAGGTCCTGTTCGAGCTGGCGCAGCTGCTGAAGACGCACATGCGCAAGGCCGATTTTCTGTTCCGCTGGCGCAGCGGCAGGTTCATGATCCTGGCTTCGGGCATCGACGCCGCCCAGGCCCTGCGCTTTGCCCGCAAGCTCGGCGAGCTGGTGGCGGGCAACGGCTTCCGCCAGGGCCTGCGCCTCACCGCCTGCATTGGCGTGGCCCAGGCCGAAGCCGAGGACTCCCCGGAGCTCTTGGTGGCGCGCGCCAAGGCCGCCCTGGCCCAGGCCAAGGAGCAGGGCCCGGGCAGCGTGGCCGAAGCCGGCGCCAGCCTTTGATTCTGCGCCCCTGCCGCCGCCCCAAACGGCACCCCTTTCTAGCCCTTGACTTGACCGAACCGCTTATGTAACACACAATCTCTTTTTACGCCGGGCCAACCCGCACCGCGAAAGCGGGTCGGGGGGCTTGGACCCTTTTTGTCTGGAGCGTAGCACGTGTTCGACAGCCTTACCGATCGCCTCTCTGAAGCCTTCCGCAATCTGCGCGGTCAGGCCCGTTTGGATGAAAAGAACATCCAGGACGGCCTGCGCGAGGTGCGCCTGGCTTTGCTCGAAGCCGACGTCCACTTCAAGGTGGTCAAGGACTTCGTGGACCGTGTGCGCGAGAAGGCCCTGGGCGCGGATGTCCTGAAGAGCCTCACCCCCGGCCAGCAGGTGGTCAAGATCGTCCACGACGAGCTGGTGGAGCTGCTTGGCGGCGAACAGACGGGGCTCAACCTCAAGCACAAGCCCGTCATCATCATGATGGTTGGCCTGCAAGGCTCCGGCAAAACCACCACGGCGAGCAAGCTTGCCAATCTTTTGCGCGCCAAGCACAAGATGAAGCCGTACCTGGTCCCGGCGGACGTGTACCGCCCGGCGGCCATTGAGCAGCTGCACGTGCTGGCCAAGCAGCTGGGCGTGCCCGCCTACCCCAGCACCACGGACATGAATCCCGTGGACATTTGCGCCGACGCCCTCAAGAAGGCCGCCGAGGCCGGCTGCGACGCCGTCCTGTTCGACACGGCCGGCCGCCTGCACCTGGACGAGACCCTCATGGAGGAGCTCTCGGCCATCAAGGCGCGCTGCAAGCCGACCGAGATCCTCTTCGTCGCCGACGCCATGACCGGCCAGGACGCCGTCACCGTGGCCGAGGCCTTTGACAAGCGGCTCGACATTTCCGGCGTGGTGCTGACCAAGATGGACGGCGATGCGCGCGGCGGCGCGGCCCTGTCCATCAAGAGCGTCACGGGCAAGGCGCTCAAGTTCGTGGGCATGGGCGAAAAGCTCTCCGACCTGGAGGTTTTCCACCCGGACCGCGCGGCCCAGCGCATTCTCGGCATGGGCGACGTCATGACGCTCATCGAGAAGGCCCAGGACACCATGGAGACGGCCGAGGCTGAAAAGCTCGCGGTCAAGATGCAGCAGGCCAAGTTCGATCTGGAGGACTTCCTCACCCAGATGCGGCGCATGCGCAAGATCGGCTCCCTGGAGAGCATCCTGAAGCTCATCCCCGGCATGGGCGGCATGATGAAGAAGCTGGGCGACATGCAGGTGCCGGAGAAGGAGATCGACAAGGCCGAGGCGATCATCAACTCCATGACCAAGAAGGAGCGCCGCGAGCCCGCCATCATCGATCAGAGCCGGCGCATGCGCATCGCCAAGGGCTGCGGCATGACCGTGGGCGAGGTGAACGCGCTCATCAAGAATTTCGAGCAGATGAACAAGATGATGCAGCAGATGCTGGGCGGCGGGGGCAAGGCTCCCAAAATGCCGAAGATTCCCGGCATGCCCGCCGGCTACACCATGCCCGGAACCAAGCCGCAGCCCAAGCTTTCGGCCGGGGCGATGCAGAACGGCATGGCCCCCGGCATGGGCGGATTTCCCGGCATGGAGGGCATGGGCGGCTTTCCCGGCATGCCCGAGATGCCCGGCGGCGGAGAAGGGAAAAAGCAGCTTTCCAAGAAGACTTTGGCCGAACGCAAGAAGAAGAAGTTGAACAAGAAGCAGCGTCAAAAGCGCTGAGGCATGGGCGCGGCATTGCGCCAAAAAACGGCTTGCGGCAGCGCCGCTTGCCATTTGAACCAAAACCGAATAACAACCAATTCAGGGGGAAAGACAACATGGCTCTTACTATCCGACTGACCCGCATGGGCTCCAAAAAGCGTCCTTTCTATCGTGTGGTCGTGCTCGAGCGCGCCAGCCGCCGCGACGGCCGTCCTTTGGAGTTCCTGGGCCACTACAATCCCATGGTTGATCCCGCCGAGGTCGTCCTCGACCAGGCCAACTACGACAAGTGGATCAAGCTCGGCGCCACGCCCAGCGACACCGTCCGCACCCTCGTCGCCAAAAAAGGCGCGTAAGTCAGGTTTGCGCCCTTCGGGGCGCGCAGCGGCAGGGGTTCACAGCACGATCTCCCGCGCACATTCATTTATGGGGGTTCCGCCATGCTCAGAGACATGATCGAGTACATCGCCAAGTCGCTCGTGGACTGCCCGGACGAGGTCAAGGTCACGGAGATCGAGGGCGAGCAGACAGCCGTGCTGGAACTCAAGGTCGCCAAGGAAGACCTGGGCAAGGTCATCGGCAAGCAGGGCCGCACGGCGAGAGCCATGCGCACCCTCTTGGGCGCTGCTTCGGCCAAGGCCAAGCGGCGCGCCGTGCTCGAGATCATCGAATAGCGCCATGCCGGGCACAGCGGGTACGGACCGGCGCGGACTGGTCGCCGTGGCCCGCGTGGCCAAGGCGCACGGCATCCGCGGGGAGCTCTGCATGGACAGCCATGCCGACTCCCCGCTGTTGTTTTCTCCCGGGGCCACGCTGTACCTTGAGCCCGCCGCGCAGCCGGGCAAGGGCAAGGCCCGGCCCAGGCCCTATGTCATCACGTCCGCGCGCGACAACAACGGCCGGTTCATCGTGACACTTGAAGGCGTGGCCGACCGCAACGCGGCCGAGGCCCTGCGCGGGTTCGAGGTGCTCATCCCCGAGGCGGACCTGCCGCCGCCGGACGAGGGCGAGGAGTACCTGCACAAGCTGCTGGGCGCGCGCGTGCTGCTGGGCGACGAAACCGAGGTGGGCGTGTTCACGGCCATCCTGGAGACGCCGGGCCAGCTTACCTGGGTCATAACGGCCAAAGGCGGCGCGGAGATCCTGTTTCCCGCCGTGCCGGAGTTTTTGCTGGGGCTCGACGCCGAGGCCGGACTGATCCACATCGACCCGCCGCCGGGTTTGCTGGAGCTGTATCTGGGCGCGTTGGACAAGCCGGAAACCCCGGACGACGGCCTTGAAGAGGCGCAAGCGGACGGGGAAGCCGGGGAGCCCGTCGCAGCGCTGCCTCGTGTCAAAAAAGGCGCGAAGCGCGGCGCTCGCCGCCGCACGGGGAAATAGCCGTGCGCTTCACCGTGGTCACGCTGTTTCCAGAGTTTTTCGCCGGCCCGCTGACCTGCGCGCAGATGGCGCGCGCCCGCGAGGCCAAGCTCATTGACATAGACCTTGTGAACCCGCGGGATTTTTCGACCAACCGCCACCAGCACGTGGACGACAGGCCCTACGGCGGCGGGCCGGGCATGGTCATGATGGCCGAGCCCTTGGCCAGCGCCCTTGAGAGCGTGCGGGAGCCGGGCCGTAGAATCGTGCTCACGCCCTCTGGCGCGCCCCTGACCCAGGCCCTGGCGCGCGAGCTGGCGCAGGAGCCCGCCCTGACGCTGGTGTGCGGCCGGTACGAGGGCATCGACGAACGTTTGCTGGAGTCCGAGGGCCTTGAACCCGTGTGTGTGGGCCAGGCCGTGCTGAACGGCGGCGAGGCCGCCGCCCTGTGCCTCATGGAGGCCGTGGCGCGCCTTGTGCCGGGGTTCATGGGCAAGGAGGAGAGCGGCGACGACGAGAGCTTCTCCGACGGGCTCATCGAGTATCCGCACTACACCCGGCCCGAGTCGTACCTGGGGCGCGAGGTGCCCGAGACCCTGCGCGGCGGATCGCACGCCAAGATCGCCAAATGGCGGCGCGAGGCATCGCTGCTGCGCACCTTGACGCGGCGGCCGGAGCTCTTGCAGGAGGCGCCCCTCGGCGGCGAGGACTATAATTTTTTGCGAAACGCGGAAAAACCGGCAGCCCTTGGGCGCAGCCTGTTTCTCTGCCTTTTGCATCATCCGGTGCTCGATAAAGCGGGAAAACCTGGCACGGTTTCTTTGACAAACCTCGACATCCACGATATGTGCCGCGTTTCCCGCACATACGAATTGGCAGGGGTCCTTTTGGCCACTCCGCTCGAGGATCAGCGGGAACTGGGACAGCGCCTTTTGTCGCATTGGACAGACGGCGCCGGGGGACGCACCAACCCCGACCGGGCACAGGCTTTGCGCCTGGGGCACATGGTGACGGGGCTGGACGAGGCCGTTGAGTGGGTGACCGGGCAGGCCGGGCAAGCGCCCAAGATCGTGGCCACCTGCGCGCGGACGAGCTTTCGCCCTGCGCGGGGCCGCAAGGACCGCATGATCTCTTTCACGCCGCCAAGCACCGTGCGCGGCTGGCTGAGGGAGACTCCGGTGCTCCTGGTGCTCGGCACCGGGCATGGCCTGGCCCCGGAAGTGTTGCTGCGGGCCGACGCCATCGTCTCGCCCGTGCGTGGATTTTCGGCGTATAACCACCTTCCGGTGCGCGCCGCCGCGGCCATCCTTGTGGACAGGCTGCTGGGCGATGCGCAGTAACCCGGCGGGGATTTGCATAACGACAGTTTTCCAGAAAAGGAGTCGACATATGGACATCATGAAGCAGATTGAACGCGAACACATGCGCATGGACATGCCCGAGTTCCGCGCCGGTGACACCGTCAAGGTGCACACCCGCATCATCGAGGGCGACAAAGAGCGCATCCAGATCTTCCAGGGTGTGGTTCTGCGCGTCAGCCGCGGCACCACCGACGCCACCTTCACCGTGCGCAAGGTTTCCGACGGTGTCGGCGTGGAGCGCATCTTCCCCATGCACACCCCGTCCATCGACCGCGTGGAAGTGGTTTCGCAGGGCAAGGTCCGCCGCGCGCGCATCTACTACCTGCGCGATCTGGCCGGCAAGGCCGCTCGCGTCAAGTCCCGCCAGGCCTGGGATTAATCCTCCCGGTCCGAACATGGACAATGGCGTCCCCGGCTGGCCCGCATATCGGGTCGGCCGGGGACGTTTTCGGCTTTGCGAAAGGGGACGCGCATGACCCGACGCCCCGAACCGATGGCGCAATTCACCCTGGGTGATCTGCCCGCAGGCCCTGTGGCCGGCGTGGACGAGGCCGGGCGCGGCTGCCTGGCCGGGCCTGTGGTTGCCGCCGCCTGCATCCTGCCGGACTCCTTCGACCTGCCCGGACTGACGGACTCCAAGGCCTTGACCGCGAAAAAACGCGAGGCCCTGGCGCTGGCCATCCGCTCCCAGGCTGTGGCCTGGGCCCTGGGCCTTTCCTGGCCGGGCGAAATCGACCGCATCAATATTTTGCAGGCCAGCCTGCGCAGCATGGAGCGGGCCGTCTGCCGCCTGCGCCTTGCGCCGGCCCTGCTGCTCATCGACGGCAACCAGCCCTGCCGTGCGGCCATTCCCCAGCGCACGGTCATCGGCGGCGACGCCCTGGTTCCGGCCATCTCCGCCGCCAGCATCCTGGCCAAGACCTACCGCGACCATCTTCTCGGCGTGCTGGACCGCATGCACCCCGGCTATGGCCTGGCCATACACAAGGGCTATGGCACGGCCGTGCACATGGAGGCCTTGCAACGGCTCGGGCCTTCGCCCGCGCACCGGCTCACCTTTCGCGGCGTGCGCCCGGAAGACGGCGCGGCAACGGACAAGAAAGCGGAGCGCCAGCCGTGCCTGCCCGGCATCTTGATGTAGGACGCATAGGCGAGGACGCCGCGGCCGGCCACCTGGAGGCCAAGGGGCTGCGCGTTCTGGAGCGCAACGTCGTGCTGGGCCGCCTGGAGCTTGATCTGGTGTGCGAGGACGGCGACACGCTGGTGTTCGTGGAGGTCAAGACCCGCGCCGAGGGCTCCCTTGCGACTCCGGCCGAGGGACTCACCGCGCAGAAGCGCGGACGCCTGCTGCGCGCCGCCCAGAGTTATCTTTCCAAGCACGACCTCTGGCAACGCCCTTGCCGCTTCGATCTCGTGAGCGTGCTGTTCCGCGCGGGCAAGGTGGCCAGCCTGGAGCACGTGGAGGACGCCATGCGCGCCGACGAGCCCGTGGGCAAGCGCACCAGCGGCTGGCAGCCCTGGTAAGGCCGGTTCGCGGCTGTGCCGCTGGATGATGTTTATTCCAGCGTTCGCGCACGGCGCTTTCGTCCAGCCCCTTGTCGCATTGCGCCCTCGGAAGCCTTCACGTCTCTTTCTCTCGCCTTGCTCCGCCCCGCGGTTCGACAACGCCTATGCCGCACCTCGTCTTGGCGCATGCACTCCGCCAGCGCAATATTGCCGCGTCATCAGACACCAGGGCTCTTTGCCTCCGGTGCTTCCCTGCGCTGCCGACTTCATGCTCTGCTTCGCGAGGCTCCGGCCCTTATGGGGTATGGCAGCCCCTCGGATCAGTGTTTGCGGCTGGCGCTTGACCATGGACGCAAAAAAAGCCCGCCACGGTTTTCCGCAGCGGGCTTTTGCATGGGCTGATGTCTGTGTGAAGCTTAGGGCTTCTTCGCTTCGGCGGGCTTGGCGGCCGGAGCCGGGGCAGCGGCCGGGGCGGCGGCGTCGACCTTGGGGGCGTCGGCCTTGGCGGCCTCGGGCTTGGCCTCGGGCTTGGCGTTCAGGTCGATGGTCGTCTTGTTGATCTCTTCGATGACCTTGTTGGTGATGTCGGAGGACTCGTCGTACGAGAGGACCACGTCCTTGGCCAGAATCACGTCGACCTTGTTGTCCTTGCGGTACTTCTCAAGAATCTTGTTGAACTGGTCCTGCAGCAGGCCGACCACACGCTGCTGTTCGGCGCCCATGGTGGTCTGGTACTTGGTGACGGCCTCCTGGAAGGCGGCGGCGTTCTCCTGGGTCTGTTTGGCCTGGACCTTCTCCTGAGCGGCCTTGGCTTCGGCCTGGAGGTCGGTGCTCTTGGTGCGCAGATAGGCCATGGCTTCCTGACCGGGCTTGGACTCGCGGAAGACCTTGGCGCCGTCGACCACGACGATCTTGTTGCTGTTGTTGCAGGCGGCGAGCACGCTGACCAGGGCGGCCAGGAGCAGGAGTGCGCAGAGCTTCTTCATGGGTGCGATACCTCTTTAGAGTGTTGTGTCGGTGTTGTCCTGCGCGGCCGTTGGGGCCTTACGCAACAGGCGGTGGACAGTAACGCGCTTCTTTTGGGTTTGCAAGAGGGCCAAGGCCCCCGCGGCCCTTTATCGCGGGGTGATTTATGCGCTGCGGCGGGGATTGGCGGCAAGGTGCGGGCAGAATGACAGCGCTTGCGGGGTCAGGGCGCCGTCCGGCTGGTAGAGCACCAGGGGACGCTCCAGGGCGAGGCCCTGGCCGCCGCCCTTCACGGCCGCGATGAGCGCCAGGCGCGGGTCGCTGTCGGCCCGGCCCTGCACCGGCAGCAGGCGGCGCGTGCGCAGGCCCGCCTCGGCCAGGTCCGCCATGAGTTCCGGCAGGCGCTCGGCCAGGTGCACAAGAAAGAGCGTGCCGCCCCGGCGGAGGTTCCGGCCCGCGCAGCGGGCAAAGGCGGCAAAGCCTCCTGGCCCCTCGAAGCGCGCGCGGTCCTTGTCCGCATCCGGGCAGGCGCGGCCAGTGCCGGGAACGCGGAAGGGCGGGTTGGCCAGGGCGAAATCGAAGAGTGCGGGCGAACGGTAGTCCTGCGCATCGGCCAGCAGCGGGGCGAAGTGTCCGGCCAGGTCCAGGTCGTTTGCGTTCTGGCTCGCGGCGGCGATCATCTCCGGGCCGGTGTCTATGCCCGTGAGGCGCAGGGGCGCTTCCGGCCGCAGCAGCAAAAGCCCGATGGACGCCGCGCCGCTGCCCGTGCCCAGGTCAAGCCCGGCGAGGGGCTTGCCGGGTTTGAGCCAGCGCGCGGCAAAGGCGGCCAGCAGCAGGGTGTCCGCGCCGAAGCGGAACCCGGACCGGGGTTGCTTGAGCCCGCGCGGAAAGTGCGCGCGGCGTTGCGTCGCGTTGGCGGCGGCTTGTTGTGCGGTCATGGCCGCTGCATCGTTCACGCGGCGGTCAGACCACGTCGGCCTTAATGGGGGTGCCCATGCCCGCGGCCGAGGCGGACTGTCCGTCGATGAAGATGAGGTTCACCACCCGCGCGGCTTCTTCCACGTTGATCTGCGTGTTGTGCTGGGGCGCGGTGGAGAAGTCGGCGTTGACCGTGCGCGAGTAGTCGATGTTCATGTTCGACTCGTGGTTCTGCGGCTGGCTGATGGTGATGCTCTTGTTCTGGGAGCTGTCCAGGGTCACGCTGCGCTCGTCCACGGTGCGGGAGTTATACTCCACGCTGCGCGAGGTGCCGAAGTCCTGCGTCGTGTTTTCGTTGGTCACCTGGGTGAGCTGCATGGTGCCGGAGGCGCCGGCGGTGTTGTCCACCACGGACTTGGGGCCGGGCTTCTCGTCCGGAAAGACCACGTGCGGCAGTTCGAAAAGATTCATGTCGACCCGGCCGCTGGGCAGGGGGGCCAGGTTGGCGTCCACCTTGGTGGGGCCGGGCCACACATAGGCGGCCTGATAGCCCTGCCAGGCTTCGCTGATGAGCTTGTGGTTGAAGACGTGCACCGGGCTGTGGCTGATGTTGGGCGATGCGTGGCCATGGAAGCGTGCGGCCTGCGGGGCCTGCACGTGTCCGGCCGGGCCGCCCGCCGTGTGCCCTGCCGGGCCCGGGTTGGCGGTTTGGGCCGCCGCCCCGACGGATTGGCCGCCGCCGTGCACTTCCACCGGGGGCATGCCCGGACCGGAAGAAACCATGTAGCTGACGCCGGTGCCGCCGCCAGGCGCCACAAGGGTGCTTGGTCCGCTGAACACGCCGCCGCCGCCGCCGCCCGAAGATCCGCCGCCGCCGCCAACGGCTGTGCCGCCGCCAGCGCCGCCTGTGGTGGCGAACCCGCCGCCGCTGGAGCTTGCGCCGCCGCCGCCGCCGCTGATGCCACCTCCCCCTGCCGCCGCGCCGATGCCGCCGCCGCCCGCCGCGCCGACGCTGGCGCCTCCGCCTCCGGAAACGCCGCCGCCACCAGCGGCTCCGCTGCCGCCAGTCCCGGCGCCGCCGGGCATGAAGCTGCTTGCGCCGCCCACGGTCATTCCTGCGCCGCCGAGGATGCTGCCGCCGAAGCTGTATGCTGCGCCGCCAACCATGGCGCTGCCCGTGCCCGCGATGGACACCTGCTGGCTGCTTCCGGCCACGGAAAAGGATTGGGTCGCGGAGGGCGCCACAACGGAGCTGCCGCTTGAGGACAGGGAGACGTGGCCTCCGGGTTCGACGGTGATGTGCGCGCCCTGGTCGGTGATGGTGCGGCCGCCCGGCTCGGTAAGGACGTGACCGCCGGGTTCGGTGAGGACATGCCCGCCGGGTTCGACGGCGGAGCCGCCCACGGGGCCCACAGTGGAGCTGCCCGCCTGGCCGATCATGATGCTTCCAGCGGGCGCGGCCTCGATGTGGCCGGCTGGCCCGGCTTCAATGTGGCCCGCTGGTCCGGCGATGATGTTGTCGGTCAGTCCGTACATGGCGCTCCCCCTTGTTCGGGGTTGGGGGTTCGGCCGCGCGGCGAAAGCTCCGCAATGGTCCTCCGGCGCGTGCCGCAGACCCAGGCGCAAAGCCGAAAACCCAAGAGATGCCACATTACGCCCGGCGTTCCGATTCCGTCAAGTGGTTGCCCGCACCCCTTGCCAGGGGCCAAGCAATGCTTACCTGCAGCAAATGTCAGAAAAAGCCGCCAAGACCCCGGCCACACCCTCTGCGGATCGGGGCGTCATCCACATCGAAGGGGCCCGTCACCACAACCTCAAGAACCTGAGCCTCGACATCCCGCGCGAAAAGCTCGTGGTGGTCTGCGGGCCATCGGGCTCCGGCAAGAGCACCCTCGCCTTCGACATCGTCTATGCCGAAGGCCAGCGCCGCTACGTGGAGTCGCTCTCGGCCTACGCCCGGCAGTTCTTGCCGCAGATGGACAAGCCCCAGGTGGACAAGGTGGAGGGGCTTTCCCCGGCCATCAGCCTGGAGCAGCAGTCCACCTCGCGCAACCCGCGCTCCACCGTGGGCACGGTGACGGAGGTGTACGACTTTCTGCGCGTGTTCTTCGCCCGGCTGGGCACCTTCTTTTGTCCCAAGTGCGGCCAGGCCATCGCCGCCCAAAGCGGCGACGAGATCTTGTCCGCCATCATGGCCATGCCCGAAGGCGCGCGCATTCTGCTCTTGGCGCCCCTGGTGGAGCACCAGAAGGGCACGCACAAGGATCTCTTCGCCAAACTGCGCAAGGAGGGCTTTGCCCGCGCCCGCGTGAACGGCGAGGTCTATCCGCTGGACGAGGTGCCGGAGCTGGACAAGCTCAAGAAGCACACCATCGAGCTCGTGGTGGACCGTCTGGCCATCAAGCCCGATATCCGCCCGCGCCTGGGCGATTCCGTGGAGCTGGCCCTGCGCCAGGGCAAGGGCAGCCTCATCGTCAACGAGCACGGCAAAAAGGGCAAGGGAGCCGACCGCTTCTTCAGCACCTCCAGCACCTGCGCCACCTGCGGCATCTCCATGCCCGCGCTGGCCCCGGCGCTGTTCTCCTTCAACAGTCCCCAGGGCGCCTGCCCGGAATGCTCCGGCCTGGGCACCGTGGATTCCTTCGAATTCGACCTGCTGGCGCCGAACAAGGGCCTTTCGCTCAAAGAGGGCGGGCTTTTGCCCTGGCGCAACCCGCGGCTTTTCGCCCGGCACGAGGACGACCTGAAGCGCCTGGGCAAGCGCCACGGCTTCACCCTGGACACCCCCCTGGCCGAGTTCAGCGCCAAGGCCCGCGTGGCCCTGGTCGACGGCGACGGCGCGTGCGACTGGCCCGGCGTGGCCCCGCTGCTTGAGCAGGGCTTCTCCATGGGGCCGGTCTGGCGCGACGAGCTTTCCCGCTACCGCCAGAGCCGCCCTTGCCCGGTCTGCCAGGGGGCGCGGCTCAAGCCCGAGGTGCTGGCAGTGCGCGTGCCCGCCACGCCGGAGGGGCTGAACATCCACCAGTTCTGCTCGCTCTCCATCTCCCGCGCGCTGGACTGGCTGAACGCCCAGGATTTTTCCGGCGCGCACACGCTCATCGCCGGGCCGCTGCTCAAGGAGCTGACGCACCGCCTGGGCTTCATGAAGGGCGTGGGGCTCGATTACATCAGCCTGGGGCGCAACATGAGCACCCTCTCCGGCGGCGAGGCCCAGCGCATACGCCTGGCCAGCCAGCTGGGCTCCGGCCTGGTGGGCGTCACCTACGTGCTCGACGAGCCGTCCATAGGCCTGCACCCGCGCGACAACGAACGCCTGCTCAAGACCCTGCGCAGCCTGCAGGCCCGCGGCAACACCGTGCTGGTGGTGGAGCACGACGAACCCACCATCATGAGCGCGGACCACGTCATCGAGCTCGGTCCCGGCTCGGGCGAGCTCGGCGGCGAAATCGTGTTTCAGGGCAATGTGGACAAGCTGATGAACGAGAGCGAGTCCCTCACCGCCAAGTATCTGCGCGGCGACCTGCGCTCCTGGCGGCCGGACGAGCGCCGTCAGCCCCTGCCCATCGGCGGGCGCACCCACCTGGGCATACGCGGCGCGCGCGCCAATAATCTGAAGGGCCTCGACCTCGACATCCCCCTCGGCGTGCTCGTGTGCTTCACCGGCGTTTCCGGCTCCGGCAAAAGCTCGCTGGTGGTCGACACCCTGTACAAGCACCTCGCCCTTTCCCAGGGCATCAAGGTGGACCAGCCCGGCCCGGTGGACTCCTTTGTGGGCGCGGAGGTCATCGAAAAAATCATCGCCATCGACCAGACGCCCATCGGCCGCACGCCGCGCTCCAACCCGGCCACCTACACCAAGGCCTTTGACGAGATCCGCACCATCTTCGCGGGCTCCAAGGATGCCAAGATGCGCGGCTACCAGCCGGGCCGCTTCAGCTTCAACGTCAAGGGCGGCCGCTGCGAGGCCTGCCAGGGCGACGGCCAGGTGCGTGTGGAGATGCACTTTTTGCCCGATGTCTTCGTCACCTGCGAGGTGTGCAAGGGCATGCGCTACAACGCCCAGACCCTGGAGGTGCGCCACAAGGGCAAGAACATCGCCGAGGTGCTGGACATGACCGTGGCCGAGGCGCGGGAATTCTTCGGCGCGCACACCGCCCTCTCCCGCCGGCTGGAAGTCCTCGAACAGGTCGGCCTGTCCTATCTGCGGCTCGGCCAGCCCGCCACCACCCTTTCCGGCGGCGAGGCCCAGCGCATCAAGATCAGCCGCGAGCTGGGCAAACGCAACCTGCCCGGCGCGCTGTACATCCTCGACGAGCCCACCACGGGCCTGCACATGCACGAGGTGGGCAAGCTCATCCGCGTGCTGCACCGCCTGGTGGACAAGGGCGCCAGCGTCATCGTCATCGAGCACAACGCCGACGTGGTCCTCGCGTCCGACTACGTGTTCGACCTCGGCCCCGGCGGCGGCGAAAACGGCGGGCAGATCGTGGCTCAGGGCACGCCCGAAGAAATCATGGCCAACCCGCAGTCAGTCACCGGCAGATTCTTGGGCGACGAGGCCAAATAGCGGCCACGCGCCTGGCCTCTGTCCCTTGGTCTGGGAGCGGCGCCCCCTGCGTCCGCCGAGGGCATGATGTCCCCCCGGATCCCCTCATGGCAGTGAAAAGCCCTTGGAATGCGTTGCATTTCAAGGGCTTTTATTATGGCGTGGCTGCGGCAGAGACCGTGAAGGCAGGCCTCCCCTATACCTTTTCCGCTGTGTGTCCGGCCCGAAACTCCATGCTATGCTTGCGTCATTTGCGCCGGACACCTTGCCCGGCGCGCAAACGCAAGGAGCGCCTATGCCCATCCCATTTCTTTCATTGCGGCGCGATGCCCAAAACCCCCGAAGGGGGCGCATCGCAGAACGCACTCTGAACCTCGGCGGAGAGGCCGAAACCCGGCGCTACGCCTATGATTCCGCCGGACGCTTGGCCCGCGTCACCGATGGCTCGGGCAGCCTGCTGGAGTCCTACCAGTACGATCACGAGGGTCGCCGCCTCGCCGACATCAACCCGCAGCGTTTTCGCGGTGAGCGGCGCTACAGCTACAGCCTGGGCGACCGGCTGGGGCAGGCGGGAGGCGTCCAGTACGGCCACGACAAGGCGGGCTTCCGCAACCTGAAAATTGAGGGCGACCGCGAGACGCGCTACAAGTACGAGCCTTCTGGCTTGCTGCTGGCGGTTGACCTGCCCGACGGCAGGCGCATCGACTACGCCTACGACGCCAACGGGTTGCGGCGCGAGAAGCGCATCGACAGCCGCGTGGTCGAGACCTATCGCTGGCTCGACCCGCTGCGGCTCTCGGAATTCCACGACGGCCGCGAGTGGTGGCGGCTGGCGTACCTCAAAGGCCGGACGCCCGTTGGCGTGACCAACGGCGACGACTCGTACCTGCTGCTCGGCGACCAAGTCGGCACGCCGCTGGCCCTTGCCACAGTGGATGGCCATATTGTATAGGCGATGCAATACGACAGCTTCGGCATGCTGTTGCAGGTTCGGGGCAATGCGGTGCGCCTGCCGCTGGGCTTCGCGGGCGGACTCTTTGACGCCGACACCGGCCTGACGCGTTTTGTCTGGCGCGACTACGACGCCGACACCGGGCGCTTCACTGCCCTGGACCCTATGGGCGCAAAGGGTGGCGACAAGGACTGGTACGGCTACTGCGTCGACGATCCGGTGAACCGGGTGGATGCGTGGGGGCTGTGGTCTCTCTTCGGCTTCGGGGCCGAGGAGCAAAAATCAGGCGAAGAAAACACGGAACAGAGCAGAACCGGCTGCGACGACAATCCCTACTGCAAGGTCTATCCGTGCGATGACAACGGGACCATGCAGGGGGATTACAAGCCGATTGACATTCATCCGGGCGCCAAGCCGTTTTTGCTGGATTTTTCAGTTCCTGTCCCGAAATCATTCACTGATTTTTTGGGCATGACCAGCAAGGACGACACCAAGGAAATCCGAGTGCCCCTTCTCCCTGACCCGTTGGTGTATCCGTTTGAAAAGATTTATGAGCGGAACAAGGAGGCTCAAGGTGACGGCAAATGAACGCACAGCAAAGGCCGGTCTTCGATGAAAGAAGCCTTGTATGTCGTCGAGACGTTTTGCGCGTTCGCCATCTACAGGGCTGTCGTCGGCATCCTCGCCGCCGGTGATGCCACCGTGCTTCTTGCGGGGCAGCTGCTTTCCCTGTTGCTGACGCTCGTCCTCACGGCGTTGTCGTTGCTCGGACGGCCACTTGCCCGGCGACTCCTTGCAGCGCTCATCGTTGGGAACACGGTGTATCTTGGCTACCTCTACCCCATGACCGACGCAATCCCGGCACCACTCCTGGCGATCACCCTACTGTTCGCCATCTATCTCTGCGTGGGCGCCGTCAAACTCTGGCGCATGGCGGACGTTCAATCGCAAGGAGGAAGCCATGCGTGAGGCGTGGTTCGTTGTCGAGGCATACTGCGCAACGCACGTTCTTCTCGGCATGCTGATGCTCCGGGCGCTTCTGGAGCATCCACAGTCGGCCGCCAGGTTCCTATGCTCCCTCATGGTCACACTGTTTCTGGCTTTCCTGACCTTCAAGGGCGTACGCATTGCCAGCCGGGCGCTGGCGGCCGTGGTCGCAATCATCCCGACATCCCTTGTTTGGGTATCGTTCACCTCTTCCGGGGAATTCACCGTATACATGGCGTATGGACTGGTGATCGCGGCCTATTTCGTCATCGGATCGGTGAAGCTCTGGCGCATCATGGAGTTGCCCACGCGCTTCACCGATCCGCCGACGGAAGAGCAGGCGCACCACTGAGGCCTAAGGCAACCGCCAAATGAAAACGGGGCGGGGAGCGCACAAACTCCCCGCCCCGCCGTCGTTTTGGGACACGCCCGGCCTGGGTGTTCCATTCTTCCCTTGACCGGGGAGCGGGGGGTGGAGCCCCTGGCTTCTTCAGGCGACGCCGATGGGGAGCATGGAGATGCCTCCGGCGGCTGGGGGCTAGCCCCCCCCCGGACCCGGCGCAATGGGGAGCGGAATTGTTTCCTGAACCGAAGTGCGGAGGCGGCGTCTGTGGGTTCTCTTCCCTACTTCTCCACCCTGTCGGGCGCGAGGAGCGCGGCCAGGGCATACAGCCCCAGGGACGCGCCGAAGACGATGGTGTAGCCGAAGCTGACGGCCAGGATGTTGGCCAGGGGCGTGGCCACCACGGAGAGCGCGCCGTTGACGCTCCAGGCCCAGGGGATGAAGGCGCTGGTGGCCCCCCGGTAGGTGGAGAGCGCCAGGGGGAAGGGCATGCCCATGAAGAAGCCCAGGGGAGCGGCCACGGCGATGACCAGGGCGGCCTTGGCCGGGTCGGGCCAGGCCAGGGCGAGGTCGAGCAGGCGCGGCAGGAACAGCAGCAGGATTGCGGCGAGGGTGGCGGCGCAGGCGCAGGCGAGGCGTATGCCCGCGCGCGGCCGGGGCACGAAGCGCGAGGAAAAGGCGCTGCCCAGCCCGCTGGAGATGAGCATGGCCGAAAGCACCAGGGCGAAGGCCCGGGCCGGGTCGTTCAGGAAGAAGGTGAAGCGCTCGATGAGCACGATCTCCACGAACAGAAAGCCCAGGCCGAGGCACATGAAGTAGCCGAAGCCGGAGAGGACGCGGCTGGCGGAGATGTCGCCCAGGCCGCGCCGGCGCGCCAGGGGCAGCAGGAACACGATGAGGGCGAAGGCCGCGGCCTGGGCCAGCACGGCCACGTTGACGAGGTAGCCTATCTCCTGGCGCGGCAAAAGCTCTATGCGCGCCAAGACCTCGGGAATGCGGTCCAGGCGGATGATCTCGTGGAAGAACGGCCGGTCCTGGGTGCTGGGCGCGAGGTTGAAGAAGCGGAAGCTGGAGGAGTTGGTCTTGCCGTCGCGCAGGTAGGCCACAAGGTCGTCCATGAGGGCGTCGCGCGCGGTCCCGCTGTCTTCGCCGGCCACGGCGTCGCTGGTGACGGACTCGAAGGACACGGGCGGCAGGTCGTTGAAGACTTCCTCCTTGGTCGGGTCGATGCCGGGGAAGTAGGCCGTGTCGAAGCTGCGCTCGGCCGCGAAGGCTCGGACCGCCTTGATGTCCGCCGGGGTGAAGGGGCTGCGGCTGGCGATGATGCGCGCGGTGAAGGCGCTGCGCACGATGATGATGTGTTGCGCGGGGTCGCTGACGCCCGCGAGCAGAAGCCCGGCGCGCACGGTGGCGGCGGCCTTGAGCGCATAGACCGGCAGCTCGCTTATGCCCATGGGCAGGGAGAGCAGCCCGTTGGCGTCCAGGGCCCGCACCAGCCGGGCGATGCCCTCTGCCGTGAGCACGTACTTGTTGGCCTGGCCCTGGTCCAGGAACTCCGGCGAGATGTCGATGAGGCTGTAAGGCTTGGCGATGTTCTGCGCCAGGGCCAGGGGCGAGCCCAGCACCGGGGTGGAGGCGTGCCCGGCCGGGGCGTCGCGCCCGGCGGCGAAGGCGGCCTTGGGCACAGGCGGCAGCTTGGGCGGCGCGGCCTTGGCCGTCTTTGCAGGCGCAGGCTTGCCCTGTTTGTGTGTGGCAGTCTGATCGGGCTTGTGCGCCGGGGCCTTGCCGGGTTTGCCTTTGGCGGCCTTGGCCGGCGCGGTTTTCGCCGTGTGCGGGGCCGTGGCGGTTGCATTGCTGGCGATGGCCAGCGCCGCGTTTTCCGCCGTGGCGTTGTCGCTGGCGAGGGTTTCGCCTGTGGCGTTTTCCGCCGTGGCGTTGTCGCCCGCGACTGTGTCCAGCGGCGGGGTGTCCGTCAGGGGCAGGCGCATGGAATAGCCCGTGGGCGGCGCGCTGGGGGCGTGGGTGAGCAGCAGCTGGTGCAGCACGGGGTCGCTTTCCACCGTGTCCACCTGCCCCGCGCCAAGCTCCAGGGCCTCGCGCAGGCGGAAGCCGCCGCGCCCGCCCGCCAGCAGCACGCGCGCGGGCTTGTGCAGCAGGTAGGGCAGCGTGTCGAGCGCGGCCTTGAGGTAGCCGGTGTCGTAGGCTTCCTCGCGCGGGAGTGCGGCCAGGCGCTCGCCGTCGCGGTATAGGCCCAGGGCCGCGGGCGGTCCGCCCGCTCCCAGCAGCTCGTAGTTGTTGGAAAGATCCGCGTCGTGCCGCTCCATGTAGTTTTCCAGCAGCATGTAGTAGCCGCGCGGGCTCTTTATCTCGCGCACAAGGCGGTTGTCCTCCACGTTCATGGCGGCGGAAACGGGCTTGTACTGGCTGAAGGCGGCGTTGTTGTGCGTCACGATGACGAAGCCCGCGGCCGTGCCGACCAAGAGCGTCAAGAGCCCAAGGCCGATGCGGGTTGCGGCCTTTTTGCCCGGCAGGCTGGTGAGGGCGGCCAGGGTCAGCGGCGGCAGCAGCAAGAGCGGCGCAAGAAAGGGCGGCACATAGGCCAGGGCCGCAAGCAGCGCGGCGGCGCCCAGACCCGCGCCGATGAGATCGGCCATGTAGATCTTGGGGATGTCCTCCTGCTTGGCCAAAAACGACAGGCCCACATAGAGCCCGGAGGCGAAGAAGAAGGGGAACAGCGCGAGGTAGTATTTGCCGATGTTCAGCAGCTGCTCGGTGAAGAGCACCTCGTTCTGCAACTCCAGCGGATTGAAGGGGATGAGGCCCAGGGCGGCGTAGCCCAGGGCGCACAGCAGCATCATGGCCGTGGGCAGGGCGTGGAACAGCGCGGCCTGGCGGCGCTCGAAGCTCTTGCCGAACAGACAGAGCACCACGCCGCTGACGGAATAGCCGGCCATGGCCATGGAGATGACCCAGTAGCCGTACTCGCTCCAGTTGGTGATGGCGAAATGGCGCACGAGAAAGATCTCGAACGCGATGGAGGCGAGACAGACGAGAAATATGCCGAAATAACGCATGGAACCCCACACCGTGCCCCGGCCATGAACCGGTCCTTGAACGGCGAAAAAATATGCGCCTGCGTACCCCATCCGCGCCGGGGAGGCAAGAACGCGGCGGCGGGTTTCGGGATCAGCCGGACTTGGCGGGCAGGAAGCTCAGGCTCAGGGTGAAGGTGCTGCCCACGCCGGGCGCGCTTTGCAGCTCCAGGCTGCCGCCCATGCGCGCGGCCAGCTCGCTGGCGATGGCCAGACCGAGCCCAGCGCCCGCGTAGCTTTTGGTCAACGGGGCCTCGCCCTGCACAAAGGGCTTGAACACATGGGAGAGGACCTCCGGCGCAATGCCTATGCCCGTGTCCTTCACCTCCATGCGCAGGGTGCAGGTGGCGGCATCGCGGCAGGCCACCTGGGCGGAAAGCCGCACCCCGCCCGCGTTGGTGAACTTGACGGCGTTGTCCAGAATCTGACGCAGGATTGTGGCCAGGTGCCCGGGGTCGCCCATGAGCGGCTGCTCCAAAAGTCCCGGTGCGACGTTGAGGCCGAACTCCAGGCCCTTGTCCTGGGCCAGCGCCGCGTACACGGTCTCCAGGGGGGCCAGCACCTCCGCCAGGCGGAAGGGCCGGTGCTCGATGCGGGTCTCGCCCGCGCCAAGGGCCGCGTAGTCCAAAATGTCGTTCACCAGCCGGGTTATTTGCTGGGCCGACTGCGTGGCCCAGGCGAGGTATTCGCCGCGCTGCTCCTCGGACTTCTCCACCCGCAGCAGTTCGAGCATGCCCAGCAGGCCGTTCAGCGGCGTGCGCAGCTCGTGGCTCATGTTGGACAAGAAGGCGCTCTTGGCCTGGCTGGCGGTTTCCGCGGCCTCCTTGGCGGCGGTCAGGGCGCGCTCGGCCAGCTTGCGCTCGGTGATGTCGCGCGAGAAGCTGGCGATCTGCACGATCTCGCCCGCCTCGTTGTGCACCGGGTGCAGGCGGATGGCGTAGGTGCGGCCGTCGCGCTCCTCCTCGAAGCGCAGGGCCCGGCCCGTGCGCACCACGTCCTCGAAGCGGGAGCGGCGGCCGTCGCGCACATAGCTGGGGATGAGGTCGAGGATGTTGGCTCCGGCGAGCTCCTGCGGGGTCTTGCCGCGTCGCTGGGCCGCGCTTTCGTTCATGGCCAGCACGTGGCCGTCTGGCACCAGCAGCAGCATGCCGTCGCTGGAGGCGTTGAAGATGGCCCGCAGCCTTTCCTCGCTTTCAAAGAGCGCTCGGCGCGCGGCCTCCTGCTCCTCTTTGTGGCGCATGAGCGCAGCGGCCATGTGGTCGATGGACCCGGCCAGTTCGCCAAACTCCCCGGGCAGGCCGGCTATGCCCGTGCGCGCGCTGAAGTCGCCGGCGTCCAGGGCGCGCACGGTCTCCATGAGCCGGGCCGAGGGGCCGAGGATGCTGCGCCGCGCCCACAGGCGCGCAAGCACCAGCGCCAGGGCCACAATGCCCGCCAGGGCCGCGAGGTGCCGCGAAAGCTTGGCGCCGCTGCCGGCGTAGACCGCGTCGCGGGGGATGCCCACGCGCACGTAGCACACCTCGTCGCGGCAGATGTCCAGACGCTTCATGACGTAATAGCGGGGCACGCCGTCAAGGCCGACGCCCCAGCCGTCCATTTCCTCGTCCCCGGCGCGCACGCGGTCGGCCTGCTCCCGCGGGAGCGACGCCCCGGCGTAGCGCGGCGCCTCCGGCAGGCGGTAGAGGATGCGCCCGCTTTGCCTGGCCAGCACCAGGGTCGTTCCTGCCGGCAGGTCCGCGTCTTCAAAAATTCTGGCCACCTCGCCCACGGGCAGCTGGGCCACCACCACCAGGGAGATGCCCCCGGCAGGATCTTGCACCGGCGCGGCGTAGTTCACCAGCGTGCCGGGGCCCGGGGTGTCCTTTTCCTCGACGGAGACGCCGAGGGCGAAGCTTTGCCCGGCCAGGGCCGCCTCCAGCGCGGGGTTGACGGCCATGTTGCCGGACGCGGGCTTGGCGCTGCGCAGCACCTGTCCGTCCGGGCGCACCAGCAGCAGGTTGCTGTAATGCGGGGCCACGCGCGAAAAATGCGCCAGGGCCTCTTGGCACTCCGCGCCGGCGCAGGCGCGCACGTTCGGGTTGGCGGCCAAAAGCTCCAGGATGATGCGGGCGTTGGCGGTTTCCTGTCCGAGCGACCGGGCGACCAGGCCCGCGGCGCGCGCGGCATCGGTGACGGCGGCGGCGCGCTCCAGGGCGCGGTCGCGCACATAGCTGACCAGGGTGAGCACCAGCACGGGGGCGAGGGTGAGGGCCACAAGCCCCACGAGCATGCCGTGGAGGCTGTTGACCAGGTTGCGCCAACGGGCAAAGAGGGCTGGCATGTTACGAACCGGCGTTCGGCTTTGGGCAGCAGGCGGCCAAGAGGTCCAGGGCGGCGGCCTCCTCCAGCGGCTGCGAGAACAGGAAGCCCTGCCCGTATTCGCACTTGAGCTCGGCGAGGAACGCGCGCTGGCGCTCCGTCTCTATGCCTTCGGCCACCACGTCGAAGCCCAGGTTGTGGGCCAGGCTGACGATGGTGCGCACGATGATGAGGTTCTCGAAGGCGTCGAGGTCGGAGACGAAGCTGCGGTCGACCTTGAGGGTGTTGATGGGAAAGCGCCGCAGATAGGAAAGGGACGAATAACCGGTGCCGAAGTCGTCGATGCTGACCTTGACGCCCATTTCGCGCAGGCCGCGCAGCTTGTGCACCACGCTTTCCGGGTTCTGCATCACCAGGGTCTCGGTGATCTCCAGTTTGAGGCGCTGGGGGTCCAGGTGGTTGTCGTCCAGGGCGCGGGTGAGCTGGCGCACCAGGTCCGGCTGGGCGAACTGCTTGGCCGAGAGGTTGACGGCCATGGTGAAGTTGCCCGGCAGGTTGTAGGCCTTGGCCCAGGCCGCTGTTTTTTCGCAGCTTTCGGCAAGGGCCCATTGGCCGATGGGCACGATGAGCCCGGTCTGCTCCGCATGGGGGATGAAATCGCCGGGGGGAATGAGGCGGCCCTCCACCTGCCAGCGGATGAGCGCCTCGAACCCGGCCAGGGTGTTGTCGGCCAGGTTGAAGATGGGCTGGTAGTGCAGGCGGAACTGCTGGCGGTCCAGGGCGTGGTGCATGCTCTGGTTGACGTTCAGCGCGTACTGGGCGCGGGTGCGCATGGCCCACTTGAAGACCTTCACCTTGCCGCCGCCCAGGGCGCGCGCGTGCTCCATGGCTATGCCCGCGTCCTGCAAAAGTTCTTCGGGCTGGGCGTAGTCGGCCGGGCCAAGCACCACGCCCACGCTGGCGGTGAAGTGCAGGGCGTGGCCGTCCAGGTCCATGGGCCGCGCCAACTCTTCGCAAATGCGCCGGGCCACGCGCAGGGCCTCGCCCGGGGTTTTGAGCTCCTCCAGAATCAGGGCGAACTCGTCCGCGCCGCAGCGCGCCACGGTGTCCAGGCCGCGCGCCACGTTCTTTATCTTTTCGGCCACGGCGCGCAGGACTTTGTCTCCCGCCGCGTGGCCCAGGCTGCTGTTGATGGGCTTGAAGTTGTCCAGGTCGAGGAAGAGCACGGCGTAAAGATAGTTGAGCCGCCGCCGCGAGCGCTCCATGGACTGGTCCAGGCGGTCCATGAACAGGGCGCGGTTGGCCAGGCCGGTCAGCGGATCCTGGAAGGTGCGCTCCTGGATGGTCTCCTCGGCCTTTCTGCGCGCGGTGACGTCCTCGGCCACCAGGGCGAGCAGGCCGGGGCCCGGCACATAGGCCTGGATGCGCAGCCAGCGCTTGATGTCCGACAGATAGCTCTCGATGAGCCCGCTCTTGCCGGAGCGGACCACCTCTGCGGCGAAGTCGCGCAGGTAGCCCTCGGCGTTGGGCAGCACCTCGCCCAGGGCATGGTCCATCAGGGCCTCGCGCGGGCGGCCCAGAATCTGCTCCATGGCCGGGTTGACCTCCACGATGCGCGCATGGGGCAGGTCCATCCGCCCTTCGGCGTGGGCCAGCAGGGCAAAGCCGTTGAACATGGAGGTGAAGAGGCTCAGGTAGCGGGCGCGGCTGTCGGAAAGGGCGCGGCTTGAGGTGCGCAGCTCGTCCACGGTCTTGGCCAGCACCTCGCCCGCGCGCTGCACGGCCAAACGCTGGCGGTACATGTCCACAAAGACCTGCACCTTGTTGCGCAGTATCTCGTGCTCGAAGGGTTTGATGAGATAATCGACGGCGCCCGCCTCGTAGCCCTTGAAGACGTGGCGCTGTTCTTTGCTGATGGCGGTGATGAAGATGATGGGGATGTGCCGGGTGCGCTCGTCGGCGCGGAAACGCTCCGCCGTGGTGAAGCCGTCCAGGCCGGGCATCATGACGTCGAGCAGGATGAGGGCGAAGTCGTGTTTGGCCGCCAGTTTGAGGGCTTCGTAGCCGCTGCGCGCCGTGACGATGTTCACCCCCTCACGGCGCAAAAGCCCCGTGAGCAGCAGCAGGTTTACCTGCTCATCGTCCACCGCCAGGATGTCTATGACCTCCGGCGTGCATTCAGCTTTGCCCATTCTCGGCGTCTCCCGTTCCCCAAGCCATTTTGCGGCAAATCCAACGGCCGCACCGCCTACTCATTATTCGTAGCCGAACCCTGCGTGAATGTACAGAATCATTCGACGTCCGCTGGTTGCTTGCGTCTGTTTCTCCTTGTCTCACCTTTCCTCGTCGGCTATACTTATTTTTGCGCGAATAACTTCGTATATTATAATTCGGGAGGACTTTCGAACATGCCGCACGCCGCAACCGCTCAGGACCCGAAGGCGCCGCTGGGCAAGAAGGACATCGAGGGCGTGCTGGCGAGCGAAAGCATATCCGTTTTTTTTCAGCCTGTCGTCTCGGTCCGCGCCAAGGGCATTCTTGGCTTCGAGGCCTTCTCCCGCTCCATTAGCGAAGACGGCGCCCGCCTGGACGCCCACGACCTTTTCGGCCAGAGCTGGGACCCGGAAACACGGCTCAAGCTGTGCCGCCTGTGCCGCCGCAAGGCGCTGGAGGCCTTTCGGCCCATTTTCGAGCGCCACCAGCAAATGCTGCTGTTCCTGAACACCGACGGCGGCGCCCTTTCCGCCGCCACCAAGACCGGGCACCTGGACGCCATGAGCCAGGCCCTGGGCATTCCCCCAAAGCGCATCGTCATCGAGCTGGAGCGGCCGTATCTCACTTCGCCGCACGTGGCCCGCTTCATCGCCTATTACCGTGAGCGCGGCTTCGGCCTTTCCATAGACCTTTGCGGCGGCATGGGCGTGCCCGCGGAGGAGCTTTTCGCCTTCAAGCCCGACTTCATCAAGTTCGACCGCCCGCTGTTCACCGACGTTGACGGCCAGGAGTTCAAGCGCGACATGGTCCAGTCCCTGTGCCGCCTGGGCGAGCGCCTGGGCTGCGCGGTCATGGCCAAGAACGTGGAGTCCGAGGAGGAGGCCATCCGCCTGCTGGAATGGGGCATCAACCACCAGCAGGGCTTTTGCTACACCAAGGACAAGGACTCCGCCGAGACCGACCCCATCCGCGCCTTTCAGCAAAAGGTGGAGGACATCAACAGGCATTACCGCGAAAGGGCCCACGCCAACGTGGCGGAGCGCCGCAAGCGTTACGAGGACTTCCACAAGGTGCTGAAGAAAGTGGCCTACAAAATGGCCGACAGCCCGGCCATGGACTTTGCGCCCCTGTGCGAGCGCATGGTCGCCGCGGAGGAGAGCCTCGTGTGCGCGTATGTTCTGACGGACGACGGCGTGCAGATCACCCCGTTGTGCTTCAAGCGCACCCTGGTGGGCGACTCGCCGCTGCTCGGCGCGGAGCGCGGGCGCGGCACGGACCACGGCATCCGCGAAGACGTGCTGCACCTCAAGAGCGGCTTCGACAAGTACGTGCTGCCAGAGCGCATCTCCATCTACGCCAAGGTCAAGGTCAGCACCATCTCCGCCCGCTTCTACAACTCCGAGGGCTCGCCCTACATCCTCTGCCTGGAGTATCTTTGCGGGTAGGCCCCTTGTCTGCAGACGCGCCGGGCGAAGAGAAAGTTACCCGCCGCTCCGCACGGCGCGCCGCCGCATGGCGCACCGCCGCATGGCGCAACCTTCGCCAAACCCGTCCGCACGCCGCAACGCGCCAAGGGCCGGCCTGAAGCCCGCCCGCACCCCGACCGTGCGCGCCGCGCACCAACGGCACGGCCGAGCGGCGCATCCAGACGGCGCTGCATGAATGGGCCTGCGTCGTCGCCCCACGCGCAATGGAAAGAGCCAGCGAGTTGCCCCGCTGGCTCCATGAATACAGCTCTCGCCGGAATGATAAGACCCTACAAAGCAGAACACCTCTGGGCTGCATCACCGGCAAGGTGAACAGCGTCCTGCAACATCACAGCGAGCGCTCCCGTGGGATCCAGATGCGGAAGGTGGAGCCCAGGCCGGGCTCGCTCACCGCGCCGATGCGCCCGCCGTGCTGGTCCACCGCCTTCTTGGCGATGAACAGCCCCAGGCCCGTGCCGCGCGAGCCCTTGGTGGAGAAGAACACGCTGAACAGCCGGGCCAGGGTCTCGGGCTGCATGCCGACGCCGTTGTCCTCGATTTCGAAGAACACGCCGCTGGCGTCGGGCCTGGCGCGGAAGCTCACCACGTGCTCGGCCTTGGTCTTGTCCTCTTTGCAGGCGTCCATGGCGTTTTCCAGCACATTGACCATGGCGGCGGAGAGCACGACCTCGTCCACGGAGAAATTGCCCGCGTTCGGGTCGATCTCCACGCTGAAGACCACGCCGAGCTGCTCGGCCTTGGGCGCCACGGCCTCCGCCACCTGGAGGGCCAGGCTGGCCGCGGACATCTCGCGCAGTTGGAGCTCGCGCTTTTTGGCGTAGAACAAAATGTCGAGCACCATGCCCTTTATGCGCCCGATGAGCTCCGTGACCTTGGCCCAGCCGCTGTGCACCATGGCCTGGTCGCCGCTGCGTATGCCCGCGTTGACCTTGAACACGCCGCCGTCCAGCGCGGTGAGCAGCCCCTTGATGCCGTGGGACAGCGAGGCGATGAGCATGCCGAGGGAAGCCAGGTGGTCCTGCATGCGCGAAAGTTCGGTGATGTCCGTGGCCATCTCCATGACGCCTTCGATCTCGCCCGCGGCGTTCCGGATGGGCGCGGTCCACACCACGACGTTGACGGGCTCGCCGTTTTTGCCGCGCACGGTCAGCTCGGTCTGGTGCGACTGGCCGTCCTCAAAGGTCCGCAGGGTAGGGCAGCCGAAGCAGGGCCGCTCCGTGCCGCAGTATGCCTGGTAGCACAAGCCGCCGGTGGCCGAGCCGAACTCCTGGCGGAAGCGGCGGTTGGCGGCCTGGATGCGCAGCCCGCGGTCCTGCACGGTGATGAAGCAGGGCGCTTCGTCGAAGAGCTGCTGGTAGCGCTGGCGGGTGGTGTGCAGTTCGTCCTGCAGGCGCTGCACCTCGCCTGCCTCCACCAGAATCTCCAGCACCAGGTTCACCTGGCCGTTTGCGCTGTGGATGGGCGCGGTGTGCACGGTGACGGCGGAAAGGGTCTCCTCGGGTCCGAAGAGCCCCTCCCGGCTTTTTTGCCCCTGGCCGGTGCGCAGGGTGCGCGCCACCGGGCTGTCCAGCCCCTCGCCCGCGGCGCCCGCATAAATGGCGAAGCCCGGCTGGCCCACGCGGTCGCCCAGGCGCTCGCGGTAGAGCTGGTTCACGGAGAGCACGCGCTGGTCGCGGTCCTGAATGGACACGAGGCAGGGCAAGGCGTTGAACATGGCGAATTCGCCCGCAACCTCGCCCGCCAGTCCGCCCATGGCTTTTGTCAGGCCTTCCACGGCCTCCTGGGCGGCGCACTGGCGCTCCATCTCCACAAGCTTCTCGGCCTGTTCGTTCACCTGGAATTCCAGGTTCTCCATGTAGTTGCGCATGCGCTGGCGCAGCACGATCTTGTCTGTGGCGCGCTTGAGGGCAATCTCCAGTATCTCCGCGTTCACGGGTTTGGAGATGAAGTCGCAGGCGTCGAGCTTGAGGCCCTGCACGGCCATGTCCATGTCGCCGTGGCCGGTGACGAGGATGACCTCGGTCTCCGCGCTTTCGGCCTTGATGCGGCGCAGAAGCTCCAGCCCGTCCATGCCGGGCATGCGGATGTCGGTGAGGACGATGGGGGGCTTTTCGCGCTGAAAAACCGTCCAGGCGTCGTCGCCGCTCACGGCCTCGAGCACGGTGTAGCCCATGTCGGCCAGGGTGATGCCGACAACCTTGCGGATGCCGGGCTCGTCATCGACGAGCAGCAGGGTCTTGTCCTTCATTCCCACTCCTGGAGCGCGCCCCGTCCGGCGGACGCGGCGCATGCTCTCTGCGGGCAGAGCATACCTCGTTCCGCCCCGGAAGGGGAGGGGGGATTGAACCGCTCCGGCGGGCCGTTATGGCTTGCCGATGGCGTTTTCCACTATCGTCAGCACCTGGGCCGGGTCAAAGGGCTTGCTCACCGTGGCTATGGCCTTGCGGATGGCCAGATGGATGCCCGCCAAGCCGCTGATGACCACCACGGGCAGGTCCTTGAACTCCGGCTTTTGGCTGAACTTGCGGTAGAAACGCGGCCCCCATTCCTCGGGCATCTCCAGGTCAAGGGTCAAGAGGTCCGGGCGTTCGCGCTCCATCATCTCCAGCGCGCCCTCCCCGCCCTCGGCGGAACAGGTCTCGTAGCCGCGCTCCTTGAAGATGGACACAAGATATTCCACGATGTCCGGATCGTCGTCGACCACCATGATCTTCTTGGCCATGATTCGCCTCCTTGGGGGTTCCACATTGCTGGGCCGGGCGGACTTACCGCGCCGCGCCCTTTGTCAAAATTCGCTCCGCCTCGTCCAGCAGCAGCTTTGCCGTGGGCGGTTTCTCCACGTAGCCGTCCGGCCCGGCGACGCCGCCGTCCGGTCCGGCCTGCAGCAGCGCCAGGGAGTGCCGGAAGGTCTCGCCCTCGATGGCCGAGACCACCAGCACCTTGGTGGCGCGGAACTCCGGGTCCCGCCGCAGCCCTGTCAAAAAACGGATGCCGCCCTGATTCGGCATCATGAGATCCAGGCTCACGAGGTCGGGCTTGAACTGGCGCAGCTTTTCAAGCCCTTCCCCGCCGTCCCGCGCCATGGCCGTCTCATACCCGGCGGACTCGAACACCGCCTTGATGAACAGCCGCAGGTGCATCTCGTCATCCACCACAAGCACCCGGCCACGGGTTGCCGGGCTTTCGGCTCCCCCGGCCATGGCCGTTACTCGCCCGCGCGCGGCGCGCCGTAGGGGCTCACATCCACCTTATCAGGATGGTTCACGCTCAGTACAGGGCAAGCCGAGCGCAGCACAACCTGTTCGATGGTGCTGCCGAGCATGGCCTGCTCCGGGTCGATGTCCTTGGTGTGGTGCGCCATGACGATGAGGTCGGACTTGTTCTCACGCGCGTACTTGAGGACCTCGACATGCGGATTGCCCTCGCGCAGGGCGATGACGTAGTTGTCGAAGTCGCCCATGTTGGCCACGTACTTGTCCTGAACCTTCTTCTCCGCAAGCTTGAGCTGCTCTTCGATGTAGGCCTGGCCCGGCTCCTGTTCTCCGCCCAGGTCCACGCAGTGGAACACATGCAGGCGGCAGCCTATCTCCTTGGCCACGTTGCGTGCGAACTGGAACGCGTAGTCCGAGGGCTTGCTGAAGTCCGTGGCGACCACGATGTTGGCGAAGTACGACCAGCAGGTGACGCAGGGGCGGCTGACGATGAGCACCGGGCAGCGGGCGCTCTTGGCCACCTTCTGCATGGTGCTGCCCGCGATGAGGCGGTGGCGCATGGCGCCCACGTCCTCGGGCCGGGTGTGCGCGCCCATGACGATGAGGCTGGCGTCCTCCTTCCTGGCCTTGCGCAAAATCTCGGTGTGGGGCTCGCCCGTGGCGGTCTCGAACACGCAGGAGGGATGGTCCTTGGCGAGCTTCTCGTAGTACTGGGCCATTTCCTCCTTCACCAGGCTGACGAGGTTCTCGTCGACCGCGTCCTCCTCGCCGGTGCGCACGTCGCGGTAGGTGAGGCCGAAGCCGCGCGTGGGCAGGCCGAAGACATGGAACACATTGAGCCGCGAACGGTTCTTGCGCGAAAGCTCGAAGGCCACGCGCGCGGCGTCGTCACAAGTGGAAGAGGCCGAGGTGGCGAACAATATCTTCTCAAACATGGGGCTACCTCCTTAGTGCACACTCACGCGGTGTGCCGTGAAAAGCGAGCTGCCATAAGACACCCTCGAAAAACTCGAACAGATTGCACACGGTCTCGAACGTGAACTCCGCGATCCTGTCGCCGAAAACGACATGCTTGAGCGGCCCCAGCGCCAGCGGCGCATCCAAAAGCGCCTCCACCTGCCAGCTCTTGATCTCCAGATCGCCGCCGTCGGGCAGCACTCCCCGCAGCGTGTGGTAGATCTCCAGCCGGGCCGGGCCGGGGTGGCCGATCATCTCCACCACGCGCGAGAGCTCCAGGCGCTCCAGCCCCGGAGGAAGGCAACCGGCCTTCGGCCAGGCGTCGTACTGCGTGGCGAAGTCCTGGGCGAAGTCGTTGAGGCGGAAGAGCACGGGGTTCGCGCGCAGCATGCGCATGAAGCTCCGCAGGCAGTAGCCGGGTGCGAGGCTGACCCGCGCGCCCAGCGCCCGCAAGACGTCGTCGACGCGCGCGCCGTTCCGGTCAAGCAGACTGCCGTCTTCGTTTAGTATGACTTCGTCCATGTTACTCTACACCTCTGGAGTGGTTTCGACTGTAAAAGATGCGGATACGCTTTTAGTCTTATTTCATGCATGGATTTGCGTCAACACTACAGAGTTGAAACACGCAAAGTTTAAAATCATACTACAAAACTTTATTTTCATATGTGCCTGGTAGGATAATTATGAAGGTGCTACCCGCGTTTTCGTCGCTTGTTGCATGGATGCTCCCGCCATGGGCCTCCACGGTCTTTTTCGTGGTCATGAGGCCAAGGCCGCTGCCGCCCTCGCCCTTGGTGCTGAAGAACGCGGTGAACAGCTTGGGCCGCAGCGCCGCAGCAATGCCGGGGCCGTTGTCCTGCACGCTGTACGAAACGCCGCCGCCCGGCAGGGCCTCCACCAGCACGCGCACGCGGCCGCCCGGCTTGTCCGGCCCGTAGCCCGCGGCCGCGCAGGCGTCGATGGCGTTGCCCACGAGATTCATGAGGCAGCGGTGCAGGGCCTCCACGTCGAGCAGGGCCGTCGCGGGGTCGGCGGGCGCTTCCAGGCGCAGCTCCACCCCGGCCGCCCGGGCCTGAGGGGCCAGCAGTTCCACCACCTGCCGGGCCGGTTCCGCGGGATCGGCGGGCGCGGGCTTGAGCTCCTCCGGCTTGGCGAAACGCAGCATGTCGAGGGACAGGCTCTTGAGCTTCTGCACATTGGCCTCAAGCATCTCGAAGCCCTGCTCCAGGTAGGCTTCGCGGTCGCCCGCAAGCCCCTGGCGCAGCAAAAACAGGCTGCCCTCCAGTCCGCTGGCCATGTTCTTTATGGAATGCGACAGGCTGGCCACGGTTTGGCCCACGGCGGCCAGACGCTCCGCCGCCAGCAGCTCGCGGGTCTTCTGCTCCACCAAGAGCTCCAGGTGCTCGGTGTGCTCGCGGATGGCCCGGCGCATGGCCCGGCGCTCGCGCGCGCGGGCAAGGGCGATGTCCAGCGCGTCGTCGCGGATGGGCTTGGTGACGAAATCCGTGGCGTCGAGCTTGATGCCCTGGATGGCCAGGTCGATGTCGCCGTGGCCGGTGATGAGAATGACCTCGCAGTCCGGGTCCAGGGCCTTGAGAGCCCCAAGCAGCCCCAGGCCGTCCATGCCCGGCATCTTGATGTCCGTGAGCACCACGGGGGCCGGCTCCTGGCGGAACAGGGCCAGGGCCTCCTCGGCGTTGGCCGCCGTGCGCACGCGGTAGCCCCGGTCGGCCAGGGTGAGTCCCAGCACCCGCCGGATGCCGTCCTCGTCGTCGACCAGCAGCAGAGAGGGCGTCTCGCTCATGCCTCGGCGCCTCCTTCCCGCCGCAGCAGCGGCAGGGTGATGAGGAAACGCGTGCCCTCGCCGGGCGTGGACTCGGCGCGGATGGTGCCGCCGCAGTCCTGAATGATGCCGTAGCTGATGGAGAGGCCAAGGCCCGTGCCCTTGCCCACGCGCTTGGTGGTGAAGAAGGGCTCGAAGATCTTGTCCAGCACGCCCGGAGGGATGCCGCAGCCCGTATCGGCTATCTCCACGCACACCTTGCCGTTGGAAAGCCGCGTGGAGAGGTTGATGCGCTTCGGGGTCCTGCCCGCTTGGCCCGCTTCCTGGCCCGCCTGAACGCCGGCCCACTTGTCCTCTATGGCGTCGCGCGCGTTGATGAGCATGTTGATGAACACCTGCTCCAGCCTGCCCGCGTCGGCCATGACCAGGGGCAGGTCCGGGGCGATGTCCAGCACCACCTCTATCTCGCGCAGCTTGAGCTGCTGGCTGAAGATATCCAGGGAGCGCAGCAGAATCTCTCCCGCGTCCACGGGCTCAAGCTTCATCTCCGGCTTGCGGCCGAATTCACGCAGATGGTTGATGATCTTGCTGGCCCGGTCCACGTGGGCGTCTATCTCAAGGGTCAGCGTGGCCAAAATGTCCTTGGCCAGCTCCTCGCCGCGCTCGATCTTGCGCCGGATGAAGCTCGCCGCGGTCTTGATGACCGACAGGGGCTGGTTCAGCTCGTGGGCCATGCCCGTGGCCATTTCGCCCAGGGTGGCCATTTTGGAGGCCTGGATGAGCTGCTGTTCCGTCTCCAGGCGCTTGGTCATGTCGCTGGTGGTCACGAGCAGCACCTTCTGCCCGCTGAACTCCGAGGGCGACAGGCGCACGGTGACGAAGAGCCGGCGGCCGTCCTTGGCCAGGTTGATGACCCGGTCGTGCAGGCTCTTTTGCCGCAGCTTCAACTGATAGGCCTCGCGGTCCTCCTGCGGGAACAGCGTCAAAAAGCTCCGGCCCACGAGCTCCGCCTGCTCGAAGCCGTACACCGGCTGCACGGATTCGTTGCAGTCCAGAATGTTCAGGGTGGCGGCGTCGAGCACGAACACCGGGTTCGGGATGTTCTTGAAGATGGCGAGATACTTGCGCTCGCTGCGCTCCAGCTTGTCCTCCAGCTGCTTGCGGCTGGTGATGTCGAGACACATCTCCATGGCCGCCACCACTTCGCCCTCGGCGTTCTTGATGGGCGAGCTGGTGACCAGCCAGTGCCGCAGCGCGCCGGTGGCGTCCACGCCGGATTCCTCGCCCGTGAAGGAGCGGCCGGTCTCAAAGCTCTTTTCCACCGGGCAGTTGGGGCATTTGGAGCTGCGGCCCTTATAGGCGTGGAAGCATGTGTCGCCCGGCTTGGGCCGGAATTTGTCGCGGAACTCCTGATTGTAGCGCAAAAGCCGGAAGTTGCGGTCCTGCACGGTGATGATGCAGGGCACCAGCGAAAAGAGCGTCTGGTACTCGTCGCGCTGGCGGTTCAGCTCAATCTGCTTGTCGCTGATGCTTTTGCCCATGCGCTCGATGGTGTGCACCAGGGTGCCCATCTCGTCGGTCTGCTCAATGTCGATGCGGGTGCACTGGCCGCCCTCTGAAATGAGCTGCGCCCCGGTGATGAGCTTTCTGATGGGGCGGATGACATAGCGGCCCATGAAGATGAAGATGGCCAGCCCCATGCCGGAGAGCACGATGACTGTGAAGGCCACGCTGCGGCTTTGGAACGCCGCGATCTCCCGGTCCGTGGCCTCCAGGGAGATCACCACGTCGATGGCGCCCAGTACCTTTGTGTCTCTGGGGTGGAAGTGGCAGCCCTCGGAGCAGCCTTCCTCGTTGTGGATGGGGCTTATGATGCCCAGCTTGCGCTGGCCGTCGGCGTCGACGAAGATGCGCGTGCGGTTCGCCAGGGGCACGTCGGCCGGTGGCGGCGTGGCCTGATGGCACACGTAGCAGGCCCGGCTCTTGATGTCCGTGACGGTGTCCTTCTCCGCCGGGATGTTGGAGAACTTGATCTGCCCGGCCTTGTTGTACACGCGGATGGCCTGAATGTCTTTTTGCGACCCGATGTTGGTGATGATCTGGTTCAGGTCGTCGCGCGAGTTGATCATCATGGCGTAACGCGTGCCGAGCTTGATGGTGGTGCCCAGGCGGTCGGCCTCGGACACGACGTAGCTCATGAGCACGTCTTCCTGGTGGCTGATGGCGAAATAGGAGAGGGCGGCCACGCTGAGGGCCAGCGAAAGCCCCGCCGTGGCGATGAGCTTCAGGACCAGGCTTTTCTGGATGATGCTCCACGGGTTGCGCATGCCTTGTCCCTTGTGGATCTGTCCGACTTTGGCCGCCGGTTATTCTCCCGGCCGGAACCGCGCCCTGGCGAACGCGGCCCCGGCCGGGAATCAGAAGATCAACGCTTGTGGCACTGCCCGCAGGCCAGGGGGCCCTTGCCCTTGGCCCTGTGGCAGTCGATGCACTGCTTGTGGTAGGCGCGCGCAAGGCCGGTGCCCTTGCCCTCGGGCTTCACCTTGTGGCACTCGGCGCAGGGCGTGCCCTCGGTGGAGGCGCTCCTGTCGATCTTGCCGTTGGCGCCGCCGTGGTGGCAAACCACGCAGTCCGTCAGGCCCGCCTTTTCGTTGTGCTGGTCGTGGTTGAACTGCGCGGCCGGGCGCGTCAGCTTGCCGAAGGCCGGCGGAGCCAGGGTCTTCATGTCCTGCTGCGACAGGGCCGCCTGGGCGCAGGCCAGCACGAGCGCGAGCGTCAGCAGAAGCGGGAGTGTGCGTTTCATGGGTGGTTCCTCCTACGCTTCGGGTTTTTCCATGCACTCGTAGATGATGTCGCTCAAGAACTTCAAGTCCATGCCCAGCTTGTGCTGGTGGATGATGTCGTGCAGGCCGCCGTGGCAGTTGTGGCACGGGGTGATGACCGTCTTGACCCCGGTGGCCCGGAGCTGCTCGGCCTTGACCTGGTTGCCCTCCACGCGGACGTTCTTGAACGGGGGGCCGCAGTTGATGACGCCGCCGCCCGCGCCGCAACAGAAGTTGTGCTCCATGTTGGGGTGCATCTCGATGATGTCGCCCTCCACCAGAAAACGCGTCACCTCGCGCAGCTTTTGCTGCAGGCCGCGCCCGCGCACAATGTTGCAGGGGTCCTGAATGGTGACCGGGCCGGGGAACTTCTTGGCCAGCTTGATCTTGCCCTGCTGGATGAGCTCCCAGTAGAACTCCACGGCATGCATCACGGGCACGGGGTGGTTCTTCCAGCCCAGCCAGCGGTTGCCGGTATCGTACACGGAGCGGAAGGCGTGGCCGCACTCGCCCATGACGATGCGCTTGACCTTGAGCTTCTGGGCGCTTTCAAAGTGCCTGCGCTTGAGCCGGCCCATCATTTCAAAGTCGCCCGTGAACATGCACATGTCGGAGTTGTCCCAGCCGGGCTCCGCGGGCATGGTCCAGTCCACCCCGGCCATGTGCATGATGGCCGCGGCCTGGTAGATGAGCTGCGTGCGGAACTTGGGCTCCGGCGCGATGACCGAGTAGTAGATGTCCGCGCCCTCTTTATCGAGCGGGATGCGCAGGCCGGGGAATTCCTCCCGCGCCTCGTCCTCCTGCCACATGAGGGAGTCGGTCCACTCGTCGTCCTTGACCCACATCTGGTTCGAGGTGGCGCTGTGGCTGTGCGCCGTGTCCTGAATGTACTGCGGGGTGACGCCGAGCTTGTGGCAAATGCGCCGCACGGTGCTCATGATGTAGCCGGTGTCCACGCCGATGGGGCAATAGTGCACGCAGCGGCGGCACAGGTTGCATTCGGTGTAGGCCAGTTGGGCCATGCCGTAGATGAACTCCGGGTCGACCTTGCCGCCGGTTTTGAGCAGCACGCCCATGGTCTGGTGCACCTTGCCCGCCGGGGTGTAGCTCGGGTCTCCCGGGTGGGAGAGCGCGTAGTGGCAGGCCTCGGCGCACAGTCCGCAGCGCATGCAGGTCTCGGCGTAGGCCTTGAGCCGCGCGCCGGTTTCGCCGCTGATGACGGCGCTGACGATTTTCTCGATTTTGTCCGGGGTGAGCCGGGATACCCCGCGCCTGAGCCCCACGTCCTCGATGAGTCTGTCCGCAATGCCCATGTCGTCGTCCTCCTTGGGGCTTACCAGTCGCGCGCGTGGCGGACGCCGCCGAACTCCGAGCCCATGTAGGCGCGGGTGAAGGCGGCGAAGACCATGTGGGAGAGTCGGGTGAAGGGAATGGCCGCGAGCATGATCTCGCCGGCAACCACATGCAGGATGATCAGGAGATCATAGTCCATGGCCTGATGGTAGGCCAAAAAGCCCGTGAGAAACGGCGCCAGCACGATGATGAGCGCCAGCCAGTCCTGCCCGGTGGTGATGAAGCGCACCTCCGGCTGCACCAGTCTGCGCCCCGCGAAGTACAGGCAGGCGGCAATGACCACGAGGGTCATGATGTCGGCCACGTTGTCCGGAATGGTGAAGTAGCTGACGCCGAAGGCCTGGTCCCACAGCATGACGTGCGCCACCAGGAAGATGGGCGCAGCGAGGAGACAGATGTGGAAGGCGAAGGTGGCGATGGTGATGGCCGGGCTTTTGCGCCAGCCAAGGGCGTTGAAGGGAATGAGCCAGTTGATGATGGAGCGCAGCGAAAAGCCAAGGTCCATGTAGGCCATGGACTGGGCGTCCTTCTTTTTGGCCAGCTGGTACATGGCGTACAGGCGCCAGGCCGAGCCCAGGACAAAGATGCCCCACGCGGCCCAGGCCAGCGGCCCGGTGACGAATTCATATGCGGCGTTCATGTGTGGTCCTCCTTGGCCGGCTCAGGCTTTGGCCACTTCGGCCACGATGCGGACGAAGGAGCCCTTGTCGATGGCGCGGATGAGCAGCTTGTTGCCGTCCGGGCTGAAGGTGGGCGTGAAGATCTGGTCGAACTCGCTGGCGAAGGTGCGGCCGTCCACCACGATGGTCTGCTTCTTGCCCTTGGACACCTTGGCCGCCACGTGCCCGCCGCTGGCGCTGAGCACCGGCCGCCAGGCCATGTCCCAGGCGCCGGCCCAGGTCTGGCCGTCCACCATGATGTGCCAGTCCTTGTTGTCCGTGCAGCCCAGAGCGGCCACGCGTCCGCCCTCGCGCCCGATGACGAGGTCCGTCACCACGGGGAAGCGGATGCTCCAGGGTTTGGCGTTCACCGCCACGGTGAAGCTGCCGAACTCCGGCGCGACGATGGCCGCGATGTTCTTGCCGTCCTGGCTGATGGCCTGGTGCCAGCACTGGAAAAACTTGGGCTCCCAGATGATCTGCCCGTCCTGGGCCATGCCCCACGCGCCCTTGAGGCGCACCGGGGCCACCACCTTGCCCGTGGCCGGGTTGAAGCGCGGCTCCCATACGCAGGCGTAGTCTTCGCCCCACTTGGTGCCGTCCACGGCGATGCTGTAATCGTACAGGCTGGTGCGCACCTGCGCCGCCACCTTTGCGCCCTGGGCGTCAAAGGCCGGGGTCCAGCAGTTGACGAAGTTCTTGCCCCAGCTCTGGCCGTTCACGGCCACGCCGAACACGCCGTTCTGGAAGGCCTCCAGGTCGGCAGGCTTGAGGGACTCAAGCTGCACCACCGCGGCCGAGGCCTTGCCGTCGGCCGAGAGCACGCACTGGCTGGCGTTCTCGTACAGGGTCTCCCAGGTGACGCCGTCGATGCACAGGCCGTACTCGCCTCCGGCCTGCATGCAGGCGGCGATGACGTCGCCGTCCTCTGAAAACTGGGTGCCCCAGAGGTAGTCGAAGCTTTCCTCCCAGGCCTCGCCGTCCACGGCCAGGGTCCACATGCCGTCCTGCTGGACGATGGCCGTCAGGCGGCCATCCGGGCTGAAGCGCGGATACCAGGCTTTGTCGAAGTTCGTTTCGCCCCAGGGCTCGCCGTTGACGAGGGCCGTGACCCCGCCCTCTTCAAGGCTCGCCAGCTGGGCCACGCGCTCTCCGTCCGGAGAGGCGTAAGGCTCCTCGGTCCAGGCGCAGTTTTCCGGGCGCTCCATGGAGGCAAGGACCACACGTTGTCCTGTTTCCCAATCCCACAAGGCTGGTGGATGCATGCCGTTCCTCCCCCGCACGAAGTGCGTGCGTCTTGAAGTGCTCACAGTACAGAACTCGGGTTAAGGCAGTTCCACGCATCCATAAGTCTGGCTATGAATAGAATATTCGGCGGCACTGAGATGCGTGAAGTGCGGTTTCATCTGCAATACTGCCACAGTATTTTTTTTGTGTGAAGCATTTTTTTAAAATTATTGTTTACATACACCGAAAGTATGTATATTATATTAATTCATATTGTACTGGTGTGAGTTGAAACGGCGTTCAATATGGCGTACAGTATCAACATGAGACTGCAAGAAAGCAGAGCGATGTAGTCGTAATTTCGACAACACCCTGCCATCAAAGAACATCCGCCACGCAAGGAGGACGCCCATGCGCCTGACCACCAAGGGTCGATACGGAATGAGGCTGGTGCTGGACATTGCCCAGCATGAAAAGTACGGGCCGGTCTCCATGGCCGAAACATCCTTGCGGCAGGACATTTCCGCAAAGTATCTTGAGCGTTTGGTGGGCGAGCTGCAGCGGGCGGGCATTGTAAGGAGTTTGCGCGGCAGGGAGGGCGGGCACCTGCTGGCCGTGCCGCCGGAACAAATCACGGTGGGCGCCATCGTGCGCGTGCTCGAGGGCGAGTCGGCCCAGTTGACGTGCAGCCACAACCGCCTGTCCTGCCCGCGCTCCGTGCACTGCCTCACCCGCTCCATCTGGATCGCGGCGGACCAGGCCATGTTCGAGAAGCTCGACTCCGTCACGGTCAAGGACATCATGGACGACGGGCAGAACTGCATTTCCAAGAAGGAGCAGGAGCTGGCCCGCGGCAAGGCCGTGCCCGCCCCGGCCCCGGACCCCAGCGGACGCAGAAAGGCCGTGCGCCGCATTCTGCGCCAGCGCCTCGCCCTGGCCGGAACCGGCCGCCCGCAGAAGCCCGAGGGCGCACCGAAAAAAATCATGGTGGTCGACGACGACCCGGACATCGTCGAGTATCTCGTCACGGTGTTCCGCGAGCGCGGCTACGACACCTGCAGCGCGGGCGGCGGCATCGAGGCCACGGAGGTGCTGCTGCGCGAGAACCCGGACCTCATCACCCTGGATCTGGAGATGCCCGAGGAATGGGGGCCGCGCTTTTACCGGCGCTATGCCCGCATGCCGGAGTACAAGCACATTCCGGTCATCGTCATCAGCGGCCTGCCCGGCATCCACATGGCCATCCCCAAGGCCGTGGCCACGGTGCGCAAGCCCTTCGACCCCCAGGAAGTGCTGAAACTGGTGGAAGGGACCATCGGCGCGCCATAGGCGCCGAACACGACACGCCGCCGCGCCTTTTTCCGCACGAACCGCGCCCCGGCGCGCAAACGGCCCATTCGTCCTTTTGGCAGTCCGGAGGGCTCGCCCTCTGGCAGTATCCAGGGGGCGAGCCCTCTTTTGTCGCTGACCGCTCGCCGCGTGTTTGCCCCCTTGCCCTAGGCCTGCTCCGCGAGCAGATCGTGCAGGGCGGCGGCCGTGTCACCGGCCAGGCGGATGCATGCTTCCCAGTGCTCCTGCGGCCCCAGCGCCGCAAGCACGTCCTGGCAGCGCGTGGCCCCGGTGAGCGCCCGGAAGCGCAGGCGGAACTCCGCAGCCAGATCGGCCACGTAGGAATAGTCCCTGCCCGGTGTATCGCGTCCAAACAGGCAACCCAGGGCCAGAACGCCGCCCGCCAGCGCGCCGCACATCTCCTCCTTGCTGCGGCCCAGGCCCCCGGCAAAGGCCGTGGCCGCGCGTCCGCTCATCGCCGCGGCAAAGGACATGGCTTGTCCGTCTGCTCCTTCCGGTTGCATCCGCGTCTCCATGATGGCTGTGCATACGGCCTCGGCGCAGTTCATGCCGTGCCGCATCTTGTCCATCACCGTGTTCCGCACCTGCGCGCTGTCCACTGCGCTTTCCATGTCCGTCTCCTTGTTGTTCGCTGTGCTTTGACTTGCCATCCTTATCGGCCTACTTGATTATTGCTGGCCGAGCATCGAGTCCAACGATTGTTTTCGATGGGGTGCATCGGCAGGGCCGAACGGAGGGCGCATGGAATTGCGGGACATGAAGACCTTTGCGGAAGTGGCGCGGCTCTTGAGTTTTCAGCGGGCGGGCGCGGCGCTGCACGCGGCGCAGTCCACGGTCTCGGCGCGCATTGCTGCGCTGGAGGGCGAGCTCGGCGTGCGGTTGTTCGAGCGCACGGGCCACCGCGTGGCGCTGACGGACGTGGGCGCGGGGATGCTGGACTACGTGCGCAAGATTCTGGACCTGGAGGAGGAGGCGCGCACCTGGGCCACCAGCGAGTCCGAGGCGCGGGGCTCCCTCAGCATCCGCACGCCGGAGTATTTGTGCGCCTTCCGCATGGGCGGGGTCATCCGGCGTTTTCGCGAGCGTTTTCCCCTGATTTCCCTCGATTTCACCGCCTGCACCTACGAGAGCCTGGGCAAGAACCTGCGCCAGGGCGTGACGGACCTGGCCTTTCTGCTCACGGATTCCATCCGCGCTGCGGACCTGGTGGCCGAGGCGCTGGGCGTGGAGCGGCTGGTGCTGGTCTCCGGGCCGGAGCACCGGCTGGCCGGGGCCGCGCAGGTGGGCGCGGAGGATCTGCGCGGCGAGACGCTCGTCTTGTCCAAGGAGGACTGCGCGTACCGCCGCATTCTGGAGAACATCCTCGACGCAAACGGCATCAAGGCCGGGGCCAGGGTGGAGTTTTCCAGCGCGGCGGCTCTGTGCGGCTGCGTCTCCAACGGCGTGGGGGTGAGCCTGCTGCCGGAGCTGGCCGTGCGCGAACATCTGGCGGTCGGGCGCATCACTGCGCTGCCCTGGGCCGAGGGCGAGCTGGAGACGGCGGTGCTGATGATCCGGCACAAGGACAAGTGGCTTTCGCCGCCGCTGGCGGCGTTCATGGCCATGGCCCGGCAGGAGTTTTCAGGGGGGTGAATCCGGCAGGTGCGCGGCTCAAACGAGAAAGGCTCTTCCGGCGGTTTTGCGCGGAAGAGCCTTTCTCGTTTGCCCGGGGAGTCCAGAGGGCCCCGTGCCCTCTGGCGGGGTTCCAGGGGCGGCTCCCCTGGGTTCTCCAGGCGACGCCGACGGGGAGCATGGATATGCCTCCGACGGCCGGGGGCTGGCCGCCCCCGGGCCCGGCGAAATGGAGAGCAGGATTTTGCTGTTGACCGGAGGAGGGGCGGCGTCCCTCGTCTGTGCCTACTCAGCCTTGCCGCAGCACTTCTTGTACTTCTTGCCGCTGCCGCAGGGGCAGGGCTCGTTGCGGCCGGTTTTGGGGCCGCGCACAATGGGATCGTGGCTGCGCATGCGGCCTTCGGTGTAGTGCCACGCGCCGTCCAGGCGCTTGAAGTCGGCCAGTTCGCGGTGGTCCTGGCGCGCGCCCTGGTATTCGTAGCTGGCGGTGAAGTCCACCTGGCCGGTCAGGTCGTTTTCGCCGCCGTCTTTCACGGCATGCACGGTGAGGCCGAGCCACTTGGAGTTTTGGCTCCAGGCCTTGGCCTGCTCGGGGTCGAAGTCATGGCGCTCGTCCGGGGCAAGGGACTCGGTGAGGAATTTGATGTCGCAGACGACATAGGCGCTGTAGCGGGCGCGCATGAGCGCTTCGGCCGTGGGCGCGGGCTTGGTTCCGCTGATGATGGGCTGGCAGCATTCCTCGAAGGGGAGTTCGCTGCCGCAATGGCACTGGGTCATAAGGCACCTCTCGGTGATGGTTTCTGTGGCGGCGCACACTACGGCCTAAACCCGCGCCGGTCAACACGGCAGCCGGGGGACGCGCCGGAGCGGGATTCTGCGCCGCCCTCGTTGACAGCGGACCATCGGCGCGGGATAATCCGCGCGCACAGAACGTTACTCCGCAGGAGCGCCCCCTATGCGTCCGACCTTGAAAGTCCTTGTCTGCTTGTGTCTTGTGGCTTCGGTTTGCCCGCCGTCCAGTTCGCCGGCCATCTCCTTTGCCCAGGCGCTTACGCCCTGGGGCAGCATCTACGAGGTCGCGCGCGACGAGCGCAGCGTGGCCGAGATAACCGCGGACAAAAAGATCACCACGACCATCAAGGCCGCGCTGATGCAGAAGGACGGCAAGCTGGGGCTCGCGGTCAAGACGTACTGCTTTTTGGGCCGGGTGACGCTTTTGGGCCAGCTTTCGGACGAGGGCTTCAAATCCTTCGCCATGTCCACGGCCAAGAAGACCAGCGGCGTGCGCGGCGTGACGACCTACTGGGAAGCGCCCGGCAAGGAGGGCACGACCACCGCTGATCTGGAGATAGCGGCCAAGATCCGCACCGCGCTGGTGGCGGACAAGAACATCAGCGCCACCCAGGTCGAGTGCGAGGTGTTCGGCGGGCACGTGTATTTGCTGGGCATGGTGCGCAGCAAGCGCGACGCGGCCAAGGCCGTGGGCCACGCCAAGGGCGTGAAGGGCGTCACGTCCGTCACCTCGCTGCTTATTCCTCCCCGGAAATAACCGCCGGCGCGAGCTGCGCGTGGCGGAAGCAGTCCGTCAGATGGTCGTTCACCATGCCGGTGGACTGCATGTAGGCGTACATGATGGTCGTGCCGACGAACTTCATGCCCCGCGCCAGCAGATCTTTGGAAAGCGCGTCGCTAATGGCCGTGCGCACGGGCACCTGGGCCAGGGCGCTCCAGGCGTTCTGCACGGGCGCGCCGTCCACGAAGCGCCACAGGTAGGCGTCGAAGCTGCCGAATTCCTGCGCGATATTCAGGAATGCCCGCGCGTTGCCTATGGCCGCGGCGATCTTTTGCCGGTTGCGGATGATGCGCGCATCGGCGCGCAGGCGTTCCTGGTCGGCTTCGGTCAGGCGGGCCACCACGCCCGGCGACAGGGGGCCGCCGTCTCCGGCGCCGAAGGCTTGCCGGTAGCCCGGGCGCTTGTGCAGCACCATGCGCCAGTTGAGCCCGGCCTGGGCGCCCTCGAGCACCAGCAGCTCGAACAGGGCCGTGTCGTCGTGCAGGGGCGCGCCCCATTCCTCGTCATGATAGCGGATGTACACGGGGTCCGGCTCGGCGCTGCCCATGAGGCACCAGGGGCAGCGGGCAGGCTCCGAGGCATGCGGATGGGCGGGCATGAAGGCTCCTTTCTCTTGCGGATTTTGTGCACCTGCGGCCACGTGCGGCATGATACCAAATTCACGTTGGGGCGACAACCGCACGGGCATTGCGCAAGGACGTCGCACACGGACGCCGCAGGCAGGCCGCGCCCGCCGGCGCCATCCGGCCGCGCGGAAATTTTGTTTACAGGCGCTGTCGTTTCAGGTAAGCAGCATGCTCTTCAGGGTGCGACCCTTGTGGCTGCACCCGGCCCTTGAACGGCGTAACGGCCTTTGGACTCGGCTCATTTTGGGCCGAACGTGGCCGCAGCGGACCCCGGACGCCTCGGAACCGGGACGCGGCGGCTTACGCCCAAAGACCATAAAAAGCGCAAATACATTTGTCCGAGGGAGTGTCGTTGGAGGCAACGATGGAAAAAACCAAGAAAGTCGCAGATCAGGAAATGGACCTCAATTTTGAGGATGCCCTTGAGAACTACCTCAAGGACGATTTCGGTGACCTTGATGAAGGCACCATTGTTCCCGGCACCGTTGTCAAGATTGGCAAGGATCATGTGCTGGTTGACGTGAACTTCAAGTCCGAAGGCCAGATCGCCGTTTCGGAATTCCTCGACGCCGAGGGCAACATGACCGTGGCCGTGGGCGACAAGGTCGATGTCTTCGTGTCCAACAAGGACGAGAACGAAGGCACCATCCATCTTTCCCGCGACAAGGCCAAGCGCATGCAGCTGTTCGACCGCCTGGAGGACTCCCAGGAGAACAACGGCACCGTCACCGGCCGCATCGTCCGCCGCATCAAGGGCGGCTACACCGTCGACCTCGGCGGAGTCGAAGCCTTCCTGCCCGGTTCCCATGTGGACCTTCGCCCCGTGCCCGACATGGACGCGCTGGTGGGTCAGGACTTCGAATTCAAGATCCTCAAGATCAATCGCCGCCGCAGCAACGTCATCGTCAGCCGCCGCGTGCTCCTCGAAGAGCAGCGCAGCGAGCAGCGCGGCGCGCTTCTGGAGACCCTGGCCGAGGGCCAGGTGGTCAAGGGCAAGGTCAAGAACATCACCGAATACGGCGTGTTCATCGACCTTGGCGGCCTCGACGGTCTCCTGCATATCACCGACATGAGCTGGAAGCGCATCCGCCACCCGAAAGAAATGGTTCAGCTGGGCGACGAGCTCGATCTCAAGGTCCTGCACTTCGACCGCGAGGGCCAGAAGGTCTCCCTCGGCCTGAAGCAGCTGGTCGCCGATCCCTGGGAGAACATTGCGGGCAAGTACCCGCAGGGTTCCCGCTTCCAGGGCAAGGTCACCAACCTGGCCGACTACGGCGCGTTTGTGGAGCTTGAAGCCGGCGTCGAAGGCCTGGTGCACATCTCCGAAATGAGCTGGACCCGCAAGCTGCGTCATCCCTCGCAGATGGTGCGCGCCGGAGACGAAGTCGAAGTCATCGTGCTCGGCGTCGACCCCGACAAGAAGCGCATCAGCCTGGGCATGAAGCAGATCAAGCCGAATCCCTGGGACGTGGTGGCCGAGAAGTACCCCGAAGGCACCATCCTTGAAGGCGCCATCAAGAACATCACCGAGTTCGGCGTGTTCATCGGCATCGAGGAAGGCATCGACGGCCTGATCCACGTGTCCGACATCAGCTGGACCAAGAAGATCCGCCACCCGAGCGAAGTCTTCAAGATCGGCGACATCGTGCAGGCCAAGGTGCTCACCGTCGACAAGGAGAACGAGAAGTTCACCCTGGGCATCAAGCAGCTGTCCGAGGATCCGTGGCTGAAGGTGCCGGGCAAGTATCCCGTGGGCACCATCATCACCGGCCTGGTGACCAACATCACCGACTTCGGCCTCTTCGTCGAGGTTGAGGAAGGCATCGAAGGCCTCGTGCACGTGTCCGAGATCAGCCGCAAGAAGATCAAGAGCCCCAGCGAGCTGTTCAAGGAAGGCGTCTCCATCGAAGCCAAGGTCATCCACGTCAGCGCCGACGAGCGCCGCCTGGGCCTGTCCATCAAGCAGATCAAGGAAGAAGAAGAGCGCAAGAAGCCCAAGGAATTCCGCACCTCTGGTCCGGAAACCGGCAGCAACCTGGGCGACCTTCTCCGCGCCAAGATCGAGGACGCCGCCAGTGGCGAGGAATCCGGAAACTAAGTCTAAGTTTTCCGCGGAGCACCCGCTGCTCTTCGGAATCGTGCTGATCATATTGGCCGTGGCCCTCTTTACGGGGGCCATGGCCTTTTTCCGTGGCGTGGGCAGCGGCAAGAGCCGCCCCATGGCCGGCGACAAGATCGGCCTGTGCAAGATCGAAGGCATGATCACCGACGCCCGCGAGGTGGTGGACTTCCTGCGCGAGCTGCGCCAGGACGACTCCGTCAAGGGCGTGCTTTTGCGCATCGACTCGCCCGGCGGCTCGGTGGCTCCCTCGCAGGAGCTGTACCAGGCCGTGCAGGCCCTGGCCAAGGTCAAGCCCGTGGTCGTCAGCATGGGCACGGCGGCGGCCAGCGGAGGCTATTACGCCGCGGCCCCGGCCACGCTCATCGTGGCCAACTCCGGCACCATCACCGGCTCCATCGGCGTGCGCGCCGAGTATGTGAACGTGCAGGGCCTGCTCGACAAGCTGGGCCTCAAGACCGACCTCATGGCCAGCGGCAAGATGAAGGCCGCGGGCTCGCCCACGCAACCGCTCACACCCGAGCAGCGCGCCTATCTTCAGGCGCTCATCATGGACCTGCACCAGCAGTTCGTGAGCGACGTGGCCACGGCGCGCGGCTTGCCCGAGCCCGTTGTCGCCAAGCTGGCCGACGGCCGCGCCTACACCGGCAGGCAGGCTCTGGAGCTGAAGCTGGTGGACAAGCTGGGCGGTCAGGAGCTGGCCATGGAGACCCTGCGCGGCATGGTCAAGCTGGGCAAGGACTCCCCGGTGCTGGAAGGCCCGGAGAAGAAGCTGCCGCTTTTGCCGCGTCTCTTGGGCGCCAGCCTTTCGGGCCTTGCGCAAGGCCTGGTCAAGGGCTTGGGCGAAGAGACGGCCGGAGCTTCGGCCCAGGGCGGCCTCTCCGTGCAGTACCGGCAGTAGCCGGACCGGGCACGGCCATGCGCGACCACCATTCCCCGACACATTTCGCCGATGAGGCGCGCTTCTTCCGCTCCCCGGCCTTGCCCGGCGCGGAGCTGCTCACCGCGCGCTTCTTCCGGCACGCCTATGCGCCCCATTGGCACGAGGGCTACGTGGTGGCGGTCATCACTGCCGGAGCCGAAGGCTACCGCTACCGGGGCGAGCGCCACGTGGCCGGTCCGCTGACCCTGGCCTGCATCAACCCCGGCGAAATCCACACCGGCGAACGCGCGGCCGACGAAGGCTGGGCCTACCGCGTGTTCTATCCCTCAACAGAGATGCTGCGCGGCCTGGCCCAAAGCCTGAGCGGCGCGTCCAACGTCCTTGCCGGGAGCGGGCTGCCCCGCCTGCCCCACAGCGTGGTCAAGGACGACGCCTTGGCAAAAGCCCTGCTGCGCGCCCACGCCTTGCTGGAGCACGGCCAGGATTTGCTCGAGGCCCAGACCGCCGCGCTCTCGGCCCTTTCCGCTCTCTTGCTGCGCCACGGGCAGGAGCCCCTGCTTGCGCCGCAGTCCGCGCCGGGCAGCGCCGCCGCCCATGTGGCGGCCATGCGCGAGCGCCTCGCGGCGGACATCGCCGAACCCCTGACCCTGGACGATCTGGCTGCGTCCGTGGGGCTTTCGCCCTTCCATGCGGCGCGGCTCTTCGCCCGCGAAACCGGGCTGCCGCCCCACGCCTGGCGCAACCAGCTGCGCGTGAACCGCTCCCTGGACCTGTTGCGCCGGGGTGAAAGCGTGGCCGCAACCGCGCTGGCCTGCGGCTTTGCGGACCAAAGCCATTACACGCGGCACTTCCGCCGCTCTTTTGGCGTCGCGCCGGGCCACTGGCGCGGATAGCGCAAGATCGTACAAGCCGCGCCAGGGCGCAGGCGCTATTTCCGCCTGCATGAACACACAGTTGCAACAACCGTCCGCCGGGAGGCTTCCCTTCACCCTGGCCGGGGCTGTGGCGGGCTTTCGCGCCTGCGTGCCCGTGGCCCTTGGCGTGGGCGTGTACGGGGTGCTCTTCGGCCTTCTGGCGCGGCAAAAGGGCATGAGCTGGGTCGAGGCCCAGAGCATGAGCCTGTTCGTCTTCGCCGGAGCCAGCCAGCTCATCTCCCTTGACCTGTGGGGCCCGGACCTGCCCGTGGCGTCGCTCATCATCACCACGTTCATCGTGAACCTGCGGCACGTGCTCATGGGGGCGGCCCTCTCGCCGCAGCTGCTGCGCCTCTCGGCCGGGCAGGCCTTCGGCTCGCTGTTCTTCATGACGGACGAGTCCTGGGCCATGACCCTGGCGCGCTATGCCGACGACAAGCGCCGGGCCCTCGTTTCGGACGGGGCGTTTCTCCTCGGCGCGGGGCTGGCAGTGTTCGTGTGCTGGAACGTGTCCACGGCGCTGGGGCACGTGCTGGTGCGCGGGCTGGACGACCCGGGGCGCTACGGCCTGGACTTCGCCTTCACCGCGGTGTTCACGGCGCTTCTGGTGGGGCTGCGGCCGCGCCGCTGCGATGTCTTGCCGCTCGTCGCCGCCACCTGCGCCGCGCTTTTGACCGCGCGCTTCTGCCCGGGCAAATGGTACATTTTGGCTGGCGCGTTGGCCGGAGGGCTTATGGCCGCCTGGGGGCCCGGCTCCGCCGCCGGTCTGGCCGCGGCCGCGAAAGCGCCGGAGGTCAAGCCATGAGTTCGCTGACGCTCTCGCTCTTGACGATTCTGGGCATGACCGCGGCGACCTACGCCAGCCGCGCCGCCGGGCTCATGCTCATGAGCCGCATGAGCCCTGGACCGCGCATGCAGCGCTTCATGCGCGCCATACCCGGCGCCATCCTGGCGTCCATCGTCGCGCCCTCGGCCCTGACCGCGGGGCCGGCCGAAGCGGGGGCGGCCGTGGTCACGGCGCTGACCGCCTGGCGCTACCGCAACCTGCCCCTGGCCATGGTGGTGGGAGTGGGCGTTGTTCTCGTGCTTCGGCTGGTGATTTAGGCCCCGGCCCGGCGGGCCAGGACTCTGGAAAGGGCGTCGGCGATGTCGGTGGGCTCCAGCGGCTTGGAGATGGCTTCGTCCATGCCCGCTGCCAGGAACCCGCGCTGTTCGTCGGCCTGGGCGTAAGCCGTAAGGGCGATGACCGGAATCGCGGGATCATAGCGCGTGCCGTCGTGGGCGCGTATTCTGCGCGTGGCCTCCACACCGTCCAGCACCGGCATCTGGATGTCCATGAGCACGGCGTCGAAGGGCTGGGCCTCCATGGCGTCCAGGGCTTCCTGCCCGTTGTGCACCGCGACGACCGTGTGTCCCTGGCGGGTGAGGAATGTCGTTGCCGCCATTTGGCTGATGATGTTGTCCTCGGCCAGCAGAAGGCGCAGCGGGGGCAGGGCCGTGTTCTGCGCGGGCGCGGCCGTCACGGTCTTCTGGGTGGCGTGCCGGCGCTTTTGCGGCTCGTCCAGCACCAGGGCCAAATCGAAGCGCGTTCCCGTTCCCGGATGGCTGGCCAGGGTCACGCCGCCATCCATGAGCGCGGCCAGCTTGCGGACAATGGCCAGCCCCAGCCCCGTGCCCTGAAAGCGCTTTGTGTACACGGCCTCCACCTGGGTGAAGGGCTCGAAGACCATGGCCTGCAAATCCTCTGGAATGCCCACGCCCGTGTCCTCCACCGAGAGCAGCAGCACCGGCCGCCTGCCGGGGCGGAAGATCCCGTCCAGCTCCACGGTGACGCCGCCTGAGTCCGTGAATTTCACCGCGTTGCCCACCAGATTGAAGACGATCTGCCGGATCTTGCCCGCATCGCCCGCAAGGGCCTTGGGCAGGGCCTTGCCCGTGCGCACTTTGAACTGCAGTCCCTTGGCCCTGGCCTGCTCCTCGAACACGGCCGCGCAGGACCGCACCAGATGCGCGGGGTCGAACACCTCGGAGGAGAGTTCGAGCGTGCCGGACTCGACCTTGGAGAAGTCCAGGATGTCGTTGATGACCGAAAGCAGGCTGCGCGCGGAGAACTGCGCCTTGTCCAGATACTCGGCCTGCACGTCGTCCAGGGAGGTGGTGCGCAACAGCTCCATCATGCCGAGCACCCCGTGCAGGGGCGTGCGGATCTCGTGGCTCACGTTGGCCAAGAAGTCGCTCTTGGCGTTGTTGGCCGCTTCCGCCTGCTCCTTGGCCTGTTGCAGGTCGGTTTCGATGCGGCGCTGCTGCTCGATGGACCGGGCTTGCTGCACGTTCTTGAGCGCAAGCTCGGAGAGCTTGTCCGCCATGAGGGCCAGCGCGTCGGATATGGTGCGGAAGCGCGCCTCGTCCGTTGCGGTCGGCAAAGATTCCAGGCAGGCGCGGGTGCGTTCGGCGTCCCAGCCAGCAGCCTCCAGCGCCGTTGCCGCCGCCGCCGTGTCGAAACCCTCCAGCTTTTGGAAAATGCGCCACACGGCCAGGGGCTTGTCTCCGGCCATGATGGGCGCTTCGCCGCACAAGAGTCCGGGCACTTGGGGCCGCAGCTGAGCGGGCAGGGTCAGCGCGCAGGGGTGTGGTGCGCCGTCGCCTTCGCGGCAGAGCATGGCGCAGGGGGCGTCGAAGTTGCTGGGCCGCGTGAGGGGCGTGCCGTCTGGCGTGGTGAGCACGGAAACCACCCCGGTGGCCAGGGCGAAGGCGTCCTGCACGGCCTGGGTCTCATCCAGCTCGATGAGATCGGTGAAGTCCAGATCCAGAGGCTGAGTGGGCGGCGTGGTCACCGCGGCCAGCCTGCTTTTGATGATCTGCTCCATGCGGCGCTGTTCGGTGATGTCCGCCAGGGCCAGCACGGCCCCGTAGCCCGGCAGGGGCAGGGGCGCGGCGGTGCACTGCACGAACGAGGTGCCGCCGTCCGGCCGCTGCACGAAGACATCCATGCGCACCACGGTCTGCTCGCGCGCGGCGCGCAGGCTGGGCGCCTGGTCCGCGGTCAGGGGGCTGCCGTCCGGGTGGCGCAGGCTGAACCGGCGTTCGTCCAAGCGCTGGCGCGTGAGTTCTTGGCGGGTGTTGCCGTGCAGCTGCTCAAAGGCCTTGTTGACCTCAAGCAGCCGCGCATCCTGGTCGGTTATGCCCACGGCCACGGGCAGGTTCTCGAACATGATGCGGTATTTCTCGCGGCTTTCAAACAGCGCGGCCTCGGTCTGCTTGCGCGCGGTGATGTCCGTCAGCGTGCCCACCGTGCCCAGGGGCCGGCCCTGGGCGTCGTGGTACTGCGAGCGGCAGAGGATGACCTCACGCAGGGAGCCCGCGTGGTCGATGAGGCGGGTTTCCAGGCTTTGGCGCTGCGCGCCCAGGGGATTGCTGTCCAGCTCCGCCATCTTGAGGGCGAAGTCCGGGCGGCCGGTCTCCGTGACGAGACGGCCAAGGATTTCGTCGGCGGGCAGGCCGATGAACTCGCACATGGCCCTGTTCACCTGCACGTAGCGGCCGCGCAGGTCCGTGGCCACGATGGGCGTGGGGTTGGCGTCGAGCAGGGCGATGGTGAAGCGGTGCTGCTCCTCGCGCTCGCGCACGGCCTGGCGCAGTTCCGTCAGGTCCGTGGCCGAGGCCAGGAAGCCCGTGGGCTGGCCGTCCAGCCCGCGCATGCATATCCAGTCAAGCTTGACCTCCACGGCCTTCGCCGCGCCGCGCAGCCGCACCAGGGCCGAGCCGGAAGGGACGCCCTCGGCCTTGAGCTGGTGGGCGATGGCGTCGCGCGAGGCCTGATTCTCCGCCAGGTCGAGCACGTGTCTTTCGATCAGGGTGCCCGGCGCCGCGCCGCACATGGAGTGGCAGGCCCGGTTGGCGAAGATGATGCGCCCGCTCCGGTCCACCTCGAGCACCCCGACGCTCAGGGCCTCGACGAAGTCCTCGTAGCGCTGCCGGGTGACGCTCTGCTGGGCCTCGGCCCGGCGTCTGCCGCGTATGTTCACCCAGAGCAGGGTGATGACCGTGGCCATGAGCAGCATGAGCCCGCCCGCCAGGGCGAACCAGACCCAGTAGCGTCCCAGGGAGTCCTGCCGCTGGTTGAGCACGATGCTGCCGGGCGGCAGCTTGTTCGCGGAAAAGCCGAAGCGGGCCAGCTCGTGTCCGTCGAACAGGCCGAGCTCCGGGCTGATGCGCTGGATGGGCTGGCTTGCAACCGGCACCCCGCGCAGCAGGCGCGCGCCCATTTCGGCCATGATGCGGCCCTGGCGCTCGCCGCTGACAACGACGCCGCCCACGGCCCCCTTGCCCACAACGAAGTCCCAGGCGCAGAAGATCGGCTGCTGCGTGGCCTTGCGGATGAAGGCCAGCGACTCGTCCACGCTCATGGTCGCGCCGCTGGGGTCGCGCAGCAGGCCCATGTAAAGAATGGCCGTGTCCGAGGACAGGGTGGTGAGCCTGGCCGCAACTTCCTCAAAGGGCAGGCCGCAGAGTTCCACGGGCTCCAGCCGGCCGGCGTAGCGCGGCATGGTTTGACGGAAAAGCCGCTTGCCGGTCTCGCCGTTTTCAGAGGCGCCGGTGATGAGCACCAGCCGCCGCATGGACGGCATGAGCTTGAGCGCGGCGTCGATGGTGGCGGTAAGCTCCGTGCGCTCCACAACGCCGGTGTAGTCCCGGCGCAGCTCCAGCTGCTTGGCCTCCACCTCGCCCACGCCGCAAAAAACCACGGCCGCGCCGGGGAACAGCTCGTCGCGGTAGCGCAGCAGAAAGTCCACGGCGTTGTCGTCGCTGGCGAGAACGACCTGCGGCCGCAGGGTGGCGTACTTGGCGGCGAAGTAGGCGCGCAGCACGGGAAAGGCGCGCTCCGGGGCGATGCGCTGGGTGTCCATGTATTCCACGAACACATGGGCGTCCGGGGCAAGGCGCGCCAAAGCCTCGGCCGCGCCGCGCTGGATGTTGTCGGTCCACTGGTAGCCGGGATGGTAGGAGTGCAGCACCAGGACGCGCTGCTCCTCCGGCTGGCCCCCCGCCTTCTGCGCCGCCGCTTGCGGCAGTGGCGGTTGCTGCTGCGCGGCCGCGCTGGCGGCCAGCAGGCAAAGCAGCAGCAGGGTCAGGGCAAAGACCCTGGCGTAAAGCCGCGCCGGAAGCGTGGCCGGGCGGAAGATGCGCTGCGGATGCAAGGCCATACGGGTTCCTGGGTGCATATCCGAAACGCCAAGCGGGCGTTCACTCACCGCTATACATCCGGCCCGCGCTCCTGTCACCTCCTGCCTGAGGATTGTTCCCCCCCCGGCAGGCGAAAGCGCAGGGCGTTTAGGCCACGGGCAGGCGCACGGTAAACACGCTGCCCGTGTTCGTGGCCGTGTCCGTGGGCGAATCCACCCAGACCTCGCCGCCGTAGTTGCGGGCGATGTGCCGGCAGATGGCCAGGCCGAGGCCAGCGCTGCCGCTGCCGTCCACGCCGTTGCCGTCGGCGCGGAAGAAGCGCTCGAAAATGCGCGTCTGGTCGTCCGGGTTGATGCCGGGGCCCTGGTCGGCAAAGGTCAGGGTCACGGTCTGGCCGTCGGAGGCCGCGGCGATCTGCACCTTGGTGTTCTCCGGCGAGTACTTGATGGCGTTGTCGACGATGCTCTCGACGATCTGCAGCAGGCCGTCCGGGTCGGCCGCGGCCGCGGGCAGGTCCTTGGGCAGCGGCGCCAGAACCAGCTCCATGCCCTTGTCCTGGGCGGCGAAGGCGGCGTTCTTGAGGGCGTGGTCCATGGCCTGCTCCACACTGGCGGAAAGCTCGCCGGGGCGTTTGCCCTCGCGCTCGCTCTTGGCCAGGGCGAACATGCCGCCGATGACCTTGGCCATGTGCACGGCGTTGGCGTGGATGATCTCCAGGAACTCCTTGCGCTTGGCCTCGTCCTGCGGGGGCGAGTCGAGGAGGGTCTCGGCGTAGCCGCGGATGCTCGTGAGCGGGGTGCGCAGCTGGTGCGAGGCGTTGGCCACGAAGTCGCGCAGCACGCGCTCCACGCGCTTCTGCTCGCTGGTGTCGTGGAAGACCAGGATGACGCGGGGCCGGTACTTGTGGTCGCGGAAGGGCACCACGGTCATCTCCGCGCAGTGGCGGTCCTTGAGCTCTATCTGGCGGCTCACGCGCTCGCTGGATTCGCCCGCCATGAGGCTGTCCACGATGTTCTGGATCTCCAGGCTCATGGTGGCCTCAAGGGGGGCGCGGCCGATGAACTCCTGGGCCCGCGGGAAGATTTTGGACAGGGCCGGGTTCACGTGCAGAATGCGGCCGCCGGTGTCGAGCACCATGACGCCTTCGCTCATGCCCTCGAACATGGCCCAAAGCTCGCCGCGCTGGTTTTCAATGATCTTGACGTTCTTCTTGATCTTCTTGGCCATGCGGTTGATGGCCTCGGCCAGGGGCTGGAACTCCGCCGCGGGGTAGAAGAGTATCTTGCGCCGGTAGTCGCCGTCGCCGATGGCCTGGGCGGCCTCGGTGAACTGGGCGATGCCCGCGGTGATGGTGCGCGACAAAAGCCAGAGCAGCACCCCCGAACCCAGCAGCAGCGGCACCATGGCGGCGAACAGCGCCCAGCGCATGCGCTGCAGGTGCATGCGCACCTGCGACACGGGCGCGGCCAGTCGCAGCACGTAGTCGGGCGCGCCGTTTTGGCCGGGCAGCTTCTTGGCCATGTAGATCATGTCGCGGTCAAGGGTCACGCTGTGGCGGGTGGCTTGGCCGACCTCGCCGCTTTGCGTGGCGATGATCTCCGGCCGGGAGGAGTGGTCGTCGAGCTTGCCGATTTCGCCGAAGGGCACGGAGGTGTCGGCCACGACCTTGCCGCCTTCGATCAGGGTGATGCGCATGGCCAGGCTGTTGCCCAGGGAGTGCAGAAAGTCCTGCCGGTCGCGGGGTTCCTTGAAGGGGCTGCTGCGGTCGAGCATCCACTGCACGGTCTCCAGGCGGCCCAGGGTCTCGCGCTCGAAGTCGCGCGCGGTCTCTTCGTCCAGGGTGGCGCTATAACGCCAAAAGGCCAGGGCCAACCCGGCAATAAGCACGCCCCAACCCCACAACAACACGCGCATCTGAATGGACTGCACTCTGGGCATCATCGATCCTTGGCTCTTTTCCGCCGCTGCGGGCGGGTTGTTTCGTTGGCGAAAAGCGCGCGGGCCGCTCAGGTGGCCCGGTACGAAGCAAGGGAACTGTGGCCGACAACCCGGTTGCGGCCCTGGGTCTTGGCGGCATACATGGCCTGGTCCGCCGCCAGGATGAGGTCGGAGGTCTTTTGCCCCGGCCCGATTTGCGCCACCCCGATGCTGACGGTGATGTGCAGAGGCGCGGCCGCGGGATCGGATTCGGTCAGGTGCGGCACAAAGGGGCAGCGGGCCACGTCCTGGCGGATCTCCTCCGCGCGGGCGATGGCCGCGGCCTCGTCCAGGCCCTCGCACAGGACCACGAGCTCCTCGCCGCCGAAACGCGCGGCGTAGCCCTTGAACTGCATGGCGTGGGCCGAAAGAATGGCCGCCAGCACGCGCAGCACGCCGTCGCCCACCTGGTGGCCGAAGGTGTCGTTGACGTCCTTGAAGCGGTCCACGTCGATGAACATGAGCGACACCGGCGTGTTTGCCGCGCGGCTGCGCTCCAGCACCATGGCGAGCTGGGCGTCCAGGGCGCGCCGGCTGAAAAGTTCGGAGAGCAGGGCGTCGAAGTTCGCCGTGTGCTCCAGCTGGTTCGCGCGCTCCTGCCAGGTCCGGGCCTCGGCGCGGGCCATGGAGACCATCTCCGTGACCATGCCGCGCAGACGGTCCACCACCTGCGCGCGGGAGTCGGCGGCGCTGATGTCGCGCTCTGTCGCCGCGCCGATGCGCTGGATGCTCGACTCGCGCTCTTCCGTGCTCTGCTGGATGTCGGCGAAGACCTTGCCCATCTCCTCGTACAAAGAGGCGTAGCCCTGGCGCTCGTTGTCCAGCTGGTTGCGCAGGTCCGCCATTTTGGGATTATCGAGCAGGAAGTGCTGGATGGTCTGGACGATGTGGGTGAAGCGCTTGCGGTCCAGGGGGCGTTTGCCCATCTGTTCAAAGATCTTGGCCTGCAGCTGCGCCTTCTGCTCCTCGCTGAACAGGTCCATGGCGGAAACGAGATTCCGGGCGAAAAGCACCACGGCCAGCCAATCGGCGTCGTCGGCCACGCCGAGACGCTCCAAGACAGCCTGAACCCCGTCCAGTCCGTTATGGCCCTTATGGTCCTGTTCCGTGGTCATTTCCACCTCGCGCGGGCGTCAGTCTAGCGCAGTTCGCGGGGAATTCAAAGCGGGGAAAGGCCCCATGCATTTTTCGGCAGGCCCGGCGCAGCCCCTGGGACCGTGGGGGCGCGGCTTCGGCATGTTGCACTGCCGCCAGCATCATCTACCGTGTGCGGGCTTGTGCGTCAACGGGATTGCGGGGATTGGGCGGAACAGAGGGGCGGTATTTCGCGCCCTGTTGCCTTACGGCTTGCCGTGCCCTATGTTGCGGCCCATGATGACCGAGCCGGACACGACGCCGTTTGACGACGATTTTTTTTCGCCAAAGGACCCCGGGCTGCCGCCGCTGGACTGCCTGGGCTGCGGCTGGTGCTGCCTGGACAACCCCTGCGAGGTCTCGCACCAGGCCTTCGGCTACACGCCCCGCTGCCCGGCCCTCAAGTGGACCGGCGCGCGCTACGTGTGCGATCTGGTGATCCATCCGCTGCCGGGAATAGATTTGACGCCGCTGTTCGTGGGACAGGGCTGCTGCGCCCGGCACAACGCCTGGCGCGATGCCGTGCGCGAACGCGGGTAGGCCTCCGCCCGAAAGGGCTTCCGTCTTGTCTTTTCGCCCGCCTACTTCTTGTTCAGCACCTTGAAGGCCTGCCGGGCCAGCACCTTGTCCCGGTACAGAATCTCGATGACGTATTCGCCGGGGGCCAGGCTGCCAGGGGTGTCGAAGCTCCACACGCTGTGCTCCACCGCGCCGATGACGCGCTCGTACTGGGCCGAGCTCATGTTCATGGGCAGCTGCGTGTCCGGGTTCACCATCTGCGGGTGCCGCACCACCACGTCCACCACCACGCGTGCGCCCTTGGGCGCGCCGGAGAGCTGGTAGCGCAGGCCGATGCCCGTGCCGAGGGTCGCCTCGACCACGTTGCCGCGCCGCAAGAGCTTGAAGTCCTGGGCACGGTCCTGAATGCCGTCGGCCACGCTGAGGGAGCGGTCGCGGCTCACCACTGTGGACGAGAAAACGCCCACGGCCAGCACCTTCGCCCCGGTCACGCGCGCTTCGGGCGCGTTGCGCGCGCCTGCGGGCTGAGCGGGTTCCGGCTGCTCGGCCGGGGGCCGCGCGGCCACGGGCTCCGGGCTGCCCATGAACAGCGCCGCCGCGGCGAAGCAGCTCAATAACGTTTGTTTCATGCCGCACGCCTCCGCGTGGAAAAAACGGCTACAGGCCAAGGCTCTTCCGCAACACGTCCATGCGCAGATGCTTGGCCACCAGCTCCGCGCCCTGGTGTACCTTCACGTCGTCGCGCATCTTGTGGCGGGTCAGCAGGTTCTCCATCTTCTTCGCCACGGTGAAGGTGTCCTCGCGCACGATGATGATGCTGGTCTCCAGCACCTCGGACCGGGTCAGGATGACGTCGTTGGGATACAGGTTGCCGGTGAGCACCAGGCAGGGGCAGTCGCCCTCCAGGGCCACCAGCTGCACGTCCGCGCGGTCGCCGCCGACGATGACCGCGGCGTTCTTCTTTTTGCGGAAGTGCAGCATGAAGTTCTCCACCTGCATGGTGCCGATGAGGAACTGCGAGACCACGCGGTCGGTCTTGTGGTGCGCGCTGATGACCTTGCCGCCCAGGCGCTGGGCCAGGTCGCCCACGGTGATGGAGCCCATGAGCGGGTCCCGCGGGAGCACGCCCAAAACCGGGATGCCGCGCGCCTCCAAAAACGGGGCCAGGTGTCCGGTCACCTCGTCCACCGAGGCCGGGGGCACGTCGTTCAGCACCACGCCGGAAAGGTGCTCGCCCAGCTGTTCCTTCAACATCAGCAGCAGGTCGTAGTTCAGCTCTTTTTCAAAGCGGTCGATGACCAGGGCCTTGATGTCCAGGTGCTTGACCATGCCGATGGCGTCCACGCCGGAATATTTGCCCGAATACATGCTGCCGCTGCCCGCCACAAGCATCAGGTCGCGGCCGCGGGCCAGACTCTTGTAGGAATCGGCGATGCCGCGCAGCAGGCCGCCGTCGGCGACGCCCGCCAGCCGGCCCTCGAAGGCGTCCACCTTGAAGTCGTGGGTGACGACCACCGGGGTCATGGCCTGCGGCGTATGGGCGGGGTCGTTGGCCAGGCCCAGGGCGGCGCGCACAAAGAGCGCGTCCTCGTCGCCCAGGCCGCCCTCGGTCTCGACGGGCATGGCGCCTACGGGCTTCATGTAGCCGATGTTGAGCCCGGCTTGGCGAAAGGCCAGACCAAGCCCCACGGTGATGGTGTTCTTGCCGGAATAGCCGGAGGTGGAGCCGATGTAGAGTCCGGGCATGCGCCCTCCTTCGCGTTGCAAGTCAGAGAAAATCGCCGCCTCAAACGTGGCGCTGCGGCAGAAGCCCTTGCCCGCGCCGCCCGGATGTGTCGCCGCCGCCGTCCGCCCGCTGCGCGTTCACCGCGCGTTCACAGCGCCCTCGTCCGTTCACCCGCCGCCGCTGAAGCATGTGCCGACGGTTCAAATGCCGCTGCCTGCTGCTCTCGCCAAGTGCTCCCCCGACTGGTGCCGTGGCCTGATCGCCGTCCAGTCCCGGCGCATCCCGCCGGCCAGAGCCGGACCATGCGCCTGGCCGCTAGCCCAGGGTCAGGCGCGCCCCGGCGATGAACACGCCCTCGGGGCCGGCCAGCACGGGTGAAAATTCCGCCCCGGCCAGCCGCTCCACCCGCAGAGCCAGGCGCGAAACGCCGAGCAGCAGCCGCTCCAGCGCCGCCAGCGAAACCACGGCCCCGCCGCAGGCCCCGCGCAGCAGCGGGTAAAAGCGCATCTCGCGCAGCATCTCCCGCGCGTCCGCGGGGCTCAGGGGCGCCAGCCGGTGCGACACCTCGCCCAGAAATTCCGCTCCCACCCCGGCCAGCCCGCAGGACAAAAGCGGCCCGAACTGCGCGTCGCGGGTGAAGCCCACCACCAGCTCAAAGCCTTTTTCCGGCACCTGCCCCGCCGCCTGCACCAGGCAGCCCATGATCGGGGCGTCCGGGCGCACGCGCGCGGCGCGGTTGGTGAGGGCCAAAAACGCCCGCTGCACGGCCTCGGCGTCGCCCAGGCGGGAAAAGCGCGCCGCGTCGCCCTTGAAGACCGGCGCAGGTCCGGCGTCGCGCGTGGCCAAGCGCAGGCTCACGGGCAGGCCCAGTTCTCCGGCCAGGCGCACGGCCTCCGCGCCGGTGCGCGCCAGCCCTGTGGAGAGCACGGGCAGCCCGGCCGCGTGGGCCACTTCCAGCGCGGCCACGCCGCCCAACTCCAGCAATCCCTGGCCATGGGCCGCCGCCACGATGGCTCCGGCCTCGTCGTCCCAGGGGGCGTTCTGGGGGTTTCTGGCCTCGCTGGAACGCGGAGGCGGAGCCGGGCGCTCCAGGCGGCTGTGCTGTGTGTACAGGGCGCTGAGCGCGGCCACCGCGGCTTCGGGGAAATCATAGCAGGGAATGCCCGCGGCCAAAAGGGCCTCGCGTCCCGGCCGCACGGCCTCGCCGCCCAGAAAGCAGGCCGCGAAGGGTTTGCCGCGCGGGTTCTTGTGCGCCGCAACCTCGATGACGGCCTGGGCCGTGGCCAGGGGCCGCGCGGGGGAAGTCGGCGTCAGCAGCACCAGCAGGCTCGAAATGTGCGGGTCGGCCACGAGGATCTCCAGGGCCGCGCGGTAGCGCTCCGGTCCGGCGTCGCCCAGCAGGTCAACGGGATTGTACAGCGAGGCGAAGCCCGGCAGGGCGGCGGTCAGGGCCGCCAGGGTGCGGGAGCCGGGGCGCGGCAGGGTGAGCGCGCTTGCGGCGCAGGCGTCCGCGGCGAGAATGCCCGGCCCGCCCGCGTTGGTCACCACGGCCAGCCCCGGCCCGGCCGGAAGCGGCTGGGCGGAGAAGACCTGCGCCAGGGAGAAGAGGTCGGCCATCTCCTCCACCTGGATGATGCCCGCCTGACGAAAGGCCGCGCGGTACGCCGCGGGCGAGCCCGAGGCCGAGCCCGTGTGCGCGGACACGGCGCGCGCCCCGGCCGCGGTGGCTCCGGCCTTGAGCAGCAGCACGGGCTTTTTCGCCGCCACGGCGCGGGCGGTGGCCAAAAATTCCCGGCCGTCCTCCACGCTTTCGCAATAGCCCAAAATGACGCGGGTTTCCGGATCGTTGCCCAGGGCGCGCAGCACGTCGGCCTCGTTCAGCCGGGCCTTGTTGCCCAGGCTTATGAACTTGGCGAAGCCCAGGCCCAGGCTTATGGCCCAGTCCAGAACGCACACGCACATGGCCCCGGACTGGGAGAAGAAGGAGATGCCGCCCGGTTTGGGGTGTCCGGCGGCGAAGCTGACGTTCAGATTGCAGGCGGTGTTGATGAGGCCCAGGGAGTTTGGTCCCAGCAGCAGCATGCCCGAGGCCTGCGCCAGCCGGGTGAGCTCCTGCTCGGCCAAAAAACCCTGCCTGCCCGTCTCGCGGAAGCCCGCCGCAAGCACTATGGCCGCGCGCACGCCGCGTTTGGCCAGGGCCTTGATCTCCGGCAGGGCCTGCTCGCGCGGCAGGCACACCACGGCCAGATCCACGCCCTGGGGCAGCTCCGCCGAGGAGGCCAGGGGCGCAAGGCCTTGGACTTGCTCGCCTGCGCTGGCGGCGGCGGGATTGACGGGATGGACGACGCCCCTGTACCCTGCGGCCAGCAAATTGGACAAAACCATGCCGCCGACCTTGGCCCGGCTGCGCGAGGCTCCCACCACGGCCACCGAGGCGGGGGTGAAAAGCGGGGCGAGGGGGCGGTGGTCAGACATTGCAGCGGCCTTCCGGGGGACTTGATGGACGAGAATTTCAAGACAGTACAGGAAATCATCCACTATCGTTTCAGCCAAGTCAAGCTGCTGGAGTTGGCGCTGACGCACAGCTCCTGGGCCAACGAGCAGGCCCGGCCCGACATGAGCAACGAGCGTTTGGAGTTTTTGGGCGACGCGGTGCTGGAGCTTTGCGTCAGCGAGGAAGCCTACCGGCGGTTTCCCGACTCCGACGAGGGCCTGCTGACCAAGCAGCGCTCCCGGCTGGTCAAAACCAGCACCCTGGCCAGCGTGGCGCGCGGCATCGGGCTCGACCGGCACATGCTGCTCGGCCGGGGCGAGGAAGCCCAGGGCGGCCGCACCCGCGACAGTTTATTGGCGGACGCCCTTGAGGCGCTTTTCGGCGCGGTGTTTCTTGACGGCGGCTTTTTGGCCTCGCGCGATTTGGTGCTGGGCCTGCTTGAGCCCCTGTGGCCCGCCTCGCCCACGCTCCCCGGCGGCAAGGACTGCAAGAGCCGCTTGCAGGAGCTGACCCAGGAGACCCACCGCGAGCGCCCGGTGTATGCGCTGGTGGAGTCAAGCGGCCCGGAGCACCACAAGATCTTCGAAGTGGAGGTGCTTTTGCCGGACGGGCAGCGCTTCCGCGCCACGGGGCCCAGCCTGAAGAAGGCCGAGCAGGCCGCCGCCCAAAGCGCCATAAGCAGCCTTGCGCAGCAAAAGATCTAAGCAGCCGCCAGACAAATCAAAACGGACCGGTGGGAAAATCCTGCCGGTCCGTTCTGCTTGGGGGGCGTTGAAAAACGGCGCCAGGGCCGTGCCGGGCTATCCCTGAATGAGCTGCAGGGCCATCTTGGGCAGGCTGTTGGCCTGGGCCAGCATGGCGACCGCGGACTGGGCCTTGATCTGCTCAAGGGAGTAGTTCGTCATCTCGGTGGCGACGTCCACGTCGGAGATGCGCGATTCAGAGGACTGCAGGTTTTCCGCCTGGATGGAAAGGTTGGTGATGGTGTTTTCCAGGCGGTTCTGCATGGCGCCCAGGGCGGCGCGGATCTTGTCCTTGGAGACGATGGCCTTGTTGATGCAGTCAAGGGCGAGCTGGGCCATTTCCTGGGTGGAGATGGTCTTGCCGGCGGTGCCCGTGGAGAGGTGGCCGAGGCCCAGGGCCGAGGCGGTCACGCAACCCACGTTGATGTAGTAGTAGTCTTCCGCGGAGTCGTTGCCGGAGCCGAAGTGGATCTTGAGCGCGCCCGTGGACTCGATGCCCCTTCCGTTGTGGCTGGCGGCATCACCGGAGAGGTGGCCGTTCAACAGATGGATGCCGTTGAAGTCCGTGGCGTTGGCGATACGTGTTATTTCAGAGCACATCGCCTGGTATTCGGAGTCGATCATGAGCCGCTGGTCGGAGCTGTACGTGCCGGTACTGGCCTGCATGGCCAGTTCCTTGAGGCGGATCAGCTTCTCGTCGATGACGCCGAGGGCGCCGTCGGCGGTTTGGATCATGGAAATGGCGTCGTTGGCGTTGCGCACGCCCTGGTTCAGGCTCTGGATGTCCGCGCGCATGAGTTCGCGGATGGCCAAGCCGGCGGCGTCGTCCGCCGCGGTGTTGACGCGCAGGCCCGAAGACAGCCGCTGGGTGGAAGTGGACAGGTTCCCGTAGGCGCTGTTCAAATTCCGTGATGCGTTCATCGCCATCAAGTTGTGATTGATCACCAAAGACATGACGTAAACCTCCTTGTTCGAAAAAACATTCCCTTTTGCGGCCTCGGATGCACAGGCGGTGCCAACATGGAAATTTTGTTTTATTCGTGAAGGTTATGCGTCAACAGATAGTCTAGAATTGTTTTGGATGTCCCCGCGGGCAGAGAAAAACATGCCGGGCGTCAGGTCCTTGTCGGGCAGGGAACGAGCTTTTACGCAGTGACTGCGTCTCGACACGTTCCCTTCTCTGTCTTATAAAGTGCAGAGCAGGAAAAAGGCTTTCTTTTCATCACCCCAGAAACAGGTTGTTTGCCCATGGCCGGCGCGCCCAAGTTTGATCAGGATCTTCGGGAATTTCTGGAGCCGTTGGCCGGCATGCTGGTCATGTTGTGCGACGACCCGCTTTTCGTGCGGGCGTTGCGAACCGCCATATTCAAGACCCTCGCGGTCAAGACGGACTGCCTGGAAATACACTCGGACCCGGCCCAGGCCCTGAAGAGCATCCGCAACAACCTGGCCCGCAAGGTTCCGGTGCTCGTTTTGGTCGACAGGCTTCTGCGCGGCAAGCCCACCCTGGAGTTTCTGCGCGCCGTGAAGACCACCTTTCCCGAGGTCAAGCTTCTGGTCATGACCCAGGAGACGACCAAGGGCGAGCTTTCGCAGCTCTACGAACTCGGCGTGGACAGCATGCTGACCAAGCCCGTGAGCATAGACACCCTGGTGGAAAAAATGGCCGGAGCCATCAAGCCCCAGGGCAAGATCAGCCAGCTGGTGCAGGAGGCCAAGCGCCACCTGGACCTGGGCGAGACCAAAAAGGTCATGGAGATCAGCCAGGAGATCCTGAAGCTCAAGGCCAAGAGCCCCGTGGCGCTCATGCTCATCGGCGACGCGCTGCTCAAGGAGGGACGCCGGGACGATGCCATCCAGGCCTACGAGGGCGCCCATGAGGGCGCCAAGCTGTACCTTGAGCCGCTGAAGAAGCTGGCCGATGTCCACCGCGGCGTGGACGAGGACTCGTATCTGCGCTTCATGCGCCGGCTCGACTCCATCAGCCCGCTGAACACGGAGCGCAAGTGCGAGATCGGCAAGGTCTACGCGCGCAAGCACGACCACGAGCGCGCCGACAGCTATTTCACCGCGGCCATAGAGAACGCCCGGCGCGAGGCCATGAATCAAGTGGACCGCATCGTGACGGACATCGCCGAGGCCGTGGCCGAAAGCGCCCCGCAATTGGCGGAGAAGTATTACGTGCAGCTTCTGGACATGAAGGGCGACAACCTGACCCCGGACGACATGGCCACCTTCAACCGGCTGGGCATTGCGCTCCGGCGGCAGGGCAAGTGGCGCGAGGCGGTGGATAACTACAAGAAGGCGCTCTCCGTGGTTTCCACCGACGAGCGCGTGCTGTACAACATGGGTCTGGCCTATGCCGACGGCCAACTGCATCGCATGGCCGTGGGCGTGTTCGAGCAGGTGCAGCGCCTGAACCCGAATTTTTGCCGCACCGCGCCCGTGGTGGCCTACAACATGGGCAGCGCCTACGCCATGAGCAAGGATCTAGACATGGCCAAGCATTTTTTGGGCATAGCCCTGGAGCTTGATCCCCAGCACCAGGCCTCCCTGCGGATGCTTGGCAAGCTTGCTTCGCTACAGTTGTAAGGGCCGCTAAAAGCGCACCAGGCGCAGAAAGCCCAGCACGAAGCCGATGGCGCCGAGATCGCCGTTATAATTGGCCAAAGCCATGGCTGTGAAGAAACTCCAGAGAAACACGACGGCTCTGCCGCCGGCCAAAAGTGCCAGCAGGCCGGAGACCAGGCTCAGCCCCCCCCATATGCCGTGCAGCTGGCCGAAGAGCAGCCCCTGGCGCAGCGCGCCGAGCAGGGCGTTGCCTTCCTCGCCGCTGACCGGGGTGTCCACCACGTAGATGCGGAAATAGAAGCTGGCCGCGTAGGTCAGCACGAAAAGGATGGCGGTGAGGACGGCATTGCGCGACACTGAGTACCTCTCTGGGGATGAAGGACACGCCGTGCATGCCGCGATTCGCCCCCAAGAGTCAAGCCCCGGCGGCCTGCTTCCGGTCCGGGGCGCTGATCGCCGCGCCCCTTTCCGGCCGCCGCGCTCCGCATTCCCGCCTGGGCCACCGAACCCGAAGGACGTGCCATGCGCCGAGTCTCTCCGCCACCCAGCCGCCTTTTTCCTCGTGGCTTCGCAGCCATAAGCCTTCGAGACCTGGCCCGGTTCCAGAGCCGAGGGCGAACGCCGCTCCGGGGCGGACTTCTGGTTCTGCTGCTTTGTCTGGCAGGCCTTGCCGCCCTGGCCTGCGCCCGCCCCGGCGCTGCGCCGGCCAATGCGCCTTCTCCGGCACCTTCGTCCGCATCGCCTTCCCCCGCGTCGCCTTCCCTCACATCGCCACCGGCCGCATCTTCTCCTGTCCCGTCTGTCACTGCGGCCTCTCCGGCCGCGCCGCTTTCGGCGGACGCCCTGGCCCGGGCTCTGGCGCTTTTGCAGGAAGGCCCGGACCAGGACCCGCAGGCCGCTCTTGAGCTGCTGCCCCCGGCTCTGGCCGAGCCGCATGCAGCCGCGCCGGATGCCGCCGCGTCGGACGCGGCCGCGTCGCGCATGCGTGTTGCGGCCTTGGCGCGCGTGCGGGCCCTGCGCCTGCTGGGGCGCTTCGAGGAGGCCGTGGCCGGGGTCAACCGCCTGATTCTGCGCGCCCCGCGCTCGCCCAACCTGTTTGTGGAGCGCGGCCGCGTTTTGTACGCCATGGGCGCCAGCGACCGCGCCCTGGAGGACTGCGACGCGGCCCTGAGCCTGGATCCCGGCAATCTGGAGGCGCTGCTGGCCCAGGGCGACATGCTCTTCGCCCTGGAGCGGCCCGCCGCGGCCGAGGCCAGCTATGCCCGCGCCATCATGGCCGCGCCGGAAAATCCCCTGGGCTACATCAACCGGGGAGTAACGCGCGACGAACAGGGCCGCTTCGCCGAGGCCATCGCCGACTTCGACCGCGCCATCGCGTTGGATCCCGGTTCGGCCACGGCCTACGCCAACAGGGGCGTTTCGCGCTCCCAGACAGGAGACGCGGCCGGCATGTGCGCCGACTACCGGCGGGCCTGCGCCCTGGGCGCCTGCCGCCGCTTGGACGACGCGCGGCTCATGGGCTATTGCGGGCAGCCGCGTTAGGCGAAAACACGGTTGACAAAAGCGCGGAGACGGGTTCTTACTTGTCCGTTTTCGCTGTGGTCAACCGTGCCCTCCACCCCACCGGCCAGGAGGACGCAAGCCTTCCAAGGACGGAACATGCGGCTCACCCTGCGCGAGGCGGCGGCCTCCCTCAACTGCACCGAGAAGACCGTGCTGCGCTGGATCGCGCAGGCCGGACTCCCTACCGTGCGCCTGGGCGGGCTGTACCATTTCAACCGCGCCGAGCTCATGGAGTGGGCCATTCACCACAATATCGGGTCCACGGCCCTTTCCTGCGAGCTGGAGCCCGAGCCCGACGCGGACTGCGAGCGCGTTTCGGCCCTGGCCGGAGCCCTGCGCGCGGGCGGCGTGCTCGCGGGCGGCCAGGGCGAAACCCTGGCCCAGGTGCTCACCGCCGCCGTGGCGCGGCTGATGCCCGAGGCCCAACACGACGAGCGCGACCTGGTGCTGTCCATGCTGCTGGCGCGGGAGTCCACGGGCGTCACCGCCATCGGCGGCGGCATCCTCGTGCCCCATGTGCGCGCGCCGCTCATTTTGGGCGATGGCCCGCGCATCCTGCTGGCCTATCCGTCCACCCCCCTGCTCGAAGCCGCCGTGCCCACGCCGGACCAGCAGCCCATCCAGGCCGTTTTCGTCCTGGCCTCGCCCACGGTGCGCGCGCACCTGGCCCTGCTGGCCCTGCTGGCCGCGGCCTTGCGCGATGCGGACTTCCGCCAGGCCGTGCTTTCCCGCGCGCCCGAACATGCCCTTTTGCTGGCCGCGGCCGCCGCGGAGCACGCCTACCAGCCCGCGGCCAAGGGCATGGGGAGGCGCAGCGCATGATCTTCTTCGCCGCCTGTCTGGCCACCTTTCTGCTGGGCGCAGTGCTCTCGCTGCTGCCGCGCTCCTTCCGCGCCGCAAGCGTCCTCGGTTCGGGCATGGCCGTGCTGGGCTGCCTGCTGGGACTCGTCCCGGCCGTGCAGGCCCTCGTCGCGCCGCAGGACTGGGTGCTGGCCCTGGCCTGGCCGCCGCCCTGGGGCCTGGGCCGCTTGGCCATCGACGGCATTTCGGCCCTGTTTTTGACGCCCGCCCTGGTGCTCATCGCCCTGGGCGCGGTGTACGGCCGGGGCTACCTGGCGGAGACGGAAGGCCGCAAGAAGGCCGGGCCGCCCTGGTTCTTCTACAACATCCTGGCCGCGGCCATCACCGGCGTGTTCACCGCGCGCGATCCCTTCCTGCTGCTGCTGTGCTGGGAGGCCATGGCCCTGTCCTCCTACTTCCTGGTCTGCCTGGAGGACGACGACGGGGCCGTGCGCCGCGCCGCGCGCATCTATCTCGTGGCCTCGCACCTGGGCGCGGCGTTTCTGTTGGTGCTCTGCCTGCTTCCCGGCGCCACCTGGCCGCCTGCGCAGGGCGTTGCCGCCGGGCTTTTCGTCGGCTTTTCCGGAGAGGGCGCGGCAACTCTTGCCGTGGGGGCCGTGCCTGCGGGCGCGCTGTTCCTGCTGGCCCTCGTGGGCTTCGGCTCCAAGGCCGGCCTCGCGCCCTTCGGCGTCTGGCTGCCGGAGGCGCACCCCGCCGCGCCCAGCCATGTGTCCGCCGTGTTGTCCGGCGTCATGATCAAGACCGGCGTGTACGGCATTTTGCGCGTGCTTTTGGCCCTCAACCCCGAGCCCTGGTGGGGCTGGACCCTGGTGGCCATGGGCGGCGTCACGGCGGTGCTCGGCGTGGCCGGGGCCCTGGGGCAGAGCGAACTCAAGCGCCTGCTGGCCTGGTCGAGCATGGAGAACGCCGGGCTGATGCTCATGGGCCTGGGGCTGGGAGCCCTTGGCCGGGCCATGGGCGCGCCCCTGGTGGCGGCCCTGGGCTTTGGCGCGGCCCTTGTCCATGTGGTGAACCACGGCGTGTTCAAGTCGCTGCTGTTTTTCTGCGCGGGCAGCGTGCTGCACGGCACGGGCGAACGCCGCATGGACCAGTTGGGCGGCGTGCTGGGACGCATGCCCGTCACGGGCGCGACCTTCTTGGTGGCGGCGCTGGGCATTTGCGGCCTGCCGCCCATGGGCGGCTTCGCCTCGGAGCTGGTGTTGGGCCTGTGCGCCATCAAGGGCCTGCTGCTGCCCGTGTCCGGCCTGGATATTCCGAGCCTGGGCGTGCTGGCGGCGCTGGTGCTGTGCGCGGGCATGGCCGCGGCGGTGTTCGTGGGCGCCTTCGGCACTGTTTTTCTCGGCGCGGCGCGCAGCCAGGCCGCGACCCAGGCCCACGAGTCGCCCCGGGCCATGCGCGCGCCAATGATCGTTCTGGCCGTGCTGGCCCCGCTGCTGGGCCTTGGCGCGGCGCTGGTGCTCCAGACCGCGCTGCTGGCCCTGGAGCCCGCCCTGCCCGGCGCCGTGGTCCTGGGTGCGCCCACGGTGGAGGCGCTTTGGACGGCGGCCATGGTCTTCGGCCTTTTGCTGGCGCTTTTCGGCGGGCTGTTTGTTTTGCGGCGGGCCTTGCTGCGCGGGCGCGATGTGCGCACCGGCCCCACCTGGGACTGCGGCTATGCCGCGCCCACCGCGCGCATCCAGTACACCTATTCGTCCTTTGCCCAGCCCCTGGCCGACATGTTCCAGGCGCTCACCGGGCGCACGGGCAGCACCACGCGCCCCTGGGGCTTGTTCCCGGCGCGCGCGGGCTACGTGGCTGAGACGCAGGACCGCATCCTGCAAGGCTTCCTGGGGCTGTTCGGGTTCATCAACGCCAAGCTCGAGGCCATGCACCGGCTCCAGCAGGGACAGGTGCACGTGTACGTGCTCTACATCGCGGCCACGCTGGTGGCGCTGCTCGCCTGGGGGCTGTGGTGAGCCCGGCCGTGCACATGGACGCGCTTTGGCGCATCGTTGCCGGGCTTGTGCTGTGCCCGCTGCTCTTCGGCTGCATCAACCGCGTGAAGGCGAAGTTCGCGGGACGCCAAGGCCAGCCGCTGCTGCAAACCTATTACGACCTGGCCAAACTGCTGGGCAAGGGCGCGGTTTACAGCGCCACCACCTCCTGGGTGTTCCCCCTGGGGCCCATGCTGGGCCTGGCCTGCATTCTGGCCGCCCTGACCTTGGCGCCCCTCGGCGGCCAGCCGGGGCTGTTCTCCTTTGAGGGCGACCTGTTCCTCTTTGCCGGGCTGCTGTCTTTGGGGCGCTTCGCCACCGCAGCCGCCGCCCTGGACACGGGCTCCAGCTTCGAGGGCATGGGCGCCAGCCGCGAAATGCAGTTCGCCGTGCCCGCAGAGCTGGCCCAGGTATTGGGGCTGGCCGCCCTGGCCCAGGCCACGGGAACCTATTCCCTGTCCGAAATGCTGGCCCGGCTGGACATGGCCCACTGGGTGGCCGCGGGGCCGGTGCTGGCGCTTACCGCCACCGCTCTTTTCCTGGTGCTCCTGGCCGAGACCTGCCGCATTCCGGTGGACGACCCGAACACGCACCTGGAGCTGACCATGATCCATGAGGTCATGGTGCTCGACCACTCCGGGCCGGACTTCGCCTTCATCCTGTACGGGCAGGGGGTCAAGCTGTGGACCCTGGGAGCTGTGCTGACCGGGCTCATCATTCCCGCGCGCGGCGACGCCCTGCTGGATCCTGCCCTTGGGGCGCTGGGCATCTTCGGCCTGGCCGTGGCCATCGGCATCGGCGAGTCGAGCATGGCGCGGCTGCGGCTGTTGCTGGTGCCCCGGCTGCTGGTGGGCGCAACGGCCCTTTCCGGCCTGGCCCTCATACTGTTGCTGAGGTAGCGGACATGATCTCGCTTGTGGAATTCATACTTGTCGGCCTGGTGCTGACGAACCTGGTGCTTCTGGGCACCAGCCGCATCGGCCTGTGCATCCGCATGGTGGCCTTCCAGGGCGTGGGCCTGGCGCTGTTGCCGCTGTTGGGCCACGGCGAGTTCGAGCTCACCTCCCTGGCCATTTCCGGCGCAACGGCGCTGCTCAAGGGCTGGATCTTTCCCGCGCTGCTGTTCCGCTCCCTGGAGAGCGCCCATGTGCGCGCCGAGGTGGAGCCCTATGTCGGCTACTCCAATTCCCTGCTCTTCGGCGTGGCGGCCCTGGGCGTCTCGGTTTGGCTGGGCGGACGCATGCCCGTGCCCGGCCCCGGCGTGCCGCAGCTGCTCACTCCCGTGGCCTTCTTCACCATTCTGGTGGGGCTCTTCGGCATCGTGACCCGGCGCAAGGCCGTGAGCCAGGTGGTGAGCTACCTGGTGCTGGAGAACGGCATCTTCGCCTTCGGGGCCGTGGCCCTGCGCAAGGCCCAGCTGCTGGTGGAGATGGGCATTCTGCTCGACGTGTTCGTGGCCGTGTTCGTCATGGGCATCGCCATCTTCCGCATCAACCGGGAATTCGACCACATCGACGCCGACCGGCTGGCGTCGCTCAAGGAGTAGGGCGGATGCCAGCCAGATGGACCATCCTTGCGCCCGCGGCGGCGGGAGCCGCGGCCTTCGTCATACCCGACGACCGGACGCGGCGCGGGCTGCTTGCGGCCACGGGCGTGGCGCACCTGGCGCTGACCCTGCTGGCCTTCCGCGTGCCGGCCCGGTCCTGGTTTGAAGGCGCGCTTTTGCTGGACGACGCCGGACGCCTCTTTCTGCTCATCACCAGCCTGCTGTTCTTGGCCGCGGCCTTCTACACCGTGGGCTACCTGCGGCGCGAGACCACGGGCCGCAGGCAGGACATGGTCGAGGGGCGGCTGTTCTCCAACTCGCCCGAGGCGCGCTTCACCGGCTGCCTGCTGCTGTTCCTTTCGGCCTTGAGCTTCGTGTGCATGGCGCAGAACCTGGGCCTGCTGTGGGTCGGCGTGGAGGCCACGACCCTGGCCTCGGCTCCGCTCATCTATTTTCACCGCCACCACCGCTCCCTCGAGGCCACCTGGAAGTACCTGCTGTTGTGCTCGGTGGGCATCGCCCTGGCGCTTTTCGGCACCTACATGCTGGCCCTGGCCGGCGGCGGCGAGGTCTCCCTCGGCCTGCCCGCGCTCATGGCGGCTGGCCCCACGCTGAACCCCGTGCTGCTCAAGGCGGCCTTCGTGTTTCTGCTGGTGGGCTATGGCACCAAGATGGGGCTTGCGCCCATGCACACCTGGCTGCCCGATGTGTACAGCGAGTCGCCCTCGGTGGTGGCGCTCATGTCCACCTGCCTGCTGAACGTCTCGTTTCTGGCCATCCTGCGCGTGCGGCAGGTGCTTGCCGCCGCGGGCCAGGCCGAGTTCGGCAACGACCTGCTGGTGTTCCTGGGCCTGACGAGCATGGCCTGGGCTGCCGTGTTTTTGCTGCGCCAAACGGACTACAAGCGCCTGCTGGCCTATTCCAGCGTGGAGCACATGGGCATTCTGGCCTTTGGCGCGGGCATCGGCGGCATGGGCATGTTCGGCAGCCTGATGCATCTTTTCGCCCACGGCGTGGCCAAGGGGGCCATGTTCCTCCTGGCGGGCAACATTCTGGCCGCATACAAGACCAAGGACGTTGCCGGGGTGCGCGGGCTGGTTCGGGCGCTGCCCTATTCCGGTCCGCTGTGGGTTGCGGGCCTGCTGGCCCTCACCGGCATGCCGCCCTTCGGCGCCTTCGTGAGCGAGCTGTCCATCCTGCGCGCCGCCCTGGCCGGGGAGCGCTACATCCTGGCGGGCATCTTCCTGCTGCTTTTGGCCGTGGCCTTCATCGGCATCACCACGGCGGGCATGCGCATGGCCCAGGGCCAGCCCGGGTCCAATTTGACGGAGGCCGGCAAGCCCGTCGCCACCATCCGCGAGTCCTGGAGCGCCTGCCTGCCGCCCCTGGGGCTGATTTTGGCCGCGGTGCTGCTGGGCCTGTTCTACCCCGCGCCCCTGGCCGAGGTCATGGCCGCCGCGTCTCGCGTCACCGGAGGATTTTAAGCCGTGCGCAACGCCCAGGCCGTGCCCATCCGCGAAATTCCGTACCTCCCGGCGGAGGAGTTCTGCACCGAGGTGCTGGAGGCCGTGCTGCACGAGGCCCGGCTCTCGGCCCTGTTCTGCGCGCCCGTGGCCGGAGAGCTGCGGCTCTTCGCCATTTTGGCCGAGGACCGCCTGGGCGTGCTGCACGCCCTTTCTGCCCCGGCTGGGCAGGCCTATCCCTCCCTGACGCCGGACTGCCCGCAGGCCCATCTTTTCGAACGCGAGATCTGGGAGACCTGGGGCGTGACGCCCCTTGGCCACCCCTGGCTCAAGCCCGTGCGCTTCCCCAAGCGCGACCCCCAGGGCGGCGCCATACCCGGCCCGGACATCGGCCTGGCGCGGTTCATGGAGGCCCAGGGCGAGGCCACCCACGAGGTGGCCGTGGGCCCGGTGCACGCGGGCATCATCGAGCCCGGGCACTTCCGCTTCTTGTGCCACGGCGAGGACGTGCTGCACCTGGAAATCTCCCTAGGCTACCAGCACCGGGGCCTGGAACGCGCCCTGCTCAACGCCCCGGGCGGCGGTCCCGGGCCGCGCTTCCTGCAGCACATGCAGACCATCGCCGGAGATACGACCATCGGCCACGCCACGGCGGCCTGCCAGAACCTGGAGGCCTTGTCCGGCTGCCGGGTGCCGGCGGGCGCGCTGACGCTCCGGGCCATTGCCCTTGAGCTGGAGCGCCTGGCCAACCACGCGGGCGACCTGGGCGCCCTGGCCATGGACATGGGCTACCTGCCCACCTCGTCCTTTCTCGGGCGCATCCGCGGCGATTTCTTGAATATGACGGCCAAGCTGTGCGGCAGCCGCTTCGGGCGCGGACTGGTGGCTCCCGGCGGCACGCGCTTCGATCTGGACCGGGCGCGGGCCGAGGCCGTGCTGGCGCATCTGGCCCAGGTGTTCCCCCAGGCCGTGGAGTCCGTGGAGTTGTTGTGGAGCACGCCCTCGGTGGTTTCGCGCATGGAGGGCACGGGCGTGGTCTCGCGCGTGGACGCCCTGGCGCTGGGACTGGTGGGCGTGGCCGCGCGCGCCTGCGATGTGGAGATAGACGTGCGCCAGGACTACCCCGTGGGCGCGTATGCCTTTTCTCACGTGCCCGTGGCCGTGGCCCAGGGCGGCGACGTGGCGGGCCGGGCCTTTGTGCGCCACCTGGAGCTGCTGCACTCCGAGAAATTCCTGACCGAACACCTGACGCACCTGCCCGCCTGCTCCGGCGCGTGCGGGGGCTTCTCCGCCCCGGTGGGCAACCTGGCTCCGGAGCATTTGGCCGTGAGCCTGGTGGAGGGCTGGCGCGGCGAAATTTGCCACGTGGCGCTGACGGACGAAACCGGGCGCTTTGCGGCGTACAAGGTGGTGGATCCCAGCTTCCACAACTGGGCCGGGCTTTCCATGGCCCTGCGCAACCAGCAGATTTCGGACTTCCCCATCTGCAACAAGAGCTTCAGCCTGTCCTACTGCGGACACGACCTGTAAGGAGGGCGCATGATCCAGCATATCTTCGCCCGCCTGCGTCAGGGCCGCCGCACCGTGAACTATCCCAAGGTCATGCCCGAGCTGCCGGACCGCTACCCTGGGCGGCCCGAGGTGGACCCCAAGGCCTGCGACGGCTGCGGGGCCTGCGCGGGCGCGTGCCCCACGGGAGCCATAACCCTGGACGGCGGCCTGTGCCTGGATCTGGGCCGCTGCCTGTTCTGCACGGACTGCGCGGCCGCCTGCTCCAAGGGCGCCATCCGCTTCACGGGCGACTTCCGCATGGCCGCCGGCCGCCGCGAGGATCTCTTCCTGCGCGGCCAGCCCTATCAGCTGGCCCAGGCCGTGGAGCCCGCGCGCCGCAAGCTTTTTGAGAATTCCCTGCGGCTAAGGCAGGTGAGCGCCGGAGGCTGCGCCGCCTGCGAGCTGGACACCAACGTGCTGGGCACCCTGGTTTTCGACCTGGGGCGCTTCGGCATCCAGTTCGTGGCTTCGCCGCGCCACTCCGACGGGCTGCTCGTCACCGGGCCGGTGACGGAGAACATGCGCCTGGGCCTGGAAAAGACCTGGGCCGCCGCGCCGGAGCCCCGCGTGGGCATCGCCGTGGGGGCCTGCGCCATCTCCGGCGGGCCGTACGCCGGGCACGAGGAAGCGCACGACGGCTGCGCCGGGTTCATTCCGGTGGATTTGTTCGTGCCGGGCTGCGCGCCGCACCCCTGGACGATTCTGGACGGGCTGTTGCGGCTTCTGGGCCGCGCGGAGCGGGGCTAGCTTTCCGGAGAGGCTACTGTTCCGGTTGTTCCGGCGTTTGCGGCGGTCCGGACGCGGGCAGGCGCAGGATGACGCTGGTGAAGGCCGGTTCGTCCGTGCGCAGGGCGATGGAGCCGCCCAGGGTGTGCACCATGAGCCGCGCGGAATAGGTGCCGAGCCCGGTGCCGTGGGTCTTGCCCCAGGTGGCGTACTTCTCGAAAAACCGCTCGCGGACCTCGGCGGGCACTTCCCCCTTGTTGCGCAGGGTCACCACGGCGTCCGCGCCGTCCATGGCCAGGTTCACGGCGACCTCCTCACCCTCGGGCGAGGCCTCGGCCGCGTTCTTGAGCAGGTTCGAAACCACGGCGTCGAGCAGCCTGCGCTCGCCGCGCACGTAAAACGGCCCGGCCGGGCAGTCGGAGCGCACAGTCAGGCGCAGGCCCTTGCCTTCCACCAGCGTGCGCAGCTCCATGCGCAGGGCGTCCACCACGGCGCAAAGGTCCACGGCCTGGAGCTGCGGAACGAAGGCGCCCACCTCCATGGCGTGCAGGTCCAGGGACAGGGAAATGAGCTCCTGCATGCGCCGCGTCAGGGCGCGCACCTCGCAGAGGACCTGGGTCTGCTCCGCGTTGAGCGGGCCTAAAAGCTCCAGCAGCTCCATGGCGTTCTGCACCGAGCCGATGGGGCTCTTCAGGTCGTGGCGCACCACGCTCTCCACGTCGTCGCGCAGGGCCTCGGCCTTTTTGCGCTCGCTGATGTCGCCCAGGACGCCCAGGTAGCCGCTGAAGCGGTTGGCCGCGTCGGTCATGGGCCGTATGCGGCAGGACATCCAACGCCCCGCGCCCTTGGCGTCCATGAGCCGCAGCTCGCAGTCCACATCGCGCTTGCGCGCCAGGGCGTCGCTCCAGGTGGCCAAAAAAACGTCGCGGTCCTGGGGCAGAATGCGCTCCAGCCAGCCCTTTCCGGCCAGGGCCTCAAAGGGCATGCCGGTCTGGCGCAGCATGCGCTCGTTGGCAAAGGTCAGGCTCCCGGCCATGTCGGTTTCGAACACGCCCACGGGCGCCTGCCGGATGAGCCCGGCCAGACGGCGTTCGCTTTGCCGCAGGGCCAGCTCCGAGCTGCGCTGGGCGGTGACGTCGCGTCCCATGCTGACCACGCCCAGGCAGCGGCCCTCGGAGTCAATCACAGCGGTCTTGACCACGCTGATCCAATACTCCTTGCCGGGGGGCAGCATGCGCTGGGTGAAGCTGACGGGCTCGCGCGTTTCGCGGGCCAGGGAGCTGGTGGAAAGCTGGATGCGCAGCTCATCCTGGGAGAAGGCCTGCGACAGGGGCTTGTCGAGCAGCTCCTTGCGCGTGCGGCCCACATGCGTGCAAAAGGTCTGGTTCAGCTCGCGCAGCACGTCGTTTTCGTCGGTGACGAAGATGCTGTCCTGGGCGGACTGGAGCATGGCGCGCAGCAGGCCCTCGCTCTTGCGCAGGGCGGCTTCGGCCAGGCGGCGCTTGGTTATGTCGCGGCTGATGGAGACCACGCCCAGGCACTCGCCCGTGGCGTCGTACACCGGGGATTTGTGGACGCTCAGGTAGCGCGGCCCGTCGGGTCCGTCCTGGGTCAGCTCGTAGGTGACCGGGCTGCGCACGCTCATGATGCGCCGGTCCATCTTGACGTGGCGGTTGGCGGCCCGTCGGTCGAAGAACTCCTTGCCGGGACGGCCAAGCACGTCCTCGCAGGGCAGGCCCACCAGACGGCAGAAGGCGGGATTGGCCTCGCGGTACAGGCCGTTGGCGTCGCGGAAGCCGATTCCGTCGCCCGCGGAATCGAGAATGGCGCGCAAAAGGCCCTCGCGCTGGCGCAGCGAACGCTCGGCCACCTTGCGCGGGGTTATGTCGTGGCCGATGAAGAACAGGCAGCGGCGGCCGTCCTTGAGGGTGAGGGGCGCCGCGTCCAGCTCCACGTCGCGCACCTGGCCGTCCTTGAGCTTGTGGCGGCTGGCGTAACGCGCGGCGCCGCCCTCGATGAGCCTTCCCAGCAGCTCCTGCAAACGCTCCTGCGGCAGCAGGCTTATGTCCGTGGGGGAAAGCGCGCCCACATCCTCCGGGTCGTACCCGTAGAATTCGCAGGCCGCCGGGTTGGCGCTGATGATGTGGCCGGTCGCGGGGTCGATGAGGAACATGACCGCCCGGCTCGATTCGAAGGCGGCGCGGAAAAGGCTGTCGTGCGCAAGCGCCTTGGCCTTGCGTGCAACGGGCGTCTGCTTGTCCGGTGTGCTCATTGCAGTCCTTGGGGGGACGATTACAGTGCGCTACCTATGGTGAAGTCACATAGTGGGAGAGAAGTAAGCTCCTTTCATTATCTATCCACTTTTCTGCAGGCTTGCGCAATAGAAAAACTCACCGGAGGGCACGTCCGGCGGGGTTGTCCACGAGGACGCGAGGGCGGCCTCCGGCCGGGAGGCCAGCAGGCGCGCCACCTGGCGCTGGTTTTCCTCGGGCGAGAGGGTGCAGGTGAGGTAATGCAGGGTGCCGCCGGGAGCCAGGGCGGTGAAGGCCTCGTCGAGCATCTTGGCCTGCAGGGCCGTAAGGGCGGTGATGTCGTCCTCGGTGCGCTTCCATTTGATGTCCGGCCGGCGGGACAGGGTGCCCAGGCCGGTGCAGGGCGCGTCGAGCAGGATGGTGGCGGGCGCGGCGGAAAGGGGCGGGGGCACGTCGGCGCGGGCGCGGAAGGGCAGAAGCCGCCCGGACTCGATGGCCGGAGCCAGCTCGCGCGCCAGGGCGCGCAGGCGGCCCATGTGCGTGTCGCTGGCGAGCACGGGCGAGAGCCCGGCCTCCAGCAAGAGCCGGGTCTTGCCGCCCCGGCCGGAGCAGGCGTCCCACACCGGGGTCTTGAAGCGCTGCGGCGAGAGCGCGGCCAGGGCCTGGCGCGCGGCAAAGCCCTGGCGGTAGAGCGCGGCGCGTTCCTCCGGGGCAAGGGCCAGCTCTTCGGTCAGGGTGTCCAGGCCGGTGCCGGGCTGGAAGACGATGCCCAAGCCCTGGCGGCCCAGGCAGGCGGGATGCGCCCCCAACCGGCGCGAGAGCGCCAGCGCGGGCTCCTGGCCCAGGGCCTCGGCGTCCACGGCCAGGCCCATGGCGGGCGGCCGGGCCTGGGCCTTCAAGAAGCGCGCGGCGTCGGCCTTGGGGTATTCCTTGAGCCACATGCGCACGATCCAGTCCGGGCAGGAGTAATAGCGCGAGAGCACCTCGGCCTCGTCCTTGGCGCCGTCCTTGTAGGGGCCCACGGTGCGGGCGTCCTCGGCCATGTCGGCCACGCGGCGCAGCACGGCGTTGAACAGGCCGGAAAGGTGCGCCTTGGTGTAGGTCTTGGCCCAGTCCACGGCCCAGTTGACGCTGGCGTAAACGGGCACGCGGTCCAGATGGACGATCTCGTGCGCGGCCAGGCCCAGGGCGAGCATGGCCTCCGCGGGCAGCTTGCGCGCGGGGTCGAGAAAGCGCGAAAGCAGCGCGTCGAGCCGGCCCTTGAGGCGGCAATAGCCGTACACGAGCTCGGTGACGAGCCCAGCGTCGCGGTCGGACAAGGGATCGGCCTTGAGCGCGGTGTCGAGGGCGGCCTGCAGGTCGCGGCCCTCGATGAGGCAGGCGCAAAGACAATCAAGGGCGGCGGCGCGGGCCGCTGGCAGCTGCGACATGGGCCGGTCCTAGCGCCTGCGCCTGCGGCCGCCGCTTCCGCCGTCGCGGCGGGGTTCGCGGGGGCGCTCCTCCTGCTGGGGCGGCTGGGGGCGCTTGCCCTCGGGCTGGGGCGGGGCGGTGTGCATGGCCTTCTGGTAGGCTTCGTCCAGCAGGAGCGAAAGCAGCAGCACCTGGTCGTCGTCCTGGCTCATGGTCTTGACCACGTCCACGTAGCGGCGCATGCGCTCCTGCTCCAGGCTGTCCTTGGCGCGCCACTTGGCTTCCAGAACGGTCGTCAGGCGCTGGGCCACATTGGCGGCCACATCGGCGTCGGTGGGCAGCTCGCGGTGCTGCAGCTGGATGTTGTACTGCCGGGCGATGCGCATGAGCTCCATCTTCTGCATCACGTCCACAAGGGAGATGACCGTGCCCGCGGCGCCTGCGCGGCCCGTGCGGCCCGCGCGGTGGATGTAGCTCTCCGGGTTTTCCGGCGGGGAGTACAGGATGACGTGGGAAAGGCCGGGGATGTCGATGCCGCGTCCGGCCACGTCGGTGGCGATCAAAAAGCGCAGCTGGCCCGCGCGCACGCTGGTGAGCACCTGGTCGCGGCGCGACTGGGTCAGGTCGGCGGAGAGCTCGTCGGCATTGTAGCCGAAGCGCCCCAGCACCGCCGTCAGGTAGTGCACGTCGGACTTGGTGTTGCAGAAGATGATGGCGCTCTCGGGCGACTCCATCTCGATGATGCGCATGAGGCAGCGGTCCTTGCCCATGGACGGGACCTCGTAATACGCGTGGGTCATGTCCGCTATGTGCACCTGCCCCTCGGAAAGGGAGAGCCGGCCCGGATCTGTCAAGAATTCCTGGGCCAGGCGCAGCACCTGCTGCGGGAAGGTGGCCGAGAACATGGCCGCGTGGATGCGCTTGCGCGGCGGCAGGTAGCGCTGGATGTCCTTCATGTCCGGGTAGAAGCCGATGGAGAGCATGCGGTCGGCTTCGTCGAAGATGAGCGTGGAAAGCTCCGAGAGCGAGAGCGAGCGCTTGAGCAGGTGGTCGAGCACGCGGCCCGGGGTGCCCACCACGATCTGCGCGCCGCGCTTGAAGGCCTCCAGCTGCGCGCCGTAGCCCACGCCGCCGTAAACGGCCACGCACTCGATGCCCGTGCCCGCGAACAGGGTCGCCGCGTCGCTTGCCACCTGCTGGGCCAGCTCGCGCGTGGGCACCAGGATGAGCGCCTGGGTGGAGGTGTGCGCGGTTTTGAGGCGGCCCAAGAGCGGCAGCAGGAAGGCCCCGGTTTTGCCGGAGCCTGTGCGCGCCTGGACCATGATGTCGCGTCCGGCCAGCATGTAGGGCAGGGCCTGCTGCTGCACGGGCATGAGTCCCGGCCAGCCCGCGCGGGCGCAGGCCTCCTGCATCACGGCGGGCAGATCGGAAAGCTGCACCTGGGGCAGGGCGTCTTCAGGGGCTATTTCGCCCACGGCTTCGGGCTTGGGGGCGTTCTTGGACTGCTCGGCGTAGAGCAGGGCCTTTTGCACCTGGGTAAGGCCGGGCACCTGCACCATGATTTTCTCGGCCTGTTTCTCGGGCTGGGCGTCCGTTTGCCCGGCGCCGGGCGTTTCGCTGTCGTGATCGGTCATGTCTGGTTAATCTCCCGCGCGCTTTGCGCCGAACCCCAGCGGGGCATCGGACTGCGCGCCCTGTTCTTTGTGATCGAATTTCTTGCCCCCGCGCACGCCGTCCACCACGGCCAGGGCCGAGGCCACGAGGCCGGAGACATCGGCCACGTTGGCCGGAACGATGAGCGTGTTGTTGGTTCTGGCAAGGTTGCCGAACTCGGCGATGTACTTTTCGGCCAGGCGCACGCGCGCGGCGTCCATGCCCTCGGGCCCGGCAAGGGCCTCGGCCACGCGGCGGATGCCCTCGGCCGTGGCGCTGGCCACGATTTCGATCTCGCTGGCGTGGCCCGCGGCCTCGTTGATGCGCTTCTGCTTTTCGCCCTCGGAGACGTTGATGGCCTGCTGGCGCTGGCCCTCGGCCATGTTGATGCGCGCCTGGCGTTCGCCTTCGCTTCGGGCGATTTCGGCGCGCTTTTCGCGCTCGGCCTTCACCTGCAGCTCCATGGCGGCCATGATGCTTGCCGGGGGATTGATGTCCTTGATTTCGTAGCGCAGCACTTTGACGCCCCAGCCCGTGGCCGCCTCGTCCACGGCGGTGATGACCTGGTGGTTGATGGCCTCGCGCGTTTCAAAGGTGCGGTCCAGCTCGATTTTGCCGATGGCCGAGCGCAGGGACGTTTGCGAAAGCTGGATGGCCGCCTGGTAGTAGTTGGCGATGCCGTAGCAGGAGAGCATGGCGTCGCGCACTTCCAGGTAGATGAGGCCGTCGATGGAGACGGAGACGTTGTCCTTGGTGATGCAGACCTGGGGCGGAATCTCCAGCACCTCTTCCTTCATGGAGCGCTTGTAGGCCACGCGGTCGATGAAGGGGATGAGGATGTGGAAGCCCGCGCCGAGGGTGGTGGAGTACCGGCCGAGCCGCTCCACGATGAACTCCGACTTCTGGGGCACCACCACGGCGGTTTTGGCGAAGACGATGACGGCCAGCAAGGCCAGAATGATCAGAATGATGACGTTGCCGTCCAGCATGCGATTCCCCTACATTCCGCCGCGTTCCGCGTCCGCCCTTGCGGGCCGGACCTCGTAGGCGCCGGAGTCGTTCTTCGCCAGGCCGATGATGACCACACTTTCGCCTTCGCCGATGTCGTCCTGCGCTTCCGCGCGCCAAAAGCTGCCGCGGAACTTGATCTCGCCCTGCCTGCCCGGACCCATGGCCCGCGTGGCCACGGCGGTCTTGCCGGCGCCGATGTCCTCGAGCCCGGCGGCGTCTTCCTCGGCCATGCGGGTGCGGCCCCGGAACACGCGCAGGAACATGCGCCGCAAGAGCGCCAGCCCCGCCAGCGAGGCCGCCAGGAAGACCACGAACTGGGCCCCGGCGCCAAGGTTCAGGGCAAAGGCGGCCAGCGCCGCGGCAAAGGCTCCCAGGGCGAAAAAGAGCAGCACGAAGCCGGGCAGCATGAGCTCCGCCAGCAGCAGGGCCACTCCCGCCAGAAACCAAAGCACGTGCGCCGACAAGAAGCCTTCCATAAAACCCTCCACGCTCTCATGAGGCTGATACGCCATTGCCGCACGCACGGCAAGGGCCGCAACGTCTGCGGTCTCCCCCTGCGGGGGGCTGCGCCAGCCCCTGCATGGGGCGCGCGTGGGGGGCGCATGCCCGCGCTACGTATGCGCAAAAAACCGCAGCCGCGAGTCTTGCCAAGCCGGCCCCCTTTCGGCTAAAGCGCCCTGTTCGTTGCGTCGATAAGACGCATGACAGGAGTTACAGCCATGAGCCGCCACATCATCGACGCCCTGAAGCACCGCCTGAACCCCCTGCACCTGTACTGCAGGCTGTGCGACCTGGGCCTGCCCGCCAGCCTGGCCCGGAGCCTTTCCTCCGGGTACGAGCGCATGGTCTACCGGCCCATCGCCGACTAGGCCCGCCTTTCTCCCGCGCCGCGCGCCGGGGTCGCTTCTTCCGCCGCGCCGTCCAGCGCTCTCCCGCCGCCTTCCTCGCGCCACCGGCGCTCCCGTTTTCTTGCCGCGTCCCTTTCGCCGCCGCGCGCCGGGGGGGCCGCCTTCGTTGCGCCGTCCAGCGCCTTCCGCTCTGCCTTGTGCCCCCCGCGCTCCCGTTCTTTTGCCGCATCCCTTCCTTGCACAACGGCCACCGCTTTCCCGGTTTCTTGACAGAACCGCACCCGAAGGCGATTATCCTGCGAGCCGCGCCCGTGACGTTCTGGTCTTTCGGCGCGCCATTTCCCACCGCCGGAGGATTCCATGACCACTGCCGACGAGAGCAAGGCCGCTTTTGCCAGCGCGCCCGCCTGCCCCACCGAGATTCCCCGCGACCTGGCCCGCGAGGCCGAGCGCGCCCGCATGATCATCGAGACCCTGCCCTACATCCGCGAATTCGCCGGGCAGACCGTGGTCATCAAATACGGCGGCAACGCCATGATCGACGAAACCCTGAAGCAGAGCTTCGCGCGCTCCGTGGTGCTGCTCAAGTACGTTGGGGTCAATCCCATCATCGTGCACGGCGGCGGCCCGCAGATCGGCAAGATGCTCAAGGCGCTGAACATCGAGAGCCACTTCCGCCAGGGCCTGCGCGTGACGGACGACGCCACCATGGACGTGGTGGAGATGGTGCTGGTGGGCAAGGTCAACAAAGAGATCGTGAACCTGATCAACCTGGCCGGGGGCCGGGCGGTGGGGCTTTCCGGCAAGGACGGCATGCTCATCCGCGCGGAGAAGAAGGAGCTGGCCATCAGCAGCGACGACGCCCCCACGGAGATCATCGACCTGGGCAAGGTGGGCGAGGTGACGGCCATAGAGACCGGGGTGCTCAAGTCCCTCATGGGCATCGGCATCATTCCGGTCATCGCGCCGGTGGGCGTGGACGACGAGGGCAACACCTACAACATCAACGCCGACTCCGTGGCCGGGGCCGTGGCCGGGGCCATGCGCGCCAAGCGCCTGCACCTCTTGACCGACGTGGCCGGCGTGCTCGACCGCGACAAGCGCCTCATTCCCAGCATGACCAGCACTCAGGCCTTCCAGGCCATAGAGTGCGGCGTGGTGGTGGGCGGCATGATCCCCAAGCTGCAATGCTGCCTGGAGGCCATCATGGCGGGCGTGGAAAAGGTCCACATCATCGACGGCCGCGTGGAGAACTGCGTGCTGCTCGAACTCTTCACCAACTGCGGCATCGGCACGGAGATCACCCGCTAGGGCGCACCCTCAGAACGCCTGCCCGGGCACGGCGATCCGGGCCAAGCCGTTTGCCCGGCGCGCGTCTCGTGGACCAACGCGGATGTTCGGTGCAGAGGCCCGGCGTGAAAGCCCGGCGCGGCCCCGGCTTCCTCCCTGTTTCTCCTGCGGTTTTTTCTCGACGCGCAGGCGAGGACGGACGTGGCGTCCTTTTGCCTCGACATGATGAAATAAACAGCAACGGGCGGTCCCTCGAACGCGAGGGGCCGCCCGTTTTTCTTGCCCCAGTCCGTTGTTACGCGGCAGCCCCGACGTGTTGCGCCTCTTCCTCGTCCATGCCCTGCGCGCTGTCCGCATCCTCGCGGATGTGCACGACGATGCCGCTCAGGCTCCGGGCCTGGTCCGCCAGCTCGGCCACGGCCCGGGCGGATTCGTCCATGGCCAGGCTGGTCTGCCCGCTGATGGCGCGCATGTCCTCCACGGCGCCGCTCACCTCGCGCCCGGCCTCGGCCTGGTGGCGCGTGGCCCCGGCAATGGCCCGTATCTCTTCCGAGGCCTGTGAGGTCAGGGTCACGATCTCGTTCAAGGCCGAGGCCGAGGCGTCGGCCTGGGCGGTGGCGTCGTTCACGGCGCGGCCCGCCAGGTCCACCTGTTCCAGGCTGCTCCTGGTTTCGGTCTGTATGCCGCGTATGGCCTGGTCCACCTGCTTGGTGGCGGCCTGGGTCTTCTCGGCCAGCTTGCGCACCTCGTCGGCCACCACGGCGAAGCCCCGGCCCGCGTCGCCCGCGCGCGCGGCCTCGATGGCCGCGTTGAGCGCCAGCAGGTTCGTCTGGTCGGCAATGTCGTCGATGACCGTGATGATGCGGCCGATGTCCTCGCTGCGGGCGCGCAGGGCGTCCATGCTGCTGCGCAGGGCCTCGGCGCGGTCCTGCACGGCGGAGACCACCCGGGCCACCTGGGCCACGGTCTGCTCGCCCTGGCTGGCGCGGTCGCGGGCGGATTCGGCGGTCTCGGCGGCGCGGGCCGCGCCTGTTTCGGCTCCGGCCACGGCCTCCAGCAGCCGCTCGATGGCTCCGGCCGTGCGGTCGGACAGGCGCGACTGCTCCTCCGCGCCCCGGGCCGACTGCTCCACCTGGGCGGAAAGCTGCTGGGACGACGCGCCCAGGCGGTCCACCACCTCGGCCATGCGGCCGGCGGCCAGGCGCATGCCCTCCCGGCGGGAGAGCTCGGCCTTGAGGCCGGCCTCCTTGGCCGCGGCCACGGCGAGCCGGGCGCGCTCGGCCTCGTTCTCCGCATCCAGGCGGCACTCTCCGGCCAGGGCGATCTCCTTTTGCAGCGTTTTGACCATGCTGCCCAGGGCCAGGGCCATCTTGCCCAGCTCGTCGCGGCGGTCCACGGCCAGCTCCGCGGCCAGGTCGCCCGCGGCCACGCGCTCGGCAAAGGCCAGGGTCTTTTTCAGCGGGCGGTTGATGTTCGCGGTGACCAGCGCGCCAAAGGCCAGCGAGGTGAGCACGGCCAGAACGGCGGCCGCCAGCAGGGTCAGCTGGTCCTTTCTGGCCTGTGGCAGGGCCTGGCCCACAAAGGCCTGCGTGCCCGCGCGCTCCTGCTCCAGCAAGACGTCGAGGGCGGCCTCCACGCGGCCCATGGCCTCGCGCGCCTCGCGCATGGAAAGGGCCATGGCGCCGAAGCGCATGTCCGAATCCAGGAACTCCAGCACCTTTCTGTGGCGGGCTCCCCAAGCCTCCCAGGCCTCCTTGAACTCCAGCCACGCAGGATCCTCGGCCTCTGCCTTGCCGCCGGGGCCGGGCAGCGCCTCGAAGGCGGCCATGGCCGCTGCGGCCTGAACCCATGACTTCTCCAGGCTTTCCTTTTGGCGTTGCAGCAGCGCCGGGTTTTCCTGCGTCTCGGGGATGAGCCGGGTGCGCTCCGCCTTTTGGATGGCGGTGAGGGCGTTGCGCAGGGTCAGCAGATGGCTTTGCGCGGGCAGGCGGCGCTGGGCCGTCGCGGTCAGGGCGTCCTCCGTGCGGCGGATGCCCATGTAGCCCACAACGGCTATGGCCAGGGTGATGATGGAGGCGGCGGCGAGCCCCAGGGTGATTTTGCCCCAGACCGGGATGTTGCGCATGGCGTGGCTCCTGTTGGGCAAGGTTTGCGGAACGGTTGGATCCGAAACCCCGGCCTACCCTCTGGCGGCGAACGCATGGTGTGCGCAGGGTGAACAGCGTGTGACAGTTTGGCGTCGCGTACGCCCTTGCGCACTGCGTAATTGCGGCGTTATGCTGTCCGCAAAATCCTGGCCGCGCTTTCTGGAGGTTTGCCATGTCCGAAGACAACGCATTGCCCGCCAACACCCCTGGTCCGCTTCTGGCCATGTCCGATGCGTACTGGAAGTCCTGCACCCTGCACGCCGCCGTGGAGCTGGACGTGTTCACGCCTCTGGCCGCGGCCCCGGCCACGGCCGCGCAGCTGGCCAAGCGCATGGGGGTGGACGAGCGCGCCCTGGGCATGCTGCTGGGCGCCTTGCGCGCCATGGGGCTGCTGCTGCGCGTGGGCGAGGCCTTCGCCCTTGTTCCGGCCGCGGCGGCGTATTTGGTGCGCACCGCGCCGGACTATAAGGGGCACATCATTCTGCACCACAAGCATTTGGTGGAGTCCTTCGGCCTATTGGACGAGGCCGTGCGCACGGGCAAAAGCGTGCGCGGCGGTCCGCAGCGCACCGAGGCCGAACGCGAGGCCTTCCTGCTCGGCATGTTCAACAACGCCATGGGCGTCGCCCCGCGCCTGGCCCCAAGGCTGGATGCCCTGCTGCGCGCGGCGGGGCTGCCGGGCATGGCCGGGCGCGCGCGTCTGCTCGACCTGGGCGGCGGGCCCGGCACCTACGCCATTCACTTCTGCCTGGCGCACCCCGGCCTTGTGGCCAGCGTGTTCGACCTGCCCGAGACCCGGCCCTTTGCCGAGGCCACGGCCGCCCGCTTCGGCCTGTCTTATGCCCCGGGCGATCCGGCGGGCCGCCTGCGCTTCGTGCCGGGCGACTACACCGCCGAGCCCGTGCCCGCAGGGTTCGATGCGGCCTGGCTCTCGCACATTCTGCATGGCGAGTCTCCGGCCGTTGCGGCGGACGTGGTGCGCAAGGCCGCGCAGGGCTTGAACCCCGGCGGGCTCTTGCTGGTGCAGGAGTTTTTGCTTGATGACAGCCTGGACGGCCCGGAGTTCCCGGCGCTGTTCTCGCTCAACATGCTGCTGGGCACGCCAGGCGGGCAGGCCTACTCCGGCGGGCAGGTGCGCGAGATGCTCGCCGCGGCCGGGCTCAAGAACATCGCGCGGCTTGATTTCGCCGGCCCGAACAGCGCCGGAGTCATTGCCGGGCGCAAGGCCTGAGCGCAGGCGAAAGCCTGGCGGGGGAAAAGGGGCGCGGCCAGCCTGCGCGAGGCTGCCCAAGCCTTGGGCTCAGGAGGCAAGCCGGGGCCGCCAGGGCAGCTTGCTCCGGCCGGGGCAGGCGCGCAAAACGGTGCGGCGCGGCCCCTGTTTCCAGGAGACCGCGCCGCGGTGGAGGGAGATAAAGAGGGGTTGCTACTTGGCGGCGGCGTCGGAGGCTTCGGTCTTCTCAGCCTTGGCCTTCTTGGGGGCCTTCTTCACAGCCTTCTTGGGGGCCTTTTTCTCGACCTTCTTGTCGGCGGCGACGTCGGCTTTGGCTTCGGTCTTGGCCGGAGCGGCGGCGGTGTCGGCGGCCGGAGCGGCGGCGAAGGCGGGAACGGCGAGGGACAGCATCAGGATGGCGGCGGCGAACTTCTTCATGGCGAGCTCCTTAAAATCTGGTTGAGGGTGTGCGGAAGTTGGGGTTTGTATTGGGCTACTGCTTGGGCGCGTCGGGCGCCGGGGCAGCGGTCTGCTTGTCGTGCTTCTCGCGGGCGATGCCGTCGCTCAGGCGGTCGGCCTTCTTGTTCAGGCGGGCGCGCTCCTGCCTGGTCACCTTGCCGTCGGCCTTGGCGCGGTCTTCGGCCTGCTCAAGCTTGGCCTTGCGCTTTTCCAGACGGGCGGCTTCCTTCTCGTTCAAGGCGCCGGTGGCCTTGCCCTGCTCGATGCGCTTTTCCATGCGGGCTTCGCGTTTGTCGAGGCCCGGGGTATCGGTGCCCTGCGCAAAGGCGGGAGCAGCCAGAGAAAGCACCAGGGCGGCGGCGGCGAACTTCTTAAGCATGATCGAACTCCTTGGAGTGTCCATCAGTTGAAGGTTGCTGTTCAGGGCCGGTTGCGTTCGTTCATCCCTGCGCCTTGCGACGCATGCCACCAAGAGAGCATGTGCCGTGCCAAACGCTAACACTGCCGATTCATTACTATTATATTTTGAGCGCCAAAGGGGGCGCGCGCCAAACGAGCAAAGATTGCGCGCTTTTGTCCACATGCGCGCAAACCTGCGCCACAAGACGCGCCGGAGTTTCAACGCAATGTGGTGCGGACCGGCACGTCAGAGAGGGCGCCAAGCCAACCGTCCGGCCAACAGGTGAGGGCCAGCCAAGAAGACGGCCGCTCAAAGGGATGAAGGGGGGCTGTGAAAAGCGGCTCCGCTCCTTCGGGGCGAAGCCGCGCAGGGCCTTGTGCGGGGGCGCGACGAGGAAATGACCGGTCACGCGCGGGTGCGCTCTTTGCCCGCTGCTGTCCGACGGTATGCCGGGCAGGGGGCACTTGCCGCGCCATGGGAAGGGGGGGCGCGGCCTCGGCGCGAGGCGGGCGGCGCTTGCGCGTCCGTCCCGCCTTATGCGCGGCCTGGGCTAGCCGTACAGAACCTCGCCTTCCAGCTGGCTGCCGTCGGGCACTCTGGCCTGCTTGCGGGCGCGGTTGATGACGCGGGTGACGCCGCTGATGCGCACGTTTTTGCCGAAGCGCACGTCGCCATGCACCTCCAGCCGTTCGCAGTTGATGAGCGAGGGCGCGCCCTTGGGGAAGCGCTCCTGGAACATGTCGATCTTCTTGTAGAACTTTTGATCCAGGGCGATGCTCGGCATGGCCGTGGTGCGCGCCGGGTTCTGCTCAATGGTTTCGAGCTTGGTGCGCAGGAAGCAGTCGCTCATGACCAGCAGCAGGTCCTGGGTGGTCTTGACCGGGGCGAAGCGCGAGCGCGGCACAAGCACGGCCCGGGCGTTTTCGAAGGCGCTGATGGCCGAGCCCATGGCCGTCTCCACCTGCAGCACCGCCGGGGACTCCGGGTCGCGCGGGTCCAGGGTCTTGGGGTTCAGGATGAGGTCAAGCGGCATCATCAGGTTCTCCACGAAGACCCGCTCCAGCACGTTCAGGTCCACCCACAGGGAGTTGGTGTTGAAGTAGCGGTACTTGTCGATGTCGGCAAAGCTCTCCAGCTCGTTTTCGGGGCACTGGGCCAGCTCGCGCAGCATCAGCCGGTTCGAGCCGTTGAGTTTTGCCAGGTGCCCGCCCTTGCGGTCCAGGTGGGTGCGCCGGGCCACTTCCATGAGGAAGGGCAGCTTTTCTTTGGCGATGTAGCCGAGCAGGCGCGAGTCCATGACCGCGCCCAGGTTGTCGGAGTTGGAGATGAAGGCGTAGCGGTAGCCGCGCTTGAGCAGCTTGTCCAACAGGCCCGAGGTGACCAGCGCGGTGTACACGTCGCCGTGGCCGGGCGGGTTCCATTCCAGCTCCGGGTTCTCCGGGCAGTCCGCGGGCGAGAGGTCCGACTCCAGAATCTTGGGGTACATGTGCTGCACAAAGGCCAGCGGGATGCCCGTGTCGCCGTTGTCCAGCCCCTCCACCTTGAGCATGGTGTCGCGGTGGGTTTTGAAGCTGTTCATGAAGATGAGCGGCAGGGGTGATTTGTACTTTTTGCGCAGCACCTTGGCCTGGCGCAGAATGATGTCGAGGAAGGTATGGCCGTCCTTCACGGGGATGAGGCTCTTGGCCCGCTCGAGCCCCATGCTGGTACCCAGGCCGCCGTTGAGCTTGATGACCACGGTATGCGACAGCGCCTCGCGCCCGGCGTCGGAATACGCCTCCAGGTCGGCGTAGGCGGGCACCTCGCCGTCCTGCAGGGGCGAAATGTCCGCGTCGCCGGTTTTGCCCTGCGCGCCCTGCATTATCTGCGTGTAATAGCACTTGAACACGTTGATGACGATGGAGGGGATGCGGCGCTCCTCCATCTTGAGGGCGAAGGGCTTGAACATGGTGTGGACGGCGGGGTCTTGTGCCGTGAGGCAGCTGATCTTCATTGGCGCTCCGTGCGGGGGCCGTGGGCCCGGTCTGGGTTTTACCAGCATTTTGAGTATATGGGGAAAATTGGTGGAATTGCAAGCCGGGGTGCCTGCCCGCCTGGGGCGAAATGGCTGCGGGGCGCAAAAAGGCCCGGCGCGGAAAACATCCGGCCGGGCCTTGGCTAGGGGTGGAGGGAAGCGGCTAGGAGAGCAGGCCGGTGGTGGCCGTGCCGCCCGAAACGCTGGCCACCAGGGCGTCGAGCACCGAAAGGGTGCCGAAGCCGGTGACGAGCAGGATGATGTCGCCGCTCGCGAGGTTGTATTCCTCAACGGCGCGGTTGAAGTAGCCGCTGGCGCTCACGGTGCCGACGGCGTCGGCCGTGCGGTAGAGGAAGAGCTGCTGCCCGGGCACGCCGCCCATCAGGCGCATGGTGGTGGAATCGAAGCTCATGGCGTCTCCTTGCTTGGGGTTCGTGTTGCGGTGGTGGCTGGACCCTTGCGGCGGTTAGGCCGAAAGGCTGGCGTCGTCGTCGCAGTCGATCTCGATCACGCCGTCGTCATCGATGAGCACGGCGCCGGCGGAAAGCAGGTGGTCCACCAGGTGGGCGGCCTTTTCAGGCACCCAGTCGGTGAAGACCTTGACCTCCTGGCCCTCGGCCAGGCCCAGGGCGCTGCGGTGGTACAGGAAGCACTTGCGCGTGCCGGAGCTCATGGGCAGGCCGGTGTGGAACATCCAGGTGATGCCGAGCCAGGTGCGGCTCTCCGTGCCCTTGAGCCAGGGGTAGCGGTCGCCGGCGAAGTCGGCGCTCTTGAACTCGCTGATGTCGAGCAGCTCGTTCCACTGGTGCGCGCCCACCACGGCGAAGCGGTTGCCGTCGTCGGGCACGTCGCTGGCGTTCAGCATGCCGAAGGCCTGCAGGATCTTGCCCTTGGTGAGGCCGGTGCCGGCCTCGGCCACCACGTTGCTGGCCTGGGCCAGCTTGGTCACGATGAGCTCGTCGACCTTGCGGCCCAGGGCGTAGGCCCCGGCGTTGGCCACCACAAGGCGCTCGTCGGTGTTGGTCTTGAGTTCGTCCAGCTGGTCCACGTAGTCCGCGCCGTACCAGTCCTCCAGGGTGGCGGTGACGGTGGAGTGGGCGACGTTCATGAGGGGCACGTTGCCGTGGCGGGTCTTCTTGCCGGCCGAGCCCTTGCCGTTCTTCTGAAACACGGCGGTGGCGCCGACGACGCCGGTCTTGAGGCGCACGGTGCCGCGCAGCTTGCTGCCGCGCTGCTGATAGGCCTCGTGCACGTCGGCCACGTACTGGGCGATGAAGGAATTGCTGATGCTCATGGACATGAGGTGGTGCCTCCAGAGGTGAAAGGTTCTGGGGGGCCGGGTGTCTCATGCGCCGCGGGCTTTCGAGGTGGCCGGACGTTTCGCGCCGGGCTCGGGCTCCGCGGCCCTGGGGCCGGGCGCGGGCCTCCAGCAGGCCCGCTTGAAGCGCAAGTATAGCCCCGGTTTTCGGCGCGGATGAAAATCACCGGTTTTTGGCCGGTAAAAAGACGAAATTAGCGGGTTGACAGGGGCGCGCGGGGAGAGACGCCCTTTGAGGCACAGGTTCTTGGCGGTGGGCCGCGGAGCAGCAGCGGCCCACCGCCTGGCCGACGCCTGGCCGACGCCGGGGCGACGCCGAGCCGACGCCGTGGCCCAGGACTACCTGGAGCACCTGCCCAGTCCGCAAGCCATCGGCTCCGCCTTGGGCAGCCGGGATGCCGTGCGGTTCATCCGGCCCTTTGTGGCCGCCTAGCCTTTCTTTTTACTTTTGTGTTCGGCCGCGTTCTGCGGCCCGGCTATGCCGTCAGGCGGCGCCACAGCCGTCCGGTCTCGTAGCGCAGGCGGTGGCTCGGGGCCAGCCCGCGGCGCAGCGAGGGCGTCACGGTGCTGTCGTACTGGCGGCGGAGGGCGGCCGGGCTTTCGTAGCGCCCGGCTGTCTTGGGCGCGGCGAGGATGCGTTGCACCACGGCCACGGTCTGGTCGTAGGCGTCGCGGGTGCGGTCCAGGCGCACGTGGGCCTGGGCCGCGGCGTAGTCCTCGTGGCGGAAATGCGGCAGGGGTCCCTGGAGCAGGGGCGGCAGTTCGCTCTCGGCCGCGAGGATGCGCGCGCAGGAGGCGACCATGTCGCTTTGGGGCTTGGTGAGGCCGAGATGCGTGGTTGCAGGCAGCAGCACCGAGGGCTTTTCCCAAAAGGGCATCTCCAGGCAGGTGGCCGAGGTGCGCATGATGGCCAGGTCGCAGAAGCGATAGGCCCAGGTGCTGTCCGGCTCCTCCACGGCGCAGGCGTTCCAGAGCGCGTCCGAGGTCGTGCCCAGCCCCCAGGTGTCGGTGCCGTGCTTCTTGAAGGCGTATTCCCAGGGGTGCAGCTTCACCGCCACGTTGAGCCCGGCGTCCGCGGCGGCGCGCAGCACCTGCCCGTAGGTCGGGTGGCGCACGTCCGCGCTGTTCGGCAGCCACAGGCAAAGGGGGCGCCCGGGGTCGAAGCCGTACTTGGCGCAGAACGCCCCGCGCGAGGCGAACCCGCCGTGCAGCGTGTTCACCGTGGGCTCGAAGAAGATGTTCCCCGTGAAGTGGATGCCCGTGGCCTCGAGGAACTGGCGCGACTCGCCGGTGTGGTGGTACTCAAGCTCATAGAACAGGGTCAGCGGATGCTGCAGGAGCAGGTGCTCCGCGCCGTGGCAGGTGAAGTCGCCCAGGAGCGTGGCCATTTGGGCCGTGATGATGCCGCGCGCGCGCGCGCCGGCGATGATCCCCGGCAGATCGGGATCGTGGTGCGAATCGGTGATGAGCAGCCGGGCGTTTGTGGCTTGCGCCCTTTGCAGCGCCTCGGTCCGGGGCAGAAAGCGGATGTCGCGCGCGGCCAGCTCCGGCAGCAGCGCCTCGGGCACGTCCACGCCCATTTTGAGCCCAAGGGGCGCGCCGGTGGCGATGACCACCTCGCAGGCGAGGCCCGCCCCGGCCAGGCGCTCGTGCAGGGTGAGCAGCTTGTGGAACCCGCCCCCGTGGACGTTGAGCCAGAGGATGAAGACATCAAGCGTTTTCATGAGCACCTTTTGGGCCAAGGGAAGGGCGGAGCACAGGCGCGGCGCAACGGCCCCCGCGCGGCGTGACGTCAGATCCCCGCGCCGCCATCTGCCTCAGCCCTTGCGGCAAAGCCCCAGCACCTGCCGCTCCACGGCCCAGCGGATGATTTTTTGCCCCGTGGCCTGGGCCAGGGCCCGGGCGGCCGGGGTGGAGAGCACGCGCCAGCACAGGTCGGCGAAGGTTTTGGCCAGGCCGCCTTCCCAAAGACGCTCGTGGTGGCAAAAAAGCTCGGCCCGGGCGTCGGCGAAGCCGTGCATGACGAAAAGATGCCGCAGGGACTTGGGCACGTACGGGTGCACGTGGGTGGGGTCCTCATAAAAAACAGGCACGTTGGAGGCGAAGTCCGGCGTGAGCACGATGAGCGTTCCGCCCGGCTTGAGCACGCGTTTGCACTCGGCCAGCATCATGGTGGGGTCCATGACGTGCTCCAGCACGCTCTTCAAGAACACGGCGTCGTAGAGCCCCTCCGGGCAGGGCCAGGCGCTGCCGAAGATATCCGCCTGGCGCACGCTGACGCCGGGATGCTCGCAGCTTGCGCCCTCGGCCAAATCCAGGCCTTCGCACAGCAGGCCGCGCCGGGCGAAGGCCGCCAGCATTTCGCCCCGGCCGCAGCCTGCGTCGAGCAGGCGCATGCCCGGGGCCAGGCCGGCCAGCTCCATGAGCCGCCGGGCCAGGTGGTCCGGGTAGGTGCTCTTTTCGCGCTGGCCGTCGGCATACACCACCTTGAGGTAGTCGCGGCTGGCCTGGTTCGTCTCCGGCCGGTTGGGGGCGTCGCTCATGTCGTCTCCGTCCCTTGCCTACAGGCCCTGCAGGCCGGGGGTCTGCAGGCCGTGGTAGTCCCAGCACACCTTGCACAGCTCGAAGCGGTCGTACTCGCCCTTGGCCAGGTGTTCGCGGTAGAAGGCCAGCTTCTCGGCCTTCCAGATCTCGGCCAGGGGCGTCTTGCGCACGTCGCCCACAAGCATGGCGCCGTCAAAGTCGCGGCAGCAGGCCGAAACCCGGCCGTCCCAGTACACGGAGAGCTTGTCGAAGACCTCCGGGCACTGCGGGTGCTTGCGCACCAGCTGCTCCTCGCCCTTCATGTGGCTCAGGGCCGCGCGCTCCTGCTCGGAGAGCTTGGCCTTGGAGATGTCGAAGCGCTCCAGCTCGGTGCGGCCCACGGTGATCTTGTCCGTGAAGGCCGAGACCCGCTCGCGGAAGGCCGCCACAAGCTCCGGGCCTTCGTAGGTGATGGTGGTGGAGACGTGGATGTACGGATAGGCCGCCTCGCCGCGGACGTCGTGCAGCAGCTTCACCTTGGCCATGAGCTCTTCAAAGTAGTCCGTGTTGCGCATTTCGCGGTAGCTTTTGCCGTCCACGCCCTGGAAGGAGAACTTCATGGACTGCACGCCCGCCTGCACCAGCCGGCGCATGTCGGCCTCGCCGATGCGGCTGCCGTTGGTGTTGAAGTGCACCAGCAGCCCGCGCGCAACCGCCCGCTCCATCCAGTCCAGCCACTTGGGGTGCAGGGTGGGCTCGCCCCAGAGGATGAAGCGCAGGGGCGTCTTGTGCTGGGCCGCCTGGTCCAGTACGCTTTCGAACACCTCGTCGCTCATGATGCCCTTTGGGCGCACCTGCACGCTGGTGCCCACCGGGCACATGAGGCAGTGGAAGTTGCAGGTGTTGGTCAGCTCCACGTCGATGACGCGCGGAAAATCGCCGAGGTTTCGCAGCTTGTCCGCCGGGGCGATGGTGTTGATGGCCCGGTAGTACGGGTCGAAGGGATTCGTGCGCGGATTCGTGCCGGTCATTGCGTTATTCCTGTCCTGCCGGGCCGATGCGCCGGGTCTTGTTCAGCAGATATTTGGGCCCAAGGTATTCGGCCATCTTGCGCAGGGTCATGTTGCGGTTCTTGCTTTTGAACTGCGCCAGGCGCTTTTGCAAAAAGTCCTCCTGCTCCGGCGGCAGGTAGAACTCCACGCGGTGCGGGCCGCCGCCGGGCGCAAGCTCGCCGGTCATGCCGCCCTCCACCCAGGAGAGCACGTCGCAGTCGAAGCCGAGGGTGCGCGAACGCACCAGATGCGGCTCGCACACGCCGTGCTCGTCGGGCGGGCCGTCCTCCAGGTCGAAGCGCAGGGCGCTCTGAAAAGCCAGCACGTCGCGGCAGGCGGTGAGGAACGCCGCGCGGCGCGGCACGTTCAGTTCCTCGGCCAAGCGGGTGGAAAGCCCCAGCAGAAACGCCCCGAACTCCTGATGGCAGCCCAGCAGGATCTCGAAGGTGTACTGCATGTTCAGCTTGCCGTAGTCGCCCCGGCCCAGCCGGTCGAAGTGCTCGGGCTTGCGCCAGTAGTCGTAAAGGGCCTGGGCCGAATCGAAGTTCTCCAGGTCGTGGTCGGCGTCGAAGGCGCGGCGCATGCGCGCCACGGCGTCGTCCTCCGGGCCGTGGGCGAGCTTCTTGGTCTCCTCGCCCACGCGGCGCATGAGCTCCACCGGGTGCAGGCCGTGCTCCTTCCAGAAGCAGAGGAACACGCGGTACCACTCCTTGCTCCACATGAACTGGAAGAGAAAATGCAGAAAGCGGAAGGCCCGGAGCTCGTCCACCGGCATGGTGGGCGTGGCCAGCACCACCTCCTGGCCCTCCATGACGGTTTCGCCGTCGTAGATGCCCCAGGCGTTGTCGTGCAGGCGGTAGCCCGTCTTGGTCACGTAGTCGCGCCGGTACTCGGCGGAGTCCATGCGCGTGCCGGGCAGAAGGTGCAGGTTGTAGTTGTTGATCTCAAACCCTTCGTCCATGAGCACGCGGTTGGCGTCCAGGTGCGTTTGCGCGGTCTCGTGGGGCAGGCCCAAAATCAGCTCGGTGAACAGCGGAGCCTTGAGTTCGCGCAGGATGGGCGTGATCTCGCTCAAGGGCAGGTTCTTGCGGCCAATGGCCTCCAGGCTCTTTTTGTTGTGCGACTGGAAGCTTGCGCCCACGCTGGCGATGCCGCCGAACTCCCGCGCCACCCGGGCGATGCGCGGCGGGTTGCTCTTGTCCCACTGCACGTTGACGAACTGGGGGAAGCCGTACTTCTCGTGCGCTTGGCGGATGGCCCGGGCGATTTCCGCATCGCGTTCAAGGATGCCGAAGTTGGCGTCGCAGGTCATCATGGTGCCGTACTTGGTGCAGTGCGAGCCGATGTAGTCCACCTCGGCCAGCACGCGTTCCATGCTGAAGCGGGTGAGCTTGCTGCTGCCGATGCCCCAGGCGCAGTAGGCGCAGCGGTAGGGGCAGGAGCGGTTGGTCTCGATGAGCGGGAGGTAGGGTTCCTCGAAAAAGGGATCCATGAGCCCGGTGAGGTAGGGCGAGGGGATCTCGTCCAGGTCGGCGAAGCCGGGCAGCGCCGGGGAGACGCGCACCGCGCCGGCCGCGCGCAGGTCGTTCACCAGGCAGCCCTCCACCGGGGCTGCGCGCAGGCGCGCCACATCGCGGCCGCAGGACTCGAAGGCCGCGAGCAGCGCGGCAAAGGGGCGTTCGCCCTGGTTCAGGGTATAGGCGTCCACCTCTGGCAGGCGGGAGAAGAACTCGCGCGCGCCCGCCTCGTTGGCGTTCAGGTCGGTGAACACAGGTCCGCCGCCCGTGACCAGCACGTTCGGGTTGGCCGCGCGGGCAATGCGCGCCGCCAGGCCGCCCAGGTTCTGGTTCCACACGTAGAACGAAAGGCCGAGCACGTCGGGCGGGCTTGTGCGCAGAGCCGGCAGCAAGTCCTCCGGCCGCTTGAACAGCCTAAGCTCAATGTCCGGAAACTGCTTTTTGGCGTACCCGCCCACGAACCCCAGATTGATGGGGATCGTCCAGACGCTCACTTTTTCCCAGGTGTGGACAAGGTCGGCGAGATAGACGCGCAGTGGACGCAAACGGAACTCCTTACCTTTCGCGTGGGAGCCGGGCCAGGCGGATCAGGCGTGGCCGGGCCCGATTGGGCCGGGTTGAGACGGATTGGGTCGGGTCGGCCCGAAAGACTAAAAAAATCCCCTATTGCCCTGGCAATGTCAAGCCGGGCCGGGCGCAACGGACGCCAAGGCCCCGCGCCCTTGCCGCCGCGTCTGCCGCCGCCCGGGCGTCCCGCGCTCCCCGCGCCGCGCACCGGCGGACGTCCTGTCGGCATTCTCCGTTTCTCCACCGCGCAAAGGATCTGGCGGGCCCTGCCCGCACCAGCGCCGCGTTCTTGCCACTGGCGTGGAAGGGCGGTATTGCCGCCCCATGCGGCATGCGTCACCCCTTCCCCCCTTCGGCCAAACCCCGGCCCCGGTGGACTTGTCCTGGCCCTTGCGGCCGGGCATGCCCCTGTTCCCCGGCGACCCGCCCCTGGAGCTCGTGCCCATGGGCCGTCTGGAGACCCACGGCTTCCTCTCGCATCAGACGCGGCTGCCTGGACACTGCGGCACCCACGTGGACGCGCCCTGCCATGTGCTGGCGGGCGGGGCGACATTGGCCGACCTGCCCCTGGCGCGCTTCGCCGGGTCGGGCGCGCTGCTTGATCTGCGCGGCCGCGCGGGTCTGGCCGTCACCGCCGCGGACCTTGCGCCGCACCTGGAAGAGCTGCGGGCCGAGGCCCCGGCCTTCATCCTGCTGCGCACCGGCGACGAGGAGCGCTTCGGCCAGCCGGACTATTACACCAAGGGCGCGCACCTGACGCCTGCGGCGGCCGCGCTGCTGGCGGAGCTGCGCGTTTCGGACCAGGGGCTTTCCGGCGTCGGGCTCGACGCGGGCTCTGCCGATCCCTATGAATCCGATCCCTTGGACGAGGTTTTTCTGCCCGCGCACAAGGCCCTGCTCGGGGCCGGGGTGCTCATCGTGGAGAACCTGCGCAACCTTGCGGCCCTGCCCGCGCGCGGGTTCCAGTTCTTCTGCGCGCCGGTGCTGGGGCTCGACGGCTCGCCCGTGCGCGCCTTGGCGCTTGTGGGACCGGAGGCGGCATGAGCCTGCCCCAGGGGCAGAAGGCGGGCTTGGCCGTGTACGCCAAGCTGGTGGGCAGCATGGCCCTGTGGGGCGCCACCTGGGTCTCCGGGCGCATCGTGGCCCAGCAGATGTCGCCGTTTCCCGCCGCGTTTCTGCGCTTCCTGTTCGCCTCGGCCTTTCTCTACGTGCTGCTCTGCCGCGAGGCCGCCCAGCGCGGCGGCGGCTGGCCCAGGCTGGACCGCGCGCTTCTGCCCGGCGTGGCCTTTCTCGCCCTCACCGGCGTGTTTCTGTACAACGCCCTGTTTTTTTCCGGCCTGGCGCGCATCCAGGCGGGCCGCGCGGCCATGATCGTGGCCTGCGTGCCCTCGGCCGTGGCCCTGTATTCCGCGCTGGTGCTGCGCGCGCCCACGGGCGCGGTGAAGTCCCTCGGCATCGCCCTCTCGCTTTTCGGCGTGGCGGTCATCCTCTCCGGCGGCGATCCGCGCACGCTCTTCACCCATGGGGCCAGCCTGGGCGATGTGCTCATCCTGGGCTGCCTCGTCACCTGGGCCGCGTACACCATCGCCGGGGGCAGCGTCATGCGCCGCGCCACGCCGCTTTCGGCCGTGGGCTGGTCGTGCATTTTGGGCTGCGCCATGCTGCTGCCGCCCGCCCTGGGCACGGGGCTCGCCACGCAGACCCTGGACGCCAGCTGGTTCATTTGGGGCAACCTCGTCTTTTTGGGAGTGGGCGCCACCGGGCTGGCCTTCACCTGGTATTACGACGGCATTCTGGCCCTGGGCGCGGCCCGAGCCAGCGTGTTCCTCAACCTCGTGCCCGTGTTCGCCACCATTCTGGGCAGCCTGTTGCTGGGCGAGGACGCGGGCCACGCGCTGGTGCTCGGCGGCGGCATGGTGCTTTTCGGCGTGATTCTGGCCAACCGGCCAGCTCATCGGCCAGCTCATCGGCCGGGCAAGGGCGCGGCGGCGAAAGGCACGGAAAGCTAGCGTCCTTCCCCCCGTCTACTCGCCCCGCTGGCTCGGCCTGTTGACAGCCTCCCATCAACTCGGCTCGCTGGCTTGGCCCGTTGACTCGTTCAGCCCCGCCGGGCACACTCGGCTCCATGACGCTCCTCGGACTCGACCTCGAAGGCCAGGTCATCCGCCCCCCGGCGGAGGCCGAAAGCCTGCTGCTGCAAGTGACCCTCGGCTGCTCGCACAACCGTTGCGCCTTTTGCCCGGCCTACAAGGGCAAGCGCTTTGGCTTCAAGGACCCGGAGCGCGTGCGCGCCGCCATCGGCCACGCCGCCGCCAACCTGCCGGAGCTGCGCCGCGTGTTCCTCTGCGACGGCGACGCGCTCATCCTGCCCCAGCAACGCCTGGAGTCCATCCTGGGCGACATCCGCCAGCGCCTGCCCTGGGTCACGCGCGTCAACGCCTACGCCAACGCCAAGGCCCTGGCCCGCAAGACCGACGCCGAGCTTGTCCGCCTGCGCCAGGCGGGCCTCGGCACCGTGTACCTGGGGCTGGAGTCCGGGCTGGACGAGGTGCTCGCCGCCATGGGCAAATGGGGCGGCGTGGACGAGCATCTGCGCCAGGCCGCCCGCGCCAAGGCCGCCGGGCTCAAGCTTTCCGTCACCGTGCTTTTGGGTCTGGCCGGACGCGGCGGGCCGGGTTCCCCGGCCGAGGCCCACGCCCGCGCCACGGGCCGCGCCCTTTCCGCCATGGACCCGGAGCAGGCCTCGGCCCTGGCCCTCATGGTCGCGCCCGGCACCCCCCTTTATGAACGTCGGCAGCGCGGCGAATTCTTGCCCCAGGACGACGCGGGCCTGCTGCGCGAACTTCACTGGCTGCTGGAAGAGACGCACCTGGGCCGGGGCCTGTTCTTCTCCAACCACGCCTCCAATCCCCTGCGCCTGCGTTTGCGCCTGCCGCGCGACAAGGAAGCCGGGCTCGCCGCCGTGCGCGCCGCCTTGGCCGGAGATGCGCCTGTGGTGCCCCAGGCCTACCGGCGGCTGTAAAGGGAGGGGGAGAGGAGAGAAAGACGGGGAGGAGACGGGCAGGGGCGGCGCTTGGAATAAGACGCGCGCAAAGGCGCATGTCGGCTTCGGCGCCGGCCGAACGCGCGCGGTCTGCCCGGCGCAATGCCTGCCCCTCAGTCCGTCTCGTATTCGGCGGAGTCCAGCAGAATGGTCACCGGCCCCCAGTTGACGAAATCCAGGTGCATTTCCGCGCCGAACACGCCCTGGGCGAACACGCCGGGGCACTGGCTGGCAAGATCCGCGGCCAGCCGGTCGTACAGGGTGCGCGCCAGCTCCGGCGGCGCGGCGCTGGAAAAGGACGGGCGGCGGCCCCGGCGCGTTTCGGCGTAGAGCGTGAACTGCGACACGAGCAGAAGCCCGCCGCCGGTCTCGCGCAGGCTTACGTTCAGCTTGCCGCCGGCGTCGGGGAAGACGCGCAGGTCGAGCACCTTGGCGCACAGGGCGGACCACAGGCGCGAGGCGGGCAGCTCCGGGCCGTCGGCCTTGCCGAACCCGGCCAGCACCAGCAGCCCCTGGCCTATCTGCCCCACGCGGGCGCCCTCCACCGTCACCGAGGCCCGCGTGACGCGCTGGAGCAGCAGGCGCACGCCTAGTCCTCGAAGTACGTTGCGCGCGAGGTGCCCTTCTCGGACACGCTGACGCTTTTGAGCCGGGCCTGGGGCGCAAGCGCCGCCAGCCGGTCCTTGAGGTCCAGGTAGATGTGCCGGGCGATGTTCTCGCTCGACGGATTGCGCTGGGCAAAGGCGGGCAGGTCGTTCAGGTGCGCGTGGTCCAGGGCGTCCACAGCCTCCCGGGTCAGGCGCTTCAAGTCGCCAAAGTCCACCAAGATCTCCACCGCGGGGTCGAGCCGCTCGCCCTCCACCTCGACGCTGACGCCGAAATTGTGGCCGTGCAGGTGCTCGCACTTGCCGTTGTAGTTGCGAAGCTGGTGCGAGGCGCAAAAGGCCTCGTCGATGTTGAGCCGCCATTTTCCGGCCATGGGTCCTCCGTGTGGCTTGCCGTGCCCGGTGCGGGCCGTGCTTGGATATTGGCGCTGGGCCGGGTTTTGTCAACCACGCTGGGCCGCCCCGGCGCCACCGGCCGCGTGCCTCCTCCTCCTTCTTCCATCCGCAGCCCCCGGGCGGAAGTCCATTTGCGGAATTTTCGCGCCGTATCGTCCGGGCGATAGAACGCGCCGGGCATCTGCTTCATAGCAAGGCCACAAAAGACGCGATCCCGCAGCTGGCGGAAAGGAAGTGCGATGGAGACAACCCAAGCAAAAACGGCGGCGCCCCGGGCGTACGCAAACGGAGAGGAGCAAACCTGTTCCGGCATCCTCGGCTATGTGAGCGAAAATTTGACCATGTGCGGCAAGAGCCCCCGCACGGTCTGGACCGGGTTCATCGCGGCCTGGGTGTTGTTCGTGCTCATCTACGCCGTGCTGCCCTGCCCGCAGGGGCTGAGCCGGGAGGGCATGTCCGTGCTGGCCGTGGTGGTCTGGGCCAGCGTCATGTGGGTGGCGGAGGCCATGCCCGTGGGCATCACCGGGCTTTCCGTGCCGACCCTGCTGATATTGACCCACGGCCTGCCCTGGAAGGAGGGCAAGCCGCCCATGGGCCAGGCCTTCAACGGCTTCACCACCCATGAGGTGTGGCTGTGCCTGTTCGCCTTCTTTCTGGGGGCCATGCTGCAGATCCTCAAGATGGACAAGCGCATCGCCCTGTCCATTCTGGACCGGCTCAAGGCCACCAACGTGGGCCGGATCATCTGGGGCATGTTCTTCGTCAACATCGTGCTGGCGTTCTTGATTCCCGCGGCCAACGCGCGCGCCGCCACGCTCATGCCCGTCATCCAGGGCATCACCAAGCTCCTGGGCGAGACCGAGCGCGAGCGCGAGGCCAAGAAGGCCATCGTCATCCAGTCCATGGTCTACGGCTGCATGATCTGCGGCGTGTTCATCCTCACCGCGCACATGCCGAACCTCATCATGACCGGCATCTTCGACAAGAACGGCTTCAAGAACATCGGCTACTTCCAGTGGGCGCTGCTCCAGTTTCCGTATCTCGGCATGTTCGTGCTCACCCAGTGGTGGGTGCGCTACCACTTCAAGACCAAGGGCGTCACCATCGGCGGCGGGCACGAGGAGATCAAGCGCCAGCACCAGGCCCTGGGGCCCATGACCCGGCCGGAATGGACGCTCTTGGGCATTTTCGGGCTCATCACCGTGCTGTTCATGACCGGCAAGGGCAGCCCGCTTGAGCTGCATTCCTTCCAGCTCGGCATCGTGGGCCTCATCGGCATGATGATCCTGTTCATTCCCGGCCTGTTCCCCTTCAAGTGGAAGGCCGTGCAGGAGCGCACCATCTGGGGCACCTTCCTGCTTTTGGGCGGCGCGCTGACCATGACCAGCGCCATGACCTCCTCCGGCCTGGCCGGCTGGCTGGCGGACAACATCCACGGCTTCGTCACCGGCATGGTCTGGTGGCAGGTGCTGCTCTCTCTCATGGTGGGCACGCACATCATCCGCATCGGCATGCTCTCCAACGTGGCGGCGGTGGCCATGCTCGCGCCGGTCATCTTCGCCATGGCCCCCCGGCTGGGGCTGCATCCCGTGTCCTTCACGCTGCTCGTGTGCGACACGGACACCTACGCCTACCTGCTGCCCACCCAGATCACGGCGGCGGTCATCGCCTACGGCACGGACACCTTCTCCACTGCGGACTACGCCAAGGTGGGCTGGATGTGCATCCTCATCGCCATCGCCTACGGCATTCTCATCATGGCCCCGTGGTACGCGCTGCTGGGCCTGCCGGTGTGGGACCCCACCGCGCCCTGGCCGTTCTGATGCGGCCGCGGCGACAACCAACAACAGCAAGCATGACTCAAGGAGGACACCATGGCGAATAGACCGGGCGGAAGCCGCGCGCAGACCATGCCGAAGACCCTGGCCGAGGTGCAGGTGGAGGTTGTGGACTGCGATATTCTGATCATCGGCGGCGGCAACGCGGGCTGCTTCGTGGCCACGGAGGCCGCGCTGAAGGATCCGAGCCTCAAGATCGTCATCATGGAAAAGGCCGAGATCATGCGCTCCGGCGCGTGCTCTGCTGGCATGGACGCCCTGAACACCTACATCCCCGAGGGCAAGACCCCGGAGGATCTGGTGCGCTGGAGCCGCGCCCAGGTGGGCGGCGGGCCGCTACGCGAGGACCTGGCCCTCTCCAACGCCCGTGAGCTCAACGAGTCCATCGACGACCTGGAGCGCTGGGGCCTGCCCATTTTGCGCGACGAGGACGGCAAGATCCACTACCGGGGCAAGTGGGACATCTCCATCCACGGCGAGCAGCTCAAGCCCATCATGGCCGAAAAAGCCATCGAGGCCGGAGCCGAGGTGTACAACCGCGTGGCCGGCACCGGGCTCTTGATGGACAAGGGCCGCTGCGTGGGCGCCACCGGCCTGAACGTGCGCACCGGCGTGTTCCACGTCTTCCGCGCCAAGTCGACCATCGTCTCCACCGGCGGCGCGGGCACGCTGTACAAGTCCTACACGGCCGACTCCACCGACTCCGGCGCGCAGATCTGGATGTGCCCCTATTGCGTGGGCTCCGGCTACGCCATGGGCTTCCGCCAGGGCGCGGAGCTCTCGAGCCTGGAGCAGCGCTGGGTGGCCACGCGCACCAAGGACTTCTGCGGCCCGGTGGACACCATCTCCGTGGGCTACAAGGCGCCCATCATCAACTGCAAGGACGAGAAGGTCATGAGCCGCTACGCCCACCTTGGCGGCGACGCGGCCCCCCGGTACATCCGCGCCAACGCGCCCATGGAGGAGTGGCTGGCCGGACGCGGGCCCTGCTACTGCGACACGCGGGGCATGGCCCCGGACACGGTGCAGGCCATGATGACCGACTACCTGAACGAGCGGCCGAGCTTCGTGCTCTTTTTGGCCAGCAGGGGCCAGGACGTGACCAAGGAGCCCATCGAGATCTACGGCTCCGACCCGTACATCATGGGCGGCCACACCATGGGCGGCTTCTGGGTCGAAATGGACCGCATGACCACGGTGCCGGGGCTTTTCGCCGCGGGCGAGACCGCCGGCGGCAACCCCAACAAGTTCGTGGGCGGCTGCGCGGCCGAGGGCAAGCTGGCCGCGCGCGGGGCCATAGCCTACATGAAGCAGGCCGAAGCCCTGCCCCCCCAGAACTCCCGCGAGCTGGCCGAGCAGATCGAGGCGGAGAAGGCCCGCGTGTTCGCTCCGCTGCTGCGCGGCGCGGACTATGACGGCGTTTCCCCGCGCGAGATGAAGGACCGCCTGCAGCGGCTCATGGACGAGTACGCGGGCGGCACCAGCCAGTTCTACCGCACCAACGAGGAGCGCCTGGACTACGCGCTCAAGCACATCGCCATGCTGCAGAGCCAGTTCCGGCACCTCAAGGCCGCGGACCTGCACGAGCTGATGGAGGCCAACGAGACCATGGACCGCGTGGACGTCTCCGAGGCCGTGGTGCACCACCTGAAGGCCCGCAAGGAGACCCGCTGGGCCGGCTGGCAGACCAGAAGCGACTACCCGGAGCGCGACGACGTGAACTTCGACTGCTTCGTGGAGACCCGCCGCGACCCGGAGACAGGCGTGGTGACGGCCTTCACCCGCCCCTACGAGCAGCTCGTGCCCGGTGACCGTCAGAAGGCCTAGCCCCAACATCCAAGGAGGAACACCATGCCACCAAGAGTGCTGCCCAATAAATGCAACGGCTGCCCGGACCGGGCCGAGACGCGCTGCGAGGAGGCCTGCCCCGGCGACCTCATGGCCCTGGACCCCGCCACGGGCAAGGCCTTTTGCCGGGCCACCCGCGACTGCTGGGACTGCATGTCCTGCACCAAGGTCTGCCCCTGCGGCGCCATCGAAACGCGCATGCCCTACCAGCTGGGCTACCACAAGGCCTCGCTCCGGCCCATTATGGCCAAGAACCGCATCATCTGGAAATGCGTGGACATCAACGGCCAGGAAACGACCTATGAATACGCAAACCGGCTTGCGCCCAGGACCGACTTGCCCTGATCGACCTGCGCGGACTATAGAACCCTTGGACCAGAGCCTGGCGACGTGCGAGCGTTGCCGGGCTCCGGCCATTGGGGGGCGCATGGATCATTTCTGGCACCTTGGGGCCGAGGATTTCTTCACCGGGCTCGAGGACGAGCGCACGGCCTTTCTGGCCCTGGCCCGGCGGCGCGAGCTGCGCAAGGACGACCCGGTTTTTGCCGAGGGCGAGCCCGGCCGCTCGTGTTTTTATCTGGAGCGCGGCCTGGTGCGCATCTTCAGCCAGTCGCGCCGGGGGCGCGAGCCCATCTTCTTTCTGCGCCGCTCCGGCGAGATCTTCGGCCTGGCCGAGGTGCTTGATTGCCAGCCGCGCCGCGCCGCCGCCCAGGCCCTGCTGCCGGGCGTGCTCCACGAGGTGGGCAAGGAGGCCTTTGAAAGTTTTCTGGCCAGCCACCCGCGCGCGTCGCAAAAAATCATCCGCATTCTGGGCCGCAGGCTCAGGCACTTGAGCGAACAGGTGGAGGGCCTGGCCTCCTGCGACGTGGACACGCGCATGGCCCGGCTGCTGCTCACCCTGAGCGCGGACGCCCTGGCCGCCAGCGCAAGGCGCACCGGCCCCGGCGGCGCCACCGGCCCCGCGGAACCCGTGGAGGTGCCCCTGCGTCTGACCCAGGAGCAAATGGCCGCCATGACCGGCTCCTGCCAGCAGACCGTCTGCCAGTTCCTCAAGAAGTTCCAGGAAGAAGGCCTCATCGGCATGCGCGGCCGGGCCATCATCCTGCTCGACACCGCGGCCCTGGTGCAGCGGGCGGGCGGCTAGACCGGGCTAACGCGCGTCCAGCCGGGCGGGCGGCCGCAAGGGGCGGGCCGCGCGCTGCGCCCGGGGCTTGCGCAAATTCCCGCAGGCGTTGACTTCCCCAGGCCAGTGGCTACTTCTACGGGATACCCCGGGAGGGCTCCATGAACCTTGACTCGTTTCCCGCCGCCACCTTTGCCGGTGGGTGCTTTTGGTGCCTCGAGGCAGATTTTCTGCACCTGCCGGGCATTTTGTCCGTCACCTCCGGCTACACCGGCGGCGATGAGCCCAACCCGACCTACGATGACGTCTGCACGGGCGATACCGGCCACTACGAGGCCGTGCAGGCGCGCTTCGACCCGGATCTTGTGAGCTACCGCGCCCTGGCGGACTGGTTTTTGCGGCGCATAGACCCCACCAACGACGGCGGCCAGTTCTGCGACCACGGCGCGCAATACCGCACGGCCATGTTCTTCCACGATGAAGACCAGGAGCGCGAGGCCGCCGCGGCCATTGCGGAGCTGGAGGACCTGCGGCTCTTGCCCCGGCCCGTGGCGACGGAAGTCTTGCCCGCCGGGCCGTTCTACAAGGCCGAGGCCCACCACCAGGGCTACAGCAGGACCAACGCCCGGCGCTACCAGCTCTACCGCATGGGCTGCGGCCGCGATGCCACCCTGGCGCGGCTGTGGGGCAAGGAGTCGGCGGATCCGCTCTTCGGCTATGCGCCGCGTCTGGCCAAGGCCACCCCGCCAGAGGCCGAGCTTCGTCGGCTGCTCTCGCCGGAGGCCTATCACATCCTGCGCGAGGACGGCACCGAGCCGCCTTTCAAGAACGCCTATTTCGACGAGCACCGCCCCGGCATCTATGTGGACGCGGTGAACGGCGCGCCGCTCTTCTCCTCGCTGGACAAGTACGATTCCGGCACGGGCTGGCCGAGCTTCACCCGCCCGCTCATGCCCGGCAACATCGTCACCCGCACGGACAGAAAGCTGCTCATGCCCCGCACCGAGGCCCGCGCCTGGCATTCCGGCAGCCACCTGGGCCATGTGTTCGACGACGGCCCCCGCGAGCGCGGCGGCCAGCGCTGGTGCCTCAATTCCGCGGCCCTGCGCTTCATCCCCCTGGGGGAACTGGCCGAGGCGGGGTACGGCCGCTACGCCGGGTTGTTCACCCCCCGGTAAAACACCCGCAGGACCAGAACCGCCGCTCACCGCGCGCGTGCGGCCATTCCCCGGATTTGCGTTGCGCCTTGACCGGGCGGGGCGCATGCCGGTGTCATGGACAGCCACGCCGACACCCTCGCCGCCACAACGCCCGGCCCGCAGAATCCTGCTCCGGGCGCCGCCTCCGTGCTGCTGTCCACGGGCTCGCTGTTCCATCTGCCCCTGCCCGCCATAGCGCGCATCGCCGCCGGCGCGGGCTTTGCCGGGCTCGACCTGGTCATGGGCTCGGCCAAGATCGCGCCGGGCCAGGCCGTGGACCAGGCCCACGCCCTGTGCCCGGTGCGCGTGGTGCATGCGCCCTTCCGCAACTGGAGCGCCTGGGGCGGGCACATGAACGCCTGGCGCGCCGCAGTGGCCCTTGCCGCCAGCCTTGCCGCCAGCCGGGGCCGCGACCAATGCGGCGACCAACGCGGCGGGCACAGCGACGGCCAAGGCGAAGGGCGCAGCGACGGGCAAGGCGGCCCTTGGCCGCACATCACCCTGCACCCGCCCGCGGGCACCCTGCAGGACGCCATCCAGACCCGCTGGTTCGCCCGCGCCGTGGACCTGCCCCGGCTTCTGGACGCCCCGCCGGGCCTTGGCCTCTCCCTGGAAAATCTGCCCTGGGCGCACGGCGCCGGGGGCCTGTTCGGGCGCGATCCCCTGGCCCAGCTGCTGGCGGAATGCCAGGGCAAAAACCTGGGCCTGACCCTGGACGTCTGCCATCTGGGCGTCTCCGGCCGGGACGTGCTGGCCGATTTGGCGCGGGTGCCCGCCGGGCTCATCCGGCACGTGCATTTTTCCGATGCCGCCGGGTTTGCCGAACACCTGCCGCCGGGCGCGGGCGAACTGCCCCTGGGACCGTTTTTGGCGCGCCTGGGCGCGGGCGGCTATGCGGGCACAGTGAGCCTGGAGCTGGACCCGGCGCATCTGCCGGAGGACGAGGCCGGACAGGTGCGGGAGCTGGCGCGTCTGCGCGGCGGCATGGAGCGCGCCCTTGCCGGAGACGCGCCGCCCGAGTGGTCCGGCCGGGAGCGGAGCGGCCGCGCCCAGGGCATGGCCGCCCTGGGCTGACCCCGCCTCATCCGCGCCACGGGCCCGCCCCACGCGAAACGCGTCTTGCCCACAGGGCGCATCCGGGCTACAGCAAGCGGGACGCGATCCATCCCTTCACCCCACGCCAAGGAGCGCCCCATGCGCCAGAATCTGCTGGGCGGCCCGGCCCAATTCCCCGGCTCCTCCGCCAACGCCACAGGCTCCACCATCGCCGGGCGCCTGCCCGAGGCCGACCGCTACGCCCACGGCGGCAACATCTGGAAAATGGCGGAGCGCGCGGGCGTGCGGCCCGAGGACCTCGTGGACTTTTCGGCGAACATCAATCCCCTCGGCCCGCCCCCCTGGCTGGCGGAGACCGTGGCCGACGCCCTTGCGCAGGTGGCGCACTACCCGGACCCGGAGGCCGGCGATCTGACCCTGGCCGCCTGCGAACTCTACAAGGTGTGGCCCACCCAGGCCCTGGCCGGGAACGGCGCTTCCGAGCTTTTGCCCGCCATCTGCCGGCTGGCCGCGCGGCAGGGGCTCACCCGCGCCATCATCCCCGTGCCCGCCTATGTGGACATCGACCGCTGCTGCCGCATGGCCGGGCTCGCGGTGGAGACGCTCACCTGCACCGCGCAAAGGGGCTTCGCTCCCGACCTGGAAGCCCTGGCCGGGCTGCTGGCCGCTCCGGCCCTGGTGCTCTTGACCAGCCCGAACAACCCCACGGGCGTGTGCGTTCCGGCCCGGCACGTGCGCGACCTGGCCCGCGCCTTCCCGCAGAGCCTGTTCGTGGTGGACGAGAGCTTCGCGGACTTCGTGCCCGGCATCGACAACGAAAGCGGCGAGGCGGGCGGCAACGGCCGCTTGGTGCGCCAGCGGCCGGACAATGTCATCGTGCTGGTCTCGCTGACGAAATTTTACGCCGTGCCCGGTCTGCGCCTGGGGTTGTGCTTCGCCGCGCCGGAGAACGCCCAGCGCCTCAAACGCAGCCTGCCCTCGTGGAACGTGGGCACCCTGGCCCAAAAGGTCGGGGCGCGCTGCCTGCGCGATCTGGACTACCGTGACCGCACCATCCGCGAGGTGGCGAGCCTGCGCGAGGCCCTGGTCAAAGACCTGCGCGAGATTCCCGGCCTGCGCGTGTTTCCGGGCCAAGCCAATTTTCTGCTGTGCCGGCTGGACCGCGTGGGCATGAGCGCCCAGCCGCTCTTCGAGCGCCTGCTCGCCGAAGGGCTGGCCATCCGCCTGTGCAGGAACTTCGAAGGCCTGGACGACAGCTACTTCCGCATCGCCGTGCGCACGCGTGAGGAAAACGCCCGGCTGGTGGACGCCCTGGCCCGCTTCTCCGGCATCGTCAAGGCTCCGGCCGCGATCATAAAGCACAAGGTCCCGGCCCTCATGGTCCAGGGCACCTGCTCCAGCGCGGGCAAAAGCGTGCTGGCCGCAGGGCTTTGCCGCATCCTGCTGGAGGACGGCTTCGATGTGGCGCCCTTCAAGGCGCAGAACATGTCCAACAACTCCGCCGTTACGCCCGACAACCGCGAGATCGGCCGCGCCCAGGCCACCCAGGCCCAGGCCTGCCGCCTGACGCCCGACGCGCGCATGAACCCGGTGCTGCTCAAGCCCACGGGCGACACCGGCTCGCAGGTGCTGGTGCTGGGCCGCCCGGTGGGCAACATGAACGTGCAGGAGTACCACGCCTACAAGCCGGAAGCCTGGCGCGCCGTGACCCAGGCCTACGACTCCCTGGCCGCCGGACATCAGGTCATGGTGCTGGAGGGCGCGGGCTCGCCCGCCGAGGTGAACCTGAAGGACCACGACATCGTGAACATGAAGATGGCGCGGCACGCCGGGGCCAAGGTGCTGCTGGTGGGCGACATCGACCGGGGCGGGGTGTTCGCCGCGCTCTCCGGCACCTTCGACATCCTGGACGAGGCCGAGCGGGCGCTGGTCATAGGCCATGTGCTGAACAAGTTCCGGGGCGACGCCAGCATCCTCGGCCCCGCGCTCGATTTTCTGTACCGCCGCACCGGCCGCCCGGTGCTGGGCGTGGTGCCCTGGCTGCCCGCCCTCGCCCTGCCCGAGGAAGACTCCGTGGGCCTGGGCAACACCGCCACCGGCCAGCAGCCCAAGCGGGATGACGCCCTGGACATCGCCGTCATCGTGCCGCAGCGCATCGCCAACTTCAACGACCTGGACCCGCTGGCCGCGGAGCCCGATGTGCGCCTGCGCCTGGTGACGACCGCCCTGGAGCTGGGCGCGCCCGACGCCGTCATTCTGCCCGGCAGCAAGAACACCATTGAGGACATGCGCTTTCTGCGCGGGGCAGGCTTTGCCGCGGCTTTGCGCGCCCTGCCCGCGTCCACGCGCGTCGTGGGCATCTGCGCCGGGCTGCAGATGCTGGGCGCCCGCGTGGACGATCCCCTGAGCATGGAGTCCACGCAGAAGTCCGGGGAGGGCTTCGGCCTTTTGCCGCTGGCGACCGAGCTGAAGCGCGAAAAGACCCTCACCCGCGTCACCGTGCGCGACCCGCGCACCGGGCACGACGTTTCCGGCTACGAGATCCACCACGGCGAAACCCTGCTGGACGCCGCGTCCGCCGAGGCCGCCATCCCTCTGCTCGTCGATGCCTCGGGCCGGGCGCTGGCCTTTGGCCTGGACGACGCCGCACTCGCCGGCGGCGGCTTTCCGCGCGTGTGGGGCACGTATCTGCACGGCGTGTTCGACGAGGACGGCTTCCGCCGCGCGTTCCTCGACAGCCTGCGCACGGCCAAGGGGCTTGCCTCGCTCGGCGCGCCGCAGACCCGCTTCGGCCTGGAGCCCGCCCTGGAACGCCTGGCCGCGAGCCTGCGCAAGCATTTGGACATGGGCCGCGTGTACCAGGCCCTGGGCCTGCAAAAGCCCGGCGGCCTGCTGACGTAGCGGGCGGTGTGGAGGGATCCGCAGTTTTCCCTCGCCCTCACCCTCGCCTTGCCATCGACGCTGGCCGCTCGTGGAGGATCCGCCTCGAGGTTTTGCCTCTCCCGCGCGCACTTCTTGCCATCTCAAACGAAAAGGCTCTTCCAGCGGCTTTGCGCGGAAGAGCCTTTTCGTTTGTCCGGGGAGTCCAGAGGGCCCCGTGCCCTCTGGCGGGGTTCCAGGGGCGGCGCCCCTGGGCTCTCGGCGGCGCCTCTGGGCTCGCCATGCGGCGCCCCTGGGCTCGCCATGCGGTGCCGCTGGATTCTCCAGGCGACGCCGACGGGCAGCAAGGAGATGCCTCCGGCGGCCGGGGGCTGGCCGCCCCCGGACCCGGCGAAATGGGGAGCCGGGTTGCGCTCTTGGCCGTGGTGCAGGGCGGCGGCCCCGTCTCTTGCGTTATTTCTCCAGCAGCACAGTCTCCAGCACGTCATGGTGCAGCACGTGCGTGTCCGGCACGATGCGGTAGCGCTCGTCGCCGGGGTAGAGCACGGCCTTGCCGGCCTGCTCGTCGGTTTCCGCCCCGGCGAAGACGCGGGCGTGGGCCATGGACCGCCACCAGGTGAGCAGCGTGAACTCCACGGTCTGCGCGTCCGTCCTTCTGGTCATTATCTGGTGGCCGAGGTAGCCGGGCAGCACCTTGGCCTCATCCACGCCAGTGGCCCGCAGGTGGACGAGGAAGCCCTCGGCCGTGTCCTGCGGGCACAGACATTTCCATTCGCGTGCGATCATTGCTTTCTGCCCTCTGGTCCTACTTCTTGATGGTGTTGGGGTGATGGGCGTCGGTGTCCATGCGCACCTTGTGGCACATGGAGCAGTTGCCTTGTGCGCCCAGGGGCCGCGCCAGCTTTTGGTACTGCAGGGGCTGGATGGCGTCGCGGTTCTTGCCGTAGGGGTTGACGGACGGATAGAGCGCGTGCTGCGGGCCGTGGCAGGCCGGGCAGGAGAGCGCGCCCATCTCGTCCAGGCGGGTGCGGAAGCGCTGTGTCGCGTCCTTGGTCCAGTGGCCGAAGGCCTGGCTGGGGTCGGGCGAGCCGAAGTCCTTGTGGCAGGCCAGGCAGTCCGGGGTCTGCACCCAGGCCGTGCGCGGCGGAATGGACGCCTTGTCCATGATCTGCGGGGTGATCTGGCTGATGAGCCGCTTGGCCCCGCGCTTGTTGGTCTCGGCCTCGCGCTTGAGCAGGCCCAGGGCGTGGTCTTCCAGGGGGCCGTGGCAGTTGGTGCAGTCCAGACCCATCTGCGCATGCAGACCGCGCTGGAAGCGCGTGCCGCCATCGGCGCGGCTGGGGTGGCAGCGGGCGCAGGCTTCGGCGCCCTGGCCCTTCAAGGTGTTGGCGTGGAAGCCGTGCAGCGCGGCGGAGACCGAGAGCAGGTCGCTTTTGCCGTCCTTGCCGGTGAGCGGGTCGCCATGGCAGCTGGTGCACTGCACGGTCTTGCCGCCGCGGGCCTGGCTGGCCAGGGCGGTGCGGTTCAGGCGGTCGTGGATGCGCAGGATGTTCATGCCGGTTTCGCCGCTGATGTTGCCCTTGCCGTCGCCGCCGCCATGGCAGTTGGCGCAGGCCACTTCGTCGGACACGGGCAGGGCCACGCGCGTGGTGCCGAGCAGGGCCTTGGTGGCGCTGTCCACGGCGGTTATGGTCGCCAGCGGGTAGGGGTTCAGCGCGCCGCCGGGCTTGCGGGGAGCGACGGTGATGGTGCTGCGGAACCAGTCGGCCCCTTCCAGGGGCTTCATGGCCCCGGCGCCGGCGTTGTCCTCAATGCTGTAGGAGAGCTCCACGCCGTCGGTGGTCTTGCCGGGGCTTTCGCCGCGCTTGATGAGCTGGGCGTTGAGCTCCAGGCTGGGCGGCCGCAGGCTGAAGGCCCCCTGGGACTCCACCACCATGTGCATGCCGAGGTCCGGCCAGGCCAGCAGCACATATTCCGCGGTCTTGGGATCGAAGGCCGGAATCTCCGACTCCTTTTCCGAAAGGGCGACGGAGGTCTGGGGCGCATCCTTGCGGCCGCCCAGCACCTCGGAAACATAGGCGGCCAGGGCTTCCTTCTCGGCCTGGTTGCCCACAAAGGGGGGCATGGCCGGATTGACCCGGCTGATGGCCCCGAGCAGGGCGATCATGCCGTTCTCGGTGAGGTTGGCGGCCCAGGGCTTGATGTTGTTCATGGGCCCGCCGATGGAGTGGCAGCTGGCGCACTGGTGCTGATAGAGCTCCGCCCCGGCCTGAAGCTTGTTCTCGGGCGTCACCTCGCGGATGCGCGCCCATTTGGCCGTGGCCAGGTAGCCTTGGGCGCTTGTGGCTTCCTCCGTGCCAACGCGGATGCCGTTGGAATAGGTGTGGCTGTAGATGAGGAAGGGCTTGCGCGCGGCCTCGCGGATGAATTCGAAGCTGCCGATGATGCCCCAGCCCGTGAGCAATATGGCCAGGGCCAGCGGGAAGCGGATGCGCCCGGGCATCTTGACGGCCAGAACCAGCGCGCCAAGGGCGGCCGCGCCGGCAAAGGCCTGGAAGACCTTGAGGAACCAGCTGATGCGCGCGGAGCGCAGCAGGACCATCTCCTGCTGGGCCTGGGGCAGGGCGTGGATGTACCACCAGCCCGCGGCCAGGCACACGAGCAGGGGCAGGATGGTCCAGGCCGCGGCCAGGCGCACCATGCGCTCGCGGGCGTTGGCGGTGCCGTTTTCTTCGGGGATGCGCGTGGCCGTGACAAAGCCGAAGAGCCCGGCCAGGGAAAGGGCTATGGCCGTGCGCAGCACCAGCTGCGGCCAGAAGGTCGGGTTGAAGAAGCCGTCCCAGAAGTGGCGCGTGGTGATCCATGCCCCCGGGGTGAGCATGAAGCCGATGATGCCGTTGATGGTGAACAGCGAGAGCCAGGCGAAGAGGAAGTACAGCCAGCCCAGGCGCAGGTGGTCCTTGGCCTCCATGCGGTCGAAACCGTAATAATACAGCAGCAGGGCCACTATCTCGCCCAGGAAGAAGACCCACTCGGTGGCGAAGCCGTACACGAAGACCTTGAGGAGCGTGCTGGTGGCCTGGGGCGACAAGAGTCCGATGATGAACCAGATGCCCACGCCGGTAACGCCGCCCGCAACCATGGTGATGAGCAGGAAGAAGCGCGTGTGCTTTTTGACATGGGCCAGCAGAACCGGGCTGTTCTGTTTGCGGGCGTAGAGTTCGGAGAGGACGAGATAGAGCCCGCCGCCCACGGCGAAGTGGGCCAAAAACACGTGGAAGGTGCCGATGAGCGCGATCCAGAAGCCGCCGGCCAGATTGGTGAGGTGCCAGATGGGATATTCCATGGCCTAGCCCCTCCCCGCTCGGCCCGGGGCCGATTTTGCATAAAGCTTGAGCATGTAGGCGATGGCCAGCAGGCCAAGAACAAGCGCGGCCACGAACATGACCAGGGGTGAGGTCTCGGCCGCAACGGGCAGGCTTGCGGGGGTGAAGTAGGGCGCGAGGGTGATGAGCCGCACCTGCCCGCGCGTGACGGCCATGCAGGCAATGGTCGCCAGGGCCAGCGCGATGGTCGGCGTGGGGCGCTTCTGCATGGCCGTCATGAGCGCGCCCAGCCCCAGCAGGATGCTTGCGCCCAGAAGGCCGGTGGCGAGCGGATCGCCGCCCATGAAGGCCAGCTTGACCGGCTGCGGCAGCGAGACGAACACCCAGCCGCCGACCAGAATCTGCAGCATGGTGATGCGCGAGAACCAGGCCAGCCCGTGGGCGGTCCAGTCCGGGCGGCGCTTCTTCTGTCCCAGCAGGGCGGCGTACAGCCCGGCGATGGCGGGCGCGGCCAGCATCATGTGCGCGTAGCGCGACCACATGGTGGGGTCGGCCACATTGAGCAGGCTGCCCCCGGGCGTGCCGAAGTAGGCCAGCCAGGCCGTGGGCCGCAGCATCAGGGTCATGTTGTTGGCGAGCAGAAAGCCCGTGTACAGCAGGAACAGCAGGGAAAGCCCCAGGGCCAGGCCCGCAAGGCCCGGCGAGGACTCGGATTTTCCGTCGTGCACATAGAGCGCGTAGTAGCCGAGGATGATCGCCAGGATGGCCGAGAGCCACCATCCGGCCATGAGCACGGAGCTGGTGTACAAAAACTGCCCGTACAGCACCTGCACAAAGAGCAGCGGCGCAACGCCCAGGTTCACGGTCAGGGCCAGAAAGGTCGGCGCGCGGTGGCCCAGCTCTCGGGCCAGGTCTTTGTGCCGCCCGGTGACGCGGCTGGCAAAGGCGATGACCGCCGAGCCGACGGCGAGGTTCATGAACACGATATGCGCCACAAAGGTGAGCAGAAGCAGCGCCTCGAACCAGCCCCACGGGGAGGGGATGGCCTCGGCTGCCGGAATGAGCTGGGCCGGATCCATGTGCATTCTCCTTGACGGATGTCTATGATGCGGGAATACACCGACCAGAGCGCGCGCGCAACGGAATACGCACATATGCGTGTTCTTGTTTTCATCAAAATCGTGCCGCCGCGGCCAATGCGCACCACGGGAATCGCGACCACAGGGACAACACCTTATGGATACTGTCATTTTGCTTGATGTGGGCAACACCAACGTCAAAATCGGCCTGGCGCGCCCAGGGCAGGGGCTTTTATCCACTTACGCCCTGCCCACGGGACAGGCCGGCGGGTTGGACACTCCGGACGCCTGGGGCCTCAAGCTCCTCGACATCTGCCGCGTGGAGAACATTCTGCCCGGCCAGGTGACGGACTTCGTGGCCTCCTCGGTGGTGCCGCCCATGAACCCGGTTTTGTGCCGCGCGGCCAAGCGCTTTTTCGACCGCTCGGTGCATTTTGTCCCCGGCGAAGGCCCGGGCGGCATCCCCCTGCCCATAGAGAACCGCTACGCCCGGCCCGCAGAGGTCGGCGCGGACAGGCTGGTGACGGCCTATGCCGCCCGCCAGCTCTCCGACGCCCCGGCCCTGCTCGTGGTGGACTTCGGCACCGCCACGACCTTTGACTGCGTTGCGGGCGAGGCCTACCTGGGCGGGCTCATCTGCCCCGGCGTGCTGTCCTCGGCCCGGGCGCTGGCCACGGGCACGGCCAAGCTGCCGCACATCACCCTGGAGATAGCCCCCCCGCGCGAAGACGGCGGGCTGGACATCGGGGTGAGCACCTCGCAAAGCCTCAACCTCGGCCTCATCTACGGCTTTGCCGCCATGGTGGAGGGCCTGGCCGCGCGCCTGGCCAAAACCCTGCTGCCCGGCCGCGAGGACGAGGTCCGGCTCTTCGCCACGGGCGGTTTCGCCACGCGCATAGCCGGCGTGTGCCCGGCCATCCACGAGGTGCGCGAGGACCTGCTGCTGGAGGGCCTGTGGCGCGCGCATCTGCACGCCCGCTAAGCCGCGCCGCCTGAGCTTTTGCCTGTTCCGCCCGCGAATCGTCACGGGAGAGTATTTGAACCCGTGACAAAAATGGTGTACCAAGGCACATTGGTCATTACGCCATGAACCACGGTTCGAAAAAAACCAAGGAGCACATATGAGCACCATCATCGCTGTCTGGGCCCGCGAAATTCTGGATTCCCGAGGCAATCCCACCGTCGAGGTCGAGGTCACCTACGAGTCCGGAGCTTCGGGCCGCGCCGCGGTGCCCTCCGGCGCTTCCACCGGCAGCCGCGAGGCCCTGGAGCTGCGCGACGGCGACAAGAAACGCTTCGGCGGCAAGGGCGTCACCAACGCCGTGAACAACATCCGCGAAGAAATCGCCAACGCCATCGTCGGCATGGACGGCCTGCGCCAGGTCGCCCTCGACAACTCGCTCATCGACCTGGACGGCACGGATAACAAGGGCCGCCTGGGCGCCAACGCCATCCTGGGCGTCTCCATGGCCAACGCCCGCGCTGCGGCCAACTTCCTGGGCATTCCGCTGTACCAGTACCTGGGCGGCGTCAACGCCAAGCTTTTGCCCGTGCCCATGATGAACATCATCAACGGCGGCGCGCACGCCCCGAACAACCTGGACATCCAGGAGTTCATGATCCTGCCGCTGGGCGCGGAGACCTTCGCCGACGCCCTGCGCATGGGCGCGGAGACCTTCCACCAGCTGAAGGACATTCTGGCCCAGGACGGCCACGTGACCAGCGTGGGCGACGAGGGCGGCTTCGCCCCCAACCTCAAAAGCCACGCCGAGGCCCTGGAGTACATCATCCGCGCCATCGAGGCCGCGGGCTACAACCCCGGCTACGAGATCGCGCTCGGCATGGACTGCGCCGCCAGCGAGTTCTTCGAGAACGGCAAGTACAACCTCAAGGGCGAGGGCAAGATCATGTCCGCGCCGGAGATCATCGACTACTACGCCGACCTCGTGTCGCGCTTCCCCATCGTCTCCATCGAGGACGGCATGGCCGAGGGCGACTGGGACGGCTGGATCAGCCTCTCCGACCGCATGGGCAACGACATCCAGCTGGTGGGCGACGACATCTTCGTCACCAACCCGGACATCCTGGCCGAGGGCATTGAGCGCGGCGTGGGCAACTCCATCCTCATCAAGCTGAACCAGATCGGCACCGTGACCGAGACGCTCGACACCATCGAGATGGCCAAGCAGGCCGCGTACACCACGGTTGTCTCCCACCGCAGCGGCGAGACCGAGGACGCCTTCATCTCCGATCTGGCCGTGGCCGTGAACGCCGGGCAGATCAAGACCGGCTCCCTGTGCCGCAGCGACCGGCTGGCCAAGTACAACCAGCTCCTGCGCATCGAGGAGGACCTGGAGGAAGAGGCCATCTACTACGGCCCCATCCTGGCCGAGTCCTGGTTCGCCCACGAGCACGAGGAAGAAGAATAGGCCGAACGGCCCCGAGACGTTAAGATCAGAATGCCCGCCCTTGCGAAAGTGGCGGGCATTCTTCTTCTGAAGCAAGTGGGCACCAAGGGGGCGTGATGGGGAATCCAAGTGCCTTAGATGTGGTATTAGAAGAGTACAAACGCCACACTGAAGAGATTCGAATGCATATAGGGATGCAGCATTCGATAATCAACTATTTTTTCTTTTTTTACGCCGCCGCAGCGGCTGGAGCCATCTCAATTATTTCATCAAAATACATCGAAAATGTAGTATATGTATGTGTCGCTGTCCCGATATTCGCGACTGCGCTTTCCTTGTATTATGCCCAGCAAAACATATATATAGCGAGAAACGCACGTTTCTTGTATTGTTCAATTTCTCCAAGAATTAAAAAGTTAGTGCAACATGAGTCTGGAACTGTCCAATGGGAGAATTTTCTCATAAAAGCGAGATTGTCTCGGTACTCAATTGCCTATGAAGCGCTGTATCTTGTTTTTCATGTTATTCTTATGATTGTCCCATCAGTAATTGCGACATATGTGTATTTTACTCTTACAACAACATCAAACACTGCAGCTGTTTTGCTTGGCGGAAATGCCATGTTGCTGTTGTGGAAAATATCCTTGCCGTTGCTAAGCGTGATAAATGCAATAGGGCTATTCCTTTCAATTTGTGAGTATTCAAAAGTACAGAAAAGCTTTTGAAGGAATGAGTTAGGCGCATTCTGCGGCCTGTGGCGCATGTCACTTGCCGAACCCTTGATGTCTCCTCGCCCCCCCCTCTTTACTTCCCCCGCCAATAGGCGGAATATAGCAGCATAGAGAATCCCCTCAGCCAAGACGCGGGAGGACATATGACTGCGCAATCATCCCTGACCAAGCATGAGAACGAGTTGGAGGGCGCCCTGCGCCAGCGCGTGAACCGCGCCGAGAGCATCCTCGACGTGCAGAACGCCTTTGCCGAGTTCCTGCGGCAGATGCTCAGCCGCATCACCGGCGAGGACGTGGTGCTGGACGAAGGCGACGTGCGCGTGGACCCCAAGGTTGCGGAAGGCTTCGTCCTCGGCCCGGGCATCACGCAGAACCAGAGCTACGCGGCCTTCCTCGAACACTCCGACCTGCGCGCCATATTGCGCCGCCAGGCCGAGGACCCGGTCAAGCGCATCAACCACCTGGACAGGCACACGGAGCGGGCCGAGGCCAAGATGTTCCCGCGCCCGGACCGCAAGTTCTGAGCATTCCGCGCCGGAGCGCCCCGCATGGCGCCTGCGCTGGAGGAAGACAGCGGGGAGGCCTCTGTGCGGACCACATGGCTGCGGCAAGGAAGGGCGTCCCGCGGACACCGCGCCGCGCTGTTTGCCGCCGGCAGATTTTTCCCGATGAGGGCGACCGGCACAGCCCTGTGCGCTCTTGCGTTCGAGTTCCAAGGAGGGGGGCTGGCCGCAGCGCATCACCGGGCGTGATGCTGCATAAGGGCCGCCAATGCGGGGCGGTGTGCGAAACCGCTGCGGCGTCGAAGCGCGGGCGACGAGGACGCCCTTTGACGTTCCATGCCCATGAAATCGGCAGGTTGGACTATGGTTGTGCCGCGAACCGCAACAGCATGCTTTGCCGCACGCACGGCGGCAGAAGGGGCCGTGCGCGCGCTTAGGGCTTATTCCTGCGAAATATAATCCGAAACGGGTTGAGGACTGCAAGCACCCGCCCAACGCCAATGGCCGCACCAGGCTTCGAGCACGCCGAAGGAACGTATTCCACAACTTTCTCCCCATCCCAGCTCCTGCAGCCTTGGTGCGTAATGAATTCATGCCATTGCTCTTTAGAGATGCAGACAGAGCCTTCCGGGATCCTTGAGTGGACAACTGGTGTGTAAAAGCCTTTTGGCAGCCCCTCAGCGTCAAAAATGGCGAAGATTCGCATCAGTATTTCCTCTCCGAGATTACGACTGTCTATAAAAATACAATATAAACAGTTAGTTGTCAATAATATAGGTTGTCGACAAGTCCTCCTTCCCTGGGGGCGATAGCCATTTCCGGCCCCCTTGCACTCTGCGCACGCATGTTTGTATACCCGGCGCATGAAACACCGCGCGCTTCTCCTCACCCTGGCCCTTTGTCTGCTTCCCGCCCTGGCCGCCGCCGCCGACCTGGACCGCCCGGAATTGGCGCGGCTCTTTGCGGAGCGCGGCTTTGTGGGCTGCTTCGCGGTCAAGACCGGGGCCGAGGTCCTGCGCGTGAATCCGGAGCGCGCGGCCACGCCGTTCCGGCCCGCGTCCACCTTCAAGATCGTCAACGCCCTGGTGGCGTTGGAGAGCGGCGTTGCGCCGAACACGGAGTTTGCGCTGCCCTGGGACGGCGTTGTGCGCGAGGTGCCGGCCTGGAACCGCGACCTGACTTTGGAGCAGGCCTTCCGCGCCTCGGCCATCTGGTATTTCGTAGAGCTGGGCAAGCGCAACGGACGCGAGCGACTGGGCGAGGCCATGCGCGGACTGGGCTACGGCAACGCCGACGCTTCGGGCTCGGACCAGTTCTGGATCGACGGCGGCCTGCGCATCAGCGCGGACGGGCAGGTGCGCGTGCTGGACCGTTTGCAGCGCGGCGAAACGGCGTTCTCCACCCGCAGCGTGACCCTACTGCGGCAGATGATGCTCACGGACAAGGGCGTTGGTCCGGACGGGGCCTGGGCGCTGTACGCCAAGACCGGCATGGCCCCGCACGGCAGCGGCGCGGCAGACGCCCCCGTGGGCTGGCTGGTGGGCTGGGTGGAGCGTGGCGGCAGGACCTTCCCCTTTGCGCTGAACATCACCGCCCTGCCGGGAGAGGCCAAGCCCATGGCGAAGCTTGCCCCTGCGCGCCTGGAGCTGGCGAGGATTCTGCTCGACAGGCTGGGCATTCTGCCCGCGAAATAGCGCGCCAGAGCGGTTGCCAGAACGCAAAACGGCCCGGCCACCCCCATGAGGGCAGCCGGGCCGCGGTGTTTAGTGCGCAGGGGGCTACAGCGCCAGCACGGCGTCCAGGCTTCCGGCGCTTTGGGCGATGGCGTCGTCCTTGCCTTCCAGGTTCTGCCCCACCAGCTTGGTCAGCACGCTTTTGGGGCCAAGCTCCACAAAGCGCCGCGCGCCAGCGGCATAGAGCGACTGCATGGTGGTGGTCCACAGCACGGAGGACGTCATCTGCGCCGTGAGCATGGCCTTGAGCACGCCGGGGTCGCGCTCCGACTGGCCGGTGACGTTCATGCACACCGGGAACTGCGCGGGCTGCCAGCGCAGGTCTTCCAGCACCTTGGCGAAGGCGTTGGCGGGCTCGCTCATGAGCGGGCTGTGGAACGCGCCCGAAACAGCCAGCGGCACGGCGCGGCCCTTGGCTTCCTTCACCAGGGCGGCAACGGCGTCCAGGGCGGGCTTTTCGCCGCTGAGCACGAACTGCGCGGGCGAGTTGTAGTTGGCGATGCGCAGGAAGGCGCCGCTGGTCTTGGCGGCGCGGTCCACCAGGGGCTCCAGGGCGGAGAGCGGCAGCTTGAGCACCGCGGCCATGCCGTGGCCCTCTTTGCCCGCTCCGGCCATGAGCTTGCCGCGTTCGCACACGGCCTTGATCACATCCTCCACGCCAAGCACCCCGGCGGCGCACAGGGCGGCGAACTCGCCCAGGCTGTGCCCGGCGGTCCCGACGACGCGAAGCGCCTCGGCCTTGGGCTTGGCGGCCAGCCACAGGCTCACGTTCACCACGGTGAGCGCGGGCTGCAGGGCCTTGGTGTCGCTCATCTCCGGTGCCGGGGCGGCGCCTTCGTCCCCCCAGTAAATTTCGCGCAATTTGAGGCCGGAGTGCTTCTCGGCCAGAAGCCAGAGCTCCATGGCGGCGCTCTGCGCCTCGGCCAGGTCGCGGCCCATGTTGAGCTCCTGCGAGCCTTGGCCGGGGAAAAGGACGGCGGTGGGAAGCATCGTCTACTCCTATGCGTTGTGTTGCTGGCTGTTTGCTTGCGGGGCCGCCTTGCCGAACAGGGCGCGCCGCAGGTCATCAAGGGTCTTGCAGGTTCCGGCGTGGAACAGTGGGCCGTAGCCCAGGCGCGAGGCCTGCTTGAGGCGCGTCTCGTGTCCGGCCACGGGCCGCACATGGCCGTTCAAGTCCAGTTCGCCCCAGAAGGCGGAGCCCTCGGGCAGTGGGGCGTCGTAGTACGAGGAAAGCACGGCCGCCGCAAGGCCCAGGTCCAGACCGGGGTCGCGCAGGGCCAGGCCGCCGCCCTGCTTCACGTAGATGTCGCTTTGGCCCAGGGGCAGACGCAGGCGCTTTTCCAGCACGGCCAGAATCAGGTGCAGGCGGTTGGCGTCGAAGCCCAGCGCCGCGCGGCGGGGAATGGAAAGGAAGGACTTGGTGGCCAGGGCCTGGATCTCCACGGCGAAGGGCCTGCGGCCGTCCATGGCCATGGAGACGGACGCGCCGGAGAGGGTGGCGTCGCGCGCGCCGAGGAAGAATGTCGAAGGGTCGTCCACAACGGCGAGGCCCTTCTCCTCCATGGTGAAGACGAGCAGCTCGTCCGACGGGCCGAAGCGGTTTTTCAGCACGCGCAGCACGCGCGAGTAGTCGCGCCGGTCGCCTTCCAGGTAGAGCACGGTGTCGACCATGTGCTCCAGCAGCTTGGGCCCGGCGATCTGGCCGTCCTTAGTCACGTGGCCCACCAGCACCAGGGTTGCCTGGCTGCGCTTAATGGCCTCCACCAACTCGCCGGACACGGCGCGCACCTGGCTCACGCTGCCGGGTATGCCCTCGGCCCGGGGGCTGGCCAGGGTCTGCACGGAATCGACGATGACCAGGCCGGGGTGCTGGCCCATGTCGGCCACGACGCCCAGGGCCTCGTCGGCGTTGTTGGTGGCCAGGGCCATGAGCCCGGGGCCGAGCAGCCCAAGGCGCTCCGCGCGGCCGCGGATCTGCGCCAGTGATTCCTCGCCGGAAATATACACGGTGCGCGGCGTTGCGGCCTTGTGCGCCTGGCCGAGCTCCGCCTGCCTGGCCGCCAGTTGGAGCAGCAGGGTGCTTTTGCCCACGCCGGGCTCACCGCCCAAAAGCAGCGCCGCGCCGGGCACCAGCCCCGCGCCCAGCAGGCCGTCCAGGGCGGGAATGCCAGTGGGCCGTGCGCGCACCGCGTCGCCGCCCAGGTCTTCCAGGGCCTCGGGGCTGCTCAGGTTGGCCGGGCGGTTCTTTGCGCCGGTGCCGCGCGCGCTCCAGCCGCCTTCCACGGCCACGGCCTGCATGGTGTTCCATTCGCCGCAGCCGGAACACTGCCCAGTCCAGCGCGGGCTTTTAGCCCCGCAGGCCGAGCAGAGGTATTCTTCGCGCTGTTTCGCCATGGGCGCGTTATGCCCGGTTTGCGGCCTCATGACAATCCGGAGCCGGGCCGTCGTCTTCCCGGCCCCCTCGTCCATGGTTCAGCTTCCTGTACCTGTTGATGAATTTGTCAAAATCGCAGAGTTTTGTTGACAGAAGCAGAAAATTCCCTGAAATAATGGATACCCCCTATGCTGCGTTGCCCAAGGAGTTCCCAATGGTGCTTGATCTGAGGAAAAAAATTGTCGGCGGCTTCGCCATCGTGCTTGCCGTGTTCGCGGCGTCGGGGCTTTACGCCATCATGAACCTGCGGGAGCAGCAGACCGTGGTGCACGAGGTCGTGACCAACGACATGCCCATGGTGGATGTGCTGAACGAAAGCGCCGAGCTGCTGCAGGTGTACCGCAAGGCCGAAAAGGACGTGCTGCTGAACATCGGCGCGCCGGAAAAGCAGCAGGAGTACGTCAAGAAGCTGCAAGCCCTGAGCGCGGACACGCACAAGCACCTGGCCGAGCTGGACAAGGCCACCGCCGCCAACGAGGACCTTGCGCCGGAAATCCGCAAGCTGCCCGCCGTGGCGCAGGAGAACTTCGCCAGCTATGACAAGGTTGTGCTGGCCCTGGCCGACAAGCTCGCGGCCGACCCCACCGGCCGGAACATGGACTACCTTGCGGCCAATGCCTTGCTCAGCAAGGAGAAGAACAGCATCCACAAGGCGGAGAGCGTTCTGGCCGAGGTGGTGACGGGCATAGGCGCCATGCGCGACGTTTCCGCCACGCTGCGCGACGACATGCGCACCCTGGGCACTCAGGCAGAGGGCATCGGCCAGATCATGAACGTCATTTCCGACATCGCCGACCAGACCAACCTGCTGGCCTTGAACGCCGCCATCGAGGCCGCCCGCGCGGGCGACGCCGGGCGCGGCTTCGCCGTGGTGGCCGACGAGGTGCGCAAGCTGGCCGAGAAGACCATGGCCGCCACGCGCGAGGTGGGCGAGGCCATCGGCGGCATCCAGGGCGGCACGCGCAAGAGCCTGGACGGCGTGGAGCGCGCCGTGGACACGGTGGAGCAGGCCACGGAAAAGGCCCGGCGCTCCGGCGAGGCCCTGCGCGAAATCGTCGAGCTGGTTGAGGCCTCCTCTGACCAGGTGCGGGCCATCGCCACGGCCAGCGAGGAGCAGTCCGCCGCCAGCGAGGAGATCAACCGCAGCATCGAGGACATCAACCGGCTCTCCGCGGAGAACGCCGGGGCCATGCGCCAGGCCTCCGAGGCCGTGACCGAGCTGGCCGCCCAGACCCGCACCCTGCGCGAGCTCATCGAGACCATGAAGCGCGGCGGCTAGGGCGCCGGCATCCTCAAACGCAAAAGCCCCGGCAGGACAGAACGTCTTGCCGGGGCTTCTTTGCGTCAGCGTGATTGCGCGTTAGGGCTTGCGCTTCTTCCAGGCGTTCAGGGCCGCGCTCTTGGGTTCGGTCCAGCCCAGGGGCGTTTGCCGCGCGGGCGTTACCACCACCTCGGAGACATCATCGCCGCGCAGCACCAGCACGGTGACCGGCCTGCCGGCCTCGGCCTCGGCGCGGGCGCGGGGCGCATAGGATGCGGCGAAGGCGGCCGCGTCGGCCACCACGGCCTCGGGCCAGGCCGCGGCGTCGGCCTCGGCTTCGGTCTTGGCCGCGTACTGCCGCCCCACGGCCAGGGGCCCGATGAGGTCCTTGAGCCGGAAGCGCAGGTCCGTCGGGGTCACGGCCGCCTCCAGGGCGTTGTTGGCCTGCTCGTTGCGGCCGATGGAAAGCCAGTACGGACCGGCCCAGTACTGCCGCCCCAGGTGCGAGAACTCGAAGTCCTCCGGGCCGGGCTCGGCCTTGTGGGTGATGATGGGCAGGTAGCGCGCGGCGGGCTCGGCCTCGGCCAGGCGGCAGCCGCCCGCCGGGGTGGGGATGTCCGTGATGCCGAAGTGCGCGGCCAGTTCGAACTGGCCCTGCCTGCCCCGGCCCCAAATGCCCGGCAGGCGCGTGCGGTCCACAAGGCCGCTTTTCTCCATTTCCGTGGGGCCGAGCTTCTGGGCCGAGAGCGGCCGCAGCAGCACGTCGGCCACGCCCGCGTCCTTGCGGATGAGGTTCAGGGCATCGGCGCGCTGGCTCATGGGCCGCTGGCCAAGCACCTCGCCGGAGACGAGGAATTTCGCGCCGAACTGCGCAAGCAGGCCGCGCGCGTGGCGCAGCATGAGGATCTTGCAGTCCACGCAGGGGTTCATGTGCTTGCCGTAGCCGTGCTCCGGCGCCACCAGCATGTCCAGGTACAGGCGGCGCACGTCCACCAGCAGGGTTTCAATGCCATAGGTGGCGCGCCAGTGCTCCACCAGGTGCGGCTTGCCGAAGAACGGGCTCATGTAGTGCAGGCCTAAAACGCGCAGGCCCTGCTCCTGCAGCACCTTGATGGCCAGGATGCTGTCGAGGCCACCGGAGAAGAGGGCGAGGGCGTCCCAGGTTTTGCCGGAGATATTTGCGGGAATGTCCATGCGCGGGCTCTTACGTGAGGCCGCTGGCAAGGGCAAGGGCAGGGGGCTTTGCCCAGCCGCCAGGGGGTAGGCGGTATGCTTGACGCCCTGCCGCCGCCGCGCATACAGGTGTTTTCCTTGATGTCTCGCGCCGTGGCAGGCCCTGCGGACGGCAAGGGGAGCGGCTTTCCCGCGGCGGAACCCGTCCGGGGAGCTCTGGGGACGTGTTGGTGCGAAATGGCCGGAACCGGCTGATTGTTCATGTGATTTTTCCGCAAGGAGGCGCTGGATGGCGTTCACCGTAAAAGATGTGCTGCGTTTGCAGGTTGCCCCGGCCCTCGGCTGCACCGAGCCCGTGGCCGTGGCCCTGGCCTCTGCCGCGGCGGCCTCGCTTTTGCCCGGCGGACGGGACACGGCGGAGAGCATAGAAGTGTGGGTGGACCCCAACGTGTACAAGAACGGCCTGGCGGTCTCCATTCCCGGCACGGCGGGCCTGTGCGGCCTGGACACGGCCGCCGCCCTGGGCGTTGCCGGCGGCGACGCGGCCCTGCGCCTGGAGGTGCTGGACCCGGTGACGCCGGAGGTTGTGGAGGCCGCCAAGCGCATGCTGGCCCAGGGCCGGGTGCAGGTGAACCTGCTGGCCGACAGGCGCGGGCTGCTCATCCAGGCCGTGGCCAAGGGACGCACGCCGGATGGCGCGGCCCACGAGGCCCAGGCCGTCATCGAGGGCCAGCACGACCGCATCGTCTCCCTGAGCCTGGACGGCGAGGACATCGCCGCAAGCCCGCTGCTGGCCGAGGGCGGCGTGGGCGGCGGCGGGCAGATGGCCGAGCTGGAGGAATGGCTGCGCGGCCTCTCCCTGGCGGAGCTGCTGGTGCTGGCCGACGACCTGGACGCCGAGGACCTGGCCTTTTTGCAGCAGGGCGTGGCCTACAACACCCGCCTGGCCGAGCACGGGCTCAAGTTCGGCTGCGGGCTTGGCGTGGGCAAGACCTTTGAGCGTCTGGCCCGGCAAAAGCTCATCGCCAAAGACCTTTCCCTTGCGGCGCGCATGCTCACCAGCGCCGCGGCCGACGCGCGCATGGACGGGGTCAAGCTTCCGGCCATGAGCTCCGCGGGCAGCGGCAACCACGGCCTCACGGCGGTGCTGCCCATCTGGGCGGTGAAGGACTATCTCGTCTGCACGCAGGAAGACGTGCTCAAGGCCATCGGGCTTTCGCACATCGTCACGGCCTCGGTGAAGGCGCACACGGGCAGGCTTTCCGCCGTATGCGGCTGCTCCGTTGCGGCCGGGGCCGGGGCCACGGCGGGCATCGCCGCGCTCATGGGCGGCGACCTGCACCACATCGCCGGGGCCATCAAGCTGCTCATCGAGGACCTGGCCGGGGTCATTTGCGACGGAGCCAAGGCGGGCTGCGCGCTCAAGCTGGCCACGGCCGCGGGCACGGCGGTGCAGGCCGCGCTGTTCTCGCTGCACGGCATGCGCGTCAGCGCCACCAACGGCATCATCGCGGAATCGCCGGAGCAGACCATGCGCAACGTGGGCCAGCTCTCCACCGAGGGCATGGTGGAGACCGACCGCACCATCCTGGCCATCATGATCGAAAAGAAACTGGCCGGATACGTGTGAGCAAGGCCGCGCCAGCCGATCTTGCCCTGCCGCTCGCGGTCGTGCGGGCAGGGCGGGCCGACCACCTGGAGCTGCTTGGGGTCTGGGAGGCCTCGGTGCGGGCCACGCACCATTTTCTGGCCGAGGCGGACATCGCCGCCCTGAAGCCGTAAATCCTGCACGAGTACTTCGCCCTTGTGGATCTGTACCGCCTGCGCGGGGCCGGGGGCGAGGCGCTGGCCTTCATGGGCGTGGCCGGGCAGCGGCTGGAGATGCTCTTTGTCCGTCCCGGCAATTTCCGGCAGGGATTGGGCGGGCGCTTGGTCCGTCACGCCGTGCGGGCGCTGGGCGTGCGCGAGGTGGACGTGAACGAGCAGAATCCCGGAGCCCTTGCCTTCTACCAACGCCTGGGCTTTCAGATAGTTGGGCGGTCCGCCGTGGACGGGCAGGGCAGGCCGTTTCCGCTGCTGCACCTGCGGCTGCTGGCCTGAGCGCGGCGCAAAAAACGCCCGGCCAAGTCAGCGCGACCTGGTCCGGGCGTTTGTCATTCACAGATGCCGCTTGCCCGCCTGGGGCTAACGCACCACCAAAACCGAGCACGGCGCCAGGGCCACCACCTTGCTGGCCACGCTGCCCAAAAGCAGCCGGCGCGCGCCCTTCTTGCCGCGCGTGCCCATGACCACCAGATCGAAGCCGCCCTTCTCGGCCGCCTCAACGATGAATTCCTCCGGCGAAACGCCCGTCTCCAGCACTTCCTTGGCGGTCACGCCCTCGGCCTTGGCCACGGCCTGAGCCGCGTCCAGCGCCTTGGCGGCGCGCTGCTTCAGGCGATCGGTCGCCTGGCCGCCAAAGAGGCTTTCCATGTCCTCCACGGCTTCGGCAACGGCGAGCAAGGTCAGCTCCGCGCCTTCCTTCTTGGCCATTGCGGCGGCCTTGGCCACGGGCAGGTGCGCAGTATCCGACGGATCAACAGCGACGAGAATCTTCATGGAACTCCCCCTTGGTTGCGGTGCTGCCGCACCGTGCGGGGCCTGGCGGAACAAGCCTTGCGCGACCCCTGGAGCAAGGCTCGAAGTTTGAGGGAACACAAAAGAAGAATATGTGAAAAAGCGGACAAGTCAAGATTTGCCATGAAGTGAACGCACGCGGCCGCGCGCAGACGCGGGGGCCGGGCTGCATGCTGTCGCAGGGCGTGGCGTCGTCAGCCGCACGCGGGCGTCCGCGGGGGCGCCGGGTACTTGTGCGGGACGCCGACAGGCAGAGCGCTGCTGTGTCGTGTGCGGGCGGGCCGTGTGCGGATGCGTGGAGCCCGCCGCGCAGGACGTGGCCCCGCCCCATTGCGCGGCTTCGGACAGGGGCGCGTCGCGGCCGTGCCCACATCCTGCCCGGCACGGGCGCGGCGGCTACATCTGCCGGACCTGGGACTCGGCCTGGCGCATGATGCGCGCCACCGGGCGCACGCAGACGCCCGCCGCGAGCATGATGGCCCCGCTGACGCCGAAGAGCACCGCGTGGCTGCCATCGGCGGCCATGATGGCCCCGCCCAGGAAAGGCCCCACGAAGAAGCCTGCGTCCACGGCGATCATCAGCAGGTTGGCGTTGTACGTGCGCATGCGCGGGGTGGAGATGCTGAGCATGCTCGAGTTCACCAGGGGCATGGTGAGGGCCATGCCGACGCCGTAGAGCGCGGCCATGACCAGCAGAAGGCCGGGCGCGCCAGCATAGGCGAACAGCGGCACCAGCACGCCAAGGCCCAGAAAGGTCAGCTGCAGGGCCAGACCCCGGTTCAGGCGGTCCAAAAGCCGCCCGCCCACCACGCGCACCGAGATGGTGGCCGCGTTGGCGCAGGTGAAGAACGCGCCGGGGTTGGCCGCGCCCAGGCCGGTGGCGAAGTCGCGCATGAAGAAGAACACGATGGCGTGGGCCGCCACGAGGCAGAAGTTGGCCGCCACCAGCAGCAGCACGCCGCCGGATTTGAACGCCGCGCGCACCTCGTCCCAGCCGGGACGCTCCAGGTGCGAGGCCGGCAGGGAAGCGGCCAGGGCGCGGGTGCGCCGTCCCAGGGGCACCAAGAGCAGAAAGGCCGGCAGCATGAGCGGCGCGGCCAGGGCGTAAGCCTTGCCGTGGCTGGACAGGTGCGGCAGCAGCACTTCCACAAAGGGCGGCATGATGGCGTAGGGCAGCAGAATGGTGACGGAGAACAGGCCGAAGCCCTGGGCGGTCTTGTCGCGCGGCAAAAAGGCCATGAGCGTGCCCATGAGTCCGGTGACCACGGTGACGAAGCCCATGCCGTGCAGAATGCGCACGCAGGCCAGCAGGGGAATGCTGGTGGCGAAGGGGTAGCTCAACAGCGAAATGGTGGCCAGCGCCATGCCCACGCGCATGAACTGCACGCCGTTCTTGAGCGTGAGGTACCGGCCGAGAAACGGGCGCACCACAAGGGCGGTGAGCGGCTCCAGGGCCAGCAGCGGCCCGCGCCAGGCCGGGGCGATGCCGAGCTCCGTGAGGTAGCTGTAGAACCCGTAGAAGATGGCAATGTTGCAGAAAGCCAGCACGCTTATGGCGCAAATGGCCGCGAACTCGAAGCTCAAAAGGCGCGGCTGGTCCTGGGGAGCAAGGGGCGCTGTCGCTTGGGCGTTCAGGGGCATGGGGAATCCTGTTCTGCGCCGTGGGGCTGCGGCCAGGGCATCGGGCCGCGCCACAGCTGGCAGGTGCAGGAGATACCAGAGCCCGTGCCGGGTCGCAACCGGCGTTTCCGGCGATCTGCCGGGAAAGGGCGTGCTGCACGTTTTACAATATCGTCCATTTGTGGGCCTTGTCGTGTCTCTTATTCGTCTTTTTTGCGCCATTAATTTCCAATAAATCCTGGGAAAATTGTTTTACTGCTACATTATTGTCATAATTGCCTTCAATTTTGTCTTTCCACGCTCCGGAATTCTGGCTAAGAATGTCGCGCCGCCGTACGGGGCGGGCGGCAATCCCTCATCATCCCGGCCGGCGGACCAGCGCCGGGAGCTGACCACCGCGCCCCACGACAAGGGAGTGACACATGATCCAGGCGGGAGACACCGCATTCGTCCTCGTCAGCGCCGCGCTGGTGCTGCTCATGACGCCGGGCCTGGCGCTGTTCTACGGCGGCATGGTGCGCGGCAAGAACGTGCTCGGCACCTTCATGCAGAGCTTTTTCCTCATTTCGCTCATCAGCTTCGAGTGGATCATCCTGGGCTATTCCATGAGCTTCGGCCCGGACATCTCCGGGGTCACGGGCAGTCTGGCCTGGGCCTGGGTCGCGGGCGTGGGCGCGGCTCCGAACCCGGACTACGCCGCCACCATTCCCCACTCGGTGTTCATGATCTACCAGTGCATGTTCGCGGTCATCACCCCCGCACTCATCACCGGCGCCTTTGCCGAGCGCGTGCGCTTCGCACCCTTCCTCGTGTTCAGCCTGCTGTGGGCCGTGCTGGTCTACAATCCCGTGTGCCACTGGGTGTGGGGCGCGGGCGGCTGGCTCAAGGCCCTGGGCGTGGTGGACTTCGCCGGCGGCATCGTGGTGCACCTGACCTGCGGCGCGGCGGCCCTGGCCGCGGTGGCGGTCATCGGTCCGCGCAAGGACTACGGCAAGCGGCAGTTCTTTCCGCACAATCTGCCCATGACCCTCACCGGCACCGGGCTGTTGTGGTTCGGCTGGTTCGGCTTCAACGGCGGCAGCGCCCTTGCGGCCGACGGCGTGGCGGCCACGGCCTTTGTGGCCACGCACATGGGCGGCATGGCCGGCATGGCCATGTGGATCATCGTGGAGTGGTGGCACCGGGGCAAGCCCACCACCCTTGGCGCGGCCTCCGGCGCTGTGGCCGGGCTGGCCACCATCACTCCGGCGGCGGGCTTCGTCACCGCGCCGGCGGCCATGGCCATAGGCCTTGTGGCCGGCGGCGCGTGCTACCTGGGCGTGCTGGCCAAGTCGCGCCTGGGCTACGACGACAGCCTCGACGTCGTGGGCATCCACGGACTGGGCGGACTCATCGGCACGCTCATGGCCGGTCTTTTCGCCACCAAGGCCGTGAACGCGGCGGGCGTTGACGGGCTGTTCTACGGCAACGCGGCCCAGTTCGGCATCCAGGCCATGGGCGTGGGCGTCGTGCTCGTGTACGCCCTGGTCCTCAGCTGGGCGCTGCTCAAGCTGGTGGACAGGTTCATGGGCCTGCGCCTCACCGCGGACGCCGAGTCCCTGGGCCTCGACCAGTCCGAGCACACGGAATCGGGCTACAGCGACAGCCTGGACATCGGCGCGCGCTAGAACGTGCGGCATCAGAATGCGGAAGCCCCCGGCGTTGCGAAACGTCGGGGGCTTTTTGTTTTGCGCGCGGCAGGGCGGATGGCCTGCGCGGCCAACGGACGCAAGATCCGGAAAAGGGCAGGGGGCTATGTGCTGGGATCGGCCTGGGGCGCGCGCGTCTCAAGCAGCAGCCACGTGACGACCCTGCCCCCGGCCGCGGGCATGATGCTCCCCTCGGCCACGAGAAGCGGCGGCAAGACGACGCCTTGCGCCTGCCAAACGCCGGATTGCGGGCAATCCTGGCCTGTGATGACGCTGTTCTTCCGTCTGGGGGGATTGTTCATGGCCGCTCCTGCGTAGGACCATCTATACGTATTGTAGGGCGCCAACTATGTCAACGCTTATATTGATACTGACAAATATGACCGTCATTGACGCACCGTAGGGTCCCGCGCATATTGCAGGCACAAAACCGCATTGGAGGTCCACATGGACGCACCCGTTCTTCTGCAGCGCGAAAAGCTCGCCCCGCACCTCATCAAACAGCTGGGCAACCGGCGCATGGCGGCCAGCTACTGCCCCACGGCCGCAGCGGCCAAAGCCGAATTGCTGGCGCTCATTCCCGGCCCGGCCAGCGTGCTGCGCTGCGGTTCGGAATCCGTGGGCGGCCTGGGACTGTGGGGGGCCATTGCGGCCAAGCCTGGCGTCACGCTCATGGATCCTTACGAAAAGGGACTGACCCCGGAGGAGGCCTTCGACATCCGCCGCCGTGGCTTCATGGCCGATGTGCTGGTGACCAGCACCAACGCCCTCACCCTGGACGGGCGGCTGGTGAATTTGGACGGCAGCGGCACCCGCGTGGCGCCGATGATCTTCGGGCCCAAGAAGGTTGTGCTCTTGGTGGGCATGAACAAGGTCGTGGCCGACCTGGAGTCCGCCTTCGCCCGCGTGCGCACGGTGGCCGCCCCGGCAAACAACATGCGCCTCGCCGGTCCCCTCGGGCTCAAGAACCCCTGCGTCGAGGACGGCCGCTGCCACAACTGCCGCAGCGAGACGAAGATCTGCAACGCCTGGACCATCATCGAGGGCTCCAGCGTCAAGGACCGCATCCATGTGCTGCTGGTGGGAGAGGACCTGGGGTACTAGCTTTTGCGCCACTCCGGCCAAGCCAACGGGCGGGGCTGACCGCACTGCGGCGCCCCGCCCTTGCGCGGAAAATCGCCATGGCCTTGCGACAACTGCCGCTCTTCTGTATGCTCCGCGAACCTGGGCGCTCCGCGCCCCGCACGTTCACGAGGAGCAGGAGCTTATGCCAGGCCGCGATGCTGCGTCAGAAATCGAAAGTTCCCCGCTTCTGCCGCCCGCGCCGATAGAGCGCACCAGATTCCTCTGCGCGCTGTTCCTCGCTGTCACCGCCGTGCTCGGCCTGGCTGGCGGGCTCACGGGCACGCGGATTCTGGACAGCTCCGCGCGGCTCTTGGTGCCCATGGCCCCCAGCACGGCCGCCATGTTTCTGCTGCTGGCCCTGCCGCTGCTGCCCGTGGCAGCGCGTTCACGCATGCATTCCTCGCCGGGCAGATTGATTCTGGCCGCCCTGGCCGGAATCTTTGTGTTGCTGAACCTGGCGGGTTACGGCTCCGGGAGCTCCTCGGGCCTGCTCGACTGGTGGTTCCGCCAGCTGACGCTCATGACCGGCGCGCCGCATGTGAACATGTCGCCGGCAACGGCAACCCTGTTTGTCCTCTCCAGCATCTCGGCCATGGCCACCTTTTGGCGGAACGGCGGCTCCCGCGCCGCCGGCGGGCCCCTTGCGGGTTTGCTGGGCCTGGCCGTGGCCGCAAACGGCTGCGTCTTTCTCCTCGGCTATGCCTTTGGCACGCCGCTTCTTTACGGATCCGGCGTGGTGCCCATGGCCAGGTCCACGGCCTTTGCCTTCATGCTGCTTGGCGCGGTTTTGGTCTGCGCATCCGGACCGGAGCAGCTGCCTCTGCGGCTCTTCATCGGGCCGACGACCAAGGCCAGCCTGCTGCGGGCCTTTGTGCCGCTCATGGTTGCGCTTTCGCTGGGCAATTCTTTGATTCAGGAATGGAGCGCGCCGTATGTGGGCGAGGGCAACGCCCTTGTCGTGGCGGGCATCGCCATGGCCAGCGCCGCGCTTGTGGGAATGGTCGTGCTGGTTGTGGCGCGGCGGGTCGGCGGGGCCCTTGATGTGGCCGAGCAGCGCCGTGACGAGGCCGAACAGGTGGTGCGCGCGGCCCTGCACGAAAAGACAGTGATGCTCAAGGAACTGCACCACAGGGTGAAGAACAACATCCAGATCGTGAGCAGCCTGCTGACGCTCCAGGCCGAGTATGTCGTCGACCCCAGGGACCGCGTGCTGTTCGAGGAAAGCCGCAAGCGGCTCAAGACCATGTCCATGGTGCATGAGCATCTGTACGCCTCGGCGGACCTTTCGTCCGTGGACATGCGCGGCTATGTGGAGCAGTTGGTGCGGACCCTGGTTGAGGGCGCGCGGCCGCCGGTGCGCACGGAGTTCGTCCTTGAGGATGTCCGCCTGCCGATCATCCAATGCGTGCCCTGCGGCCTGCTGCTGAACGAACTGGTGATGAACGCCTTGAAGCACGCCTTTGCCCAGGCGGAAGATCCCTTGCTGCGCGTGGCGCTGCGCCCGGAGGGCGACGACCTGGTGCTGGCCGTGGAGGACAACGGCCCCGGCCTGCCGGAAGGCTTTGACCTTGGCGGGCACGGGACCCTGGGCCTGCTGCTTATGGGCAGCCTGGCCCAGCAGCTGCACGGGAGCCTGACGGCGGAGAACGGCGAACCGGGCGCGCGCTTCGTGCTGCGCTTTCCACGAGACGACAAGTAGAGCCCCCGGGCGGAGGGCAAACAAAAAGCCCCGGCGTGCCGGGGCTTTTTGTTTCCGCGAAGGGCGGGAGGGGCTATTCGGGGAAGTGCACCTGCACCTGTTCCTGATCCTCCACGCGGGTCTTGATCTCGCCGATGACGTAGCCCGGCACGTCCATGCCGGAGAGGCGGTTCATGATGTCCTCGGCCACGTCTTTTTTGGCGATGAGCACATAGCCGATGCCGGTATTGAAGATCTGCAGCATTTCCGGCCAGGAGAGCTTGCCCTGGTTCTTGAGCCACAGGAACACCGGGGTGACAGGCCAGGAGCCGAAGCGCAGGTGCGCGGTGACGGCCTTGGGCAGCACGCGGGGCAGGTTGTCGTAAAAGCCGCCGCCGGTGATGTGCGCCATGCCCTTGATGGGCAGGTCGCGCAGCAGGTTGAGCACGGGCTGCACGTAGATGCGCGTGGGCGCCATGAGCGCATCGGCCACGGTGACGGTGTCGCCGGGCAGAATGTCCGTGCCCTTGAGTCCGGAGGCGTCGTAGATTTTGCGGATGAGCGAGTAGCCGTTGGCGTGGGGGCCGCTGGAGGCCAGGCCGATGATCACGTCGCCGTTGGCGATCTGCGAGCCGTCCACGATGCGCTCGTAGTCCACCATGCCCACGCAGAAGCCGGAAAGGTCGTATTCGCCCTCGGGGTAGAAGCCGGGCATTTCCGCCGTCTCGCCGCCGAGCAGCGAGCACTTGGCCTGCTGGCAGCCTTCCACGATGCCGGAGATGACGCGCACGGCCACGTCGGAGTCGAGCTTGCCGGTGGCGAAGTAGTCGAGGAAGAACAGGGGCCGGGCGCCCTGCACCAGCACATCGTTCACGTTCATGCCCACCAGGTCTATGCCGATGGTGTCGTGTCCGCCGAAGGCGAAGGCGAGCTTGAGCTTGGTGCCCACGCCGTCGGTGCCGGAGACGAGGACAGGGGCTGCGATGTTGCCCAGGTCGGGCTTGAACAGCCCACCGAACCCGCCGATGCCGGAGAGCACGCCCTTGGTGTGGGTGCTGGCGGCGAGGGCTTTGATGCGCTCCACAAAGGCGTTGGCCTCGTCGATGTTGACCCCGGCAGCCTTGTAGGCATCGGCGCGATGGGACATGTTTTCTCCTCCTGCATGAAACGGCGTCGGTATTGGGCCGTTGCTTCTTTGTATCCGCGCAGTGTATACTGAAGCCGGGCAAGATTCAAATCTTAATTCCGAAGCCCTCCGGCCAGGCCGGATGTCCGAGGAGGTCGCCATGTTCCCCGTTCTGCTTCGCCGCGGCAAAATAACGCCTGCGTCCGCCCTGCGCGCGGTTGCTCTTTCCGCTGTGCTTGGCTTGGGCCTTTTTTGCGCGCCCGGCCTGGCGCAAAACGCCGTCAAGGGCCCGGCGGAGATTCCGCCCCCGCCCCAGAAGCCCGTGCCCATGAAGATGCTGGAGGAGGGCGCCGGAAGCCCCGGCGCGGAAAGCGTCCACAAAAGCAAGTTCCCGAACATCGACACGGCCAAGAACCGCCGGGACTATGAAATGGGCACCGACGCGGGCCAGCACAGCATCACGCTCGGGCGCGACGAGGAGAGCGGCGACACGGTGATGATCCACAAGCCGCCCAAGCAGGTGCAGCCGAAAACGTCCTTCGAGGAGCAGCCCATCCAGGTGCGGCCCATCGTGCCCACGGGACCATACGGCCGGTAGGTCGCTGCGGGTATTGGACACAAAAAAGGGCAGCTCCGCGGAACCGCCCGTCGTCTGCCTTGTCCGCATCCACCCCGCGACCAAAGGGCCGCCTGCCGCGTTTTTGACGCGCCGCGCTAGCCCATGCCCTTTTCGCGGTAGAGATCCAGGTTCCACTTGAACACGAACTTGCCCAGGCCGGAAACCTCGTCGAACTTCAGCGGCTTCCACACCATGCCCAGGTCCTCGTCGATGAAGCCCTCGGCCACGAACTCGAAGCCCAGGGCGGTTTCGCTGATCTGCGGGTCGTAAAACACGTTGCGCAGCGCGGCCTGAACCCAGAAAATGGCGGGCGGCGTACCCGGGGCGGCCACGGCCCGGAAGTTCATGGCGAAGCGCTCGCCCTTGAGCGGCTGGGGCATGGCCTCGCGCATCAGCCCGGCGTTGACCAGAAGCCGCACGCCGTTGGCGGAGAAGTTGTCGACCTTGTAGAGCTTTTCCTTCATCTGCTCCGGCGAGAAAAGGGGCTTGAGCTTGGTCATGTCCTGCCGGGCGGAGAAATCCGGCCAGACCGTGAGCTCCGGCACCTTGCGGGCGTCCACCTTGACGCGGACGCTGCGCCGCAGCTGGGCGCTCTTGAGATTTTGCGGAAAGGCCAGGCTGAAGTGCACCACGCCGCTTGGCCGCAGGGTGACCTCGCGCACGACCGTGTCGAAGGTGAGGTACTGCTCGCGTTCGCGCACCTCGCGGTCGCGCACCCGGAAAAAGCAGGAGAGGCTCGCCCCGTTGAAGGCCTGGGTGGCGCTCTTGAGGCTCGAAACCTCGATGGTCATGCCGCCGGCGTCATAGTCCAGCAGCGTGCCCGTCAAATCCTTGATGCTCGTTATGCCCTCGTCGAACTCGAGCTTGAGCTTGGAGCGCTGGTCACGGATGTCCTCCAGCAGATCGAGGATCATCAGCTGCTTGCGCTTGGCGTCGTCGTTCTCCCGGGACCAGAGGGCGCACACGTTGTAGAACCTCGCTTGCCAGGGGTGGTCATATCATGAAGCCGCAGGAAACCGGGCCGGGAGGCGAAGATCCGCCGTCCGGCCCTGGCGGTTTCTCATGCAAACCCTGGTCCAGGGACAACTTTTCTAGTTCACGGCGTTCGTCGCCGGGCGGTTGGGGTCGCCGCCGCCGGCAAGAAGCTTTTTCCGGTATTCCTTGACCTGGTCCAGGCTGTTCCAGCCCGCGTACATTTCGCGCCACTCGGCAAAGGGCATCTTGCGCTCGTCGAGGTAGGCCTCGTGGCCCTTGAGCCATACGCCGAAGACGTACAGCTCGATCTTGAAGGCCTTGGAGTCCATGGCCTTGGAGATGACGTCCGGGCCGTACTTGGAGCCGTCGTACCGGGCGCCCACAAAGGCGCACACGGAGGTCTGGCACTTCTCGTAGCTGATCTCGGTGTTGTTCAGCATGTCGAGCAGGGGGGCCAGGTGCTCCTCGTGCTCGTAGATGGCCTTCACGTCGTCCTCGGGAATTTCGAGCAGGAGCTTGCCGTTCTTCTCCACGGCGTAATAATGCCTCAACCACTGCTCGAACATGAACACCTCGGCGATGTCGGCCACCGCCTGGGTGTGAGTGTTTTTGATCATTGCTGCGACTCCTCGGTCGATTTGATTATCGCGGGTGTGAACCCGCCCGGTGATAATGAGGCCTGGGGCGGCCCGCGTCAAGGGCGGGGCTTGACAGCCGCGGACGACGCTTTACATACAGGGCAATGTGCGCTAGGAAGCGCGCAGTCAAGGCGCGTAGCGCGCATTTTTCCCAGGAGGACACATGGGCAAGCATAAGAAAGTTGAGAGAATGAAGGAAATCGGCCGTCGTCGCAAGCGTCGCGAGGAACGCCTCAAGGAACGCATTCGCGAGGCCAAGGCTGCGGCCAAGAGCAAATAGGAATCAGGTTGGCGGGCGGTCTTCGGGCCGCCCCGTCCTTTCCGGGCCTTCAGGGCCCGTTTTGGTTTGGAGGAAATTCCATGCCCATCTACGAGTACAACTGCCAGGACTGCAAGCAGATCTTCGAGGAATGGCAGAAGGACTACGAAGAACGGGACATTCCGTGTCCCGTGTGCGGCGGCACCGCAAGCCGGATCATCTCCAGCACCTCTTTCGTGCTCAAGGGGGGCGGCTGGTATGCCAGCGGCTACTCCGGACCTGCGCACACCCCTGAGAGCACGGCCCCGGCCGCGCCCGCGGGAGAAGCCGCAGCCAAACCCGCCGAAAAGCCAGCCGCGGCTCCAGCCGCGACAAGCACGGCGGCCAGCAGCTAGTCATACGGAACAAAAGGCAGCCACCGGCTGCCTTTTTCATGCGCTTTTCCCGGCGCGCGGCGGCCGCCGCTCCCTCATCCGGACCACGGCCGTCTGGACCAGCAAAGCACCTGACGGATACCACCCATGATCGAACGCTACTCCCGTCCTGAAATGGCAGCCTTGTGGACCATGGAGTCCCGCTTCGGAGCCTGGCTCGAAGTGGAGCTGGCCGTGTGCGAGGCCTGGACCCGCCTGGGCGTCATCCCGCAGGATGACATGCGAACCATCCGCGACAAGGCTTCCTTCGACGTGGAGCGCATCCTCGAAATCGAGGAGAAGACCCGCCACGACGTCATCGCCTTTTTGACGGCGGTGGAGGAGAAGGTCGGCCCGGCCGCCCGCTTCATCCACCTGGGCTGCACCAGCTCCGACATCGTGGACACGGCCAACGCCGTGCTGCTGGTGCGCGCGGGCAAGCTCATCCTGGCGGACATCGACAAGGTGCTTGGCGTCTTGAAGGACATGGCCCTGGCCCACAAGGACCAGCTGTGCATGGGCCGCACCCACGGCATCCACGCCGAGCCCACCAGCTTCGGCCTCAAGATGGCCGGCTTCTACGCCGAGTTCGCCCGCCACAAGGAGCGCTTCACCGCCGCGGTGGAGAACATCCGCGTGGGCAAGATTTCCGGGGCGGTGGGCACCTATGCCCATCTTTCGCCCGAGCTGGAGGCCATCGCCTGCGAGGTGCTGGGCCTCGGCGTCGACCCCGTGAGCACGCAGATCATCCAGCGCGACCGCTACGCGCATTACTTCACCGCATTGGCCCTGCTGGGCGGCGGGGTGGAGCGCCTGTGCACCGAGCTGCGCCACCTGCAGCGCACCGAGGTGCTGGAGGTGGAGGAGGGCTTCGCCAAGGGGCAGAAGGGCTCCAGCGCCATGCCGCATAAGAAGAACCCCATCAGCGCGGAGAACCTCTGCGGCCTTTCCCGCCTGCTGCGCACCAACGCCATCGCCAGCATGGAGAACATGCCCCTCTGGCACGAGCGCGACATCAGCCACTCCAGCGTGGAGCGCGTCATCATGCCCGACTCCACCATCCTGGCCGACTACGTGCTGAACCGCCTGGCCGGGCTTTTGAAGAACCTGCGCATCATCCCCGAAAACATGCAGCGCAACCTGGAAGGCTCCTACGGCCTGTTCTATTCGCAACGGGTGCTGGTCGAGCTTGTGGAGCTGGGCCTGCCCCGCCAGCGCGCCTACGAGATGGTCCAGGCCGCCGCCATGCGCTCGTGGGACACCCGCAAGCCCTTCCGCGACGAAGTGACCAATGATGCCGAAATTCGCAAACACTTAAGTCTAGAAACTCTTGAAAGATTGTTCGACCCCTGCTATTACCTGCGTTACGTGACGACGATACTAGAGCGCGTCTTCGGTCCCGGGGTGGTATAATGGTTCAGGAATCCAAAGAAAAACTCGCGCGCCTGCTCATGGCGCTGTCGTATGTCAAAGGCGAGGTCACCCTCACCTCCGGCCGCAAGAGCGACTATTATTTCGACTGCAAGCAAACCGCCCTGCACCCCGAGGGCGGTTATCTCATCGGCAAGCTGTTCCTCGACATGCTCAAAGGCTCGGGAGCGCGCGCGGTTGCGGGCATGACTCTCGGCGCCGATCCGCTCGTGGCTTCCGTTTCCGTGCTTTCGCATCTTGAGGGCCACCCCCTGCCCGCCCTCATCATCCGCAAGCAGTCCAAGGGCCACGGCACCAACCAGTTCCTCGAAGGATTGAAGAACGTCGCCCCCGGCGACGAGATCGCCCTGCTGGAAGACGTGGTCACCACGGGCGGCACCCTCGTCACCTCGGCGGAGCGCGTGCGCGCCGCCGGATTCAAGGTTGGCGCGGTGCTGTGCGTTCTTGACCGCGAGGAAGGCGGCAAAGAGAAGCTGGCCGAGGCCGGCCTCACGCTGACGTCGATTTTTACGCGCAACGAGCTTTTGGCTGCCGCCAAGGGCTGAGGCATAACGGGCGTCCAGGTCGCCGTCGCGCAGGGACCGGGTATGGCGCCGCAACCGACCGCGGAAGAGCCTTGAAAACCGTACGCACGCTTCTTTTTCTGGCAGGCCTCGCCTTGGCTCCGGCCTTGGCCTTCGCGGCCGGCTCCGGCTGGGAGACGCATCTTTCCTCGCAGCCCACGGGTCCGGAGCTTATCCTTGGCATCGACAAGGAAACGCAAACTTTCTACATGTTCGGCAAGAAAAGTCCGCTCGAGGTGCTGCGCAAGTTCACCTGCACCACGGGCCAGGACCAGGGCGACAAGACCCGCGAGGGCGACAAGCGCACCCCCGAGGGCGTGTACTTCGTGGAAGAAAAAGTGCCGGGCAAGCTGGACTTCGAGCTTTACGGCAACTATGCCTTCAGCCTGAACTTCCCCAACCCGGTCGACCGCCTGAAGGGCAAGACCGGACACGGCATCTGGATCCACGGGCGCGGCAAGCAGGTGGTCTCGCGCGACACGCGCGGCTGCGTGGCCCTCTCCGCCAACGACATCAAGAGCCTTGACGGACACCTGCCCTACGGCACTCCTGTCGTCATCGCCAAAAAGCTCACCTGGACCAAGGACGCGCAGAACGACGCCACCGCCCAGCAGCTGGCCGAGCGCGTGCGCCAGTGGGCCAACGACTGGCAGAACAAGCGCGAGCGTTTCTTCGAGTACTTCCAGCCCGAAAAGTTCGCCCAGACCGAGGGCGTGAGCTTCCCCTCCTTCAAGAGCCACAAGCAGGGCATCTTCGCCCACCAGCCGTGGATCCACGTCATGGTGGACAACGTGCGCGTCATTCAGGGCCCGGACTACTGGGTCACCACCTTCGACCAGTTCTACCGCACCCAGGACCTCATCTCCGCCGTGGGCAAGCGCTTCTACTGGCAGAAGGAGAAGGACGGCAGCTGGCGCATCGTCGGCGGCGAGTACACCGAGGCCGCGCCCGGCCCCCTGGAGACCCGCTACCTGACCTCCAAGCGCGCCGAAGTGGACAAGATGCTCAAGAGCTGGATGGAATCCTGGCTCTCGGCCGACATCGACAAGTACATGGCCTTCTACGCCGATGACGCCACCAACGGAAAGCAGTCCAACGCAAATGCCATCCGCGAGTTCAAGAAGACCCTGTGGACCAGCAAGACCCCCGTGCGCATCGCCGCGGACAAGGTCGAGGTGGCCATGCACAAGAAGGGCCTCAAGGTCAGCTTCATTCAGACCTATGAGGACAGCTCGGGCCATTCGGACAAGGGTCCGAAGACGCTCGTCATCGCCCCCCGCGGCGACGGTTGGGTCATCCTAAGCGAGAACTGGGGTAAGAGCTGATGCCGAACAGCAGCTACAGCGTGCTCTTCATGCGCGACGACGCGGACGTCAAAACTCTGCGCGTCAGCCCGAGGCGGCTCAAGCTGTTGCTGTGGTTCTCCATCGGCGTCGGGGTGCTGGTCCTTTTGGGCCTCATCGTGGGGCTGCGGTCCTTTGTGGGCTACCGCAGCGTGCTGCAGGACCGCCGTGATCTGGAAGTCAAATTGGCCGAGGCCCAGGTGAACCTGGAGCGCCTGGGCAACCTGGAAAAGATACAGAAGGGCGACGCAGCCCCGGGCAAGCCCGCCAAGGGCCATGCGCCGGACGCCTCGCCCCAGGCCGCGAACCGCGCCTTCCACAAGGTCAACGCGGGCACCATCACGGTCGAGAACTTCAAGGCCCAGGTGCAGGGCGCAAGCCTCACCGCCACCTTCGACCTGAACAACCGCGCCCAGGGCTCCGCCTCGGGCGGCATAACCCTGCTGCTGCTGCGCAACGATGGCTCGCTCACCGAACTTGACGCCGCCACCGCTTCTGATCTGACCTACCAGATAACCCGGTTCAAACGCATCTCCGCCAGTGCCCGCGTGCCGGAAGGACTGACCCGCAGGGAGGCCCTCGGCCTGCGGGTGGAGATCAAGAATTCCGACGGGGAAGTGATTCTTGGCGAAACGTACTCTTTGGGCAATTAGCCTCGCATTTCTGCTGCTCGCGGCCTCGGCCGCTCCGGCGGCCGCGTCTGCGCGCACGGGCTTCGTCTTTTTCGAGGGCACGCAGTACCCCCTGCCCGTGGTGTTCATCCAGGGCGAGACCCCCGGCCCCACGGTCATGGTGCAGGGCGGCATCCAGGGCGACGAGCCCACGGGCTTTCTTGCCGCGCAGTACATAGCCGAAAGCCGCGTGCTCAAGGGCAACCTCATCGTGGTGCCCCGGGCCAACGTGCCCTCCATCCATGTGCACCAGCGCGCGGTGAACGTGGACATGAACCGCCGCTTCGACCGCGACTACAACCAGTTCTACGAGGACCGCCTGGCGCGGGCCGTGCGTTTTCTGCTCTCGCAGTCCAGCGCGCTCATCCACCTGCACGAGGGCTCCGGCTTCTACGACCCCGTCTACGTCAGCGCCCTGCGCAACCCGTCGCGCTGGGGCCAGTCGGTCATCATCGACGCCAATGTGTACGAGCGTCTGAACCTGGCCCAGCTTGTGAATGCCGCCCTGCACGAGATCAACACCACGGTGAAGGATCCGGACTACCAGTTCAAGCTCTTCAACACCCGCACCTTCGAGCCCGACAGCCGCTACGCCACGGAAATGCGCAAGTCGCTCACCTATTATGCGCTGTCGAACCTGAACATCCCGGCCATGGCCGTGGAGGTGAGCAAGAACATCGGCGCGCTGGGCTGGAAGGTGAAGCATCAGGTCTACGCCACCTCGGTGCTCTTGCGGCACTGCGGCGTGGAGATCGTTCCGCCGCACATCGACGAGAATGAGGTGCAGCGCCTGTACGAGCGCTCCTGCAGCGTGAAGGTCAACGGCAAGCAGCTCGACGGCCAGTCCGTGGCCGTGCAGCCCGGCGGCACCCTCAAGATCGACAGCGGCTCCAAGGGCGATCCCCACGGTCAGGTGGTGGCGGTGTTCGCCTCCGACCGGCAGGGGCAGAACCTTGTGGATTCGCCGCGCATGGCCCTGGAATCCTTCCGCGAGATTGAAACCCGCGTGGACGGCCGCAAGGTCTCGTCCACCAGCGTGCGCTTCTCCGGCGAGATGCCGCCGCCGCTTCCGGCCGGTCCGCCGGTGTTCGTGTGCTGGCTCAACGGCAAAAGCGTGCAGGTGAAGCACGGCGGCAGTCTGCGCGCCGTTGCGGGCGACCAGTTCATCATCGAGGGCGTGCTGGGCAGCAAGTGGCGGGAAGTGCTGAACTTCAAGGGCTACACCGCCCGGCCGCAGGCCAACGACGGCCAGGACATGGGCTGGGAGATAATCCTCGACCCCGACGCCTTCATCGACAAGTACCGCCTGCCCTCGCCCGTGGCCGGGGCCGTGCGCTACCAGATCGCGCGCGAGACCAAGGGCGCAAGGCCCGCGTATTTCTACGTCGACATCGAACCGCGCAAGGTCCAGTCCATCAAGCTTGTGGACGCCAAGGGCCAGGCCGTCACCGTGCACTGGGCCAGCGGCGGGGAGATCAACCTTGCGCCCGGCGAGTACACCGTGGCCGAGACCGCGAGCAACGGACTGTCCAGCCGCATCCTTCCCCTGGTTGGGAACCGTCCGCTCAAGCCCGGCGACAAGTTCCGCATCGACGCAGACCATCCTCAGCTGCTTTCGCTCAAGCAGGCCACGACATTTGCCGGGCTGGGCGTCATGACCCTGGTGCCCAAGCCGGCGGCGAAAACCGTGGCCAAGGCTGCGGACAAGAGCGCGGACAAGAGCGCCGCAGCGGATAAGCCGGACGAAGCGGCCAAGCGCCTTTCCGGCACGCCCGTGCCCCACAAGAAAGTCTACTAGCCGCGCCGACGGGCATGGTCCTGGCTTGCCGGGGCCCAACCCTTTGCGCCGCTTGCCGCTGTGAGACCCGGCAGGGCGACTGGCGCGGCCAAGCAAGCGGCAAAGCATCCGCCTGCGTAAGACCAATCCCTGTTGCCTGTTCTGGCGCTTGTCCCCGTCATGCCCTCGCTGTGCGGCGCCATGCTCTCCGTCGCACCTCCACTGGTCAGTCCCGCAGGGACCGAAGCCACATACGCAGCTGCGCCGCCGAATACATGGCTCAGCGGGGCACACAAACCCTGCAACTGCGCCGCGCGGGCGCCATCGGCCTCTTCCGCGCTAGCGGAACACGACCTTGACCTTGCGCACAAGGGACTTCATGACCCGCGCGGGCGCCTTGTACCACTCCTCCACCTTGTGCTCCTTGCGCCAATCCGACGGGCGCGTGGGGTTGTCTTCGGCCCAAAGGCCGCGGCGCTCCTCGCGCGCCTTGTCCTGCAGCTCGCGCAGGCGCTGGCACAGTTCTCCCTGCTGGCAGTACTGGTCGTACACCCAGGCGCAGCCCTCGGCCACCAGCACCTCGTTGACCAGGGTGCCGTCGTCCAGGCGCACCAGGGCCACCGTGCGGCCATAGCGGTCGGTGTCGATGGGTTCGATGTGCAGCTCCTTGCGGGCGATGAGCTTGGACAGGCGCTGCTTGGCCTGCAAGCCGTAGGGCTGTTTGTACTCCGGCGCGTCGATGCCGTAGAGCCGCACGTTGACCAGGGTGTCTTCCGGCCCCGTGGCGGTGAAGGAGTCGCCGTCGCGGAGGGTTTTGACCGTGGCCGTGTAGGCGGAGGCGGCCGTGGCGCAACACAGGAGAAGCAGCAAAGAGGCCATGTATTTTGTCATGAATATAATGCTGCAAAATTCTGAAACATTGGTCAAGGATCATCGATAGTCTATTGGGAAAGTCGGATAATGCGTACCACCGCTACTTGACTGCGTACGTTCGGGTGCGTATCAAAGACGCAGAAAACAGCAAGCTGCGAAAACGCAGTGAGCGCCCCCCCCAAAAAAGGTAAGAAGACATGACCGAGAACACCGATTCCAAACGCTATCGCGTGCTGTTGGCCGAAGACCACGCCCTTTTGCGGCAAAGCCTCAAGGCCTATTTGGAGACCCAGGGACTCTGCCAGGTGATCGGCGAGGCCCAGGACGGCCGCGAGGCCATGCGTCTTTACGGCGAGCTCAAGCCCGACATCGTGCTCATGGACCTTTCCATGCCCGGCGTGGACGGCATGGTGGCCGTGAAGGCCATCAAGCGCGACTTTCCGGAGGCGCGCATCATCGCCCTCACCGCGCACCGCAGCGAGGACTACCTGCATGCGGCCCTGGATTCCGGTGTGGACGGCTACGTAGTGAAGGCCGCCAGCGCCGAGGATCTGCTCACCGCCATACGCGCCGTGTGCCGGGGCGAGGCCTATGTCAGCCCCGAGGTCTCGGCCACGCTCATCAACGGCTACCTGCGCAGCAGCCGCCCGGAGCGCACCTCGCCCCTGGACGGACTGACCGCCCGCGAGCGCCACATTCTGCAGATGGTGCTGCAGGGCTTCAAGAACAAGGAAATAGCCGAAAAGCTGTTCCTCTCCACCCGCACGGTGGAAAAGCACCGCGCCAACTTCATGAAGAAGCTCGATCTGCACAACCTGCATCAGGTGCGCACCTTTGTGAAAATGAGCGGCGTCGAGCTGGAAAGCGAAAACTGATCCCCACATTGCACGGCACCCCGGACAGGGCCGCAGGCGCAAACGCTTGCGGCCCTGTCTGTCTTTGCGCCGCAGCGAAGTTTTTCGCCCCGCACCCCGTTGACATCCCTCCGCCCCTGCTTATCTTTCCATCGCCCAAGCCGGACCGCCCGACTCAACAGCGCGGCGCTTCTGCCGCCCGGTTCGGCGGGGAATCAACTACACACACCTTTGAGGAGGAGTCCCAATGAAACTTGCACCGTTGCACGATCGCGTCATCATCCAGCGCCTGCCCGAGGAAGAAGTCACCGCCGGCGGCATCATCATTCCCGATAGCGCCAAGGAGCGCCCCATGCGCGGCACCGTCGTGGCCGCCGGCCCCGGCTCCGACAAGGTCAAGATGCAGGTGAAGAAGGGCGACGTCGTGCTGTTCGCCAAATACGCCGGCACCGAGTTCAAGATGGACGGCGAGGAATGCGTTATCATGCGCCAGGAAGAAATTCTGGCCGTCATCGAAAAATAGCCCGTTGCAATAACCGGCGCCTTGCCGCCGAATCTTCATAAGGAGCTGCGAAAAATGGCTAAGACCATTCGTTTTGATGAGGCCGCCCGCGCCGGGCTTAAAATCGGCGTGGACACCCTTGCCGATGCCGTGAAAGTCACCCTGGGCCCCAAGGGCCGCAACGTCGCCATCCAGAAATCCTGGGGCGCGCCCACCATCACCAAGGACGGCGTCACCGTCGCCAAGGAGATCGAGCTTGAGGACAAGTTCGAGAACATGGGCGCCCAGATGGTCAAGGAAGTCGCTTCCAAGACCAACGACGTCGCGGGCGACGGCACCACCACCGCCACCGTGCTGGCCCAGATCATCTTCGGCGAGGGCATCAAGCTCATCGCCGCCGGCCGCAACCCCATGAGCGTGAAGCGCGGCATCGACAAGGCCGTGGAAGCCATCGTGGCGGAGCTCGGCAAGCAGGCCAAGTTCACCAAGGACCGCAAGGAAATCGCCCAGATCGGCACCATCTCGGCCAACAATGACCAGACCATCGGCGACATTCTGGCCGAGGCCATGAACAAGGTCGGCAAAGAGGGCGTCATCACCGTCGAGGAAGCCAAGAGCATGGAGACCGTGCTCGACGTGGTCGAGGGCATGCAGTTCGACCGCGGCTACCTCTCCCCCTATTTCACCACCAATTCCGAGAAGATGACCACCGAGTTCGACGACGCCCTCATTCTGATCTCCGAGAAGAAGATCAGCAACATGAAGGAGCTGCTGCCCGTGCTCGAGCAGGTCGTCAAGATGAGCCGCCCGCTCATGATCATTGCCGAGGACGTGGACGGCGAAGCGCTGGCCACCCTGGTGGTGAACAAGCTGCGCGGCACCCTCAAGGTCTGCGCGGTCAAGGCCCCCGGCTTCGGCGACCGCCGCAAGGCCATGCTGCAGGACATCGCCGTGCTCACCGGCGGCCAGGTCGTGTCCGAGGACATGGGCCTGACCCTGGACAAGGTGCGCGCCGATTCCCTGGGCTCCGCCAAGCACATCGTGGTGGACAAGGAAAAGACAACCATCGTCGATGGCGCCGGCACCAAGGAGAGCATCAAGGCCCGCATCAAGCAGCTTGAGGGCGAGATCTCCATCACCACCTCCAGCTACGATAAGGAAAAGCTTCAGGAGCGCCTGGCCAAGATCGTCGGCGGCGTCGCCGTCATCAAGGTTGGCGCGGCCACCGAAGTGGAAATGAAAGAAAAGAAAGCCCGCGTCGAAGACGCCCTCAACGCCACCCGTGCGGCCGTTGAGGAAGGCATCGTCCCCGGCGGCGGCACCGCTTTCGTGCGCGCCTCCTCCGTGCTCGACGGCCTGAAGACCATCGACGACGACGAGGCCGCCGGCGTGCTGGTCATCCGTCGCGCCGTCGAGGAGCCCCTGCGCATGATCGCCGCCAACGCGGGCTTTGAAGGCTCCGTGGTTGTGGAGAAAGTCCGCGAGGGCAAGGCCGCGTTCGGCTTCAACGCCGCTTCCGGCAAGTACGAGGACCTCTACGCCGCCGGCGTCATCGACCCCAAGAAGGTCACCCGCGTGGCCCTGCAGAACGCCGCCTCCGTCGCCAGCCTGCTGCTGACCACCGAGTGCGCCGTGGCCGACAAGGTCGAAGAGAAGGAAGAAAAGAAGTAGGCGTCATCCCGACACGATTCCGCCTGGCCGGGTCCGCAAGGGTCCGGCCTTTTTTTTGCGCCCATGCCGCCGGCGGCTCTAATGCGCATGCGGCAAGGGGCCGATAAGTATGGCAACTGCCGCCATTCACATCGCGGCTGGGGCTCCGGTTTTCAGTTAAGGGAGGGGACCGGAGCCCACTTTTTTTCTATGCTTGATCGGCGCCGTAAATATGGTACGTAGTGATTGCGCAGCAATCCCTACCCCCCAAGGAGGCGTTCCCCATGGCCCGCATAGAATGGCAACCATCCCTGGCCATCGGCATCCAGAGCATCGACGAGCAGCACAAGGATCTGCTGCAGACGTTCAACGCCCTCATCGACAAGCAAGAGCATTCCGGCCTGTCCTGCCCGGCGGAGGATCTGGTGGCGCGGCTCAAGACCTTCGCCGCCGAGCACTTCCACATTGAGGAAGGCTACATGCAGGCCTTCAGCTATCCAGACCTGCCCGCGCACATGACTGAGCACGAGGCGTTCCTGGGCACAGTCGCCACGTTCGAAAACGCCTGCGCCGCGGGCAGCGCCACGGCGGAAGCCATCCTGAAATTTCTGGAAGAATGGATCAGCGGACATTTGGCCGGGGCGGACCGGCAGATGGGCCGCTATCTGGAAGACTACCTGCGCTAGAACCGCCCCACAGGCTCCGTGGCCGCGTATGGGCGGCGAATCCTGCAAGCGTATGGTTCCGGCGCACTCGGGCCTTGCCGCATGCCTGCAGGGCCCGCAAGCCCATGACTGCCCAGTCGGGCGTCTTGGCCTGGGCTTAAAGAGCGAGCCGTGTCCCTGCATTTGTTTCGCGGCGATGCTGCAACGCTGCGCCCGGCACGTGCCTGCATGCCGTCCCGTCTGCCGGGCCGCCCTTTTGTCCGCATTCCTCGTTCGCCAGCGGCAAGCGCAGCGCCCGCCCCAGGGGCGGCGCAAGCATGGCGTCTAGCCAGCCCCGACGCATCGACAACAGCAAAAAGGCCTGGATGCGAACGCCAGGCCTTTTGTGCCGCCCCACGCGGCGGGCGGACCTCGCGGCCGCCTGGGAGGTGCGAGTCCGTCCGGCTAGGGCTCCACGGACATGGTGTTGGTGGGAATGAAGCGGCCGCCCCACTCGCGGATGAAGGCGAGCTGGGCCTTGATCTCATCCTTGATGTTCCAGGGCAGGATGAGCACGAAATCGGGCTTCGCTTCGCGGATGGCGTCCGGGTGGCGCACCGGGATGCGGCTGCCGGGCAGGAACAGGCCCTGTTTGTGGGGGCTGGCGTCGCACACGAAAGCCACCTGGCCCGGCTTGACGCCGCAGAAGTTCAGCAGGGTGTTGCCCTTGGCCGCCGCGCCATAGGCGGCGACCGTTTTGCGCGCCAGGGTCTGCTCGGCCAGAAAACCCAGCAGCTCCGCCTTGATGCGCTCCACGCGGTCCTGAAAGCCCTGGTAGTAGGGCATGGTCTGCATGCCGGCCCCGATCTCCATGCGCAGAAGCTCGGCCAGGCGCGGGGTCTCCACGGCCAGGGGATCGCCCTGGGCGCGGGCGTGGATGCGCAGGGAGCCGCCGTGGGTGGGCAGTTCCTCGGCATCGTACACGCACAGGCCGTTGGCGGCGAAGATGCGGCGCACGGTGCCCAGGGAAAGATAGGAGAAGTGCTCGTGGTACACGGTGTCGAACTGGCACGACTCCACGAGCCGGTACAGGTGCGGGAACTCCATGTTGATGAGCCCGCCGGGCGCCAGGGCTATCCGCAACCCTCCAACGAAGTTGTTGATGTCTGGCACATGGGCCAGCACGTTGTTGCCCACGATGAGGTCCGCGCGCCTTCCCTCCGCCGCGAGGCGGGTGGCAAGCTCCACGCCGAAGAACTCCTCAAGGGTCTCGATGCCCTTTTGGCGCGCGGCCGCGGCCGTGCTGCCAGTGGGTTCAATGCCCAGGGCGGGCACGCCGTGCTCGCGCACGTATTGCAGCAGGTAGCCGTCGTTGCTGGCTATCTCCATGACGAGGGAGTCCTTGCCCAAACCCAGGCGCGGCAGGGTGGCCTCAACATAGGCCTTGGCGTGGGCCAGCCACGTGCTGGAGAAGGACGAGAAGTACACGTAGTCGGAGGAGAAGATTTCGCTGGAGCGCTTCACCTCGTCCACCTGCACCAGAAAGCACTCCGGGCAGGTGTAGAGCTTCAGGGGGTAATAGACCTCAGGTCCGTTCAGCTCCTCCTGCTTCAAGAAGGAGTTGGAGGGCGGCGCGGCGCCAAGGTCGAGAAAAATCTGCGAGAGCGGGGTGTTGCAGAAGCGGCAGTTCATAAAATCTCCAGGGGGGCGAAGTCTGGCCCGGCAGCGGGGTGGACAAGAGGGTGCGCGGCGTCGCGGGCGGAAAGGCCGACCACAGGCAGGGGCCAGGCAATGCCCAGGGCCGGGTCGTCGTAGCGCAGACCGCCCTCGTGCTCCGGGCTGTAGAATTCGGTGTGCAGGTACAGCAGCTCACAATCCGGCGTCAGGGTCTGGAAGCCGTGGGCAAAGCCCTGGGGCAGGTAGAAGGCCAGGTGGTTCTCCGGCGAGAGCTCCACGGCGTGCCAGCGCAGATACGTGGCCGAGCCCTTGCGCAGGTCCACGGCCACATCGAGCACCCTGCCGCGCAGGCAGCGCACCAGCTTGGCCTCGGCCTTGGGCGGTCGCTGAAAGTGCAGGCCGCGCACCGTGCCCTGGACGCTGGTGCAGGAGTGATTGATCTGCGCGATGGGCCCGGGCAGGCCGAGGGGCTCAAGCTCCTGGGCGCAAAAGAGCCGGGCGAAGCTGCCGCGCTGGTCGCCCACGGGGCGCGTCTCCACCACCATGAGGCCGGGCAGCGGCGTTGTATGCAGGGTGAGGGAGCCCATGGCGGCTACTCGGCGAAGAATTCGTTGATGCGCGTGCCGCACAGAGCGCGCAGGTCGGTCTTGCCCTCGGCCCAGGCCATGTACCAGCCGCAGGTCCAGATGAGCGCCGCGTCAAGCTCAAGCCTTGGGCGCCAGTCAAGCAGGGCGCGGGCCTTGGCGCAGTCCAGGGTCAGCAGCCCGGCCTCGTGCGGACCTTGCCCGGCGTTCTGGTTCAGCTCCAGGCGGGCGCCGCGTCCCCAGAGTTCGGCAAAGCGCGCCGCCACTTCGCCCACGGTGCGCACATCGCGGCTGGACGGGCCGAAGTTCCAGCCGCCGGCAAAGCGGTGGCCTTGTTCCAGCATGCGCCGGGCCAGCAGCAGATAGGCGGAAACGGGCTCCAGGGCGTGCTGCCAGGGCCGCACCGCATCGGGCCGGCGGATGTGCACGGCCTCGCCCTTGGCAAAGGCCCGGGCCATGTCTGGCACGAGGCGGTCGGTGGCGAAGTCGCCCCCGCCGATGACGTTGCCCGCGCGCGCCGTGGCCAGCACCGTGCCGTGGTCGGCAACGGTCTCGGCCGGGAAAAAGGACTTGGCGAAGCTGCCCGCTGCGATCTCCGCGCAGGCCTTGCTGGCGGAATACGGATCGTGTCCGCCCAGGCGGTCGGTCTCGCGGTAGCCGTGCACCCACTCGCGGTTCTCGTAGCACTTGTCGCTCGTCACCACCACGATGGCCCGGCGCTGCCCGGGCGCGGGCGGGGCCTGGCGGCAGGCCTCCAGAACGTTGACCGTGCCCAGCACGTTGGCGGCGAAGGTGGCGGCGGGGTCGGCGTAGGACGGGCGCACCAGCGACTGCGCGGCCATGTGGACGACCACCTCGGGCTGAAACTCGGCCACGGCACGCGTCAGGCGCGGCAGGTCCAAAATGTCGGCATGCAGGGAGGTGAGCCCTGCCGGGGGCGCGCTGTCCAGCCCGGCGAGACAAAAGAGGCTGGGCGTGCTTGGCGGATCCAGGGAATAGCCCAGCACCTGGGCTCCGGCGCGCTCCAAAAGCAGGCACATCCAGGCGCCCTTGAAGCCGGTGTGCCCGGTGATGAGCACCCGGCGGCCCTTGTAGAACCCGTCCATGACGTCCCTGACGCGCAGCATGGCCGCCCCTACCAGATCTTCCAGCCGGCGCGGTTCTCGGCCCAGAGCTTATTCAGGTATTCGGTGTCGCGCAGGGTGTCCATGCAGGACCAGAACCCGTGGTGGCGGTACACCATCAGCTCGCCTTCGTCGGCCAGCTGCTCCAGCGGCCCGTACTCCAGGTCGCAGGAGTCCTCGGCGCGCACGCGCTCGAAGATGGCCCGGTTCATGACCATGTAGCCGCCGTTGATGTATTTCTCCGCGCCCAAGCCGGGGCCCTCTGGCTTTTCGTTGAAGCGCGCCACGCGGTCGCCCTCGATCTTCAGTTCGCCGAAGCGCGAGGCCGGGTTCACGCCGGTCAGGGTGACCATCTTGCCGTGGGCCTTGTGGAAGGCGAGCAGGGCGTCGATGTCGACATTGGCCACGCCGTCGCCGTAGGTCAAAAGAAAGGTGTCGCCCTTGACGTACTTTTCCACCTTCTTGAGGCGCGCGCCCTTGAGGGCCTTCTCGCCCGTGTCGGCCAGGGTGATCCTCCAGCCGCATTCCTCGTGGCAGGAGTGCAGCTGGGCCTTCTCGGGCTTGCCCAACTCGATGGTGACGTCGTTGTTCATGGCCTCGTAGTTGAGGAAATAGTCCTTGATCATCTCGCCCTTGTAGCCCAGGGCCAGAACGAAGTCGGTGTGCCCTCGCGTGGCGAAGATCTTCATGATGTGCCACAAAATGGGGCGCGGCCCGATGTTGACCATGGGCTTGGGCCGGAACTCCGTTTCTTCGCGCAGGCGGGTGCCAAGCCCGCCGCAGAGGATGACGACTTCCATGAGGGTATCCTTGTGTGGGTCTGGGGCGCTAGTCCTTGACGCAGCGCAGGTAGCCGCGCGGAGCCATGCTCACGGCGAGCTTGGCGTCCATGGCCTCGTCGATGACGAAGCGGTCGTTTGTTTGCAGAAAGGCGTCCACCGCGGTCATGGGATTGTCGCCGATGCCCCAGGGCCGGTCCGGGTAGAAGTCGCCGGGCATGTTCTCCACAACGGTGTCGAAGACCACCAGCCAGCCGCCCTTGCGCACCAGGGGCGAATAAAGCTCCAGCTCGCGCAGCACATGGGCGTGGGTGTGGTTGGAGTCAAGCACAACCAGGGGGTTCTTGCGGCCTTTGATGGACTCGCGCACCTGGGCGGCGATGGCGTCGTCCACGCTGGAGCCCTGGATCATGCGGATGTGCGGGGCCATGGGGTGAGCCTCGATGGCCGCGCGGTTGTGCGCGCGGATGTCGATGTCCACGCCGACCACGTAGCCGTCGCCGCCGAGCATGCGCAACAGCGAGGCCGAGAACACGAGGCTGCCGCCGTGGGCGATGCCCGTCTCCACAATGACGTCGGGCTGCATGTCCCAGACGATTTCCTGCATGGCGACCATGTCTTGGGGATACTGGATGATGGGCCGGCCCATCCACGTGAAGTTGTAGGAATATCCGGCGGTGGTGGAGGCGACGGTGAAGGCCTGGGCCGTTTCCTTCAACTTCTGGTCCGTGCCCATTTTGGCTATGCGCTCGGTCCGTTCCTTCTTGAACTGCTCGGTCATGTCCGTCGTCGTGTCCACGGCCTCATCCTTGCTGGCGTTTGCGGTCATAGTTCTTGGTCCGGGCTCGCAGCCAGGGCTGCGGCAAGTTTTGCGGTGTCGGCCCAGAAGCGCATGGGCTCGTAATCCGGGTAGGGGTAATGCCCAAGGTTGAGCCCAAGGTCTGCGCCGCGCCGGCGCAAATGCGCCTCCACCAGGGCGCGCACGGTCACCGGGCGGCCGCTGGCGCAGTTTATGACGCCCGTGACGCGGTCCTGCAAGGCCACGCGCGCCAGCAGGTCTGCCACCTGCGTCACGGAAAGATAGTCGCGCACCTGTTCTCCGCCGGACATATCGAATGTCGTTGCGCCCGAATTGATAGCCCGGTCAAGTTGGGAGAGCAAGGATTTTTCAGACTGGCCTGGGCCGTGCATGTAGAACAGCCGGGCCCATTGGAGGGTTGCGCCACGGGCCGCGCAGACGGGTTCGAGGGCCAGGCGCAGGGCGTTTTTGGCGCGGCCATAGGCCGTGACCGGAGCGCAGGGCGCATCCTCGGCCAGGGCGCCCTCCTGCAGGCCGTATTCCAGGCAGGTGCCCGTTACCAGCAGGTGCCGCGCCCCGTGCTCCACAAGCCGCGAGAGGAAGGCCAGATGCCGCGGCAGCACTTCCGTCACCTGGGACTCGGCCTTGTAGTTGGGCAGGCCCTCCCAGGCCAGGTGCAGAATGCGCCCGTGCCCGGCCAGCATGTCCATCTGCCCGTCGGAAAGGTCGGCGATGTCGCCCTGGATGACCTTGGCCCGGCCATGCCAGGGCATGGCCTCGGCCTTGGCCGCGTCGCGGCACAGGGCGCTGACGTCGCAGCCATGCGCCAGCAGGGCCTCCACCACATGGCGGCCCACAAAGCCCGTGGCCCCGGTGACGAGCACCCGCAGCGGCTCTTCCGCGTTCTGCTCCCCGTGTTGCCGCGCGCCTGTCACTGGCACGCCGTCCTTTTCGCTTTGGCCATCGTTTTCCCCCTTACCCGCGCGTGGCCGTGAGCCGCGCAAGAATGTCGTCCAGCTCCGCCCAGGCGTCCGCGCCCGCCGGAGCCAGATAGGCCGCAAGCTCGGCCTGGCGCAGGCTGTCGGCCTCGCGCCGGGCGCGCGCGGCCAAAGGGGGCACCAGGGCATGCAGGGCCCGCCGGAAATATTTGGGCAGCTTGCGCACAAAAGGCCTGCGCGGCCGGTGCTGGCAATATCCGGCGATGAATGCGGCCAGGGAGGCAAGCACCGCCTGGCGCGCCTTCTGCGGCGCAAGCTTGGCCGTGTCCGCCAGGGCGGCGGAAAGCCGCGTTATGAAGCGCCCGTAAACCTCGCGGTACTGCGGGGCCGTGCTGACCACGGCCAGGCTGTCGTTCTTGGTCCCGGCAAGGTCCTGGCTCGGCACGATGTCGCGCACGGTGTGCAGGGTGGGCAGAACCGCCACCTTGCCCAGAATGGCGGCGGCCACGCCCAGGGCCAGCTCGCTCGCGGCATAGAAGCGTTCCGCCTCGTGCCCGGGGCCGAAGGCCAGGCGCGGCACCGCCACGCGCAGCACGGCGTAGAACAGCGGCACGTAGGGCCTGTTCAACTCCAGCAGCCGCGCCACGGGATCGTCGCTCATGATGCCCGCCCGGTGCGTGTCCCGGTAGCAGGGCTCCACCAGCGCGCCGGCCTTGCCGCGCACCACCCGCAGGTAATGGCCGTGCGCGCCGCAGTGGTCGGGGTGCCGGTCGAGGAAGTCCGCGCAGCGCAGAATGCTCGCCGTGGAGGTGAAGTCGTCGTCGGCGCAGAGCACGCAGTAGGGCGTGTGCGCCAATGCGGCCAGGCGCTGGAGTTTGGCCTCAAAGGGCACGCTGGGAAGATGCAGGTAGCGCACCTGCGGAAAATCCCCGGCTTGGGCAAAGGGCTCTGGCGAGGAATCGGCCACGATGACGGGCAGGCCGCTTGGCGCGTAGTGCGCCAGGGCGCGCGCCAAAAGTTCCGGGCGGCGGTGGCTGGGAATCAGGATGGTCACGCGGGCGTCAGACATATCCGTGAAGTATGGCCGAGGCTCCGGGCTTTGTCAAAACAGCCGGGGCGCCCCGGCCTTGCTCCCGTCCTCCCGCCCGCTCTTTTCCCCTCATTCTCCTCCCATTACCCCCATCCCGGCGCTTTCCCGCCATTACAAGCGAACAGGCTCTTCCGGCGGCTTTGCGCGGAAGAGCCTGTTCGCTTGTCTGGGGAGTCCAGAGGGCCCCGTGCCCTCTGGCGGGGTTCCAGGGGCAGCGCCCCTGGATTCTCCGGCGACGCCGACGGGGGAGCCTGGATGCGCCTCCGGCGGCCGGGGGCTGGCCGCCCCCGGACCCGGCGAAAGGGACGCTGGGTTGTTCTCACTGCCCGAGGTCGGCGTCTCTGGATTCTCCGGCGACGCCGACTGTGGGAGCCTGGATGCGCCTCCGGCGGCCGGGGGCTGGCCGCCCCCGGACCCGGCGAAAGGGGAGCGGAATCGTTCCCTCCGCTGGAGTCCGGGGAGGGGGCGCTCCAGGGCATGCAAGGCTTCTAGATAGGCGGGGTGATGGTGACCAGCACGCGCAGGTCCGTCACCGCGCCCACGCCGTGCTTGGTGGCGATGGGGCAGATGAGCGTGTCGCCCGGCTTGGCCGGGATCTTGCCGTCGGCGGAGAGGAACTCGCCCTGGCCTTCCAGAATGGTGAGCACCAGTTCGCCCTCGATGTTGTGCGAGTGCAGGGGCAGGCCTTGGCCAGCCTTGAAGTTGAAGTTCAGGACCTTGGCGAATTCGCTCTCGTGCACCACGGTGATGCTGGGGGCGTTGTCCTTGAAGGTGTTTTCGAAGAGATGCGCGATCTTCATGATGCTTCTCCTTACTGTTGTTCCTTCGCCGTTGAGCCCCTGCCAGCGCAGGGCCGGGATTACAGGCCCATGGGCTTGAGGCCGCCGGGCGCCTCGGTCTGGATGCGGCCGTCGCGCGTGATGACGATGGTCTCCAGGGGCACGTTCTTGCCCGCGGCCGCCACGGCGCGCTGGGCTATGGCGGTCATGCCGTTGCAGCAGGGCACTTCCATCTGCACCACGGTGATGTCCTTGATGGCGTTGCTGGTCAAAATATCTGCCAGTTTCTGGACGTAGGCGGCCGCGTCGTCGAACTTGGGGCAGCCCAAAAGCAGCACCCGGCCGGCCAGGAAGCGCTCGTTGAAGTCCGGAAAGGACGGCGGCACGCAGTCGGCCGTCAAGAGCAGGCTGGCGTTTTGCAAAAACGGCGCGGTGGGCGGCACGAGGCGCAGCTGGATGGGCCAGTGCGTGAGGTTCGACACCCCTGCGGACTGCTGCCGGGGCACGTTGGCCTGCTGGCAGGGGGATGCGCCGGCCTGGGGCGCGCGCTGGTTCATGCTCATGACCCTGCTGCCGGGACAGCCGCCGTGGGGCTTCGGCGCGGAACCGCCAAGGCCAAGGCGCAGGCTGGCCGGGTCGGGCATGTGGCCGGGCACTTCGCGTCCTTGGGCCTTCAGGTGCCGGGCCACGGCTTCGGGATCAAAGTCCTCCACCTCCACCTCCACAACCTTGAGCGCGCCGGTGGGGCATTCGCCCAGGCACGCGCCCAGGCCGTCGCAGAACACCTCGTTCACGAGCTTGGCCTTGCCGTCGATGATGGCGAGGGCTCCCTCGGCGCAGCCGGTGACGCAGTTGCCGCAGCCGTTGCAGAGTTCCTCGTTGACGGTGATGAGCTTGCGGGTGGCTTTCATGGTCGGTTCCTCTTGGAAGTGGCGCGGGGGCGTTCGCAACCCCCGCGCCGGTGGAGTGTGGAAGCAAGGAGCAATGCTAAATTAGGAATGATTCTCGTTTTGGCAAGGCTAGCCGAGAATGGCCTTCAGGTCCTCGTCCGGGGTGGTGATGGGCTTGATGTCAAAGGTCTTGACCAGGAAGTCCAACACGTTGGGGGTGACGAAGGCCGGGAGGCTGGGTCCAAGGCGGATGTTCTTGATGCCGAGGCTCAGCAGGGTGAGCAGGATGGCCACGGCCTTCTGCTCGTACCAGGACAGGATCATGGACAGAGGCAGCTCGTTGACGCCGCAATTGAAGGCCCCGGCGAGCGCCAGCGCGATCTGGATAGCCGAGTAGGCGTCGTTGCACTGGCCCACGTCGAGCAGGCGGGGAATGCCGCCGATGTCGCCCAGGCTCTTGTCGAAGAAGCGGAACTTGCCACACGCAAGGGTCAGGATGATGGTGTCCTTGGGGGCCTTTTCCACGAACTCGGTGTAGTAGTTGCGGCCGGGCTTTGCGCCGTCGCAGCCGCCCACCAGGAAGAAGTGGCGGATCTTTCCGGCCTTCACGGCGTCGATGACCGTGCCGGCCACGCCCATGACCGTGTTGCGGGCAAAGCCCACGTTGACGCTCACGCCTTCCACGTCGTCGGTGAAGCCGGGCAGCTCAAGGGCGCGCTTGATGACCGCGCTGAAGTCCTCGTTGCCCACGTGCACCGCGCCGGGCCAGCCCACAAGGCCGGTGGTGAATATGTTCGGCAGATAGCTGGCCGCGGGCTTCTGGATGCAGTTGGTGGTCATAAGCACCGCGCCGGGGAAGGCCGCGAACTCCTTGATCTGGTTCTGCCAGGCCGTGCCGTAGTGGCCGTAGAAGTGCTTGTAGGCCTTCAGCTTGGGGTAGCCGTGGGTGGGCAGCATCTCGCCGTGGGTGTAGATGTCGATGCCCTTGCCCTCGGTCTGCTTGAGCAGGGTCTCCAGGTCCTTCAGGTCGTGGCCGGAGACGAGGATGCACTTGCCCTTGCGGTGGCCCAGGGGCACGGCGGTGGGCACCGGGTGGCCGTAGGCGCCGGTGTTGGCGGCGTCGAGCAGCTCCATGGCCTTGAGGTTGGCCTTGCCGCAACGCATGGCCAGGTCGACCCAGGCGCCCAGGTCCAGGTCGGTGCGCAGGGCGCTGGCCAGGCCTTCATAGATGTACGCGGCAACGCTGCCGTCGTACTGGCCCAGCAGCGCGGCGTGGTCGGCATAGGCGGCGACGCCCTTGATGCCGTAAAGCACGGTCTGCTTCAGGGACTGGATGTCGGCGTTGGGGTCCACGGCGTTGATGGCGTGGGCCTCGCCCTGGGCCACCAGTCCGGCGATGTCGGCGGCGGGGGTGAACTTCAGGCAGTCGCAGTCGGAGATGACGCCCAGGGAGCCGACGCGGGCGGTCATGCACTTGCGCAGTTCAACGGCCTGGTTGATGAGCGGCACGAAGCGAGCGGCGTCGAAGTTGACGTTGGTCAGGGTGCTGAACACGGCCTTGTAAACGAAGAGGTCGGTGTCCTTGTCCTGAATGCCTTTCTTGGCGGCTTCAAACGCCACCACGGAAAGACCCTGGCAGGCGTAGATCAAGAGGTCCTGAAGGGCGGCGACGTCGGGCTGCTTGCCGCACACGCCGATCTGGGTGCATCCGGTTCCTTTGGCGGTCTGTTCACACTGGTTGCAAAACATGGTCTGCCTCCTGGTTGGAAGTGGATTGTTTTCGTCCATGCCCTCCGTGCCGGAGGGGGAGCCCGGTTGGCCGTGCTCACAGCATAGGGAATAGGACAATCCTTGCGGCCTTTCTTTGACTTGTGTCAATGGGCGCTGCTTTTTATGAAAAAAACCGCCCGAGGCTGGAGCCAGGGGCGGTTGTAACGATCGGAGACGAACAAAACCAGGATGTTGGCTAACGCGCTTTCGGCTCCTGCCTCGTTAAACAATGCACCGTGCCCAGGCCCCACACCAGGTCCACGGCGTGGATGCCGACCACGGGCCGACCGTTTTTGCCGCCGAAACATTCCGCGAGGATACCCAGCGCGATGCGGTCGTTCGCGTCGTTGAAGGTGGGCACCAGCACGCAGGCGTTGGTGATGAGGAAATTGGCGTAGCTTGCGGGCAGGCGCAGGTCGTCGAAGAAGAGCGGCGCGGGCATGGGCAGGCGCACCACCTGCGGCCGCGAGCCGTCCTCCAGCCTTGCCGCTTCCAGGCGCTCGCGGTTCTCCTCAAGAATGGCGTGGTTCGGGTCCGCCGGGTTCTTCTCCTCACACAGCACCAGGGTGCGCGCGTCGGTGAAGCGGCAAAAATCGTCCACATGGCCGTGGGTGTCGTCGCCCACAATGCCGTTGGCCAGCCAGATGGTGTTCGGGGCGCCCATGCTTTTGGCGAAAACGGCCTCGTAGTCCTGGTGGGTGAAGCCGGGGTTGCGCACCTGCACTTCCGGGTCCAGGCAGCATTCCTCGGTGGTGACGAGGCTGCCGCGCCCGTTGATGTCGATGGCGCCGCCCTCGAAGGTGACGAGCCGGCCCTGATGCTCCACCGGGGCATAGGCCATGCCGAGCGCGCTGGCCACGGCCTGCGGCACGCGCGCATCGAGGTGGTATTCCGGGTATTTGCTCCAGGCGTCGAAGCCGAAGCCGGACACGGCGATGGCGCCGCCCGCCTCAACGAAGCAGGGGCCGCAGTCGCGCATCCAGCCGCGGTCCGTGGGGATGCGGAAGAAGTCCACGCGGGCGAGGTCCACGGCGGCCTTGGCCAGCTGGCCGCGGGCGCGCTTCTCCACCGCGGCGTCGGCCACCAGCACGCGGGCGCGCTCGCTCCCCGGCGCGTTGGCGATCTTGCGGATGATCTCCGCAAAGGCCCAGGGCATGGGCGCAAACTTGCCCGGCCAGTCGCGTGGGGCTTGGGGCCAGGTTATCCACGTGGCGGCGTGGGGCTCCCACTCCGCGGGCAGGCGCAGGCTTGGGGCGGCGCTCATGTTCCGCGCCCCGGCTACTTCTTGCCTTTTTTCTTCAGGCGGTCCTGCAGACCCTTGATGAGAATGGGCCAGCACAGGGTGGCGTCGGCATGCACCTCGGCGAAGCGCCCGCCCTCGGCCGGGGGCACGAACTTGCCCCAGCTGATGCCCTCCTGGTAGGTGCAGCCGGAAAGACCGCCCCAGTGCACGGGCTCCGGGCAGATGCGGATGGCGTAGGTGAAGCGGCGCTCGGGCAGGTCGCGCTCCAGGCGGTCGCTCATGACGTCGAAGAACGGGCCGATCTGCTGCGCCCAGTTGCGGGGCACGCCGCCGCCGATGGTGAAGATGGCCATCTTCTTGGCGCCGAACATCTTCTTGGAGTAGCTGAACAGGTCCATGAAGGGGTTGAACTGGAAGGGCAGGGCCTCCGGGCCTTTTTCGCCCAGCAGGTGGCCGAAGTCCTTGGCGAGCACGCTGCAGGCCACGTCCAGGGCCAGCTCGGAGTCGGTGAAGGCCGGAATGTAGACCGGCACGCCCTTCTTGTAGGCGCTCTTCAAAATGCCGGGGCCGTTGTACTTCTCGGAAAGATGCTTGCCGATGGCCTTGCAGATGAGCTCGCTGGACAGGTGGGTGACTTTCTCCACGTCCATGAGCTGGTGCATCACCTCGCGCACCACGAGTTCGGCCTGGGTGAAGTTGGCCTCGGGCTCCAGGGTGTCGTACACGCGGTTGTAGCCGGCGTCGAACAGGGCCTTGTCGTTCATGTCGGCGTCGTACTTGAAGTGCTTGAGCCCGATGGACTCGATGAAGCCGTGGGCCATGAGCGCGCCGGTGGAGACCACCACGTCGAGCCAGCCCTCGTCGATCATCTTGATGAGCAGCTTGCTCTGCTTGGCCACGGTCATGGCGCCGGAGAAGGTGCCCACGACCACGCAGTCCGGGTCGCTGACCATGGCTTCAAGAACGTCGAGGGCCTCGCCCAGGCTGCGGCCGCCAAAGGCGGTGCGGCCCATGGCGGTCAAGAGTTCGTCAAAGTCGCCAATGGCGTCCGGGTCGAGTGTGGTCAGCGGGGTCAGCTGGTCTTTGACGCCGTCGTGCAGGGTGCGCTTCATGGTGGACATTCGAGCTTTCCTTATGACAGAGCCTCCCGCTCCCTTGACCGGAAACGGGAGGCCCTTTCGTGGTTCTGTTTGGGGGCGGCTTACAAGATGAAGACGACGGCGGAGACCGTGGTCGTCCACATGTTGGTGGCGCCCATGGCGGAAATGGGGGCGGAGAGGGAGTCGATGATCTTGCCGCTCATGAGGTAGACCTCGCGGCGCTCGTCGTAGCCGATCTCGGGGTCGAAATCGACGCCCAGGGTGGTGGCCAGCATGGTGGAGGCCAGGTCCTCGGCGAAGTCGCCCAGTTCCTTTTCTTCTTCACCGAAGCTGTGGTGCTCGGAGATGTATCCGTAGTGCTCTTTGTCCGAGGGGATGGCCATGCCCACGGCGCTGCCGACGAGGCGGCCCTTCTCGTTGGTCTGGTTGCGGGCCATGACGCAGAAGGTGACCTGGCCGGGGTGCAGGCTCTTGACGCCTTCTTCCAGGCTCACAAGCTCGCAGTTGGGCGGATAGATGCTGGAGACGTAAACAAGGTTCTGTTTTTCGATGCCGGCCTCGCGCAGGGCCAGCTCGAAGGATTGCAGCTTGTTTTTGTGGACGCCTACGCCTTTGGTGAAAAAGGCGCGGGTAGGAACCATGGGGTAGTTGGCCATGTATTGACCCTCCTGGGCTTGGGATAACGCCGGGTGTCCCGACGAATGACGCCATATATTTTTTTGGAAGGGCTGGCTACTATTAAATTGGCCGGGCCGTGGCAAGCACACTCCGCGCGCCACACCGGGGCCGTAAGCCAACCTTCCGATTATCCTGCTATAAGTTTCAGCTGGCCGCAGGCCGCGGCGATGTCCTGGCCCATGCTGCGGCGCAAGAAAGTGGTGATGCGCTTGCTGCGCAGGTAGTCCTCAAAGGCCAGCACGTCGGCCTGCTGCGGCGCGCGGAAAGGCGCGGCGATGCCCGAATCCGGGGGCGGCGGATTGTAGCCGATGAGGTTCACCTTGCAGCGGCGGTGGCCCAAAAGCTTCACCAGCTGCTTGGCGTGGGCGATGCTGTCGTTCACCCCGCCGAGCATGATGTACTCGTATGTCACGCGCTCGCGCGGCTTGATGGGATAGCGGTCCAGGCAGGCCAGCAGCTCGTCCAGGGGCACGCGCGCGGCCTTGGGCATAAGCTTTGCGCGCAGCTCTTGGGTCGGCGCGTGCAGGCTTATGGCGGGCACGGCCAGGCCGGAGTCGCCCAGGATCTTGAGCCCGGCCGGAATGCCCACGCTGCTCACCGTGGCTCGGCGCGAGGCGATGGAGATGCCCTCGGCGCTGCCGAGCGTCTCCAGGCTGCGCAAAAGTTCGGTCAGGTTCATGAGCGGCTCGCCCATGCCCATGAACACCAAGTTGCGCACGGTGGGCAGCCCGGCCTGCGCCAAATGCGCGCGGCCCACCAGAATCTGCCCCAATATCTCGCCCGCGGTCATGTTCCGCGTGAGGCCCAGCTCGCCCGTGGAGCAGAAGGCGCAGGCCATGGCGCAGCCCACCTGGGTGGACAGGCACTGGGTGTAGTGCGGCCCCATGGGAATGAGCACTGTTTCGATGCGTTCGCCATCGGCCAGGCGCAGCAGCAGCTTGATGGTGCCGTCCACGCTTTGGCGCACCACGTCGATCTGCGGCCGGTCGAGGCTGGCGCGCTCCGCCAGCTTGGCCTTGAGGTCCTTGGAAAGGTTGGTCATGTCGCCGAAGCCGAGGGCGCCCTTGTGCCATATCCAGTGCCAGAGCTGGTCCGAGCGGAAGCGCGGCTGCTTGAGCTCGTCGACCACAAAGGCCTCCAGCTCGGAGCGCGTCAGGTTCAGGAGGTTGGTCCTGGGGCGTGTATCGGCGGCGTTGGTCATCACGCAAGCATGTACCAGCACCGGGGCGGATGCACAAGCGGCCGCCGGGGCTCGGCTCCGCAGGTGGGCCCGGCCCCGGCATCCGTGACCACGCGGCCGTTTTCGGCAATAAGGACGCCGTCGGGATACGGGGCGTCGTCCGTCCCGCGTCCCTGTTCCCCGCCGCCGCTCCCGCCAGCCTCGCCGTCCTGCCTCGCCGTCATGCGCCGCGCCTAGCGTTTGGTCTTGGGGCGCTCCCAGGATTCGTTTCTGGAGTTGTACTCCAGCCCGCGCTCCATGGTCGTGATGCTGAGCCCGCGCAGGCCGACGCTGACCCGGTGGCGCGAGGCCAGGAAAATGAGCTCCCCGTTGTCGTTCGGATATGCATATTGCGCCGTCATCTGTGTGACAAAGCTCGCCTCGACATCATCCTGGCGAGGAGCCTCCAGAAGCTTTTCGAACTCCCATCCAAAGGGCCGCATGGGAAGAAAGTAGACAGCCGCCCGGTTCGGTTCGCTCATGTCGCAAACCGTCAGGATATGCGTGTTCATACTGACATTCCAGGGGTAAGTGGCACCTGATGCCTTTGCGGGGAGATGGTCATCCCCTTGGAATACCTTGTAGGACTTAACCATGAGTCCATCTCTTTGAACCGTGTGTTGGGCAGCTAACCGGACGATCAGCTTGAGGGAGTCGTTCATGAACAGGCTTTCGCCCAGGGGCTGCGCATCGAGATATCGTTGCTGGTCTGTCCCTTCCCGCCGCAATTGCGCCGGGTTGGTCTCCAGATCGATCTCCATGGTGTCGGTTTTGACGCCGACGCCGTGGAGCGTGGTGACGCGGTCGACGCGGTAGCGCTTGGGATTGGGGGCCGCGGTTGAGGATTTGTGTCCGGGAACGGGCCGCAGGTTTCGCCATCCCGCCGCCACCGGGCCGCTCCAAAGCTGCGAGGGTGAACGGCTGTCCCAGAGGTCTTCCACAAAGCCCACATACAGGCGTTCGCCCGTGCCGCTCGGCTCCGGAACCGAAAAAATGCTGACCCATGCCCTGTATGGACCGAGCATATGCACTTCGTGCGAGCCGGTGCAGACGATGCGGCGGGCAAGGGGATCATCAAGTGCGAAGGGCGGTTTCCTCTCCCACTCCGCCTGGGCGGTGGCGGTCAAGCTTGAGAGCAGGAGACAGAGGAGGAGGATTCGACGCATCTTGAACTCCTGATTCAGTTTCGAAACACATTGATGTGATAGTGGTTTTTGTGAGCGTTGAGCAAAGCGGGGTCCTTTATGGGCACCCACTTTCCGTCCAATCCTTTGTTCCACCCACCATTCGGCCCAATGAATTGGTTGACGCTCTCGTTATTCTTCGCCCACTCTTCGATGTTGGCTGCGGCCTCATTTGCCCGCTTGCCCTCTGGCGTCTGCGTCCTCTCCAAATCCTTGCCGCCCGCACCGATGCCGCGTCCGTCTTCATTCCAAGGCCGTCTGCCGTTTCTGCTTGCGAACATAAAGAACCGCCAGTGCATTTGCAATGGAGTATAGCTTGCTCTTTTTGCGGTGGAGAAAATGAACATGATTTGGTCGGTGAAAAGAAAAAAAAGCGGGTTGACAGCATGTTGCGGCGGCGGGCCGAAGGCGGCGCGTAGTGACGGGCATCGCCGCTTCCAGATCGCAACGCTTGCTCCAGCAGCGTTGCCGCCAAGGCCGTCGTTGACGGGCCAACCCCGCGCGTTGCTTGGTCTCGGCCGCACTGCCGCCTCTCCCGCCGTCGAAGCGCCGCCGGCGCCCCTTCCCTGGCGCGCTGTTTTGGCGTAGGGCATGGCCCATGAACCGCGCCGAAGAACTCTCCAAACGTCTTGCCGATGTGAAGCGCCGCATGGCCGCCGCCTGCGTGCGCTCCGGCCGCGCGCCCGAGAGCGTGCGCCTGGTGGCCGTGAGCAAATTCCACCCCGCCTCCGATGTGGCGGCCCTGGCCGCAGCGGGCCAGCGCGACTTCGGCGAGTCTTACGCCCAGGAGGCCCTGGCCAAGCAGGACGCCTTGGTGGACCAGGACATCCTCTGGCATTTCATCGGCGGTTTGCAGACCAAGAAGGCCCGGCAGGTGGTGGGGCGCTTCGCCCTCATCCACAGCCTGGACTCGGAGAAGCTGGCGCGCGAGCTGGCCAAGCGCGCCCGCGAGGAGCGCATCCTGCAGCCCGTGCTCATCGAGGTGAACATGGGCGAGGAGCAGAAGGCCGGGGTGGAGGAGAGCGATCTCATCTCCCTGGCGGAGCTGGCCGTCTCCCTCAAGGTCCAAGGCTGCGGCCTCGACCTGCGGGGGCTCATGTGCCTGCCGCCGGTCTTCGACGACCCCGAGGAGGCCCGGCCCGCCTTCGCCTACCTGCGCGAGCTGCGCGACGACCTGGCCGGCCGCCTGGGCGTTTCCCTGCCGGAGCTTTCCATGGGCATGACCGGCGACTTCGAGGCGGCCATCGAGGAAGGCGCGACCATCGTCCGCGTGGGCACGTCCATCTTCGGGCCACGCCCCGCGCACTGAGCGGTTTTGCCCAGGCTCCGCGCACTTTTCCACAACCCCTCGCGCCGCCCGCGGCCTTCTTGATAATCCCCGGTGCGGGTGCTATCCTGCGCGGATAGTGAGTTCCGCGCGTTGGCGCGGACCCGAAGAACGTCCACACTGGAACGCCCATGCCGATTCGCCGCCGCACCCGTCTGACCACCCTGGTTCTCGCCCTGGGGCTTTGCCTGTGGGCGCAAAGCGCCTTGGCCGCGTCGCTGGTGCTCTCCAATCTGGTGGTCGACAATCAGGCGGGCGTGCTGGCCGCGCGTTTCGGCGTCTCCCTCGACTCCCAGGCCGAGCTTTCCGATGCGCTCACCAGCGGCGTCACCCTGGCGCTGACCTGCAAATGCAAGCTCACCAAGCGCGGCGGCGTGTTCTCCAGCCCCCAGGTGGCCGCGGCGGACATGGTCATCCGCGTCAAGTACGACTCCCTGACGAAAGAATACCTGATGCTTTTGCCCGGCCGCGACGCGCCCCTGAAGAACGTGCGGCTGGACGAGCTGCTGCGCGCGGGCTGGGGGGCGCTCTCCCTGGAGATGGGCCCCTGGAAGGTGCTGGAGCGCGGGCAGAACTACACCTTGTCCCTCGACATCCGCCTGCACCAGGTGGACATTCCCAACTGGTTCCGGCGCACCCTGTTCTTCTGGGCCTGGGATGTCGCCCCCCAGGCCTCGTACCAACTGCACTTCAAGCCTTAGGCCCGCCGTGGAAGCGCCGACACAGTCCCCCCCGGCCACTTCGACGGAAGTGCGCGAACGGCTCCGGCGCCGGCGCGAGACAAGCATCGCCATCATCGGCATCCTGGCCTTCGTGGTGCTCACCTGGGTGGAGCTCAAGCTCCTGGGCGTCAATTCCTACCTGTTCCTCGGCCTCTTCAATCTGAATTTCATCCTGCTGCTCGTGGTGCTGTTCGTGGTGGGCAGAAACGGCGTCAAGCTCATTTTGGAGCGCCGCCGCAACGTGCTGGGCTCGCGCCTGCGCACCCGGCTGGTGTCGGCCTTCATCCTGCTCTCGCTGGTGCCTGTGGCGCTCATGTTCTACGTTTCGGCCAAGTTCGTGCAAACCAGCGTGGACTACTGGTTCAAGACCCAGGTGGAAGACTCCATGGAGCAGTCCCTGGAGATCGGCCGGGCCTTCTACCTGTCCGCCCAGAACCGCGTGGAGCAGCGCGGCCGTGAGGTGCTCTCCCAGGTGGCGGCCAACCACTACACCTGGGGCGGCAAGAACATGGACAACCATCTCACGGAGTCCATGCGCGAATACGGGCTCTCGGTCATCGGCGTTTTGAGCCCGGACGGCCGCGACCAGAACAAGCACCCCCCGCAGGTGTTCGACCGCGTCTGGGCCGAGGCCCGCACCAAGGTGGACCTGAACGACCTGCGCAAGAACCCGCGCTATGTCTCGGTCATGCTCTCCAGCGCCGGCAACGACCTCATTGTGGGCATTTTGCCCGTGGACGAAGGCAAGACCGGCTTCCTCGTGGTGGGCGAGAGCATCGGCGGCGGGCTTCTGCACAAGCTCGACCAGGTCGTGCGCGGCCTGGACGAATACAAGAAGCTCCGCAAGCTCAAATATCCCTGGAAAATGAATCTCTACCTGACCCTCGGCGTCATGAGCCTTCTGATCGTGCTCGGCGCCTCGTGGTTCGGCTTCCGCCTGGCCAAGGAGATCAGCGCGCCGGTGCAGGCCCTGGCCGCCGGCACGGAGCGCATCGCCAAGGGCGATCTTTCCGTGCGCCTGGACGACGCCGGCGACGACGAGTTCGGCTCCCTCATGCGCTCCTTCAACCACATGGCCGAGGACCTGGACGCCGGGCAGACGCGCCTGATGAACGCCAACGAGCGCATGGGCCAGCAGTACGAGGAGCTGGAGCGACGGGGCCGCTACATTGAGGCCGTGCTCGACAACATCACCAGCGGCGTCATCTCCACCGACGCGGCCGGGCGCATCGGCACCGTGAACAAGGCCGCGGAGTCCATGCTGGGCGTGCGCGCGGAGCAGTTGGTGGGGCTCAAGGCCCAGCATCTGGTGCAGGGCGAGTTCTCCGAGCTGTTGACCGAGGCTTTGAAGCACCTGGCCAAGGTGCCCGAGGCCCGCTGGACCCGGCAGATAGATTTGCAGCTGCGGGAGCGCACCGCGCGTTTTCTGGTGAACCTGGTGGGCCTGACCAACGGCGGCGTGGACGGCGGCGGCGACGGCACGGGCCTTGTGGCCGTGTTCGAGGACATCACCGAGCTGGAGAAGATGCAGCGTCTGGCGGCCTGGCGCGAGGTGGCCCAGCGCATCGCCCACGAGATCAAGAATCCGCTCACGCCCATCAAGCTTTCGGCCCAGCGGCTCTTGCGCAAGTTTTCCGGCGTGGCGCAGGACAAGAGCTTCGACGACTGCGCCGAACTCATCGTGCGCGAGGTGGAGCGCCTGCAGCAGATGGTGGGAGAGTTTTCGAACTATGCCAAGCTGCCCGAGCTCAAGCTCGTGCCGGGCGATCTTTCCGCCCTGCTCGCCGAGGTGGTGGGCACCTTCGCCACGGCCCACCGCGAAATCGTCTGGGAGCTGGACGCGGCAGCGGGCATGCCCGCGCTGCCCTTCGACGCCGAGGGCCTGCGCAAGGTCTTCATCAATCTGCTGACCAACGCGGCCGAGGCCCTGGAAGGCCACGCCGAGGGGCGCGTCAGCGTGCGCGCCGCGGCCGACCCCGCGCGCGGCGTGGCCCGCGTGAGCGTGGCGGACAACGGCCCGGGCTTCAGCCAGGAGGAGCGCGCGCGCATGTTCGAGCCCTATTTCTCGCGCAAGAAGACCGGCACGGGCCTGGGCCTCACCATCGTGCGGTCCATCGTCACCGACCACAAGGGCCAGGTGCGCGTGGAGGCGGCCAGCCCGCACGGCAGCATCTTCCTGGTGGAGCTGCCCCTGGCGTAGGCGCTGCGCCGCCGCTACCCCAGCCTACCCCATCCGGCGCAGCAGTTCCTCCTGCCGCTCCAGCTGGTCCACGAATCCGCGGGCCATGCGCTCCACATACTCCAAGTAATACCGCAGCCCCCAGGCCTTTTGCCCTTCGTCTCCGGAGGCGAAATACGCCGCGTGGAAGCGCTGATTGTCGAAGTCCTCGTAGCGCTGCACCAGGTAGCTCACGTTGTTCTGCTCGAACTGGGCCAGGAGCTGCGCGCCCGCGGCGGCGAAGGCCGGGCCGTCGTGCGCCAGTATGGTCCCCACGCCGTTCGTTATGGCGCTCCACATCTTCTTTTCGCGCGCGGTCATGGCCGCGACAGGGCCGCGTTCGAGCCGCGGCGCGGGGGCGAGGGCCGCGCGGGCCAGCCGGCGGGGCAGCAGCCCTGTGGGCTCCACGGGACAGTCCGCAATGTGCCGTATGCCCGGGCCATGCAGGATGGTCTCGGTGGTGAGGGTGACGCAGGGCACGCCGCTGGTGCGTATCTCGTCGCGCAGCCACTGGGCGGCATCGAAGAAATTCAGGGTGGTGTAGCGGGTGTTGCCGGCCATGTCCGCCACGGGCACAAGCTGGGGCCAGGCGTTGGCGAGGGGACGCTGTGCCTGCGCTTCGCCCGCGCCCTCGTGGATGCTCCCGCGCGAGTACGCGAGGGTCCAGGGGTCGGGGGAGCAGAGCTGCGCGCCCACCAGCACGCAGCGTGCGCAGCCCATGTGCCGCGCCAGCGAAAACGCCGTGGTGATGACCGAGCCGTGCAGCCGCAGGTTGCCCCTGTTGCCGAAGAGCTCCGGCATGTCGTTGCCGAAAAGGAATTTGCGGCCAAAGGTCGCGCCGCCCAGGTCCGTCAGGCAATGGGCCACCAGGAACACGTCCGGCAGGGGCGGCAGGTCCGCCCAGGACTTGGCCGTGTGCACGGAGGTGTCGTTGGCCACCACGAAATGCGGATGCACGCCGGCCGCCGCCAGGGGCTTCAGGGCGTTGTTCACGGCGATGAGCACCGCATCGTGCTGCACCCGGCGCAAATAGTCCAGCCGCTGCGGCAGGTCCGGCCCGGCGGCCACCAGCACGGCGGTCTCGCCCCGGAAGGCGCCGCGCAGGGGCCGGATGTCCGGCCAGCGCAGATACTCGGCGATGTTGTCGTAGGCGTGCTTCTGCTGGTCGTAGAACATGCCGCGGGCCATGGGCCGCATGGGCAGGCTGCGGGCGTTGCGCTGGCCGCTCAGCTGATACATGCGGTGCCGGTAGAACAGGTTCTCCACCAGACGCACCAGCCGGGCTTGCGGCGCGGGCCCGTCCTCCGGGGCGCAATGGCGCGGCGCGAAGCCGGGCAGGGCGTAGAACACGGGAAAGCCCAGGGCGAACATGGAGCTTGGCAGCAACTGGGCCACCGGCGGCGTAAAGGCGTCCGGGTCGCCCAGCAGGATCACCGCGCGCTTGGCCAGCAGCGCTGGCGGCACGCTGGCGGCGAACTGGGCCAGCCGCGTCGCGTCGTGCTCGAAAATGAGCAGCAGCGCGTCCTTGCGCTCCAGGCAGCGGCGAAAGGTCGGGGTATCGGCCGCGCCGAGAAAGACGATGAAGCGCGTCTTGGCCAGCACGGCCTCGACAGGCAGCCCGGGGGGCAGGGTCTCGTAGACCTTGGGCAGACCGGCGTCGGAGAAAGGATAGGCGTAGGCCGGGTGCTCGTATTCCCACAGGGGGACATGGACGTGGAAGGCGTGGTCGGCCAACCCCGCCTCCGACGGCATCTCTGCTCCCGCTGGCGCTTCCGGGTGCGCGCCCGACTGTGCGTCCGCCTGCGCATCCGCCTGCGCATCCGACGGGGCATCCGACGGGGCGTCGCCAGGACGTTCCCCGGCGCTGGCCGCGCCGGGCGTTTGTGTCCGCGCGCCCGGCTGTGCGCCCGGCTGTGCGCCTGGGGCGGCGAAAAGCACCCCGAGCTCTTTGAGGACGGAAAACAAGACCAGAGGGTTCATCGCATGCTCAAACCCGCAATTAGCAGACGGCCGGCAAAACAGGGTGCTCCAGCGGAGCCTCGCTGATCTTTCTGGCCACCACAACCCCCCGGCGGGAATCTTCTATGGTTGTGCTGCGCAAAATTTCAAAGCCGGAACTCTCCACCCAGTCGCGCAGGCAAGTCAAGTTCGGCACCCACCAGTTGCTCCATTCATTCTCGTACTCGCCCTTGATGTAGCAGGCCATGGGCAGGTCCGACATGTCGGCGATGAAGCGCTCTTTCCCGATCCAGGCCGTGTCGACCAGGGGGGCGCCTTCCAAAATTGCTCCCTCGACCAGCGCGATGCCTCCCATTTGCAGCACGGCGTTGATGTTCGCCAGGGCCCCCAGCGGATTCTTCAGGTGGTAATAGACCCCGAAGAAGGTCACCAGGTCGAAGGTGCCGTGCTGCTGCGGGAGCAGATCGTACACGTTGGCGCAAATGTGCCGCGTGGGCAGGCCGTTGACCTTGCACATGGTGTCGAACCCGCAGTGGGTGGGCACCTGGATGTCGAAGGCCGTGACCTCGGCCCCGCGCCGGGTCATCTCCAGCGTGTACGGGCCGTCCCAGGCGCCGATGTCGAGCGCGCGCAGGCCGGTCAGGTCGCGCACCTCCGGGTGGTCCAAAAGCTCCGGCTTGTAGCGGCACACGCCGGGGGTCTCCACGCCGGGCAGTATCTCGTAGCGGTGATACCACCAGGGCACGGCGCACAGCCGCTCAAAAACCTCCGGGGCGAGGTTTGCGCGGTGCCGCTGAAAGAACAGCGCCGCGCCCGGCAGGATCTTGCGCCTGGGAATGCCAAGGGCCAGCGCCTGCTCCATGATCTCGGCATGAAAAACGCTGGCGATGTACACCTCGTCGCAGCTGAACCGGTCCAGCTGCTCCGGGCCTATCACCGGTTTGCCGTGAAAGGTGGCGGGCCGGTTGGGGTTGTTGTCCACATAAAATTTTATTTGGTTCGCAAGCTCCGGGAGGCTCGCCAAGATCCGCTCGGCGTAGCTTCCCGTTCCCCAAATGGCTATTTCGGCCATGGCGACCTCATGTTTTGGTTACACGTCCTTGGAGTGGTTCGACTGGCTGCAGAACTCTTGAGGCGGGGGCAGAATCTTGAACTTTTCGCTCATGGGCGTGGAGCGCTTGGCCCACCACTGCTTGGCCGAAAGCCACAAGTAGTATCGCAGAGAGCATGTGAATATCTTTGGGTATTTCGCCAGCAGCCCCGGCCATTCGCGGAACTTCACCAGCTTCATGAGGAACAGGACAAGCCCCTTGCCCATGAAGATGGGGTAGAAGACGTCGTAGTTCTGCAGCACGTGGTTGATCATGGTCCAGCGGAACAGGTCGTGGGGCGGGTGGTTGTCCAGGTTGCCCACGCTGTTGATGTTGCCCAGCACGGGGTTGGAGCCGAAGTTGTTGCCGCCGTGGCGGCGGTAGCAGCCGTGGATGGTGGGCACCAAGAGCGAGTCGCCGATGAGATGGCAGAAGTGCGCGATGTAATAGTCCGCGCAGATGCGGAAGGTGGTGCCGTCCGTGGGCATGATGAGCTCCACCGTGCTGCGGCGGAAGACCATGGAGCTGGAGGTGGCCCAGATCCAGATGCCTGTTTGGAAGCTGGTCTTGCGCACGTGGCGGTAATAGCCCTTGGACTGGTGGTCCATGTGCTGGCCGCCTATTATCTCGCCCTTGCCGTTGATCTGGTACTGGTTGGAGCTGGTGAAGGCCACGGTGGCGACGCTTAAGTGCGCGCGCATGTGCGCCTCCAAGAAGTCGTCCAGAAGCACGTCGTCGGCGTCGAGCATGACCACGAAGCTGCCCGTGGCGAGCTTGAGCCCGTCGCGGAAGGCCTCCATCTGCCCACCGTTTTCCGCCCGCTGCACAAGGGTGAACCGACCCTTGGCCTCCGGGCTTTCCACATAGGCGCGCACCACCTCCACCGTCTTGTCGGTGGAGACGTCGTCGACGATGATGCACTCCCAGTTGTCGTAGCTTTGCCGCGTGACGGAGCGCAGGCAGTCCACGATATAGGCCTCGTAGTTGTAGCTGGTGACGATGAAGCTGACGCGGGGGGGCTGCATCTCCGCGCGGGTCAGGCGTTCGTCCAAAAGGGCCTGGGGCAGGGTCAGGGGCGGCTGGTCCGGCTGCACCGGCGCGCGCCGCGCAATGAGGTCGTGAATGCTCATGTCTGCTGCCTTGGTTACAGTGCCCAGCCGGCGTCTTCGGACTCGACGACCTTTTCCTGCTGGCTGATGAAGTGGCGGGGATCGTCGATGGGCGCGTCCGTCTTGATGGGCGCGATTTCGCCAAAGCCGAAGAACGCGGCGTAGTCGCCGTGGAAGCCGTCGCAAATGGCCTTTGCGCCGCAGGCGTCGCAGGCGGGCGCGAACTTGTAGCCGCAGTGCTCGCGGGCGCGGATGAAGGCGCTGTGCCGGTATTCTTCCTCAGGGCTGATGGACGGGTCGGTGAGGTAGTTCGGCACGGATTTGAACATGGGCGAGCGGAAGTTGGCCTCGCGCAGGCTGAGCAGGGGCGAAAGCTCGCCCGCGCGCATGCGCTGGGGCTTCATGTCCGTCCACGACCAGGACGCGTAGTCCCACTCGTGCACGTCGTAGGGCAGCTGCTGGAAGTTGTACAGGTGCTTGCGGTAGGCTTCCGGCACCTGGCACAGGGGGAAGTAGCGCACGTTGGCCTCAATGCCCGCGGCGTTCAGAATGTCGAGGGCGGCGATGAGCGGCGGCGCCACCTTGGAGTAGGCGGCCACGTCGTCCAGGGAGCGCTCGCCCTTCTGCTGGTCCTCAAAGGGATTGAAGGCGATGAAGTTCACCGCGCGCGCGCCGACCTGTTTGGCCAGCTCGGCCACGTTGGACAAGTGGGGCAGGGCGGAGTTGGTCAAAACGCAGTTGAAGCGCACGGGCATGCCGATGGCCACGCAATTGTCCAGGGCCTCCATCTGCTTCTTGTGTGCGCCGGGCACGCCGACAACGTCGTCGTAGTTGGTGCCCAGGCCATGCACGCTGACGAGCAGGTCGCGCACGCCGGAGTCCTTAAGGCGCTGGCAGGCCTCGCGCCGGGCCAGCACCAGGGCGTTGGTGATGAGCGTGGGCAGCAGGCCGATGTCCGCGCTGTGGCGGCACAGCTCCTCAATGCCGGGAAAGATGGTGGGCTCGCCGCCCTGGATGTCGATGGCGCAGTTGCCATAGTGGTTGCGCAGGGTGTCCACGATGCCCTTGGCCTTTTCCAGAGACATGAACGGATGCTCCGGGTGGTCCTTGGCTTCGATGCGGGTTTGGAAATAGCAGAAGCGGCAGCGCAGGTTGCAGGTCTGGCCGAGCCAGACGACGCCGCGGCGGGTCAGCACGCGTTTGGTGGTCTTCACGACATCTCCGCTCATTTGATGCTCCCGGCGCAAGCGCCGTTGGTTTTGCCGGCGCACGCGCCATCGGATGTTTCGGGGCAGCCGGCCTCGCCGTGCCCGTCGGCCGCGCCCTCGGCGCCCTCGGCGCTCTCGGCGTCCAGGCGCTGGGCGATGCGGTCGCGGTATTCCAGCTCCGTGTCGCGCTCCATTTCGTTCATGTACCAGTTGGGACCGGGGTTCCAGTCCTCGGCCAGGCCGCCGCCGTAAATCTCCACGCGGCCGCGCAGGGCCTTGGGCGAGCGTATGGCCAGCAGAGCCTCCAGATTGCCGGGGCTCACGTCGTCGATCTCCTGGGCGCTGGGCCTGCGCTTGAGCGGAATGGCGCAGCCGCAGCGCGGGCAGGCGCGCTTCTTCTGCTCGTCGTAGTCGCCGGGCACGCGCTTCCACCAGCCGGGCTCAACCGGCCATCCGCCAGGGCCGTCGAAAAGCATGTCGAAGCTGGCCGCCACCTCGCAAAAGAACGCGCCCTTGGGCGTGATGGAGGCGGACCAGTACTTCTGGATCCAGCAGTCGTCGATGAGCCGCCACATTTCGTCCTCGTCGGCCACCACTTCCTGGGCGGCCACAAGCAGGGGCTGGTGCAGAATCTGGTCGACGCTGTGGTCGTTGAAATAGAAATTTCCGTACACCTCGCGGATGAGCGCGCCGTACTTTTCGCCCTGGGCCTTGGGCACCGTGGACCAAAGACCGCGGCGCTTTTTGCCGGGAATGGTGGCGGCCAGGTACTGCGCCATCTCCGCAAACTGCGGGTGCAACAGCGGCTCCCCGCCGATCATGCCCACCATGCCCGGAAAGTCCACCAGGGAATCCACCGCGCGTTTGAAGGTGTCCATGTCCATGAAGAACGGCTTGCGGTGGTGCCCGGTGAAGCGCGTGCAGTTGGAGCAGCGGTTCATGCAGGCGTTGGTCACGTCGATCTGGATAATCTGCATCTCGGCCAAAGGAATCATAGCGGCTCCTTTCTCCCCGCGCTGGCCCGGGCCTGGGCCTGGGCTTCTGCGCGCGGGGGCGTGTGCGGGGTGCGGCGCGCTGGTGGCGGCTGTATGGCCTCTCTTCAGCGGTCCGTCGTGTCAAAAACGCGACGCCTCCGGCCGGAGCAACCGTGCCGGGCGAACGTTGCCGGGGTGGGATGCAAGCACCGGGCCACTGGAGCTTTGCGCCGTCCTCAGCCTTGGGGGCGTTCGCGCAGCCGGGCGATGGCCGCGCGCATGTCCGCCAGGGGCCGGCGCTTGAGGGCGAAGGCCGGCAGATACTCGCGCCGGGCCTGCACCAGCGGTTCGCTGCCGGGCATGTGCGCAAAGGGCGCCAGGCCTGCCAGGCCGTGCAGCAGCACGTATTTCGGGTCCAGGCCGTCGCAGTAGGGCATGGCGGCGCAGTTGGCGCACAGGGGCGGAAAAACCTTGAAGTCGTCGCCGCGCACGGCCACGGCGTCCACCGCGCCGTCCGCGCCGAAGTCCAGGCGTCGCGGCCCGCGCTTCAGGGCGTAGATCTCGCGGGGGCCATCCTCCGGCACGGGCAGCACCTCGGCGCAGTAGTCCGGCTCGCGGTCCGGGTTGCCCGCGCGGTTCATCCACTCGTGCGGGTCGTGGTGCACGCCCACCACGCCGACGATGTGCCTTGCCAGCTCCGGCGCGGCGCACAGGGGCAGGTAGCGCACGGTCACGGCCGCGCCCGCGGCGTTCAAAATGCCCACCGCCCGCGTCAGCGGCGCGGCGATGGCCGTGTACGGCGCTTGCAGCCCGGCGATGCTGGCCGGAGAATCCCAGCGGTAATAGGCGTTGAACACGATGAAATTGTGGTGGTACACCCCGTGGGCGGCCGCAAGCTCGGCGATTGCGGGCAGCTCGTGCACGTTGCCCGCGTGCACCACGGTGTTGGCCGCATACTGAAAGCCCTTGGCGTCCAGCTCCGCCATGGCCGCCAGGACCTTTTGCAGCGAGCCGCGCGTGGCCTCGCGGAAGCCTTCCTCGGTGGAGGAGTGCAGCGAGAAGAGAAAATCCGTCACGCCCGCGTCCAGCAGGGTGTCCAGAAGCCGCTGCCCTGGGCGGGCGGGCGTTTTGCCCAGCAAAAATTGCCCCAGGGTGATGACGCGCACGCTCATGCCGCGCTCCACGGCCCGGCGCACCATGTCCGGCAGGCCCTCGTGCATGGTGGGCTCGCCGCCGGTGATGTCGAAGTTGACGAGGCCGCCCTCTGCCATGCGGTCGATGATGGCCAGACAGTCCTCGGTGCTGCGGAAGCTGGCGTGGCGCAGGGCGTCGAACTGCCCGGCCTTGCCGTCCGCGCCGGCCTTGGCCTCGGCCATGAAGCTGTAGTAGCAGAAGCGGCAGGAGTGGGCGCACTTGAGGCCCACATCGAGCACGCCGCTGGGCGAAAGCGCGCCCGGAGGGTGAAGGAGGATGTCTGCGGTGCCGGCCGGCATAGTGGTCGGCTTGTTCGTCGGCATTGTGGTGGCCATGTCTGCCTTAAGCCCCTTTGCTGCGGTTGCGTGGAGCCATGCGGGGGCATCGCCTCCGGTCCGGTCATGCCGGTCGGCTCAGATCATCTGTCCAACGTCTCTGGATGTTAGCAGCTTTGCCCCCAGGCCATCAAACACTTTCTCCCGCCGCTGCGAAAGGCTTGACACTATTATCCCGGCAGCATTAGTTTGTTGTATACGTTGAAGAATTCCTACCATCCACCATAAGGCAACGCACCGTGCACACTGCGGAGAAGACGAAAACACCCACCGGGCGGCGGCCCCACCTGCTCATTCACAATTTGTATAATTACGGCCATTTTCTCGTCTATGCAGACAACCTGACCGTGTGGGCGCTCTCCCGCGGGTTTTGCGTCACGCTCATGGGGCGCGGGCTTGCGGGCACCTTCTACCAGCGCCGCCATCAGGACGACCCCAACGTGCAGCTGCTGGACGCCAGCCCCGGCGAGCGGCTGGACCAGAACCTGCCCCTTCCGACCAAGGCCGAGCTGACCGCCCGCGCCTGCGACGAATTGTGCCAGGCCCAGGCCAGGCTGAAACCCGAGGCCTGCGTTCTGCTCAGCGCCGATGAATTCCTGTTTCAGTCAGCCAGCATCCTCGACCCGGACTTCGCCTTCCCCGCGCCCACGGTGGGGGTGGTCACCTTTGGCCACCGCGACTGCCATCTGGGCTTCAAGGATGTCTATGCCCGCAATCTGGACGACGTGCTGGCCCGCCGCCGCCCCTTCCGCTCGGTGCTCACCCTGGACGAGCATCAGGTGGCCGCCGTGGACCCCGGCGAGGAGCACCTCGTCTTCCTGCCGGACATCTACGCCGATCCGTCACGGCCGAAAACCGTGGAGCAGGCGCGGCGCGAGGCGGCCGAAACCGCGGAACTGGCCGCATTTCTCGACCGGGCGCGCGGACCGGTGCTGCCGGTGCTGGGCAAGGTCGACCAGCGCAAGAACGCGCTGTGGGTGCTGCGCGCCGCAAGCCAAACCCCGGGCGCCTGCTGTGTGCTGCTGGGCCAACGCGTGCCAAGCCCGGACGACGCGGCCGTCGACGGCCTGCTGGCGGAGCTGGCGGCCCAGGGCAGGGCCTTCGTCCGCACGGACTACGTGCCGGAGAGCCTGTTCCGCGCCGTGCTGACCCACCCGGCGGTGCCGTTTCTGCCCCTGCCGTATTCCTGCCACTACGGATCGTCCGGTTTGCAGCTCCAGGCGCTGGCGGCGGGCAAGCCCACCCTGGTGCCGGATGTGGGCCTCATGGCCTGGCGGGTGCAAGCCCATGCCTTGGGCCTGTGCTACCGCCACGGCGATGAGGCGGACTTCCGCCGCGTGTTCGACCGTTTGCTCCAGCAAGGGACCGGACCCTACGCCGAGGCCATCGGGCGGTTCATGGGGGGCTTTGCCCCCGAGGCGCGCAACGCCCAGTTGGACAAGGCCTTCGGTCTGGCCGGAGCATCCGCGGCGCCGCGGTCTTGCCTGGTGGCTTGCGCGGCGTCGAGCGAAAGGCTTGACGCCGCGGCGCAAGCCCTGGTGCTGCTGCACGCGGGCAGGGCCGAGGAGGCCTTGAAGCTTTTGGAACATGCCGAGGCCGGCGCGCCGGAAGATGCCGGACTTTTGCGCTGCCGGGCCCTGGCCCTGCACGCCCTTGGCCGCCAGGCGGAGGCCTGGGAGGTTGCGCAGCGCTGCGGCCCCGCCATTGGCGAAACGCTCACGGCCTTTCAGCTCAACCTGTGTTGCGACGCCATGACCGCCGCGCGCACCCGGGCCGAGCGCCAGGAATCCTTGAGCATGCTGTGCCTGCTGCTGCATTTTGTCCCTGTCGCGGACATCCCGGAACCTCTGCCTGCGCCCCAGCACCCGCTGGAACTGGCGCTCCGCAAGCGTTGGAGAGCTCCCTGCATAGGGCCCGCGTCCTGGCGCAGCCTGGCCGATGAACTGGTCCGGCTCAAGCGCAACGAGACCGCGGTGCCGGCGTACCGCCGGGTGCTGGAGCTGGACCCGCAGGCCCTCGACTGCTGGCTCAATCTTTCGGATGTGCTGCGCTACGAGGGGCGCTACGACGAGTCCGACGCGGCCCTGGACGAACTTGCCGCCCGTTCGCCGGAGCACAGCGGCCTGCGCCACAAGCGCGGCCAGGTGCTGTTTGAGCGCGGCAAGCTGGTCCAGGCGCGGGAGGAATTTCTGCGGGAGCCTCTGGATTCGCCGCACCGGCAGGCGGCGGAAGCCTATTTGCGGAAGTGCCCGGTGCCGATCGGCGGATGATTTCACGCTTATTGCATGACCTCCGCGAATTGGCGGCGGCACCCCGGCAAGGCGTCCCGCGCACAATGTAAAGGAGACCGCTCCCATGTCCGACACCAACAAGCCCTTCCTCCCGGTGAACGAGCCGGTTCTGGACGGCAATGAGCAACGCTACCTGGCCGAATGCATCGAAACCGGCTGGATCTCCTCGGAAGGCCCGTTTGTGGAGCGCTTCGAACGGGGCATGGCCGCGCGCGTGGGCCGCAAGCACGCCGTCGCCGTGACCAACGGCACAGCCGCCCTGGAGGCCGCCGTGGCTTCCCTGGACCTGGCTCCCGGCGATGAAGTCATCCTGCCCTCTTTCACCATTATTTCCTGCGCCGGGGCCGTTGTGCGCGCCGGCGCCACCCCCGTGCTGGCGGACTGCGACCCCCTGACCTGGAACATGGACGTGGCCCAGGTCGAAGCGCGCATCACCGGCCGCACCCGCGCCATCATGCCCGTGCATCTGTACGGCCTGCCCGTGGACATGGACCCGCTGCTGGCCCTGGCCCGCCGTCATGATCTCGCCGTCATCGAGGACGCGGCCGAGGCCATAGGCCAGACCTGCGTCCTTTCCGCCGGGGCGGCCGGGGCTGCCGACGGGGGAGCCGCGTTTCCCTGTGGCGGCATGGGGCGCCTGGGCGTGTTCAGCTTCTACCCCAACAAGCACATCACCACTGGCGAGGGCGGCATGATCGTCACCGACGACGACGCCCTGGCGGAGAAATGCCGCGGCCTGCGCAACCTGTGCTTCCGGCCGGGGCGGCGCTTCGTGCACGAGAGGCTGGGCTGGAATCTGCGCATGACCAATCTGCAGGCCGCCCTGGGCGTGGCCCAGTTGGAGCGGCTGGATGAATTTCTGGTTCGCAAGCGGGCCATCGGCGCGCTCTACCAGGAGCTGCTGCGCGGCGTGCCGGGCATCCAGCTGCCGCTTGAAAAAACGCCCTACGCCGACAACCTGTACTGGGTCTTTGGCGTAGTGCTGGGCGACGAGATCGGCATGGACGCCGAGGAGGCCATGCGGCGGTTGGCGGAAAAAGGCATCGGCACGCGGCCGTTCTTCTGGCCCATGCACGAGCAGCCGGTGTTCCAGCGCATGGGGCTGTTCCAGGGTGAAAGCCACCCCAACGCGGAGCGGCTTGCCCGCAGGGGCTTCTATCTTCCCAGCGGCCTGTCGCTCAGGCCGGAGCAGATCGAGCGCGCCGCCCAGGCTCTGAAGGAGGTGCTGGCGTGAGCATTTTTCAGGACTATGCCCGCTACTACGACCTGCTCTACCGCGACAAGGACTACCAGGGAGAGGCCAGGTACGTGCATGGGCTTATCCAGGCCCAGCATCCCGGCGCGCAAACGCTGCTGGACCTTGGCTGCGGCACGGGCGGCCATGCCTTCCCGCTGGCGGAGCTGGGCTACGCCGTCACCGGGGTGGACCTCTCCGAGGTGAGCCTGGGCCTGGCGAAGGCCAAGCTTGCGGCCCGCAAGGACGCCCGCGTGGAGTTCCTGCACGGCGACATCCGCACCCTGCGGCTGGGCCGGCGGTACGACGTCGTGGCCGCGCTGTTCCACGTGCTGAGCTATCAGACCAGCGCCGAAGACCTGCGGCAAACCCTGGCCACGGCGCGGGAGCATCTCGCTCCGGGCGGGTTGTTCCTGTTTGATTTTTGGCATGGGCCGGGCGTGCTCTCCGACCCGCCCAAAGTGGCCGTGAAGCGGCTGCAAGGCGAGGGGCTGGCCGTCACGCGCATCGCCGAGCCGACCATGCACCCGGCCCGCAACGTGGTGGATGTCCATTTCACGCTTTTCGCCCACGACACGGTCCGCGACCACATCAGCCAGACCACGGAAGTGCACAGCATGCGGTATTTTTTTGACATGGAATTGCGCGAGCGGCTGGCCGAGGCGGGTTTGACGCCGCTGCTGCACCATCGCTGGCTGACGACCGAGACGCCCGGAACGGACTGCTGGAACGCGGTCATGGCCGCGCGGCCGGCCGGCTAGCCGCCGGGACTGGAATGCGGGCCGGGGCCTCAAGCGCGCGGCCCCTTTTGCCGATGGAGCATTGCGCGATTTTCGCCGCGAGGGTTTGAACGTTGCGCCGGTTCGCAGGACAAAACGACATGGAAAAGGTGACGGCGCGTCAAGCGCAGGCAGCAATGAGAGGGGGAGAATCGGGAATGGGGAAGACGACCAACGCCGCCCTGGGAGACATCCGGCCCACGGAGCGGCACAATTATGTGGCCTTTTTTTTGACCCTGCGCTGCAACCTGAAATGCCCGTACTGCATCAACCTGCACGACGGCGGCTCGCGCAGCGCCATGAGCAAGCGCGTCATGGAGGTGGAGGACTGGATACGCGCGGCGGACAGGCTCAAGCTGCGGGCGGACCTGCCCCTGACCCTGCAGGGGGGCGAGCCCACGCTGTACCCCGGATTTTTCCGGCTGGTGAACGAGGCCCGCGCCGACCTCAAGTTCGATTTGCTGACCAACCTGACCTTCGACGTGGCCGAGTTCATCGCCAAGGTCCCGCGCGAACGCTTTCTGCGCGAGGCGCCCTACGCCCCCATCCGCGTGAGCTACCATCCTGGCCAGAATGACATCGACGAACTGGTGCGCCGCTACTTCCAGCTGGTGGAGGCGGGCTTCCGCGTGGGCATTTACGGCATTCTGCACCCGGAAAAGGCCAAGCGCGACCATATTCTGGAGACCAAGGAGCGCTGCCAGGGGCTCGGGGTGGATTTCCGCACCAAGGAATTTCTGGGCGAGTGGAACGGCGAGCTCTACGGCGAGTTCAAGTACCCCGGCTCGGTGCTGGGCCAGGAGCGGCGCACCTGCCGCTGCCGCACCAGCGAGCTGCTCGTGGACCCTGCGGGGCTGGTGTACAAGTGCCACTCGGACCTGCTGGAGGGCCGGGCGGCGTATGCGCATGTCCTCGACGCGGATCTTTCGGCCGAATCCATCGACGAGTTCCGCCCCTGCGAAAGCTACGGCGAGTGCAATCCCTGCGACGTGAAGGTGAAGACGAACCGCTTCCAGCAGTTCGGCCACACCTCCGTGGACATCATCGACTTGGCCGGGGGCGGGCAATGAAAATCCTGCTGCTGAAGCTCGGCTACTCCGAGACCCTGGACCCCGAGGTGGGCAAGGTGACCAGCCTGGGCGACGTGCTGCGCACCACGCCGCTGCTCACCGCCCTTACCGCCCGCCACCCCGGCGCCAAGATCACCTGGCTGGTGGACGAGGCTGCGGTGGGGCTGCTCAAGGGCAATCCGCTCATCGACCGCATTCTGGTGGCCGATGCCTTTGTGCCGTTTCAGCTCATGCGCGAGAAGTTCGACATCGTCATCAACCTGGAAAAGCACCCCGGCGTGTGCGCCCTGGCCGACATGGTCGACGCCTGGGCCAGGTACGGCTTTCGTTTTGACGTGAACACCGGGACCTACCGGGCCTATGAAAAGGGGCAGGCCTTTCTGGAATACATCCGCGACAAGGGCCAGGCCCAGGCCGGGCGGTCCTGCTGGCAGCAGAATCTCATCGAGATGCTGGGCCTGGAATGGACGGAGCAGCCCTATGTGCTGGGCTACCAGGCCAAGGGGGCTGTGCGCTTCGACGTGGGGCTGAACCACATGATCGGGTCCAAGTGGCCCACCAAGCGCATGCCCGAGTCCCGCTGGATGGAGGTCGCCAAGGGCCTGGAGGCGCATGGACTCAGCGTGTCCTGGCAGCAGGGGCTGGACAACATCCATGACTACTGCGACTGGCTGGCCTCCTGCCGGGTGGTGCTGACCCAGGACAGCCTGGGGCTGCACTTGGCCCTGGCCCTGGGGCGGCGCGTGGTGGGCCTGTTCGGCCCATCGGACCCGCAGGAGGTGTTCTGGTACGGCGCGGGCGAACTGCTGCGCCACGAGGGCTGCCCGCATATGCCCTGCGGCCGGCCAGACTGCACATGGGAGGAACACTGCATGTCCAGCATCGATCAAGCCGCCGTCACCGCGGCGGTATTGCGCCAGCTTGAGGCGGGCGGCAACTGATGGCCCGCTTCACCTTTGCCGCGCAGCCCCGTTTTGACGCCAACGCCCCATGTGGCGAGGTGGAAGGCGCCGCCATCCGCGACTGGCTGCTTGCCCAGGCCGAGAACATGGCCGACGCCGCGCCGGGAGAAAAGGACTTCGCCGCACTTTCCGAGCGCTTGCTGCTGGAGGGCAAGAAGGACCTGTTCGTCTGGGACGACCTGCTCAAGGCCGCGGAGATGACCTACTACGCCGACCAGACCCCGCTCAAGGGGCCGTCTCTCGACATCTGCTGCGGCTTCGGCTTTTGGACCAGCCGCGTGCTGGGCAAGATCGACCTCGGGGTGGATTTGTTTCCCGAGGAAGGCGCCTACACCCGCACGGTGCAGCAGTTTGTGGACCGCGACTTCATCGGCGGGGCGTACCGCTCCGTGCTCCGCGCGGACGTCACCGGGGAGCTGCCCCTGCCGGACAACTTCTTTGAAAGCATCGTGTCCGTGTGCTCCCTGGAGCACATCGAGCGCGCGGACAAGGTGCTGGCCACCATGGCCCGCGTCCTCAAACCCGGCGGCAGGGCCTATTTGAGCCTGCAAACAGGCAAGTACATTGAAAAATTTGCAGAGATCTTCCACCCGGACTACGTGCGCTGGGTGCGCGAGAGCTTCGCCATCCATGTGGACCGCACATGGGAGCAGTGGGAAAAGCTGGTGGCCGGGGCCGGGCTCGGCATCGAAAGCCGCCGCTTCGTGCTCTCCGAGCGGGAGACCGCCCTCAAGGCGCTGACCTACTGGAAAGATCCCTTCGCCCCGGTCATGGGCGAACTGGGCCTGGAGCAGGCGGTGAAGGCCATTCCCGAGTTCCGCCGCCACTATTACGACAAGGTGCGGGAGTGGAGCCGCCGCGAAGCCGCGCCCGAGGAAGCGGCCATTTTGTGCCTGACCTGCCGGAAGCCCCAGTGAACCCGGAAGCCGGCATGAGCGTGGACGAATTGCTGCGCGGCGCCGATGCCTTGCGCAAAAGCGGCAAGGACGAGCTGGCGCGCGCGCTGCTGCGCCAGATTCTGGAGCAAGCCCCGGACAACCTCGCGGCGGGCCTGCGCCTGACGGAGCTGGAGATAGCGGCGGGAGACCTGAGCACCGCCCTGGAGACGCTGGCGGCCCTGTGGCGGCACACCCGCAAGCCCGAGGTGGGCGACCTGCTGGCGGAGCTGGGGCTGGAGGCCGCGCGCAGCCAGCGCGCCGCGCAGCAGGACGACCGCAAGGTGGTGGAGCGCCTGGCCGGGCTTTTGCGCGCCCTGCACGGCCCGGACAAAATCCTCGTGGACACGCTCCAATACGACATCATCGGCGGGCTGGCCATCGACGCCACTGTGCTCGTGCCCATCTTCAAGGCCGGCCTGGCCGAGCGCACGGGCAAATCCGTGGTGTTCTTCTCCGGCCAGTCGGCCAACCCGGCCCTGGTGGAGATGCTGGGCCGGGAGCTGCCCGTTTTTTGCGACGAGAGCTTTCCGCGGCTGATGCCCCTTTGCGGCTATGACTGGGACAAGGGCCGCTATGCGCTCAAGCCGGAGTTCGCGCGGCTGTTTTTCGGCCGCCATGCGGCGTTGTTCGCCGATCTGGTGGAGTTCACGCATTCCACAAACGGGCGCGCCTATTGCCGCACCCCGGAGGAAGGCAGCATGGGCATGCGGCTGCCGGAGCCGCAGGTCGGCTTCAGCCCGGAGGAGGAAGCGCTGGGCGAGCGGTTCCTGCGCGAAACCCTCGGCGTGTCCGCGGACGGCTGGTTCGTCTGCCTCTATGCCCGCGACGGCGCCTACTACAACGAATCTCCAGCCAGCCCCAACTGGTTCCGCAACTCCGACATCGGCACCTTTCTGCCGGCCGTGAACGAAATTTTGGCGCGGGGCGGGCATGTGGTGCGCATAGGCGAGCGAACCTCCCAGGCGCTTTCCCACCCGGACCCGCGTTTTTTGGACTATTCCAATTCGCCCTGGCGCACCCCCCTGCTTGATCTGTATCTGCTGGCCAAGTGCCGGTTTTTGTTGGGAACGCCCAGCGGCCTGTGCCACGTGGCCTATTCCTTCCGCACGCCGGAACTCATGGTGAACACGGTCAACGTGTGCATCATCAGCTCAACGGACCTGTACATTCCCAAACTCCCGCGCGACACCCGCACCGGCCAGGTCCTGCCCTTCGGCGAATTTTTGGAGCGGTTCTACGGCTATGGCGACATCGGCCTGTTCCTGGAGAACGGCGTCAACCAGCGGAACCTGCTGCACGTGGAATACCAGGACAACACGCCGGAGGAGATCCGCGCCGCCGCAGCGGAGATGCTCGACCGCCTGGACGGACGTTACGCCGAGCAGCCCGAGGCAGCGCGCCTGCGCGAGCGGTATCGCGCCCTGTGGACGCCGCGGGCCCCGCACATGAGGGACACGCCCATCGCCGCCAGCTTTCTGCTGGCCCATCCGGAGATTTTGGGGCCGGAAACGCCGCAGGCAAGGCAGGAGGCCAAACCATGATCCTCTGTCCCGTGTGCGGCGCGGACGCAGCGAGCGGAGCCGTGACCCCGGCCGTGTTCCGTCGGCCGAACCAGCCCGGCAGCGTGCACATGCCCCAAGGCGACCTGGGAACATGCGGCGGGCGGGAGCTGGTCGTCTCCGGCTGCAAGGCCTGCGGCTTCTTTTGGAACGCCGCCGCCTTCGCCGATCCTGCGGAGTTCTCGGCCTGGATGGCTCCGGCCTATCAGTCGTACACCTTGTTGGACAACGACCTGCATGGCTTTCCCCTGGTGGATGGACGCACGCTGACCGCGGCGGGCCTGCTGGACGCGCACTGCGATTGGCCCGCCATGCGCTGCGTGCTGGAGGTCGGCTCCAATCGCGGAGATTTTCTCGCATTTTTGCGGCAACGGCATCCGCACGTGCAGCTCATGGGCGTGGAGAGCTCGCCCCTTTCGCTGGTGGGCGTGCCCACGTTGTTCAACAACGTGCATGATCTGCGCTTTTCGCCCAGCTTCGACCTGGTCATCGCCCGGCAGGTGCTGGAGCACATGGCCGATCCGCAGCGCTTTGCGCGGCACATCGCCTCCTTTGTGCGGCCTGGGGGCTGGGTGCTCTGGGAGGTGCCCCTGCTGGAGAACGACCTGACCGAAGGTGTGGACCCCTGGCTCATGGAGCATGTGGGGTATTATTCCCCGCGGTCGCTGGAGCTTTTGGGGCGCGCGGCAGGGTTGTCGCTCGCCGGTGAGGACCGCAGCTATCAGCTCACCATGCTGTTTCGAAAAGATCTTGCGGACACGGCGGCGTCAGCGCCGCGCGCCAGCCTGGGCGACGCCCGCTGGGGCTTGGTGAAGGCGTTTTTGGCCGGGGTGGACGAGCGCCAGAGGCAGTGGCGCGAATGGGTGGAGCAGGGCGGGGAAATCTGCTTCTACGGGGCCAGCAACATCTATCTGGCCATTTGCGCGGTGCTGCGCAGCGCCTGGGGCGAGGATTTCTGGAGCCGCTGCCGCCTGAGCCTTGCCGACGATTCCCCGGGCCGCCAGGGCGAAAGCGTGGGCGGCCTGCGCGTGCAAACGCTCGAATCCCTCCGGCCTTCGGGCAGGGCGCTTTTCGTTGTTTGCGCCACATACCGCTACCACAGGGAGAAGATGGTGCCCCGCGTGCGGGCGCGTTTGCGCCCCGGTGACCGCCTCTGCACCATGTGGACCCCGCTGCCGGAGTAGCTCCGGACCCAAGGAAAGGAGCCTGGCCGTAGCGTCCGCAGACGTTGTTCGCGGGCCCGCTGCCTCGGCCCATTGGCGCATTTGCCGCGACTTGTGGCGTTGCTTTCATGACGCCGCAGGAACCCCGGCCGTGGTTCGCCGCGCCATCTCCCTCCGTCGAACGGCGGCCGCTCCGGCTTGCCGTGGCTGTCCGCTCGCTTTTCCCCGGCAATGGCGTCGTCGCATTTCCAGGCCAGCCGTATTCCGGCCGGGCGGACGGCCTCCTGTGAGCTTACGTTTGGCTTGGCGCGGATGGGCGCAGTAGGCGAAACGTCACGGCGGCTTCGCCGGGCTCCGTTGCCTGGACCTGGGCGCGCAGGCCCGCCTGTTCAAACAGCGGCGTAAGCCGGCCCGCGTCCATGGACTTGCCCGCACCGGCCGGCTGGCGCAGCAAGGCCGTGCCGCCAGGGGCCAAATACAGCGCCAGCAATCCGGCCAGGCGTTGGGCCGCTTCCGGGGTCAGGGGCGCGGCGAGATGCAGGTCCGCCTCGTCCGGTCCGCGCCGGGAGAAATAATATTCCCACAGCTCGGCATCCAAGGGGTTCATGTTCACGGCGACGCGCCCTGGCGTGAGCGCCTGTCCCGAGTCATGGCCCGACCCGCCATGGTTGGCGCCGCTGCCGCTTGGCTTGGGCTCCGCAGCCAGGCGCACCCGCAACGGGGCCGTGGGCGGCGCGCAGAAGATGGCCGCCTTGGCGTGGGCAGGATTGCGCGCCAGCGCCTGGGCGAAAAAGCGCAGGGCCTCGCCTTCGCCGCCTTGTTCGCGGCGGAGTTCGCCGCTTTTGAACAGCGCCCACGCGGCGAGGGCGTCCGTGGCGCCGGCATGTTCGAACACGCCCTGGTACACGGCCAGGGCTTGCTGCAGGCTCCCGCCCCGGTGCAGGGCCAGGGCCACGCCGTACGCGGCTTCGACCTCCGCCGCCGTGCCCGCCGATCGGAGCGCGGCCAGCAGGGCGCTGGCGGCCTGTTCCGGGCGGCCGTCCGCCAGATGCAGGCGGGCCAGGGCGCACAGCGCGTCACAGTCCGGCGGGGCCTCGTCCCGTCCGTCCGCGCCGCCGGCAAAAGCCGCCCGGCCGCTCGGGCGCGAACAGGCTTCCTCGATGGCGGCGAGCAACGGCGGCGCAGTGGTCGCGGCATCGCAGCGGCGGGTGAAAAAATCCAGGCACGGCCCACGCCGCGCCTCTATTTCCCGTCGGTCGAGAGAGGCCAGCAGACGGTGGATTTCACCAATGCCGTCCACGCGCCAGCCGAGGCTTTGCTCCAGCACATGCCGGGCCATTTCGCCCTGGCTGTTGACCACCACGGGCAGCCCGTGGCGCAGGCAGGTGGTGAATTTGCCGGAGGCCATGCCGATGTGCCGCAGGTTGCGGCCCAGCAGCGGGTGGTCATACGTCGGCGTGTACAGGCACAGGCCCAGGTCGCAGGCGTGCAGCAGCAGGTGCAGGTCTTCATCGGGCAGGCTGGGAAAGGGGGAGACGTGCACCTTGCCGCGCACGTGCGGGTCCGCTCCGGCCAGCAGCCGGTCCAGATCGCCCGCCTGATAGCGGTGGTGCAGCACAAGGGCCCAGTCCCCTGGCCACAGGGCCACGTCGGCCAGCAACTGTGCGGCCCCTGTCCAGGCCGCTTCCGCGCTGCCCAAAACCAGGGCCAGCTTTGTCGAGCGTGGAAGCCCCAGCGCATCGTGCAGGCGAAAGGTCCGCGGCCCGGGCCGCGCGCCCCGGCCCGCCACGGGCGCGTTTATGATGTGCGCTTGGTCGAAGCGGTTCTCTGCGGCCAACTGCCCAGCGCGTTCGTCGTCCTGGCAGAGGGCGAAGGCCAAGTCGCGGCAGGCGTCGATCTCCGGACGCTTGAAGTCCGCGCCGACCTCTGCCGCGAAAAGCAGTTCGTAGGAGAGCAGGCCGTGGGCCGCGCCCTGTGCCCGCGCCATTTTGGCCGCTTCCGCCACGCCCAGGTCCACGCCCAAGAACAGCGCGAACTTCGGCAGGTGCCGCCGCGCAAGCCAGCCCACGGATCGTGGGGAGGCGAGGGGGCCGAACAGCGCGCCGCGCAACGGGTCCCAGGCGCCGCCCGGGGGGGGCACGCTGTGGAGGGTGAGGCGCGGGTGGCTCTTGGCCTGGCTGTGGCTCGCGTTTGGCGGGCAGAACACGTCCACGGCGTGGCCGCGCTCCAGCAGCAGGTCCAGCAGGCTGGACAAGTGCGGATTGTTGGGGAAATTCCCTTCCGGGTGGATGAGGGCGATGCGCGGGCTCACGCGGTTCCTTTGGGGATGACGCCCTGGGCCGTCAGCTCGCGGCGGACTGCATAGGTCAGGATGTCCGCCAGGGCCAGACGGTACACCTCGGCGGCGTCGAAGGCCTGCACATCCATGTCCAGCCGCAGGCACAGCTCGCGCAGGCGCTCGAAGCGTCCAGGATCGGCCATGTGGTACTTGCCGCCGGGGCGGCACTCGGTGCCGATGACGACTTTGATGCGGCCGAACTCGTGGCGGTATCTGGCCAGGTCGTCGACAAAGGCCACGGATTCGTCGAAGGAGCCGTGGCGGGTGTGGAAGATGATGTCGGCGTCGGACTGGGTATAGAGCATGTGCCGCGCGGCCTTGGCCGAACCGGTGACCAGGTAGCTGCCGGCGAAGGCCACCAGATGCCGGGGCCGGCCCTGCGCCACCTTTGGGCAGGCCTCGCAAAAGGCGCGGACAGCGCCGGAAAACAGACGCACCGCCGCGCCTTTCAGGTCCTCGGCCGAAACCGGGATGAGGTTGCCCCCGGCAAACCCGGCGTTGCACATGGGCTCCGCAATGGTGGTCACCACCAGCGACTTTCGGCTCATCCTCTGCGCAAAGCGCATCGAGGCGACGGAAAAGTGGTCGTAGAGCACGCGGTCATAGGCGGTCATGGGGAACTCGCTGGGGTTGAAACGTTGGATGTCGATGCCGCCCTGCTTCCAGATGGCGTCAATCTCCGGTCGCAGCTTAAGCAATGCCAGCAATGGGCCGATATCCTCTGGCAGGAACCAGCAGCACCCGATGACGACATTGAACTCCACGGTTCCTCCGGCGTGCGGAAAAACGGTTCGCCTGCATCATGCCGAACTGGCATGCGAACATCAGGCCAAAACCGAGGAGGGGGGCTGGTTTATTTATACCAGCCACGCCGTCCGTGGCAAGAAGGCTTATGGCAGGGGGGCGAGCCGGCGCACCCGACCGTAAAAGCCGGGCAATTCCCGCCCTTATGGACATCATCGGCCACATGTGCTTTGCTCTTGCATCAGCGTCCTGGTGCCGGAAAAATCTACAGGGAACGGACAGACAGCGTGAAAGAAGACGAAATACGGCCCGACAGGCTCCGCGCGGCGCAGCAGGAGGCCATCGACTGGGACATCGCCTGGCTGCTGGAGCGGTCAGGGCAGTGGGCAGAGGTGGATTGCCCCGCCTGCGCGGGTGCGCACCACGCGCCCGAGTTCGACAAGCTGGGCTTCCGCTACCGCCGCTGCGCGGACTGCGGCACGCTCTTCACCAGCCCGCGCCCGGCCGAGGCCGTGCTCGAGGAGTTTTACGACATCTCGCGCAATTACGCCTTTTTCAACCAGCACATTTTTCCCGCGTCCGAGTCCGCGCGCCTGGAGAAGATCTTTAGGCCGCGGGCGCGGCTTGTGGCCGGGCACTGCGCGGCCCAGGGCATCCGCGGCGGCCGCATGCTCGAAATCGGCGCCGGCTTCGGCACCTTTGTGCGCGCCATGCGCGAGCTTGCCCTCATGGACTCCATCACCGTGGTGCAGACCGGCCCGCTGGCCGGCCAATGCCGCGAACGCGGCGCGGACAAGGTCATCTCCAGCCTGATGGGCGAACTCTCCGGCGAGGAGCCCTTCGACCTCGTCACCAGCTTCGAGGTCATCGAGCACACCTTTGACCCGCTGGGCTTCTTGCGCAACGTCCGCAACTGTCTGCGGCCGGGCGGGCTGCTGGTGCTCAGCTGTCCCAACGCCGCGGGCTTCGACATCGCCGAGCTTGGCCCGCATTCCGATTCCGTGGATCACGAGCACCTGAACTACTTCAATCCGGCCTCGCTGCGGCTGCTGCTGGAGCGCGCCGGTCTGCGCCATGTGGACCACGGCACGCCGGGCAAGCTGGACGTGGAGCTGGTTCGCAAAAAGTGGCTGGCGCGGCCGGAGCTGGCCCGCGACCCCTTTCTGGCCGGGTTGGTTCTGGGGGCGGACGAAACCGCGCGGCAGGCCTTTCAACAATTCCTTGCGGCCAGCGGATTGTCTTCGCACCTGGTCATGGTGGCGGCCCGCACAATGGAGGAGAAGTAGCAGCGATGGAAGACCCCCGAAAAGAACTTGTGGAGCGCGCGGACTTTCGCGGCCACCTCTCCCCGCATTTCAAGATCGACCCGAACACGGTGATCCACGCCGAATACCTGCGTCTGCACGGCCCGGCCATGGCGGAGCGCTTTTTGGCCTATCGCAGGACCTTCGAGAGCGTGAACCGCGAGCGGTCCGTGGCGCCCTTTCCCCTCACGGTCAACGTGGGCCTGCGCGACGCCTGCAACCAGCGCTGCCCCCACTGCTACCGGCAGTACGACCCGGACCCGCACACCGGCACGCGGCTGAGCAAAACGGCCGCCTTCGGGCTCATCGACCAGTGCGCGGCCCTTGGCACTCCGGCCATGCTCTTCGGCACCGCCTCGGAGCACTTCACCCATCCGGACGCCATGGAGATTTTGCAGTACGCCTGCTCCAAGCCGGAGCTGCTGGACATTTTCCTCGCCACCAACGCCCAGCTGCTCGACGAAGAGAAGATCGACGCCCTGCTGGCCATGCGCCTTTCGCGCGTGACGGTCAGCATAGACGCCATAACTCCGGAGACCTACGCCAAGGTGCGCGGGGGCGACTACCCGCGGCTGGTGCGCAACCTGCAATACCTGCTGCGCCGCCGGAAGGAGCTGGGGCAAAAGCTGCCCATCCTGCGCGTCACCTTCGTGGACTACAATCTGAACCACCACGAGAACGAGGCGTTCTGGCGCTACTGGGTGGACCAGGCGGATATCGTGGACATTCAGAAGTTCATGGATGTCCGGCGCATCGACGACCTCCAGGATTGCGAGATGAAGACGCTCAACTGCGCGTACCCGTGGAACATGCTCTACGTGCGCTGGGACGGCGAGGTGTTTCCCTGCTGCAGCGAGTTCTGCAAGCACATTCCCGTGGGCAACCTCAACGAGCGGACCCTGGGCGAGATTTGGAACGGGCCGCAGCTGGCTGAACTGCGGCGGCGGATGACCACATACGGCGAGTTCCCCAAAACCTGCGTGAACTGCTTGTCCAGCCTGGGCAGCGAAACGCCCGTGAACGGGCTGGGCTGATGGCGGCTGAACGCCATTTGCGCCGGGCCTGCGCCCTGTGCGCGGCCGAGGATTCGGAGCTGCTGCATGTTTTTGACGCGCCTCCGCCCGGCGAGACGGACTTCGGCCTTCGCCCCTACCGGCGCGAGCTGCGCCGCTGCCGGGCCTGCGGCGTCTACTTCAACGCCCATCAGCTGGATCTCTCGCGTCTGTACAGCGAAGACTACAACCGCGCCAAGTACGCGGACAAGCTTCTGCGGACCTTTCAAAAGATAATGGCCCTGCCGCCGCAGGCCTCGGACAACCACGGCCGCGTGGAGCGCGTGCTGGACTGGCTGGCGCGCTCGGGCCGCGGCGCCTCCGGGACGGCGATCCTCGACGTGGGCTCCGGGCTGGCCGTGTTCGCCGCCGGGCTGGCGCGCCGCGGTCTGGCCTGCCACTGCGTCGATCCCTCGCCCCTTTCCGCCGCGCACGCCCTGGAGCACGCCGGCGCCGCCTCCGCCCGGACGGGCAGCATCGGCGACTGGCCGCTCCGCCATCCGCTTGATCTCATCACCTGGAACAAGGTGCTGGAGCATGTGCCCGACCCCGTGGCCCTGCTGCGGGAAAGCGCCCGCAGGCTGGCCCCCGGCGGCGCGGTGTACGTCGAACTGCCCGATGGCGAGGCGGCCTTGCGCGAGGGCGGACCCGGGCGGCAGGAGTTTTTCGTCGAGCATGTGACGGCCTGGAGCCTTCCCGCCCTGGGCGTTCTTGTCGAGCGGGCCGGGCTTGCGCTGCTGGAGAGCGGGTCCCTGCGCGATCCCTCGGGCAAGTTCACCCTGTTCGGCTTCGCTGGGTGAACCCAGGGAGTGTGGTTCCTGCGCGCGGCGTGGTGTGCTTCTTGCTTGAAAACACCGGCCCGGGTTGCCTTCGTCAGCATAACAACAGCAGGACAACGACAGCATGTGGAACAAACGCATCACCCACTGGATAGCCGAGGCAGGCGCGGCCCTTTGCCCCAGGCCCGGCCGCGAGGCCACCACAGTGGGCGTCATGGCCGCCATACTGGAGAACCTGGGCGTTGATCCCCATGCCTGGTTCCTTGCGCCCGGGGTCGAGGGCATAGAGGACCGCCTGAACCGTGCGGTGGACCTGCAACTGGACCACTACCGCGCCCTGCTGGCGGGCCAGACCGTCATCGTCTTCTGGGTGTTCGAGGATTTCCTCTCCAACGTCCAGCAGGTGGCTGTGGCCCGCGATCTGCTGGCCGACGGCCGCTACCCGGTGGTGTTCCTCATCACCAACCGCTGGCGCTCCCAGGACGAGTTCCACGTGGACGACGTATTCTGCGGCCACCAGCCGCTGTATTTTCCCGACCGCGACCGGCTGGACCGCATCGACTTCGCCTCGGTGTTCTGGGCCATAGACTGCCTGTACGACACCGCGCTGCCCCCTGGCGCGGTGCGCCTGCTGCAGCCCCACGGCACGGACATCCGGTTCGACTACTCCGTGGAGTTTTACGGCGCGGGGCTGCTTTTCGACTATCTGCTGAGCCCCTCCTTCGAGCCGGAGCTGTTCCGCCCGGACTACCGCGCGCGCTACGAGGACGTCTTGCCGCGCTGCCTGGCGGACCACGCCGCCCCGGCCCTGCACGCGCTCAACATCGGCTCCTTCAAGCTCGACCAGTTCGCCCGGCGCTGCCGGAACAGCACCCCGGCGGACATCATCTACAACCTCTCCGCTTGGGATTTGGAGCACGCCCAGGTCAAGCGCGAGCTGACCGCGACCCTGCAAGAAATTCTGGAGCGCCACCCGGACCGGCGGCTGGTGTTCCGCAATTTCCCCGGCGACGAGGACTCGGTGCGGCCGCACATCGCCCCGTTGCTGGAGCATCCTCGGTTTTTCTGGAGCACGGCCCCGACCTACATCGACGACTACGCCGGCGGCGCGGCGCTCATCCACCACCGGGGCAGCTCGGCGGAGATCTTCAGCGTGGCCTCCGGGCGGCCTTCCATCCGGCTGGACTACTTCGAGCCCCATGCCGACCACAGCATTGAGACCCCCGTGGGCTGGCTGGTGCACGACCACGCGCAGCTCTGGGCGGCCCTGGCCGAGTCCCTGCGGCCCGACACCCCCAAATGCGCGGCGATCCGCGAGCTGCGCGCCCGCAAGTACCCGGCCCTGGGCCGGGGCATGGAGCTGGTGCTGGAGAGCATTCCCGCAATGCTCGCCGGCAGGGCGGACCCGGCGTGGCGCACCCTGCCCCTGGCCGAAACGCCTGCGGGCCTGCGCGACGAGGACTTCGTGCTCCAGGCGCTTTGCACCGCCCTGCGCCGCGACATCCTCATCCCCATTTTGGCCCAGCGCGCCCTGGCCCTGCTGCCGCACTCGGCCCTGGCCCATTTTTACGCGGCCAAGTCCCTGTTCACGCACATCTATCCCGACCCCATGCGCGACGACGATCCCTGGCTCGCCGCATTGGAGCACTATGCCGAATATCACCGCCTGAGCGTGTCCTCGGGCGCGGCGCACGACATGCCCGAGGACCTGCTCGAGGGCGCGCGCGACTGGGCCTCGCGGTTTTTGCCCGCGCGCCTCATCGGGCTTGTGGGCCGTGGCGCGCGCAAGCATGACGCCCAGCAGGCGGCGCGGCTGCAGCAGGCGCTCCGCGCTTTGCCGCTGGATTTTTTCGCCACGGATGGCCTGCCCCAGTGGATGGAGGCGGCCGCCCGCGGCGACAGCCGCGAGCGCGACGCCCTGCGCGACAAGGTCCGCGCGGCCGAGTCCGGCCAGGCCGCGCGCTTTGTGCTGACGCCGCTCGCCCTTGAGACGGCCGCGCCCGGCAAGATGTACCTGGCCGATCCCTTTCTGGCCTGCCGGACCCGCTGGGACAAGGCCCTGGCTGCCGCGCCGGGCGTGCGCCAGGCCGCCGCCGCGCCCTGGCGGAACAGCCCGCCGGAGGAGATCGAGGCGCTGAACGCCGCGCTCACCGCCCGCATCGAGGCGCTGACAAGACAGCTCTGCGTCGGGCTGGACGCCGCGCATGCGGGCGCGCCCGAAGCCCCCCCCCGCGGGCCGCACTTTTGGCGCAAGGCCCTGGGAATGGGCCCCTCGGAGCTGGTCCATCTGTTGTGGGAGTGCTTTGCGCTCTTTGAGGCCGAGTACCGGCCCGAGCGGCACGAGGCTGTCCTGCTGGACTCCGCCGGCTACCATGTGCCGCTTGATTTCGACGACCTGCGCTGGTTTCTGCAGCATTCCGACTTCGGCATGGAGCAGGTCTTCTCAGTGTACGCCCGCGCGCTGCACCCCCGCGCGCCGCACCGCACGCGGTTGCTGCGCTACCAGTCGCCCTACCGCGTGCGCAACGTCGGCGAACCAACCACGGCCAATCCCAGGGTGGGCATTCTGGGCGCATTTCCCGCCGCGCCCTACATGGAGCGGCTCGTGGCCGAATCCGGCGGCGAGATCGCGCAGATAGGCTTCACGCGCGAGCGCGGCTTGTACGCGACCCCGGCGAGTCATGGCCGCCGCCAGGCCCTCTTCCCCCCTGCGGAGACGCCGGATCGCTTCGACCGTTTTTTGACGGCCTGCCTGCCGTGGCTGCTGCCCAAGAGCATGCTGGAGAATTTCGCCGAGCTGGAGCGCGGCATCGAAGCCGACCTGGCCGCCCAGACACGCCTCACCCATGTGGTGAGCGAGTTTTGGATCGGCGAGTCGTACGAGTGCCTGGCCCTGGCCGTGCTTTCGCGCCGGGGCGTGCGCCACGTGTACAACGAGCATGTCATGAGCTGCGCGCCGTTCTCGGCCTCGCTGCTGCACGATCACCGGAAAATCTGCGACCTGTACGTCGCGTGCGGCGCCGAACCCCGGCCCGAGCTGCCGAATCTTGTGCCCGCGGGCAGCCTGTACGACTTTTGCGCCACGCAGCCGGATGCGCGTCCCGCGCGGGCCTGCACCTACTTCAGCGCCAAGCCCTTTGCCCGCACCGTGGGGCACAGCGGCCAAGACTGCGCCATCGGGCGCGGACCCTGGGCCAAGCCCTACTACGACTGGAAGCGGCGCTTCTTCCGCGCCCTGCCGGAGCAGGCCAAGGCCCGGGTGACCTACCGCCGCTACCCGTACGACGACTTTTTCCGCTTGGCCAATCTGGCCTGGGACGACGAGGCCATGATGCGCGCCCAATTGGACGCCGCGCTGGACGGACAGGCGGACACCGGCGCGAATGGCCAGATGGGCGGCCAGATGGGCGGCCAGATGGGCGGCCTGCTGGACGGCTGCATCTTGGACAACCACGCCGACTCCGCCCGCGAGGCCATCGCCGCCTCCGGCCTGGTGCTTACGGACCAGTTCAGCACCAGCTTTCTGGAAGGGGTGGCCCTGGACCGGCCCACCGTGCTGCTGCTGCACGACGCGGCCGTGTTCGCGCCCGGCCACGCGCGGCTCATGCAGCGTTTGCTGGCCTGCGGCATGGTGCAGAACAACGCCGAGGCCGGGGCCGCTTTCGTTGCCCAACTGCTGGCTGGCGGAGCGGAGGACTGGTGGCGTTCCGAGGAGGTGCGCCAGGTGCGCCGGCAGGTGCTGGATGGTTTCCTGGGCGAGCCGGAACGGACCATCGAGCTTTTGCTGGGCCTGGCGCGCGGCGAAGAGGAACCCCGCCCGGAGCGGCCCCTGGCGGATTTTGTCTGCGCCAACCCGTTTTTGTACGCGGAGCTGCGGTCCGGCGGGCAAATAGCCCCTTGCTGCTATTTGGACATGAGCTGCGGCAGCCTCTGCGAGGCGCCCTTGGCCGAGGTTTGGAACAGCCCGCAAGCCGAGGCCCTGCGCGCCTCCATCCTGGACGGCTCCTACCGCTATTGCGACGCAGCCAGATGCGCGGGCATGCAGAAGGCCCTGCGTCTTGCCGAAAGCCCGGAGTCCGCTCCGGCCCGGCGCTACCAGCTGCCCTATGAACTGTTCCACCGCTCGGAGCTGGACAGCCTTGGCCTGGGCTGGGTTGCCGGCTGGACTTCCGGGACGGCCGCGCCCGCGCCGCGCATCATTTCCCTGGAGGACGACCCCAGCTGCAACCTGCGCTGCCCCTCCTGCCGCACGGAGCCCCATGTCTTGCCGCGTGCGGAAAGCGACCGGCTCATGCGGGTTCATGCCGGGCTGCTGGACCAACTGGCCGGTGGCGGCGAGCTGTGGCTGTGCGGCGCGGGCGATCCCTTCGCCAGCCGCGCCTATCGCGCGCTTCTGGAGGGCTTTGATCCTGCCGCGCATCCCGGCCTGCGTCTGCGCATCGACACCAACGGGCAGCTGCTGACCCCGGAGATGTGGGCGAAAACCCTGGGCCGCTATCCGGAGCGCGTGTCCGTGGTGGCCGTTTCCGTCGACGCGGCCGAGGCTGCGACGCACGAGAAGCTGCGGCGCGGCGGCGACTGGCGGCAATTGTTGCGCAACCTGGAGTTTTTGGGCCAGCGGCGGCGCGAAAATCCGGGCATGACCTTTTTGCTGCGCATGATCGTGCAGCGCGACAACTTCCGGCAAATGCCCGCCTTCAGCCGTTTGGCGCGCGCGGTGGGCGCGGACCGGGCCGTGTTCTCCGCCCTGGAGAACTGGGGCAGCTTCGCCGAGGCGGACTGGCGGGACCGGGCCGTGCACCGGCCGGAGCACCCCCTGCACGATGAGCTTCTTGCAATGTTGCGCCACCCCGACCTTGCGGGCGGCGGCCTCAAGCGTGGAGAGGAAATGAGCACAGACATCGACCTGGGCAACCTGACCCAGCTGGTTCCGGGCAACGCGGGCGAAACCACCGGCAACAAGGCCAATGGGGGCGCGCCGCAGTCAAAACGCGCCCTGGCCCTGGCCTTTCATCTGCCGCAGTTCCATCCCATTCCGGAAAACGACCTGTGGTGGGGCAAGGGCTTCACCGAATGGACCAACACGGCCAAAGCCGTGCCGCTGTTCGAGGGCCATGAGCAGCCCCACGTTCCGGCGGATTTGGGCTTTTACGACCTGCGCCTGCCCGAGGCCCGCGCCGCCCAGGCCGAGCTGGCCCGCGAGTACGGCCTGGACGGCTTCGTCTACTGGCACTATTGGTTTGGCAACGGGCGGCGGCTTTTGGAGCGCCCGGTGGAAGAGATTGTGCGCAGCGGCGAGCCGGATTTTCCCTTCTGCCTCGGCTGGGCCAATCAGACGTGGTCCGGCATTTGGCACGGCGCGCCCGGCCGCGTGCTCATGGAGCAGGTGTATCCCGGTCCTGCGGACGAGCTTGCGCACTTCGAGGCGCTGGCGCAGGCCTTCGCCGATCCGCGCTACGTCAAGATCGAGGGCCGCAACCTGTTCCTGGTGTATAACCCCTCCGGCCTGCCCGACGCCACGGCCTTCACCCTGCATTGGCGCACTCTTGCCCGCGAGCGGGGCCTGCCGGACTTTCATTTCGTGGAGCATGGCAGCCGGGAGTGGGTGGGCCGGGGCTTCGACTCCTGCGTGGACAACGCCCCGTTCATCAATTTCAACGACGAGGAAGCCCCGGTGCGCTTTCTCGATCCCGAGGTGCGGCCCACTGTGCGCGAGTATGCGGCCTATGTGCGGCACATGGCCCAGAAGCCCCTGCCGCCGGAGGAGCACCCCCTGGCCGTGCACGCCTGGGACAACACCCCGCGCAGCGGCGGGCGCGGCCATGCCCTGGTCGGCTCCACGCCGGAGCTTTTCAGACGGCATCTGCGCGACCTGTTGGAGAAGATAGCCCACAGGCCGGCGACCCGGCGGGTGCTGTTCCTCAAGTCGTGGAACGAGTGGGCCGAGGGCAACCACCTGGAGCCGGACGTGCGCTGGGGCCGGGCCTATCTGGAAGCCCTGCGCGACGCCCTGACCGATCAGACCGAACCGGAGAAGCCATGAACACCCCCCACGTGGAGCAGCTGAACAACGGCGAGGCCGCCATCGCCATCATCATCCGCGCGGAATACAGCGAGCCGGGCATCGCCTTCTTCACGCCCGGCAGCTACTCGCAGCAATTGGCGGCCATGCGCCATCCCAAGGGGCACGTCATCCAGGCGCACCTGCACAAGCCGGTGCCGCGCCAGGTGCTGCACACCCAGGAGACCCTGTTCGTCAAAAGCGGGCTGGTGCGGGTGAACTTTTATGACGAGGCCAAGCGCTACCTGGACACGCGGGTGCTCAAGACCGGCGACGTGATCCTGCTGGTTTCCGGCGGGCATGACTTCGAGATGCTGGAAGAGACGGAGATGATCGAGGTGAAGCAGGGCCCCTATGCCGAGGCCGAGGACAAGGAGCGCTTCGAGCCTGCGCCGCGCGGCTAGGTTTGCCGGCTCTGGCTACAGCGTGTCGCGCACCCAGCGGCCGTCTTCCATGCGCCACACGCGGGGGTCGCGGAAGGTGTCGGCGATGCGGTCGAACTCCTCTTCGCCCATGCCCACATACTCCAGCCAGCGCTTGAGATCTCTGGGCTTCACCGGATCATAGCGGTTCACCAGCTCCACGGCTTTTTCGCGCGTCAGCAGCCCGGCGCGGATGTCTTTGCAGGCGTGGTCCGTGGCGCGGCCATAGCCGAACTTCACATACTTCAGGTAGTCGTGGGCGCCGTTCTCGTGCATGTCGTCCAGGTTGGACATGGTGCGGTAGGTGCGGTCGAAGGGTTCCGTGGGCACTTCGAAGCCGTAGCGCTCCTTCACGAGCTGGAAGTGCTCGTTGGCCTCCCAGTACACGTAGTTGCCCAGAAACAGTCCGCGCAGCCCCAAGTCCAGCATCTCCTGGTCCGAGGGATAGCGCCAGGGCGTCAGCTCCTGCTCGGTCAGCCCTTCGCGTCCCACAAAATAGCTCCACTCGAAGCCCCGGTTGAAGTGCTCCAGGCGGTAGCGGTAGCTCACCTCGGGAAAGTCGTTCATGGAGAACTGGCCGCAGAGATCCACGTAGCCGTGCTCGCCATAGAACACCAACGGGATGCGCCGGCGCACCGCCTCCATCATCGGCACGGTCATGATGCCCGCATGCCCGTGCCAGTTCATGTCGCCCATGATGGTGAAGGCCAGGCGGTTCAGCTTTTTCAGCGTGCCCACGGCCGGACGGACGATGATGTGGTCGACGTTGAAGACCTCGCGCATGCGCAGCAGGTTGCGCCAGCCCACGTCCGTGTAGTTGTTGCCATCGTAGGTCACCAGCAGCGGATTGAGCCCGAATTCCTCTTTCAGCACATGCACCTGGAAATACGAGTCCTTGCCGCCGGAAACCGCGATGACCACGTCGTGCCGGCTGCCGTCGCGGCAGCGCCCGCGCTCCACGATTTCGCGCAGCAGCTCGCGGCGGCGGGTCCACTCTGCAGCGGGAATGGACGCCTTCATCACGGCCATTTGGCAGCCGGTGCACACGCCCTCGGCGTCGTAGTCCATGGGCGTTGCGGAAAGCGAGGGATACACGCAGCGCGTGCACCAGCGCACGGACTTGCCCGGCCTGCGCTGGGCGGCGGCGGGGTAGTCGCCCTCCCTGGCTTGGCGCAGGCGCTTTTCGATGCGCGCGTCCTCGCGGCCGCGGTCGTAGTCCGGCTCGCGGCGGAAGAAGCGGGACCCCACGCCCACGGGCCGCATGGGCACACCCGCCTCCAGGCAGGTCCGCTTGGCCAGGGGGTAGCTCAGCTCGAAAAAGTGGAAGATGTTGGCCGCAGCCGCGGCAGCCGCCCCGGCCTCGGTTATGGCGGCGGGGAAATGCCCGTACTCGCCCACGCCGCCGCAGGCCACCACCGGCACGCCGATGCGCCCCGCCACGTGGCGGATCAGCTCCAGATCGTAGCCCAGCCCGGAGCCGTCGCGGTCGATGGAGTTGAGCAGGATTTCGCCCGCGCCCAGGCTCTCGGCCTCCTGCGCCCAGTCCGCGGGGTCAAGGCCCGTCGCGGTCCGGCCCCCGTGGCTGAAGACCTCCCAGCCGCCGCCGTTTGCCTTGCGCGCGTCAATGGAGACGACGATGCACTGCGAACCGAAGCGTTGCGCCGCTTGCGTCACCAGGCTTTTGTCCCCCAGGCCCCGGTCAGCCAGGGCGGCCGTGTTCAGGGTGATCTTGTCCGCGCCGTTGGCCAGGCGCGCCTCGATGTCCGCCAGGGTGCGGATGCGGCCGCCGAAGGTCAGGGGCATGAAGCAGACTTTTGCGATTTCGCGCAGCACGTCCAGCGTGGTTTCTCCGGCGTATTGCTGCTGCAGGTCGTCGCGGCGCAGGTCGTGGCCGGTGTCCTCGCGGCTTATGTCCAGCACGACGAGCTCGTCGACGTTCCAGCTGGAAAGCCGCTGCACCGTGCTCATGGGGTTGCCGATGACCTGATGCACGGTGAAAAGCTGGCTGCGGACGATGAGCCCGTTTTTGAGCAGCAGCACCGGGATGAGCCGCGGGCGCGCCCCGGCCACCAGCGTGCCCGCCTCCGTGTCCCGCATCGTTGCGGCGTTGCCGCTGGCGTCTGGCGTGGTCATCCTACTTGCCTCCCGCCGCTGGCGCTTGGGCGTGGCGCACAAAATTGCCAAGCACTTCCAGCCCCGCGTCCTGGCTTTTTTCCGGGTGGAATTGCGCCCCCCAGACATTGCCGCGCTCCACCGCCGCGCATACCGGGCCGCCGCCGAAGCGAATGGTCCCGGCGCAGTCGGCGGCCTCGGCGCAGACGAAATGATAGCTGTGCACAAAGTAGAACGGCGTGCCGCGCTCCACCCCGGCGAACAGGCGGGATTGCGCGCCCGGCAGAACGTCGCACCAGCCGATGTTCGGCACGCGCTCCACCCGCAGCGCCGGCCGCAGCAGGCACACGCGCCCGGGCACCAGCCCCAGGCCCGGATGGGTTCCGAATTCCTCGCTAACGTCCGCCAGGAGCTGCATGCCCAGGCAGATGCCCAGGATGGGCGTTCCCGCTTTGGCGGCAGCCTGGATGGGCTGAACCAGTCCGTGGCGGCGCAGGCTTTCCATGCCGTCGGCAAAGGCCCCTACGCCCGGCAAAATGAGGGCGCGCGCCCCGGCAACCCGATCGGGGTCGCTGGTGACCTCGGCTTCGGCTCCAACCCGCTGGCACGCGCCAAGAACGGATGCGATGTTGGCGATGCCGCTGTCGATTATGGCGATCACACGACCTCCGGTATTGTTGTGCCGCGCGCGGGCTTACAGCCCCAGGTCGCCCACGCTGGCCAGGTCGCTCTCGCTGTCGAACTCCGCCCAGCGCGAGGGCGCGGGAACGCCATGCACCGGGAACCCGGACTCTATGAGCAGCTGCAAGGCCCCGGTCATGTCCAGCTTGTCGCGCCGACCCGGCTCCAGGCCGGCGCGCACACGCTGCAGCGCGGCCCAGCCGCCGGGGCGGAACAGCACCAGACCCATGTACTGGCCCTGGATTTCCTGCACGCTCTTCGGCTTTTTACCTATATCCAGAATGCGCGCGTCGGCATCGATGCGGAAGGTTTCGGCGTCCTCCAGCGGGTCGCCGAAGCGCGCCTCCCATTGCCGGCGCCAGTCCAGGTCGTAGGCCACGGCGAGCTCTTCTCCGCTGCGCAGCAGGGCGGCCACGGCCGCGCTGCCGTACACGATGTCCGAGTAGGTCACCAGGCAGGGCCCGGCCTCCAGCCATTCTTCCGCGCAGGCCAGGGAGGCCACCATGTTCGTCTGCTCCCAACGCTCGTTGTGGAACTCGCGCAGGCCGCGCGCGGCCAGCATTTCGCGCCGGTAGCCGGTCACGATGGCGATGTCGTCAACCCCGGCGTCGCGCAGGGCGGCGAGCTGCCAGTCCAGCAGGGCGCGGCCCTGATATTGAACAAGGCACTTGGGCCGGTCGTCCGTCAACGCGAGCATGCGGCTGCCGCGCCCTGCGGCCAAAATGATTCCCTTCGTCATGGTCCTGTCCTTTTCCTTCACGCCTGCTTCCTGCTGCGCTCGCACGGGCGCATTCTCAAAAAAACGACCGGACCAGGGCGATGTCCTCCGGCGCGAAGGCCGGCTCCCGCTCCGGGTGCCACATGATTCCCGCGCGCAGGCCGTCCTGCCGCCGGGCCTGCTCCACGCTGCCGTCCGGCGCAAGGGCCAGGGGCTCCCATTGTTTGCCCAGGGTGATGACGCCCCACTGATGGAAGCTGTTCACCTCGCGCCCGGGCTGGGCCTTGCCGCCCGCAACGCGGTGGCGGCTGGCCACATGGCCGGGCACGGCGTTCAGCACCGCCCCGTCGAGCCAGGCCAGAAACTGCAGCCCGCGGCAAATGCCGAACACTGGCGCGTCGTGGCGCCCGGCCAGCTCGGCCAGGGCGGTTTCGGTGCGCTCGCGTTCCGGGGTGTCGCCGCCAAGGGCCAAAAGATCGTTGCCGCCGGAGAGCAGCACCCCGCAGGGCCGCACCGCGTCCCACAGCGCCGCCGCGTTCTCGGCGATGTTGGGCACCGGCACGGCCAAAAGGCCGCAGGCGGCCAGAAATCCGCACAGCCGCTGGTCCAGGGCGTCGCGCCGCTCCCCGCGGTCCGGGTGGGCGTCCACCCGCTGGGAGACAAGCACCGGCCTCACGCCAGCACCTCCACCTTGCAGTTGGCGCAGTCCACGTCCAGCATCCGCGCGCCGGACCATTGCTGGTAGCGCGCCTCGCCGGCGCCCACCACGGCGGGAATGCCCAGCTCGTTGGCGCGGATGGCCATGTGGCTGTTCGCCCCGCCGTAGGCGGTGATGAGCCCGGCGATGCCGCGGGAGAAAAGCCAGTCGTAGCCGGGGTCGGCGCTGGGCACGCAGGCGATGCGTCCCTCCAGGGAGCCGGGGGCGGCCAGGTCGCCCACCTCTGCCCGCACGCGGCCAAGGGTCACGAAGTTCGGCTCGGCCTCGGGCAGTTCAAAGCCCCAGACATCGGCCTCGCAGGTGATGAGCGGCGGCAGCAGAATGCCGCAGGCTGTGCCGTGCTGCTCGCGTCCGGCGGCGATGGACCGCTCGAACACGGCGGTGATGTCCGCCGAGGAGCGGTACAGGTCGTAGAACACGTCGCTGCTGAGGTAGGAGAGGTCGTCGCGGCTGAAGCCCCGGCGCTCGCCCAGATCGCAGGTGAAGGACAGGGCGTCGCTCAAGTTGCGCGTGAACTCGAACTTGGAGGACTCGCGCAGTTCAATGCCCGCCTGGAGAAAGTCGAAGAAGCCGATGACATCGTGCTCCAGCCCGTGATTTTTCAGCAGTTCGGCGATCTCCCGCATTTGCCGCAGCGAAAGGCGGAAGGGCTCCTTCTTGTGGCTGGCGGCCGCGCGGGCGTTCCAGTCGAAGTACGTGTCCGGGGCTTCATCGTAGCGCTGCGACAGGATGTCGTAGGTGCCGGGGCGCAAATGTCCGTACTTGGCCAGAAAGGTGGACCGCTCCAGGTTGGCGTAGTCGCGGGGGAGCTGGCTTGAAACCGTGTCCAGGTTGTTCAGGAAGCAGTCGCGCTCGGCCGGGGTCAGCACGCCCTCGGCCACCAGGGAGCGCAGCAGGATGACCGCGATGAACCCGGCACGGGCAAGCCCGGCAAAGGGCAGGGTGCCGTGGCGCTTGCAGTCCTCCAGCAGCCAGTAGATGCGCGAGACCGGATCCGTGGCGCTTTCGTACAGCTGGCGGCGGCGCGCGGCGAGCACGCCGATGCGCTCGGCGTCGCTGCGCCACAGCCCGCTTTTGGCGTTGATGATGCGCGTGGTGAGCCTGCGCAGGCTGTCCTTCAGGATGCGGCAGTCCTCGGCCGAGAAGCCTGCCCCGCGCAGGTCGCGCAGCTTGGCGTCCATGTCGAAGGAATAGCAGGTCAGCACGATTTCGAATTCGATCTTGTCGTGCAGATGCGGATTTTGCAGCAGGCGGTCCAGGTAGTAGTCGGCCAACCGGTCGGCCAGGCCGTCCTCTATGTCCGCCGGGATGAACGAGTTGAAGCTCACGCGCACGTCCACGTAGGGCAGGCCGCAGAGGTCCTTCAACAGCGGGTGGCTGCGCACGTTCTTGTAGCCGTACTTGTCGCGCTGGTAGGCCCAGGTGGAGTTGGTGATGAGCTCCCGGTACAAGGAAAAGGCCAGGGGGCGCGGGCGGATGCCGATGATCTCCGCCGGGTTCCAGTCCGGCATGACGCCGAAGATGGTGCGCTTGCCGAAGAGAAAGGGATGCGGGGTGAAGCCCTCGGCCGTCTTGGCGGCAATGCCGGCGATGACCGGGGCGTGCGCCTGGGCCTCCAGCACCGGCCCGCGCATGACAAGGGGCCGCGCCTGAAGCAGGATGACTTCCTCGGCGCCGCCCTCCTGGCGGGCGACAGCGAATTCCACGTCCAGGGGAACGCCGGGGAACAGGCCTTCCAGCTCAAGGAGCAGGGCCACCACTCCGGCCAGCTCCGCCGGGGCGGGGGTGGGGGCGGCCTTGTGCCGGGTGTAGCGGCGCGAGGCCCCGCCGGAGGTGACGGCGCAGGTGTCCGCGCCCTCGGTCCACTGGATGATGTGATAGGGAGCGCCGGAGGCCGCGTCCGCGGTGAAGGCCACGCCCGCCCGCAGCACGCCGCGAAGCGAGGTCTGCACCAGCACTTCGTCGGGGCCGTTGGCTGCGGCCTGCTCTCCGGGCCGGATGTCCGCGTAGGAGGCGATGACGGTCTCGATGGCGGCGCGCAGCTCCGGGCCGCAGACCACGCCGTCGCAAGAGACGAAACGGCCTGCAAGGGACTGGCGCGCGCAGTCCTCCCGCGCGCTGCTGGAGCGCACAATGAGCCGCTCCCCGTCCGTGAAGCACCGGCGGAGCTCCATCAGCACGGCGTCCGCCTCGGCGCGCCAGCGCTCGACGGAGAAATAGCGCAGGGGCAGCACCCGGGCGCACCGGACTGTCCCGGCAAGGGACTCCAGGGTCCGGGCCTTGGTACTCAGCGTTGCTTTGCCAGCCATGACCGCACCTCGCCTGTTAGCATATGTCCGCCCCGCACAGCTGTCTACACGGGCTTGCGGGCGGTGAGCACGTAAATGTTGCAGAACTGGTCCGGCGCCAGCCGCATGAGCGTGGACTGCAGCAGTTGCCCCAGCCAGGAAAGCCGGTAGCCTTCCTTGCGGGCCATGTTCTCGTCGAACACCTTGTGCGTTGGCGCGCGGAAAAAGGCGAACTTGTAGAAGATCGGCATGTTTTCCACGCGGAACACCTGCTCCACCTGGAACCCGCCCCGGCGGAAGGCTTCCACGAATTCGGCGCGGGTCAGGTTCATTTTGTGAAAGTGCCGCTCGCCGCTGCCCTGGTGCCGTTTTTTGGCGCGCGCGCGGGCCAGCCAGTCCGTCAGCCGGGTTTGGATGTTGTCCGCCCGGAAGGAGGCGCAGACCGTGCCGCCGGGCTCCAGCACGCGGCAGGTTTCGGCGATGGCCGTGTCCAGCCCGTGCTCCAGATTGTGGTACAGGCCAAAGGCCAGCACATGGCGGAAGGAGGCGTCCGCGAATTGGAGGGCGGTGATGTCGCCCACCACAACGTTCAGGGTCGGGTCGGCCTTTTTCAGCTTGTCCACGGCCACCTGGATGAAGTCCATGCCCACGATGTCGCGGCCGCGCTCGTGATAATAGCGCAGCACGCGGCCCGCGCCGCATCCGGCCTCCAGAATGCGGCCCGGCTCCGCCCCGGCGGTGAGCTCCGCGTATTTCAGCGGATAGCCGTCCGGGTTTTCCGAGGCGCTGTCCGCCTCGATGCTGGCCCAGCGCTCGGTCCAGTAGTCCTTGTTCGTCGCCGAACGGTAGGTGGTTCTCATTCTTGCGCCGCCTTCACCACATTGTTGCCGCGCAGCCATGCGGCCACGCGTTGCGCCACCAGGGCGTTGCCTTTGGCGGACAGGTGCCCGCCGTAATTGTCGTTGACGTATAGCATGCGAAAATCGTGCTGGAGGAGTTCGTCGGTCATGTCCAGCACCGGGAGCAGGGCCCCGGCCTCTTTGAAAAAACGCTGATACGCCGCCACGCCCGCGCTGCCCGCCGCGGCGCGCAGGTCCATGAGCTGCGGCAGCACAAGCACCAGGGGCGTGTGCCCCCGTGAGGCCGCCAGCCGGGCAAAATGCTCCAGCACGGCCCGAAACAGCCGCGTGGCCTGCGGATCGGCGTACTGGGCGTGGGCTTCGCTCAGGTTCCGGCGCATCACCAGGGCAAAGGGGGCCTCCTCCAGCTTTTGGTCGCAGCGGCCCAAGAAACGCGCCGCCTTGCGCAGCAGCAGCAGTCCCAAAAGCGGCAGGTTGCGGCCGCGGCTTTGCAGCAGGCGCAGCACATACGACGGCCCCCGGAACTGCACGGCCCGGAATTTCTCGGCGTAGAACCTGTCGCGGGCCTGAATGTCCGGCAGCAGCCGGGACAGCCCCGCCACGTCCTGCGGTCCGCGCACGGGGCAGGGCGCCAGCCGCAGCCCGCCCGTGTCGTCCAGTTCGTAGCGGGGCTTGAAGGCGAAGGTGTTGCCGAACTCCAGGTAGTGCTTCCAGCGGCTCTGGATGCGGCAGATGGTCTCGGGCACGAAGGCCAGCACGGCCACCCGCACGGAATCCGGCAGAACCATGCCCTCATAGCGCAGCAGCGCCTGGTCGGCTCCATAGTTGCCCACGCCGTAGTTGCCCACCCCCAGGCCGGCCAGGCGCGAAAGGCCGCTCTCCCACGTCTCCTCGTCCGCCACTTGGCGGCAAAAAGCGTAGGAGTCGCCGAACACGGAGACGGTCTCCGGGGCGTGCGGCAACATCTTGGCCCGCGAGCCGTCCGCATCGATGTGGAAACGGATGTCGCCGTTCCTGCCTTTCTCCACGCCCTGGGTGCCTGGCTTGCGCGCCCAACCCAGCACGGGGTCGAAGCTGGTGCGGAAGAATTTGCCCAGGGCCTCGGCGTCGAAGGCCGGGAGGTCGTCGGCCTCGGTGATGAGCCACTGGAAGTCGCGCCGCAGCCAGCGCACCACGGCCCGGAGCAGCAGCTCCAGCAGCAGGAGCACGCCACAGGCGGCCAGCACAAGCTCCATGCCGCCTTCCTACCCGGCGCGGGGCGGCGTTGCCCCGTCTGGTCCAGTCAGCTTGGCCCGTTGGGCTATCTCCCGGGCGAAACGGTCGGGAGGGGTGTCAAAGCCGCTGTTGTCCAAAACGAGATCGGCCTTGGGCGGCGGCGGAAAGGGAATGTCCACGCCAACCACGTTGCGCGCGGTGCCGGCCAGGGCCGGGGCGTAGATGCCCTTGTCGTCGCGCCGGGTCAAAATGTTCAGCGGAACATCGACGAACACCTCGAAATAGCTGGAGTAGTTCTGGCGCGCGCGGGCCTGCACATCCGGAAAAATCGAGAGCAGGCAGCAGACCACGTTGATGGCCTGCCGGTCGAGCCACAGGCACATTTCATAAATGCGCTCGGCGTTTTTGCGGCGCCCCTCGACGGTATAGTCCACGGGGGAGCGGTCTTGGCCGAAGATGGCCCGCACCTGGTCGCCGTCCACCAGCACGGTGTTCGCGGCGCGGGGCTTCCACAAGGCGTACAGCTCGCGCCCGATGGTCGATTTGCCCGCCCCGGACATGCCGATTATCCAGATGACCATGCCGATTCCCCCCGCTTTTTTCCGCCGGCCGCCGCCACAATGCGGCCCTAGCCGAACAGCTCCAGAAAGATTCTGGCATTCATGAAGGAAAACAGAAATTTGCTCAAGTGATTGGGCAGGGGCGAGCGCGCCATGAGCTCGGCCACCGGCTCGCGCCGCACCAGCTCGAAAATCCGGGCCGAGGGGTCCAGCAGATAGTCGCGCACGGCTGGGTCGCGCAGGTCCACAATGCTGTCCACCGAGGTGTTGAAGCCCTTCTTTTGGCGGTCCAGGCGCACCGTGTCGTTCAAAATGCCCTTCATGGCGCTGCGCAGCACATATTTGCCGTAGCCATCGCGGATGAGGTGCCGTGAGGGGATGGCGTTGGCGAACTCGAACAGGGCCGTGTCCAAAAACGGGCTGCGGTTCTCCACGGAGCAGCGCATGGAGTTCAGGTCGTCCTCGTGCAGAAACACCGGTGTGGCCTCGTGAAACAGCTCGTTCAGCATCCTGTTGCGCAGGGGCTCGGCGGTGTAGGCCTCCTCGAAGAACGGTTCGTCGCAGGGCTCGGTCATGAATGCGGCCAGTTCGGCGCGGCCGTCGTACATGTGCTCGCGGTAGTCCGGCCTGCGCACGTAGAGCTCCGGGTCGCGCAGAAGCGGATTGCGCACCAGCCCCAGAATGTGCCGCCGCCACGACTCCAGGGCCTCGGCGTGGTCCGGGGTGCCGTGCACGGCGGCCAGGTGCAGCAGAAAATGGTCGTAATAGCCGGTGAACAGCTCATCGGCGGCGGCGCCGGAGAAAGTGACGCGGTAGCCGCCCTGCTGCACGGCCTCCAGGATCAGCGAGTGGGAGTAGTAGGTCGCCGTGGTCAGCGGGCCGTCGTGGTAGTCCACCAGGTCGCGCAGGCGCGCAAGGGAGCCGCGCCGCGAAATGGGGTGCAGGTGGTGCCGGCAGCCCAGGTCGCGCACGGTGGCCAGAATGTTGGCCTCCTCGTTGTAGCGCTCGTCCTCGTCGGTGATGGAGAAGGTCACCAGCTCGCAGCCGCAGTGCTTCACCGCGATGGAGGCCAGGCTGGCCGAGTCCACGCCGCCGCTCAGGCACAGGGCCAGGGGCACGTCGGCGCGCACGCGCAGCCGCATGCTCTGGATGAGCCGCTCGCGCACGCCGCACACGGCCTCTTCCATGCTCATGGCCGGATTTTGACGCGGCGCGGGCGTCCAGTAGGGCCGGGGCCTGGCGTTGCAACCGTTGTCGCCGTTTGCGGCGCTCAGGGTCAGGCAGTGCGCGTGGGGCAGCTGCTCAACGCCGGTGAAAAATGTGCGCTCTGTTTTGTGCAGGCATTTGTAGCCCAGGGCCAGGTAGCGGCGCAGCTGCCCGGTATCGACCTGGGGCCAGGACCCGGCCAGCGCGGCGAGCAGCTTGACCTCGGAGCCGAAGTACAGGCCGTGGTCCGCGCGCATCACATACAGCGGCTTTTCGCCAAAGCGGTCGCGCGCCAAAAATAGGCTCTGCCGCGCGGCGTCGAAGATGGCGAAGCTCCACATGCCCTCGAAATGCTCCAGGCAGGCCTCGCCATACAGCCTGTAATACTGCAGCAGAACCTCGGTGTCGCTGTCCGTGCGCAGGGCCACGCCCTGTGCGAGCAGGCGCTGGCGCAGCTCCAGGTAGTTGTAGATTTCGCCGTTGAACACCAGGGTGGTGTCGCCGATGGTGAAGGGCTGGTTTGAGCGCGGGTCCAGGTCGATGATGGACAGGCGCGAGTGCAGCAGGCGCACGGAAACGCCCGGCTGGGTCTCGGCGCCGAAACACTGGCGATGGTCCGGTCCGCGCCGGCGCATCAGCTCCAGGGCGCCATGGACCGCCGCGTCGTCCGGCGGCTGCGCGCCCCAATATCCGGCTATGCCGCACATGCTGCTTCCTCGCTGCGCGCCGGTTTGCGACGCGCGCCGCTAGGCCGCGCCACCGGGCTCAATGTCGTCCTGCGTGATCTGCGCGCCCAGGCTGCGGTCCCGGCGCAGGCGCCCGCCCACGAGCAGCGCCTCACGTCCCGGAGCCAGGCCCGTGCCCGGCCGGGCCCAGGTGAGGTCGCACAGGGTCAGCACGGTTCCGGCCTTCAGGTCGCGCGCGGCGGCTATGGACCGGCGCATGGCGTCCTCGCACGCGGCCTCGCAGGCCTGGGGGACCTTGCACTCCGGCCCCAGCATGGTTTCGGCGGCGCGGATCTCCTCCACCATGCGGCGCAGGGCCTCTGGATTGGCGGAAAGCTGGTGGTCGCGGAACGCCGAATGGTCGTTGGCGATGGTGAAATGCTTTTCGATGATGCGCGCCCCGGCGGCAACGGCCAAAGACGCGGCCTGGATGCCCAGGGTGTGGTCGGAGTAGCCCACCTCCGCGCCGGGGAAATGGGCGCGCAGGGCGCGTATGGCCCCCAGGGCGGCCTGCTCCGGCGGCACGGGATAGCTGGCCACGCAGTGCAGCAGCGCCAGGCCGGGGGTGACGCCAGCGCGCTCCCAAATGCCCTGGATGCGGTCGTGCAGGCGGCGCACGAGGGCCACGTCCGCAAGCCCCGTGGACACGAGGAGGGGCTTGGCGAACCCGGCTATCGCATCGACGAGCGGGAAAAAGGTGTTGTCGCCGGAGGCGATCTTGAACACCGGCTGAAGGCCGTTCAGGAACAGCGCGCTGTCCAGGTCAAAGGGCGTGGAGAAGAAGAGGATGCCCAGGTCTTTCGCCTGGCGCGCCAGCAGGGCGAACTGCTCCCGCGTGAGCAGAAAGGAGCGCAGGCGCTCCAGCCGCGCTGCATCGACCCCGGCCAGAATCTCCGGCACGAAGGTCTGAAACTTCACGGCGTCGGCCCCGGCCTCGGCGGCAAGGCCGACAAGCTCTTGGGCGAGGGCGAAGCTGCCCTCATGATTGTTGCCTATCTCCGCAATGACGAAGACTTTCTCGGCGGTGTCGAAGTTGCCTATCTTCATGGCTTACGCGCCTTTTTTGTGCAGGTGCAAAACATAGGAGGCGGACTCGTGCCGGAAGCCCAGCCCGGCGTACAGCCTGAGGGAAGCCGCGTTGCCCAGCTGCGTCCCCACCCGCATGGGCGGCGGCTGCGTGCGGCAGGCGCCCAGCGCTTGGGCTATCATGGCCCGCGCCAGGCCGCGCCCGCGCCAGGCCGCGTCCACTGCGACGAGGTCGATGACAAGGGCGCCGCCAGGACCGGACAGGAGCTGCAAAAAGCCCGCGACCGCGCCGGTTCCGGGCGCGGCCTGCGCCGTGGCCTCGGCCACGATCATCCAGTCGCCGCGCCTGCCGGCAAAGAAGTTCGCGGCCCACTCTTCCTTGATGCGTCCGGCCAGTTCCGGTCCCACCTCGGGGTCGCGGTGGAAGCGGTTGTGCTCAAAGGCCGCGCGGGCCAGGGCGCGCACGCCGGGCTCGTCGCCGGGGCTGGCGAAGCGCACGCCGCCGGCCGTGCCCGCAGCCATGACGAGGGGCTCGGCGGGGCGGACCAACTGCAGGTTGACGTCCACCACGCGGAAGCCCAACTGCTGCAGGCGCAGCAGGGCGGGGGCGTCGTCGGCCGCGGCCTTTGCCCCCACAAAGCATGGGCCGGCGGGCACGTCGGCAGGGTCGAGCCCGGCCAACGCGCCGGAGAGGTGGAAGCACGGCTTGCCCAGCAAACCGGCCAGCCAGGCATCCGGCGAGGACGTCACGGCGTCCGTCATGCGTCCGGCCACGTCCCCCTCCCGATCCTAGTCGTTGAGCTGGGACGCCAGGCCCCGGGCCTTGGGCTGCAGCTCGGCAAAGAGCTTCTTGTACCACTGGATGTAGTGCTCGTAGCCCACCTCCAGCGGATTGGACGGATTGTAGCCGATGAGCCGCTTGGCCTTGTCCACGGAGAGGGTGCCGCGCTCGGGCACCAGGGCGTCGCGCTGAATGTGCTTGATGCTGATGCCGGGGAAGTGCTTCTGCACCATGGCGGCCATGGAGTTCAGGCTGCGGCCCTGGCCGTAGGTCATGTTGAAGATCTCGTTGCGGGCCTCGGGCCGGGTGATGGCTTGGCAGATGCCGTGGACCATGTCGCCGATGTAGGTGAAGTCCAGGCACTCCTCGCCGTCGCCCTTGATGGTGATGTCTTGGCCGCGCAGGGCGTTTTCGATGAATATCTGCCCCACCCGGCGGCTGATGCAGCGCTCGCCGTACAGGGCCGAGGGCCGGATGATGGTGTATGGCAGGCCGAACACCTGATTGTAGGCGATGACGAGCTTTTCTCCGCCGAACTTGAGCGCGCCGTAAATGCCCAGCGGGTTGCAGGGGCTTTCCTCGTTGACGGTGTCGGTTTCGAAATTGCCGTACACCATGCTGGAGGAGAAGTAGATGAACTGCTCCGCCCTGCCGCGGGCGTTGTCCAGGGCGTTCTCCAGGGTGCGGAAGCTGTGGTCGAAGGTGCTGTACGGGTCCTTGTTGGATTTGCCCGCGTGGGAAATGGCGGCCAGCAGCACCACCACCTGGGGTTTGATCTTGTCCAGCACGTTGCTCAGGCGGAAGTAGTCGCGCACGTCCTCCACATACAGCGGCACGCCCGCCTCCTGCAGCAGCTTCAGCCTGCTCTGCACGATGTGGATGTACAGGTCGCGCTCTTGTCCTGCGTAGTTTGCGCTGTAAAGCGAAAGCAGGTTGTTCACCTCCAGCCCGTCGATGACCGAAACCTCGGCACCGCGCCGCTTGAGCTCCAGGGCCAGATTGTGCCCGATGAAGCCCGCGCCGCCGATGAGAACGACTTTGCGGCCCTTGATCTCGATTGCGTTGCTGTCCATGCGGCCTCCTCGAAGTCTACAGGTAGGAGCGGAGCGTTTTGCAAACGTGCTCCGCAATGTAATTCATGTCCTCCGCCCCCAGGTGCGGCCCCACAGGCAGGGCGATGCTTCCGTCGCTGATCTGCTCGGCCACGGGGAAGTCCCCGGGCGAGTATGGGGCGAGGCTCTGGTAATGGCTCATGCGGGGCACGGGCTGCGGATAGTAGATGCTGGTGCCTATGCCCGCGGCGTTGAGCGCGGCGATGAGCTCGTTGCGCCGCGGCGCGAGCGGGCCGGAAAGAACCAGGGAAAGGCAGTAGTGGCTGTTCTCGGCCGCCGCGTTCTGGGAGTCGAGGACGCGCGTTTCGTCCACCCCGGCCAGACCGGCCTTGAGCAGGGCGAAGTTTTCGGCGCGGCGGCGCAGAATCTCCGGCAGGCGCAGCATTTGCGCGCGGCCCAGGGCGGCGTTCAGTTCGCTCATGCGGTAGTTGAGCCCCAGCTCCACCACGTCGTAGTAGCCCGGCACCTTGCGTTCGGTGTAGGTGCGGTCCACGCCGAAGGCCCGCTTGCGGGCGATGCGCTTGGCCATGTCCGCGTCGCGGCAGGAGAGCATGCCGCCCTCCGCCGTGGTGATGTGCTTGACCGGATAGAAGGAGAAGCAGCCCGCATCGCCCCACAGGCCCGCGTGCACGCCTTTGTAGCGCGTGCCGACGGCCAGGGCGCAGTCTTCCACCACATAAAGCCCGTGGGCCCTGGCCAGGTCCATGATGGCGTCCATTTCGCAGGGAATGCCCAGATAGTGCACCAGGGTGAGGGCCTTGGTGCGCGGGGTTATGGCCCGCGCCATGGCTTCGGCGGTGATGTTTCCGGTCAGCGGCTCGGCGTCGGCGAACACGGGCGTGGCGCCGACGGCTGCCACCGCGTGCGCCGTGGCCACGTGGGTCAGCGCCGGAACCACCACCTCGTCGCCAGGGCCGATGCCCCGGGAAAAATAGGCCATGTGCAGCGCGGCCATGCACGAGCTCATGGACACGCAGTGTGCGCCCTGGCCCAGAAACGCGGCGAAGTCCTCCTCAAAGGCCTTGCCGCGCGGGCCATGCGCCAAAATATCGCCGTTCAACACCTCCAGAACGGCCTGCCGTTCCTCGTCGCCTATCCACGGCCTGCCAAAGGGAATTTTGCGTATCTGCGTCATGAATACTCCACCTGTACAGTGCGCCTGTCGCGCAGGGCTTCGTCGCTGGCCGCACATACGGCCACAACGTCCAGCATCGTTTGCACTTCCCGTGCCCAATCGCGCCCTTCCCGTATGCCGCGCACAAAATCGGCAATGAGATCGCCTTTGCCCGCAGGCAGCGGAGCCTCGGTCCAAAGCTGCGGCGGCTCGGCCGGGTCGCGGCTGGCGTGCAGCCGGGCTCCCGCGTCGTCGTAGATGAATGTGCCCTTGGTGCCGTAAATGCGCAGCACGTGCTGGTGCCTGTGCACGCAGCCGAAATTCGCCGTGAACCGGGCGATGGCGCCGCCGGTCAGCTCCGCCGTGGCGGTGACGAAATCCTGGTGGCGGAAGGCCGTGCCCTCGGTGCAGATGGCGTTGCCCACCGCAGAGATGCGCACGGGCCGCAACCCGGTGAGCCACAGCGCCATGTCGATGAGGTGCACGCCGCCCCCGGCCATGACGGAATAGTCCCGCTCCACGCTGCGCCAGCCCTGGGTGATTTTGTGCAGGCGTCCGTAGAGGTATTCGCCGTCCAGGGCGTAGATGCGCCCCAGAGCGCCCTCGTCCAGGGCGGCGCGCAGGCGGCGGTACAGGGGCGCGGCGCGCAGCACAAGGTTGGAGGAAAGGGCCCGGTCTGGACCGCCGGCCTCCAACCAGGCTTGCCGCACACGCCGGACCTCGTCCATGGTGCGGCACACGGGCTTTTCCACAAAGACGTGCTTGCCCGCGGCCAAAGCCGCCGCAACTTGTCCTGCGTGGTCGGCATCATATGTCGCAAGGGAAATGGTGTCCACCTCGGGGTCGGCCAGGATGGCCTCGAAGGACGGGGCCACGCGGCCCGCGCCCAGGGTGGCGGCCAGGGTCTCGGCCTTGGCGCGGTCCAGGTCGTGCAGCCACAGCAGCCGGCAGCCGCCCTCGCGCAGGTAGGCCCGCGCGTGCTGCTCGCCGACGCCCAGGCCCACCACGGCCACGCCGAGCTTCTTGCCGTTTGCGCTCATGGCCTCACTCCCGGAACCCCGCGCAGGGGTACTCGCCGTTGCTTTGCCGCCACTTTTCCAGCCGCTCCATGTCGCCCGGCTCATCCACGGCCAAGCGCAGGTCCGGATCGGCCGGGCGCAGGCTCTCGATGTTGCTGATGCGGCAGAATTCCGGGTGGGCGTACAGGTAGCGCGTCACGTGCTCCCGGTCCTCCGGGGCGGCGGCCCGCTGCGCCATGTTCCGGAAAACCGAGGTGCGCAGCAGCTCCACGCTCAAACCCGGCGGGTAGGTGCGCGGAAAAACATTGGTCACCAGGTCCGCCTGGCCACGGGCGAACACCTCCAGCGCCTTGACGAACAGAAACGGCTCCAGCAGGGGGCTGTCCGCGCAGACGCGGAAAAACGCCTCGCAGGGGTGCTCGGTCAGGGCCAGGTCGAAGCGGCCCAGAACGTCTTCCAGCGGACCGCGCACAACGGCGAGGCCCAGGCTTTGCGCATACAGGGCCAGCGGGTCGTCGGACTCCTCCCGGCTGGTGGCCAGCACGCGGGCGGCTATTCCCGGCACGGGCTCCAGCCGCCGCGCCACCTGGGCCAGCAGCGGCCGCCCCAAAAAGGGCGCCAGCATCTTGCCGGGAAAGCGCCGGGAGCTCATCCGGGCTTGAATGATGATGTTCACGATCATGCCGCATCCTCTGGTTGCCGCTTCAAGCGTTCCGTCCGCGCGTGGCCGCCGCCGGTTCCGGGCATTGTCCGCGGAAGGAAGCGGGCATCAGCGCCTGCACGTCCTCTTGCCGATACCCCAGCATGCCCAGGCGGGCAACGCACAAGTCCAGAGTCAGCTGCGCGACGGGCTCGCCGCGGCCCTCCTCCTTGCCTTGCGCGGCCAGAGCCTGGAAGGCCCGGCGCACCAGCAGCATGTCGGTGCTGCGCAGGCGGCCCAGCTCGTCGTCGCGCCGGAACAGCTCCAGCGCGCGGTCCGTGTCGCGGTGGGCAAGCCAGTGCGTCGTCCCCAACTGGGCAAGGCAGTTGCAGTGCAGGGGCGAGCGGTCATACGTCTCCAGCACCATGCGCTCGGCGGTTTCCATGTCGCCCAGAAAGGCGTGCAGCATGGCCTGATAATTCATCCACGAGGCGTCAAGGCGGCCCAGGCCCGCGTCCCTGTCGAACAAGGACAGCGCCGCCCTGGCGTCGTGCCGCAGCAGATAGTGATGATGCCAGCCGATCATGGCATAGCCGTTGGCAACCGCCACATTTTTGACGTACGCGCGCTCCACGATGTCGTTGGCGTGTTCCAGCTCGCCCGTGTAGGCCAAGGCCGCGGCATACAGCGGCGCATACTCCTCGCCAAGCCGTCCTTCGCGCTGGTCCAACTCGAAAATCGGCAGCGCCCGGGCCGGGTCGAAGTCGCGCAGGGCGAAGCGCCACACGGCGATGATGGCGTAATGGCTGCGCAGCGAGGGCTGCTTGGCGTAGGCCGCCGCGGTGAGGGCCAGGGCCTCCTTCTCCCGCTTGCACACGGCCAGGGCCTCGCAATAGTGGTACAGCCAGCGCGGCGACATGCGCCCAGCCAGGGCGTCGCGCTCCAGCCAGCGGAGATATTCGTCGAAGCGGAGCCGGGGCCGGAAGCACTCCACGGCGATGCGCGCATACTCGTCTTGCAGCCAGGGCGATTGGCGATATTGTTCATCCAGCAAGGCCTCGGCCTCGTCGAACATGTCCCGGCGCGCCAGCAGAAGCGGCAGCCCAGCCGACCACCCCCCCGGCAGCGCGGCGGCGCGTGCGTGTTGCCGCATGCCCGCCAGGGCTGCGTGGGTGGAAGGCAGGGCGGACATGCCGGGTTGGGCGTCCTGGCTCAGCTTTTCCCAAAGCTCCAGCAGGTCCTCCAGCAGCCGGGGCAGCTCCACGCGCTCGAAGTCCGCAGGCAAGAGCGAGAGCAGCTTGGCCCAGTGGATGGAGTGGATGCGCAGGGGCAGCAGCTCCACCCCCAAATCGACCTCGCGCAGCTGCCTGTCCACAAGGGCGAATTCGAAAGTCAGCGCGGCATGCAGCCGGCGCAGTTCGGCCAGGGCGGCCAAAGCCTTTTCCCCATGCGGACGGGCCGCGCCGGATGGCTCGCCCCCCAGGGCCGCGCGGGCCAGGGCCAGTTCCGACCGCGCCTCGTCCAGGGCCGACAGCAGGTCCGCCGGCAGAGCCGCCCCGGGCTGCGGGGCGGTGCTTTGCCCGGTGGATGTCTCCGATCCGTGCGGACCATCCGATTCCGCCCAGGCCGATTCCGTCCAGTCCGATTCGGCCCTGTCCGATTCGGCCCAGCCAAGCCCCGTCCAGTCCCGGCCGGGTCCGCCCCGGCCAGACACCCCCGGCGCACCGCAGGCATCCTCTGTCAGGCGCTCCTGGTCATTCAGAACGACGAACTCCATCCCCGTGACCGCGTTCAGGGCGGACAAGGGGTCGCGCAGGCCCGCGGCGGAAAAGCCCAGCAGCGAACCCTCCAGCTCCAGCACATCCGGAAAAGACTGCCGGCCGTGGATGCGTTTCCCCGTGGCGCAGTTGACGGCGGCCATGATGCGGTAATCCAGCTCCCAGCCGCCGCAGGCCGAGGTGAAGGGAATGAAGATGTCCGCCTGGGGCAGCTGCGCCGGGGCCAGGGCGTTCAGCACGAACACCGGGGAACCGGTCTGGGGCGGCACGGTTCCCGCCTTGCGGAAGACACCGCCGGCGGCCGTGAAGCTGCCCGCTTCCAGCGTTTGGTTGCGCAGGATCAGGGACCGTTCCAAGTTCTGGGGCTGCCGTTTGTCCGGCAGGGGAAAAAGCTGGTTGCGGGTGGCGGCGAGGAGCTTCGTCCCGGCGCCCATGAGCCAATCGGCGCCCTGGCGGACAAAGCACGCCGGGCCTTCGCCCACCGGCCGCAGCAGCGGCATGGCGGCAAGGTCCTGCTCGCAGAACACCACTTGGCGGACGAAAATGCCGTCCTCGCGGCGCAGGAACACCCGCCCGTGGGCGGAGAGCGGTTGCGCCTGCGCGCCAGGGGCCAGGCGCACAAGGCGGCTGGCGCTGCCCAGCCATTCAAAAACGCCGCCCTCGTCTCCGTCCGCATTTTGCGGCCAGGGTGCGCTTGAGGGCATGCGGAACGGCGCGGAAGCATGGGCGCGGCCGGTCAGCCCAGCGGCCGCAGCCACGGCCGCGCACGCCTGCGCGGCGTCGGGATCGACCGGTGAAAACGCCTGGCAGGCGACGATGTCGAGATATTCCTGCCATTGGCAGGGGTGGTCGCGGCAGGGCGCCACGGAGAGCAGCACGTCCGCTCCGTTCCCGGTTCCTGCGCCCGCCAGGCGCTCCAAGGCCTCGGCCACGCGTCCGGCGGTCAGGTTCGGGTTGCGGGGGGTGACGAACAGGACGGCTTCCGCCTTGAGCCCACGAAGGATTTCGGCCGCGGCCAGCCAGCCGGCGGGCAACGTGGCGCAGGTTTCCGGCCCGGTGGAAAGCTGGTGGCCCCGCACGCCGGGCGGCAGGCGCAGCGCTTGGCCGGGAGCGTGGAACACATGCACGGCCAAGCCAAGCCCGTCCAGCAGGGCCAGGGTGCGGTCCAGGGCGTGCTGTGCGCCCTCCGGCGGCAGGCCGTGGCAGGGAATGGCCAGAAGCGGCTTCATGGCTTTACCTGCCGGCAACGGACTGCTCCGTCACGGCCTGCGCTGCCGGGACTCGGGGCGTCGCCGCCTCCGGATCCCAGGCGCAAATGAGTTCGTTGGCGCGGCACAGGTGCTGCGGTTCATCGATGTCGATGAGCTCCGCCTCCGTGCGCAGGGGGCGCAGATAAAATTCCCGCGTTCCGCCCTGGCACCGCGCGCCCACGTACAGCCCGTAATTGCGGTAGAAAAGACGCGAGCCGAACCTGCCGTCTTCGTCCAGCGAGCGCAGGCCGCCGGACCCGGACGGCACGAAATGGCTGAATGCCCGGGGAGCCAGCACCCGGACCGTGCGCACGTTGCGGTAGCCCTCAAGCAGCTTGGCCGTGAGGGTCTGCATAAGCTCCCGCGAGCGGAACGGGTGGGTGGGGTACAGGTTGACGTAGGCCTCCGGCGCGTAGCCCTCGGCGTTGCGCAGGGCCTGGAGCGCGTGCTGCACCACGTCGCCGATGGAGGCCGTGTCGCCGGAGAGCGAGGCCGGGCGCATGAAGGGCGTTTCCGCACCCCATTGGCGCGAGACCGCGGCGATTTCTTCGCTGTCCGTGGAGACGATGACCCGGTTGATGAGCGCACAGTTGAGGGCGGCGAGGATGGAATGGGCGATGAGCGGCTTGCCGCCCAGGTCGGCGAGGTTTTTTCCCGGTATGCCCCGGGAGCCGCCGCGCGCGGTGATGATGGCGACGACCTTGCGCCGCGCCGCACCGCCTGTTGTGACCTCCTTCATCGTTCCGCTCTCCCGCGCCCCTGCCGGGGTTCCGCCGGCTGCGCGCCGGCCCTGTTCATTCCGATTCTTCTAAATATGCAAGGCAAATGCCGCCAATGGGCGTTATCCTGCCAGCCGCGCAACATAATCCGCATAGGACCTTTCCAGGCCGCGGCGCAGCTCCACGCGCGGCCGCCAGCCCAGGGCGAACAGGCGCGAGACGTCCAGGCGCTTCAGCGGGGTGCCGTCCGGCCGTGAGGCGTCGAAGACCAGCTCGCCCTCGTAGCCGACAACCTGCGCCACCAGGTGCGCCGCCTCGGCGATGGTCATGTCCTCGCCGCCGCCCACGTTGATGAGCGGCCACTGCCCTTGGCCCAGCAGCACGGAGTATTCGTCGTCCGGCAGGGTCATGAGGTGCAGGCAGCCCGCGGCCATGTCGTCGCTGTGCAGAAATTCGCGCCGGGGCGTGCCCGTGCCCCAAACCACAACCTGGGCCGCGCCGCTGGTCTTGCCCTCGTGCATCTTGCGGATGAGCGCCGGGATGACGTGGGAGTTCTCGGGGTCGTAGTTGTCGCCCGGGCCGTACAGATTGGTGGGCATGGCGGCGAGAAAGCGCGTGCCGTACTGCCGGTTGTAGCTGGCGCACATCTCGATGCCGGAAATTTTTGCCACTGCGTAGGCCCGGTTGGTGGGCTCCAAGGGGCCGGAGAGCAGGTGCTCCTCGCGCATGGGCTGGGGGCACAGGCGCGGGTAGATGCAGCTGCTGCCCAGGAACAGCAGGCGGTCCACCCCGGCGGCCCAGGCCTCGTGGATGACGTTGGTCTCGATGGCCAGGTTGATGCGGATGAACTCCGCCGGGTAGGCGCTGTTGGCGTGGATGCCGCCCACCTTGGCCGCGGCCAGGAACACGTGCTCCGGCCGCTCGCCTTGGAAAAAGGCGCGCACCGCGGCCTGGTCCGTCAGGTCGAGCTCGTCATGCGCGCGGGTGATGATGTTGGCGTAGCCCCGGGCCGCAAGCGCCCGCACCAGGGCCGAACCGGCCAGCCCCCTGTGTCCGGCGACGAAGATCCTGCTGTCCTTGCGCATCAAACCGTCCTACTCGTTGTAATCGCACACCGTATAGCCGTGCTTCTTCACCAGCTCGTCGCGCTTGGCGTCCTTCAGGTCCTCGCGCACCATCTCGCGCACCAGCTCGTCAAAGCCGGTGCGGGCGGTCCAGCCCAGGCGCTCCCGGGCCTTGGTCCCGTCGCCCAGCAGGGTCTGCACCTCGGTGGGGCGGTAGTAGCGCGGGTCGATGGCGATGCGGCACACGCCGCCGGCGTCCAGGGCCTTTTCCTCAACCCCTTGGCCCTGCCACGAAAATTCCAGCCCCAGCTCGGCCGCGGCGGCGTTGACGAAGTCGCGCACGCTTTTCTGCTGCCCGGTGGCGATGACGTAGTCGTCGGGCTTGTCCTGCTGGAGCATGAGCCACATGGCCTCGACGTAGTCGCGCGCGTGGCCCCAGTCGCGCTTGGCGTCCAGGTTGCCCAGGTAGAGGCAGTCCTGCAGGCCCAGCTTCACGCGCGCCAGGGCGCGGGTTATCTTGCGGGTGACGAAGGTCTCGCCGCGCACGGGCGATTCGTGGTTGAACAGGATGCCGTTGCTGGCGTGCACGCCGTAGGCCTCGCGGTAGTTCACCGTGATCCAGTAGGCGTAGAGCTTGGCCGCGGCGTAGGGGCTGCGGGGGTAGAAGGGCGTGTTCTCGTTCTGCGGCGACTCGCGCACCTGGCCGTACAGCTCGCTGGTGGAGGCCTGGTAGAAGCGGGTCTTGGCCTCCAGCCCCAGGATGCGGATGGCCTCCAGCACGCGCAGGGTGCCCAGGGCGTCGGAGTTGGCGGTGTATTCCGGTTCCTCGAAGGAGACGGCCACATGGCTCTGGGCCGCGAGGTTGTATATTTCGTCGGGCTGGATGCGCTGGATGATGCGCAGAAGGCTCAAGGAATCGGTCATGTCGCCGTGGTGCAGAATGAACCGGCGGCTTTGCTGGTGCGGGTCCTGGTACAGGTGGTCTATGCGCCCGGTGTTGAACAGGGAGCTGCGCCGCTTGAGCCCGTGCACGGTGTAGCCCTTCTCCAGCAGAAACTCCGCGAGATAGGCTCCGTCCTGGCCGGTGATGCCGGTGATGAATGCGACCTTGGCCGTCATTGTTTCTCCATGAGCGCCAGCGGCGCTCTGCTGGCGTGCTGAATATTGACCTCGCCCGGCCCATGGCGCGGACCGCGGAAAATTGCGCCGCTATTTCGCCGCGCGCGCCCTGGCCACCAGCACCTTGGACTCCTCCAGCAGGCGGTTCCAGCTGGTGGGGGCGTGGATGTCCACCTCGCGCTTGGCGTGGTCGCGCACGTACATGAGCACGCGGGGAATGTGGACCATGACCGCGCCGCCCTCGGCGAAGCGCTGGAACAGCTCGTGGTCGTGGGCCAGCAGGCTTTCGTCATAAAGGCCGAAGCGTTTGTGCAGCCCGGTCTTGTACAGCTTGGCCACGCCGCACAGGTACCAGTCCTTGAAGCAGCGCTGGAAGGAGTAGTCCGGCAGGGCGAAGCGACGCACCCAGTGCCCGGCGTCGTCCACTATGGCCATGTCGGCGTAGACGAAATCCGCGCCGCGCTCCAGCTCGGCCACCATCTCGGTGATCATGGAAGGCAAAAGCGCGTCGTCCGAGGGCACATAGGTGCAGTATTCGCCCGTGGCCGCGGAAAAGCCGGTGTTCAGCGCCGGGGCCAGGCCCTTGTTCTTCTCGTGGTGGATGATGCGCAGGGTGCGCCCGGTTTGCGGGTAGCGCGGCTCGTACACGCGCTCGATGACGTTCTTCTCCGCGTCGTAATAGGAGGCGTAGGACACGGTGTCCTCGGCCAGGGCGCGCTCGAACCCGCGCAGCGTCTCGGCCGTCGCGTCGGAGGAGCCGTCGTTGACCACGATGACCTCAAGCTCCGGGTAGTCCTGGAACCAGATGGAGTCGAGGCACACGCGCAGGTACTGGGCCTGGTTATACGTGGGCACGATGAGGGAGACGGTTTTGGGCGGCATGGGCACCTCTTCTGTTGACGAAACCGACGCTGCGGCCGGGCCTTGGCGGGGGGGCGCGCGGCCCGCTCCGCTCTTCTTCTTCCGCGCCGGGGCTAGAGCCTGTAGCTCGGCGCGCCTTCCTTCAGCAGCATGTCGAAATAGGCGATGGTCTTCTTCAGGCCGTCCTCCAGGGCGACCTTGGGTTCCCAGCCGAACTTCTCCCGCGCGAGGGTGATGTCCGGCTTGCGCTGGCGTGGGTCGTCGGCGGGCAGCGTCTCGCAGATGATCTTGGACGCGCTGCCGGTGATGGCGATGACCTTCTGCGCCAGCTCCATGATGGTGAATTCGCCGGGGTTGCCCATGTTCATGGGGCCGATGAAGGCGTCCTCGCTGTCCATGAAGCGCACCATGAGCTCCACCAGGTCGTCCACGTAGCAGAAGGAGCGCGTCTGCTGGCCCTCGCCGTAGACGGTGATGGGCTTGTTCTGCAGCGCCTGGACGATGAAGTTGGAGACCACGCGGCCGTCGTTGGGGTGCATGCGCGGGCCGTAGGTGTTGAACAACCGCCCCACCTTGATGGGGATGCCGTGCTGCCGGTGGTAGGAGAAGAACAGGCTTTCGGCGCAGCGCTTGCCCTCGTCGTAGCAGGAGCGCAGCCCGATGGGGTTGACGTTGCCCCAGTATTCCTCCGGCTGTGGGTGCATGTCCGGGGCGGGGTCGCCGTACACCTCGCTGGTGGAGGCCTGGAAGATGCGCGCGCGCAGGCGTTTGGCCAGCCCGAGCATGTTGATGGCGCCGTGCACGCAGGTCTTGGTGGTCTGCACGGGGTCGTGCTGGTAGTGGATGGGCGAGGCCGGGCAGGCCAGGTTGTAGATCTCGTCGGCCTCGACATAGAGCGGAAAGGTTATGTCGTGGCGCAGAAGCTCGAAGCGGCTTTCGCCCAGCAGGTGCTCCACGTGGAAGCGCGCGCCTGTGAAGAAATTGTCTATGCAGAGGACCTCGTGACCGTCAGCCAACAGACGCTCGCAAAGGTGCGAGCCGAGAAAACCAGCGCCGCCGGTGACGATGATGCGTTTACGCAGATGCATGCGGTTTCTCCATATGCTGAACGCCGCCCAAGAATGGGAAAACGAAGATTGTGAACACCTTAAGCCTTATCGGCCGCTTCCGCCCTTTGTTTAGGGAGCCGCCTGGGGCGCGAGCTTGAGCCAGCGGCTCACCTGTCCGCGCCGGAGCAGAACCTGATCGGGGCGCACCTCGGCCAGGGTCCAGCCGCGGGCCTGCTCTCCCGGATGCAAGGATAATGCCTTGCCCTCCACCTGGAGCATGGCCACGGGAGCCTGGCCGCCGGCCATGACGCCCACGAGCCGGAAGGCTTCGAAGTTTGCGGGGGCGCCCAGGGCGGCGCTGGGCTGGGCGGCTGCGGCCACCAGACCCTGCACGCTGGGGCCGCCGGAGACGGGCGGCGTGGCTCCGGCCGCCGCTCCCGGCGCGCCCTTGGGGGCGAGCACGGGATCGGGCGGTGAAAAGGCCGCGCCCGGCAGCGATGGCCGGGCGATGGCCGCGGCGGCCTCCACCGGAGCATCCGGCGAGGCCAGAGGACTGTTTGGCGGCGTAAAGGGCGGCGACTTGAGGTGCAGCACGTTGCGCTCCAAAATGGCGCGCACGGGCGAATCCTCATCCATGCCCTGGCCGTGGGCGCGCAGTTCCTCCGGCGGGCGCAGCGTGGGCTCCGGCCGGGGCAGGAAGCTGGTGGCCAGGTAGGCGAGCCCCAGCCCCATGATGGCGGGCACGGCCAGCTTGGGCAGCAGACGCCAGAGTTTCTGCATGTGGCTCCTATCCCGCCAGGGCGTCGGCGATCTCTCCCTGCACCGCCGCGGTCAGGTAGGGGTGCATGGGGATGCTGAACACGCGGTCGGCCGCGGCTTCGCTGGCGGGCATGGCGCCGCGCGCGTAGCCCAGGTTGGCGAAGGCCGGCTGCAGGTGCAGCGGCGTGGGGTAGTAGATGCTGGAAGGCACGCCGCCGGCCTTGAGCCGTTCCAAAAGCTGGGCGCGGTGCTCGCCGGACTCGGCCAGGATGCAGTACTGGGCGAACACGGAAAGGTGCCCGGCGGGCACGGTGGGCAGGGTCAGACCGGGAATGCTGCCCAAGAGGTCGGCGTAGCGGCGGAACACGTCCTGGCGCAGGCGCGTCTCGTCCTCGAAGATGTCCATCTTGGCCAGCAGCACGGCCGCCTGCATGGTGTCGAGCCGGCCGGTGACGCCCAGGCGCACGTTCTCGTACTTGTCGCGGCCCTGGCCGTGGGCGCGGATGGACTGCAAAAGCTCCAAAAGCTCCGGGTCGTCGGTGAAGCACATGCCTCCGTCGCCGTAGCAGCCCAGCGGCTTGGCCGGGAAGAACGAGGTGCAGGCGATTTGGCCGAAGCTGCCTGCGCGGCGCGTCACGCCGCCCATCTCCACCGTGGCGCCAAAGGCCTGGGCCGCGTCCTCCACCACAAAGAGGCCGTGGTTGGCGGCAACGGGCAAAATGGCCTCGTAGTCGGCCAGCAGGCCGAAGAGATCCACGGGCATGACGGCCTTGGGCGTCAATTTGCCGGTGTGCGCGGGCAGGGGGTAGATGGAGCTGTCGTCGGCCTCGACGGCGCGCACGGCCAGCTCGAACTTTGCGGCGTCCATGTTGAAGGTCACGGGGTCGATGTCGACGAACACCGGGGTTGCGCCCAGAAGCGCGACGACCTCGGCCGTGGCCATGAAGGTGAAGGGCGGGCAGAACACCGCGTCGCCCGGGCCGACCTTGAGGGCCATGAGGGCCATCATGAGCGCGTCCGTGCCGGAGGCGCAGCCCACGGCGAAGCGCGTGCCGGAAAATTCGGCCAGGCGCTTCTCCAGTTTGGCGATGTCCGGGCCGTTGACGAAGGCGCCGGATTGCAGCACGCCGTCGATGCCTTGCCCCACCTTGTCGGCGATGCGGGCGTACTGGGTCTTGAGATCGATGAAGGGAATGCTCATTTGTTTTCCACCTTCGCCTGTTCCCGGGCCGCTGGCCCCGGCAGGACTTCGTATATGCGCACCAGGGGAAAGCCCTCGTGCAAAAGTTTGAAGTAACGCGCCTGCTCCGGCCTTTCCGGATCGCCGATGAGCAGCTGCACGGCCATGCTGTTGTAGGCCGCGTCGTCCAGCAGCATGGCCTGGCCCGCAAGGCTGTTGACCAAAAGATGCGCCTCGCCGGGGTGTTCGGGCATGGCGATGCGCTCCACCCCCTTTTCGGACAAGATCTCCGCGCTGGCAAGAGGCAGTGTGACGCCGTTTTTCTTGCGGGTGAAGGTGCCGTTGGTCTCGTCGATGTCGACGGGGTCGCGCAGGACGCTGACGCTGGCGTGCCTGCCCGCGCCGGCCACCACGTCCCAGGAGCCGTAGTAGCTTATCCAGTACAGCAGCACCAGATTGTCCCAGGTGGCCACCAAGTGCTGGGGCCGGGCCGGGGGCAGGACCTGGTCGCGTTCGCGCAGGCCGTCGATTTCGTCGCGCACGGCCTCGGCGGTCATGGTGTCCCAGCGGCGGGCGGGGTCGTTGCCCTGGCTGGCGGAAAGGCGGATAACCTGCGCCGCCTGACGGAAGCTGTCCGTGGAGAGGACCAGGGCCGTGGCGAAGATGTCGCGCCCGGCGTGCTTGCCCCCGTCGGAGGGGGTCATGCGCTCGCCGAAATACTGGCTGGCGTAGCCGTAGTCCCACCAGGTCCACAGCTCGGCGTCCTTTGGGGCCAGCTCGCGGTAGGCCAAGAGGGCCTGGGCGTGCGCCGGGGAAAGCACCGAGGTGCCCCGCGCCGTGGAGTACACGGGCACATAGGCCAAAAGCAGGCAGCCCAGGGCCACCACGGTCTGCGCCCAAAGGGCCAGGCGCGGCGCAAGGCCGAAGCGCAGCGTCAAGGCCTTGGCGGCCCAGTGGATGCCGATGCCCAGCCCCAGGGCCAGCACCGGCCCGCCGAACATGGTGAAGCGCGTGCCCAGCACCAGGCTGGCGAAGCCCAGGGCCATGGTGGGCGCAAGAAGCAGGAAGGCCGGGCGCAGCGCCAGCAGCGCGGCCACGCCGAGCAGCCCCAAAACGCCCAGGGTGGCGCTCATGGACATGCCGGCCAGCACAGTGCCCACGTCGGCCACGTTCTTGGCCTCGCGGATGCTCTGGGTGATGCCGGGGTAGCTGGGGCCGTGGGCCAGGGCCGCGTCGGCCACGGGTTTGAAGTAGCTGAGGGCCTTGGCCCAGAACGCGCCCAGGGGCAGCAAAAGCCCGCAGGCCAGGGCCAGAACGGCCAGGGCCGCGAGCCAGGGCCAGGGCTTGTCGCGCCAGGTGACGAACCACGTGTGCAGCCGGGCGGCGTAGCCGTGTTCATCGGCGGGGCGCAGCCACAAGAGCCAGGCCAGCAGGGCGGCCAGGGCCAGACCGAGCAGATCCGCCAGGCCGGGCGCAAAGACCGCGACGCCGAAATGGCGCGGCCCGGCGTAGCCCGCAAGGCCGTAGATCAACAGCAGGCGCAGGGCGGCCACGCGTTTGCCGCGCAGGCCGGTGACGGCCGCGAGCCCCAGGGCCAGCCAGAACAGCCCCACGCCCAGCGGCTGCACGTCGTCGTGGGCGAAGTGGGCCACGCGCGCCACAAGGCCGAAGCCGAAAGCCAGCCAGGGCAGCAGGCGCGGCAGGGGCTCGCCCGCGCGTTCGCGTTCGGCCCCGGAGGCGGCCCAGGCACGGGCGCAGCACGGCGCAAGAAGCGTGGCCAGCAAGAGCCCCAGCACCAGGGGCATCAGCTGGGTGAACACGTCGGAGTCGTAATAGCCCAGGCGCGAGCGGAAAAAAAAGCCGGGCGAAAGCGCGCCGAGCAGGGACGGAATGAGGATGGCGCGGCGTCCGGCCAGGCGCCAGGCCCACAGTCCCGTGGCCACGGCCGTGAGCGCGGCCAGAAACGGCGGCGCCCAGAAGCCGATGCTCCACAAAGGCTGGCCCGTGAGTGTGGACAAAAGCCGGGCCAGGGCGGCCATGCCGAACTGCGCGTAGCCGTTGACGCCCTTGGCCCCGGCCAGCCAGCAGTAGGCGTCGTGGGTGGAGAGGATGCGCTCCCCGTTGATCCAGTACGACGGGCCTTCCCAGTTGGGCAGCCCCAGCAGGTGCACCGCCACGGTGACGCAGTAGCCGAGGGTCAGGATGAGGGCCAGGGCGCGCCAGTCCGCCGCGAGGTCCGGGCGGTCGTCGAGCAGCTCGCTGAGCTTGGTGTACCGGGGAAAGGTGGGCGTCATGACCTGCTGCCTGCATCGACGTTAGGGGTTGGTCCGGGCGCGGGTCGCCGGGCAGCCGTGGCGCGGCGCAGGGCGGGGCTCTCTCAAGGCAGAGCGTTTAGCCGTTTTCGCGGCCAAGGGCAAATCACTCCGGGGGCAGCGTCTCGCCGAAGAAATCGCCCAGGGCGCCCTGGGCGCTGAAGGGCACGGAGTCGCGTCCGCGGACGATTTCGCCCGCCACGGCGTAGGTGGAGGCCAAGAACGCGTCGGGCCGCCACAGGGCCACGCCTTCCGCGCGCACCTGCATGGGCTCGCGCAATGTGAAGTTGCGGATGCGCAGGGCGTTTTCCTTGTATTCCACGGCCAGCACCGCGTCGCCCAGCCACAGGCCGCCGGGCAGCTGCAAGGCCTTGCCGCGCAGATCGAGGAAGCCGTGGTCCAGGGCGTTGGCCCCGGGCGGAACGCGGCCTTCCGCGCGCACCTCCACGCTGCCCAGAATGTCGCGGCGGCCCAGGCAGGCCAGGTTGGCCGCGCCGCGCACGTCGAAATCCCCGGTGTCGAGATAGACCAGCCTGAGCTCGCGGCCGCCCGTGTCCGCGCGGACGGTGAGCTGCGGGCTCACGCCCAGGCGCACCTCGACCCACTGCGCGCGCGGCGAGACCGGCCACCGGGGCGAGCCCATGACCAGGCCGTTGATGCGGAAGCCCAGCGGCGTGGCGCGGTCGATGCTCTGCCAGGTGATGTGCAGGTCGGGCCTGCCGGCCACGAGACGCCGAAGGCCCATGTCCCACACGGTGTCCCACGGCAGGTACAGCACCACCCCGGCCAAAAAGCCGAGGATGAGCCCGAGGATGCCCGCGCCGCCGAGTCCGGGCGCCTTGGCCGTTTTGTGCGTGTCTGTGCCCATGGGGTCCTGCTAGCGGGAAAGGACCATGTCGAGGTCCATGAGGTTGTCCGCGCCGGGGGTGGGGGCCAAATGGGCGGAGACTGTGCTCAGCCCGGCCTCGATGCGCAGGTCGCGCAGCACCTCCACCAGTTCGCGCAGGGTCAGCCCCTGGGCGTGCAGCGAAAGGGTCTGGCTCGGCCGCGCCGTCGCCTGCGGGTCCGTGTCGGACCGGGCCGGCGTCGGCTGGCTCGGGGCGGGCTGGTTCGAGAGAAGCTGGATGCGCAGGCGCTCCGGCGTCACGCCCGCGGCGCGGGCTATCTGCTCCGCCGCCACCAGGGGCGGCTGGCCCTCCAGCTGGCCCTTGCGGTCGTGCATCTCCATGACCTCCGCGGCCAGGGGGGCCACGGTGACGTAAGTCTGCCCGGCTTCCTCGCCGGTTTTTTCCTCGGCGCGGGTAAAGGCGGACAAGGCCGCCCAGGAGGCGAGCAGAAGCACGCTCCAGCCGAAAATGAGCATGCGCCAGAGCCGCCGCTGCGCCGCGGCCTCAAGGTGCGTCAGCCGTGCCACCATCCGCCAGGGACCGTTCTTCCAGCTCACTGGTCGTCTCCCTTGGGCGGGGCGGCCCGGTCGCGCACCTTCACGGCCAGTTCAAAGCGCACAGGCTGTGAAAGGGTGTCGGCCTTGCTGACGGAAAAGGTGAAGGTGGCCTCTGCGGCCAGGGCGGCCTGATAGCGCTGGTAGTCCTCCGCCGTGGCGGCCACGCCGGTGACCACGCCGCTGGCCGTGGCCATGGAGACGGAGGTGATGCGCACGCCCTCGGGCGCGCGGCGCGAGAGCGCGGCCAAGAGCTCCACCATGTCCAGCCGCTGGGAGGACTGGGCCTTGAGCTTGCCCAGCTCGAACTGCAGCCGCCCGTAGGGCGAGCGGCCAGGATCGCCCGCAAGGGCGCGGCGGTAGACCTCGTGCACGGCGTTCTCCAGCCGTCCGGTCTGCCTGTGCTCCTGCCACCAGCGCACGGCCTGCCCGGCCAGGAACAGCGCGCCCGCTATGGTTATGCCCAGCAGAATGCGGGCATAGCGGTGGTGTTCGGTTTCCGGCAGGCCCGGCGGCGGGCCATTGCTTTCTTGCGTCATCGGCATCCTTTTGGCGTCGCAGAGGCGCGCCGCGTTCAGATAGCATGGGCCGGGCCCGTGGTCCAGGCCGGGGCAAGCTGCGCAGAGCGGCGTGTCCCGACTACGCATTTTTGCCCGCGCCCTTGTGCCGAAAAATCAATGCTGCTACCTCTCGCCTGTGGGCCGCAGACCGGCCCGCGCGGGAGAGGCCATGAAGCCGCAGCTGCGCCAAAATCTCACGTTCCGGCTGACCTTCGTCGTGCTGCTGGCCCTTGTGCCCGCCGTGGTCGTGGCCATGCTGCAGCACAACGAGCTGCGCAAAAGCCTGCGCGCCGAGGCCGTGCAACAGCTGCACCTGCTCTCGGAGAACATGGCCGGCCAAGGCCGGGAGGACATCTCCGGCGCGCGCCAACTGCTCACCGGCCTGACCCGCCTGCCCCAGGTGCGCGGCATGGACGCGGCCGCGGCAATGCCCATCCTGCGCGACGTCATCCGCCAATCCCCCGTGTACACCGCCTGCACCCTGTATGACCTGGACGGCAACCCCGTGGCCTCGTCCTGGTCCGGCGGGGCGCACAGCAACGTGGCCGACAGGCTCTGGTTCCAGCAGACGCTGCAAAGCATGGCCTGCATCCAGGGCGAGCCGGTGGAAAGCCGTGTCACCAACGCCCCGGCCCTCATTCTGGCCTGTCCCGTCTTTGACGACACCGGCCGCGCCGTGGGCATCCTGGACCTCGCCTTCGACTACCGCTGGTTCGGCCAACTGGCCGGCGGTCCTTCCCTGCCGGCCGGAGCCGCGGCGGCCATCCTGGGCTCAGACGGCGTGGCGCAGGCCTGGTTTCCGGACACGGGCGAAAATAATGCAAAAGACATACCCGGCATCCGCGAGATTCTGCGCGGCGTGCTCCAGGGCCACGACGTCACCGAGGAGACCGGTCCGGACGGCGCCGTGGCCATCTGCTCCTACAGCGTGCTGACCCGCCAGCCTGGCCGTGAGCTGTTCGTCCGCGTCGGCATTCCCGTGGAGCAGGCCCTGGCCCCGGCGGAGAAAAACGTCCGGCGCAGCGTCGTCGGCCTGGCCGTGGCCGCGCTGCTTGGCCTGCTTGGGGCCATTCTTTCGGCCCGGGGCATCATCATCGGCCCGGCGCGCGAGATTCTGGAGGCCACCCGCCGCCTGGGCGCGGGCGACCTGTCCCACCGCATCAACAGCGACGCCTCCGGCGAACTGGCCGAGGTGGCGAAGGGCGTGGACCGCATGGCCGCCTCGCTGGAGACCTCCACCCTGGCCCTGCGCCAGGCGGAGCTCAAGGTGCGGCTCATTCTGGAGAACTCCCTCGAGGGCTACTTCGTGTCCTCCGCGGCGGGCCGCTTTCTGGAGGCCAACCCGGCCATGCTGCGCATGTTCGGGTACGAGAGCCTGGAGGAGCTGCAGGACGGGGTGACGGACATCGGCTCCCAGGTCTATGTGGACCCGGAGCTCCGGCCGCGCATCATGGCGCTTTTGCAGCGCGACGGGCGCGTGCGCAATGTGGAGATCGCCTCGCGCCGGCGCGACGGCTCCGTGTTTTGGTCCACGCTTTCCGCCTTGGCCCTGCGCGACGACGCGGGCCGGGTCGTGGGCCTGCAGGGCTTCGCCACGGACTTTACCGAGCGCAAGCGCGCGGAGCTGGAGCTGGCCCAGGCCAACGAGCGCTTTCTGCGCGTGCTGGACAACCAGACCGACGCCCTTGTGGTGACCGACGCGGAGACGGACCTCATTTTGTACGCCAACCGCGCCGCCCACGAACGCGCGGGCGAAGGGCTGGTGGGCAGCCGCTGCTGGGCCGCCATGCACGGGGGAGAGTCCCAGTGCCCGGGCTGCCCGCGCAGGCTGCTGCTGGACGAGAACGAGCACTCGGCCGGGGTCTTCACGCGGGAGGACCATGATCCGCGCACCAACACCTGGAGCCTGGTGCGCGTGCAGGCCCTGCGCTGGGTCGACGGCCACATGGCCCGTCTGGAGACCATCACCGACATCACGGACATCAAGCAGACCCAGGAGAAGCTGCGCGTCACCAGCGGACATTTGCAGAGCATTCTGGACAACGCCCCCCTGTTCATTTCCATCCGCGACCGGGACAGCCGCTTCGTGGTGGTCAGCAAGCGCATAGAGGAGCTGGGCGAGCGGCGCGGGGCCGCCGTGGGCCGGCTGGTTTCCGAGGTGTACGACAAGGACCTGGCCGCCACGGTGCTGCGCGAGGACCGGGAGATTCTGGAGTCCGGCGTGCCCCTCACCAAGATCGAGGACGCCGTGCTGCGCGACGGCCGCAAGGTGACGCTGCTCATCAGCAAATTCCCCCTGCGCGACGCAGAGGGCCGTCCGGACAAGATCTGCGCCATCGGCACGGACATAACCGAGCGCGTGCGCCTGGAGCGCGAGGTGCTGGCCGCCAAGGAGGCCGCGGAAAGCGCCAACCGCGCCAAAAGCGATTTTCTGGCCAAGATGAGCCATGAGATACGCACCCCGCTGAACGCCATCCTGGGCTTTTCCGAACTGGCGGAGATGGCCGACACGGCCGAGGAGCGCGGCCGCTGCCTGGCCTCGCTGCGGCAGTCGGGCCAGGGGCTTTTGAGCCTGTTGAACGACCTGCTCGATCTCTCTCGCGTGGAGGCCGGGCACCTGCGCCTGGAGCGAGAGCCCTTCAACCTGGGCGAACTGCTGCACGCCGTGCTGGAGCATCCGCAACTGGAGGCGGGCAGGCGCGGCCTGATGCTCGAGGCCCGCGTGAACCAGGGCGTGCCGCCGGTGCTGGTGGGCGACCCCGGCCGCCTGCGGCAGATTCTGGCCAACCTCGTGGCCAATGCGCTCAAGTTCACCCACGAGGGCGGCGTGGACATCTCCGTGGAGCTGGCGAACCTCGACGCCAAGGGCGGGGCCAAAACCGGGGCCAACGCCGGAGCGGACACCGGCCCCGGCGTGCGCCTGCTTTTCTCCGTGCGCGACACGGGCATCGGCATTCCCCTGGAGGTGCAGGGGCTGATGTTCGAGAACTTCACCCAGGCCGACAGCTCCACCTCGCGCAAGTACGGCGGCTCCGGGCTGGGGCTGGCCATTTGCCGCCAGCTGGCGCGGGGCATGGGCGGCGAGATATGGCTCGCCAGCACGCCGGGCCAGGGCAGCAGTTTTTATGTGAACCTGCCCTTTGCGCTGCCCGTGGAGGACGGCTCGGCCAGCTCGGCCAACCCGGCCAGCCCGGCCAGCTCGGCCAGTTCGGCCAACCCGGAGAGTCAGGAAGCGCCGCAGGGCGCGGAAGGCCCGGGCGTCTCGCCGGGGGCGGAGGACATTGATGCCCAGCCGGACGCGCGGCGCGTGACCGGCGCGGCCAGCGCCGCCTTGGCCGACAAAGCGCCTGGCGACTCATGGGGCGGCCCGTCAGGCAACGCGCCCGGCGACCCGTCCGGCAACGCGCCCGGCAACGCGCATGGCGACCTTTCCGGCGCTGCGGCGGGTGCTTCCCCTGGCGCTCCCGTACCTGGTATTCCCGCAACCGGCGCTTCTGCCGCGGGTGCGGGCGGTTCCGCCGGGGTGGACGCAACGCCGCCCCTGGCCGCCGCCGCGCCGCGCGCGCTGAAGGTGCTGCTGGCCGAGGACACCCCGGCCAACGTCATCATCGCCAAGAGCTTCCTCTCCCGGCTGGGGCACGAGGCGACCCACGCCGCCAACGGGCGCGAGGCCCTGGCCCTGTTGTCCCGGGAGCGTTTCGACCTGGTGCTGATGGATGTGGAGATGCCTGGCATGGACGGGCTGACGGCCACGCGGCTGCTGCGCGCGGGCGAGGCTGGCGAGCTGAACCGGGGCGTCACCGTTTTGGCCATGACCGCCCACGTATTGGAGAGCTTCCGCAAAGAGTGCGCCGAGGCGGGCATGAACGGCTTCTTGCCCAAGCCCGTCAGCTTCAAGACCATGGGCGAAACCCTGGCCGGGCTGGTTTTGCCCGTGGCGCAGGCCCCGGCCGCGCGGCAGGAGCCCGGCCCCGGTCTGGCGGACCTGGACAAGGCGGCGGAGATGCTGGGCGGCTATGAGGATTTGCTGGCCGAGGTGCTGGAGATGTTTTTGGCCGACCTGCCCGCCAAGCGCGCCGCCCTGGCCGAGGCCCTGGATCAGGGGGACATGCCGGGCCTGCGCATCGTGGCGCATTCCCTCAAGAGCACCTGCGCCAGCGTGGGCGCAACCGCCGCCAGCGAGGCCGCGCACGTGGTGGAGGACTTGGCCGCGGCCCGGCTGGACGCGGCGCGGTCGCCGGCAGCCAAGGGAGGGCGGCCTGCCGCTGCTTCCGCCGTTCCTTCCTCCGCACCTTTTGCCCCTGGCGCCCCTGGCGTTGCTGCTCCTGCCACCGCCGACCCGCCAGGCCGCCTGTCGGTCAGCCTGTCTCCGAGCACGGCCGACCGTTCCGCCGAGGAGCTGGCCCAGGCCGTGGCCAAGCTTTTCGCCGTGCTGGAGCAAAGCGAAAACGCCCTGCGCCAGGCCTGCACCCTGCGCTTCTGCTAGGCGCCGCGCGCGCAAGGATCCGTCCGTTTCGCGAAGCCGGTTCGCCCTCGTCTTGCCATAGTATCGTCCCATTCTCGCAATTGTGCCGAAGGACCGTCCGTTCCAAAGAGGGGAGGTCCGGCGGATTGCCGACAAAAAAAGGCCCCGCCGACGTCATGCGGACGCGGGCGGGGCCTTTGGCTTTCGCTTGTCTGGGCTTACGGCAGGGGCAGGTCCAGGGCGGGCACGTTCAGCTCGCCGGTGAAGGTCAGCTCCGCTGCGCCCTTCAGGAACACGCGGCCGCCCTCCAGGCTGGTGGTGAGCACCTCGCCGCCGGTGGTGGTGTTGGCCAGCTCGTCCTCGGCCAGACCCAGGGCGGAGAGCACCACCTGCACGGCGGAGACGCCGGTGCCGCAGGCGTAGGTCTCGGCCTCGACCCCGCGCTCGTAAGTGCGCACCTGGGTGCGGCGGCGGTCCAGCACCTGCACGAAGTTCACGTTGGTCCCGGCCGGGGCGAAATGCTCGTGGAAGCGCACGGCGCGGCCCACGCTGGCCACGTCCACATCGGCCGCCTTGTCCACCAAAATGACCGCGTGGGGCACGCCGGTGTTCACGAAATGCACCACGGTCTCCTTGCCCTGCACGCTCAGGTGCGCGTTCAGCGCCAAGCCCTTGGGCTCGGTGAGCTGCACCTTGACCAGCCCGGCCGCCGCGTCCACGGCGATGGCGATGGGACCGGCGTCGCTGCCGAGCACGTGGCGCTCGCCGCCAAGGCCCAGGGCATGGGCCAGGCGGCCCACGCAGCGGCTGGCGTTGCCGCACATCTCCGCGCGGGAGCCGTCGGCGTTGTAGAAGTGCCACACGTAGTCCGCGGCCACGCCAGGGGCGGGCAGCTCCAGAAAGAACAGGCCGTCGGCGCCGACGCCGAAGGCGCGCGGGCAGATCTTCTTGGCCCACTCGGCCATGAGTTCCTTGGGCAGGCGCAGCACGCGGTTGTCTATGGCCACAAAGTCGTTGCCGCAGCCTTGCAGCTTATAAAAGGGCACGCGTGCCCCGAACATGGTGCTCATTGATTTCGACTCCCTTTGGCGGATTTGGCAAGGCCCAATAGAAAGCATCGCAGGGTGGTTCGTCAAGGGCCAAGGGGGAGGGGAAGAGCGCGGAGGCCAGGGCCTTGGAGCTGGCCCGACACGAACGGGAGCGGAAATCTGGCCGGGCGGCGCGGCTTGCGCGCGGTCAACAATCAAGTTGCCGTGCAGTTTGGCTAGCGGGCGGGCAGGAATCAGAGGGCCGAGGAGACAACACGCGGCTTGCCGTCAGTGGCAGCGCGGACATGGCGGGCGCTCCACTGTCCGGCTGTCTGGCGCGCCCTGTGGCGTTGCCCCAGTCGGGCGCATCCGGAATGTCCGGTCCGGCGCAAGCCCCTCCGCAAGGGCGAGCCGTGCGGCCTGGCCATTGCGCTCCGGCGACGCCGAAAGCCTACGCCCCCGTCTCGAAGGCCGGGTGGTGGCCCACGTCGCCCTCGGGCTCCGCGCCGGCCAGCGGCATGCAGAGCACGAACTCCTGGGGCACGCCGGGGTAGCGCAAGGTCTTGGCCTGGCGGAAGCCCAGGCGCGTGTAGAAGGCCGGGTCGCCCACAAGGACGCAGCCCTGCGCCTCCAGCCCGCCCAGGGCGTCGAGCCCGGCCCGCACGAGCGCAGAGCCCACGCCGCGGCGCTGAAAGCCCGGCAGCACCGCCACCGGACCCAGCAAATACCAGCCTAGGTCCTGCCCGCCGATGCGCGCGCGGGAAAAAGCGATGTGCCCGACGATCTCGCCCGCGCCCTCGCACTCCGGCTCGCAGCCGGGGTCGCTGTCGGGCTCGGCCACCAGCGAAAGCGTCAGCGCCCCGTCCGCGCGCAGGGCGTCCACGATCAAGTGCTCGGTCTGGCGGCTGTACGGGTGGCCGGCAAAGGCGGCGATGTTGATGGCGCGGATGGCGGCGTAGTCGGCGGGCGTTTCGGGGCGGATCAGCATGGGGGGCTCCTTGCGTGATTTTCCCGCTAGCCGAGCCACTCGGCCAGGGTGGGAGGGTGCCGCAGCATGGTGGGCACGGGCGGCCACACCGGCGGTTTGGAAAGGTCCACGCCCTTCTGCATCACCGAAACCGGGCGGTCGCTGGAGACCACCACCACGATGAGCTCCGGGTGGGAGTGGGTGAAGCGCAGGGCGGAGTTGTAGCGCGCCCCGCGCGAGCGGTCCTCGCCGGGGAAGCTCGGGCCGTCCATGAGGCAGGCGAAGCCGCAGAGCTGATTGCGCGCGGCGGAAAGATGCAGGGCCCCGTCCACCTTGGCCAGGCCGGAGGCCAGGGAGAGCCGCTCCTCGGCGTCGAGGGGCATGGGCGTCTCTAGCCCGTGGCCGGAGAGGGTCAGAAGCGGCGTGTAGGGGTCGATGATGAGGGCGCAGCCGTATTTCTGCTCGCCCGCGGTGGCCACCAGGCGCGAGATGGTGGCGAAGAGCGTGCTGCGCTGGGCGCTGTCCAGGGGCCATTCCACCAGCGCCTCCTCCAGCGTCACCAGGTTCGGCCTGCGGTTGGAGGACTGGAACGCGCCGTCGGAAAAGCTGCACACCGGGCTGGCGTCGAGAAACAGCATGCCGTGGCGGCCGTTGAACAGCGCGCACAGGCTGCCCGCGGGCAGGTCGCCCTGGGCCATGCCGATGATGTGCTCGCCATCGGACACGAGCAGGCGCTGGGTGCGCTCCACGGCCTGCAGCATCTTGCGCACGTGTTTGCCGTTGTCCAGCCGGGGGCGCTCCGCCTTGGGCAGGCGGGCCAGATAGTGCAGCCGCGACAGGCGCGAGGGCTCCACAAAGGCCAGGTGCCCGCGGGCCCAGGCGCCTTCCTCCGGCGTTTTTGAAATTTGGATGATGGCCGAGAGGATGTTGTACACGCGCAGGCGGGTGTCCGGTCCCAGGGCGTGGGCGCGCTCGTCCACGATGCAGTCGTGCACGGCGTGGGGGGCCATTTCCTGCAGGGTGTTGGTCACGGTGTCCAGGGCCAGGATGTCCTCGCCGCCCAGGCAGGTGGCCAGCTGCCGCAGGGCCAGCTCCAGCCAGCGCCGCGTGGGCCCGGGCGAGCACAAATCCGGGTGCTGCTCGGTGAACCACATTTGATAGGCCACGCTGCGCGAGCGCCCGCCCAGGCTCACCAGCCCGGCCAGGCCCATGCGCCGCGCGTGGTGCTGGTCGAAAAAGGCCACCTGCTCCGGGTTCGGCAGCCCGGCCTTCCATTCGTCCGTGTCCTGGAAATATTCGCGCAGGCGCGGCTCGTGTCCGCGCAGCAGATTCTGCGGGTCCACCACGCGCAAGGGATCGTCCGGCGTTTTGGCATAGACCAGCGCCACGCGCGAGGGGCCGGAAAATTCGCACAGCCCCTGGCGCAACCCTTCCAGCACGGTGTGCAGGCTGAGCATGTGGTGACGGTCCAGGCTCATGTGCTCCTCGCGGCGGGGGCCGGTCTGATGTTATTCACCGGTAATGCTATACGTTGTGCCTGGGGAGCGCAATCAGAAACCCGGCGCGCGCGAAGCGGCGGGCAGGGGCCGGCGATGTTTCGCCGCGCGTGTTTCGTCCTTGGGCGCTGGGCGCGGGGGGGCGGGCCTGGTCTGTTCCGACGTGGCCTGTTCTGACGTGGTCTGTTTCGGCGCGGACGTTGGGCGCGGCGGTGGGTGTGGACTTGGCGGAATGCGGCGCCGGTTCAGCGCAAGAGCGGCCTGTCGCCCGGGCCGAAGCAGCGGCGGCGGATGATGAGCGTGAGGATGGTGCTGCCCAGGGCCGTGGCGCCCACGATCATGAGCATGACCACGATCTGGTAGCGGATGGCCTGGGTGGGGTCGTTGCCGCCCAGAATCTGGCCGGTCATCATGCCCGGCAGAGAGACGAGCCCCACGGCCATCATGGAGTTGAGGGAGGGGATCATGCCCGCGCGCACGGCCGTGCGCACCTCCTCCGCGCTGGCCTCGGCCGCGTCGGCCCCCAGGCAGAGCTTCATCTCCACCATGGCCGCGCGCGCCCGCAGGTCTGAAAAAAGCCTGTCCAGGGCCAGGGCGACCGAGTTCATGGAATTGCCCAGCACCATGCCGCCGATGGGCAGAAAATATTGCGGCTTCCACCAGGGCTCGGCGTGGATGATGGCCCCGGTGACCGTGACGGTGACCAGCAGGTATACCGCGGCCATGCTGAAATACATGGGCCAGGCGAAGGCCACGGCCGACTCCTTGACGCGGCCGCGCGCGGTGTGGGCGGCCGCCGCGGCCATGACGAGAAACAGCCCCAGCACCAGCCAGGGCGACTCCACGGCGAAGACCATGCCCAGCACCCAGCCCATGAGAAAGAGCTGGGCAAAGGTGCGCACGGTGCCGATGAGGATGTCGCGTCCGAGGCCCAGCTTGAGCGCCAGCGAGCAGCCCCCGGCCAGCAGGGCGAACACCAGCGCCAGCAACAGCCGCCAGGTTTCGATGTTGATTACGCCCCCATCCATGCGAGCCTCCCGCCTTCCAGCCGGTAGTGCGCGGGCGCAACCCGCGCCGGGACGAAATCCGCGTGGCTCACCAGGATCACCGTGCCGCCGCGCTCCAGGCAAAAGCTCTCGGCCGCGTCGAGCACGGCGCGGGCGCTCTCCTGGTCCAGGGCGCTCACGGGCTCGTCGAGGAGCAGGGCCTCGGGCCGGGTGAGCAGGGCGCGCGCCAGGCACAGGCGCTGCCGCTGCCCCACGGAAAGGGTCGCGGCCTCTTGCCCCAGGGGAACATCGCCCATGGCCAGGCTTTCCAGCAGGGCTTGCAGGGCCGCGTCGCCGGGCAGGGGCTCGCCTGCTGCGGCCTTGAAGGAAAAGGGCAGAAGCAGGTTGTCGCGCACGCTGCCCGCAACGACCGTGGGCGTCTGCTGCAGGTAGCTCACGCGGCGGCGCAGCACCGCGGGCGGCAGCTCCGCAACGGGACGGCCGTCCAGCAGCACTTGCCCGGCCTGGGGTTCCTCCAGACGGCAAAAGAGCCGGAGCAGCGTGCTCTTGCCCGCGCCGGAGGGTCCGGTGAGCAGCACGAAGGCGCCGCGCGGCACGGCAAGGTCCGCGTCGTCCAGGATGTTGCGGGGGGCGTCGGCCGGGGCGGACCCCGCCGCCGGGCGGGCATGGGCGAAGCGCACACGGGCCAGGGCTAGGTGCGGCGTTTGTGCGCTGGTTTGCCGGGGCACGGCGGGCCTACTTCTTGGAGTCCAGGAATTCGAGGAACTTCTTCACTTCCTCGTGGTCGGGGTTGAGGCGCAGGGCCTCGGCCAGATGCTCGCGGCATTTTTCGATGTCGCCCTTGTCGAAATAGGCGCGGGCCGCGTTGTAGTGCAGGTTCTCGTCCGTTGTGGAAAGGGTGAGGGCGCGTGTGTAGTATTCGATGGACTGGTCCACCATGCGGCTTTTGCGCAGGGAGATGCCGAACTCGTTGAACAGGTGCTTGTGCTCCGGGGCGAAGGCGGCCTCAAGCCCCACGATGCGCCCCAGGATGTCCTGGGCCTTGGTGGTTTCGCCGCGCTCCACGTAGGTGAGCCCCAGGCCGAAGTTGGCGCGCACGTTTTCCTCGTCCACGGCGAGGGCGCTTTCGTAGTCGAACTGCGCGCTGTAGAGCGCGCCGCGCTGGCGGCTTTCCTCCGCGCGGGAGACAGTGGCCGCAAGCTCCTGTATCTTCGGGTATACGGTCTTGAGGTACATTTCCGGCTCGGGGTTGTACCGGGCCAAAAAATCGTCGAGGGGGACCATGGTGGTGTTTCCCGCGGGCACCATGTTTTTGTTCAGGGCCTGCACGCCCACTTGGCCGTCGTCCTGCTGGGTGCAGAACCAGTACATCTTGCTGATGGTCTTGCGCTGGGTGGTGCCGGTGCCGACCTTCTCCACGGTCTGCGTGGAGAACAGTCCCTTGATTTTCTTGCCGCCGTCCGGCCGGTAGACCGGGGCGTGGGCGTCCTGGGCGTTGGTCTCTGTCATCAGTGCACCTGCTGCTATTGGCTCCGGGAATGGTTCATCGACCTCGAATCAGGCTACACGCTTCGAATCGGACTGGCAAGGGCCGGAGGAAAGCGCACCGGTCAAACCTGCGCGGAGTGTCGACAAATGCGCGCACTTGGGTTAGGGTCCAGGGCACTTTACAGGCAGTGCGCCGCAAGCCGTCGGGAGGCGTCATCCCGCCGGCGGGGCGGCCAGGGCCGCACCCGCGGCACGATCGTGAACGCGCAAGGAAGGACGGGAGCAGCATGGACAAGAAAGTGGGTGAGCGCATACGCGCTTTTCGGGAAAAGCAGAACTTGAGTCTTGCGGATTTGGCCGGGCGCACCGGTCTGGACGAGGGCTTCCTCGCCGCCGTGGAGACGAAAGACCTTTACCCCTCGCTTGGGCCGCTACTCAAAATCGCCCGCTCCCTTGGCGTGCGCCTGGGCACCTTCCTTGACGACCACGTGAGCCGCGACCCGCTTGTGGTGCGCCTCGGCGAGCGCAAGGAAGAATTCAGCATGCACCAGGACGGCGACAAACCCGCCAGCCACAATTATTATCCCCTGGGCAAGGGCAAGACCGACCGGCACATGGAGCCGTTCTTCATCGAGATGCACCCCGAGCCCGAGGAGGACAAGACCCTGTCCTTCCACGAGGGCGAGGAGTTCATCGTCGTGGTCTCCGGCTCGGTGCAGCTCATCTACGGACGCGAGACCACGGTCTACGGCCCCGGCGACAGCATCTACTACAACTCCGTGGTGCCCCACAACCTCTCCGCCGCGGGCGACGTCCCGGCCAGCATCTACGCGGTGCTCTACTTTCCGGAGTAAGCCTATGCCGCGAGAGAAAGCCATCCTCGAACGCACTCTGGGGCAGATTCTCGACGAAACCGTGGCCGCCTGGCCCGGCCGCGACGCCGTGGTCTACGTGGACCGCCACTTCCGCCTCACCTGGCGCGAGTTCTCCGACCTGGTGGACGAGGTGGCCATGGGCCTCATGGCCATGGGCGTGGAAAAGGGCGAGAAGGTCGGCATTTGGGCCAACAACGTGCCCTACTGGACCGTGCTCATGTTCGCCACGGCCAAGATAGGCGCCGTGCTTTTGACCGTGAACACCCACTACCGCAAGGCCGAGATAGAGTACCTGCTCAAGCAGTCGGACTGCGAGAACCTGGTCATTATCGACGGCTACCGCGACACCGACTACGTGGGCACCCTGTACGACATCGCCCCGGAGCTGAAGAACCAGGAGCGCGGGCATCTCAAGTGCGAGAAGTTCCCGTTCCTCAAGCGCATCATCTTCCTCGGCGCGGAAAAGCACCGCGGCATGTACTCCATGAGCGAGGTGCAGTCCCTTTCCGTCATGACCGCGCCCGAGGACTACGAGGCGCGCCAGAAAAACCTTTCCCCGCACGATGTTGTGAACATGCAGTACACCAGCGGCACCACGGGCTTTCCCAAGGGCGTGCAGCTCACCCACAACAACATCGGCAACAACGGCTACTGGATAGGCGAGCACCAGGGCTTCACCGAAAAGGACCGCCTGTGCCTGCCCGTGCCGCTGTTCCACTGCTTCGGCTGCGTGCTGGGCGTCATGGCCTGCGTCACCCACGGCACGGCCATGGTCCTCTTGGAGGACTTCGACCCCCTCATGGCCATGACGAGCATTGAGGAGGAGAAGTGCACGGCCATTTACGGCGTGCCCACCATGTTCATCGCCATGCTGGAGCACAAGCTCTTCAAGAAGTTCGACTTCACCAGCATGCGCACCGGCATCATGGCCGGGTCTCCTTGTCCCATCGAATTCATGAAGCGCGCCATAAACGAAATGTACATGCGCGAGATCACCATCTGCTACGGCCTGACCGAAGGCTCGCCGGTGATGACCCAGACCAGAAAGGGCGACAGCCTGCGGCAAATGACCGAGACCGTGGGCCGCGCCATGCCCGAGATCGAGGTGGTCATCCTCGACCCCGAGACCTACAAGGAAGCGCCGCGCGGCACGGTTGGCGAGATATGCTGCCGGGGCTACAACGTCATGAAGGGCTACTACAACAACCCCGAGGCCACGGCCAAAACCATCGACATGGACGGCTGGCTGCACTCCGGCGACCTGGGCACCATGGATGAGGACGGCTACGTCACCATCACCGGACGCCTGAAGGACATGATCATCCGCGGCGGCGAGAACGTCTACCCGCGCGAGATCGAGGAGTTCCTCTACCGCATGGACGGCATTCTGGACGTGCAGGTGGTGGGCGTGCCCAGCCGCAAGTACGGCGAGGAAGTGGGCGCCTTCGTCATTTTGAAGCCCGACGCTCAGCTGGAGCCCGAGGACGTGAAGGATTACTGCCGCGGGCAGATAGCCCGGTACAAGATTCCCAAGTACATCGCCTTTGTGGAGAGCTACCCCATGACGGCCAGCGGCAAGATTCAAAAATACAAGCTGCGCGAAATCGCCGCCAAGATGTTCCCCGAGGCCATGCAAGAGCCTCCCAAGGCCTAACAAGGAGCTTTGCCCATGCACATGGAACAGGCTTACAAAGAGATCGCCCCGCGCCTGCGCGGCCTGCGCGACGCCCTGGACATCACCATCGAGGACCTGGCCGCCCGGACCGGCGTTACCGCCGCGGACATCGCCACCTACGAATCCGGCGAGAGCGAGATTCCCGTCGGCTTCCTCATGAAGGTCGCCCAAACCTGCCACGTGGACCTGACCGTGCTCATCAGCGGCGTGGAGCCGCACCTGAAGGGCTTCTCCCTGGTGCGCCGGGGCGAGGGCCTTTCCGTCGAGCGCCGCAAGGACTACGACTACAAGTCCCTGGCCTACCGCTTCTCCGGCCGCAAGATGGAGCCCTTCCTCATCACCGTGCCGCCCAAGACCCCGGCGGAGATGACCCTTGTCTCCCACTCCGGCCAGGAGTTCATCCACGTGATGGAGGGCCGCCTGGAGCTGCGCCTGGGCGAGGAAGCCCTGGCCCTGGATCCCGGCGACAGCCTGTACTTCGACTCCCAAACCCCGCACGCGCTACGAGGCCTTGACGACAAGCACGCCATATTCCTCGATGTGATTTTGTAGCAGGGAGTGAGCCAGCACATGAAAACGACCACCTTCGATAAAATCCGGGTCAACCGCTACCGCGACTTCATGGCCCAGTTCAAGCTCGACGTGCCCGCCACGTTCAACTTCGCCTACGACTTCCTCGACGCCCGCGCGGCCGAGGACCCGGACCGCCTGGCGCTCATCCACGTGGACCAGGCCGGCCACCGGCGCGAGCTCAGCTACGGCTTCTTCCAAAAGGAGTCCATGAAGCTCGCCAACGCCTTGAGCGCCAAGGGCATCAAGAAGGGCGACCGCGTCATGCTCATCCTGTACCGCCGTATGGAGTACTGGGTGACCATGCTGGCGCTCTGCCGCATCGGCGCGCTGCCCATTCCCTCGCCCTCGCTGCTCACCTCGCACGACATCGAGTCGCGCGTGAACTACGCCCATGTCTCCTGCGTCATCTGCGAGGACTCCCTCACCGAGCGCGTGGAGGTGGCCCGGCCCAAGTGCCCGGGCCTGCATCTGCTCATCGACATCCCCTCCGAAAGCGGCCACCCCAAGGCCCCGGCCGGGTGGGAGAACTACGAGAACCTCGTGGCCTCCGGCGCGGCGGACTTTCCCCGCACGGCCGAGACCCCCGGCGGCGACGACCCCATGGTCATCTTCTTTTCCTCCGGCACCACGGGTATGCCCAAGATGGTGCTGCACTCCAACACCTATCCCCTGGGCCACGTGACCACCGGGGTGTACTGGCACGACCTGGAGCCCGGCGACATCCACCTCACCGTGTCCGACACGGGCTGGGGCAAGAGCGTGTGGGGCAAGTTCTACGGACAGTGGATAGCCGGGGCCGTGGTCTTCGTGTGGGACTTCCGCGGCAAGTTCGAGCCGCGCGAGCTGTTGCGCATCATGTCCGAGCACAAGATCACCACCTTCTGCGCGCCGCCCACCATCTACCGTTTCCTGGTGCGCGAGAACCTGCGCGAGTTCGACCTTTCGAGCATCCGCCACTGCACCACCGCGGGCGAGCTCTTGAACGACTCCGTGTTCCTGGCCTGGAAAAAGGCCCTTGGACTCGACATCTTCGAGGGCTACGGCCAGACCGAGACCGCCATGCAGCTGGGCACGCTGCCCTTCATGCCGCCCAAGCCCGGCTCCATCGGCAAGCCCATGCCCAACTGGGACATCGTGCTCTTGAACGATGAGGACCAGCCCTGCCCCCCGGGCGAGGAAGGCGAAATCTGCATCCGCCTCAAGGACGGCCACACCACCAAGGGCGTGCCCGGCCTGTTCTGCGGCTACCTGGACGAGCCCGAGCGCACCGCCAAGGTCGTGCGCGGCGGCTTCTACCACACGGGCGACAAGGCCTGGGTGGACGAGGACGGCTACTTCTGGTTCCTGGGCCGCACCGACGACCTCATCAAAAGCTCCGGCTACCGCATCGGACCCTTTGAGGTGGAGAGCGCGCTGGTTTCCCACCCGGCCGTGGTCGAGGCCGCGGTCACCGGCGTGCCCGACCCCGTGCGCGGCATGGCCGTCAAGGCCACCGTGGTGCTGGCCGCCGGCTATGACGCGGGCGACGAGCTGACCAAGGAGTTGCAGCGGCACGTGAAGGAGATCACCGCGCCCTACAAGTACCCGCGCATCATTGAGTACGTGGCCGAGCTGCCCAAAACCATCAGCGGCAAGATCAAGCGCGCCGAGATCCGCGCCCGCGACCAGGAGCGGATGGACATCTAGGCGCTTGGCGCGCACGGATTCGCCCTGGCGCGAACGGCGCTGGGAAGAAAGGGAAGAAAGAGAAGAGGGGGTTCGGGGGGAATGATTCCCCCCGAACCCCCTCATGGCACGCAAAAACGCCGGCCCGAACAGACGTTCGGACCGGCGTTTTTGCGTGCGGCGGCTGGGGCTCGGCGCGCTAGAGCGCGGAAAAGTGGGTCCACAGCGCGGAAATGGGCATGACCAGCACCAGGCTGGGCAACATGCTCAAGATGGGCACCTCAAGCAGGCTGCTTTGGCGCAGCCCGGCCCCGAGCATGATGATGCCGCCGCAGGCCGAGAAGTCGGCCAGCATTTCCGGTGTGGTCAGCGGCACCACGGCGCTGGCCGCCAGCAAAATGGCCGCTTGGACGAGGAATTGCGGCACGGCCAGCACCCCCACCACCGCGCCCACGCTGGAGGCGAAAAGCATGGCCGTGGGCAGGTCCAGCAGGGCCTTGATGAACAGCAGGGAGATGTCGCCGGTCATGCCCTCGCGCATGGCGCCCATGATGCCCAGGCCGCTGACGCAGAAGAGCACAGTGGCCACGGCGAACTGGTCGCGGAAGGCCTTGGCCGGCAAGTCCGAGGTTTGGGACTTGCGGCTGGGAAACAGCTCCGCCACCCAGCAGGAAAGGCGCATGACCCCGGTCTCGAAGCGCATGGCCTCGCCCAGCAGGGTGCCGAAAAGCAGGGAAATGATGACCGGGGGCAGGGCGTGGCCCTTGGCGGTCATGGAGACGCCGATGCCCAGGGTGATGCAGCTGAACACGTACATGAGCTTGTTGCGGAAGGCCGGAGTGATGGCCGAGCCGCTGAAGGTGCCGATGACCGAGCCGAGGATGATGCAGACGCTGTTGACGAGGGGTCCGAGCATTGATGTTCTCCGTTTGCTGAAGGCGGGGTAATACCCTTTTGCCCTTGCAACATCAATGCGGACCAGACAGGGCCAAGCGGGCCAGATAGGCCGGACAGGTCAGATCGGTTCAGACCGCTCAGATGGGCCAGATAGGCCAGATAGGTCAGATAGGTCAGATAGGCCAGATAGGTCAGATAGGTCAGATAGGCCAGACGGTTCAGGCAAGTCCGGCAGGCCATGCGGAGCCCAGCGGCGCAAGCGGTCGCAAGGGGCCAAGCGCGGGAGCGCAGCCGAGGAGAACGTCGTTGGCGTTTTTGTGAACGCCCGGCGCGGAGGCGTTACTGGCCCAGCAGGCGCACCTCGCGCTGGGGGAAGGGAATCTCGATGCCGCCTTTCTTGAAGGCGTCCCACACGGCGAGCAGCACGGCGCTGCGCACGTTGCCTATGCCCGCCTGCGGGTCGTCGATCCAGAAGCCCAGGGCGAGGTTGATGCTGGAGTCGGCGAACTCGGTCAGCTGCGCGCCCGGGGCCGGGTCGGCCAGCACGCGCGGCACGGTGAGGGCGGCCTGCTCCATGAGGCGCATGGCCTCGCGCGGGTCGCAGGCGTAAGACACGCCCACCTCGGCCCGCACCAGCAGGCGCGAGTTGTTGTAGCTTAAGTTGATGACCTCGTTGCCGATGAGGCTCTCGTTGGGAATGAGGTAGGCCTTGCCGTCCAGGGTCTCCACCGCGGCGTAGCGCGCGTTGATCTGGGCGATGCGCCCCTGCACCCCGCCGATTTCGATGACGTCGCCCGGCTTGAGGGACTTGTCCATGAGCAGGATGACGCCGGACACGAGGTTGGAGAAGATCTTTTGCAGGCCGAAGCCCACGCCCACGCCCACCGCGCCGCTGAACACCGTGAGGCTCGTCAGGTCTACGCCAACGGTGGAAAGGGTGATGGTGACGGCCACGGCATACAGCCCAAAGCGCGCGCCCTTGGCGAAAAGCACCCGCGCCGAGGGCGAAATGCCCTCCGCCGTGTGCAGATGGTCGTCCAAAATGCCGGAGAGCATGCGCGCGGCCTGGATGAGCACCACGAACAGCGCTATCCCCTTAAGCACCAGCAAGAGCGAGATGCGCGTGCGCCCCACGGACATGCTGAGGTCGTCCAAGAACTCAAGGGCCACGTCGAACACGCCCAGGGCGTGCAGCACCGCGAGCATCCACACCACAAAGGCCACCACGCGGCCCAGAAAGCGGCTCTTGATGAGCGCCCCGGCCACATGGGCCACCACCCAGGCCAGGGCCGCGGCGGTGGTGATGGAGAGCACCTGGTGCGGCAGGTGGAAATGCCGCGCCGTGGCGTCGGCGAAAAGCAGCAGCAGGCCGGAAACGCCGGCCCAGGCGCAGTGCCGCAGCTCGTTCAAAAGCGGCGCGATGAGCGCGTCGGCCTTCCAGCCCGTGTCCGGCTCAAGGTGCTTGCGCCCCAGGCCCAGGGCCCGGCACAGACCATAGGCCAAGAGGCAGAAGCCCAGGGCGATGAGCGCCTGCATGAGCGCGGCCCTGCTGGTCAGGTGGGTCTGCACCCAGTCCGCTATTCTGTCGGCCCACTCCGCCGGATCACCGGAAAAGACGATCTCCGCCATGGGTGCGCTCCTTGCGGCCTTGCCGCCGCCTCAACTCGCGGGCCAGGGCCCGTGTTTCGTCTGTGTGCCGCGCTGCCTTGCCAGGCCTGCGGGCCCCCTACCGGGTGAAGAACATCCAGGGCGAGCCGATGGCCAGGTCGGCCCAGGTGCCCAGGAACACGAAGGCGGCGATGACGCCGTTCAGGGTGAAGAAGGCCACGTTGATGCGCGAGAGGTCGTCCGCGCTGATGAGCTTGTGCTCCCACACGAGCACGCCGCCCACCAGCACCGAGACGCCCAGGGCCACGATGCCCTGTCCCGCGGCCAGTCCCACCATGGGAAAAATGAGCGCGGCGCAGGTGTGGGTCACGGCGGCGGTAAAAAGGGCCCGGGGCACGCCCTGGTACGCGGGCAGCGAGCTGAGCCCCTGGCTCTTGTCGAACTCCGCGTCCTGGCAGGCGTACAGGATGTCGAACCCGGCCACCCAGAGGGTGACGCCGCAGAACAGCAGCACCGCCGGGTAGCCCAGGTGCGAGGGCGAAACCGCCAGCCAGCCCGCCACGGGCGAAAGCCCCAGCACGCTGCCCAGCACAAAGTGGCACAAGGGGGTGAAGCGCTTGGTGTGGCTGTAGAACGCGCTCCACAACAGCGCCACGGGCGAAAGCAGCAGGCAGGTGCCGTTCATGGCCGCGCAGGCCGTGGTGAACACCAGGGCGCAGAAGAACAAAAAGCGTTTGGTGAAGTCCACCGAAAGCTCGCCCGTCACAAGCGGCCGGCCCTGGGTGCGCGGGTTCAGGCTGTCGATGTCCAGATCGGCCAGGCGGTTGTAAGCCATGGCGAAGGAGCGCACCGCGATCATGGCGATGGTCAGCGGCAGCAGGACGCGCCAGGAGGGGATGGACCAGCCCGGCCCCGGGCCCTGCGCCAAAAAGGCGCCGGTGAAGGCGAAGGGCAGGGCGAACACCGAGTGCTCGATCTTGATCATGCGGCACACGGCCACGGTGTCGCGGTACAAACTCATGGGACTTCCTTTAGTATTCGTTGACCAGCACGGCCCCGCCCAGGAGCAGGAGCACGCCCACCAGCCGCTGCCACGAGGCCTCGCGCACGGCGAAGCCGATGGCGCCGGTGTGGTCCAACAGCACGGAGGCGATGAGCTGCCCGGCGATGATCCAGGCCATGAGCCCGGTGGCTCCCAGCTTGAACGCCAGAATCACGGTCACCGCCACGAAAAACGCGCCCAGCGCGCCGCCGAACCAGCTCCACACCGGGGCGGAGCTCACCGCCGCCATGGTGGGCCAGGGCGTGCGCGTCACCAGGATGAAGGCGAGCAGGGCCACGGTGCCCACGCAAAAGCTCACCAGAGAGGCCATGATCGGGTCGCCCAGAAATTCGCGCAGCCGCGCGTTCACGCCCGCCTGAACCGGCATGAGCGCCCCGGCCACAAGGGCGGTGAGCATGATGAGTGGTCGCATGAAGACTCCTTGCGGGGCTTAGGGCCGGGCCGGGGCCTCGGCGGGTTTTTCGGCGGCCTTGCCTGCCGCGGGCTCCGGCTGGGCCTGCGCGGCGGCGGGCTGGGGGGCTTCGCCGCCAGCGTTTTGCGCGCCGTTCTGCGGACTGGCGGCGTCCTGGGGCTGCGCGCCCTGGTCCGCGGGCGGGGCCGCCTCGATGCCGGGCTCGTCCTTGGCCTCCATGACTTCCTTGAAGCCGTCGACGGCGACGCCGCGGCGCACCATGATGGAGTGGATGAGGCCCGAGCGGAAGGTGACGTAGCGTTGGTCGCCCACGGCGCTGAAGCGTATGGGGTTGGGCAGCACCGAGGCCAGGCGCGCGGCCTCCATGCTCGTAAGCGCGCTTGCGGGCTTGTGGAAATAGTGGCGCGAGGCCGCCTCGATGCCGAAGATGCCGTCGCCCCATTCGGCCACGTTGACGTAGAGTTCAAGAATGCGCCGCTTGGAGAGCGTGTGCTCCATGCGCCAGGTGAGGATGGCCTCCTTGACCTTGCGGGTGAGGCTTTTTTCCGGCGAGAGGAACAGGTTCTTGATGAGCTGCTGGCTGATGGTGCTGGCCCCGGCCGCGAAGTGCCCGGCCTTGAGGTTCTTTTCGAAGGCCTGCTCCATGGCCTCGTAGTCGAAGCCCTCATGGTGGTAGAACTTGTCGTCCTCGCCGATGAGTATGGCCTTGATGAGCAGGGGCGAAACCTGGCTTATGGGCACCCAGCGCTGGGTGATGGTCTTTTTGACGCCCTGTTCGGCCCACTGGGCCTCGCGCCATTCCATGAACGCCGTCTTGCCGGGGTTCTTTTTGGCCAGGGCGCCCACGTCCGGATACACGAAAAACGAGCCCATGTAGGCGATGAAGCCCAGGGTCGCAACGAGCAAGAGTTTCCAGATCAATCGGCGCACCGGTCCTCCACGGGATGGGTTTGGCTTCTGGGCCTCTTACGCCCAAACGCCCCCGGCGTCCATGCCCCGGAGCGCGGGGTTTTGCGGGCGCGCAGGCACAAAAATGCAGGCAAAACGCCCGGAACCTCCGTTGCGCTTTACATATTTGTGCACCGAGGCTAGAATCCCGCCAGTCTGAAACTCCGCCGGAGGCGCGGCCGCAAGCCGCCCGGCGCCAACACTTCCGTATCCCAGGAGGCAGCCCCATGGATACCCCGGTTTTTAATTGCCGCAACGCCGACGACGTGCTCAAGGCCGTCAAGGAATACGACATCAGCTTCGTGCAGTTCTGGTTCGTGGACATTCTGGGCACGCTGAAAAGCTTCCAGGTGACCCCCCGCGAGCTGGAGGCCGCCTTCGAGGAAGGCATGGGCTTCGACGGCTCGTCCATCTTGGGCTTCTGCCGCATCGACGAGTCCGACATGGTGGCCATGCCCGACCCCACCACCTTCCAGGTGGCCGCCTGGCGCCCCAGCGACCGCCCCGTGGCGCGCATGTTCTGCGACATCCACACCCCGGACGGCCAGCCCTACACCGCCGACTCCCGCTACTGCCTCAAGCGCGTGCTGCGCAAGTGCGCCGAGAAAGGCTACACCTATTACTGCGGCCCGGAGCTGGAGTTCTTTCTCTTCGCCAACGACCGCACCACCGAGCCCCTGGACCTGGGCGGCTACTTCGACGCGCCCCCGCTTGACCTCGGCAACAACATCCGCCGCGACATCATCTTCGCCCTGGAGAAGATGGGCATCGCCATCGAATACAGCCACCACGAGGTGGCCCCCAGCCAGCACGAAATCGACATGCGCTACGCCGAGGCCCTGAAAATGGCCGACATCACCATGACCTACCGCGTGGTGGTCAAGGAGGTCGCCCGCAAGCACGGCGCTTACGCCACCTTCATGCCCAAGCCCATCCACGGGCAGAACGGCTCGGGCATGCACGTGCACCAGTCGCTCTTCAAGAACGGCAAGAACCTCTTCTTCGACCCGGCCGACAAGTACCACCTGTCCCACGAGGGCAAGAGCTTCATCGCCGGCATTTTGAAGCACGCGCGCGAGTTCGCCTGCATCACCAACCAGTGGGTGAACAGCTACAAGCGTTTGGTGCCCGGCTACGAGGCCCCGGTCTACGTGGCCTGGGCGCGCAGAAACCGCTCCGCCCTGGTGCGCGTGCCCATGTACAAGCCCGGCAAGGAGGCCGCCACCCGCATGGAGCTGCGCTGCCCCGACCCGGCCGCCAACCCCTACCTCACCTTCGCCATCATGCTGGCCGCGGGCCTGAAGGGCATGGAGCACAGCTACCACCTGGCCGACCCGGTGGAAGCCGACATCTTCCACATGGACCAGCCCACCCTGGACAAGCACGGCATCACCTCCCTGCCCGGCAGCCTGTTCGAGGCCGCCGAGGAGATGAAGAAGAGCGAGCTTGTGCGCGAGACCCTGGGCGAACACATCTTCACCAAGCTCTACGAGAACAAGATCATGGAGTGGGACCGCTACCGCACCCAGGTCACGCAGTACGAGATCGACCGCTACCTGCCTGTGCTGTAGCGTATAGCGCAAGAGCAAAAGAACAGAGCGCCGCTGGCGACCGAGGGGGGCACCACGCCCCCCTTTTTTTGTCCCCGTGAGCGGTCTTTTGTCGCAAGCGCAACGCCTTAAAGAATCAGGGCGTTCCGCCCCGACGTCTCTTTCCACGCCACGACCAGTGGCTCCCCACTCCGCATACCCTGTCAACAGGGTGTTTTTGCCCTTTTACCGGCCAATCACGGGTGTATTTTGCTCACCGCATAAAGTCCGGGCTATAAGTCCATTGAAAGGCCAAAGCCGGTTGGCTATGGAAAGAAGCAGCGCGGACAGACGGATGCGGACCTGGGTGAGCGAGGACGGCAAACACGCCGCAGCCGGAATGGGCCTGGGGCCGCTGGGCACCAAGCCAGGCGGCGGCGAGGAACAGCCTTACGACGGGCATGGGAGATATCTCGGGAGCACAGGCTCAGGGGGCCTCTCGGGCGGCGGCGAAGTGCGCGGCAAGGTTTCGACGCCGCAAAAGCCGAAGTATCCGCCCCCGCCGCCAGCGCCGAGGCAGCCCCACCTGACGTACAGCCAGGCCACAGGGAAAATGACAAACGCTGAAGGGAAGTTGGCCGGGATGGGATACTCGGGCAAAGGGGAAGCGAAGAATCGGCCCGAGCGCGAGGACGAAAAAAATGTTGGCCCGATCCCGCAAGGGAACTTTAGGGTCGCGGAAATTGTCGATAATCCCAGTGATCCGCGTTGTCAGAAAATGGGGCCGCACATCCTGCGCCTGGAACCTGCCGACCCGGCCACGCGCGACAGGTTGGCCGCAATGGGCAGGGAAGGTTTCTACATTCATGGAGGTGGCGCGGATGCGTCCACAGGCTGCATCATCATGGGCCCGAAAGTCAGGGCGGGAATCGGCAAGGGCGAACTTCTGCAGGTTCTACGCTGACATGCTGTGCACGGCGTTTGGTGCTGCGGTCTTTGTGCTTGTCTTGTCGTTTAGCGCCGCGAGCCACGCGGAGATGTTTTCCTCGGCAGAGGAATTCCTTGCGCAGGACTGGAGGGGGGGCGATCGCTCCGGGCTGCACACTTCCGACCAAGCGGGGGACGCCACCTGGGCGTTGCAAATGGCGGTTGGCCCGCTGCCTGTCCCGGGGAAGTTTATGAAGGCCGAGACCACACCCTTTGCCCACATCCCACAAATCATGGGGCCTGGAAAGGAGTCGCCTCCGGCTTGGCCTCTGGCCGAAGGTTTTCCCGGCCGCTGCTATGTGTCCAGCCGGGGCGGCGACGCCACCGCGCTCTTGTTCATATGGGGCACGAACGACATGGCCCAGTGTCTTGCGGTGTTCAAGTCGAGGGAGATGCTTGCGCGGGGCGTGGACTGCGCTCCGAGTGATCATGTCCATGCGGGGCTTCGCACGCCGGAGGGATTGCGCCTGGGAATGACCCGCACCGAGGTTGAAGCCATGTTGGGCGCTCCCGACGGAGGCAATGCGGAACAGATCGGCTATGCGCGGCGCTTCAGGCTGCCGGCGACGAAACGCCTGCTGCGCGAATTGGGCAGAAAACACGAGCCGGGTGAGAATACCGTGCTGCGTTACCAACAGATCATGGTCTGGTTCCAGGGCGGGCGCGTCGCCGGGTTTGCTGTGGAACAGAACACACACTACAATTGACCATCGGACGAGTTGACGAAGGAAGGTGGATTCGTGTGGTCAGGTTGAGTGTCCGCAATCCTGGCGCTCTTTCTGTGCCTCGCCTCGCCCGGCTTCGCGCTGGCCGGGGACGCATCCTGCGACGTGGTTGATTTACGCGGTTTGAATTCCCCTCATAAAGGCGTGTCTCAGGGCCATCCTGAGATAAAAAAGGCCAGAACCAAGCAAGCGCTTGGCCCTGGCCCTTTTGCGTTGCGGGGCGTTTTTTTTGCGGCCTGGCCGCCTACACCGGCACGCCCCAGATTTCGCGGGCGTACTCGGCAATGGCCCGGTCGGACGAGAAGTAGCCCATGGCCGAGGTGTTCAGGATGGATTTTTCGAGCCAGAGCTCGCGGCTGCGGTAGAGCCGGGCGACCTCCTTCTGGGTGTTCACGTACGAGCGGAAGTCCGCCAGCACCATCCAGCGGTCGCCGTCGCGCAGCAGGCTGTCCACAATGGGTCGGAAGAGATCGGGCTGCAGCGGCGAGAAGTGCCCGGAGGCGATGAGGTCGAGCACGCGGTGCAGCGAGTCGTCCTTCTGGTAGAACTCCCAGGGATTGTAGCCGCGGGCCTTGAGCGCGCCCACTTCCGGCGTGGTCATGCCGAAGAGGAAGAAGTTTTCTTCGCCCACGCGCTGGCGTATCTCCACATTGGCCCCGTCCAGGGTGCCTATGGTCAGCGCGCCGTTGATGGCGAACTTCATGTTGCCCGTGCCGCTGGCCTCGGTGCCGGCAAGGGAGATCTGTTCGGAAAGCTCGGTGCCGGGGATGATCTTTTCCGCGTTGGAGACGCAGTAGTTGGGCAGAAAGGCCACGGTGAGCAGGCCCGCGCACTTGGACTCGCGGTCCACCGCCTCTGAAACAGCGTGGATGAGCCGGATGATGAGCTTGGCCATGCGGTAGCCGGGCGCGGCCTTGCCGCCGAAGATGACCGTGCGCGGCACGATGTCCCGTCCGATCTTGCCGGAGCGCAGGTCGTCGTACAGGCTCACCACATGAAGCACGTTCAGAAGCTGGCGCTTGTACTCGTGGATGCGCTTCACCTGCACGTCGAACATGCTGTCCGGGTCGAGTTTGACATCGACTTTATGCAGCACGTACTCGGCCAGGCGCTGCTTGTTCTTGTGCTTCACCCTGTCCCAGCGGGCGCGGAACTCGGAGTCGCCCGCAAAGGGCTTCAGCTCCGCAAGGCGCTCCAGCTTGGTGATGAAGCCCGCGCCGATGGCCTCGGCGATGAGCTCCGTGAGGCCGGGGTTGCACTGCCGCAGCCAGCGCCGCGGCGTGACGCCGTTGGTCTTGTTGTTGAAGCGCTCCGGGAACAGCTCGGCGAAGTCGCGGAAGGTGCTGGCCTTCAAAATCTCGGTGTGCAGGGCGGAAACGCCGTTCACCGAGTGCGAGCCCAAAACCGCGAGGTTGGCCATGCGCACGCGCTTGCCGAAGTCCTCGCCGATGAGCGAGAGCCGGGCCAGGCGGTCGTCGTCGCCGGGGTAGCGCTTGCGCACGTCCTCCAAAAAGCGGCGGTTGATCTCGAAGATGATCTGCATGTGCCGGGGCAGAATGCGCGTCATGAGGTCCACGGGCCAGTGCTCCAGGGCCTCTGGCATCACCGTGTGGTTGGTGTAGGCGAAGGTGCCCACGCAGATGGCCCAGGCCTTGTCCCAGGGCAGCAGGTGGTCGTCCAGCAGAATGCGCATGAGCTCCGGAATGGCGATGGCCGGATGCGTGTCGTTCAACTGCACGGCCACCAGGTCCGGCAGGTCCTCGAAGCCTTGGTGGTGCTTCAGGTGGCGGCGGGTGATGTCCTGGAAGGTGGCGGCCACGAAGAAGTACTGCTGCTTGAGCCGCAGCTCCTGGCCTTCCACGAAGTTGTCCGTGGGGTAGAGCACCTTGGAGATGTTCTCGCTCTTGGCCTTGTCCTCAATGGCGCGCAAGTAAGCGCCGGAGTTGAAGAACTCCAAGTCGAAGTCGCGGCTGCTCTTGGCGCTCCACAGGCGCATGTTGATGACGTTCTCGTTCTCGAAGCCGGGCACCATCATGTCATAGGCCATGGCCATGACTTTTTCGCCGCCGTCCCACACCGCGCGCAGGCGGTTCTGGTCGTCGGTGTAGGTGTGCACGCTGCCGCCGAACTGCACCGGGTACAGGTAGCCCGCGCGGTCGTATTCCCACGGGTTGCCGAACCGGAGCCAGTTGTCCGGCCGCTCCACCTGCCAGCCGTCCTGAATGCTTTGGTGGAAGATGCCGTACTCGTAGCGGATGCCGTAGCCGTAAGCCGGAATGTTCAGCGTGGCCAGGGAGTCCAGGTAGCAGGAGGCCAGGCGTCCCAGGCCGCCGTTGCCCAGGCCCGCGTCCCACTCCACCTCGGTGATCTCCTCATAGTCCTGGCCCATTTCGGAAAGGGCCGCGCGCACCTCATCCTCCATGCCGAGACAGAGGACGTTGTTCTTGAGCGAGCGCCCCACGAGGAATTCCAGGGAAAGATAATACACGCGCTTCACGCTGGCGTCGTAATAGCCGCGCTGGGTCTTGATCCAGTGCTCGGCCATGCGCTCGCGCACGGTGTAGGCCAGGGCCTTGTAATAGTCGTGCATGCCCGCGCGGGTGATGTCTTTGCCCAAAAAAGCGAACATGTGCTTGCGGATGTCCTCCTTCAGGTTCTCCACTGGCGAGCAGTGGGCGGGCGGCGCAATGGGCTGGCTTGCGTGGGTGGTTTGGTTCTGGGCCTGGCTGGCGGCCTTGGCCCGGGCGGCGGGCTTGCTCCCGGTCTTTTCCGAAGCGCGCTTTGGGGCGGCGGAGGTCTTCTTGGCGGGCATGAAATCCTCGGCTTTGTTGAAGGGCGGTCTTTTGAAGACGATACGTACTTTTTGCCCCGGTTCTTGAAAAATAGCAAGCGGGTAGGAATGAAGCGCAAGATTCCCGGCAGGGTGCTTGACGCGTGGCGGAAAGTGCGTATTTTTGTTGCATACCCCCCTAGGGTAATAACTGAGTCCGGAGGTATGAAATGAACGGCAAGCAACCCTCCCGCGCGTGGAACCCGTATTTGGCCGGAGCCCTGGCCGGGCTTCTGCTGGTGCTTTCGGTCTACGTCACGGGCAAGTATTTCGGCGCCTCCACAACCTACGTGCGCGCCGCGGGCTTCGTGGAGCGCGCGGTGGACGCGGACCGCGTGTCGCAGATGGCCTACTTCCTCAAGGAGGCGCCCGTCATCGACTGGCAGTGGATGTTCGTTGTGGGCATTGCCGTGGGCTCGCTGGCCGCGGCCCTTTTGAGCGGAACCTTCAGCATCCGGAGCGTGCCGGAGCGTTTTGCCGCGCGCTTCGGCCACAGGCCGGGGCTGCGGGCCGCGCTGGCCTTTGGCGGCGGCGCGGTGGCCATGTTCGGCGCGCGCCTGGCCGACGGCTGCCCCAGCGGGCACGGGCTTTCCGGGTCGCTGCAACTGGCGGCCAGCGGCCTTGTGGCGCTTGTCTGCTTCTTTGTGGGCGGGCTCATCATTGCGCGGCTGGTGTACGGCGCGCAGGGAGGAAAGTAGCCATGGAACTGCTGTTCGGCCTCATCACGGGCATAGGCTTCGGCGTTTTGTTGCAGCGGGCGGAGGTCATCCGCTTCGACCGCCAGATAGGCGCGCTGCTGTTCAAGGACATGACCATCGTGAAGTTCATGCTCACCACGATCCTCGTGGGCATGGTCGGCGTGTACGGGCTTGTGGACCTGGGGTTGGCCAAGCTCGCGCTCAAGCCGCTGGTGCTGGGCGGCAACGTGCTGGGCGGGCTTGTCTTCGGCGTGGGCTGGGCGCTTTTGGGCTACTGCCCGGGCACGGCCGGGGCCGCCCTGGGCGAGGGCCGCGTGGACGCCCTGGCGGGCATGGCGGGCATGCTGGTTGGCGCCGCGGCCTATGCCGAGGCCTACCCGGCCCTGAAGCAGAGCGTGCTGACCTGGGGCGACTACGGCAAGGTCACGCTGCCTGGCTTGCTGGGCCTGAACCACTGGCCGGTGATCCTCGTGTTCGCGGCGGCCGGCGTGCTGCTGCTGCGCTTCATCGAGCGCAAGGGGCTGTAGCTATTCGCCCAGCAGGCTCTGCACGCGGTTCACGTACTCGTGCAGAATGGCGGCGTTGTCCTCGCTGACCTCGACGAACTGGCCTCCGATGCTGATGCGCCCGTGCTGCTCGTCGATGCGGCGCAGCACCATCGGCGCCATGAAGGGCTTGCCGCAGCTGGCGCCCAGCTCGCAGCGCAGCAGAATGCGTTCGCCGGGCTTGGCCGTGCGCAGGGGGCTTTTGAGCGAGGAGCGGGTGGTGAAGCGGCAGCCCTCCGGGGCCAGGTCCACCACCATGACGTCGTGGTCGCCAAAGCTGCCGTGGATGTTGCCCGGCACCGAAACCTTGACGCGCTCGTTGCGGCGCAGCACCACGCGCTCCACCGTGTCGGGGTAGGAGAGGAACAGCAGCGGGGCCGGGTTGCTTATGCGGTTCAGCACCTCGGTGCGGAAGCCGAAAAGCGTGCCCCCGGCGTCGAGCTGGCCGATGGCGTTGGGGTTTTGCGTCAGTTTGGTCAGGGTGTCTTGCGGCAGCCGCGCCTGGACGATGAAATAGGTGTACGGGTCCAGGCCGACGATGCGGCCTTCGTAGCGCTGCTCCACGCAGAGCAGGCGCAAAAAGATGGGATTGCCCACCTTGAGTTTGAGATGGACGCCCGGCAAGCGCTCGATGTGGCGCTCTCCCCGGGACTCCTCAAGGGCGGCCTTGCCAATGCTTCTGGCCTGGCCGGCTTCCTGCTGTGCATCCATTTCCGGGGTCTCCTGCTGCGGCTGGTGTTCTTGGGCTGTATGGGAATCTGGCATGGCGTGCGCCTCCCCCTACGTAGTCATAGCCCAAGGCGTTGCCGCCATGCAAGAGAATGATAGCCGTTCCCCTAATTCGCCGCCAGGGCCGCCTTCATCTTGTCCAATAGCTCGCCGCGCACAAAAAGCCCGCCCCGGCCGCGGCCCAGGGCAACACCCGGCTTCACCGAGCCGTGGAAGTCCGAGCCGCCGCTCTCCAAAAGCCCCAGGCGTTGCGCCAGGCCGGAAACCAGCGCCGTGTATTTGTCCGAGTGCTCGGTGTAGTAGACCTCCACGCCGTCAAGCCCCTGCCCGGCCAGCTCCGCGAGCATGGCCTCTATCTGGCGCGGCTGCTGCGAGAGCAGGTACGGGTGGGCCAGCACGGCCAGCCCGCCGTCCGCGTGGATGGCCTCTATGGCCTCGGGAGGAGTGAGCTTGGCCTTGGGTACGTAGGCCAGCCCGCCGGCGCCCAGAAAGCGGCTGAAGGCCTCGTCGAAGCTGCGCACCACGCCCGCCTCAAGCATGGCCTGGGCCATGTGCGGTCGCCCCACCACGCCGGTGGCGTGCTTTTCCACGTCCTCGCGCCGCAGGTTTACGCCCACGCTGCGCAGCTTTTCCAGCATGGTCTCGTTGCGCTTGGCGCGCGCCTGCAAAACCCGCGTGAGCGCGCCGACAAGTTGTCCCGGCCGTTCGTCGATGAACAGGGCGAGCAGGTGCGTGGGCCGGCCGTTGTAGTCGAGGGAAAGCTCGCAGCCCGGCACCAGCTCCACGCCTTGTTTGGCCGCCTCGGCGCGGGCTTCGGGCAGGCCGTCGAAGGTGTCGTGGTCGGTGAGGGCGATGGCGGCCAGCCCGGCCTCCTTGGCCGCGCGCATAAGCTCCGCCGGGGTCAGGGTGCCGTCGGAAGCCGTGGAATGGGTGTGCAGGTCGATGCGCTGATGCATGCTGGGCCTCGTTCATGTATAGATGAAATGCGTATATTTCCGTCTTATCTATTAGCGCAACCAGTTGCCGCGTCAAGAGGAGAAGTGCGGCTTGTGCGCACGGGCGCGCTCGGGTATACAGGGGCCAGTTTTACGTTGATGGAGGTGGCGCATGGCCATGAACGAAGAATTGCTGAAGCTTTTGGCCTGTCCCCAGTGCCGCGGCTCCCTTGCGCTTTTGCCCGGCAAGGATGGACTTATGTGCCAGGCCTGCGCCGTTGTCTACCCCGTGCGCGAGGACATTCCGGTCATGCTTGTCGAAGAGGCCGTGGCCTTCGCCAAATGGAGCGGCAGCAAGCCGGAAGGGGCCTGATGCCCTTTGCCCTTGATAGGGCCGTGGATTTGCCGTAGGGAACCGCCAGTATTTCGGGGCGTAGCGCAGCTCGGTAGCGCGCCTGCTTTGGGAGCAGGATGTCGCATGTTCAAATCATGTCGCCCCGACCAGAAAGATTAGAGGCTTACGGATCGCACTCCGTGAGCCTTTTTCTTTGTCGGCCCCATGCGCTGGTGCGCGTGCATGCAGCAGAGGGTTCCCTTGCCGCCAGCCCGAGGGCAAAACTTTTCTTGACCTCATTGCCGTGGCGCGATAGGGGCTTGCGTCCGAACACGCAAGACGCCCATGTAGCTCAGTCGGTAGAGCACTTCCTTGGTAAGGAAGAGGTCAACGGTTCAATTCCGTTCATGGGCTCCAGCACTTCCTTCAATCCAAACCGCGCCCGCGGAGCCTTCCCGTCTTTCGGCGGTCCTCGTCGCCTTGCCTTTTCCCCTGCCGCTCAGTATATTCTCAGAAGTTGCGCCATCGCTTACCGTTGCCGCGCCGCGTTTTTTTGGCGCCGCCCCCACTCTCACCCGTGGCGCGCGCAGGACAACATGTCGTCATTTTCCAACAGTCTTCGCCGCCATGTTGAAGAATACCCGCTGCTGGCGTTCTGCCTGCTGTTTGCGCTGGCCCTGCCCGCGGCCGCGGCCCTGGCCGGCATCCAGGCCGCCCAATGGCGCGAGGAACATGCCCAGGCGGCCATAGCCGCCAAGGTGGCCGACCTTGGCGAGGGCACGCACGGCGTGGCGGAAAAGGTCTCCATGACCTTCCGCAACCTGCACGACCTCAGCAGCCTTATCGCCAGCGGCTCCAACCTGTCCGCGGCGCTGCGCGACCCTTCGCAGCGGCAGGCCGTGAACGCCCGCTTCCAAACCATCGCCCGCACCCTGCACCTGCACCGGGTTCTACTCATGGACAAAAGCGGCGTGTGCATCGCCTCCAACGAGTCGGACCCTTCGATAAATCTTCTCGGCGTCTCCCTTCTCGACAGGGAGTACGTGTACCGCGCCATGCAGGGCGAGAGCTTCGCCCAGCTCGTGGTGGGCAGGGTCTCCTCCGTGCCGGGCTTCCACTTTTCCACCCCGGTACTGCAGAGCGGCAGGGTGCTGGGCGTGCTGGCGCTGAAGATGAACCTGGAGACCTTGGGCCGGCAGGTGGCCATGTCCTCCGGCGTCATCGCCGACGCCATGGGCGTGGTGGTCATCGCCTCCAACCCCGACCGGCTGCTCATGGCCATGCCCGGGTCGCCGGTGCTGGCCTTTGACGAGGCCAAGAGCCTGCGGCGCTACAAGCGGCCCCGGCTGGCACCCCTGCGCATGGAGCGCGTGACGGTCTACGGGCAGGAGGCCTTTCGCCTCGACGGAGAGGAGACCCCCACCCTGGTGCGGGTGGAGCGCGTGCCGGACGAGAGCCTGACGGTTTACGGCTTTTCAAGCCTCAAGGCCGTGCTGGAAGAGACGGAGATGCTGTATACGCAGCGCCTGGGCTGGTATTTTCTGGCCACGTCGCTTTTTTTGGGCATTGTCGCCGGCGGCCTGGTGCACGTCATCCGCGACCGCAGCCAGCGCCGCGCCCTTGAGGCGCTGAACCAGGAGCTCGCCCGGCAGGCTCGGCGCGACCCGCTGACCCGCTGCTACAACCGGCGCTCCTTCGACGAGGTGCTGGAGCGCGAGGGACTGCGCTCCGCCCGCAGCGGCGAGCCCTTTGCCCTGGCCCTCATCGACCTGGACCGGTTCAAGGAGGTCAACGACACCTACGGCCACACCGTGGGCGATGCCGTGCTCGTCCAGGTGGCCGATGCGATCCGGGGGGAGCTGCGCCAAGTGGACAGCGTGGCCCGCATCGGCGGCGACGAGTTCGCCGCGCTTTTGCCCGGCGCCGACGCCCAGGCCGCCGCGGAGATCATGCGCCGCCTTGTGGAACGCTTTGAGGCCAGCCCCCTGCAAACGCCCATCGGCCCCTTCAGCCAAACCATCAGCGTGGGCATCAGCTCCTCCAAGGGCGACATGACCTCGCTGCAAATGACCGAGGCGGCCGACCGGGCCCTCTACGAATCCAAGCGCCTGGGCCGCAATCAGGTGGCCGTGCACCAGCCGTCCGAGGATTGAGGCGCGGAAAAGCCCGCAAGAGGCAAAAGCGCAGCAGGCAGGGCCCCAAAACGAAAGGCCGGCGGGGATCGCTCCCCGCCGGCCGTTTCTTGTCCGCGCCGCGCGGCTACTTCGGCGCCTGGGCCGGGTCTTCCGGCCGGGCGAAGGTGTAGTTGCCCTTGAAGAACTCGTCCACGTACCAGCCTATCTGCCCGTCGTCGGAGAGCATCATGTCCAGCAGGCGCACCGCGCCGAGCAGCCTGCCCACCATGTCGAGCTTCTGCTTCAGGTCGCTCTGCGTGTACTTCTTGATTTCGCCGCGCACCATGTCGCCCTTGATCTCGGTCTTGAAGCCCAGGCGCTTCAAGATCTGGGCGATGAGGTTGGCCCGCCGCGAGCGCCGGGCGATGTCGGCCGCGCCGCCCTTGAAGGAGAAGGCGATGTAGTTGTCGTTGATGGCCGGGCCGCAGAAGCTGTCCACCACGGCGAAGTGATAGCCCAGGCGCGTGTTGAAGTTGAGGTAATGGTCGCTCACCACGGCGTAGCTGGGGCCGCCCATGCTGCCGTCGGCGTTGGGGTCGGTCATCATGGACTCGGCCACGATGGTGGCGAAGCCCGTGAGGCTGACGCCCACACCGCCCAGCCAGCGCACGCCGGGGTCGGTCATGCCGTGGAGCAGGGCCTGGAAGGGCGCGCTCTTGATGTGCTCCAGCTCGACGACCTTCCTGGGCGCCGTGGGGGTGAGCCCGCCGCCCATGTCGACCACCAGGATGTTCAGCGGCAGGCCGGCGCGCAGGCGCACCGCGCCCTTGGCCTCCTCCATCTCGTCGCCGATGTCGAACATTTCGCGCATGCCCATCTCGTGGGCGAAGCGGATGACGTCGTGCAGGGAGCGGCAGCCCTCGGGGCTGAAGTTGAGCGCCTTGGGATCGGTCAGGGTCAGGGGGGCCATGCGCTTGAGGGCCTCTTGCGCGGCCTTGTACACCGGGCTGCCCTTCATGAGGTTCACGCAGGACTTCTCGTGGATGAGCTCCGGCACGATGCCGCGGTAGACCACGCGGCTGGTGGCGTCGAGGGTGATGTCCTCGCCCGGGGTGATGGCCGTGGTGGCGTTCTCCAGCCCCACCAGCGTGGGCACGCCGAACTCCCGCGCCACGGAGGCCATGTGCCCGGTGACGCTGCCCACCTCGGTGATGATGGCGCGGATGCGGTCCATGACCGGCACGTAGGTGGGCGAGGTTTGCCGGGCCACAAGGATGGCTCCCTGGGGCACGGCGGGCAGGTTGTGGTCGCTGGTGAGGATGTACGCCTGGCCCGCGGCGCTGCCGGGCGCGGCCATGTCGCCGCCGCGCAGAATGACCTCGTGCCCGGCCAGGGGCTCGGCCTCGGGTGTCAGGGTGCATTCGTTCTGGCCCGCGTGGGTTATGCCGAGGGGCCGGGCCTGCAAAATGAACAGCCGCCCGTGCTGGTCCTGGGCCCACTCGATGTCCAGGGGCTGGCCGTAGTGTTCCTCAAGCCGCACGCCATAGGCCGCCAGCTGGGTGATCTTGGCCTCGTCCAGGCAGGGGGCCTCTCGCTCGGCCGCGGGCACGTCCTCCTCGCAAATGCCGTCCTCGGCGCGCAGGCGCAGGCGCATGGGCTTCAGCGCCACCTCGTGCCGCAGAATGGCGGAGTCCTTGCGGCGCACGGAGTAGAAGTCCGTGTTGGCCGAGCCATCGACCACGCTGACGCCCAGGCCCCAGGCCGCGCTGATGAGGATGTCGTCGCTGTCCGGCGCGCTGCGCCCGCCCGCGCCGTGCGAGGCGCCGTTGGGGTCGCCCGTGTACATGACGCCGCTTGCGCGCGCGTCGATCATGGTCACGCACAACACGGCCATGACCACGTCGTCGTCGGAATAGCCCATGCTGCGGCGGTAATAGACCGCGCGCGGGCTGAAGGTGCTGGCCACCACTTCCTTCCAGGCCTTGCCCACGTTCTGGGCGCTCACGTTCAGCACGGTGGAGTGCTGCCCGGCGAAGGTGGCCTCGGAGTCCTCGCAGGTGGCGCTGGAGCGCACGGAGACGCGCACGTCCGGTCCGAAAAGCTGCGCCAGCTCGTCCATGAGCCGGGCCATGCCCTGGGAAAGCTCCTCGGGCAGCTCGGCGGCCATGATCATGGCCTGGATCTCCTCGCAGATGACCATGAGCTTTTCCGTGTCCTTCACGTCGATGCGCTTCATGCGCCGCTCGATGCGGTCGGCCAGGCCGCTGGTCTTGAGGAAATGCTGGCAGGCGTACGCGGAGACGGCAAAGCCCCGCGGCGTGGGCAGGCCCGCGCGGTTGGCCACCTCGCCCAGGTTCGCGGCCTTGCCGCCCACCTCGTCGGCCATCTCGGTGGAAAGGGCGCGCATGGGCAGAATGAGCTCGCCCTTCTTGATGCGCTTACGGTGCACCAGGTCCTTCAGCACCGTGACGCCGATGCGCTCCGTGGCGTCGAATAGGCCGGGATACTTGCCGTGGGAGAGGGCGTTCAGGTCCTCGGCCAGGTCGTACACCAGGCTGATGAGGTCCTCGGACAGGGCGAGCACTTCGTCCAGGGTGAAGGGCTTGTTCTCGTAGAGCAGGTGCTCGAACTCGGTCAGCAGCTCCAGGGAGCGGTTGTTCTTGATGAGCAGGCTTTTGAAATATTCGTACTTGCGCTTGACCGCGTCGTCGTCTCTGGATTGTCCCTCTTGCTTGCCGCTGCCGAGGAGCATGGACAGGAACTTGAGCATGTGTGTCGTCTCCTGTGCGTTGGGTCCTGTGCGTTTGGGGCCGTTGCATGGGCCTGTGCGTGCGGGCGAGCCCACACCGGCCATGGCCATGCGCACAGGGCGCTTGGCCGCGTCAAGGCGCCGGGCGAACAAGGGCCGCCGGGGAAATCCGCCAGCGTCACCGTACGAAAAGCGCGCCGTACTTGCAAGGCCGCGCCGCGGGCCGGCTGTGTTTTTCCGCCCCGCGCCGGGCCGGGCGGTCCCGGGGCGCGGCATTGCGGGCCGGGCCCAAACAGGCTATGGAACCGCCCAGCAAAGGAGACGATCCGGCCATGTACAAGAACAAGCGCATCCTGTGCACCATCAACGCCCGCGGCGGCAGCAAGGGCATCCCCGGCAAGAACATCCGCGACCTGGGCGGCCTGCCCCTCATCGCCTGGTCCATCCGCGAGGCCCGGCGCTCCGCCTACCTCGACCGGGTCATCGTCTCTTCCGACGACGAGGCCATCCTCGCCGTGGCCCGCTCCCACGGAGCCGAGACGCCCTTTGTGCGCCCGGCGGAGCTCGCGCGCGACACCACCCCCGGCGTGGACCCTGTGCTGCACGCGGTGGAGGCCCTGAAGCCGGAGCACTACGACTACATCGTGCTGCTCCAGCCCACCTCGCCCCTGCGCATGGTGGAGGACGTGGACGGCGCCATCGCCCGCTGCCTCGACAACGCCTGGCCCTGCCTCATCGGCGTCACCGAGGCCGCCACCAGCCCCTACTACACCTTCACCATGGGCGAAGACGGCCTCATGGCCCCGGTTCTGACGCAGGAGCGCTTCCACACCCGCAGGCAGGATCTGCCGCGCTGCCTGGAGCCCAACGGCGCGGTGTACGTGGCCGACTGCCAATGGCTGGCCAAGACCCGCAGCTACCTGACCCCGGAGACGCGCGGCTACGAGATGCCCCGCGAACGCTCCTGGGACATCGACGAACTGCTGGACTTTGAAATCTGCGAACTCATCCTCAAAAAGGCCGGACGCATTTAATGACCGAAGCGAGCAAGAACATCACCCCGGCGGCCGGGCTCAAGGCCGCCGTCATCGGACTGGGCGGCATGGGCCGGCGGCATGTGGCCGCACTGGACGCCCTGGGCATTCCCGTTGTCGGGCTGTGCGACGTGAACCGCAAGGCCGCGGAGGAGCTCGCCGCCGCGCGCCCGGGCCAGGCCGCCACGGTTTCCGACTGGCGCGACCTGCTCTCCCTGGGCGGGGTGGACCTGCTGTGCGTGGCCACCAACGGCCCCAGCCACCGCGACATCGTGCTGGCCGCGGCCGCGGCCAAGATTCCCTATGTGCTGTGCGAAAAGCCCATGAGCACCAGCGGCATAAGCGCGCGCGAGATGGCCGCCGCCTGCCAGACCTTCGGCACGCGCCTGGCCGTGAACCTGTGCCGCCGCTTTTTGACCCGTTGCCTGTATTTCCGCCAGGCCATGCAGGGCGGGCTGGTGGGTAGGCCCCGGCGCTTTTGGGCCATTGTGGGCGGCGGCGGCGTGGGCTGCGTGGGCCTGCACTATTTCGACTACGCTGGCTGGCTCTTCGACGCCCGGCCCGTTTGGGTCAGCGCGGAGCTGACGCAGAACCCGGCGCCCAACGTGCGCGGCCCGCAGTTCTTCGATCCGGGCGGACAGGTGAGCGTGGGCTTCGAGTGCGCCGACGGCTGGCGCTTCGTGGGCGACTTCGAACTTTCCGAGGACGTGCCCAGGGCCTCGCGCTGCATCGTGGTCGGCACCGAGGGCGTGGCCGAAACAGACGACTGCACCCCGCCGCCCGCGGGCGCGGCCAGCGCCACGGCCCGTCCGCAGGACCAGCGCCACGTGGTCAAGACGCGCCTGGTGCAGCCGGAGCCCGCTCCCCTGGACCACGGCCCGGCGCTCGACATCGTGCAGGCCACGGCCGACTGCCTGGCCGACCTGGTGGGCGCGCACGCGCACGACACGGTCCACGCGGGCATAGAGTCCGTGGACGTGGTCATGGCCGCGCACCTTTCGTCGCAGAACGGCGGCGCGCGGGTCTCCCTGCCCCTCACCGGTGCAGGTTTGCAGCTCGACGTGCCCATCACCTAGCCCGGCCGGAAGAGCGCCGCGAACACAGCAAAAGGAACGTCCGCATGACCGCATCCGCGACCGCCCAGGAAAAGCCCGTGCGCATCGGCCTCATCGGCGCCGGGAACATTGCCCGGCAGCACCTGCTCGCCATGGCCCGCCTGGCGGACGTGGAGGCCGTGGGGCTCACCTCGCGCACCCGCGCCAAGGCCCTGGCCCTGGCCGAGGAGTTCGCCGTGCCCCTGGTGGCCGGTTCCCCGCGCGAGCTGGTGGAGCAGGCCCGGCCGGACGCCCTCATGGTCCTTGTGCCGCCCCAGACCATGGCCGCCATGACCCTTTCCTGCCTGGACCTCGGGCTGCCGCTGTTTTTGGAAAAGCCCGTGGGCCTCAGCGTGGCCGAGGCCGAGGACGTGGCCCGCGCGGCGGCGGAAAAGGGCGCGCGCACCATGGTGGGCTTCAATCGCAGGCATTATTCCGTGTTCCGCCAGGGCGTGGAGAAGATCCGCGAGCGCGGGCGGCTCTTGGCCGTGCTGGTGGAGGGCAACGAGCGCATGAACGTGGTGCGCGGCGCCAACCGCTTTTCCGAGGACGTCATCCGGGCCTGGCTCTTCGCCAACGCCACGCACACCATCGACCTGTTGCGCCACTTCGGCGGCGAGCCCGCGCAGGTGCTCTCGCTGTGCTCCAGCCTGCGCGAGCCCCTGGGCGACCAGTTCGCGGCCTGCCTGCGCTTTGCGGGCGGTGCGCTGGGCTCGTACACGGCCAACTGGCATTCGCCGGGCGGCTGGGGCGTGGTGCTCAAGGGCGAGGGCGTCACCGTGGAGTTCAAGCCCCTGGAGACCGGGCGCGTGACCTATGCCGACGGCACCGCGCTGACCCTGGAGCCGGACGCCGCGGATCAGGGCGTGAAGCCGGGCTTTGTGGCCCAGCTTGCGGCTTTTGCCCGGCTGGTGCGCACGGGCCGTTTGGACGAGCCCTGCCAGGACCTCGCCGGAGCGCTGTTGACCATGCGCCTGGCCGCCCGCCTGGCCGAAGAACCAGTACCTCTGAAGTAACAGCTCGACTTTTCTGCGGATGTTCCCCCCGTGTCTGTTGACAGCCCTCCCTCTCAAGCCTATCTGTCAATATAGCGAGAAAGATCAGGTCCTTTGCTGACCGTGCAATCCGCCCGGCCGCGGGTTTTCCATGGGAGAGCCTCCATGTTCGAATCCAGCCGTCCACGTCCGCGCATTCTGGTGGCCGACGACGAATCCATCATCGCCATGCAGATTGGCGAACTGCTCGAATCCGAAGGCTTCGAACTGGCCGGGGTGGCCGGCACGGCCTGGCAGGCCGTGGACATGGCCCGCAGTCTCCGGCCGGACCTTGTGCTCATGGACATCGTCATGCCCGGCGGCGGCCCGCCCGCGGGCAACGACGGCAATGGCGGCGGGCACCATGACGGCCTGGACGACCCGGTGGACGGCATAGACGCCTGCGCCACCATCCAGCGCGACCTGCACATTCCCGTGGTGCTGCTCTCGGCCCACGGCGAGGAGCACGTGCTGCGCCGGGCCCGGCGCGCCCTGCCCAGCGCCTATCTGCTCAAGCCCTGCCAGAACACCCAGATCCGCGCGGCCATCGAGGTGGCCCTGGCCCTGCGCGCCCATTCGGACCCGGCCGCGCCCTTCCGCCTGCGCGAGGCGCACCACCGCATCAAGAACAGCTTTTCGCTGCTGCACAGCATGCTGCGCTTTCAGGAGATACAAACCACGGACCCCGCGGCGCGCCATTCCCTGGCCGACGCCGGCGCCCGCGTGCTGGCCCTCTCCAAGGCCCACGAGGCCATGGGCAGCGGCTCGCCGGAGGCGCCCGTGGACGCCAAGGCCCATGTGGAGCTGCTGGCGCGCACGTTGTTCGAGGCCCAGGCCCCGCCGCCGCCGCAGGCCGCCCTGGCCTTGGCGCTCAGCGTCGAGGCGCTGGGGCTTTTGCCCGCCCAGGTGGTGCCCTGCGCCATCTTCTTGGCCGAGGGCCTGACCAACGCCATCAAGCACGCCTTTCCGGACGGCCGCAAGGGCGTCATCACCGTGGCCCTGCGCGAGGAGGACGGCGTGGCCGAACTCAGCGTGGCCGACAACGGCGTGGGCTTCGGCGGCGACCCGCAGGAGCTGGGGCGCGGCTCCTTTGGCTTGCAGTGCTTGCAGGCCGCTGCGGAACAGCTGGAGGGGCAAGTGGGAATCGGCGAGGAAGAAGGCGGCGGCGCGCGCGTCTGGGTGCGCTTTCCCTTGATCGAAAGCTACCAGAGCCGGTCGGCGTAGACCGAGGGCAGCCCTTTTTCGATGATGTCCGCCGCGGTTTTGGCGATGTCGTAGGGCACGAAGCGCACTTCTATCTTGTCCGGCGTGCCCGGCTTTTCCGCAGTCCAGTCGGTTTGCGGCTCCCAAACGATGTATTTGGCCTTGTTGTTGCCGTCGCGCGGCTGGCCCACGGCCCCGGCGTTGATGATGTGGCGCGCCGAGCGGTCCAGGGCGAGCACGCCCTTGCCCAGGGCCTTGCGCTCTATCTTGGCGCGTTCGCCTTCGCCCCTGTCGATGAGGCTGATGCGCTCCAGTTCGTGGGTGTGCCCGGCGAAGCACAGGCGGTTCGGGTACAGGGCGAAGGCCTCGCGCAGGCCGTCGTCGTCCAGCTCGTAGAGGTACTTGGACACGAGGCCGGGCGGGCAGCCGTGCACAAAGAGCGCGCCCTCCGCCTCCAGGGTGCGGGGCAGGGTGCGGAAGTACATCAGGGCGTCGTCGGACAACAGCGCGCGCGTGCGGTCCAGGGCCTTGCGCGCCTGCGGGTTGAACCAGCCCCGCGCCTGGGCCTCCAGCAGGCCGTGCTCGTGGTTGCCCAAAACCGACTCCACGCCTCGCTCGCGCAGGAGCTTCACGCAGGCGTCGGGCTGGGGGCCGTAGCCCACCATGTCGCCCAGGTTCAGCACCCGCGTGATGTTCCGGGCGTCCAGGTCCGCCAGCACGGCGTTGAGGGCTTCCAGATTGCCGTGGACGTCGGAGAGGACGGCGATGGGGGCGGGCTGATTCATGGCCCAAGGCTACATCAGCCCGCGCGCATCCGCAAGCCAGCCTTGCGCCGGGGGATGTTTTGCGGCACAAGGACAAGTGAGGCCGAGGCCTCGCGCCCGCCGGCCGGCCCAGGGCGCAATGTTCGCGCCAACCGGAAAAAGCGCCCATGGCCAAGCTCAAAACCCTGCTGCTGCACCCGGACCCGCTGGTCCGCCGCGACCTGCGCCAGGCGCTCTCGGGCGCGGGGTTTCTTTCGGTGCTGGGCGAGGCCGTCACGGCCTTCGAGGCCATGGAGCTCATCGAGGCCATTCCCTACGGCGCGCTGTTTTTGGCCCTCGATCTGCCGGGCGGGGTCTCCGGCCTGGAGCTGGCGCAAATGCTCTCCGGCCGGAAGAACAAGCCCGCCCTCGTGTTCCTGGCCGCGGGCGAGGCGCAGGCCTATGCCGCCTTTGAGCTCGGCGCCACGGACTACCTGCTCTGGCCCGCCTCGGAAGACCGCATCCAAAAGACCCTGGCCAAGCTTTCGGAGTTCAAGTCGCGCTTCCGCGAGGTGCCCATGCCCGAGAAGTGGGACGAGACCCAGCCCCAGGCCGTGCCGGACTGGTCCGAGAACTGGGCCGACGGGGATGAGAAGACCGTTTCGCTGCCCCTTGAGGACGACGAGCAGGACCATTTCCTCTCCGCCCTCAAACAGGCCTGGGACACCAACCAGGCGCGCACCCCGGAGATAGAGAAGCTGGCCGTGAGCCAGGACGGCCGCATGTTCCTGGTGCCCTACGGCCAGATCGTGTTCGTGGAGGCCTACGAGGACTATTCGTATGTGCACACGGCGCAGCAAAAATACCTCACCAGCTACCGCGTGAAGTACCTGGAGGAGCGCCTGGCCCCGCACCGCTTCTTCCGCGTGCACCGCAAGTACCTGGTGAACCTGGACATGGTGACGGAGATCGCGTCGCTTCCCGGCAGCAACTTCATGCTGCGCACGGCCGGCCGCACGCGCATCGAGCTGCCCATCAGCCGCAGGCGCATAGCGAGCCTCAAGCAGGTGCTGGGCTTCTAGCCGGGGCGAGGGGCGTGCGCTGCGGCGCGGACATTGTCCGTTCACCGCCTCCCCGTCGCCGTCCGTCGAATGAAACAGCCCGCGAGGCGCGAGCCGGTGTTATAGCCGGGCCATGCGGGACCGGGGCGAGAAGCGGGGACATGGCCCCGCCGCCCGAGGAGGACAGATCATGGAACCAAGCGGAACCCTGGACAGCCTCGCGCAGGAGCTGCGCGTCTTCCGGCCCCTGCCCCAGCTGGTCATTGCGGCCAATGTGAACCCCCAGGAGCTGGAGGGCTTTCGCCGTCAGGCCGCGCACGACCCCCTGGGCTACTGGGAGGAGGCCGCCGACGAGCTGGACTGGTACAAGAAGTGGGACCAGGTGCTCGACGAGTCGAACGCGCCCTTCTACCGCTGGTTTCCGGGCGCGCGCTGCAACATCGTCTACAACTGCCTGGACCGCCACATCGAGACGGCCAACAAGAACAAGCTGGCCCTCATCTGGGAGGGCGAACCGGGCGACAGCCGCAAGTTCACCTATTATGAGCTGTACCGCGAGGTGAACCGCTTCGCCGGAGCCTTGCGCACCCTTGGCGTGCAAAAGGGCGACCGCGTTGTCATCTACATGCCGCCCCTGCCCGAGGCCGTCATCGCCATGCTCGCCACGGCGCGCATCGGCGCGGTGCACGCCCTGGTGTTCGCCGGGTTCTCGGCCAAGGCCCTGCGCGCGCGCATCAAGGACGTGAACGCCAAGCTCGTGGTCACGGCGGACGGCTTCTACCGCAACGGGCAGATCATCAAGCTCAAGCCCATTGTGGACGAGGCCCTTGTGGGTGCCTGCGCCGACTGTGTCGATTCCGTCGTGGTGGTGCACCGCGCCAAGGTGGACACCGACATGCAGGAAGGGCGCGACTTCTGGTTCGACGACGTGGTGCGGCGCGAAAGGCCGGACTCGCCCGCCGAGGTCATGGACGCCAATGATCCGCTCTTTTTGCTGCACACCAGCGGCACCACGGGCGCGCCCAAGGTCGTGTCCCACTGCCACGGCGGCTACATGGTCGGCGTGCACCGCACCTTGAACCACGTGTTCGACATCAAGCCCACGGATATTTTCTGGTGCACGGCGGACCTGGGATGGGTGACCGGCCACAGCGCCGTGGTCTACGGCCCGCTTTTGGCCGGCACCACCACGCTGATCTACGAGGGCCACCCGAACTACCCTCAGGCCGACCGCATGTGGCACATCGTCTCCAAATACGGCGTGACCATCTTCTACACCGCGCCCACGCTCATCCGCATGCTCATGCGCTTCGGTCCGCAGTACCCGCGCATGCACGACCTCTCCACCCTGCGCCTGCTGGGCACCGTGGGCGAGCCCATCGGCCCGGAGACCTGGCTGTGGTTCTACCGGCACATCGGCCGCGGGGAGTGCCCGCTGCTCGACACCTGGTGGCAGACCGAGACCGGCATGTTCATGATCTCGCCCCTGCCCATCTCGCTTCTCAAGCCCGGCAGCGTGACCAAGCCCCTGCCCGGCGTGGAGGTGGACGTGGTGGACCGCGAGGGCAAGCCCGTGCCCCAGGGCAAGGGCGGACTGCTCGTCGTCACCCGGCCCTGGCCGGCCATGATGACCGGCATCGACGGGCCGGACGGCGAGGAAAAGTACCGGCAGTCCTTTGCGCGCTTCCCCGGCAAGTATTTGGCCGGCGACGTGGCCAAGCGCGACGAGGACGGCTTTCTCTGGATTCAGGGCCGCGCCGACGACGTGCTGAATATCGCCGGGCACCGCCTGGGCACGGCGGAACTGGAGAACGCCTTCCGCGTGCACCCGGCCGTGGCCGAGGCCGCGGTCATCGGCGTGCCGGACAAGATCAAGGGCGAGGCCGCCAAGGCCTTCATCATTCTCAACGAGGGCTTCAGCGGCTCGGACGAGCTGATGGTGGAGCTGCAAAAGCACATGCGCAAGGAGCTTGGCCCGGTGGCGGCCATCAAGAGCGTGGAGTTCCGCGAGACCCTGCCACGCACCAAGAGCGGCAAGATTCTGCGCCGCCTGCTCAAGGCCGAGGAGACGGGCGAGGCCCCCGGCGACCTCTCCATGCTGGACGAAACGGAGTAGGGCGCGCAGGACCTTCCCCTGGCGCGGTTCCCGGGCTTGGCGCCAGGCGTGGCGTTCCGCCTGCCGTGCCGCCTTCTTTCTTTCGCCGCTATCCGAACAGGGCTGTTTGCAGACGCGCCCGTGCTTGCCGGACCCGGCCGTCTGCCAGCGAAAAGCCCCGGCCGAGCGTCTGCTCGACCGGGGCTTTTCGCCGTTGCGGGGGTCCGGGGGGGATCATCCCACCCGGCCAGGGGGGCGCGGGGGGACGGAGTCCCGCCGCATTGCTTTTTTACTTCTCCACCAGGGTGGTGCGGCCGTCCTCCACGTAGAAGAGCAGGTGGAACTTGTCCTTCAATGCGTTGACGAGGGTTTCCACCGTGTGGGCGCCCATGTCCACGATGCGCACGTAAGCGTTGCGGTAGGCGGGGTTGGTGTGGTCGTTGGCGGTGAACACGGAGCCGATGCGCACGCCCTCGGCGCGCAGGAAGTCGAGCAGGGCGGAGAGCGGGCCGGGCTTGGCCTCCAGGCGGCAGGCTATCTGCGGTCCGCCGCGCTGCACGCCGGCTGCGGTGCACAAGAAGCGCAGCACGTCGGCCACGGTGATGATGCCCACGATGCGCCCGGCCTCGTCGGCCACGGGCAGGCCGCCGAACTTGTGGCGCATGAGGATGTTGGCCACCATGTCCATGGGGGTGATGGGCGAGACTGTGGAGGGTTCGGGGGTCATGATGTCGGCCGCGCGCAGGCTGGCCAGGGTGCCGCCGGTGACGGAATCGCCGGGGAGGTACTTGGAGGGCATGGCGTCGCGGATGTCGCGGTCGGACACGATGCCGGCCAGCCTGCCCTGTTCATCGATGACGGGGAACTGGCGGACCTTCTTTGTGCGCATGATTTCCGCGGCGTCCACAACGGTGGTCTTGAGGCCCAGCGTGATGACATTGCTGGTCATCCAATCGCGTACGAGCATAGGCGGCAGCCTCCAGGGGGTTGATCTGTGTCTCTGGTGAATACCAGTATGGTCGGAAATGTCAAAGCCTTGCGCATGGGGAGGTTCAGCGCGGCGTTGCGGCCTCGGCGTCTTTCTGGTGCCAGGCCCAGGCCGTGGCGATGATCGCCTCGATGTCGGTGTAGCGCGGGGTCCAGCCCAGAACGGCGCGGGCGCGGGCGGCGTCTCCCACCAGGCGGGTGGAGTCTCCGGCGCGGCGCGGCACGACCTGCACCGGAATGGGCTGGCCTGTGACGGCGCGCGCGGCCTGGATGACCTCCAGCACGGAGTGGCCTTGGCCGCCGCCGAGGTTGAGGGCCCCGGAGGCCCCGCCGGACTTGAGGTGCGCCAGGGCCAGGATGTGCGCGTCGGCCAGGTCGAGGACGTGGACGTAGTCGCGTATGGCCGTGCCGTCGGGCGTGGGGTAGTCGTCGCCGAAGATTTCTATCTGCCCGCGCAGGCCGAGCGCCGTTTGCAGCACCAGGGGAATGAGGTGTGTCTCGGGCTGGTGCCGCTCGCCCACCTCGGCTTCGGGGTCGGCCCCGGCGGCGTTGAAATAGCGCAGGGCCATGTATTTGAGCCCGGTGGCGCGGGCCATGTCCTCCAGAATCTCCTCGATCATGCGCTTGGACCGGGCGTAGGGCGAAAGCGGTCCCAGGGGGTGGTCCTCGGTCAAGAGCCCCTCGAAGGGCGGGCCGTACACGGCGCAGGTGGAGGAGAAGACGAGGGAATTGACCATGTGGCGGCGCATGGAGGTGAGCAGGGACACGGCGCCGCTGACGTTGTTCTGGTAGTAGAAGAGCGGGTCGCGGACGCTTTCGCCCACCTGGCTGGCGGCGGCGAAGTGGACCACGGCGTCGATGGTGCGGCTGGAAAAGATGCTGTCGAGGATGACCGGGTCGCGCACGTCGCCCTGCACGAAGTCGCAGAAGCGGGCGAAGTCGCGGTGGCCGGTGGAGAGGTTGTCCAGCACGACGACCGCGTGCCCGGCCGCAACGAGGCGTTTGACCGTCTGCGCGCCAATGTACCCGGCACCGCCGGTAACGAGTATTTGTCCCATTGCGGAAAGATAGCAGGAAGCGCGCCGCCCGGCAAGGCGCCAGGAGCGCGGGCGAAAAAAAGGGGCGCCCCGAAGGACGCCCCGAATAAGCGGAACTTGAGCTGGTCGATTACATGCCGGCGCCGGAAGCGGCCTTCTGCATCTTGACTTCGACCTTCTCGGTGAGGCCGGCATAGTACTTGCGCAGGATGACCAGGCACTCCTCGCGACCGAAGTGATCGGGCACGTCGCCGCCCTCGGACAGCATCTTGCGGAGCTTGGTGCCGGAGAGGATGACGCGGTCTTCCTTGCCGTGAGGGCAGGTGCGCATGGAGGCCATGCCGTCGCACTTCACGCAGTAGAAGGTCCAGTCGATCTTCAGGGGCTTGGTCTGCAGGTCTTTGCCAGCGTTGCCGGAGCAAGGAATCTTCTCGAAGATTTCCTGAGCTTCGAACATGCCGTAGAAGTCGCCCACGCCAGCGTGGTCACGGCCGACGATGAGCTTGTTCATGCCGTAGTTCTGGCGGAACAGGGCGTGCAGCAGGGCCTCGCGGGGACCGGCGTAACGCATGTCGAGGGGGTAACCGGCCTGGATCACGTTCTTCTTCACGAAGTAGTGCTCGACCAGGGTGTTGATGGCGTCAACGCGGACTTCGGCCGGGATGTCGCCGGGCTTCAGAGCGCCAACCAGGGAGTGGATGACAACGCCGTCGCAGATTTCAACGGCGATTTTGCACAGGTACTCGTGAGAGCGGTGCATGGGGTTGCGCAGCTGCAGAGCGGCAACGTCGCCCCAGCCGCGCTCGTCCATCTCGGCGCGGAGCTGAGCGGGGCTCTTGTAAACGCCGGGGAACTTCTCGGGGAAGCCGCCCTCGGAGAGGACCTTCACCGGACCGGCGAGGCAGAACTGCTTGCGGGCGAGAACCATCTGGACGCCCGGGTGATCTTTAATGGCGGTGCCCATGAAGTCGGTCTGGCTGTCGGCGCCTTCGCCCTTGTAGACCTTCTCGCACTCCCAGGTGCGCTCGGCTTCGGAAAGCTCGAACTTCTCGGTGACCTTCATGGTGGCCATGACGGTGCCGTTGCGCTCCAGGGTGATTTCGTCGCCGGCCTTAACGGAGGCGTCTTCGGTGGCGAGCATGACCGGGATGGGCCAGAAGGTGCCGTCGGTCAGGGTCATCTTTTCGCAAACGCTCTTCCAGTCGGCCTTGCCCATGAAGCCGGTCAGCGGGCTGAAGCCGCCGATGCCCATCATGATCAGATCGCCCTTCTCCTGGGAGGAGATTTCGATCTTCTTCAGGCCAGCGGCCTTCTTGATTTCAGCGGCGAGCGCAGCGCCTTCGAGCAGCATGCAGACGAGGCCTTTACCGCCATGAGGGGGAACGAGTTTCGATGCCATCTCTGTTTCTCCTAAAAATAATACCGGGTTTATGTGCTACTACCTCTGCCGAAAACCATGGCTCCAGCGGGAAGCGCCTGTGCGCAGACCCGGAGCTCTAGGGGTCGCCGTCCCTGGTCAGACCCGTATTTGGGATGACCGCAGGGCAGAAAGCGGAATAACCGCAGCCCTTGGACAAATTGAGCAGACGTACTATGCGCTGATTGTGAAAGTTGTGTCAAGAGCATTTTCGTAAACCAGTGCATAAGCGGAGGACAAAGTGGCGGAATAGCATGTTTTCCTGTAACATGTGATAGTTGCGGAACCGCCGGAATCGGAAAAAGGGCTTGCGCAAACTGGATGACCTGGAGTATGCACCCGGAAGCTACGGCATAAAAAGACGGCTTGCGAAGCAATCGCGAAGAAGCCAGGTCCAGTTTCGCGGGAAAATCCCGGCGGCATCCGGATTTTTCGTTGAAATTGGTAGAACTTGTCTAGAGTGTTTGGGCAGGTGGAGGAGCGGGGCAAGAGCCTTGTTCAAAAATTCACTTTCGTCTTGACACCCTCGAAGAGGCTGGGTAATCGTGAGTTTTCACAAGTCCGTGCCTGTGTAAGAGCACGTAGTTGGCTGTGGATCGTGTCGGTAACTGCTTTAATTTAAACCTGTTAGGAGGAAGTGTTATGCCGACCTTTGTCAATCCGGAAAAATGCGACGGCTGCAAGGGTGGCGAGAAGACCGCCTGCATGTACATTTGCCCGAACGACCTCATGATCCTGGATCCCGAGGCTATGAAAGCCTACAACCAGGAGCCTGACGCTTGTTGGGAATGTTACTCTTGCGTGAAAATCTGCCCCCAGGGCGCCATCGAAGCCCGCCCCTACGCCGACTTCGCTCCGATGGGCGGCACGTCCATCCCCATGCGTTCGGCTGAAGACATCATGTGGACCGTCAAGTTCCGCAGCGGTGCCGTGAAGCGCTTCAAGTTCCCCATTCGCACCACTCCTGAAGGCTCCATCGATTGCTTCGGTGGCAAGCCCGAAGGCGCCAACCTCGACGACGAACTGCTGTTCACGGAGACCGGCGCTCTGGCCACCCCCGAGAACGCCATCATGAAGAAGTTCGAAATCACCGAGGCCGACAAGAGCCAGTGCTGGCTCGACGCCGTCTGCGACTAACTTTAGCAGCGGTCACGCTTGCTTTGAGTTGCGAAGGCTTGAATTCAATCAACTCTAGAGAGAGCATACGGAGGTAGCTATGCCTCAGATTCCCGCTAAAGAAGTTGTCAAAGGCGTCCCCCTGGCTGAGCCGACCATCGTTGAGAAGCATGTCGACATCCTGATGGTTGGCGGCGGCATGGGCAACTGCGGCGCCGCCTACGAGGCGTGCCGTTGGGCCGACAAGATCGGTGGCATCTCCATCATGTTGCTGGACAAGGCCTCCCTCGAGCGTTCCGGCGCCGTGGCCCAGGGCCTTTCCGCCATCAACACCTACGTTGGCAAAGAGCAGAAGTCGGACGACTACGTCCGCATGGTCCGCACCGACCTCATGGGTCTGGTCCGCGAAGACCTGATCTTCGACCTCGGCCGCCACGTTGACGACTCCGTCCACCTGTTTGAAGAATGGGGCCTGCCCGTCTGGATCAAAAAAGACGGCCACAACCTCGACGGCGCCCAGGCCAAGGCCGCTGGCCTTTCCCTGCGCAACGGCGACGCCCCCGTGCGTTCCGGCCGCTGGCAGATCATGATCAACGGTGAGTCCTACAAGGTCATCGTTGCTGAAGCCGCCAAAAAAGCCCTGGGTGACGACCGTTACCTGGAGCGCATCTTCATCGTGAAGCTGCTCCTGGATGCCAACACCCCGAACCGCATCGCCGGTGCCGTGGGCTTCAGCACCCGTGAAAACAAAGTGTACGTCTTCACCTGCAATGCTTGCCTCGTGGCTTGCGGCGGCGCGGTCAACGTGTTCCGTCCCCGCTCCACTGGTGAGGGCATGGGCCGCGCCTGGTACCCGGTTTGGAACGCTGGTTCCACCTACACCATGTGCGCTCAGGTTGGCGCCGAAATGACCATGATGGAAAACCGCTTCGTGCCCGCCCGCTTCAAGGACGGTTACGGCCCGGTCGGCGCTTGGTTCCTGCTGTTCAAGGCCAAGGCCACGAACTACAAGGGCGAAGACTACTGCGCCACCAACCGCGCCATGCTGAAGCCTTACGAGGATCGCGGCTACGCCAAGGGTCACATCATCCCGACCTGCCTGCGTAACCACATGATGCTGCGTGAAATGCGTGAAGGCCGTGGTCCCATCTTCATGGACACCAAGACCGCGCTGACCACCACCATCAATGGCGACTTCAAGAGCCCCCTCTGGAAGCACCTTGAGAGCGAAGCCTGGGAAGACTTCCTCGACATGTGCGTCGGCATGGCCAACCTGTGGGCCTGCACCAACTGCGCTCCTGAAGAGCGTGGCTCCGAGATCATGCCCACCGAGCCGTACCTGCTCGGTTCGCACTCCGGTTGCTGCGGCATCTGGGTTTCCGGTCCGGACGAGGCCTGGGTTCCCGAGGAGTACAAAGTCCGCGCCGACAACGGCAAGGTCTACAACCGCATGACCACCGTCATGGGCCTCTGGACCTGCGCTGACGGCGTTGGCGCCTCCGGCCACAAGTTCTCCTCCGGCTCCCACGCTGAAGGCCGCATCTGCGGCAAGCAGATGGTCCGTTGGGTTCAGGATCACAAGGACTTCAAGCCCACCTTGGCTGTGAAGGCCGCTGATCTCGCCAAAGAGATCTACCAGCCCATGTACACCTTCGAGAAGTTCAAGGGTGCCTCCACCGCTCCCGAGATCAACCCGAACTACATCACCCCCAAGAACTTCATGATGCGCCTCATCAAGTGCACCGACGAGTACGGCGGAGGCTGCGCCACCCTGTACATGACCTCCGGTGCTCTGCTGAAGACCGCCTTCTGGCTCATGGGCATGATGGAAGAAGACAGCAAGAAGCTGGCCGCCCGCGACCTGCACGAGCTGATGCGCTGCTGGGAGCAGTTCCACCGTCTGTGGACCGTGCGCCTGCACCTCCAGCACATCGAGTTCCGTGAAGAGACCCGTTACCCCGGCTTCTACTATCGTGGCGACGCGATGGGCCTGGATGACAGCAAGTGGAAGTGCTTCGTGAACTCGAAGTACGACCCGGCCAAGAAAGAGATCAAGATCTTCAAGAAGCCTTACATCCAGATCATTCCCGACGCTCAGTAGGGACATGAGTTGACATCGGCGGCTGCGGGGCGTTTGCCTCGCAGCCGCCACACTTCCCAGACGGGGAAGTGGTCTGAACCCGTGCTGGAACAGGTGTGTTGCAGTCCGGGTTCGGGCCATTTTCACGGCTGGGTCATTTCCGCCCACGCAGGGGTATTTTGCAGCGTGACTCCACCCCGGAGCCGCTCTTGAACCCTGCCCTGCGCGGGCACGGGGAAATCCCACGCCGAGGCAAGAGCCCATCGGCCCGGACCGGACAGAAAAACCGGTCTGGCACACTACAGAGGGAGGACAGCGAATGTCGAACAACAGTATTCTCGTCGTCGGCGGCGGATTTGCCGGGATCACCGCCGCCCTCGAAGCCGCGGAAGTCGGCCACGAGGTCTACATCGTCGAGACGAATCCATATCTCGGCGGCCGGGTGGCGCAGCTCAACCAGTATTTCCCGAAACTCTGCCCGCCCTCCTGCGGTCTGGAAATCCAGTTCCAGCGCATCAAAAACAACCCCAAGGTGAAGTTCTTCACCATGGCCGAAGTGGCTGCCGTCACCGGCGGTCCGGGCGCTTTTGACGTCAAGATCAAAATCCGCCCCCGCTATGTGAACGCCAACTGCACCATGTGCGGCGACTGCGAAAAGGCCGCCACCACCAGCGTTCCCAGCGAGTTCGACCTGGGCATCGCCGACCGCAAGACCGCCTACCGCACCCATATCTTCGCCTTCCCGCAGCGCTATGTGGTGGACGCGGCCAACTGCGCCCCCGGCGAGATGGACAAGATCGCGGCCGCCTGCCCTTATGGCGCGGTCAACCCGGCCGACGCCGAGAAGACCGTCGACCTGCAGGTCGGCTCCATTGTGTGGGCCACCGGCTGGAAGCCCTACGACATGGCCAAGCTGACCAACCTGGGCGGCGGCGCCTTGAAGAACGTGGTTTCGAACATGCAGTTCGAGCGCCTGGCGGCCCCCAACGGCCCCACCGGCGGCAAGATCCTGCGTCCGTCCGACGGCCGTGAGCCCAAGCGCATCGCCTTCGTGCAGTGCGCCGGCAGCCGCGACGAGAACCACCTGAACTACTGTTCCTACATCTGCTGCATGGCCTCGCTCAAGCACGTCACCTACATCCGCGAAAAGAATCCGGATGCCCAGGTGACCGTGTTCTACATCGACCTGCGCACCCCGGGCCGTTACGACAACTTCATGCAGAAGGTTGCCGCCGACGACAAGCTGCGCCTGGTCAAGGGCAAGGTGGCCAAGATTACCGAATGCGAATGCCAGAGCCCCATCGTCACTGTTGAAGACGCGGTCACCGGGATCAAGGGCGAGGAAAAGTTCGACCTCGTCGTCCTGGCCACCGGCATGCAGCCCAGCTGCGCGGGTTCCAAGCTTCCTGTTCAGGTTCCTGTGGACGAAGACGGCTTCATCACCGGCGGCGCCGACAAGGGCGTGTTCGCCGCTGGCTGCGCCAAACTGCCCCTGGACGTGATGAAGACCGCCCAGACCGGCACCGGCGCCGCCCTGAAAGCCATTCAAAACGTGGTGGGGAGGTAGCCCATGGCTGAAAAGCTTGGAGTTTATATCTGTGCTGGTTGCGACATCGGCAAGTCCCTCAATGTGGACGAGCTGGTGGATTACGCGAAAAAAAGCAAGCTGGCGAACATCACCCCCGTGGTGAAGTCGTCCGCCGTTCTGTGCAGCCCCGAAGGCAAGGCCGAGATTGAGGCCGACATTGCCGCCAACGGGCTGGACGGCGTGGTGCTTTGCGCCTGCTCGCCCCGCGTCAAGTGGGACATCTTCCAGTTCGGTGCGGTTCAGGTCGAGCGCGTCAACCTGCGCGAACAGTGCGTGTGGAGCTTCAAGGAGGACGCCAACGTCCCCGGCCAGCTGCCCGTCATCGCTAAAGACTACGTCCGCATGGGCATGATGAAGCTCTCCAAGAGCCGCATCCCCGCCCCCGAGACGCCCGAAACCTTCAAGACCATCCTGGTGCTCGGCGGTGGCTTCACCGGCCTCAACGCCGCCCTGGAAGCCGCCAAGATCGGCAAGGACGTTGTCCTGGTGGAAAAGGCTCCCGCCCTCGGCGGCAAGGCGGCCACCATGTACAAGTCCTTCCCGCTCTCCGCGCCCTATACGCAGACGGAAGACACCGGCATCGCGGCCCTCATCGAGGCCGTGAACGCCAACCCGAAAGTCAAGGTGCTCGTGAGCGCCGAGCTGACGTCCCTTGAGGGCGCGCCCGGCCAGTACACCGCCACCGTGAACGCGGGCGGCGAGCAGAAGTTCGAGATCGGCGCCGTGGTTCTGGCCACGGGCTGGGTCCCGGGCGACAAGGGCTTCCTGGCCCCCATGGGCTACGGCAGCATCAAGAACGTGGTCACCGCGGCCGAGTTCGAAGCCATGGTCAAAGCGGGCGAGATCAAGCGCCCCTCTGACGGCAAGGCTCCCGGCGTGGTCGCCTTCCTGACCGACGTAAGCCTGTGCACCAAGGCCGCCGCGGCCGAGGAACCCTGCGCCGAAGGCGATGCCCCGGCCGAGGCGCCTGCCGAAGCTCCCGCCGAAGGCGAGGCCGAGGCTCCCGCGTATCCCTCGAAGGAAAGCGCCAAGCACCTGGCCTACAGCTCCGAGCTCACCAGCCTGGTGGCGCTCAAACAGGCCGGCTACGTGCGCGAGAAGCTCTCCGGCGCCATGGCCATGGTGCTGTACGACCACATGATGGTGCCGGGCATCAACGAGCGCTACTACAAGGTCGCGCAGGACGATGCGGGCATCATGCTCTCCAAGGCCACCATCACCGCCGTGACGGCGGACGCCGATGGCGGCGTCATCGTGAAGGCCAAGGACACGCTCCTTGGCGCGGATGTCGAGATCAAGGCCGACCTCGTGGTTCTGCCCACGGCCGTGGTGCCCACCACCGCGCACGAGGCCACCATGAACTTCACCTACCGCCAGGGCCTGGGCTTCCCCGACCTGGACCTGTTCGACGGGTTCGCGGACTCGAACTACATCTGCTTCCCCTACGAAACCCGCCGCACCGGCGTCTACGCCGCAGGCTGCGTGCGTCAGCCCATGACCATGGCCACCGCGCGTGAAGACGCCGCGGGCGCCGTGCTCAAGGCCGTGCAGTGCATCAGCTCCGCCAACCACGGCGTGGCCGTGCACCCGCGCTCCGGCGACATGAGCTACCCCATCTTCAACTTCCAGCGTTGCACCCAGTGCAAGCGCTGCACCGAGGAATGCCCCTTCGGCGCGCTGGACGATGACGAAAAGGGAACGCCGAAGCCGAATCCGACGCGTTGCCGCCGCTGCGGCACCTGCATGGGCGCCTGCCCGGAGCGCGTCATCAGCTTCGACAACTACAACATCGACCAGATCGGCTCGACCATCAAAGAAGTGTACGTGCCGGACGACATGGTCGCCGGCGGACCTCGCGTCATCGTGCTCTGCTGCGAGAACGACGCCTACCCGGCGCTGGATATGGCCGGCTTCCGCGGCAAGAGCTGGAGCCCGTTCGTGCGCTTCATCCCCGTGCGCTGCCTCGGCTCCGTCAACGCCATCTGGGTTGCGGACGCCATCAGCAAGGGCGTGGACGGCGTGATCATGCTGGGCTGCAAATACGGCCCGGACTACCAGTGCCACTTCGTCAAGGGCTCCGAGCTGTGCAGCCGCCGCAAGACCAACATCGCCGAGTCGCTGGGTCGTCTCGGAGTCGAGGCCGAGCGCGTGGAGCAGTACGAAGTCTCCATCGACGAGTACGACAAGGTGCCTGGGATCATCGACCGCTTCATGACCGAAGTCATCACCAAGTTCGGGCCCAACCCGTTCAAGGGCTACTAGGAGGTTTGGAACCATGTCGAATACCGTCAGGGTTCAACCGGACCTGAAATTCGTTCAGGAACTGCAGCAGGTGGGCGGCGAGTCGCTCAAAAAGTGCTACCAGTGCGCTACCTGCAGTGTTGCGTGCCCGCTTTCCCCGGCCGACGCCCCCTATCCCCGCAAGGAGATGGTCTGGGCCCAGTGGGGACTCAAGGACCGCCTGCTCAACGACATCGACATCTGGCTGTGCCACAATTGCGGCACGTGCTCTGATTTGTGCCCGCGTGGCGCCAAGCCCGGCGATTTGCTCGCCGCGCTGCGCAACATGGCCTACCGCAACCTGGCCAAGCCGAGCATCATCGGAACCTGGATGAGCAGCTCCAAGTACCTGCCCATCCTGTTCCTCATCCCGGCCATCCTGTATGGCTTCATCTGGTCGGTCATGGCCGGCAAGCTGGGCACCGCGTTCCCGCTCTTCGTGGCTGAAGGCCACGAGCTCAAGGTCGCGGCCGAGGGCGCCATCATCTACGGCGGCCTCTTCCCCGGCGACTACACCATCGACCCGATCTTCGGCGCGGTGTTCGCCTTCATGGCGTTCTGCTTCGCCGGAGGCATCGCGAACATGCTCAAGAGCTTCCAGAGCATGCCGCGCACCTTCATCGTCGGCCGCGGCCCGGAGCCCAGCTTCCTGGCCTGCCTCATCGACACGCTCAAGAGCGAAGTGGCCCAGCATAGCCGCTTCAAGAACTGCGGCCAGGAAGAAAAAGACGTGCAGCGCTTCACCGGGCACCTCTTCGTCTTCTACGCCTTCATCGCGCTCATGATCGTCACCGGCGTCGTGGCCTTCGGCCACTGGTTCGGCGCATGGTTCCTGGTGCACATCATGGGCATCGAGGGCGGCATCGCCGGGCTTATCGCCTGGGCCGGCCACACCCCCATGCCTTTGTGGAGCCCCGTGAAGCTGCTGGCCAACGCCGGCGCCGTGGCTCTCGTGTACGGCCTGACGAAGCTCACCAGCCGCCGCACCTCGCTCGACGCCGCCAAGAGCACGTCCAGCTGGTACGACTGGTACCTCATCACGGTCATCTGGGGCATCGCCCTCACCGGCATCGGCAGTGAGATCTTCCGTCTCATCGGCCAGCCCATGCTCGGCTACCCCACGTACTACCTGCACCTGATCTGTGTGTTCATGCTGCTCGCCTACCTGCCCTGGTCCAAGCTTGGGCACGTGGTCTACCGTACTGTGGCCCTGGCCTACGCACGCAAGATCGGCCGCCTGCCCATGGGCGAGCTGAACTAACGGCGCTGGTAAGCGATACAACTGAACGATAGGTTTTCCCGACCATTAAGGAGGAACTCCAATGGCTGAAGCTAAAGTTTTCCCGATCAATACGTTCGTGTCGTGCCTCAAAGGCGCGCAGGCCGCCGATGGCAGCCTCATTGAAATGCTTTCGTTCCTGACCCAGGGCGAAGTGGACGCCGAGTTCGCGCCCATCGCCGCCGCCCTTTCCAAGGCCTGGATCTACGAGCAGGAGCCCCAGCTCGCCAAAGCCGCCGCGGGCGACATTGCCGCCCTGGGCGAAAAGGTCGCCATCAAGCCCCTGCCCGACGCCGTTTTGGCTCAGGCCCAGGGCATTCTGACCAAGATGGCCGAACTGCGCGCCGCCAACGCCACCCTCTCCGCCCAGGTGGAGAAGCTGACCAAGGAAGCCGCGGACAAGGGCGACGAAGTGAAGGCCCTCAAGGCCAAGCTGAAGCCCCCTGGAAGAGCAGGCCAACTCCGGCGACGCCAAGCTGCAGGTGTCCAACTCCAAGATGGACGAGCACATCAAGAAGCTTGAGCAGCTCATGGAAGAAGTGGCCAAGGTCAAGGCCCAGGGTGTGGTCGTGGCCGGTGTGGCCGGTGGCGCTGCCGCTGGCGACGCCTCTGCCCCGGCCGCTGGCGGCGACGCCTCCGGCGCTCCCGCCGTGGGCGGCGAGCCTGAGGCCGACTTCGGCCTGGGCTCCAACCCCTTCGCCGACGCCAACTGGTAAGTCGACGGACCGAGCAAGAACAAAGCCCCTGGCTGCGCAAGCAGTCAGGGGCTTTTTCGTTGGAGTGGGGCAGATGAGGGCTGCTGTTCGGCTGGGGGCAATCCTGCCTCAAAGGGTATGGTCCGCCGTTCCGGCTGTGCCGTCTCCCTTTTGATTGCAAGACGGTCTGTCAGGCCTGGGCGTGTCGGCCTTGAGCGCAAGCCGCTTCGCAGGGCGATGCCGCCACCGGTGCGCGCAAACAAGCCCCTGGCAAGGTCATGCTTCGCCGTAGGCGGTCTCTACCCCTTAACCTTGGCCATGGCGCGCTTGAAGCCCTCGGCTGAGCGGCGGATGACGTCCTCGCCCACGCAGAAGGCCAGGCGGAAGTGCCCGGGGCAGCCGAAGCCCTTGCCCGGCACGGCCAGGATGCGCTCCTCCACCAGCAGGTTCACAAAGGCCACATCGTCGCCGCCGGGGGCCTGCGGGAAGAAGTAGAACGCGCCGCGCGGCAGGGGGTAGTTGTACCCGGCCGCGTCCAGCACCTCGCGCATGGCGTCGCGGCGCTGCGCGTAGATGCCCGCGTCCACCTGCGAGCCCAAAACCTTCAGCAGCAGCTTCTGCGCCATGGCGGGCGCGTTGACGAAGCCCAGGATGCGGTTGGCCAAGACGATGCCGCCCACAAGCTCGTCCTTGCCGGGCATGGCCGGGTTCACCAGGGCGTAGCCCACGCGCGCGCCGGGCAGCGACAGATTCTTGGAGAAGGAGCTGACCACCACCGTGTACGGGTAGAGCGGCAAAAGCGAGGGCACGTCGATGCCGTCAAAGGCCAGGAAGCGGTAGGGCTCGTCGGCCAGCAGGAATATGGGCCGCGTGCGGCCCGCGTTCTTGCGCGTCAGCATGGCCGCCAGCTCGATCAGCGTCTCCTTGGGGTACACGACGCCGGTGGGGTTATTGGGCGAGTTGATGAGCAAAATGCGCGTCTTGTCGGTGATGGCGGCCTCCAAAGCGGCCACGTCCAGGTCGAAGGTGCCGGCCTTGGCCGGGGCGCTCTTGAGCACGCCGCCGTGGTTCTCCACGTAGAAGCCGTATTCGACGAAATACGGCGCCGGGCAGAGCAGCTCGTCGCCGGGTTCGATGACCGCGCGGAAAAAGGTGTTGATGGCCCCTGCCGCGCCGCAGGTGATGACCAGACAGTCCGGTGTGACGCTGACGCCCTGCTCCTTGGACACGTGCTTGGCCAGGGCCTCGCGCACGGCGGGGTAGCCGAAGTTGGGCATGTAGCCGAAGGCGAAGGGCTGGGCGGCTTCCTCGGCCATGTCGTGCAGCCCTTGGCACACGCAGGAGGGCGGCGGCAGGTCGGGGTTGCCCAGGCTGAAGTCGCACACCTGGTCCTCGCCGTACTTCTTCTTCAGCTCGATGCCCGCCTCGAACATGCGGCGGATCCAGGACGAGCGTTCCATGTAGCTTTTGACCTGACTGGAGAGAATCTGCATGGGGACTCCTTCACGTATCGGCGCGCGGATTTGTGGGCGCTGCCGTGGATGTATGGCGCAGAGTAGCCAATGCGCGGCGCATTGCCAAGGCCCTTGCATGGGGCCCAGGAGCGTTATGGGCAGTGCGGAAGCGTCTTGAGTGCTCTCCGCCGCGCAGAAGGGCAGCGGGGCGTTGAGGCCACAGGGGACCGCCCGCATTGGACCGCTCGCATTGGACCGTCCGCAGCGGACCGCTTGCAGCAGACCACCCGCAGTGAAAAGGCTCGCAGTGGCTGCCCTGTGCTTGAGCCTTTGACGCGGGTTAACAGCGTTCCTGGCGAAACTGGCCTGCAACGGGGGCGGGGCGTGCGGTTCCTGGGCGCCGTTTCCGACAAACAAGCCTGCGACAGCGCTTGGGGGCCGTGAATCGGCAGCGATAACGCCTGGAGGGTGGCCGCTCGGAGCGCTGCCCGGCGTGCGGCTGGGCCGTGGCTTCAGGCAGGCCAGCGGGTCTGGAGCTGGCGGGGTATACGGTCCTGACGCGCTACTTGCCGCTCTTGGGCGGCATGCGGCAGGATTCGCTACAGCAGGTGCCGTAGAGGAAGCCGTTGTATGCGTGGAGGATGCGCTCCTCGCGGTTGCGGCGCTCGGGCGTCAGGGGGATGCGCGGCGTCTTGGCGTCTTTGGCCAGGGCCTGCTCCCAGGTGGGGATGGCCCGCACGCCTGTGTCCACGCAGTCGCCGGTCGCGGTATCCAGAATGCTCGCGCCGATGGAGTCCGAGGCGATGGCGATGGGCACCGGGCCGCCAGGGAAGAGCCGCGCGCAGCTCACGGTTTCGCGTTCGAAGCTGCCCACGTCGCCGGCGCAGAAAATGACCAGCACAACCGGCGCGCCCGCGTCGTCGTAGGCCACCAGGTCGATGTGCCGCCCGGTCTCCTCGCCGTCGATCTTGAAGATGAGCGGCACCTTGGCCCTGAGCCCGCGCAAGGGGTAGCCCTTCTCCTCCACAAGATATTTCGCCAGGGCCTGGCGGAACTCCTCGTAGGTGGTCTCCTCAATGCTTTTGCCGGTCAGATAATCGGTGAGCATGCCGCCAAGGCTGACTTCGTGCATGATGGCCTCCGCTGCGGGCGTTGACATTGTCGTGGCGAATGGCGAAAGTGCAGCAATGAAAATGAATTTAAACAATAACTTGCACCTATTGCAGCACGCAGTCCATCTATGGGGACAGAACCTGTCCAGGCTGCCAGGCGCGAATCTATTACGGCATCGGCTGGCTGGACCTGTTCAAGTGGTCAGCCCTTGCTGCTGCGCTGTTCACCCTGCTTTTCATCGAAATCACCGAGTATTTCGCTCTCCGCGGCCTCAATAAATATGCTTGGTTCATTTTTGGTATTCCATTTTTCCTCGCCGCTGTCATCATTGCGCGGCTGACGCGAAAGCGCGTGCAGTTTCTGCACTACCCGAGAATCTGAACGCAAAAGGCCCGCCGAAGCGGGCCTTTTCTTTGGTCGGTCGTCGCGCGTCTAGGGCAGCAGCTGCTTGCCCGCGGTGACGGCGTAGTCGAAGAGCCCGCCGGGCACCATGCCGAAGAGCAGCACCACGGCCGCCAGCAGGCCCGCGCCGCAGAGGCTGAAGGGGCTGTTGTCGGGCACGGGGGCGTTCTCGCCCGCCTCGTGGGTGTAGGCGTGGCGCACCAGGCTCAAGTAGTAGAAGATGGCTATGGCGCTGTTCAAAACCAGGGTGATGACCAGCCAGTTGTAGCCGTGGTCCCAGGCGCTGGCGATGAGGAAGAACTTGCCCATGAAGCCCATGGTGGGCGGCAGGCCGACCAGGGCGAAGGCGCCCACGCCCAGGGCGAAGGCCAATCCGGGGGAGCGCTTGTACAGGCCGTTCAGGTCGTCGAGCTGCAGGTTGCGGCCATCGGAGGCGATGCGGCTGATGACCCAGAAGCAGAGCAGGTTCATGGCCACGTAGGCCAGGGCGTAAAAGGCCGCGGCGGAAAGGCCCATGGCCGTGCCGGAAACCAGTCCGACCATAATGTAGCCCGCGTGGGCCACGGAGGAGAAGCCGAGCATGCGCTTCAGGTCCTTCTGGGCCAGGGCGCACAGGTTGCCGAAGGTCATGGACAGCGCGCCGAGCAGCGCCAGCAGCGTGGTGATCTCCAGACCGGGCTTGAGCAGCGCGGCCAGGCGGATGAGCACCACCACCGCGCCCAGCTTGGGCAGGGTGGCCACGAAGCCGGCGGTCTCGTTGCTTGCGCCCTGGTACACGTCCGGGCACCAGAAGTGGAAAGGGAACAGCGCCAGCTTGTAGAACATGCCGCCCATGAAGAGCGAGAGGCCCACAACGGCCATGGGCTGTCCGGCCCAGGTCCAGTTGGCCTTGGAAAGCTGGGCGATGTAGCTGGTGTGCTGGCTGGCCAGAATGTACGAGAAGCCGTACAGGGCGACGGCCGTGGCCACGGCGCCGAAGAGGATGTACTTGATGCCCGCCTCTGCCGCGCCCTTGTCGTTGTTGCGCAGGGGGATGACCGCGTAGAGGCTGTACGAGCTGATCTCCAGCGCGATGTAGATGGTGATGAGCTCCACGGCCGAGGACAGGATCATCAGGCCCCAGGCGGAAATGGCCAGGAACATGAAGTAGTCCGGGCGCTTCCTCTCCGCAAGGGAGGGCTGGCGGGCCGCGTTCAGAATGGCCACGTAGAAGCCCGCGGCAATGGCCAGCTTGAAGAACTGCGAGAGCGCGTCAAGCTTGTAGGCTCCGCCGAAGATGAGGCCTTCCGCCCCCCAGGAGACGATGTTGACGAAGATGCCGAACCCCGCGAAATACGGAAGCCAACGCTCCGCAGGCGGCGTTTCGGACCCGTCTCCCAGGCTCTGGCAGAACAGGGCCACAATCAGCAGAAGCTGATACAGTTCAGGGACAATCTGGATGGGATTGAACTCCACGGCGACCACTCCCTAGTTGTTGACCGGTTCGGCGGGCATTTCCACAGCGGCGACGGCAGGGGGCGCGGGCGTGGCCGCAACCTGCTGGGTCGTGGTGCGCGCCGTAAGGTCGTTCACCAGCTTCTCGACGGACGGATCGACAAGGTTGAATATCAGCTTCGGCGCAAGGCCGATGTAGAACACGAACACGGCCGGGATGAGCAGGTACGCCCACTCGCGGGTGTTCAGGTCGCGCCAGGTCTTGGCGGTGCTGGGCCGGCCCCAGGCCATCTTGAGGCTCACGCGGAACATGTACGCCGCGCCCAGAAGCGCGCCGGGCACGATGAGCGCGCCGATGTAGTAGCTCTTCTGGAACGCGCCGGTGAACACGAGCATTTCGCCCACGAACCCGTTGGTGCCCGGGAAGCCGAAGCTCGCCAGAGCATACAGGCCCCAGAAGCCCATGAAGGCCGGCAGATACTTGCCCAGGCCCATGTTGTCGCTAATGGCGCGGCTGTGGCTGCGCTCATACACCGTGCCGATCATCATGAACAGCGCGCCGGTGATGATGCCGTGGTTGAGCATCTGGAAGAGCGCGCCTTCGACCCCGCGCAGGTTGAACAGGAATATGCCCAGCGTCACGAAGCCCATGTGGCCCACGGACGAGTAGGCGACCAGTTTCTTGATGTCCTCCTGTCCGAGGGCGATGGCCCCGCCGTACAGGATGGAGGCGATGGACACGGCGATCATGAGCGGCGCGAAGTATACGCTGGCGTCGGGCGTCAGCGGCAGGCAGAAGCGCAGAAAGCCGTATGTGCCCATCTTGAGCAGCACTGCGGCCAGGATGACCGAGCCGGCGCTGGGCGCCTGCACGTGGGCCGCGGGCAGCCAGGTGTGGAAGGGGAACATGGGCACCTTGATGGCGAAGGCCAGGGCCATGGCCAAAAATGCCCAGTACTGGAAGTTGAAGCTGAAGTTCGTGTGCATCAGCTCAGGAATCGAGAAGGTGCCGCCGGTGATGCGGAAGGCCACGATGGCGGCCAATAAAAGCGTGCTGCCCGCCAGGGTGTACAGGAAGAACTTCAGCGAGGCGTAGCGGCGCTGGTCGCCGCCCCATACCGCGATCAAGAGGTACATGGGGATGAGCATGGCCTCCCAGAACACATAGAAGAGCACCAGGTCCAGCGCGGCGAAAACGCCCACGCAGGCCGCGGTCATGAACAGCAGGCAGAAGTGGAATTCCTTCACGCGCTTGCTGATGTAGGTCCAGGAGCACATGACGCACAGCGGCAGTATGGCCAGTGTCAGCAGCACCATGAGGTAGCTGATGCCGTCGATGCCGAGGGCGTATTCCAGTCCCCACTGGGGCACCCAGTGCGCCTTTTCCACGAACTGGAATTCGGCGTTGTGCTGGAAGGTCAGCAGGGGGAGTCCCAGGATCAGCTCCAGGATGCTTGCGCCAAAGGTGTAGGCGCGCGCAACCTGCGGGCTTTTGATGAGGAACAGCCCCGCTGCGGCCAGAAGCGGGAACACGATGAGGCTTGTTAAAACCGGGTATCCGAAGTCCAAGGCTCGCTCTCCGTCTCGTTGCGGGGTTTAGGCAAGATACCAGACCAGGGCGAAGATGCCCAAGGCGAGCGCCGCCGCAAGGCCCAGGTAGTCCTGAAGCCTGCCGCTTTGCACCTTGGCGCCGAGAACGCCCACGTTCTGCACCGTATACGCCGAGCCATCCACCACGGTGTCGATTCCCTTGGTGTCGAACCAGACAGTACCCCGCGCGATGGAGAGCAGACCGCCCAGACCCACGACCCGGTAGGCCTCGGTCCAGCGGTCGTCAATCCACGCCAGGGGCTTGGAGACCAGGGCGAGCACGCCCCGGCCGATGAGCCTGTAGAAGAAGTCGAAGTCCAGGTTGGTCTTGGCGTGCGGGGTGATGATGTCCCGCGTGATGTAGAAGGCCAGCCCGGAGAAGCCGAGGAGCAGCAGCGCCTGCAGCACGTGCCAGGTGGTCCAGGGGTGGTACATCTCTTCCATCTCAAAGGGCAGGTAGCGGTACAGCATGTCCGGGTACAGGCCCTGGGCTATGCAGAGCGCCGCGCCCATGGCCATGCCGATGTACATGTTGATGGGAATGGGCTTGAGCACCATGGTGTTGTTCGCCGGCTTGGCCCAGAAGGCGAAGTACGGCAGCTTTATGCCCACGGAGAGGAAGGTGCCCACGGCGGCCACCTCCATGCCGATGGCCAGCCAGGTCCGGTGGGCCTCGGCCGCGCCGGTGATGGTCATGGTCTTGCTGATGAAGCCGTTGAAGAGCGGCATGCCCGAGATGCTGAGCGCCGCCACCATGTACAGCACCATGACCCAGGGCAGCCGGTGCACCAGGCCGCCCAGCTGGTCGAGCTTGGTGGTGCCCGCGGCGTAGAGCAGGCAGCCCGTGCCCATGAAGAGCAGGCCCTTGTACAGGATGTGCGCGTAGGCGTGGGCCACCGCGCCGTTCATGGTCATTGCGGTGCCGATGCCGATGCCGGCCACCATGTAGCCCACCTGCGAGACGATGTGGTAGGACAGGATGCGCCGGGCGTTGTTCTCAATGCACGCGTAGAGCACGCCGTACACGCACATCACCGTTCCGGCTATGGCCAAGAACTCCACGCCGTAGAACCCGCGGAGCAGCACATACACGGCCGTCTTGGTGGTGAAGGCGCACATGAACACCGAGCCGGTGACCGTGCCTTCGGGGTAGGCGTCGGGCAGCCAGGCGTGCAGGGGCACAACCGCCGCGTTGACGCAGAAGCCGAGCAGGATCATCCAGTCGTAGACCATCATCTGCGCGGGATCCACATGGTCGAAGGCGAAGCTGCCCACGGCCTTGTAGCGCATGAGCAGGCCCGCCAGCAAAAAGAGCCCGCCGATGGTGTGGTACAGGAAGTAGCGGAAGCCCGCCTTGGTGCTGCGCTCGTTTCTGGCCAGCCAGATGAGGAAGGTCGAGCCGATGCTCATGAGCTCCCAGAAGATGAACAGCGTCAACAGATCGCCCGCGAAGGTGCAGCCGAAGGCGCCGCCCACGTACACGCAGGCCATGATGTGCTGGAGCTTGTCCTCCACGTGCAGGGCGTAGACCATGCCGATGAGGCTCATGACCGCGAACACCTGCGCGAAGATGAGCGAAAGCTTGTCCACGCGGCCAAGCAGCAGGCTCTGGCCCAGGTAGCTCACCTGCCCGTACGAGCCCGGCTCAATGGTCATGACGCTCCATATGGCCACCAGCGGCGGCACGAGGAGCAGCCATTTCCAGCCCTTGCCGGGCAAAAACGGCAAAATGAGCGCCAGGGCGTAAAAGCCCAGGGTTGGGTGGACGAAACCGCTAGCTGTTGCGATCATAGTAGTCATCTCCCCGGCTGATCATGGGCTGAACGATCTTTTTCATGATGATGACCATGGCCAGGCCGCCGATGAGGCCGAACACGGCCCAGAAGCCCGGATAAATGTCGAACACGTACTCCGCCTCGTGCGGGCGGACGAACACGTTCGCCACCACCAGTCCCGCCAGACCCAGGAAGAACAGCACGGCGATGACGCCCGTCCTGGTCCTGAGCCAATTAAGCAGCATTCCGAACAAGCTCATACTCGGCCCCCCTAGAACTTGCCAAACACGCGGACGAAATCCATGAACAGGGCCGGGTACAGGCCCAGCACCACCGAAATGAGGCCCGTGGTGCACAAGGGAATCACCATGGTCAGCGGCGCTTCCTTGTAGTGCTCATAGTGCGGGTCCGGTCCCGGCGGCCTGAAAAAGGCCCGGTAGATGATGGGCACGAAGTACCCCGCGTTGAGCGCCGTGGAGAGCATGAAGGCCGCGAAGATGACGATTTGCCCGGCCTGCAGCGCGCCGTTGACGATGTACCATTTGCTGACAAAGCCGCACACCGGCGGCATGCCGATCATGGACAGGGAGCCGATGGCGAAGGCGCCGAAGGTCCAGGGCATTTTGCGGCCCAGGCCGTCCATGAGGCTGATCTTCTTCAGGTGCGTGGCCACGTAGATGGCGCCGGCCGCGAAGAAGAGGGTGATCTTGGAGAAGGCGTGGTGCGCGATGTGGGCCATGCCGCCCTGCACCGCCATGGGCGTCAGCATGGCCACGCCCGCCACCACGTACGAGAGCTGCGCCACGGTGGAGTATGCCAGCCGGGCCTTGAGGTCGTCTTTGGTCAGGGCGATGAGGCTGGCCGCCGTGAGGGTGAAGGCCGCCACCATGGCCGTGGGAATGCCCAGGTTCAGCTGGTCCATGACCGTGACGCCGAAGCCGGAGAGGATGATGCGGCAGACGCAGAACACGCCCGCCTTGACCACGGCCACCGCGTGCAAAAGGGCGGAGACCGGCGTGGGCGCGACCATGGCCGAGGGCAGCCAGTTGTGGAAGGGCATGAGCGCGGCCTTGCCGATGCCCGCGATGTACAGCACGTAGGTGATGGTGACGGCCAGCGGGTGCGCGGCCACCACGTCCGGCGGGAACATGCCGGTGACCACGTCGCCCAGGTGGAAGTCCAGGGTGCCCAAAAGCACGTAGGTCATGACCATGGCGGGCAGGAGGAAGAGCTTGCTGGTGCCCATCAGGTACACGATGTATTTGCGCGCGCCGGTGAAGGCCTCGTCGTCCTGGTGGTGGGCCACCAGCGGGTACGTGAACACGGTGATGACTTCGTAGAAAAGGTAGAGCGTGAACACGTTGGCGGAGAGGGCCACGCCCTCGGCCCCGAAGATGGCCACGGCGAAGCACACGTAGTAGCGCGTCTGGGCGTGTTCATCCAGGCTGCGCATGTAGCCGATGTTGTAGCTTGTGGCGAACATCCACAAAAAGCTCGCCACCAGGCCGAAGATGAGCGAGAGCCCGTCGGCGCTGAAGGTCACCGTGATGCCGGGCATGATGTCGAAAAGTGTGTATTTCCAGATGTTGCCGGCAAGCACCTGGGGCGCCAGGGAAAGAACCGAGGCGAAGGTGAGCCCGCCGCCGATGAAGCTTGCGGCCTCGCGGCGGTTGATGTTGCCCCGGTTGAGCCAGATGAACAGCGGCGCCACCAGGGTGACGGCCACCGGCAGAAGCACGCGGGCGCTTTCGATGATCCCTGTCATGGCTTATCCCTTCAGAGTCGAGATGACGCTGGTTTTGGTGGTGCCGAAACGTCTGGCGATGACCACGATGATGGAGAGCACCAGTGTGGCCTCGGCCGCGGCCAGTCCCATGACGAAGAGCGTGCCCAGCTGGCCCAGCATGGCGTTGGCCGGGGTGAGCTGCGCCGCCGCGACGATGGACAGCCCCGCGCCGTTCAGCATCAGCTCCACGCTGATGAGCATGCCCACCAGGGTTTTGCGCTGCGAGATGCCGAACAGCCCCGCCAGAAGCAGGATCAGGGCCACGAGTTGGTAGAGCGTCAGCGGACTCATTTGCCGTTCCTCCTCTCCCACGCCAGGAGCACGGCCCCGGCCATGGAAACCAAAAGCACAACCGAGATCAGCTCGAAGGCCAGCCCGTAGGGGCCCAGCAGGCCCAGGCCCAGCTTCTCGATGGTCACCTCCACGGGAACGCCCGTGGTGGCCAGGGGGCGCGTGAGCACCAGCCAGGACAATACGCCGCCCACCGTGGTGACGGCCAAAAGAGCCAGCAGGTTTTGGCGCAGGGGCGCGCTGCCGGCTTCCTCGCCGCCCGCGTCCGCGCGGGTGAGCATGATGGCGAAGAAGATGAGCACGCAGATGGCGCCCACGTAAATGAGGATCTGCATCAGCGCCATGAAGGGGCTGTTGAGCAGCATGTACATGCCCGCAACGCCCAGCAGCGTGGCGATGAGCCCGACCATGGCCCGCACCAGGCTTTTGGCGCTCACGGCCAGTATGCTGCCGCTCAGGATGATGAGCGTGTAGATGCCGAAGGCTATCTTGGCCATTTGTTCCATAGCTTAAGCCTCGCTCGTCTCTGCGGCGGGGGCCGCAGGCTCTGCTTTGGTGGCGCGCGCGTCCGACTCGCGGAGCTTCAGCACCAGGTCGAACTGGAAGTCGTTGCGGGAGTAACCCGCCATGTAGACGTTCTTCGAGAACCGCAGCGCTCCGGCCGGGCAGTTCTCCATGCAGGTGCCGCACAGGCTGCACAGGGTGTAGTCGTACAGAAACTGTTCCGGGTCCTTGGGGGTCTTGTCCTTGGTTTTTTCGCCGCTGGCCTTGGCCTCGGCCAGGGCCTTCTCTTCCTCGGGCGTGGGCTTGGGGGCCTTCTTCTTCACCACGGTGAGGCAGTGCGAAGGGCAGGCCAGGGCGCACATGCCGCAGGAGATGCAGCGCGGCTTGAAGGGGTCCTTCATGCCGCCCACCAGCTCAAGGTGGCCCTTGTAGGTGTCGAGGTTGGACACGGCCTTCCACGGGTAGCGCACGGTCCGCTGGGGCTCCAGGAAGTATTTCCCGGTCACCTTGAGGCCGACCATGAGGCTCCAGAGGTCGGAGACGGTTTTGAAAGCTTCCTTGATGGCGTTCATAGGCTTCCCTTACTTAACGACGGCGTACTGGGCCAACTTCACGAAGAAGGCGGTGAGCATCAGGTTGGCCACGGCCAGGGGCATGAGCCACTTCCAGTTGATGTTCAAAAGCTGGTCGAAGCGCACGCGCGGGTAGGTCCAGCGGAAGAACACCAGAAGCAGCATGAGCAGCGACACCTTGAGCACGAACCACACCGGTCCGGGCAGCACCGGGCCGTGCCAGCCGCCCAGAAAGAGCACCGTTGCCACGGAGCAGACCACGACCATGTTGGCGTATTCCGCCAGGAAGAACAGGCCGAAGCCCATGCCGGAGTATTCCGTGTGGAAGCCGGCGGTGAGCTCGCTTTCGGCCTCGGGCAGGTCGAAGGGGGCGCGGTTGGTCTCGCCCAGGGCGCTTACTATGTAGATGAGGAACGCCAGCGGCTGGGTCATGATGTTCCAGTTCCAGGGCCAGGTGCCCTGTTCCTTGACCACCGTGGCCAAGTCCAGGCTGCCGGAGACGAAGGCCACGGCCAGCACCGCGAGCAGCAGGGGGATCTCATAGGCCACGGACTGCGCCACCGCGCGGGCCGCGCCGAGCAGGCCGTATTTGTTGTTGGAGGCCCAGCCGCCCAAAAGCAGCGAGAGCACCGCCAGGCCGGAGAAGGCCAAAATCAGCAGCAGGCCGAGGTTGATGTCCAGGGTGTACAGGCCATCGCCCAGGGGCAGGGGCAGAAAGAGCAGCAAAACCGGCAGGAACGACAGCACCGGCGCCAGCCAGAAGAGGATGGGGTCGGCGTTGTCGGGCATGAAGAGCTGCTTGCCCACCAGCTTGAGGGCGTCGGCCAGGGGCTGCAAAAGGCCGTAGGGGCCGACCTCGTAAGGGCCGGGCCGGCGCTGCACGTGGCCGGCCACTTTGCGCTCCACCCAGACCATCACCAGACCGATGAGGCCGACGCTTAAGGCCACGGCCACCAGGCCGATGAGGATGCGAATGAGTTCAGCGGGCATCGCGTTCTCCTACCTGTCGATTTCCGGGATGATGAGGTCGAGGCTGCCAAGGATGGCGACCGCGTCGGCCAGGATGGTCCCGCGCGAGACCTCGGCGAAGAGGCTCAGGTTGCTGAAGCCCGGCGCGCGCAGCTTGGTGCGGTACAGGTTCTTGCCGCCGTCGGAGACCACATGCACGCCGATCTTGCCGCGCCCGCCCTCGACCGCGAAATAGGCCTCGCCCTTGGGAACCTTCCAGCTGGGCTTGGGCGCGCCCTTCACCAGGGTGTCGCCCTCGGGCATCATCTCCACGCACTGCTCGATGATGCGCAGGCTCTGCTCGATCTCGATCATGCGCACGTCGTAGCGGCCGCGCGCGTCCATGAGCGGGGAGGTGGGGACCTCGAAGTCCAGCTTGGGGTACACGGAGTAGGGTTCGGCGCGGCGCACGTCGAAGTTGATGCCGGAGCCTCTGGCCACCGGGCCGGTGGCGCCGTAGCGGCGGCACTGCTCGGGCTCGATGACGCCGATGCCCTCGATGCGCTTGCGCAGAATGATGTTGTCGGAGACGAGGTCCTTGTACATGGGCAGCCGCGAACGCATCCAGGGGATGAAGGCCTTGATGCGCGAGAGGCAGTCCTCGTTCAGGTCCTGGGCCACGCCGCCGATGCGGAAGTAGCTGTAGGTAAGGCGCGAGCCCGTGGGCACCTGCAGAATATCCAGGATTTTTTCACGGTCGTCGAAGGCGTACATGATGGGCGTGAAGGCGCCGAGGTCGAGCAGATACGCGCCCCACCACAGCAGGTGCGAGGCGATGCGGTTCAGCTCGCAGGTGATGGTGCGCGCATATTCGGCGCGCTCCGGCACCTCGATGCCCGCCAGTTTTTCCACCGCGCCCACAAAGGCCCAGTTCCAGGCCAGGGCGTGGCCGTAGTCCACGCGGCCCATGTTCGGAATGAACTGCGCGGCGGTCTTCACCTCGGCCATCTTCTCGTGCATGCGGTGCAGGTAGCCCAGCACCGGGTCGGCGCGCAGCACGTACTCGCCGTCCAGCTCCACAATGACCCGGAGCACGCCGTGGGTGGACGGATGCTGCGGGCCAAGGTTCAGGATGAGCGAGCCTTCCTGCGCGGTTTGGGCGAAATTCTCGGTGTAGAAGTCGCCGGCGACCTGTCCCATATCTGCGTAGCGTGTCATAGGCGCGGTCCTGTTGTTAAGCCGTGGCGGCCGTGCCGCCGGACTCTTGGCTCACGGCCGGGGCGTCGGGCGTCATGAAGGTGAACGACGGGTTTTGGTAGAGCACCTCGCCCGCCTCCAGGAATTCGCGCATCTTGACGCGCGACTTGGGGTCCTTGCGCAGGGGGAAGCACTCGGCCATGTCCGGGTCGAGCAAGAGCGGAATCAGGTTCGGGTGGCCGTCGAAGATGACGCCGTGGAAGTCGCGGGTCTCGCGCTCATGCCACAGGGCGCCGTCGAACACGGCGGCGATGGACGGCACGTGCGGGGCGTCGTGCGGGGCCACAACCCGCAGGGTGGCGCGGCCGGGCTGGTCGAAGTGGGCGAAATGATAGGTGACGACATAGCCCTCGAAACAGTCCAGGGCGGCTATGTCCTCCAGGTGCCAGTCCGCGGCGAGCAGACGCTCGGCGGCCTTCACCAGCGAGGCGGCGGGCAGAAACGCCTGCCAGGTCTGGCCGGTCTTGGCGTAGTCGCAGGCGGCCAGGTAGTCGAGGGGAATTCCCTTGAGCAGCGCGTCCAACGAATTCATCACATGCCCTCCTCAAAGGGCCCGTCCACGGGCGGATTGGGCCAGAAGCGCTTGCCGGTGATCTTTTCCTGCAGCTTGAACAGGCCCTCCAGCAGGCCCTCGGGCCGGGGCGGGCAGCCGGGCACGTACACGTCGACGGGGATCAGGTTGTCCACGCCCTCCACGATGCCGTACTGGTCCTTGAACTTGAAGGGGCCGCCGGAAATGGCGCAGTTGCCCAGGGCCATGACCCAGCGCGGGGCGGGCATCTGCTCGTACAAGCGCACAACGGCCGGGGCCATCTTCTTGGTCACGGTGCCGGCCACGATCATGAGGTCGCTTTGCCGGGGCGAGGGACGGAACACCTCCGCGCCGAAGCGGGCGATGTCCCACCGCGCCATGCCCACGGCCATCATCTCAATGGCGCAGCAGGCCAGGCCGAAGGTCATGGGCCACAGCGACATGGAGCGGCAGATGTCCATGATCTGCTGCGCCGGTCCGATGTTCAGCAGCGGGTCGGCGACGATGATGTCGGGTTTCTGCGCTATGATATTTTGCGCGGCCATGTGAACACCCCTTTCGCCCAGAAATAGATAATGGCAAGAGCCAACACAGCGAGGAAAATGAACATTTCAAGGAAGGGCAGCCAGCCTTCCGTGGTGCGGTACACCGAGGCCACGGGGAACAGATAGAGCACGTCCACGTCGAAGGCCAAAAACAGCAGGGCGTAGACGTAATAGTTTATGCCGAAGTTGGTCCAGGCGCCGCCGTAGGGGCGCATGCCGCATTCGTAGGGCATGCCCATGTCGCCGCCGCGGGCGCGGGGGGCGACCAGATAAGACAAAACGAGCGGACCGCCCGCAAACAGCAACCCGCCCACCAGGAACAGGATGATGGCCAGATGAAGCCAACTGAAAACCATAGCCCTCCCCCCTCACGGAAGAATTCGACCCGAAAATTCGAGCCCTTGCCCGACCTTTTGAGAATGATGCCTTCTTTTGCCTTGACTTGTCGAAGACGTCAACCCCTCACGGGGAAATTCGCGTCTTCTCCTCTATTTTTCGGCCCGGAATCACCTACATAATTGTGCAGGATTGTTAGTGATAAAGAATGCTAGTTTATTTTTTCACAAGATATTAGGCCCTTGCATCGACCTCTCGGTGAAATCCTCGGCTTTGCGCAACCAACCGCCATCGTTCCCTTTCTGGTAGACTTCGCACAAACGCATTTGAACGTGACACGTCTTGCCAAACAGGATGCGCAGCGTACCTGATTCCATTTGTTTTGCATAGCACAACTGAAAATTTCATATGCATTTAGTGTGTTAATTCAAACTAATTCATACCCGGACAGGGGCCTCTTGTGCCTTGCGGCGTTTCGGCATATTGAGCGAACCACGGAGCCAACAACCAGATGTACGGAACACGCATGACGCAGAACGCAACGAGCCACGCCGCACCCACGCAGGCGCGGCTTGCGCTGGGACAGTAGGCGGCGCGCCATGTGCGGCATCTGCGGACACGTCCGCGCCGGCGGCCTGCGCGCGGGCGATCCGGAACATCTGGAAGGCGTGCTTGAGCGCGTGCGGCACCGCGGCCCCAACCAGACCGGCCGCTGGCAGGGCGAAAAGCTGGCCCTGGGCCATGCGCGCCTGTCCATCCTCGACCTTGACCCGCGCGCGGGCCAGCCCATGCACGACGAGAAGACGGGCAACGTCATCGTCTTCAACGGCGAGGTCTACAACTTCCGCGCCCTCAAGGCCGGGCTGGAGGCTCAGGGCGAGCGCTTCCGCACCACGGGCGACACCGAGGTTCTGCTGGCGCTCTACCGCAAGCACGGGCAAGACTGCCTCAAGCTCTTGCGCGGCATGTACGCCTTCGCCATCTGGGACGCCGCCCGGCAGGAGCTGTTCCTGGCCCGCGACGCCGTGGGCAAGAAGCCCCTCGTCTATTTCGAAGGCCCGAGCGGCCTTGTCTTCGCCTCGGAAATCCGCGCCCTGCGCGCCCACCCGGACTGTCCCACGGCCCTGGACCCGGAGGCCCTCGACCTTTACCTGAGCCTGGGCTACGTGCCCTCGCCCAAGACCATCCTGGCCGGCGTGCGCAAGCTGCCGCCTGGCTGCTGCGCCACCTATTCCTGCCGCAGCGCCTCGCCCCGGCTGGAGGTGCGCCGCCACTGGGAAATGGACTTCCGGCACAAGATCGACATCTCCGAGGCCGAGGCCCTGGACCTGGCCTGGGACGAGCTCAGGCAGAGCGTGCGCCTGCGCCTGGAGTCCGACGTGCCCCTGGGTCTGCTGCTTTCCGGCGGGGTGGATTCGAGCCTCGTGGCCGCGGTTTTGGCCGAGCTGTGCCCCGGAAAGGTGGAGGCCTTCTGCATCGGCTTTGACGAGAAGAAGTACAACGAGCTGCCCCACGCCCAGGAGGTGGCCCGGCACCTGGGCCTGACCCTGCACCACGAAATCATGCCGCCCACCAGCCTGAACATGCTGCCCGAGGTGGTGGAGCGCTACGGCGAGCCCTTTGCCGACGACTCCGCGCTGCCCGCCCTGGCCCTTTCGCAAATGGCGCGCAAGCACATCACCGTGGCCCTCGGCGGCGACGGCGGCGACGAGCTCTGCTGCGGCTACCCCACCTACCGCCACGCGCGCATGGCCAGCGCCATCAACGCCATCGCCACACTGCGCCCGCCCGGCGGCGAAACCCTGCGCCGCCTCGCCGCCTCGTCCGGCTCCCTGGCCGCGTTCTGGCGCACCTTCGCCTCCGCCAACATCTGGCCGGAGACCAAGCCCCTGCTGCGGACCGAGGCGCGTCTCCGGCCCGTCAAGAACCGGCTGTACACGCCGCAGGGCGCCCAGCTTGTGGCCCGCGCCCACGCCGACTGGTTTCTGCCCTGGCTGGAACGCGCCTACCAGCGCGCCGGCAACCCCGTGGAGCGCATCCAGTTCATGGACAACAGCAACAGCCTGCCGGACATTTTGCTGGTGAAGATGGACATAGCGAGCATGGCCCACGCCCTGGAGGTGCGCTCGCCCCTGCTGGACCAGAAGCTCATCGAGCTCTTCGCCAGCTTCCCCGTGCGGCTCAAGGTGCGCGGCCGCGAAACGAAATATCTGCTCAAGAAGATGGCCGAGACCCGCGTGCCGCCCGCCGTGCTCTACCGACGCAAGCAGGGCTTCGACCTGCCCGTGCGCGAGTGGATGGCCGGGCCCATGCGCGGCTTCGTGCGCGAGGCGCTGAATCAGGCCACGCCCATGCTCAAGGACCACCTGAACCTCGACGCCGCGCTCTCCCTGGCCGAGGAGCACGCCCACGGCAAGAACCACAAGAACATGCTCTGGCGGCTTGTGGTGCTGGCCCTGTGGAGCCGCTGCAAGTAGCAAGGCGCGTCGGTTCTTGGGTCTGAAGAATGGCCGGGCGTTGGCTCTTTTTTTGTGGGCTTGGGCCCAGAGCAAGAGAACCAGGGGCGCCGCCTCTGGAACCCCGCCAAAGGGCCTGAGGCCCTCTGGACTCCCCATGAAAACGAAGGGCTCCCCCCGCGCAAAACCGCCGGGAGGAGCCCTTCGTTTTGGGACTGCCGGGCGGAGGCATGGATCTCCGCCTTGAGGTGTGTTGGGCGGGACGTGAGCCGGAGAGCTGGCTGCGTGGTTAAGGCCGAGGGGAGAGGAACCGGCAGGCGGGGCTGGCCTGGCGCGTTGAGAGGACTGCCGGGAGACACCGTTATAGGAGTGAGCCGGGCGGGCGTTTCGTGTGCCCTGCGCCATCCGCAATGCAAAAGGCCTGGGCCGAGTCTTGCTCGGCCCAGGCCTTTTGCATTGCCACGAGGGGGCCCGGGGGGAATCATTCCCCCCGGAAAACCCTCTTTGTCTTGTTCTTACAGCTTGCAGGCCGTGCGCAGGTCGGCGGCGGCGTCGGTCTTTTCCCAGGTGAACTCGGGCAGCTCGCGGCCGAAGTGGCCGTAGTTGGTGGTGAGCTTGTAGATGGGGCGGCGCAGGTCGAGGCGCTTCAGGATGTAGAAGGGGCGCAGGTCGAACACTTCGCGCACGGCCTTGGTCAGCACGTCGTCGGCGACTTTGCCGGTGCCGTGGGTGGTGCACACCACGGAAACGGGCTCAGCCACGCCGATGGCGTAGGCGATCTGGACTTCGGCCACTTCGCCGAGGCCGGCGGCCACGATGTTCTTGGCCACATAGCGCGCCATGTACGCGCCGGAGCGGTCCACCTTGGAGGGGTCCTTGCCGGAGAACGCGCCGCCGCCGTGGGCGCCGGCTCCGCCGTAGGTGTCCTGAATGATCTTGCGGCCGGTGAGGCCGCAGTCGCCCACGGGGCCGCCGATGACGAAGCGGCCGGTGGGGTTGACGTAGATCTTCAGCTTGTCGTCGATGAGGTTCTGGGGAAGCGTGTGGAAGATGACTTCCTTTTTGATGGCTTCCACGAGGTCGCCGTGCTCGATGCTTTCATCGTGCTGGGCGGAGCAGACCACGTTGTCGATGCGGATGGGCTTGCCGTTTTCGTACTCGATGGCGACCTGGGTCTTGCCGTCGGGACGGAGGAACTTCAGGATGCCCTGCTTGCGCACGAAGGTGAGGCGCTGGGAAAGCTGGTGCGCGTAGTAGATGGGCGCGGGCATGAGGGTCGGGGTCTGATTGCAGGCGAAGCCGAACATCATGCCCTGGTCGCCAGCGCCCTGGTCTTCGGGATTGGAGCGGTCAACGCCCTGGGCGATGTCCGCGCTCTGCTTGTCGATGGCGGACATGACCGCGCAGGTGGCGTAGTCGTAGCCCATCTCGGAACTATTGTAGCCGATTTCCTTCACGGTCTCGCGCACGATGGTGGGCAGGTCGGCGTATGCCTTGGTGGTGATCTCACCGGCGATGAACGCCATGCCGGTGGTGACCAGCGTTTCGCAGGCGACGCGTGAATTGGGGTCCGGACCGATGAGGGCGTCGAGGACCGCGTCGGAAATGGCGTCCGCCACTTTGTCCGGGTGGCCTTCGGTAACGGACTCGGATGTGAACATGTAACGGCTTTTGGGCGAAATCATGCAGAATCCTCCAGTATATCAGGTAAGCATTTGGTTTAGTGGGCCGCCTCGGGCCTGTTGGCGGCATCCACACGAATGACCCTGGGCTTGTGCGCGGCTATTTCGTCCGGCTCAAGCTCAAGGAATGTCACCAGAATGACTCTCTGACCGGGCTTGCCCTTGTGGGCTGCGGCGCCGTTCAGACAGATCTCTCCCGGCTTGCCGGGGATGGCGTAGGTGGTCAGCCTTTCCCCGTTGTCCAGGTTCAGCACATCAATCTGCTCGTAGGGCAGGATGCCAACCGCGTCGAGCAGGGCCGTGTCCACGGAAATGCTGCCCTCGTACTCCAGATTCAGCGAAGTGAGGGTAGCGCCGTGGATTTTGGCGCTCAAAAACGTGCGTCTGGGCATGGCCTTTTACACCTCCAGCAGCTTATTGTCTATAAGGCGGACTTTACCGACGAACACGGCGACGGCGAGGAGCGTTCCGGCGGTGACGCTGGCCGCGGGAGCCAATGACTGCGGGTGCACGAAGGACGCGTAGTCGATGCGCGCTCCGGGCAGCTTATCGGCCAAGTGCTCGCGGAAGATAAGGCCCAGGGCCTCGGGGTCGCGCTCGCCCGCGCGCATGCGCTCCTCCACGAGCAGAATGCCCTCGTGGATGGCCGGGGCCTTGCGGCGCTCCTCCGGGGTCAGGTAGACGTTGCGCGAGCTTAAGGCCAGGCCGTCGGACTCGCGGAAGATGGGCCTGCCCACCAGCTCCACGTCCAGGTCCAGGTCGCGCGCCATGCGGCGCAGAATGGCCAGCTGCTGCCAGTCCTTCTCGCCGAACACGGCCACGTCGGGCCGCACCAGGTTCAGAAGCTTTAGAACCACGGTGCACACGCCGCGGAAGTGAATGGGCCGCGAGGCGCCGCAAAGCAGCTTGCCCATCTCCGGCACTTCGACCCAGGTGGCGTGGTCCGGGTGGTACATGGCCCCGGGCTCGGGCGCGAAAACGGCGGCCGCGCCGTGTTCCTCGGCAATGGCGAGGTCGTGGGGCAGGTCGCGCGGGTAGCTGTCCAGGTCTTCGTTCGGGCCGAACTGGGTCGGGTTCACGAAGACGCTGACCACGAGGCGGTCGGCGCGCAGGCGCGCGTGGTCCATAAGCGACATGTGCCCGGCGTGCAGAAAGCCCATGGTGGGCACCAGGGCGATGGTGAGGCCCTGTTTGCGCCATTCGCGGCATTGTTGGCGTAAGCCTGTGGGGGTGGTGATGAGGTCCATGCGGGGTTCCCGAAGGGTCGTTTTTCGGTAGGGAGACATGGCACGAATGCCACGGGCTGTCCATAGATATTTCCACCGCCCGGTCATGGGCCTTGTGCTGGACCTCCCGGCAGGTTAGATACCCTGCATGCGACCCGCCGCCGACATCTTCTCGGACATCCTGGCCGACAAAAGCGTTACGCTGACCCGGCAGGACCTGATCGACCTGGAACACAGTCTGAAGGACGCCATCCGCTCCTTTTTGCCCTTCACCTCCTACAGCCTCTACTTCCCGCGCGAGGGCGACCGCGCCCCGGAGCTGCGCTTCGACGCGGGCAGCCGCGAGCTCATGCTGCCCCTGGCGCTGGGCGGGCAGAGCCTGGGCGTGTTCGTGGCGCGCGGGGTCAAGATCAAGGCGCCCAAGGCCATGCCGCCGCTCATGCAGGCCATGGCCTCCCGCGTGCTTGAGGAGATGCTGCTCTACAAGCGCTCGGTGACGGACGCCCTCACCGGCCTTTCCTCCCGCGACCACTTCCACAAGGTGCTCACGCAGGAGATCGCGCTCATCCGCCACTGCCTGGACGCCACCACCGGCGGCCGCACCGACCCGGAAGTGCAGTGCTTCAGCGCGTCGCTGGGCGTCATCCTGCTCGACCTCGACTCGTTCCAGTGGATAAACGAGCGCTACGGCTACCTCTTGGGCGACCAGATGGTGGCCGAGGTGGGCAAGACCATCGCCGCGGCCTGCCCGCGCCATGTCACCAGCGCGCGCATTCACAACGACACCTTCGCCATCCTGGTGCCCGACGCCAGCCCCAAGGGCGCGTTCCAATTGGCGGAGCAGGTGCGCCAGGCCATCGGCGCGCTGAGCTTTCAGGACGAGATCACCGGCGACCGCATCGGCGTGTCCGCGTCCCTCGGCTACTCCAATTATCCTCAGTGCCTGCGCGGCCCCCAGCTGGAGCGCACCCCGCCGGAGCAGGCGCGCATCCTTCTGCGCGCGGCGCAAAAGGCCGTGGGCACCAGCAAGGACCACGGCCGCAACCGCGTGTTCGGTTTTCAGGACATTTTGCGCAACGGCGGCCGCATCCTCGAGGTGCTGCCCATGCAGCGCCTTTCGGTCACCCTGGGCCGCGGCGTGGGCGCGCAGGAAGGCCTGCGCTTCCTCGTGTGGTCGCCCAAGTTCCAGGAGCGCACCATCGAGGCCCGGCTCTCCGGCGACGAACGCCTGGTGGGCCGCAGTCCCGCGCTCTACAAGGGCGAGATCGTGCTCACCGAGGTCCAGGGCGACATCGCCTTCGCCGAGGTGCTGCACGCGGGCGACCCCGCCTGGGCCCCGGAGCCCGGCGACCGCCTGACGCTCATCCAGGAGCGCGACAGCCTCTTCGCGGCCGAGACGGCCGAGGGCGCAAGCGGCCAGGCCCAGGCCCAGCGCGACATGCTCACCGGGCTGTATGGCTACCGCGACTTTTTGTCGTTCTTCGGCCGGGTGCGCCAGCGGGCGGAGAGCTTCACCGTGGTGCTGACCCGCGTGGTGCTGCCCGGAGGCGAAAACCAGACCGTGGAGCGGCGCGGCGCAACGGTGAAAAGCCTGGACGCCGCCGTGGCCCAGGTGGCGGCCCTGGCCGAGAAGTGCCTCATGGGCGGCGGCTGCGACGCCCCCGCCCTGCCCGGGCAAAAGCCCGCGCGCGCCGCTGGCGGCCGCTTCGGCCTGGGCGGGCTGGTGCACTTTCTGCCCGGCGAGTCCGGCCCGGACGCCCTGGCCAAGGCGCAGGCCCTGTGCGCCCAGGCGGCGGCGGAGCACGGCCTGGAGCTGGCCGTGGGCCTGTTCGCCTACCCCTTCCTCAATTTCGCCAAGGCCGACACCCTGGAGTGCGTGCGCAAGGCCCTGGAGCACGCCCTGCTTTTGCCCGCGCCGCGCGTGGCCCTGTTCGACTCCATCTCCTTGAACGTCTCGGCCGACAGGCTCTTTGTGGAGGGCGACCTCTACGCCGCGGTGGAGGAGTTCAAGCTCTCGCTCCTGGCCGATCCCGGCAACATGCTGGCGCGCAACTCCCTGGGCATCTGCTACGCCCAGTTGGGCAAGGCCGACCTGGCCCGGCGGGAGTTCGAGCTGGTCGTGGCGGCCGAGCCGGAAAACGTCATGGCCCACTACAACCTGGGCTGGGCCTGCCAGCGCCTGGACGAAAACCAGCTGGCCCGGCAGGCCTATGAGCGCTGCCTGGCCCTCGACCCCGCGCATTGCTTCAGCCTGCTGCGCCTGGGCTCCCTGGCCGAGGCCGCGGGCGACCTGGCCGCTGCCGGAGCCTTGTACGAGAAGGCCCTGGCCACGCCCGGCGGCGAGGCCTCGGCCCTGCGGCCCCTGGCCCGCGTGGCCCTGGCGGCGGGCAACGGCGACCGCGCCCGCGAGCTGCTGCACCTGGCCATTTCCGCCAACCACAACGACGCCTACGCCATGGGCATGCTCGCCAAGCTGTACCTCGAGGTCGGCGAGGACCCGCAGATCGCCGAGGTGCTTTCGCGTCAGGCCGCGGCGCTGATGCCCGAGCGCCAGGAGTTCTGGGACGTCCTCATCCAGTCCCTCACCCTGCAGGGCCGCCTGGACGAGGCCCGCAAGGTCGAGGCGCGGGGCCGCTACTAGCCAACGCATAAGGAGCCGCAATGTCCCTTTCCACCGGAATCGTCGGCGTGCCGTTCACCACGCAGCTCTTGTCCTTCGCCGTGCTGGCGCAGTTCATCGCCATCATGGCCGTGATCTGGCGGGGGCTTTTCGGGCTGCCGCAGCTTTCCTCGCGCCGTCCGCGCTGGCCGTTCATTCCGCTGGTGCTGGGCACGGGCGCGGGCGTCTGGTACGCCTTCATCCAAAGCGATCTTGTGTTCGGCGCGGCCCAGGGGCTGGCGCTGTTCATCGGCTTCTGCCTCATCAACAGCACGCGCGGCCTGCCGCCCCCGGCGCAAGCCGCCCGCCAGCCGCGCACCGACAAGCGCGACAAGCGCGCGGCCCGGCGCGGCGCCGGTCCGAACGAGAAAGACGAGATGGGCGAGAAGTCAGATGCGAAAACAGCCGCGCAGTCCGATGGAAAATAGCGCCGGGGGATTCAAGCCCCTGCTCAAGGGACTGGCCATGCTGGCCGTGTTCGGGGGGCTGGTGCTGGTGGCCAGGCAGCTTGGCCTGGAGCAGCACCTGGCCGACCGCCAGTGGTTCATGGAGCATGTGCAGGGCCAGGGCGTGGCCGGGGTGCTGTTTTTTCTGGGCATTACCGCCCTGGTGACGGGCATGGGCGTGCCCCGGCAACTGCCTGCTTTTCTGGGCGGCTACGCCTTCGGCTGGTTCTGGGGCACCCTGCTGGGCATTCTGGGCACGGCCCTTGGCTGCGCCATGGACTTCGCCCTGGCGCGCACACTGGGACGCGAGGTCGTGCTGTCGCGCTTCGGCAAGCGCGTGGCCAAGCTCGACGCCTTTTTGCGCGCCGATCCCTTCCGCACCTCGCTGGCCATCCGGCTGTTCCCCCTGGGACACAACCTGCTCACCAGCGTGGCCGCCGGAGTCACCAGCATTCCCGCCGCCCCGTTCCTTTTGGGCTCGGCCCTGGGCTACCTGCCGCACACGCTGGTCTTCGCCATCTTCGGCGCCGGCTTCAACGCCGAAACCACCGAGGCCAAGGCCCTGCTCATTGGTCTTTCCGTGGTGCTGCTGGCCGCTTCGGGCTGGCTGGGCGTTTCCGTGTATCGGGCCTACAAGCGCAAGGGCGCAGTGCCCGTGCTGGAGGACGGGGACGAGAACGCAGACGATGACGGCGACGAGGATGGCAACGGCGGCAAGGCCGCCAAGAATTAAATCCGCCTACTTGCAGCCGGGCGGCGGCAAGAGAAAGGGCCGGTACAGGTCGTCCGGGTGCACGGCCAGCTTGAGCGCAGGCGCGGCCCGCTTCCACAGCAGCCACACGCCCCAGCCGATGAGCGCGCCGACGAGCCACCCCGCCAGTATGTCCGTTGGGTAGTGCTTGCCCAAATAGAGCCGCGACCAGCCCACGACAAGGGGCAGCGCCCACGCCCCGCGCCTGAGCCGCGGCCAGAACAGCATGGCCAGAACCACCAGGGACGCGGAGTTGGCCGCATGGGCCGAGGGGAAGGACGTGTCCTTTTCGCGGTCCGGAGCGTAGTCCGCCGGCCGGCGCACCCACTGGCCCGACTCCTCGTAATAGGTGCCCGCCACGGAATGCTGGGGCCGCAGGCGGGACACGCTGTGCTTCACCGCGTTGCAGGTCAGGTCGGAGGCGCCCATTGCCAGCACGAGCATGATGAAATATATTGCCTGCCCCTTGCCGCGCAGGGCCGAGCGCCACACAAGAAGCCCGGACAACAGGACGAAAAGCAGCGTGCGCCGCGAGAACAAGGGCAAAAGCGTATCCAAAACCGGCGAGCGCCAGTCTTGATTGAGCAGGACTTGCAGGCTGGCGTCCACGGGCAACGTTGGGAACATGAGGGGGGCCTCCTGATAGAGGGTGCCGAAAGGAATCCCGCCCGGCTGTCTGGATATGCCAAAGGGCAGGCGACTTGTCAAAGTCAGTAAATTCGTTCAAGACTGCCGCCAGAAAACGTTTCCTCGGAGCCGCCATGCCGTCCGGGTCAAGAATCGCCATAACCATGCCGCGCCTGGGCCTCTACGGAGGGGCCGAGGGCTTCGGCTGGCGTCTCGCCAGGGAGCTTGCCGCCACGGGCCACCAGGTGGACTACCTGTGCGCCCGGGCCGAGGGCCCCACCCCCGAAGGCGTGAAGCTGATAGAGCTGGGGCGGCCGCCCCTCGGCCGGGCGATCAAGAACGTCTGGTTCGCCTGGACCGTGGAAAAGCACCTGCGCGCCGCCAAGTACGACCTCGTCATCGGCCTGGCGCGCACCTGGCACCAGGACATTCTGCGCGTGGGCGGCGGCCCCCAGGACATCTTCCAGCGCCTCACCCTGGCGGCCTACGGCTGCCCCTCGGCCCGCCTGTTCAAGCACCTGCGCCGCATCTTCTCCCCCTCGGCCGCGGTCATCCGCTGGATGGAGGCGCGGCAGTTCAACACCCCGAGCAACCCGGCCCAACGCATCGTCTGCGTGTCGCACCTGGTGCGCGACTGGCTCCTTGAGGCCCACCCGACGCTCAACCCCGCCCAGGTCAGCGTGGTGTACAACCGGCCCGACCTGAACCGCTTCGCCCCCCTGGCGCCGGAGCGCCGGGCGGAGCTGCGCGCCAGCTTCGGCATCGCCGAGTCCGAGGTGGTCATCTGCACCGCGGGCACCAATTTCGCGCTCAAGGGCGTGTCCACGCTCATCAAGGCCCTGAGCCTGCTGCCGCCGAACTTCCGCCTGGCCATTGCGGGCAAGCGCAACCCCGACGCCTGGCTGGATCTGGCCCGGTCATACGGAGTGGAGCAGCGCACCGCCTTTGTGGGCAAGGTGGACGACATGCCCACCTTCTACGGCGTGGCCGATGTGTTCGCGCTGCCCACGTATTACGACGCCTGCTCCAACGCCGTGCTGGAGGCCCTGGCCTGCGGCCTGCCCGCCATAACCAGCAGCCGCAACGGCAGCGCCAAGTTCGTGCCGGAGCGCTTCATCCTGCGCGACCCCGGCGACGCCGCGACCCTGGCCATGCTCCTCCGCGAGGCCTCGGAGATAAAGGACCACGCGCCTTTTGTGTGGCCGGAGGATCAGCCCTGCGGCCTGGCGCCCTACATCCAGATGGTGGACGAAATGCTGGCCCAAAAACGGAGCCGCCCATGACCCTGGACCTGCTGTTCCTCACGCCTTCGGGCGAGACCCTGCCCAGCGTGCGCTTCCGCGTGCTGCCCTTTGTGGAGCTGGGTCTGCGCCAGGGGCTCGTGGTCGACTGGCGGCGCGCCCCCAAGGCCATCCACCAGCGCCTGCTCTTTCTGCTCAGCCTGCCCGCGGCGCGGGTCATCGTCATTCAGCAAAAGCTCTTCGCCCCGTGGGAACTCAATCTCATCCGCCGGCGCTGCCAAAAGCTGGTGTACGACGTGGACGACGCCTTGTGGGCCCTGCACCCGGCCGAGCTCGACCGGCCCGGCAGCGCGGACAAGGCCGCCAAGATCAAGGCCCGCTTCGCCAGCACCTGCGGGGCCGTGGATTTGGTCATCGCCGGCAACGACTATTTGGCGGAGCATGCGCGCGCCTACCAGCAGAACATTTTCGTGCTGCCCACGCTGCTCGACACCGACAAGTACACGCCGCCCCCGCCGGACGCTTCGGGTATCGGGCCCTTCCGCGTGGGTTGGATGGGCACGTCGGGCAACCTCTTCTTTTTGCCGGAGGTGCTGCGCCAGCTGGCCCCGCACCGGCATCGGCTGGAGATCCGCGTGGTCTCGGACGCGCCCTACAGCGGCGAGCTGCACGACATGGTGCGCTTCGAGCGCTGGAGCGCGGAGCTGGAGGCCGACCAGCTGCGCGGCTTCGAGGTGGGGCTGATGCCCCTGACCGACGACGAGTACACGCGCGGCAAGTGCGGCTTCAAGATTCTGCAGTACATGGCCGTGGGCGCGGTGCCCGTTGCCTCGGCCGTGGGCTTCAACACGCAGATCCTCACCCATGGGCACGACGGCATGCTGGTGCGCGAGCCGGCCGACTGGGCCGCGCACATTCTGCGCCTGGCCGACGACCGCGACCTGCTGGAACGCATGTCCGCCAACGCACGCTTCACAGTGGTGCAGCGCTTCGGCCTGCACAACATGGCCCCCAAGCTGTGGGAGGCCCTGGGACTGCTGCCGAAATAGCCGCCGCGCTTCTGCCTTTTCCAGCACAAAGCCCCGGTCGAGCGTCTGCTTGACCGGGGCTTTGTGCTGGCCCGAGGGGGCTCGGGGGGCATCATGCCCCCCCCGAAAAATCTTCGCCTTCTCTTTCTTCTCCCTTTCCCTGACCCGCTCCTACTCCACCTTGCCGCCCACGCGCAGTGCGGCGCGGATGCGCGAGAACTCGGCCTCCATGCCCGCCAGCCGCTTCAGGGCGGCGGTTTCCGCGCCGCTGCGGACAATGACGTGGCGCACGGCCCCGTTCTCGAACACCAGACGGCGGTGGGCGGAGAGCGCGAGCACGGGGTCGTGGGTGGCCATGACCACGATCTTTTCGCTCTTGAGCAGCAGCGCCAGGGCCTGGCCCTTGTCCACGCCCGCGTTTTCTATCTCGTCGATGAGCAGCACGGGCGAGGTGGAGAGCAGGGCCGTGTCCGCGATCATGAGCGCGCGCGACTGCCCGCCGGAAAGCTGGGTGAGCTGCACCTGCGCGGCGAAGCTTTCCCCGGCCAGCTCGTTGGCGGCGCTGAGCACGCGGCGGGCGGCGGCTTCGGGGTCGGGCGCGCCCCGGCTTTCGGCGTGGGCGGTGAGGAAATCCAGCACGCCCATGTCGAGCACGAAGTTCATGTTCTGGGTGATCTGCGCCACGAGGCGGCCCTGGAGCTCGAAGCGCTCGTCGTCGGTGGGGGCGCGGCCGTCGAGGAACAGGCGGCGCAGGCTCGGGGTGTCGCCGTCGGCCAGGGATTCGATGTCGGACAAGAGGCGGCTTTTGCCGGAGCCCGTGGGGCCGAGCAGGGCGGTTATCTCGCCCACGCGGAAGACGAGGGCGGTGTTCTCCGGCGCGCCGGACTTGCTGCGGCCGTTGGCGAGGCTCAGCTCGCGCAGGCGGATTTCGCCGTCGCCCAGCGCCGTGTCGCCAAGCGTTCCGCCGTCAAACGTCCCGCCGCCACGGGGCCCGCCGTCGAGCGTCGCGTTGTTCTGCGCTACGCCGCCACGGGGCCCGCCGCCACGCGCCGCGTCGCCACGCGCCGCGTCGCCGGGCGCCGCGTCGCCACGGAAAACATCGCCCTGCGCCGCATGGCCAAGGGGAACGCCACCGGAAACCTCGTCGGGGAAACGGTCAGGACGCGGCATCGGCGTCCTCCGCTGCTGCGGCCATGCCGCGGGCGAACACGGCCTTTTTCACGTTGCCCTTCTGGTAGCGCGCGCCGATGCGCATTTCGCTCAGGCAATAGGAGCACACGGCGGCGGGCATGGCGAAGCGCAGCTTGCGTTCGGTGAGGCTTTCGGCCTCCGGCGCGAGGGCCAGCATGCGCGCAAGGTCCTGGCAACCCTGGCCCGTGAGGCCGTTGACGTGGCGGATGACGGCGCGGCCGTTCATTTGGCGGATGCGGTGGCGGTACACCTCGCGCTCCGCCTGGGAGACGAGGTCGCCCTTGGTGACGCAGACCACGTCGGCCAGGCGCAGCATGGGGCCGATCTTCTCCGGCGCGTCGATGCCCATGAGGTTGTCGATGACGCACAGGGCCAGCAAGCCCCGGATGTGCGGCGAGCAGCGGTTGCACAGTCCGGCGGTCTCGATGACGCAGCAGGCCGCGCCCTCGCCCTCGGCCCAGGCAAAGGCCTCCTCCAGGTTGGTGGCGTAGAAGTGGTCCGGGCAGAGCCCGCCGGAAAGCGCCACGGACACGGGGATTCCCGCCGCCTCGTAGGCGCTGGCGTCGCGGCTTTTCAGGCAGTCGAACTTGATGACCGCGCAGGGCGTGCCCGCGGCCAGCAGGTGGCGGCAGGCGTGCACGATGATGGACGTTTTGCCGCAGGAAGGCGGCCCGGCAACGGTCACGAGCCGCATGCGTCCGCCTTGTTGTCGGCCTGTCCGCTCGGTGAGGGGGCCGCCTTGCCGCCTGTTTGCTCAGCGTCCGAAAGGGCCGCCATGTGCGCGCGGTGCAGGGTGCGGAACTCCAGGTTCAGCTTGTCGCGCAGGGCGTTGATGTCGTTGGCCTTGATGAAGTCCCAGCCGACCCATTTGAGGCTGGCCTCGGGCGGCAGGGGCGAGCGCGCGGCGTCGAGGGCCAGGGGCGCGAACCAGGCCGCGCTGGGAATGGCGGCAAAGCCCGTGGTCAGGGCGGACAAAAGCGGAGCCAAGCGCTTGTGCTCCGACTTTTTGGCCAGGAAATAGAGGGGGCTTGCGGCCGCGCCGTCCTCCGGCCAGATGACGCGCACGGAGTCCGGCTGTTTGGTGCTGCAGGCGAAGAACGCGGGCATGATGAAGATGGCCCCGGGCTCGCCGTTCTTGGCCCCGGCGGCCTTGGTCATGGTGCTGGAGTGCATGAAGCCCCGGCAGCTCTCGGCAAGGCGCTTGATGCCCTCCAGGCCGAAGTCCTTGTACACGCTCAAGAGCACGGCGTCGGCCATGTCGTCGCCGTCGCCGCACATGGTGATGCGCCCGCTGTAGCGCGGCTCCAGAAGCTCGGCCCAGGTGCGCGGCGGGGGCACCTTGCCCAGGCGCGCCGTGTCGACCACGAAGAGATAGGGCGTGACGCCGTAGATGGTGCGCGCGCCGTCGGGATCAACGAGTCCGGCCTTCTCGTGCAGGGGGCTGACGCTTCGCGGCCGCGCGGCCTCGAACACTCCGGCGAAGCGCTCCACAAAGCCGCGCTTCCAGAAGTCGCCGAAGCCGATGGAGGCGATGACGCCGGGCAGGGCGTCCGGGGCGCTCTCGAAGCAGAGCGGGTCGTAGGGGTCGATGGAGGTGCAGCCCATGGGCACGTGCATGGCCAGCGGCGGCAGGCCGCGCGCGGTCATGTCCGCGCTCACGCGGTCCACGGCGTCCTTCATCACCAGTTTGACCGGACAGGGGGCGTAGAGCAGCAGGTCCAGCTCGCGCGCGGGCGGCAGCGAGGGTTCGGCGCCCTCGCGGGCGATGTCGGACATGAACGAGAGCAATTGGGTCATGGGTTTTCATCCCCGGCGCGAGAGTAGCTGCCCAAGCGCCAGAGGAGACGTTACAGGCCCGGGCCGGGGTCCGTCAAATGCGGCGGCGCGGGGGCGGCTGCGGCCAGGTCCGGACCGGCGGGTTCCGCGGCGGCGCGGGCGTGTTGCAACGCTGCCCGCGGCTGCTGGCGTGGTTGCAGAGAGTTTGAGACGGCCGCGGCGGATAGGCGGTGCCGTCCTGTTGCGCCTTCCCGCTGCGCCAGAGGGCCGCTGTCGTCAGGGAGAGTGCAGCCGCAGGGACTGTCTCGCGTGGGCGCAGGGCACGCGGGGAGCGGGTCCTAGACGCCGAGCATGCCCTTGAGCACGTCCCACACGCGGTCCGGGGAGATGTCCTTCATGCAGTTGTGGTGGCCCAGCGGGCAGGCCTTGTGCCCGTGCAGGCCGCAGGGGCGGCAGTCGAGGTTCGTTTCCAGCACGCGGGAGTTGGGCCCGCGCGGAAAGAAGCCCAGCCCCCGCACCGTGGGGCCGAAACAGGCGGCCAGAGGCACGCCCTGGGCCCAGGCCAGGTGCATGGGGCCGGAGTCGTTGGTCAGGCAGGCGTCGAGCCGCCCCAGGCAGGCGGCCAGGGCAGGAATGGTCAGCATGTTCGCCAGATTCACCAGACGCCCCGTGGCGGCCTGTGTGGTCGGCGCGTCTTGCGCGGTTTGGGCGATATGCGCGGCCAGGGCTTCCTCGCCCGGTCCGGCAAAGAGCAGCACCACGGCCCCGGCGGCCAGGGCGCGGCGCGCCACCTCGGCGAAGTGCTCCTTGGGCCAGCACTTGGTGGGCCAGGTGGAGCCGGGGTGTATGCCGAGAACCGGCCCTGCGGGCAGGCCGGAGAAGATCTGCTCCGCGCGGTCCTTGGCCTCGGCCGGCAGGTCCAGGCGCGGCAGCGGGGCCGGGTGGGCCTTGTCCGCAAAGATGCCCAGCGGCCCGCCCAACTGGAAGAGGCGCTCGACCTCTTCCAGCTCGTCGAAGCGGCGGTCCACCAGATGCGTGTAGGCCAGCCAGTTGTACCAGGGCGCATTGAAGCCGATGCGCACGGGCGCGCCCACGCACCGGGCCATGTATGCGCTGCGCAGGCTGGTGTGCGGCGAAATCCAGAGGTCGAAGCCCTCCAGCGCCAGCTGCCTGCCCATGTGCCGCGCGGCGAAGAGCCCACTCTGCGCGCCGCGCTTGGCAAAGGGCCGCACGCTGGTCAGCTCGCGCTGGGCGCTGAACAAGCCCTCCAGCCCGGCGCGCACGAAAAGATGGATCTCGGCCTTGGGGTGGCGCGCCTTGAGCACCTGGATAAAGGGCAGGGTGAGCACCGCGTCGCCCAGAAAGGCGGTTTGCCACAGGCCGATCTTGCGGTAGTCGGTGTTCGCCAGATCCATCAGCGCTGTTCCTTTGCCTGGCCGCATGCGGCGGGTTCGGCCTTCGGCCCGGGGGCCTTGGACGTCTTGCCCTTGCGCCCAGGCTGCGATACACAGGGAGAAGAGGCTCGGGCCACTGCCCTGGAGGATGTCATGAAGTACATCATGTTTGAGGATTTTTCCGGCGCGCCAATGCCCATCATTTTTCCCAAGCGCATTGATTTCGGCGAGATGCGGGAGCAGATTCCCTACACCAAGGTGCTTGCCGCCGGGTATGTGCACATGACCGGCACGGGCTTCGCCTGCCATGGCGAGTCCAAGAGCCTGGAAGTACAGGCCAGACCCGAAGATGCGGCCATCATCGCCGCCAAGCTCACAAATCCTGATTTGTAGCGGGCGCGCCCGCCGGAAAGGCGAAAGGCCGGGAAGGGGCGAACCCTCCCGGCCTTTTGCCGTTTTTAATCGTACTTGACGGCGCTGAACTTCATGAGGCTGTCCCAGGAGTGGATGGCCTCGATGTAGCGGATGGTGCCGGTCTTGCCGCGCATGACCAGGGAGCTGGTCTCCGCGCCGTAGCCCAGGTAGCGCACGCCCTTCAGGAAGGTGCCGCCGGAGATGCCCGTGGCGGCGAAGAACACGTCGTCGCTCTTGACCAGGTCGCCCACGGTGAGCACGCGGCGCACGTCGACCCCGGCCTGGGCCAGCAGATTCTTCTCGTCCTGCTTCTGCGGGTCGAGCTTGCAGAACATCTCTCCGCCCATGATGCGGATGGCGCAGGCGGCCAGAACGCCCTCGGGCGTGCCGCCGGTGCCCATCATCACGTCCACCTCGTTGCGCGGGTCGATGGCCATGAGCGCCCCGGCCACGTCGCCGTCGGTGTGCAGCTGAATGCGCGCGCCGGCCTCGCGGATGTCGGCGATGAGCTTCTTGTGGCGCGGCTTGTCGAGCACGAAGACCACCAGGTCGTCCACGTCCTTGCCCAGGGCCTTGGCGATGCGCTTGAGGTTCGTGGGCACGGGCGCCTCGATGTCGACCACGTTCTTGGCCTGGGAGGGCACCACGAGCTTCTGCATGTAGTAGCTCGGGCCCGGGTCGTACATGGCGCCGGCCGGAGCCACGCCGACGACGGAAATTGCGTTGGGGCGGCCATAGGCCAAAAGGCTGGTGCCTTCGACCGGGTCCACGGCCACGTCGACCGCGAGGGGACCGCCGCCGCCGACTTTCTCGCCGTTGTGCAGCATGGGGGCGTTGTCTTTTTCGCCCTCGCCGATGATGACCGTGCCGCTGATGGCCAGGGAGTTGAAGCTGAGGCGCATGGCCTCGACGGCCGCGCCGTCGCCGGCGTTCTTGTCGCCTTTGCCCAGCCAGCGCGCGCTGGCCAGCGCCGCCGCCTCGGTGACGCGCACCAGGTCCAGGGCCAAATTCCTTTGTGGAGCTTCCATGCCTGCTCTCCTTACAGCACGCCGCAATGGGGCGTGCCTGGTTCGTCGAATTTCTTGTGGGCGGATGCTAACAGAGCACGCGGCATGTCCGCAAGAGTCCCATGGTGACGGTTCCGCAACATCAATCGGAAAAAACAAGAGATTCACAAAAAAAAGGGCGGTCTTGCGGACCGCCCCGGGGCTTGCGTTTTTTTAAATGCTGATCTTGGCGCCCAGCACGGCCGCAAACTTGGCGATCCAGTCCGGGTGGGCGGGCCAGGCCGGCGCGGTGACGAGATTGCCGTCCACCACGGCCTTGTCGATGGGAATCTGCGCGTACTTGCCGCCCGCGCAGACCACGTCCGGCCCGCAGGCCGGGTAGGCCGAGGCCGTGCGGCCCTTGAGCACGCCCGCGGTGACCAGGACCAGCGGACCGTGGCAGATGGCCGCGATGGGCTTTTTCGCCTTGTCGAATTCCTGCACGATCTGGATGACGCGCTTGTTCAGGCGGATGTACTCCGGCGCGCGGCCGCCGGGAATGACCAGGCCCACGTAGTCCTTGGTGTCCACCTTGTCGAAATCTTTGTTCAGGCTGAAGTTGTGCCCGCGCTTTTCGCTGTAGGTCTGGTCGCCCTCGAAGTCGTGGATGGCCGTGCGCACCACGTCGCCGGCCTTTTTGTCCGGGCACGCGGCCTCGACCTGATAGCCCAGCATGAGCAGGGCCTGGAAGGGCACCATGACCTCGTAGTCCTCAACGTAGTCGCCCACCAGGAACAGGATTTTCTTCGCGGCGCTCTTGGCCGGGGCTTTCTTCGCCGGAGCCTTTTTCGCCGTGGCCTTGGCCGCCGTGGTCTTCTTCGCAGTCGCCATGGGGATGCCTCCTTGGGGGTTTCGCCCCCGGCGGCTGTTCCGCCGGGGGCGTTGTGCGCGGACTTTGGCGGCGCCGGGCCTTACCCGAAGTAGCGCTCGCGGACCTTGCGCGCCACGGTGGGCGCGGTGAAACCGTACTTCTCGGCCAGCTTCCCGGCCGGGGCGCTCTCGCCGAAGTGGTCCAGGCCGATGGCCAGGCCGTCCAGGCCGACATAGCGGTACCAGCCCTCGGGGCGGCCGGCCTCGATGGCCACACGCTTGCGCACGGCCAAGGGCAGCACGGACTCCTTGTACTCCGGCTTCTGCGCCTCGAACAGGGCCACGGAGGGCATGCTCACGATGCGGATCTTGCGGCTGGGCGCTTCCGCCTGGAGCAGGGCCGCGGCCTCAAGGGCCAGGGAGACCTCGGACCCGGAGGCCATGAGGATGAGCTCAGGGGTGCCTGTGCAGTCCTTCAGCACATAGCCGCCCTTTTTGACGCCCTCGGCCACGGCCGGGTACTCCTTGGGGTCGAGCACGGGCAGGCCCTGGCGGGTGAGGAAGAGGCAGGATGGCATGTGGTTCTGGCGCAGGGCCATTTCCAGGCACAGGGCCGTTTCCGTGGCGTCGGCCGGGCGCAGGTCCAGCAGGTCGGGGATGAGCCGCAGGCTGGCCACATGCTCTATGGGCTGGTGCGTGGGGCCGTCTTCGCCCACGTGGAACGAGTCGTGGGTGAACACGTACAGCACGGGCAGCTTCTGCAGGGCCGACATGCGGATGGCGTTGCGGCAGTAGTCAGAGAAGGTGAGGAACGTGGCGCCGAAGGGAATGACGCCGCCGTGCAGGGCCATGCCGTTCAAAATGGCGGCCATGGGGAACTCGCGCACGCCGAAGGACATGTTGCGGCCGGTGGGATTGTCCAGGCCGTAGATGCCCACGGCGTCGCGGAACTTGGCGGTCTGGTTCGAGGGATCGAGGTCCGCGCTGCCGCCCATGAGGGTGGGCAGGGCGTCTTTCAGCACGTTCAGGCACGCGCCCCAGGCCTGCCGGGTGGCGATCTTCTTGCCGGGCTCGAATTCGGGCATGGGCAGCACGAGTTCGGCGCGGCCGGTGTTCATGGCCTTCCAGAACGCCAAAAACTCGGCGTCGGCCTTTTTGAGCTTGCGGCCCAGGGCCTCCTGCCAGGCTTTGGAGCGCTTCTTGAGTTCGGGGAAACGGGCCTGGAAATGGGCCTTGGCCGCGGCGGGCACCTCGAAGCAGGCGCTCTGGTTCAGGCACATGCCGGTCTTGGTGGCGGCGATCTCCTCGGCGGGCAGGGGCTCGCCGTGGGTGCCGAAGTCGCCCTCGCGCGTGGCCGCGCCCTTGGCCATCACCGTGTGGCCGATGATGAGGCTGGGCTTTTTCTTCTGGGCCTGGGCCTTCTTTATGGCCGCGCGGATCTGGTCGCGGTCGTGGCCGTCGACCTGCTGCACGTGCCAGCCCATGGCGGCGAAGATCTTGGCGTAGTCGGCCTTGTCCACGCGGGACACGGGGCCGGCCAGCTGCACCTTGTTGGAGTCGTAGTAGGCGGTGAGCTTGCCCAGGCCCCACAGCCCGGCCAGGCTGGCCGCGCCCATGACCACGGGCTCCTGCATGTCGCCGTCGCTCGCCAGCACGTAGGTGTTGTGGTCCACCACGTTCTTGCCCAGCTTGGCGCGCAGAAAGCTCTCGGCCACGGCCATGCCCACGGCCATGGCGAAGCCCTGGCCCAGGGGGCCGGTGGTGGCCTCCACGCCCGGGGTCACGTCGTGCTCCGGGTGGCCCGGGGTGCGGCTGCCCAACTGACGGAAGCCCGCCAGGTCGTCGGCGTCGATGAAGCCCGCCAGGTGCAGCAGGCCGTACAACAGGGCCGACTCATGCCCGGCGGAGAGCACGAAGCGGTCGCGGTTGAACCAGGTGGCCCGGTCGGGATCGAAGTTCAGAAACTCGGAGTACAGGACGCTGGCGAAGTCCGCGGAGCTCATGGCTCCGCCGGGATGGCCGGAGTTGGCCGCGCGCGAGGCGTCCATGATGATGCCGCGCAGGGTGTTCACCACAAGCTGGTCGGGGGCGATGCTTTGTGCCATGTGTCTCGGTCCTTACGTATGGTTGGACGGACGTGTCCGTCAGGGTTTGGCGGAAGTTGCGGGGTCGAACTGGCTGATGCGGCGCAGGTGGCGGCCGCCTTCGAAATGCGTGGCCAAAAAGGTGCGGGCGATGTCTTGGGCGAGGCCCTGGCCGATGACCCGCTCGCCCAGGCAGAGCACGTTGGCGTTGTTGTGGGCGCGCGCCATGCGGGCCATGAACTCGCAGGTGCACATGGCCGCGCGGATGCCCGCGTAGCGGTTGGCGGCCATGCTCATGCCCAGGCCGGTGCCGCAGACCAGGATGCCCAGGATCTGGCCGTTCTGGCCGTCCTCGCCCGCGTCCAAAAGGCGCTGGCATAGCTTGCCCGCGAACACGGGGTAGTCGCAGCTGCCGGTGCAGTCCGGTCCAAGGTCTTCGATCTGGCAATCGGCCGCGCGCAGGGCCTGGACAAGGGCGCCCTTGAGGGCGAACCCGCCGTGGTCGGAAGCGATGAGTATGGTTCTGGGCATGGGGATGACCTCCTCCTCAGCGCCGGCCCGCGGGCCGGGGTTCATTGGCCGCTTGCTCGCGCCGGAGCCGAGCGATCTCAAACTTCAGCATCTCGATCTGCCGCAGGCACAGGTCGCGCTCCGGGCCGGGCGCGGATTCCAGCCGGGCCAGCAGGGCGGTTTCCTCGCGCAGGCGGGTTTCCAGCTGGCGCACCTCGTGCAGCTTGGCCTGGCGCGAAAGCAGCCGGCTCATCTCACGCGCCCAGACCTTGAGGCCCAGGGCGAAGGTGCCGAAAAAGCCCGGCTTCGGGGCCGCGTCAGGAGCGGGGGCCGGGTTTTCCATTGTCGTTCTCGCGCTCGTCATTGTTTCCTCCGCCGGTGATGACATCAACGGCCGCGGCGGGGGCGGCCTTCTGCTCCAAAGACATGAAGCTTGCGCCCGCGGGCAGCACAAGGGCCAGGGACTTGGTCTGCCAGGGCTCCTGCCGGGGCTGCAAAGAGCGCACGCGGAACACGGCGCTGTCGCCCTTGGGCAGGGTCAGGGTCAGGGTCTTGGCCGGACCGATGGGGTCGCCGTCCTCCTCCGGGTAGCCGGAGAACGTGATGCTCCACTCGCGCGGGCCGGAAACGGGCTGGCCGTCGCGCTCCACCTGGGCGCGGAAGTGCTGGGAGAGCAGGCCCTCCATGCGCTCCGGCCTTCCGTACTGGTCGAGCACCAGCAGGCGCACCGGGCCCTGCTTGTAGGTGAAGGCGAAGCCGCCGCCGGGAATGGCGCGGATGTTGTCCGGCGTATCGGGAATCAGCGTGCCGAAGTGCCCGGAGAGCACCAGGGCCAGGTCGCGCAGGGCGAAGGGAAAGGGCAGGCCCAAAAGCTGCGCCCCGATGACCGGGTCGCTGTGGGCGTAGGCCCGCGATTTGTCGGGGTAATAGGCCAGCAGTCCGGCGTTGTCCTCGCGCATCAGGGCCAGCATGGTGCCCAGGCCCGCGCGCACGTCCAGGCGCAGGGGCCGGGCGTATTCGCCAAAGAGCTGCACGTCGGTGCGGTTGGAGCGCGAGGGCGTGGAATAGAGCAGGCTGGCGCGCACGGCCAGGCCGTGGCCCTCGGGCTCCGGCGTCACAAAGCGGGCGCGGAAGGCCTCCATGTCCTCGCGGGGGAGGTCATAGCGCGGAATGTCGAGCCTGGGCGCGCAGGCGGTCAGAATCAACAGCGCCGCAAGGCCAAGCCCCCGGCGCAGCTGGAACAGGGTGCGGTTCATTTGCTTCCAAGCTTCTTCTTGATGCGTTCCGGTTCGTCGTGCTTGTACTTGAGCGCGTTCTGATAGGCCTTCTTGGCCTTGTCCGCGCGGCCCAGCTGCTTGGCGATGTCGCCGTAGTGCTCCCACATGGTGGGGTCGTCCTTGGACAGGGCCACGGCCCGCTGGATCTGCTTCCAGGCCTCTTCCGTCTTGCCCAGGCGGAAGTACGCCCAGGCCAGGGAATCGACGATGTAGCCGTTCTCGGGCTTCAGCTTGTCGGCCTTTTTGATGAGCGTGAGGGCGCGCTCCATGTCGCGGCCTTCCTCGACCATGGAGTAGCCGATGTAGTTGAGGGCGTCGGCGTGGTCCGGGTTTTTGGCCACAATGCGCTTCATGAGGGCCACGGCGGCCTTGCGGTCGCCGGCGCGGTCCACCAGGGCGCCGTACTGGTACAAAAGGTCCTCGTCGTCGGGGCGGTCCTTGAGGGCTGTTTCGAGCACGCTCTTGGCCTCGTCCAGGCGCTTCTTCTCAATGAGGTACCCGGCCTCGAGCAGCGGAAAGCGCGACTGCCCGGGGAAGAGCTTCTTGCCCTGGTTCATCAGCTCCACGGCTTCGTGCTCGCGGCCCAGGGTGTACAGAAGCTGGATGCGGAACTGCAGGGCCTGGCTGTAGTGCGGGTCGCTCTCCGGCACCAGGTCGAGGAACTGCAGCGCCTTCTGCGGATTGTTCTCGCCGTCCTGGGCGATGACGGCCTTGTAGAAGAAGTATTCGCCCGGCACCGGGGGCTGGGTGGCCAGCACGTCGAGCAGGGTGCTCGCCTGGGCGGAGTAGTTCTCGTTCAGGAACAGGAGCGAGGCGGCCAGGATGAAGGGCTTGCTGCCGGAGCTGGCCAGGGCCGTGTCCAGCGCCTTGTCCGGATTGTTCAGCTTGAGGTACAGGCCCACCACGCGCAGGCGGATGTCCTCGCGGCCCTCGCCGCCGCCGTTTTCGATGCGCTGGCGGATGTCCTCGCTGCTTTGGCCCAGCTCCAAAATCTGCATGTAGGTGGACACGGCCGCGGCGTAGTCCTTGTTCATTTCTTGCTGAAAGGCCAGCTCGACCCAGGCCTCGAGGTAGTCCGGGTTTTCCTTCACCAGCTGCTGCAGGGCCTTGATGGCCACGGTGCGGTGGTTCAGGCGCGCCTCGGCGCGGGCCATCTGGAACCGGGCCTCGGGCGAGCGGTCCTTGGCGGGAATGCGGCGCAGGGTCTCCAGGGCCTTTTCGGGCTGGTCCGTGTCCACGTAGATCTGGCCCAGGCGCTCGCGCAGGGCGGTGTTCTCCTGCTTGGCGAGGTAGGCGACGAGGATCTTGGCCGCCTCGGGGAGGTTGTTCTCCAAAAGATAGGCGTTGGCGAGGGAGGCGTTCAGGTTGTAATCGTCCGGGTACTGGGCCAGCCCCTGGGCCAAAATGGCCCGCGCCTCGCCCGCCTGTTCCGGGTTCCAGTAGAGAAAGGCCTTGTCCATGTAGAGCGAGGGCGCGCTCTGCTTGGCGATGACGCGGTCCAGCGCCTCGGCCGCGAGCCGCTGGTACTCCAGGGTGCGGGCAAAGGCCTCCGGCGACATGCGCGCCACCGACGCCGTGCGCGCCATTTGCTGCAGCAGGGCCTGATACTCCAGATAGTCGAAGGTGACCCCGGATTCGGCGCTGATGGGGCGGGGCTGCTGCGGAGCGCTTTGCAGGGGCGCGCAGGCCGCGCAGCACGCAAGAGCCAGGGCCAGGGCAGGGACGCGCAGGCGGCGGCCAAAGGAAATGTGGAGGGGCATGGAGGTCCTCATGTGTTGGACGTGGCGGCTTGGGCGAGCTCCTGCTCGAAAAGCCGCGTGTATTCCTGGGCCAGGGACAATCCCTCGTCGATGAGCGCGGGGCCGTAGCGGCGGCCCTGCTCGGTGCGGAAGCTCTTTTTCAGGGTGGCGGCGCGCTTGGGCCCTTCCGGGAAGGCGCGGGCGATGTCCTCGAAGGTCCATTCGTCGCAGTCGCACAATTCCCACACCGTGGCGGCGAAGATGTCCGGCCCGAAGCGGAAGCAGTCCGCGTCGTGCAGCACCCCGGCCAGCAGGCGCGCCGTTTCCGGCCCGTTCATCACCAGGGGCAGGGCGGTTTCGTGCAGGGCCACGGCCTGGGCGATCCAGACGATCTCCTCCGGGTCCAGGTGGTAGCTGCGCAGCACCCGCATGCAGAGGTCGGCGCCTTTTTCCGCGTGGTTGTCCTCAAAGCGCATGCAGTCGTGCAGCAGGCCGGCCATTTCGGCCAGCAGGGCCAGCCGGCGGCGCGCCTCCGGATCAAGGCCGGTGGGCTCGGCCAGCACCAGGGCGGCGGCGTCTATGGCCACGCGCTTGCCGTGCTCCACGCCAAGGCCGCAGGGCTCGTTCAAAAAGCCCAGGGCGTCGCCCTGCAGGCGCTGCATCAGCGGATGCTCGAAAAACAAGGTCGACGCGTGGCCGAGCTCTTCCGCGCAATCAAGCGCGAAGGCGCTTTGCGGTCGTCCCGCGGCCAGTTCCCTGGCGCGGCGCTTCAGGTCGATGATGCGCGGGTCCATGCCATCCCCCGTCCTAGTCGTTGCCCTCAATCCAGTCGGGCGAAAAATCCTTCACCGTGGCGGAAAGGTGCTCTTTGAGCTTCTCCAGAAGCCGGGCCTCGATCTGGCGCACGCGCTCACGCGTGACGCCGAAGCGGTCGCCGATCTCGCGCAGGGTCACCGGGCTGTCGGAGAGCAGGCGCTCGTTCAAAATGGCCTGCTCCTTGTCCGAGAGGGTGGGCACGATGACCTTGAGGTTGTCGAGCAACAGGCCGGAAATCTGGTTCGAGCTCAGGATCTCCTCGATGCCGGGGCCAAGGGCCGGCAAGAAGTCGAGCCGCGTATTCTCGGAGTCTTCGCCGATGCTGATGTCGAGGCTCATGTCCTGGCGCGAAAGGCGCTGGTCCATCTGCTCGATCTCGGCCTCGGAGACGTTCAGGCTCTCGGAAAGGGCGCTGGTGGTGGGGTCAAAGCCCATGTTCGACAGACGCTGGCGTTCTTTGTTCAAATTATAGAACAGCTTGCGCTGGGTCTGCGTGGTGCCTATCTTGACCATGCGCCAGTTGTCCATGATGAACTTGAGGATGTAGGCCTTGATCCAGAACGCGGCGTAGTAGCTGAACTTGATGCCCTTGTCCGGGTCGAACTTGCGCACGGCCTTCATCAGGCCGACGTTGCCCTCCTGGATGAGGTCCTGCACGTTCTGCATCCAGCGGCGCTGGAAATCCATGGCGATTTTGACCACCAGGCGCAGGTGCGAGGAAACGAGGCGGAAGGCCGCCTCCTGGTCGCCGCCGTCGCGCACGCGCTGGGCAAGTTCAAACTCCTCCTCGGGCGCGAGGAGTGGAAAGCGTGCAATCTCACGCAGATAGTGGTGCAGGGAGTCGCGCGTAGAGGCTTCGCCGCGCCTGCGGGGCACGGGCGCGGGGAGAAAGGGCTTTTTCCCCGCCACAGCCGGGGGCGCAGCGGGCTTGCTCTCTACCGGGAGATCGTTGTTCTTTTCCGATTTCATTCCGAATCTGGCCGACCTGGCGGTTCGGCCCGGCAGGGCAAGGGGCCCCCGGTTCCGGGTCGTGGGTTGCGCAAATCGGGAGCGTATAGTTTTTGTTTGTCCTTTTCAACGTTTTTCAGTACACCCGGATTCCCGGCCCGGCTTGGGCTCCGCGCCCGCCCCCGCCTCCCTGGACGGCCTCTCGCTGGCCTGCCCGCGGACCGCCAGGCCCCACCGCTGACGGAGATATCCCATGTCCGACTTTCGCTCGCTTCTCACCGACGGCCGCATCCACTTTTTCGACGGCGGCTTCGGCGCGCTCTTGCAGTCGCGCGGGCTGCCTCCCGGCGTCTCGCCGGAGGTCTACGGCCTCAAAAATCCCGAGCCCGTGGCCGCCATCCACGCGGAATACGTCGCAGCCGGGGCCGAGGTCATCACCACCAACACCTTCGGCGGCACGCGCTTCAAGCTCGACATGGGCCAGGACGTGCGCGCCCTGAACCGGCATCTGGCCAGAACGGCCAAGCAGGCCGTGGACGGCCGGGCCTTTGTGGCCGGCAGCGTGGGCCCCACCGGGCATTTCATCGCGCCCCTGGGCGACGTGGGCTTCCGCGACATGGTGGCCGCCTTCAAGGAGCAGATCGAGGGCCTGGTGGAGGGCGGCGCCGACCTCATCCAGATCGAGACCCAGTTCGACCTGGCCGAGGTGAAGGCCGCGGTCATGGCCGCGCGCGAGGTGTGCGACCTGCCCGTGTCCGTGTCCATGACCTTCGAGGGCGCGCAGTCGCTCACCGGCACGCCGCCGCTCACCTTCATAGACACCATGCAGAACCTGGGCGTCGATCTCATCGGCACCAACTGCTCCGCCGGGCCGGAGCAGATCGTCGACATCGTGCGGGCCATGCTGCCCCGGCTCTCCACGCCGCTTTTGGTGCAGCCCAACGCCGGGCTGCCCGTGCTGGACGAGGAGGGCCGCACCGTGTTCCGCCTCGGGCCGGACGACTTTGCCCGCCAGTGCCGCGTGTTCGCCGAAATGGGCGCCAAGCTGCTGGGCGGCTGCTGCGGCACCACGCCCGCGCACATAACCGCCCTGCGCGCCGCCGTGGGCGACATGCCCTACGCCAAGCCCACCCCGCCCGACGCCTCGCCCCTGGTGCTCACCTGCCGCTCGGCCTCGGTGGCCTTCGGCTGGGAGAACCCGCTGCAGATCATCGGCGAGCGCATCAACCCCACGGGCAAGAAGGTGCTGGCCGAGGAGCTGGCGCAGAACGGCCACCAGGAGGCCCTGCGCCTGGCCACGGAGCAGATCGCCCAGGGCGCGGCCATTCTGGACGTCAACGTGGGCGCGCCCATGGTGGACGAGAAGCTGGTGCTGCCCTCCCTGGCCCAGGCCCTGGCCGGCCGCTTCGAGCTGCCGCTCTCCCTCGACACCTCGGACATCGCCGCCATGGAGAACGCTCTGTGGACCCAACCGGGGTCGCCGCTGGTCAATTCCATCAGCGGCGAGCCGGGCCGCATGGAGCAGCTTGGCCCCCTGTGCAAGAAGTTCGGCGCGCCGTTCATCCTTTTGCCCCTTGAGGGCCGCAAGCTGCCCTACACGGCGGCGGAGCGCATCGCGGTCATCGAGCGGCTGCTCAAGCAGGCCGACGACCTGGGCATTGCGCGCCGGCTCATCATGGTCGACGCCCTCGTGCTCACGGTTTCGAGCAAGCCCGAGGCCGCGCGCCACTGCCTGGACACCGTGCGCTACTGCCGCGACGTGCTGGGCCTGCCCACCACCATGGGCCTGTCCAATGTCTCCTTCGGGCTGCCCGCGCGCGAGCTTTTGAACTCCACCTTTCTGGCGCTCAGCATGGGCGCCGGGCTTTCCTCGTGCATCGCCAACCCGGCCAGCACCCGCCTGCGCGAGGCCGCGGCCTCGGCCGAGGTGCTGCTCGCGCGGGACGCCAACGCCGGGCGCTACATCGGCTCCTACGCCAACTGGACTCCGGGCGTGGGCGGCGGCCAAGCCGCAGCCGCGGGCGGCGCGCCCGGCGGAGGCAAGGCCGCCACTCCGGGCGAGGCCGTGATTCTGGGCGACAAGGCTGGCCTGCTGGCCATGATCGAAACCGCCCTGGAAGGCGGGGCCGATCCCTTCGCCCTGGTGGACGGGGAGCTCATTCCGGCCATTCTTGAGGTGGGCAACAAGTACGAGCGCAAGGAATACTTCTTGCCCCAGCTGCTGCGCAGCGCCGAGGCCATGCAGGCCGGGTTCGGCCGGCTGGAGCCCCTGCTTCTGGCCAGCGGCCGGGCGGAGAAGAAGACGCCCATCGTCATGGCCACGGTGGAGGGCGACATCCACGACATCGGCAAGAACATCGTCTGCCTGATGCTCAAGAATCACGGCTTCGAGGTCTTCGACCTGGGCAAGGACGTGCCCGCCGCGAAGATCGTGGACGAGGCCGTGCGCGTGGGCGCAAAGGTCATCGGGCTCTCGGCCCTCATGACCACCACCATGGTGCGCATGGAGGACACGGTGCGTCTGGTGCGGGAGCGCGGGCTCGGCATCAAGGTGATGATCGGCGGGGCCGTGGTCACCGAGGCCTTTGCCCAGTCCATCGGCGCGGACGGCTTCTCCCGCGACGCCGTGGCCGCCGTGAAGCTGGCGGGCGAGCTGTCCGGGCGCGTTGCGGCGCATTAGCCCCGCGACCCCGGTTTGGCGCGCGGGGAGCGGGAGCCGCCGCGACCTTTGCGTCCCGGTCCGGTTTCTGCTACACCGCCCGCAGGCGGCAGGAGACGCATCCCCTCCGCGCCGCTTTTGAGGAGAGATATTGATGAAGCACGCGCTGAAATTGCTGCCGGCCCTGGGCCTTGCGCTCTGCCTCGGCTTTTTGTCCGCCTGTTCCGGCGGTTCGCAGCCCGCGGGCGGGGCGCCCGCCAAGCTGGAGACCCTGGACATGGGCGCCGTGGAAAAACACTTTGCCGCCAACAAGGGCAAGGTGACCTTCGTCATGTTCTGGGCCACCTGGTGCCCGGCCTGCAAGACCGAGCTGCCCGTGCTGGAGCAGTTGCGCGCCAAGTACAAGGCCGACAAGCTGGACATCATGGCCATCAGCGTGGACGACACGCCCGAGGCCATGGGCACCTTTCTGAAGGGCCGCCCCACCACCCTCGACGTGTACCTCTCCAAAGCCGACGTCGGCTCGGAGTTCGGCGTCAAGAGCATTCCCGCCCTGTATATTTTGGACAAGGAGGGCCAGGTGGCCTTCAACAGCTCGGGCGTGTACCCCTTCGACATGCTGGACACGGTCATCAGCCAGCTGGTGAAGAGCTAGCCGTGGCCATGCAGCTGCGCAAGGCGCGCATCACCGACGTGAAGGGCGTGCACCGGCTCATCATGAACACCAGCGCCGACGACGGGCTGGTGCTGCCGCGCTCTTACAACCAGCTTTACAGCCACCTGCGCGACTTCTTCGTCATTGTGGACGAGAAGGACGACGAGACGATTCTGGGCTGCTGCGCCCTGGCCATCTGCTGGGAGAACCTCGCCGAGGTGCGCTCCCTGGTGGTGGCCAGCTCGGCGCGGGGTCTGGGCCTGGGCCGCAGGCTCGTGGAGGCCTGCCTCTCCGATTCCGTGACCCTGGGCATTTACCGCGTGTTCGCCCTGACCAACACGCCGGACTTCTTCCGGCACATGGGCTTCACGGAATGTTCCAAAGACAGCCTGCCGCAAAAGGTGTGGAGCGACTGCCTCAACTGCCCGCGCTTCCCCGACTGCGACGAAATAGCCCTGCATATGGAGCTTTGAGGAAAAGAAATGGCCGATATCCTGAAGACCGTCATCGACTCCGAGACGCTGCACAAGCGCGTGGCCGAGCTTGGCGCGGAGATCACCAAATGCTACCAGGGCAAGCCCCTTGTGGCCGTGTGCGTGCTCAAGGGCGGGTTCGTGTTCTTCGCCGACCTGGTCCGGCACATCAAGAACGACGCGCTCGAACTGGACTTCGTGCGCATGGCCAGCTACGGCAACGGCACCAGCCGCGGCCGCCAGACCATCTTCAGCAAGGACATGGAGGTGGACGTTTCCGGCAAGCATGTGCTCCTGGTGGAGGACATCGTCGACACCGGACACTCCGTGGAGTTTTTGCTCGAAGTGCTGGAAAAGCGCGGGGCCGAAAGCATCCGCGTCTGCGCCGTCATCGACAAGCACGAACGCCGTGAAGTCTCCCTCACGGTTGACTTTGCCGGATTCCCCATTCAAAAGGGTTTCATTGTGGGATACGGCATGGATTACGCGGAAAAGTATCGCGAACTTGACGCCGTTTACGAACTCGTCCCCGAATAGGGACGCCTACGCAAGAGAAAAGCCATGATCGTCGCCTGCCCAGAGTGCCAGAGCAAGTACAATCTGCCTGAAGAAAAGATCGCGCCCACCGGCTCCAAGGTGCGCTGCGCGCGGTGTAAACATGTGTTCAACGTCATGCCTCCGGGCAAGGACTTCGACAAGGAGCTGGCCGACCTGACCGCCTCCGAGCCCGCGCCCAAGCCGGCCGCCCCGTCGGCCCCCGCACCCGAGGCCGCTCCCAAGAAGATGCCCTGGGACGACGACGAACCCGCCGCCGTTCCCGGTGCGCCCGAAGCCGCGTCCAAGAAGATGCCCTGGGACGACGACGAGCCCGCCGCCGGCCCGGCCGACGACGACGACATTCCCGGCGGCAAGCCCGCGGCCAAGAGCCCCTTTGACGACGACGAACCCGCCGCGCCCGCAGCGCCCGGCCATTTCGACGACGACGGCGGCGCCTTCAGCTCCTCCCTGGACGCCGAAACCGCCAAGCCCGCAAAGTCCGGCGAAGACGATTTCCTGAACTCCCTGGGCGGCGGGACATCCCTCGACGCGCCCAAGCCCGCGGCCAAGAGCGGCAAGAAGAAATGGATCATCCTGGGCGCGGTCATCGCCGTGCTGGCCCTGGCAGGGGCGGGCCTGTTCATCTTCAAGCCCTGGACCAAGATGAACATTCCCTTCTTAAGCTCCATGTCGGGCAAGAAGGACACGGCGGAGAGCGCCGACAAGGTCAAGGACATCGCCCTGCGCAATGTCCGCCAGTACTACATCCCCAATGAAAAGGCCGGGAACATCTTCGTGGTCGAGGGCAAGGCGGTGAACAACTTCGCCACGCCCAAGGAGCGCATCAAGGTCGAGATTTCGCTCTTTGACGAAAAGGGCCACGTGCTGGTGTCCAAGCAGCTTCTGTGCGGCAACACCCTCTCCCAGTTCCAGCTCCAGGTGCAGAGCGAGGAGGAGATCAACGCCAGCCTCGGCTCCGAGGTCGGCATCCTCACCAGCAACACCTTCCTCAAGACCGGCATGGACACGCCCTTCATGGCCGTGTTCTTCAAACCGCCAGACTCGGTCAAGGAATTCGGGGTCAAGGTCATCGACGCCCTGGATCCGAAGTAGAACGGCACATCATCCGCTGACGGCATGCGCCGGGGCAGGGCGCTCAAACCCTCCCCGGCGTTTTTTTATCCTCAAAAGCCCAACCGCAAAGGGGCAGCATGAGCCGAAATCCGTACACTATCGCCCTGGTCCAAACCGGCTGCCGCGAAAGCGCGGAGGAAAACATGGCCGCGCACCTGGATTTGGCCGAGCGCGCCGCCTCCCTCGGGGCGGACGTCATCTGCCTGCAGGAGCTCTTCCTCGGCCCGTACTTCTGCCAGCAGGAGGACGCCCGGCTCTTCGACCTGGCCGAGCCTATCCCCGGCCCGACCACCGCGGCCTTCGCCAAGCTGGCCCAAAAGACCGGCACGGCCATCGTGGTCTCGCTGTTCGAGAAGCGCGCGCCGGGGCTGTACCACAACACCGCCGTGGTGCTGGGGCGCGAGGGCGGCATCCTCGGCACCTACCGCAAGATGCACATCCCCGACGACCCGGCCTTCTACGAGAAGTTCTACTTCACCCCCGGCGACCTGGGCTTTTTGGCTGTGGACACCCACGTGGGGCGCATCGGCGTGTGCGTGTGCTGGGACCAGTGGTACCCGGAGGCCGCGCGGCTCACGGCGCTCAAAGGAGCGGAGGTCATCTTCTACCCCACGGCCATAGGCTGGCACCCGCAGGAGAAGGACCTGCTGGGCGACGAGCAGCGCGGGGCCTGGCAACTGGTGCAGCGCGGCCACGCCGTGGCCAACGGCTGCTACATCGCCGCGGCCAACCGCATCGGCCTGGAGCGGCCCCTGGCCGACAGCCACAACGCGGCGGGCGCGGGCATAGAATTCTGGGGCACCAGCTTCGTGGCCGGGCCCATGGGCGACCTGGTGGCCCAGGCCCCCACGGACGAGGAGACCATCCTGCTGGCCCAGGTGGACCCCTGCCGCCTGGAGGACGTGCGCCGGGGCTGGCCGTTTCTGCGCGACCGCCGCATCGACGCCTACGGGAGCATCACCAAGCGCTTTGACGATTAAGGCCGCGCGGGCAAAGCCCGCAGCGCCGCCCCTTCACCGCCCGGAAACCGACAGTCAAGGAGCTCCGAATGGCCTTTCTCAAGCTGCTCGTGTCCTTTGCCCCGTGGATCTCGTTTCTGATCATCGCGCAGGGTTCGCTGTTCCGGCTGAAGGCCGGACTCATCGTGGCCGCGCTGCTCACCGTGGTCATGGCGGTTTTGCGGCTGCACCGGGGCATCATCATGTGGGTGGGCATCGTGTTCTTCATCTTCGCCACCATTGCGGTGGTCGGGCTTGAGAACATGTGGACCGCGCGCTACATGGGCGTGCTGGCCAACGGCGCTTTGGCCCTCGGCACCTGGATCACCCTGGCCATGGGCAAGCCCTTCACCCTCGAGTACGCCCGCGACCACACCGACCCCTCGCGCTGGAACGACCCCCTGTTCATCCGCACCAATTACTTCATGACCAGCGTCTGGGGCGTGGCCTTCAGCATCGGCACGACGTTGGCCTGGCTCAAGACCCTGCCCACCGGGCAGCCGGAATGGCTCATCGAGACCGCGAACTACACCGTGCTCGTCTCGTGCATGGCTTTTTCCTGCTGGTACCCGGAGGTGGTGAAGCGCAGGGCCATGGCCGCACGGACCCAGGCCGAGTAGCAAACTCTAGCGCGCGGCCGCCGCCGTGGCGGCCCTGGGCTTGAGCAGCAGGGCCAGCAGCCCGGCCGCAAGGGGGCACAGCGCCAGCAGGGTTATGGCGTAGTCCACGCCGGCCCGTTCGATGAGCACGCCCACCGCCCCGACCCCCAGCCCGCCAATGCCGATGCCGAAGCCCAGCGTGAGGCCGGAGGCCATGGCCGCGTTGCGGCTGATGAGCTCCTGCGCCAGGGCCACCGTGACCGAGAACGAGGCCAGCAGGGCCGCGCCCGCGCAGCACAGCAGCACGATGGCGGCAGGACCCTGCGCGTGCTGGAACAAGAGGAACAGCGGCGTGCTTGCGGCCAGCGAGCCCACGATGACGGCCTTGCGCCCGAACCTGTCGGAAAGGCGTCCGCCGAGCATGCCGCCCATGGCGCCGGAAAAAAGCATGAGGAACAACAGCCGGCTGCTGTGCGTCAGGCTGATGTCCTTGGTTTGCAGAAACAGGGGCAGAAAGGCGATGAGCCCGAAGTACGCCAGCGACCGCAGCGACACGATGAACACCACCTTGGTCAGCTCGGCCCAGGCCGCGCGCAGGGCGGGCAGCAGCGGCTCACGCGCCTTGGCTTCGGTTTTGCGCACGCTGGGCGCCACAAGCCACAGCAGCAGCGCCACCACGATGCCCGGCAGCATGAACACGGGGGTTATCTCCAGCCCCTGGCTCTTGACCACGGGCACCATGATGAGCGGCGTGAGCGCCCAGCCGACATTGCCCGCTGCGGAGAAGAGCGACAGGTGCCAGCCCTTGTTGCGGCCGCTCAGCGCGCCGACCATGGCCGCCGCCTGGGGGTGGAAGGCCGCGGTGCCGAACCCGGACAAGAGCGCCAGGCCCATGAGCATGGGGTAGCTTCCCGTGATGCCCAGAAAGCCCAGCATCACGGCCATCCACAAGGTGCCCACGTAGACCATCCAGCGCTGTCCGCGCCTGTCAGCCAGGTAGCCGAACACGGGCTGCAGCAGCGACGACGTGGTGGTGAAGGCCGAGACCAGAAACGCCCCCTTGCCCACGCCCATGCCCGCCGCCACAAAGAACGGCAGCAGGGTCTGGATGAAGTTCATGTACCAGTCGTTGAACATGTGGGCGAGGGAAAGGGCCGCGATGCGCCCCTGACGCGCTGTTTCCTCAGACATGGGAATCCTCCCGGCCTGCCGCGTCATCCGCCGGCGTGGCCGCTGTTTCGTCAGACGCGTCGTCTGCCGTATCCTTTGTGGCTCGCTGCTCCCGCTGCATCTGGGCCTGCTGCCGCGCCCCCACGGCGCTGAGGAAACGCAGCACGGCCCGCTGCTCGTCCGGGGTAAAGCCGGCCAGCAGCGCCAGTTTTTCGTCCCTGGCCGTGGCGTGGCATTTTGTGTGCTCGTCGAACACGCGCGCGCCGGAGTCCGTGAGACGGAAGTGCAGCTCCTTGTTGTTGCCCGGCATGCGGTGGCTTTCCGCCAGGCCCTTGGCCAGCAGCCGCTTGGCGATTTTGCTGATGGCCCCGCGCGTCATGCCCATCCGCGTGGCGATGCGCGTGACGTTGGCGCCCGGCAAGGCCCCGATCCAGTGGATGCAGTGGGTCTCGGCCAGGTTGAGGCCCTCGGGCACTTCGCCCTGGGCGTGGCGCAGAATGATCGAGCGTTCCTGAATGCGCGTGAGCGCGTCGACGATGTCGGGCGCGATGTCATCCGTGATGTCGGGCGGGATGTCGGCCGTTTTGTCTGGCGTCGATTTGGGCGAAGTGTCCATGCCGTCTCCTGGGTGCGCTTCTTTGTTTCCGTGGCAACAAAACGGGGCTACCTCGATTTTGTTTCCGTGTAAACAAAAAAATGCAGGGCGGCCAGGGGGCGTGGGATGCTTGAACGCAAGCGCTTGGTGAGGGGGGTGACTATGTCGGTCAGCGTGTCCGTATCGAGCTTGAGCTTGCCGTTTTCGGCGGCAATGACCGCGCCTTCAACAGCGGTGTTCTTCTCCGTGCGGACATCGACGGAATTCGTTCCGATGATGCTGGTCTGCCGGTTCACCCAAGAAGAGGAAGACGAACCAGAGCCGTAGCCCAAGCTGCCGGAGTTGCGGTTTGGAGGCCACTGGCTGTAATGAGGGGCTTTGGGCCGCCCCATAAAGGCTCAGCGATCGCGATTGAGTGGAAAAGGACAACGATCAGAAATCAATGCCAGCGTTAGCTCATGGCATCTGCAGATCAATTCAGGACATGCCAAGCACTCAGTTCTTTCACTGTATTGTTCAAATAGTCGTCAATTTCATCTGATTTTGTCCTATACTCGCGAAGTTCCAATGGTTTATCCAGAATCTCACGATAGACTATTGCTTGTAGTGCTTGTATCCGCTGTTTTGCATTCGGAAAATCAATCGCATATTGCTGTGTGAATTGAGGCACCCACAAGTCATCAGGGAGCTTCCCATTCGTAATTTTGATAGCATGAAACCCAGAACGCGACATATCATAGCCTGCAATCTCAGCATAATTCGCATCTCCTAGTTTTGCCTTTCTGTATTTTCCTGGTAACAGGTCATCAAGCGCACGAGCTTGTGGATTGCTTTTCCAAGCAGCCCATTTTTCCATCTTTTTCTCCGCAAACGGGATGATACACTTCCATTTTACTGTCTGTGAATCATCTGTGTAAAAATATCCGATATAGAGAGGATAGCGATACGCTGTTATATCAATGCTAGCATCATTAGCCAATTGTGCAAAATAGTAAGCCTCTCTGGGTTTAATTGCGACATATATCGTCCATACATTATTAGTGCCCTCGCTTCGCGAAAGTTGAGGACTTGCAAACATCCACAAACAAACGATAGCAGCACACGCTAGTGCTTTGAATTTCATAGAACTATCCCTACCTCGCCAGCGTTAGCTCATGGCATCTGCAGATCAATTCAGAACATGCCAAGCACTCAGTTCTTTCACTGTATTGTTCAGATAGTCGTCAATTTCATCTGATTTTGTTCTATACTCGCGAAGTTCCAATGGTTTATCCAGAATCTCACGATAGACTATTGCTTGTAGTGCTTGTATCCGCTGTTTTGCATTCGGAAAATCAATCGCATATTGCTGTGTGAATTGAGGCACCCATGAGTCATCAGGGAGCTTTCCATTCGTAATTTTGATAGCATGAAACCCAGAACTCGACATATCATAGCTAGCAATATCAGCGTAATCCGGATCTCCTAGCTTTGCCTTTCTGTATCTTCCTGGTATCCAGTCATCAAATGCGCGAGCTTGTGGATTGCTTTTCCAAGCAGCCCATTTCTCCATCTCTTTCTCCGCAAGTGGGATGATACACTTCCATTTGACGGTTAGTGAATCATCTGTGTAAAAATACCCGACATAGAGAGGGTAGCGATACACGGTTATATCAGTGCTAGTATCATTAGCCCATTGCACAAAATTGTAAGACTCTCTAGGTTGAATTGCGACATATATCGTCCATACATTATTAGTGCCCTCGCTTCGCGAAATTTGAGGACTTGCAAACATCCACAAACAAACAATAACAACACACGCTAGTGCTTTGCATTTCACAGAACTATCCCTACCTGTTCTAGTTGATGCTTTAGGTCAATTTCAAATTGTCGCGCCTGGGCTTCAAAGATTTGCGCAAAATATGCCCCTGGGCATTCTTTGCCGAGACTATACACAAGAGTATTCGCCAGGAGCAAGGCCCCTGAATTATTGCTGTATCCATCTATGTGTGTATTGGCGATTCTGCCGCGCTGCAACTTGTGTCACGCAGCAGCGGGAAGTGGCCCTTTGGCGGTGACGCCGGAAGAGCGGCGTTGCGCAGGACGCAACCTAGCGCGTTGTCCGCCGCGCCCACATATCCCACAGCGCGGCTTCGAGGCGTTTGGCGAAGTGCGGCGCGTCGAACAGGGCCGAGGCCAGCACGCGCGCGCGCAGGTTCTGGCGCAACGCCGCCAGCGCGGGCAGGTCCGCGGCCAAGGCCACGGCCTTGCGCTGGTACTCGGCCTCGCTCCAGGCGATCCACTCCGGCAGCCCCGCCGCAGTGAGCAGGCTGGCTCCCTGCCGGCCCAGCAACCCCTTGCCCGCCAGGGTCAGCGTGGGCACGCCCATCCACAGCGCCTCGCAGGTGGTGGTGCCGCCGGGGTAGGGGAAGGTGTCGAGGATGATGTCGATCTCGTTGTGCGCGGCGAGGTATTCCGCACGGGGCACGCCGGTGAGAAGCCGCACGCGCGCCGGGTCCACGCCGCGCCGCGCCAGACCTGCAAGCAGGGTTTCGGACGCGGCGGCGTCGCCCAGCTGGCGGCACTGCACGCGCAGCCGTGACGCGGGCAGCGCGCTGAGCGCCCCGGCCCACAGATCAAGCACCGGCTGCCCGATCTTGGCCAGGTTCTGGAACGAGCCGAAGGTGACGAAGCCGTTCTCCAGCGCTGGCAGCGGCCCCACGGCGATGTCCTCGCGCGGGGCGGTGAAGCACAGCCGCGTTTCCGGCAGGGCGAGCACGGTTTCCGTGAACCATTGCCGGTGCGTTTCCGGCACGCCCGTGTCGTCCGCCAGCAGAAAGTCCATCTCCGCGAGCCCGGTGGACGCGAAGTAGCCCAGCCAGCTGGCCTGCACCGGCGCCGGCTTGCGGGCGAAAAGCTCCAGGCGGTTCTGGGCCGTGTGGCCGGAGAGGTCCACCAGCACATGCACGCCGTCGGCGTGGATCAGCTCCGCCGCCGCATCGTCGCCAAGCCCGGCCAAAGACTTCCAGGCGGCGAAGCGCGGCCGGATGCGCTCCGTAAGGGCGTCGCCGTCGTTGGCGGTGGGGTAGGCGTACAACTCGACGCGCGCGTGGTCCATGCAGCCCAGCACCGCCTCCAGAAAGTGCCCCACCGGGTGGGAGCGCAAGTCGCCGGAAACGAAGCCCACGCGCAGCCGTTGCGGGGCCGCGTCGCAGCGCCAAAAGCCGTAGCGCGCCCCGGCCCGAGCGGCCGCATCCGCGCCGTAGCGCTTGGCCTCGGCCAGATATTCCGCCGGGGCGCAGTGCTCCGCGTGGCTCAAGACGAAGAGCAGGTTGCTGCGCGCGGCGGCAAGCCCCGGCCGCAGGGCCAGGGCCTGGCGGTAGCAGTCCTCGGCCTCGCGCAGGCGGCCCAGGGTGTGCAGCGTGTTGCCGAGGTTGCTCAGGGTCTCCGGGTCTGCCGGGCGGATGTTTAGGGAGGCGCGGAAGCTCTCCTCGGATTCCTTGAGGCGGCCCAGCTGGTGCAGGGCGTTGCCCAGGTTGTTCAGGGCCTCGGCGTAGCCGGGCCGGAGCGCCAGCGCCCGCCGGAAGCAGGGCTCGGCCTCGGCCGCGCGATTCAGGGCGTTCAGGGCCATGCCCAGGTTGTTGTGCGCCTGGGCCGCGTGCGGATTCAGCTCCAGGGCGCGGCGGCAGCAGGCCTCGGCTTCCTGCGGGCGTCCCAGGGCGTTCAACGCTGCGCCGAGGTTGGCGTGGATGTGCGCGCTGCCGGGGGCGAGCGCCAGGGCGCGGCGGAAGCAGACCTCGGCCTCGGCCGTGCGCTCCAGGGCGTGCAGGGTGTTGCCCAGGTTGCTGTGGGCGTCGGCGTAATCGGGATCGAGAACCAGGGCGCGGCGGTAGCCGGCCTCGGCCTCGGGCAGGCGGCCCAGGGCCTGCATGGCAATGGCCAGATTGGCCTGGACCTGCGCGTCGTTGGGCAGCAGGGCGGCGGCGCGGGCGTTGGCCTCCAGGGCTTCGGCCGGGCGGGACAGGGCGAGCAGCACTGCGCCCAGGGCCTTCCAGCAGAAGCCGTGGTCCGGGTGCGCGGCGGTGAGGGCGCGGGCGCAGGCCTCGGCCTCGGCGTGGCGGCCCTGGTTGAACAGCTCGGCCAGGGCCATGAGCGCGGCGGGTGCGGGCGCGCCTGCGCGAACAGGCGTGGACGCGGCCTGGGATGTGGCGCCGCGTGCGGTTTCCGGTTTGGTGCCGCGCGCTGGCTTGGGCGCGTGCTTGCGGGCCTTGGCGGGGCGGTTCTTTTTCGGCATGTGCGGGCACCCGTTTGCTGGAGTGGGAGACGCCGCGCATCATGCTGTGTTTTTTGACGATGGGCAAGGCGCGAGGCGGGCGCGAGACCACCGTCGGCCAGACGAATGGCGGCCAGACGGGCGCTAGCCAGCCGGGGGCGGCTCGGCGCAGGGCCACGGCCAGCGTCCCGCGCCGCGCGCGGCTCGGAACAATGCCGCGCTGCGGGCGGAACGCCTCTCCGGTGTCGTGCCGGGTTCGCCCCCCGTGCCAAGGTCGGCCCCGGCGCAGGGCCGAAGCCGCCGTCCGGCGCAGCGTGGCGATTGTCCGCTTCAGGGGGCGGCGGGCGCTTTTCCCGCGCCGTGCCGGCCGCCGTGCTTTGGCTAGCGCGTGCCCTTGGCCAGGCCGGCGCCCAGGAAGTCGCGCAGGGCGTTCAGGGCCTCGTCGCACACGGCCAGCACCTTGACCTTGCGGTCCAGCGAAAGGTCAAGGGAGCGCACGTTGGTGTTCAGGCGCGAAAGGCGCACCACCTCGGCCGTGGTCGTGTGGAATTCCTCGTAGGCGGCCAGGGCCTGGGCTCCGGCCGCGCCCAGCGCGCCAAGATCGGCGCGGACCTGCGTGTCGGCCGCGGCCATGCGCTTTTCCAGCTCGTCCATGCGCGCGTCGGTTTTCTCCGTGATGTGCGGCGCGTGCAGGGCCTGGATGCGCAGGGCCTCGGTCAGGGCCCGCGAGGCCAGCAGCGCCGGTTGCGCGCTCTTGCCGCCCTTGGCTCCCGCGTCGAGGACGGGCTTGAGCGCCAGCTCCATCTTGGCCAGGGCTTCGGCGGCCGGGCCAAAGGACAGGGCAAAGGCCTTGAGGTTGGTGTTCTGCACGGCCAGGGCCAGCACCTCCTCGTCCGCCTTGCGGTACTCGGCAAAGGCGTCCTCGAAGCGGCGCAGCAAAGCTGCCTCCTCGGCGTTGCCCGCAGGCAGCGCCTTGTAGGCCGCGAGCCCCGCCGCGACCTGCTCCGCCGCAGCCTGGGCGCGCTTGGCGTTGTCCTTTGAGGCTGCGTCGGTCTCGGCCATCACCGCGCTTTTTTCCGCGTCCGCCGCGGCGTAAAGGTCCGCACGCATGCGGGCGACGATTTGCGCCTTCTGGCTGCCGCGCACAAAGGCGCTCTCCAGGTGCTCGCCGCGGCCCAGAAACCACAGCGCCAGTCCGGAAAGCACGATCATGAACACGGCCAGGGCCAAGGTCAGGCCGGGGGAAAAACGGTTCTTCATGTCCGCGAGGTTCATGCGATCTCCCTGGTTTGCGGCCTTGGGCATCCGTCCTGGCCGCGGCGTTGTTTCAGATGTTCGGCGTTTCCGGCGCGTCGGCTTCCTCCAGCCGGTAGCCTATGCCGGTCTCGGTGCGCAGAAAGCGCGGCCGGGCCGGGTCGGGCTCGATCTTGTGCCGCAGCTGGTGCACGTAGATGCGTGGATAGTGGGACTGGTCGTCGCGGGCGCTGCCCCAGACCTCCTTCAAAAGCTGCCGGTGGGTCACGACCTTGCCCGCGTGCCGCACGAGATAGGCCAACAGCTTGAACTCGATGGGCGTGAGGTGCGCCTCGGCGCCGTTCAGGCGCACGCGCCGCGCGGCCAGGTCGACGCTGAGCGCGCCGACGCGGAACACCGGCTCCGGCTTGTCCTGCCCGGCGCTTGCGGTGTGGCGCAGGGCAACGCGCATGCGCGCGGCCAGCTCGCCCACGCTGAAGGGCTTGATGAGGTAGTCGTCGGCCCCGGCGTCCAGGGCGTCGATCTTGTCCTGCTCTTTGCCGCGGGCCGAGAGCACCAGAATGGGCGTGGCGGTCCACTGCCGCACGCGCCGGATGACGTCGAGCCCGTCCATGCCCGGCAGCCCCAGGTCCAGCAGAATGACATCCGGCTGGTGCGAGGCCGCCATGCCGAGACCTTCCTCGCCGCTCTCCGCCTCAAGAAAGCGGAAGCCCTGGCTCTCCAGAAAGGCGCGCAGAAAGCAGCGGATGGGGGCCTCGTCCTCGATGACCAGCACCAGCGCCTTGTCCGTGGTCACAGGGGTTCCTCCTTTGCCGCCGCATCGCGCCGGTTTTCGTCCGTGCCCGGGTCCGTGGCCTCGCGCCGGGCCTCGTTGAGGGCCGCGGCCTGCCTGCGGCCGTCCGGCACGGGCAGGGTGACGTGGAACACGGCCCCGCCCCCGGCGCGGTTCTCGGCCCAGATGCGCCCGCCATGGACCTGGGCGATGGCCCGGCAAATGGCCAGCCCGATGCCGTAGCCCTTGCGTGCGGAGCCCGCCTGCCCCTGATAAAACAGATCAAAGACCTTTTCCAGCTCATCCTCGGAAAGCCCCGGTCCCCGGTCGGCCACGGAGAACGCCACCTCGCGGCCGTGCGCATGGGCCTCGATGCTGATGGGCGTGGCCTCCGGCGCGTACTTCACGGCGTTTTCCAGCAGGTTCAAGAAGAGCTGCTCCATGAGCACGCCGTCCAGGTCGAGCATGGGCAGGTCGCCGGGCATGTCCATGTCCACGCCGCGGCCGGCCAGGCGCTTTTCCAGCAGGTTCAGGGCCGCGCCCAGGGGCTCCTCCAGGGATTGCAGCTCCAGGTCGGGCTTGAGCGTGCCGGATTCGAGCTTGGTCATGCGCAGGAGGTTGCCGATGAGCCGCGACAGGCGCTCGGCCTCGTCGAAGATATTGGCCGCCAGCGAGCGGCGCAGGTCCGTCTCCAGCCTGTCGCCCACCTGCACGAGGCTGTCGGCCGAGCCCATGATGGCCGCCAGCGGGGTTTGCAGGTCGTGCGTCACCGAGGACAAAAGCGAGGTCTTGAGCCGCTCGGTCTCGGCCTCCATCTGCGCGTGCAGGCTCTCGGTCTCCAGGCGCTCCACCTCCAGGGCCAGGGCCACCTGCCGCGCCAGGGTCTCGATCATGTGCATCTGCTCCGGCGAGAACAGGGCCCCTTGGGTTTCGGGCCGCAGGCCCAGCACGCCCACGGTGTCCTTGAGGCCGACGAGCGGCACGTAGAGCGCGCCGCTGGTGGGCAGGGTGCTTGTGCCCAGCCCGGCCACGTGTCCGTTGGCGAAAACCCACTGGGCCACGCCCTCGCCCTTGTGGCTGAGGCTGAAGGCTTCGCTGTCGCCCACGAACTCCTTGAGCAGGCCTTCGTCATCGGGCAGCAGGGCCAGGGCCCGGCAGGTGAACAGCTCGGACACGTGGTCGATGGCGATGCGCAGCAGCTTTTCCGTGCCGCGCGTGCCGGCCAGCTCGCGGGAAAGGGCCAGCATGACCTGGGTGCGGGCCTCGCGCCCGCGCGCGGCCACGGCCTGCTGGCGCACATGGGCCGTCAACCGGCTTATGACCACCGCGGCCACGAACATGGTGGCGAAGGTGAACAGGTATTCGGTGTCGCTCACGGCCAGGCTGAAGCGCGGCGGCACGAAGAACACGTCGAAGCAGAGCACGCCCAGGGCGGACGACAGGATGGCCGGACCCTGCCCGCAGCGGGTGGCGATGAACATGGTGCCCAGCAGGTAGACCATGATGAGGTTGGCCAGCTCGAAGGAGCCGTACATGGCGAAGCAAAGGGCGGAGCAGGCGGCCACGGTGAGCAGGCTCTGGCCGTAGCCCGGCCAGTCCACGGGCGCGGCCTTGGCCGGCGCGGCCTGGTGCCGGGGGCCTTCGCCCGCGTCGTTGGGATCGTCGCCCCGGATGACCTGCACGTCGATCTCGCCGCTTTTGCGGATGAGCTCGTCCACCGGGCTGCCCAGAAGCGAGTCGAGCAGGCGCGGCCGCACGGGCTTGCCGATGATGACGCTGGACACGTTGCGCGCGCGCGCCAGGGTGAGGATTTCCTCGGTGATGTTGCGGCCGGTGAGGGTGACCACCTCCGCGCCGAGCTGTTCGGCCAGGCGCAGGTTGTGCACCACCTGGTTGCGGCGCGGGTCGGTTTGGGCCAGGGGCTGGGTCTCCACATAGGCGGCAATCCAGTGGGCGTGCTGCGCCGCGGCCATGCGCTTCACCGCGCGCACCAGCCGGGCCGAGGTGGGGCTTGGCCCCACGCAGACGAGCAGCCGCCCCGTGGTGGGCCAGGTGACTTCTATGGCCTGGCCCTGGCGGTAGACCAGGACCTCGGCGTTCACGCGGTCGGCCACCACGCGCAGGGCCAGCTCCCGCAGGGCGAAGAGGTTGCCGGAGCGGAAGAAGTTCTGCGCGGCGCGCTCCGCCTGCTGGGGCACGTAGACCTTGCCCTCGCGCAGGCGCTTCAGCAGATCGTCCGGGGTCAGGTCCACCAGCACCAGCTCGTGGGCCTCCTCCAGCACGGAGTCGGGCACGGTCTCGCGCACGGCGATGCCGGTTATCTGCGCCACCACGTCGGAGAGGCTCTCCACGTGCTGCACGTTCAGGGTCGTGTACACGTCGATGTTCTGGTCCAGCAGCTCCAGCACGTCCTGCCAGCGCTTCTCGTGCCGGGAGCCGGGCGCGTTGGTGTGGGCCAGCTCGTCCATGAGGATGAGCGCGGGCCGCCGGGCCAGGGCCGTATCCAGGTCGAATTCGTGCAGCTGGTGGCCCTTGTACTCCACCGTGGCCCTGGGCAGCACGTCTATGCCCGCCAGCAGCGCCTCTGTCTCGCCCCGGCCGTGGGTCTCCACCACGCCGGCCAGCACGTCGCGGCCTTCGGCCTGCTGGGTGTAGGCCTCGGTGAGCATGGCGTAGGTCTTGCCCACGCCGGGCGCGGCCCCGAAGAAGATGCGCAGCCGCCCGCGCGAGCGCCGCCGCTCCTCCTTGCCGGCCAGGGCCAGCAGGGCGTCGGGGTCCGGCCGTCTGTCCGGTCCGCGCTTGTCGTCGCATGAGGCCATGGTGCTTCTCCCGTTTACGGCTTCGTCTGTGTATGGACGCTCGGGACCAGGGAATCAAGCTCTCTGTTGAGCAGCAGCACGTTCACCCGCGCCTCGCCCAGAAAGCCCAGCTGGCGCGACTGCGTGTGCCGGGCCACAAGGGCCGCCAGGGCCTCCTCGTCCATGCCGCGCGCCTTGGCGACGCGGGGAATCTGGTAGGCCGCGGCCGCCGGGCTGATGTGCGGGTCGAGCCCGGAGCCGGAGGCCGTGAGCAGGTCTGCCGGAATGGGCAGCGTGTTGTCCTTGTCGGCCGCGCGCAGGGCCTCGGCGCGTTCCTGCACGGCCTTCAGCTGGGCCGCGCCCGCCGGGGTGAGGTTCCCGCCGCCGCTGGAGCTTGCGTTGTACGGCTGGGGCGACGTGGCCGAGGGCCGTCCCCAGAAGTGGCCGGGGTCCGTGAACTGCTGGCCCAAAAGCGCCGAGCCGACGACCGTGGCCTTGTCCGCGCTTTTATCCGCCCCTTTGTCCGCGATGAGGCTGCCCTCGGCCTGGGACGGGAACAGCGCCTTGGCCGCCAGGGTGATGGCCGTGGGGTACACGAGCCCGGTGAGGACGGACAGGGCGATGAGCAGGAAGAACGCCGGGCGCAGCTGGCGTCCCAGAATGTTGAACATGTCCTTGAGCATGGTGAGGCCTCCCTTATGCCAAATGCAGGGCCACGAGGGCCATGTCGATGAGCTTGATGCCCGCAAAGGGCGCGATGAGCCCGCCGCCGCCGTAGATGATGAGGTTGTCGCGCAGGATAGTCGCCGCGCCCGCCGCCTTGTAGGCCACGCCGCGCAGGGCCAGGGGAATGAGCAGCACGATGATGAGCGCGTTGAAGATGACCGCCGAGAGGATGGCGCTTTGCGGCGTGGCCAGCCCCATGACGTTCAGCGCGCCAAGGGCCGGATACATGCCCACAAAGGCCGCGGGCACGATGGCGAAGTACTTGGCGATGTCGTTTGAGATGCTGAAGGTCGTCAGCGAGCCGCGCGTCATGAGCAGCTGCTTGCCGATGCTCACGATCTCCATGAGCTTGGTGGGGCTGGAGTCCAGGTCCACCATGTTTCCGGCCTCCTTGGCGGCCTGGGTGCCGGTGTTCATGGCCACGCCCACGTCGGCCTGGGCCAGGGCCGGGGCGTCGTTGGTGCCGTCGCCGGTCATGGCCACCAGACGGCCCTCGGCCTGGATCTGGCGGATGAGCGCCAGCTTCTGCTCGGGCTTGGCCTCGGCCAAAAAGTCGTCCACCCCGGCCTCGGCGGCGATGGCCGCGGCGGTGAGCGGGTTGTCGCCGGTGACCATGATGGTCTTGATGCCCATGCGCCGGAGCTCGGCGAACTTCTCGCGGATGCCGCCCTTGACGATGTCCTTGAGCCAGATGGCGCCCAGCACCCGCACGCCCGCCGGGGTCTTTTCGGCCACCAAGAGCGGCGTGCCGCCCTCGCGGGCGATGTCCTGCACGTGGCCCTGCACAGCCTGGGGGAAGGCGCTGCCGGAGTCCGTGGCCAGCCGCTCGATGGAGTCGGGCGCGCCCTTGAGGATGGCGCGGCCGCCGGGCAGGTTCACGCCGCTCATGCGCGTTTGCGCGGTGAAGGGAATGAAGGTGGCGCCAAGCTGGGTCACGTCGCGCTGGCGCAGGCCGAATTTCTCCTTGGCCAGCACCACGATGCTGCGGCCCTCCGGTGTTTCGTCCACAAGGGACGAAAGCTGGGCCGCGTCGGCCAGCTCGGCCTCGGTGACGCCCGGGGCGGGCAGGAAGGCCGCGGCCTGGCGGTTGCCCAGGGTGATGGTGCCGGTCTTGTCGAGCAAGAGCACGTCCACGTCGCCCGCGGCCTCCACGGCGCGGCCGCTCATGGCGATGACGTTGGCCTGGATGAGCCGGTCCATGCCGGCGATGCCGATGGCCGACAAGAGCCCGCCGATGGTGGTGGGCGCAAGGCAGACGAAGAGGGCGGTGAGCACGGTGACGCTGATCACCGCCCCCTTGCCCGCCTGTTCCACGCCGAACTGGGAGAAGGGCAGCAGCGTGGCGCAAACAAGCAGGAAGATGATGGTGAGCGCGGCGAGCAGGATGTTCAGCGCGATTTCGTTGGGCGTCTTGCGGCGCTTGGCCCCTTCGACCATGCCGATCATGCGGTCGAGGAAGGTCTCGCCCGGGTCCGCGCTGATGCGGATCATGATGGAGTCGGACAGGACGCGGGTGCCGCCGGTGACGGCGCTTCTGTCGCCTCCGGCCTCGCGGATGACGGGCGCGGACTCGCCGGTGATGGCGCTTTCGTCCACGCTGGCCACGCCGTCGATGACCTCGCCGTCGCAGGGAATGCTCTCGCCCGCGTCCACCAGCACGATGTCGCCCTTGCGCAGGGTGGTGGAGGAGACCATTTGGCTTTCCGCGTCGCGGTCGGCCTGGGCGAGCTTGCGCGCGGGCGTTTCGGCCCGGGCCTGGCGCAGGGTCGCGGCCTGCGCCTTGCCCCGGCCCTCGGCCATGGCCTCCGCGAAGTTGGCGAAGAGCACCGTGAACCACAACCACAGCGAAATGGCCAGAATGAACCCGGCGGGCGCTTCGCCCTGGCCGAACAGCGCCTGGATGAAGAGCAGGGTGGTGAGCATGCTGCCGATATAGACCGTGAACATGACAGGGTTTTTCACCTGCACGCGCGGAGAGAGCTTGCGGAAGGAATCAAGCGCCGCACGTTTGACGATCTCGCGATCGAACAAGGGGCGGGACAGGCTTTTGCCGGACATTGGGAATACTCCTTGCCTATTGGGGGGCTCTAGTGGCCGAGCATCATCAAATGTTCCACAATGGGGCCGAGGGCCAGGGCCGGAATGAAGGTGAGCGCGCCCACCACCAGCACCACGCAGACCACAAGTCCGCAGAACAGCGGCGTGTGCGTGGGCAGGGTGCCCGCGCTCACGGGCACGGCCTTTTTCGCGGCCAGGCTGCCGGCCAGGGCCAGCACGGGAATGGCCGTCCAGAAGCGCCCGGCCAGCATGGTCAGCCCGCCGAGCAGGTTGTACAGCGGAACGTTGGCCGAAAGCCCGGCGAAGGCGCTGCCGTTGTTGTTGGACATGCTGGAGAAGGCGTACAGGATTTCGCTGAAGCCGTGCGGCCCGGGGTTGGCTATGGCGCCCCGGCCAGAGGCAGTCATCACCGCCCAGGCCGTGCCGATGAGCACCCCGAAGAGCGGCACCATGATGACCAGCGAGCACATCTTGGTCTCGAAGGCCTCGATCTTTTTGCCCAGGTATTCCGGCGTGCGGCCCACCATAAGCCCGCCGATGAACACCACGATGATGGCGAACACCAGCATGCCGTAAAGCCCGGAGCCCACGCCGCCGAAAACCACCTCGCCCAGCTGCATCAGCACCATGGGCACAAGCCCGCCCAGGGGGGTGAAGGAGTCGTGCATGGCGTTCACCGCGCCGCAGGAGGTGGCCGTGGTCACGGTGGCGAACAGCGCCGAGGCCGTGACGCCGAAGCGCAGCTCCTTGCCCTCCATGTTCCCGGCGAACTGCCCGCCGGTGATGGCCGTCATCTGCGGCACGCCCGCGTGCTCGGCCCAGAGGCACAAGCCCAGGAAGCCCACGAAGATGACGGTCATGGCCGTGAGCAGCACCCAGCCTTGCCGTGCGTCGCCCACCATGCGGCCAAAGGTGTGGCACAGGGCCGCCGGAATGAGCAGGATGGCCAGCATCTCCAGCAGGTTCGTCAGGGGCGTTGGATTTTCAAAGGGATGCGCGGAGTTGGCGTTGAAGAAGCCGCCACCGTTGGTGCCCAGCTCCTTGATGGCCTCCTGCGAGGCCACGGGGCCGCGCGCAATGGCCTGCTGCGTGGCTGTGGCGGGGGTGGGCTTCAGCGCCGGGTCGGCCTTCAGGTCCTCGGCCGAGGGGGCGACTTCATAGGCCACGGGCTCGCTCAAGGTGGCGTTGACCGTGCCGGCGAAGGTCTGCGGCACGCCCTGCCACACAAGGACCAGCGAAAGCACGACCGCCAGGGGCAGCAGAATGTACAGGGTGGCGCGCGTCAAATCGACCCAGAAGTTGCCCAGGTTGCGCGTCTCGCGCCGGGTGAGCCCGCGGATGAGCGCGGCCAGCACGGCTATGCCCGTGGCCGCGGACACGAAGTTGTGCACCGTGAGCCCCGCCATCTGAGTCAGGTAGCTCATGGTGCTCTCGCCGCTGTAGGCCTGCCAGTTGGTGTTGGTGATGAAGCTCATGGCCGTGTTGAAGGCCAGGCCCGGCTCCACTGCGCTCATGCCGTCGGGGTTGAGCGGCAGCCAGCCCTGGGCCCGCTGGAGCAGATACAGGATGACCACGCCGGCCATGCTGAAGAGGAACATGGCCAGGGCGTATGCCTTCCAGTCCATCTCCTCCTGCGGCTTCACCCCGCAGACGCGGTACAGCAGGCGCTCCAGCGGTCCCAGCACGCGGGTAAGCAGGCAGGATTCGCCCTGCAGCACCTTGGCCATGTATTGGCCCAGCGGCCAGGCCAGCCCGAACAGCAGCGCCAAGAACACGACGATGGTGAGAATGTGCGCGAACGGCATCACTCGAAGGCCTCCGGTTTGAGCAGGGCCGCCGCCAGATAGACGAGCAGCCCCAGCACCACGATTCCAGTCACGATATACAGGGGGTTCATGAGCGCAACTCCTTCAGGGTTTCCGCCAGGCGGACCAGCCCCAGGGTGGCCAGCACGGCCAGCAGGAACAAGAGCCCGATGAGGCTGTCCGAGGGCGTCGTCCAGAGATTCCACATGTTGTTTTCCTCCTCCCGGCGGGGTTCGCCGGGTTCCTTGCGTGGAGATATAGCACCGCGGGAATAAAGGGTGTGTAGAGAATTGCGGGCGGCGTGTAAGGATTGTGTATGGACGGAAGCCGGAGCCTGGCGGCGGCCCGGTGCGCGCACAGCAACATGCTGTCATCATTGAATGATGCTGGTTGCCGCCTGCGGCCGTCGCGTGGCGGTGCCGGGGCCGGAGGCGCCCGCAAAGGGCCGCCAAGCCGGGTGGCGCAACGTCGAGGCAACGGCACGCGGAAGGCTTCTGCGTATTTTTGTGGGGAATTTGGCGCGCGACGAGCGGAGCTGCTTCTGTTATGTTGTCGAACCGGCGCGGACGTGATGGGCGGTCCCCGCCGGGGCAGCGAAGAATGCAAACAATGAAGAGGGCCCATGCAAAAGATCGTTTTTAAAAGAGCCATCCCTTTCCGCACAACCCTTGGCACCATCGAAACCGACACCATCATTGCCGAAAGCAGCACCGGACGCCCGGATGAAGTCATCGATGTCGTCGGCGTGGTGGACCGGTCGCTGGCGGTTGTGCGCTACGGCAGCAAATGCGTCTTCAGCAAGAACAGCATCATCCGCACGGAGCCTTTTTCCGAAGAGGAACTGCCGCCGCTTTCCCGTCCGTGAGCTTGCGCCCGCGCCGTGTGCGGCTCCGCGGCCAATCTGTCAGCGGCGGATGTAGCCGTCCCAGAAATGCGCGGCCACGGCAGTGTCGCCGGGTTCCGCCTTGCACAGCTCCACAAGGCGATAGCCGTCGGATTCGTCGACAACCATGTGCCAGATGACGCCGCAGGCGGCGCAGCTGTACTGCCGGTGCGCCACGGGGGCGCCCTGGCGCTTCTCCCAGGCGATCTTCTTCGTGTAGCCGCCGCAGTCCGGGCAGCGCCAGCGCTCCATCGGGGGGATCTGCTGGAATTCCTTCATTTTTCCTCCAATGGCAATGGCTGCGGACTTCTGCTGCTCGTACGCGTGCCGGGCTGTTACGCCATTTGCGGCGCGTTGCCTCGGACATGGAGCTGCCGCGGTTTCGCCCGGCAGGTGGTCGCCTGTTGCAGGGCGCTTTGCGCGGCCCGCATGGCCGGGGTCCCCGGAACCTGGGGCGTCACGGCATATTGACCGTACGGTACGGTCAGGATAGACGATTGTCAATTCCTGCGCTTGCCCGCTATGGCGCGCAGGGCCACGACCACAACCGGGAGTGAAGAATCCATGGCGAGATCCCGCACACAGCGCGACCGCAGGACCGAGATTCTCGCGGTGGCCGGACCGCTCTTTGCGGCCAACGGGTACCAGGGAACGTCCATGTCCGAAATCGCCGCCGCCGTCGGCGGTTCAAAGGGCACGCTCTACACGTACTTCCCGAGGAAAGAGGCCCTGTTCGAGGCCGTCATACTGCAAAGGACCCAGGCGCGTGCCGCCATCGTCTTTGAGTTTCCCACGCGCACCGGCGATTTGCGCACGGTGCTCACGCGCTTCGGCTTGCGGTACCTGGAGCTCGTTGTGGACGAATCCTCGGTCACCTTGCTGCGCCTGCTGTACAACGAGGCGCCGCGCTTTCCGGAAATCGGCCGGATCTTCCATGAGCGCTGCATCCTGGTGGGCCGGAGGCAGTTGGCCGCGTACCTGGCGCTCGCCCAGCGCGATGGCGAGATGGCCGCCTGCGACCCGGACATGGCCGCGGAGCAGTTCCTCATGCTGTGCCACGCAAAGGTGCACATGGCGCGCATGCTTTGCGTGCAGCCAGCCATCACGGCGGATGAGGCCGAGGAGGTCGTCGCCGCCGCCGTCGCGACATTTTTGGCGGCCCACGGAGCGAACCGGGCATAGCCCGTCCGCGTTTTGGCCGGCAGCGCCGCACGAGGCGTCGATGTCCGGCCGCCAGCGCCGCCGCCAGCGCCTGCGGGAATCCCACGCGCCGGGCCAAAGCCCCGCGACCCGCTTCTTGCCGAGCCTCCGGCGCTTCCACTGCGCATGTGTCCATGCGTTGCAGAGATGTCCGCCGCCGCCGCCAGCGCCGCCGCACGGCTCCCGCGCGGTCCGTCTGGCGAAGCCCGGCCGTTGGACGCCAACGCAAAGGCGGTGCTGTGCGCCAGGGCCTGGACAGCCCTCCGCCGACCATTGGCAAGCGCCGAGGCGGCATGGAAAAGCGGTGAGCGCGGTTTTGGGCGGCCCCTGCAATGCGGCGATGCCGGCTCTGTCGGCAGGTTCCGCCCCAGGCTGCGCAGCCGGGCATATGGCGTGCAATGCCGACGGCGGAATGGATTTTCACGTGCTTTCACGTGGGATTTCATTGACGCGCGGCGTCGGCGTGAGGATAAAACACAGCATCTTCCTGCGCAATGCGGGCGGCCTGCTGCGGGGAGGATCAGCGCATGACGCGCGGCGCCGGAGCTTCTGCCAGTTCCCTTCAGGCTGGCGCTGAACCGTGCGCCGCCCCGCCCGTTTTTAGCCGCCACGAAAGCGGGAAGGCCTGAGCCCAGACATGGAAATACCGGGCGGCGTCCCCGCGCGCCCTGAACAATCTTGCGGAGAAAGCACATGAAACCATGCTGCCGCGCTTGGCCCGCATCAATCGCAATTCTCGTCCCAACCCTCGCCATGCTTCTCGCCCTGGCGCTGCCCGCCCAGGCGGCAGAAAACCCCAAGGACGGGGCGGCGGATTTCGACATGCACGCGGCCTACGTGCGCTATCATTTTCAGGACGCCGACATGGACTTCACCTTCGGGTCCGTGGTGCTGGGCACGGTGGGCAACGGCGGGGCCGAGAGCGGCGAGGCCTTTGCCGTGGCCGCAAGGATCAAGGATGGCGACGCGGCCAGTTGGCAGGAGCAATGGCTGAAGATGGCCCAGCTGGTCGAGGCGCGCGGCGAGAAATCCCTGTCCGGCGGGCACAAGGTGAGCGCGCGGCAGCAGTTTCTGCGCGCGTCCAACTATTACCGCATCGGGCTGCTGGCCATGCTGCCCGGCGATCCCCGCCTGCCCCGGGCGGGCAAGAAAAGCCGCGAGCTGATGCGCAAGGCCGGCGCGCTCATGGAGCCGCCGCTGGAATATTTCGAGGTGCCCTTTGAGGGCGCAGTGCTGCCGGGCTATTTCCGCGCGGCCAAGGCCGACGGCAGGCCGCACAAGACGCTGCTCATGCTGGGCGGCGGCGAAACCTTCGCCGAGGACCTGGTGTTCTACATCATGCCCCAGGCCATCCAGCGCGGGTACAACTTCGTCACCGTCGATCTGCCCGGCCAGGGCCTCATGCCGCTTGGGGGCAAGCACTTCCGCCCGGAAATGTGGAAGCCCGTCAAGGCCGTCGTGGATACGATCATCTCCCGCAGGGAGATAGACGCGCAGCGCCTTGCCGTCTACGGCATCAGCGGCGGCGGCGGTTTCGCTCCGCAGGCCGCGCAGCACGACAAGCGCCTGCGGGCCGTGGTGGCGAACAGCTGCGTGGTGGACGCCCTGCCGCTTTTCGCCTCCATGACGCCCGTGACCACGGCCACGGCGGACAAGGTGGCCGGCTGGACCAGCTTCCACGCCAACACGGTGAAGGGCGTGGCCTGGCGCTGGAACGTGCCCCAGGACAACATCCCCGGTCTGGTGGAGGCCAACAGGGGCTTCTCCTTCGCGCCGGAGAAGATCGCGGTGCCCCTGCTCTCGGTGGTGGGCGAGGGCGAGTACAACGGCGCGGCCGAGGTGCGCCGCCAGCAGACGCTCTGCATCGACGGGGTGCCCAACAGAAAGCTCGTGGTCACCCCCCTGGCCGAGGGGGCGGCCAACCACTGCGTCATGGAGAACCGCAGCCTCATGGCCCAGGAGGTCTTCGACTGGCTGGACGACGCCCTGCGGTAGCGCGGAGAATCATGGCGCGGCGGCTCGGCAAGCAGCCCGGACGGTTCTGAAACGTGGGTGCGAGCGTCTCTTCCTGCGCGCCACTTCGGCTCTGAGCGCGGCTCAGGAGAGGCGGACCTGTTTGAGCATTTTCGCGGCACGGCGTGGGCTCTGCGCTTCCCCGCATGGCAGGGGGGGCAAGGCCCAGACGCCGCGGTGCGCAAATGCAGGCGCCGGGGGCGGTTGGCAAAGACCGGCGGTCCCGGCTTGGGCGCGTGGCTGGGGGAAAGCCTCGGGCCGAGGGCGCTCGGGAGCGCGTTGCGGCTTAAGGGGGCGCGTTGGACGCCCCGCCCGGAATGATTGAAGCGGCAGTCGCTTGCAAGGGCTCGGCATTGCAGATACCTTTAGCCATGACTAAACCCCCGTCCCTTGGCCGCGCGGTTCTTGCGGCGCTGACCCTCGCGGTCCTGCTGTGCGCCCTTGGGTGCGGGCGGCAGCACCGGGCCCCGCCGCGCGCCCAGGACGGCGTCCTCGACCTCAGCGGCTGGAGCCTTGAAAAGGACGGTCCCGTGCCGCTGCACGGGCAGTGGGAGTTCCTGTGGGGCGGTTTTGGTCCGGCCGAGCATCGCGGGCCCCTGAACCCCGGCGGCCCGGCCGACCATTACGTCGTCCCCGCCCTGTGGCAGGCCCCGACAGCCCTGGGCCGGCCCGTTGCGCCCCACGGACTGGCCGCCTATCGGCTGCGGGTGCGCCTTGCCCCCGGCGCGGGAGCCGACGCCCTGTACCTCTCCGGATTTCTTTCCGTCTGCCAAGTCTGGGTCGATGGCCGCCTCTCCGGGAGCAGCGGCGACATCGACGGGACCGGCGGCGGCGAGACCCCGCGCAAACACCTTGTCATGCCCGCCTTCGAGCCCGCCGGTCCGGAGGTCGAGATCGTGCTGGTGGTCTCGAACCATGCCAATGTGCAGGGCGGGCTGAACACGCCCGTGATCATGGGCACGCAGGAGCAGATCAGCCGCATGGCCAGCCTGCGCTGGATGACCGGGGCGTTTCTGGCCGGGGTGCTGCTGGCCATGGGCGCGTATCATCTTGTGGTTTTCGCCATGCGCCGGGCCGACAAGGGCAACCTGTATTTCGGCCTCTTCACCCTGGCCTGGAGCGTGGCCACCCTGTTCAGCCCGGCCAGCGGCTTTGTCGTCAGCGAGTTCACGCGGCTGCCCTGGCAGGCGCACATCGACCTGGCGCTCCTGCCCTACGGCCTCACCATTCCGCTCATGGTGGTGCTCTACCACGCGCTGTTCCCCAAGCGCTGCGGCCGCTGGGTCAACACCTTCTACATCCTGCTCGGCGGCGCATACGTCGCCTATCTGCTGCTCAACGGGCCCAATGCCTTTGGCCGCGTGCCCCTGCTGTACTACATGGTCACGCGCACGGCCTTCCTCTATCTGTTCGCGGCGTTCGCCACGGACATCCTGCGCCGCGAGCGCGGCGTGCTGCTGCTGGCGCCGGGCTACCTGGCCCTGGCCTACGCGGAGCTGAGCAAGATCCTCTTCGACCTGCACGTGACCTCCTCGGCCGACTTTGCGCCGCACGGCATGATGGTCTTCATTCTGGCGCACTCGCTGTTCATGTCCGTGCGTTTCTCCCAGGCCTATCTCAAGGTGGAGCGGCTTTCCGGCGAGCTGGAGGTCTCCAACGACCGTCTGCGGCGTCTGAACAGGCTCAAGGACGAGTTTCTGGCCAACGCCACCCACGAGCTGAAGACCCCGCTGGCGGGCATGGTGGGCATTTCGGACTCGCTTTTGGCCGGGGCCGGGGGAACGCTGTCCGAGACGGCCAAAGGGCATTTGCACATGCTCTCGCACAGCGGCAAGCGCCTGTCCCGCCTGGTGGACGACGTGCTGGAGCACGCCCGGCTGGAGAACATGGACGTGCGGCTCGCGCCGGAGGCGGTGAGCCTTGAAGCCGCGGCCCGGCGCACGCTGGCCCTGACGCGCGGCCTGGCCGAAGACAAGGGCTTGGAGCTGCGCGAAACCCTGCCCGCCGCGCTGCCCTTCGTCCTGGCCGATCCGGGCCGGCTGGAGCAGATTCTGCTCAACCTTGTGGGCAACGCCATCAAGTACACGGAGCGCGGCTGGGTGGAGCTCTCGGCCAGGGTCGGCAGCGGGCGCGTGGAGATTGCCGTGGCCGACTCGGGCGTGGGCATAGCCCCCGCCGATCAGAGCAGCATCTTCGCGTCGTATGCCCAACTGGCGGCCAGCGATTCCGGCGGCACAGGCGGCGCCGGGCTGGGCCTGGCCATTGCCAAGCGCCTGGTGGAGCTGCACGGCGGGGAGCTCGCCGTGGACTCGGAGCCGGGACGGGGCAGCGTGTTTTCCTTCAGCCTGCCGCTTTGCGCCGCCGCGGAAAAAGAGACCCGGCCCGAGGCCACGGGCCTGTGCGCGCCGCCAGCCCTGGTGGCCCAGGACCTGGGCGGGGGCGAGTCGCCGCGCGGTGCGGCAGGTCCGGACTATCAGGTGCTGGTGGTGGACGACGAGCCGGTGAACCTGCATGTGGTGGCCACCTGCCTCGCGGTGGCGGGCATCAGCTTCAAGACCGCCCGGAGCGGGGCGGAGGCCCTGGCGCTTCTGGCCACGGGCGACGATCCCGGCATGGTGCTGCTGGACGTGATGATGCCCGGGCAGGACGGCTACGCCGTGTGCCGGGAAATCCGCCGCACGCGCGCCGCCGCCTCGCTGCCCGTGGTCATGCTCACCTGCCGCAGCCGCGTGGAGGATGTGCTGGAGGGCTTTGCCGCCGGGGCCAACGACTATGTCACCAAGCCCTTCCCGCGGGAGGAGATGCTTGCCCGCGTGGGCACGCAGCTCGATCTGCGCCGGGCCCACCGCGTGCTGGAGGAGAACGTGAGCCTGCGGCGAGAGGTGGCCATGCGCCGCAAGACCGAGCAGGAGCTGCGGCTCCGTCAGCTCCGGCTTTCCAGAATGTTGGACGCCATCGGCGAGGCGGTGTTCGCGGTGAACCAGAGCAGGGAGATCGCCTTCTGCAACCAGGCCTTCGAGACTCTGACCGGCAGAAGCGCTCAGGAGATTTTGGGTCAGCCCCTGGCGTGTCTTTTGGCCGCGCCGGAAGCTCCCGCCGCGCTCGCCCTGCGGCAGGGGCTGGATGCGCTGCTGGATGGCGTGGACGCCTCTGGAAGCTTTGAGACCGTGGGCATCGCCACAGCCGCCGGGACCGCTCTGGCCTGCCGGGTGCACGCGGCCCGGCTGGAGATGGAGGACGAGCCGCTGCTGCTGCTGAGCCTGGCCGGAGGCGGGGAGGACGCCCGGAGCGCGGTCGACTCCGCGGACATGCTGCGCCGGGTTGAGGGCAACCGCCAACGCCTGCAACGCCTGGGCGAGGCCTTGCTGGCCCTGGAGGGCGGCGCGGCCCAGGCGGCCGTGCTGGAGGATCTGAACGCCATCGACGCCCTGCTGGAGAGCATTTGCGGCAGGCTGGGCGGCCACGGCGGCGAGCCGGACGCCCGGAGGCTTGCCGTGCTGGTGATGCAGTCCGCCCTTGAGTGCTGGGCCGAGTCCACGGGCTTGGGCAAGGGTGAGCTGGCCGTGCAGTCCGGTTTGTGGAACGTCTACATGGAGCGCGACGGCTACCTGCGCACGCAGACCCTCGACAAGTACCTGAGCCTCGACACGTTGCCCCAGCGGCCGCGTTGGCGCAGCGTTGCGGCCACCGCCGAGTTCGTGTTCTCCGCCTGCCCGGCCGCTTGCCGCGAGCGGGACGAGCTGCGGCGCCTGCTGGACCGGCTGCGGCAGCTGGCTCAGTAGGGGCGCGGCCCCCGCCTTTCCGCCTCGTGCGCCCGGGCCGCAAGGGACGAACGCCCCCGCCCGGCCGGTGCGGCCGCGTGCTTTCCGCAACCGCGCGTCATCCGATACTGTTGCCGCACGGGCTGCGGCGCCGGGCTGCGCAGTTAGGGCTGGCTGGCGTCCACCCTGGCGAGATTCCTGGCGAAATCGGCGACCATCTCCCGGCACACCGCGCTGCCCAGCGCATTGAAGCTGTTGGCGACGGTGGAGCAGAAGATCAGCACATACTTCAACTTGCCCAGCTCAAAATACGGCTCCGCGTAATAGGAGTGGATGCCGTTTGGGATGAACAGCACCCAGTCGATGGGCCGGGTGCTCATGGTGGTTTCGTCCACCACGAGATGGTCCAGGCCGAAACGGACGAGATTTTCCGCGATGGAGCCGACGTACGGGTATTCCACCCGCCGGGACTTGTCCTTGCAAGGCGCGCCCACGCCCGTCACCAGCACCTTGTTGTCGTCGATGAATATGCGGGAGAGCATGACGCCTTCGGCCTGGATGCCGCCCGGGCAGACCGCGAGCAGCGCCTGGAGCAGCTCCTCTTCCGTTTGGGCCAGGCTGAAGGCCCCGGCGCAGTGGGAGGCAGGCTGCGGCGTGCTTTGCGGCAGGTTGAAGAGGGGTTGCAGCTTGACCCATAAATAGCTGACCCCCCGGTGGACCAGAGGGCGGATGCGCGCCGAGCAGAAGAAGGGCTGGCCCTGCCGGTCCTGCAAGGTCACCGCGCCCCGCCAGGAGTTGTTGAAGATCAGGCTTTCGTAGATGCCTTGCCGGCTCTGCTCCGAGGCGTTTGCGAACAGGGCGTCGAGGGAGGGCAGGGGTTCACCGGGCGAGAAGCGGAACAAGTCCTGGGCGGCCTGGTTGGCGTGCGCTATCTGCTTGCCGGGAAAGCGCACGAGAAGGACCGGCGTGTCCATCAACTCTATGCTTTCCATGGGCGTTATGTTCTTTTCCAGGCCAAAGGCGCGCGCCACGAGGTTGGTGCAGCAGGCCAGCAGCCCCACATAGCAGGTGGAGGCGTCGGGCGCGGCCAGCCCCAGCAGCACCATCCAGCGCGTTTCACCATCCTCGCCGTGAATGCGGAAGACGACGGAGGTGGGCTGCTGATTCTTGGCGCACTGCAGCGCGTGCGAAAAGGCCTCGAAGTCGTCGCTCAGCACGACGGTCTTCGCATACTCCTGGTTCTGCAGCAGCAGGTTGACATTGGTGTTGAAGGCGTTGGAGTCGTTTTTGTTGAAGAACGTGATCTTGTTGTTGGCGCTGTTGATGTACCAAAAGACGGCGGGAACGTCCTGCAGGTCCGAAAGCCATTGGTGCAGCAGCCGCACGAAGTCGAAAAAAGGCTTTTTCTCAAGCTCCACAGGTCATTCCTCCGGCAACCGCCGCTCACTGTCTGTTTTGCAACACTTGCGCAGCTCTTCTTTGGTCCTGGCCATTCCCTGCGCGCACAAAAAAGCCCCGTGCGCGCCGCACCCGTGTTGTCCTGGTTCATAGCGCGGCGGGCATCTCCTCCACCGCGTCGGCCTCGGCCCAGTGGGCCAGCAGCGCCCTGCGGTTCAGGTGGCGGCCGATGCAGACCACAAACGCGGACGCCGCCGGAGCATCGGCCCTGACGCCCGGACCGGCAAACGGCTCCACGGCGCATTCTCCGCCCACACCTTGCAGCAGGACCGGGCCGTCTTCAAGTGTATCAAGGATGCCCTTGACGCGGAAGGGGTCGCCAGGGCAGGTGCGCGCCAGGCGCACAAGCTCCGCGCGGGGCAGGGGGCGGCGCAAGAACAGCCGCACGGCGCAGAACCCCTCGTCCGCATGGCTGGCGTGGGCGCCGGGAACGCGCGGCAGCAGCCCCGCGGACGTTCTGGCCGGCTCGAACAGGGGCAGCAGCTCCGGCGGCAGCGGCTCGGAGCCGGATTCGCACAGCCGGGCTGCGGGATTGAGCGCCTTTACCGCTGCCCGCAAATGCAGCCGCTGCCCTGGGGAGGCGAGGTTGCACTTGCTCACCACCACCACATCCGCTCCGCGCACCTGGTCTCGTCCCAATTCGCTCTCGGCCAGCAGGGTTTCGCCGTGCAGGCCGTCCAGCACGGTGATCACCGCCTCCAGCCGGACCAGCTCCCGCAGTTCTTCCAGCTCGGCCCGCAGATTCATGGGGTTGGCCAGGCCCGTGGTCTCCAGAATGAGCATCTCGGGATTGGCCCTGGCCTGCAGTTCGCGCACGCCCGCGCGCAGGTTGCCGCTGATGGTGCAGCAGACGCAGCCCTCGTCCATGGCCAGGACGGGCGCGGCGTCGCCCACCAGACGCTCGTCCAGGCCGGTGGCCCCGATTTCGTTCTGGATGACGCCGACGCAGCGCTCCCTGGTCCGCTGCCGCTCGATGATGCTGTTCAAGAGCGTCGTCTTGCCGGAGCCCAAAAAGCCGCAGAGCACGAACAGGCCGGGCCGCGCGTCCGCGTCGAAGGCCGGCGGGGCGTCTTGTTCCGCAGCGGTGTGCACGCGCCAGCAGGGTGCCTGGGCAGCCTCTTCGGGCAAGGCCTCCGGCTTCAGCGCCGGGGCCCGCAGCTCCAGCACGGCTTCGTTCTGCGCCGGCGGGGTCATGTCTCCCCAGGCCAGCCACTCGGTGATGTTGCTCAGCCCCGGCGCGCCGACATGACGCCAGCGGCCCTGCGGGTCCTGCTGCTCCTCCCAGGCCGGGCGCGCCTCGCGCCGGAACAGGCTCGGCGGCTCGCCGGCGCAGACCGTTATGGCCGCGGTCAAAACGTCGAACCAGCCGCGCGCGATGTCCAGGGCGGGGATGTCCTCCTCCAGGCCGCCCGGCGGCACCAGCCAGTCCTCGCTTCCCGGCAGGGGGATGCCTCTTGTCGAGCGGATGCGCTTGCGCTGCGGCGCTTCCAGGCACAGGGCCAGGGCGCTGCCGTCGTGCGGGGCCGCAAGCTTTATTTGCGCCACAAGAAAGGGGCCCGAGAGCTCCGGGTACAGGGGAAACGCGCGCACCGCCTCGGCATAGCCGGGCCGCTGGGTCTCAACGGCGGCCACCAGGCGCAGGCGTTCGCACAGGTCTTCCTCGGGCGCGGGAAAATAGTGCAGCTCAAAGCGCATTTGGATCTGTTCGTCGTCTTGCCCGGGCGTGCCCAGCGTGGCCGCCCGGCCCAGGCGCATGCCGAAGACGCCGGGCCGCGTGTCGATGCGCGCGGTGAAGGTTTCGGTATCGTGGGGGGCCAGCCCGCGCCAGCGCACCAGCCGCCGGAAGACATTCTCGCGGCAGGCCTGGGTGATGGCATTGAGGGGCAGCCCGGCCAGACAGTCCGCCGTCAGCCGGGGCGAACCCGGCGGGAGGAAATAATCGTTGCGCATGGCGGGCCTCCGCGTTGCAACCGTGGCGATGAAGGGGGGCGGGACCCCTGTGCGCAAGCCCCGCCCCGGTTCTTTAGCCAAAGGTGATGGTGTCGCCGTTGCCCAGGTAGTCCTTGGTCTTGGAGCGGTAGCGCGCGGTGCCCTGCACCACGGGGTAGCCGCGCTCCACGAACTTCTTGGCGGTGAGCACGCCTGTGCAGTGGTTGCAGCCGATGCGCTGGAAGTCCCACTTCTTGAGCGCTATGACCAGATCGTCATACTTGGGGTCCCAGTCCTCAAAGGGCGAGATGTGCAGCCCGCCGTAAAGGCCGTGGAACTGGTCGTTCTCGTACTTGAGCTCCTTGTGGATCACGGAGGTCATTTGCAGAATGCCCTGGTGGTTGCACCCGGAGACAACGACCAGTCCCTTGTCCTTCACGTTGAAGGCCAGGGAGGTTTCGCCGAAGACGCGGTTGATGATGGGCACGTCGAACTTGATGACCGCCATGCCCGGCGCGAACTTGAGTATGGGCTCCTTCTGGATCACGGGCTCGCCCTTGTAGCCAGCGTCCTTGATGTACTGCAGGCCTTCCTTGTAGAAGCCGGCGTGCAGGTACATGGGAATGCGGTTGTCGTACTTCATGGTCACGGGCAGGCCCCAGAAGTGGTCCCAGTGCTCGTGCGAGAGGAACAGGGCCTCGATGTCGTGCGCCGCGAGCATCTGGTCGATGCGCTCGCGCTTGAAGGCCTGGTCCATCCACTGGAACGACCAGCCCGAGTCCAGCAGGTACTTGTGCTTGGTGCCGTCCATGGCCTCCATCTCCACCAGGCAGGAGAACCCGCCGGGATTCTCCGGGTGCAGGGCGACCTTCTTCTGCTCCTCCCAGGCCCTGTCGAGGTCGTGGGGCAGGTACTTGCCGATGCTCTTGATGCCGTCCTCGTAGGAGCCCTTGCCCGGTCCCCTGCCGTTGGCGAAGGGCGCCCAGTTGAGCGTGTACTGGTTGACGAGCAGGCCGCCCGCGGCGTGGATGTCGCCCATGAGGTCGGCGTTGCTGAACCAGCTGGTCTCGGAGATGTTGGTCACCTTGACGCTGCGGCAGACGCCGAAGTCCGCCTGCTTGCGCTCGATGGCGGGCAGCCGGGAGTAGGCCCACTTGGTGTATGAGTATGCGCCCATGGAGGCGAAGAGCCCCACGCAGGCCCCCGTGGCCACGCCCTTGAGGAAGTCGCGCCTGTTCATTGTCTTGTTGTTGTCGTCCATGGCTATCTCCCTGGGCTACTTTATGATTTGCACGGTCTTGCCAATCCAGGGCAGGACATTGATGAGCAGGAAGTAGAACGCCACGCCGCAGGCCAGGCCCGCGGCCAGGCCGCCCGCCAGCGACGGGCTCCAGCGCACGTCGTGGGCCACCACTTCCTCCTTGTGGCCCGCCAGCTCGGCGGCGGTCTTGGGCACGGCCTTCCAGCCGGGCCAGCCGTCCATGAACCACACGTTGATGAGGAAGATGTTCACCAGCCAGATGGTGGGGATCATGGGGAACTGCTGGGGATGGGAGAAGCCCTTCTGCGTGCCCAGGAAGAGATGGGCCGTCTTGTAATAGACCACGTACAGGCACACGGCCAAAAGCCCGGTGATGACCGTGCGCAGGAAGACGTTCACCGGACGGCTGAACTTGGTGGGCCAGTTGCCCAGGTAGAAGTTGAGGAACAGCGTGGGCACCAGCCAGAAGATGGCCATTTCGCCCACGTGCAGCCAGCGCCAGTCGGGCGCCATGTCGCGGCGGGTGCCGCGCACGGTTTCGCCCCAGACCAGGTCCTGCGCATAATAGAGGAAGAAGCACAGGCACACGGCGATGGCGATGATGCCGAAGAACGACGCCGTGCGGCGCAGCCAGTCGGTCTTGATGAGGTTGAAGGGATAGCGCTCCCAAATGGTCTCGAACTGCCACACGATGACCGTGCAGCACATGATCCAGGCGATGTGGAAGTTGCCGGAGACCGTGTTGGCGAAGGCCTCCCAGTAGGGCGGGGTGATGGCCGTGTATTGCTGCCAGGGGTAGAAGAGAATGGCCATGTGCGAATGCATGGTCAGAAAGTACACGACCATGCTGAGGAAGAAGGTCACGATGGCGATGGTGATGCCGCGGGCCGGCTGCTTGAGCCCGCCCCAGGGCGCGTTCTCGCAGGCGACCACCCAGCTGGGCGAAAGCCAGGAGGCGATGGCCGCGAACATCATGATGGCCTCTGTCGCGTACTCCCAGGCGTAGAATCCGACGATGCCCATGGACTCCAGGCGGGCAGGGCTGAAGTAGGAGATGCCGAAGTTGCCGAGCAGCTCCATGAAGAAGCCCTTGATGAGCAGCAGCATGGCGGCCACGCTGAACAGCGTGAGCACCACGCCCTTGAGCGCCGGGTGCGCCCGGTCAAGCCAGGAGCGCTTGAAGGGCCAGAAGTCGAAGATATAGGCCACCCAGATGAGCAGAATGAGCATCCAGCGGCATATCATGTACCCGACATACGGCGTGTACAGCCGCAGAATGCCGCGCGGATCCTGGAAAATCCACCATGTGCTGTAAAACAACGCCGCGATGAACAGGCAATTTGCCAAGAGCGGCCAAGGCCCGCTCCAGCGCTTGACCAGCTTGCGGCTCTCCAGATAGGAAACCGTATCACCGTCCGTTCCCATGGGATGTCCTCCCTTGCGGCTGGCGGGCGCTACTGCGGGGATGCGACTTGCTGGGTCACCCCGGGTTGCGCGGTCTCCCCCCCGTTTGCTGGTTGCCGCCAGCTTTCGGGGGGAGGCCATCTTCACCCTGCCGCAACGTTAAAGTTGCACTCAGCGTCCGCCTCCCATTGTCTGCGGAGAAAAAACGCCATCAGGCCCCTGACCATATATCGCAAGGCACGCCGCCGCGGACCGTTGCCGCGCCGTCATGCCCGGTTCCCCTTGGGCTTGCGCCGTTTGCGCACCAGGAGCCGGGCGCGCAAGAAAAATCCTTTGTGCCGTCATGCCGCCTCCTTGTTTCTCAATGCCGGCTCCGCGCCATGGGCTTCGCGCACGCCCCTGCCTGCCACGTGGCGAAGCCGCGCAGAAAGGCGTTGATGCTGTTCGCCGCCTGGGCCGCGCTGCCCTCGGCGTCGCGGCTGCGTATGGCGTGCAGCAGTTCGATGTGCGCGGAAAAGAACGGCTGCAATGCTTCGCTGAGGGGAATGGGCGCGTTGGCGGAGGAGGGGGCCGGGGCCGCTTCCAGGGTGTCGATGAAGTCGAGCACGAGCGGATTGGCGCCCAGGGCGGCCAGCTCGCGGTAAAAGGCGGCAAGCCCGCGCCAGACGTTCAACAGGTTGTTGTCCACCAGGGCTTGGCCCATCTGCATGGTGCTGGCCTCCAACCGCGCCAGTTCGCCGTTGCCGCATTGCGCGCCGGTGGCGGCGGCCAGCGCAGGGGCCAGGAGGAAGAGGGCCTCCGCGGCGTTGTAAAGCGGCGTGGGGTCTTCCGGTTGGACTGGGCTTGCGGGGGCGCGCAAATACGCGCCGCTGCAAGGCCGGATTTCCACCAGACCCTGGGCGGCCAGCCCTGCCAGGGCCTCGCGCACCGTGTTGCGGCTCCAGCCCAGGCGGGCGGAGAGCCGCCGCTCGCTCGGCAGCCGCGCGCCGACTTGGAGGCCGAGGCTCAGCACCACGTTGAGTATCTTTTGTGAAGCGGGGTCGAGAATTCTGACTGGCATAATTGGACCAACCAATTTGTGCTGGTTCGTTGTTTTCTTGTCCCTTTGGAACCACTTTACTGGTTCCAGGGCGAAAAACAACGAAAATGTAGCAATATACGCCTAGTTTAGTGTGGTATATTGTGATTTAAAATCAGTGTATTATGAATTCATGTTCTGTGGTTGGACCAGAACGTGCGCGGCGTATGTGAAATATGTAACGGGTGGCCTGCGGCTTTGCTCCGTGGCTTATGCCCAAGATTGGGAATGGGCTTGCCTCAGAGTCCGGGCGAGGTCCGGGCGTGGTTGCTGACCATGCTGCATACGGCTGCCTGCGCTCGGAGCTGTTGCGGCTCACCTGGACGGGTGTCGACTTGGCGGCGCGCACGGTGCGCCTCGGCAGCCGCAAGAGGAAGGGAGGAGAGCTCCACTTTATGAAGGTGCCCATGACGGACGCGCTACACGACGGGCTCAAGACGCTCAAGGCCACGGCGCACAGCGTGTACGTGTTCTGCCAAGAGGATGGGCGGCCGTTCATCCGTCAGGCGCTCATGCGCAGGGTGTGCAAGCGGGCAGGGGTGCGTACCTTCAGCTTCCATTGCATTGGGCATCGGCGGCGGGCAGCCGCTGGTGCGCGTGACCTTGACGGGGGCGCAGTGGCCAGCAGGGCGGCGCGCATATGCCCCTGCGCTCTGACAGCCTCGTGGTGGTGGCGGCCCGGTCATCGGTGCGCCGGGCTCGTGTGGGGAAAATCTGTGGGGAAGCGCGCGGGCGGCACCAAAACAAAAAGGGCCTACGGCGAAACCGTAAGCCCTTAATTTGCACTGGCGTCCCCAAGGGGATTTGAACCCCTGTTAACGGCGTGAAAGGCCTCTTACGGTATGGTGAATGTGGCGCTAACTGGCGCAAACTGAGCCAAAAGACTGCAACGGGGTCAATGTAACAGGTTCCGAACGGGTTCCGGATTAGACGCTAGGCTATCCCTCAGAATCACAAACTATCATGCGGAAGCATGGTCAAGGTGAGGGATGCAAAAATGACTACGTCGAATGTTTGCAAGCGTGTTGCGCTGTCGATGAAGCCTAAGGCCAATGCTGCCTCTGCGATTGCCCTGCCACTGAGCTCACCTAGTAGTTATCTTCCCCTTTCTCCCTCGTCTACACTTACCCCCTCTAGACGGAGTATCCTAAGTGGAATGCCTCCCGGTCCTTCACCTCGGAAGCCCCGAAACAAGGTCAGGCTCTCCGCTTCATCCAAAGCACCGGGCTATCCGGCTTCCACTTTGGAAAAGTCCATTGACTTCGTTGTCCTCAACAACATTGGACCCGAGCACTTGGACGCGCTTTTCAATTTTCTCGGAGGAAACGGATTCAGAGTGAAATATGATTCGTTGGTCTCTGCCAAAGGTTGGAGTTTCGAGAGACAACGCCTTTACTGCGTTGGAAATGGTAGTGGGATTCTCGTTTACTATAATCCAACGACTCGCTTCAATCCAACCATCTGGCTTATGGTAAAGAAACCGACGCGTTGCCTCTTGGAACTATTGGACGATTTCTTCGATGGAATCGGAGTCACCCCTCGAATCCGCAAGCTTGAACTGAGCTTCGATTTTCACACCGCTGACCCTGGCAAGATGCATGAGTTTCTTGTGTCCCACCTTTACCTGCGGCATCAGCGGTCCAAGTCCAAGGTCTACAAAGGGACTTATTATACCAATGATCTTCGAGGCTCAGCGAATGGAATACGCTGCTATATCAAAACCGGAAAGTCGAAAAAACCATTTACCCGCTTCGAACTGCACCTAGCCAAGGGGCCGGTGCGTCAGTTGGGTCTAAAATGGCTGACCAATGACTTGGATACGTTCAAGTTGGATAAGCATTTTGCTTTTATGAAGTTGGATGAGGCGCACGCCGTTAGGACATTGGTAGGCCGATCTGCACCCATTACCAATCCAACGGCTACCCTGCGCGAGAAACTCAGGAGCAAGATGTGGCAACGGGCCGCTGAAAGCTGGGTCAGGATGGTCTACCCGGAGAGAGAAGGGCTCATGCGGCAGGTGGAGCAACTGAAGGATCGCGAGGGTGGCATCCTGAAGCATGAACGATATTTCCGGCTGATCCCGTTCAACGATGTGTTCTTCAATGCCGTGTCCAAGCTGAAGTTCCTGCCCTGACCTTACCGGGGGTAGAGAGTCTCCGGACAGCCGGGGCAGATGCGCTTTAGTTGCCGGTAGGAGTGCGGGAAACGGGCCTAGGACGTGCCGGAAAGACTCTGACAACCCTTACCCTGCCCCGGCCTCTCGGAAGTGATTCTGGCTGGAATATGACCTGAGGATATCTGGTCCCGTGCGCATCGCTGCCCGAGAAAAAAGAAATCTTGCGCCATTGGATATGATGTCCAAGGGCATCGCAGGGATCTAATCCTGGAAGATTAGTCAGCCCCCCATGGCTTGTATAGACGAACACTCATTGCGTCTTGTCCCCTAGGTGAATTCTACAGCGAAAGTTTTTTTGGGACCGACGCTCCGGCGTGCTTGTATCTAATTTCGTGTAGTGTTAATGGGCTTGAAATCCTAGGTTAGTTGAAAATTCAACGCGAGGTACTCATGCTCAAGCTCAAGGATATCTACGTAGGTGACACAGACGCAAAGAATGAACTCTTAATGATGACGCAAAGTGAAGTACAGAACTTTCACAATTCGTTTACAATTCCACCATCGTTGCGGATCGACGACTATATCAATGGGAGAAATTTCTATATAACTGGGTTAAAGGGAACAGGGAAAACTGCTCTTCTTAGATATATATCCTTAGAGGCTAAACGGAGTGGAGTGACATCAAAGTTCGTTTTATTTAAATCTGACATTAAAGAAGGAGATAAAGAGAATCTAAAGCGGTCATGCGACACAATCGTCGTCAATGAAGGCGGTAGCATAAAGTACCAAGACGATTTTGAAAAAGTTTGGATAATTTTCTTGCATAAAGTAATAGTGAATCATATTCGAGACAATCAATTAGACATATTCCAAAATGATGATGCCTGGAAGAAGTACTCAGCATTAGTTATTGGAGCCGATTATGGAAACAAAGCACTTGGTATTCTCGAATATTTCCCTAGAATAAAGAATGGAATGCTTAAATTTAAATTTGGAGATGCGCCAATACCGAATATTGACATAGAATTTGAAGACAAAGATAAATCAAAGGTCAAGTTGACAACCTTAACTAATGCCATAATGCATTACTTCGGAGAATTACAACCAAGCAATAAAAAGATGTACGTTTTAGTTGACGAACTTGAGTTAAATCTTGGCAGTGCGACACAATACAAGAGAGACATTTACTTAATTCGTGATCTTGTCGTTGCAGTAGAACACATTAACAGAGCTATGGCGCTCGTAAAGTTTCCAGTAAAAGTCTGTTGTGCGATCAGAAAGGAGGTCGTTACTGCAATAGAGGCCTCTGGAAAAGAAATCGCGAAGCCCATTGAAGATTTTGGAATTGAGATAGTTTGGACATTCCCCGTCGGCAGAGATGAGGCAATTTATCACCCATTGATTTCTTTGCTCGCAAAAAAAATTTATGTATCTGAGCGTATTAACGGAAATGATTGTGAATTTAATGTTACTGAAATAATAAAAAAATATTTTCCTACAGAAATATACTCATATACAATCGCAGAATATTTGCTACATAGAACATGGTTTCGGCCAAGAGACTTTTCTAGAATGCTCAAACTAATAATTACACAATTTGGTGAGTCGACTTCTGGCTTTCAACAAATACACTTTGAGCAGACTCAAAAAAACTACGCAACAGCAAGTTGGGTTGAGGTCGCAGAAGAACTTTCCGCAAAATACGACAAAGATGCTATCCGTTGTGTTGAAGACATCTTTACTGGAATCTCTAAAGTTTTTAAGTTTGATGACATTACTGAAATGGTAAAGAAGAAAAAACGATTCAACGCCCGGTTAACTGATTTTGAGTCTGATCAAAAGTTGGCTGAATTGGTAAACGATCTTTTTACGATAGGTTTCATTGGAAACATTAAACCAACCCGTTTTCGATTCCGGGGTGATCCTCGCATTGACTTTGATAGCGAGATGCAGGTTCACCGCGCCTTGTGGCCATATTTTTCCATTTCTTGGTAGCTCGACGCTGAAACCTAAATTGTCCACGAAACCGTGCCTTGTTCGATTCGCATGGTCCTTATGCGCCCTGGGGGAGTCCGAGACGTAATAGAATCGGCGGCTAGCGGTGCCAGAGGGAGGCTAGGGCGTGTCGAAATGACTCTGACAGCCTTTACCCTGCCCCGGCTCCTCGAAAGCGATTCTGGCTGAAAAACGTCTATTGCCTGGGAGAAGATGTACTCAAGTCGAACCCTCACCCGCCGCGTTTTTCCTGATTTTGGAGAAGTCAGTCGCCACGTACTCTAGGAACTGTGGTTTAGTGTGCTCCGTCAGAATACCTGTCGCTGGGTCCTTCCGCTTCCCATTAAACCATATGGAGCGAAGGCCAGCATTTTTTCCTCGCTTGTTCTCGTACGAGTTACTTATGAACTCCGAGGATGACATGATCCACATCGTATCCATCCGCTCTGAGTAGAAAACAAACCAATACTCTACGCGTTCTTTCGGGTGAGGAATTGCAGAAAAGAGGGCAGCATCCCCTGGTATCACTGCGCTTGAACGGGCCTTGATTTGAACTAGAGCGATGGACCCATCAGTTCGCCGAACAATAGCATCCACGGCGTGGTCATCCACGAGTGGCACATAGACGTCCATTCCCTCTTTGAGCATCCGCCCTATGACCCAGTATTCGATCCGCTTCCCGAAACCTGATGAGTGACGAAATGATGCCTTTGGCTTCGTGGCCTCTGATTGCACAGCCATCAAGACCTCCCTCTGTGTGGTGCAAATCTGCTGCGGTTACCATGTCATTCGATGTTTGCTCTTTTGCGAACACAGACGCAAGGGTCCACCTTTCAGACCACAAACGGCTCAGGGGGGGCAGGGCAGGGAGGGCAAACCGAAAGCCGCTGCGGGTGCCAGCGGGTAGCCTGGGACGTTCGGGAAGGTCTTTGATAGCCTTTACCCTGTCCCGATGTCTCAAAGCAATCCCGGCTCGAAACAGCCCGGGCAAGCAAAGGTGGCCGCATGGACCGTGGGCAGCTGAAACATCGTTGCATATGTGCTTTCCCGACTAATTCAAGGAAATGGCACGAGCAGGTAAGGCCCGATCCTACGGTGGGGCGTCAGCCTCAGAAAGGAACTTGGCGACTGTGAATCCTGCACGCCGTCCCGCGCCAGGCCTCCTATATTTACCTGATAAAGCACATTGCAATGGCTGGGGATGCAAGTTAATGGTCAATTGTGTGCCTGCTAAGAATATCCAGACATGGCTGGTATCTGGCAAATTCAGGCACGCCAAGGGACCACTAAATGCCAACCCCGCTGCAAGCACACGCCGCACGAATCAACTCCAAATATCTAAATTCAATGAACACCGCCCCACAAGACTCCGTCCTCTCGCGGGTCAGGGATATTTGGTGGCCGTCCTTTATCCAAGCATACGAGGCAACGGGGGTTGTGTCGCTAGACCGCCTCGATATGTTCATGGATCAAAGCCGAACAATGCTTAACGACATGGCTCATGCATATGCCCGTGATGAAATCCCTACTGGAGAGGGGGCGAAATTCTTACAACTGGTCAACCAATTTCTTAAGTCGAATACAGGAAAGATGTTTGAGCGGTTTGTAGGACTGACAATCGCACATCATCTTAAAATTACAGAGTCAAATTATTGTATTTGGCCATTCAGGAATGACATGTACAGAGTTGACAAAAGACTACAAAAAGAAAAATTTTCAGTTTCAATAGTCCTTGGCGGAATAAAATATTCAACACCGATAGACGCTGACCTAATTATTTTCTCACCTGAGCAAGATGACAAACATATTTTCATGGTTTCGATCAAGTCAACCCTAAAAGACAGATTTCACAATGTTCCTTTTTGGAATTTACTTAGGGTTGCATCAACAGCAACAGAGATCACCCATATCACAACGGATCATGGCGCCTTCATTGATAGCGTCAAGTACATATCAATATGTACAGACTTGGCGGAGCAGCAGCCAGACTTTGCTGCAGACGGAGGTCCCAGAAACCTTCTTTGCTTTGATGCGTCATTGCTTGACGGAGCGTTCGTAACCGCGAGTCGTGCACGAGGAGTTACGCATAGCGATAATTGCCTTGGAAGTACTAGAGACGCGCCCTTTCACCGGCTCAGTTCATTTATGTCACAAATTAGCTAGCCGTGCGTCAAGGGAACAGCTACAGCTTGGAAAGAATGTGCTCACCTATTGCCTGAGCAAGCAGCGGGGGGACGGCATTCCCAACCTGTTGACTCTGGGCACAATACCCCAGCCGCCGCATTTGGTTGCCTGTAGTTCTTTGCCCAAGGAACTCATACCGGTCGGGGAAGGACTGAATCCTTGCGAGTTCTCTGATTGTGGGAATCCTATGCAGAGTAGGATGCAAAAAATCCGTAGGCTCTGTTGTGATTGTCCGCGCCAATCCATCCAACGGCCATCGTTGCATGCCTTGCTTTTTCTTACGGAACTCAGGCGCAATATCTAGCGCTGTCCCCCCAGGCGGAACTAGTGAATAGTATTGGATCGTGTCTGGCTTGTGTTTGCTTGCCTGATGGTTGAAGAGTTCTGTCGCACCTTGCCTCATCAGCTTCTGGTAATTATTAACAGGCGGCCCGTTGAAAGATGTGGCGACTTCACCTTGATCGATTTGCGGTAGGTCGCTCAAAGCGTCCCAGCATGTTGTAAATGATTTGTTGCACGTTGCATCTAGCCGAAGCTGTGAACTTTTCTCGGTATGTGTGGGGCTAGGGAAGCCTGGATGTTTTCCATCTCGCACGCCAATCACAATGAGTCTTCTACGCATCTGGGGTACGCCATAGTGGCTTGCATAAAGTATTTTATGTCTTGTATTGTAGTTTAGATCATTTAGCATTTCAAGAACATGCGCAAACAATGCCCCATTATGCAATGTCACAAGTCCTGTGACGTTTTCTAGAATAAAGGCTTTTGGCCTTGCCTCTGAAATGATCCTTATAAACTCGCCTATGAGTGTATTCCTTGGGTCCGTCTTGTCTTTTAGGCCAGCAGTAGAGAACCCCTGGCATGGGGGACCACCTGCAATAAGATCGATTTCACCCGGCCTGTAATCCGAGCCAGAAAATGCTATTAAATCCGAGAAGGTTAGCTTCGAGGCATCCCCCTGAAGGACTGGAATGTCCGGAAAATTTCGCTTTAAAGTCTTGCACGGGTCAGGGTGGATCTCGCTCGCAACAAGCGTTCTAAATCCCGCTTGTTCAAGCCCCAGCATCATTCCGCCAGCACCAGCAAACAACTCAATACAAACTCGGCTACTCATGCGTACTTTGTCTCCAGCTATTTCGATTTCACTGAAACAGGTTACCTGCTTTGCTCTTGTCGGGCAACCAAGCATTGCCCGCCTATCCCTGATGATTGCTGACAGCGAGTTAGAGCTTTTGGGTGCGCAGCAATCCCTCTACACCGGAGCGACTAAAAGCCCTTCCCGTCAGAGTCATCCACCCCGCCAAATTCAGGCTTGTCGCAATCTGCTCATAGCTCATCGCCTTACACCCTGGCTTTTTGCGACGGAGCCGCTTCACCTCGCGGATGATCGCACGCCCTTCTTCGGTGTCGGCATAGCCCTTCCGGCCCTCACACTTGCCCGTTCTTGCTCTCTTGCGCTCTCTGGCCACTTTGAGCTTCAGGACAAGCATCGCCTTGTCGTACTCGGCAATCGCCCCTAGGACTTGCCTCACAAGCTTTCTAGTGGGGTTCCCTTCGAGGAGGTCTGAGCCCTCGGCTGCGGAGACAAAACTGATTCCCCGCTGTTGGAAATCACCGAGGATGACCTCTTGTACCATGAGGTCACGGGCAAGCCGGTCCAGGCGCTCAACGATAACAGTCTTGACCCCGTGACCATTCTCCTCAAGGTCAACCAGCATCCTTGCCAAGGCTGGACGGTCCTCTTTGGTCCCTGACACGCCCTCTTCCTGAAAGTACTGGACGACTTCAAGACCAGATGCGACTGCACAAGCCTCGATAGCCTGACGCTGACGATCAAATCCATCTCCATCAACCTGCCCCTTACCGCTCACCCTAATGTATCCGTATGCCTGTTGCATGACACCCTCCTGAAAGAGTCCTCTCATTGCAACAGAGATATACGCCTATCTGATAAAAGTAAAGTGCCATTCTAGAGAATGCCTCTCGAAAATATGCCACTAATGCTTAAGACTCAACGGCTCCGGGGGGGTTTTTACTTCTTGTCATTTGAGGGTGGGTGGATACCCCCTTTCCCGCTACGGAGAAGCATCCTGTCGGAGGTGCCGGGGGTGCGAGCAACGGGAGTGGAAATTTGCAGAAAAAAGTTCTGAAACGAACTTGACAAAGACAACATGTGGTCATACCATCAACTCAAACAGGAGGTGATCCCATGACCCTTGACGGCTATCTACTCGATCAAATGCTATCGAGCCTGGATGCAACCTTCGACCAACCGAAGGTGTCTCACCCGCTCCTCATGGCGCTTTGTCGCTTTGGGATGACGCGCGCTGATATTGCCAGTGCGATTGGTACTAGCCCTCGTCAGGTCAAGAGGTGGCAAGAGGGCTCAATAGGTATTGCAGAAGATGTGGAGGTTGAGCTTTGCGGCTTGTTGGCTTTGTGCCAGAAATGCGCACGCATCAAGGTTGGGCGTTTGAAGCGTTCAGTCCAAGCACTTGAGGAAGACCCGTTTCAGCGGTCGTTTGAAGAGCAAACTGTCGCTGAGTTGGAATTGGCAATAGCTTTTGCTGACCATGCAATTTCGGAAATACTCGTAGAATTTGTGTGAGAAGCAACTGAGGAGTGAGAACGAGGCGTCGCTAGTCTTTGTATTTTAATGTGCAATTCAAGCATGTTGGGTAGACGGGCTTTGCCGTAGCAGGTAGTATCCATCAAGGTACAGGAGGGACCATGGAGTTAACAGAACAGGCAAAAGACAAAATTTCTAAGTGTGTGTGGCTAAAATTTTACCCTCGGGCTGAGCGCCATCCATTGATAAAGGCGCTTGAAAAGCTTGGAACACCGCACAAAGAAATTGCAGATGCGCTCGGTATCTCGAAACAGGCGCTGAATTATTATCTGGCAGGAGAAAGGCCCCTCCCACGAAAGCATTTTCGTCGGTTGAGCCTTCTACTTGTGATTTGTATTCACTCTGCAAGGCAAGTCCTGGCTGCCATGGAGCGGAACAACAACGAGGAAGCATTGGGACCGAACTCGCGGAAAGCAACGGATAGCGAAGTGGCAGAGCTCCAGTTGGTAATCCAGGAAACTGGTGCGCTCTTGGAGAAATTCAACCCGCTCACTATCAATTTCCTTGAGTAAGAAGCTCGCAATAGAAAATGAGTTGGCGGTGTGGCGGAACTGGTTATGGACACGCAATATCACGAACAGCTTGGGAAGCCCATGACGGCCAAGGAGGTGGCGGTCATGACGGGATTCTCTGCGAACACAATTCGCAAGAATAGCTATTATTTTAGGCCGATCAAATTTGACGGAAAGACCGTCTACTATGAACGCCACGTTCTGGAGGGAGTGCATGGCTTACAAGATAAATTCGCACGGGAAAGTGCGATGGCGCGGGAAAAGGCAGATCAACGGAGTCGTGTACCAAGGAAACTTTCCTACAAAACGAGAAGCTGAGGCCTGGGAAGCAGAGATGAGAGCATCGGGGACGCAGTTCCTGACCGTTCGGGAAATCCCGACAGTCGCCGCTTGGATAGACGCGACACTTGACGCAGCGAAAAGAAGTGGTCGAGCGGTGTCCACTATGAAGGAAAAGGATTTCGCATTCAAGATGTTGCGAACTGTTATCGATCCAATGGCACCCGTAACGGATATCGACGCAAAAGTTGCGCTCAATTGCCTGCTCAAGCGTAAGGAAAAGTCTGGAGCAAAGGCTGCCAATAAGGATCGCAAGAACTTAGCCGCAGCTTGGAAGTGGGGCATCCCATTTTTCGACTTGCCGGAGAAGAATCCTTTTAAGGTTGTAGCCAGGTTCGGTGAGGATCAGCCTAAGAGATACGTCCCGCCTGTCGAAGACTTCTGGAAGCTCTACGATGCTGCGGAAACGCATCAGGACCGGACCATGCTTATCGCTTACCATAGCGTCGCTGCAAGGAAAAGTGAGTTGTTCCGGCTTCGATGGGAAGACATAGATTTTGAGAACGGGTTGATTCGGCTCTTTACGCGCAAGCGCCTAGGGGGTGGAATGGCGTACGAGTGGCTCAGTATGACTGATCAACTCTCGTGGCACTTGGCTGAGCAGAAAAGACAGGCCTTGCACCCTGAATTCGCCTTTATCTGCCCGCAGACGTTGGAGCCTTACGACGCTCGCAACAAATGGATGAAGACATTGTGCGAGAAGGCAGGAGTGAAGCATTTTGGGCTCCACGCTATTCGCCATCTCGCCGCAACTCTTATGGACCACGCGAGGGTACCAATGGCAGACATTCAGCAAACCTTACGCCACAAGAGCCCTAACACCACTGGCAGGTACGTGCATAGCCTACAAGGCAGCAAGGTGAAGCTCGATGCCGTGTTTGAAAGGCCCACTCAAAGTGTCACGCAAGGCAAAAGCAAGACCCCCGAAGCATTGTGCTTCGAGGGCCTAACAGGTTCCGCTAACGGGTTCCGTAATGCGGTTCCGGAATGAACACCTCGGAAGGTGTTGATAGCACTGGCGTCCCCAAGGGGATTTGAACCCCTGTTAACGGCGTGAAAGGCCGTCGTCCTGGACCAGGCTAGACGATGGGGACATTTGAAGTGGCTGGGGGACGAGGAATCGAACCTCGATTGGCGGAGCCAGAACCCGCAGTATTGCCTTTATACGATCCCCCAGCACGTTGCGAGGAGCACCAATTACTGGCTTCCGGGTGATCTTGTCAACCGGAATTTGCGCTCCGTGCCGAAAAAACTAAAGCGCCCGGGCCAAGCGGCGGGTGCGCTTCTTCAGCTTGTTGATCTTGCGGCGGATCTGGGTGCGGTCCTGGCGGGCTTCAACGGTGCCCTTGGACACGCGCATCTCGCGGATCTGCTTCTTCAGGGTGAAGATCTGGTCCTTGTAGGGGGAGATGCCGCCCTCTTCGTCGACGATGCCGAAGACTTCCTTGACGGCCTTGACCAGGTCGTCCTTCTGCATGCCGCTGGCGCCGACAATGGAGGGAATCTTCGCCACGATCAACGCGCGCAGTTCCTTGGCGGTCATTTTGTCCAGGGGCTTGGTCAGTCCCAGGCTCTCAAAGGTGATCTCGGTAATTTCCTGGCTCATTTTCCACTCCTTGACGCCCCGGTGGGGCGAGTATTCGCGACATTGCCCGCGTCGCGCGCGGACTGCTCCGAAAAATACCGCACATAGGTCATGTAACAGTGGCCCACAGCGGTGCTGGGATCGATCTTGTCAATCAACCCACCGAGATTGCTCGGCTTCTTTGGCGGCGTCCGCACCGACGACTGTTCGGCCAGACTTTGCAGCCCCAAAGGAACTCTGCCGTCTAGCAGTTCGAACCGCACTTTGTCAAAGACTAACTCGCCAAAAAATGCGTTTATGCGCTCCAAAAGTTCGGGAACGTAGTAGGTGAGCTGCTGCGCGGCGATGGAGTCGTGGGTGAACAGCAGCAGGGTGCCGTCCTTGTGCCCCAGGGGCCGGGCCAGTTCCGCCACATCCGCGCCGACGACATTCTCCCACTCGCGCCACAAGCGCACCAGCTTGAGCCCGCCCTTTTTGTCGAAGCGCGCCACGGCGTGCAGCAAAAGGTCCGAGCCGAGCTTGCGGTGGCGCGACTCGCGCCCCGGGTGCTGCATGCGGCGCCTGGCCCTCATGGCCTGCACCGGCGAAAAGTTGAAAGGCGACCACAAGGCATCATAGGGGCCTCGTACCCCCGAACGTCGCCGCGCGCAAGGCCCCCCTCCCGCCCGCAGCCTGTCCTTCCGGCCGGGAGGGCATCAATTAAGTAGGTTGCCGCCGGGCCGGGGTTCTGGTAACGCTCCTTCGTTGCGTCCAAACAGACACCCCGGAGGATCACCCATGGCCAAAAAGCCCACCGCCAGTCCTGAAGAACTGCGCCAGGAAGCCCTGTCCACGGCGCTCACCACCATTGAGCGCAAGTTCGGCAAGGGAGCCATCATGCGCATGGACGACGGCGCCGCGTTGACCGCCATTCCGGTGATTCCCACCGGCTCCATCGGGCTCGACATCGCCCTGGGCGTGGGCGGCATCCCTAAAGGCCGCGTGACCGAAATTTACGGGCCGGAGTCCTCGGGCAAGACCACCCTGACCCTGCACCTTGTGGCCGAGTGCCAGAAGCGCGGCGGCACGGCGGCCTTCATCGACGCCGAGCACGCGCTGGATGTGGGCTACGCCCGCCGCCTGGGCGTCAAGACCGAGGAGCTGCTCATCAGCCAGCCGGACTTCGGCGAGCAGGCCCTTGAGATCGCCGACCTGCTCGTGCGCTCCAACGCCGTGGACCTCGTGGTCATCGACTCCGTGGCTGCGCTCATTCCCCAGGCCGAACTCGAGGGCCAGATGGGCGAGACCCAGGTGGGCGGCCAGGCCCGGCTCATGAGCCACGCCCTGCGCAAGCTCACCGGCACCATCCACAAGTCCCGCGCGGTGGTCGTGTTCATCAACCAGATCCGCATGAAGATCGGCATGACCGGCTACGGCAGCCCGGAAACCACCACCGGCGGCAACGCGCTCAAGTTCTACGCCTCCATCCGCATCGACATCCGCCGCATCCAGAGTCTGAAGGACAAGGAAGAGGCCTACGGCAACCGCACGCGCATCAAGGTCGTGAAGAACAAGGTCGCGCCGCCCTTCCGCGAGGCCCTCATCGACATCCTGTACGGCACGGGCATGAGCCGCGAGGGCGAGCTCATCGACCTGGGCATCGAGAACAAGATCATCGAGCAGTCCGGCTCCTGGTTCGCCTTCGGCTCCGAGCGCCTGGGCCAGGGCAAGGAGAACGTCCGCGCGCTTCTGATCGAGAACGCCGAGCTGCGCCAGAAGATCGAGGACAAGCTCCTCGAGCACCTGGGCGTCACCCCGCCCGCGTTCATTCCGGCCGCGGCCGAGCCCCCCGCGGAGATTGAAGACGAGATGTAACTGCGGCCGCACGCCGGCACGCGCCCTATATAATCTGTTGGAGAGAAACGTCTGATGAACGCCGCAGAAATCCGCTCACGCTTTTTGAAGTATTACGAGAAAAACGGCCACACCGTGGTCGAAAGCTCCACCCTGGTGCCCAAGGACGACCCCAGCCTGCTGTTCACCAACGCGGGCATGGTGCAGTTCAAAAAGGTCTTTCTGGGACAGGAGAAACGCCCCTACGTGCGCGCCACCACCTCGCAGAAGTGCCTGCGCGTGGGCGGCAAGCACAACGACCTGGAGAACGTGGGCCGCACCGCGCGCCACCACACCTTCTTCGAGATGCTGGGCAACTTCTCCTTCGGCGACTACTTCAAGGCCGACGCCATCAAGTTCGCCTGGAGCTTCATCACCGAGGAACTGAAACTGCCCAAGGACAAGCTCTACGTCTCCATCTACAAGGACGACGACGAGGCGGGCGAGCTGTGGCAAAAGGTTGCGGGCGTCACCCCGGACCGCATTTTCCGCCTGGGCGAGAAGGACAACTTCTGGTCTATGGGCGACACCGGCCCCTGCGGCCCCTGCTCCGAAATCTACGTGGACCAGGGCGCGGACATGGCCTGCGGCCCGGATTGCGGCATAGGCAAATGCGACTGCGACCGCTACCTTGAAATCTGGAACCTGGTGTTCATGCAGTACGACCAGGCCGCCGACGGCACGCGCACCGCGCTGCCCCGGCCCAGCATCGACACCGGCATGGGGCTTGAGCGCATTGCCGCCGTGGTGCAGGGCAAGCGCTCCAACTTCGAGTCCGACATCTTCCGCGCCCTCATCGACTACGTGGCCGAGAAGGCCAAGGTCAAATACCACGCGGACAAGGACGTGGACACCGCGCTGCAGGTCATTGCCGACCACAGCCGCTCCATCGCCTTCCTCATCACCGACCAGATCCTGCCCTCGAACGAGGGCCGCGGCTACGTGCTGCGGCGCCTCATCCGCCGGGCCTTCCGCTTCGGCCGGCTCATCGGGCTCATCGACCCCTTCCTGCACGAGACCGCCCGCCAGGTGGTTTCGCACATGCACGACGCCTACCCGGAGCTCTTGAGCAACCAGGAGTTCATGGCCCGCGTCATCCGCGAGGAAGAGGAACGCTTCTCCCAGACCCTGGACAAGGGCCTGGTGATTCTTGAGGAGGAGCTGGCCCGGCTCAAGGCCGCGAACGAGAACCGCATCAGCGGCGAATTCGCCTTCAAGCTGTACGACACCTTCGGCTTCCCCCTCGACATCGTCAACGACGTGGCCGAGAAGCTCGGCGTCAGCGTGGACGAGCCCGGCTTCATGGCCTGCATGAAGGAGCAGAAGGTCCGCGCCAAGAGCGCCTGGAAGGGCTCCGGCGAGAAGGACGTGGCGAGCATGTTCCAGGGCTTGCTGGAGTCGGGCGTCAAGACCCGCTTCACCGGCAGCACCGAGCTTGAGGCCGAGGGCCGCATCGTGGCCCTGCTGAACGCCGAGGGCGAGAGCGCCGAGACCCTGGTGCAGGGGCAGGGCGGCTGGCTCGTGGCCGCGGCCACGCCGTTCTACGGCGAGTGCGGCGGTCAGGAGGGCGACCTGGGCGACGTGCACACCGCCACCGGCGGCGCGGACGTGCTGGAGACCCTGAAACCGGCCGGGCACCTCACCGTGCACAAGGTCTTCGTCAACGAGGGCGACCTGGGCGTGGGCCAGACGGCCACCCTGACCGTCAACGGCCGCGCGCGCATGGCCAGCTCGCGCAACCATACCGCAACGCATCTTCTGCACGCGGCCCTGCGCCAGGTGCTGGGCGACCACGTGAAGCAGTCCGGCTCCCTGGTGGGACCGGAGCGCCTGCGCTTCGACTTCACGCACATCGCGCCCATGACCCCGGCGGAGATCGCCCGCGTGGAGCAGATCGTGAACCGCGCCATTCTGGACGACATTCCGGTGGGCCGCGAGCTGGTGACCCAGAAGGAGGCCGTAGCGCGCGGCGCCATGGCCCTGTTCGGCGAAAAATACGGCGAGACCGTGTGCCTGGTCGAAGTTCCCGGCGTGAGCATGGAGCTTTGCGGCGGCACCCACCTGACGCGCACCGGCCAGGCCGGCAGCTTCGTCATCCTGTCCGAGACGGGCGTCGCCGCGGGCATCCGCCGCATCGAGGCGGCCACCGGCTGGAACACCCTCAATCAGCTGCAGACCCTGCGCCAGGAAATGGCCGAGGTTCAGGCCGTGCTCAAGGCCCGGCCCGAGGAGGCCGCCGCGCGCGCCAAGGCCATGGCCGCCCAGGTCAAGGCCCTGCAGAAGGACGTGGAGCGCCTGCAGACCAAGCTCGCCAGCGGCGAGGGCGGGGCGCGCATGGCCGAGGTCGAGGAGATCGCGGGCGTCAAGGTCCTGGCCGTCAAGGCCGAGGCCGCGAGCATCAAGAGCCTGCGCGAGCAGATGGACGCGCTGAAAAGCAAGCTGACCTCCGGTGTGGCCATGCTGGCCGCGCCCACGGACGACGGCAAGGTCACCGTGCTGATTTACGTGAGCAAGGACCTGCACGGCAAGTTCACCGCGCCCTCGCTCATCAAGGACGTGGCCGCGCTTGTGGGCGGCAGCGGCGGCGGCCGGCCCGACATGGCCCAAGCCGGCGGCACCGACGTGGAAGGAATCGACAAGGCCATCGCCAAGCTCAAGGAGCTGGTGGCCCAGGCATAGCAGACGTTCGCCCGGTTTTGCGGGGGTGGCCCGCACAAAAAGACGGCGATTTTTGGTTGACAGGCTTATTTAAAGCCAGTAAGAGCCCTGTTTCCAGTTTGGATGAAGGAGCAGCCCTAATGAATACGTACAGCCCGGTCCCCGCGGACCTGAAGCACGAATGGTTCGTGGTCGATGCCACGGACATGGTGCTTGGCCGCCTGGCCACCGCCATTTCGCATCGCCTGCGCGGCAAGCACAAGCCCGGTTTCGCCCCCCACATGGATGGCGGCGACTTCATCGTCGTGGTCAACGCCACGAAGATCAAGGTCACGGGCGACAAGCTGAACAAGAAGATGTACTACAAGCACACCTTGTACCCCGGCGGCATCAAGAGCCGCACCCTCAAGGAAATGCTTGAGAAGAACCCCGAGCTGGTGATCATCCAGGCTGTGCGCGGCATGCTGCCGAAGAACCGCCTGGCGCGTCAGATCATCAAGAAGCTCAAGGTGTTCCCTGGTCCTGAACACACCCATGCCGCCCAGAAGCCTCAGGCTCTGGTCCTGTAAGGAGCACGATCCATGCTCGAATTCAACTACGGTACCGGCAAGCGTAAGAACGCCGTCGCCCGCACCCGCCTTTACCAGGGCACCGGTCAGATCCTCATCAACGAGCGCCCCTACGAGGAATACTTTCCTCGCAAGACCTTGCAGATGATCGTGCAGCAGGCCCTCAAGCTGACCAAGAACGCCGACAAGTTCGACATCAAGGTCAACGTCGCCGGCGGCGGCGTGGCTGGTCAGGCTCAGGCTGTCCGTCACGGCATCTCCCGCGCGCTTCTGCTGGTCGATCCCGAGCTGCGCGGCACCCTGAAGCGCGCCGGTTTCCTGACCCGCGACGCCCGCAAGAAGGAACGCAAGAAGTACGGCCAGAAGGGCGCCCGCGCTCGCTTCCAGTACTCGAAGCGTTAAGCCGAACAGGCTTCCCGCCTTCCCACTTGCCCATCCGGGCCGGCACCTCACAAGGGTGTCGGCCCTTTTGTGTTTGCGCCGCATGGCGCGGCCGGATCGGGCCCCGCGCGTCATTGGTCTCACACGCCGCCGCGTAGCGGGGGCCGCCCTGGGAGGATACTCGTGAACATGTCCCAATGCCCCGCGTTCAGTCAAAGCCCACTGGACAGAATGGACGAGCTGCGCCCCACTATCGGCGCACATCTGCTCTCCGGCCCGGATTGCCGGAACCGCTTTCTGCTGCTTGCCGAGGCAGGCGTTGTGCGCCGCCGGGGCGGGGAGCGCTTCCTGTTCACGGAGTCGGAGCTGGGGGCGATTGCCCATGACCGAGGGCTGGCGGTGTTTCTGGGCGGCTCCGGTCAGGAACTGTATTTCGCGCTGCCCGTTGGGGAGCCGGGGCCGGGGTTCGAGACCCTGGACCTGCGGCTGTTGGTGAACCAGAACCTTGTGCCGGACCAGGAGCTGGGCATGCTGGCCCAGGCCAACAGCGTTCTTGGCTGGCACGGGACGCACGGCTTCTGCGGTCGGTGCGGGGCAGAAACGGCCATGGCCTATGGCGGGTGGCGCAGGGAATGCCCGGCATGCGGCGCGCAGCATTTTCCCCGAGTCGACCCGGTGGTCATCATGCTGGTGACCCACGGGGAGCAGTGTCTTTTGGGCTGCGGGCGCGACTTCGCCTCGCGTCGTATGTACGCGTGTCTGGCCGGGTTCATGGAGCCGGGGGAGACCATCGAGGCGGCGGCGCGCCGGGAGTTGTCCGAGGAGGCCGGGCTTGCCGTGCGCAGCGTGGCCTACATGTTCTCGCAGCCCTGGCCCTATCCCTCAAGCCTCATGATCGGCCTGCGCGTGGAGGCCGAGAACATGGACGTGCGCATGGACGAGAAGGAGCTGGTGGGCCTGATGTGGGTGTCGCGGAGCGAGGTGCGGGCCGTGCTGGAAGGTGCGGAGGACCGCGGCTTTCTTCTGCCTTCGCGCGTCGCCATTGCGCGCGATCTGCTCCTGGCCTGGGCCTACGCCCCAGAATCCTAGCGCTCCGGCGCGGCCGTTTTTCCCAGCCCAAGCAGGCGCCGCCGGATGTGCGCGCCGTGCCCTGGCGTCGTTCCGCCCGAAGGGCAATCTCGCGGCGCACCCCGATGCGGGCTGCGTTCCGTCCGCAACGCTACCCCACGCTCAGAATTTCGCGCAGGGCCTCGGAGATGGCGGCCTGGCTGTAAGGCTTGGCCAGCACGCGCAGGATGTTCGGCGGCAGGTCGGGCGGGATGTCGCCGGTGTGCAGCCGGCCGGAGATCATGATGACCGGCACGCCGGGATGCTGCACGGCCAGCCTGCGCGCGAACTCCACGCCGTTGATCTCGGGCATGTCGAAGTCGGTGAGCACGGCGTCGAAGCCCCCGGGGGTCTCGTCCAGGGCCTGCATGGCCTCCAGCGCGCTGGCCTTGCCCGTCACCTCGTAGCCCAGGTGCCCCAGCACGCGGGGAATGGTCGCCAGCTGGTCCTCGTCGTCCTCCACAAAGAGAATGCGGCCCTGGCCCCGGCGCACATGCTCCGGCAGGCCGTCGTAGGCGTCGCCCTGGCGCTCGTATTCCGGCAGGTAGATGTCGAAGGTGGTGCGCTCCCAGGGCACGCTCTTCACGGCCACGGCGCCCTTGTGGGCCTGGATGATGCCGTGGACCACGGCGAGGCCCAGGCCCGTGCCCTCGGCCTTGCCCTTGGTGGTGAAGAACGGGTCGAAAATCTTGTCCAGAATGTCCTGGTCGATGCCCGGGCCGTTGTCGGTGATGCGCAGGCGCAGGTAGTTGCCCGCCGCGACGTTCAGCGCCTCGGCGCTCTGCGGGTCCAGGGTCTCGGCATCCAGCGTCAGGGAGAGGTCGCCGCCGATCTCGCGCATGGCCTGGAAGGCGTTGGTGCACAGGTTGAGGAACACCTGGTGCAGCTGAATGGGGTCGGCCTGGGCCAGGGCCGGGTCCTTGCGGATGTCCTCGTGCAGGCTGATGTTGCGCGGCAGCGAGGCGGACAGCAGGCTCAAGGTCTCGCGCGCGACCTCGGCCACGTTGACGGCCTGGAACCCGGCCTGCGAGGGACGGCTGAAGGCCAGGATCTGCCGCACCAGCTGGCTGCCGCGCTGCCCGGCCTTGAGCACGCGCAGAAGGTCCTTGGAGATCTCCGTGCCCTCGGTGGTGTCCATGAGGGCCAGCTCCGCGCTGTTGATGATGCTGGTGAGGATGTTGTTGAAGTCGTGGGCGATGCCGCCGGCCAGGGTGCCAATGGCCTCCATCTTTTGCGATTGCAGCAGCTGGCGCTCCAGGCTGGCCTTTTCGGTCACGTCCTCGGCCGCGCACAACAGGCCCACCACCTGTCCCTCGGCGTCGTGCAGGGGCACGCGGCTCACCTCCAGCAGCACCGGCCGCCCGAAGCCGTCCTCCGCCACCCAGGTGGCGCGGTATTGCGGCTGGTTCTTGTCCACCACCTGCCGGTCGGCTTCCTGCGCGGTCTGGGCGAACTCGCTGCCGCCCAGCAGCTCCTCGTCCGTGCGGCCCAGCACGCGCCGGGCTTCCTCCAGCCCGAAGAACGACACGAAGGAGCGGTTCACGCCCAGGTAGCGCAGATCGCGGTCCTTCCACGACACGAGCTGGGGGATGGTGTCGAGCACCAGCTGGAGCATGCGTTCGCTTTTGGACAGGGCCAGCTCGGCGTTCTCGCGCTGGGTGATGTCCTCCACAACGCCTTCGAAGGCGGCCAGTGAGCCGTCGCGTCCGGCGATGGCGCGGATGTGCAGGAAGGTGGTGATGCGCCTGCCGTCCGGGCGCACGAACTCGCGCCGGTAGGCGGCCACGCCGCCGGGGCCGGGCGCGGCGGGCGGCCAGATTGGCGCGCCGTCCTCCTGGCCGGACAGGAAATTGGTGCCCGTGGCCAGCAGGTCGGCCCTGGCCGTAAAGCCCAGCATCTCCACCAGGGCGTGGTTGGCGTCCAGCAGGCTGCCGTCGGGCGCGGCGCGGAAGATGCCCAGGACCGAGTTTTCGAAGATGCCGCGGTATTTCTCCTCGGCCTGGCGCAGTTCCTCCTGCGCGCGCTTGAGGCTGGTGATGTCGTTCAGCACGCCCACAAGGCCCAGGATCTCGCCCTTGGCGTTGAGGTAGGTGGCCTTGGAGAGCATCACCGCGCGGTCGTCGCCGCCGGGCAGGTGCAGGGTCGACTCGTACATGCGCACGCCCGCGTGGGCTAAAAGCTCGCGGTCCACCGTGTCGCGCAGGTCGGCCGCGCCGGCGTTGGGCGCGCCGATGTCCTCGGCCTGCTTGCCGGCGATGGCCTCGCGGCTGACGCCGAAGAGCCGCTCAAAGGCCAGGTTGCAGTCCTGGAAGAGCCCGTGCCGGGTCAGGGAATAAAGGGGCAGCGGGATGGCGTCCATGAGGATCTTGAGGAACGAGAGCTGGTCGTTGACGCGCTCCTGGATGCGCCTGCGCTGGGAGATGCTCGTCACCAGCAGCACCAGGATGAAGGCCATGATGACGAAGCTGACGATGATGGTCCAGAACAGGCCCTTGTCGATGGTGTAGAAGCGGTAGGGCTCGTTGATGAGGTCCGCGCCGGAGGGCAGCTTGTCCAGCGGAATGTCGAGCTTGCGCAGCACGTTGTAGTCGAAGGCGTAGGGATCGTCGAAGCGCTCCACCACGCGGATGCTGCTGGGGTCGGCCCCGGCCAGAATGCGCAGGGCCATGCCCGCGGCGATGCGCCCGTGGTCGATGCCGCTGTGCAGCCGCCCGCCCACGCAGCCGTGCCCCAGCAGGAAGCGCCAGCAGCTGTAGACCGGCAGCGACACGTTGGCCGAAATGGCCTCCAGCACTTCGTCCGCCGCGTAGAGCTGGCCCTCGTGCTCCAGGTACATGGGGATGACGAAGAGCAGGGTGTTCTGCGGCATGGCCCGCAGGCGGTCGAGGATGACCGACAGGGGCAGGTCGTCCCAGTACTCGAATTCGAGGATGTCCTTGACCTTGGGCGCCACGTTGCGCAGCTGGCCCTGGATGGCCATGCCCGTCACCGAGCGGTCGCCGATGACGATCATGCGGTTGGCGTCCGGGTGCAGCCGCGCGGCCAGGCGCAGGGTGCCCTCGAAGTCCACGTTCTCCACCAGTCCGGTGACGTTGGTTTTGCCCGCCAGGCGCGCGCGCTTGAAGTCGTTCACGCCGCAGAAGACCACGGGCACGCCGGGCAGCAGCCGGTCCTGATAGTCGAGGATGAAATTGTAGGCGAAGTCGTCGGAGACCATGATGAGGTCGAAGTGCGCGTCCTTGAACTTGGAGCGGTAGAACTCGAACAGCGAGCGCGTGCGCTCCGGCGTGGCGAAGCGCTTGGTGTCCATGTATTCGATCTGCAGATCGACGGCGAACTGCGACTCCGCGAAAAAGGCGCGCACGCCCTTCAGTATCTCGTCCGACCAGGCGTAGCCGTCGTGGTAGGAATTGAGGAACAGGATGTTCTTGCGGGGTTTTTCCGCCCACGCGGGCGCCGTTGGGCACGCGGCCAGAAACAGCGTCAGCAGGGCCAGGCACAGGGCGACGCGGCGCAGCAGGGCATGGCGAGGCCGCGCGGGCGTGCTGGAGCCTGCGCCCGCCAGACGGTGCGGATTTTGGACCGTGCCGGTGTTGTCGTCGGTGCCGAACGCCATGGACGCCCCCTGAAATGATTCCTTTTGTGTCTGCTTTCCGCGGCAGCGTCAAGGCGCGGGCCAGGCGATTGCGCAGCGCAGCGGCTGGCCGCGCTGAACGCTTTTGCCAGCGCTTGGCCGAGCGCAAAAGAGCCGGGCCCCACGCGGAGGTCCGGCTCTTTGCATGCCGTTACGGGGCGGAAGCTAGGCCTTGGCGGCTTCGCCCTCTTTCTTGAACACGATGAGCGGGCAGTTCTTGCAGATGTCCGCGCCGGGGAAGGGCTCGCCCAGGCGGGTTATGGCCGCGCCGCCCTTATCCTCAACCCGCTTGGCGATGCGCGCCACCAGGGCGTCCATGTGGCCGCCGGGAATGGCCACGTTGATCTCGCCGCGCTCGGTCTTGCCGGAGTTGTAGCTGCCGCTGCACGCCAGGAACAGGTTGGCCTGCTGCTCGTTGTAGGCGAACACGTTGCCGCCGCAGGCCGCGGAGTTCACGCTCATGGAGGGGCGGAACTTCACCTGGTCCTGGGTGGCCATCCAGTCGCCCAGAATGTGATAGGCCTGCATGTTGTCGCAGTAGAAGTGCACCACGTCCGGGGTGCCCACGGCCTGCGCCAGGGGCGAAACGGCCACGGCCAGCAGCTCGCCTTCCGGCAGGCGGGGCTTGGCCTCCACCACGCGCTTGGCCTGGTCGGCGTCGGCGCAGTACTTCATGTGGCTCTTCACTTCGCCGTCGTCCAGGCCCTTCCAGCCGAAGACGAACTGGGCGTTGGTGCAGCCCAGCTTGTCCTTCTCCACCAGCACGGCAATGCCTTCCATGCGCGCGCCTATCTCGGCCTGGCAAAAGGTCAGCGGCTTCACCGGGGCATAGTGCGGCTGGTCCTTGCGGAAGGCGTCCAGCTCGGCCTTGTCGAAGAAGTATTTGATGGCCACGGGATAGTGCATGAGCCGCAGCTCGCGCATGAGGGTTTCCTGCATTTTGGCGAAGTCGGGCGTGGGCATTGGGGGTCTCCTTTCGGGCTCCGTCCGGCGGTTTGGCTCGGGTGGAACGTTTAATATGTTCTTTTTAGCATAACAAGCCGGTGCGGGCGCGTCAACGCGGGCACGCAAAGACGTGGGAGGCTCAACACGGTGAGCCTCCCCGGGGCAAGCCCGCGCGGGCTGTGCGCCTATTCCGGAATGGTCGGCGTCGCGGCGAAGCGCGGCTCGTGCAGGGGCAGCAAGATGTCCGCCGTCTGCTTCACCTTCAAGATGTTGTCATAGGCCTGGTAGGCGTTGACCACCGTGCCGCAGGGAATGACGTCCATCTCCATGCCCTTCACTTCCTTGGGCGGCAGCAGGTTTTCCATGATGATGCAGAAGCCGGTGATGGCCGCGACGCCCTTGGCCGTGTCGATGAGCACGGTCATGCCGCCCTCGGTGTGGGCCGGGGTGTGCATCACGCGCACGCCGGGCACGATCTCCGCGTCGCCGGTGAGCACCACCAGCTGGCCGTTGTCCTCCACGTCCTGGATGTAGTCCTCCAGGTAGCGGTAATCCAGCGGGTGCGGGTCGTGGATGTGCCTGAGCTCGGCCTCGTGCACGTAGATCTTCGCGTTCACGCACTTGTAGTCGTTTTCGCAGTGGTCGTTGTGCAGGTGGGTGTGGATGACGATGTCGATGTCTTCGGGCTTGAGGCCGTAAAGCGCCAGCCCGTCCTCGAAGGTGTGGATCTTGCCGCCGATGGCCGCCTCGCGTTCGGGGCTGATGATGGGCTGCATTTCTCCGGTGTCGACGAGGATCTTCTTGTCCCCGCCTTCCAGGTACCAGCAATAAATGGGAATGGTGTACGGTTTCCCGTAGGCGTGCTGGTAGGTCATCATGCCGTGGTCGAAAATCTTGGTGCCCATGACGATGGGGTGGATCTTGAACTGGGACACGAGAATGCCTCCTTGATACGGAGCGTCTGCCTGGTTGCGTACGTATATCCCGCCGCGTTGGCGGAAATGTATCAGACAAGGCCCTGGCGGGCAACGCCTGTCGCCTTGCCACGCCACAAGAGATGGTTATGATTTTTCGTATGTAAAGGAGGGGCCATGGACCACGATGCCGTGACGAGCCGGTATGCCTTCGGGGACTTTGCCTTCGAGGCCGGGCCGGACCCGGAGGACGCGCGGCGGCTGCGCGTGCTGGTGTTCAAGGACGGCGCGCCCTTCACCGACCTGCACGGGCAGCAGATGCAGAAGGGCTTCGCCCCGGCGACCGGAGCCGCGCGCATCGAGCAGTTTTGCCGCCGCTTCGCCACCGATGAAGCCTACCGCACCCAGATGCTGGTGAAGCACGCCTTCGCCTGCTGCTAGAAGCCAGGGCCGCAGGACTGTTCGCCGGTCCAGGCGCTCGGCCTGTTTTGCCGCCAGCGTTTAGCCATGTTGCCGGCCTGACGAGCGGCCTTGCGCGGGCATCCTGTCGTATGGCCTAGGGCGGGTTTCCTCGCAACGGAACAAGGGATGTGCGCCGCCGCGTTTATCCTGTTTTGATCTGATGCCGCGGCGCGGGCTCAGGGCGCGGGGAGCAGCAGCACCAGCTTGAGGTCGCCGCGCTGATCCGGCCGCAGGGTCAGTTGCTCGAAGACCAGCGGGCCCAGCTGCGGATGCTGGAAGCGCCGTTCGCCGCCCTCGCGCCCCAGCACGTCCTGGGTCTGCCACAGGCGGGCAAAGGCCTCGCTGCCTGCGGCCAGTTCCGCGATGAGCGGGCGTATGGCCGGGGATTCGGCCAGCCTGCCGCAGTCGGCGCGGAACTCCGCCACCAGCCGCCAGGCCCGCGTCTCCCAATCGTGGATGAGCCCGCGCGCGGCCGGGCACAGGAACAGGAAGCGCAGCAGGTTCGGCGCTGCGCTCCGGCGCGCTCCCCAGCCCAGAAACAGCTCCACGGCTTGCGGGTTGGCCGCGGCGATGTCCCAGCGCCGGTCCAGCACATAGGCCGGGCAGCGCATGGCCTCCACGCTGCGCAGGGCCGCGTGCGCCGGTCTGGGCAGCTGCTCTGGCTCGGCCGGGTCGCGCCTGCCCGCCAGGTCGAAAAGATAGGCGCGCTCCGCGGCGGAAAGTCGCAAGGCCAGCGCCAGCCGCGCCAGCACCCCGGCGCTGGCGGCCACGGTGCGGCCCTGCTCCAGCCAGGTTATCCAGGTGGGGCTCACCTCGCACAGCTGGGCCAGCTCCTCGCGGCGCAAACCGGGCGTGCGTCTGCGCCCCGCGCTGGGCAGGCCCACAACCTCCGGCCGCAGGCGCTGCCGGTGCAGCCGTATGAACGCGCCCAGCGGTCCGCGCTGCCGCCCCTTGTCCTCTGTCGCTGTCATGGCGTCGCCTCGCGCTTTGCTTCCGGTCCAAGCCCTGGCCGCAGCGGTTGTTGTTTGCCTGGCCCCGCGGCCATCGCTTTGCCTTTGCCGTTCCACCACGTGCCGACCGCATGCTGGTCCGCGCCGTGGACCAGGCCAGGCCTCCGGCTATGCGTCTGTTCCTCGCCGCTCTGGGGGGCCACGGGCGGTCCACCTCTTCCCGGTTTGCTTCCCCCTGCGTCAGCTCCGGGTTGATAGCTTTTATACCAGGATAAAAGTTCGTATTGTACCAGGATAGATTGCGGCCTAGGCTTTGTCCAGCACCACATGCAACCCGCGCAACAGGGAAGGACGACGATGAAACAGCAAGCTCTTGCCGCCAAACGGTTCGGGGCCGTGGCCCAGGCGTATCTCACCAGCGTGTGCCACGCCACGGGCACGGACCTGGAGCGGCTCACGGCGCTGGCCCAAGCCCTCGGCCAACCTGTGGCCCTCGACCTCGGCTGCGGCGCCGGCCACGCGGCTTATGCCCTGGCCCAGGGCGGCGCGCAGGTGACGGCCTGCGACCTCTCGGCCGAAATGCTGGCCGTGGTGCGCGAGGAAGCCCAGCGCAGGGGGCTTGCGACGCTGCAAACGCGCCAGGGCGCGGCGGAGCGCCTGCTCTTTGCCGACGCGTCCCTCGACCTCGTGGTCACGCGCTATTCCGCGCACCATTGGTCCTATGTGCCTGCGGCCCTGCGCGAAATGCGGCGCGTGCTCAAGCCGGGCGGCACCCTGGTGGTCATCGACGTGATCGCGCCGGAGGCACCGGTGGCCGACACCTTGCTGCAGACGGTGGAGCTGTTGCGCGACCCCTCCCATGTGCGCGACTACCGCGTGTCAGAGTGGTCGGCCATGCTGGAGGCCGCGGGCTTTGCCGCGCCCGCCTCGGATGTGTGGGACCTGCCGCTGGAGTTCAACTCCTGGGTGGAGCGCATGGGCACGGCCGAACTGCGCGTGCGCGCGGTGCGCGATGTGCTGGCCAAGGCCTCGGAAGAGGCGCGGCGGCACTTCCAGCTGGGCGAGGACGGCTCCTTCCGGCTGGACGCGGCCTGGCTGCAGACCACGCTGCTTGCAAATTAGCGCGGCGCCCGGCTCCTGGGCAGGGGGCTGCTCGCGCTGTCCGCTCCATCGACGGTTTGCGCTGCCGGTTTGCGCTGCCGGCTTGCGCTGTCGGCTTGCGTCGTCATTGCGCGGGACTCAGGAAGGCCAGCCCCATGCGGCCCGGAGCGCGCTGTCTGCGGAAGTGTTGCTGATTTTCGCCACCTGTCGAGCACCTTGGGATGCGTGCCGGCTGGCTACAGGGGCTGGGCGCTGGCCAGAAACGGCCCGTTGAAAAGATCCTTTTTGTTCACCGGCAGGCGCGCGCCGGGCACCGCCCCGGCAAAGCGCACCACGCTGCCGCCCGCGCCCTCGACCACGGCCTGCCCGGCCGCCGTGTCCCACTCGTGCGTGGGGTTGAAGCGCGGATACAGGTCGGCCCGGCCCTCGGCCACCAGGCAGAACTTCAGCGCGCTGCCCGCCGTGATGCGTTCGCGCACGGGCTTGTCCCGCAAGTAGTCCTCAATGGCCGGGTCCGGGTGCGAGCGGCTGGCCAGCACGGTCAGCCCCGCCGGGTCCGGCTGGCGCACGCGAATGGCCTGCCAGGGGCCTGCGCCGTCTTCCCGCGACTGCCGCTGGAACGCCCCCAGGCCGAGGCCCCCCGCATAGGTCTTGCCCCACATGGGCACATGCACCACGCCATAGGCCGGGTAGCCGTTCTGCGCCAGGGCGATGCACACGCAGAACTCGCCCAGCTCCTTCACGAACTCCTTGGTGCCGTCCAGCGGATCCACGATGAACAGCTTCGGCCACGCTGCGCGCTGGGCATAGCTCTGCTCCGCGCCTTCCTCCGAGAGCACGGGCACGCCGGGAAAGTGCGCGGCCAGACCCTGCATGATGACCACATGCGCCGCCAGATCCGCCTGGGTCAGGGGGGAGTGGTCGGGCTTCAGCTCCACGTTGAAGCCAGCGCCGCGCACATCCATGATGGCCAGACCGGCGGCCTCGGCGATGCCGGCCAGGGCGGTCAGCTCCGGCGCTGGTGCCACGGTTGGCGGCGTCACAGGGGGCGCGACGGGCGGCGTCACAGCAGGGCCTCCAGGCGCAGCGCGCCCGCCATGGCGCGCAGGGCGCGCAACACCCCGTCGCGGTCCAGCGGCTGGCCGTCCAGCGCAAACGAAACATCCTTCAAGGCTTCGGAATTCGATTCCATGAGTTCCGCCAGGCGCGCGGCGCGCACCTCCACGCCCTTTTCCAGCACGTTCGCCAGGCACTCCACGGCCACGGAATTGAAGAGCTTGAGCGTCAGCGCAAAGGGTCGGGTCTGCTCCGCGCCTGCCGCGCCTGCCGCGTCCGCGTGGTGGGTCACGCCCTCGCGGAACACGCCCACCGGGCTGCCCCGGCGCATGGCTATGCCCGCCACGCCCGGCATGGCCGCGGCAAGGGCCAGGGTGCAGCCCGGCCGCGCGCTGTCCTGGTCGATGTCGTCCACGGGCGAACCGTCGAGGAACACGGTCTGGATGCGTTCCTCCACACAGTCGGGGCACAGGCCGAAGTCCTGGGTCAGGGTTTCGCGCAGGGGGCGGCCTGGCCGCGCCGCCACGCCAAAGCCCTCCCGCGCCAGCGGAGCCAGCCCGCCCAGGGCCTCCGGGGCGGCGCGCAACACAAGGGTGCTGTGGTCCGGCATGGTTTTCTCCTGCTTGTTATGGGGTGGCGGACATATGTCTAGCGTGACATAAATATGAAATATTGTTGACTATTTTTCTTTCGGGCTTATATCTTTTCTACCCTCTGTGCGTAGCCCAGAGAACTGCTTTCCGCAACCGGAAACCACAAGGAGCACCCCATGTCGAAGATATTGCGCATCAATACCCGCACCAAGGAATACCGTTTCGAGGAGCTCGGCAAGTACGCAGGACTGGGAGGGCGCGCGCTCACCTCGCGCCTGGTGCTGGATGAGGTTCCGGCCACCTGTCACCCCCTTTCCGCCGCCAACAAGCTGGTCATGGCCGGCGGCATTTTGGCCGGCAGCACCGCGGCCAACTCCGGCCGCACCTCGGTGGGGGCCAAGTCGCCCCTCACCGGCGGCATCAAGGAATCCAACGTGGGCGGCCAGTTCGCGCACAAGCTGCCGCGCCTTGGGCTGCTCGCCATCGTGTTCGAGGACAAGCCCGAAGGCGACGCGCCTTTCGTCAATGTGCTGGTGAAGAAGGACTCCGTGGAATTTCTGCCCGCCGACGACATTGTGGGCATGTCCAACTACGCCGCCCACGACGTGGTCAAGGCCAAGTACGGCGAGAAGGTCGTCACGGCCATGGTCGGCCCGGCCGGCGAGCAGTGCCTCATGGCCTCCACCATCCAGTTCTCCGACCCGGACGGACGTCCGAGCCGCTCCGCCGGCCGCGGCGGCATGGGCGCGGTCATGGGCAGCAAGAGAATCAAGGCGATCATCCTCGACCCCGACGGCAAGGACGCCGTGGTCATGGCCGACCCGGAGAAGTTCAAGGTGGCCCGCAAGCGCTGGGTCGACATCCTCATGGGCCACCCGGTCACCAGCCAGGGCCTGCCCACCTACGGCACCGCCATTTTGGTGAACATCATCAACGAGGTTGGCGCGCTGCCCACCAAGAACTTCCGCAGCGGCCGCTTCGACGGCGCCGCAAAGATCAGCGGCGAGACCATGACCGAGACCATCAAGGCCAGAAAGGGCCAGTACAAGCACGGCTGCCACACCGGCTGCGTCATCCAGTGCTCGCAGGTGTACAACGACAAGAACGGCGACTACCTGACCACCGGCTTCGAGTACGAGACCATCTGGGGCTTCGGCGCGAACATCCTGGTGGACGACCTGGACGATATCGCGCTCATGGACCGCCTGTGCGACGAAGCGGGCATGGACACCATCGAAATGGCCAACACCATCGCCATGGCCATGGAGGGCGGGGTCATTCCCTGGGGCGACAGCAAGGCCGCCATCGAGCTGTTGAAGAAGGTCGGCACTGCCGATCCCATGGGCCGCATCCTCGGCAACGGCACCGTGTTCACGGCCCAGGCCTTCGGCGTGGACCGCGTGCCCGTGGTGAAGCGCCAGGCTCTGCCCGCGTACGACCCGCGCACCGTGAAGGGCGTCGGCGTCACCTATTCCACCACGCCCATGGGCGCGGACCACACCGCGGGCTACGCCGTGTGCCAGAACGTGCTCAAGGTCGGCGGCGACGTGCCCGCCATGGGCAAGGCCGGGCAGATCGAGATCTCCAAGAATTTGCAGGTGGCCACGGCCGCCGTGGATTCCCTGGGGCTGTGCCTGTTCGTGGCCTTTGCCGTGCTCGACACGCCGGACGCGCTACAGGTCATCGCCGACCTGGTGGCCTCGGCCACGGGCAAGCCGTACAGCGTGGACGACATTGTGAACCTGGGCGTGAACGCGCTGAAGGACGAGCTGGCCTTCAACAAGGCCGCGGGGTTCACCAGCAAGGACGACCAGCTGCCGGACTTCTTCAAGAACGAGCCGCTGCCGCCGCACAACACCACCTGGGACTTCACGAGCGAGGAAATGCAGGACGCCAAGGTCGGCTAACCCTCCGCAGGCTTATGCAATGACAAAGGTCGGGGCTCCGATTTGGGGCTCCGGCCTTTTTGCGTGCGGGCTACTGCTCTTGCTCAGGCTCGCGCAGGGCAGGCGCGACGATGAACTCGACAGGTGCGGTGGGGCAGACGGAACGCGCGGCGTTCAGCGCGTCCTGTTCGTTGAAGAGGACGGTGCCGATGTTGCCTCCGCCATTGCCATCCAATCCCGGCACGTCGTTTTGCAGCGGTTTGCCGTTTGCCGTGACCGTGAGGGCGGTCCAGTAATGCAACTCGCCGTTTATGTCTTTACGATGCCGCCGCGCCGAATTGACAAGTCGTTGCAGTTCTTCTTTCCTCTCAGGCCGTGTGCGGAAGGAGACGGAATAGATGAAGCCTTGCGGGTTGTGTATGTCCAACCAGCCGTTGGGCATGCGGACAATGAGAACCTTCTTCACGTTCTCGCAGGAAAGGTCGTAGGTCGGCTGGGCAAGCGCGTTGGCAGGGGGCAGCAGGAGTAGGAGGAAGAGCAGCAGGGCTTTCATTCACGTCACCCACGAATGATGGATTGAACGAGCGAGCTAAAAAGCATAATTTCAGATATCTATTAGAAAATTCAAGCCAGCGTTGGCTCAAGACTCTAGAATCGTTGCAGAAAAAGAGTTACGGGCATTCAAAACCTCTGACACTAGTGTAGTATCTCAAATAACATGTTAGCTGAAATCAACTAGTGCATCAATCAACTCGGAGGATAGTATGTCGGGTAAAATGAAGGAGCACAGGTACAAATCCCAGCACTACCCTAGCAATATTGAGCGAATGGTGCGTGATTCTGAAGCGGTGCAACCAAGGATTTCCGCAGAGCCGATCACGCCAGATGAAGAGAATGTGAAAAGAGAACAGCTAAAGAACTATAAAGAAGAGATTCTCCTTAAGTGCCAAAATTGTGGGAAAAAGCTACCAGATCTTGCTTCTCAACTTGACGCGCTAGGCGAGCAAAGAGGGGAGAAGACATGCAGGGTATGTCAGAAGTGGTTCCGCTTTGATCTCAGAAAATGGCCGATGATAAAGCTAGAAAAACTCACACTGCGCTGACTGCTATTCCGCCTCCCGCGCCTCCACCACCTTCAGCTCGTTGCTCAGCGCGTCGATGCGGCCGAAGAACAGGTCGAAGCGCATGCCCGGCTGCACGCGGTCGCCCAGCATGTTGCGCGGGGTGCGCACGGTTATCTGCAACTCCGGCATGGAGAGCATGGGGTAGGGGCCGTTGTCGTCCACCACCACGGCGGGGAAGGGCTCGCGCTTGTGCTGGCTTAAGTACACCAGCTTCCAGTAGCGCGGGCGGAAGCGCTGCACCTGCCCCACCTCCTGGATGCGCGCGGAAAGGTGCGGCACCACGGCCTCAAGCGCGGCCTTGTCCAGGCGCGGCGCTCCGGTCTCCAGAAAACTCTCCACCTGCGCCATGTTCAGAAAGTCCACATAGCGCCGGATGGGCGAAGTGATGGTGGCGTAAGCCTCGCAGGCCAGGGCCGCGTGCCGGCGCGGGTTGCACTCCAGGGCGGGCGGGGCCAGCAGCTTGACCACGCGGAAGATGTCCACCGTATGGTTGAACACGCCCGTGGCCTCTTTGGGCAGGGCGATGTCCTGGGTGCGGCACAGCATGGGCACGCCGTGCTCCCGCGCCCACACGGCCAGGCCGCTGTTGGCCAAAATCATGAACTCGCTGACGAGCATCTCCGCGTCCGGGCTGGGCGCGCGGGTCTCTATGCTCACGCGCACGTCGGTCTCCGGGCCGTCCAGGGTCACCACGGGTTCGGGTTTTTCGATGACCACGGCCCCGCGCTCCAGACGCCGGGCGAACAGCTCTTTGGCCACCGTGTGCGCCAGGGCGAGCTGTCCGGTGATCTCGTCGGTGAAGGGCGACGCGGCGGTGGTTGCCTCGGCGTCCGGCGCGGTCGAGTCGAGGGCGGCCTGGGCGTCGGGATAGGCGATGTTCCGGGCGATTTTGACCCAGGCTAGGCGCGGCCGCGCTTCGACGATCTCGCAGCGCTCGCTGAGCATAAACTCGGCCACCAGGGCTGGCTTGGGCCCCTCGGTGGTGAGGCTGAACAGCCCGGTGCCCAGGGCCTCGGGCATCATGTGCAGGCTGCCCTCTGGCAAATACAGGCTGGTGGCGCGGGAGAACACCTCGCGGTCCAGCGCGCCGCCGAAGTCCCAGGCCATGCAGGGCCGCGCCAGGGTGACGGAGCAGGAGTAGCCGGGCGCGCCGTCGGGCAGGGTGGCCGCGCGCACGAAAAAGGCGTCGTCGATGTCGCGGGTGGTGGCCGCGTCGATGCTGAGATAGGGCGTGGGGTCGAGTTCGGCCTTCCCGGCCAGGGCGCTGAAGCGCTCCTTCTGGGCGGCTATCTCCCCGGCGAAGGCGCCGGCCCATTCGTCGCCGCGGGCAAAGCCGGCCTCGTCGAGCAGAAAGTTGTGGTGCGGGGGCAAAACGCCCCAGGCCTGGGCCAGTTGCAGGGCCAGGTGCTGCACGTCGGGCAGGGGCTTTTTCAGATTCTCCCAGAGCTTGGCCAGGGCATCGTGCTCGCCGCCGGTCTTTTTCGCCACCTGGGAAAGCAGCATGGCGCGCAGGCGGGCCTCCACCTCCGGGTCCATGCCCTCGGCCTCGCGCAGTATGGCGTGGGGCGAAAGGGGCGGCTGCCCGGACTTGATGCGCGCCCACAGCGCGGCCAGCACGGCGTGGCCCGCGGCGACCACGGCTTCGCGGTCCTTGTCCTCGCGCTCGCGCACGAGCCGGGCCTCGACCTTGTCCGCCGGGTGGATTTCAAAGTCCGGCGGCTGGAACTTGAAGTGCGCCTTGGCGTTCAACAGGGCGCGGCCCAAGGCGGCTATCTCGTCCACGCCGGGCTCTGTCCACAGCAGGCTGGCGAACCACTCCGCAGGGGCGTGCTCCACCTCGCCCTGGGCCATTTCCCAAAGCTCCAGGGCGTTCACGTCGGCCATGATCTCGCGGCGGCGGGCGTCCAGGTCGTCCAGGCGGTGGCCGATCTCCTCGCGCGTGGCGCCCGGGGCGTATTCGGGGCCGCTCCAGGGCAGCAGGCGCGAGGAAGGCAGCTTCACTTCGCGCTTGTTGCGGGTCAGCAGGCGCAGACGGTCCTGCGCTTCCTCCAGAACCCAGGCGATATGGGCCTCGTTGTCCTGAAGGAACTCCACGACACAGCCCGGCCTGGTGAAGCCGGAGAGCTTGAGCGGTTTTGACATTCGGTTCGTGCCGGCTAGTGCTTGAACGAGCGCTGGCCCGTGAAGACCATGGCCGCCTGCGGCGTGGATTCGTTCACCGCGCGGATGACTTCATAGTCGCGCATGGAGCCGCCGGGCTGGGCGATGGCCGTGACGCCCTGGGCCAGGCACAGGTCCACGCCGTCGCGGAAGGGGAAGAAGCCGTCGCTGACGAGCACGGAGCCGGGCAGGCCGCCCTTGGCCTCCTGCGCGCGTCTGCGGATGTCGGCCAGGGCCTCGGCCTTGGCCGCGCCCGTCGCGTCGTCCGCGCGGGCGGCCAGCATCAGCTCGAAGATGGACTGCTTCTGCTCCTTGAAGGAGAGCAGGTCGGCGTACTTGGTCAGCGCCTTGCTGATGGTCAGGTCCACGCAGCCCACGCGGTCCTGCTCGCCGGTGCCGATGCCCGTGGTGACGCCGTCGCGCACGAAGATGACGGAGTTGGAGGACACGCCGGCCTCGATGGACCAGGCGAAGATGAGGTCCTGCATCTCCTTGTGGCTGGGCTTGCGCGCCGTGTAGGTCACGCCGTCCTTCTCCGCCGTGGCGGGCAGAAAGTCGGCCTCCTGGCGGATGCGGCTTTGGAACGAGCTCTGCAACACCAGGCCGCCGTCGAACAGGGCCTTGATGTCCAGGAAGGGCGCCTTGGCCAGCTCGTCGAGCTTGGCGATGCCGGGAATTTCGAGGATGCGCAGGTTCTTTCTGGCCTTCAAGATGTCCACCACGCCGCTCTCAAAGGCGGGCGCGGCCACGACCTCGAAGTAGAAGGAGTTGATGAGCTCTGCGGCCTCGCGGGTGAGCGGACGGTTGACCACGATGGCCCCGCCGAAGGCGGCGATGCGGTCGGCCCAGAAGGCGCGGGACACGGCCTCGGCGATGCCGTCGTCGGTCCAGGCCGCGCCGCAGGGATTGTTGTGCTTGAGGATGACGGCGGCCGGGCGCGCGGAAAGGTACTGCAGGATGTTCAGCGCGTTGTCCACGTCGGTGAAGTTGGTTTTGCCCGGGTGTTTGCCGGCCTGCAGCATGTGCTCCTCGGTCAGCGCGGAGACAAGACCCTGGCCGGGACCGCGGAAGGCAACGCCATCAAGGACGAGACCGCCGCCGACCTGCTCGTAGAGCGCCGCGGGCTGGTCCGGGTTTTCGCCGTAGCGCAGGCCGCGCACCTCGCCGTTGATGTTCCAGGTGCGCTTCTTGAAGACCAGCTCCTGGTCGCCCAGGGTGATGCGCAGGTCTTCGGGAAAGGAGTCGCCCAGCAGGGTGGTGTACATCTTCTTGAGGTCGCTCATGGCCGTGTTCCCCTTCATTAATATAAATGTCCGTGCGTGAAGCAGTCACCTAGCACAGGCCGCCCCGGCGGGCAAATTTGAATTGGCGGTCGCGGCGATTTCTGCTAACTGCCCAGGTGCGCCGTTAGTGCGCGCCGGAGGTTTTCCCGCATGCCTGATTCTTACCTTGAAAACGCGCTGGACAAATTGGCGCGGCAGCTCGTGGCTTTCGACGAGGCTTCGCTCATGGACTTGTGGGAGAAATACGCCGAACAGGTGCGCCAGTTCGAGCCCACCAGAAGGTGGGAGGAATCCGTGCTCATCTTCGGCCTCATTCAGGCCGTGCGCATGAAGAACCAGCTGTTCAACTACAATCTCTCGGCATCGCGCCAGCCCGGCGCGGCCGCGCCTAATCTGGAGATGCTCGACCTGACCGCGCCCCAAGGACAGTCTCAGGGCCAGCCTCAGGGCCAGGCGGGCGCGCAGCCCGCGCCTGGTCGCGGCGCAGATGCTTCCGAGAGGTCTGGCCGGGCTCCGGCCAAGGGATCAGTCCGCCAGGGCAAGCCGAAGGCCGGCAAGCTCATCCCGCTGCGCCCCGGCAAGGACTAAGCCCCGGATGGCGTAGGTGAAGTAGCGCACCTTATCCACGAAATCCACAGCCTCCGTGCCGCGGCACAGGCCGTAGCGCGTCTGCTGGGCCACGCTCAGGTGCTCCAGCCTCGGCAGGGCCTCGCGCACGCTGAGCCATGAGGGCAGGTCCGTCCTGTTGCCGCGCAGCAGGTCGATGGCGTCCTGCACGTGCCCCTGGCCCACGTTGAACGAGGCCAGGGCCAGCAGCATGGCGTCCTCTGCCCCGTAGCCAAGCTCCACGAATTGTCCGCGCAGCATGTCCAGGTAGCGCGCCCCGGCGAAGATGACCTCGCGGGAGTCGTCCGGGTTCTGCACGCCAAGCTCGGCCAGGGTGTCGCCGGTCATCTGCATTATGCCGCGCACGCCGGTTGCGCTGACGGCCTCCGGCTTGAAGCGCGACTCCTGGTGGATGACCGCCGTGAGCAGGTATGGGTCCAGGTGCCATTTGCGCGCGGCCCGCTCGATGGTCTTGTGCAGGGGCGGCACTTCCGAGGCCAGGGTGCGGCGCAGGGTCTCCATCTCAAAGGGGTCCGGGTCGACCGGCAAAAAACCCAGGGTGCGCTCGCGCAGGGCGGGCAGGCTGCCGTCGGCCATGACCTTGTCCCAGAAGCCGTGCATGGCCTTGTTCAGGTGGGGCACGTCCGTGCGCCACACGAAGCGGTACGAGGCCACGTGGCGGGTGGGGGCCGTGTCGCGCACCTGGTCCACAAAGGGCAGAAGCAGGTGCAGGGCGTCCAGCGGCAAAGCCGGGGCCTGGCGCGGGCTGGTGGAGAACGAGGCGGCGATGCGCAGAAGCTCGTTCAGCGCGCCCGTGGTCTGCTCCGGCGGGTCGTAGCCCTCGTTCCAGTCTATGGCATAGATGGGCTGGCGGTCGTACTCGGGTCCGAAGGCGATCTTCGAGGCCTTGTTCGAGGCCTTGAGCTCGCGGGCGCTCATGTCCTCCGGCGCGACGCCGAGGGCCAGGCCCACCTGTGCGCGGCCATGCTCCACCATGTCCAGCGCGTCTTCCGGGGTGTCGGTGAAGACAAAGGTGAGATTGACGCCGTGTTCGCGCGCAAAGCGCTCAAGCAAAGTCTTTTCCAGGCTCATGGAGGCGTCGCCCGAAACGCGCGTTTGGCGCGGGGCGGCCACCACCAGGTTCCTGGGCATGGGCAGGGTCAGGGTGTGATGCACCACGAGCCCGGCCAGGGCGGCTGTGAGCAGGCCCAAGACCAGGCGATCTCGCCTGAATCTCGGCCTTGCCGCCGCTAACTTGTCCGGGGGGGTTGTTGACATGTGTGAATTCCTCTTTTACGCAATTGTGCCGCTTGCCGAAAAAATGTCGTCCTTGAGGACGGGCAAGTAGTCATAAGGAGCGTCCATGTCAAATATCGTGGTCTTCGGGTCCCAGTGGGGCGATGAGGGCAAAGGCAAGATCGTTGATATGCTGGCCCAGGAAAGCGCGGCCATCGTGCGCTTCCAGGGTGGCAACAACGCCGGCCACACCTTGGTGGTGGGCGGCGAGAAATGCGTGCTGCACCTCATCCCCTCGGGCATTCTGCACCCGGGTAAAATATGTCTCATCGGCAACGGCGTGGTGCTCGACCCGGCCGTTTTCCTGCGCGAGATCGACACCCTTGCGAAAAAAGGCGTCGATGTGAGCCCCGCCAGGCTCATGATCAGCAAAAAGACCCACGTGATCATGCCATACCATTGCGCTCTGGATGTCGCCAGAGAAAGTTTGCGTTCCGGCGGCGCCAAAATCGGCACCACGGGCCGGGGCATCGGCCCCTGCTACGAGGACAAAATGCACCGCTGCGGCATCCGCGCCGCGGACCTTGCCGACCCGGAGCTTCTGCGCGCCAAGATCGCCCGCGCCCTTGAGGAGAAGAACGTGCTCTTCAAGAGCCTCTACGGCACGGAGGCCATGGACCCCGAGCAGGTCTACAAGGACATGCTGCCCATTGCCGAGCGCGTGCGCCCCTACCTGGGAGACGTCTCCACCGCCATTCAGGTTGCGGTGGCCGGCGGCGGCACCGTGCTGTTCGAGGGCGCCCAGGGCACGCACCTGGACATCGACCACGGCACCTATCCCTTCGTCACCTCCTCCACCACGGTTTCGGGCAACGCGGCCTCCGGCTCCGGCTGCTCGCCGCGCATGCTGGAGCGCATCATCGCCATCGTGAAGGCCTACACCACCCGCGTGGGCGGCGGCCCCTTCCCCACGGAGCTCTTTGACGAGACCGGCGACTATCTGCAGAGCAAGGGCGGAGAGTTCGGCGCCACCACGGGCCGCAAGCGCCGCTGCGGCTGGCTCGACCTCGTGGTCCTGCGCGAATCCGCCCGGCTGAACGGCCCCACGGAGCTCGCCGTGACCAAGCTCGACGTGCTCTCCGGCCTGAAGGAGCTGAAGATCTGCGTGGCCTACGACTACAAGGGCCAGCGCGTGGACTATCCTCCCCAGGAGGAGAACGCCATGGCCCACGTGACTCCGGTGTTCGAGACCCTGCCCGGCTGGGACGAGGACATCAGCGGCGTCACCGCCTGGTCCAAACTGCCCGCCAACGCCATCAAGTATCTTGAACGCATGGAGGAACTCTCCGGCGTCAAGGTCGGTCTGGTTTCCGTCGGCCCGGACAGGAAGCAGACCTTCCCGCGCGGCTAGACGCGAGGAAGACGCCATGCCGAAACCGGCTGCCGGTCAGCCCGCGCCAGCACCTGCCCCGCATACGCCACCGCCTTTGAAGGTGGACGGGCAGGTGCTGGCCCGCATGCGCACGCTCAGTTCGCATGCTCCCCAAAGCCTTGTCATGGAGGGCGGCGGCGCGTCCGACCGCATCGCCGCGGCCCTGGCCTGGGCCGGCATCCTCAACTGCCCTGAGGGCGGCTGCGGCGCCTGCGCCGTCTGCAGGCAGATCACCGAACGCGTGTTCCGCGACCTCATCGTCGTGGACCGGGAGTTTTTTGAGGAGGCCAAGCGCGAGGGCGTTTCCGGCACGGACGCCATGCGCCGCCTGCTGCCGGTGTGGGGCCAGCCCCCCCAGGGCGCGGGCCGCCGGGTGACGATTTTTGTCGAGGCCCAGGACCTGCACGTCTCCGTGGCCAACCTGCTGCTCAAAACCCTTGAGGAGCCGCGGCCCGGCAATGTGTTCGTGCTGCTGGCCCCGCAGCGCGAGCGGCTGCTGCAGACGCTCGTCTCGCGCAGCTTCGTGCTCACGCTGCCCTGGCCCGAGGCCAAGGCGCTGGAGCCGGACGCGGCCGAGTGGATCGGCGCGTTGCTTGATTTCTGGGATTCGGGTCAGGGATGGTTCGAGCGCACGGGCACCAAGGGCGCGGCGGACCGGGCCTTGGCGCTGCGCATTCTCTCCGGGCTGCAGCACGAGCTGGTGGGCGCGCTTTCCGGCGCGTCCTCGCCGGTGGCCAAGCGGCTGGGCAAGCTTGGCCCGGCCGGGCTGCGCCGCCTGGACCTGGTGCTTGCCCAGGCCCAGGAGGCGTTCAGCCAGCCCACGGCGCCGGTGGCCCTGGTGCTGGACTGGCTGGCCACGGCGGTCATTTCCAAAGGCGTGCGGAAATAACGGGCCTATTCGCCGTCGTCGTCCCGCTCGTCGTCGTCGCCGTCGACCTTGTCTTCATCTTCCAGCAGAATATCCTCAATCTCGCCGGCCAGGTCGTCCAGACGGGTGCCGAAGGCGTCAAAGTCGCCGGACTCGTCGGTCTCCAGGTCGGAGAACACTTCGCGGATGAGGATGGCGGCCTTGTCGAGCTTCTTTCTGTAGGCGTTTTTCATTGTCGTATCCTTCTTGTGCGTTTGGTGTTGCGCTGCGTTCCGCTGGGCGCCGCTTCGCCGCGGCGCAGGCCAGGGGGGCTGGCTGTGCGGGCTGGGCAGCCCGCTCCCGGCGGCCCCTCGACCGGCCGGGCGGTCCTCTCTAGCTTTGGCCGCAACGGAACACAAGCCCCCAGAGCCGGGTCTAGATGGGTTTGAGCCTGGGGCAGGCGGCCCGCTTGGGGGTGAAGACCCGCAGGTCCACATTTTGCGGCAGGGGTTTCGCCAGCGAATCGCGCAGGAATCCCAGCGGCGACTTCAGCAGCGGGGGCGGCGGGTTGTCGAAGGTCTGGCAGAACACCTCGCCCCAGTTTGTGGCGTACAGGGCCGACACTGTGACGATCTTGCTCTTGTCCGGCGGCACGGGCAGGTTGACGATGAGATAGCAGCGCACCACGCGCTCCGGCCGCAGGTATTCGTCCAGATCGGGCTCCAGGGTGGCCCGGCGGGGAAAGAACGCCGCCAAATCGGCCAGCAGGGTCTGTAGGTCGGCAATGGCGATGGGCGCGAGGCTTTGCTCGGCCAGCACCGCCTGCCGGGGATCGTAAAGCCCGTTGAACAGCAGCCAGGCCAGCAGGCGCGCCACGTCATGGTCGCGCCGCACGGGCGCAAGCGACTCCACCGCGGCCTTGCCCGAGGCCCTGCCCTTGCCCTTGACCGCCCAGATGGGGCGCTTGCCCGGGGCTTTCTCCGCGCAGAACGAGAGTTCGGTGAAGGTCAGATCCTCGGACAAAAAGGGCACCAGGGCCACCTTGTGGGCCTGCTGCGAAAAGTTGGCCGCAATGCGCCGGCCCAGGCGCGTCAGGTCCTCCGGCGTGATGCGCGCGGCGCCCCCGGCGCGGATGCCCTCCTGAATGCGCAGGTAGGCCTGGACCATGAACATGTTCACCATGCCGCCCAGACGCAGCGCGGCGGCGAAGCTGCCCGCGGGCGCGTCGTCCCGGGGCAGGGCCTCCTGCTCGGGGCTGTCGGCGTCGAATTCCGCGGGCAAATCCTCCGGGGCCACATCGGTCTTGATGCGCAGGCATTCGCCGATGATGGCCAGGCTCGTCGCGTCCGCCAACTGCCGGTAGTGCTTGCGGATGGACGTGAAGAGCGAGAGATAGGGGTCCACATCGGCCATGAGCTTGCGGCCGCGCAGCACCGCCTCCTTGATGCGGTCGCACAGCAGGCGCAGGTCGCGGCCCTGGCCCGCGTATTTTTCCAGCAGGCCCAGCTTCATCACGGACTTGTACGGGCTGTGCAGGGCCTTGACGATCTGCCACAGGCAGGCCCCGAAATATTCCTCGGCCGGAATGGGCTTGGGCTGGCCCAGGTCCACAAGCTCCGCCGCCATGCGCGGGGCGAAGCGGGCCAGCTCGTCCCAAAGCGCCTCGGCCCCGGCCTGGTCGGCCATGGGCGGCGCGGCCCACCAGAGCAGGTCGCGTCCGGCCAGCTTGAGCGCGGTCCTGTAGAATTCCTCTTTCAGCAGCGCGGCCTGGGCCGAGCCGGAACTCTCCTTGTCGCTCATGCCGAAATCGTTGCGGCGCACCTGGGCCATGTCCATGAGGAAGAAGTGGACCTCCAGCCCGCACTGCTCCCAGGCGTAGGTCTCCAGCGCGGCCAGCTTGCGGGCGAGGCCCTCCCGCGCCGGGCCGCTTTTGGCCGGCGTCTCCGGACCGGCGCCGGGCGCTTGTCCCAGGCACACCCAGCAGTCCACGTCGGAGGACGGCTTTTGGGCCACGGAGCCCAGGCTGCCGATGGCGTACACGGCCTCGATGAAGAGCGCCGGAACCGGCCTTGGCGTGGGGGCCACCCCGGGGAACAGGCGCTCCAGCCCGGCGCGGGCCTCGCGCGGCAGCACGCCGGGCCTTGTGTGGCCGCTTATGGCGCAGGCGGGCACGGCCGCAAGGCCCTGCACCCGCTCGAAAACATCCGTGGCCAAGAGCGCGGGCATGAGCCTGAGCAACTGCCCCTGCGGTTCGGCCAAACGCTCCAGGGCCAGCTCGCGGCGGCGCTGGTCCTGGCCGCGCATGGCGGCAAGGGTGCCCTCGGCCTCGTCCACGCGCAGGTGCATGTCCATGCAGGTCCGCACGAACTGCGCGCCAGGGCCTTCCCGCAGGGCAGGGGCCAGGGGGACGGGGTCGGCCAGAGCACCCTCCAGCAGGCGCGCGCGCGTGGCGCGCCGGGCTGCGGCCAGGTCCGGGCTGTCCGTGTGGCCGCCCAGCACCTCCATTCCCGTGGCCGAGGAGCGTGAGAGGCCGAGCCCCAGGCATTCGCAGTCGAGCAGGCGCATGCGCGACAAGGCGCAGGCCTGCCACAGCGAGTCGCGGCAGATGCACTTTTCCCACAGCCCGCCGGAAAGTTCGGAGAGCGTGAAGCTCAGGCGCACCAGCGAGCATTCGCGCAGGCGCATGCCCGAAAGGGCGCAGGCGCGGAAGGTCAGGGCGTCGAGCCTGGACTTGTCCAGCGCGCCGCCCGCCACGCTCGTTTCCGTCAGGGTGCAGTCGATGATGGCGCAGCCGACGAAGCGCGTCCGGCTCAGGTCGCAGGAGTCGAAGGAACAGGACTGGAAGCGGCAGCCGGTCAGGAGGCTGTACGAGAGGTCCGCGCCCGTGAACACGCAGTCCTCGAACAGGCAGTCCTCGAACAGGCACTGGGCCATTTGCGTGCCGCTTATGCGCGCCCGCGCGAACCGGACCCCGGAGAAGCGGCAGCGGCCCAGGTCGCCGCCGCTGAGGGTGAGCCCTTCCAGGGACTCTTGCGCGACGCTGGCGTGCCGGAAATCCGCGTCCTTGAGCGCCGCGCCGCCGGGGCGCAGGCTCTCCGCCAGGCTGGGACGCTTGTCCTTGCCGTTTTTCGGCACGGCCGGGTCCGGGCCCACGGGCCGCAGGGGCGCGCTCTTCCATGCCTGCAGGTTGAACGGCGAGTCCGGGTGCCGCCCGGCGCGCAGCACGGCGGGCAGGTTGAGCAGATCGGCCACGGCCTGCGCGGCCTGGGGATCGAGATTCGTGCCGAAAGCCTTGGCGCAGCGGGTCAAAAAGTCCGGCCGCAGCATGGCGATGCATTCCAGCAGGCGCCCGTACACGGCCATGTGCATGTGCTCGGGCAGGGCCTCCAGGCAGGAGCGCACGCCCAGGCGCGGCAAGAGCGGCGTCAGGCGCAGGCCGGCGACGGCTTGCTGCCCGCCGTTCTGCATCAGGTCGGCCAGGACCAGGCCCAGGGTCTCCGGCTCGGTGCGCGCGGCGGCCAGCAGCTGGGGCGCGGCGGACTGGCCGAGGGCCAAGCTGCGCATTTCCGTGGCCAGGGCCGTGTCGCGCGGCTCCAGGTCCGGCGGCGCGGCCAAAAGGGGGCCCAGGCGGCTGGGGCCGCCGCCGCCTGCCGTGCGCAGGGCATAGGCCAGGGCCGCGGACTGCACGTCGGGCAGGGGCAGCACCTCCGCGGCCAGGAGCAGGATTTCGGCCGTGGCGGCCCCGGGCGAGCCGGCAAAGGCCTGGCTCAACGCCGCGCCCACGCCCGCGCCCAGCAGGGCATCGCGCAGGGGGCGGGCCAGCGGGGTCGACATGGGCACGGTGAGCGCCTTGAGGAACAGCAGGGCCTCGCGCAGGTCCAGGCGGCCCGGCGCGGGCAGAAGCGACCTGAGCCAGGCCGCGAGCTGCTTGTCCTCGGCCGGGGCGTTCAGGAGCATGTCGTTCAGCAGGGCCAGAAAATTGTGCGCGGGCATGGTTTGCAGCATGGGCGCGAACTGGGCCAGGGGAATGGGACGGGACTGGATGTGCTGGCTGGCGAAGGCCCGGCCCAGACGCCCGGCGAGAACCAGGGCCTGGAACAGCCGCGCGGAAAGGGCGGGGTCGCGCTGGGCGCGCAGGGCCTGGGCCAGCAGGAACACCCACTCCCCGGCCTTGGCCGCGGGCTCGCCTGCCGGCCGTCCCTTGGCCAGCGTCGCCGCCGCGCCTTCGATGAGCTGGGGCAGCGCCGTGAGCGCGTCCAGCTGGCCGGAGCGCAGGAAATGGCGCAGTGTTTCCGCTTTGGCGAGTTCAGCCGTGCTCATGCTGTCCTGTTTCAGCTTACGCGCCGGCGGCCTTGAAGGCCGCGTCCACTATGGCCTGGGCCTCGGCCTGGACACGCGCCAGGTGCCCCGCGCCCAGGAAGCTCTCGGCGTAGATCTTGTAGATGTTTTCCGTGCCCGAGGGCCGCGCGGCGAACCAGCCGTTCTCCGTCACCACCTTGAGCCCGCCTATGTCCGCGCCGTTGCCGGGCGCGCGGGTCAGCCGGGCCAGTATGGGCTCGCCCGCAAGGCTGTCGGCCGTGACCATCTCCGGGGTGAGGCGCTTGAAAGCGGCCTTTTGGGCCGGGCTGGCCGGGGCGTCCATGCGCTCGTACACCGGGGCGCCGAAGCGCGCCGTCAGCTCGGCGTAGGTCTCGCCGGGGTCGCGCCCGGTGCGCGCGGTTATCTCCGCCGCGAGCAGGCCCATGATGATGCCGTCCTTGTCCGTGGTCCACACGCTGCCGTCCTTGCGCAGAAAGCTCGCCCCGGCCGATTCCTCGCCCCCGAAGCCGTACGAGCCGTCGATGAGCCCGTCCACGAACCACTTGAAGCCCACCGGCACCTCGGAGAGCCTGCGGCCCAGGCTCGCGGCCACGCGGTCGATCATGGAGCTGGACACGACGGTCTTGCCCACTGCCGCGTCCGCGCGCCAGGCCGGCCGGTTGCGGAAGAGATAGTCCACGGCCACGGCGAGGTAGTGGTTGGGATTCAGCAGCCCGGAGCCCCGCGTCACGATGCCGTGGCGGTCGAAGTCCGGGTCGTTGCCGAAGGCCACGTCGAAGCTGTCCTTGTGCTTGATGAGCCCCTGCATGGCGTAGGGCGACGAGCAGTCCATGCGGATCTTGCCGTCCTTGTCCACGGTCATGAACGAGAAGGTGGGGTCCACGGCGGTGTTGACCACGGTGAGGTTGAGCCCCCAGCGCTCGGCAATGGGCGCAAGAAAGCCGATGCCCGAGCCGCCCAGGGGGTCGGCCCCGATCTTGAGGCCCGCCCCGGCGATGGCCTTCATGTCCAGAATGTCGCCCAGGTCTTCCACATAGGGGCGGATGTAGTCGTGGTGGAAGGTGGTGGCGGCCGTGAGCGCGCGCTCCGCGGGCATGCGCCGCACCCCGGCCAGCTTGGCGCGCAGGATGTCGTTGGCGCGGTTCTGGATGGCCGTGGTGGTGCCGGTGTCGGCCGGGCCGCCCTCGGGCGGGTTGTACTTGAAGCCGCCGTCCTGCGGGGGATTGTGCGAGGGCGTGACCACCACGCCGTCGGCCCTGGGGGCGGCAGCGTCGCGGTTGTGGGTCAAGATGGCGTGCGAGATGACCGGCGTGGGCGTGAAGCCCAGGCCGTCCTGGATCATCACCGTGACGCCGTTGGCGGCGAAGACCTCAAGGGCGGTCAAAAGCGCCGGGCGCGAAAGGGCGTGGGTGTCCATGCCCATGTAGAGCGGGCCTGCGATGCCCTTGGCTGCGCGGTGCTCGCAGATGGCCTGGCTGATGGCCAGGATGTGGTCTTCGTTGAAGCTGCCCTTGGCGCTGGTGCCCCGGTGCCCGGAGGTGCCGAAGCTTACCAACTGGGCCGGGTCTTCGGGGTCGGGACGCACGTCGGCGTAGGCGTCCAGCAGGCGCGGAATGTCGGTGAGGATTTCTTTCGGGGCGGGCTTGCCCGCCAGGGGATGAACAGCCATTTTCGCGCCTCCTGAACGGATTGTGCGGCGGTTTCGAAGCTGGCGCGGCGTGCCCTTGCGCGTTTTTCGCCAGTTCCGCGCGGAGATTGGGCACACTATGCCCGAAGATGACCCTGCGGGCAAGGAACAAGGGGCGCGCGGGTGAGGGTTTACAGGCGTTGGCGCGTTCCGCTTAGCCGTCCTGGTCCGTTCCCCGGGCCTGTGCAGCCGGGCCGCATTTGCGGCGGCAGGGAAAAAACCGTGCAAGAAGAGGCTGCGCCGATGCGGGTATAGAAAAACAAGCTTTGACGGGCTGTTCTGGTGTGATGCTTGATACTGTCTTGTGAATGCGGTATGTGGATGCGTACTGACCGGACTGAAGGACGCGAAGTGCGTCCGAGTTCTCTGCCGGCGGACGGGAGCAGCATGGAAGCAAGCCCGAAAAACGTGCGCGAGCATATCGCCCGTTCCAAATTTTATCTTCAGCGCAAGGATGTGCTGCGCAGCCTGCGCGCCCTGGCCCAGGCCCTGGGCATGCTTGTGGGCGCGCAGATCGTCGGGCGCGAGCGCATCGAGATCGGCATCCTCATGGAGGAGGCCGTGCGCCTGCTTATGGAACAGGAGACCATGAAGCGCGCCGTGCCAGGCGGCCTGGCCTACAAAAAAGGCCAGGAGCGCGAGCTGTGCCTGCAGTTCACGCGCATGGCCGATGTGCTGGAAGCGCTGATGGAAAAGGCCCGCGTGGAGGAGCGCCGCAAGCGCATGGCCGAACTGGACGAGCTGGTGCTGGCGGGGCAGGCCGCGCTGGACGCCAAGGAGCCCATGGAGGCGCGCAAGAACTTCCGGCGGGCGGTGGAGCTCTACGGCGACGAGCCCGGGCTCTACGTCGACCTGGGCAGCCGGCTCATGCTGGCCGGTCTGGTGGGCGAGGCCGTGGAATATTTTCAGAAAAACATCGAGGCCGCGCCCACGGACGCCCGCGCCTACAATTTTTTGGCCCAGTGCCAGGACGCCTTGGGCGACGGGACGAAAGCCGAAGAGGTTCTCAAGGCCGCTTTGCGGCGCTTCGGCCCCAACGAGTCCATGCTGGCCCGCCTGGCCAAGGGCGCGCTGGAGCGCCGGGACTGGAACAACGCCCTGGACAACGCGGTGGCGGCCCTGGCCGTGAACCCCAACAGCCGCGAGGGGCTGCGCTGCGCCGAGGCGGCCAGCACGCACATCTACGGCGACCCCAAGGGCTACTTGACCGGCCAGGAGCGCAAGGCCTCGGGCAAGACGGTGGAGATCAACTTCTAGGTCTGCGCCGCTCCAGCCTGCTTGCAGAGGCCGGTCCGCGCCTTCTGCGTCAGGCCATGCGGGGCGAGCCGCTACAGCTCCCCAAGGGCTTCATCACCCCGCTGGCCTTCCGGGCCGCCGCCAGCCCCCGGCAGCGGAAACACCAGCACGAAGCGCGCCCCGCGTCCGGCGCTTGGCCGCACGTGGATGGTTCCGCCGTAATCCTGCATGATGCCGTAGCTGATGGAGAGCCCCAGGCCCGTGCCCTTGCCCACCTGCTTGGTGGTGAAAAAGGGCTCGAAGATGCGCGCGGCGATTTCCTTGGGGATGCCGGGTCCGGTGTCCGCAACCTCGGCCAAGACGCTGCGCCTGCGGGCGCGGGTGCGCAGGGTGATGCGCCGCGGCCCGCCGCCGCTTCCGGGCGTGGCCATCCCGGCTGTCTCGGTCCCGCCGCCGCCCAATCCGCTTCCGCCCAATCCGCTTCCGTCTGATGCTGTTCCGCTTGTTCCGCTCCCGCCTGCTGCGCTCAAGTCCGGCTCGCTCCCGTCCGTCCCGGCGCGCTGCTCCTCAATGGCGTCGCGCGCGTTGAGCAGCAGGTTCATGAACACCTGCTCCAGCCGGCCCGCGTCGGCCTGCACCGGCGGCAGCTCCTCCGCCAGGTCGAAGACGATCTCGATGCCGCGCACCATGAGCTGCTGGCTGAAGAACTCGCAGGCCCGGCGGATGACCTCGTTGACGTCCACGGGCACGGCGTGCTGGGCCGCGGGCTTGCGGCCGAACTCGCGCATGTGGTTGATGATGCGCACCCCGCGCTCCACGTTGGACTCGATCTTCTCCGCAAGCACGCGCAGGGTTTCCGGGTCCACCGTGTCGCCGCGGGCAAGCTTGCGCCGGAACAAGCCCGCCGCCATCTTGAGCACGGCCAGGGGCTGGTTCAGCTCGTGGGCCACGCCCGTGGCCATTTCGCCCAGGGTGGCCATGCGCGAGGCCTGCACCATCTGTTTTTCGGCCCGTATGCGGTCGGTCACGTCCGTGGCCGTGGCCAGAATCACCGGGCGCTCCTCCGATTCTGAAAGGGCGCTGGTGATGTTGACGAAGAACACGCGGCCGTCCTTGGTCTGGTTGCGCGCGCGCAAAAGGTCGCCGCCCCCGGCCAGGGCCAGTATGCCCGCGCGGGCGTCCTCCGGCGGGAACAGCGCGGCCGCGTTCCGGCCCATCAGCTCGCCCCGGCGGTAGCCGTACAGGGCCGCCGCGCTGCGGTTCAAATCCAGAATGGTCATGTTCTGCGAGCAGATGACGAAGAGTGCGCTCGGAACGTTGTTGAAGATCTCCAGGTAGTTGCGCTCGCTCTTGCGCAACTCTTCCTCCAAGCGCTTGCGCCCGGTGATGTCCAGGCACATCTCCATGGCCGCGCTGACCGTGCCGTCCTCGTCGTACAGCGGCGCGGTGGTCACCAGCCAGTGGGCGCGGGTGCCGTCCTTGTACACGCCGGTCTCCTCGGCGAAGTGCGGGCGGCCGTCCTCAAAGGTCAGGGCCACCGGGCACTGGGCGCAGCGCTCCGTGCGGCCCTTGTAGGCCTCGTAGCAGTATGCGCCCTTGCGGGCGTGGAACAGGTCGGCGAAGGTCTGGTTGTAGCGCAGCAGCTTGTAGTTGCGGTCCTGCACGGTGATGATGCAGGGCACGCCCTCGAAAAGCTTTTGGTACAGCTGCCGCTGGTTGACGATCTCCTGGTGCTTGTGGCTTATGTCGCGGCACATGGCGGTGATGGCGTGGGCCAGCTCGCCCAGCTCGTCGCGCTGTGGAATGCCCAGCTCGCAGTCCATCTCGCCCTTGGCCATGCGCCGCGTGGCCCCGATCATGACGCGGATGGGCCGCTGGATGAGCAGGTACACCACCAGCGAGAGCACGGCGAACACGCCCACCAGGAACGCGCCCAGCGACACGGCGTTGGTCTCCACCAGTTGGGCCAGGGTCTCCTCCTGCTTGGCCAGGTTCATGGTGACCACCAGCACGCCCAGGACCTTTTCCGTGGGCTTGTGCGCGTGGCACGAGGCCGTGGCGCAGCCGTCGTCGTTGCCGATGGGACTGAAGATGGTCAGCTTGCGTCCGGCCGCGCCCGCGCCTGCGCGGTCTTCGATGCGCACGCGGTCCTCCAGGTCCAGAACCGGCGGCACGGGCGCGCGCCCGTGGCAGGCCGCGCACTGAAAGCCCTTGGCCGGCCAGCGCTGGCCCACGTCCTGCTCGCGGCTGGCGAACATGGCCAGGGCTTCCTTGTTCAAAATGGACACCCCGAGCACGCCCTCCATGCGCCCGGCGCGCTCCACAATCTTTTGCAATTCGCCGCGTTCGTTGCGCATCATGGCGCTGGAGGCACCGGACTTGATGGCCTCGCAGATGCGGTCGGCCTCAAGGTCGGCGTTCTTGTCCGCCAGGTCGCGGTAGCTCTTGGTGTTGAAGCGGAAAAGAAAGACCGCCAGCCCCAAAATGAGCGCCACGAGGCAGCCCATGATCTTTGCGCCCAGCGGCAGGCCGGGGCGGAAGGGAGCCAGCGGGCGGAGGGGGTCGCGGGACATGGCGCGCTACACGCCGGAGATGGCCGTCCGGCCGGGGCCGTCGGGCTGCGCCAGGGGCAGCCAGGCGCGGATGGTGGTGCCTTCGCCGAAGCTGGAGACCACGTCGATGCCGCCGTGGTGCTGGGCGAAGACCTGGTTGGAGATGAACAGCCCGATGCCCGTGCCCTTGCTGCCCTTGGACGAGAAGAAGAGCGTGAACATCTTTTCGCGCGCCTCGCGGTCCATGCCCACGCCGGTGTCGGTTATGGTGAACACCGCGCGATCCGGCTCAATCGCCACGCCGAAGGTGAGCTCGCGTTTTCTGCCCGTGGTTTCGCACAGGCAGGCGTCCACGGCGTTTTCCAAAAAGTTCACCAGGGCCGAGGACAGGGCGGTGTGGTCGGCCTGGAAGGAGCCGTGGGCAAGCTCGAAGCGCCGGGTGAAGGCGATGCCGCCCGCCACGGCCTTGGACTCCACGATCATGGCCAGGTCTTCGGCAAAGGTGGCGGCGTCCACCTCGGTCAGGTCCAGGTCGCGGCTCTTAGCGTAGTAGAGGATGTCGAGGACCATCTTGCGGATGCGCTCCACCCGGTGGCGCACGGTCTCCCAACCGCTTTTGATCTTGTCCACGTCGCCCTTGCGCAGGCCGGACTCCACCCGGTACATGCCGCCGTCGAGCCCGGTGAGCAGGCCCTTGACCCCGTGGGACATGCTGCCCAGCATCATGCCCAGGGAACTCAAGTGGTCCTGCAACTGGCGTATCTGGGTGATGTCGGTGCTGACCTCCATGACCTTTTCCACGCGGCCCTCCTCGTCCAGCAGCGGCGCGGTCCAGATGAGCAGGTTGCGCGCCTGGCCGTGGCGGTCGGTGACGGCGGTCTCGGCCTGGTGCCGCTCCCCGTCCTCGAAGGTGGCCAGAATGGGGCAGTCCGGGCAGGGCTCGTCGCGGTGCTTGTAGGCCTCGTGGCAGGTCAGGCCCACCGTGGCGCACTGCTCCATGGGCAGGCCGTCGCAAAAGTCGCGCACAAAGGTCTTGTTGGCCTCCACCACCTTCAGGTTTCTGTCCTGCACGGTGATGGCGCAGGGCACGGCGTCGAAAAGGTCGCGGTAGCGCCGGTGGCTTTTCACCAGCTCCTCGTGCAGGCGCTCCACCTCGGTCAGGTCCACGGCGATTTCCAGCACCATGGCCGCGCCGCTGTTTTCCGAGCCGTCGGCTTTTCGGCTGCCGGAAATGGGCGTGGTGGAGACCAGGGCGTGAAAGGGCCTGCCGTGGCGGTCGATGAGCGTTTCGCTGCGCTGCGCCGGGCTGCCGCTTTTGAGCGTCTGGTCCACCGGGCAGCCCGCGCCGCCGGGGTAGGCGTCGCCATAGGCCGCGGCCGATTCACGGCCCTCGGGCTCGCCCAGGCGTTCGCGGTAGAGCGCGTTGGCGGTGATGACCCGGCCCTCGCGGTTGTGGATGGACACCAGACAGGGCAGCTCGCCCAGGGTGCCCTGGCCGCCTTCCTCGCTGGCCACGAAGCGCATGGCCGAGGACAGGCCCTCCACGATCTGCCGGGCGGCGAGCCTGCGCTCCAGCTCCACAAGGCGGGCGCTTTTCTCCGCCACCAAGCGCTCCAGGTTCTGCGTGTGCTCGCGCACCTGGCGCTTGAGGGAGATGCGTTCGCTGGCCCTGTTCAGACTGTGCTCAAGCAGGCCGTCGTCTATGGGCTTGGTGATGAAGTCCGCCGCGCCCAGCTTGAGGCTCGCGATGGCCAGGTCCATGTCCGCGTGGCCGGAGATCATGACGACCTCCGTGTCCGGGGCAAGCTCCTTCACCGCGGCCAGCAGGCCGATGCCGTCGAGCCCGGGCATCTTGATGTCCGTGAGGACGATGGGCGCGGGGCTGGCGCGGAAGATGGCCAGGGCGGTCTGGCCGTCGGGCGCGGTGCGCACGCAGTAGCCCAGGTCCTCCAGCAGCAGGGAGAGCAGGTCGCGGATGTCCGCCTCGTCGTCCACCAAAAGGACTGTTTCCGGGGAGCCGGCCAGGCACGCGGGCTGTCCGCCCGGCATGTCGGCGAGCATGTCGGTTGGCATGTCGGTTGGCATGGCGGTTGGCATGTCGGTTGGCATGTCGGTTGGCATGGCGGTTGGCATGGCGGCCGGGCGTCTGGCCGCCAGATCGGCGGAATGATTTGTCGTCAGGTCGGCGGATTGGCTTGTGGCCAGATGGGTTGCCAGATCGGTTTCCAGGCCGGTTGCCAGATCGGTTTCCAGGCCGGTTGCCAGACCGGGTGCCAGGCCGTCCGGTTGGCAGGCGGCGCGCAAATCCGCGGTGACGGCGGCCGCAGCGGGAGCCTGTGTTCCGGCCGGCGGAGTCGTGGCCGAAAGAATCGCCGAAAGATCCGGCGAGGCAGCCGGACAAGGGGCTGGCGCTTCGACTGCGGCGGCCGTGGCCGAAGGACGGAAAGCGGGGAGCTCGGACGCGGACATGGCGGGCCTTTCTTCCGGGTTGTCTTGACCGGGCGGGGGGCGGACCGTGTGGCGGAAGTCCGCGCCCCCGTTCGTCCCGGCGCAAAGGAAGTCTAGTTCAGGGCCTTGCCCGCCAGAACCTTTTCCACCATGGCCAGCAGATCGGCCGGGGCCACGGGCTTTTGCAGCACGGGGATGTCCTTGGACAGCGCGGGCGGGCGCGGGCCCACGCCGCTGACCACGATGACCGGCGTGTTCTTCAAAGCCTCGTCCTTGCGCATGCTGATGAAGAACATGGTGCCGGCCTTCTCGGGCATGTCCATGTCCAGGGTGATGAGATCCGGGCCGAAGGCCTTGGCCTTGGCCAGGGCCTCCACGCCGTTGTAGGCCTTTTCGGTGGCGTAGCCGTTGTCGGTGAAGACCTCGGAAAGAAAGTCCACCACGGCGGGATCGTCGTCCACGATGAGGATCTTCTTGCTCATGGCTGCCTCCTGCCGCGCGTGTTTCGCGGCGGATGAAAGGTGGTGTGGCGCGGCCCGGCCGCACCCGGTAGTAACGGCCGGGCCGCGCATAAACGCCAGTGGCGCGGGAAAGGACGGTGTCGGTCGTCCCCGCGCCGCGTCCGGCGTGCTAATCCTTCAGCTTGCCCAGGCTCTTGGTGAACTCGAGCATGATGCCGAGGCCCTTGCGGGCTTCCTTGCTGCTCATGCCGGCCACCAGGCCCAGCGGGCCGCATTCCTTGCTCTTGTTCAGGTCCACGTCGCCCATCATGTCGGCCAGCTTGTCCAGCATCTCGCGCGCCTGCGGGGTGGAAAGCTTCTTGATGAGGGAGAGCATGGAGACGAAGCCGTCGCCCATGATCTCGATGTCGTCCGGCGTGTAGGCGCGGGCGATCTTGCCGCGGACTTCCAGCATGGCGTGGTACATGCGGAACACGCCCTTCTGCTCCAGCTCGTCCAGGAACTCGATGCCCTTGGGCACTGCGGAGTGCAGCAGGGGCTCGATGGTCTGCCAGAGGTCGATGATGTTTTCGAGCTGCTCCAGCGTGTAGGTGAGGTTTTTGATGCTGCGCAAAAAGCGCTTCACCAACGCGTAGACGTCCTCAAGCTGGAAGCCCTGCTCCACGTCGCCCAGTTCCTTCATCAGGGTCTTGACGGCGTCGTGGATGATGGGGGTCAGATCGCTTTTCAGCTCCTGCCAGTCCTTGGTGGCGTCGACCAGATATTTCATCTGGGACTCCAGCCCGCTCAGGCGTTCGAGTACCAGTTCTTCCTGTCCCATTACGTTCCCCCTGGCCTTAGGCGTTGGTCAGCTGGTTGCGCATCTTGCCGGCCATGAACATCTGGGACTCAAGCGGCAGCTCGTGGCCCTTGAGCATCAGGTTGAAGTAGGCCCACTTGAACAGCAGCTTGCCCCAGTAGTTGAAGTGGCTGTCGCCCAGAAGCGAGAAGGGTCCGAGGCCGGGGAAGGGGTATTTGCCCTCCAGCGGCTCGACCTTGTAGTTGAAGTCGATGAGGAAGGCCTTTTCGTAGCCGGAGCAGATGAAGCAGGTGCTGTGGCCGTCGAAGTCGGGCCGGGGCTCTTCGCCGTCGATTTCGCGCAGGAGGTTGGCGCACACGATGTCGGCCTCGTAGTGGGCCACGCTGCCCGCCTTGGAGGTGGGCACGTTGGTGGCGTCGCCGATGACGTAGCAGTTGGGGATCTTGGTGGCCTTCAGGGTGTGCTTGTCGGTCTCCACGTAGCCCATGGGGTCGCCGATGTCGGAGTCGATGATGACCTGCGCGCCGAAGTTGGGCGGAATGCTCACGAGCAGATCGTAATCCACGGTTTCGCCCTTGACGGACTCGATGGTCTTGTCGCCCACGTTGACCGCGGCGATTTCGAAGTTCGGGGTGATCTTGATGTTCTTCTGCTCGCAGACCTTGCCCAGAATGCTGGCGGCCACGGGCTTGGTGAAGGCGCCGGTGAGCGGGGTAACCAGCTCGATCTCCACGTCCTTGCGCACGCCGTTGACGGTGAAGAACCAGTCGGCCATGTACACGAACTCAAGGGGGGCCACCGGGCACTTGATGGGCATTTCGGCGATGTTCAGCACCACCTTGCCCTTCTTGTAGTATTTGAGCTTCTTCTGCAGGGCCAGAGCGCCGTCGGGGGTGTAGAAGTCGTGGATGTTGCCGCGCCAGTCCTCCATCATGCCTTCCACTTCGTCGGGCATGATGCGGCAGCCGGTGCCGATGACAAGCCAGTCGTACTCGTAGGCGCCCTTCTCGGTGGTGACGAGCTTCTTCGAGGGGTCGATGTTGACGATGGAGTCCTGAACGAAGTTCACGCCCTCGGGGATGAAGTCCTTCTTGGGCTTCACGCAGTCTTTCATGGAATACACGCCGAAGGGCACGAACAGCCAGCCGGGCTGATAGTGGTGCTTCCAGTCGCGGTCGATGACCGTGATCTGCCAGTCTTCGTCAAGGGACTTGGCCATCTTGGCAGCCACGATGGTGCCGCCGGCTCCGGAGCCGAGAATGAGCAGTTTCTTCATGATCCTCTCCTTTTGGGGTGCGTGGAAAAGTGGGGCAACTTCGGGTCAAACAAGGCGGGGCCGCCCGGCTGGGCGCGGGGCGGGCTGGCCGCTCCCCGGTTTCCTTCTTCTGGCGAGCCTGGTGCGGCCGCGGGCGGGCGCCGGCTCGGTTCTGCGCTCCGGCGCGTCGAGGGCCCCGTGGGCGAGGCGGTTGGCTCTGGTGGGGCAGGTGTCGCGCGGGGCGGTCATGAAATCGGCCAGGGTGGTGGCGCGGAACTTCTTCTCCATGTGCTGGGCTATGCCTATCCAGACGTTGCCCGTGGGACAGCCCTCCATGAGCAGGCAGTCCGCGTCGGACTCGCAGCACTGGGGCTTGAACACCGCGCCTTCCATGGTGGTCAGCACGTCGGCCAGGGTGATTTGCGCGGGCTGGCGGCCAAGAACGTAGCCGCCCGTGGCGCCGCGCACGCTTTTGATGAGCCCCGCCGCCTTGAGCGGGCGCACGATTTTTTCCAAAAGCTTGATGGAGATGCCGATGGTCACCGAGAGCAGCGAGGCGCGCAGGGGCACTTCTTGTCCGTGGTGCGCCAGCTCGAGCAGAATGCGGGTGGCGTGGCAGGTACGCGCTGTGGGTTTCATGCCTCTCCCGTGGTTGTGGCTTGGCGCTGCATCCTTGTGGCCGAGTCGCCAAGCCGCTTGATCCGATCAATCGCTATTGAATGAATTGCAACTGTATTAATTGCGATAGAAGCAATCACGATTGGACGAGTCGGGAATAAACAGAAAGGCCCACATGGGTCAAGGGAATTGTGAAAAAACGCGCAAAGAAAAACAACGTGGTGCTATTTCAGCGTGATGGACGAATTCCCCCCGGGGGTGGGGGCAAGCGTCAAACCTCCCGGCAAGAGTCGGGATTCGTCATGAGGGAAGGTGAGAGAGGGGGACGCCGGGGCGTCGGAGGGCGGTGCGCGGCCCGCGTTAGCAGGCGCAGCCGTGCTTGTGGTTCAAAATCTCGTCGTCCTGCAGGTCCTTGATGGTGATGCCCTCGAGCTCGGCCTCCATGACCTGGGTGACGCGCACCCACGCGCGGTGGCTGCGGCAGGTTTCGGCGCGCTGGCAGGTCTTGGGGTTCTCGCAGCACTGGGTCAGGCAGAGGTTGCCCTCGATGGTGCGGATGATGCGCGCCAGGCTGATGTCCTCCGGCTTTTCGGAAAGCACATACCCGCCGGAGGCGCCGCGGGTGCTCTGCACCAGTCCGGCGGTCTTGAGGGGCTTCAGGATCTGCTCGATGAAGCGCGCGGAAACTCCTGTGCGCTCGGAGATGTCCGCGGTGCGCACGGGGCCATGCTCGTCGTGGATGGCGAGATCGAGAAGAATGCGAACGGCGTAGCGCGCCTTGGCGGAGAGTTTCATGAGCCTCGCTTGGTCGACGGTTGCTGCCGCGGGCCTTGCCCGCGCAAGGGGCGAAACGTCCCCTAGCGCCAATTTGCCACACCTGCCAGGTTTTGGCAATCCTACTCCAACTGTTGCATATTGCTCCACCCCCTTTGTCCGCGCGCGCCGCAAGGGGCATGTCTGCCTCACGCGCAGCCAAAGCGCGTAGTCCGGTGTTTTTCGATACGTATATTGAGCCGCATCGCAGTCAAATTGCCCTGCGCGTATGGACTTGCTCTTCTGTCTCCGGTACGTGTGGGCCATTCCGAACAAATAGCCCTGGTTGCAGCTTTTGCGAGGTTGTCGCCATCGTGGCGGCTGGAGGCGCATGAAGTCGATTTTCTCCTGGTCCATCAGGACCCACCTGCTGCTGCTGGTGTTCGCCGCGGCCATTCCCGCCTTCGCCCTGGTTTGGTGGAGCGGGCGCGAGCTGGAGCGCCAGGCCGTGGACAAGGCGGGACAGACGACCATGCAGGTGGCCGCGGGCATGGCCAAAAGCCTGGAGCAGGTGCAGGAGCACGCCCACGTGCTGTTGACCACCCTGGCCCAGGTGCCCACCATTCGCCGCATGGACGCGCGGGACTCCGGGCAGCTGCTCGCCCAGTTGAACCGCCAGAACCCGATGTACGCCGTGCTGGCCCTGGCAAACCCCGCGGGCAAGGTCGTGGCCCACTCCGTCGAAGCGCCCCACGCCGATGTCTCGGGCCGCAAGTATTTCAAGGACGCCGTACAGACCAAGGCCTTCGCCGTGGGCGAATACGCCGTCAGCACAACCACAAAGCGCCCGGTGCTGCACTTCGCCCAGCCGGTTTTGCAAGAGGGCGCGCTGGTGGGCGTCATCATCGCCAGCTTCGACCTGGGCTCCCTGGCCCAGAACTTCACCGCCGTGGATCTGCCCGAAGGGTCGGCCATGGCCTTGTCCGACGCGCGCGGCGTGCGGCTGTTCCGCTACCCCGACCCGGAGAAGTGGGTCGGCATGGAGGAGCCCAAGGCCCTGCGCGAGCGTCTTGCCGGCCAGAGCAACGATGGGCTTGTGGTGGCCGATGGCGCGGACGGCGTGCGGCGGCTCTATGCCGTCAAGCGGCTGCGCCGGAACCAGGGCGAGGCCGCCACGCTCACGGCCCGCGTCGGCATCCCCGAGGCCCGCATCCTGGCCGAGGTGCGGCGCATCCAGGTGCGCAACGGCGCGCTCATGGCCGGGGCCACCTTTGTGGCCGTGGTTTTGGCCTGGATGCTCGGCAATCTGTTCATCATCCGCCGGGTGGACCGGCTGATGGAGGCCGCGGGCCAGCTGGGCCAGGGCGATCTGCAGGCGCGCTCCGGCCTGGGGCACGATGAGGGCGAGCTTGGCAGGCTGGCGGAATCCTTCGACAACATGGCTCTGGCTCTGCAGACGCGCGACCAGGAGCGCCACGAGTTCGAGGCCAAGCTGCACCATCAGGCCCTGTACGACACCCTGACCGGGCTGGCCAACCGCACCCTGGCCCTCGACCGCATCCAGCAGGCCCTGGAGCGCTGCAAGCGGCGCGACGACGTGTTCTACGCCGTCATCGTCATGGACCTGGACCGCTTCAAGGTCATCAACGACAGCCTGGGCCACGCCGTGGGCGACCAGGTGCTGGAGGCCATCGCCCGGCGCGTGGTGGGCGTTTTGCGCGGGCTGGACACCGTGGCGCGCTTTGGCGGCAACGAGTACATTTTGCTGCTGGAGGAGCTGGCCACCCCGGGCGAGGCCATCCGCGTGGTCAAGCGCCTGCGCCAGGTGGTCATGGAGCCCGTGCCCGTGGGCGGCCGCGAGGTGCAGACCTCGGCCAGCTTCGGCATCGTGCTTTCGCCCAACGCCTTCGAAAGCGCGGAGGAGCTGCTGCAAAGCGCGGCCATTGCCCTGCATTCGGTCAAGTCCAGCGGCCGCGGGCGCTTCAAGGTCTTCACCCCGCGCCTGCTGCTGCACGCCGTGGAGCGCCTGACCCTGGAGCAGGAGCTGCGCCAGGGCTTGGAGCGGGGCGAGTTCGTCGTGTATTACCAGCCCATCTGGGACCTTTCGAGCACGCATCTTGTGGGCTTCGAGGCGCTGGTGCGCTGGGAGCACCCGGTGCGCGGCCTGGTGGGGCCGGGGTCGTTCATCGCCCTGGCCGAGGAGACCGGCATCATCCTCGAACTGGGGCGCCAGGTGCTGACCCAGGCCTGCGCCGACCTGGCCGACTGGCGCGAGCGCGACCCGGCCGCGCGCAAACTCTTCGTGGCCGTGAACCTTTCGAACAAGCAGTTCTCCCAGCACGCCCTGGTGGAGCAGGTGGCCGAGACCCTCAAGCGCACCCGCCTGCCCGCCGACCGCCTGAAGCTTGAGATCACCGAGTCGAACATCATGGTCAACGCCGAAAGCGCCCTGGTGATGCTCAAGCGGCTCAAGGCCCTGGGCGTCACCATCAGCATCGACGACTTCGGCACCGGCTATTCGTCCCTGTCCTACCTGCAGCGCTTCCCGGTGGACACCCTGAAGGTGGACCGCAGTTTCGTGGGCCGCCTGGGGCTCGACCCCGAGAACCAGGAGATCGTGCGGGCCATTGTGGCCCTGGCCCACAGCCTTGGGCTCGACGTGGTGGCCGAGGGCGTGGAGGAGAGCGGTCAGGCGGCCATGCTGCGCGCCCTGGGCTGCGAATGCGTGCAGGGCTTCTATTTCTCGCGCCCGCTGGACGGCGAACGGGCCGAGGCGGCCATAGGCAAGGACGCGGCGGGGCGCTAGCATGGACGAGCGGGAAAAAGCACAACCGGGCTCGCACCCGGACACAACTGGGCAGGCCGGTGCTTCGACCGGATCGCCAAGCGGCCAGCCCCCCGTCGGCCTGCCGGCCCCGCAGTCAAGCGGACAGTCCAGCGGACAGTCCAGCGGACAGTCCAGCGGACAGACCACAGCACAGGCCACAGGGCAGGCCAGCTTGGCGCGCGTGCGCCTGGACCTGCGCGAGCACCTGGCCGCGGCGCGCTCCATTCTGGCCAACGAGCGCACCTTTCTGGCCTACCAGCGCACGGCGCTCACCCAACTGGCCGTGGCCGCCACCTTCATCCATTTCTTCGATCATCCCGCGCTCACCGTGGTGGGCTGGGTTCTTGTGCCGTCCTCGGTGGTCACCATCGGCCTTGGCGTGCTGCGCTACCAGCGCATGCGCAAGCTCATCCATCGCCTGGAGGCCGCGACCCGGCAGGCCCGCAGGGTGTAACGCTCCGCACGCCTGCGCGGCGAAAGAGGCTGGAAGAAGAGGCTGGCCTGGCCCCGACGGGTTGGCCCTGTTAAAAAGGACGGGCAGAGCGGGTTCCTTCAAGCGTGGGCCCGTCAGATTTGGACTCTCAATCCCCCATCAGCCTGGCAAGGCGCGCAGCCCGGCGAAGCCCGGTTGAGGCCGGCGCTAACAGGCTCACACTCGAAGTGCTCAGCCGCACAGGCCCGTGAAGCCCGTTTCCGGCTCGGCGCAGAACCCGCCCAGATTCCCCATGAACTGCGCAATGTGCGCGCCGTCGGCCAGACCGTGGTGCGCCAGCAGATCCACCGCCATGACGATCCGGCCGCCCTTGGGCTCGAACCGCCCCCACGTGATGCGCGGGATGGCGTCCTGCGGGGTCAGGTCCATGGGGTGGCTCACGGAGGTGAAGTGCACCCAGGGCAGGCAGCTTAAGTAGAGCTCGTCGTGGCCTGTGGACGACAAGGCCTGCTGCGGCGTGGTCTTGGCCCGGTCCATCTCCGCCCGCGTGCGGGGCAAGAAGTCGTTGGGATCCTCGCTGTAGCGCGCCTTGCAGAAGGCGAGCTGCCCGTTGACGTTCTGCACGGTGAAGGACGGATGCACGACCTCGTGCTCGCACACCGCGCCGTCCTCGATGCGCAGGCGCAGCTCCGGCACGTGGTTGGCCGCCTTGGCCACCAGATAGATCATGCCGAGATAGGCGCCGATGCCGCGCTCCTTCATGAAGGCGCGGGCAGGGGTGACGTCGAGCTCGCAGGTGACCGAGCAGTAGGGCCACTGCTTGGCGCTGAAGAAGGCGTACTGCTCGCGTCTGTCCCATTTCTGCATGTCGATGCGCTTCACGTGCGGCTCCTGTCTGGAAGGCTGTCGTTGTTCTGATTTCGGTCCGATGCCCGCGCGCCGCGTGGCGTGTCGTCCGGCCTGCCATGCGGTCCACCAGCCCGGCCTGAGGAGGGCAATGGCGGCCCGGAAGGACGGCGACCCGAAAAATGGCTGCTGCGGCGTCCCGCCCCGCGTCCTGTGTGCGGCGGACCTGCCGCGCCGGCCATCCCGTGCATCGGTGCGGACGATAGCCGCCCCGGCGTCCCGGCACAAGTCCCGGGGGCGGCGATGCATGAGGCCTGACCTCGGGCCAGCCAGGAGGTTGGGCAGGATATCGGGCAGGATATCGGGCAGGATGCAGGACAGGATGCCCGGCGGAAAGCTAGGCGGGCAGTAGGCGGAAAGCCAAGCGGGAAGGAGGCGGGGGCCAGCCAGGATGCCAGCCAGGATGTCGGGCAGGATGTGGGCAGGAGGCATGCGGAAAGCCCGGCGGAACGTCTGATCCCAGACCGGGCATGAGGGCGGGAGGGCCGGGCGCAAGGTCTGGCAAGAGGCCAGGCCGGAGGCCGGAGACGAGGCCGGGACGTTCCGGCTGTCCCCCCGGCTCAAACAAAAAGCCCCCGGATCGCTCCAGGGGCTTTGTTGTTGCGTCGGGTCAGGGGCCGGTTTGGCTAGGCGTTTTCCAGCTCATGCATCAGGGCCAGCAGGTTCTCCGCCTGGGAGAGCAGCCCGCTCACGGCGTCGACGGCTTCGCTCATGGCCTCTGCGGTTTCGGAGGCGATGCGGTTGATGTCGTCCAGGGAGCGGTTGATCTCCTCGCTGGCGGTGGACTGCTCGCCGCTGGCGGCGGCGATGCTGCGCACCTGCGTGGACGAGCTTTCCACCAGGGAGACGATGCCGGTCAGGGCCTCGCCGGACTCCTGGGCCAGCTCCGTGGCCTGCTCGATGCGCTGGTTGGCGAGGTCCACGCTCGTGATGTTCTCCCGCGTGCCCTGCTGGATGCCGCTGATGGCCTGGGCCACTTCCCTGGTGGCGGCCATGGTCTTTTCGGCCAGCTTGCGCACTTCGTCGGCCACCACGGCAAAGCCGCGACCGGCGTCGCCCGCGCGGGCCGCCTCGATGGCGGCGTTGAGCGCCAGCAGGTTGGTCTGGTCGGCAATGTCGTTGATGACGCCCATGACCTGGCCGATGCCGTCGGCCTGCTTGCCCAACTGGCCCATGTTGGTCTTGAGCCCCTGGGCCTGGGCGTACACGTCCTTGATGGCCTTCACGAGGTTGTTCACCACGTCTGCGCCGTCCTGGGCCTTTTGCTTGGCCTGGTCCGCGGCCTCGGCCGCCTGGCCGGCGTTGCCCGCAACGGTCAGCACCGTGGCGTTCATCTCTTCCATGGCCGTGGCGGTCTCGTTCAGGCGGTCCTTTTGCAGATCGGACCCCTGGCGCGAGGAATCGATGCGGGCGGAGAGTTCGCGGGTGGCGCCGCTGATGGCCTGGCTCACGTCGCGCAGCTTTCCGGCGGCCTGCAGCAGGCCCGCGCGGGTGGCCTCGGCCGCCTGGCGCTTGGCCTCGTCGGCCTCGGCAACGGCGGCGCGGGCCACGTTGGCCTCGTCCTCGGCCAGGCGCGTGCTCTTCTCGGCTTCGCCGATCTTGTCGCGCAGGGCGACGACCATCTTCTCCATGGCGCCCTGCAGGGTGCCCATTTCGCCGAAGAACGCCTCGTCCGTGCGGGCGTTCAGGTCGCCCCCGGCGATGTGCCCGGCCATTTGCGAGAGCTTGGCGATGGGCCGGGAGATCATGCGCACGATGAGGAACACGAGGACGCTGAGCGCCACAACCAGGCCGGCCATGATGCCCGCCAGCCAGACGCGCAGGGTGGCCACCTTGGCGTGGATGTCGTCTACGTAGAGCCCTGTGCCGACGATCCAGCCCCAGGGCTTGTACAGGCGCACAAAGGAAATCTTGGGATAGGTCTCTGTTGTGGCGCCGCCGCCCTTCTTGGGCTTGGGCCACTCGTAGGCCACAAAGCCCTGGCTGCTCTTCTCGCAGACTTCCGCAAAGGCCTGAAACAGATTCTTGGCGCCGCCGGGGTAGTCCTGGCTGGGAGCCTCCACGTCGTCGCCCGGCCAGAACATGGTGGCCTTGTTGAACTTGGCGTCGTCCAGCACCTTGCCCTCAAGGGCGGGCACCGTGGGGTGCATTATGGTTGTGGGGAAGGGCTTGTCGTTGTTGGTGATGAAGAAATACTCGTTATTGCCGTAACGCATGTTGCGCAGGCGCGCGGCCGCGCGCTTCCGGCCTTCCTCGGGCGAGAACTCGCCCTTTTGGATGCGCGCCTCATATTCCGCGATGAGCGAGGTCGTCATGTCGATGGTGTCGGTGAGGCTGTCGCGTCGCGCCTTGAGCAGGTCCTGCTCGTAATACGGCAGGAAAATGAAGAAAACCGCAACCAGGAACAAGCCAAGAATGCAGCCGAAAAGGGTGTACAGCTTGGTGGAGGTCTTCGTGTTCAGCAATTTTTCGCGCAGCATGGAGGCTCCTCAAAAGGTGGATTGAAGACATCGCGGGAAGGCATGCCCTGCCCGTTGTTCTGTGCGGCGTCTCGTTTGGCGCTTTGGCTTTCTCTCTCAGCATCCCTGCGGGAATGGATCGGCCCACTCCAGGCATCATATCGGCCGGATGCGTCGGCAGGTGTAGGGAGCCATACGTAATAGTTATCAGCAAAGGACTATCGACGCAAGCAACAGGCCGTGATTGCCGCGTCTTTTGCCGAAAAAAAGGCCGGCCCCCCTGCGGGAACCGGCCTTGTGCAGACGAGAGGCGCTTGCGCCGACTAGTCGGTGACGAGCATGACGTTGGAGGCCTTGACCATGGCCTTGACCTCGGAGCCCTGCTTGAGGCCCATGGCCTTGACCGAGTGGGCGGTGATGACGGACACGACCTCGATGCCGGGGGCCACTTCGACCACGACCTCGGCGTTGACGGGACCCATGGTGATCTCCTTGATCTTGCCGGGGATGAGATTGCGGGCGCTGACCTTCATGGTTTGCTCCTTGGCTTGGGGTTAGGGGGAAGAACGCGCACGTTCATGGAGGCAATGTGTCACGAAAAATATAATTTCCGTCAACACAGTCCGCAAAAGGACAGTAAAATAATCGGCCCCGGTGGGGTGTCTCCTACAAAAATGTCGCAACGGCGCAAAAAAGCCGGCCTTCCGAACGGAGGACCGGCCTGGGGGAATGTCTGTTCGCTGCGTCCTAGTCGGTGACGAGCATGACGTTGGAGGCCTTGATCATGGCCTTGACCACGGAGCCCTTCTTGAGGCCCATGGATTTGACCGAGTGGGCGGTGATGACGGACACGACCTCGATGCCGGGGGCCACCTCGACCACGACCTCGGCGTTGACCGGGCCCATGGTGATCTCCTTGATCTTGCCGGGAATGAGATTGCGGGCGCTGACTTTCATGACGGTCTCCTTGTGTTGCGCCAACGCCTTGGACGGCGCTGGACCATTGGCATCTACGTAGCACATCCGCGCGGGGCGTCAATGCCCCAGACGGAGAAATACGCAGAAAGGAGCAGGCGCGGCGGCGGCGCCGGTCAGCGGCGGGGCGCGGTGGCGGCCTCGTGGTCGATGACGGCGGACAGCCCGTACTTCTTGATGCGGTAGCCTATTTGCCGGGGGGTGATGCCCAGGTCCTCGGCGGCCTTGTACTGCACCCAGCCGTTGCGCCGCAGCGCGGCCAGCACCTCGCTGCGTTCCATGGCCTTGAGGGAGCTTATGCCCGGCTGGGGCCGCGCCGCCGCCATGCCGCGGTCGGGCTGGTGCAGACCGGCCTGGATGGGGCTCTGGCTCAGGTAGGGCTTGAGGAAGGTGGCGTCCACGCGTTCGCCATCGCTCATTATGACCAGCCGCTCGATGAGGTTCTCCATCTCGCGCACGTTGCCGGGCCAGTCGTAAAGCGTCAGGTCGGAAAGGGCCCGCGGGGTGAAGACCACGCTGCGGCTGTACTCGCGCGCAACCTTGTCGATGAAGTGGTTCAGCAGGACCGGGATGTCCTCCTTGCGCTGGCGCAGGGGCGGCACCTGGATGGGGAACACGGACAGGCGGTAGTACAGATCAGGGCGGAAGGCTCCGCGCTCGGCCAGTTCGCCCAGGTCGCGGTTGGTGGCGGCCACCACGCGCACGTCCACCTTGCGGGTGGTGTTGGAGCCCAGGCGCTCGAACTCGCGGTCCTGCAGCACGCGCAACAGCTTGGCCTGAATGCCCAGGGGCAGCTCGCCTATTTCGTCGAGGAAGATGGTGCCCTCGTGGGCGTCCTCGAAGCGGCCGGGCTTGGAGCCGACAGCGCCGGTGAAGGCCCCGCGCTCGTAGCCGAAGAGCTCGCTCTCCAGCAGATTCTCGGGGATGGACGCGCAGTTGACCTTCATGAACGGGTGGCCCTTGCGGCCGGAAAGCTCGTGGATGACGCGGGCGATGAGCGTCTTGCCCGTGCCGGACTCGCCCAGGAGCAGCACCGTGGCCTTGGTGGGGGCCACCTTGCTCACCTGATGCTCCACGTCCTGCATGGACTGGCTTTTGCCGACGATGTACGGGCCGCGCTGCTCGCGGGTTATCTGCGAGCGCAGGGACAAGTTCTCCCGTACGAGGGCTTCCTCGCGCGCCTTGATCTTTTCGTTCAGGGACAAAAACTGGCCGATGAGCGTGGCCACGACCGTGAGGAAGCTCAGGTCCTCCTCAAAGGCCACCTCGTCGCCGAAGAGCCTGTCCACGTTGAGCACGCCCAGGCAGCGCCCGTGGGAGGTGATGGGCACGCCGATGAAGCTGACGCGCCCGCGCTCCAGGTGGCGGGAGCCGGTCTTGTCCAAAAACAGGGGCTCGCGGCGGATGTCGGGCACGATGTACGGCTTGCCGGTCTGGAAGATGAGGCCGGTGACGCCCTCGTCCAGCTCGTACACGCCGCGCTGGCGCTCCTCGCGGCTCAGGCCGTGGGAGGCGGTGATGGCCAGCCGCTCGTTTTCCGGGTCCGCCAGGGTGATGGTGGCCCGTTTCATGGACAGGGTTTCAGAGAGTATGCGCAAGACCTCGGACAAGGCCCTTTCAAGGTCGAGCGCCGTGTCGATGATCTGGCAGATGGACGAGAGCACCTGGAGCTTCAGGTTGCCGAGCATGAGCGTCATGCGCGGGGTAAAGCAATATCAGTGCCGTTGCGGTGTGGATGGGATTGTGTGTGATATAACCATGCGGTTTAGCTCTTGTTGTCTTTGAAAAGCGGAGATGCGGGGCGGTTTATCGGAAAGACAAAAATGACAAATATGCAAATTTGGAGCTGTGGCGTATCACAGGAATGCGAATAGCGTCGGGCCCGGGCCGTGGCCGGCCTCGTGCCTGTTTTGGTCAGGCGCGCGCCGCCGCCGCCCGCCCCTCGGCATAGGCGCCGAAATGCGTGGCGAGCAGCATCTCGCGCGCGGCCGCGCCGCCGGCCGGGCCGTCCTCGAACACGCGCACCTCGCGCACCGCGCCGGTTTCGTACAGGGCCACGGCCCCGCCGAACTCCAGCACGTCGTCCGGGTCGTGGGTGATGAGCACGGTGGGCGCGCCCGCGGCCAGGCACAGCGCCCGGACCTCTTTGCGCATGCGCCGCCGCAACAGCGGGTCCAGGGCGGCAAAGGGCTCGTCGAGCAGCAGCACCTTGGGACGCCGCGCCAGGGCGCGCATGAGCGCCACGCGCTGGCGCTGCCCGCCGGAGAGCCTGCCGGGACGAGCCTTGGCCAGGTCTTCGAGCCCGGCCAGGGCCAGCAGCTCGGCCACGCGCGCCTTGCCCGCCGCGTCGAGCCGGCCGCACAGGCCGTGGCTGAGGCCGAAGCCGACATTCTCCGCGACCGTCAGGTGCGGGAAAAGCGCGTAATCCTGAAACACGTAGCCCACGCCGCGCTCCCGCGCGGGCAGGTTGACCTTGGCGGCGGAGTCGAAAAGAACCTCTCCGTCCAGCGCAATGCGCCCGGCGTCCGGGGGCAGCAGCCCGGCCACGGCGCGCAGGGTCACGGTCTTGCCCGAGCCCGAGGGCCCGAAAAGCACAGTGGAGCTGCGGTCGGAGCTGAAGCGGGCCGCAAGGGTGAAGCAGCGCCCGCTGCCCCGCAGGGTCTTGGAGATGTCGATTTCGAGCGTCATGCCGCGTTCCTTAGGGCTTGATTCCCGTTGCGCCGGAGGCGTCGAACAGTTGCGCGGGGCAGGGGATCTCCGCCACGGAGATGCTGCTCGCGGCGGAGAGCATGAGCTCCTCGGCCAGGTCCGGCGCAGTGCGCGCGGCCAGCAGGGTGGCAAGGGCCAGGGCGCCGATGAGGGGACGCAGATGCGACATGGGGGACCTCCTTTGTTTGCGTTATGCGTGCTTGTGGTTGAGAAGCTTGCCCGAGGCCAGCAGCAGGGTCACGCAGACCAGCGAGGTGAGGATGACCAGGAAGGTGGCCTCGTCCTCGCGTCCGGCCTGCACGGCTTCATAGACGGCCAGGGAGAGGGTTTGGGTACGCCCCGGCAGGTTGCCGGCTATCATCAGCGTGGCGCCGAACTCGCCCATGGCCCGGGCCAGGGCCAGCATGGTGCCGGAGACGATGCCCCGCCAGGCCAGCGGCAGGGAAACGCGCATGAACACCCGCGCCTCGCCCGCGCCCAGGGTGCGCGCAGCGTTCTCCAGGCCTTCGTCCACGCCCTCAAAGGCCGTGCGCGCGGCCTTGCACACCAGGGGAAAGGCCACCACGCTGGCGGCCAGGGCCGCGCCCTGCCAGGTGAACACCAGGGTGAAGTCGAAGCGCTCCAGCAGCCACTGCCCCACAACCCCCCTGCGGCCGAAAAGCACCAGCAGGTAATAGCCGATGACCGTGGGCGGCAGCACCAGAGGCAGCGTGCACACGGCGTCGAGGACCTCGCGGCCGGGCAAGCCGCGCCGCGACAAAACGAACCCGGCGGCCACGCCAGCGGCGCAGGCGCAGGCCGTCGCGGTCAGCGCGACCTTGAGGGTCAGCTGCAGCGGTATGGCCGCGTTGGCAAGAAGCAGGAGCAGGCTTTCAGGCACTGGGGGGCCTCCAACTGGAACAAAAGGGATACGTCGCCTCGCGCGGGCGGGGTTCGCATGGCCCGGGGCAGGAGTCCTCAGGACTCGGCTCCGCTGCCGCGCTTACTCCTCCTGCCGTGCAAAGGCAATCCACATCCGGGGCGAAACCATGGTGCGGCGTTGCCATCCTCTTAAACACAATCACAAAACGCCCAAAAGTTCCTTGTCCGTCAAGGGGCGGCCCAAATGCTCGGCCAGGGCGCGCACGCGGCCCACAAGGCCGTTGTCGCCCACGCCCGCGCCCAGGCGGGCCATGGCGGCCTTGAGCGCCGCGCCGCCGCTTTTGGCGCCCACGCCCACGCGCCGGTGCGCGCCGACGGTCTCCGGCGCAAAGGGCTCGAAGAGCGCGGGATCGCGCAGCAGGCCGTGCACGTGGATGCCGGACTCGGCCGCGAAGATGTCTTCGCCCACCACGGGCCGGTTGCGCGCCACCGTGGACTTGGACGCCTGCGCGGCCAGCAGGCACAAAGCCCGTAAAACCAACAGGTCGTAGCCCTTGGCGGCGTTATTACATTTTTGTTGCATGATCCAAGCGGCCACCTGCTCCAGCGGAGCTATGCCCGCGCGCTCGCCCAGCCCCAGGGCGGAAACATCCACAAAGGCCGCGCCGCACTCCAGCGCGGTGACGGCGTTGGCCGCGGCCATGCCCAGGTCGTTGTGCGCGTGCAGGGCAATGGGCACGGGCAGGGCGGCCACGAAGCGCCGCACCAGGTCCGCCGTGGCCAGCGGGGTCAGCAGACCCACGGTGTCGGACAGGCGCACCCGCGCGGCCCCGGCCTCCACAGCCGCGCGCGCCAGGCTCAACGCCTCGTCCGGGTCGGCCCGGGAGATGTCCTCCAGGCCGACGGTGATGTAACCGACGCCTTCCGCCTTGGCCGCGGCCACAACGGCGCGCACCCGCGCGGTCATCTCCGCCAGGGTCAGGCCCAGGCGCTTTTCGCGGTGCAGGGCCGAGGACGGCGCGCCGATGTTCAGCCTGTGCAGCAAACCCGCGGCGGCCAGCCTGGCGGATTCGCGCACGTCGGCCTCGCGGCAGGGGCACCAAAGGGAGAGGGCCGGGCCGCCGTTCTCCGGCGCGGGCAGGCCGGCCTGGGTCCAGGCCAGAAATTCCGCCAGGTCCGGCTGCCCCGCCCAGCCGCATTCCAGCTCGTCCACGCCGGCCGAGGCCAAAAGCTCGGCCATGCGCCGCTTGGCGCCGCCGCCAAAATACACGCCGTATGCCTGTGCGCCTTCCCGCAGGGTGCTGTCGATCAACATGTCGCGCTCCTTGTTCTGGGAAGGGCAACTGCACCTCTGGTGCCAGTTGGCGCAATGCGCACAATCGCCTGCTAAATCGACATATTAACCTGTGGTCGGATGGCGGCGCAGTCTGCATACAAAAGTGTAGTAACGACAATTTTCGTATGTAGGCCAATGTCGGAAGTGTAGCTCACTTTGAGGCCTGTGGCGAGAAAAAACCGCTGATATCACGCAGTTGCCATAAAACGTGAGTCCTGGCACGGCCCTTGCCTTATGCTCCGCGTCCACCAACCAAAACCGAGCGGAGGAATTGAACATGAAGAAGATGAGAAAGGTTGCCATTTACGGCAAGGGCGGCATCGGCAAGTCCACCACCACGCAGAACACCGTGGCCGGTCTTGTGGAAATGGGACGCAAGGTCATGGTCGTGGGTTGCGACCCCAAGGCCGACTCCACCCGCCTGCTGCTTGGCGGCCTGGCCCAGAAGTCCGTTCTCGACACCCTGCGCGACGAGGGCGAAAACGTGGAGCTCGAGGACATCCGCAAGCGCGGCTTCGGCGACTCCTGGTGCGTGGAGTCCGGCGGCCCCGAGCCCGGGGTCGGCTGCGCCGGCCGCGGCATCATCACCTCCATCAACATGCTCGAGTCCCTGGGCGCCTATCATGAGTCCGAGGACCTCGACTACGCCTTCTACGACGTTCTGGGCGACGTCGTGTGCGGCGGTTTCGCCATGCCCATCCGCGACGGCAAGGCCGAGGAAATCTACATCGTCTGCTCCGGCGAGATGATGGCCATGTACGCCGCCAACAACATCTGCAAGGGCATCATGAAGTACGCGCAGAGCGGCACCGTGCGCCTGGGCGGCCTTATCTGCAACAGCCGCAATGTCGACAACGAAAAGGAGATGATCCAGGAGCTGGCCCGTCAGATCGGCACCCAGATGATCTACTTCGTCCCCCGCGACAACATGGTGCAGCGCGCCGAGATCAACCGCAAGACCGTCATCGAGTTCGACCCCGCGGCCGGACAGGCGCAGCACTACCGCAACCTCGCCAACGCCATCGACAAGAACGAGATGTACGTCATCCCGAAGCCGCTCGAGATGGACGCCCTTGAGAAGCTGCTCATGGACTTCGGTCTCATGGAAGCCGTTTAACACCCCACACACGAGAGAGAGCGAGGAGGATTCATTATGATCATGGTGAGAGCAATTGTCCGTCCCGAGAAGTCCGACGACGTCCTGGCCGCCCTCATGGACGCGGGCTTCCCCGCGGTGACCAAGTTTTCCGTCGCCGGCCGCGGCAAGCAGCGCGGCATCAAGATCGGCGAGGTGACCTACGACGAGATTCCCAAGACCATGCTGGTGAGCGTGGTGAAGAACGCCGACCGCGACTTCGTCATCGAGACCATCATGACCGCCGCCCGCTCCGGCAAGAAGGGCGCGTTTGGCGATGGCAAGATCTTCGTCTCCCCCGTGGACGAGGTCTACACCGTGAGCTCCGGCGTTTGCGAAACGGCCACTCCCGAGGAGGCGTAGCCCCATGAAGGAAGTCGTTGCAGTGGTGCGCATGAACATGATGAACCGCACCAAGCAGGCCCTTACCGACGCCGGCATCGACGGCTACTTCGCCCACGAGGTGCTCGGACGCGGCGTCGGCCTGGCCAACCCCCATGTGCTTGAGGGCGCGGCCAGCGGGTACGAGGAAGCCGTGGCCCTGCTTGGCGAGCGCGGCAAGCTCTACCCCAAGCGCATGATCACCGTCGTGGTTCCGGACAAGGACGTGAAGGCCGTGGTCAAGACGCTCATCGAAGTGAACCAGACCGGCAAGCCCGGCGACGGCAAGATCTTCGTTCTGCCCGTGGGCGACGCCGTGCGCGTGCGCACCGCCGAAACCGGCGAAAAGTCCATCATCTAACGGGCCACTCTCTAAAGCTAAGGAGCCTTCAACCATGGCCACAAAGAACAAGCTCGTGCAGTGGACCCCCACCGACGTCAAGGAGGAGTTGCTCAAGAAGTATCCTCCCAAGGTGGCCCGCAAGCGCGCCCAGTCCATACTCATCAACGAGGCGCTCTCCAACACCACGCCTGAGATTCAGGCCAACGTGCGCACCATTCCGGGCATCATCACCATGCGCGGCTGCACGTACGCGGGCTGCAAGGGCGTCATCATGGGCCCCACGCGCGACATCGTGAACATCGTGCACGGGCCCATCGGCTGCAGCTTCTACGCCTGGCTCACCCGCCGCAACCAGACCGACGCGGGCGAGAAGGGCGAGAACTACATGCCCTATGCCTTCAGCACCGACATGCAGGACTCGGACATCATCTTCGGTGGTGAGAAGAAGCTCAAGGCCGCCATCCAGGAAGCCTACGACCTCTTCCATCCCAAGGGCATCTGCGTGTTCGCCACCTGCCCGGTCGGCCTCATCGGCGACGACATCCACGCCGTAAGCCGCGAGATGAAGGCCAAGTTCGGCGACTGCAACGTCTTCGCCTTCTCCTGCGAGGGCTACAAGGGCGTCTCCCAGTCCGCCGGCCACCACATCGCCAACAACCAGGTCTTCAAGCACCTGGTGGGCACCGGCGGCGAGGCCAAGCAGGGCGAGTACAAGATCAACCTGCTGGGCGAGTACAACATCGGCGGCGACGGTTTCGAGATCGACCGCATCCTGAAGCTGTGCGGCATCACCAACATCGCCACCTTCTCCGGCAACTCCACCTACGACCAGTTCGCCACGGCGAACGAGGCCGACCTCTCCTGCGTCATGTGCCACCGGTCCATCAACTACGTGGCCGACATGCTGGAGACCAAGTACGGCATCCCCTGGATCAAGATCAACTTCATCGGCGCCGAGGCGACGGCCAAGAGCCTGCGCAAGATCGGCCAGTACTTCGGCGACAAGGCCCTCATCGACCGCATCGAGGAAGTCATCGCCACCGAGATGGTGAAGGTGAAGGAAGTGCTGACCGAGCTGAAGCCGAGGACCGAGGGCAAGACGGCCATGCTGTTCGTGGGCGGCTCGCGCGCGCACCACTACATGGAGCTCTTCAACGAGCTGGGCATGAAGACCGTGAGCACCGGCTACGAGTTCGGCCACCGCGACGACTACGAAGGCCGTCACGTCATCCCCGACCTCAAGGTCGACGCCGACTCCCGCAACATCGAGGAGATCGAGGTCGAGGCCGATCCCGAACTGTACAACCCGCGCAAGAGCCCCGAACAGTTGAAGGCCCTTGAGGACAAGGGGTTTGAGTTCAAGGACTACAAGGGCCTCATCCCCGATATGGAGAAGGGCACCCTCATCATCGACGACCTGAACCAGTACGAGGCGGAAAAGCTTGTGGAGATCATCAAGCCGGACCTCTTCTGCGCGGGCATCAAGGAAAAGTACTCCATCCAGAAGCTCGGCATTCCGCTGAAGCAGCTGCACAGCTACGACTACGGCGGACCCTACGCCGGATTTGTGGGCGCGGTGAACTTCTACAAGGAAATCGACCGCTTGGTTAACAGCAAGGTCTGGAGCTACATGAAGGCCCCCTGGCAGGAGAACCCTGAACTCTCGGCCACTTACGTCTGGGAATAGCGAGGATTACCATTATGTTGCTCAGACACACACCCAAGGAAGTCACCGAGCGCAGCGCCCTGGTCATCAACCCGGCCAAGACCTGCCAGCCCATCGGCGCCATGTACGCGGCCTTAGGCATCCACGGCTGCCTGCCGCACAGCCACGGCTCGCAGGGCTGCTGCGCCTACCACCGCAGCGCGCTCACCAAGCACTACAAGGAGCCCGTCAGCGCGGCCACCAGCTCCTTCACCGAGGGCGCCAGCGTCTTCGGCGGACAGGCCAACCTGCTGCAGGCCATCGAGAACATCTTCACGGTGTATGAGCCCGAGGTCATCGCCGTGCACACCACCTGCCTGTCCGAGACCATCGGCGACGACATCAAGCAGATCCGCGACAAGGCGGACAAGCAGGGTCTCATTCCCAAGGGCAAGCACGTCATCTACTGCAACACGCCCTCGTATGTGGGCAGCCATGTGACGGGCTTCTCCAACATGGTGAAGGGCATGACCGAGCTCTCCACCAGCACCGGCAAGAAGAACGGCAAGGTCAACGTCATTCCCGGCTGGGTCGAGCCCTCGGACATGGAGGAGATCAAGCGTCTGGCCGCGCTCATGAACGTGCCCATCACGCTGTTCCCCGACACCTCCGGCGTGCTCAACGGCCCCCTTTCCGGCGAGTACCACATGTTCCCGGAAGGCGGCGTGACCATCAAGGAGCTCATCGAGGCCGGCGACGCCGTAGGCACCCTGGCCCTGGGCGAGTGGTGCAGCGCGGACGCCGCCCGCAACCTGGACACCAAGTGCAAGGTGCCCTGCAAGGTGCTGGACATTCCCTTCGGCCTGGCCGCAACCGACCGCTTCATCGACGCCCTGCGCACCATCGCGGGAACCAGCGTGCCCGAGGAGATCAGCCGCGAGCGCGGCCAGCTGGTGGATATGATCAGCGACACGCACCAGTACTATTACAAGAAGAAGGCCGCCATCTACGGCGACCCCGACCAGGTCATCAGCATGGTGGAGTTCCTGGTGTCCATCGACATGTGCCCCGTGCACGTGGTCACCGGCACGCCGGGCAAGAAGTTCGAGAAGCGCATCAAGGAGCTGACCGCCCACCTGCCCTATGAGGTGAACGTCCGCGCCGCCGGCGACATGTTCCTGCTCCATCAGTGGATCAAGAACGAGCCCGTGGATCTGCTCATCGGCAACACCTACGGCAAGTACATCGCCCGCGACGAAGACATCCCGTTCCTGCGCTGGGGCTTCCCCATCCTGGACCGCGTGGGCCATCAGTACTTCCCCACCGTCGCCTACAAGGGCGGGCTGCGCCTGCTCGAAAAGATCCTGTGCCTCTTCCTCGACCGCAAGGATCGCGACGATTCCGAAACCGTGTTCGAGCTGACTCTGTAACACTCCGCGTCTCCCGGCCGGGGAATTTGTCCCCGGCCGGGGGCCGGTAACCGCAAAACAAATCGGAGTCCCCATGTCCTGCGCATCCAAGAAGCCCAAGAGCACAAAGCCCGGCTGCATGCACCTGCCCGTGGCGCCCCGCGCCAACGCCCGCCGCCGCTTCGGCGAGCCGGAAAACCCCGGCCGCGCCCTGGGACCGGCCGACGTGCTGCAATGGCTGGAGCGCGTGCTGGCCGACGGCGTGGTCCTTTCCGGCGTGGGCATAAGCGGCCCCGGCGAGCCCCTGGCCGAACCAGCCCCCGTGCTGGAGACCCTGAAGGCCGTGCACGCAGGGCACCCGGAGCTGGCCCAGAGCCTGACCACCAACGGCTTGTGGGCCCAGGACGCGGACATCAAGGCCCTGGCCAAGGAATTGGTCCAGGCCGGTCTCTCCAAGGTCACCGTGCTGGTCGACGCCATCGACCCCGTCATCGTGGAGCAGGTGTACGCCTGGATCCGCCCGGGCCGGCGCACCGTGCCGCTGCCCCAGGCCTCCACGCTGCTGGTGGACGCCCAGGCCAGCGCCATCCGCGCCTTCCGCGAGGCCGGGCTGTTCGTCACCGCGCGCATGACCGTGTACGCGGGCATCAACGACGCCCACGTGGAAGACGTGGCGGGCGTCATGGCCAGCCTCGGCGCAGACCTGTTGCAGCTGGTGCCCTTTGTGCCCGGCAAGACGGCAGCCGTCATGGCCCCGGTTCCCGCGGCCCCGGCTTCCGGCTGCGCGCCCTCGGCCTGCGCCTCTTGCGGCACGGCCTCCACCTGCGCCTCCAAGGCCCCGGCCCCGGCGCCGGAGGAAGAAAGCGACGAGGCCGCGCCCCTGCCCAGCCTGGCCCCGGGCCGGTTGGACGAGCTGCGCACCCTGGCCGCCCGCTACATCGCCCTGGTCCCCGGCGAGGACTCCTGCGGCGAAGACATTTTGTGGATGGAGCATGCGGGCGAGGCCGGCGTGCTGAGCGAATGCGCCCCGGCGCTGCCCACGCCCGTGGGCGCGCGCGTCAACGTGGCCGTGGCCAGCTCCGGCGGCATGGACGTGGACCTGCACCTGGGCCAGGCCATCAAGTTTCTCATCTTCGGCCCCCGCGCCCAGGACGGCCTGCCGAGCCTGCTCGGCGTGCGCGACGCCCCGGAGCCCGGCGGCGGCGACAAGCGCTGGACCGACCTGGCCGAGACCCTGGGCGACTGCTTCGCCATCTTGGCGGCCAGCGCCGGGGCCCACCCGCGCGAGGTCCTGGCCGAGGCCGGAATCACCGTGCTCACGGCGGAGACGGACATCAAGGGCGCCGTGGACCTGCTTTTCGGCGGGGGCAAAAAAAACGGCAAAAAGCGCGTCAAGGCGAACTAACCCCCTAACCTCAAGCTTCAAGGAGTTCAGCATGGCCCTTCCCGAGAAACTCATCCTCGTTTGTCAGAGCTTCCGCCTCGGCAAGGAGCCCAAGGGCATCTGCCACAAGCAGACCGACGGGCTGCTGCAGTACATCGAGGAAGGCATCCTCGACCGCGGTCTGGACGTGCAGGTGGCCACCACCGGCTGCCTCAAGCAGTGCGAAAAAGGCCCCATCCTGGTCATCCAGCCCGACAACCTCTGGTTCAAGGGCGTGAACAGCGAAGAAGCCATCGACGCCATTCTGGACGGCATCGAGGCCGGCGAGCCCGCCGCGGACTACCTGCTCTCCTAACCCGGGAAGGCAGACGGACAGGCGGCAGGGGCGGCATGCAGGCAACCACGGGACAAAGCGAGAAAAGAGCCATGACAGAGACAGCGACGGCCACCTGCGCGGAGCGCCCGGCCATCTTCGAGGAACGCAAGGACCAGATCCACCGCACCGGCTCCGAGCCCTTCAGCATGGCCTGCAACCGCGACAGCCTGGCCGGGGCCGTGAGCCAGCGCGCCTGCGTGTTCTGCGGCTCACGCGTGGTGCTCTATCCCATAGCCGACGCCCTGCACCTGGTGCACGGGCCCATCGGCTGCGCCGCCTACACCTGGGACATCCGCGGAGCGCTGAGCTCCGGCCCGGAGCTGCACCGCCTGTCCTTCTCCACGGACCTGCAGGAGCTGGACGTCGTTTTCGGCGGCGAAAAGAAGCTCGCCAAGGCGCTGGATGAACTCATCACGCGGCACAGCCCCAAGGCCGCCTTCGTCTACTCCACCTGCATCGTCGGACTCATCGGCGACGACCTGGGTGCCGTGTGCAAGGCCGCAAGCCTGCGCCACGGCATCCCGGTCATCCCGGTGCAGAGCGAGGGCTTCAAGGGCAACAAGCGCGAGGGCTACCAGGCCGCGTGCAAGGCCATGCGCACCCTGGTGGGCACCGGCGACACAAGCGGCATCAGCCCCCTTTCCGTGAACATCATGGGCGACTTCAACCTCGCGGGCGAAACCTGGATCATCAAGCGCTACCTGGAGCGCATGGGCATTCAGGTGGTGGCGGGCATCACGGGCGACGGCCGGGTGGACGACATCCGCCGGGCGCACGGCGCGGGGCTGAACATGGTGCAGTGCTCCGGCTCCACCCAGGACCTGGCCAAGATGCTGCGCGACGACTTCGGCATCCCCTTCATCCGCGTCAGCTGGATCGGCATCGAGGACGTGGCCGAGAGCCTGTACGCCGTGGCCGAGCATTTTGAGCTGAAGCACCCGGAGCTGGCCGCCGGGTTGGTTGCGCGCACGGCCGATCTGGTGCGCGAGGAGCTTTCAAGCCTCATGCCCAAGCTCGCGGAATACCGCCGCGACCTGGAAGGCAAGCGCGCCGCGGTCTACGTGGGCGGCAGCTTCAAGGCCTTCTCGCTGGTCAAGGCCTTCCGCCACCTGGGCATGGAGGTGGTCATTGTGGGCAGCCAGACCGGCACCGAGGAAGACTACCGCGAGCTGGCCGCCATCTGCGCGCCCGGCACCATCGTGGTGGACGACGCCAACCCGCTGGAACTCTCCGCCTTCATCAAGGAGAAGGACGTGGACATCTTCGTGGGCGGCGTGAAGGAGCGGCCCATCGCCTTCAAGCTCGGCGTGGGCTTTTGCGACCACAACCACGAGCGCAAGATCGCCCTGGAAGGCTTCGAGGGCATGCTCAATTTCGCCAAGGAGGTCCACTCCTCGGTCATGAGCCCAATCTGGCGCTTTGTGCCCCGGCGCGAATGCGGCCTGAACGTGAGCGAGAGCAGCCCGGAAATGCAGGGAGCGAGGGGGTAGCCATGACCAAGGACATCGCGGACGACATCGTGCTCGACAGCCTGAACGACTACAAGGGCGAAAGCCACGTGGCCACCACCAACGCCTGCAAGCTGTGTACGCCCCTTGGCGCGACCATCGCCTTCAAGGGCGTGGAGGGGGCCATTCCCTTCCTGCACGGCAGCCAGGGCTGCGCCACCTACATGCGCCGCTACATCATCAGCCATTTCCGCGAGCCCATGGACATCGCGTCCTCGGCGCTGGGCGAAAAGAACGCCATCTACGGCGGCGGCCCCAATCTCAAGAAGGGCCTGTTGAACGCCATGCAGAAGTACGGCGCCAAGGTCGTGGGCGTGGCCACCACCTGCCTCACCGAGACCATCGGCGACGACGTGGCGCGCATTCTGACCGAGTTCCGCGAGGAGTTCGGCGACCTGCCCCTGGCCGACGTGGTGCACGTGTCCACGCCCAGCTATTCCGGCACGCACATGGACGGCTTCCACGGCGCGGTGAAGGCCCTGGCCGACCAGCTGTGCCCCGGCGGCCTGCCGGACAAGGCCGCGCCCACGGGCCGCGTGAACCTCATGCCCGGCATGGTCTCCCCGGCGGACATCCGCCACCTGCGCGAGATCTGCCTGGGCTTCGGCATCACGCCCACCATGCTGCCCGACTACTCCGAGACCTTGGACGGCCCGGCCCTGCTGGAATACGAGAACATCCCCTCCGGCGGCACGTCCGTTGCCGAAATCCGCGCCATGAGCGGCTCCGCGGCCAGCATCGAGTTCGGCCGGGCCATAACGGCGCAGGAGACGGCGGGCACCTCCCTCGAAAGCCGCTTCGGCGTGCCGCTGCACCGGCTGGGCCTGCCCATGGGCATCCGCGAGACCGACGCCTTCTTCAACGCGCTCAAGCAGATCACCGGCAACGAGCCCCCGCGCGAGCTCTCCCTTGAGCGCGGCCGCTACATCGACTCCCTGGTGGACGGCCACAAGTACGTGTCCGGCATGCGGGCGGTGGTCTACGGCGAGGAGGACCTCATCATCGGCCTCACCACCTTCCTGGCCGAGATAGGCGTGAAGCCGGTGCTGGTGGCCACGGGCGCCAAGAAGCGCGGCGTTGCCGAGCACATCAAGGCCGCCTGCGGCGACGTGCTGCGCGAAATGCCCATCGTGCGCGAGGGCGTGGATTTCTTCGACATCGTGGACGAGGCCGCCGCGCTTTCGCCGGACATTCTGGTGGGGCACAGCAAGGGCCAGAAGGCCGCGCGCGACTGGAACATTCCGCTTCTGCGCTGCGGCTTCCCCATCCACGACCGCTTCGGCGGGCAGCGCATGCTGCACCTGGGCTACCGGGGCGCGCAGAGCCTCTTCGACCGCCTGGTGAACATCGTGCTCGAAAAGAAGCAGACCGACTCCGACATCGGCTACGGATACCTCTAGTCCCCGCACTCATTCAGGAAAAGGAGCCGACCATGAACGTCCTCATCGATCCCAAGAGCGTCAAGCACCCCTGCTTCAACAAGGCCAGCTCCGGCTCCTGCGGGCGCGTGCACCTGCCCGTGGCCCCCAAGTGCAACATCCAGTGCAACTACTGCAACCGCAAGTACGACTGCGTGAACGAGTCGCGCCCGGGCGTGACCAGCGGCGTGCTCAAGCCCTACCAGGCCTTTGAGTACACCAAGCAGGTGCTCGACAAGGAGCCGCGCATCACGGTCATCGGCATCGCCGGCCCCGGCGACCCCATGGCCAACCCGGCGGAGACGCTGGAGACCATGCGCCTGATCCACGAGACCTACCCGCACATGCTCTTCTGCCTTTCGTCCAACGGCCTGGCCATGCCGGAGTACGTTGACGACCTGGCGGCCCTCGGCGTCACCCACGCCACCATCACCATGAGCACCATCGACCCCGAGATCGGCGCCAAGATCTACTCCTGGGTGCGCGACGGAAACGTCGTCTACCGCGGGCGCGACGCCGCGGAGCTGATCCTCTCGCGTCAGCTGGCGTCCATCGCCGCGCTCAAGGCGCGCGGTCTGGCCGTCAAGGTCAACACCATCATGATTCCTGGCGTGAACACCATCGAAAACGGCGCGCCGCTCAAGGCCGTGGCCGAGAAGGCCCAGGAGCTCGGCGTGGACCTCATGAACCTTATGCCCATGCACCCCACTGCGGGAACGCCGTTCGGCGAATTGCCCGAACCCACCAAGGAGGAGGTCACCGCCGTACGCGACGTGATCGGCCACCTGGTGCCGCAGATGACCCATTGCCGTCGTTGCCGGGCGGACGCCGTAGGACTTCTCTGCGCCGACCGCTCCGGTGAACTGGGCGGCGTCCTGGCGGCCTGCGGGAAGCTGCCCCCGCAGGGCCAGGACGATCGTCCGTATATCGCCGTCGCCTCGCGCGAGGGCCTGCTCATCAACCAGCACCTGGGCGAGGCCAAGCGCTTCCAGATCTGGGGCAAGGCCGAAAACGGCGGCTTCCGTCTCGTGGAGGAGCGCCCGGCTCCGGGCCTTGGCTGCGGACCTTCCCGCTGGGAGGACTTGGCCAAGCTGCTGAGCGACTGCCGGGCCGTGCTTGTGGGCGCGGTGGGCGAAACCCCGCGCAAGATCCTCACCGAGCGCGGCGTGGTGCCCGCGGCCTGCTCCGGGTTCATCGAGGACGCCCTGCGGGTGGCCTACGGCGAGCGCGGCGTGGGCGGGCTGGAGGTGCTGCGCGCCAAGGCCGGCGGCTCCGGCAAGCAGTGCTGCGGCGCGGGCGACGGCTGCTAGGCCGCATTGGCCGGGTCATCCGGGACCCGTGGGCGACGGCCGGGCGCGCTGCGCCGGAGGTTTTATGGATGCTTTGACTCTTTTCGGCCTCGTGGCCGTGAGTTTGATGCTGCTGTTCTATGCCTTGGAGGACAGGAGCCACTGGTTCGTGCTGGGCTTCGCCGGTTCCTGCGTCCTGGGCTCGGCCTACGGCTTTTTGCAGGGCGCGTGGCCCTTCGGCCTGGTCGAGGGCGTGTGGAGCCTGGTGGCGGCCAACCGCTGGCGCAAGCTGCGCTTCGGCTGAAAATGTTTTGATGGTTGGCGTTGGCTGGACACGGCCCCCTGGAGCGTTGGCGCGTTCCCGGGGGCTTTTTCGCGTCTAGCGCACAAAACGCAGGTCCTGGATGTAGAGCGTCACGCCCTCCTTGGGCAGGCGGCGGGCTTCCGCGCCGATGCAGATGTCCTCCACGCTGTCCGGCCGCAGCACCAGGTCGCCGGGGGCGAAGCCTTGGCGCGCGGCTTCTTCCGGCCAGCCGGGCAGCGGGGCCAGGGTGCCGTAGGGCAGGCGCAGCCGTTTCCATTCCGTGCCGATGACGAAGGAGCCGAAGAAGCGGTCGCGGGCGCGCGGGTTCTCGGTGTTGGAGCTGCCGATGGTCAGCAGCCCGGCCACCGGGCGCGAGGCGCGGATCAGCAGCGTGATGGCCCGCGTCTTGTACAGGTTGCGGCGCACGCCGCTGGCCAGCCCCACGCAGGTGCGAAGGCCGGGCTGTTTGTCCGGGCCGGGCCTGGGGCGGATCTCCACCTGGAACGTGTCGGGCGCGCCGTCCGCTCCGGAAACGGAGACGGTCACGTCCGCCTCTGCGCTGGCCGTGGCGCCCAGGGGCCAGGTGGCATCGCCGGGCCGGGCCTGGTCGCCGGGTTCGGCGCGCAGGGCGGGCAGGGGCTCGGCCTGTGTGGCGTCGGGCAAAAAGAGGCAGAGCAGGGCCAAAAGCAGCGGGATGAGCAGCGGCGCGGGGCATCCCGACCGGGCAGGGCGCTGTGTTGCCGTCTCGGAACCTGCCGTGCCGGCGTTTGCCGAACCGGAGTCCGCCGGGGCAGGGGCGGCCAGTCGTGCTTGCGGCGCACCCTGCTGGAACGGCCAGCTCAATTGTCGACGAACTGGGCGACGAGCTGGACGACGAATTGGGCGGGCAAGGGGCCGGGCAAGGGGATGGGGAAGAGGGCGGCCAAGGGGGCGGCCAGTCGGCCGGTCTGTCGGCCGGTCTGGTACCCGATTCGGCTGCGGCGCAGCAGGGGCGTGGGGAAGGCATCGGCGCAACGGAAGCTCCTTGGGCGGACGTTGCCGGGAGTCTAGCCCGCGGGGGCGGAGCGGCGCAAGGCGCAAAAAGGCAGCCCCCGGCGGATCGTGCGGACGCGCGGGGGCTGCGGAGGGCTGCGGGGGATGTTGCGCCGGGCGGGGTGTGTGGAGCTCCCGCCCTGTTGGAACTATGCCCGCGTCTTCGCCCTGATGAAAACGCAGTCGGGTGCCGTCAGCCGATAAAATCCTTCACGTACTTCAAGGCCAGGAACACCAGCAGGCCGGAGAGCATCCACTTGATGTAGCGGGCGGGCACGTGCTTTTGGCAGCGCGCGCCCAGGTACATGCCCGCCATGCCGCCAATGCCGAACAGGAAGCCGAGCATCCAGTCGGGCGCCACGGACATGGTGGGGTAGAAGGGGGCAATGGCCTGGTAGAAGGCCACCCCGGCCACGCTTGTGATGAAGGTGCCCATGAGCGCCGCGCCCGCCACCGTGTACACCGGCAGGCCGAAGAACGACACGAAGAACGGCGCGATGATGGCCCCGCCGCCGATGCCGTATGTGCCGCCGATGACGCCCACGATGAGCGACAGGCCGAGGATGCCGAAGGTCGGCACGTCGTAGGTCTCGCCGTAGAACTCATAGGCTATGCGCGTGGAGGTGAAGCGCACCACCCGCACGGCGGCCAGCTTTTCTCCGCAGGCTTCGCGGCTCTTGGCCTTTTCGCAAAAGCGCGCCACCTGCTCCTGGAAGCGCTTTTCGGCCGCGGCCGCGCCGCTGGTCTGGCCCTTCATCTGCTTGATGAGGTCGCGCACCATGCGCAGGCCGATGTACAGCAGCACCAACGCGGCGAATAGCTTGAAGTTGCGCGCGTCGGGCAGGTACTGCACGCGGATGTACGCGCCCAGGAACACGCCGGGCAGCGTGCCCACGATGACCACCCAGGTCAGGGGCCAGACCATGCGGCCCTCGCGGATGTAGCGCCACACGCCGCTGGGTATGGCCACGATGTTGTAGAACTGGTTGGTGGAGCTCACCGACGGGTTGACGTAGCCCAGCACGCTCATTTGAAAGGGCAGCAGCAAGAACGCGCCGGAAACGCCGCCCATGGAGGTGAAGAACGAAAGGACAAGGGACACCAGCGGGGGGACCCAGGGCTGCACTTCGATGCCTGCGACCTGGAAGAGCATGGCGACCTCCTGTGAGGCGGCCGGGCGGCGTGGGCCGCGCCGGGTTGCGGGACACTTGTTGTCACGCGAAATAGAATTTTCGTGACTTCAAAATAAGACAGCTCCCGCGCTTTGTCACGAAAAAAATTGCGCCAGGTTGAGCAAAGGCGTATTTTTCTCAAAGTTCCGGCCTTGGCAGGCGCGTTGTTTCCCCCTAAGCTTGCCCACAGCCCGTAAACTGTAAAGACAAAACGAGCAGCGCATGACCACGCCCGGATCAAAAGCCCAATCCACAAGCGCCAAAACAGCACCCGTGGCGGGCGCAGACGCCCGCTGCCTGGACGCGGCGCAGATCGTCCAGCTGGAACAGTCCTTCCGCTCGTGGATGGACGCCTCGCGCCGCCGGGCCGACTATGCCTCGCGCCGGCGGCTTTGGCTCATCTTTCTTTTGCTGCGCTCCACCGGGGCGCGCCTGGGCGAGGTGCTGAGCCTTGACCCCACGCGCGACCTGAGCCTGGAGCAGGAGCGCCCGGTGGCGCGCTTCGGCGGGGCGGATGGCCGCGAGGTGCCCCTGCCGGCCGATGTGACCCGCGCCCTGCGCGAGGCCCTGGAGGACCCGGAGCTGGCCGAGGGCGCCTCCCGCCTGTTCGACATGGACCAGGGCCACGTGCGCCGCAAGTTCTACGAGCGCGCCCAAGCCGCCGGGCTCCCGCGCGATCTGGCCAGTCCCAGCGTGCTGCGGCGCTCCCTGGCGCGGCAGCTCATGCGTCAGGACGTGCCCCTGCCCGTGGTGCAGCGCCTGCTCGGCCAGTCCTCGGCGGACCTCACCGCCGCCTTCTCCGACTACTCCGAGGTCGAGGCGGGCGACATAGTTGAGGAATACCTCAAGCGCGAAGAGCGGCGCAAGTCCAGCGCGCGCAACCGTTTCTTCGGAGCGGTCAGCGCGGTCGTCGCCGGTCCCGTGGTCTCCAGCGTGGAGATCACCAGCCTGGGCGGCTTCAAGGTCGTCAGCGTCATCACGCAAGAGAGCGTGCAGCGCCTGGGCATCAAGCCCGGCGTGCTGGCCACGGCGGACATCAAGGCCCCCTGGGTGCAGCTCACCGCGGGCGACGTGGAGCCCACGACCACGGCGGCCAACCGCTATCCGGCCATCGTGCGGCGCATTTTGACCGGCGAAGCGGCGGGCGACCAAGTCTCGGCCGAGATCATGGCCGAGCTTTCCGACGGCACCATGCTGGCCGCGGTCATCACCGCGGAGAGCGTGCGCCGCCTGGGGCTTGCCGTGGGCTCCCCGGTGTGGGCGAGCTTCGGGGCCTTCTCGGTGATTCTGAACTTCGGCTAGCGCGAGGGAGGCGGTCATGGGCGAGGCGATGGGCGAGGCGATGGGCGGGTCAGGCGGCGAGGCGGTGCGCGAGGCCAGGCTGTGGAAGGCGCTCAGCGGGGCCGCCGGGGAAGGCGCAAAGGTGCAGTGTCGCCTGTGCAGCCACTTCTGCGCCATCGATGACGGCGGCAAAGGCCTCTGCGCCGTGCGCCGGAACCAGGGCGGCGCGCTCCAGACCCTGGTCTACGGCCTGCCCTCGGCCATCAGCGTGGACCCGGTGGAGAAGAAACCGCTGTATCATTTTTTGCCCGGCTCGCGCACGTTCTCCTTCGGCACCATGGGCTGCAACATGTCCTGCTCCTTTTGCCAAAACGCCCAGCTGTCGCAGTCTCCGCGCCTGGGCCGCCCGGTGAACGGGCACGCCGTCTCGCCCCAGGCCCTGGTGGACGCGGCCGCGCAGTCCGGGTCCAAAAGCATCTCCTACACGTACTCCGAGCCAACCGTGTTTTTTGAGCTGGTGGAGGACACGGCCCGGCTGGCCCGCGCGCGCGGCCTCAAGAACATCCTGGTGACCAACGGCTTCATGAGTCCGGAGTGTCTGGACGCTCTCGGCGCCGCGCAGGACGGGCTCATCCAGGCGGCCAACGTGGACCTGAAAGCCTTCACCGAAGCCTTCTACAAGGACCAGTGCGGCGCGCGGCTGGCCCCGGTGCTGGCGAATCTTGCGCACATGCGCGCCCTGGGCTGGTGGCTGGAGCTCACGACCCTCGTCATTCCCGGCCTGAACGACAGCCGCGCCGAACTGGCCGCTCTGGCCGCGTTCATCGTGCGCGAGCTGGGACCGGACACGCCCTGGCACATTTCGCGCTTCCACCCGGCCTACCGACTGCTCGACACGCCCGTGACGCCCACGGAGACGCTCTTGCTGGCGCGGGAGGAAGGCCACGCCGCCGGGCTCAAACATGTCTACATCGGCAACGCCAGCGGGGCCGGCTTCGGCGACACGCGCTGCGGCTCTTGCGGTGCGCTGCTGCTGGAGCGCGAGGGCTTCCAGACGCGCGGCGGCCTGGTCGACGGATGCTGCGGCTCCTGCGGGACCGCGCTGCCCGGGGTCTGGGCCTGATGACCGGGCGTGGGCGGGTGCTCGGCGATGGGGCGTCCGCCCCGGCCAAAACGCTAGCTGATGCCTCCGCCTTCACCTGGCGGCTCGCGGCCCTGGTGTTCCTTCTGGCGCTCATCCCCCGACTGGCGCACGTCTGGTTCGTGCGCGCCACGCCCCTGGCGGGCGAGTATGTGCCCGATCTCTCGGCCTATCTCTTCGCCGTGGAAAAGCTCATGCAGGGCGCGTATTTCTTTGCCGAGCCCATGCTCATGAGCCCGGGCTACGCCCTGGTGCTGGCCCCGCAGTACATCCTCGTCGGGCCGGACATCCCCGTTTTTGTGCTGGTGAACGCGGTGCTCGACGCGGCCTCGGCCGCGCTGTGCGCCTGCCTGACGGCTGGAATCGCCGGGCAGATGTTCTGCCCGCCATCCTGTTCGCCGTCGGCCTCGGCTGGGCGCGTCCGCCTGGCCGGGCTTTTGGCCGGGGTGCTCTACGCCTTCTGCGGGCCGCTGCTGTTCTACGATCTGCTGCCTTTGGGCGAGGGGCCAGCGGCGTTTTTCCTGCTGGCCGGGCTTGTGCTGCTGTTCGCCGCGGGCAGACCAGCCAGACCAAGCGGGCCCCTTACTGGCAGGTCGACCGGCTCACAGACCGGTTCGCTGACCGCCTGGCTGGCCGGAGCCGTGCTGGCCCTGGCCGCGCTCCTGCGGCCGAATCTTGCCCCGGCGGTGCTTTTGGCCCTGGCCGCGTGGTGTGTTGCGCCGGGCCAGGCCGGATCACGTCCGGGCATGTCGAGCCAGGACAGGCGGGCGCGGCTTTCGGCGGCCGGGCGCTGCCTGGCCGGGATGCTCCTCGTGTTCGCGCCGTTCATGGTCCACAACGCCGCGGTGGCCGGGCGGCCCTCGCCCTTCGGCTTCCAGGGCGGGTTCACGCTCTACACCGGCAACCATCCTGGAGCCAGCGGCGTGGGCGACCCCTTGCCCGGCTTCGACAACACGCCCTATCTGGTGATCATGCAGGCCTGGACCGAGGCCAGGGCGCGCACCGGCCAGCCGCTCAGCCTCGCCGCTGCGGACGCCTACTGGTACGGCCGGACCTGGGATTTCTTCGCCGGGCATCCGGCCGAGGCGGCCGGGCTTTTGGCCCGCAAGACGCTGTTGCTGGTGAACGGGCACGGGGTGGACGCCACGGCCGATGTGGAATTTTGCGCGCGCTTTTCGCCCGTGCCGGGCTGGCTGCGCCTGCCGGTTGGGCTGCTCTTCGCCCTGGCCGCGGCTGGCCTGTGGAATGTTTGCCGGAGCGTGTGCCGGAGAGCGGACCAGCATGCGGGCCAAAACACCTGCGGAATATCGGCCCAGGCCGTGGCCCTGGCCGTGCTGCTCGCGGTCTCTGCGGCCCTGGTGGTGCTGTTCCAGGTGACGCCGCGCTACCGCGCGGTGCTGCTGCCCCTGGCCATTCCCTTCGCCGCCCTGGCCCTGACGGAGATTCCCTTTGGGCGGCGCACAGGCTGGCGGGGCCGCGTTGTGCCTTTGGCCCTGGCCTGCGCTGTGCTGGCCGCGTCCGTCATCCCGCTGCGCCTGCTGGTGGACAAGCCCGGCCTCGCGGTCATGGAGCACGCGCGCCTGGGCCGCTATTATCTGCTCAAGGGGCAGCATGCCCTGGCCGCTCAGGAGTATCGCGGCGCGCTACGCCTGCTTGCGCCTGGAGAGGAAGGCGCGGGACAACTTGACCACCCTCCTGCCGGGCAAGCTCGGACGACGCCGATACCGGCAGGTTCCGGCCAGTCCGGTTCCGGCGCGGCAGCGGGGCTGGATCCGGCCGAGTTGCGGGCCGGGCTCGCCGCCAGCCTGCTGCTGGGCGGGCAGCTCCCGGCGCCGCGTCCCTGAGGCTGCGCGACGGCTTGCCGCCGGGGCCCCGGCGAGGTATTGGGGGGCATGAGCACCACCAAGCGCATCGAACCCTACCTCGTCTTCGCGGACGCCGCCGGCAACATCTACGACCACCCGGAACTCTTGATGCTGTGCCGCCGCGGCAGCGAGCTGACGCCGCCCCGGCCGGACGAGCTCATCCCCCTGCCCGAGGGCAGCGAGTTCTTTTTGCTGCCCGGCCGCAGCGCCCTCGGCCTGGACCCGGAATCCGGCCGGGTGGAGGAGCTTGGCGAGCCGGACGAGCTGGCCGTGGCGGTGTTCGCCAGCCCGGCGCACACGCTTTCGGCCACGGCGGCCTACAAGACCCGCCCGGGCGCGCCCGTGCTGCCGCTGTTCGCCTATGGCGCGCTGGGATTTTACGAGGGGCAGTTCTACGTGTGCGCCAAGCGCGTGGACATGGACCACCGCCAGGAGTTCTGCAACATTCCCCGGGCGCGCATAGAAAACGGCGCGCGCAAGCTGCTGGCCGAATTGCCCGACAACCGCCTGGCGCGCCACCTGACCTGCTGCGCGCTGACCTACGGCTGCCCGGCGGCCCGCAACCTGGCCCTGGGCCGGTTCGAGGCCCCGCTGCCCACCTCGCGCACGTGCAACGCCCGCTGCGTGGGCTGCATTTCGCACCAGCCGGAGGACTCCGGCTTTCCCTCCACCCAGAACCGCATCACCTTCAAGCCCACGCAAAAAGAGCTGGTGGACATCATGCGCCGGCACCAGGGCAAGGAGAAGCGGCCCATCTATTCCTTCGGCCAGGGCTGCGAGGGCGAACCCTTGACCGAGGCCGCGCTCATCGCCTCGTCCGTGGGCAAGTTCCGCAAGGCCGGGGGCCTGGGCACAGTGAACGTGAACACCAACGCCAGCCTGCCCGGCACCTTGCCCGAGCTCGCCGCCGCCGGGGTGGATTCCATACGCGTGAGCCTGAACAGCGCCCGCAAGGCGCCCTATGAGGCTTACTACCGGCCCAACGGCTACCAGTTCGCGGACGTGGTGCAGAGCATCCATGCCGCCAAGGACGCCGGACTGTTCGTCTCGCTCAACCTGCTGTACTTCCCCGGCATCACCGACGGCGAGAACGAGTGGGACGCCCTGAACGAGCTTGTGGCCGAAACCAAGCTCGACTTCATCCAGATGCGCAACCTGAACCTGGACCCGGAGCTGGTCATGAAGCTCATGGCCGGGTTCGACTTCGGCCCCTGCATGGGCCTGGTCAACTTCTTGAAGCGCCTGAAGAAAGCCAACCCCTGGCTGAACTTCGGCTACTTCAACCCATACCTCGAAAAATAGCCCGCGCAGGGCGGCACGGCTTTCCGGTCCAAAGGCCCCGCAGGGCGGCCTTTGGCAAGAACCATTTGTAAGCGCTCACTTTTATTTAAAGTGGGGGGAGAGACCGGAAGTCCGCAACAATATGCTTGCCGGATATTGCTAACACGTCTATGGTGGTCTGAAATCCAAACCCCGGATGGAGGATACTTATGGGCGCAGGGAAACCAATTTACAAGTCTCTCTATTTTCAGGTCATCACCGGTATCTGCATCGGCATTCTTGTGGGCATTCTGTTGCCCGGCAAGGCTGGCTTCGCCGCGCAGATGAAGCCTTTCGGCGACGCTTTCATCAAGATGATCAAAATGATCATCGCCCCCATCATTTTCTGCACAGTCGTTGTGGGCATCGCCAAAATGGGCGACATGGGCAAGGTCGGCCGCGTGGGCATCAAGGCCATGCTGTATTTCTGGACCATGACCCTCATCGCCCTGGCCATCGGCCTGGTGGTGGTCAAGATCTACGAGCCCGGCGTGGGCATGAACATCGACGTGGCCTCCCTGGACGCCGCCTCCGTGGCCAAGTACGCGGGTGAGAGCAAAAAGCTGTCCACCGTCGACTTCATCCTGAACATCATCCCAAGCAACGTGGTGGACGCCTTCGCCAAGGGCGAAATCCTCCAGGTGCTGTTCTTCTCCATCTTCTTCGGCCTGGCGCTTTCAGCCCTGGGAGAAAAGGCGAAGACAGTCACCCGCTTCGTCGATGAATTCGGCAAGGGCCTGTTCAAGGTCGTACACTACATCATGTACTTCGCGCCCATGGGCGCCTTCGGCGCCATGGCCTACGTGGTCGGCTCCTTCGGCGTGGGCACGCTGCAGCAGCTCATGTACCTCATGGCCGGCGTGTACACCACGTGCATCGTCTTCATCTTCGTGTTCCTCGGCATCGTCTGCAAACTCACGGGCTTCAGCCTGTGGCGCTATCTTTGCTTCATCAAAGAGGAGATCCTGCTCGTGCTCGGCACCAGCTCCTCCGAGGCGGCCCTGCCGCGCATGATGGCCAAGATGGAGGTTGCCGGCTGCGACCGTTCCGTGGTGGGCCTCACCCTGCCCATGGGCTACTCCTTCAACCTCGACGGCACCTGCATCTACCTCACCATGGCCAGCGTGTTTTTGGCCCAGGCCACCAACACGCCGCTGTCCTTCGGCGACGAGATGTACATGATGGGCATTCTGCTTCTGACCAGCAAGGGCGCGGCCGCTGTCACCGGCGGCGGCTTCATCACCCTGGCGGCCACCCTGGGCAGCCTGGGCACCATCCCGGTGGCGGCCATGGCGATCCTGCTCGGCGTGGACCGCTTCATGAGCGAGGCGCGCGCCATCACCAACCTCATCGGCAACGGCGTGGCCACCATCGTCGTGGCCAAGTGGGAAGGCGCGCTGGACATGCCGGCCCTGCAGAGGGCCTTCTCCGGCAAGGACGAAATGGCCGAGGATTCGCCCGAGGAGATCCTCGACGGCTCCGTGAGCGAAGCCATTCCCGGCGCCGGACAGGGCGAAAAGGCTTAGAACCACTCACGCGACAGATACCGACGCGCCCCTGCAGGTCCTTGCCTGCGGGGGCGCAGTCTGTTATGCGCTGGCGATCAGGAACTGGCTGTCCTTGGGGGCGCGTGGGGCGCTTCGGGGAATATCCGCACTTAGTGTTTGAACAAAGGGGTTCGCGCATGAAACGTCTTGCTTTTGCTGTTGCCCTGGTTCTGGGCCTGGCCCTGGTGGGCTGCCAGAAGGCGCCCGAGAAGGCCGCCGAGAACGCCACCGCCGCTGAGGAAAAGACCATCATCAACGGCATCGACGGCGGCGGCTTCCCCCCGTATGCCTTTGTGGACAAAGAGGGCAAGACCGTCGGCTTTGACGTGGAAGCCATCGAGTGGATCGGCAAGAAGATGGGCTTCAAGGTCAAGCACCAGCCCGTCGAGTGGTCCGCCATCATCCCCGCCCTTGAGGCCAAGAAGATCGACATCATCTGCTCCGGCATGAGCGCCACGGCCGAGCGCGCCCAGCGCGTCACCTTCTCCGACCCGTACTACAAGGTCACCCAGCAGCTGGTGGTCAAGGGCGACAGCAAGGCCACCCTGGAGCAGATGCTGACCACGAACAAGAAGATCGGCGTGCAGCGCGGCACCGTGACCGCCAAGTACCTTGAGGACCTGGCCAAGAAGCCCGGCATGAAGTTCAAGCTGGTGCAGTACGACTCCACCGACCTGGCCATGCAGGACCTTCCCGTGGGCCGCATCGACGGTTCCGGCATGGACAACACCATCGCCAAGGAAGTGCTGAAGAAGGACAAGAACGTGAAGGTCGTGGGCACCTTCGACGCCGAGCCCGAGAATTACGGCTACGCCATGCGCAAGGACGACGCCGAGCTGCAGAAGAAGGTCAACGAGGGCCTCAAGCTGCTCATGGCCGATCCGTACTGGCAGGAGCTGAAGAAGAAGTACGACGTCGACTAGACCCCGCATTCGCGCCTGAAAAGTCAACCGGAAGGCTTCGGGATCACGCCGGAGCCTTTCGGCCTTTTCAGGGGCGGCGCAACTCCGCGCAACCCGTCATCCACAGGAACGCCCAGGCATACATGGATTTCAACGTCGCCTTCACCGCCGCCCGCGAGTCGCTGCCCTACATGCTGGGCGGGGTCACCTGGACCGCCGGGCTCATCATCGGGGCCATGCTGCTTGGGCTCGCCCTGGGCGTGCCGCTCTCCGTGCTGCAGGTTTATGGGCCAAAGCCCGTGCGCCGCGTGGTCTCCACCTACGTCTGGCTGTTCCGCGGCATTCCCATCCTGGTGCAGCTCTATATTTTCTACTTCGGCCTCCTGGCCTGGATTTCCGGCCTGCCGGGCCTGACCGGACTCGGGCTCGACAGTCCCTTCGTGGCCGCCGTGCTGGTGCTTGGCCTCACCTCGAGCGCGTACCAGTCGCAAATTTTCCGCGGCGCCATCCAGTCGCTGCCGGCCGGCCAGCTCAAGGCCGCCCGCGCCCTGGGCATGACCGACGCCCAGGCCATCCGCAGCATCATTCTGCCCCAGGCGCTGCGCCTGTCCATTCCCGGCTGGAGCAACGAATACTCCATCCTGCTCAAGGACTCGGCCCTGGCCTTCACCATCGGCGTGGTGGAGATAATGGCCCGCATGCGCTCCATAGCCTCCACCACCCACGAGCCGGTGAGCATGTCCTTCGTGGCGGGCATCATCTTCTTCGCCCTCACCTGGGTCGGGGTGAAGGCCCTTTCGCTTTTGGAAAACAAGGTCCGCATCGCGGGCTATACGCGCCAAGGAGCAGCCTGACCTCATGTCCCCAAGTGAAACCACTCCCATTCTGGAGGCCAGAAACCTCATCAAGATCCTGGGCGGCAACCGTGTGCTCGACTCCGTGAGCCTGAACATCGGCCGCGGGCGGGTGAAGGTGCTCATCGGGCCCTCCGGCGCGGGCAAAAGCACGCTGCTCCAGTGCCTCAACTTCCTCATGCCGCCAGACTCCGGCCACATTCTGCTGGAAGGGCGCGAGGTGGACGGCGCGAACAAGAAGGAATTGTGCGCCCTGCGCCAGCAGGTGGGCATGATCTTTCAGGACTTCAATCTTTTCGATCATTTGAGCGCGCTGGAGAACGTCCGCGTGGCGCTCATCAAGGTCAAGGGCATGAGCAAGCTCGACGCCACGGAGCGCGCCATAGCCGAGCTCAAGCGCGTGGGCCTGGCGGACAGGGCCACGCACTATCCGGCCAACCTCTCCGGCGGGCAAAAGCAGCGCGTGGCCATTGCCCGGGCCCTGGCCATGGACCCCAAGGTCATGCTGCTCGACGAGCCCACCAGCGCGCTCGATCCCGAACTCATCGGCGAAGTGCTCGCCGTCATCCGCGACCTGGCCCAGGGCGGCATGACCATGATCATGGCCACGCACCAGATCAGCTTCTCCGCCAGCTTGGCCGACGAGTTCATCTTCATGGAAAAGGGCCGGCTGGTGGAGCAGGGCTCCCCGGCGGAGCTTTTGGGCAAGGGCTCCAGCTCGCGCACCCAGGCCTTTTGCTCCAAGATCAGCGAGCTCACCGGCGACTCGGACGGGGAGTGCCGTTTGTGAGCACGCCGTACCTCGAGTTCCTGCGGGCCGACCTGGCGCCCGGACTTGTTGAGGGCCTGTGGGTCAGCATCATCGTCATTGCGCCCTCCGCGCTTTTGGGCGCGCTCATCGGCCTCACCGCCGGCGTGCTGCGCGTGTACGGCCCCTGGCCCGTGCGCAAGTTCGCGGAAGGCTATGTTTCGTTGTTTCGCGGCACGCCGCTGGTCGTTCAGGTGTTCTTCTGGTACTTCGCCCTGCCGTACATCAAGTTCGGCGAATGGAGCCTGGTGCTCGACCCCATCCCCGCAGCCATCCTGTCCTTTGGCCTGTGCAGCGGGGCTTACCAGTCCGAGTACATCCGCGGCGGCCTCAACTCCATCAAGCGCGGGCAGATACGCGCGGCCCTGGCGCTGGGCATGACCACCCGGCAGGCCGTGGTGAACGTGGTGCTGCCCCAGGCCTTCCGCCGGGCGCTTCCCGGCTGCGGCAACGAAGTCATCTACCTCATCAAATACTCGTCGCTCGCGTCCATCATCACGGTGAACGAACTCACGGGCACGGCCACCACCATCGCCAAGAATTCCTGGCGCAACATCGAGGTGTTCTGCACCCTCGGCGTGTTCTACCTGCTGCTGGTCACGGTGGCGGGCTGGCTCTTGCGCCTGCTGGAAAACGCCCTGAGCGTGCCCGGCTTCGAACGCCCCAAGGCCTGACGCTTCACCCCGCCACGCAAAGCCCCCAATTGGAGTCGGCCATGCCATACCCTGGCGCCCCCAGTCCCGACACGCTTTCCCTGCTGGCCCGCGAATTCGGCCCCGACCTGCTCACCGACGCGGCAGCCCTGGCCCCGCGCGGGCGCGACGAATCCGGCCTGCACCTGCCGCCCGCGGCCGTGCTGCTGGGGCGCAACGAGGCCCAGGCGGCGCGCCTTGTGACCCTGGCCAACGAGCACGGCTTCGCTGTGATTCCGCGCGGCGCGGGCACGGGCCTGGCCGGCGGCTGCCTGGCCGAGACCGGCGGCGTGGTGCTCGACATGTCGGCCATGAACCGCATCATCGCCATCGACGCGGACAGCGTGACGGCCACGGTGGAGCCGGGCGTGCTCACGGGCGATCTGCGCCGCGCGGCCCGGGCCAAGGGGCTGTTCTATCCGCCCGACCCGGCCAGCCTGGACACCAGCACCATCGGCGGCAACGCGGCGACGAACGCGGGCGGCCCGGCCTGCGTCAAGTATGGCACCACGCGCGACTACGTGCTGGGCCTCACCGCCGTGCTGCCCACGGGCGAGGTCATCAAGACGGGCACGGCCACGCGCAAGGGCGTGGTGGGCTACGACCTGACGCGGCTCATTGTGGGCAGCGAGGGCACCCTGGGCGTCATCACCCAGCTCACCCTCAAGCTTTTGCCGCACCCCGGGCACCAGGCGTGCCTGGCCGCGGTGTTCGCGGACCTGGACGCGGCCATGCGCGCCATCATCGGCGTCATGACGCGTGGGCACCTGCCCTCGGCCATGGAGTTTTTGGACGCGCGCTGCCTGCGGCTCGTGGGCGACCTGCTGCCGGAGCACGTGCGCTCCGGCCTGCCCGGCGCGCCGGGCGAGGGCGGCGAGGCCCTGGTGCTCATCGAGTGCGACGGCTCCGAGCTGGAGACCCTGCGCGCCGTGGACGACATCGAGTCCATTTGCCGCAGGCTGGGCGCGCTGGACATTCTGCCCGCGCCGGACGAGGACGGCCGCGAGGCCGTGTGGAAGGTGCGCCGCAGCGTGAGCACGCGCATCCACGACTCCTGCGCCGTGTACATTCCGGAGGACATCGCCGTGCCCATCGGCAAGATAGCCGACATGGTGGCCGCCCTGCCCGCGGTGGAGAACAAGCACGACATCGTCATCTACGCTTTTGGCCACGCGGGCGACGGCAACATCCACCTGAATCTGACCGCCCCCCGCGAGTCCGCGCGGCCCAGGGTGGAGGCCGCGGCTGAGGAGTGCGTGCGCCTGGCGCTGGCCCTTGGCGGCACCATGAGCGGCGAGCACGGCGTGGGCCTGGCCAAGCGCCACCTGCTGCCGCTCGAGATTGCGCCCGTGAGCCTCCGGCTGCAGCGCGGCATCAAGGCCCTGCTGGACCCGAACAACATCTTGAACCCCGGCAAGCTGTTCCCCAAGGAGGCGCTGTGAGCATGGACCCCGCCAGCGGACTGGAGGCGCGGCTTTCGCGCCGCGTGAAGCAGATTAAGATCTCCGCCACCAAGGAGATGCCCATGATCGCCGCCAAGGTGGGCGGCTGCGTGTCCCTCGGGCAGGGCATCCCGTCCTTCAAGACCCCGGCGCATGTGGTGGACGCGGTGGCCAAGGCCCTGCGCGACGACCCGGCCGCGGGCAAATATTCGTTGCAGCCCGGCATGCCCGAACTGCGGCGCGCGGCGGCGGAGCTGCTGCGCGTGGAGAAGGGCCTGCCTGCCGATGCCGAGCGCGAGGTGGCCATCACCGTGGGCGGCATGGAGGGCCTCTTGTGCGCCATGCTGACGTTGGTCGGCCCCGGCGACGAGGTCATCGTGCCCGAGCCCTTCTACCCCTCCCACGTGGAGCAGATCCTCATGGCCGAGGGCACGCCGGTGTTCGCGCCCCTGCGCCGCGCGGACTGGAGCCTCGACGTGGACGCCGTGGCGGCCTGCATCACCCCGCGCACCAAGGCCGTCATCGTTTCCAGCCCGCACAACCCCACCGGCGCGGTGTTCGCCAAGAAGGACCTGCTTAAGCTTGCGGACCTGGCCCTGAAGCACGACATCTTCATCATCTGCGACGACACCTACGACGCGCTGACCTTTGACGGCCCCGACCCCGAGGGCGCCTTCAGTCTGGCCAGCCTGCCGGAACTGCGTCATTTGCTCATCGGCGTGTTCAGCTTCAGCAAGCGCTTCGCCCTCACGGGCTGGCGCGTGGGCTTTGTGTGGGCGCACGAGGCCCTGCTCGGCCACATGCTCAAGATCCACGACGCCGCTGCCATCTGCGCGCCCACGGTTTCGCAAATCGCCGCCCTGGCCTCGCTCACCGGTCCGCAGGAGATCTTCGCGGGCTTCAAGGCCGAGCTGCGCAAGCGCCGCGACCTCATCTGCGCCCGGCTCGACGCCATGGCGCGCTTCAGCCACATCCGGCCCCGGGGCGCGTTCTACGTCATGGCCAAGGCCGACCTTCCCGTGGAGAACTCGCGCGAGCTGGCCATCCGGCTCATCCGCGAGGCCAAAGTCATCACCATCCCCGGCGGCGCCTTCGGGCCCGGCGGCGAGAGCCACGTGCGCCTGTCCTTCGGCGGCGACGAGGCCGAGATCGAGACCGCCTGCGACCGCCTGGCCGCCTGGTCCCACAACCTGTAAGCCAAGGAGACCCCATGCGCCGCGTTCTGCTCCGCAGCATCCTCACCCTCGTGCTGACCCTTTTGGCCGCGCAGCTCGCCTGCGCCGCCTCGCTTGAACCCGCCGGCTTCGATGCCGCCTCCTTCCGCAAGAATTTCGTGGCCGGCATCGCGGGCCGGCCCAACGCGCCGGCACTGACCGCGGAGAACGTGCAGGTGGACGCCGCGGAAAAGGCGGCCACCTTCGGCGGGCTGGACATCTACGTGGTGCGCGGCCAGCTGGCGCCGCAGGGCGGCCAGGCGCAGCCCTTCACCATGTTCGTCAGCGCGGACGGCAAATTCTACGTGTCCGACATCGTCGACCTGAACGCGGGCAAAAGCATCCTCAAGGACGCCCGCGACCGCGTGCGCGTGACGGACCTGAAGGGCCTGGGCCACACGGTGTTCAAGGGCACGGGCAAGCCCGTGATCACCTTCGTTTCCGACCCCTTTTGCCCGTACTGCCGCACGGCCTTCAACTACCTCATGAACAAGGGCGCGGCCTATGCCGAGTTCCGGCTGGCGCACTTCCCCCTGGCCTCCCACGCCGGGGCCGACATCGCCTGCGCCCTCATGGCCTGGGCCGCGGACAAGGACCCGCAGCGCCTGGCGGACTTCGTGCGCTTCGCCTACACGGACCTGCCCCTGCCCAAGGTGGCGAACAAGAGCCCGGAAAACATGCAGAAGGCTTGGACCGAGGTGGCCGATTCCTTCCTGAAGCGCTTCCCCGAACTTTCGGCCCTGGGCAAGGACGGCGCGGCCATCGTCGCCGCGCTGAACGACTCGCCCTATGCTAAGGCGGTCTCCGCCGACATCGCCAAGGCCGCCGGCATGGACATCAGCGGCACGCCCATCATCTTCGTGGGCGACGTGCGTGTGGACGGCTTCGACGAGGCGCGTCTGGGCTCGCTGCTGAAATAACCCCGGCCGGCGTGGGGTCCCGGCCGCTGGACGGCCTGGGCGTTCGTCGTGTATGATTTAAAACTTGGACGCTGCGACGCTGTTCGCGGCGGAGTTCCCCCCTTCAAGGAGGCAAAGAATGCGTCGACTCTATACCGGGCTTGTGGCCGTGGCGCTCGTGCTGGGGCTGCTGGCCGTTGAGCCTCTTGAGGCCAAGGTTTATAAGATGAAACCCGAGGAGCGCGCCGCTGCGCTCAAGGAAAAGAAGGCCACGCGCACAAAGGCCAAGAAGTCGGGCAAGGCCGTGCCCGGCCAGGATCAGGGCGGCTGGGTCGAGGTGAAGCCCGGCGAGAAGATTGCCGCCAAAAAAAACCGCAAGTCCAAGGTGGACGAGATAGCCCAAGCCGCTGAGCAGAAGGGCAAGAAGGGCAAGAAGTCCAAGAAGGCCCAGGATGAGGCGGCCGTCGAAAAGCCGCAGAAGAAGTCCAAGAAGTCCAAGAAGGACGCGGCCGAGGCCGTGGCGGAAAAGCCGGAAAAGGCCGAGAAGAAGGGCAGAAAGTCCAAGAAGGACGCAGCCGAAGAGATCGTGGTCGAGAAGAAGGGCAAGAAGTCCAAGGCGGAAAGGAAGCTCGACCAGGAGGCTGCCCAGCAGGCGGATTTGCCGGTCGAGCCGAAGTCCTCGCGCAAGTCCAAGAAGGCCCGCAAGGCCTCCCAGGGCGACCGCGCGGTGGGCAGCAGCTTCAGCGGCGAGCGCAAGGTCTCCGCCTCCAGCACCGAGGTGCGCCGCCCCGGCGGGGCTCCGGCTCCGGCCAAGCAGGGCGACGACCTGAGCACCTATTCCGTCAGCCGTCCCGGCCAGGAAAAGGCTCCGGCCGCACCCGAGGTGCGCCAGGAGGTGCAGCCCGGCCCCATCGACACCGCAAAGCCCGTGGGCACGGAGCACAAGGCCGGCGAAGGCCGTTTCTAGCAGGCATTAGCGACAGCACGAGGCCGGGTTTCCGCAAGGAGGCCCGGCCTTTTTGCATCCGGCGGGCAGGAAGGCTTGACAATTGTTCGGCGTCGAACTAGTTACGCGGCCATGCGCACAGAGCAGATCATCCACCTCATCTCCATGATTCATGACCGAGCCGGGGAACTCATCCGGGCGGAGCTGGACCGCCGGGGACCCGCCGGACTCGTGCCCTCGCACGGATCCATTTTGGCCATGCTGTACGCGCACGGGCCGCTGCCCATGAACGCCCTGGCCCAGGGCATCGGCCGTCGCAAGAACACGGTGACGACCCTGGTGCGCAAGCTGGAGGACGCGGGCTTTGTCCAGCGTTCCACAGACCCGGCGGACAGCCGCGTGACCATGGTTGGCCTGACGGACAGGGGCGAAGCCTTCCGCGCCGACTTTGCGGAGATCTCCGGCCGGTTGCTGGCCAAAATCTGGGGCGACATGGACCCGGCGCGCAGGCAGGAGCTCACCGCGGGGCTGGAGAACATTCTGGGCAACATGAGTTGATTTTTTTTGCGCAAACTGTTCGATGTCGAACAAAAAGCAACAGGAGAAGACCATGCAGGAAGTCATTGCGTTTTTGACCAAGAACTGGACGGTGTTCGTGGCCACCTCAGACAAGGGCGAGGCGCGGGTGCGGCCCTTCCAGTTCCAGTTCGCGGACGGGAACAGGTTGTGGTTCTGCACCTCCAAGAGCAAGGAGGTGTACGCCCAGCTTGTGGCCGACCCCAGGCTGGAGTTCGCAGCCATTTCCAAAGAGATGGCCACGGTGCGGGTGAAGGGCACGGCCAACCTCGACGATGACATGGGGGTGAAGCGCCGTATCCTGGAAGCCAACGCTCTGGTGCGCGGCATCTACGGCTCGGCGGAGAATCCGGACTTCACCGTGTTCAGCGTGGACCACGGCAGCGCCTACATGTTCGACTTCAGCGGCAGGCCGCCCAAGACCTTCACCTTCTAGCCGCGACGAAAAAAAGGCCCGGCGTCGTGCGGACGCCGGGCCTTGCAGCCGTTTGCTCAGGGAGGGAGCCTACTGCACCAGAACCCAGGTGCCGTCGGCGTTGCGGTAGGCCTTGGCCTTCACGTCCTTCTCCTGGCCGTCGATGTTGGCCTTGATGTTGATGTCGCGGTAAATCTTGTCGTTGGAGCTGTACGGGGTGCCCGGAGTGGCCTCATACTGGGTGCCGTTGTCCGGGTTCTTCCAGGCCATGGGCTTGCCGGAAGGCTGGGTCTCCAGGGTCTTGTTGATCTGCTCCTTGTCGTACTTGTCCATCTCGTTGCCGATGGCATAGCCGAGCAGGGCGCCGATGCCCGCGCCGATTGCCGCGCCGCTGACCTTGTTCTTGGCGGTGAGCGCACCGACGGCGGCGCCGGTGAGCGCGCCCAGGCCCGCTCCGCTCTGGGCCTTGTCGGCGCAGCCGGCCAGCGAACCCATGAGGAAGGTGAGGAGCATGGCGGAAGCGATAAAGCGTTTCATAAAAATCCTCCTTGTGCGGGGGGGCCCCGCCGAATGTCCACGTGACGTGCAGCCCTCATTGACGGCCCGAATCTGTACGAGAAGATACGCCTTCCCGAGCAATCGTCAAGACGCGGGCCCTTGGAGGAGGTTTCAGCAAACTTCGGGCCATGTTGAGAGGTGAGCAATGGCGCGGTGTTACGAGGTTGTGTCCCCTTCCGCCAGGGCGGGGCGCGCAAATGTTGCGCAGCGGCGCCGGGCGTTTGCGCAGCCGCGAGGCCTCAGCCCCGGGCCTCGGGTTCACCCTTGGCTCCGGGTCCCGGCTTTTCGAGGAACACCAGGGTCATTTCCGGGGTCAGCTCCTGGCTGCGCACCACCTGATAGCCGTGGCGCTGGTACAGGCCGATGTTGCCCGCGCTGCGCGCCCCGGTGAAGAGCGAGAAGCGCTCCGCCGCGGGAAAGCGCGCCTCTATGGCCGCGAGCAGGGCCGTGCCCAGGCCCTGGCGCTGGTGTTCCGGGTGCACGATGAGCCTGCCGATGTGGCAGGTGCCGTGGCTTAGGCCCGCGCGCACGGAGCCGACCACGGCAGGCGCGCTTGGCGGCGTTTCGAGGCCCGGCGCGCCCAGGGCGTAGGCGTTGGCCGGTTTGCGCGCCGGCTCGGCCGCTGGCTTTGCCTCGTGCGGCACGGCCTTGAGGATGACGAGGCGCTTGAACTCCGCCTCCAGGGCTTCCAGGGGCTGGGTCAGGGGCGGCAGGGTCCAGTCGTTGTAGCGCAGCGCCTCGGACTGGTAGGCCAGGCGCTGCAACGCCAGAATGGCCGGGGCGTCGGAACGGACAGCGGGGAGGATGTCGTATTCCATGAAAACCACCGTGCGTTAAAAAGGCCCGGAGTCGCCTCCGGGCCTTGGGGGGTGCGTGCGTGTCGCGAGTCCTACAGGTCGTAGCCGAAGCTGTCGACCATGAGCGCGGTGCGCTTCTTGGACTCGGTCATGCGGGCGGCCAGATCCTTCTTGTACTGGGCGATGTCCAGCTTGATGGTGGCGACGCCGGTGTCCATGGCGGCCTGGGCCACGGCCGGGGAGACCCACTCCAGCACGCGCGGGTCCAGGGCCTTTGGGATCACGTAGTCGATGCCGTAGGTGAGTTCCTTCACGCCGTAGAGCGCGCACACTTCCTTGGACACGGGCTCCTTGGCGAGGGCGGCCAGGGCGTTGGCGGCGGCGATCTTCATCTCCTCGTTGATGACCTTGGAGCGCACGTCGAGGGCGCCGCGGAAGATGAAGGGGAAGCCCAGCACGTTGTTGATCTGGTTGGGGTAGTCGGAGCGGCCGGTGGCCATGATGAGGTCCGGGCGGGCTTCCTTGGCCACGGCGTACTCGATCTCGGGATCGGGGTTGGCGCAGGCGAAGATGACCGGATGCGCGGCCATGCTCTTGACCATGTCCGGGGTGAGGATGTCCTTGGTGGAAAGACCCAGGAACACGTCGGCGCCCTTCATGGCCTCGGCCAGGGTGCAGTCCTTGGGCTGGGCGTAGTACGACTTCTCGGCGTTCAGGCCGGAGCGGCCGGAGTGGATGAGGCCCTTGGAGTCGAACATGAAGATGTGCTCTTTGGGCAGGCCCATGCTCTCGTAGAAGCGGCTGGTGGAAATGGCCGCGGCGCCCGCGCCGGAAACCACGAGTTTGATGTTCTTGATGTTCTTGCCGCTGATGTCCAGGGCGTTCAAGAGGCCCGCGCCGGAGATGATGGCCGTGCCGTGCTGGTCGTCGTGGAACACCGGGATGTTCATTTCCTTGATGAGCGTCTGCTCGATCTTGAAGCACTCCGGGGCCTTGATGTCTTCAAGGTTGATGCCGCCGAAGGTGGGCTCCAGCATTTTGCAGAACTCGATGACCTTGTCCGGGTCCAGCTGGCGGATGTTCAAATCGTACACGTCGATGTCGGCGAAGATCTTGAAGAGCACGCCCTTGCCTTCCATGACCGGCTTGCCGGCCTCGGGGCCGATGTTGCCCAGGCCGAGCACTGCGGTGCCGTTGGACACCACGGCCACAAGGTTGCCCTTGTTGGTGTACTCGTATACCTGCTCCACATCGGCGTGGATGGCGCGGCAGGCTTCGGCCACGCCGGGGCTGTAGGCCATGGTCAGGTGCTTCTGCGAGGTGCAGGGCTTGATCGAAACGACCTCAAGCTTGCCCTTGCGCTTCATGGAATGGTATTTGAGAGCCTCTTCTTTGGTGTACAGCGCCATGCGGGTTCTCCCTGTGGGTAAAGGTTGGTCCGGGGTTGTGCCGATACACCGGCACGAAGCACAAGCTTAGAATGCCGCTTTCGGCGCGTCAAGGGGTGCGCCGCGGGCGGACGAGAGTTCTCTGGAGAGATGATGCCGACAAAACAGCTGCGCGTGGTTCTTTTCAGGCCCAAGTATGCGGAAAACGTGGGCTCCGTGGCCCGGGCCATGCTCAACATGGGGGCCCAAAACCTCATCCTGGTGGACCCGCAGGGCTACGACATCGAGCGCGCCGCACCCCTGGCCACGGTGCACGCCCGGCACATTCTGGAGTCCGCGCGCATTGTGGGCACCCTGGCCGAGGCTCTGGCCGGCACCAGCCTGGCCGTGGGCACCACGGCCCGCACCGGCGGCTGGCGCAAGGGCCTGCTCACCCCGGCCAAGGCCGCGCCGGAGATCTTCTCCCGCCTGGCCGACGGCGGCGAGGCCGCCCTTGTCTTCGGCCCGGAGGACCGCGGCCTGACCAACGACGAGACCAGCCTGTGCGACCAGCTGGTGATGATTCCCGCCAGCCCGGACTGCACGTCCCTGAATCTTTCCCAGGCCGTGCTCATTCTGTTGTACGAGTGCTTCCAGTACTCGCTCACCAAGCCGTACGAGCCCAAGGGCCCGCCCACGGAGCGCGACGCCTCCTTCGAGGAGCGGCAGGCGCTTTTCGCCAACATGCAGGCCGCCCTTTCCGACATAGACTTTTTGAAGGACCAGAACGCGGAGTACTGGATGATGCCTGTGCGGCGGTTTTTCTCGCGTTTCCGGCTGCGCAGAAACGAATTCAATCTGCTCATGGGCATCTGCCGTCAGGTGCGTGGCATGGCCGCGCGGTCCGGGCGCGGCGGCCTGCCTGAATCGAAAGGAAGCGTTGATTTTCCCGTAGAATAGGGCATTGTGGAAGCGATATCGGATTCGGCGGGGGGCCCACCCCCGCCCCAGCAGCGGAACGCCATGCCTGAAAAGCGCCTTTTGTTGCCACACCGCCCGGCCTCGGCCGGAGCGCGCCTCCCGGCAAGACCTCTTGTCCGGGCGCTTTGCCTTGCCCTGTGCCTGGGGCTTCTGTGCTGCCCGGGCGCGCTGGCGGCAAAGGCGGGGCACACCCTGGTGTTCGGCATGTCCGCGGCCTTCAGCGGCCCGGCCCGGGGGCTCGGGGTCGAATACCAGCGGGGCATCCTGGCCGCCTTTTCGCACATCAACGCCCAGGGCGGCGCCGGCGGCTGGCGGCTGGCCCTCACCATGCGCGACGACGGCTACGGCCCGGCCGCGGCCCTGAGCAACACCATAGCCTTTGTGGAGCAGGACCGCGTGTTCGCGCTGCTGGGCTATGTGGGCACGCCCACCACGGCGCGCGTGCTGCCGCTCATCAAACATTACGAGGCCATGGACATGGCCCTGCTGTTCCCCCTCACCGGGGCGGACATGCTGCGCGAACGCTCGAACGACGACTGCGTGTTCAACCTGCGCGGCTCCTACATCGATGAAACCAAGACCCTTGTGGAGGCCCTGCTGGCCACCGGCCGCAAGCGCATCGCCGTGTTCCACCAGGCCGACGGCTACGGCCGCAACGGCTGGGACGGCGTGCGCCGCGCCCTGGCGGTTCACGGGCTCGGCATCGTGTCCGAGGCAACCTACATGCGCGGCGCGCGCTTCGCCCAGGACTTCCAGCGCGAGGCGGGGCTCGTGCTCGCCGGCGGGCCAGACGCCATCATCACCGTGGGCACGGCCCCGGCCTGCTCGGCCTTTGTGCGCGACCTGCGCGCCACGGGCTACACAAATCTTGTGGCGACGCTCTCCTTTGCCGACGCGGACAACATGGTCAAGTACCTGCAGGCCCAGGCGCGGGTGAGCGGACGGGACTACCTCAGCGGCATGGTGTTTTCCCAGGTGGTGCCCAGCTATGAGGACGAAAGGCTGCCCGCCGCGCGCCTGTACCGCCAGGCCATGGCCCACACCCACTCGCCCATGCCGCCCCAGCTTTCGCCGGAGGAATATACCCCCAAGCGCCTGAGCTTCGTGAGCTTTGAGGGCTTCTTGGCCGGCCTGGCCCTGGGCGAGGCCGTGCGGCACATGGCCGACGCCCCCTCGCGCTCGCGGCTGCGCACCGTGTTCGAAGGCCTGAAGGCCGTGGACCTGGGCCTGGGCGAAAAGGTCGACCTGCGGCCGGGGCTGCACCAGGGCCTGCGCCGCACCTACCTCACGGTCTACCGCAACGGGCACTTCCGCGGCGTGGAGCACCTGAAGGGGGTGCAGCCGTGAAATCCAAGCTTCTGGTCCGCATGCTGCTGTTCATCATCGTCGCCTTCGGCCTCATGGCCGCGGCCACGTCGTACCTCTCCGCGCGCGAGCTGAAGTCCATGCTGGTGAACGAGTACAAGGCCAGAGCCCTGGCCATTGCCCGCAGCATAGCCGACGGCAGCTCCGAGCTGCTCTTGCTGCAGAACGCGGGCAGCGTGCAGACGGCCATCGACCAGTACCAGGAGATGGGCGACATCTCCTACATTCTGGTGGTGGACGCCGGCGGCCAGGTGGTGGCCCACACCTTCATCCCCGCGGTGCCCAAGGCCGTGCAGGACCTTGCCGAGCAGGACCGCAGCGTGCCCAGGCTCGGCCCGGACATCCGCACCCTGAACCTGGACGACGGCCGCGAGGTCATCCATGTGGCGCAGCCCGTGCTGGGCGGCCGCGGGGGCTTCGTGCACATCGGCATGGACACCGCGCCCATCCACCAGGCCATGGCCCGGGCCATTTGGCGGCAGCTGGGGCTCACGCTTCTGGCCTTCGGCCTCAGCGTCACCCTGGCCTACCTGTTCATCCGGGGCATCACCGGGCGCCTGGATTCCCTGGCGCGCTACGCCCGGCAAGTGGCGGCGCACGACTTCTCCTCCACCTGCGATGTGCGCTCCGACGACGAGATCGGCGTGCTGGCCGAGTCCATGCGCAGCATGGCCGGAGACATAGCCGGGCATGTGGGCCAGTTGGAGGGCAGTGTGGCCGAGGCCACCCTGGAGTTGAAGGACGCCCTGGGTTCGCTTTCGGCCATTGTGGGCAACATAGCCGACGGCCTGCTGGTGGTGCGCGAGGGGCGCATTCTGCGCCACAACCCGGCGCTGTTGCGCATGTTCGGCCTGCCGGAGCAGGACCGCGCCGGGCAGAGCTGCGAGGACGTCTTTGGCACCCTGGTTTGCCAGGCGGCCAGCGCGCCCTCCGAAGCCTTGGCCCAGCCGCGGCTGGTCGAGGTGCTGGCCCTTCGCAGCGACGGCCGCAGCCTCCCGGTGGAGATCACCGTGGCCAGCGTGCCGCTCACGGGCGGCCCGGCCAGCGTCTGCATCCTGCGCGACGTCACCGCCACCAAGCAGCTGGAGCAGGAGCGCGAGCAGTCGCGCGCGCTTCTTGAGCACATGGTGGGCGAGCGCACGCGCGAGCTTTCGCGCGCGAACACCCAGCTCAAGATCGAAGTGGCCGAGCGCAAGGTCGTGGGCGACGCCCTGCGCCGCGCCGAGGCCAAGTTCCGGGGCATCTTCGAAAACGCGGTGGAGGGCATCTTCCAGTTCTCGCCCGAGGGCCGCTACCTTTCCGCCAATCCGGCCATGGCCGGCATCTTCGGCTACGATTCGCCGGAGGAGCTGGTGGGCGCCCTCTCGAAGCAAAGCCCCTATGTGGAGCCGGAGCGCCGCTTCGCCTTCCTGGAGCTCATGGAGGCCCAGGGCCAGGTGCAGGGCTTCGAGTCGCAGGCCAGGCGCAAAAGCGGCCGGATCATCTGGATCAGCGAGAACGCCCGCAAGGTGGTCGATTCCAGCGGCAAGACCCTGCATTACGAAGGCTTCGTGGAGGACATAACTCTGCGCAAGGAGGCGGAGAGCCGGCTGCTGCACCAGGCCTTCCACGATCCCCTGACCGGGCTGCCCAACAGACTGCTGTTTCTGGACCACCTGCGCATGGCCATGGAGCGCGGCCGCCGCCGCCCGGACTTCCGCTTCGCCGTGCTGTACATGGACCTGGACCGCTTCAAGATCATCAACGACAGCCTGGGCCACGACGTGGGCGACAGGCTCTTGCGCCACGTGAGCGACGCGCTGGTGGCCTGCGGCCGCAGCACGGACACCGTGGCCCGTTTCGGCGGCGACGAGTTCGCCATATTGCTGGAGGACCTGACCGCCCCGCGCGACGCCATACGCTTTTCGCGCCGGGTGCTGGACGAAATAGCCAAGCCCATGGCCCTGGCCGGACGCGAGGTCACCACCTCCGGCAGCTTGGGCATAGTGCTGCACACCGCCGCCTACGAAAGGCCCGAGGCCCTGCTGCGCGACGCGGACACGGCCATGTACCACGCCAAGGCCATGGGCAAGGGCCGCTTCAAGGTGTTCAACAAGCGCATGCACCACCAGGCGCAAGAGCTCATGGAGATGGAGATAGAGCTGCGCAGCGCCGTGGGCCGGGGCGGGCTCTCCCTGGTGTTCCAGCCCATCGTGGACATCCGCGAGCGGCGGCTGGTGGGCTTTGAGACCCTGGTGCGCTGGCGGCGCGAGAACGGCCGCGACATCCCGCCCGTGGAGTTCATCCCCCTGGCCGAGGAGACGGGCATCATCTACCCCCTGGACCACTGGGTCTTCGCCCAGGCCTGCTGCGCCACCAAGGGCTTCAACCAGGCGCTGGAGAAGGCTCAGGGCGCACCTGGGGGCCTGCTCGTCACCAACGTCAACCTTTCGGCCAAGCACTTCCGCAATCCCCTGGTGGTGAGCCACCTGGAGCAGAGCCTGCGCGAATGCGGCGTGCCCGCCGCGTCCCTCTCGCTCGAAATCACCGAGAGCGTGCTTCTGGACAACATGCAGAGCGCACGCGAGGTTTCCGCCAAATTGCGCGAGCTGGGCCTCGGCCTGTGCATCGACGACTTCGGCACAGGCTATTCGTCCCTGTCCTACATCCAGCGCTTCAACGTCGACGCCATCAAGATCGACCGGGGCTTTGTGGGCGGCCTGGCGAACAAGGACGCCGACCCCGGCAGCGAGGCCATCGTGCGCACCATCGTGACCCTGGCCGGAGGCCTGGGACTCAAGGTGGTGGCCGAGGGCGTGGAGACAGTGGACCAGCTGATATTCCTGAACGAACTGGGCTGCCGCTACGCCCAGGGCTATCTCTTCGCCGAGCCCCTGTCCGAGGACGAGGCTTTGGCGCTCATCGCCTCCGGCGCGGCCGTCTCGTGGCCGCACTTCCCCGATCCGGCCCAGGTGTGACCCCTTTCCCACCGGCTTGAACTGGTGTATTCGGAAAGCGTTCTCAATGCGCACCAGTCAAGGCAGGTCACAATGAGCGAAAGCCCGACGCAGCCGGGCCGCATCAGCGGCGTGTTCTCGCAAAAGAAGATAGCCAAGATCGGCACGGGCACAACAGCCCGCAAGACCGAGATCATTGCGTATTTCTTTGTTGAGGAGCGCGAGGATGGAACAATCGTTGTGCAGCCCCTGGCCGCCAACGACGTTCCCTTTGGCCCCAAGACAGAGATCACCCGCGACGATCTGCTGGCGAACTACATGCCCGAACCGCAAAAGAGCATGGCGCGCACGGCGACAGCCCTTTCGCCCGCCGAGCAGGAGATCCAGAAGGCCGTGGCCCGGGGCGACAAATTCCGCAAGCGCGGCGAGAGCTTCACCGCGGAGTTCGAGTACAACAAGGCCCTGCAGATCGACATGAGCAACGTGCGCGCCAATTTCGGCATCGGCCTGTGCTACATAGACCGGGGCGAGCGCGAAAAGGCCCACGAGGTTTTCGAGCGTCTGGTGCAGCTCGACGCGGCCTTCGAGGACGAGCACAAGCACCTGTTCAACGAGTTCGGCATCTCCCTGCGCAAGTCGGGCATGCAGAGCGAGGCCATGGAGTATTACCAGCGCGCCCTGGCCTTGTCGCCCCAGGACGAGAACCTGCACTACAACATGGCCCGCGCCGCCCTGGACAAGGGCGAGCCGAAGACCGCCGCCCAGCACCTCATGGCCTGCCTGAAGCTCAACGCCGACCACGCCGAGGCCAAGCAGTTCGTGGAATACCTGCGGCGCAAGAAGCTGGCGGAAGGCTGATTTTTTTTCTATGCGCGAGGGCTTGTCTCGGCAGGATATTTCTTCTGCCCCGGCGCCGGGTGACAGCTTTTGGACCACACCCCCGTTGCTTCCTGTCCCTGTGGTGATTAGGCTAAGGCTCATTTGAAAATTCGCCACGGACGGGCCGGACCATGAACACAGAATATTCCCCTCAGCGCATCACAGGCGTCTTCTCGCAGAAGGTCGTGTCTTCCATCGGCACCGGCACCACCGCGCGCAAGACCGAGACCCTCGCCTATTTCTACATCGAGGAGCAGGAGGCCGGGGAGCTGGACGCCCAGCCCCTGGGGCCGAACAACGAGCCCTTCGGCAAGAAGCAGGGCCTCACCCGCGAACAACTTTTGGAGAACTTTCTGCCAGAGCCCCAGCGCTCGCTGGAGTACGCCAAGCTGCTGGCCGCCCGGCAGCAGGCCGTGCAGGTGGCCGTGGCCCGGGGCGACAAGTTCCTCAAGCACGGCGCGCACTACTCGGCGGAGTTTGAGTACAACAAGGCCCTTGCGCTGGAAGAAGAGAACGTGCGCGCCAATTTCGGCATCGGCCTGTGCTACATAGCCCGCGGCGAGCAGGACAAGGCGCGCCAGGTCTTTGAGCGCCTGGTGCAGATAGACGCGGCCTTTGGCGAAGAGCACAAGCATCTGTTCAACGAATTCGGCATCCGCCTGCGCGTTTCCGGCATGTACGAGGAGGCGTTGGCGTATTATTCCCGCGCCCTGGTCCTTGGGCCGGACGACGAGAACCTGCACTACAACATGGCCCGCGCGGCCTTCGGCCTGGGCGAGCCCGACCAGACCGCCGAGCATCTGACCAAGTGCCTGCGGCTCAACGCCACGCACCAGGAAGCCCTGCAGTTTCTGGCCTACATTGAAAAGCGCTCGGCCCAGGGTCCGCCGGAATGACCAAGGCCCTTGTCCTCGGCGGCACTCATAGCGGCTGCGGCAAGACCTCCGTCTCCCTGGGGCTTTTGCGCGCCCTAGCGCGCCGGGGCCTGTGCGTGCAGCCCTTCAAGGCCGGGCCGGACTTCATCGACCCCGGCCTGCATGCCCGCGCCGCCGGGCGCCCAAGCCACAACCTCGACACCTGGATGCAGCCCGAGCCCGCCCTGCGCGGGATTTTTTGCCGCCATGCGCGCGGCGCGGACGTGGTGCTCGTCGAGGGCGTCATGGGACTTTTCGACGGCCGCACCGGCACGGGTGAACAAGGCTCCACCGCCCATTTGGCCAAGCTGCTGGGCCTGCCAGCGGTTCTCGTGGTCGACGCCGGCTCCCAGGCGCGCAGCGCGGCCGCGCTGGTGCAGGGCTTTGCCCGCTTCGACCCGGCCCTGCGCCTGGCGGGCGTGGTGCTGAACCGCGTGGGCAGCCCCCGCCACGAGTCCCTGCTGCGCGAGGCCCTGGCCCTTGCGCCGGAGGCGCCCGTGCTGGGCTGCCTGCCGCGCCGCGAGGACGTGGCCTTGGCTTCGCGCCATCTGGGCCTGGTGACCGAGGGCGACGCCGAGGCTTTGCAGTCCCGGCTGGAGGCCCTGGCCGACTGGGTGGAGCAGGGCATCGACATCGACGCGCTGCTGGCCGCGCTGCCGGAGCTGAATATGCCCGAGCTGGCCGGGCCGAAAGCGGAAGCGCCGGAGGCGGAGCGGTCAAATGGCGTGGGCCGCAGCGCTTCGTCCGCCATCGGGAAGCGGGAGGCCGCGCACCAGGCTGCGCACCTGGAGGCTGGCTTGGCCCCTGGCCAGGAGCCTTGTCCGTTGCCGAGCCCGATGCCGGAACATGAGTCCGGGCAGGACCTGGAGCCTTTGCCGCACGCCGCCCCAGGCATGGCCGTTGGCGCTTCCCCTTGCCCCGTCCCATCCGTCCGCATCGGCGTTGCGCGCGACCGCGCCTTCTGCTTCCTCTATGAGGAGAATCTGCGCCTGCTGGCCGAGGCCGGCGCGGAGCTGCATTTCTTCTCGCCCTTGGCCGAGGCCGCGCTCCCCGACGGTTTGGACGGCCTCTATCTGCCCGGCGGCTACCCGGAGCTGGCCGCGCGCGAGCTTTCGGCCAACGCGCCCATGCGCGAGGCCGTGCGCGCCTTTTGCGCCTCTGGCCGGCCCGTGTGGGCGGAGTGCGGCGGGTACATGTATCTGCTGCGCGAGCTTGCGGACGCCGAAGGCCGCGCGTGGCCCATGTGCGGGGCGCTGTCCGGCCGGGCGGTGATGCGTGCGCGGCGTTCGGCCCTGGGCTACCGCGAGGCGCGCACCGTGGCGGACGGCCCCTTTGGCCCGGCGGGAACGCTGCTGCGCGGGCACGAGTTCCACTACTCCGAATATGAAGGCGGCGACGGGGATGCCTGCGGCCCAGCCTTCGCGCTCACGGACGCCAGCGGGCGCGAGGCCCTGGACGGGCAGGCTGCGGGCAATGTCGTTGGCGGGTATTTCCACGCGCACCTGGCCTCGAACCCGGAGGCGGCGCGGGCCTTTGCGCTGGCGTGTTCGGCGGGGCGCCATCCGGGGGGATGGCGGGAAGACGGCTGAGCTGCCGTCTGGGCCAATGGCTGGGTTGCCGTCTGGCTGACGGCCGGGCTGATGGCGGGAAGGCTCCTGGCAAATGCCGCGTCGTCGCGGTGCAGCGCCCAAGCCCTCGCGGCCGGGGCGAGGACATCACGCCGGAATCATCACGCCGGAATCATCACGAAAGGATCATCGCGAGGGAATCATCGGGACAGGCCCAGACCGACAGAATCAGCTCGACAGAATCAGCTCGGCAGGCCCAGCCTGACAGGGCCAGCCCGAAGGACCAGCCGCGCAGAAACCATCACGCAGGGGCCCTCGGACGGCAAAGCCAAGCTCCCGCGCCTACTGCAGCAAGGCCCCGCGCTTTTCCGCCTTGGCGAGGCGGCGGTATTTCATCTTCATCCGCAGCATCCACACCACCAGCACCAGGCTTGCGCCGTTGGCGATGATGACCGCCGGGGCGCGCAGCAACACCCCGTACACGCACCACAACAGCACGCCCAGGCTCAAGGCCGCGTACATGGCCAGGGAGATGTCGCCCACGGCCTTGGTGCGCCAGGTCTTGTACACCTGGGGCAGATAGGCCGAGGTGGTGATGGCTCCCGCCGCAAGGCCGAGGTATTCCACGTAGTTCATTTCCATTGGCGCTCCTGGCGCGTGCTCCGGCCTTGGGGGCTGGCGCGCGTGTCATTCTGATACCGCAGGGGACGCGCCTGGGCAACCGGCCGCCCACCAGACGCGCTGGGCTGGCCCGCTGACCGGACTCGCTGGGCTGGCCCGCTGACCAGACTCGCTGGGCTGGCGAATTGGTCCGACATGGACAATTGATCCGGCCGGGCACATGAGCCGGGCGCGCGGGACCTGGATTTCAGGCTCATTCGCCCGGGCCGGTCATGGCTGGCGCGCCAAGTCTGGACGAGCATGATCCGGACAGTCTGTGGGGATCCCAGCCCCCCCTTAGCCTGATTGGTCCAACCCTGCCCAATCCGTTCAGCCCAATCCGTTCAGCCCAGGCAGCCCGGCCCGGTCGGTCAAAACCGACCCGCCCAGCCAAGCCTGCGCGCCAACGCCAGGAGACTTCGCCATCTGGAGCGCCGGACCGCGGCCAACCCGCAGCGGCCCTCGCGGCTTTTGTTCTGGTTTTCTACGAGGAGCGGGAGCGCCACGGGCGGCAAACGGTGTCGGCGGTGTTTCGTCCGGCGGCGGCCGGGCCGGGGAATCCCTCGGAAAACCCGTTGCCTTGGCCCCGTCCGTGGGAGTACAGACTCGGAGATGCGCCCCCGGCACCCTGCGGCGGCCCGGCGCGACATTTGTGGAGGCATTCTGTTGAACACCCCGGCCATTGAGATTTCCGACCTCTGGTTCGCTTACGACGGCGTGCGCGTGCTGGACCAGGTGAACCTGCGCCTGCCCGCGGGCGACTTTTTGGCCGTGCTCGGCCCCAACGGCGGCGGCAAGTCCACCCTGCTGCGCCTCATGCTCGGGCTGGCCAAGCCCGGCGGCGGCGAGATCCGCGTGCTGGGCCTGCCGCCGGGGCAGACGGGCGGGCGCATCGGCTTCTTGCCGCAGTTCACGCAGGTCTCCGCGAATTTCCCCATCACCGTGCTCGGCGCCGTGCTGCTGGGACTGGTGCGGCCGGGCATCACCTGGTTCCGCTCCAGGACGGAGCGCAGGCGCGAGCGCGAGGCCGCCCTCATGGCTCTTTCTCGCGTGGGGCTCTTGGAGCACGCGGGCCGCAGGCTCTCGGACCTGTCCGGCGGGCAGCGCCAGCGCGTGTTCATCGCCCGGGCCATCGTCTCCGGCCCGGAGCTGCTGCTGCTCGACGAGCCCACGGCCAGCGTGGACGGCCGCAGCCGCCAGGAGCTCATGGCCCTGCTCGCGGAGCTGAACCGCGACATGACCATCGTCATGGTGAGCCACGACATGTCCACCGTGGACGGCTGCGTCAAATCCATCGCCTGCGTGAACCGCACCCTGCACCATCACGACGACAGCCGTCTGACCCCGCTTATTTTCGCCGAGGCCACGGGCGCGGACCTCGTGACCGGGTGCCCGGTGGAACTTTTGGCCCACGGCGCGGTGCCGCACCGCGTGGTGCTCGACCACGACAACCCGGACTGCTGCGGCGGCCGCCACGCCCACGGCCCCACGGCCGCTTCCGCCGGGAGCCAGGGGCCGGAGAAAGGAGGGCGCGCGTCATGATGGAGGCCCTGACCTACGACTTTTTCCGCAACGCGCTCTACGCCGGGCTTTTGGCCAGCCTCATCTGCGGCGTCATCGGCTCGCTGGTGGTGGTGAACCGCATCGTGTTTTTGGCGGGCGGCGTGGCCCACGCCTCGTATGGCGGAGTGGGCCTGGCCTTTTTTCTGGGGCTGCCCGTGCTGCCGGTGACCGCCGGGTTCTCCACCCTGGCCGCGCTGTGCATGGCCTGGGTGACGCTCTTCTCGCGCGAGCGGGCGGATACGGTCATCGGCGTCTTGTGGGCGGCGGGCATGGCCCTGGGCATCATCCTGCTCGACCTGACGCCAGGCTACAACTCCGACCTCATGAGCTATCTCTTCGGCAGCATTCTGGCCGTGCCCGACTCCGACCTCTGGCTCATGGCCGGGCTTTCCGCCGCGGTGCTGGCGCTGGTGGCGCTATTCTCGCGCGGGCTGCTGGTCATGAGCTTCGACGTGGAGTTCGCGCGTTCGCGCGGGGTGCCGGTGCGCTTTCTGCACTTTCTGCTCATGGGCATGACGGCGCTGTGCGTGGTCATGGTCATCCGCGTGGTGGGGCTCATCCTGGTCATGGCCCTGCTCACCATTCCGCCCTTCATGGCCGAGCGCCGGGCGCGCTCCCTGCCGGGCATGATGCTCTTGGCCGGATGCCTGAGCGCCGTGTTCTGCGTGGCCGGCCTGTACCTTTCCTACGCGCTTGATCTCACCTGCGGGGCCACCATCATCGCCGTGGCCTGCGTGGGGTTCGTCGTCTCCCTGGCCGTGCCGCAGCGGCGCAGGCCCATCGCCCCGGCCGCGCCCGGCCAGCAGGCCGGAGAGCCGGTCGCGGCGCAAGCCGAAGGACGCGTCGGCGCATGAGCAGGAAAAAACCGAAGGATCCGCCCGGCCCGGCGGACGCCGCCCGGCCCGAGGCCAAGACCGGAGCCCGGCCCATGCACTGCGCCGCGGACATCGCCCAGCGCATTCAACGCATGGCGCAGCTGGTGCACAACGCCGCCAATCCCCTCATGGACCATGGCCTGAGCGCCGCGCAGGCCGCCGCCCTGGCGGAGGGGCATGGCGGCGGCGCGGCCCCGGACCCCATCGCGCCCGATTCCAACGCCGGCGGGCCGGGGGCGGATGATTCCGGCCTGGGCTGGTGGGTGCTCGCCCAGGGGCGGCTTTTGGACCCGGAGGACTTCGCCACGCGGGAGGCCGCGCGCGAGGATCTGCTGGCCGCCGTGCGCAAGGCCGGCGTGCTGGTGGGCGAAAACGTGTGGGTGTGGGATGAAACGGGCCGCGCCCAGCTTGTGCTGGCCACCTTGCCCACCCTGGAGCGCGCCCGGCGCGTGGCCGAACGGCTGCGGGCCAAGGGGCTCAACATTACCGTGCGCCGCGAGATGCCCCAGGCGTTGTAGCCGCCGCCTGTCTCAGCGGGAGAAGGCCCCTGTGGCCGCGCCAGCCACCCGCGCAAGGTCCTGCGGCGTCATCTCAAGGGTTCTGTCCGGCCTGCCCAGGCCGCAATACGCGGTTGGCGCAATGGCCAGGGCGTCCTCGTCCAGCAGCGTCAGCACCCCTTCCATGCCCTTGTTCATGCCCATGGCCGCGGGCAAAAGCGGCGAAACGCTCCCCGGCGCAACGCCCAGGCGCGTCAACACCTCCGCTGGCGCAAGCGCGGCGATGTCCTTCCTGTTCACGCCGACGAGCGCGGCCAGCCTGGCGTAATCCACCCGGCGCGTGCCGCGCAGGGCCGCCAGCACAAGCCTGCCCGCGCGTGTTGCAAAGGCGATGGTTTTGACGATGCGCGCAAGGTCGAAGCGCAGGTTCTCCCGAGCTTCCTCCATGGTGCGCGTGGGGGTGTGCTCGTGCATGGTAAAGGCCGCGCCGTCCGCCTCCACAAGGGCCAGCATGGCGGCATAGGCCGGGGAGGCCTCTGCGGCCCGGTCGCTGGCTTGGTCGATGGCCGGGACGGCGGCCGGATCGTCAGGCGGATCGGCGGCCGGATCGTCAGGCGCATCGGCGGCCGGATCGGCGGCCGGATTGATGGCCGGATCGGCGGGCACGGCGCCTACGCCGCCTGGGCCGCCAGGAAGAACAGCGGGTACTCGCGCTCGGCTCCCGTGGCGTCGGGCTTGTTCACCAGATGAAACAGCCGCAGGCGCAGCACCTTGAAGCCCAGGCCGGAGCACAGGGCGCGCAGCTCCTCGGGATCGAAGCCGTTGTGCGCCGCTGGCGGGTCGCCGGGCGAGCCGTGGAAGCTGCCGTCCTCGGCCAGCAGGTCGCCCAGCAGCAGCAGCCCGCCGGGGATGAGCAGACGGCGCAGGGTGCGCAGCGCGCCCGCCGCGTCCTCGATGTGGTGCAGCGCCATGAGGCTGACGGCCAGGTCCACAGTGGCGGCGGGCAGGGGCAGGGAGCCCTTGCCGGTCTCGACCACCTGCGCTTCCGGCAGGTTCAGCCCGGCCAGCTTGCCGCGCAAAACGTCGAGCATGGCCGGGGAGGCGTCGGCGAAAATGAGCCGCGCCGCATGGTCCTGGGCCAGACGCAGGCCGAGGGTGCCTGTGCCGCAGCCGAAGTCCAGCACGGTCTTGCCCGCCAGGGGGCCTGTCTCGTAGGTGGAGAGGGCCTCCTGCACCTGGCCGTAGAATGCTTTGCCCAGGGCGGCGCGCACGGGGTTGGCGTCCCACTCTGCCGCCCTGGCGGAAAATGCGTCGGTCATGGCTTGCCTCCGGCGGCAGTGCGGGCGGTGATGATGCCGTGGGCCAGCAGCAGCTGTGCGCATTGCGTCACCGGCAGGCCGACGACGTTGGTGTACGAGCCGTCCACCCGCTCCACAAGAAACGCGCCCAGACTCTGTATGGCGTAGGCTCCGGCCTTGTCCGCGCATTCGCCCGTGGCGGCGTAGGCGGCCAGCTCCTGCGGCGTGCTTTTGCGCATGGTCACGTCCGTGGTCACGGCGAAGCAGTCGGGCTCGGCATGCCCCGGCACGGCCAGGCAGCACCCGGTGATGACCTGGTGCGCGCGGCCGGAGAGCAGGGTCAGCATGCGCACGGCGTCGGCCTCGTTTTCCGGCTTGCCCAGCACCAGCGCGTCCGCGCCGTTTTCGCCGGGCAGCACCACGATGGTGTCCGCGCCGAGCACGGCGCAGGTGGGGTAGAGGGCCACGACATCCAGGGTCTTTTGCCGCGCCATGCGCCGGGCGTAGGCGTCCGGGGCCTCGCCGGGCAGCGGCGGCGGCTCCGCGGCGTTGCTGGGGCACACTTCGAAATCAAGGCCCAGGGAGCCCAAAAGCTCCCGGCGGCGCGGGGAGCTGGAGCCCAGCACCAGGGCGGACAAGGTCTGGTAGGCGCCAGGGCCTGCGGGGGGGGTGAAGGCGTTGGTCATGGGCGGTTTGTGCCGTCATTTCGCGGCGGAGTCAATGCACCTGCGCCCCATGCCTGCGTTCCTGCTGTACTTTTTATCGCTACGGGGTTTGCCGCACGGGGCTGCGTAGCGGCAGATTCTTCCGCGCCGGGGAGGTGTCGGGCTTTTGTCGCCACGAATTTTGGGCCGTAACTTGCCGCCGTCATATCAAGCTCTTGCGCGGTTGGCAGGGTAATTGCTTAAGCCAGGGCGGAAGGCCCCGGATGGTCCGGCGGGCGAACGAGCCAAGGGAAACGGAGAACGGCATGGGCAATCGAGACAGATACGGGCTCCTGCGGGAAGACAACTCGCGGGTGCTGGCCGGCGGCGGCAACTTCGCCGAATGGTCCGTGCCCTGGTCGGACCTGATGATGATCATGTTCATCGTGTTCGCTGTGCTGTTCATCTACACCGGCGGCAAGGACAAGCCCGTGCCGGTGCCGCCTGCCTCGCCGCCGACGCAGGAGACCAAGGCCCCCACCGACCCCATGCAGGCCTTTTTGGGGCAGCTGAACGATCCCGTGGTGCAGGGCGGCCAGAAATTCAAGAACGTCAACGGCACCCCGGTCAATCAGACCTACTATCAGTCCGACAACCTCGGCATTTCCGTGGTGCGCGAGACCGACCGCCAGGTGCGCGTGTTTCTGCGCGGCGATCTGTTCTTCACCCCCGGCGGCGACCATCTGGTCAACACCGGCGACAAGTACCTGGACCGCATCGCCGAGATTCTGCGCGTGAGCACCGGCGCCGTGCTGGTGGTGGGCCACTGCGCGGAGGACGAAACCAAAACGCCGGAGGAAGGGCTCTCCCTCTCGGCCAAGCGCGCGGCCAGCGTGGCCGAATACTTCATCCATACCGCGCACCTGGACGCCAGGCGCTTTCTCGTCACCGGGCGCGGCAGCTTCCAGCCGGAGGCCCCGGCCACGGCGGAAGATGCGGACAAGCGTAACCGGCGGGTCGAAGTGCTCGTCTTGACAGATATTTAGGGAGGCTGAAATGAGCAAGAAGAACATGCTGGGCGTGCTGTTGTGCACCGCCATCTTCGTGGGCGGGTTCTGGATCAGCGGCGGGCTCGCGGTGTATTGGAACCTCGCGGCCTTCCTCATCGTGGCAGCCGGGCTGTTCACCGCGCTGTTCATGAGCTATCCCTTCGAGCGCATCCGCACGGCCTTTCTCGTGGCCAGAAGCGTGTACGCCGAGCGCCAGCCCACCCCGGACGACATCGTGCGCATTCTGCTGGAGCTCTCGGTGAAGTCGCGGGTGGAGGGCGTGCTGTCCCTTGAGGCCGTGCGTCAGAAAATTGCCGATCCCTTCCTGCGCAACGCCGTCACTTTTTTGGTGGACAACTACAAGGAGCGCGACATCCGCGAATTCCTGAACACCGAGATGTCGTTCTTCCGCGAACGCCGCCAGCAGAGCGAGCGCGTGTTCCAGACCCTGGCCAAGGCCGCGCCCGCTTTCGGCGTGGCCGGCAGCGTCATCGGCCTCATCGGCATGCTCTCCGGCATCAACAACACCCAGGCGCTGGTGTCGAGCATTCCCGTGGCCTTCGTCTCCACCCTGTACGGCGTGGTTTTGAGCAACATGATCCTGGCGCCCATCGCCGAGAGCATCAATTTCAACACCGGGGCCGAGATGCTGAACCAGAAGCTCATCATGGAGGGCATCATCGCCATCGCCAAGGAGCAGAACTCGCACCGGCTGGAAAAGAAGCTCACGAGCTTCCTGTCCCCCTCGGAGCGCGCGGGCAAGACCGAGCTGCTCAAGAGCATCACCAAGAAGTACATCACCCGCCAGCGCCAGGCCGCCGCGGCCAAGGCCGAGGAGACCGCCGAGGAGGCCAGGGCCGCCTCGGGCGCGTTCAACGACGCCGTGCCCATGCCCCAGCCGCGGGAAATGCCCGCCCAGAACCTGCGCCTGACCCCCATGGCGCGCATGGGCTAGGGGGGGCTGCGCTGCTCCCTCCCGCCGCATCGCTCCTGCGGGGCGGGTGTGCATGCGGGCGCCGAGGGGTGCGCTTTGATTTCGGATAACGTGTGCGCACGGAGCCAGCGGGGCGACTCGCTGGCTCTTTTGTTTGCGCGCGGGTGCCCGCCGCCTCGTCCCCGCGTCCGCCCGTCTGCCGGGAGACGCGGTCCGCAAGGAGAGGCCGCTGCAGTGCCCTGATTCTGAACACGCAGGCGCGCGGAGCCGGCGGGACCAACTGCCGGCTCCGTCGCTTTGGCGGCGTGGGCAAGGTGCGGCGCGCGTCTATGCGCAATGCGGAATTCCCATGCGGTTGACCGCGCCGCGTCAGCACTGGTAATCCTTCGCGCAGGGTGGAGAAGGCTTTCCGCGCAGGCTTCGGCCCGGCGTCGCAAGATGTGCGGCCTTGCGCGGGGCGGGGAGTTTTCCCTTTGATTTGGCGTGGAAATGCTGTAGCCTCGCACCTCGCAGCAGCCCTCGAACAAGCTTGGAGGCCCTCGTGTACCAGATCCTCGCGGCGGATATCGGCGGCACGCACAGCCGCGTGGGCATTTTCGAGTTCGAGCCCCGCATGGACGAACCGCGCCTGACGCACCACGTGGTGCGCCTGCCCACGGCCGAGTCCGAGTCTTTTTCCGGCCTGCTGGCCCGCTTCTTTTTCGAGCATCCGTCCGTCTCCGCCGCCAACTGCGACCTGGCCATCCTGGCCGTGGCCGGGCCGGTGCAGGGCCGCTTCTGCCATCCGCCGAACATCAAATGGACCATCGACCTGCACGACATCGCCAGCGTGGGCCTGCGGCGCGGGGCGCTCATAAACGACTTTGCGGCCCAGGCCTATGCCTGCCGCAGCCACGCCATGCGCGAGGCGAAAGTGCTGCAGCCCAGCCGCGCGGACCATGCGGCCACGGGCGGTGCCGTGGCGGTCATCGGCGCGGGCACGGGCCTGGGCCACTGCGCCCTGGTGGCCGAGGCCGAGGGCTATCTGGCCGTGCCCTCCGAGGCCGGGCACGCCGCATTCCCCTTCGTGGGCGAGGAGGAATGCGCCTACGGCGAATACGTGCGGCGCGTGGCCAAGCTGCCGTACTGCCACGGCGACGCCATCGTCTCCGGCTCCGGCCTGGCGCGGCTGCACGCGTTTTTGACCGGCGAGGAGCTTTCTCCGGCCAATGTGGCGGCCAGGCTTGCCGATTCGCCGCGCACGGCGGAGTGGTTCGCCAGGTTCTACGGCCGCGCGGCGCGCAATTACGCCCTGAACATCCTGGCCCTGGGCGGAGTCTTCGTCACTGGCGGGGTGGCCGCGCGCAACGCGCTGCTGGTGGAGCACCCGGCCTTTTTGGCCGAGTTCCGCTCCTCGCCCGCGCACGGGGCGCTTTTGGCGGGCATACCGGTGAGCCTGAATCGCAACGAGGACGCCGGCGTGTACGGCGCGGCGTTTTTCGGTGCGCAACGTTTGCGCCGCCGCGGCTGATCCCTGAACGTTTTTCGGCTGTTAACGCTTTTTCACCGCGCGGCGGGCGCCGCAAGGCGGGGCTTGCCCCGAAGGCGGCTCTGGGCTACAGTCGCCAGCTTCAGAACGAGGCAGCCGTGGAAAAAACGCACCCCTACGACAAAGTCTATCCCGTCTCCTGGGACCAGCTCCAGCGCGACTGCCGGGCGCTTTCCTGGCGTCTTGTGGAGCGCGGCCCTTGGACGGGCATCTACGCCATCACCCGCGGCGGGCTCGTCCCCGCGGCGATCATCGCCCGCGAGCTGGACATCCGGCTCATCGACACCATCTGCATCACCAGCTATGACTGGCAGACCCGGGGCGAGGCCAGCACCATCAAGCGGCCCCAGGGCGACGGCGAAGGCTGGCTTCTGGTGGACGACCTGGTGGATACCGGCCGCACGGCGCGGCTTGTGCGCGAGATGCTGCCCAAGGCGCACTTCGCCACGGTGTACGCCAAGCCCGAGGGCCGCGGCCTGGTGGACACCTACGTCACCGAGGTGAGCCAGGACACCTGGATTCTCTTCCCCTGGGACTCGGCCACGCAGTTCGTGCCGCCCATCGCCAAAACCAGGGAGTAGTACTTTTCGCGCTCCGGGCCACGCGCGCCCGTGGAGATTCTGTGAAGCCGCCGGGATGGGCCCGGAGGCCGTTGGTCTGTTCAAGCCGCCGCCCGGACGGATATTCGGGTCTCACATCAAGGAGGGAGGACGATAATGAAACACTGGATGCGCACTTTCGGCGCCCTGGCGCTCACCTTCGCGCTCGCCCTGGCGGGTTGCCAGAAGGCGCCGGAAAAGGCCGCCCCCGCCGCGGACGGCCCCAAGACCGGCGAACTCAAGATGGGTTTTGTGTACACCTCGCCCGTGGGCGACGCGGGCTACTCCTGGGCCCACGACCAGGGCCGCAAGGCCGTTGAGAAGCTGGGCGTCAAGACCTCGTACGTCGAGGCCGTGAAGGAAGGCGCCGACGCCGAGCGCGTCATCGAGAACATGGCCAGAAGCGGCCACGACGTGATCTTCACCACCAGCTTCGGGTTCATGGACCCCACCGTCAAGGTGGCCAAGGACTACCCGAACGTGAAGTTCATGCACTGCTCCGGCTTCAAGTCCGCTGAGAACATGGACAATTATTTCGGCCGCATCTACCAGGCCCGGTACCTCACCGGCATGGTGGCCGGCTACATGACCAAGAGCCACATCATCGGCTACGTGGCGGCCTTCCCCATCCCGGAGGTCATCCGCGGCATCAACGCCTTTACCCTCGGCGTGCGCAGCGTGAACCCCAAGGCCCAGGTGCGCGTGGTGTGGACCAAGACCTGGTTCGACCCCGCCCTGGAGAAGGACGCGGCCATCAGCCTGCTTGACGTCGGCGCCGACGTCATCGCCCAGCATCAGGACTCCGCCGGTCCGCAGGAGGCCGCCCAGCAGCGCGGCAAGTACTCCATCGGCTACAACTCCGACATGAGCGCCTACGCGCCCAAGGCCCACCTGACCGCCGCCGTGTGGAACTGGGCCCCGCTGTACGAGGCCATCGTGAAGGAAGTGCGCGAGGGCACCTGGAAGGGCGGCCGCGCCATCTGGTGGGGCATGGACAAGGGCGTGGTGGACATCGCCCCCTTTGGTCCCATGGTTCCCAAGAACGTGCAGGACAAGGTCCTGGCGCAGAAGGAGCTGTTCAAGAAGGGCGAGGACAAGGTCTTCGTCGGCCCCATCAAGGACCAGTCCGGCCAGGTCAAGATTCCCGCCAACGTCAAGGCTGAGGACAAGGAACTCCTCGGCATGACCTGGTTCGTGGAAGGCGTGGTGGGCAGCGTCCAGTAAGGCGGGCATGCTCCTCCAAATCCGCAAACGAGAAGAGTCCCTGGGCTGGGGCGTCCTGGTTGTGTACCTGGGCGCCCTGGCCCTTGCTCTCGGCGTGTGCGCGGTGCTGCTCACGCTCTACGGCAGGCCCGGGCTTGGGGGCCTGGCCATTTTGTTCCGTGGGGCCTTTGGGCAAAGCTATTCCCTTTTGGATGGTCTGGTGAAGGCCATCCCGATTTTCCTCTGCTCCCTGGGCGTGGCCCTCTCCTTCCGCATGCAGATCTGGAACATCGGGGCCGAGGGGCAGTTCGCCCTGGGCGCCGTGGGCGCGACCTTCGTGGCGCTGTCCCTTCCCGGTCTGCCGGGCATCGTCCTCATGCCGCTGATGTTTTTGGCGGCCCTGCTGGCCGGCGGAACCTGGGGGCTCATTCCCGCCGTGTTGCGCCTCAAGCTCGGCGTCAGCGAGATCATCTCCTCGCTCATGCTCAACTACATCGGCATTCTGGTGCTGGAGTTCCTGGTCTTCGGCGTGTGGAAGGACCCCGCGAGCTTCGGCTTCCCCATGACGGCGGAGTTCGCCTCCGGCGGGCAGATAGCCCGCATGGGCCCGACCCTTGGCCTGGCGCTGGGCAAGCTGCACTGGGGCCTGCTGGCCTGCCCCCTGGCGGGCGTGGCCTACAGCGTGTTCCTTTCACGCACGCGCCTGGGCTTTGAACTGGCCGCCTGCGGCGAGGGCGAGCGCGTGGCCCGCTATGCCCAGCTGCCCTATGGATTTCTTGTGCTGCTGGTCATGGGCCTTGGCGGCGCGCTGGCCGGTCTGGCCGGCAGCATCGAAAGCTCGGCCATTCTGGGCCGGCTGCAGCCCACGGTCATGGCCGGCTACGGCTACACGGCCATCGTGGTGGCCTGGCTGGCGCGGCTCAAGCCCTGGCCCATCGCCTTCACCTCGTTTCTGCTGGCCTCTCTGCGCGTGGGCGTGGAGGTCATGGAGCTGGAGCTGCAGGTTCCCGCGGCCTTCGGCCAGATCATGGAGGGCGGCATACTGCTGTGCGTCATCGCCGGACAGTTCTTCCTCAGCTATTCCGTGAGCCTGAAGCGTCCCCTGCCCGAGACGCCCCCCATCGCCAAAGAGGAGCGCGCATGAGCCCGGAACTGATCGTCGCGCTTTTGGCCGCGGCCGTGCAGGCCGCCGCGCCCATCCTCTTCGCCACCCTGGGCGAGATGATTTCCGAAAAGGCCGGGGTGCTGAACCTTGGCGTCGAGGGCGTCATGGCCATTGCCGCCTTTGCCGCCTTCATCACCTGCCACCTGACCGGCTCCGCCGTGCTGGGGCTTTTGGCCGGGGGCTTTGCGGGCGCGCTCTTGTGCGGGCTGCATTCCCTGGTGTGCCAGGTGTTCTTGGGCAATCAGGTGGTTTCCGGCCTGGCGCTGACCATCTTCGGCGTGGGGCTTTCCAACTTTCTGGGCACGCCCTACGTGGGCCAGGGCACAAGCGGCTTCCATCAAATAGCCCTGCCGCTGCTCTCCGACATCCCGATCCTCGGCGCGATCTTTTTCCGCCAGGACAGCATGGTCTATCTGGCCTATTTCGCCCCTGTGGCCGTGTGGTTCTTCCTGAACCGCACCAGCCTGGGCCTGGGCCTGCGCGCCACGGGCGAAATGCCCGCCGCCGCTGCCGCAGCGGGCTTGAATCCGCAGCGTTTGCGCGCCCTGGGCGTCATGGGCGGGGGCTTTTTGTGCGGCCTGGGCGGAGCATATTTGTCCTTGGCGCACACGCACCTATGGACCACCGGGCTTTCCGGCGGGCGCGGCTGGGTGGCCGTGGCCCTGGTCATCTTCGCCTTCTGGCGCCCTGGCCGCGCGGTCATCGGAGCCTTTCTCTTCGGCGGCGTCATGGCCTTTCAGCTGCGGCTGCAGGCCTCCGGCACCAACGTGCCCTCTTCGCTGCTGTTGATGCTGCCCTATGCGCTCACGGTCATCGTGCTGGTGTTCTCCGCCGCGCGGACGAAACATCTCAAGACCGGGCGTTCCGCCGCCCCCGCCGCCCTGGGCGTGAACATCGAGCCGGAGGGCTAGGCCGTGTCGGAGCGCCAATACCGCACAGACATCAGCTCCGTGGACGTGCTGCCCCAGGTCCGCCTGGTGGACGTCACCAAGCGCTTCGGCCAGGTGCTGGCCAACGACGGCATCTCGCTGTCCATCATGCCGGGGCGCATCAAGGCCCTGCTGGGCGAGAACGGCGCGGGCAAGAGCACGCTCATGGCCATGCTGGCCGGGCGCTTCCCGCCCGATGGCGGGCACATCGAGGTGGAGGGACGGCGCGTGGACTTCGCCTCCCCGCGCGAGGCCATCGCCGCGGGCATCGGCATGGTCTACCAGCACTTCATGCTGGTGGAGAACATGACCGTGGCCGAGAACGTGCTGCTGGGGCAGGAGGGCGGCTTCGTGCTGCACCCCGCCGCCATGCGCAAGCAGGTGGGCGAGCTGGCGCAGCGCTTCGGCCTGGGCATAGACCCCGGCGCGCGCGTGGGCGACCTCTCCATGGGCGAGCGCCAGCGCGTGGAGATTTTGAAGCTGCTCTACCGCGAGAGCCGCGTGCTCATTTTCGACGAACCCACGGCCGTGCTGACTCCGGTTGAGGCCGAGTCGCTTTTTTCCGCCCTGCGCACCATGAGCAGCCAGGGCAAGGCCATCGTGTTCATCTCCCACAAGCTGGAGGAGGTGCTCTCCCTGGCGGACGAGATCGCCATCCTGCGGCGCGGCCGCATCGAGGGCGAGTTCCTGGCGTCCGACGTCACCAGCCCGGCGGATTTGGCCCGGCGCATGGTCGGCCGCGACGTGGTGCTGGACATAGAGCGCAACGCCGTGGACCAGGGCAGGCAGGTGCTTGCCGTGCGGCATCTTTCCGGCCACGGGCTCGACGACGTGAGCTTCGACCTCAATCGCGGCGAGATTTTGGCCATTGTGGGCGTGGCGGGCAACGGCCAGCAGCAGCTGGTCGAGGTCGTGTGCGGGCTGGAGCGCCCGGAGTCGGGCGAGGTGAACGTGCTGGGCCAGGACTGGGCGAAGTTTTTCCAAAGCCGCGACTGGAAAGGCGCCCTGGCCTGGATTCCCGAGGACCGCGCCGGACTGGCCACCTGCCGGGGGCTCAACCTGACGGACAACCTGCTCTTGACCACGCGCCAGGGCTTTGCCCAGGGCCAGTGGCTGGAGCGCTCCCGCGCGCGCGGCGCCGCCACGGACATCGTGCGCGAGCACAACGTCCAGCCCGGCAACATCGAGGCCCAGGCCTGGCAGCTTTCCGGCGGCAATCTGCAGAAGTTCGTCCTTGGCCGCGAACTGTACCGCGAGCCCCGGCTCATGGTGGCGGAGCAGCCCACGCAGGGGCTCGATGTCTCGGCCACGGAGGCCGTGTGGCAGCGCCTGCTCGAGGCGCGCAAGACCGCTGGCGTGCTGCTGGTGACGGGCGACCTGACCGAGGCCCTCACCCTGGCCGACCGCGTGGCCGTCATGTTCCGGGGGCGCGTCATGGGCCTGTTCCCGGTAACGGACACGGCCCAGGTGGAGCGCATCGGCTCGCTCATGGCCGGGCTCAAGGACTAGGCGCGGCCATGCCGGACTGGACCGTCGCCGCCTACCGGCCCGAGCACCAGCAAGGCGTGGTGGACCTCATTTCCGGCATCCAGCGCGGCGAATACGAGCTTCCCATCACCCCGGCGGACCAGCCGGACCTCATGGACATTCCCGGCTTTTATCAACAGGGCGCGCTGGGCCCCGGCGGCTTCTGGGTCGCGCTTGATGCGCAGGGCGTCGTGGTGGGCAGCATCGCCGTGCTGCATATCGGCCCGGACCCGGCAGGCCGGAGCCTGGGCGCGCTGCGCAAGATGTTCGTGGCGCGTGCGCAGCGGGGCACCGGCCTGGCCGCCGCGCTTTTGGACACGCTCTCGTCCTGGTGCGCGGGCGCGGGCATGGCCGCGCTCTACCTCGGCACCACGGAGCGCTTTCTGGCCGCGCACCGCTTCTATGCCAAGCACGGCTTTAAACGCATCGCCAAGGACGCTTTGCCCTCAAGCTTTCCGGTCATGGCCGTGGACACCGTGTTCTTCGCGCGCAGCCTGTAGGCTTGCAGCGCCTTGAGCGCAGCGAGCAGCCGCGCCCGTAGCCTCCACGAGCATCACCCCCACGCAGTCACCCCCACGTGGCCAACCTCACGTAACCAGCTTCACGCGGCCAGCCTCCAGCGGCCAGCCTCCAGCGGCCAGCTTCACGTTGACTGTCCCCAGCGGAGAGTCTGCGGCCAGGGCGCAAGCGCGGGCGGCAGCGTCCGAATTGGCTGCAATGACGTGACAACGGCGCACAGGGAGACGGGCGGCGGTTTCTTTTGCCTGCCCGCGCGACAGCGGGCCGCAACAATACGCCACCCCGCGAAGGCGTGGTTCAAGACGCCAGCGTCCTGGCGCGAATCCGCACAAGCTCTACCTAAAGATTCAAGAACATCGGGCTGTTGCACTTCGGGCAGCAGTCCTTGCTGGTCTTGAATCCGCAGCTGGGACAGGCGTGCTCCTGCGGGGGCAGGGCCGGGTTGTGCTCGCCGCACATGCGGCAATGGGTGAAGTCCGGGGTGTTCTCAGCCTTGCACTTCGGGCAGGTCCACTTGATGAGCTCGGTCATGGCGTCCTCCGCTTGCTCGGCATTTGCTCGGCCCTGCGGCTTGTAACTGTCTGGGGGGGCGGCCGCCGGTCCGCGTCTCTCCGCGTCTGTCTGGCGCGGAGCCGCATGGGGGAAGCCCCATTCTGCAAAGATATGCCTGCCGGAGGCGAAGCGCAAGGGGCTACAAAAGCCAGAGCCCCAGGCCGATGCCGCACAGCACCACCCAGATGGGGTCCACCTTGCGCCACAGGGCGATGCCCGCGGCCAGGCAGATGCCCGCCTTGAGGGGCGTCCAGTCCATGCTGCGGCCCAGCTGTATGCCCACGGCCAGAATGAGCCCGCCCAGGGTGGAGAGCACGCCCATGAGCGCGCGGCGGAAGGGCTGCCAGGAAAGCAGCCGGCCCGCGCTGGGCACGGTAAGCATGAGGATGAAGAAGGACGGCGTGAAGATCCACACCCCGGCGGTGATGGCGCCGAGGAACCCGGCGATGTGGTAGCCCACGAAGCAGGAGCCCAGCATGAACGGGCCGGGCGTCACCTGTGCCAGGGCCATGCCGTCCATGAAGGTGGCGGCGCTGAGCCAGCGGTGCAGCTCCACGGTCTCGTGGTACAGCGCGGGGAACACGCCGTAGCCGCCAAAGGCGATGAGGTCGCTCTTGGCCATGGAAAGGGAGAGGTCGTACAGCAGCGGCGCGGCGAAAAACGTTGCGCCAAGCCAGGCCAGGCCGAGGGCGGCCAGGGCGAGCACGCCGCGCACGGGCACCTTCATGGTGGCCAGGCGCACCTCCGCGGCCATGACGTTGTGGAACACCAGCGGACCGGCGCAGGCCGCGCCAAGGATGATCCAGGCCGGGCCGACGCCGTACAGGAACAGGCCGCAGGCCGCCAGGGTGAGGCCGATGCGCCGGGGCCCGCGCGCATAGCGCTGCCAAAAATCGTAAACGGCCAGGGCGATGATGGCCATGACCACGGCCGAGAGCCCCTGCATGGCCGAAACCGTGAGGGAAAGGCCCTGGTAGGCGTGATAGATGGCTGAAAGCAGCGTGATGAGCAGGGTGGCGGGCACGGCGAAGCCGGCATAGCCCGCCAGCGCGCCGGGCAGCCCGCGCAGGCTCAGGCCCGTGTACGCGGCCAGCTGCATCAGCGTGCCGCCGGGTATGGCCTGGCACACGGAAAGGCCCAGGCGGAAGCCCTCTGGCGTGAGCCAGCCGCGCTTGAGGATGTGGTCGCGCATCATGGGCATCATGGCCGGGCCGCCGTAGGCCGTCAGCCCCACGCGGAAAAAACAGCGGAAGATGTCGAGCACGCTGGACGGGGCCTGGGGCACGTCGTCCGGACGCAGCAGCTCGGCCTTGGTCTTGCCCACCTGCGCACCCGCCGGATGCGCCGCGTGCCCGGTCGCGAGCCCGGTCACATTCCCGGCCTCGATCTGCCCTGGCTGTTCGGGCGAACCGTCCTGGCGGTCCTGAGGGGGCTCTGGCCGGGCTATCGGCTCCGCGGCCGGATCATCCAAAATCATGGGCGCAGCAGATCCGCGCGCACCTTCACCACGACCTTGCGCAATTGCTGCGGCCGGGGATCGGTCTTGCCCTGCGAAAGGTGCGCCTCGTGGGGCAGGTAGAGGGCGAACTGGCCCGGGTGCAGGGTGAACAGCGCGGTGAAGCGGTCCGGGTGGTGGTACAGGGCCGCGTCCTTGGCCGCGTCGTAGGGCTCCTTCTGCTCCAGGTCGGCCACGGCGAAGCGCGAGTGCACCTCCGGTCCGGAAAGGGGCAGATGGATGTCCGCGTAGGTCTGGTGCGCCTCCAGGGTGGTGTCCAGAAGGGCTTTGGTGGTGCAGTCGAAGACCACGGCGTAAATGTCGCGGCCGTCGATGGGGTATTCACCCGCTGGGTATTCACCCGTGGGGTATTCACCCGCCGGGTATCCGCCAGCAGGGCTTCCGGCCGCCGCGCCGCCGTGCTGCAAGCTGGTCAAAAAGCCGAAGGCCTGTTTCCAGGCGGGCAGCGTGCTGTACAGGGCCCAATTCTGCAGGGCGTCGAGGATCATGGAGGCCTCCTGGCCCGGTGCGCAGGCTACTGGACGCCAGCGCCCTGGGGATTTGCCGGGTTTATCTGGCCCGTTGGCTTCTTGGTTGTTTTGACGATCTTGTTGGGCGCCTGGAGGTTTTGCCAGGAGACGGGCGCCTGCTGGGTCTTGGTCGCGGGCTTGATCTTGTCGCGCGAGGAAGGCACCGGCGAGGGCGCTATGAAGTCGTTGGCCAGGGCCGGCGCGGCCAGGGCCAGCGCGGTCAGAAGAACGAATGCGGGAATCAGGCGATTGAGCATGTTGACCTCCCTCGGTGCGGCGGGATTCGCGCACGCTTCCCCTTGTAGGGAGGGGCAGGGCGCGCGTCAAGACGGGGATGCGGGCGAAAAAAGCGCCCGCCCGGCGGTGAGGCCGAACGGGCGCGGGGTGCCGTGGAATGGGGAAGCCGTTTACTGGGCGGGCTCGTTGTGAGCGGGCTCGGTGCGCTTCTCCGTCTTCTTGGCGGGCTTTTCCGGCAGCTTGGCCGTGTGGGTTATGACGGACCGGACCGTGGTCACCGGGCGGTGCGTGGTTTTCTGCGACAGGCAGTTGACCGGGCAGGCGCCCACGCAGATGCCGCAGCCGACGCAGGCGAAGAACTCCAGGCTCCAGGTGCCCATGTTGTCTTCTTTGCTGACGGTGATGCACTGGGACGGGCACTTGCGCTGGCACGAGCCGCAGAAGATGCAACGCTCGACGTCGTTGATGAGTTCGCCGCGGGCGTGGTCAAAGGGGGCGCGCACGTCGAACGGGTAGTTGCGCGTGGCGGCCTTGGAGAACAGGTTCGCAATAACGGTGGGGAGCATTTTCATGGCGGCTACCTCTCCGTGCAGCTGATGCATGGGTCGATGGACAGAACCACAACCGGCACGTCCGCGAAGTCGAGCCCGGGCAGAATGGCGGCCAGGGGCGGGATGTTCGCGAATGTTGGGGTGCGGATGCGCACGCGCTCCAGGAACTTGCCGCCGTTGCCCTTGAGGTAGTACAGGCACTCGCCCCGGGGCTGCTCAACGCGCATGATGACTTCGCCTTCCGGCTTGCCCTTGACCTTGGCGGCCAGTTCGCTGCCGTCCAGCTTGTCCAGGGCCTGGCGCACCAGGTCGATGGACTGCAGGGTCTCGCGGAAGCGCACGGCGCCGCGCGCCCAGCAGTCGCCGGAGGTCTCGACGACGGGCTCGAAGGCGATCTCGTCGAAGCCCGCGTACTTGAGCTGGCGCATGTCCTGGGCCACGCCGCTGCCGCGCAGCATGGGGCCGGCCGCGCCCAGGTCGTAGGCGGCCTGCTTGGTGAGGATGCCGACGCCCTTGGTGCGTTTGCACACGGTGCGGTCGTTCATGATGGTGCTTTGCAGGCTTCTGACGCTCGCCTCCACCTCGACCAGCGTGTCCTTGATCCAGCGGATCTGGGACTCGTCCAGGTCGGCGCGCACGCCGCCCACCACGTTCACCGAGACGATGACGCGGTTGCCGGTGGTGGACTCGTTCACGTCCATGATCTTTTCGCGGATCTTCCACAGCTGCATGAACAGGGCCTCGAAGCCGAAGCTGTCGGCAAAGAGGCCGAGCCACAGCAGGTGGCTGTGGATGCGGTGCAGCTCGCTCCACACCACGCGCAGCATGCGCGCGCGGCGGGGCACCTCCACTCCCATCATTTCCTCCATGCCCTGGCAGTAGCACATGGCGTGGATCATGGAGCAGATGCCGCAAACGCGCTCGACGATCTGGATCATCTGGTTGTAGTCGCGCTTGGTGGCCAGCATTTCCAGGCCCCGGTGCACGTAGCCCAGGGTGGGCAGCGCCTCGACGACTTTTTCGTCCTCAACCACCAGCGAGAGGTGGATGGGCTCGGGCAGCACCGGGTGCTGCGGACCGAAGGGGATGACTGTGCGGGCCATTAGTGGGCCTCCTTGGCGACGGTGACGCCGCTTTGGTTCACCAGCAGGCGGCAGAAGGGCGAGCCGCTCGAGGTCTGGGTGCATTCGTTCAGCAGGCGGCCCTGGTAGTCGAGCACAAGGCCGTCGAAGGTGACCCCGAACTGGTCGCGGATTTCGTTTTCGATCAGGAACGCGCCGAAGAGCACGCCGGAGATGCTGGGCACGGTGCCGCCCTTGGGCAGGCTCAGGCGCAGGTTCGTCAGCTTCAGGTCCTTGTCGAAGTGGTACAGGATCTCCATGTTCGCCGCGTCGATTTCGACGCTGGAGAAGGTCACCAGGCGCCAGCCCTCGTTCTTGAGGCGGGTCACCTCGGCCACGAGCTTGTCGGCGGTGATGTTGGTTGCTTCGATGCTCATTTGCTTTCCTCCAAAATGCCCTTCAGCTTGGCAAGGCCGGTGACGACGGCGTCCATGATGGCCTCGGGCTTGGCCGGGCAGCCCGGCACGTACACGTCCACCGGAATGACCTTGTCCACGCCGCCAAGGACGTTGGGGGCCTCGCGGAAGACGCCGCCGGAGCAGCCGCAGGCGCCCACGGCGATGACGAGCTTGGGCGTCGGCATCTGGTCGTAGATGTTTTTCAGAATCACGGCGTTGCGCGGGTTCACCGTGCCGGTGACCACGAGCACGTCGGCGTGGCGCGGGTTGCCCACGTTGATGATGCCGAAGCGCTCCACGTCGTAGACCGGGGTCAGGCAGGCAAGGGTCTCGATGTCGCAGCCGTTGCACGATCCGCAGTCGAAGTGCATGAGCCACGGCGACTTGATCTGTGATTTCTTGAGGAATGACATTGTCTTACTCCACGTACAGCCACAGCAGGTTGGCGGTCGCCAGGACCAATGACAGGGGGGCCGCAACCTTCACCATGTGGCGCCAGGTCAGGCGGGCGCTGATGTTGTCGATGACCAGGGCCACGAACAGGGTGACGGCAGCCACGGCGACCATCTGCAGGGGGCCGGTGGCCCACAGGAAGGAGCAGATCCAGAGCACCACGACCACGTCGGCCCAGTGGGCGATTTCAAGCAGGGCGAAGTCGCGTCCCGCATAGTCGGTGTACACGCCGCGAACCACTTCCTGGTGCATGTGGTGGCTGGCCGCGATGTCGAACGGGCTTTTGCGCATCTTCACCAGCACCACGAAGATGAGGCCGGGGATGATGAGCGGCATTTTGTACAAGAGCGGCTGGGCGCTTGCGCCCATCATCGAATAGGCGTCGAAGCCGCCGGAGGCCTTGGCCATGCACAAAATGCAGACCAAAAACACCGGCTCGTAGGAGAGCATCTGGAACAGCTCGCGCTGGGCGCCGAGCTTGCTGTAGGGCGAGGAGCCCGAGAACGCGCCCAGAGCCACGAAGCAGGCGCTGGCGGCCTGGACGAAGAAGCACATCAGCACGTCCGCGCCGGCGGCCAGAAGCACGTCGGAGGCCAGGGAGGCCACAAGGGCCCAGCGCACGAACAGGCCCTGCCACTGGCTGGCCGGGGCGATGACCTTGCTCATGAGCTTGCCCACGTCATAGAAGGGCTGCAACAGGGGCGGACCCATGCGCGACTGCAGACGGGCGGTGACCACGCGGTCCACGCCGGCCACAAGGCCGCCCAGCAGGGGGGCCAGCACAAGGCCGGCCACGGCAAGGTAGAATGTCGTCAGGTTCATATGAAGGCACCTCCAACAAGGGCGAGCAGCAGGGCGCCCGCCAGGATTCCGCAGAGCTTGGTCAGTTTGGGCTCGCCGAACAGCTCCGTGGCGTATTCATTGCCTTCGGAGAGGGTCCAGCTCTTGCCCAGCGCGCCGACAAAGGTTCCGGCCTCCGCGGAGGGCAGGCCGCCGATGTACGGCGAGGACAGGGTGACCGAGCTCTGGCGGCCCAGCACCTTCATGCCCACAATCCAGCCCAGCATGGCCACCACGAACAGCGGCGGCAAGAGTCCCCAGCCGCCGGCCAGGGCGCTTGCGGCGCTGGCTTCGGGCAGGAGCAGGGCGTTGATCCACGGGGAGGCCATGCCCAGGCCCACGGCGCAGGCAAGCATGGTCAGAATGGGCGTGCTGGTGAGGGCGGACGCATGGGGGCGGGGGCCCTCAATGGTCTTGCCGCTCATGAGCGTGCCGGCGAAGCGCACCCAGCAGACAACGGCGAGCGCGCTGCCAAGGGCGATGAACACCATGATGATGGGGCTGGCGCTGGCGGCCTCAAGGGTGGCCCATTTGCCGACCAGCATGCCCAGAGGCGGCAGCACCATGGCCATTGCGCCAGCGCTGGCGGCCAGGGCCGTCACCGGGCTCTTGGCGATCATGCCGCGCAGGTCTTCCAGGTCGCGGCTGCCGATGGTCTGCTCCATGTCGCCCACGCAGAGGAACAAAAGCCCCTTGGTGGCCGCGTGGATGACCAGAAGCACGATGCCCGCGGCGACGGCCGTCGGCGTGCCGATGCCGGCGCACACGATGATGAGGCCCAGGTTCGCGATGGTGGAGTACGCCAGGATCTTTTTGGCGTTGCTCTGCCCAAGGGAAAGGGCCGAAGTGGCGAAGAATGTGAAGGCGCCCACCAGGGCCAGGATGCTGCCCGTGCGGGTTCCCATGAGCACCGGGCTCAGGCGCAGGCAGAGGAACACGCCCGCCTTGACCATGGTGCTGGAGTGCAGCAGCGCCGAAACAGGCGTGGGCGCGACCATGGCGCCCAGCAGCCAGCCCTGGAAGGGCATCTGCGCGGCCTTGATGCAGCCCGCGATGGCCAAAAAGGCGATGGGCAGCAGCGAGGCGTTGGCCCACAGGGCGGGGTCGACGATGGCGTGGATGTCCACCAGGCCGTGCTGCTTCTGGATGAGGATGATGCCCGCATGCAGGCACACGCCGCCAAGGGCGTTCATCCACAAGGCGCGGAAGGCGCTCTTCCTGGAATCGGCGGTGTTGTCGTGGCCGATGAGCAGGAAGGAGCACAAGGTGGTGGCCTCGAAGAAGGCCTCGAACATCCGCAGGTCGTTGGACAGGGCCAGGCCGTTCATGAAGCCCAGGAAGGCCAGCAGCACCAGGAAGAACCCGGGCTGGCGGCTCACCTTGAGGTGCAGGTGCTCCTCGTGGTGCTTCATGTAGGGAATGGCGAAGATGCAGATGAGCGAGCCCGCGATGGCGACCACGAGCACGAGCGTCAGGGAAAGGCCGTCACAGGCCACGGCGTTCTGCACGGCCGCCGGCTCGGGCAGCGTCATGAAGCCCACCACGGCCAGGGTCAGCTGCAGGCACGCGAAGACGATGACCAGCAGGTGTTTTTCCATAAGGCCCCGGAGAAGGAAGTAGGCCGGAAGCACGAAGGCTGCGCCCTCCGCGACATGCAGAGCCGTTTCCGATCCGAGGAAGCCAGGACTCGCCGTGAAGGGCGCCTGGGAAGCGATTCCCAAAGCCCCGACGGCCAAAACCGCGCCAGTGGCGAGCACCAGTGCCGACCGTATGCCAGGGCTTCTCAGCACCAGGCACAACAAGCCCGCGACCAGGGGCCACAAGACAAGAACCCCAATGTACGCATCAAGCATGATATGAAACCCCCTCAAAAACTTGATGAACTTATCTGAAGGGAGCCCATTATCCCAAAACGGCAGGCAAGGAAAGGGGGTTGTGCCAGAAAAAATGACATTACAGCGGTAGGAATTCAGCCTTGATGCCTGTGACTGTAGGAAGAATAGAAAATAAAAAAAATGTCGCCTGGGCGACACTTTTTTGTTTCAGAAAATGTTGTGGGCGGGAAATAGGTTGTTTGAAATAGGCGCGGGTATCCGGCGCTTGTGCTAAATTACGTATCAGCGGAACTTGGCCAGCGCGCCGGGGCGGATCTGCACCTCGTCCTGCATCACGGCTTCGGCGTCGCCCTTGCCCACGGCGACGATGATCGCCTTGCCCACGGGCTTTTGGCCGCGCTCGTCCAGAATCTGGATTTCGGTCTCCGGCTCCAGGGCGTTCTCGTCGGAAAGGGAGAAGAAGATGCGCTGGCCGTCGGGCGAGGCCATGGCCCGGAAGATTTCGGACATGCCGTGCTGGCAAAGGGCTTGCGTGATCTTGCGGGAGAGCAGGAAGCTTGCCGCCATGGGCACCACGGCCAGGGGCAGCAGCAGCGCGGCCAAAAGATAGGGCGAAATGCCGAGCGCGCGCATGACCACGGACAGCGAGGCCGCCTGTATGGCCGCGCGATCCGGCAGCACGTGGATGTCGAACTTCTGCCTGGGCGCGGCCAGGGTGCCGTTCTGGTAGTACATGTCCACTGTGTAGTCGCCCAGGGGCATGCCGGCGGGAAGCTCCATTTGCGCGCGCCACAGGGTGCCGCCCAGCCAGAAGCCGGAGAAGGTCTCGGTGAGGCGCAGGGAGATGTTCGGGTCGTTCGCCCGCAGGGAAAGGCCGTCCAGGGTTTCCGCGCCACGGGGCATCACGTCGCTGAGGGAGAGCGACTGCCCGGGCATGAGGTTGAAGGCGTTGGGATCCTTGCGGCCTCCGGCGATCATGCCGTCGACTGTGAAGGCCAGCACCAGGCAGAGCAGCACTGAGCCGCACAGGCCGGCGTACTTGCGCCTGGCGTACAGGTTGGAAAAATCCATGGGGGCTAAGCGTTCTCAGTGCGGTCGCGCAGCTTGCGGAACCCGGCGAAGGCCACAACCAGCGTGGGCAGGAACATGGCGAAGAAGAGCTTCATGAAGGTCGGGGTGAACAGCTCCGGCGTGACGGAGGTGGCCTTGGACATGGCGATGCAGAGTTCGGCGATGATGCACAGGTCGATGGCGCAGATGAAGAGCTTCTGGCGTCCGTTCATGCGGATACGGGGGGCGTCGTTGTCATCGTTGAAGAACATGCCTGGCTCCTTGGTTTGAGATGGCGGGCCGGGGTGCCCCGGCCCGCCGTTGCGCTTTGCTTGTTTACTTCTTGAAGATGTTGGTCTTGCTGACGTTCATGAAGCGCAGGGACTTGCCTTCTTCCTTGTAGTACACGCGGGCTTCGTCGCCGGCGTCCCAGGTGCTGTCAGGCATGGTGAAGTATTCTTCCGGCAGCTGGATGACGGACAGGGTCTTCTGGCGTCCGGAGTAGATGGTGATGGTCTTCTTTTCTTTGTCGATCACGGGGAACTTCTTGGCCTTGTCCGCTTCCTTGTCGTACACGAGCGGATGGTTCTTGTCGATGTTCTCCTTGAAGTCGACCATGACGAAGTCGATGGTCTTGAAGTTCTGCGTGGCCGGGTCGAAGATCGTGATCTGGTTCTTCTTGTTGTCGATCTTCATGCGGCCGCCGGCCTTGGGCTCGGGGCCCATCTCGGCCGGGTTGGTGGGCAGCGTGTAGGTCACCGGCGGCAGATAGGTGTAGTCGGGGTTCTGCGCATCGTTGGCCTTGTCGCGGATCATGGTGATGGTCCGGGCTTCCTTGTCGAACTTGATGACGCGGCCCTGGTCGACCTTTCCGGGATCGGAGCAGCCCATGAGCAGCACCACGGGCAGGGCCACGAGCAGGGTGCGCCACATGCTTTTACGGGTCATAGCGAGTCTCCTTCAGTTCATCTCAGTGCGTTTCTGTCAAACACAGGGGAGGCTGACTCCCTGCTAGCCCTTGGCCGCCTTCATCGCGACTTCCTTCTTACATCCGGCAATGAACTTGAGCAGGATGTAGAGCGAAAGGCTCGAAACCGTGACCAGGACGATGGCCGTGGAGACGTCGTCCAGAATGGGCAGATTCATGCCCTTGGCCATGAGCTTGGTGATGATGGAGAGGATGCAGCCGACGACCGCGATGCCGAAGGCGTAACGGATGCCGTAACCCTTGATGTACTTGGTGGCCACAGCGCCAACCTGAGCGCCCATGGAGGCGCCGATGAGCATGATGACCGCGGCCACGAGTTCGGTGCGGCCCTTGTAGGTGTAGGTGCCGGCGCCGTACAGGCCGGAGATGGCGACTTCGAAGAGGTCGGTGCCGACGGCCACGTGGGTCGGGCAGCCGACGATGTAGATGAGCGAAGGCATGCGGATAAGACCGCCGCCGATGCCCAGGATGCCGGCCAGCCAACCTGTGAGGAAGCTCACGAAGATGGGCAGCCAAGCGGAGCAATAGATGCCGGCTTCGTTGAAGTGGATCATGGGCGGAATCTTGATGGCGTGGAAGGTCTTGTGCCACTGCACGCCCACGGCCTGGCTCGCGTCCTGACCGGCGGCGCGCATCTCGGCTTCCTTGCGCTTCTTCACGTTGATGTCATGGAAGACCATCCAGGCGATGAAGGCAAGAAGGATGATGTAGAGGTAGCGGACAACCTTTTCAACGTTGCCCAGCCGCTCTAGCCACATGATCATTTGCGCCCCGATTTCGAAGCCCACCACGGTTCCTACGAGCATGATGAAGCCCAGCTTGTAGTCGACGTTGCCGAACTTGCCGTGCCGCATGGTGGAAATGAGCGACTTGCCCGCCATGTGGGCAATGTCGGTGCCGATGGCGAACGCCATGGGGAAGCCAAGGATGTTAAGGCCGGGGGTGACCATCCAGGCGCCGCCCATGCCGAAGAATCCGCCGATGATGCCCACGCCCACGCCAAGGATGATGAGGCCGGGCCAGAAAATTTTCACGCCCGCGATGGGCATGAGGACGTACAACCATTCCATATCGCACTCTCCTCTCTTTTAGCCCTGGGTTAGTGGTCCGCGAGGTCGCGGCTCTTCAGGTCGATGCCGATGAAGCCCATGAGGAAGTCGGCAAACACGCCAAAGATCACGCCGATCGTCGGGATCAACACGATGGTCAGCAGGGCGAAGTACAGGTGGCTCTCGTTGTAGAGATTGGTCCACCAGGCTTCCCAGCCGGTAAACTTGCGCGTGTCCGCCACGATGACGATGTTCTCGATCTTGCCTCCGCCAGCGGCCAGAGCGAACTCTGGAATCGCCAGGCAGAGGACCATGCACCAGGTGAACAGCTTGTACAGACGAGCTTTCATTGGATCCTCCTAAAGCTTGTTCAAAATCTATCGAACCCCAACCACACATCCGGCTTTGTGAAAGATTTCCCGCCACTCGGCCGGTTCGATCCTCCGGATTTCGCGAAAGGATAAAGCAAACGCCGTGCCACACGAAATAAACTTGACGGAATCATTGCGTTTATTGTAATCGTGCAGTTGGGCTTGCGCGAATCGCGCAGCCAGATTGCGCTTTCTTTCACATATCCTGCGCGAAATAACGGGCTTGCGGAACAGCATATTGGGGGTGCCATGGCTTGGGGAGCATATCGCGCCAAGGCGGAAAGCGAAGCGGCCAACCACTATTGGGCTTCCTGGAGCGTGCGCAAGAAGCTTCTGGCCTCGCTCATCCCATCCATCCTGCTCATCCTCGTGGTGGCCGGGTATGTGACCAACTGGTTTTCCACGCGATATTTGAATCAGGCGCTGCAACGCACGGCGCAAGTCCAGAACCTGGCCCAGGCGCGGGAAGTGGAGGCGCTTCTCGAATACTACCGCCTTTCGCTCTTGAACCTGACCAAGCAGACCCCGGACCGCGAACACCTGCAGCACGCCATCGAACGTTGGGGCGTGCATCATCCCGGCGCCGTGAAGGAGCTGGCCTTTGTCGGCGTCAACACGGCCGATAGCGTCCTTTTGGTGCAATCCGACAACGGCATCGTCGAAATCCGCCACGACCAGTACGCGGCCATCAAGGGCAGCCCCATCTCCCAGGCGCAGCGCATACGCGGGCTCAAGGCCGGGGCCATGCCGTTTTCGGACATGACGGAAGCCGTGTACCCGCAGGCCTCATTGCCGAACCAGATGGAGCCGCAGACCTTCGTGGTGTTCCGGCTGGTCACGCCGGTCATGGACGCGCTGGGCACGTTGCGCGGGTATCTTTCCCTCGGCATCGACGCGCGCTCCCTGCGCAACATCCTTTCCTTATATAACTCGCCCAAGTCGCCGCTGTATGCCTTTGCCCGCACGAGCGAAACGCGCTTCAGCTATTTCTTCGACGACCAGGGCTGGATCCTGTTCCAGTCCGAGAACTACGAGGAGGGGGAGCGCGAGCTTGCCGTGGAGGTGGCGCGCCTGGGCATGACGGGCGATTACGGCCTGCCGGACTACGACAAGGCCTTCCGTCCCCTTCCCAAGCACGAATCCTACTGGCGCATGATCGTGGACGTGCAGTCCGGACGCGGCGGCGTGAACGACGTGGACCTGCCCTCGGAATCCGTGGACCTGCTGAGCCCCAATCATTTTCTGGTGTATGCGCCGGTGCGCTTCATGGAAAACCCGGACAAGGGGCCGACGATCATCGGCGGCATCGCCTATGTGGACCGCAGCCGCCTGACGGACGCCGCGGAGTTCCGCCACCTGGACGTCATGCTCATCATCACCATTTCGGGCATGGGCCTTGTGGCCCTGGTCATCTTCTTCGTCAGCCGGGTCATCACCAGCCCGCTGCACCGCCTTGCCGCGGAAATCCGCATCATGTTCGAGGAGAAGACCCTGCGTCCCATCCGGCTCGACAGCCGGGACATGGAGTCGGACCTGCTGGCCCGTGCGCTCAACCGCATGATCATGTCCATTCAGGACAAGCAGGAGCAGATCCGCAAGCGCGACGAACAGATACACCTTGTGCAGCAGCGCGAGAAAGTCTCCTTCGACAACGAGATACCAGCCTCGCTCGGCTGGCGGCTGGTGGGCGAAATTCCGGACCTCATCGGGCAAAGCCAGCCCATGGCGACCTTGCAGAGCCTGATCCGCAAGGCGGCGAGCACCGAAGCCGACGTGCTGGTCGTGGGCGAAACAGGCACCGGCAAGGAGCTCACCGCAGAGGCCATCCACAAGTTCAGCAGCCGCGCCAGCAAGCCGTTCATCTCCATCAATTGCGGTGGCCTGGACGAGAATCTGCTCATGGATACGCTGTTCGGCCACGTGAAGGGCGCCTTCACCGAAGCCCGGACGGACCGCAAGGGCGCGTTTCTGGCCAGCGATGGCGGCACCCTCTTCCTCGACGAAATCGGCACCGCAACCCCGAAGGTGCAGAAGGCGCTTTTGCGCGCGCTCTCCGTGCGGCGCACCCGGCCCCTTGGCAGCGACCAGGAAATCGACTTCAACGTGCGGGTCATCGCCGCAACCAATGTGGACCTCATGGAGCTGGTGCAGCGCGGCGAGTTCCGCGACGACCTCTACTATCGGCTCAAGGTCATCTTCATCCAGACGCCGCCCCTGCGCCAGCGCAAGGAGGATATCCCCATCCTGGCCAACCATTTCCTCAAGGAACTGGCCGCAAGTTCCGGCCGGCCGGAAGTGGGGCTCACCAGGGGCGCCCTGGAAAAGCTCATGAACCATCACTGGCCCGGCAACGTGCGCGAACTCAAGAACTGCATCACCAGGGGGCTGGCCTTTGCCGACGGCGATGTGCTGTATGCCGAGGATTTGATCTTTGACGACGCCACGGGCCTGGGCCATGGCGGCGAGGCCGGGCAAGAGCCCCGCAGCTATGTGATTCCGGTGCAGGAGGGCGGCTCGGGGTCGACGGCCATGCCTGCCTCCAGCCCGCAGTCGGAGGCTCCTGCCGGGCCGAAGCCATTGTATGGCGGCGGATCAGGCAATGGTGTCGCCGCCGGAGCATCATTCAGCGGCGCCGGGCAGGACGCTGAGGAAGTTCCGCCGCCGCCGCCCACGTTGGCGCCGCGACTGGCGGGAGCGGAGGAAGGCACGGCGGACAAGGCCTTGGGGCAGCATGGCGGGCACAGGCAGCAGATCGCGTTGCGCCTGGCAAGAGAGCGCGGCTCCTTCTCGCGCTTGGATTACCAGCAGGCCGTCGGCGCGGAGATATCGCAACGGACCGCGCAATACGATCTCCAGACGCTGGTGCAGAACGGACGATTGCGCAAGACTGGCAAGGGGCCGTCAACTCTATATCTTCTCGTGGAGAGATAGAGCCGGTTGCGTGTATGCCGCAGTGGATTTGCGTGATTGCGCGATTGCGCGAAACAAGAATCGAAAAGAAATTGAGATGATCCCCGGGTGAAAAAGGAGTTCCACGCATGGCGGTCCAAAGCGAAATCCTGACGAACCTGAAGAAGATGTTCTGCGCGGTCTTGGGCAAGGGCAGCGCATGTGGCGACGACCAGGCCATGCAAGAAGAGTTTCGTCGAAAGTACAAGCACTTTCAGGAACTTCTGGAATCGAATGCCGAACTGCTGAAGATCGTGACGGATATGGAGATGAAGCTCCGGGGCGAGCAGGTCTACGGCATGTCCTACATCCGTGCCCAGGCGACCCGCGCCGTGTTCCACACCCTGCGCATGGCCGGGAGCTTCGATAATCTGAGCGGTGCGCCCAATGCCCGCCTGCGCGAAAAAGTTGAAGAGATTCAGAATAAAATCAAGAAAGATCTCGAATCGCGCAAAGAATTTCACGGGGCGCGGCATGTGCTCCCGTACACGGCCATCACCCGCGACATGGTGGACGCCGTGGGCGGCAAAAGCGCCAACCTCGGCGAGATTCTGAACCGCGTGGGCCTGCCTGTGCCGCGCGGTTTCGCCATCACCACCAGCGCGTTTCAGGATTTCTTCGCCCACGCGGGCATCTGGGCAGAGATCAAGCGCATCAAGCTGACCATAATGCCCGAGGTGCCGGAGACTCTGGAGGAGGCGAGCGAGGAGATCCAGCGCCTGGTCATAACCGCCCCCATGCCGCCGGAGCTGGAGCAGGAGATCCTGGACGCCCACGCGCGCCTGGCCCAGGAGTGCGGCCGCGAGCCGGACAGCCTGCGCGTGGCCCTGCGCAGCAGCGCCATCGGCGAGGACAGCGAGCTCTCGTTCGCCGGGCAGTATCTCTCCATGCTCAACGTCAGCCGGGACAAGATTCTGGTGACGTATCGCTACGTGCTGGCGAGCCTGTATACCTCGCGGGCCATCTCCTACCGCCTGCTCAAGGGCATCGTGGACGAGGACATGGGCATGAGCGTGGCCTGCCTCGAGATGATCGATTCGGTGGCCAGCGGCGTCATGTACACGCGCCACCCCTACAATGCCCACGACGACCGCGTGCTGCTGAACGCCGTGTGGGGTCTGGGGCCGTATGCCGTGGACGGAGTGGTGACGCCGGACAGCCAGTCTTTGGCGCGCGGCACCCTGGAGCCGCAGGACGTGCGCGTGGTGGAGAAGCCCGTGCAGCTGGTGTGCGGCGCGGGCGGGTCGCTGGTGGAGACGCCCGTGCCCGAGGAGCGCCGCGCCGCGGCCTGCCTGACGCGCGAACAGGCGCAGACCCTGGCCCGCTACGCCCTTGCCCTGGAGGAGCACTACGGCACGGCGCAGGACATCGAATGGGCGCTGACCCCGCGCGGCAGGCTGCTGATTTTGCAGTCGCGTCCTCTTGGCCTGGTGACGGGGCAAGGCGTGGTGCCTGCCGGAATGCCGCACATAGAAGGCCGCGAGGTGCTGGCCAGCGGCGGCGAGGTGGCTCAGCCCGGCGTCGGGTCCGGTCCCGCGCACGTGGTCCTGGCCGACGACGATCTGGCGGATTTTCCCGAAGGCGGCGTGCTGGTGGCGGCGCATTCCTCGCCCAAGTTCATGGTGCTGATGCAGAAGGCCCAGGCCATCATAACGGATTTCGGCAGCATCACCGGGCACATGGCTTCGCTCTCGCGCGAGTTCGGCGTGCCCACCATCCTGGGGCTCAAAACCGCCACCCGCGACATCAAGAACGGCATGGCGGTCACGGTCGACGCCTACTCCGGCCGGGTGTTCGCGGGCGAGGTGGAGGAGCTGCTGGCCTTCAAGGCCCCGAAGACCGCGCACATGCAGGGCACGCCCGTGCATGAGGTGCTCTCCCGCGTGGCCGCGCACATCATCCCCCTGCATCTCATCGACCCCAAGGCCGACAATTTCCGCGTGCGCGGCTGCTCCACCATCCACGACGTCATGCGGCTCTTGCACGAGCGCTGCTACGCGGAGATGTTCAAGCTGAGCGACATGGCCTCGGGCAAGGACGGCGTGGCGCAGCGGCTCAAGGCCAAGACAGGCCTCGACCTGCACGTCATCGACCTGGGCGGCGGGGTGCGCGCGGGCACAAACCGCCGGGGCGAGCTGCACCCGGAGGATGTGGAGTCGCGGCCGTTCAAGTCGCTGCTCGACGGGCTGACCCTGGACCAGGAGCAGCTCACCACGCCCCGGCCAGTGCAGGTCAAGGGCCTGCTCTCGGTCATGGGCCAGCAGATGATCAGCAACCCCAGCGCGGGCGGGCAGCGCTTCGGCGACCGCAGCTACGCCATCATCTCGGACAAGTATATCAACTTCAGCTCGCGCGTGGGCTACCACTATGGCGTGCTCGACTGCTACTGCGGCCGCACGGTGAGCAAGAACTACATCACCTTCTCGTTCAAGGGCGGCGCGGCCGACGACCTGAAGCGCGCCCGCCGCGCCAGGGCCATCGGGCTCATCCTGGAGGCCAACGGCTTCACGGTCGACGTGCAGGGCGACCGCGTGGTGGGCCGCCTGCAAAAGCACGACACGGACGTGATTCTGGAAAAGCTGTGGCTTATGGGCAAGCTGCTGCAGTTCACCAGGCAAACGGACATGCTCATGGTGGACGACCGAAGCGTGCGGGCCATGGCCGACTGCTTCCTCTCCGGCAAGTACGTGCTGGACGTCAGCTGTCCGCTCACGGAATCCGCCGCGAAGCTGAGCGGAGACAAGCCGCTGGAGAACATTCCGGCCAAGGCCGATGCCGGGCCGCACTAGCGGCGGGCAAAGTGCCTGTGTGAAGGCGAAGGTTGTGGCGAGGTGAAGGCGCGTTGCTGCGAGGAGCGCGCCTTGGCGATGCCGCGGCGATTTGGGCGGGGTGACTTGCGATTTGGCGCCGCACAGGCGCAAGGGCAAAGCTGGATGGCGCGGTGCGTCGTGAAGCTTCGTGACGGCAGAGGCGGCGGAGTAGAGCCGTGCCTGGCGCGGCGCGCAGAGGTGCTTTGGCTAGGGGGGCGCAGCTGCGGTCGGAGTAGTATTTGTGGCAGGAAGGCAGAGGCGGCGGTGCGAAACCGTGCCGGGCGCGGCGCGTTGCGGCGCTTTGGCTAGGCGGGCGCGGCCGCGGCGCGTTCGATGGTCTGGAACAGCCGGGTCGCCACTTCGTCCGGCTCGATGGCCGTGAGGCACTCCCTGCCGTTTTTGCAGCGCGTGGTGCCGTGCAGCGAGCACGGCCGGCACGACAAGGCCTGCTCCAGCACGGTGTCGTAGGGCCCGCTGGGGAAAAATCCCCAGACCTTCGACGTGGGGCCGAAGAGCGCCACCACAGGCGTGCCAACGGCCGTGGCCAGGTGCATGGGGCCGGAGTCGGCCGTGATGAGCGCCCGGGCCTGGGAGATGAGCGCGCAGGTCTCGCGCAGGGCGGTCTTGGCCGTCAGGTTGCGCGGATCGTCCAGGGCCTCCAGGTGGTCCGGGTTCTTGCCGATGATGATCCAATCAAGCCCCTGGCGCTCGATGAGCGGAATGAGCGAGAGCCAGTAGCCCATGGGCCAGGCCTTGTCCGGGTGCGTGGCGAAGGGGTGCAGCGCCACAAAGGGCCGGGTGAGGCCCAAGTGTGCCAAGTGCTGGCGCGCGTTGGCAATCTCCAGGTCAGAGAGATGGATGACCGGCCGCAGCTCCGAGACCGGGGGCGGGGTGCTGTCCAGGGCCAGGGCGTAGCGCTGCGGCACGTTCAGCGCCAGCAGGCGGCGCTCCAGGGGGCCGAGGGGAAAAAGATTGTACAGCCGGCGCGCAATGCCGAACTTGGGATAGCTGCGCACCGGGCCGTCCCAGCGCAGGGTCAGCGCCAGGGAGCGCAGGGAGCGGTGCAGGTCGATGAAGCCCATGCCCGCGCAGTCCGCGGCGATGCGCCGGGATTTGCGCCACCAGGCGTGTCCGTCGATCTCGTCCTGGGTGACGGCGATGACCTCGTCCACGGCGGGGTGCCCGGCCAGGATGGGGGCCAGGGCGCTGCGGGTCACCACCGTGAAGCGCAGCTGACGGGTCTGGTGCCACCAGGAGAGCACTCCGGTAGTCAGGGCCACGTCGCCCAGGGCGCTGGCGCGGAACACCACCCATCTGTCCGGAAAGTCCCTGCCCATCCTATAAACTCCAAGCTATTGGCAGCCAAGCGTAAGTGCCCGGCGGCGTGAAACATGGCGTGGAACGGGGCTCAAGTCAAGAATTAAGGCTGTTGCGCGGTTTTGGCGAAACTGATAAGGATTTCTACACACCGGCCCGTACCCCTATGCCAGGCCGGCACCGGACAACACCACTATGCTTGAACTTCTCCTCGCCGTTGGGCTGGCCACCGCGGTCTCCTTCCTCTGCTCCATCACGGAAGCGGCGTTCTACTCCTTTCCCATGAGCCGGGTGGAGCGGTTGCGCAAGGAAGGCAAAAAATCCGGTGAGATACTCTCAGAGTTGCGCCGCGATGTGGAAAAACCCATCACCGCCATCCTGACCTTCAACACCGCCGCCGCCACCGCGGGCGCGGCCGTGGCGGGCGCCGCCGCGGTCAAGGTCTTCGGCGACGAATCCCTGGCCTGGTTCACCGCGGCCTTCACTTTGCTCATCCTCATCTTCGGCGAAATAGTGCCCAAGACCACGGGCGTGGCCTACGCCCGGCAGTTGGCGCCCTTTCTGGCCAAGCCCCTCAAATGGATGGTCGTGCTCTGCCTGCCCGTCATCTGGCTTCTGGGCAGTCTGGTGAAGCTCATCCGCAAGCGCAGCAAAACACCGGACGCGGACGAGGACGACATCCGCGCCCTGGTCTCCCTCACGCGGCAGCAGGGCATCTTGAAGCCCTACGAGGAATCGGCCATCAAGAGCATCCTCGCCCTCGACAGCAAGCGCGTGGGTGAGATAATGACGCCGCGCACGGTGGTCTTCTCCCTGCCGGAGGACATGACGGTCGAGGAGGCCATGACCCGCCACCGGGCCTGGCCGCACACCCGCGTGCCCGTGTACGAGGGGGAAGAAGCCGAGGACGTGGTCGGCGTGGTCTACCGCAGGCAGGTGTTCGAGGCCGCGGCCGACAACCAGGGCCAGCTCACCCTGGGCGACCTGATGAAGCCCGTGCGTTTCGTGGTGGAGAACCTGACCCTGGACAAGGCCCTGCGCAGCTTTTTGGAAAGCTGCACGCATCTGTTCGTGGTGCTTGATGAATACGGCGGCATGGCCGGCGTGGTGAGCCTTGAGGACGTGCTTGAGGAAATGCTCGGCAGCGAGATTGTGGACGAGACCGACGAGGTTGTGGACATGCGCGAGCTGGCCCGCCGGCGCAGAAGCGAACTTGCGCCCACAAGGCGCGGCGGCGGTGGACAGCAGGACGCTTGACGTGTAAAGGTGAGCGGGCGTTGTTCTGGAAGTGAAGAGCCAACAACGGACTGACAGCGGGAAGATCATGGCCAGAAAAGGCGGCAAAGGCATTTATATCGCAGCCCTTGTGCTGTTTCTTGGCGGCGTTGGCTACCTTGTGGCCACCGGCGTGACCAAAGACAGCGTCTATTTCCTCAATGTGGGCGAGGCCCTGGCGACCGACAGCGCAAAGCTCAAGCAGGCGCGGCTGTTCGGCAACGTGGCGGCGGAGGGCATCTCCTCCTTGCAGCCCGGCCCGGGCGTGAGCTTCACGCTCCTCGACAAGGACAATCCCGGCCAGACCCTGCACGTGAGCTATCGCGGCGCAGTGCCCGACGCCTTCAAGGCCGGGGCCGAGGTCATCGTCGAGGGCGGACTGGACAGCGAAGGCAAGACCTTCACCGCCAGCACGCTCATCACCAAGTGCCCCTCCAAGTACCAGAAGCAGAACCGGGGGTAGACCCGTCGCAGGGAAAGGCGCCAGCCTTCTCCTGACGCGCCGTGTCCGCTATACCCAGGAGCCCTGAACGTTATGCAAATGACAGCGTATATCTCCATGCTTTTCGCACTCATCGGAACCCTGTTTTTGGGCGGGTGGACAGGCGCCGCCATGCTCGCGGGGAAACAGGAGCGCGTGGCCTTTTCCGAGCGCGGCCACCAGGTCATAACCCTGCTTGTGCTTCTGGCCTCGGGCGTCATGCTCTGGGCGCTGGTGACGCGCAACTACGGCTTCTTCTCCGTGCTCTCCCACGTGGACAACAGCCTGGAGCTGTCCTACGTCATCACGGCCTTTTGGGCCGGCAGCGAGGGCTCGCTGCTCTTTTGGGAACTCTCCATGGCCCTGTGCGCGGCCATCTTCGTGTTCACGCCGGGGTACAAGTCCCTGTCCGAGCGCACCAAGGCCTACTTCTGGCTCTTTTTCTTCGTGGTCAACGGCTTCTTCCTGCTCATGCTCACCTGCTGGGTGAACCCGTTCCTCTCGGCCGTTCCCGCCCCGCACGACGGCAAGGGCATGAACCCGCTGCTGCGCAATCCCGGCATGATCTTCCATCCGCCAATGCTGCTTCTGGGCTACGCCATGTATGTCATTCCGGCCTGCGCGGCCCTGGCGGGCGCGCTTTCCGGCGAGACCAGACAGTGGATAGCCGCCACCCGCAACTGGAGCGTGCTTTCGTGGACGCTTTTGTCCGGCGGCATCATCCTGGGCGCGTGGTGGTCGTACATGGAGCTGGGCTGGGGCGGCTACTGGGCCTGGGACCCGGTTGAGAACGCCTCGCTGATCCCCTGGTGCACGGGCACGGCCTTTCTGCACACGGCCATTGTGGGCAGCCGCCGCAAGGCGCTGGCCAAGACCAACATCTTCATCATGGCCCTCACCTTCATCATGTGCGTGTTCGGCACCTACCTGGTGCGCAGCGGCGTCGTCGAATCGCTGCACGCCTTTGGCGAGGGCGGCGTGGCCATGCCGCTTCTGCTGTTCATCCTGTTCCTCTCGGCCGTGACCGTCTTCGCCGTGGCCATCGCCAAGGGCGAGGAGCAGCGCCGCCTGGGCGATCTGCTGAGCCGCGAGGGCCTGCTCGTCATCGTGGCCTGGACCCTCATGGCCCTCGGCCTCGTGGTCGGCCTGGGCACCATGTGGCCGGTCATCAGCAAAATGTGGAGCGTCAAGTCCGTCGGGCTCGACGCGCGCTTCTACAACCGCGTGTGCCTGCCGCTCTTTGCGCTGCTCGTGCTGCTCTTTTCCGCCTGCCCCTGGCTGGGCTGGAAAGAGGGCGTGCGCGACAAGCGCGGGCTCATCGCCGCGGGCGTGGCCTTCGCCGCCGCCCTGGCGCTGTTCGTGGCCCTGGGCTACCGCCTGCCCCTGGCCCTTGTGGGCGCTGCGGGCGCCGTCTCCTGCATCACCACGGCGGTGCTGGCCATGGGCCTGCTGCCCGAGTCGCGCACGCGCCAGACCCTGGGCGCCTACGCCATCCACCTGGGCCTGGGCCTCATGGCTCTGGGCGTGGCCTTCTCCGGCCCGTACCAGCTCTCGGCCGAGAAAGAGATCGCCGTGGGCCAGAGCTTCGAGGTGGGCGGCTACACAGTGACCCTGAAGGACGTGCACGAGAAGAGCTCGCGCAACATGGCCCAGCTCATCGCGCAGATGGAAGTGACCAAGGGCGGCCGGCTTGTGGGCACTGTTTCGCCGGAGCGCCGCATGTACCGCGGCTACGAGCAGGCCTTTGCCGAGGTCGAGGTCATTCCCGGCCTGGGCAACGAGATCTTCGCCGTGCTGCTGGGCGCCACCGAGGACGGCGGCGTCAGCGTTAAAGTCAACGTGAACCCGCTGGTGAACTGGATCTGGATCGGCGGCATCATCTTCTGCCTGGCCCCGCTGTTCATCATGCGTTATGGCCGGGGCAAGGAACGGGAGTAGCCGCGTGGCCGGAGCCGTCACAGCGCCGGGGGCGAGTCCGGAAACGGACGCGTCCGTGCGCCTCGCCGTCAGCGGCGTGGGCAAGTTCTTCGGCTCGCGCCTGGTGCTGCGCGACGTGAGCGTGAGCGCCCGCGCGGGCGAGGCCCTGCTCGTGGTGGGCGGCAACGGCGCGGGCAAAACGACCCTGCTCAAGATCATGGCTGGCCTGTGCCGGCCCTCGGCCGGGACCGTGGACCTGCGCGTGCCCGCGGAGGCCTGCGCCTACCTGGGCCACGCCACCTTCCTGTATCCGCGCCTGTCCGCCCAGGCCAACCTGCTCTTTTGGGGGCGCATGTACGGTTTTGCGCCCAGCCAGGAGGACATCGCCGCCGTGCTTGACCGCGTGGGGCTTTCCCGCGTGGGCGACGAGCCCGCCGGAACGTTCTCGCGCGGCATGGCCCAGCGGCTCAACCTGGCGCGGGTGTTCTTGATCGGCCCCAAGCTGGTGTTTCTGGACGAGCCGGGCACCGGGCTCGACCCCGCCTCCCAGGATCTGCTGCGCCGCGAGATCGCCGCGCTCAAGGCCTCGGGCGCGGCTGTGGTCTGGGTCAGCCACCATTTGAGTTCTGATTTGCCCCTGGCCGAGCGGGTGCTCTTTCTGAAGGACACCCGCGTCGCCTATTTCGGCGAGGTGGGCGGCTTCGACGCCGGGGGGCTCACATGCTGAAGCGCGCCGGATTCATGGCGGCCAAGGACCTGCGCCTGGCCGCGGGCGGCGGGCAGGGGCTGGTGCAGGCGGTGTTGCTCGGCCTGCTGCTCATCTTCCTCTTTTCCCTGTCGCGCCCGACCACGGAGCTGGTTTCGCCCCAGGCTGCGGCGGCCATCTTCTGGCTGGCCTCGGCCTTCGGCCTGGTGCTGGTGTTCAACGACCTGTTCAGCATCGAGGAGGCCCAGGGCTGCCGTCTCGGGCTCTTGTCCTCGCCCGTGCCGGAGCATGCCGTGTGGCTGGGCAAGGGCCTGGCCGGATTCGGACTGCTGCTGCTCTCACAGGCGGTGTTTCTGCCCGCGGCCGCGGTGTTCCTCGGCCAGGACATCAAGGGCGACTGGGGCGTGCTGCTCCTGGCGCTCGTCGGCGTGGACTGGGGCCTGGCCGCCCTTGGCGCGCTGCTTGGCGCCTTGGCCCAGGGGCAGGGCGCGCGCGAATCCCTTTTCTCCGTCATTCTGTTTCCGCTGCTGCTGCCGGTGCTGCTGGGCGGCATCCGCATCTTCGCCGGGTGCTTCTCCGGCGAGCCGGCAATGGACCAGGCCTTGTGGTCCGGAATCATCGTGGCCTTCGACGCCGTGTTCACCGCCGCCGGAGCCTTTTTATTCCCGTTTTTGTATACGGGAGAGGAATAGCGGCGCCAACGCCGTCTTGGGAGCACACGCATGCCGATACGTCTTCTTGCCGCTTTGAGCGTCCTCGCCCTGGCCGTGGGCCAGTGGTTCATCTGGAGCTACGCGCCCCTGGAGGAAACCATGGGCGTGGTGCAGAAGATCTTCTACATCCACATGCCGCTGGCTTGGTGGAGCCTCGTCAGCTTCTTCGTGGTGTTTTGCGCCAGCGTGCGCCATTTGCTCAAGCGTGACGCGGGCTCGGACATACTGGCCGGCGCCGCGGCCGAGATAGGCGTGCTCATGAGCGGGCTGGCCCTCGTCTCCGGCTCCATTTGGGGCCGCGCGGCCTGGAACGTGTGGTGGACCTGGGATCCCCGGCTCACCACCACGCTCATCATGTGGTTTGTGTACGCGGGCTACCTGGTGCTGCGCGGGTCGGACATGGGCGGCGAGCGGCGGGCGCTGGTCTGCGCCGTGCTCGGCGTGGTGGCCTTCCTCGACGTGCCTCTGGTGTTCTACTCCGCGCGCATTTGGCGCAGCGTGCATCCGGCGGTTTTGGCCAGCCAGGGCGGCGGCCTGGAGCCGGAGATGTGGCACACCGTGCTGGTGAATCTGGTGGCCTTCGGCTGCCTGTGGCTGACCCTGCTTTTGGCGCGCCAACGCATCGGCCGCGCCGAGGAGCGCGCCCGGGCGCTCATGCTCTCGCGCTAGGCGGAAGGGAGAGACGTATGAACGGTTATGTGCTTGCGGCCAACGCCGCCGTGTGGATTTTCCTGGCGGCCTATGCCGCCGCCCTGGTCCTGCGCGGCCGGTCCATATCCAAGAGACTGAAACAACTGGAGATGCTCCGTGACTGATACGACGAACGCAAGCGCGCCCCTTCTCGGCGGCGGGCAAAAGATCATTGTGGCGGCCCTGGTGGGCGCGGTGCTGGTCATGTTTGTGGGCTCCTTTCTGTACCGCATGCAGGGCAAGGGCCTGGCCGTGCAGGTGCAGCAGGAGCGCGGCGGCATGGGCGGCATGGGCGAGGGCATGGGCGGCATGGGCGAGGGCATGGGCGGCATGGGCGAGGGCATGGGCGGCATGGGCGGAGCCATGGGGGCCATGGGCGGCGTGGACATGAATCAGCTGCGCGAACTGATGGCCAAGATGCAGGCGAATCCCAACGACCCGCAGGTGCTGCTGGAGCTGGCCAACACCTTCATGATGATGCAGGCCTGGGACAAGTCCCTGGAACTCGTCACGTCGGCGGTCAAGATCGCGCCGGACAACATCGAGGCCCACAAGGCCATGGGCATGGTGCGCTTTGAGCGCAAGGAGTACGATCTGGCGAAGAAGTCCTTCGACACCGTGCTCAAGATGAATCCGGACGACGTGCTGGGGCATTACAATATGGGCATTCTGCTCAAGCATTACCTGAAGAAGCCGGCCGAGGGCGACCAGCACTTCCGCCGCGTGGTGCAGCTGAACCCCAAGGACCCGGATGTTTTGAAGGGCGCGCAGGACGAACTGGCCGCGCCCCCGGCAAAATAGCCCGGAATTTACGGCAAACGAAGGCGTATTGACAAAGATGGATATTCCACTAAAGTAGCCGCCTTCAAGGTGAAAAAGGCTGCGGGGCTGGGGCTTCGTGGCCGTGCGGCATATCAGGATTTCTTGGCTGACTGAACTTTTTTTCGAGGAGTTGGGACATGAAGTCGAGATGGATCATGACTATTCTGGGCGTGGCCATGGCCGGTCTCCTGGTCGTTGGCTGCGGAGAGAAAAAGGAAGAGAAGAAGGCCGAGGCCAACGCCACTGCCGCTGCTCCCAAAACCCTGGTGCTCGGCGTTGCAGGCGCGCACTCGGGCGACCTCGCCTCTTACGGTCTGCCCACCCTGAACGCCGCCAAGCTGGTGGCCAAGGAACTGAACGCCAAGGGCGGCGTGAACGGCATGCAGGTTGAAGTCATGCCCATGGACGACCAGTGCAAGCCCGAGCTGGCCACCAACGCGGCCACCAAGCTCGTGAGCGAGAAGGTCAGCATCGTCCTCGGCCACATCTGCTCCGGCGCCACCAAGGCCGCCCTGCCCATTTACAAGGACGCCAAGGTCGTCGTCATGACCCCCTCGGCCACCAGCACCGAGCTGACCCAGAGCGGCAACTACCCCAACTTCTTCCGCACCATTTCCTATGACCTGATCCAGGGCAAGGCCGCGGCCGAATTCGCCGTGAGCGAGCTCAAGGTCAAGAAGGTCGCGGTCATCCACGACAAGGGCGACTACGGCAAGGGTTTTGCCGAAAGCGCCAAGAAGGCCCTTGAAGACGGCAAGTCCGCCAAGGTCGTCATGTTCGAAGGCATCACCCCCGGCGGCGTGGACTATTCCGCCGTCGTGCAGAAGATCAAGTCCACCGGCGCCGACTGCGTGCTCTTCGGCGGCTACCACCCCGAAGCCAGCAAGATCGTGAGCCAGATGCACAAGAAGGGCCTCAAGATCGCCTTTGTTTCCGACGACGGCGTGAAGGACGAGACCTTCATCAAGACCGCCGGCGCCGACGCCGAGGGCGTGTACGCCACCGGTCCCCAGATCCTGGCCGACAACGAGGTCTACAAGAAGGCCGCCGCCGACCACGAGAAGGAATTCGGCGCCAAGCCGGGCGCGTTCTTCCCCCAGGCCTACGCCGCCGCCCAGGCCCTGCTGAACGCCGTGCAGAAGGCCGGCAGCACCGACTACGACAAGGTCGTGGCCGCCCTGCACAACGAACTCATCGACACCCCGGTGGGCAAGATCAAGTTCGACGCCAAGGGCGACGCCGAGGGCGTGAGCTTCTCCGTCTACCAGGTGAAGAGCGGCAAGTACGAACTGGTGAAGTAGCCTCCGCCGCCCGTTGAGCGGGCAGGCGATCAACGTGCCAGGGGGCGGGGGCGGTTCAAGCGCCCGTCCCCTGGTTCTGTAAGCGACAGGCCGCAGCGGGGGCCAACTTCCGCGCGGTGGGACGAATCTATGGAATATTTCCTTCAGCTATTTTTCGGCGGCCTCTCCAAAGGCAGCGTGTACGCCCTCATCGCCCTGGGCTACACCATGGTCTACGGCATCATCGAACTCATCAACTTCGCCCACGGCGAGATCTACATGATCGGCGCCTTCATGGGGCTCATCGTGGCCGGCGTGCTTACGGCCATGGGCTGGCCGGCCTTGTCCATCCTGGCCATCGCCCTGGTGATTTCGGTGCTGTACTCCGCGGCCTACGGCTACACGGTGGAGAAGATCGCCTACAAGCCCCTGCGCGGCGCGCCGCGGCTGGCTCCGCTCATTTCCGCCATCGGCATGTCCATTCTGCTGCAGAACTACATCATGCTCGCGCAGACCCCGGACTTTCTGCCCTTCCCGCGCCTCATCCCCGACCTTGAGTTCATGGAGCAGTACCAGAGCTTCCTGGGCACCAGCGACCTGTTCATCGTCGTCACCTCGCTGGTGGTCATGATCGCGCTCACGCTCTTCATCAAGTTCACCCGCATGGGCAAGGCCATGCGCGCCACCGCGCAGAACCGCAAAATGGCCATGCTCGTCGGCGTCAACGTCGACCAGGTCATCTCCATGACCTTCATCATCGGTTCGGGTTTGGCGGCAGTGGGCGGCGTGCTCATCGCCTCGCACATCGGGCAGATAAATTTCTACATCGGCTTCATCGCCGGCATCAAAGCCTTCACCGCCGCGGTGCTGGGCGGCATCGGCAGCATTCCCGGCGCGGTGCTGGGCGGCCTTGTTCTCGGCTGGACCGAAAGCTTCGCCACGGGCTACGTCTCGAGCGACTACGAGGACGTGTTCGCCTTCTGCCTGCTCGTGCTTATCTTGATCTTCCGCCCCGCTGGCCTCTTGGGCAAGCAGCGGGCACAGAAGGTGTAGCGTCATGGCCGCAGAAAACTTCGCCACGAACTTGAAGAAGTCCGCCATCGCCGCGCTGTGGCTGGCGTTTTTGACCCTGCCCATCATGGTCATCCGCGTGGACACGGTGGAAAAGACCGTGACCTGGCGCTGGATGCACCTGGTGTACATGCTGGGCGGCAGCTTTGTGCTCGCCATCATCTGGCACTTCATGATGGACCGCCGCGACCGCGGCGCGGCCATCCGCGAGGCCGACGGCGCCGTGACCGAGTCTGCCCTGAGCCGCTTCGTGAACAACCCGCGCGTGGTCAAGCCGCTTCTGGCTTTCGGCTTTGTGGTGGCGGCGGGCTTCCCCTGGGTGTTCTCCATGTACCAGACGAACATCCTCATCAGCGCGCTCATCTACGTTGTGCTGGGCCTGGGGCTCAACATCACCGTGGGCCTGGCCGGACTGCTCGACCTGGGCTACGTGGCCTTCTACGCCGTGGGCGCGTACGCCTACGCGCTTTTGAACTACCACTTCCACCTGGGCTTTTGGACCGTGCTGCCCCTGGCCGCGATCCTGGGCGCGTTCTTCGGCATTCTGCTGGGCTTTCCGGTGCTGCGCCTGCGCGGCGACTATCTGGCCATCGTCACCCTCGGCTTCGGCCAGATCGTGAAGCTTGTGCTGGAGAACTGGAACGCCTTCTCCTTCGGCCCCAGCGGCATCTCGAACATCTCGCGGCCCGGGCTTTTCGGCGTGGCCTACTCGGTGGACCAGGCCACGACCTACATCTACTACATCATGCTCGCCCTGGTGCTTTTGGCCATCGTCGTCACGGCACGGCTCAAGGATTCGCGCATCGGCCGCGCCTGGCTGGCCCTGCGCGAGGACGAGATAGCCTGCCAGGCCATGGGCATAGACAACACCAAGGCCAAGCTCATGGCCTTCAGCCTGGGCGCCACCCTGGCCGCGGTCATGGGCGCGGTGTTCGCCGCCAAGACCACCTTCATCAACCCGGCGAGCTTCACCTTCATGGAGTCGGCCATGATCCTGGCCATCGTGGTGCTGGGCGGCATGGGCTCGGTGGTGGGCGTCATGCTCGGCGCTTTCCTGCTCATCCTGCTGCCCGAGTACATGCGCGCCTTCTCCGAGTACCGCATGCTCATCTTCGGGGCCACCATGATCGTGGTCATGGTCTTCCGTCCGCAGGGACTCATCAAGGCGCGACGCAAGGTCTACAAGATCAACACGGAAGCAGCGTAATGGAACACAACAAAGACGCGGTCCTCGCTGTCCGCAACGTCAGCATGAATTTCGGCGGTCTGCGCGCCCTTAGCGACGTGGACCTGGAGGTGCGCAAGGGCGAGGTCGTGGCGCTCATCGGCCCCAACGGGGCGGGCAAGACCACCTTCTTCAACTGCATCACCGGCATCTACACCCCCACCGACGGCGAAGTGGTGGCCGTGCTGCGCGACGGCAAGGAGAAGCGCATCAACGGCATGCGCACCAACCACGTCTGCGAGCTGGGCATGGCCCGCACCTTCCAGAACATCCGCCTTTTTCCCAGCATGACGGCCCTTGAAAACGTCATGATCGGCCGCCACTGCCGCACCAAGCAGGGCATTCTGGGCGCTGTTCTGCGCTGGCCCAAGGCCCGGCGCGAGGAGCAGGACGTGGTGGACAAGAGCTACCAGCTCTTGAAAAAGGTCGGGCTTGAGGGCGTGGCCAACGAGTACGCGCGCAACCTGCCCTACGGCGCGCAGCGCCGGCTCGAAATCGCACGCGCCCTGGCCACCGAGCCCTTCCTGCTTCTGCTCGACGAGCCCGCCGCGGGCATGAACCCGCAGGAGACCCTGGAACTCAAGGAGATGGTCATCCGCATCCGCGAGGAATTCCAGATTTCCGTGCTGCTCATCGAGCACGACATGAAAATGGTCATGAGCCTGTCGGACCGCATCTACGTGATGGAGTACGGCCGCGTCATCTCAACCGGGACCCCGGCGGAGGTCAGCGCCGACCCGCAGGTCATCCGGGCTTACCTGGGCGAGGAAAGCGATGCTTGAGCTTAAGAACATCGACACATACTACGGCAACATCCAGGCCCTGCGCGGCGTCAGCATCAAGATCGGCGAGGGCGAGATCATCACGCTCATCGGCGCCAACGGCGCGGGCAAAAGCACCACGCTCATGACCATCTGCGGCGTCGTGCCGCCCCGCCACGGCGAGGTGCTCTTCGAGGGCAAGCCCATCGGCGGCATGTCTCCGGACAAGATCGTGCGCATGGGCATTTGCCAGGTGCCCGAGGGCCGGCTCATCTTCCCCGACCTGACCGTGCAGGAGAACCTGGACATGGGCGCGTTTCTGCGCTCCGACAAAGAGGGCATGGCCCGCGACCTGGACCAGGTGTTCGGCCTGTTCCCCATTTTGCTGGAGCGGCGCAAGCAGCTCGGCGGCACCCTTTCCGGCGGCGAGCAGCAGATGCTCGCCATCAGCCGCGCGCTCATGGCCCGGCCCAAGGTGCTGCTCCTCGACGAGCCCTCCCTTGGCCTCGCCCCGCTCATCATCCGGCAGATTTTCGACATCATCAAGCAGATCAACCGCGAGAGCAACACCACCATCTTTCTGGTGGAGCAGAACGCCAACCAGGCGCTCAAGGTGGCCCACCGCGGCTATGTCATGGAGAACGGGCGCATCACCCTGGAGGACTCCTGCGACAAGCTGCTTGCCAACGATGCGGTGAAAAAGGCATACCTGGGCCTGTGATCAGGCCCGATTTCCATAGCAATCAGAACACGAAACGGGCCGCGTGGCCGTCGGGAGGATAAAGATGCAGGACAAGATCATCGGTAAGGCGCTCACCTTTGACGACGTGCTGCTCGTTCCGGCTTATTCCGAGGTGCTGCCCGACAGCGTGGACGTCTCCTCGCAGCTGACGCCCGAAATCCGCCTCAACATTCCCCTGCTGTCCGCCGCCATGGACACCGTCACCGAGGCGCGCATGGCCATCAGCATGGCGCGCACCGGCGGCGTCGGCGTCATCCACAAGAACATGAGCATCCGCGACCAGGTTCGCGAAGTGGACAAGGTCAAGAAGTCCGAGTCCGGCATGATCCACGACCCCGTGACCGTGCACCCGGACGACAACGTGGGCAAGGTGCTGGCGCTCATGACCGAGTTCCGCATCTCCGGTCTGCCGGTGGTCCGCGGCGACAAGCTCGTGGGCATCGTCACCAACCGCGACGTGCGTTTCGTCACCGACAACAACACGCCCGTGTCCGAGGTCATGACCAGCCGCAACCTCATCACCGTGCCCGAGGGCATCAGCGACGAGGAAGCCAAGCGCCAGCTGCACCAGAACCGCATCGAGAAGCTGCTGGTGGTGGACGACGAGAACCAGCTCAAGGGCCTCATCACCATCAAGGACATCGAGAAGGTCAAGAAATACCCCAACGCCTGCAAGGACGACAAGGGCCGCCTGCGCGTGGGCGCGGCCGTGGGCGTGGGCCAGGACGGCATCTCGCGCGCCGAGGCGCTTTTGCGCGCCGGGGTCGACTTCCTCGTGCTCGATTCCGCCCACGGGCATTCCCGCAATATTTTGAACGCCACTCGCGCCCTGCGCGACGCCTTCCCCGAAGCCCAGATCATCGGCGGCAACGTGGCCACCTACGAGGGCGCCAAGGCCCTCATCGAATCCGGCGTCGACACGGTCAAGGTGGGCATCGGACCCGGCTCCATCTGCACCACGCGCATCGTGGCTGGCGTCGGCGTGCCCCAGATCACCGCCATCATCGAGGCGGGCCGCGCCTGCCGCGAAGCGGGCAAGTGCATCATCGCCGACGGCGGCATCAAGTTCTCCGGCGACGTGGTCAAGGCCCTGGCCGCCGGCGCCAACACCTGCATGATGGGCTCGCTCTTTGCGGGCACCGAGGAAAGCCCCGGCGAAACCATTTTGTACCAGGGCCGCACCTACAAGATCTATCGCGGCATGGGCTCCATCGACGCCATGAACGCGGGCAGCTCCGACCGCTACTTCCAGGACAAGAGCAAGAAGCTCGTGCCCGAGGGCATCGTGGGCCGCGTGCCCTTCCGCGGTCAGGTGACCGAGAGCATCCACCAGCTTGTGGGCGGCCTGCGCTCCGGCATGGGCTACCTGGGCTGCGCCACCATCGACGAGCTGGGCGAAAAGGCCCGCTTCATGGAGATCAGCGCCGCCGGACTGCGCGAGAGCCACGTCCACGACGTCATCATCACCAAAGAATCCCCCAACTACCGCGTCGAGTCCTAAGGGACGGCGAAAAGGGTCGCATCATGCAGCACCAAGACAAGGTCATCATCATCGACTTCGGGTCCCAGGTCACCCAGCTCATCGCGCGGCGCATCCGCGAGGCCGGGGTGTACTCCGAGATCCACCCCTGCACCAGCGATCCCGCCGTCATCAAGGCCATGAACCCCAAGGCCCTTGTGCTTTCCGGCGGGCCCTCCAGCGTGCACGACGAAGGCGCGCCCCCGCTGCCCAAGGAATACCTCACCTGGGGCCTGCCCATCCTCGGCATCTGCTACGGCATGCAGGTTTTGGCGCACACCCTTGATGGCGAAGTCACCCGCTCCCAGGACCGGGAATACGGCCGCGCCGAGTTCGAGGCCGTGGGCGAAAGCCCGCTCTTCGCCGGTGTCGCCGGCAAAGAGAAGCTCACCGTGTGGATGAGCCACGGCGACAACGTGGGCACGCTGCCCACGGGCTTCACGCGCATCGGCAAGACCGGCAGCCTGGAAAACGCCGCCATGTGCGACCCGGCGAAAAAGATCTACGCCGTGCAGTTCCACCCGGAGGTCGCGCACACGGACCAGGGCGAGCGCATCATCTCAAACTTCCTGTTCAAGATCGCCGGGCTCAAGCCGGGCTGGACCATGACCTCCTTCGTGGAGTCGTCCATCAAGACCATGAGCGCCCAGGTGGGCGAGGGCAAAGTGGTCCTCGGCCTCTCCGGCGGCATAGACTCCACCGTGGCCGCCGTGCTGCTGCACCGCGCCATCGGCAAGCGCCTGTACTGCATCTTTGTGGACAACGGCCTGCTGCGCATGGGCGAGCGCGAGGAAGTCATCGGCTTTTTGGAGGAGCACTTCGACCTGAACGTGAAGTGCATCGACGCCCGCCGCGAGTTCCTCGACAAGCTTCAAGGCGTGGAAGACCCGGAGCAGAAGCGCAAGATCATCGGCTACACCTTCATCGAGGTCTTCGACCGCGAAGCCAAGGCCATTGAGGGCGTGGAGTTCTTGGCCCAGGGCACCCTGTACCCCGACGTCATCGAGTCCATCTCCTTCAAGGGCCCCAGCGCGGTCATCAAGAGCCACCACAACGTGGGCGGTCTGCCCGAGAAGATGAACCTGAAGCTCGTGGAGCCCCTGCGCGAGCTGTTCAAGGACGAAGTGCGCAAGGTGGCGGCGGAGCTCGGCATGCCCGAGAACATCATCTGGCGGCACCCCTTCCCGGGTCCCGGCCTGGCCATCCGCGTCATCGGCGAAATCACCGACTCGCGCCTTGAGATTCTGCGCCAGGCGGACAAGATCGTGCAGCAGGAGCTCATCGCCAGCGACTGGTACCGCAAGGTCTGGCAGGGCTTTGCCGTTTTGCTGCCGCTCAAGACCGTGGGCGTCATGGGCGACGACCGCACCTACGAGCACGTCATCGCCCTGCGCATCGTGGACAGCATCGACGCCATGACCGCCGACTGGTCGCGCCTGCCCTCGGAGATCTTGGCGCGCATGTCCAGCCGCATCATCAACGAGGTGAAGGGCGTGAACCGCGTGGTTCTCGACATCTCCTCCAAGCCGCCCAGCACCATCGAATGGGAATAAGCGAGAGGGCAGGAGCCCGTAAGGACTAGCAGACCCGCCCGCACCGCATAAGATTCAGGAAGGCGTATGTTCGGAACCGGAGAAATGCTCATCATCGCCCTTGTGGCGATCATTGTGGTGGACCCCAAAAAATTGCCGGACCTCATGAAGGGGCTTGGCAAGGCCATTGGCGAGTTCAAGCAGATGAGCGGCGAGTTCAAGCGCACCATTGAGCGCGAGACGGAAGCGGCCGATTTCGAGAAGCGCAAGGCCGAGGCGCATGAGAAGCTGTACGGCGAAAAGGCGGAAGGCCAGGGCGGAGCGCAGCCCGGCACGCCGGACGGTCCGCCCGACGGCACGCCCGGCGGCACGTCTTCTGACAAGCCCGCCGGAGAGCACGCGCCGGAGGCCGAGCGCGAGCTGCAGCCCGAGGAATATCCGCAGCAGCCGCCGGTGGAGCGCGCCGAGCCCGTTAAAGAATCCGCCGCCGGGTCCGCCGCGGATGGCGGCCTGACGCCTTTTGACACGACCGTGGAAGCGCCCGCCGTGGAAGCGCCCGCGCCAGAAGCCGCGCCCGCTACGGTAGCCTCCGCAGTTGAAGCGCACGCACCAGAAGCCGAGCCCGCTGCCGAAGCTCCTGCCGAAGTCCCTGCGGAAACTCCGGCTGTGGTTTCCGCCGACAGCCCAGCCGCGCCGCTGACCGCTGAAACAGCCAATGCTCCTGCCACAAGCGCCACGCCTGCGGCCGAAACGCCTGCCGAACCCGCAGATGCTCATGCTGTGGCGTCCGTAGAATCCACTGGCGAAGCCGCGCCCGCCGGGGAAATTCCGGCCGCCGCCGCAGAAACGCCGACGGACGAAGCGCAGAGCGCGTCAACAGAAACGCCCGCCGCAGCGTCCGGCGATGTTCCGGCCGTTGCCGAAAGCATCCTGCCTGCCGCGCCTGCCGAATCCGCTGATGACACCGCCGCCCCGGCCGTTGCCCAGGAGGCCGCCGCGCCGGCGGTGTCCGAGCCGGCGGAAGCGCCTGTGCCGGGCGGCGACACGCCTCCGCCTCCTCCGCCCGCGGGCGACGATGCCGTGGGCGAGGGCTTCTCCGGCCGCATGAGCCTCTTCGGCCATCTGCAGGACCTGCGCAAGCGGCTCACCCGCAGCGCCATCGCCATGATCATCGGCTTTCTGGGCTGCTACGCCTTTGCCGGGCAGATGCTCAAGCTGCTCATGCAGCCCATGCTGAACGCCCTCAAGCAGAGCCACTTCATCTACACGCTGCCCACCGAGGCCTTTTTCACGGAGATGAAGGTCGCCTTCGTGGCGGGCATCTTCGCCTCCAGCCCGTACATCTTCTACCAGATCTTCCAGTTCGTGGCGCCGGGGCTGTACTCCCATGAGCGCCGCTGGATCGTGCCCATCGCCTTCTTCTCGGCCCTGTGCTTCACCGTGGGCGCGCTGTTCGGCTACTTCGTGGTGTTCCCCTTCGGGTTCGAGTTCTTCGCCAGCTACGCCAGCGACAGCTTGATGTTCACGCCCAAGCTGGACGAATACCTCGACTTCGTGCTGAAGCTGCTCTTCGCCTTCGGCATCGTGTTCGAGCTGCCGCTGTTCCTGTTCTTCCTGGCCCGGCTCGGCATCATCAGCCACGTGGGCCTGCGCAAGAAGCGCAAGTACGCGGTCCTGGCGTCGTTCATCCTGGCCGCCGCCCTCACCCCGCCGGACGCCGTCAGCCAGACCATGATGGCTGTGCCGCTGTGCATCCTGTATGAGGTGGGCATCTGGCTGGCGTATTTCTTCGGCAAAAAGAAGAAGCCCGCGCCGGAGGAAGCCGCGCCGGAGCAGACCGCCTGATAGGGGCGACATAACCGGCGCTTGACGCAACAGTTGACAATGCCCGGCGCCTCTGGGCATGGAAAGTGAGCATTCAGGCTTTTTCGCCAACAAACGATGCTGGTTGGCGATGGAAAAATCGACGCAGGGAGGAGCATGGTGGGCAAGCGCGCAGCGACCCTGAAACGGGCCACGAAAGAAACCGACATCCGTGTTGAGCTTTGCCTGGAGGGCGCGGGCAAATGCGCCATCGCCACGGGCATGGGCTTTGCCGACCACATGCTCACCCTCATGACCTTCTGGGCCGGGTTCGACCTCACGCTCTCCTGCAAGGGCGACCTTGAGGTGGACGCCCACCACAGCCTGGAGGACATCGGCCTGTGCCTGGGCCAGGCCCTTGCCGAGGCCCTGGGCGACAAGGCGGGCATTGCCCGCGTGGCCAATGCCAAGGTGCCCATGGACGAGGCCCTGGCCGAAGTGGTCGTGGACCTTTCCGGCCGGCCCTATCTGGTCTATGCCGACGACCTTCTGCCCGCGGTCATCGCCGGGGAGGAGAAGGACGTCTGGCGCGAATTCTTCAAGTCATTGGCGCAGCGGGCGGGCATGAACCTGCACATCCGCTTCGAGTACGGAAAAAATGGCCACCATCTGCTGGAGGCTGCCTTCAAGGCCCTGGGACTGGCGCTGCGCCAGGCCGTACAGGTGTGCCGCACGGGCGCAACCAGCACCAAGGGGAGTGTGGACTGATGCAACTGCGCAAGTCGCTTTCGATTCTTTCTGTTTTGGGTGTGCTGCTGAGCCTGGCCGCGTGCGGTCCCAAGCCCATTCCGCCGCAGTTGCGGCCCGTGGGCAGCATCGCCGTGGCGCCCTTCACCGCGCCCAAATACAACTGGGAGCTCTTGGCCGGCTACCTGCCCGAGGAGGGCAAGGTGGTGAAGCCCGAGATCTTGCAGTCCCTGGACGGCGACCTGAACCAGAGCGCCCGCGCCCACGGCGTCAGCCTCACCGGCACGCCCTCGGCCGTGCGCCAGTGCCAGGAGATCGTGACCTTCGAACGCTCCGGCAAGGCGCGCGAGTCCGCCTGGTCGTACTGGCTGGCCGTTGGCCGCTGCCTGCCCGCGGACTTCATCCTGGTGCCCCAGGTGCTGCGCTGGAAGGAGCTTGAGGGCGGCGGCAATCCGGCCTCCGTGGTCATGGACCTGTACCTCATCGACGTGAAGAACGAGCGCATGGTCTCCCGCTACCACTATGACGAGACCCAGAAGGCCCTTACCGACAACCTGCTCGACATCGGCAAGTTCGTGAAGCGCAAGGGCGAGTGGGTCAACGCCGACACCCTGGCCAAGGAGGGCATCGAGGCGGGTCTGCGGGAGATGGGTTTGTGATTCTATTCCCCGCCGTCGACATCAAGGACGGGCGCTGCGTGCGCCTGGAGCAAGGCAAGGCCGACGCCGTGACGGTGTTCGGCGACGACCCGGCACAGAGCGCCCTTTCGTGGGTGCGCCTGGGCGCGCAGTGGTTGCACATCGTCGATCTCGACGGCGCGTTCAGCGGCCTGCCGCGCAACTTCGAGCTGGTCAAGCGCATCTGCGCCGAGGCCAAGATTCCCGTGCAGCTGGGCGGCGGCATCCGCGACATCGCCACGGCCAAGGCCTACATCGAGGCCGGAGTGACCCGGCTCATCATCGGAACCATCGCCCTGGAGCAGCCGGAGCTCTTCGCCGAGCTCTGCGCCGCGCTGCCGGGCAAGGTGGGCGTGAGCCTGGACGCCGTGAACGGCCAGCTCAAAAGCCGCGGCTGGGTGGCCGATGCGGGCATGTCCGTGTCCGACGTGCTGCCGCGCATCGAGGCGGCGGGCGCAAGCTTCATCATCTACACCGACATCGCCCGCGACGGCATGCAGAGCGGCGTGAACCTGCCCGCGCTGACGGCCTTGTGCGAGGCGACCCGGCTTCCCGTCGTGGCGGCCGGCGGCGTCACCAACATGGACGACCTGAAGAACCTCGCCCCCCTGTGCGCAAAAGGCCTGCAAGGGGCCATCACGGGCCGCGCCATCTACACCGGCACCCTCGACTTCTCCGAGGGCCTGGCCTTCACCAAGGGGCTGCAGGCGGCGTAATCCGCGGCGCGCAGTTTTCCCGTTCAAGGGAACAAAAAAGGGGGCCGCGTGGCCCCCTTTGTGTTTGCTGATGCGACGATCGCCGCGCGGCTTTATTTCTTCCGCTTCGGCTTCACGCTGCTGAAGCGCTTCACGTCGATGTTATACTTTTTGACCTTGTAGTTGATGATGCGGTAGCTGACGCGCAGATCGCGCGCGCTTTGCAGCATGTTGCCGCGCGTCTTCTTGAGGGAGTCCACCAAGAGCTCCTGCTCGAACTTGGCCACGGCCTCGCCGAAGGACAGGTTGATGCCCGTGGCCGAGCTGTCCGCCGTCTGCAAGGTCGGCGGCAGGTGATAGGTGCGGATGACCTCTTCCTCGCAGATGAGCACGGCGCGCTCCACGCAGTTGCGCAGCTCGCGCACGTTGCCCGGCCAGTGGTACATGGAAAGAAGCTCGATGGCCGGGGTGGAGATGCGCTTGATGTTCTTGCCGTACTCCTTGGAGAAGTCCTCCAAAAAGTGCTCGCACAGGGGCAGAATGTCCTCCCGGCGCTCCCGCAGGGCGGGGATGAACACGGGGAACACGTTGATGCGGTAGAACAGGTCCTCGCGGAAGCGGCCCTGGGTGAGCAGCTCCTCCAGCGGCTGGTGCGTGGCGCAGATGAGCCGCACGTCGACGGAAAGGGTCTGCTCGCCGCCCACGCGCTGGATTTCCTTCTCCTGAATGGCGCGCAGCACCTTGGCCTGGGCGTCGAGGGAAAGCTCGCCGATTTCGTCGAGGAACAGCGTGCCGTTGTGCGCCACCTCGAACAGGCCGCGCTTGGTCTGCACCGCGCCGGTGAACGCGCCCTTCTGGTGGCCGAAGAGCTCGCTCTCCACCAGCTCCGAGGGCAGGGCGGCGCAGTTGAGCTTGATGAGCGGCTTGTCCGCCCGGGGGCTGCCCATGTGGATGGCCTCGGCGAGCAGCTCCTTGCCCGTGCCGGACTCGCCGCGCAAGAGCACCGTGGCCCGGCTGGGGGCCACCTGGCGCGCCTGGCGCAGCACCACGCGCATGCTTTTGCTGGCGGCGACGAAGTCCTTGGGCGGCGCGGTGTCGAGCCCGGGGTTGACCATGCCTTGCGCCATGAGGTGCTTGTGCAGGGCCATTTCTTCCTGCAACTGGGCCACCTGGTTGGCGATGAGGTCGGCCACCACCTCAAGGAATTCGCGCTGCCGGTCCAGGTCCGCATCGGACATGAGGTGCAGGTCGGCGGAAAGGGCGCCCAATATCTCCGCCACGCCGTGGCGGTTGATGACCACCGGCACGCAGACGAAGGCCGAGGTGGCGAGTTCTTCCGGGGAGCGGCCAAAGGCCTTGTTCAAAAACTCGGTGTTCTCCGAGAGCTTGGGGATGATGATGGCTTTGCCTGTCTCGTACACCTGGCCCACCACGCCCTTGCCGGGGGTGTACGTGGCGGGGATGGAGCGCGTGGGGCTGTGCGCCAGGGAGAGCCGCAGGCTCTCGGCCTCCGGGTCCATGATGGCCAGGAACACGCGCAGGTAGCCCATCTGCTTCGACAAGACCTTGAGCAGGCCGCCCAGGCTCTCCTCAAGGGGCGCGCCGGGAGAAAGCTCGCGCAGAATGCTGCGCAACGCGGTCAGGCTGCCGTCGGGAGCGGAGGTGTGGGCCTCGGTTTTCGCCATGAAGGGGTCCTTGTGATCCTTTTTCGTTTGCCGGGGCTTACGCCGGACAGGCGGCGCCGAGTTCCAGCGCCTTCAGATTGATCTCCGCCACCTTGGGCTTCATGGTGGCGCGGATGGTGTCGGCGATGACGTCCTTGCCGAAGGGCAGGGCGCCCAGGGCGCACAGGGCGCCAAGCAGGGCGATGTTGCCGCTTTGCACCGCCCCGGCCTGAACGCCGAGGCTGCGCACGGGCAGGAAGCAGGCGCTGCCGCAACGGGCCAGCACCTTGGCGCGGATCTCCTCCACAGTGGGGGCGGTCTCCTTGCCGGTAGCCACGGAGGGCGGGGGCAGGGTTTCGCTGCTGGAGAGCACGATGCCGCCGCCGGACTTGAGGTAGGGCAGGGCGCGCAGGGTCTCCAGCGGCTCGAAGCCGAGCAGGATGTCGGCCTCGCCCAGGTCGATCTTGGGGCTCTTGTAGCCGATGAGCAGCGTGGATTCGACCACGCCGCCGCGCTGGGCCATGCCGTGGATTTCGCCGGAGGTGACGGGCAGGCCCACGGAAAGGGCCGCGCGGGCGAGCAGGGTGGTGGCGGTGAGGGTTCCCTGGCCGCCAACGCCGGTCATGAAGATGCGCAGCTTGGTGCTCATTTGGCGTCTCCCTTGCGGGCCTTGATGTTTTTGCAAATCTGCAGGCAGAGCATGCAGCCGGAACACAGGAGCGGGTCGATGGCCATCTTGCCGTCCTGCACATAGAAGGCCGGGCAGGCCAGGGTGTTCAGGCAGTCGCCGCAGGAGCCTTCGACGGAGGCCTTTTCGCAGTCGCCCGCGACGTAGGCCACCTGGTTGCGCTTCTGGCCGTATGCGCGGCGGGCGAAGAGCGGGCAGGGTTCCTCGGCGATGAGCACGCGCACGCCGGACAGGTCCTTCAGTTCCTCGATGGCCGCCAGCGTCGCCTTCTGGTTCAGCGGGTTGACCTTGCGGATCTGCGTGATGCCGATGCCGCGCACCAGCGGTTCGATGTCCACGCGCACCGGGTTGTCGCCCAGGTTGGTCTTGTCCACGCCGGGGTTGGGCTGATGCCCGGTCATGGCCGTGGTGCGGTTGTCCAGAATCACCACGAGGATGTCGTGACGGTTGAACACCGCGTTCACCAGGCCGGTGATGCCGGAGTGGAAGAAGGTGGAGTCGCCGATGAAGCCGACCACGGTCTGCCCGGCGGCCTTGGCCGCACCGCAGCCCGCGCTGATGCTGGAGCCCATGCAGAGCAGGAAGTCCGCCGCGCTCAAGGGCGGCAAAAGGCCCAGGGTGTAGCAGCCGATGTCCGAGGAGTAGACGGCTGTATCGCCGAAGACCTTGCGCACGGCCACATAGGTGGCGCGGTGCGGGCACCCGGCGCAGAGGTTGGGCGGACGGTTCGGCAGGGGCACCACCGGGTCGGCGCCGCAGGCGCAGGCCAGCTTTTCCGGCTCGGGCAGGCCCAGGGCCGTGCGCAGGGCCGCCTGCACCATGGCCACGTTGTATTCGCCGAAGCGCGGCAACGGTCCGGGCGTTTTGCCCAAAATGTTGATGCTGATGCCGAGCTTCTGGGCCAGGGCGCGGATTTCCGTCTCCAGCACCGGCTCCAGCTCCTCCACGATGAGCAGGGTGGCGAGGCCCTGCATGAAGCCCGCGATGAGCTTTTCCGGCAGGGGGTAGGTGAAGCCGAGGTCGAGGACCTTGACCTTGCCGCCCAGGCCGGTTTCGTCCAGCGCGTCGGAGAGGTAGGCGCGGCTGATGCCCGAGGCGATGACGCCGACCGTGCCCGCGCCGGAAATGGCGTTGAAGGGCGAGGTCTCGGCCAGCTTGCGCAGGGTCTCGATGCGTTCCAACTGGCGCAGGTGCATGGGCCGGGCAAAGGCCGGAATGGGCACGAAGCGCGAGGGGTTCTTCTGGAACCCGGCGGGCTTGGGCAGCGTCGTGGGTTCGGCCAGGGTCACCGGGCCGCGCAGGTGGTTCACGCGGGTGGTGGTGCGCAAAAGCGTGGGCGCGCCAAGCTCGCGCGAGAGGCCGAGGGCCGCGCGGGTCATGTCCTTGGCTTCCTGGGCAGTGCTGGGCTCGAAGCAGGGCATGCCCGCCAGACGGGCGTAAATGCGGTTGTCCTGCTCGTTCTGGCTGGAGTGGCAGCCGGGGTCGTCGGCCGAGAGCAGCACCAGGCCGCCGGGGCTGCCCACGTAGGTCAGGGTCAGGAGCGGGTCGGCCGCGACGTTGACGCCCACGTGCTTCATGGTCACCAGGCACAGGGCCCCGGCCAGGGTTGCGCCGCCGGCAACCTCAAGGGCCACCTTCTCGTTCACGGAGTACTCGAAGGTGTACGCGCCCTCGGGCGAGAGGCGGAAGAACGTGTCCGGCACCTCGGAGGACGGGGTGCCGGGATAACAGCTGACGAACTGGATGCCGGCCTCTATGGCTCCGCGCACGATGGCCTCGTTGCCGAGGAACAGGTGCGTTTCGCCGGGAGCGCCAGCCAAAAGGGGATGCGCCATGGGGGGGCTTCCTTTAGCTTTTGGGTTTAAGCTGATTGGCCTTGAACTCGAAGTAGGGCTTGGCCGGGTTGTCGTCGGTCTTGCCGGCCAGCTCGGCGTAGGCGGCATTGGCCACCTGGGTGTTGCCCGCGGCCTCGGCCGCGACGGCGATCTGCCTGGTGACGGCGGACTTGTAGGCCTCGGGGGCCTTTTCCTTCAGGGCAGTAAGCAGGGTCAGGGCGTCCTGGGGCTTGCCCTCGAGCATGAGGCTCTTGGCGTGGCCGATGCCCGCAATGGCCTTCATGTCCGGGGAGGAGGAGCCTTCGAGGTCGCTCCAGGCCTTGGCGGACTTGTCGTACTGCTGGGCGATCATGGCCGCGGCGGCGAGCTCCATTTCAACGGTGGGCTTCAGGCTGTCGGGCGCGTCTTTCAAAAAGCCCTCCAGGGCCTCCACGCGGGCCTTGGGCTCGGTCTTCTCGATGAGGATGACGCCCAGGCTCTCGGCCGCCTTGGCGGCGCCGCGGGCGCGGTAGTGGCTCACGCCCTCGTAGGCGGCAACGCCCAGGAGGATGACGAGGCAGCCGGCGCCGATGGGCTTCAGGTTGGCGGAAAGGAAATCGAAAAGCCGCTGCGAAGTGCTGGGAACGTATTTCTTGATCTGCTCAAGCTGTGCGGCGACCGCGGGATTGACTGTGCTTTGGTCCAGGCCTTGCGGCTTATTTTCGTCCATGCGGGGGAACTCCTTGGAGAGGCAGTGGTTGGGCGTATGCGCCCATTGCGTTCGGACCAGGGATGTTTACTCAAAAATGTCAATCAGGTCAAAGGACAATCTTGTGTTTCACGCAAATATCTTATCTGACACTGCAAAATCTTGAAAAGCCGGGGAAAAATCTGACAAAAATGCGGAACGGCCAGGAGGGCGCGCCTGCCGCGTTGACTTGAAAGGGGTTCGAGGGTAGCAATTTGGGGGCCTTGCGGCACGACGCGGGCCGAACGTGTAGCATGAGGGGACCTATGGACATCGCCGCACAGATGCGCTTGATCGCCCAGGGCGCGCGCGCCGCCTCCCGCAAGCTGGCCGCGGCCGAGGGCGCCGCCAGGCAGCAGGCCCTTTTGAACCTCGCCGGGCTGCTAACCGACCGCGCCGAGGCCGTCAAGTCCGCCAACGCGCGCGACATAGACGCCGCAAAAGCCCGCGGTCTGGACCAGGCCCGGCTCGACCGGCTCACCATCACCGACAAGGTGCTGGCGGGCATGGTGCAGGGCTGCCGCGAAGTGGCCGCCATGAGCGACCCCGTGGGCGAGATCCTGTCCATGCAGAAGCGGCCCAACGGCATGCTCGTGGGCCGCATGCGCGTGCCCCTGGGCGTCGTGGCCATGATTTTCGAGTCGCGGCCGAACGCCGCCGTGGACGCCGCCGTGCTGTGCATCAAGAGCGGCAACGCGGCCATTCTGCGCGGCGGCAGCGAGGCCTTCCACTCCATCGCCGCCCTCATGGAGGTCATCCACGAGGCGCTTGAAAGCGCCGGTCTGCCCGCGCAGTGCGTGCAGGCGCCCGCCACCACCGACCGCGAGGCCGTGGCCGCGCTCTTGAAGCTCGACGAATTCATCGACGTGGTCATTCCGCGCGGCGGCGAGGGGCTCATCCGCACCGTGGTGGAGCAGGCCTCCATGCCGGTTTTGAAGCACTACAAGGGCGTGTGCCACACCTTTGTGGACAAGAGCGCGGACCTTGCGCGCGCGGTGGCCATCATCGAAAACGCCAAGGCGCAGCGCCCCGGCACCTGCAACTCCCTGGAGTGCCTGCTGGTGCACCAGGACGTGGCCGCCAGCTTTCTGCCCGAGGTGGCCAAGACCCTCGGCGCTCTTGGCGTGCGCTTCAAATGCTGCGAAAAATCCCTGCCGCTCATGGCCCCGCAGGCGAACGGACAGGCCGAGCCCGCCACCGACGCCGACTGGGGCTTTGAATTCCTGGCGCTCATCCTGGCGGTGAAGGTCGTTGCGGACCTGGACGAGGCCCTGGAGCACATCGCCCGGTACGGCTCCAACCACACCGAGGCCATTTTGACCAATGACCACGCCAACGCCATGCGCTTCACGCGGGAGGCCGACGCCAGCATGGTGGCGGTGAACGCCAGCACGCGGCTCAACGACGGCGGCGAGCTGGGCCTCGGCGCGGAGATAGGCATCTCCACCACCAAGCTGCACGCATACGGCCCCATGGGCATTCTGGAACTCACCAGCGCCAAGTTCGTGGTGCTGGGCCAAGGCCAGATTCGCCCCTAGTTTTTTTCGCGCATTCCCCGGCATCTGCCCGCCGGGTTCCCCGCGCACGCACTGGGCAGCAAAGGCGACAGGTTCTTACAGGTGACGAGGATCGGCATTCTTGGCGGCAGCTTCAATCCCATCCACGCCGGACACATGCGCATGGCCGTGGAGATCCGCGAGTCCCTCGGCCTTGAGCGCGTGCTGCTCATGCCCGCGGGCGAGCCGCCGCACAAGCCCGGCGAGGGCATGCTGCCCTTCGCCCACCGGCTGCGGCTGGTGGAGCTTGCCGTGCGCGGCGTCAGCGGTCTCACGGCCAGCGGCATAGAGGGCCAGCGCCCCGGCCCCTCCTACACAGTGGACACGCTCACCGCCCTGCGCGAGAAGTCCCCCGAGAACGAGTACACGTTCATCATGGGCAGCGAGGCTTTTTTGAGCCTGCCCACGTGGCAGCGCGGCCTGGAGCTTCCGCACCTGGCCAACCTGGCCGTGGCCCTGCGCCAGAACACGGACCTGGACAAGGTCGTCTCCTTTGCGCGGAACACCTGGCCGGGGCTGACGCAAGTGGCCGAGGGCCAGTTGCGCTTCGCCACGGGCAACACGCTGCACATCGTCACCCTGCCGGTGTTCGAGGTCTGCTCCACGGAGATCCGCGAGCGCTGGCGCCAGCGCCGCAGCCTGGCCATGCTGGTGCCCTCCGCGGCGGAGGAGATCATAGAGCGCGGCGGCAACGCCTACGAGCAGGCCTGGGGACGCCGCGCCGATTCCTGATTCCGGCTCCGCCTTCTTCCCTTTTTCGAGCCCAAGATCCGTCTGAGCGCCGGGGCTTACCCCCCTTCGCCGCTGCCGGGCCGCCGCCGCGCGCGCAAGCCTGATCGCCGCCGCCCATTGTCTGCCATCAGCGATTCGCCACCCGCGATCTGGCGACTGCCCGCGCCGAAACGCCGGCCTTTCGTTCTCCCTCTCTGCTTTCGCCGCCGCCTTCGCTGCCGGCATTGACCTTGAATGCTTGACCCGGCGCATGTCGCCGTGTCTGCCCGCTGCCGGGCAGCAACCGTTATTGCGACGCCCGCCTTTTGTTGCCGCTGCCGTGTGCAACCGGGCATGACTCCAGCCCGCCGCGTCCGCGCATTTCCGCGCCGCCGCACAGCGCGTGGACTCCCCTGCGTCGTGCGGCCAATTGTTTGTTTCAAACATTCTGAACTCTTGACGCCTGTTGCCTCAGCGAATAGATTGACCGATCAGTAGCATTCCTCAAGGAGAGCCCCATGCCGAGAGCGACTGCACCCAAGTCCCCAGCGCCGCCGCGCCGCCGCGCGCGCGATTCGGAGCGCACCCGGACCGTCATCCTTCAGGCCGCCCGCGAGGTGTTCATCCGCGGCGACTACCACCAGGCCTCCTTAAGCGACATCTCGCGCCGGGCCGGGGTGACCCAAAGCCTCATCCACCATCACTTCGGCTCCAAAAAGGGCCTGTACGTCAGCGCCATGCACGCCTATCTGGCCGAGCTGGACGAGGACTTGAAAGGCATCGTGCAGCCCAGCCTCGACGCCTCGGGCGACGGCCCGGCCTTCATCGCCTCGGCCATGCGCGGGTATTTCCGCTTTCTGGAAGGCAACGAGCAGTGCGTGCGCCTGTACCGCATCCTCGACCTCTCGCTGCACAACGACCCGGATTTGCTGGCGGGCCTGGGCGAGCTGGACGAGCAGGGACGTGAAATGAGCTCCCTGCATCTCATCCGCGCCGCCCTGGACAGGCTCACGCTCATGAAGGAGCACGGGCAGCTGCGTCCGGGCGTGGAGCCCCTGCCGCTGCTCTCGGCCATCATCTGCACCGTGGAGCACTGGTTCACGTCCTCGCGGCGGCTCAACCACCGGCTTTCGCAGGCCGTGGGCCAACGCGGCCCCCAGGGCGGCGTGAGCGACGAGGACTTCCTGCGCACGGTCATCACTGTGACCATTCAGGGCGCGCTGGAGCCCGCTTGCCAAGGAGCGGGCCAAGAGGCTGAAGGCGCCGCCGCCGGTAGTATTCAAACCGGAAAGGACGCGCGATGAACGACACGCTGCGCAAGCATCTGCCCAAGCTCATCGGGCTTGGCGTGGTGGCGGCCCTGGCCGCCGGATTTTTCCTTTTCCGCCCCACGGGTCAAACGCCGGGTCTCATTGCCGCCAACGGCCGCATGGAGGGCGACGACATCGTGGTGGCCACCAAGGTCGCCGCGCGCGTGGCCCGGCTGCTGGTGGACGAGGGCGCTGTGGTGGCCGGCGGGCAGGAGCTGGCGCGGCTCGACGACGCCCAGGTGAAGGCCCGGGTGCGCCAGGCCCAGCAGGCCCTTGCCACCCTGGACGCACGCGTGCGCGCCGCCAAGACCAGCCTTGCCGCCCTGCGCCGCCAGGTGCCGCTGGAGATCTCCACGGCCCAGGCCGTTGTGGGCGAGGCCGAGGCCGGGCTGGCCAAGGCCAAGGCCCAGGAGGAGCAGGCCGTGCGCGACGCGGGCCGCTACAAGGAGCTGGCCCGCCAGGATGTGGTGGAGCCGCAGCGCGCCGAGCAGTACGAATTGGCCTCGACCGAGGCCAGGCGAGCGCGCGAGTCCGCCCTGGCCAGCCGCAGCAAGGCCGGCGAGCAGCTCATGCTGGCGCAGCTGGGACCGGAGCGCATCCGCGCCGCGGAGGACGACCTCGCGGCCCTGACCGCCCAGCGCGACCAGGCCCAGGCCGCTCTCGACGAGGCCAGCAGCAACCTTTCGGACCTGACCATCCTTGCGCCCTCGGACGGCGTGGTGAAGACCAAGCTGGCCCAGCTGGGCGAGGTGCTGCAGGCGGGCGGCGCGCTCTTCGGCCTGGTGGACCTGAACCACCTGTACCTCAAGGTTTATGTGCCGGAGAAGGAAATAGGCCAGGTGCGCCTGGGCCAAAAGGCCATGATCTACGCCGACGCCCTGCCGGGCAAGCCCCTGCCCGCCACGGTGGGCTACATCTCCTCCCAGGCGGAGTTCACGCCCAAGGAGGTGCAGACAAGGGACGAGCGCGTGAAGCTGGTGTTCGCCGTGAAGCTGTACCTGGACGAGAACCCCGGCCACGCCATGACTCCCGGCCTGCCCGCCGACGCGGCCATCCGCGTCGATGACGCCGCGCCCTGGAAGCGGCCCAAGTGGTAGCAAAGCCCCCGGAAGGCCCAGCCTCGCCCGATGGACCGCAAGGTCAGGGGCCGGAAGGGCTGGGCGAATCGGCGCTTGGGGCGGAGGGCACGCCGGGAGCGCACGGCGCTGCATCTTCCGCAATGGCAAACGCGGCGGTCCCGGCGGTATCGGTTCGCGGCTTCGTCAAACGCTACGGCGCGGTCGCGGCCGTGTCCGGGCTCGACCTCAGCGTGGCCCAGGGCGAGATCTTCGGGCTCATCGGGCCGGACGGCGCGGGCAAGAGCAGCCTGCTCAAGGCCGTGGCCGGGGTGCTTTCGTACGAGGGCGGCGAGGTGCGGGTCTTCGGCCTGCCCGTGCTCACCGAGGCCGGAGCCGAGGCCGCCAAGGCGCACCTGGGCTTCATGCCCCAGGGCCTGGGCAAGAACCTCTACGGCGACCTGTCCATTGAGGAGAACATCGACTTTTTCGCCAAGCTGCGCCTGGTGCCGGCACAGGCCCTGCGCGAGCGCAAGGAGCGCCTGCTGGCCATGACGCGCCTGGACCGCTTCCGCGCCCGGCCCATGAAGCAGCTTTCCGGCGGCATGAAGCAGAAGCTGGGGCTTGTGTGCACCCTCATCCACGCGCCCCGGCTCATCCTCCTCGACGAGCCCACCACCGGCGTGGACCCGGTGTCGCGCCGCGACTTCTGGACCATTCTGCACGAGCTGCTGGCCGAGGGCGGCGTCACGGCGCTCATCTCCACCGCGTACATGGACGAGGCCAGCCGCTTTGGCCGCGTGGCGCTGCTGCACCAGGGCCGCGCCCTGGCCCAGGGGCCGGCGCGGGAGGTGGCGGCGCAGACGCCCGGCGTGGCGCTGCGCGTCACCACGGCCGACCCGGCGCGCACGGCCGAGGCCCTGGAGCTTTTGGGCGCGCGCTACGCCTCGGTGCGGGGCCTGGGGCGCGAGCTGCGGGTGTTTCTGCCCGGCGCGGACGTTGAAGCCTCGCGGCGGGCGCTGGCCGCCTTGCTCGATGGCGCGGGCATCGCCCATGCCGTGGCCGGGCAGGAGCCGCCGGACCTGGAGGATGTGTTCGTGACCAAGGTGGACCCCCGCGACGGCGCGCAGGACGCCTCGGGTCCGGGGCAGCGCCCGGACCTGGCCGCCCTGGATTGGGGCGCGCCTTCGAACTGCGCCGCGAACAACGCCGCGAACTGCGCCGAGAACTGCGCCGAGAACTGCGCCGCGAACTGCGCCGAGGGCTCCGCGTTGGAGACACGAGCAGGCGGCCAGGCGTCGGCCAATCGGCAGAGGGCGGCAGCCGGGCAGGCCACGACCGCTGGACAGACGGCGACCGCTGAGAGGGACGAGCCGGGCGGAGTGGCGTCGGGGGGGCGCGCCGCGCGCGAGCTGGCCATCCGGGCCCAGGGCCTGGTGCGGGACTTCGGGAGCTTCCGCGCCGTGGACAACGTGAGTTTTTCCGTGAAGCCGGGCGAGATCTTCGGCCTGCTTGGCGCCAACGGCGCGGGCAAGACCACGGTCATCAAGATGCTGACGGGCATTCTGCCGCCCACGGGCGGCGCGGGCAGTGTGGCCGGAGCGGACATGCTGCGGGGCGGACGGGAGATCAAGGAGCGCATCGGCTACATGTCGCAGGCGTTCTCGCTCTACACCGACCTGACCGTGACCGAGAATCTGCGCCTGTACGCGGGCATCTACGGGCTGGACCGCGCGCAGACGGCGGAGCGCGTGGCCTGGGCCATCGGCCTGGCGGGCCTTGCCGGGCGGGAGAACGCCCTCACCGCCAGCCTGCCCATGGGCCTTAGCCAGCGCCTGGCCTTGTGCTGCGCGCTGCTGCACCGGCCGCGCATCCTGTTCCTCGACGAGCCCACCAGCGGCGTGGACCCGTTGGGCCGCAGGCTCTTCTGGGACATTTTGCGCCAGCTCTCGCGCCGGGCCGGGGTGGCTGTGCTCATCACCACCCACTACATGAGCGAGGCCGAATACTGCGACCACCTGGCGCTGATGTATGCCGGGCGCGTGGTGGCCGACGCCACCCCGGCGGACATGAAGGCCGCGCTTCTGGCCGAGGCCGGGCCCATGCTGGAGGTGGACGTGGACGACCCGCACCGGGCCGTGGCCTCGCTCTTGGCCGCTGGCTTCGCCGAGGCCGCGCTGCATGGCGACCGCGTGCATGTTCAGGCCGGGCAGGCGGGCGCGGGACAGGCCCAAGCGGGACAGACTCAAATGGGGCAGGCCGACACGGAGCAGGCCGACACGGAACAGGGTAGCGCGGGGCAGCCAACGCTGAACCCGGCTGAAGCGCATCAGACGGAAGCGCGTCAGACTGAAGCAGATCAGACGGAAGCGCATCAGACGGAAGCGCACCAGACGGAAGCGCGTCAGACTGAAGCAGAGCAGGTTGGCGCGATTGGTTCGGCTGGCGATGCTGGCGCTGCGGGCGCGGGGCAGTCTGCAGCGGCTGGCGCGGCTGGCGCGGCGGAGCGCGCCCGGGCCGTGTCCGAGGCGCTTTCACGCGCGGGCCTTGCGCCCCGGAGCGTTGTTGCAGTGCCCCTTTCGATGGAGGACGTGTTCGTGCACCGGGTGCTGAGCCTGGAGGCGCAGGACAGGAAGCAGGCCGGGAAACCGGCAGGAGAACAGGCCGTGAAGCCGGGCGATCCGTCGAGCGATTCGTCGGGCGATTCGTCGGGCGATCCGTCGAGCGATTCGTCGAGCGATTCGTCAGGTGATTCGCCCGGTGACCCGCCGGGCGGCGCGCCGGACAAGAAACAGGGGGCGGCGGCATGAACCTGATCCGCGTGGCCGCCCTGGCCCAGAAGGAATGGCGCGAGATTCTGCGCGACAGGCTGTTCTTCGCCCTGTCCTTCATCGTGCCCGCGCTGTTGATGCTGCTTTTCGGCTACGGCCTGTCACTCGACGTGGAGAACATCCCCTTCGCCATCCAGGACCTGGACCGCACGCCCCAAAGCCGGGACTACGCCTACCGCTTCATCCACTCGCGCTACTTCCGCTTCCAGGGCTACGTCACGGACGAGAACCAGGCCGGGGAACTCCTCTCCCAGGGCCGGGCGCGGGCGGTCATCGTCATCGGCCAGGGCTTTGGCCGGGAGCTTGCCGCGAACCGTCCGGCCCATGTGCAGACCCTGCTCGACGGCACCTTTCCCTACCGCACCCAGGTCACCAAGGGCTACATCACTGCCATCAACACCGCCCTGACCCGCGAGCTGCTGGCCGCCTACATGGTGCGCGAAAAGGGGCTTGCGCCCGCGCGCGCGCAGGACGCCGTGGACCCCGTGCGCCTGGAGGTGCGCTACCTCTACAACCAGGGCCTCAAAAGCTCCTGGGGCGTGGCGAGCAAGCTCATCATGGCGCTTCTGCTCATGTGCCCGCCGTTTTTGACAGCCCTCGGCGTGGTGCGCGAGAAGGAATCGGGCGCCATCTACAACATCTACGCCTCCAACGCCACGCGGGCGGAGTTCCTCATCGGCAAGCTGAACCCGTACTTCTGCATCGCCTTCATCAACGCCCTGGTGCTGTGGGCCATGGCCTGCTTTCTTTTCGGCGCGCCCTTCAAGGGCTCGGCCACGGCCTTTTTGTTCGCCACCGTGCTGTACGTGCTGTGCTCAACGGGCATCGGCCTGCTCATCTCGGTTTTGGTCAAGAGCCAGATAGCGGCCATGATCGTCACGGCGGTGGTCACGGCCATGCCCTCCATGCTCTATTCCGGCCTGCTCACGCCGGTTGCGTCCATGAACTGGACCGCGCGCGGCGTGGCGGCGGTGTTTCCGGCCATGTACTACGGCCGCATCATCGAGTTCTGCTTTTTGAAGGGCCTGGGCTGGGCCTACGTGTGGGGCGACATGCTGATTCTGGCCGGGTACGGCGCGGCGCTTTTCGCGGTGGGCTATTCCATGTTCCACAAGCGGGTGGCGGCATGAACGAAGCCCTGCGCCGGCGTGCGCGCATCTGGCTGCGGCGGGCCTGGGCCCTTACGGTCAAGGAGTACATCCAGCTCTTCCGCGACACCATCCTGGTGGTGTTCATCGCCTACGCCTTCACCCTCGATGTCTACGTGGCCGGGGTGGGCGTGAACTGGCAGCTGAACAACGCGGAGCTGGGCGTGCACGACGCGGACAAGTCCACGGCCTCGCGCGAGGTGGCGGGGCGGTTTCGTGCGCCGTTCTTCAAGAACCTGGGCAGCGTGGACGCGCCGGAGACCGGCATACGCCTGCTGGACGAAGGCAGGCTCATGGTGGTGCTGGACTTTCCGCCCGACTTTGGCGCGGATGTGCTGCGGGGCCGCCAGACCTCGGTGCAGATGCAGGTGGATACGGCCAATTCGGCCATCGGCAGCCTGGCCACCAGCTACGCGGAGCAGATCGTCGGCCGCTACGGCCTGGAGCAGGCCCTCGGCGTGCAGGAGCTTGACGTGGACAAGATCCACGGCGTGCCGTTTTTGATCGACGAGACCCGCGCCTGGTACAACCAGAATCAGGAGGACTCCTGGTTCATGGCCCTGGCCGAGCTCATCAGCAACATGACGCTCTTGGCCATATTGCTGCCCGCCGCGGCCCTGGCGCGGGAGAAGGAGCGCGGCACCGTGGAGCAGCTCATGGTCTCGCCTCTTTCGCCCGTGCAGATTCTTGCGCCCAAGATTTTGGCCATGGGCAGCGTCATTCTGGCCGGACTGGCCGCGGGCGTGCTCGGCGTGGTCGTGGGCCTGTTCCATGTGCCGGTGCGCGGCAGCCTGCCGCTGTTCTTCGGCGTCAGCGCCCTGTACATCATGTTCACCGCGGGCATCGGCCTGCTCATCGCCACCATCGCCCGCAATCTGGCGCAGGTGGGCATGCTCACCGTGCTGGTGTTCGCGCCCATGATTTTTCTCTCCGGCGCGTGGACCCCGCCCGAGGCCATGCCCAGTTGGATGCGCTTCATCATGGGCTGCCTGCCCATGCACTACATGCTGGACGCGGCCTTCGGCATTCTGCTCAAGGGGCTTGGTCCGGCCGGGCTGTGGCGCGAGCTGCTGGGCATAGTGGGCCTGGGCGCGCCCATTCTCGGCCTGAGCCTGTGGCGCTTCAGCCGCCAGTTCAAGTAGGGCGTCACTCCCCAAGCACAGCCAGGGCCGAGAGGGCCAGAAGCCGCTGCCGTTGCGAGGCGGACTGCCGCGCCGCGGTCCTGAGCCATGTCAGCAAAGCCTCGTCCGGGGGCTTGCCGGGCATGCCGATGAGGCAGGGCAGGGCGTGGCGGTCCATGCCCTGGCGTAGCCGGCGCAGAAATGCGGCGCAGGCCTCTCTGGCGTACGGTAAGGCAAGGGCCCATTTCTGGCTCGACTTTTCGTCAACCATTCTTCCGGCATCCATTTCTTCCGCTGCCATCGCGCCCGCGCCTGCCCCGCAGGGGGCCGTTGCGCCGGTGCGCGCCGTGACCATTGTCTCGCTCGCCATGCTCCCGGCCTTCATCACCACAGCAGCCATGCCGCCGGCCTCCTGCGCGGCCGCAAGACCCGCACGCGCGCCGAACACCAGCGCCGAGAGCACCATGCCTCCGCCCAGACGATTGGCCCCGTGCATGCCGCCCGCGCACTCGCCGCAGGCGTAGAGGCCGGGCGCGCTCGTGCGGCCTTGTCCGTCGATTCGTGCGCCGCCGTTGCCCGCGTGGGCCGCCAGGATCAAGGGCTCCTGCCCTGGCGGGCGCACCAGTCCGTCCGCGCCGCGCCGGGCCAGCAGGGCGTGGTCCAGGGCGGCGTCGGGCAGGCCGTGCGACACCGGGCAGTGCCCGCGCCGCGCCGCGCACAAGTCGGCGCATGGCGTGGCGAGGTCTCCGGACCAGCCTGTGTCTCGCCAGTCCAGGTCGCCGGGATTGACGAAGGAGCCGTCGCGGGCGCGCAGCCAAAAGAATTGCAGGTAGCGGGCGTTGACAAGCCGTGCCCCGGCGCTGGCCAGCAGCCCGCAGGCCAGGCCGCTGCCGCCCGGTCCGCACAGGCGGCGCGCAAAGAGCGGGCCAGGTCCGCCCAGGGCGGCTATGACCACGCGGGCGCTGATGGTGAGGTTGTGCCCCCCGCGCAGGGCCTGGAGCAGCGCGCCGCAGACGCGGTCGTTCTGGTGTGGGCCGCGCGGCAGGTCCAGCGCTTCAAAGCCGTGCAGAACCTCCACGCCAAGGCTGCGCGCCTTGGCCAGAAACGCCGCGTGGACCTGGGCCAGGCCGTCGAAGATCACCGCGCGTTTGGCCGGGCTGAAGCAGGCGGGAAAGCGGGAGAGCCGGCCGTCCGGCTCGCGGCGGAAGGAGAGTCCCAGGCCGAGCAGGTCGTTCAGCCGGGCCGGGGCGTCCGCGGCCAGGGCGCGCGCGAGCTCCGGCAGGACGATGCCGGGGGCGGCCAGGCGCTGCACCTCGGCCACGAAGGCTTCGGCCTCGTGCTCTTGCGGGGCCTGCATGCCCAGGGCGTTGTTGCGGTTGGCGAAGGAGGAGCCGGAAGGGGTGCTGCGCGGGCTGACCAGGAGCACGCGCAGGCGCGGATCGGATTCCTTGGCGGCCCAGGCGGCGCGCAGGCCGGCAAGGCCCGCGCCCAGCACGAGAACATCGCACTGCCGTGGGCCGGGCATGGGGATGCGGGGAGGCGGAATATCTGACGTAGGAATGTCTGGCGGGGGCACTGCGGCCTCCTTGGCTGATCGGCGCTCGGTCCCGGCTGGCCTGACGAGCTTCCCGTGTGGCGGCGCCATGTGCTTGGCTGCAATGGACGTTCGGCGAAATCCATCCGCCCTGGTCCCGCGCCCGCGCGGCAGCCGCGAACGCGCGCCGCTGAGTGCATGCCAGCGCTGCGCCCCGGCGGGCAATGAACAACAGCGCGGCGGGCGCTTTCTTCCCGGAGAATCGCCTATGCGCCGAGCTTTTTCTTGGCGAAGGCCAGCAGCTTCTGCGCCTCCACGAAATTCGGATTCACGGCCACGGCCTTTTGCGCGGCCAGGGCCATCTTGTCCCACTTCTGCCAGTCGTAATACAGCCGGCCCAGGTTGAAGAACAGGTACTCGTCGGCCTGGGTGATGGCCAGGGCGCGCAGGTAGTAGTTCTCCGCGCTGGCGAAGTCCTGCATCTTGCGCAGCACGATGCCGATGCGGTTGTAAAGGTAGAGCGACTCGGGCGAGTCGTTGATGGCTTGGCTGAGGTGCCCCAGGGCGTCCTGGTTCAGGCCCGCCTTGTGGTAGCGGTCGGCGATGTCGGCGCGCAGTTCGGAGTCGCCCGCGAACTCGCCGGTGAGCTTGTCGAACACCTGCCGGGCCTGGTCGTACTCGTTCTGGTCCAGGTGCTTCTGTCCGCGCTCCAGTTCCTCGCGCTTGCGCGCGGCCAGGGCGTTCATGTCCTTCTGGGCGTTCTCGTTCACGTCCTCTTGCAGCACCTTGCGCATCTCGAAGATTTCCTCAAGAAGCTTCTTCTCCTCGCCCGGGGCGTAGTGCAGCACCAGCGGGTAGACCTTGCGCAACTCCTTGTGGTTGTTCAGGGCGTACACCGTCGATTCGATCATCTGGCCGAACTCTTCGCGCTCGTTCTTCATGAGCGGTGCGGAAAGCATGATGACGATGGCGTCATTCAATGACTGCGCCGCAGCCATGTATTTTCCCATCTTGAGGCTGGCGTTGATGCTGGTGAGCTTCTGACGCGCCTTGGTGAGTTCGCCTGACATGATGCCTCCTGCCGCGGGGTTGGCGCGGGCTCGGTGCCTATTTGCCCGTGGCCTGGCGGACCAGGTCGCGGAAGCGGCGGAAGAAATACGCGCTGTCGTGGGGGCCGGGGGCCGCTTCGGGGTGGAACTGGATGGCGATGAGCGGCTTGTCCTTGTGGGCGAAGCCTTCCAGCGTGTCGTCGTTCAGGTTGCGGTGGGTCACCTTAAGCTCGGGCAGGTGGTCCACATCGACGCAGAAGCCGTGGTTCTGCGAGGAGATCTCGATCTTGCCGGACTCCATGTCCATGACCGGATGATTGCAGCCGTGGTGGCCGAACTTGAGCTTGTAGGTCCGCCCGCCAAGGGCCAGACCCATGATCTGGTGCCCGAGGCAGATGCCCGCCACCGGGTACTTGTCGGCAAAGACCTTCGTGGCCTCGATGGCGTTTTTCACCACGGCCGGGTCGCCGGGGCCGTTGGACAAAAACACGGCGTCCGGGGAAAGCTCCGTCACCTGTTCGTGGGTGAAGGTGGAGGGCACCACGAGCATGTCGAAGCCCTGGGCCGCCAGCAGGCGCAAAATGTTCCACTTGATGCCGAAGTCGTACACCACGACCTTGGGGCCCGTGCCGGCCCAGGAGAAGCCGCCCTTCAGGTCGACGTCGGAGGTGCCGGTGCCGGTCCACAGGTAGGGGCGCTTGGCGCTCACCTTGTCGGCCAGGTTCAGGCCTTCCATGCTGGGCAGGGTCTTGGCCTTTTGCACCAGCGCCTCGGCCGAGCCCTCGGTGGAGATGACGCCGCGCATGGCGCCGTTGAGGCGCAGGTGGCGGGTCAGGGCGCGGGTGTCGATGCCCTCGATGCCCATGACGCCGGCCTTTTTGAGGTATTCCGGCAAGGACATGGTGGCGCGCCAGTTGGAGGGCTCCTTGCAGCATTCCTTGACGATGAAGGCCTCGACGCCGACCTTGTGCGACTCGACGTCCTCGGCGTTGACGCCGTAGTTGCCGATGAGCGGGTAGGTCATGCAGACCATCTGGCCCACGTAGGAGGGATCGGTCAGAATCTCCTGATACCCGGTCATGCCGGTGTTGAAGATGGCTTCGCCCCCGGTCTCGCCGGGGCCGGTGAACGAGGCTCCCTCAAAACAGGTGCCGTCTTCAAGGGCCAGAATAGCTTTCATATTTCTTGCTCCCGCAGGATTTTTTCAATGTGGGCGATGTCTTCCGGGCGGTCCACCCCATGGCACTTGTGGCTGGTTATGGCCACGTGGATGGGGATGCCGTTCTCCAGAAGCCGCAGTTGCTCCAGCTTTTCCGTGCGCTCCAGCCGGGCCTGCGGCAGCGCGGCAAAGCGCTCCAGCGTGGCCATGCGGAAGGCGTACAGTCCCAGGTGCAACAGCGGTCCGGCTTCGTCCGCGCCTGGTTCGGCGTTCGGGTCCGCATCCCGGCAATACGGAATGCTCGCCCTGGAAAAATACAGTGCCCGGCCGAATGCGTCCAGCACGACTTTGACCCTGTCCGGGCTCGCGGCCTCGGCGCGGGTCATGGGCGTGGCCAGGGTGGCGGCCAGCACCTGCGCGCCTTGCGGCCCGGTGAAGGGGGCCAGAAGCTCCTCCAGCATGGCGGGCTCCAGCGCGGGTTCGTCGCCCTGCACGTTCACCACCACGCTGTCGGCCTCCGCGCCCAGCAGCCGGGCGGCCTCCAGCACGCGGTCGGTGCCGCTCTGGTGTTCGCGCGCGGTCATCAGCGCGGGCACGCCCCAGGCGGCGGCGGCGTCCATGATGCGTGCGTCGTCCGTGGCGAGAACGACCTTGCTGAACAGCGGGCATTTTGCGGCGCGTTTGAGCACACGCACGCACATGGGCATGCCCAAAATATCGGCCAGCGGCTTGCCGGGAAAACGCGAAGAGTCATACCTTGCCGGGATGATTGCGTAACAGGAGGGCAGGGTGGTCATGCGTTTCATTGCTCCGCTGGGTGTTTACCCGCAATTTAGGCATTCGGCAACAGCCTGGCAAGCGGCTTCGCCGCCGCCTTGGCGAGACATGGCGTAGACCTCGGCCTTGGCGCGCACCTCGGCCCGGTCCGCGGGCGCCGCTGCCAGGGCCGAAAGGGCCGTGAGCACGCCCTGCCAGTCGGCCTCTTGGCGCACGATGCCGGTGCTGAAGATCTCCTCTCCCACCCAGGCGAAGTTGGACCAGGACGGGCCGATGACCGGCACCAGCCCGTGGGCCAGGGGCTCCAGAAAGTTCTGCCCGCCCAGGTCGGCCAGGCTGCCGCCCAAAAAGCACGCCCGCGCCAGGCCAAAGGCCGAGCCGAGCTCGCCGAAGACATCCCACACCACGACGGAGCCGGGCCGGGCCTTTTCGCCCGCGCTGCGCCGGGCAAAGGGGATGCCCGCCTCGCCCAGGGTTTCGCACCAGGTGTTCACGCGGTCCATGTGCCGGGGAAACAGGCCGATGACCGCGCCTGGCTGACGCGTAAGCAAGCCCTGGACGATGGCCAGGACCTCGCGCTCCTCCTGCTTGCGCACGCTGCCCAGCACGATGAAGGGCGCGGCCGCGTCGCTTGCGTCCGGCAGCAGCGCGGCGATCTCCGCCTTGGGCGGCGCCGGGGCAAAGCTCAGGCGGTCGAACTTGATGTTTTGCATGACGCCCACGCGCGACTCCGGAAACAGGGACTTGAAGCGCCGCGCGTCGTCGTCGGAAACGGCCAGCACCCGCGCGGGCGAAAACGAGCGCCAGAAGCCGGGCAAACGCTGGTAGCCCTTGAGGCTCTTGGGGGTCATGCGGGCGTTGAGGACCAGGGCGGGCACCCCCTGCTTGCGGCAGGCGGCCAGCAGGCCGGGCCAAATTTCCGTTTCCAGCAGCACCACTGCCTTGGGCGCAATGGCCGCCAGGGCGCGGTCCATGCGGCCCGGCAGGTCGAAGGGCACGTAGGCGGGCACGAGGGTGATGTTCGGGGCCAGCGCGGCGCGGGCCTGCTCCAGTATGCCCAGACCTTGGCTGGTGAAGGTGGTGGCCAGCACCGTAAGCGGGCCGGTTTTGCCGGCGGCGTGCTTCGCCAGCCGGTCCGCGAGCTCCCAGGCCAGATAGGCCTCGCCGCCGGAAGCCGCCTGAAGCCAGAGATCCGCCTTGGCGGGCGGGCCGGCGGAAAGGGTGCGGGCCTCCCAGCCCTCGCGCAGGCGCTTGTTGCGCTTGAGCCCCGGCAGGGCGGCGAGCCAGGCCAGGCCGTACAGCCCCAGCATCACGCGCGCGCCAAAAGGCAGTGCGCGCGGCGTCGAAGCGCCCTGCGGCGTGGAGCCCGTGGCGGGCGTGCTCATTCGTCGCCCAGGGCGTCTTGGACGGGCAGGCCGTTGCGGCGGGCGTGGGCCTCCAGGCCCAGGCGCACCAGCTCGGCAACCAGGGCGTCGAAGCTCATGCCCACGGCGGCGGCGGCCTTGGGCAGCAGGCTCGTGGCCGTCATGCCCGGCAGGGTGTTGGTCTCCAGGATGAACGGGTGGCCGTCGGCGTCGATCATGAAGTCCGAGCGGCTGTAGCCGGTGATTCCCAGGGCCTTGTGCGCGGCCAGGGCCATGGCCTGCACCTCGGCCGTGAGGGCTGCGTCCACGGGCGCGGGGCAGATCTCCTCGGCCCCGTCCTTGTCGTATTTGTTGGCGTAGTCGAAAAATACGGTGCCGGGCCGCGGGCGGATCATGATCACCGGCAGGGGGGTCTCGCCCAGCACGGCGCAGGTGAGCTCGAAGCCTGGCACGCAGGTCTCCACCAGGGCGGCCTCGCCCAGGGCGAAGACCTTTTGCAGGGCGGCGTCAAAGTCGGCCACCTCGTCCACGCGGCTCATGCCCACGCTGGAGCCGCCCGCGTTGGGCTTGACGAACAGGGGCAGGGGCAGGCGCAGCTCGTGCGTTTCGGCGTTGGTGAACAGCTGCCAGCGGGGCGTGCGCAGGTTGTGCCTGGCATACACCGCCTTGGCCGCGGCCTTGTTCAGGGCCAAAAACGAGGCCTTGGGCCCCGCGCCCTGGTAGGCGCAGCCCGCTTCCTCCAGCATGGCCTGGATGAGGCCGTCTTCGCCCGGTGAGCCGTGCAGGTTCAAAAAGGCGAAGTCCGCCTGTTCGGCCAGGGGGATTATTTCGGCGAAGTCCACCGCCGGGTCGAGGAAACGCACGTCGTGTCCCAGGCGCGTCAACGCCTCCTTGATGCCGGTTGCGCCGGAAAGGGACACCTGCCGTTCAGTCGACCAGCCGCCCGCTATCAAAATCATGCGCATTGAGGTCTTTCTCCAGAAGCCGGCCAAAGGCGTCTTCGATGTCCTTGGCCTGGCGGTTGGTGCTGTGGATGCGTTCACAAATTTCCGGGGTCTTGCCGTAGCGCGCCACCAGGTCGCCGAAGCGCGCCTCGATGGGCACGATCTTGTCGTGGGCCACGCGCTTGTCGCCGTAGAGCACGGTGAGCGGCGTGAAGAAGCGGCGAATGTCCACCTCGAAAGGCCAGTACACGTGGTGGATGACGCCCTGGGCCAGCAGCGGGTTGCCCGTGAGGGCCATGACCCACGCCCCGCCGAGCTGGCTGTGGTTGCCGCCGTGGCGGATGCAGTAGATCTTGGCCAGGTCGTGCAGCAGGGCCGAGGCGCGCACCGTGTCCAGATCGACCGGAATGCCGATCCTGGCGCCCGCCTCCGCCAACTGGCAAGCCACCCGGGCCACCTTGCGGCTGTGGGCGCGGATGTGCTCCGGCATTTCAAAGCGGTCCCAAAGGGCCACGCAGCGGGCTTCGGAAGGCACGCGCCATGCGGCGGCGTGGCCTGCCGGGGTGGGCGGCGGCGGGGGCAGGGTGGGCCACAGGGGGGCCATGGGGATTTCCGGGCGCATGGGATGCATGGGCGCTGCCTTGGCTTGTGCCATGAGCTGAAGATGTTTCTCGGCGCGGCGAAAGACCGCGCAAAAAAGAGGAATAGCAAGAGCGCCCTGAAAAATAAAGCGGGCGTCATGGAGTTTCGGAAATCATGGCTGCGAAATTATCCTTGAAATTTTTTGCGGCCGCGGCTAAGAATGGGGCTGGAAATTGAGAGGTGCAACAGGTTGTCCGCCCGAGGCGGGCGTTGGCGACCTGAGCAAGTTGCGTGCAATCTACACCGAGGAGGAACCAGAATGGCTTTTCTCGAGTACAAGGGCAAAAAGTTTGAAGTGGATGAGGACGGCTTCCTGTTGAAGTTTGAGGAGTGGAACCCTGACTGGGTCGAGTACATCAAAGAGAGTGAAGGCATCCCCACCATCACCGAGAACCACCAGAAAGTCATCGACTTCCTGCAGGACTACTACAAGAAGAACGGCATCGCTCCCATGGTGCGCATCCTGTCCAAGGTGACCGGATACAAGCTGAAGGAGATCTACGAGCTGTTCCCCTCCGGCCCCGGCAAAGGCGCCTGCAAAATGGCCGGCCTGCCCAAGCCCACCGGCTGCGTGTAGTCTCTGTTTTCATCGTGACCTTGAAGGGGCGGCGGCTTTTGGGCTGTCGCCCCTTTTAAAATTGGCTGGGAACGCTGACCGGGAACGCTGACGGGAAGCACTGGCCGAGGCGTGCGCGCAAAGCGGCGGAGCGTCCTTGGCGTCCGCGCTTCTGCTTGCATGGTGATGTCCCCCACGGCTCGCAGCCCCAAGCGGCATGACCGGACGTGCCGCCATTTTTCCCGCGTCCTGCTCCCGCAGCGCCGGTTTCGCCCCTTTGCCCGTGTGGCGCGGGCGCTGTCTCTCCCCCCTTGTTTCTGCCCCAAGGAGGCCCCCGCATGAATGCGCTGTTCCTCACCCAGGCCAAGGCCAACCGCTGGGCCAACCGGATTTTGTTCGCCGAGCTGGCGAAGCTTACGCTCGCGCAGTGGACGGCCACGAGCGCCGTGAATTTCGGCAGCGCGCAGGGCATCGCCAATCATCTCGTCCTGGCCGACCAGGCCTGGCTCTTCCGCTTCACCCAGCAGGGCCCGGCCCCGGACACGGTGGACGCCTCGCCCTGGCCGGAGCTCGCCGCCCTGCGCGCCGAGCGCGAGAGCCTGGACGATCGCGTCATCGCCTTTGCCGAGGGGCTCGACCCCGCGCGCCTGGGCGGGGTTCTCCACTACCGGAGCATGAGCGGCCAGCCCTGCGCCGAGCCCTTTGCCCTGTGCGTGGCGCATTTCTTCAATCACCAGACCTTCCACCGGGGGCAGCTGCACGCGTTGCTGGGCCTTTGCGGCATCAAGGCCCCGAACCTGGACCTCATCTATTATCTGGCGGCGCAGCGCACGGCCTAGCTGTGGCGCTCAAGACGTTGTTCGCAACCTCTCCGGCTCGGCTGATGGGCGGTTTATTTCGTCGTGCCGAGTGATTTCAGCGGAAGCTTGATCCATGGAGCCGGCTTGGCTGGTTTGCTAGCGGCTTGCGGACGGGCGGGAGCCTGGATTGCTGGGCCTGGCCGCGGCGCGGGGACGAACTGACAGCCCGGCTGGCGGCCAAGTTGACGACCAATATGGCGGTCTAACTGGCGCATGGCAGCCAAGCGGGCGTTCAGGCGCGCGGCCTGTTTGCAGATCTTGGCGAACGGCGCGCATTAACTGACGCCGGCATGGCGACCGTCATGGCGGCAATGTTTGCGTTCAAACGTGCCACTCGGTTGACCGGCTTGACGCGCGTCGGCGCGGGCGCGCGTCGCCACGGCGTGACACGCGCGAGTCCGGCCGCGGGCATGGACTCGGAGCGCCGGGAAGTGTATGCACTTCTGGCCGGGCGGCCTGATATTCCGCAATGATGTCCCGGCCAGACCGCTTGGAAGGAAGGTAGCCCGTGAGCCTCGAAATTCTCGACCAGTTCCACGACCCGGCCCTGTGCAAAAGCGTGCTGGACCGCCTTTGCGCCACCCTGACCGGCCCGCTGCGCTTCATGGAAGTCTGCGGCACGCATACGGTGGCCATTTTCCGCAGCGGTCTGCGCTCCATTCTGCCCAAGGAGATCGTCCACCTCTCCGGCCCGGGCTGTCCGGTGTGCGTCACCCACGAGGCGGAGATCAACGCCTTCCTCGACCTGGCCGAAAAGCCCGGCGTCATCATCGCCACCTTCGGCGACCTCATGCGCGTGCCCGGCAGCCGCGGCCGCACCTTGAAGGCCGCCCAGGCCGACGGCGCGCGGGTCAGCGTGGTTTATTCCCCGCCCGACGCCATCAAGCTCGCGGCGGAAAACCCGGACGCCAAGGTGGTGTTCTTGGGCGTGGGCTTCGAGACCACCGCCCCAGGCGTGGCCGCCAGCCTCAAAATGGCCAAGGCCCAAGGCGTGAACAACTACCGCGTGCTCTCGTTCCACAAGCTGGTGCCGCCCGCGCTTGAGGCCCTGCTCTCCGACGCGGACCCGGCTCCGGGCCAGGGCATCGACGCCTTCATCATGCCCGGCCACGTTTCGGCCATCATCGGCACCGCGCCCTATCAGGTCGTGGCCCAGCGCTACGGCAAGGCCGCGGCCGTGGCCGGTTTCGAGCCCCTGGACATTTTGCAGGCCCTGCTCTTTTTGGCCGAGTGCCAGCGCGACGGCGTGGCCAGGGTGGCCAACCTGTACCGCCGCGTGGTGCGCGACGAAGGCAACGCCAAGGCGCGGGCCATGATGGCCGAGGTCTTCACCCCCGTGGACGCCCTGTGGCGCGGCATCGGGCTCATTCCCGGCTCCGGCCTGGAGATCGGCCCGGAGTACGCCGCCTTTGACGCCAAGCGCGACTTTGCCATCGAGATCAAGGACTGCCCGCCCTTGCCGGGCTGCAAATGCGGCGAGGTGCTCAAGGGCCGCCTCGCGCCGAATCTCTGCCCGCTGTTCGGCAAGGCCTGCACCCCTGCCAAGCCCGTGGGCCCCTGCATGGTCTCCACCGAGGGATCGTGCGCGGCCTACTACAAATACCAGGTGGATTAAGCTCATGAGCGACAAGGTTCTTCTCGACTACGGCTCTGGCGGCAAGGCTTCCCAACGGCTCATAGGCGAGCTGTTCTTGAAGAATTTCGACAACCCGGAGCTTCGGCGCATGAACGACGGCGCGGTGCTTTCCGTTGCCGGCAAAATCGCGGTGAGCACCGACACCTTCACCGTGGACCCCATATTCTTTCCCGGCGGCGACATAGGCCGCCTGGCCGTGCACGGCACGGTGAACGACGTGGCCATGATGGGCGCGGTGCCCCGCTACCTCACCTGCGGCTTCCTCATAGAGGAAGGCCTGGAGATGGACGTGCTGACGCGCATCGTCGAGTCCCTGGGAGCCGCCGCGCGCGAGGCTGGCGTCTGGGTCGTCACGGGCGACACCAAGGTTGTGCCCAAGGGCGCGGCCGACAAGATCTTCATCAACACCACGGGCATCGGCGACGTCATCGTGGACCCCGCTCCGGCGGGCGACCGTGCCGCCGCAGGCGACGCCATCCTCATCAGCGGCACCCTGGGCGACCACGGCCTGGCGATTTTGTCCACGCGCCAGGGCCTGGCCTTTGAAACGCCCGTGCTCTCGGACTGCGCCAGCCTGAACCACGCCATCGAGGCGCTTTTGCGCGGCTTGCCCGACGTGCACGTGCTGCGCGACCCCACGCGCGGCGGCCTGGCCACCACCTTGAACGAAATCGCCCTGGCCTCGAACGTCACCTGCGAGATCGTGGAGGACCAGATTCCCGTGCGGCCCGAGGTGCGCGGCGGCTGCTCGCTATTAGGGCTCGACCCGCTGTACCTGGCCAACGAAGGCAAGTTCATCTGCATCGTGCCCGAGGCCCAGGCCGAGGCCGCCCTGGCGATCATGCGCGCGGACCCGCTGTGCGCCGGAGCCACGCGCATCGGCGCCGTGGTGCCGGTGGAGAAGCCGGGGCAGTCCGGCCGGGTGGTGCTCAAGACCGGTCTGGGCGGCAAGCGTCTGCTCGGCATGCTCGAAGGCGAACAGCTGCCGCGCATCTGCTAAACGGAGGCGGATCGTCCAAAACCGGATCATCCGCGAAAATCGCTTGGTCCCGGTCCTCTGAGCCAAGCTGAGGCCAAGCCTGCAAGGAAACGCCATGAGCTTTACCGCGAAGTATGCCCACACCAATCTGGTGGCCAAGGATTGGCGCGCCCTGGCGGACTTCTATCAGCGGCTCTTCGGCTGCGTGCCCGTGCCGCCGGAGCGCGACTACGCGGGCGCGCACCTGGACGCGGGCACCGGCCTTGCGGGCGCGCGCCTCACCGGCATGCACCTGCGCCTGCCGGGTTTCGGCGACGCCGGTCCCACCCTGGAGATCTTCAACTACGCGGATTTGGCCGAGCGCCCTGCCACGGCGGTGAACCGGCCCGGCTACGGGCACCTGGCCTTTGCCGTGGACGACGTGGCCCGGGCGCGCGCGGACGTGCTTGCCGCGGGCGGCGCGGCCGTGGGCGAGGTGGTGACCCTTTCCACCTCCACGGGCGGGCGCGTCACCTGGTGCTACGTCACCGATCCCGAGGGCAACGTGCTCGAACTGCAGGCCTGGTCGTAACCGCCCCGGCTCCGGGGCAACACTCTTTCGCAGGAGGCCTTATGATGGACACCTGCATCTTCAAAAGCGACTCGCCCTTCATCGTCGCCCTGCAGGCCAACGTGGAGGTGGCCAACGCCGAGGGGGCGGAAAAGGCCGACCGCGCCGCCGCGCTTCTTGCCGACGCCGAACAGCTTTCGCAGCTGTGCACGGCCTGCTTCTGGGCCAGCCTGGAGGTGGAGGAGGGCCGCGAGGTGCGCGGCACCATCTCCATCTGCTCGCCCGAGTCCGTGCAGCTCGCCCGCGCCTTCACCCATCCCGTCCCCGTCACCGTGCGCGACCTGGTGGCGCTTTTGACCGCCTCGCCCCGCACGCCGCTGGCCGTGCACGGCGGGCCGGAAGGACTGCACGTCTGGGGCATGCTCGACGCCGAACCCGAAGGACTCTTGCGCCTGCGCATCGCTGGCAACGGCATTTTGCTGGCCTCGCGCGCGCGCCGGGTGCTGGCGCTTTTGAACCAGGGCGTCATGTCCATCCCGGTGGCCGCGGACGAAATATCCCTTTCGCAGCTGGTGGCGCGCACCCTGGGCAAAGAGCGCTATTTGGAGGAGCACGGCAACGCGCCCGCCCGTTTCATCCGCGTGGTCACCACCATGATCCGCCACGGCCACGGGGGCACGCTGGTCCTTGTGTCGCCAGAAGACCAGTCCTGGCGCGCGGGCGTCAGCTTTCGGTTCTGCTTCGACGAAGAGAGCGGCAGACTGCTGCAGCACAGCGTGCGCGACTTCGAGTCCGGCATGAACGAGGCCCTGCGCGGCTACGACGACCTGGTGGCCGGACGCGCCAATTGCGCCTCGCTTACAGACCTGCGCGAGCAGTACGACGCGGTGAACTACCTGCGCACCCTGAGCGAGTCCTTGTTCCGCCGCGTGGGCGACCTGGGGCTCATCGACGGCGCGGTGGTCATGGACATGGATTTGATGCTGCACGGTTTCGGGGCCAAGCTGCTCTTCGGACCGGAGGAGTTCACAGTGACCACGCTGAACGCCGTGACCGGCCGCGTGCGCGAGGATGTGCCCCTGGCCGCGCTTGGGGGCATGCGGCACCAGTCGGCGGCGCGCTTTGTCCAGGCCAACCGCGAGACCGACGCCTTCGTCATTTCTCAGGACGGGCGGCTGTCCATGATCTCCTGGTCCGAGCTCACCCAGACTGTCGCCGTGGTGCAGAACATGGAGCACTTCATCTGGGAGTACCGGACGTTCTAGCTAGTTGGACGTTGAGACTGAAGACGCCCGGTTTCCGCGTGGAGGCCGGGCGTTTTTTTGTGCGGTCCGCGTACCTACCCAACGCTCGCGAGGGGCGTTCCGGTGGGTGGGTGTGCCTGCGCGCAGACGATGCCAGCAGTATTCGGATGACCAGCCCCGGAAGCGGGTCGTCGTTGGTCTCAATCCCCAGCGTTCGAATTTCTGCGCATGGTTTCATCTGGTACCACACCAAAATTGCTGGATTAATCTCCAACAAATCAAGACTGCTATAGTCGGATTTGATGCTTTGTATTTGACAGCAGCTCTACGTAGGAATATTTGTGCCCTTCAGTATTACATATATTGATTATATAACTGCTTTCGATAGATATTATCTATCTTGCTGACACAAATAGAGCTGGAGGGCGGACGGATGCTGGTTTGGGGAACAAAGGGAAAACTGTTTCGAAACGATGCGACCTATTCCACGAGTTGCAAGAATTGCGGACACTTAGAACATCTGAGCTATATTCTTGCCAAGTATTTTCATCTGTTTTGGATTCCGACGATTCTTTGGGAAAAGGAAATCGGCCTCATCTGCACCAAGTGCAACGGCTCCATCACAGGTTCGGCGATCTCCGCGGATATCCGCGCCGAAGTGCGCAAGAGCCTGCTGCCGCCGCGAAAAAAAGCGCCGTACTTCACCGGGTTGGTCCTGGTCGCCCTGCTCGCCGCCGTTGGCGCAAAGGCGCACTACGAGCACAAGCACACCCTGCAGGACCTTGTGGCCCACCCGCAGGCGCACGACATCTACATCGCGGACATGTCCGAGTTTGTGGTGATCGACAAGGGCGAGACCCTGCGCTACGGCGCGCTGCGTGTGGAAACCGTGCTGAACGAGGGCCAGGTGGTGGCCAAGATTGGCAACCTGCGCAGCGACAAGGCCCAGCGCATCGTCACCGAGGTGAACACGGGCAAGGCCGGCGCGGACGAAGCCTTCGGCGACTCGGCCATTCTCATCGGCCCGGCCGAACTGCAGGCCCTGATGGACAACGGCACCATCAAGGACATCGTGCGCAAGGGCTAGCGGGTTCAAGTCCGGGGCTGGCGGCTTGGGTCGCCTATTCTTTGCAAAATTGTTGGCCTCTCAGCCCACGGCGCCTTACCCCACGGCCAGGCAGCCCGCGCCGGGCAGATAGTTCCGCGCCGCCAGCCAGGGCATGATCTCGGCCCTGGCCCCGCGCGAACCCACGTTGACGAGGATGAAGGGGGCGCAGTCCGGCGCGTCGGGCCTGAACAGCGGCACGGCCTCGCGGTCCAGCACGGGCGCGCCGTGCACCGTCTGGCCGATCTTCTTCGGGTCGATGTCGATGTAGGCCGCGATGACGAGGCCCAAGGACTCCAGGGGAGCCAAATGCTGGCGGCTCACCCGCCCGGCCCCCCAGACCCACACCTCCGGGTGGCGCGGATTGTTCGCCGCGAGCCAGTCCCACAGGTAGCCGGCCTTGGTCCGCGCAAAGGCCGCCGGGCTGTACGCCTCGGCCGTGCGCGAGAGCCGCGTGGGCGGGTCGTTCCACACCAGCACCTCCCGCGCCACCTTGGCCATGCGCGCGCCCTGGCCCAGCCAGCGCAGCCACATCTCATAGTCCTCGGGAAAGGGCGCGGCCCCGGCGGCTGCGCCGGTGTTCGGCCGTGCCCCGCCATAGCGGTCAAAGGCCGTGCGCCGGAACATCACCGAGGGGTTGGCGATGGGCGCTTCCACAAAGCGGTTCAGGGCGATGTCCTCGGGCGTGGCCAGGGTGTTGATCCAGTCCACATAGTGCGCGTAGCCCGCGCAGGCGCGTCTGTCGCCGCCGAAGCGCACCAGGCCGGACACGAGGTCCAGGCTTTGGTCGGCGTCGAGCAGGGCCGCCTGCAAAGCCAGGCGTTCGGGCAGGGCGGTGTCGTCGGCGTCCATGCGGGCGATGTACGGGGCGCGGCAGGCGGCGACGGCGGCGTTTCCGGCCAGGGCCACGCCCTGGTGCGGCAGGCGCACGGGGCGCACACGCGCATCACGCGCGGCAAAGGCGCACAGCACGTCCCAGGTGCCGCCGGGGTCCTGGTCGTCGCTGCCGTCGTCCACGGCAACGACTTCGAAATCGGCGAGGGTTTGGGCCAGCAGGCTCTCCAGCGCCGCGGGCAGCGTTGCGCCCGCATTGCGGCAGGGCAGGGCGACGCTGACTCTGGGCGCGGCGGGCACGCTTACCGCCTGTCGGGATCGGCGGCGCGGCGCTCGGCCACGGCGATGGCCAGACGGCACACGCCGCACAGCCCCGTGCTGGTGGGCGAGCCGCACTGTTCGCACGGGGCCAAAGGCGCGCCGGTCTCCAGCTCCACGGTGGCGAAGGCCGGGCGGCCGCGCTTCAAAAAGCCGTCGTAGAAGGCGATTTTTGAGCCCGGGCTCTGGTGCTCCAGGTCGGCCCACAGGCGCTTGTGCCCGGTGAAGCTGGCCCCGCCGCTGTAGGGGCAGGGCGCGGTGTGGATCTCTATGCCGTTCAAGAAGGCGTAGCACCCGGTCTCGAACTCCGAAAGGCGGTACAGCGGCTTGATCTTGCGCGCAAAGCCGCTTTCCGCGTCGAGGCAGGGGCCCTGGTCGGAAAGATAGCCCGCGTCCCAGCGCAGCGTGTTGGCAAAGAGCCGCGCCACCTCGTCGTCCAGATTATGACCGGTGGCCAGCACCTGGAAGCCGTCCTCCAGGGCCACGCGGTTGAACCAGTGGCGCTTGATCTTGCCGCAGGCCGAGCAGATGGGGCGGTTGATGTATTTCTTCACTTCCGGAATGGGCAGGCCTTCCTTCTCCAGCTCCACCACGCGCAGCTTGAGGCCGTGAAGCGTGCAGAAGCCCTCCACCTTGGTGCGCGCGGCCACGGACGACTTGGGGATGCCCAGGTCCACGTGCAGGCCCGTGACGTCGTAGCCCAGGCGCGAGAGCTCAAGCATCAGGCTGAGGGAGTCCTTGCCGCCGGAAAGGGCCACCAGGACGCGCTCGCCGGGGTTGATGAGCCCGTGGCGGCGTATGGCCTTTTCCACCTGGCCGGTGAAGTAGGTGGCGAAACAGTCGCGGCAGAAGGCTGTGTTGTGGCTCGGCAGGGCGACTTCGGCCAAGGCCTTGCATTTGCGGCATTTCATGTCTGGTTCCTATCCCGTGCTCATGACCTTGCGGACGAGGATCTCGTCGCCGTCGTTCAGGCGGCTGTCCGGCGTCAGCAGCTGGTCGCCCCGGATGATGAGGGCGTCGTTGACGCGCAGGCCCAGGGCCTTTTGCAGCATGAGCACGGTGTTGTGGCGCTGAAAGGTCAGGGTCTTGTTGTCCGGCTCCACGGAAACGATGATCATGCGCGGGTCTCCTTCCAAAGATGGTGGGCAAGAGGTGCCTTTCCCCGGGCCGGGTTGTCAAGCCGGTATGCGGCGGAGAATGAGGCCAAACGGAACAATTGTGTTGACCAGGCCGAAAATCGGGATATACAGTTCAGTGTAAGAAAAGCCCTTCCCCCCAGAGGAGCGTGCGTATGGACAGGTCGAAGATTCTTGTTGTGGATGACGAAAAGCACATCCGCATGTTGTACCAGGAGGAACTGGAGGAGGCGGGCTATGCAGTGGCCACCTCGGACGGGGACGAGCCTATTCTCGAACTCCTCGACCGCGAGAAGCCGGAGGTCGTCATACTGGACATCCGCCTCGGGCCGGACCGCTCCGGCCTTGATCTGCTCCAGCTCATCCGCGGACGCGACACGCAAGTGCCGGTGATCCTCTCCACCGCGTACGACAGCTTCCAACACGACCTCAAGAGCATCGCGGCGGACTACTACGTGGTCAAGTCCGTTGATCTGGGAGAGCTGAAGAACAAGGTGCGCCAGGCCTTGGCGCGCAAGGCCTGACCGAAGGGCCGCAGGTCTTGAGGCATGGGCCCTGCCACGAGGCTCGGCCCACCAATCCAGGCGGCGCTGAGGCGGGCGTTGCAACGTTCCTGGTTGTAGCCTAGCGGTTCTTCTCGCGGATTTCGTAGCCGAAGTGGCGGTCCTGCAGCCAGCGCACGCCGAACAGATCGCGCACGCCCGCAACGGCCCGCTCCCAATTCCCATACTTGCTCATGCCCATGTGCCGCTCGCGGTGGTTCACGGGCATTTCGGCCACGGTGGCGCCCTCCAGCTTCATGAGCGTGGGCAGGTAGCGGTGCATGCCCTTGAAGCGCGGAATGCGCAGCAGCATGTCGCGGCGCATCACCTTGAGGGAGCAGCCCGTGTCGCGCACGGATTCGCGCGTGATGCGGTTGCGAATGGCGTTGGCGATTTTTGAGGCGTAGCGCTTGCTGAAGGTGTCCTGCCGCTTTTTACGCCAGCCTATGGCCATGCCGTAGCCCTGGTCGAACAGGGCGAGCATGGCCGGGATGTCGGCGGGGTCGTTCTGCAGGTCGGCGTCCATGGTGACCACGATGGGGTGGGCGGCCTGGTCGAACCCGGCGCAGAAGGCGGCGGACTGGCCGCGGTTGCGCGTGAAGGCCAGGTAGCGCACCTCCTGGTTGCCCTCGGCAAGGTGCTTCAGCACGGCCAGGCTTTTGTCGGTGCTGCCGTCGTCCACAAAGACCACCTCCCACGTGCGGGAGAGCGGGCGCATGGCGCGGGCTATCTCGTCAAAGAGGCGGGGCAGGTTTTCTTCCTCATTGTAGACGGGGATGACGATGGAGACGCTCTGGGTGTTTGGCATGGCCGGGGTATAGGAAATTTCCAGCCCGGTGTAAATAAGCGTTGACAGGGAGAGGGGTGGGGACTACATACCCCTTCTCGACGCGGAAAGCCGCATCGAATGTGTCGCGGGGTGGAGCAGTACGGTAGCTCGTCGGGCTCATAACCCGAAGGTCGTAGGTTCAAATCCTGCCCCCGCTACCAAAAAGATCAAAGGCTTACGAGAAACTCTCTCGTAAGCCTTTTTTCTTTCCCAACCGCCCTCCCAACCTCCAGCATAAAAAATGGTGCGAAACCAGGTCGTCAGTTTTGATGATCGCGCGAAGGGGGGGACGCCCTGGCCATGATGTCTTGCACTGTCTAGAACCGGCCCTGTGGTGGCGTGGCCCGGATGACGGCGGGACAAATGGCGCTATGCACAAGGTTGCAAATCCGCTTGGTTGCATTTCCTTAGCCGGATGCTTGTTAATGGCTCCAATCTTCATGCCCTAATGGGACTTCATTTAATTGATCCCGGAATTGACGCCACTGCGGCATGAACTGGTCCAGCAGGGCCGTGAAGCGGGTATTGTGATGCCGTTCCAGAAGGTGAACCAGTTCATGGACCAGAACGTACTCCAGGCATTGGATGGGCCGCTTTGCCAGTTCCAGGTTGAGCCAGATGCGGCGTGCCTTGATTGAGCAACTCCCCCACTTGGTCCTCATTTTCTTGATGCCCCAGAAGGACGCCTGCACCCCGATGATGGTCTGCCACTTCTCCAGGAGGGGGGGCAGAAGGATCTTGAGCTGTTCCCTGTGCCACCTGAGTAGGATGGCCTCTCGTTGCTCCGAGGAGGTCCCTGGGCGAGCGAAGAGATCTATGATGGCGACACCGCGTAGGGCTACCTTAGGAGAGCCTGCTTGTTCATGCACACGCAGGCGGTAGCGTTGGCCCAGAAAATAGTGGCTTTCACCATTGACCATCTCACGCTGTGACTGCCTGGGCTGGTTCACGAACCGAGTTTTGTGCTTCTTTACCCAGGCCAGCTTCTCAATCACTGCCAGGCGCACGGCCTCATCGGTCAGCGCCAAAGGGACTGCCACCCGCACCCTGCCGTTGGGCGGGTAAACTCCCAGGTGCAGGTTTTTGATGTCCTTGCGGATGACTTCAACCTTGATGCCGCTGACAGTGATGAAATTGGCCTTAGGAGACTGTGCGGTAGTCATTCTGGTGCTTCGCAAGTTCCAAGATTTGGTCTGTCAGTTCTTCATCCTCAAGTATGGAGCGGATGGCGTTTCGAACACGCTTTGTTTTGCCGGAGTGGTTCCACCAGTCGTCTTGGATTTTTGCCATGATAGCCGCATGTGTCGCCAGGGATTGCGCTTCATCTCGCCCCAGGTTGTTGTAGAGAGCACGTTGTGCTGCTGTCTTAACAGTCGGTGGATAGCCGCCTACGCCGCCCCCTGGCGTATTCGCCTGTTTTGTCAGAGCAGCAATCTTGACGAGGTATTCTTTGTAGTTCAACACTCCCGTCCGCCTCTGCTCAATCAGCGCGTCCAGCAGCGTAGACATCTTTTCATAGTAGGCTGGATCAACCGGAGCCTCATTGATGATGAGCTTGCGGACGTTGTTTTCGATGGTCTCGGCGACAGCCTCCTCGCTCCTCCTAATGCTCTTCGGTAACTGCTCCACCGCATCCGGCCCGCGATCGACAATGAGTTGGATCAGGCTCATGTCGTCGAAGGCGGAGATCTTTTCGCTCTCCTCGGCGCGGATGTAAGTGTCGATGAGGTGGCGCATGGCTGGTTCAAAAGCCTTGAGGTCAATGTAGTCTGCACTGTGCAGGCGGACGGCGTCACGAACCTTGCTGAAGTGGTCCACCTCATGTTTGATGATTTGGATTTCCGCTGGGCTATAGCCCGCCTGAGCCAGTTCGTTGGCGATGCTCGCGTAGGCTCGCAGGAGTGCAGCCACGAATTTGTAGAGCTTCAGGCGTAGCGGTTCGTTGTCCTTGAGCTGCTCCGCGTTCCCGGACTCCTTGGCGCAGAAGTAGTGGAAGTATGCCTCCAAGCTTTTGGGGGCTTCCACTGGCTCGCAGAGGGCCTTGATCGCCTCGCGGGCCTCTTCCAGGTCCTCCCGCGCATGTTCCAGGCGATTCTCCAGCAAACCCTTCACATCGTCCTTGTCGTACCCGTCCAGCGCTCCACTGGTGTAGTCCTGCACCGCCCCTTCCAGGCTCTTGAATAGGTCCTTGTAGTCGATGATATAACCGTACTCCTTGGATTCGCCGTCCAGCCGGTTCACGCGGCAGATGGCTTGGAACAGGCCGTGGTCGCGCATCTGCTTGTCGATGTAGAGGTAAGTGGCCGAGGGCGCGTCAAAGCCGGTGAGGAGTTTGTCCACCACGATCAGGAGCTTCATCTGTCCAGGCTCGTCGATGAACTTCTTCTTTACCTCCAATTCGAACCGCTCGACCTTGCCGATGGCTTTCTCCACTGGCTCATCGAACCAGTCGGCCAGCATCTGGGAGTACACCGCATACTTGAGCAGGTTGTCAGTGTCGCCTTCGCCTGTGGCCTCGCCCTTGGTGTCAGCCACCGACGGCGCGTAACTGGTAACGATGGCGCATTTGCCCTTCAGCTCGCCCTTGGCGAACAGCTCGTAGAACTTGCACGCTTCGTAGATGCTGCCAGCCACCAGCATGGCGTTGCCGTGACCATCCATCAGGCGGGGCTTGATGCTCATGTCCAGCAGGATGTCGGCAGCAATCTTCTCCAGCCTGTCCTGGCATGAGAGCAGCCGCTGCATGGTGCCCCATTTCGCCTTGAGCTGCGCCTTGGCAAGGTCGTTCAGACCCTGGGTCTTGGCGTCGAACCACTGGTCGATCTTGGCCGTGTTGGTGAGCGATTGGTCGATGTCACGGGCCTCGTAGCGCAGGTCCAGCACCACACCTTCTCGTACCGCCTGGTCAAATTTGTAGGTGTGGATGTAGCGGCCAAAAACCTCGATGCTCTTTTGCTTGTCCGCTTTGAGCAACGGCGTGCCGGTGAAGCCGATGAAGATCGCGTTCGGGAGCAACGTCTTCATGGCCTGATGCAAATCGCCGGACTGGGTGCGGTGGCACTCGTCCACGAATACGTGAATGTCTCCCTTGGCGCTGAAGCCTTCCGGCAGGGCTTGAAGAGACTTGATGAATTCCTTGGTTCCCTCGTCATTTTCCCTGTCGCCGTTGTCCTTGCCCCCGAATTTATGGATGAGGGAGCAGAGCAAAGACTCGTGCAGGCTGCCCAACTGCGCCACAAGGTCCGCGCCGCTGGTGGTGCGGTAAATCTGTTCGTTGACCCCGTTGAAAACCTTCTCAATCTGCTCATCCAATTCGGTGCGGTCGGTGATGATGAGCACCCGCGCATCGGCCTTGTGCTCGCGGATCCACTTGGCCAGCCAGACCATGGTGAGCGACTTGCCGCTGCCCTGCGTGTGCCAGATGATGCCGCCCTCGCGCTCGCGCAGCGCGTCTTGGGCGGCCTTTACGCCAAAATATTGGTTCTGGCGGCAGACCTTCTTGGTCCCGGCGTCGAACACCACGAAGTCGTGGATCAGCTCCAGGAACCGCGTCTTTTCGCACAGCTGCAAGAGGTGGCGGTCCAGCAGGTTCGCCTCGTGGGCATGGGAGCCAGTGTCCTCGATCCATTTGAGGTAATACTTTTCCGGGGTCTCGATGGTGCCGTAGCGTAGGCCTTCGGAGTCGTTGCCCGCCATGATCCATTGCATGGTGGAAAAGAAGGGCCGGATAAAGTGCTTTTGCTGGTTGTCCAGGTTCTGGCGGATGCCCTCGCTCACGGACACGGTGGAGCGCTTCAGTTCCAGCACGCCAAGGGCGATGCCGTTGACGTAGAGCACGATGTCCGGGCGTTTGGTGCTGGCCTTGGCATCCGCGCCCGTGACCGTCACCTCCTCGGCGATGGCGAAGTGGTTCTGCTCCGGGTGTTTCCAGTCGATGAGCCAGACCGTGACGTGATTCTCGCCCGCTCCGGGCTGCACCTTCACGCCGTAACGCAGCAGCTCGTAGACGGCTTTGTTGCGGTCGTACAGGTGCTTGCTGGTGTCGCCCGCCACCCTGGTCAACTCGTGCAGCACCCGGTTGATGAGCGTACCGCCGATGCCCTGTTTTTCAAGCCAAGCTGTAAGCAGCCCCAACTCGATGTTGGCGTTGCCGGGCCTGTCGATCCAGTTGCCGAGGTAGTCATACCCCAGGCGCTGCTGGAACAAGGCGACCACACGGGCCTGGGTCTTCTTTTCGATCTGGCCGACGGTGCTCATGGGCTACCCCTTCAGGAGCTTGAAGCTCACCTGATACCGGTAGAAGTCGATGTTTGGCGCCACGGCCAGGGCGCGGCGGATGCGCTGGTCGTCGTCCAGGGCAATGATGACGCCCCGCGTCTTCTGCCCCTGCTCGGCCAGCTCCTGGGCCACAAAGCCCATGTAGCGCAGGGTTTGGCCCACCACCACGTCGCTGGCGCGGCCCTTTTTGAGCTCCACCACCAGCAACTGCTTCTTATCCTTGCTGATGGCCAGGATGTCGATGGGGCCGGTGTCCGTGGGATACTGCTGGCCTTTGCGCTCGCCGTCCTCCTGGAAAATATCGAAGGACTTGCCCAGCTCGGTCTGCTCCCAGTTCTGCACCAGGAAGTCCTCCAGGTGCTTCTCCATGGCGAAGGCCGCCGGGTCGTCCACGGTCTCATCGGTGGAGATGAGCCGGGGCGCGGCCTGGGCGTCCAGAAAGCGCTCAATCTCGTCAGCGTGGCCGGTGACGCCGCTTACGGTGCCGATGGACCCGGTGGAGTTGCGCAGGCTCTCGCTCATGGCGGCGCGCTCGATGGTGCCGTCCAGCCAGCGCACCGGGCGGCGATGGGGCAGGTCTTGGCCTGGCGCGTAAAAATAGTCGCCGATCACCTCGCCCACGTGGTACACGCCCGTACCGTCCGGGCAGAGCACGATGTCGCCCTTGTGGATGCCCTTGGCCACAGTCCACAGCGCACCGCAGGCCAGCCCGGCGGAGATCTTCGACTTGTCGGGGTACAGCGCCAGATATTTGGGGATGAAGGCCTTGTTGAAGGCGCGCCATTCGTCGGGCAGCTGCCCGGTCAGGTCCTCGGCTATGCCGAAGTCCGCGCCGATGTAGTTGCCGGTGAAGCTCTCGGCGGCGTGCGCGCTCTGCTTGCCCAACATGACCCGGTAGTAGTTCTTCACGTGGCTCTCCATTGCATCGTGGGGGATGGTGGTCGGGATGTTCCGGCTCATTACACCAGCCGTATGCGCCCGGTCAAAAGCTCCTGCATCATGCCCTGCTTCAGGGCGCGGGTCTTGTCGCGCCGCGCCTCCAACGCCGCAATCTCGGCGTCCATGTCGGACAGGACGGCGGCGATGGCGGTTTGTTCACTGAGTTCAGGTAATGCAATTTCGAAGTTGTTAACAACATTCCAGTCGGAGCGAGGCATGTGTGTTCCGTAAGCAGTGCTCGCTGCCTCGATGAACATGTCGTCTTTGACGAGTTGAAACAAAAAATCAGGGGATACGATGCATTGGTTGGAAACCAGCACCCATATTTCTGTGGAGCAGACGCCACTTTGGTTCGCTAGCCAATATTTTCGTAGGTACGCGCGTAGTTTGCCAAACAGCACATCACCGGCATAGAATACGGATTTGAGAGATGACTCCCCGCTTGTGATTCCACATCCCAACAGTCGGCCTGATCCCTGTTCTATATGCTCAAGCTCAATACAAAAGACTTGCTCGCCTGATCTCCGTGGGTCAATCCGATCATTTCGCAGTGTTGCCACTTCGCCGAATTTGTGAGCTTCCCACTCCCCGCTGAACCCCGGCAGCCGCCTCTTCCCCGTGAGGAGCTGCTGCATGGCGGCCTGCTTGAGGTCGCGCTTCTTAGCGAGGAGTTGGTCGAGCTTGGCGAGCAGGGCGTCCACGTCCGAGAGCGCGGCGGCGATGGCACGTTGTTCGGAAGAGGGAGGGAAGGGGATTCGAAACGCACGAATCAATGACGTATTGAGGTTTGGTTGCCCGTTACCAGTCGCCACAACATCTCTCAGGTGCTGTGTCTGCGTATTGATATAGTAACAAAGAAAAGCCTTATCCCCTGCCCGAATGTTCAGGAGGGCAGCGATCCCGTCGTTTGCGCAGCATCTGATGCTGAGAAGCTTGGCAACTCCAAGTGTCGCCCCGCTATTGGCAATAATTAAGGTGCCATCTTCAAGAGCACGGCTGCGTTTGGCGCCTTCTTCTGTCAGAAAACCAAACGTCTCAGATACAACGAGCTGACTTTCTGGGAGGTTTGTCAGGGCAGCAACTGTGAGCCAGGGAATGTAACTGCCGTTGAAGTACCGCGGATCTCCCGCTGGCCTTGGAGAGCCACCACGCACAGCTTCGCCGACGTCGCCAAGGCAGCGAACCTCCCACTCCTCCGGAATCACCCCGACCTCAGTGCGCTTGTAGCCCGGCTTCAGCTCCATGCGAACCCCATCTTCTTGAGGTGCTCGCCAACGCGGGCGGAAAGGGCTGCAACATCTTCGGCCAGCCGGGGCAGCGGGGTGGCGTAGCGTTCGGCCAACTGACGGACGCGCCCGGCAAGCGTCTGGCTCACGCGGTCCAGCTCGCCCTGCACAGCGGCGGCGATGCTCGCCAGCCACTTGTCATCCACCACCAGCGCCTTCACCTCGGCCTCGCTGAGCTTCGGGTATTTGGCAAAGACCTTTTCGTCCAGCGCCTTGCGGGCGTCCTTGGCTTGCTTGCTGGCGGCGGCCTCCTGCTCCAGCAGTTCCTGGTAGGCTTCCAACTGGGCGCGCTCGTCAGCGAGCGCCTTGTCGCGCTTGATCTCCTTGAGCCGCGCGGCCACGCTGCCCTTGGGAATCTTGCCGTCCTCCACCACTTCCGCCAGCAGGCCGTCCTCGCCGCCGTGCTCCTCCCGCATTTCGTCCAGCTGCTGCTCCAGCGCGGCGGCCTGGGCCTCCAGCGCTTCAATGGCGGCCAGCTCGGCGGAGAAGTAGCGGGCGATCATGAGCGCGGGCGGAATGATGTCCGCCTTGTAGCGCAGCTTGTTGAACACGAAGTCGTGCGGCTCGTTGTAGGTGGGCTTGTTGTTCTTGTCCTTGCTGGGAATGAGCTGGCGCACGGTGTTTGCGGTTGCCCAGCCCTCGGCCACCAGCAGGTACACGTCGTCCTGCATGGTGGTTTCCCAGTAGTCCATGAGGTGCTGGTACGCGTCATAGGCGTCGATGAGCGGAACAGACTGGAAGTCGGCCAGCAGCCGCTCGGAGAGTTCGGCGATGAGCATCTTGGGACGGTCGCCGGCCTTGATGCCTTCGAGCAACGGCTTAGAAGGCCGTTGCCATGCCTCATACTGCCTGGTGACCAATTGGTTGAAGGCCGTGAACTCGACATGGGCGAAGATGGTGGCCTTGATGGCGCTGGCATCGACCATGAGCTGGCTGTAGCCGGGACGGTCGGCGTCCTTGAAGAGCGCCTTGCGCACGGAGGGGAACACGGCCCAGTAGGCAGCCAGGGCGTCGATATCGCTATTGGGGATGCCGCCCTTGAGGTGCGCCTCGATGTCCTGCAGATCTTCCGGCTCGGTGCTGTCGATGTAGCGTGGCAAATTCAGGTTGAAGTCATGCCCCTCGATCTCGGACATCGGCACCATGCGCGAGTACTTGGGCAGCTCCGCCAGCCGGGTGAAGGTATCCACGATCTTGTGGATGTCCTGGGCGCGCAGGCGGTTCTTGTTGCCGTCCTTGAGAAAGCCCTTGCTGGCGTCGATCATGAAGACGCCCTTGCGTGCAGCGGCGTGCTGCTTGTCCAGCACGATGATGCAGGCCGGAATGCCTGTGCCGAAGAACAGGTTTGCGGGCAGGCCGATGATGCCCTTGATGAAGCCCCTTTTGACGAGGCTGGCGCGGATGGAGGCCTCGGCCCCGCCACGGAAGAGTACGCCGTGGGGCAGAATCACCGCCGCCTTGCCGGTGCTCTTCATGCTTTTGAGCATGTGCAGCAGGAAGGCGTAATCACCGTTCTTATCGGGCGGAGTGCCATATTCGAAGCGGTCGTAAGGGTCGTGCGCCGCATTCAGTCCGCTCGTCCAGTTCTTGTTCGAGAAGGGCGGATTGGCCAGCACGAAGTCGAAGGCCTTGAGGCTGCCGTCACCGTTCACCCAGTGCGGAGCGGTCAGGCTGTTGGCCTGCCAGATTTCCGCCGTGGGGCAGCCGTGCAGCACCATGTTCATGCGGGCCATGGCGGACGTGGCGTTGTCCATTTCCTGACCGTAAATCGTCAGTTCGCGGCCTGTTCGGTTTTTGGCTTCGTCGTGCGCCTTGAGCAGAAGGGAGCCGGAGCCGCAGGTGGGGTCATAAATGGTCTGTGCGCCGCTGGTGGCCCGGCCCAGTTCAATAACCATGGACATGACGCGGGAGACCTCTGCCGGGGTGTAGAACTGGCCCTTGCTCTTGCCCGACTCCGTGGCGAAGTGGCGCATGAGGTACTCGTAAGCATCCCCCAGCAGGTCGTCGCCGTCGGCCCGGTTACGGCCAAAGTCCAGGCCCTCGAAAATGGCCACGAGTTTGGTGAGACGGTCCACCATCTCCTTGCCCTTGCCGAGCTTGTCTTCGTCGTTGAAGTCCGCGACGTTGATTGCGCCTTTGAGGTTGTCGTTGGCGTCGGCTAGTTTGCCGATGATCTTGTTGAGGCGGTCGCCAATTTCCACATCGCCTTTGGCCGCAACCATGTCGGCAAAGCCGCCACCCGTGGGGATGTCGATGAGGGCGTCGCGGTCCCCAGCGTACTTGTCGGAGACGTATTTGACGAACATCAGGACCAGTACATAGTCCTTGTACTGGCTGGCATCCATGCCGCCGCGCAACTCATCGCAGGATTTCCAGAGGGAGGAATAGAGTTCGGATTTTTTGAGAGCCATGAGTCCCTGCAATCTATGTTAAGGTTCGCTCTCAGCAAGTGAGGCACGTCATCAATGATACGAGGAAGATGGATACAACCGGTCCTCTGCTTTTGACAAGGCTCTCCGGCTTTCATCACCCGTGCTTTCTTGCCGCTTGCGCCCATTGCCGATAGGGGAAGAGGGAGCCGAACGGTCTGGCTTGGGCGGAAGCTGGTGGGGCCGGGCGATGCTTGGAAGGTATGCGAAGACGAACTTGAAATTCGATGCTGATTTTGCCCAGAATTCCGAGCAAGGGATGATGGCGGAAAGGTCTCTGATGCCACAAGCCTGGCACGATAGGGAGTTGCGCTACACCCCAGAGGGTTACACTTTTCCGCTCCAGAGTGGGAAAAGAGACCAACCCCGGTTCCTGCAGTGAGTGAGGGTAGCGACTCATCTGCGGATTCGCACTCCGGCCCTATACGTACTCGTGCCGAAGTGGGAGCGGTTTGGCCCTGGAGTCCGGCGATGCGACTGTAGGTAAGGATGGTCCGATCTCGGCCTACGCACCCTGCGCCTACATCGACCCGTCGCAGGGTGGGAGCGACACTTGCGTGTCGGTGAATCCGAACGGTGGACATAATCCGCACAGTCGCTACGCAACGTTGTCTACAGCCTCCGAGGAGGCTCCATCCTTGACAACCCGTGGGGGCGCTCTCGCTCCAGGAGAAGAATAAATACACAGTGGAAAGCGTCTCAGTCAATAGAGGCTCAAGAGCCCTTGCGCCAGATCGCGTATGGCTGGGACATCAACGCTGACCGTAACCTGATCCTTCCCGCGTGAAGGATCATCGCCACAGCCCCCCCACCTCACTTCGAAGCCTTCCTCTTCCCCTCGCTCCGCCTTTTCTTCAACTTTCTTCTATTCGCATTTCCAATTCTTCATAAAAATCACTGGCGTTTTCCGCGCCTCTCATTCTGCCACGAGCTGTTTTCAGTCGACGGTTCCTGCTTTCCTATAGCTTTCGTCGGATAACGGTTCGCCTATTGTGAATTCCTTTTCTACAATAGTTTCGATCGATACGAATAATAAAAGCTATTGACTGTGCTGATTGACGGCAGTAGGCAGCTTTCTGCGTATTCCTTACCCAATTGTCTTTGCTCTGGCTGGCGAAAGGAGCCGAGGCAGGGAAAACAGCCTGACGTTTGGATTGTTAATCGCACGAATTAATACGAAATTATTTATCGAGATTCGATTGGCGCTTTCCGGAACATAAATCAATTATTGTTGGTTGCTGCTGACATGTAAAGGCGAACATGAAGACGAAAGCACTTTTATGGGGTGCGTCCCGCAATGCTTTTTGCGCCGTTTTGACGATATGCGCCTGTGCCTTCAGTTCGCAGCAGGGCCATGCCGCGCCCACGGCGGAGTCGCTGCGCCAGCAGGAGCAGATTGTGCGCGGCGAGGAAGAGCGCCAGCGGCAGCTGGAGCGGCAGCACAAGGAGATGCTGGAGCGCCAGCCCCAGCAGATCGACATCACGCAGCCAAAGACCCCGGAGGCGCCCGTCGACGACTCCGTCTGCGTCCAGATCGACACGATTACCCTCAAGGGCGCGGCGCTGCTCAGCGAGTCGGCCAAGGCGCGGCTGATCAAGCCGTATGCCGGGCGCTGCCTCTCCATGCGCCACATCAATGAACTCATCCGCGACATCACCAACTTTTACGTGGCGGAAGGCTACGTCACCGCGCGCGCATACGTCGCGCCGCAGGACCTTTCCCGGCGCACCCTTGAGATCACGATAGTCGAGGGCACGGTCGAGGGTATTCAGCTCAACGAGGGGACCCCGGCGGACCAGCGCCGCGTGAGCTCTGCGTTCCCCGGCATGACGGCCAGACCCCTCAACCTGCGCGATATCGAGCAGGGGCTGGACCAGCTGAACCGCCTGCCCTCCAGCAACGCCAAGATGGAGATCGTGCCGGGCGCGGAGCCGGGCGCCAGCCGCATCGTCGTCACGGACCAGCAGGCCAAGACCTGGCGGGTGCGCACCAGCGTCGACAACTCGGGCCAAAAGAGCACGGGCGTGAACCAGTACACGGTGTCCCTCGACAAGGACAACCTGATCGGCTTCAACGACCTGCTCACCTTCAACTGGAGCGCCGACGCCGACACCCTGGTCAACTTCAAGCGGCACCAGGGCGAGAGCAGCTCCTTCTATTATTCCGTGCCGCTGGGCTATTGGACCGTCACGGGAAGCGCCAGCTTCTTCGACTACCACACCCAGCTTGAAGGCAGCGGCGTCGAGTACCGCAGCACCGGCAACACCACGAACTACACCCTCGATGTGAGCCGCGTGCTGCGGCGCGACGCGGACGGCAAGACCACCGGCGGGGTCTCCTTCACCACCAAGAAGATCAACAACTTTCTGGAAGGCGAGCGGCTCAAGGCCAGCAGCTACGACCTGAGCATCCTTAAATCATCCCTGGACCACAACCAGCGGCTCTTGGGCGGGGTCTTCAACATCGGCGTCGAGTACAACCTGGGCTTGCCCGTGCTGGACGCGCCAAAGGACAAGACGAGCCAGCTCACCACGCCCAAGCACGAGTTTTACAAGCTCATCTTCTCCGGAGGCTATACGCGCCCCTTCGATGTGCTGGAGCATGAGTTCACCTTCAGCACGCGCGCGCAGGCGCAGTGGACGCCGGACACCCTGTACAACTCCGAGCGCCTGAACCTTGGCAGCCGCTATACGGTGCGGGGCTTCCAGCAGGACAGCCTCTCCGGCGATTCCGGCGGCTATGTGCGCAACGAGCTGTCCTCCTCCATCCTGCCCAAAGACAAGCGGCCGGAGTGGCTGACCAAGACCATCGGCGATCCGCAGGCCTACCTGGGCTACGACGCGGGCTTCATCCACCGGGACGAGACCGACGCCTACGAACGCGGCACCTTGCAGGGGTTGGCCCTGGGCCTGCGGGCTTCCGCCGAGCACTTCGGCACGGATCTCTGCCTGTCGCGCCCGTTGGATGCGCCCTCATTCATGAAGAAAAGAAATTGGCAAATCGACTGGATGTTCAGTTTTAAAATTTAATCGCACCCTTGCAAATGAGACGTTGAAATGAATGCGACCTTGAAGCACGCGCTGATCAATCTGCTTGTCGTCCTGCTGGTTCTTGAGCCTTTCTCCTTCGCCGCCGCCGGCGGCATCGTCGTGGCGCCCGGGGCGCCGGCCTCGAAGCAGCCGACAATGGATGCCGCGCCCAACGGCGTTCCGGTGGTCAACATCGTCAAGCCCTCGGCTTCCGGCATTTCGCACAACCTGTTCGATGCGTTCAACGTCTCGCCCAAGGGCGTCATCATCAACAACAGCAACCGCCCGGGCGTGTCGCAGCTCGGCGGCGCAATCACGGGCAATGCGAATTTCGGCGGCGGACCAGAGGCGCGCCTGATCCTGAATGAGGTCACGGGCAGCAGCCGGTCCAACATCGAGGGCTACACCGAAATCTTCGGCTATGCCGCCCAGTACATCCTGGCCAACCCCAACGGCGTCAGCGTCAACGGCGGCGGGTTCATCAACACGCCCAAGGCCACCCTGACCACGGGCGTGCCGCGCCTCGACGGCTCCGGGGCGCTGCTCGGCCTCGACGTGCGCCGCGGCGACGTGCTCATCGACGGCCAGGGCATCAACGCCGACAACCTCGACGCCTTTGAGATCGTCACCCGCAGCGCGAAGATCAACGCCGAGATCCACGCCAAGCAGCTGAACATCATCGGCGGGCAGGGCAGCTACAACCCGGCCACAGGGCAGACGACTCCCCTCGCGCCTGACGGCTCCGTCGCGCCGACCGTGTTCCTCGACTCCACGGCCCTTGGCGGCATGTACGCCCAGCGCATCCGGTTCGTGGGCACGGAGGCGGGCGTGGGCGTCAATCTGGCGGGGCCTGTCCGGGCCACGGACCAGTTGACGCTGACGGCGGACGGCAAGATCAAGATCGTGGGCGCGGTGTCCGCGGACAAAGACGCCAGCGTGGCGTCCAAAAGCGATGGCGTCGACATTGCCGGAAAGCTGGGGGCCGGCGGCGCCATGCGCGTCGAGGCGGCCCAGGACCTGAGCCTGACCGCACAGCCCGGAGGGGACGCGCCGCTGATCTACGGGGCGACCGTCAACGTCTCCGCCCAGAAGCTGACCAACACCGGCGGCAAGATGCTCGCGGAGTCCGCCCTGACCGCCGCAACCGCCGGGGATTTGAGCAACACCGGCACCATCTACGCCGGTTCGGACGCCTCGCTCATCGCCAAGGGCGCGCTGAGCAACTCCGGCCAGATTCAGGCCAAGGGTGCGCTCACGGCCGAAGGCCAGGGCGTGGGGAACACCGGCACCATCTACGCCGGTTCGGACGCCTCGCTCACCGCCACGGGCGCGTTGAACAACTCGGGTCAGATCCTGGCCAAGGGCGCGCTCACGGCCGAAGGCCTGGGCGTGGAGAACTCCGGCACGTTGCAGGCTGAAGGCGTGCTCACGGCGCGCTCCGGCGCCGGTTTCACCAACACCGGAACCGTCACCACCCAGAAGGGGCTCTCCGTGACGGCCACGGGGATGCTGGACAACAGCGGCACCCTGTACACGGAGGACTCGGCCGCCTTTCAGGCGGCAAGCCTTTATAACCGTGCAGGCGGCCAGATCGTGGCCAAGGGCGACGCGCTTTTCGGGGTGGACGCCGAGCTGAGCAACTCCGGGTCCATCAACGCAGGCAGGCAGGCCACCCTGCGGACCAAGGGCTCCCTCCGCAACGAGACGGCGGGCCAGGTGCTGGCCCAGACGAGCATCCTCCTTGAATCCCTCACGGACTTCTACAACCTGGGCGCGTTCAAGTCCGGCGGGACCGGCTCCTACAGCGTAACCGGGCAGTTCCACAATTCGGGCACGCTCTCCCACTCCGGCTCCGCCTCCCTCACCGTGCCCAGCCTCGTGAACGACGCCACCGGCCAGATCCTGTTCGGCGGCGATTCCCAGGTCAACGTCAGCGGCGACCTGACCAACGCCGGTCTGCTCTTCTCCGGCGGCAAGGCGACGTACCGCGTGGGCGGAACCCTGCTCAACAATCGGGGGCAGTTGCTGTCCCAGGGCGACATGGTGCTGGAGGGAGCGGCGGCAGGCCAGCGGATGCTCACGCTGCAGAACGACTCCGGCTCCATCGAGTCCCTGCAGGGGGGCGTCGGCATCAAGGCCGGCAGCGTGCTGAACAACAACCTGGACTTCAGCCTGGTGGAAGGGGCCATTGCCGGGGCGAGCCTGGAAGGCGGAATGCACTCCTATGGCAATGACGCTTGGGGCGTCGGCTCCATCTTTAATGCGGCCACAGGGCACGGCACCACGGCTCTTTTCAAGTGGGACGCCAAGCGGATCTATCCCGCATACGTCACCGCGCTTGGCCTCAGCTCCACGCGCAACGTCTTCTCCCTTGCGGAGCTGACAGCCGCCGTGAGCAAGGCCGAGCAGGAGATGTTGACCACGCCGGACGCCACCCGCAAGACCAACGTCGATTGGGTCAAGAACAACATCATCGCCGCGCAGGCCCCGTACGCCGTTTTGATTCCAGGAGGCCGTGGCGAGATTGCGGTGTACGAGGCCAAGACCACCACGGACCAGGTCGCCGGAGCGGACAAGGGCGCGAGCATTGCAGCCAGCACCAGCATTTCCGTCGATGCGGACCAGATCAAGAACAACATCAGCAAAATCTCCACCGCCTCAGGCGACATCACCTTCAACGCCGGGGCTTTTGAGAACGTCGGCAAAGAGGTTTACGAGCGCTCCACTGTCAACTGGGGGCGCGGTTTCACGAACAACTCCAAGCACAAGGGCGTGTACACCGAGGGCACTGGGCAGGAACTGGTGCTGACGCCCGTGAGCTACGCCTACGGAACCATCAATGCGGGCAGCAAGGTGGCCATCACCGCGGCGCATGTGAGCAACGGCATCACCGAGAACTCGGGCGCAGCAGGCACGGCCAGCGCCATGGGCATCGTGGCCCCGGTCAAACCAAGTTCCCTGGGGCAAAGCCTGCCCAGCATGACCGATCTCATCGGCACCCAACTGAAGAACGGCCTGTTCAGCGCCAACACCACCCCGGGCCACCACTATCTGATGGAGACGAACCCGGCGCTGACCAACATGAGCACGCTGTACGGCTCGGACTACTTCCTGAAGCGCAGCGGCATCGACCTGGACAAGACGCATAGGCAGCTGCTGGGCGATGCGTTCTATGAAACCAACCTGGTGCGCGAGCAGATTTTCGCCCTCACGGGCAAGCGGCTTCTCAGCTCCTCCGCCACCAGCGATGCCGAGCAGATGCAGGCCCTGATGGACAGCGCACTGAGCGCCAAGGAGTCCCTCGACCTCACCGTGGGCGTCGCCCTGTCCAACGATCAGATCGCCAAGCTCACCAAGGACATCGTCTGGCTGGAGAAAGCCACGGTGGATGGGCACGAGGTGCTTGTGCCCAAGGTGTACCTGGCCAGCAAGAGCCTGACGAACATCGCCCAGGGCGGCTCGGTCATCGTGGGCAAGGACGTCGCCATCACCACCACCGGCGACACCAAGAGCAGCGGCGTCCTGCTGGCCGAAAACACGCTGACCATCAACGCCGCGAACATCTTCAACACCTCCGGCACGATCAAAGGCCAGACCGTGGCCCTGGCCGCCACCGACTCCATCACCAACACCAGCGGCAGCATCAGCGGCGGCGACGTGAGCCTCAGCGCGGGCAAGAACATCACGGTGAACACCGCGACGACCACCTTCACCTCCAGCACCACCACCAGCGAAGTGGCGGAGGCGCGCGGCAAGGTGGCCGCCACGGGCGCGCTGACCATGACGGCGGGCGAAAACATCGCCGTCACCGGGGCCGATGTGGCCGCCGGGGGCGATGCGAAGCTCACCGCGGGCAAGACCGTGGCCATCGCGGCGCAGACGCTGAGCAACAAGTCCAGTTCGTCCGGCGCGCACAACTATCGCGGCAGCAGCGCCATCGAAGCCAACTCGGGTTCCACCGTGACCGCAGGCGGCGCCCTTGCCGTCAGCGCGGGAGAGGACGCGCTCGTCACCGGCAGCAAGCTGCAGGCTGGCGGCGATGTCGCCCTGGCGGCGGGCAGGAACCTCTCCATCGCCTCGGCCACGGACAAGCAGGAGTCCTCCAGCTTCATCTCGGGCAAGAGCGGCGGGCTGTTTGGCGGCAAAAGCTCGGAGTCCTACTCCGGCAGCTCCACCACCAACGTGGCCTCGCAGGTCGTGGCCGGCGGCAAGCTCACCGCCGAGGCGGGCAAGGCCGGCACCGGCGATCTTGTGGTGGCGGGCAGCAAGTTGAGTGCTTCAACAAGTGTCTCGCTTACGTCTGAGGGGAATATCCAGATTGCCGCAGCGCAGATGACAAGCTCGAGTCATTCTGAGTCCAAAAGTTCCGGTGCCATGGGGCTGCTGTCTGACTCCGCCCTAAAGGATAACCAAAAGGTTACCACTGTGCGCAGCGAAGTCGAAGCTGGAACAGACATTGCCGTTGAAGCAAAGCAGGACATCACGCTCACGGCTGCAAAAGTCACCTCGGGTGGTGAAACAAAGCTTACTTCGGTCGAAGGGCAAGTCTCAATTCTGACCAGCAAGGATAGCGAATACAACCGTAGCGTGTCCTCGAACGTCGGCCTGCTGACTTGGTCGTCCCAGGACAAGGGAAAAAATGCCGAGACCGTCGTCAATACACTAATTCAGACGGGCAAGGGCCTCACCATCACCAGCCGCAACGGTGTGACGGTTGAGTACAAGCAGACCGGCGACCTGCGACAGGACATCCAGCAGCTCTCCCAGGCCCAGGGCCTTGAGTGGATGGGGGAGCTGCTGAAGCGTGATGATGTCAACTGGAAGGCTGTTCAAGAGAAGTACGAAACCTGGAACAAAAAGAATGGCGGACTTTCTCCCGCCGCCACCATCGTGTTGGCCATTGCTGCATCGGCTGCGACGGCGGCGTGGGCCTCGGGATTTGCTGGGTCGCTTGTGGAATCAATCGGCAATGTCGGCCTGAGGCTTGCGTTGCAAAGCGCCATCGCGGCTGGGATAACCGCGACGGCATCAAATGTCGCCGTTGCCACTGCGAATACCGCTGCCGGTGGGGACTTTGGAAAAAACATGGAGGCATTGGCTTCAGAGCAGGGAGTGCGTTCTCTGCTGGCCAGCATGGTGCTTGCCAGCGCGATGAGCAACTTCAATACAGCACTTGATGGTAAGGAACTCTTGGAGAAGACCAAACGGGCTCTCGTGACATCTGTGGTGAAGACGCTCACCAGCAATGTTGTGGGCGGGAAAGATCTTGAAAAGTCATTCCTTACTGCCCTAGGCTCGTCCTTCGATAGCTATGTGATGGGAGAAGTCGGGTCCGAAAACAGCCTTGAGAGAACGGAGCGAGTTGTCCTTGCCGGGGCGTTGGGTGCCGCCGGCGCCAAGCTTACCGGTGGCGATCCGTACCAGGCCGCATTGAGCGCGATGACCGTGGAAGCCGCGGACTGGGTACAGGCAAAGGAGCTAACCCCCGCACAGAAGGCTCAGAAGGAAAAATATTCCGCATTTGGCGATTGCTCATACAAAGAGACATGCAAGTCGGTTGAGGTCGCGGGGGAGAAGTACGTTAAAATTGAACCGGGGACACCCACGGAAACGACACAAGACCAAACAACAACGGCTGCCCCAATGACACAGGAGGAGGCGAAGCAGGCCGATATCATCAAAAAAGCGTCGGCGCAGCTTGCAGAGGCAGGTGTTACCCAAGACATGCTGTTCAATGGAGACACAAACCTCAAAATTTCCATCTATTATAAAGAGGCAGCAACTGGAAAGGGAATGGGCGAGGTTGTGGTCGCCGTGAAAGGAACAGATCCGCTGAGTGGCAAGGACTGGCTCACAAACATCAAACAGGCCTTCGGATTTGGCGGTACGCAGTATGATGTCACAACAAATGAAAAAGCCCTAATTGGTTTACAAAATTTTGCAAACAGCAACAATTGCATGCTTACTGCTACTGGTCATTCTCTTGGGGGAGGCGTTGCCATGGCATTAGCCTCAACGGGTTATTTTGATGAGGCGATCGTCTTCAACCCCGCTTCGGTGAATGCGAATACGATCGAAAGGGCGAAGGGAAATGCCCAAAACGCTAACGACAAAACGACAGCGTATGTGAGCCGCGCAGACCTGTTGAATGCTTTTCAGACAATGTTTCTTAATCCGCTTACCGGCGACAAGGTCTATGGTACCGTCATTGTGACAGAGGGTGCCGGGTTCCATGGAATCGATCCATTTATGACCTCAAAAAACAAGAAGTAATCATGTGTGAGGAGAATATGCGAATGTGTCGTTTGGGAATGTTCTTCGTCGCTTTGCCCTTTCTGGTATCCGCATGCACATTCTATAGCTCAGACCCTGACATCGCCAGACTTGAGCGCGCGGCGGAGCAGGCACCCAAGGGCCCGACTCCGGCGATTTATATGAGCCCTGCGGAGATGTACCCGGACAACCCCCAGGCGCAGGCGTTGGTCAAGGCGGCCAGCAAAGGCGACCTGAAGGAGATTGACCGACTGATCGACGCAGGGGCGGACCCGAACGCCACCGGCACATATGGCAAGACTGTGCCCGGTTGGCTGCTCTACCACCCGAACAAGGCCGGGTTCCGGCGCTTGCTTGAGCGCGGGGCCGACCCGAACAAAATCTGGTATGATAAGAACAGAGCACAGTCGTCGCTGTTGCATTGGGCAGTTGAGCGATCAGACGCGATCGGGACAGATTACCTCAAAATGTGCCTGGAGATAGGGAAAGGGAACCCAAATCTTGAACCGCCGGATCATAGAGAAAGACCGATCATGATAGCTGTTCAAAAAAACAATACTCAAGCCTTTTTTATGCTCTATAACTATGGAGCAGAAATAGACTATAAGATAAGAGATCCATATAGCACAGACTCTCTTGCAGACTATACGGCATCATATGCTAATTTTCAGATTTTGATTTTCTTGTTACAAAGTGGAGTACATTACACGTCAGACATAACAAAACTTCAAGGAATACATCGCAGCATAGACGCACGTATGGGATTCAATTATGCGAGAGACAAAGATGAGCAACGATACATGTGGTTCTGGCGCTGTGTTGATTTCCTTGAAAAACGTGGGATGACATTTAAGTACGGGATCGCCGTACGCCCGGCTGTGCTGGATACCACCCCGCCGGAATCGCTGAATACCGCGGCGGGGCAAGCTGCCGCACTGCCGAAGAACATCAACATGCTGATGCAGCAGGTGGACCTGACCTATCCGCTGCCCGTCTGGGCGGACACGCCGGAGACCCGCGAGAACGTGCAGATTCGGCAGCAGCAAAAGGCCGGGACGATCATCCTTGACTACCTGCCGCAGAACCAGACCGAGAGCGACTGGAAATCCGTCTACACCGTCATGACGACCTACACGCCGGGCACGAGCCTCGACCAAGCCGCGCGCATGGCGCTGGAGACGATGCGCAAGGGCCTCGGCAAAAGCGCGACCATCGTCACCGAAGAGAGCACGCAAGACCACCAGATCCTGCACTTTGCCAGCGCGGACGCCTCTGGCCCGGAAGGCGTCGTGTACATCGGCCGGTTCCTGGACACCATCGTGACGGTCCGCGAGACATGGCGCTCCGTCGACGCCGTCACGGCCAGCTCCTACCGCGCCAAGGCCCTTGCCGGAATGCGCCAGGTCGTCATGAAGAAGGGGCTGACCGTCCTGCCGGCCAACTAATACAACGCAACACCATCAGGAGTTTAAGATGATTAACCTCACCACGCGCCTCAAGCGGGGCATCGTGATCATGACATTGGGTATTCTGGTCAGCATCGCAACCCCGGCCTTTGCGCAAGACCAGCAGAACGCCACACAACCCCCAAATCAGCCTGTCGGGGCGATGCCTAACTTGGTTTTGACCCTGAATCTCTACGATGGAATCATCAAGTGCCCGTTCCCCCTGTGGGTGAAGGAGCCAAAGCAAATCGGCGAGTCGAAGATGTATCGTCATCAAAAAGGGAATCTATTTTCTGTTGAAATGATCCCAAAGGCACAAGCGTTTTCCCATTGGACACGATTGTATGGCATCTATGGATTTTATCTGCCCGAACATGACATGAAGCGTTTCTTTGACGAATCAATGAACGCCTTGGCGTTGGGCTGCAAGGCGCAAGGGCAGGCGCATATTCTCAGTACCGGGGATAACGCGATCACGCTTGAGTATTACTGCCCGGAACTGCGGCCGGAAGTGGCGACAGATGGCAACACCGTCGAGCGCGGCTTCATGTTCATTTCGCACACGGGCAAGACCTACGCCAAGGTTTATCAGGCCTGGCGCGGCGGTTCCAATGCAACCGAATCAGAGGACTGGCCGACTCATCCGAATGTGGAGCAAGAGGCCGTCGAAAAGATGAAGTCGATTCGTTTTTTCAAGGCAGAAGGTAAATAGCTACCCTACGGCAGCCATGCCTTTGGGCGATGCATCTGAACGCCACCAGCTTATTCGGAGTTGATGTGCTCTGCACTCCCAGGGTGAAATCGTCGCTCCGTGGTTTTGCGCCAGGCGACGTGGCCTGTGGCCCGGATAGCGGTGTCTTGACGCCTGAACTCACTGAATTTTAATTTGGAAGTTGCCATCGTACACCTTCAGAGAAGTGTCCATTCCGGGGAAGAACGGCGAGTTCTGTCGTCAGATGTCTTTGGTCAAAAACTATCATTCTGCATCATGCTTGTCACTCGGCTATGCGCCTTTTGCTTAAATAGTAAGCGAAATCTTTTTGAAGCCATTGCCTTCTATGCGGCCTAGTCAACACCACAGACGTGTGGTGTTGACTAGGCCGCATCGCGCTGCTCAACAACGGTGCGCATCCGGTCGAAGTTCTCCAAGAGGTCGCCCGGGACGACATTCCCACCTTGCGCGCGCTTGGCCTTCATGCTGTCTGCATGGCTCTTCTGGTAGGCGTGCCACCACCGGCTCTGCTCTTCACGGTCATTGCTCGGGCAGACCATGCAGCCCGCAGCCCGCATCGTTTGTCGTGTTCCGCTGTACTGCCCATGCGGGTAGCAATGCGCGCAAGTGCATGCCCAGATCTCGATCTTTCCGTTCTTGGGGTTCTTGCGGTAGCCTGTGATGGTCCCGTCACCGTCGCAGTTCACACAGCCCTTTGCGTCGTCGTTCGCAGCGGCGGACTTGTCGATCGTGCGCCAGGAGGCCAGGATGGCGTTGGCGAGGTTCCCCGGGTGGCTGTCCATGCTTTCAATGCGCTCAGTGATGGCCTCGACAAACTTGCCAGGAACGGCCTGGACGCGCTGAAACACGCGCTCCTTCGTCTCTGTGCTGTACCGCTTCCCAAACGTTGCCTGAAAGGCGTCCAACATGATTTCACATTCGGTCCTGTTCACTGTGCTGCCCTCGCTCGTTCAAGTTTCTCTGCTAGCGTCAACCCGGCCATGGGATCCGTGGTTGAGCCAGGCGGTTTCACGTCGTCATCCCATCGGCCAGCATTCAGCCATGTCGCGGGGTGCGGGATGTAGAGCTGCCCGTCATGCGGGCTGCGGAATGTGTCGGCTTTGACTTGGGTCTTTACGGCTCCGATGATCTGAAGCGCCTTCAAGCCGGGGTGCTTCTTCTCGACGGACTTCCAGGCGCGGTAGGCAGCGGCCTTGCCCTTGCGGAGCGGGTATGCATTCCAGAACTCCTCGAAAGAAGCTGAGTAGGCACATTCCCCCCGGCGGGGGGTAAGGGGGGTATTCTTCTCTTCTGTGCTATTGTGCATTTGTCTTTGTATGTGGTCGCCAGTTGGTCGCTTGCTGGTCGTTTTGCTGGTCGCCAGCTGGACGGTAGACTGATAATCTTCCCACTTTTCAATGGTTAAGATGGAAAACTTGTTGGTCGATGTGATGACCAAATTTCCGAGTTTCGACAAAGTGCTGATGCACGTGCGCACGGTGCGCTCGGACAGGCCCGTTTCCTTCGCCGCGACCTTGCGGCCGAAGACGAATTCACCCGGCTTGAGGGGCACGCACTGGAAGCCGACAAGTTCCGCAAATTCAGTGTGGGTGGCTTTCATTATGCACCAACCCCAAAAGCGCCAAAGATCGGCGTTCTTCCAGACTGGCGAGTCCAGGGACTTACGCCAGAGTTTCACATATCCGCGATGCACAGTAGCTACCAACGACGCTTCAGGACGCTGCGTCGCAATGTACGCGACAACCTTCGGCGAAGCTTTGCAGATCCTCAAGATTGTATCGAACGGATTTCCCGAATTTCGCATAGAGTGGGAGCTTACCCTTGAAGCGGCGTTGCTGTAATGTTGAGATCGATAACCCAAGGAATTGAGCGGCTTCACGCTCGTTCAGATAATGCACGGAGATTTTCATTATTGCTCCTCACGATGGCTGACTGTTTAGCTGCAATTTGTACTGAGCTGCGCAATCTTATGCAATAAGGACGCGCAAGGAGTCAATAATGCTACTATTTCGACTTTTGCTAACTATGATATAAGAATTTGCTACAAACACTCAACACAGGACTTAGATTAGTACCGAAAAGTCAATTGCTATATGGATTTTCACAGCTTTTATTCTTAAAAATGAGAAAAATTTTTGAAAAATATGCTTATTAACTTCACTGTAACGGGAAACGTAAAATATGAAACGAATATTGCCAAGAATTTCTGGCAATGAATTACAACTCATTTAGCGTTGATATATAATCTGATTTCTATGTTGCTACGTGCTATATAAATAACAACGCACACAGTACAGTTTTCAATATGAAAGATGCTTTGATCTGCGCGAAACTATACATTAAATGGTGCAAATTTTATGAACTAACTTTACATATGGCAGCTTGCAGATACTACATAAAATAAATAAAGCCACCCGGAGCGAATCCGAGTGGCTTTAGCATTTGTCTAGGAATATATAGTAGAGCTATTTGGCTAAGCTAATCTTGAGCACCTTTGGCTTCTGCTCGCTCTGGGCGTCTTCCATGATCTGCCCGGCCACACTGGCACCCCGCTGCAACACCTCGTCACGCAGATGGGCGTACCGCGCCGTCATTGCCGCGCTCTTGTGCGTCAGAAGCCGTTGCAGGGTGTAGAGGTCAACTTGCCCTGAGCTTGCCAGCATGGAGGCGTAGGCGTGACGCAGCCCGTGCATGGGCCGGAAGTCGCGCGAGAGTCCGGCCGTATCGCATATCTTCCTTGCGGCTCTGCGCACCTCCACCCGTTGCTTGTCGTCGCGGCCAGGAAACACAAAGTCGCTTTCTCGTGGCAGTGAAAAGAGCATATCTCGCGCCTGGGGGCTCATGGGAATCTTTGCAGATTGCCCGCCCTTGGGGTCGCGTATGCCGATGAACCCACGTTCGAAGTCCAGATCTTCCCAGCGGAGTTTGAGGATTTCCCCGCGCCTCATGCCAGTGAAGAGCGCCATGCGCATAATGCGGGCCACTGCCTGATTTTCGGCGGTGTCCAGTGCTTCCAGGAGCCGCGTAAGTTGTTCAGGGCTCAAATCCTCAGTTTGTAGGTTGTCCACCTTGGGGAGCCGAATTTTGATCTTTGATTCGCAAAGCCCACGGTTGACGCCGAAGTTGATGATGCGCCGCAGAAGTTCCAACACGTTTGCCGTGGTCTTCGGGGTCAGTTGCTTGCCCAACCTCACGCGAAAGCGGTCTATGCTCAGGGGGTCGATTTCCAGCGGGGTCTTGTTGGCAAAGCTGGGGCCGATATGGAGCTTGAAGCGGTTTTCGTCAGTGACGAGGCCCTTGATGCTGGGCCGGGCCTCTTTGTAGAGCGTCCAGAGGCGAAAGATAGTGGGGCGGTTCTCTACGGCTTCCTTTTCCTGTTTTACGCGTTCGCGGCGTACCTGCGCCAACTCGCGGTTGCCTTCAATGAGTGATGCGCGGATGCGGGCGGCCTTGGCTGCGGTCATATTGTCGCGGAATTGCCTGCCCGCAGGCTCTTCGTAGACCTTACCGTCTCGCTTGAACACTGCGTAGAATACCTTCTCGGTGCCGGTGCCTCCCACGCGAGGCTGAACATAGTAATAAACGCCCGTGTAGTCGGTTTTGATCCTGGCAGCCATTTTCCCCCCTACATCTGGATGCAGATTCCTGTCCCAACCTCTATCCCAACCTGTTCCAACCAAATCATACAAATGAGTGCGGAGTCAAGATGTGCATAATATAAGTAATTCAGGTATGATAATAAAGTAATGATAAGTCGTAAAAGATGGTGTTAATCGCTACTCTTGGGCTCATAACCCGAAGGTTGTAGGTTCAAATCCTGCCCCCGCTACCAAAAAAGAAGACAGGGACTTGGAAGTGATTCCAGGTCCCTTTTTCGTTGTTTGGCGAGCGTGGCACAGGCATGCCGCTCGGCATGCGCTCGTTCCTGAACCTCTGATGCGTTCAGCCCATGTCGCAATGATTGCCGCCCGGCTTTGACCGGGCCGGGAGCATGCCCGGAGGAGAGACGGTTTCTGCTGGCCTCGCCGCTTCGCAGGGGGCGTGCAGCCCGCCGTCTGCATCGCCACGGAGATGCGTTTGCCAGGGCGTGCTTGTGCCTCTCGCGGCCGCCGTTCAAGAAGCGTCTCATGGGGCGGATGGCGAAGGCGATCGCGGACAAGCCTTGGCGAGCGGCGCGATAAAAGCGTCTGCCTTGTGCGCAGCGGCCCGGCGCGGCCCAGTCCGGCGCCGGCTACTCCTGCGGCGGCGTTGCCGGCGCCGGGGCGAGGTTGATTTGCCGCATGGCGTTGAGCACATATGCGTCGTCGGCCGCATCCACCTCGGCGCGCCCGGATTTCTGGATGACCTGCGTGAGCGTGACAGCGGTATTGTTGCGCATGCCGACGTAGAAATAGCCGCCGATCTTGCTCGAACGGGCGCTGAGGCGGTATATCTCGTGGTCTCCGGCCTTCTCCACCAGGGTGGCCACGTGTTTGGGCGCGGACTGCCATGTTTTGACGGCTTCGGCCGTGAATTCCGCCAGGGCTTTCCCCGGCGCACGCTGCACGCAGAGCTGCATGGCGTTGCGGTCAGTCATGTCGCCACCGGGGTAATAGAGATAAACGTTCTTCGCACCCATTTCATCGCTTCGGCAGGCGATGACCGCACCGCTGCCGGGCGTTCTGTCCCAGTAGGGGCGCGGCAGGGTCAGGGCCACGCCAAGGACGGAAACCCTGCGCGACACGGCAAAGGGCTCCTGCGCCGGGGCCAGCAGGTTGACGGGAGTGCTCTCCAGCGCCACCGGCTTGAGCACGGGCCCTCTGTTGCGTGAGGGGTATTCGAAGACCATGCCGCGCCGCTCCAAGAAATCGACGCAGCGCCAAAACCACATGCTGCCGGCGTCAAAGGGCTGCCTGGCGCAATTCCCATTGTCCAAGGTCCGCTGCACGGCCCCTTGCAGACCGCCGAAGTCCGGCACGGCGGCCGCGTACGAGAAGCTGACCCCGTGCGTCAGCATGAAGTACACGAGGCGGTAGTTTTCGTCGCGCACCCACGCCGCGGTCTCGATGGGCGTTTTCCCGTCGGCGGTCAGGAACTCCAGCTCCGCGCCGTGGTTGTAGAGCAGGCAAAAGGCCTCGCCGTTGTCTCTGCCCAGGGCCTTCATGATGGGACGCGCCTTTCTGTCGGGCAGCTCCAGGTTGGGATCGCCCTTGCCGATTTCGAGGACCATGCGCAAATAGTCCGGCCCGAGCTGCGGGGTTCTGTAGACCGCCCAGTGCACGAGGGACGACTGCTGCTCCGTGAACTCATGCATGAACAGCATCTGGGGGCCCGTCCATACAGTCATCCTGTTGGGGTCGGCCCCGCGCTCGAGCAAACGGCGGAAGCCGTCCTTGTTCGGGTGGAATAGCAGCCACTCACAGATGCTCAGGCCGTGCAGGCCCACGGCGTTCACATCCGCGCCCGCGTCCACCAGGCTGTCGATGGCCTGCACGTCGCCCTTTTCCGCGGCGGCGGCCAGGGCCTGGGCTTGGGCGTTGCCCGCAAAGGTCTTGTCGGCGCTCAGCTTCGCCAGCGGGGTTGGGTCCAGGGCCGCATGGAGCACGAAGCCGACGCCGGTGACCTGCGCCACGCCGGCCACGGCCAGGGCCGAGACCATCGCCGCGCCGCTCAAGTCCTGAGAGGAGCACCCGGCAAGCAGCGACGCGGTAAGCAGTGATCCGGCAAGCAGCGGGGCAATGCGTTTGCGCAGGGCATTCATTGCGCCGCCTCCTGCGCCTTGGCGCAGCCCGGACCGCACTGGGCTGCCGCGTCCGGACATGGCGCAATGTACTCGTACCCCTTTTGCATCTTCACCATGTGCATGCTCCGCAGCGCTTTCGCTTGGTATGCCGCAGCGGTTTCTGCGTCGGCGCATTTCCATACCTGGCGCACGGCAACCGCCGTGTCCCTGTACTTTCCTACATACAGATAGCCGTCCGCGCCGCTTTGGGCCACCACGCGCAGGATGCGGTGGTCGGGGGCGTCCTCGACCGTCGTGTAGGCGCAGGCCTGGCCAAAGGCGGTGGCGAAGCGCTTCACCGCGAAATCGACTGCCCCGGCCAAAGCCGTGCCCGGCGCATGCAGCAGGGCGACGTGCATCGCCGCGTCTTCCCCCTTGGGCCTTTCACCCTGCGGGAGGTAGGCGTACTCGATGAGATTCCCGCTGCGCTTCAGCCTCACGCCGGCGTCGCGGTCCGTTCTGCTCAGCTCCGTCCATACGGGCGCGGTGAAGGTCAGGTTTATGTCGAAGTGGGCCGCGCGCATGAGGTTGGGATCGGTCATGGCGACTTCGGCCGGAGTGGTTTCGAGCTCCTTGGGGCGTTGGATCAAGCGGCCAGAGGCGGTTGCGTACGAGAACTTCTCGCCGCGCTTTTCCAAAAAGTCGACACAGCGCCAAAACCACATGTATTGCGGATGTTCCGGCCTGCCCGCAATCCAGCCGCTTTTGAACTCGTACTGGATGTTGTCGCGAAGATTCCGCGCCGCATTTCCTGCGCCGGGAGCGCTTTCCGGGCCGGAGATGGTGTAGTCGACGCCGTGCTCAAGGCAGAACAGGACGGTCAGATAGTTCTGGCCCATGGTGTAGGAAGCCTTTTGAACGACGGAATATCCATAGCTGTCGCTTGGAGTGCGATAGTTGATCTTCGCCCCGGCCTTGTAGAGCAGCAGGAAGGCGGCTCTGTCGTTGAACGAAAGCGCGCATTCGATGGGCCGGACCTTGACGCCGCCGGACTCCAGGTTCGGGTCGCCCTTGCCGATGCGCAGCACCATCCGCAGGTAGTCCAGCCCGTGGAGGCCGGAATACGCCGCGGCCCAGTGCACCAGCGAGCGTCCGCTTTTCTCGTCCACGGCCCACAGTTTGTTGGGGTCCGCGCCGAGTTCCAAAAGCCGCCGCAGCCCGGCCTTGTTCGGATGCCCGGCAACCCAGGCGGAAACGGTGAGCCCATACGCGCCAACGGTGTTCACGTTGGCCCCTGCCGTCACAAGCCGGTCTATCTCGGCCACGTCGCCGCGCGCCGCCGCCAGGGCCAGGGCTTGCGTTTTGGCGTCCTTGGGGAAGGCATCCTCCAGCGTCATCTTGCTGAGCGAAGCGAGCGATGCGGACTGCTTGGCCGCCGCAGCTGCGCAGAGAACCATCGCGAGGACCAGAATTGCCGTGAGTGACAGTTTTTTTATCACATTTTCCTCAATAGGCGTATAGACAGCGATTCAAAATATTCGTATGTGGAAGCCGGTTGTATAAGAAATAACAATATTCATGAAAAGCTTTTTTTGCATGCTTCCAGGTGCGGCTGTGAGGGGCCTCGTGCCCGCCGTGTTTCAGGCAGCCTGCACGGTGGTGAAAGGGCAGGGCGCTTCCTCCTTTGTGTGTCTTGTACCCGCAGCCATGGAGTGGGCGCACTGCCGTTTCGGCGCTGCGGCCGTGTGGAGCAGAAATGTTATATGCCTTTCTTGGCATACTTCGTTGACCCTCTCCTGAATCACTGCGTATTCCGGAGCCCTGTTTGCTTGTGGGGCAATGTTTTGTGAAATTGCACAGTTCAGTTCTTGACCATGTATTGCCATTTCACAAAACTGCGTATATATCTCATGCATGAGGTGTAATCCTTCCCGCTCAATATGCACCAGTGGCGAGGAGTAAGCTCCACATGTGGAGAAATGGAAAACACCAGGTGGGAGAGCTATGACATCTGACCGGAAGACATGTGCGCAGGGCTTCGTGGTGACGCGCCAGCCGGTGTTCGACAGAAGGCTTGAGCCCTGGGGCACTTCCATGTGCTTCGCGCAGTCCGACCTGGACGAGTCGCTTTTTGGCGACGAGACTTCCGCAAGCATATTGCTTGAGGCCTATCTGCCCCAGCGCGGCTTCGCCAACGAGAAGACCATCGTCTTCTTCCCGGCCCAGGCGGTTTTGGAAGGCGCGCCCCGCCTTCTGTGGCCGCAGAACATGCTGGTCGAGGTGGACGAGGCCGCGGGCACGGTTCCCGGCCTGCCGGGCGCCATTGCCGAAATAAAGAAGGCCGGCTACGGCATCGCCGTCAGCGGCTACACCAACAACGCGGCCTGCGGCGCCCTGACCCGCCTGGCGGACGTCGTCGTCATCGACGCCACCGCCCCGGCCCTGGGCGAACTGGTGGCCGCTGCGCGCGGCACGGGCGTCAAGACCATGGTCAGCGGCCTTTCCAACTGGGAGATCATGCTCCACGCGCGCAACACCCAGGCCGACATGCTGCAGGGCTTCTTCTTCAACCAGATGAGTCTGCGGCCAAGCGCCAAAAGCATCACCGCCACACAACTTTCCCGCCTGCGCCTGCTGGAGTGCCTGGGCAAGCCGGACGCCGACTTCAAGGCCCTGGCCCGCCTGGTGGAGGCCGACGCGGCCCTGACCTACCGGCTGCTCCTGTTCCTCAATTCCGCCGGGTTCGGCCTGGGGCGCAAGGTGGAGTCCATCCAGCAGGCCATTGTGCTGGCCGGGTGGCAGCCCCTGCACAAGTGGCTGGAGATCCTTCTGCTGACGGACCTCGCCCCCTCGCCGCGGCACCAGGAGCTGTGCTACTACGCCGCGCAGCGTGCGGGCTTCCTCAAGCGCGTGGCCAAGGCCGCCGGGCGCGAGGCGCTCATGCCCGTGCTCTCGCTTTTGGGGCTGCTTTCGTACGTGGAGCCCATTTTGGAGATGCCTCCGGCCCAGGCCCTGGCCAACATCCCCGTGGCCGACGGCATCCGCCTGGCCCTGTGCGGGCGCAAGAGCCCCTATTCACCCTGGCTGGCCCTGGTGCACGCCATGGAACGCGCGGACTGGGACGAGGCCGAGCGCGTGGGCGGCAGCGCCGGGTTGTGCATGGCCGAGCTGTCGCGCTGCTACCGCGAATCCTTTGTCGAGGCGGACACCTTGTTCCGCGCCCTTTCCTCGCCAACGCCCGGCATGGTCTAGCTTCCCGCCGGCAGCACTTCCCCGCGCCGTCTACCGCGCGCCGTCTACTGCGCGCCGTCTACTGCGCGCCGTTTTGGCCGCGCCCGCGCGCCGCGGGCAGCATGGCATCGAACCAAGCGCCAGCGCCGCACCCGCCCGAAGCGCTTGCCCGGCGCTTGCAGTCTTTCGCCTGCGCGGCTAGCATCCGCTTTGCCGTGGGCGATACTCCGGCCCGCTTTCCGACCGTGCCGCCTGTTCCCCGTGCATCGCCCCGGCATCGCTTTCTGGCACCGTTTCGCGGCACCGCCCGCAAGCCACCGTCAGTCGCCACCGTCAGCCGAAAAGGAGCGCCCCCCATGTCCCCACTCATTTCCGTGACCAAAGACACCCGCATCGGCTGGATAGGCACCGGCGTCATGGGCCTGTCCATGTGCGGCCACCTCATGGACGCGGGCCACCCGGCCACCGTGTTCAACCGCACCCGCGCCAAGGCCGAGCCGCTGCTGGCCAAGGGCGCCGCCTGGGCCGAAAGCCCGCGCGCCGTGGCCGAGGCCTCGGATGTGGTCTTCACCATCGTGGGCTACCCGGACGACGTGCGCCGCGTGTACCTGGAGGCGGACGGCGTGCTGGCTGGCCTTGCGCCGGGCAAAATCGCCGTGGACATGACCACCACGAGCCCAAGCCTGGCCGTGGAGATTTTCGCCGCTGCGCAGGCGAAGGGCGCGCACACCCTGGACGCGCCCGTTTCCGGCGGCGACGTGGGCGCCAAGAACGCCGCCCTGTCCATCATGGTCGGGGGCGAGGCGAATATTTTCGAGGCCGTGCGGCCGCTGTTCGAGCGCATGGGCCGCATCATCGCGCACCAGGGCGCGGCCGGGGCCGGGCAGCACACCAAGATGTGCAATCAGATCGTCATCGCCGGGAGCATGATCGGCATGTGCGAGAGCCTGCTCTACGCCACGCGCGCCGGGCTGGACCCCCAGGCCATGCTCGGGTCCATCACCAAGGGCGCGGCGGGTTGCTGGAGCCTGGACAATCTGGCCCCGCGCATTCTGAAGGGCGACTTCGCGCCCGGCTTCATGATCGACCATTTCGTGAAGGACATGGGCATCGCCCTGGACGAGGCCGGGCGCATGGGCCTTGAGCTTCCGGGCCTGGCGCTGGTGCATTCCCTGTACGCGGGCGCGGCCAGGCACGGCCACGGCCGCGACGGCACCCAGGCCCTGTTCCTGGCCCTGAAGGAACTGGCCGCGGCGTAGACTGCGCGCCCTTGAGCGGCATGCGGGCCGCGCCCGGACGGCGGATTCGTCCTGTGGCGGTGGGCCCTGGCGACCAACCCTGGCGCACTGGGGGGGCAGCCCTCCCGGCGTCGCCGCTCCGGTCTATGAACCTGGCCGCAGCCTGCGCCAAGGCGTGGAGCCAAAGCGCAACGCCACGCGGCTGTCGTCGGCGCCCGCATAAAAAAACGCCCGTTTTCGGGCGTTTTTGCGTTGCGGCGGGGAGTGGGGAAGGGCGCTACTTGCCCTTTGTCTCGCAGCGGGCCACCAGGGGCTCGAAGGTGCCGGTCTCCGGCAGGTAGCTCAGCAGTTCGCCCTTCTGCATGTCGAAGTACCAGCCGTGCAGATACACGTGGCCTTGCATCACCCGTTCCCACAGCCAGGGGAAGGTCAGCAGGTTTTCGAGTGAGACCAGCACCGAAGCCTGCTCGCAGGCGCGCTGGCGCAGGGGCTCGTCCTTGTTCGGCAGCTTGGTGGCGACTTCGTTGAGCGCGGACTCGGCAATGGTCACCCACGGGGCGATGAACTCGCCCAAGGCGTCGCGGTCCGGGGCCATGAGGGCCTGGATGCCGCCGCAGCAGGAGTGCCCCAGCACGATGACGTGCTCCACCTGCAGCACCTTGACCGCGTATTCCAGCGCGGCGGAAACGCCGTGGCGGCCGGGAGCGGTTTCGTACGGGGGCACCAGGTTGGCCACGTTGCGCACCACGAAGATGTCGCCGGGCTCCACGCCCAGCAAAAGAGCCGGGTCCACGCGCGAGTCGGAGCAGGCGATGACCAGCACCTTGGGGTTCTGGGCCTGGCTCAGGTCGGAGAAGAGCTGGTTGTCCTCGCAAAAATACGTGCGCTGGAAGATCTTGAAGCCGGAAAGGAAGCGGGCGATGTCCTTCATGAACGGGAGACTCCATGCGGATGCTGACGGTGTGCTGCCAAGGCCCGCATGATAGGGCAGACCCGGCTGGACCACAAGGCCGTCCCAAAAGGGATGAAAATGACGCCGGTGCCGACAGGGCCAAGGGCGCGAAAAAGGCGGCCCCCCCGCGTGAGGGACCGCCTGTCGTGTTCCGTTCTGCCGCGGGGCTAGCCCATGCCGCCGCCGCGCAGCTCGACGATGAGGTTCTGCAGCACGTTGGCCTGGCGGGCCAGCTCCTCCACGGCCTTGGCCGCCTCGCCCATGGCTCCGGAGGTCTCGTTGGCGATGTCGCTCACCTGCTCGATGGAGTGGTTGATCTCCTCGCTGGCGGCGGACTGCTCCTCGCTGGCGGTGGCGATGCTGCGCACCTGGTCCGAGGCGGACTCGACGAGGCGGACGATCTCCGCCAGGGCCTGGCCGGACTCTCCGGCAAGCTCCGTGGTCTCGGTGATGAGCCGGACGGACTTGTCCACGCCCTCCACGTTGGACCTGGCGCTGTGCTGGATGACGGTGATGGCGTCGCCGACCTCCTTGGTGGCGGTCATGGTCTTTTCCGCCAGCTTGCGCACTTCGTCGGCCACCACGGCGAAGCCGCGTCCGGCGTCGCCCGCGCGGGCGGCCTCGATGGCGGCATTGAGCGCCAGCAGGTTGGTCTGGTCGGCGATGTCTGAAATGACCGTGAGGATGCGGCCGATGTCCTCGGCCTGCTTGCCCAGGGTGTTCATGTCGGCCTTGAGCCGGCCGGTCTGGTCCTCCACGCCGGTCATGCCGGTCATGACGCGGTTGACGATCTCCGAGCCGTGCTGGGCGCGCTTGCGGGCGGTCTCCGCCGTTTCCGCCGCCTGAGAGGCGTTCTTGGCCACCTCAAGCACCGTGGCGTTCATCTGCTCCATGGCCGTGGCCGTCTCGGTGACGCGCATGGCTTGCCGGTCCGCGCCCTTGCTGGATTCGCCTATCTGGGCGGAAAGCTCGGCCGAGGCGGAGGACACGACCCCCACGATGGACTGAAGCTTGCCCGCCGCGGCCAGCATGCCCTCGCTCTTGGCGCGCTCCGCGTTCTTGCGCGCCTCGTCCGCCTCGGCCGTGGCGCGCTCCGCGTGCTGGGCCTTTTCCTCGGCCTCGCGGGTCTTGGCGTTGATGTCCTTGATGTTCTGCTCCAGCACGCCGGCTGTGGCGTTCAGCGCATTGTAGATGCCGCCGATCTCGTCCTCGCGCAGGTGCTCTATGCGCTGGTGGTACACGCCGCCCGCGATGCCCTCGACAAAGCGCGAAACGGCCGCCAGCGGCTTGAGGATGGAATTGCTGGCCACAAGCCAGATCGCCAGGGCCATGATGATGAGGCTGACCACGCCCACGGCGCTGAGCAGGTACAGGGTGCCGACAACCGGGGCCTCGATCTCGGCCTTTTCGATGAAGCCCATGAGCTTCCACTTGGTCTTGGGCGAGGTGAAGACGATGCCCATGTACTTCTTGCCGTCGATGACCACGTCTTCGCTGCCGGAGTCCTTGGCGAAGAGCGTCGCCAGGTACTTGGGCTCCACCTCGCCCACCTTCTTGAAGTTCAGGGCCTCGTGCCGCGACTCGGCCAGGATGACGCCGTCGTCCTGCACCAGGGCCATGTAGCCGGTTTGGCCCAGCTTCACCGACTTGATGAGCTCGGTGAGCTTCTTGAGGGAGATGTCCAGGCCCACCACGCCGACCACCTTGCCCTCGCGGCTTATGACGCGGGCGGCGCTGGTCACGGCCTCGCCCGTGGTGGACATGTAGGCCTTGCCCAGCACCGGCTTGTCGGCCACGGGCTTGGTGTCGGTATACCAGGGGCGCTTGCGCGGGTCGTAGCCGCCCGGCATGGCGGAGTCCTCAAGGCAGCTTACGAAGCCGCCCTGCTCGTTGCCGGCGTAAACCTCCACATAGGCCGGATGGGTGCTTTGCACCGTGGCCAGAAAGTCCACCAGCCTGCGCCCGGCGGCATCGCCCTGGTGCACCTGGGCCTTGGTCTTTTCCGTGGTGGTCAGGTGATTGGTGCTCACCTCGTCCACATGCTGCGCAGCGCCGTTCTTGGCCATCATGTCGGCGTTCATCAGGCATTCGTCGAGAAACAGCGAGATGGCGTAGTCGATCTGCTTGATCTCGCCCGTGGCGCTGCGCTGATAGGACAGGCGCGACTGCTGGCTGAAGTCGTAGGCGACGATGGCCAGAATGCCCGCGAGGATGACGGCGATGACCGAGACCAGGCCGAGGATGAGGCGTGTCTTGATGGAGCGGGGCATGGGACCTCCTGGCTGGAGTTGCGGGCTTGTCCGCTGCGGTGCGGAGTCCAGGTTTTACGGCGGAAAGCTTGGAATTTCGCGGCGTCGAAACGCCACGCTGCAGCCTTAGCCCTGCTTCGTGAGGTAAATCAAGCTGATCGCGGTTATGTTGCGTTTTTGTGAAGATGAGGCGTGGCGGATGAGTGAATGTCTGCGATTATAAATCGTTAGGGCGCGGAAAAGAACCGCGCACGAAGATCGTTCTGCACCGGGGAGGGGCGGCAAGACATGTGAATCATTCAGAATGCCTTTGCGCCACGCGAAAGCGGAATGCGAAATAATTAAGTAGCGGCGGCAGGATGTGTTAACACGATTGTCAAACAAGCCTGCATGACGTCACCGGGCGGCCACGCGGACGGCCAGGGCCTACTGCACCTTTTCCGCCGCGGCGCGGCCAATGCGCCCCGGAACCTCCAGCACGCTGGCAGCGGCGTCCAGCACAAAGGCTCCGGCCTTGCGCAGGGGATTCTGGCTTATCTTCGGCGACATCAGCTTTTGCAGGCTGGCCGCCGCGCCCACAAAGCGGTCGTGGTTCAGGCTGTCCGTGCCGGACATGCTGGAGATGTCGATGATCTGAAACTTCTCGGCCTGGGCCATGGCCGCAATGCGCGGATCGCGGGCGTCCAGGTTGCCCATGCGCGCACGGTCGCCGCCCAGGCGGTTGGAAAGGGACAGGGCGCGGTCGTCCGGCGAGGCCAGCACGGTGAGGGGCGGATCCAGCGGACCAAGGGCCTCCACCTGGCTCTGGAACACGTCCAGGTCGATGTCCGGCGCGGCCAGAATCACCGAGCCCAGCCGGGACAAGGTCTTGTCCTTGCCTGTCAGGCGCAGCTGCCGCAGCGACTCCATGGTGAGCCAGCAGCCCATGCTGTGGGCGGCCACGTTGATGTCGCCCAGGCGGCGGTCGGCCGCGAGCTTTTCCAGCAGGGCGGCCAGTTGGTCGCGCGAGAAGGTTGCGCCGTCCTTGTCGGCCACGTAGCCGGAGAGCTCCCCGTCGGACGGCCAGGAGAACAGCAGGGCGCGGCTGATGGGATCGGGGTTGTCCACCACCAGCTGGGCCATGCGGAACAGGGCCTCTGGGAAGTTGGTGTTGTAGCCGTGCACGAAAATATCCACATTGTTGCGGCCGTTGGCGCTGTCCGCCCCGGCCTTGGCCGCGTCGTTGGCTCCGGTCAGCTTTGCCGCCAACGCCGGCGCCTGTTCCGTCGTCGGCGTCTGTTTTGCCGCCAGGGCCGCGGTTTTGCCCATCGGCTTGTCGCCGCTGCCGACCGCGCCAGGCGCGGGCATCCCGTCATCGGCAGAGTCGGCCGAGGAGCCGTCGTTTTTGGCCAGGGCGTCCAGCAGTTCCTGCTCCGAAAGGGCCGTGTACGAGGCGATGGCGAAGTCCGTGGCCGGGTCCGGCGTTTTGCCCGCCTTGGGCCACTCGATGTTCGCGGGCTTGTGCGTGGGCGGAATGGCGATGACGTAGCGCGCCAGCTGCATCACCCGCGAGCGTTTGGAGCAGTACGAGCCCTCGTGTCCGTCCTCCGGCGCGCGCGTGGTGGCCACAAAGACGGTTATCTGCCGGGGCGCGGCGGCCGCGGCGGGCACCGGCACAAGGGTCATGGCGCCGGGGCGCGGGGCGCAGCCGGAGAGGGCCAGCGCAAGGGCGAACACGGCGAGCAGAACGGGGATTTGAAGCGTGGTGGCGACCGCGTTGCGGTGCAGTGGCTGGCGCGTCATGTCTTGTGTCTCCATTGGCGGGGGGGCCGCACGGAGCCTTCATGTCCCCAAAGCGAAACGAAGGCAAGAGGGACGGCTTTGTTTCAATCGCTGCGCGGGCTGCGAGGATTTTCACCGGCGCGGCGGGCGGCGCGGGCGGGAGGAATCGCCAGATGGAATGCTTGCGGCCCGCGTTGCGGCGGCTGACTTTGCCCCACGGATCCACATGGTGAATCCACAAGGCGGGCTTACAGGGCGGATTCCTGCTGCGCGTGCTTGCCCCGGCGCTTCATCCACAGGCGCGCGCGCTCCATGTACAGGTAGACCACGGGCGTGGTGTACAGCGTCATGGCCTGGCTGAACAACAGCCCGCCGATGATGGTGATGCCCAGCGGCCGCCTGAGCTCCGAGCCGACGCCCTGGCCCAGGGCCAAGGGCAGCGCGCCCAAGAGCGCGGCCATGGTGGTCATCATGATGGGCCGGAAGCGCAGCAGGCAGGCCTTGCTGATGGCGTCCTCGGGCGAGAGCCCGCCGCGGCGTTCGGCGTCGATGGCGAAGTCGACCATCATGATGCCGTTCTTTTTGACGATGCCGATGAGCAGGATGATGCCGATGATGGCGATGACCGAAAGGTCCGTGCCGGTGGCCAGCAGGGCCAGCACCGCGCCCACGCCCGCGCTGGGCAGGGTGGAGAGGATGGTCACCGGATGCACCAGGCTCTCGTACAGCACGCCCAGCACGATATACACGCTGATGAGCGCGGCCAGAATGAGCAGGGGCTGGTTGGCCAGGGCGGCCTGGAAGGCCTGCGCCGTGCCCTGGAAGCTGCCCCGGATGCTGCCGGGCAGGCCCAGGTCGCGCGCGGCCTCGTCGATGACCTTCACCGCGTCGCCCAGGGCCGTGCCCGGCGCCAGGTTGAAGGAGAGCGTCACCGAGGGGAACTGGCTTTGATGGTTCACCGCGAGGGAGGTGGAGTTGGTGGTGTGCCGCGTGAACACGGAAAGGGGCACCTGCGAGCCGTCGGAAAGGGGCACGTAGATGTCCTTCAGGCCGTCCGGTCCCAGCAGGTGGCCGGGTTCGGCCTCCATGACCACATGGTACTGGTTGAGCGGCGCATAGGTGATGGAGACCTGCCGCTGGCCGAAGGCGTCGTACAGGATGTTGTCGATGAGCTGCGGGGTGACGCCCAGGCGCGAGGCCGTGGCCCGGTCGATGCTCAGGGTGGACATGAGGCCCCGGTCCAGCTGGTCGCTGTTCACGTCGACCAGTTGCGGCAGCGAGCGCAGCTTGGCCAACAACCGGGGCGACCAGTAGTTCAGGTCGTTCACGCTCTCGGCCTGCAGGGTGTACTGGTACAGCGCGCTCGAACCGCGCCCGCCCACGCGCAGGTCCTGCACCAGCTGCAGATACGTGGGCGCACCCGGCACGCCGGCAAGCTTCTTGCGCAGCCTGCCCATGACCTGCTCGGCGTTGATGCCGCGCTTCTCGAAGGGGGCCAGGGTGGCGAAGATGCGCGCGCTGTTCGGGCTGCCGCTGGAGCCGCCGCCCGTGCCGCCGATGAACCCGGTGACGTATTCCACGTCCGGGTCCTCCTTCATGATCTCCATGACGCGCTTGAGCTTTCTTTCCATGGTCTGGAACGAGACGTCCTGCGCGGCCTGGATGTTGCCGGAAAGCCGCCCGGTGTCCTGCTGGGGAAAGAAGCCCTTGGGGATGAGCACGTAGAGGTAGCCGTTCAGCAGCAGGGTGCCGATGGCGATGCACAGGGTGATGCGCTTGTGGCGCAGGGCCGTGCGCAGGGTTTCGGCGTAGAGCGCGGCGAGGTTGTTGAACACGCGCTCGCTGCCGCGGCTGAACCAGCCCTTGCGCTCCTGTCCGGGCGGGCGCAAAAGCGCCGCGCACATCATGGGCGTGGTGGTGAGCGAGAGCAGCATGGATACGAAAATGGCGGAGGAGAGCACCACCGCGAACTCGCGGAACAGGCGTCCCACCATGCCGCCCATGAGCAGAATGGGCAAAAACACCGCCACCAGCGAAATGCTCATGGAGACGACGGTGAAGGAGATCTCCTTGGCGCCGGCAAAGGCGGCCTCGCGCGGCTGCATGCCGCCCTCGATGTGCCGGGTTATGTTCTCCAGCACCACGATGGCGTCGTCGACCACGAAGCCCGTGGCGATGGTGAGCGCCATGAGCGAGAGGTTGTCCAGCGAATAGCCGCACAGAAACATGATGGCGAAGGTGCCCACCAGCGAAACCACCGTGGCCACGGCGGGAATGACCGTGGCGCGGAAGGTGCGCAGAAACACGAACACCACCAGGATGACCAGGGCGCAGGAGAGCAGCAGGCTCAGCTCGACATCCTTGAGCGAGCCCCTGATCGGCGGCGAGCGGTCCACCACGGGATTCAGGGTCATGCCGCCGGGCAGTCCGGCCTCAAGCCGGGGCAGCAGCCCGCGCACGCTGTTCACGGTCTCGATGATGTTTGCGCCGGGCTGGCGGAAGATGACCAGCAGCACGGCGGGCTTGCCGTTGACGAAGCCCGCGGCGCGCGTGTCCTCCACGCTTTCGGTGACGGTGGCCACATCGGCCAGGCGCACCGCCGCGCCGGAGCGGTAGGTGAGCACCAGCGGCTCGTACTCCGAGGCCTTGGGTTTCAACTGATCGTTGGTCATCACCTCCCAGGCGCGGTCTCCCTGGGACACCTGGCCCTTGGGCCGGTTGACGTTGGTCTTGGCGAGAACGCCGCGCACGTCCTCCAGGCTCAGGCCGTAGCGGCTCACGGCGGCGGGGTTGAGCTCCACGCGCACGGCGGGCAGCGAGCCACCGCCCACGAACACCTGCCCCACGCCCTCCACCTGGGCCAGCTTTTGCTGCAAAACTGTGGCGGCGGTGTCGTACAGCTGGGCGCGGGTGTGCTTTTCGGAGGTCAGGGCCAGGATGAGAATGGGCGCGTCGGCCGGGTTGATCTTGCGGTAGTTGGGGTTGGACGGCATGTTCGAGGGCAGAAAGCCCCGCGCGGCGTTGATGGCCGCCTGCACGTCGCGCGCGGCGCCGTTGATGTCGCGGTCCAGGTCGAACTGCAGGGTGATGCTGGTGCTGCCGCGTGAGCTGGTGCTCGTCATCTCGGTCACGCCGGCAATGCGGCCGAACTGCCGCTCCAGCGGCGCGGCCACGCTGGTGGCCATGGTTTCCGGGTCCGCGCCGGGCAGCGCGGCGGAAACGGAAATGGTCGGAAAGTCCACCTGCGGCAGCGGCGAAACCGGCAGCAGGCGAAAGGCTATGGCCCCGGCCAGGGCTATGGCCAGGGTCAGCAGCGTGGTGGCCACGGGCCGCCGGATGAAGGGCGCGGAGAGGCTCATGGCTTGTCCGTGGGCCCGCTTTGGGTAGCGTCGCGCTTCGTGCCGTCCGCTGCGTCCGCCGCCGTGTCTTTTGTCATGTTTTCCGGCGCGTCTTTCCTCGTTTCTTCCGGCTCGGGCGGGGCGATTTTGCCCGCGGCTCCATGGCCCAGCACGCGCCGGGCCAACCGGTCGAAGGCCAGGTAGATGACCGGCGTGGTGTAGAGCGTGAGCACCTGGCTGATGACCAGGCCGCCGATGATGGACACGCCGAGGGGACGCCTGAGCTCCGAGCCCACGCCGGTGCCCAGCGCCATGGGCAAAGCGCCCAGAAGCGCGGCCATGGTGGTCATCATGATGGGCCGGAAGCGCAGCAGGCTGGCCTGGTAGATGGCCTCGCGCGGGGGCAGGCCGTGCTCGCGCTCGGCCTCCAGGGCGAAGTCGACCATCATGATGCCGTTCTTTTTGACGATGCCGATGAGCAGGATGATGCCGATGACCGCGATGACCGTGAGCTCCATGCGGCAGGCCATGAGGGCCAGCACCGCGCCCACGCCCGCGCTGGGCAGGGTGGAGAGGATGGTCACCGGGTGGATGTAGCTTTCGTACATGACGCCGAGCACGATGTAGACCGTGATGAGCGCGGCCAGAATGAGCAGGGGCTGGTTGCCCAGCGAGGCCATGAAGGCCTGCGCCGTGCCCTGGAAGCTGCCCGCGGTGCTGTCCGGCAGGCCCACGTCGCGCGCGGTCTCGTGCACGGCGTCCACCGCGTGGCCCAGGGCCACGCCCGGGGCGAGGTTGAAGGAGGCCGTCACCGAGGGGAACTGCCCCTGGCGCGAGATGACGAGCTGGGTGCTGGTCTCGCGCACGGTCACCAGCGAGGAGAGGGGCACGCTGCCGCCGTCCGCGCTCTTGATGTAGATGGCGTTCAGGGCCTGCGGGCCTTCCTGCATGCCCAGGGGGGCCACCAGCACCACGCGGTACTGGTTCAGCTCCGTAAAGATGGTGGACACGAAGCGCTGGCCGAAGGCGTCGTACAGGGCGTCGTCTATGGCCTGGGGCGTTATGCCCAGGCGCGAGGCCGTGGCCCGGTCGATGTCCAGCTGGATGCGCAGGCCGTTGTTCAGCTGGTCGCTGCTCACGTCGATGAGCTCCGGCCGGGCGCGCAGGGCGTCGATGAAGCGCGGGGCCCACAGGGCCAGGGTGGCCGGGTTGGCGTCCTCAAGGGTGTACTGGTACTGGGTGCGGCTGCTGCGCGCGTCAACCGTCAGGTCCTGGGCGGGCTGCATGAACAGGGCGTTGCCGCCCAGGGCGGAAAGGCGCGGCGAAAGCCTGCGGATGACCTCCTGCGCGGTCTCGTCGCGGTCGGCCAGGGGCTTGAGGACGATCTGGATGCGCCCGGTGTTCAACGACACGTTCTGGCCGTCGATGCCGATGAAGGACGAGAGGCTCTCCACCGCCGGGTCCTTCAGAATCTCCTTCACGAGCTCCTGCTGGCGCTCGCTCATGGCCTGGAAGGACGAGGACTGCGGCGCCTCGGAAACGCCCAGGATGATGCCCGTGTCCTGCACGGGGAAAAAGCCCTTGGGCACGATGACATACAGCACCACGGTGAGCACGAGGGTGCCCACGGCCACGGCCAGCGTGGCGTTCTGGTGCTCCAGCACGTACTCCAGGCTTGTGGCGTAGCCCTGCACCATGCGGTCGAACTGGCGCTGCATCCAGGCGGCCGGGCCGCGCGTGGGCAGCTTTTCCTTGGGCACATGCTTGAGCAGGCGCGCGCACATCATGGGCGTGAGCGTGAGCGAAACCACGGCGGAAATAAGAATGGTGACGCCGAGGGTGATGGCGAACTCGCGGAAGAGCCGGCCCACCACGTCGCCCATGAACAGCAGGGGAATGAGCACCGCGATGAGCGACACCGTGAGTGAGAGGATGGTGAAGCCTATCTGCTTGGAGCCCTTGAGCGCGGCAAGGAAGGGCGGATCGCCCTCCTCCACGTAGCGGCTGACGTTTTCGATCATGACGATGGCGTCGTCGACCACGAAGCCCGTGGAGATGGTGAGCGCCATGAGCGAGAGGTTGTTGAGGCTGAAGCCCGCCAGATACATGACGCCGAAGGTGCCCACCAAAGACACGGGCACGGCCACGCTGGGAATGGTGGTGGCGGGCAGGTTGCGCAAGAACAGGTAGATGACGAGCACCACCAGGGCCACGGCCAGCATGAGTTCGTGCTGCACGTCGCGCACGCTGGCGCGGATGGTCATGGTGCGGTCGGAAAGCACGGTGACCTGGACCGAGGCGGGCAGGGCGCTCTTGAGTTGCGGCAAGAGCCGCTTCACGCGGTCCACCACCTCGATGACGTTGGCCCCGGGCTGGCGCTGGATGTTCACGATGATCGCCGGGTCGTTGTTCATCCAGGCGGCCTGGCGCACGTCCTCGGGACCGTCCACCACCTCGGCCACGTCGGTCAGGAACACGGGCGCACCGTTCTTCCAGGCCACGATGAGCTGGCGGTAGTCCTTGCTGGAATAAAGCTGGTCGTTGGCGCCGATGATGGCGGCCTGGCGCGGGCCGTCGAAGCCGCCCTTGGCCTGGTTCACGTTGGCCGCGGCTATGGACGTGCGCAGGTCCTCCAGCGAAAGGCCCAGGGCGGAAAGGGCGCGCGGGTTGGCGTGCACGCGCACGGCCGGGCGCTGCCCGCCGCTTATGCTCACCAAGCCCACGCCCGGCAGCTGCGAAATTTTCTGCGCCAGGCGCGTGTCGGCCAGGTCCTCAACCTTGTAGAGCGGCAGCTCCTTGGAGGTCAGGGCCAGGGTGAGAATGGGCGCGTCGGCCGGGTTGACCTTGCTGTACACGGGCGGATTGGGCAGGTCCTTTGGCAGATAGGAGTAGCCGGCGTTGATGGCCGCCTGGACCTGCTGCTCGGCCACGTCGAGGCTGATTTCAAGGGAGAACTGGAGCAGGATGACCGAGCAGCCGCCGGAGCTGGTGGAGGTCATCTGCGAGAGGCCGGGCATTTGCCCGAACTGGCGCTCCAGCGGCGCGGTGACGCTGGTGGCCATGACATCCGGGCTGGCGCCGGGATAAAAGGTGCGCACCTGGATGGTGGGATAGTCCACCTGGGGCAGGGCGGCCACGGGCAGCTGCTTGTAGGCCACCAAGCCGGCCAGCACGATGGCCACCATCAACAGCGAGGTGGCGACCGGCCGCCGGATGAACGGCTCGCAGATGTTCATGGCCGGGCCTGGGGCTGGCTCCCCGCCTGGACATCCTGCTTCGGCGCGGCGTCGGGCTGCTTGTCCGGCTTATGGTCCGGCTTTTGTCCCGGCTTCTGCTCGGCCTTGGCCTTGTGCTCCGCCGTGACGTTTGTTGTGGCGTTGGTGTGGGCGCTGGTCGTCGCGTCCGTCTTGGCGGCAGTGCCTGCGGCTGGCGTCTGTGCTTTGCGCGCGGCCTTGGCGTCCGTTTTTGCATCGGCCTTGGCGTCGGCCTTGGCATCGGGCTTGGCGTCGGATTTGGCCACAGGAGCGGCCTTGCGGTCCTCCGGCTTGGCGACCGGGCCTCTGGTTGCGCCGGAGGCCGCGCCGGGCTGAGCTGTGGCGTTCTGGTGCGCCGCCGGTTGCCCTGCCATTTGGCCGGTCGACTGCCCCTTCGCCTTGTCCGCGGGCTGGTCAGGAGCCTGGGCGGTGGCGTTCTGGCTGGTGGCGTTCTGGGTGCCGGCCTCGGGCTTCTTGCCGCCGGGAAGTTTGATTTCCACCGGGGAGCCGTCGCGCAGGCGGTCCGCGCCGTCCACAACGACCTTTTCGCCAAGGGCCAGGCCCTTCAAGATGACGCTCTGGCCGTCGCCGCTTTCGCCCACGCTCACATTCCGAGCATTGGCCACGCCCTCCGGCGAGACGACATACAGATACGTGCCCTGCTGGCCGCGCTGCACGGCGGCGGCGGGCACCACGATGGCGTCCTTGAGCACTTCGAGCAGCAGCTTGGCGTTGACGAACTGGTTGGGGTACAGTTCGCCCTTGGTGTTGGCGAAGGTGGCCTTGAGCTTCACCGTGCCGGTGCTGGTGTCTATCTGGTTGTCCAGGCTGAAGAGTTCGCCCTGGGCGAGCTTTTTGGTCTGCTCGCGGTCGTAGGCGTCCACGCGCAGCTTCTCGCCCGTGCGCAATTTATCCATAACTTTAGGCAGCTGGTCCTCGGGCAGGGTGAACACCACGTTGATCGGTGCAATCTGGTTCACAACGAGCAGGCCGTTTGCATCACTGGCGTGCACCATATTGCCCGGATCCACCTGACGCAGACCCACCTGGCCGGAAACCGGCGCGGTGATGCGGCTGTAGGTGATTTGCAGCCTGGCGCTGTCCGCCGTGGCCTTGTCCGCGGCCACGGTGCCCTCGTACTGGTGCACCAGGGACTGCTGCGTGTCATACTGCTGACGGGCGATGGCGCCCTGCGCCATGAGCTCGGCGTAGCGCTTGAGGTCCATGCGGGCGTTTTCCAAAAGCGCCCTGTCGCGCCGGAGCTGGCCGTCGGCCTGGGCGAGCTGCACCTGGAAAGGTCTTGAATCGATGACTAAAAGAAGGTCGCCGGCCTTCACCATCTGCCCCTCGCGGAAGAGCACCTGCATGAGCTGGCCGTCCACGCGGCTGCGCACGGTCACGGTGCTTTGCGGGGTCACCGTGCCCAGGCTGGAGAGAAACACCTCCACATCCTGGGTCTTGGCCTCGGCCACCACAACGGGCAGGGGGCGGTTCTTGCCGTTGGCGGCCTGCTTGGCCGCGTTGGCCGCGGCCTTGTACCAGTAGGCCCCGCCGCCCGCAGCCAGGCAGAGGGCCACCAGGGCGAGCAGCAGCCATTTGGTTTTTCGGGAGGCGACCGGAAGCGGAGCGGTTTCACTCATTGCTGTATCCTGTGGCGGCTGGCAGCGCGCCTGCGGGCTTGGCCCGCCGGAAATTTCCTGACGTATCGGACAAAACGTTGCAGCACATGAGACATTGCAATAACCATACCTGCTATACCGAAGGGTTGCGGACCGTTGCGTGTCTGTATCCGTCCGCTTTTACGCCCTGGCGGAAAGTTATTCCGTGAAACTAATATCAGCGTGAAATTTCCTATGCAAGCGGAAAAAAACACCAGATCGCGGAGCTGGTATGAATATAAACACTCATTTTCTGCGCATGGTTATGGTGAACATATTGCGTTTGCACGTGTTTTCGGTTTGGGCCTTGACTGGACGAACACTGCGGGATAAAAGGTTCACGAAGGAAATCATTTCCCGGGAGGAGCATGGCGCCCCAAACAGCACAGAAATGCGCCGAGCGCTTGTTGAGCTTGGCCCCGCGACTGATGCAGACCCTGCGCGTGGAAATGCGCGCCGGGCGTCCGCGTGAGCTCACCGTGCCGCAGTTCCGCACCTTGGTGTTCTACATGAATCATAAGGATGCGGCGCTTTCCGAGGCGGCGGAGCACTTGGGGCTCGGCATGCCTTCCGCCTCCAAGGTGGTGGAGGGGCTTGTGGGACGCGGACTGCTTGTGCGCGCGGCCAATGCCCAGGACCGTCGGCGCGTGGACATCGCCCTGACTCCCGCGGGCATGCGCGTGCTGGCCGAGGCCCGCACCGAGGCCACGGCCGTCTTTGTGCGGCGGCTGGCGAACCTTTCCAACCTTGAGCTTGATGTGCTCTACGCCGTGCTGGGCACCCTGGAGACGGTCATCGGCACCGATTCCGCCGAAGGCAGCGCTCCGCCCATCGGCGCGCCCGAGCTTTGCCCCGCCAACGCGCCGGACGTGAAGTAAGCCGCTCCGTCGCTTTGTCCGTCGGCCTTGTTCGTGGCCTGGTCCTCCGACCTTGCCCGCCGACCTTGTTCATCGGTCTCGCGCATTGCTTTGACGCGGAAGCCGTTCCGACTGCCCCGCATGGCTCGCGCCCTGGCCGCAGAGCATGCACGCCCGCGCTTCCGGCAAGCCTTTTCCCTATTCAGGGCACGGCGCAGGCCTTCCAGGCCGCCCTGGCCAACCAGCCCCTGCTCATTCTGGCCGCGCTCATCAGCGTGTATATCGTGCTGGGCGTGCTGTACGAGAGCCTGGTGCATCCGGTGACCATCCTCTCCACCCTGCCCAGCGCGCACACGCCCGCCCGCGCCTCCGGCCGCTTGGCGCGGCGGTTGTGCTGGCGCAAAAGACTGCCGATACCTGCCGGCATAATGCGCATTGCCACATGCCGGGCGCAATTTCCTTGCCTGTTCCAGTCATGTTTGCGAGTATGCGCCCAACGGCTGCGTTTCGTCATGGCATCGGCCAAGAAGGCCAAGCACCGGCGCGCGGCCTGGGCAGGAGCGTATGGCGCGGCGTGATTGCGCCGAGCAGCGAGGAGGCATCATGGACGAGATTGCGGAGTTGATGAACCGCCTGGCCAAGACCGAAGGGCTCACCGAAACGGCGCTGCCCGGCGTGCGTCTGCACCGGCGCTCGCAGAGCATTGAGCCGTGCCCGCTGCTGTATCAGCAAGGGGTCATCATCCTTGGCCAGGGAGCCAAGCGCGTGCGCCTGGGCGGCGAGGTGTACGAGTACGACCGCGACCACTATCTGGTGCTCTCCGTGCCCTTGCCCGCAGAGTGCGAGGCCACGGCCAGCGTGGAGCAGCCGCTGCTGTCCATGGCCGTGGACATCGACATGGGCATGCTTTTAAGCGTCATCGGGCAAATGGAGGACGAGGCCGAGGAGGCGGGCGCGCGCTGCCGGTGCAAACACCAGGGCCTGGCTCTGGCCTACGCGGACAAGCCCTTCAAGGAGACCGTGCTGCGGCTTCTGCGCGCGCTGGAATCGCCTGTGGAGGGCCGCGTGCTTGGCCCCGGGCTCCAGCGCGAGCTGCTCTTCCGCATCATGTGCGGCGAGAACGCGGCCTCGCTCTACGCCCTGGCCATGAAGAACACCGGGCTTGCGCGCATCGACAAGGCCCTCAAGCAGATCCACAGCAATTTCAGCCAGCCCTTCAACGTGGACAAGCTGGCCGGCTGCGTGAACATGAGCGCGTCGTCCTTCCACCGGACCTTCAAGCAGGTCACGTCGCTCTCGCCCATCCAATATCTCAAGAAGGTGCGGCTCAACCAGGCCAAGAACATGCTGGTGGACCAGGGGGTGCGCGCCAGCGAAGCCGCGCGGCTGGTGGGCTATGAAAGCGTTTCGCAGTTCAGCCGCGAGTTCAAGCGCTACTTCGGCGCGAGCCCGGGCCGCCTGCCCGCGTCGCAACGGGGCTGAGGCCCGCCTTCGCGACGCACACCTGGACGCCCGACGCCCAAAAGGCGCATGCGGTTCATGTGCTGGCGCATCACCCGCCTTCTCGTCGCCGCGGCCATCGACAACCTGTGCCGGGTCGCTTCGGACCAGGCCGCGCCGGACGCCAGCCTCCTGCTTGCCTAAGGCCAGGGCCTGCCCTGCATGTTATCGGGCCAGCGATTGGTCAGAGATCGCCTGCAAGGCCCAGCAATTGGCGGGCCGCGCGTCTCGGACATCGATTGGGCCAGCGCCCCGGGCTCCAATGGCCGGGCAGGCCGGTCGGGTCAGTCCGCCGCCACGGTTTTTGCTTCCGTCCTGTTGGCTTCGTCCGTGGACAAGGCTTCCAAGGCGCAGGCGGCCAGGCCGGAAACCGCGCCCATGACGCACACGCCCTCCCACCCGAAGCGGGCGAAGGCCCAGGCCCCGATGGCCGTGCCCACGGAGCCGCTGGCGAACATGATGGTCATGAACACCGTGTTCAGCCTGCTGCGCGCCGAGGCGTTCAGGCCGTACACCCGCGACTGGTTCGAGATCATGGCCGCCTGCATGCCGATGTCCATGAGGATGATGGCCAGGACAAGCGCGGTCCACGAACCCTGGAAGAATCCCAAAAGCGCGAAGGACGCAGCCAGCGCCGCCGCGCCCCAGGCGATGAGCTTGCCGCGCCCGCCCTTGCCCTTGTCGGCCAGGCGTCCGGCCAGCGGAGCCGCCAGCACTCCGGCCACGCCCAGCACGCCCAGCAGGCCTGCCACGGCGCTGCCCTGGGAAAAGGGCGGTCGTTCCAGATACAGCGCCAGATTGGCCCAGAAGGCCACAAAGGCGCTGAACAGCAGACCCTGGACCATTCCGGCCCTGCGCAGGCGCGCATGCTTGCGCAAGAGTTGGAGCATGGAGGACAGCACGCGCGGATAGGTCAGCCCGGCCGCGGGCTCCGCGCGGGGCAGGCGCAGGGCCAGCACCGCGCCCATGCCCAGGGTGGCTATGGCCGCCAGACCGAACATTTCGCGCCAGCTGAAGTATTGCGACACCGCGCCGCTGACCGTGCGCGCCAGCAGAATGCCCGCCAAGAGTCCGGCCATGACCGAGCCCACCACGCGGCCGCGCTGGCTGTCCGGCGCAAGGTGCGCGGCCATGGGCACAACCTGCTGGGCCACGGTGGCCAGGGCGCCGATGCACAGGCTGGCCGCGCACAGCACGGCGAAGCTTGGGGCCAGGGCCGCGCAGGCCAGGGCCAGAGCAAGCGCCGTGGAGGTGAGGCCGATGAGCCTGCGCCGCTCCACGCAGTCGCCCAGCGAAGCCAGAAACACCAGTCCCAGCGCGTAGCCCACCTGCGTCAGCACGGCGATGTGCGCCACCTCGCCCGGGCCGACGCCGAATTCACGGGCCAGAATGCCGAGCATGGGCTGATTGTAATAGATGCTCGCCACATACAGCCCGGAGGCCGCGGCCATGAGGGGCACTATGCCCTTGCCGAGGCCCCCCGCCTGCGCCGAAGCCGCGCTTTCCCGTGTCGTTCCGCTCATGCCGCTCCCTGTGCCTGTCCGTGGCGTTCTGTGCCCGCTGCCTGGCTGTTCGTGTCGTGCTGGTGTCGCGCCCGTACCGCGCCCGTGATGCGCCGTCGGATATTCTGTTTGCTGCCACGCCGGATGTCCCGGCTCATGCCCCCGACCAGGCAATTCGGCCAGGCAATTCGGCCGGGCAATTCGGCGGATGCTCCGGCGAATGTCCCTTAGTCGAATACCCCGACCGTCCATCCCGCCGGGGGCCGTGTGTTTTGCGGACGCCCGGCCTGATGTCAATCTGATGCCGTGCTTCCCGGTGGACGCCAGGGTGGGGCAAAGCCTGATGCCTGGCCTGATGTCTGGCTTGCTGCCCGGCAGGCGGTTGCGCCCGCGGCCCCGGCTACTTGGCTTCCTGCAAAAACGCCTGCCGGGCCATGGCCGCCCGCTCGCGCAGATCATCGCCTTCCATTTCCTCGACCACGCGCTCCAGCATGTCCGGTATCTGGATCTGCTGCGGGCACTTCTCCAGGCACTGGCCGCACTTGACGCACTCGGAGGCCAGCCCGGACTTTTCGTGGATGAGCCCGCCGTCCACGCTCAGCAAATAGAACATGCGCATGGCCTCGCGCTCGCCGGAGAGATACATGCTGTTGAAGAAGCTGAAGCTCTTGGGGATGTCGACCCCGGCCGGACAGGGCATGCAGTAGCCGCAGCCCGTGCAGCCCACCTGCATCAGCTCATGATAGGTGCGCGCGGCGCGATCCACAAGGGCCAGTTCCCCGTCGCTCAGGGAGCCCGCGTGGGCCTCGCCCGCCATGGCGAGGTTCTGCTCCACATGGGCTTCCTCGTTCATGCCGGAGAGCACCACCGTCACCTCCGGGTGGTTCCACACCCAACGCAGCGCCCATTCGACCGGACTGCGCCGCGGGGACGCCTGGTCCCAAATGGCGGCCACGGCCGGCGGCGGGGTGGGTCTGGCCAGCAGGCCGCCGCGCAGGGGCTCCATGATGACGACGCCCAGGCCCTTGGACGCGGCGTATTTCAGTCCGGCCGTGCCCGCCTGGAAGCTTTGGTCCAGGTAGTTGTACTGGATTTGGCAGAACTCCCAGGGATAGGCGTCCACAATGCGCGTGAAGTCCGTGGCCAGCCCGTGGAACGAGAACCCGGCGTTGACGATGCGCCCGTCTTGCTTCGCGGTGTCGAGAAACTCGAGGATGCCGAGGGCCATGAGCTTGTCCCACAGCTCGCCGTCGAGGGAGTGGACGAGATAGTAGTCGATGCGCCCGGTCTCAAGCCGGGTGAGCTGCGCGTTCAGGTAGCGGTCCATGTCCGCGCGCGTCTTGATCATCCACGAGGGCAGCTTGGTGGCCAGCCGGACGCGGTCGCGGTAGCCGTCGCGCAGGGCGCGGCCCACAAAGGGCTCGCTTTCGCCGCCATGGTAGGGCCAGGCCGTGTCGATGTAGTTGACGCCCTGGTCTATGGCGCTGCGCACCTGGGCGATGGCCCGGGCGTCGTCGATGATGCCGCCCGCCATGGGCAGGCGCATGCAGCCGAAGCCGAGGATGGAGAGTTTGTCGCCGGTTTTGGGCATGGTTCTGTAGAGCATCACGTCTCTCCTTCTTTTCTGCTTGTGTCTGCTTTGGGGCGTCGCAACGCGGCGTGCGGCCGGATGCAGGAGGAGATACCCGATAGGCCTTGCTGGAAGAATGCCGGTTTCTGCTTTAGATTTGCCTGATTCTGCCGAGCTGCGCGGACAGAGCCTCCGACGGACAGGGTCTCCGACGGGCAGGGTCTCCGACGGGCTGCTCGGGATCAGCGCGGTGGCGGGCCGGGGCATGCGCCGCGTGGCCACGCGGAAAGCTTGCGCCGTGGCGGGCGCTGCGGCCACCTTCGCCCTGCGCCGGCGCGAGGCTGCATGCGTCGAGCGCGGGACGAAGCGCCGGGCCGGTTACCGGATGAAGCGCCGGGGGCGAGACGTCTTTGCCTGAAAATATCACAGGGGCGGCTGTCCGGTTGTCGTACGGACAAGCGCGGGGCAGTGCCGCGGCTTACGCCAAGGCCACGCGCACCAGGTTGGCGCCAAGCAGCAGCAGCATGAGGTGCAGCCAGACATGGAAGGCCGCGTCGCTGCAGCGCGCCGCCAGCCTCAGGCCCGCCCACCCCCCGATGACGGCCGCGGGCAGGGCCGTGGCGAAAAGCATGGCCGCCTGGGGCGTGTACAGGCCCAAAACCGCTTGCCCGGCGATCATGAGCAGGCCGCTGACGATGAAGAACACGCCCAGGGCCGACTTGGTCTCGCTCTGGGTGCCGCCCCGCAGGGCAAGATACATGGCCAGCGGCGGACCGTTGATGCCGTATGCCGTGCCCAGGCTGGTGGAGCAGAAGCCCGCTAGCGCGGCCCAGGCGGGTCCGGGCTGGCCGCGGCGCAGGCGCCGCAGCCAGGGGCCGGCCAGGCCGTAGGCGATCAAAAACAGGCCCAACCCCAGGCGCAGGGCGGAGTCGGAGGCGCAGCGCAGGAGCAGCATTCCGGCCCCGACGCCGGGCACGGCTCCGGCCAGCACGGGGCCGAGGCCCGCTGGCGCAAGGGTGCGGCGGCAGCTCCAGGCCATTTGCACGCTCAGCGCCAGCACCATCAAGGTGCAGCTGGGCACGGCCAGGGCCATGTCGTTGCCGGCGGCCACGAAGGGCAGGGCCACAAGCGCCCCCCCGAACCCGGCCAGCCCGTTGAGGAAGCCGCCCAGGCCCCAGCCCAGTATAGCGTAGAGATATCCGTCCATGGCGTCCTTGTGCGGAAAGGAAAAGGCGGGTTCCATCATGCCTGAGGGAACCCGCCGGTCGAACGTTCGCAGGCGAGGCAAGCCCCGCGCGCGTGTCTAGCGCTCGTTCACCCTTACAGCGGCGGGCTGCAAAGCGGGGTCCATGTCCTCGTCCTCGTGCTCCACGCTCTCCTGGGCTGGGTGGCGCAGAATCCACCAGGCGGAAAGCAGGCTGATGACGCCCGCGAACATGACGTAGGCCGCCACATAGTAGGGGCCGTTGTCGTCCAGCTTCAGCAGGGCGGTGGCGACCATGGGCGTGATGCCCGCGGCGTAGATGCCGGACATCTGGTACACGAAGGAGATGCCCGTGTAGCGCACCTCGGCCTTGAACAGGTCGGCGAAGAGCGCGGCGATGGAGCCGTACACGAAGGAGTGGAACACGCCCAGGGGAATGACCAGCGCGGCGCAGATGAGCAGCGGGTTGTCCGCGCAGTTGGTCCACACCCAGAAGGCCGGATAGGCGGAGGCGGCGGTGAGGAAGCAGCCGGTCATGAAGATGCGCGGGCGGCCGAATTTGTCGGAGAGATGGCCGGCCACGGGCAGGCAGAACATGAGCACGATGGAGGCGGCCATGACGCCCATGAGGGCGATGGACTTTTCAACGTGCATGATCTGCGTGAGGTAGGTGATGGAGAACACGGCGAAGGCGTTGAAGAACACGCCGTCGATGAAGCGCGCGCCAAGACCGGCGATGACGTTGCCCTTGTAGTTCTTCCACATGGTGGCGATGGGCAGCGCGGGCGCGGCCTGCTTCTGCTTGGCCTTCACCTTGGCGAAGTCGGGCGTCTCGGAAACGTTCTTGCGAATCCAGGAGCCGACGAAGAGCAGCACAACGCTGAGAATGAAGCCGATGCGCCAGCCCCAGGCCATGAACTGCTCATCGGTGAGGGTGCGCGAAAGCAGCGCCACAACGCCGGTGGCCAGGCACAGGCCGATGGACAGGCCCACCTGCGGCAGGCTGGCGTAGTAGCCGCGTTCGTTCGGCTTGGCGTATTCATAGGTCATGAGGATGGCTCCGCCCCATTCGCCGCCAAGACCGATGCCCTGCAGCACGCGCAGCAGCAAAATGAGCAGCGGCGCGGCCACGCCGATTTGGGCGTAGGTGGGCACCAGGCCTATGAGCACGGTGGAGACGCCCATGATGATGATGGTGAGCAGAAGCATTTGCTTGCGGCCAAGCTTGTCGCCGAAGTGGCCGAAGATGACGCCGCCCACAGGCCGGGCCAAAAAGCCCACGGCGAAGGTGGCGTAAGAAAGCAGTGTGGATACAACAGGGTCGTGCGTGGGGAAATAAAGCTTGTTCAGAACAATACCGGCAAGCACGCCATAGAGAAAGAAGTCATACCATTCTATCGTTGCTCCAACAACGCTTGATATGACCACCCGTCGCAACATCTTTTTTTCTTCATTTTGCATCGTCACTGCCCCTTTGTAGTTGTCTATTTGCTGGAACCGTAAAGGGCAGAGCAAGGACAATGCCACAAGTTCGGCTAATGATAACCGCTATTATGAAGTCGGAGTTTTTCGGCCAAAAGCTGCGCTTGGGACAAAAATAACAAGCATAGCCAAGGGGCAAAAGCAAGCCCTGGGAGGTGCGCCGGGCATCCGGAACAGGAGGCCGACGTCCTTGCGGCTTGAAAAGCATGGAAAACCCCAGCGTATCGTCCGCCGGACATTGCACGGATGCAACAGAGGAAATGCCGCTTTCTTCAGCATGCTGAAAATATTGATGAATAGCGCGGACTCTAGGGAGCGGACAGGCGTTGCCGGTTTGTGCAGTGCTGCAACAAAGACGGGGTGTGACTTTTTGCAACAGTAGAAGCATTGGGAATACCGCTAGTTAGCCAGACAGCCCAGGGCCACGCAACCGGTGCCTGGGTAGTGTGCGTCTGCAATGGAGCTGCGCGTGGGGCCGGCGGCGCATTCAAAACAGGCGGCGGCACAAGGCCAAGAGAGCCAGGCGAAAGGAGCCGGGCCGCAAGCGGCTGACGGAAGATGGCCGATGGGAATGGGGAGCGTCTGGGGGGGCAAGCGTTTGCGGCGGCAGCCGGCTGTGGCCGCGGCCCCGGGTGGAGCCGCGGCCGGCAAAGGAAGGCTAGACGGAGAGTCCGAGCAGCCGCGCGGCGTTCTTGTACAGCACGTTTTCCCGCACCTCGGGGGTGAAGGGCAGGCTGTTGGAGACGGCCAGGCGGTCGCGGAAATCGAAGAACGGGTGGGCGCTGGCGAACATCAGCTTGTCGCCGATGAGCGTGTTGGCGGCCTCGACATAGCCGTTGGCAAAGGGCGCGGCCTCGTATTCGGCGCACTCCATGTAGACGTTCTTGTGCCGGTGCACGACCATGATCGCCTCGTTGACCCAGGGGTAGCAGCCGTGGCTGATGACGATCTTGAGCTCGGGGAAGTCCGTGGCCACGGCGTCGATGTAGCGGGGCGCGGCGTGCTCCATGACGGCGTCGGCCACCAGGGTTGCGGGGCCGGTGGTGATGACCACGGGCACGTTCAGCTCGCAGCATTTGGCGTAGATGGGATAGAATTTCGCGTGGTTCGCCGGTATCTTGGCCAGGTAAGGGTCTGTGGCCGCGCCTTTGAAGCCGTGCTCCGTGACCATGCGGGTCAGCTCGTCCAGGGCCTTCATGCCCTTGTGCGGGTCCAGCCCGGCGATGCCGGAAAAGCGCGTGGGGTGCTGCTTCACAAAGGCCGCTATGCCCATGTTGCCGTTGGGCAGACCGTAGGTGGTCTCCGCGTCGCGGCCGGTAATGACGCCATGCACAACATTATGGGCGTCCATGTTGGCGATGATCTGCTCCAAAGACTCGCCCCGCAGGTGCTTGGCGACGTTGAAGAGCTTGCCCATATCGCCGAACACTTTGCTTTTCAGCACGCCCTCCACTGCATCCGGAGTGTTGGGACGAAAACGGAAATCAATGACCTTCATGAATCCTCCTGCCCGGCACTGCAATCAATAGCGCCGCGCTTTGTTTGGTTTGTGCCCCAGCCCTTACAAGAAGCGTACCCGATGTGCGTTGCCGGGGACCTGAAATGCACGGCGCAGGGGCCGCAGAGGCGGCAGGAAGCGGGAATGTTCTGTGCGGTTGTTCTGGCTCTCGGCGGGGATGACTGGCGGCGGCGCTCTGCCGTGGATTTTGAATATGCGCCTGTCCGGGCGGCTGTGCCGGATTTCACATGAAGGCTTGCCCGCTGGCCGGTTCTGCCTTAGTCTTGAACGGCTTCAGCACGCAGGTTCAGGCTCTGCTTTTGCATTACGCACGAAAGGGGACGACAGCATACGTTCCCGATGAATGGCGCACCGGCTGGCGGCTCTGTTTGTATTACGCAGAGACGTGCCCAAATTGTATCGCTATTATGATCGAATGACACGACATTTACCTCTTTTTGCGCATGGTCTTGCCTGGACGGCGTGCTTGAAGCACGCATGCTCAGCCGTGTTGCAGTCGGCGTAGAGACGCACCCGATTTTTGCATCGGCCCTGGCCGCTGCCAGCCCGGTGCACAGACGCGGGCCAGCGGGCCCGCCATGCAATCGCCCCGCGTCAGGGGCGGCAGCGCACCGATGCCCAGCTTTGCGCCATCGTGATATTTTATGGGAGCCACAAGGGGACACACTGAATGGAATCCGCATATTTTGAGCAGTTCCTCGATGCCTTCCGCGAGGCCGTGTGCATCACCGACAAGGACGGCATCGTCCTTTTCATCAACGCCAAGCATTCCGAGCTCACGGGCATTCCCAAGGCCGAGATCATCGGCAAGCACGTGAGCGAATTCGTCGAGCGCGGGCACTTCGACCTGGTGCTCAACCCGATCATCGTCAGCGAAAAGCGTGCGGCCACCAGGATTCAGAAGGTCGTGACCGGCAAGAAGCTGGTGCTCAACGGGCATCCCATCTTCGATGAACAGGGCAATGTGGCCCGCGTGGTCACGTTCATCTACGACATCACCACCCTGGAGGAATTGAAGGAGCAGGTCGTCGCCCAAAAGGAGCTGCTGGAGACCTTCAAGAATCTGCAGAACACGGACCAGGAGAAGATCTGCACCTGCCCGCGGGTCATCCACAGCCCGGCCATGCGCAAGGCCTTCGGCCAGGTGAGCCTGCTGGCCCCCACCGGCGCCACGGTGCTGCTTTTGGGCGAAACCGGAGTGGGCAAGGATGTTTTCGCCCGGCGGCTGCACACCGCCAGCGACCGCGCGGACAAGCCCTTCATCAAGGCCGATTGCGGCAGCATCCCCGAAAATCTCATCGAGACCGAGCTGTTCGGCTACGCTCCGGGCACCTTTTCCGGCGGGAACAAGCAGGGCAAGGCCGGGCTCATCGAGGCCGCGGCCTCCGGCACCCTGTTCCTCGACGAGATCGGCGAGCTGCCGCTGAACATGCAGTCGCGCCTGCTGCGCCTGCTGCAGGACTGGGAAGTGCTGCGCGTGGGCTCCACCAATCCGGTCAAGGTCGACATCCGCGTCATCGCCGCCACCAACAAGGACCTGGAGCTGGAAATGGCGGCCGGGCGTTTTCGCAGCGACCTCTACTACCGGCTCAAGGTGGCGGTCATCAACGTGCCGCCCCTGCGTAAGCGCAAGGCCGACATTTTGCCGCTGGTGCAGTGCTTTTTGGAATATTACGGCGCCAAGTACCGGCGCAGCATCAAGCTGTCGCCCGAGGCAGGAGTGGTGCTGACCGAGTACAACTGGCCCGGCAACATCCGCGAGCTGGAGAATCTCATCCACGGCCTGGTGGTCACCTGCGACAAGGACACCCTTGGCGTGCGCGACCTGCCCATAAAGCGCAAGGCCCCGCACAACCTCGACCTCGGCCCCGCGGTGCTGGCCGATCTGGACATCGAGGGCAAGCCCTTCAAGGACATCATGCGCGACGTGGAGAACAGCATTCTGCTCATGGGCCTGCAGAAGTACGGCTCCCTCACCGAAGTGGCCAAGCATTTCCAGATCGACCGGACCACGGTGTTCCGCAAGGTCAAGGCGCTTTCCAAGGAGCAGAAGCAGCTGGTGCCGGGCCTCAAGACCCGTTCGCCCAGAACCGTCGGCTGAAGCCACTGGCTGAAATGCTCGGCTGAGGCGCATGCTTGCGGCCAAAGGCCGCACAGCCCGCGCGTCCCGTCCACCGGTCCGCGCGGGCCATGCCTGCTTGTTCCTTGTCTGTCTGTCCCTTGCCTGTCTGTTCCTCGCCTGTCTGCTCCTTGCCGGGCGAGCCGTGTTCCCGTTGACTCACCAGCGCCTTGCCGGCCGCCCGCAAAATGCTTGTTCCCAGGACCGTGCGCCGCGCGCTAGCCGTTCCCGGCGTTCCAGGCGTGGGCCATGGAGGTGAGGCGTTTGAAGAGCGTTTCGTCCAGAACCCTGTCGCCCATGGGGAACTCGCGTCCCAGGTAGCCGTACTTGGGCTTGCCCATGCGGTGGTAGGCCATGAGCTCATAGCGCAGGCCCTTGCGCCGGGGCAAAAAGTCGATGATGGCCTGGATGTCGGCCTCGTTGTCGTTGACGCCGGGCACCACGGGCGTGCGCACCAGCAGCGGCAGGTCCGGCAAGGCCTTGAGGACCTGGCCGAAGTTGCGCAGGATGAGCGCGTTGTCCACGCCGGTGGCGGCCTTGTGCCGGACCGGGTCCAACAGCTTGATGTCGAAGATGAGGCTGTTCAGCAGGGCGCAGATGGAAAGCAGATTCTCGGTGTCGCACTGGCCGCAGGTCTCCATGACGCGGTCGATGTGGCGCGCGCGCGCCTCGCGCAGCAGCGCCAGGGCGAAGTCGGGCTGGCTTGTGGCCTCGCCGCCGGAAAGGGTGAGCCCACCGCCGGAGCGGGAGTAGAACACGCCGTCCTGCTCCACGCGGTCCAGCACCTGGGCCACGCTCTGCTTTTCGCCGTACACGTTCATGGCCTGGGCCGGGCAGGCCTCCACGCACTTGAGGCAGCCCTTGCAGCGCGTCCCATCGATGAGAGGAAATCCTTCCAGTTCGGAAATGGCCTGATTGGGGCAGGCCGCGATGCAGCGGCCGCATTCCTCGACGCTCAGGCATTTGCCCACATTGAACACGCGCTCCGGCGCGAAGGACTGGGATTCCGGGTTGCAGCACCACTGGCAGCGCAGGGGGCAGCCTTTGAGAAAGATCAGGGTGCGGATGCCTTTGCCGTCATGCACGGTGAACTTTTGCACATTGAACACGGTGCCCAAAACGTCTTTGTCCAGCATGTCTCCATCCTTTCCGGTGTGTTGCGCGTCATTGCCGCGGGCGGTGCCGCGCGTGCGGCGAACATCCAGGCGAAAAATCCAAGGGTGTTGGGCGACCCCGGAGAGGAGGCCTGCGGCCACAGGCCCCTCTCCGGAGTCGTCACGCTTCAGCTAGAACTGGGAGTGTTCCGTGCGGTTGATGATGTCGTCCTGAAGGTCGCGGGACAGGTCGCAGAAGTATGCGCTGTAGCCCGCAATGCGCACCAGCAGGCTGCGGTAGCTGGCCGGGTCCTTCTGCGCGGCCAGCAGGGTCTGCCGGTTCACGATGTTGAACTGGAGGTGCCACAGCTTGAGGTCGCACCAGGTGCGGATCATGTTGACGATCTTCTCGGTGCCTTCATCGCCGGCCACGCACTTGGGCGAGAGCTTGATGTTCACCAGGCGCGAGGCGCGGTTGGTCATGCCGTAGTTCTTGGTGTGGTAGTTGGACAAAAGCACGGCGGTGGGGCCGTTCTTGTCCGCCCCGTGGGAGGCGGAGGAGCCGTCGGAAAGGGCGGTCCAGGCATGGCGTCCGTTGGGCGTGGCGGAAACCACCTTGCCGAAGGGCACGTGCGAGGTGATGGGCACGTAGCGCACGTCCACATGCACGCCGCGCTCCTGGGAGCTCTTCTTGGCGGCGATCTGCGTGATGCCGTCGATGTCCTTGGCGATGCTGTCGGCATAGGGATCGTTGTTGCCGTAGCAGGGGGCGTTGCGCAGCATCTCGCGCTCGGGCGCGTGGCCCTTGAAGTCGGTGTCGATGGCTTCGAGCACCTGCTTCATGGTCAGCTTCTTGTCGTCGAACACGCATTTCTTGATGGCCGCCAGGGAGTCCACCACGGTGCCGTAGCCCAGGAACTCGAAGTAGGAGTAGTCGACGCCGCCCTTGATGAACTGGGTGTGCAGGTCGACCATGTTCTCCATGCACAGGTCGTGCATGACCGAGGAGAACGGCGCGGCGAAGTGCTGCGGGCGCAGGCGGTCGACGATGTGCTGCTGCTGGAAGGCCTTCTGCAACAGGTTCATGTGCTGGGCCTTGTACGCGGCGTAGAACTCGTCCCAGGTCTTGAAGCTGGTGACGTCGCCGGTCTTGAGGCCGATGACCTCGTCGCCGTAGAACTTCATCTTGCCGTTGTGCATCAGCATCTCCAGGGCGGAGGCGAAGTTGATGTACACGCAGCCGGAGGTGTAGGTGTCGCGGTTGGGCATGCGCGCCTCGGTGCAGCCGGAAACCGCGTAATCGAACGCCTCGTTGATGGGCGCGCCCTTGATGGCATAAAGCGGCACCACTTCCTCGTCATTGATGAGCTTGGGGAAGCCGGAGCCGTCCTTGATGGTCAGGGCCACTTCGCGCAGGAAACGCTCGGGCGAGCGGCTGTGGATGCGCGCGGCCAGGTCGGGGTAGTTCAGCGGGAAGTCGCGCTTGGACTCCAGGAACAGGTAGGACAGGTCGTTGGTGGCGTCCTCGCCGTCCGGGGTCTGGCCGCCGATGGTCACGGCCTCCCAGTGGGCGTAGCCTTCCTGGAACTCGTTGCCCGTGGGGTTGATGTACAGGTCGATGAACTGGGCCATGTCGACCCACATGCATTCCAGAAGCTCGCGGGCTTCGTCGCGGGTGAGGGTGCCGTCGGCCAGGTCCTTTTCAAAGTAGGGGAACAGGTACTGGTCCATGCGGCCGTTGGAGATGATGGCGCTGGCCTTCTGCTCCAGGCGCGAGAACATCTGCACGAACCACTGGCTCTGCATGGCCTCGCGGAAGTTGCGGGCCGGGTGTGCGGGCACGTGTTCGCAGATGTCGGCGATCTGCAGCAGCTCCTGCTTGCGCTTGGCGTCCTTCTCCGCGGCGGCCAGGTCGCGGGCCAGGTCCGCGTGGCGCTTGGCCCAAATCATCACCGCGTCGCACACGATGATCATGGCCTCGAGGAAGGGCTTCTTCTCCCACAGGTCGGTGGAGTTGGTCAGGTCGAGGGCGGCCAGCTTGGCCTTGGCTTCTTCCTGCAGGCCCAGGTAGCCGCGCTTGAGCACCTTTTCATAGTCCGGCACCCACTGCAGGGCGGAGCGGTAGGAGGAGGTCTCGCTGACGACGAACTTGGACTTCAGCCCGCGCTCGTCGTGGTAGGTCACGCCGCGCAGCTCCTGGGGCAGCAGCTTGTTCAGGTTCTCGTGGTAGGTCTTGCCTTCCCAGTAGGGGGCGATCTCCTCCACCAGGGTCTTCATGTTGGCGGGAGAAATGTTGAAGGGGCTCTTGGTGCGGTTGGGCAGGTCCTTCATGACCTCGATGTAGAAGTCGCCGTCGATTTCCGGGTACAGGATGCCGTAGCGGCCAAACTGTCCGGCGCGGCCGGCAAGCAGCTGGTTCGGCGTGATGTAGACGGTGATCTTCTCGGCGATGTTCTTCATGGCCTTGGCCCAGCGCAGGGTCAAGAGCTCGCCCTCGGTCTCCTTCATGGACTGGGTGAAATAGAGGGCGCGCTCGATGTCGACCACGGGGACGGTGAACTGGCTGCTTTCGAGGATGCTGTAGACGCGCTCGCGGCCTTTGCGGTCGACCACTTTATCAACGATGCGCTCTTCTTGCGGGGACAGGCAGCATTCGATGAATGACATGGGGTACTCCGGATTTATAGGTTGCTTGGCTGTTGTCTCAACCCGAAACGGGCGTTTGCAAACCTGCAAAGCACTTCCCATGCCATAGGACCAACATGCTTGAATTAAAGGGTAAAAGTATGAAATGGCCCGTTGGGGCGGCTGCCGTTTCAAGGCCCCGGTCTGTGCAGAAATGCACTGCATATATCACATCAAGCTGATATTGCTGTTGATAATTTTACGTTGCCGTTTCGCACACACAGAAAAAGCGCAACAACGGCCGTGGCAAACCGGGCTTGAGCCGCTGCCCTGCCGGGGCCGATTGTGCATTCGCGGCGCGCGTTCCGTGCTGCGGGGTTGCGTTGCGGCTGCGGCTGCCGCGGGCCCTTCATCCCAGCACCGCCCAGGGGCCGCTCTCGTCCGGGAACCGTGGTGTGTTGTGCAAAATAGGATGGTTGCCCGGCCTCACGGGTTCTGCTAAGCCATTTGCCTGGAGCACACCGCCAGCGGAACCCCGCCGGTGCACCACTATCCTGCGAGGATGCCGTGTCCCCTTTCTCACCTTCCCGCCTTGTTCTGGAGCTGGAGCCCGAGCAGGCTTTTTTGCCCACAGCGGCCGCCGCGACGGAAAACGCCGCCCAGGTCTACGGCCTGGATTCCCAGGCCTCCCTGCGCCTGGCCCTGGCCGTTGAGGAATATTTCACCTACCTTTGCCGCTTCGCCGGACGCGAGGAGCCCATCCGCCTGACCCTGACCCAGGGCGGCACCTTTGTGCGCGCCAGCTTCCGGTTCCGCGCCGGCGAGGTCAGCCTGCGCGCGCTCAACTTCGCCGCCAGCGTGGACCTGGAGGGAGGCGAAGGGGCGGAGGCCGAGCTTGGGCTCTTGGTGGCCTCGCGCACCACGGACCGCTCCAGCCTGGAGCTTTCCGGCGCGGACGTGTACCAGCTCTGCGCCGAGGTGGACCGCGGCTATCCCCCCGGCGAGCCCGTGACCGCCCCGCAGCACCTGAGCGGCCCCCTGCGCCTGGACGAGGCGCCGGGCGCGGGCGCATTGCAGCACAGCGCGCTGCTGGCGGCCGGGCGCTACCCCACGCGGCTCTGTCCCAGGTGCTTTCTGCGGCCGGGCCGCTTTGCGGACATGGTGGCCGCGGGCCAGTACCGCGCCCTGGTGGCGCTGGACAGCGCGGACCGCCCGGCGGGACTGCTGTGCTGGCGCGCCTCCGGCCGCAAGGGCGTGGTGTTCTCCGGCCCGTATGTCTTTGCCGACGCCGCCGATCTGGCCGCCGAGACCGCGCGCCTGCTCACGGAGCGCTTCCTCTCCCTGGTGGCCCGCACCGAGGCTGTCTGCGCCTTCAGCGAGCGCCCGACCCAGGACCTGCCCAAGGGCTGGTTCGAGGGCCTGGGCGTTCTGCATCTGCCGGAGCGCGACGACGCGGGCCACCTGGCCTTCACGGACCAGCCGGCGTTCTTCCGCCACCTGCGCGAGGACGTGGGCGGCGCGGTCTGGGCCCACCCTGAGCTGTTTCCTTTTTTGCAGGCCCAGTACGACCGTCTGGCCTTCTCGCGCGATCTGCTGGCGGCCGCACCCCCGTCGCAGTCCCTGCTGCCCGCCCACTCGCTTTTGGCCACCTCCTGGGACCGCATGCGCGGCCTGGTGGTGCTGAAGCCTCTGCTCGACGGGCGGGACTTCTCCGCCAACCTCGGCGCGCACGTCCGCGCCCTGAACGAGTCCGAGGGCGACGACGCCCCGGCCATTTTGGTGCATCTGGACCTCTCCGAGCCCTGGCAGGGCGCGCTGTACCCGGCCCTGGCCGAAAACGGCTTCGCGCCCAGGCTTATCCTTCCCCACGGGGGCAACTCCGACATCCTGGTCTGCCAACATGTCCATGCCGCTCGCTGAACTCGTGCCGGACTACATCCGGTCCTTCGAGGCCTACGTGCCCAGTTGCCCGGACCCGGAGCTCATGCGGCTCTACGGGGTCAACCACCTGCACCGGCTGAACAACAACGAGAACGCCCTGGGGCCCCCGCCCGCCGCGCGCAAGGTCATTCAGGATTTCGAGGCGCAACGCTCGGCCATCTATCCGAGCGGCGACTCCTTCTTTTTGCGCAAGACCCTGGCCGAACGCTTCGGCAAGGACCCGAACCGCTTTCTGGTGGGCAACGGCTCCTGCGAGGTCATCGCCAGCGTCATCAAGGCCTTTTGCGAAAAGGGCGACAACATCATCACCGCCGACAAGACCTTTGCGGTGTACGAGTGGGTGGCCGAGTTCTCCGGCTTCCAGGCGCGGCTCATTCCGCTGCGGAACTACGGCTACGATCCCGACGCCATGCTCGCGGCCATGGACCGGCGCACCAAGATTCTGTTCGTGTGCAACCCGAACAACCCCACCGGCACCTGGTGGGACCGGGACACCATGGAGCGCTTTCTGCGCCAGGTGGACGGCCGGGCCATCGTGGTGGTCGACGAGGCCTACCGCGAGTATGTGGACGACGAGCGCTTCCCCGACGGCATGGAGCTCATGGAGCGCCATCCCAACGTGGTGGTGTTCCGCACCTTCTCCAAAATGTACGCCCTGGCGGGCCTGCGCGTGGGGTACGTGTGCGGTCAGCGCGAGGTGGTGGAGTACATCCGCCGCACGCACATCGTGTACTCGGTGAACGGCGTGGGCCAGCCCGCGGCGGCCGCCGCCCTGCTGGACGACGCGGAGCACATCGTGGCCACGCGGCGCATGGTGGCCGAGGCCAAGGATCTGCTGCTCCCGGCCTTCGACGCCCTGGGGCTCAAGCATGTTTCGGGCGCGGGCAATTTCGTCATGGTGGAAACGCCCATGTCCGACTCCCTCGTCTACCGCCAGCTCATGCGGCGGGGCGTCATGGTGCGCACCATGACGGGCTTCCGCTTTCCCAACTGGGTGCGTGTGAGCCTGGTGCAGTTGCCCGTGATGCAGGACTTCCTCACGGCCTTCCGCGAGGTCATCGAGACCGGGCGGCAAGGGACATGAGCGAGGCGGCGGAGCAGGGGCCGCAATCGCTTGTGACCTATGAGTTCTCCGCCCTGTGCGCAGTCAGCCTGCTGTGCTTCTGCAATCTGGCTATTTTTTACGGATTCTACAACTACCTGCAGCAGCTGGGCGTGCCCGCCGGCTGGCGCGGGCCGCTGCTGGCGCTGGAGCCGTTGACCGCCCTGGCCCTGCGGCCCTGGCTCAGCACCGCCCTGAACCTGGGGAACAGCGTCCGGGCCATGCGCGTGGGCGTGGGGCTGGCCATATCGGCCCTGGTCAGCTATCCCTTCGCCACCGACATTTGGGCCATTGCCGCCGTGCGCGTGGTGCACGGCGCGGGCTACGTGCTCCTGGCCTCCGGGCTCATCGCCGCCTTCACGCATTTTCTGCCGCGCGGCCAGGTGGCTCAGGGCTTCGGCCTGCTCTCCCTCACTTCGCTCTTGCCCAGCGCGCTCATGCCGCCCTTTGTGGAGGCCGTGACGCCGCTTCTGCCCGGTCCCGGCTACGCCTACGCCATGGCCGCGCCGCTGATGCTTCCGGCCCTGTTGTTGCTGGCGCCGCTTGGGCGTAAGACCCGCGCCATGGCCGCGGCCCTGCCGCCGGCGCACACCACGCGCCCCACCTGGGCCGAGCTGCGCGCCAACCTGCGCGCGCCCGGCGTTGCGCCGCTGCTTTTTGGGCAGCTGGGTCTGCTGGCCGGGCACACCATCGTGTATTTCTTCATCAAGGGCTGGAGCCTGAGCCTGGGCGCGGGCAACCCCGGCCTGTTCTTCACCTGCGCCAACGTCGCCACCATCGGTCTGCGCGTGCTGGGCATGCGCCTGCTGGACCGGCTGAACCCCGGCCGCGCCACGGGGCTGGCCCTGTTCTTTCTGGCCGTGCTGGTGCCGTGCTTCGCCCTTGCGGGCGACCCCTTGAGCCTGAACGGCATGGCGGTCTTCTACGGGCTGGCCCTGGGCCTGGGCATGCCGTTGTTCAACGCGGCCATGTACCGCGTGAGCCCGGCGCACCTGCGGGGGCTGAACACGAATCTGCTTCTGGTGGCGCTGGACGCCGGGTTCATCCTGGGACCGGTGATGGGGGGAGCGGTGCTGGCGGGCGGCGTGCCTGTGCAGGATCTTTTCGTGCTCTGCGGCGGGCTGTTTCTGCTCTCCGGCCTGGCCTTGCTGCCCGTGGCCCGGCTGACGCCCGCGAGGGGCGCCGCTCCCAAGGGCTAGCGGGACGACAGGCTCGCGTCAGACGAAAGGCTCTGTCAGACGGCAGGCTCTGTCAGACGGGCGGCTCGCGTTCAGCGGGGCTGAAGCATGGCCAGGCGCAGCAGCAGGTTGCCCGCCACTTCGCGGCGGTAGTCCGCGCTGGCGCGCACATCGCCAATGGGCCGCACCTGCTCGCGGACCACGGCGGCGGCTTGCTTGAGCGCGGCCAGGCCGAGCTTGCGCCCCGTCAGCGCGGCCTCGGCCTCCGGGCAGCGCCAAACCACGGGAGCCACGCTGCCCCAGGCCAGACGCGCCTCCCCGACCACGCCGTTCTTGTCCACGCGCAGCAGCGCGGCCAGGCTGACCACGGCCACGGCCAGCGCGCTCCGGCGGCCCACCTTCTCGAAATGCTGGATCATCCGTGCACCGGTGTTCGCGCGTATCCAACGGCCGTGATTCGCTATTCTCGTCTCGCCAGGGGCCGCATCGAACGTTGCATCGGGTCCCGTGCTCGGCCCCGCGCCTGGCCTTGCATTGCGGCCAGTATCCAGATCGGCACCCAGGCCAGCATCCTGATCGGCATCCCGGCCAATATCCGCCGGCAAGGCGTGCACCGCCGCCAGCACCTCGCCCGGCGCAAGCAGCGTGCGGCCCGGGCCGGTGATGAAATCCGCCAGGGGCAGCCGCCGCGCGCCCGAGGCGGAAACAAGCTCCACCTCCGCGTCCAGCGCCAGCAGCGGCGGCAGGCAGTCGCCCGCGGGCGAGGCCGTGCACAGGTTGCCGCCCAGGGTGCCCATGTTGCGGATGGGCGGCGAGCCCAGGTCCGCCAGGGCGGCGGCGAGGATTGGCAGCCGCGCCAGCACCAGCGGGTGGGCAAGCAGCTCCGCGTGGGTCATGCCCGCGCCCAGGCGCAGGGAGCCGCCGACCCCTTGGGACACGCCGCGCAGGGCGTCCAGGCCGTCCAGGCGCACCAAGGTTTGCGCGGTGTCCCGGCCGGAGCGCAGGCGCACCAGCAGGTCCGTGCCGCCGGCCAGGGCGCGCGCGCTCGGCTCCGCAAGGGCGGCGAAAAGCTCCGGCAGGTCGCGCGGGCTCAGAACATTCATTTGGCGGCCTCCGCTTTGACCGGGGCGCTGCCGCCGTGCGGCTCTGGTCCGGCCGGGGCGCCTCGGCCGGGGCTCGCCAGATCCTCGCGCGTTTCTCCGTGCAGTTCGTGGCGCATCGCCTTGGCCGCGGCTTCCACGGCGTCCACGATCTTCACATACCCGGTGCAGCGGCACAGGTTGCCGGACAAGGCCCGGCGGATGTCCTCGCGCCCCGGGGCCGGGTTGGCGGCCAGCAGGCTTGCGGCGGCCACCACCATGCCCGGCGTGCAAAAGCCGCACTGCACCGCGCCGTGCTCGGCAAAGGCCCGCTGTATGGGATGCGGGGCCTCCGGCGTGCCCAGGCCGGCGGCGGTGACGACCTTGCGGCCGTGCAATTGCGCGGCGAGCATAAGGCAGGAGAGCTTCTGCACGCCGTCCACCAGGATGGAGCAGGCCCCGCACTCGCCGGTGCCGCAGCCTTCCTTCACATCCAGGGCGCGCTCCTCCATGCAGGACTCTTCCAGGCAGGACGCATCCATGCAGGACGCATCCATGCAGGACGCATCCATGCCGGACGCATCCATGTCGGACGCATCCAGGCCGCCTTGGCCGGGTGTGGAGGCCTCCGGCGTTTGGGCGCACGGCGCTGCGTGGGGGGGCGCGGCTGCTGCGCCGCGCAGGTCCTCGCGCAGCACGTCGATGGCCCGGCGGTCCGGGGCCACGTCCAGGCGCACGGCCCGGCCGTTCAAGGTGAACGAAAGCTTCATGCACGCCTCCGGCGCGGATTTTTCCGCAGAGCCGCCAGCACGCGCTCCGGGGTGTAGGGCAGGTCATGCGGGCGCGCACCCACGGCGTCGGCGATGGCGGCGGCGATGGCCGGAGCCGGTCCGTTCAGACCCACCTCGCCCACGCCCTTCAGGCCGCGCGGGCCGGTCTCCTCCACGGCGTCCACGGCCAGGGAGGCGATGTCCGGCAGGTCCAGGGCCGTGGGGATCAGGTACGTTGAAAGGTCGCGGGTCTCGATCTGCCCCTGGCGCAGGCGGAACTCCTCGGTAAGGGAGTAGCCGATGCCCTGGGCCACGCCGCCCTGGGCCTGCTGGTCGAAGCAGGAGCGGTCGAGCACGCGGCCGCCGTCGGTGACGGCGGCGTAGTCGCACACGCGCACCCGGCCGGTCAGCTCGTCCGCCTCTATGCGCGCCAAGTGCGCGGCATGGGCGAAGAACAGGTGCGGAAAGCCGATGGGAAAGGCCTTGCCCGTGTCCGGCGGATGCTGCGCCACGGGCATGAGGAACTCGGCCACGCAGATGCGGTCGTCGCGGCTCATGAAGCCCGCCAAAACGGCCAGCGGCAGGGCGCGGCCCGTGATTTTGCTGCGCACCGCGCCGGGAATCAGCTCCAGGGCGTCCAGCTCGTCGGTCAAAAGGGCCATGGCCGCGCGGGCCAGCAGCTTGCGGCGCATGGCCGCGCAGGCGCGCAGCAGGGCGTTGCCGTAGGTGTAGGTGGTGCGCCCGGCCGAGGACGACCCCGAGGGGTGGCACAGCTCCGTATCGGGCTGCAAAAGGCTAATGGCCGCGGGCTCCTGGCCCAGCTCCTGCGCGGTCATGAGGGCGAAGGCCGAGGCGTTGCCCTGGCCCATGTCGGCCACGCCGTTGTACACGAGAAAACCGCCCGCCCGGGTCAGCTCCACCTTGGCGATGGCCATGTCGGCCAGGCCACGGCCGTAGCCCATGCCGTTGTACACGCAGGCCAGGCCCACGCCCCGGCGGGTGAGGGGCGGCGCGGCCTTGCGCCAGGCCTCGCGCCCGGTCCACAGGGGATGCCGGGCCAGGGTGTCCAGGCACTCCGCAAGGTGCACGGAGCTGGTCAGGGCGACGCCGCACGGGTTCACGTCGCCCGTGTGCAGCACGTTCTTGCGCCGCAGGGCCACCGGGTCCATGCCCAGCTTGGCCGCCAGGGCATCCATGAGCCCCTCGAAGGCCGGGCTCACCTGGGCCACGCCAAAGCCCCGGAAGGCCCCGGCGATGGGGTTGTTGGTGTAGACGCAGCGGCCCTCTATGCGCACATGGGGTATGCGGTAAGGCCCGGCCGCGTGCTCCATGCCCAGCTCCATGACTTCGCCGCCGAGATGGGCGTAAGCGCCGGTGTCGTAGACAAGCTTGCAGGACAGGGCCACGAGGGTGCCGTCGGGCTCGGCCCCCAGCGTGTAGCGCAGGCGCACGGCGTGGCGCTTGTACCCGGCCAGCAGGCTTTCTTCGCGGTCCCAGGCCAGGCGCACCGGGTGGCCTTCGGCGTTCAGGGCCGCAAGCCCCAACAGACACTGCACCGTGGCGCCGTCCTTGCCGCCGAAGCCGCCGCCCAGGTACGGCGCGCGCACGCGGATGGAAAGGGGCGGCAGGCCCAGGGCGTGGCCGATTTCGAAACGGTCGCGGAACGGGGCCTGGGTGCTCACGGTCATGTCCAGGGTGCCGTCGGGCAGCACCTGGGCGAAGCCGCACTGGGGTTCGAGGAAGGCGTGCTCCTGCACCGGGGTGGAAAATTCGCCGCGCACGACCACCGGCGCGCGTTTGAGCGCCGCCGGGGCGTCGCCCTTTTCGATGACCGCGCCGAGGAGCAGGTTGCCCCCCTTGCGGCCCGCATGCACCAGGGGCGCGCCTTTTTGCAGCGCCTCCTCCGGGTCGAACACGCCGGGCAGGGGCTCCACGTCCGCGCGCAGGGCGGCCAGCCCCAGCCGCAACGCCAGGGCCGAGCGCGCCAGCACCAGGGCCACGGGGTCGCCCGCGTGGCGGATGACCTCGCCGCAGAGCACGGGCTGGTCCTTGTGCACGATGCCTTGCCGGTTGGTTCCCGGCACGTCGGCCGAGGTGAGCACGCGCACCACGCCGGGCACGGCCAGGGCGGCGGACGCGTCCACCCCGCGCACGCGGCCGTGGGCGATGCCGAGCGCCGCGCCGGGGCGGAAGGCTCCGGCCCACAGGCAGTCTGCCGGGGCCAGGTCCTGCACGTAGCGCTCCGCGCCCGTGGCCTTGGAAAGGGCGTCGGCGCGCGGGGGAGCGGCGGGTGTGGCGGCACGGGACACGGCGGCTACTCCGCGGGCTTGGCTGGCTCTGGTGTGACGGGCTCCCGTTCCACCGGTTTCGCGGGCGTGGCCTGGGGCGAGCCGAATTCCCGGCCAGCGCGGGCCATGTCCGCCAGCACCATGGCGACCACCGCCGCGCCTTCTGCGCTCTGGGTCTTGATGTCTGCAAGAACCTGCGGCGAGAGGAAGCGTTGCACCAGCAGCGCGTCCGGTCCTGCTCCGTGCGGGCCGAACCACAGCGGCGCAAAGCCCGCGAAGAAGAACCCGGCCTGGCGCAGGGTCTCGGCTGCGTGGCTGGTCCAGGGCGCGCCGAGGTCCAAATAGGCCTGCACCAGCGCGTGGCCCCTGGCCTTGGCCCCGGCAAGCTCCGCTTCCAGGCGGGCTGCGAAGTCCGCGCCGGCAGAGGCGATATTCAGGCGCGTCACCCCGGCGAAGGTGAAAGACTGCATCTCAAGCTCCGTGGCGCTGCCGTCCGGCGGACAAAGCGCCGGATCGCTCACGCGTTCATCGCGCTTGAGCTTCCAGGTGGGCAGGATGGCCTGCACCTGTTCGCGCCAGCAGGCGGGAAAGAAGAGCGTGCCCGCGCCCGGCTCGTTGACGCGGATGTGCATCAGGCAGCTCACGCGGCCGGTGACGCCCTCGCCCGCGTAGGCGGCCTGAGGCATGAGGCCCACCTCGAGCCCGCACTCGATATACTCCACCCCGCGCGACATTTTCTGCGACACCAGATGGTGGCACACGGCCTCGCCGAATTCCGCGTCCACGCCTTCCAGCTTGCCGAACATGTTCTTGGCCGCGAACTGGTGCATGCGCGCGGCGGCGAAGCTGCCCCGGTAGGCCTTGTCCACCAGCATCTGCCCATACTCGTAAAAGCGCTTGTTGGGCGGAGAGCTTTGATAGAAGGCGGCCTGACCCATGATGGAGCCGTCTGCCGCGGCGACGACGAAGGTGCGGATGCGCCCGGTGCGGTTGGCCTCGATGAGCAGCTCGGGAATGTAGGGTTCGTCCACGGGGTAGTCGTCGCCGTAGACCTGATAGAACAGCCGGGCCACGCCCAGGGCGTCCGCCGGTTCAAAGAGCCGGGCCGTCACTTTTTGGCCGGGCGCGAGTTCGGCGTAGCTTGCCTTGAGGCTGGCGATGGCCTCGGCGCGCGTCGTGGGGCTCATGCGTGGTCCTTCAGAAAGGCGGCGAAGTCGTTCAGGGTGCGCAGGGTGAGGGCCGTGGTTTCGTCCAAGGGCGTCCCAAAGCGTTCTTCCAGCAGGGCGCAAAAGGCCGGGAAGTCCACGGAGTCGACGCCCTGGCGCAGCAGCGGCGCGGCCGGGTCGATGGCGCGGGCCAGTTCCGGTCGTACGCCGGCCTCTTCCAACAGCAACCGCAAGTCATCCATGCTCAGAGCCATCCGTGTGGCCTCCCTTGGTTCGTACCTGTCCGATCACCTTGACCCTGGTCCGGAAATATCGCCTCCATCTTGGCCGGCAGAGCGGAACCCACTGTGCCGGGTCCACGTGGAGCGACGAAACAAACACCGCCCTGGTCTGCTTGGCGCGACGATAATCGCTGTGCCGATCACACTTGGCGCAGCCGGAAACGCTGTGCCTGTCACACTTGGCGCAGCCGAAAGCGCTGTGCCGATCACATTTGGCGCAGCCGGAAACGCTGCACCTTGCCCGTGGGCGTTTTGGGAAGCTCGGCCAAAAATTGCACGCGTACCGGGCACATGTGGGGCGGCAGCACGCCGCGGGCAAAGCGCATGATCTCCGCGCCGAGCTTTTGCCCGGTCTCGAACCCCGGCGCGACGACCACGTGGGCGCAGGGCCGGACCAGGCCTTCCACGGCCAGGGCGGCCACGGCGCAGTCCAGCACGGCCGGGTGGGCGCGGAGCGCCTCCTCCACCTGCACCGGCGAAACCCAGTACGCCCCGACCTTGAGCATGTCGTCGCCGCGGCCCCGGTGGGTGTACACGCCATTTTCGCGCACGTACACATCGCCCGTGGCAAGCCAGCCGCCGGGCAGCATGGTCTCCCGCGTCTTGTCGGGCCGGTTCCAGTAGCCGGGGGCGATGCCAGCCCCGCGCACCTGCAGGTTGCCCGGCGCGCCATCGGCCACGGGCGCGCCCGCGTCGTCCACCAGCCGCGCCTCGTAGCCCGGCACCGGCACGCCGCTTGCGCCGCAGCGCGACTCGCCCGGGCGGTTGCTGATGAACACGTTCATGGCCTCGGTGGAGCCGATGCCGTCCAGAATCTCCACGCCCGTGGCCCGCATCCACTCGCGGCACAGAGCCTCGGGCAGGGCCTCCCCGGCGGAGAAGCACAGGCGCAGGGACGAGATGTCCATGTCCGCCGCGCCTGGCTCATAGGCGCGCAGCAGCATGTTGTAGAGCGTGGGCACGCAGAAGAACAGCGTGGGCTTGTGGCGGGCAATGGTCTCGAAAAGCTCGTAGGGGCTGGGCTTGCCGGAAAACAGCACAGCCGTGGCGCCGTGGTGCAGGGCCACGGCCAGGCTGCACTCCAGGCCGTAGGCGAAGGAGAACTTGCTGGCCGAGAAGATGACATCCTGCCCGGTGACGCCCAGCACCTGGCCGCCCCAGCCCGCGGGCGGCACCAGCAGATCCTCCTGCCGGTGGATGACGCCCTTGGGCCGCCCGGTGGAGCCGGAACTGTAGAGCATGAAGCCCGGCGCATCGTCTGGGGGCAGGGCGGGCTCGAAATCCGAGGAATGCCCGGCAAGCCCCCAGGGGCCGTGCGGACCGCACAGGATCACGGCGTCCAGCCCGTCCACGCCCCGCGCAGCCTGGGCGGCGGGAGAATCCTCCCAGGTGGCCAGGGCCTTGGCTCCGCAGTCGGCCAGGATGAAGGCGTGGTCCTCCCGCGTCAGGCTTGCGCCCACCGGAACGGGCGCGGCCCCCAGGAGCATGGCGCCCAGAAAGGCCTTGGGGTAGGCGAGGCTGTCCGGCAGGACCAGGGCCACGCGGTCGCCCGCGGAGACGCCGCGCGCGCGCAGCAGGTTGGCGAAGCGGGCCGCGTCGGCCGCCAGGGCCTGGTGGGTCAGGGTGTCGTCGCCGCAAAGATAGGCCGCCTTTTCAGGGTGGCGCGCCTGGTTGCGGGCCAAAAGCTGGGCGGCGATGTTGGCGTGCTCGGACATGGCGTGTTCCTTCTGCGGGGCCTGGCAAGTGCGGACGTGTGCGGACACGTATGCATAAAGGTACCAGAAGCTTTCCCCCATGGTCAATAATATCGCGGAGAACGGGCGCATGGCTTTACAGCGACGGGGCATCCCGGTACAAGCTTGCCATGTTGAAATTTGCGGCGCGACATACGTTTTGTGCAGCCATGCTGCTGGGCTTGCTGGCACTTTGCGGCTTGGCCGCCCGGCCGGTCATGGCGGCGGAGCCCGTGCATGCCGCCCTGGTCCTGCAATGGCAGCCCCAGGCCCAGTTCGCCGGCTATTACATGGCCCAGGTCAAGGGCTTTTACCGCGAGGCCGGGGTGGACCTGAACATCATCCCCGGCGGGCCGGATGTGGTCGCCTCGCGCCTGCTGACCTCGGGCCAGGCCCAGTTCGCCACCATGTTTCTGGCCACCGGCATGGAGCGCCGGGCCGAGGGCCTGCCCCTGGTGAACCTGGCGCAGCTGGTGCAGCGCTCCGCGCTCATGCTCTTCGTCCACGCCGGCTCCAACATCCGCGAGCCCAAAGACCTGGACGGCAAGCGCGTGGGCCTGTGGGACAACGAGTTCCAGCTCCAGCCCCGGGCCCTGTTCCAACGCCTGGGCGTCCATCCGGTCATCGTGCCCCAGTCCAACTCCCTGATCCTGTTTCTGCGCGGCGGCGTGGATGCGGCCTCGGGCATGTGGTACAACGAGTACCACACCCTGCTGGCTTCCGGGCTTGATCCGGAGGACCTGCGCGTGTTCTTCTACCGCGACATGGACCTGAATTTTCCCGAGGACGGCCTGTACACCCTGGAAAAGACCCTGGCCGCCGACCCCGCCCTGTGCCGGGCCGTGACCCAGGCCAGCCTGCGCGGTTGGGAATACGCCTTCGCCCACCCGGAGGAGGCCCTGGACGTGGTGCAGGCCCGCCAGCGCGAGGCGCACCTGCCCACGAACCGCGCCCACCAGCGTTTCATGCTCGCGCGCATGCGCGACGTCATCCTCGGACAGGCGGCGGACCACGTGCCGCCCCTTGGCGTGCTTTCGCGCGCCGACTTCGACCGCGTGGCCGAGACCTTGACCCGCCAGGGGCTCATCCATGCGCGGCCAAGCTTTGCCGACTTCTACAAAGGGGCGCAGAAATGAGGCGGGGCATAGCCCTACGGCTTTCGATCATGGTGCTTTCCGCGGCCGGGCTCATCTTCGTCCTCATGAGCGGGGTGGGCTATTACCTGGCCCGCGAGATGCTGCTCAAGAACGCGGAGGAGAACGCCCGCAACCAGGCCCAGGCCTTGGTGCAAAAAATAGAGTCCAAGCTGGCGCCCATTCCGCGCGTGCCCCGGAGCCTGGCCTACGAGCTGGCCGAGGGCCGTCTTGACGAGGCGGGGATCTTGCGCCGCCAGCGCCAGGCCCTGGCCGACAACGATGAAATATTCGGCATGGCCGTGGCCTTCGAGCCGCAGCCCGGCGTCCACGCCGAGGACGAGCCCGCGCCCTACACCTACCGCACGCCGCTTGGCCCCAAGGTCTCCCGTCTGGGCGGCTCGGCCTACCGCTACCGCAACATGGACTGGTACCAGCTCCCGCGCGAGCTGCGGCGCACCGTTTGGACCGAGCCCTACTTCGACGACGGCGGCGGCAACATCCTCATGGCCACATGCTCCGTGCCCTTCTACCAGGGCAGCGGAATCGACCTGCGGGTGCTTGGCGTGGTCACGGCAGATGTTTCGCTGGAGTGGCTGAAGCGTATGGTCGCCTCGGTCAACGTGCTGGAGACGGGTTATGCCTATCTCATCACCCGCACCGGCACCTATGTCACCCACCCGGCGCCGGGCGTGGCCTTCAACGAGACCATCTTCACCCGCGCGGAGGAGTTCGGCGACGCCAGGCTCCGGCGCATCGGCCAGGAAATGATCCACGGGGCCTCGGGCTTTGTGGCCACAACGAGCCAGCACACGGGCAAGCCGGGCTTTTTGGTCTACGCGCCCCTGCCCACCACGGGCTGGTCTTTGGCGGTGTTCTACCCCAAGGACGAACTGCTGGCCGATGTGGGCCGCCAGGCCCTCGTCAGCGGCGTGCTGAGCGGCGGCGGCTTCCTGCTTTTGGCCCTGGTCGTGGCCTTCATCGCCCGCGGCATCACCCGGCCCCTGCGCCGCCTGGCGGGCGTGGCCCACGCCGTGGCCCAGGGCGACCTGGACGCGCCCCTGCCCGCGCTGCGCACCCGCGACGAGGTCTCCGACCTGGCCGAGGCCTTTGGCCACATGCAGGGCGCGCTGAAGGAGCACATCCGCGAGCTGACCACGGCCACGGCCAGCCGCGAACGCATGGAGAGCGAGCTGCGCATCGCCCGCGACATCCAGATGGGCATTTTGCCCAAGCTCTTCCCGCCCTTTCCCAACCGCAGCGAGATAGACCTTTACGCCAGCCTGGAGCCCGCGCGCGAGGTCGGCGGCGACTTCTACGACTTCTTCCCCTGCGGAACGGATTGCTTCTGCTTCCTCATCGGCGACGTTTCCGGCAAGGGCGTGCCCGCGGCCTTTTACATGGCCGTGGCCAAAACGCTCATAAAGGCCCTGGCCGACTCCGCCTGCCAGCAGACCGAAGGCGTGCCCGACCCCGGCGAGATTCTGGCCCGCGCCAACGAGGACCTGGCCCAGGACAACGAGTCGTGCATGTTCGTCACCATCTTCCTGGCCACGCTCGACATGCGCGACGGCCAGGTGCGCTACGCCTCGGCCGGGCACAACCCGCCCGTGCTCATGCGCCGGGGAGCCAAGCCGGAGTACCTGCCCTCGCGCCAGGACCCCGTGGCCGGGGCCATGCCCGGCATGAGTTTTGTGACCGACAGCCTGCGCCTGGAGACGGGCGACGCGCTGTTGCTGTATACCGACGGCGTCACCGAGGCCATGAACCCGGAGAAGGAGTTCTTCAGCGACGCGCGCCTGCTTGAGCTCGCGGCGGAGCTGACAGGCCCGGAGGCCGGGCTGGACGCCAAGGGCGTTTGCGCGCGCCTGGCCACGGCGGTGCACGCCTTCGCCAACGGCGCGGACCAGTCCGACGACATCACCCTGCTGACCCTGCGCTACGTGGGAACCGGCAAGAAGCAGGGCTCATAAGGCCCGAAGGAGCGATTATGGAATTTTCCGGCGTCAAGGAAGGGAGTTTTCTCGTGCTTTCCGTGGGCGGGCGCATGGACGCCATGACCGCGAAAGAGTTTGAGGACGAATGCGCGCGCTGGATCGAGGCCGGGGAAAAACGCCTCGTCATCGATCTTTCCGGGCTGGAGTACATCAGCAGCGCGGGCTTGCGCAGCATCCTCATGCTGGCCAAGAAACTCAAGACCCAGGCGGGCGATCTGGCCTTTTGCGCCCTTTCGGAAATGGTCACCGAGATCTTCACGGTCTCCGGCTTTGTGAAGATGCTGCCTGTTTTCGCCACGCGCGCCGAAGCCCTGGCCCGGCCCTGAGGCACGCCCGTGCGCGCCGACGAAAGCCTGCGCCTGCCTGCGCAACTGGAGAGCCTTGAGCCCTTCCGCGCGCTGGCTCTGCGCGCCGCGGACCGCGCCGGCCTGCCGGCGGAGGCCGTGGGCCGCATGGAGCTTGTGCTGGAGGAGGCCCTGGTGAACATCGTCCGCCACGCCTATGGGGCGGGGGAGGGCGAGATGGAGCTTGACTGCGGCGTGCCGGAGCCAGGCCGGGTGGTCCTGGTCCTGCGGGACTGGGGCGCGCCCTTCGACCCGCTGCATGTGCGGGACCAGAGCCTGGAGGACGGGCTGGTGGCCAACCTTGAGGCCGACCTTGACGACCGCGAGCCGGGCGGCATGGGCCTGTTCTTCATCCGCAGCATGTCTCAGGCCAGCTACAGCCGCGTGGCCGAGGCCAACGAACTCACCCTGGGCATCGCCTAGCCGCGGCCTTCCGTCGCGTCCCGGTCCCGGGGCGGGAAAACCCTTTCGTGCGCGGACGCCGTTGCGTAACAAAAGAGCCTGTGGCCAATGGTCGCGGGCTCTTTTGTCGTGCAGGTTCCGGATGATTGCCTCCGGCTCGCCTCCCGAACTGCCAGCCTCAGCTCGCGCCAGAGGCCTCCGCGCCATGCAGGGGCTTGCGCCCGGCGCTGTCTCCATAAATCACAGCCAGGGCGTCCTTGACCGTGCCCGTGCCCACCACGATGTCGAGCCCCAGCTCGGTGAGAACCTTGCGCGGGGCGTCGCCCGCGGCCTGCACCAAAATGGCCCGGCAGTCGGACAACTGCTTGGCCAGCTCCTCCCAGCGGTCCGGCCCGCCGCAGCCCCGCCGGGTCGGGCGCTCCTCCATGAGGCGGAAGCTCCCGTTTCCGGCCCGGCTCCATATCTGCAGGCGCTTGGCCTCGCCCAGGTGCGTGTCGATGAGCACGCTGCTGCGCGAGGCCACGGCTGTATACGGACGGTCGTCCTGGGCCTGCGGGGGCAGCTTCCCGCAGGCCGCAAGGACGCCGCCCAGTTCACCGGAGCGGTCGGCGCAGAGAAGTCCTACGGCGTCCGCCCGGCAACGGCGGCAATGGGTCATTTGGGGCACCAGGGGGGCCATTTCCGCGCGCAGGGCGTGGATGGCCTCCTTGCCGGGCTCCGGAAGATGCGCAAAGGGCGTTTCCGCCGTGGGGTGCATGGGCATCAGGTTCATGAGGTCCACGCCGAGCTCATGGGCCTTTTCGGCCACGGCGCGCAGGGGCGCGCCCGCGTCGCCGTCGTTGACGCCCGGGATGACGATGGTGTTGACCTTGACGGCCAGACCGCTTGCCTTGAGCGCGGCGATGGACGCCAGCTGGCGCGAGAGGAGCAGCTCGGCCGCGTCGCGCCCGCGGTAGACCACGTTTCCGTCGCGCACCCAGGCGTAGATCCTGGCGCCTATCTCCGGGTCGACGGTGCTCATGGTCACCGTGGCGTGGGTGACGCCGAGGGCCGCCAGGTCGTGCACATGCTCCGGCATGGCCAGGCCGTTGGACGAAAGGCAGAAGAGCATGTGCGGGTACTCGGCCTTGATGAGCCGCATGGTCTCCAGGGTCTCCGCCGCGTTGGCCATGGGGTCGCCGGGTCCGGCGATGCCGATGACCGTGATGCGCGGCTCCTTGTCCAGCACGCGCCGAACGTATTCCAGCGCCTGGAAGGGCTTGAGAACGCCGCTGGTCACGCCCGGACGCGACTCGTTCACGCAGTCGTACTTCCTGTTGCAGTAGTTGCACTGGATGTTGCACCGGGGCGCCACGGGCAGATGCACGCGCCCGCACGAGCCCGAGGCCTCCTTGTTGAAGCAGGGGTGCTTGACGGACTGCGCAGCGATGGTCGTGGCGGCGGGAATTTCAATTGTGGATGGCATGCTCGGCTCCCTGTGTTGGCACGTGCGGCGGCAGGGCCTCGTCCTGGCGGAAAGGCCGGTACGTCAGGTTGAAACGCTTCATGCGCAGGCTCATGGCGCGGCGCGACAGGCGCAGGGCCGCAGCCGCCTGCGAGGTGTTGCCCTGGTGCCGGCGCAGGGCCTCCACCAGCATCTCGTACTCGATGGATGCCAGCCGGGCCTCCAGGCCGTGCGGGGTTTGCCGGCCGTGGAACACGGGCCCCTGCAGCGACAGGGGCAGGTCGTGCGCCTGTATGGTCTCTTCCTCGGCCAGGATGACGGCGCGGTGGATGGCGTTCTCCAGCTCCCGCACGTTGCCGGGCCAGGTGTGATTCAGAAGCATGTCCAGGGCGGCCGGGGCGATGGCGGTGACGCGCTTCTCCGATTCCTGGGCGTATTGGGCCACAAAGTGCTCCGCCAGGGAGACGATGTCGTTGCCGCGCTCCCGCAGGGCGGGCACCAGGATGGGGAAGACGTTGAGCCGGTAGAACAGGTCTTGCCGGAAGCCGCCCTGGGCGGCCATTTCCGCAAGATTGCGGTTGGTGGCGGCGATGACGCGGATGTTGACGGTGAGGGTGCGGTTGCCGCCCACGCGCTCGAACTGGCGCTCCTGCAGCACGCGCAAGAGCTTGGCCTGCACGGCCAGGGGCAGCTCGCCCACTTCGTCCAGAAAAATGGTGCCGCCGTCCGCTTCCTCGAAGCGCCCCTTGCGGAACTGGACGGCCCCGGTGAAGGAGCCCTTCTCGTGGCCGAAGAGCTCGCTCTCCACAAGGTGCTCCGGCAGGGCCGCGCAGTTGAACTTCACCAGCGGGCCCTTGGGGTTCGGGCCGCCATAGTGCAGCGCCCCCGCGATCATCTCCTTGCCGACGCCGGACTCTCCCAGCAACAGCAGGGTGGTGCGCGTCTGCGAGACCTTGCGCAGCAGGTCGTAAAGCTCGAGCATGGGCCGGGATGAGCCGATGATGCTGGACGGCCGGTAGCGCTCCTTGAGCTTGTCCACCAGCACGCGCGTGCGTTCCTCCCACAGGGTCTTGTCCACGTTTTCGACCAGATGCAGCTCCACGGCCTGGGCCAGCATGTGCGCCACCACCACCAGGGCGTCCACGTGCTTGTCCAGCAGGGCCGCGCTCTCGTAGCGGCGCTCCGCGCTGATGGTGCCGAGCACCTTGGCCCCGCGCAGAATGGGCACGCACATGAAGGAAAGTTCCAGGTCGGCCTTTTGGCACAGGCTCTTGGTGCGGTTCAAAAAGGCCGGCTCGTCGCCGATGCGCCGCACCACGATGGGCCGGGCCGTCTCCACCACCTTGCCGGTGATGCCCTCGCCCAGGGCGTACACGCCGCGCTCCTCTTCCTCGCGGGTGAGGCCGATGCTCTTGTGTACGAAGATGCGGCCGGACTCCCGGTGGTGCAGGCTGATCATGGCGCGCTGCATGCCCATGGCCGCGCGCATGTAGCCGAGCAGGGCCTTGAGCGCGCCGCCGAAGTCGTTCTGCTCCGAGAGCAGGCGGCCCATCTCGAAGAGCAGCGGCACGATCTTGCCCCGGCACACCCCGGCGTGGCACTCCTTCATCTCGCCCGCGGCATCCTGGCCGCAAGTCCGCCCCTCCGCGTCCATGCCGACCTTGGGCTCGGCTCCGTGGTTCGCGGCGTGCTCCGGACCGTGGTTTGCGCCGTGATTGGCGCTGTGGTCTGGCGGGGCCGAGAGGCCGGTGTGTCGTGTCATGCGCGGCCTCCAAAGGTTGCGGGATCACCAGAGCAAGGCATGTGCCAGCGCGGCCGATTGGCTTTGCTTCTTGCTTATTGCTGATTCCAGTTTTGTAACACACTGAATTTATGAATAAAAATATTGAATTCTCGCGGGCGCATCTCTGGCGTGGCAGCCCGCGCCCTGCGCGCCGCATACACCTTGGGCTACCCTTTTGTGTGGCGCCGCCGTTTTTGTCGCCGCCTGTCCGGGGCAAGCCCGGCGGCGCTCACGGCAGCACTAGAATCCGTGCTTTTTGCCCTTCAGGGAGGCGATCTCGATGCGCACCACCGCCGTGGTTTTGAGGTTCGCCTTGGGATATTCGAAGGCCTTGTCCGTGAAGCGGCCCACAATCATGTTGAGCGCCTTGATCTTCTCCGCCTCGTCCTCCACGAACACGGCCCGGCCGAAGCCGATGACCGTGCGGTGCCGGGCCTCGAAGTCGCAAGGCTTGTCGCTTTCGATGATGCCGTGGTCCACGGTGATGCAGAAGCAGACCTTGCTGTTGCGCTGCATGATGTCGATCTTGGTGCCCGCCTTGGCGGAATGGAAATAGAGGGCCGCGCCGTCGTAGGCGTAGAACACCGGCACCACAAAGGGCATGTCGCCGTCGGCCAGGGCCAGGTGCAGCACCTTGCCCGCGCCGATGATGGCGTCCATCTCCGCGCGGTCGGTCACTTCGCGGTCCATGCGGCGCATGGGGCGGCAAGCGGATTCTGGGGAATGGTCTGCTGTCGTGCTCATTGTCTGCTCCAGGGCTGAGGTTGCGTTGGTCCGTGCGGGCGCGGGGCAGGGGCCGGCTTAGGCCCCGCATTCCGCGCAGCTGGTGATGACCCTGATCTCGCGCAGGGTGTCGCCGCGGTCCGGCACCGGGTAGCTTGCCGGAACCGAGGCCATGCGGCGCAGACCCTCGACGTAGTCCGCAGGCAGGCCGCGCTCCGCCGCTCCCTGGACGATGCGCTCCAGATACTCGCGGCTTGGCGCCCTGGCCGGGCCCAGCAGGTCCTTCTTGTACAGCAGCGCCGTCAGCGCGCCGCCCGCGGCGTCGGTCACCTGGACCGGATAATGAAAGTAATTTCCGCCGCCGTCCAGCCGGGCGTCCTGCCATTCGTCCAGCCTTTGCAGGTCCATGAAGGTCAGCTCGTACACCACGCCCCAGAGGTCGTGCCCCGGCGCGGGCACGGCCGTCTCCAGCGCGCCGTCCCAGACCTCGGACCGGCCATGGAAGCCGATGCGGTGGCCGGGCAGCTTGGCCACGGCGAAGACCACCGGCCGCGAGCAGCGCTCGGCCATTTGCGCGGCGTTCATGTTGGCCCCGTAGGCGAAGTAGTATTGCCGGTCCGGGCGGCCGCCAAAGGCGATGCCGCTGGTGGTGCGGAAATCCGCCTCGGCTCTGGTGGTTATCGGTGCATCCGCGCGCATTGTTCACCTCCGCAAGCCTCAAAAAAGCAAGGTTGAAACAGACCGGGAAAGGGAACCGCCCAGGTCGGCGCTCCGTTGCCGGAGCTTGCGCCGGGCGGCTCCCGGCAATCGGCATGGCATGGCTGGCCCCGGGGCTACCAGACGTTCAGGATCCACTCCTTGTTCTTCTTGTATTCCATGTCGGTGAACAGCGTGTTGGCCATCTGCTCCGCAAGCCAGATGGCGCCCGCGTAGCCCACCACCGGATGGCGGTACAGGCCCGCGCGGTCGTAGGTGGGAAAGCCCACCCGCACCATGGGGATGTTGTTGTCGATGGAGATGAAGCGGCCCTTGGAGTGGCCCAGGATCAGGTCGAGCTCCAGGCCCTCGTTCTTGATGCGGTTCTCCAACTCCCAGAAGTCGGCGTTGGTGATGACCTCCATCTCATAATCCACGTTCTCCTGCAGGGCCAGAATGCGCGGGTCGTTCTTGTAGTTCGGGTTGTCGTCGCCCAAAAGCAGCAGCTTGGGCTTCATCTCCAGGTCCAGGCAGAACTCCGCCAGGCCGATGACCAGGTCCGGGTTGCCGTAGATGGCCACGCGCTTGTCGGCCAGGAACATGTGCGTCAGGTCGGTCAGCGCGTCGAGGGCGATGCCGCGCTCCCTCACCAGGGATTCCGGAATGGGCTTGCCCGTCAGGGTCTTGAGGTTCTTGAGGAAGGTGTCCGTGTTGCGGATGCCGATGGGCGTGGGCCCGATGATGGTCGGGATGTCGAACTCGTTGGCCAGGTACTCCGCCGCCTTGCCGCCCTCGTAGCGGTTGAGCGCCAGGGTGCCCAGGGCGTTGGCCGTGCCGGTCAGGTCCTCTATGGTCGTGTCGCCGTGGGAAACGTGGTTGCCCGAGGGCATGATGGGCGAGTCGAAGGCCTCGATTTCGAACAGCACGGTGGCGTCGATGCCCATCTCGGCCAGCAGGTGCTTCAGGGCCGTCACGTCGCCGGGGTTCACCCAGCCGGTGAGCAGGTTCAGCTTGCCGCTGGGCTCGGTCTTCTTGGCGAAGTACTTCACGAAGTCGCGCACGGCGATGTCGTAGCCGGAGACCATGCTGCCCACGAAGCTCGGGGTGTGGATGGGGATGAGATGCACCTCGCGTCCCGGGTACTTCTCCTTCAAAAGCCCTTCGTTCAGCTTGCGCACCACGCCCTCTATGTCGTCGCCGATGACTTCGGTGAGGCAGGTGGAGATGATGGGCACCACCTTCACGTCCGGGTAGCGCATGAGCAGCACATCGACGCCTTGCTCCACGCGGCCGCAGGCGCCGAACACCGCGCCGTCCTCGTGCACGGAGGAGGAGGCGATTTCGAAGCTCTCCTTGAAGTGCTGCGAAATGAGCAGGCGCACGAACATGACGCAGCCCTGGCCGCCGTGGACTATGCCGATGCAGTCCTTGACGCCGATGCTGGCGAACTGCGCGCCGCAGGGCTGGCAGGTGAATATGGGATTGATGATGCCAGCACGTTCCTTGTCCTTAACCTGGCAAAGCATAAGACTCTCCTTGCTAATAGTGCTGGTCGGTAAGCTCGAGATTGAGCGAGCCGTCGATGGTCAGGTAATCCATGCGCGCGTGGAGCATGCCCATGAGCCGGGCGATCTCCTCGTTGCTCATGCCCTCAAGCCAGGCGAAGCGACGCTTGAACTCGTCGGCCAGGCACACGGCGTCGACCCAGAAGCACTTGTCCGCCGGGGTTTCGTTGTTGGCGCGCTCGCCGCACAAAATCTGCCGGGTCTTGGTCAGAATCTGCTCGTTCTGCACCTTTCTGTCCCAGCTGCGGGAGTGGAACTGCCACAGGCAGTTCTTCATGATGTAGTTCTCCATCTCGGCCATGCGGGTCTTCATGAGGTCTTCCATTGCGCCCCCCTATTCCGCCACGGCCGTCTGCCGTTCAAAGGCCGGGTAGGTCTTGCCGCGCAGCTTGGCCAGGCTGTCATACTGGCCGCTGTACGGGCGCATGTCGGTTGCGTTGCGCACGTCCTCGGGCAGGTCCGCGTCGGAGAGCATGCGCGCGGTGGCGAAGCCCTTGTCGCCGGGAATCTCGTCCTTGCTGATGTCGAGCAGGGCCAGCTGGTGAATGGGCGAGTAGATGGCGTTGTAGATGTCGCGCGCAAAGCGCACCCAGCCTTCCCAGCCCTTCCAGGGGCCGTTGTGGTAGGCGTGGGCGTTCAGGTAGGGCACGCGGATCTTCTTGGCCACCTCGCCGGGGCGCTTGCCCGTGAAGATGATGTCCGGCTTGAGCGTCTCCATGGCCTCCAGGCCCTCCAGTTCGTTGGGGTCGTCGATGGCCAGCGCCCCTTCCTCGCAGCGGGAGATGCCCTTCTCCATGTCGCCCTGGTGGCCGAACTTGGTGTAGACCGAAACGACCTCCACGCCCATTTCCTCGTGGATGACATGCGCCCAGTGCCACAGCTTGGAGCCGCCGGGCCACAGGCAGACCTTCTTGCCCGTGAGCCTGGCCTTGTACCAGTCGAGCTCGGGCTTCCAGCGCGCGGTCTCCTCGTCGATGATGGCCTGGGCGCGCTCCTCGATGCCGAAGAACAGGGCGATCTTGCGCAGGGAGTTGGCCAGCGGCTCGAAGCCGAAGCCGTCGATGTCGAGCCGGGGGATGCCGTAGCGCACGCGCAGCTCGTTGCAGATGTATTCGGCGGAGCGCGCGCATTCGAGCACGTTCAGGTGGGCCCGGTGCATGCCCCGCAGGTCGTCGTACGAGCCGTTGCCCGTGAAGGTGGAGAGCACCTGCACGCCCATGCGCTTGAAGAAGTCGGTCATGACCTCCTGGTCGCCCTGGATGTTGTACTCGCCCACGTAGTTGATGACGTGGTCGCTGGTGATCTTGGGCTCGAAGGTGCCCACCTTCTGGTTGATCCAGGCGATGTTGATCTTGTGGTGCCCGCCGGACTGGCTGGGCCCGGCGAAGCCGGGCGAGTTGCACACGAAGATGTCCACCTCGGGCAGTTCTTCCATGACCTCCTGGGCGATGGCGTTCAGGTCGTCGCCGATGAGCGCCGAGGCGCAGGTCTGGTAGATGGTCATGCGCTTGATGTTCGGGAAGGCCTTGAAGGCCTCGAGGATGTTGCTCTTGAGCAGCTTTTCCGCGCCGAAGACGACATGCTTCTCCTTCATGTCCGAGGCGAAGGTGTACTTGAGCTGGAAGTTGTCGTTGTCGCTTATGTAGCGCTTGGTCTGCCACGTGTCGTAGGTGCAGCCTATGGGCCCGTGGCTCAAGTGGATGACGTCCTTCATGGGCGAGCCGATGACGTGCTTGGCGCCGCAGTAGGCGCAGCCGCGCTCGGAAATGGTGCCGGGTATGGTGTTCAGGTAGCCAAGGGGAAGAGCCGATGTCAAATCTTCGCCCGGGCCCTTTATGACAGCGTGCTTCTTCCGCTCCGGGATGCACTTGCTGCATTCAAACTCATGATATGGCATAGTTCGCTTCTCCTTGGCGCGTCTTACAGAATGGCGCTTTCACCGGTTTCGTCCGTGCGCACGCGGACGGCGTCCTCGATGGGGCAGATGAAGATCTTGCCGTCCCCTATCTGCGCGGTCTGGTTGGCCTTGACCACGGCCTCCACCACGGTGTCCACGTTGGCGTCGGGCACGATGATGGAGAGCATGCGCTTGGGGATGTACTTCATGCCGCCGGACTTGCCCTGGCCGTGCAGCTCGGTGGGGATCTCGCAGGCTATTTCGCCCGCGATGCCGCGCTGGTGCCCGCGGCCCAGCACGGAGACGGCCAGGAAGCAGGGAAAGCCGGTGGCCTCAAGCGCTTCCTTTGTGGCCCGCACCTTCTTGGGGCGGATGATGGCGATTATCTCCTTCATGGCGGCACCAGCCTACAGGCCCTTGAGGCCGGTGCGCACGGTGATGGCCTGCTCGACCGAGGTGACGAAGATCTTGCCGTCGCCGAAGTTGCCGGAATAGGCCTTGTACTTGATGAGCTTCAACACCTCTTCCAGGGCGTCGTCCTCCACCACCATCATGATGAGCGTCTTGGGCAGCTCGTCGTAGTGCACGTTGCCCACGGTGATGCCCTTTTGCTTGCCGCGGCCAAAGGCGTTGATCTTGGTCATGGTGTAGTAGCCGGCCTCGGCCAGGCCGTCGGTCACGGCCTCGGCGGAATCGGGGCGCACAATGGCTCGAATCATCTTCATACGCTGCTCCTTTGCGTCCTTGGTTCCGGGTTAGTCGGAGATGCCGTACTTCACGACCATGGCCTCAAGCTCGTCCATGGTCAGCGGCTTGGGGATGACGAAGTTGGTGTTCTCAATGATCTTGCGGCCAAGCTCCTTGTATTCCAGGGCCTGGTTCTCGGTGTCGTCGTACTCGGTCACGGTCTTCTTGTTGAACTCGGCCTTCTGCACAATGTTGTCGCGCGGGACGAAGTGGATCATCTGCGTGCCGATGGACGCGGTGAACTCCTCCAAAAACTCGCGCTCGCGGTCCACCTTGCGGCTGTTGCAGATGACGCCGCCAAGGCGCACGCCGCTCTGCTTGGCGAACTTCAAAAGACCCTTGCAGATGTTGTTGGCGGCGTAGATGGCCATCATCTCGCCGGAGGCCACGATGTAGACCTCCTGGGCCTTGCCGTCGCGGATGGGCATGGCGAAGCCGCCGCAGACCACGTCGCCCAGCACGTCGAAGAACACGAAGTCGAGGTCCGAGGTATAGGCGCCGTTGGCCTCCATGAGGTCGATGGCGGTGATGATGCCGCGGCCCGCGCAGCCCACGCCGGGCTCTGGCCCGCCGGACTCCACGCAGTTGATGTTCATGAATCCGGCCTTGATGACCTTGTCGTTGGTGACCTTTTCCGCGCCCTGGGTGCGCAGCACGTCCATCAGGGTCTCCTGGGGCTTGCCGCCCAGAATCAGGCGGGTGGAGTCGGCCTTGGGGTCGCAGCCGTGGATGAAGACCTTCTTGCCGTGAAAGTGCGCCAGCGCGGCGGCGGTGTTCTGGGTGGTGGTGGACTTCCCGATGCCGCCCTTGCCGTAAATCGCGATCTTGCGTGTCATGTCAGAACTCCTTTGCTGTGCATCAGGGCCCCAGGATGGAAGCGCCCTCGTTGGGAGGGATAAAGCGATTAGCGTGCCACCAAGGGCCCGACACGGGGGCTGCAATACCGGTGATTGTAAGTATAGTATACTGTAATTATTTGATTTATCAAGAGGCGCCGAAACGCGACGCATGGGAGGACGGAATGCGGACGCCAGCCGCGAACGCCTCGGGCGCGGGCCTTGGCGGGTAATTTTCGGGGAAGTTTGCGGCGGGTCGCGGCGGCCGGGCAGCCGGGCTGAAAGCGCTGCCGCCAAGCCCGCCGCGAAGTGACGCAACAGGGCGGAAGCGGCAGGGCGCATGCAGAGACACATCGGGCAGGTTCTGGCTAACGAGCCGGTTTTAAATGATTTTGACGCAAACGGCGCATGTTTTGGGAAATGTTCCGATCCGTAGATTCCGCATTTTCGCCTCCGTCCAAGCCGGGGCCGCAGGCGCGGCGCGTGTGGGCAGGTGGCCGTTGCGGGGGCGGGAGGCGGAGCAAGGCGAAAGGAACGCGAGAGACGGGCGCGCGCCAAGCACATGCAGCAAGGGCATGCGCATGGGCCGGGTGCAAGCGGACGAGGAAGGGCGGGCGTCGAAGGGGGGGGAGAGAAGAACGGAGCGGGTGCGGTGAAGGGTCGCAACGATCCCAAAGACAATGGCTGTCCAGGTGACTGGGGCAGGCGAAACTCCTCGGTCGGTTCAGGCTGCCCGCGGGCCGGGTCAGGTCTGTGCGGCTTCGCCCCCGCGGCCCTTGCGGAACGCGCCGTAGCGCAGCTGGTGCTTCTTCATGCGCAGGCCCATGCTGCGATAGGTCAGACCCAGCTCAAGCGCGGCCTTGCTGGCGTTGCCCTGGTTGCGGCGCAGGGCCTCGACGAGCATCTCGCGCTCAATGGCCCCGAGCTTGTCCTCCAGGCCGCCGCTCTCGTGCCCGGCCGGGGCGGGCGGTTGCAGCGCTTGCGGCAGATTGTAGCCGTGGATGGCGTCGTCCTCGGTCAGAATCACCGCGCGCTCGATGACGTTCTCCAGCTCGCGCACGTTGCCCGGCCAGGAATGGTTCATGAGCATGTTCAGCGCGGGCGTGGTGATGCGCGCCACGGGCTTTTCCGTCTCGCGCGCAAAGCGCGCCGCAAAGTGCTCGGCCAGGGTCACTATGTCGCTGCCGCGCTCGCGCAGGGGGGGCACCACAAGGGGAAACACGTTGAGCCGGAAGTAAAGGTCCTGGCGAAAGGTCCCGCGCTCCACCATCCCGGCCAGGTCCCTGTTGGTGGCGGCAATGACCCGGATGTCCACGTTGACGGGCTTGTTGCCGCCCACGCGCTCAAAGGACTTCTCCTGCAGCACGCGCAAAAGCTTGGCCTGAACGCCCAGGGACATCTCGCCCACTTCGTCGAGGAAGATGGTGCCGCCGTCGGCTTCCTCGAAGCGGCCCTTGCGCAGCTGCGCGGCTCCGGTGAACGAGCCCTTTTCGTGGCCGAACAGCTCGCTTTCCAGAATGCTCTCCGGCAGGGCCGCGCAGTTGAACTTCACCAGCGGACCGCCCGGATTGAAGCCCTCGAAGTGGATGGCGCCGGCGATCATCTCCTTGCCCACGCCGGATTCGCCCAAAAGCAGCACCGTGGTCCTTGTCTGGGCCACCTTGTGCATCAGGGCGAAGACCTCCATCATGGGCTTGGACGAGCCGATGATGTTGGAGGGCTTGAAGCGCGCGCGCAGCTGAACCATGAGCTCCTGATGACGCTCTTCCCACTGCACCTTGTCCACATGCTCAAGCAGATAGAGCTCCACGGCCTGGGCCAGCATGTTGGCGGCCACGGTCAAAGCGCCCAGGCGCTTGCGCATCAGCTCCTCGTCGTCGAAGGGGAGAATGGCGCTGATGCTGCCAAGGACCTTTTTGCCTCGCTGGATGGGCACGCACAGGAACGCATGGTCGCGGTCCTCCGGGCGGGAAAGGCAGCCCGTACGGTTCAGAAAGGCGGGCTCGTCGCCGATGCGCGGCACCAGAATGGGCCGGGCCAGATGGTCCACCTGCCCGGTGATGCCCTCGCCCGGGAAATACACGCCCCGCGCCCGTTCCTCCTCGGTCAGCCCCAGACATTTGTGGATGAAGATGCAGCCGGTCTCCCGGTCGTGCAGGTTGATCATGGCGCGCTCCACGGCCATGTCCGCCCGCATGTAGTCCAGCAGCGACTCCAGGGCCAGGGAGAGGTCACCCTGTTCCGAAACGGCCCGGCACATCCGCAGCAGCAGGGGCACGATTCTGCCGCGGCACGCATCGGCGTGGCACTCCTTGGTGCGCGGGTCGCAGTGTTTGCTGGTGCCTGCGGGGCAGGCGGTCCCGAAGGGCAAGCTACTGCTCCCGCCGCGCTGGCCGCGTCGGCCGGGCTGGCCCCGGGCATGCGCGCCTGAGAGCGTTTGTGCGAGCTGTCCGCAAGGACACGGGCGGGGTTTCGGGAATATCAGGCATGGCTGCGTCGTGCATGGAGCCTCCGACGCATGTCTATACAAGAGTTGTGCCGAAGGGGTAATGCCCAAGCGTGGCGCAGGAATCACGTTGCATAATGTAATTGTACGCGATGCAATTGTGCCATTTCTGTGCACATTGAGAAGCGTGTTATGGCGTCATTGTAAAAGACGCATGCGTCAGTCACGGCAATAATACATTCAGTGACAAATGCATTTGTCGACACGCTTCATGCAATATCGGTGTGTTGCCGTGGCGCGCCCGCGCCGCCCGTTCCGGAACGCGCCGCTACATTTCGCTCCAGGGATGTCCGGCCAGGGGCGCATAGCCCTGGGCCTTGGCCTGCAACTCCAGGGGCAGCATGGTCAGCGCGGCCACGTCGGCGTCCGGCACGTCCACCATCTCGCCCGCGTCCAGGCAGAGGACAAAGGTCTTGCAGCGTTTGCAGGCGTCGGCGCGCTCATGGGGCCGCGCCGGGTCGCGCAGCACCACCAGCTCCTCCGGCTCCTCGCAGCCGCAGGCCGGGCACGACACGCGCTTGACCGTCCATTCCGTGGCGCAGCACGAGCAGCGCAAAAAGCGCCGTCCGCCGTGGGCCTGGATGAATTCCGTGTCGTCCTTGACGCGCCGCAGCGCGCTCATGTTGGGAGCGCCGCCGCAAACCGGGCACATGGCCTGCCGCCACGACAACTCCAGAGTCGGCGCGGCCAGATCCTGGGCCTGGCGCTCCACAAAGGGCCGCACCAGTTCGGCGGCGGCGAAAATCAAGGTTTCGGGGCTGACGCCGGGCACGCTGGCGGTTTCGCCGAAGCCGATGGCGGCCAAGGTCTCCGGCGCAAGCGCGCCGGTCTCCACGGCGGCGAGCAGGGCGCGCAGTTCATCGGCCACGGCCGGAAACGACTGCGCCATGACCGGCAGCAGCAACCCGGCCGCCGCGGGCAGCTGGGCGCTCATGTCCTGAAAGCCCTGGCCGTGCTCCATTTGCGCCAGCACGAAAACGCCCTGGCAGAAGCGCTCGGCGTCGAAGGCCGGGAGCGGGCCGGTCCAGCCCGGAGCGCTCTCGCGCAGTGTTGCGCGCGCGGCGAAAAGCGGGCCAAAGGCCGCAAGCAGGGGCGCCAGGGCCGGCAGCTCCGCGTTGGCTCGGGCGAGCGCGGTCTCGATGGCGCGCAGGGACGGGGAATCCTGTGTGGCGGTGGACGCGGGGCTGGTCATGAAGGCTCCTTGAGGCGTTGGTTCTTGGAAAGGGCGGGGCCGCCCGGCTCTGGAGTGCCGGACGACCCCGCGTCTCTTGGAAGGCGTCTTGTCCCGTTGATGCCGTTGTTAGCCCTGCAACTGCTTGGCGGACTTGCGCAGCGGCGCGAGAAGCCCGGCCAGCATCTCCTGGCGGGTCATGCCCGGCGCGCCCTTCATGGCGTCGGAGGCATCGGCCACGGCCAGCTTGTGGTACTTGTTCGGCGCATCGGCCACCAGGTAGATGACCGAGACGCTTTCCATATCGCACAGCTGGGCTTTGGGGAAGTCCTTCTGCACGGCCACCAGGCGTTCGGCCGCGAGCTTGAGCATGTCGGCCCGCTCGCCGAAGCTCATGGCGCCCATGGCGCAGCTTTTGACGCACATGGGCAGCCGGTTGGCCTTCACGCGGTCGATGCACATGTCGCATTTGACGATGCGCTTGGTCTTGGGATCCTTGCGCGGGATGTCGTACGGGCAGGCCGAGCGGATGGTCTCGAAGTCGTCCTTGGCCGTCTTTTCGGTGTAGATGATGGCGCCGGTGGCCTCATCCCTGATGATGGCCCCTTCCACCGAGGCGCCGCTCATGCAGGGCGCGTCCAGGCAATGGCGGCACTGGTCGGGGAAGAAGTACCATTTCACGGTGTCGCCTTCCAAGTGTTCGGAAAAGCGCACCAGCTTGAAGTTGTAGTGCGTCAGGTCGGGCGGATTTTGATGCGTGCCGCGCTGTTTGGTGGGCACGGCGGGCATGTTCTTCCACTCCTTGCAGCCCACCTGGCAGCCCCGGCAGGCGGTGCAGCGCGTGGTGTCTATCAAAAATGCCTTGGGCATGGTTTTGCTCCTTGCTTGATCGGGCGGACGCGCGTTTGCTGTGGCTTGGCGCGCCCGCCCGGTTGCGACTGCGGGTTGGCGATTACAGCTCGGTCACCTTGGTGGCCTTCTTCACATTCACCAGACAGGCCTTGTACTCCGGTATGGTGGTGTTGGGGTCACCAACCGAGGTGGTCAGCCTGTTCGCCGCATCGCCGCATTTGGGCTTGGTCCAGCCGAAGGCAAAGGGCATGCCGACCAGGTGCACGGTCTTGCCCATGACGGTGAAGGGCCGGATGCGCACCGTGACCATGGCCACGGCCTCCACCCTGCCGCGCAGGCTTTCCACCACGACCACGTCGCCGTTCTTGATGCCTTTCTCCGCAGCCAGCTGCGGGCTCATCTCCACGTACTGCTGCGGTTCGGCCTCGAGCAGGGCCGGGCCGTTGCGCGTTTCCGAGCCGGAGCACCAATGCTCGGTCATGCAGTACGTCGTCAGCACGATGGGGAAGCGCGGGTCGCCGTTCTTGCACAGCACGTCGTACTCGCTGGCGTGAACCTGCTTCATGCACGGATTGCTCATCTGCGCGGAGAAGGGGTTCACGGTCAGCGGAGTCTCGGCCGGCTCGTAGTGCTCGGGGAAGGGTCCGTCCTCGCGGCCGGGGCCGTAAAGCTGGCCGTGGCCCTCGGTCTGCATGATGAACGGGTAGGGGCCGCCCAGGGCCATGGGCTTGGCCGGGCCGTCGGGCACGTCGCCCACCCAGCCCTTGCCGTCCCACGCGATGACGGCCTTGGCCGGGTTGTAGGGCTTGCCGTTCAGGTCCACGCCCGCGCGGTTGTACAGCACCCGGCGGTTCATGGGCCAGGCCCAGGCGAACTTCGGGTACAGGTGGATCTTGGCCTGCATGGGCGTCTGGGTCAGGTCGCGCCGCTTGGCCAGGTTGCCCTCGGCCTCGGTGTAGCCGCCGCAATACACCCAGCACAGGCTCGAAGTGCTGCCGTCGGCCTGGAGGTTGGCGAAGCCCGGCACCAGCTGGCCCTTCTTGTATTCCTTGTCGCCTATCTTGGTGTCGCGGGTGAAGAAGCCGTTGATCTTCTTGGTGATCTCTTCCGCCACGAACTTTTCGGGCAGGTCGTGCTTGAGGATCGGATCCGGGAGGGCGCCGCCTTCCTTCTTGTACAGGGCGCGCACGCGGCCCATGATCTGGACGAACATGTCGCCCATGCTGCGGCTCTGGCCCAGGGGCTCAACGGCCTTGTAGTGCCACATGTGCCAGCGGCCGGAGTTCGATATGGTGCCTTCCTTTTCCGCGCGGTAGGCGCTGGGCAGCAGGAAGATCTCGGTCTTGCACTTTTTGGGGTCCGCGCCGGGGCGCTTGAAGTTGTCGCTGGTTTCGTTGTGGAACACCTCGCCCACCACCAGCCAGTCCAGCTTGTCAAAGGCCTTGCGGACCTTGTTGGAGTTGGGGAAGCTTTGGCAGGGATTGTGGCCGAAGATGAACCCGCCCTTGATCTTGCCCTGGTACATGCGGTCGAAGAGGAACAGGTGCGAGCAGTCCTGGCCCGGGTCGAGCTTGGGCAGCAGGCCGTAGCAGAAGTCGTTCTCCTTGGTGGCGTTTTCGCCAAACCAGCCCTTGAGCAGGCTGACGATGTACTTGGGCCGGTTGCCCCACCAGTTGACGCTCAAGGGATCGACGGTCTTGGGCGTGTTGGCCTTCTGGTAGTCTTCCAGGGTTTTCCACGCCGTCGTGGGCGCGTTGTGGTAGCCGGGCATATAGCCGTAGAGCAGGGCATGGTCGGTTGAGCCCTGGACGTTGGGCTCGCCGCGCAGGGCGTTGATGCCGCCGCCGGCCACGCCGAAGTTGCCCAAAAGCAGCTGGATGATGCCGGCCAGGCGGATGTTTTGCACGCCAACGGTGTGCTGGGTCCAGCCCAGGGCGTAGAGCATGGTGCCGGCCTTGTCGGGCTTGCCCGTGGCGCTGAAGGCCTCGTACACCTTGAGCAGGTTATCCTTGGAGACGCCCGTCACCTGGCTCACGAGGTCCAGATTGTAGCGCTCGTAGTGGGCCTTGAGCACATTGATGACGCAGCGGGGATGAGCAAGCGTCTTGTCGCGCTTGACCATGCCCTTGTCGTCCTTCTCAAAGGCCCACTGACTCTTGTCGTACTTCTTTTTCGCCGCGTCGAAGCCCGCAAACAGGCCGTCCTTGAAGGAGAACTTCTCGCCCACAAGGAAGCTGGCGTTGGTGTAGTTCAGCACGTATTCGGAGAAGTAGAGCTTCTTGTCCAGGATGTACTTGCACATGCCGCCCAGGAAGGCGATGTCCGTGCCGCTGCGCAGGGGAACGTGATAGCTGCTGCGCGCTGAGGTGCGCGAGAACTTGGGGTCCACGTGGATGACCACGGCCCCGGCCTCTTTGGCCTTAAGCACCCAACGGAACGAAATGGGATGGTGTTCGGCAGCGTTGCTGCCCATGATGAGCACCGCATCGGCGTTCGCGATGTCGGTGTAGTGCTGAGTCATCGCGCCGCGTCCAACCGACTCTGCCAGAGCCGGTACAGTGGGGCTGTGTCAGACTCGCGCCTGGTGGTCCATGTGGACGATGCCCAGGCTTCTCAAAGATTGGTGTGCGACGGAGCATTCCTCGTTGCTCATCTGCGAGGAGCCGAGGGAGAAGATGCTCTCCACGCGGTTGACTTCAACGCCCTCGGCGTTCTTCAGCATGAAGTCCTTGTCGCGCTGGTCCTTCACCTTGCGGGCGATGCGGTCGAGCATCCAGTCCCAGTCCTTCTCCACCCACTTGGCGCTGCCGGGAGCGCGGTACATGGGCTTGGTGAGCCGGTTTTCGCTCACGTGCAGCGAGCGCAGGGCCGCGCCCTTGGCGCACAGGCCACCCGCGCTGATGGGGTAGTCCGGGTCGCCCTCGACGTTGATGATCTTGCCTTCCTTGACGTGCACCAGCGTGTTGCACCCGCAGGAGCAGAACGGGCAGATGGAGATGACCTCTTTGCTGCCCTCGATTTTGAGCCCGGCCGCATAGGCCTGGGTGGGCGCGAGATTGACGCCCAGCTTTGACAGCCCGAGTGCGGCTGTGCCCGCCCCGAGCAGTTTGATGAATCCTCGACGTGATACGCTCATGAACCCTCCTTGTGTCTTCCGCTTGGACTCCGGCCGAAAGGGCGGAGTCCTGCCCTCCTCTTGGGGCTTATTATGCCATTACTGACACAGGCAGGTTTTTTCGTCAAAGTTTATCTAATTATTACGATATGTTTTGTGTAGCACATATCCGCTTTCGGCAATGGCTACATAAAATGCGGGGAATTTCAGGGGAGAAGCGAAAGCCGCCCTGTCACGCCGCACCGCATTTTGGTGTCAGTTCAAGGACAAGATCTCGCAACTCGACCGGGATGACCTGCGAACATATAGGGTTGATGCTGAAAAACCGTTTTGCGGCGCAAAGCGCATTCGCGCCGCGAAGGGGACAAGGGAGGTTGCCGATGGCCTTGAACAGTGCATTGTTGTCACCCGCGAGGCCGCTGCCTTCCGGCGAGGAAGCCCAGGGCCCGCAGAACGAGCGCCTAACCAAAGCAGGCCAGCCACGGTCCGTGCCGCGCCGGTCGAGCGGCCCGGCCGCCATCCAGTCCGAGGCCGCGTCCTTTCAGCCGCAGTCGCCGTATCATCCCATCATCCGCCTGCACCTGTGGCTGGAGGACGGGGGCGAGATGTTCTTCGGCATCGGGCGGGCCCAGCTGCTCTTCAACGTGCAGCAGCAGGGCTCCATCAAGAAGGCCGCGGCCAGCATGGGCATGAGCTACCGCGCGGCCTGGGGCAAGATCCAGCAAAGCGAGCAGGCCCTTGGTGTCAAGCTTGTGGAGAGTCGCGGCTCCAAGCGGGATGGCGTGCGCCTGACTCCGGCCGGAGAGGACATCGCGGAGATGTTCCTGGCCTGGTTTACGGTGGTGGAACGTTGCGCGTTGTCCTCCGCCGCCTCGATCTTCCCGTTCCGCGTGGCCGGGTTCGGACAAGAGAACTCCTGAGCCGCGGCCAGCGGCGCAAAAATCACATGCAACGCGCCACGGGCTGAGCCGCAAAGCGCCCAGTTTCCAGCACTGGCGTCCGCGCTGCGGCCTTCCGGATTCCAACCGCGTCCTTGCGCATCTCACTGCATCCGTTGCGCACACCTCTGCCATCCCTCCATTCCTCCCCTTCTTTGCCGCATCACAGGCCCACGCTTCATCATGAAGAACAGCAAAATGCGCGGCCAGTCCAAGGCGCTAATCCTTGCAGTGCGTGGTCGAATCCGTAGATGTAACAAGAGTGGTATATAGCGTATCCATATGCCATAGCACGTTATTTTTGTTTACAGGTCTTCGATGTTTGACTAAGTATTTTTGTGGGTATTTTGTGGCAACTATAATGGGAACAGCTAGTTAACCAACGTCGGTTCTTAACGACATTTCGTGGGGTGGGGTATGAAGACAAAGACGAAGCTGGTGGGGCTGGCCTGCATCTTATCGTTCCTGACGGCCCTGCTGGCATTCTATTGCTTGAACGGATTCAGCAAGCTGGCTGACAACACGCAGTCGCTGTACGCCAAGGACCTTTTGGGGCTGGATATGACCCGGCAAATCCAGACGGATCTGCTCATGGTCGTGCGCGAGGAAAAGAACCTGATCCTGTGCGACAACGAGACCGACTGCGCGAAGTATTTCGAAGGGATTAAAAAGGCGCGTACCGAGTTGGAGAAGGACGTTGCCGAACTGGACAAGTTCTTCTACTCCGAGGCGGGCAAGGCGGATATTGCCAGGCTTCGCGCCGCATTGGCCGACTGGCTGAAGGTGCAGGACGAGGTGGCGCGCCTTGGCAACACCACGGACGCCGCCCAGAGCAAGAAGGCCCAGCAGCTTTCCGCCACGGAAGGCCGGGAAAAGATGCGGGTGGTGCGGGAGATTGCGGACGAGCTCGTGGTTCTGAAGCAGAAGGTTGCGCACGAGGAAGCGGAGAAGGCCGCCGCGGCTTACTCCAACGTCCGCATGGTGGCCATCCTCGCCACCCTCGCCTCCATCCTCATCGGCATCGGCCTGGGGTTCTACATGGCGCGCAACATGCTTCGCCAACTGGGCGACGAGCCCGGTTCCATTTCGGACTTGGCCTTGCGCATCGCCGGGGGCGACCTGAACGTCGTTTTCGATCCCAAGCGTCCGGAAGTCGGCGTTTTCGGCGCCATGAAGCATATGGTCGCCACGCTCAAGAGCAAGATCGCCGAGGCCGAACAGAAGAGTATGGAAGCCGCGGAGCAGGCCCGCCTGGCGGAGATCGCCACCACCGAGGCCACCGAGGCCAAGGCCCGGGCCGAACACGCCAAGGCCGAGGGCATGATGCAGGCAGCCACGCAGTTGGAGAAGGTGGTGGAGGTGGTGTCGAGCGCCAGCGAGGAACTCTCCGCCCAGATCGAGCAGTCGAGCCGCGGCACCGAGGTGCAGAGCCAGCGCGTGGGCGAAACGGCCACGGCCATGGAAGAGATGAACGCCACGGTGCTTGAGGTGGCGAAAAACGCCTCTCAGGCGGCGGAGTCCTCGAACACCGCACGGAACAAGGCCATGGACGGAGCCCAGATCGTGGCTCAGGTCGTGGCGGGCATAGACACCATGAAGCACGTCTCCATGACCATGAAGGAGGACATGGGCGTGCTGGGCAAGCAGGCAGAGGGCATCGGCCAGATCATGAACGTCATTTCAGACATAGCCGACCAGACCAACCTGCTGGCCTTGAACGCCGCCATCGAGGCGGCGCGCGCGGGCGACGCCGGCCGGGGCTTTGCCGTGGTGGCCGACGAGGTGCGCAAGCTGGCCGAGAAGACCATGACCGCCACCAAGGAGGTCGGCGCCGCCATCTCCGGCATACAAAACGGCACGAAGAAGAATTTGGACAACGTGGAGCGCGCGGTGACCACGGTCGAGGAGGCCACCGAGTTGGCGGGCAAGAGCGGCGACGCCTTGCAGGAAATCGTGAACCTTGTGGAGGTCGCCACCGACCAGGTGCGCAGCATTGCCACCGCCAGCGAGGAGCAGTCCGCCGCCAGCGAGGAGATCAACCGCAGCATCGATGAGATCAACCGCATCTCCAGCGAGACGGCCAGCGCCATGAACCAGTCGGCCCAGGCCGTGGGCGAGCTGGCCAGCCAGGCCGGCAATCTGCGCGGGCTCATCGACAAGATGAAGAGCGGCGCGTAGGTTCCGGGGGCGGGCCGGGAGGTGTGAACCACCCGGCCCGTGTTCTCAACTTGAGTGAACCGAATTCTTATTTTGGCTGCGCGCTTACATGGATTCTTGTTTTTTGATTGCACGGTTGCCGTCGTGCGCAACGAAAAAGGGCTTGCGAATCGCTTCGCAAGCCCTTGTCGTTTCGGTGGTGGAGCTGGAGGGAATTGAACCCACGGCCTCTTGAATGCCATTCAAGCAGGATGACGCGCATACCCTGAAATCATTAGTGAAATTTTTTAATGCACTACAAAAAAAAGACCTTTGGACGACATTTGTAGTGCGGATTTGTAGTGCAAAGGGGGGGCGCTCCACGTGCTTCCTGAGCGGCAGACTCCATCCGAAGTCGACGCATGTGGCCGCCCTTCATGCCGGGAAACAGGGAGCCGGCACCATGTTGTCCATGCTTTGAGACGCCTCCTATTTCAGCACCAAATTCTCGCCATCCCGCTCAATGTCGTTAGCCAGCGCCAGCAGGGAAACACCTCTCTGCATATGCGCGCGGACGTTCTGCGTCACGCGTCTGAAGCCCAGGAGGCGAGCGGTTTCCTGTTCAAGGACATCCCGCGAGGCCGAGATGTGCTGACGGAGCACGTGGCGGGCGGTGTTGGCGATCTCCTCCGGCGGAATCTCGCCGGGGTCGCGCTGGCTCTCCTCGCTGCCTCCCGGAATTCTGAATCCCGTGTAGGCATCAGGCGGGGTCTGTCTCTCCCAAAGGAACGTCTCGTCCTTGCCGCGGCGAACCAGGGCATCGCTGGTGTTCTTGGCCACTGCGAGCACCCGTTCCTTGCACTTCTCCGTCGCCTTGGTGAAGCCCCAGCGCGCGGCGACACGCCGTGTAAGCAGCGTCAGGCTCATGGGCGCCTCGCGCTCCATGACCTCCAGCAAGGCCTGCCGGATCTGCGGCGTGCTCTGGGGCTGGTAGTATTCCTCCTGGGTGCCGAAGACGAGGGGCGCAAAGCTGGGCCTGTATTTCTCCAGGTTCTCGTCCGGCGTTGGCCTCGCAGCCTGCCCCGAGGCCGGAGCGCTGGCGAACTGCGGCATGCAGGTCTCGGGCGGACTGAAGGCCGGGGGAGAACACGCCTCAAGCTCTTCCTGCTTTTCCGCCCGGCGGAGCAGCGCTTCCTCGATGGCGGCCTCCACCTTGGCCAGGGCGGCCTGCGCGTTCTGCCACCAGTCCGTGGACCAGATGCGGGCGATCTCCCAGCCCAGTCCACGCAGCACCATCTCCCGCAACCTGTCGCGGTCGCGGGCGTTGCGCGAGCGGTGGTAATTGGCTCCGTCGCACTCAATGCCCAGGAGATAGCGGCCCGGACACTCCGGGTCCACCACGGCCAAGTCGATGCGGTAGCCGGAACAACCCACCTGGGCATGCACCGCGTGCCCCTTGGCCCGCAGCGCCTCGCAGACCTGCTGCTCAAAGGGCGAGTCGAAGTCCGCCGAGGGGTCGCGGGCGATGGCCTCGCGGATGGCCGCCATGCCGCGTTCCGCATACTCCATGTAGCACTTCAAGTCCTGCACGCCCCTGGCCCGTGTGCGCGCCAAGTCGATCTGCTCCGGCTTGAGGGAGGTGAACAGGACCACTTCCTTTCGCGCGCGGGTTACAGCCACGTTGAGCCGCCGCTCGCCGCCGTCGCGGTTGAGCGGGCCGAAGCTCATGCTCACCTTGCCCGCAGCGTCCGGGCCATAACCCACGGAGAAGAAGATGGCGTCGCGCTCGTCGCCTTGGACGTTCTCCAGGTTTTTGATGAACACCCGATTCGGATTCTCGGGGTCGAAGAAGCGTTCAATCTCCGGGTGGTTCCTGCGCTCCGCCTCCAGCAGGTCGGCGATGAGGTCGCGTTGCGCCTGACTGAAGGTCACCACGCCGATGCTCACGGAGGAAAGCACGGGGTCGAGCAGGCGCCGGACCATCTCGCTCACCAGCGCCTCGGCCTCGATGCGGTTGGTGCGGGACTTGGACTTGTCGTAGACGCCCGGCACGTGGCGAAAGCTCACGCCCTGTTCCAGGTGCGGCGAGGGGAAGGTCAACAGGCTGTTGTCGTAGTAGTGGTGGTTGCTGAAGGCGATGAGCCCTTCATTGCGGCTGCGGTAGTGCCAGCGCAGGTGCAACTGGGGCAGTCTGGCCGCAAGGCACTCGTCCAGGATGCTTTCCTGGTCCGCCACGATCTCCTCATCCATGTCGCTCTCGTCATCCTCGCGCTGGAAGAAGCTCGTTGGTGGCAGCTGCTTGGGGTCGCCTACGATGATGGCCTGCCGCCCGCGTGCAATGGCGCCCACGGCGTCCCACACGGGAATCTGCGAGGCCTCGTCAAAGACCACGAGGTCGAAGGGCGTCTGCCCGGCGTCCATGTACTGGGCGATGGACATGGGGCTCATGAGCAGACAGGGCTTGAGCCGGGGCAGGAGGTTAGGAATCTTCTGCACCAGGGCGCGGATGGACATGTGGCTGCGCTGCCGCCGAAGCTGACCGCTCAGGACGCCCATCTCGGACTCGTCGTTGGCCTTGGCCCCGGCGATGGGCACACGGGCGGACAGGCGCGCGTGGATTTCGGCCTGCGTCAGCTTGGTGTAGCGCTCGTCCGTGTCGCGGAACTGCCGGATCTTGTCCTCGAAGCCGGTGCTGAAGAAATTGCGCAACACGGGCTCGGCGTGGACGATGCTCTCCACCCACCACTGGTAGTAGCCGCGCTGGAACACGGGCTCGGTCTGTTCCGGCGTGATGCGCCCCTGCTCCAGGGTCAGCACTAGGGGCTTCAGCCCGATGTCCAGGGCCTCATGGCGGGCTTTGCGCCACTGGCACCAGAGCCTGAATTTGCCCAGGTGCTCGGTCAGCAATTCGGCCCGGCTGACGATGCGCTCCAGGGGCAACGCCTCGCCAGAGGAGGAGGCGAGGGAGACGCCCTTGCCGAAGCCCAGCAACCCGTCCAGGCGCTCCACGGCCTGGCGGAAGCCCTTGCGGGCAGTAGAGTAAGCTTCGACGCCGACGCAGAGGCGGTCATAATCGTTCCATAGCGTGGCGGCCCAGATGCGCTGGATGTCCGCGACGCCGCGCCCGGACAGGTTGGCGGCCTTGACGGCCTTGGCCCGGAGCGCCGTGGCCCGCGTCGAGAGAACCTCCAACTCCGCATCCGTGATCTGGCCCTCGGCCCAGGCAGAGCCAAGGAGGCGGGCGCCGGCATCGGATACGGCCTTCCATTGGCTCTCCAACTCGCGCAGCTCGCGGGCCTGGGCCAGGATGGACTCGAAGCGGTCCGAGGCGGGTGCCTGTCCGCTTTTGGAGACGGGACGCAGCGTCTTGGCGATGGCCCTGTTCTTGAACCAGCGCCCCAGGCCCCAGCTGGCTTTGGCGGCCAGGTGCAGCGCGGCCAAGGCGTCCAGGTCAAGAGCTATGAGTTCTGGCGTGAACGCCTCGCCAAGGGACTCCCACAAAGTCTTGCGGCGGCGGCTCTTGCGCACCAGCTCGTCGATTTCCGTGCGCAGCGCAGGCCAGTCGGCGGCTTCGAGCAAGGGGGCTGGCGGACGCGGCTGTGCCGTCAGGCTCTGGCCCAGTTCCTCGTATTCGTCCAGGCGGGCGGGCTGGAGCTGCCCGATGCCGAGCAGCGGCAGCAGCGCATTCGCCGAACGCTCAAGTTCTCCCGCAACCTCGGGAACATTCTCCAGGGCTTCTTGGACCTCCCGCTGCACCACCGGGCTCCAGTCCTCGCAGACGACGCCCTCCCAGGGATGCCCGGCGGGAGTCCCGATAGCCCCTGCGGTGAGGGCCAATTGCCGGGAGGCTTGATTCAGGCGCTCAAGAAGAGGCTGGTCGATGGAATCCGGCGATGGCCAGGACAGTGTCACATGCAGCACGTCCGTGAGCCCAATGAGTTTGGAAAGACCCTGAAAGGCTGTTTCGCCGGAGCCCTGTACCTTGTGCAGGGCCTGCACGTACTCGTTCAGCTCTGCGCGCAGGGCGGCCAGGCGCTCGGCTTCGCGCCGCCAGTGCTCGGAGTCGAAGGTGGACGGCCCGGTGAGGGACTGGCCGAGCTGCTTGATTACCTCCTGCTTGCTGCTCTTGTTCGAGTGCAGCTCCAGGCAGAATTGCCCCAGTCCGCACTGAGTCAGGCGGTCGCGCACCACCGTGAGCGCGGCCATCTTCTCCGAGACGAAGAGCACGGACTTGCCGCAGGCCAGGCAGTGGGCGATGAGGTTGGTGATGGTCTGGGACTTGCCTGTGCCCGGGGGGCCGTGCAGCACGAAGCTTTTGCCTTCCGCAGCGGCATATACGGCCGCAAGCTGCGAGGAGTCGGTCAGCACCGGGCAGAAGGTTTCCGTGGGCGAGTGGGAGTGGTCCAGCCGCTCGGCGTCGGGGAAGCCCCCGGAGTCCGGAAAGGGCAGGTCCGGCGTGTTGACCAAATGGGACACTATGGGATTCTTGAGCAGTTCCTCGGTGCGCTCCTCAAGGTCACGCCACATGAGAAACTTGGCGAAGGAGAAGAAGCCGAGACAGGCGTTCTCCACAATCTCCCAGCGGTCGATCTTCTTCACCGCCTCGCGGAAGGTGCTCAGGATGAACGGCACGTCAACGCCGTGGTCGTCCTGGGGCACAGGGTCCATGCTGGGCAGAGAAAGCTGAAAATCCTTGGACAGAAGCTCCAGCAGGGTGGTGTTGACGCGCGCCTCGTCATCGCGCTTGCGCAGGCGGAAGCCCTCCAGGGCCGAACCGCGCGAGACCTCCACGGGCACGAGGATGAGCGGCGCGAGCAGGCGTTTCTGGCTGGCCGGCGTCTCGTACCAGGCCAGGAAGCCCAGGGCGAGGTACAAGGTGCTGGCCCCGCCTTCCTCCATTTGCAGAGTGGCTTCGCGGTAAATCTCCAGCATCTGGCGCGACAGCCTGTCGCGTCCGGCCTCGGCGCGCAGGCGCCTGGCCTTGAACTCCTCCTGGAGCACCACCTTGCGGGCGTCGTCGCCCGTCCTGCGGCGGAACACCTCGGCGCTGCGCGGGTCGTCCTCGACGAACTCGCTGGGGTTGGCCAGGACTTCGAACTTGTCGCCGTCGGCCAGCGCGTCCTCAAGGCTGGCGATGTCCGGGCAGAGGATTTGCACGGCCTTGTTGGTGAACTTGAAGTTCAGCAGTTTGTTGCGGAGTGAAAGGTCGAGCAGCTTGCGCTTCCAACGGTCCAGCCGCGTGGCCGGTGTCTCGGGCTGCTCCTCGACTTGGCCATTGGACGGGCCGTCGGGCCGCACCGCCCCTTCCACCAGCGAGAGGTCGGGGGGCAAAGCCGCCCCGTCTGCCGCCTGCCCGGAATTTGCGCGCTCCGCCCCGCCAAGCGCGCCCCGCAGCGGCAACGGACGGATGGCGGCCTTGCGGCACCTCGCCACGTCCACCACGCAGACGAAGTCCTGCTCGCTCTCAAGTTTGGCCTTGCCCAACTGTACGGCGAGATTGAAGTCGTTGGGCGGCGCGGAAGTGAGCGTCGTCGCCTCCACAAGGCAGATTTCCGCAAGCTCGGCGCGCTTGCGCAGCCGCAGCACGTCATCACCGACCACATCGGGGAAGGTCTCCTCCACCAGCCAGAATCCGGCAAAGGCGTGCCCCTTGGTGAAAACCACGAGGGGATGCAGCCCGGCCTGCTCGAAACAGGAGGCCAGGAACAGGGCCAGATCCAGGCAGGTGCCCAGGCCGTTCTCCAGGATGCGCTCGGCCAGACGCACCTTTTGCCCGGCTTGCTCGAAGCTGGCTGGCGGCGATATGTATTTGAGTCCACGGCGGCGGATGGCCTCGTAGATGGCCCCTCCCTGCCGGAGCGCGTCCTGCTTCTTCTTCGTCTGGTAGGCGCAGAGCGAGGCGCCGCGCTCCCAGCCGGAAAGGATGCCTGCGGCGTCGGCCAGGATGCCCTCCACCACCGGGTGATTCGGGGTGACAAAGGCCGCCAGCACCTCAGGCAGGGAGCGCAGGCCGCTCCATTCGTCGTAGGCCAGCACGTCGATGCGCGCGGTCTCTTGCTTCAACTCCTGGCCTGAGGCGCTGACAGACACCGTGATGGTTCCGGCTACGCGTTCGGTAAGTTCTGCCAGGAATTTTGGCGAAAGCTGCAAGGGCACATGGCCGAAGGCATACGAGGCCCCCGGCTCCAGACTGGTGACCCGCCCCTCCCACGTGCTTGCGAAGTCGGGCTCGACCTCGACGCGGACCAGCACATCCTTCAGGCACTCGCCGCCGGAATTGGTCAGGCGAAGCTGCTTGATGACCGGGACGTCATTCTGCTGGAGGGCATAGTTGACCGTGGGGTCGTGGATGAGTTCAAGGTCAAGCGCTTCCGGCATGGCGAGGCTCCTGGGGATTCGATATCGCGATGGCTACGTACATCGCTCAATCCCCGCAAGATGTCTAGCGGCGCGAAGAAAATGTATACCTTGGACACCTTTGCATGGCATGGCAAAAGCCTGTATGGCCCAACGAATGGCAGGTCTGGCGCTTCAGCCAGGGGCAGACAGCGCATGGAGGGGGCGGAGGGATGGTTACAGGGCTGGAAGGCGAACTGGGCAGAGGCGCGGCAAAGACATTACTCGGCTTGCTCGCCAAAATGGGTGGGAAGCTCCTGGCGAACGCTGCGGATAAGCAGCGCATAGAAGAGGCCCTCTGGGCCGCTCTCAATCACTCCTTTGAGGCGTTCTCCAAGCAATATCCGGCGTTCAACACCGGAGAGATGGACATAACTTTTCTCGATCGGGTGGTCGCGGCAGCAGCCCTGAAACTCCTTGCGCCAGGCGATGCTCCTGATCCGGGCAGTCTGGCGGCGGCCTACCATACACAGAATCCGCACGTGGTTGTCGAAGCAGCAACCTCCGCCTTCGGATGGCTTCTCCGGAAAATCCATGAGGAATTGGCAAAGCAACCGGATTTGTCAGACTTGGTTCACCTGCAGCACGGCGCGGCGACCTTGCGGAACACGGAGACGTTTCTCTCTCTTGGGGCAGACACAAATAGCACGGTCCATGAAATCAGGCGGATGCTTGAACGGCCCGTTTTCTCGCCCGAAACCCTGCCGCGCCTTCGGGCGGTGTTCGGGCGCAAATCCGCAGCTTTGCTCGAATGGCAACAGTCCCTCTGCACAGGGGACTGGATTGATCGCCCTGAGGAGCAAAAGCTGCATATCTTCCTAACGGATGATACGACTCGCCTTGTGTTGCTGCTCGGTCCCCCTGGCTGTGGCAAGTCCGCGCTCATGGCGCGCCTGGCCACCGGCCTGCGGTCGCAGGGTACGACCTTCCTTGCCCTCAAGGCAGACACCCTGTCACGCAAAGTCGGCACGTTGGTCGCTTTGCAGGCTGACCTTGAAATGCCGGAGCCCCTGGGCGCCTGCCTCGAACGGTTGGCGGATGAGGGGCCTGTCGTCCTGTTTGTGGATCAGCTGGACGCCTTGTGCGAACTGATGGTGACCCGGCATTCGGAGCGGCTTTCTGTGTTGCTCAACGTCATCCGCGAAGCGTTTTCCCTGCGCCATCGTAATCTCAAGGTCATCGCCTCCACGCGAACCTTCGAGGCCAAGCACGACAGGCGGCTGCGCGACCTCATCGACCTGACCAAGCGCGAGGAATCCCGTGAGACAGTAGCCCGAGTTGAGTTGGGCGAAGTGTCATGGGAAGCTGTCGAAGCCATCCTCACCCGTAGCGGGGTGGCTACACAAGGCTGGCCCGCAGAGCTTCGGCGCATGCTCACTATTCCGCAGCACTTGGACGTTTTCCTCAACTTCCTGAAGGATGAGCAGGACGTCTCTGCGTTGACGGCCTATCCCCGGATGCTTGAGGAGGTCTGGCGACGCCACATCGAAGATGAGGAAGACTCCGCAGACCGGCAGGATTTGGTCATCGCCCTTGCCGAGGATCTTGCTGAAGATGAGGAGCTATGGGCGCCGGAGCTTCAATATTCTTCGAGGTGGTCAGGCGCCCTCAAAGGTCTCAAGTCCTCTGGCTTTCTGTGCACCGAAGGCTCCAGGGCGGTCCTCGGCTTTCGACATCAGACCCTGTTCGACTTCGCACGCTCAAAAGCGTTCCTGCGGCGCGAGGATTCGCTCTCAAGCTACGTGTTGGGCAAGCAGACCAGCCTCTTTGTCAGGCCCATCCTTTGGAGCGCGCTGGGATACCTGCGCGAGGTGTTACCGAAGCGCTACTGCGAGGAGTTCCGGAAGCTATGGGACGGAGTGGAACGGAAGCATCTGCGCTTCCTTCTCATGGAATTCCTCGGAGGGCAGCAGGCCCCCATGCCGGAGGAGCGCGGCTGGCTGCTGCCCTGTCTCGATGACCCGTCGCTCAAGGCAAAGGCCATGCAGTCCATGATGGGGAGCCAAGGATGGTTTGACATCCTTGAGCCGGAGTTGTTGCCCCGGATGATGGCGGAGGGCGAAGCCAATGCCGGCCCCTGCCGCGTGCTACTGTACGCAGCGCTTTCCTTTGCCCAGGCCCGCGTCGTTGCACTGCTCCGCCGCCGATGGCTTCCCCGGCAGGAGATGGACAACGAGACGCTCTGGACGCTCCGGGATGCTCCGGTATGGGACGAGGCGACCATCAGCGTGCTGGAAACCATTGTGGGGCGTATGGATGTCGCCGCCTGGCTCGTGGAAGACATCGTCGGCAAAATTGCCAAGGTGGACCCCACCCGGGCGGCAACGTTCCTGAAGACCAGCCTGGACTTTGCTTTTGCGGAGATGGAGCGCGCGGAGAAGCCGGAGTTCTCGAAACTGCTGAAGGCGCGGGACGGCTACGCCATCGTCAAGACCGCCGGTGCACACCCGGCGGAGTTTTGCCAAGTGTTTTTTCCCTGGTTCCTCCGTGTCGTGGACCGTGATGCAACGTACGAGTGGAAGGGGCAGAGATACCTTTCGATTCACTCGTTGATTGCTGACGATGATGACGAAGATGACCTTCGGCATTACCCGCTTTTCCATGCCGTAGTGGAAGCCCTCTCTGGATATGCGCGGAGCGATCCGGCTGGATTCCTGAAAGACCTCCAGAGCTGGAAGGGCAGTGACCGCATGGTCGTTCACCGCCTGCTTGGCCGCGGTCTCGAAATTGTTGCTTCCGACCACCCGCAGGATGTGCTGGCCTACCTGTTGGAAGACCCCCGTAGACTCGGCATCGGCACTGCGACTAACAACCAGAAGACAACGCGGCGGATTATCCAAGCTGTCGTCCCTGCCCTATCTCCACGCGGACGAGAGCAGCTGGAGAATGCGATCTGCTCTTGGGAGGAGTACCCCGCCGAAGCCGAGGATGACGAGGACTTGAAGCAACAACGTCAGGCTTGGAATGAAGAAAAGCAACTTGGGTTGCTCAATGCCTTTCCAGAACCCTCACGCTCCCCTGAATTGAGCAACAAGCTCTTGCATATGATTCAGAAACATGGCCCGCCTAGGGAGAGTGCTTCGAGTTCTCGCATTGCCTGGATTGGTTCTCCTGTGAGCGCCGAGGAGATGTCAGCCCAAACGGATGACGAGATTGTCGAGCTGTTCAAGCTCCTCCACGATGGCCAGGACCATCACCCCGAAGATTGGATGAAGGGCGGGAGCGTTGAAGCCTCGCGTGAATTCGAAACGTTCTCGGAGAAGCATCAAGAACGCGCGATGGCAATAATCAGGCGTTTCGAGCCGGGAAAGCAGGAGCGTCCTGCCGCGCATGGTTTCCAGGGGTTGCACAAGGGCGGCCTGAACAAGGAACGCCTCTTCGACATGCTACGCGAGTTGCACCGAAGGGGGTTTGCTTCAAGCGACATCCGCCATGCGGCCGCTTCGGTTTTGATGGACCGAGCACAGAGCGAGAAAGGTCTGTCGGACGACATCTGTGGTATCCTGCGCGGGTGGCTGGCGCAGCATGAAGACGCTTCGGAACTTGAGGCAGCTGTGGAAGCTGAACATGGCATCTTGTGGGATTCCATGAGGATGAGCCACCTCACCACCAACAGCATGCTGCTGGATTCCGTTGCCCTTGGGTACATATGCCGAGAGAACCCGGTGTATTCGGAATGGCTTCAGGCGCTTGATGAGGCCTTGGCCGGGCCGACGAATACGCGGAGTTGGGTGGCTTCGGTCCACACGCTGCGTTACCTCGGCAGAGGGGACCGCGCGCAGGCGGCGGCATTTGTCACCGCTCTCCTGGCCAAGCATCCCAACATGAGATGCTGTGTTGAAGGCGCAATACTGCTGGCCCATGCGCACTGGTGGGGAGACGACGGCGTCGTTGCCGGCTGGTTTGCCGATATGCGCGATGCCGCCAGCCCATTCACCGACCAGGCCTTTGGAGAACTGGTTTCGCTCCGGCACCTTGCCCGACCGGAGGACGCCTGGTGCGCTGAACAGGTTCAGGCAATCCTTGACGGCAACGGCACCGACTCCGAACGTTTGGCCCTGTGGCGGCTCGGCTGCGCCCATACCGCCGCCCATTGTTGGAAGGGTGAGGAGACTCGGCATCGGGCCACGGAACTGTTGGAACAGCTTGGCCTGACTGCGGATGAGGCCACCGCCAAGGCGCTATTGACCACCTTTCGGCTGGCAGACCCCCTGCCGCTGGATGCGTATTCGGGGAGGCTTTTTCAATTGCTTTTGGTGGCACCTCACCTTCTGGAAAAGGGGCACGAGCATTTCCTCGTGGAGGCCTTGTCCACTGCTGTCGAGTGGCGTCCGGATCTGGTTTGGGGCATTTGCACCCGCATCGTGGCCATGGCAGGCACCCAGTTGGGAGACCATAGAACCAGTTGGCCGCTTGAGTCGGAGCACCTCGTTGGCATCGCGCTGACCCTGCATCGCCTCACCGGCTATCTGGAGAAGGGGCTTGCCTTATACGAGGACATGCTGGAGTTGGAGGCGCATGGGGCCAAGGATGCCCTGCGGGATATCGATCGGCGCGTCCTGACGTAGGCAATTTCCTGCGGCTATCGTAGATTCTCTGCTTGTTCTGGAACTGCGGACAAAACCTCGTCGGCAGTGAACCACCCATTTGCGATGACATGCGCCCGGGCTGAAGAGGGGTCGGCCGAATAGGCCACGAGAGCCAAGCTGGATTGAGCGCGACTACAGGTCACATAGAACAGGCGCCGAGTGGAATCCACGGAGGTTTCCTTGCCCGCTTGAACGTTCTTGATGTCGGTGGCCGTGGGTGCTTTGGCGCCAAACAACTTGTCAAAACTAAACCGAAAACCGCGGGCCTCCTCGTCGTCCAAAATGACCATGACGCGTTCGAACTCCAGCCCCTTGACCCCCTGATGGGTATCGAATGGAGCCTCGTGCGCTACATATGCGGCATACTGCTCTATTTCCGAGAATGAGCAATTGAGGAACGAAACAAGTGCCGCAATCTTTTCGCTGACAGGATCCGCTTCCACGTCATCAGGGGTTTCTGGCTGTGCAGCCTGCAACGCAGCCAAGGCGGCTTTGAGGTTGTCCGGCACCTCAAAAAGATTGGTTTCGACGATGCTTGCTGTGATTGCAGCGCAGGTGGGGTGGCCATTGGCCCAAAGGGCCATCACGCTGTCTACTGCTGCCTGGGCAACGCGAAGTTGCGCTATCGGATTGTCATGGCTTTTCAAGACGTCCTTGCGAAGCAGTGGTGAGTTCTCTCGCACCAGCTTGGCCGTCGCGAATTTGTCACCCTTCTGCTGGGCCTGGGCCATGACGAGAGGCAGGATGGAATGGGTAAAGAAACGTGTTGGTGCAAGACCGCCGCCGAGAAGCCCGGTCCGGTACTCTTCAACAGAATACAGCGATTCGAATAAGTTGAGGAAGCCCATCCGACGGGCCGCCATGTGATGCTCCAGGGTGAGGGTTTTGCATTTGCTGGCATTGGTCCAATCCTGGTCGCCTGTCAGGCCTGCCATGTATCCTTGGACTTTCTGCTCCAAGGCAGGTTTGTCGGGCACGTCGATTGGAAACACAAATAGCCGTGCCCAGCCTTCTGGACGGTCATCGCGCGGCTCTTGCTTATGGCCGTCAGCGCCGTCACGAACTTGATTGATGAGCTGCACAATGCGCTTGGGACAACGGTGATTGAGCCTCTTCTCCGGCCTCCCCCAGTCCTCTGGTATCTCCTGTTCAATCCGTTCTTTGCCGTCCGCATAAATGCGCTGCATCGTGTCACCGATCAGACCAAGACAAAAGCGGTCGGCATGTGTCTTCTGCACCACGAACAGAGCGTCAATGAGCGCGCGACTGGTGTCCTGGCTCTCGTCAATCAACAGGAACGGGAACTTCCCGACAAAGATACGCTGCATGAGCGGCTTTGCGAGCAGGAAGGCCGAGAAAATTTTGATGACCTCGCTGTGGTTTAGCGAATTCTTCTCCCGGTTTTCACCGTTTGGGTTGTATGTAAAGGTCTTGGTGTCAGCGAGTCGGTCCAGTCGTCGCTGCTTGGATTCGATTTGGGCTTGGCGGGCGATCGACGCCTTGGTGCCCGCTCGGCCCTTTTCCTCTTCGACTTGAAGTTCGGCGATCTCGCGCTGGAGGTTGTCCTTCAACCAGGCGCGGATGTCGGAGTTGAACCCCTGAATTCGCGACCACGCGAAGCTATGTATGGTGCACACGACGAACAGCGGATCGTATTCTGTTCGGCGGGTGATTTCGTCGCATGCGGCATTGGTGTAGGTGATGACAGCGACCTGTCGGCCGTGAAGGCGGAGAACATCCCGGTATGTCTTGGCCAAATAGTTCAGGGCGTTCACCAGCGAACGTGTCTTGCCCGACCCGGCGCCGGCAAAGAGGAAAAAACTGGTTGGTTTCTCAAGGCTCAGGAAGCCAGCCAGTTCATCTTCAACGTGGTCGTCGAGGGTGACGTTCGAAGTTGTGGCAGGGTTGTTCACGCCGTGCCTCCCGCAGGGGCTTCGCCTGCCGATGGCGCATTCTCGTTTTCTTCGACCTGCGCGAGACCAAGCTCGACCTGCTCTCGCTCAAGTTGGGCTGCCAGCCAGAGCAGCCCTTCCTTGATATAGGTTGGCGGTTTTAGCGAAACGGGGTCTTCGATTTCGAGCAGCTCCAACGCGAACTCGGCTTTATCCCCATCTTTGAGCGCCGCCTTTAGTGCGATGCCCAGAGCAGTCAGGTCAGCGCTATCGACGATGGCTTTACGAAATTTTGCGATGAGCCCAGTTCCCTTCAACTTCTCGAACAGGTCGAGGTTCGCCATCACCACCGCGTCTTCCAAGGTGTAGGACAGCGCCTCAGCTGTTTCGCCTTTGAACTGCACCGTGATGGGTGACTGGTAGGCCACGCGCACCGAGAATTTCTCATTGGCGTAGACTTTGACCTTCTCATCTTCGGGTTTGTCAAGAAGTGGGTCAAGTTCGTCGATGGCGGGGCACCATTTCCGCAGAGTGGTATTGCGGGTTGTGCAGCCGGCACCCCGGACCGGAGGCGCGCTGGCACCCTTGGCATTGCAGGAATCGATGTCGGTGATGACCAGCGTGGTGAGCCCGATCTTCTCGATTAAACTGCGCATCTTGTGGGCATGGCTGCCGCCGATCTCAAGCCAAGTGATGTAGCTCTCCTTAAGCTTTTCGAACTCCGGGCGGAAGCCTACAAAATGGGGGACGAGGATGCGTTCGGCCGACCCCTCAATCAAAACGGCCGCATCGGCAAAGAACAGATCACAGTGGGTGACGCGCAGGTAGCGTGTCACAAAGCGCTTGGTGTCCGGGGCGTCACCGAATGCGTCTTCCAGATTGACAACGCAGGAGGTCGGGATGGCTTTGCCACCGCCTGGTAGGCGCCGGAAATAGCGGAGCGATTCAAACTTGCACTCATGAGCGATGTGGCTTGAATGGGTGCTGACCACTAGCTGCGTCACAAAATGTGAGTTCTCATCGAGGTCAGGGTGGTTGCGCAAAATCTTGTGCGCCTGGCGGATGAAAACCTGCTGGACTTGGGTGTGAAGATGCGCTTCGGGCTCTTCGATCAGCACTAAATGCAAGGGAGGAATGATCGTGTCGTCTGCAGCCTTGTGCTTGGCCTTGCCAACCCGCATCCAGCTGTCGCGGAACGCCATGAGGCGAAAAACCATGGAAATGAGGTTCTGGTAGCCTAGCCCGTTGGAGTCCTCCGGAAGATACAGGTCGGTGGGTTTTTCGCCATCAGTGAATGGCACAGCGAATTGCACAGCTGGATCGTGATCTAATCCATCAACTGGGTGCAGCCGTGTCGAAATGTCCAGTCTCGGGTCCGTGACACCGGGGTAGCCGAGCTTGTGCATCTCGTTAAGCGGGCTTTTGAAGCTCTCGCGAAGCTTCGAGTTGAAGACCTGCTGGGCGCCCTCAATCGCTTCAAGCGCAAGGATATCTTGCGCGTCTGGATTCTCACAGGGATTGAGGTGGCGGGCGTAGTATTGGCGGAGTTGAGTTGACAGTTTCCGTGATCCGCTGCTGGTAACGGTGGCGTCTTCAGTGTTGTCCTCACCAGGCATGCCGAAACCACGCTGTGCACCGATTTCGTCGATGCGGATGAGCCCGCGAAATGGGTTGCCGTCAATTGGGTCGCTCCCATTGAGCGCCTGCGGTTTGGCCTCGCTATGCTCCGGATCAACACACGCAGCGGGGTCGAGCACATAGGAGTTGACCGTGAAGAACGCGGTCAATTTGCGTTGCAAGAACTCGACAAGGTCTTGCGGCCAGATGGACACTTGAACGTCTGTTGCGGCCTTGCCTTGCTCTGCGGCCAGTGAGGCGGCTGCCTCTTGCAGCGCCAGCGCTTGGGTGCGCGCGATCACATATTCCTTCTGCAATTGCGCAGCATCCTTTGGCTCATAGCGCATTCGCACGCCAAGTCTGCCACCATCCCAATCAAGGGTGGGGAGGATATTCTGGACGTAGTGCACTTCGTCCTCGGCAACCTGGAGCCAGACATCAAGGAATGGCAAAACGGAGTCCCATTCGGGAGTAGGCGGCTCTCCATTTGCGGCATGCGCTGCCTCCCAAGAAGCCCCCATCTCGTTGATTGCCGGCCAATGGGCCAACGTAAAGTCGTTGAGGCAAAACCTGGGGCGCTCGCGGTCGGCGAGAAAATATCGCAATGCTGTAATCGCAGAAGTTTTTCCGCTGTTATTTGCACCAACAAATACGGTCTTTTCCGGCGACAGGCCAACCCGCGTTGAAAGCAGCTTTCGGAAGTTTGCAATTTCAACAAATTCAATTCGCACTCTTTCCTCCCTCTCAACACGTCGTACGCGCTACCGCGGCAAGACACCTGCGGCAGCCAGGTCGGACTTGGGTGTCTGAACGCTACTGGCCTTGGCGGTATTGGCGCCCACCCGATTTTAAGTTCTCCAAAGCAGTTCTGCCAAATTTGCGTTATCGTCAAGGACGTAGACGCGTGGGCGCTGCCAGCTCGAGCGGTGTCGCATGCCGCCCATAGCACCCCGGAGCCCGAGCGAAAGTCGCCGCTCCCCCTCGCCGTCGCACAGATGCCCTTCACGGCGCGCTAGGTCACGCGGTCACAGGAAGCGCAGGGCGCGACCTTTACCGCGTGACCGCGCGCGGTATCATCCCGCATGACGGCGTGGGGGAGCGCTCCGCGCTGCCTCCCCGTGTGCGCACTCTTCTGCGCACAATGACCGCGCACTGCGGCGCGCACTCTTCCCATCCGATCTGACGGGCGAAGCCGCCGCTGACGTCCGGTTTTGTTGACGCCTCGTGCTGTCAACAAAACCGGACAGGATTTCCTTTCCGCCAGTTTCACAGCCTCCTTCAAAAACCCATTCTCCGGCACTTGCATTGTTTTCAGCCCAGGGCGCAGGCTACTCTATGCCTCTGTTTTGTATTTGGGCTTCGGAGCCTTGGGCTACGAGGACGCCGCCCGCTCGACGGAGTGGCTGAAATCGCCCACCATCAGTTTGTTGGGGTGACCATGAAGTCGCCTCAAGGCCCTGAATCGCTCGCATACCGCGAGCAAAACCACCGGATGGTCCAGTCCGAAACCCCGCTGCAAGAGGAGACGCAGCGCAACATGGAACGGCGGAGTTGCTACCGCCGGCGCCGGAATAATCCTGGCGTACATGCCGACCAGCTCGGCGCGCAGGCAAAGCCTGCAGAAAGAGCACACTACTCAACTGAAGAAGCGGTGGAATGGATCGGAAAGGGAGGGAGGTGAGCGAAATGGGAACAAACAGGTGGCCGAAATCGCTGCACTCGCAAGCCGAAGCGCTCCTCGGCGGCATCCGTGCGATTGGAAGGAAGAAGGGCACCGTGGACAAGCGCTTCATCCGAGGCACAGGCACTTGGGCCGTATACAGAAAGGACATCCATCGTTTCGTGGAGTTCCTGCAGCGCGCCGGGCTGCGCGACCTTCGCCAAGCACAGCGCGTTTCCAAGTTTGCCCGCACGTACATCGCCGTTCGAGGGCAGGCTCTCCGCGAGGCTGGCGGCTCGTTTCAGACTTTGGAGCGCGAAATCTCAGCACTCACGAAGCTTTCGCACGCCCTCGACGTGTACGCCGAGCGCCACGGAGGCGAGCAGGCGGAGGACATCCGGGTGATTCTCGCAGAGGAGAAAGCGCAATGGCGTACAGAACTGGCAGCGCGTTCCGGCGGCCACACGACTCGCGCGTATCCCGACCCCGTCGGACTCTACGCCGCCATTTCTGATTCGGGGCTCCGACTTCAGGCACGCCTCATGGGTGAAACCGGCTGCAGGACGGAAGGCGTCGGCGCTCCGGCGCGCGGAAGCAATCCGCTCACAGCATCGAATCTGCTGGGGCTCGGAGTGGATCCGATCTCCGGCGCTGCCGTCGGGCGCATCACGGTCACAGAAAAAGGAGGCAAGCCGACCGAGCATTTTGTGCAGCCGTCGACATACCGCGAGCTCGAAACGCACATCGCGGAACATGGTCAGCTCGCTTCGCCGTACCGCACCTTTTTGCGCGCCATCGAAGCAGCGGCACGGGCGACGGGGCAGTACGCGCAAGGCCGGGGAACGCACGGGCTCAAGCACAGCTTCACGCAGGCGCGCATGCATGAAGCCATCGAGGTGGGCTTGTCGCACGAGGAGGCAAAACAAGCCGTCGCGAACGAGATCGCGCACAACCGCATCGACAGCGTTGATGTGTATTTGAGGTAGCAGGTGCCCAAGCTCGCGACGCATCCATCGGGCCTGCACACGGCCAAGGAGCGCGCCCGTGCGTTGCGCTGGCTCGCCGGTCTCGCTGAGTCTGACCGCGAACGCATCCTGGCCGAGGCTTTTGCCGTGTGCGCCTCGGCCATCACGCCAACTCCATACGTCGCCCTGCTCATCGCCATCCGCCGCTTCGGCTTCGACACGGTTCGCAGGCGCGGCTTCCGTGCAGCCGGCCTGGAGCAATTCGAGGACTTTCAGCGCGCGCGCGAGTCCCGCGTCCGAAATCTGCGTGAGGAGCGTCCGTCACCTATTCGCGGCAAGGTGCTGCTCCGGTGGGCGCTCGTGCGAGAGCTGCACGGAAAAGGCCTCGGTTTCAGGCTCATAGCACGCTACTTCTCGAAACAGCTGCGCGTTCAGGTCTCGCCGTCGTATCTGCGGAAAATGTGGCGTGAGCTGGAGCCCGATGGCGAAAACGGTCAGCCCCAGCCGTAGCCGCCCGGTCGCAAGTGATGCAGTCTCCCGCCATTCTTCTTCTGCTCGCGCTGTTCGGCCTGCTGCTCCTCTTCGTCGCTGCCGTCACTCCGCAGCGCGTGCAGGCGGTTCTTTTTCCGGCGGCTCACTCTCTTGAAAGCACCACCGTCGGCCATGCGACCAATCACACGGCGGTATGCCTTCGCATTCCGCATTTTTCGCGCAAGCGTTGGCGCAGAACGCCAGGCATGCAGTCTGGTTTGCCGCCGCCAACCCTCTGGGCAGGCTGAACAAGCCCCTCTGCATGTTCTGATGCCTGACGCGTCGCTGGCGGCGCCGTGAGCAATGGGAATGCAAGCTCCTGCTCGTTCGTTGTGGTTTGGAGTGACCGAGTGGTTTGCACTGTGGCCTGCTCAGGGCACGCCCCTTCGCCTCATCGCAAAATACTTTTTGAGGGCTGGGAAATCGTCAAGAATTCGAGGGACTCGAAGTTCTCGAATATAGACTGCAACAGGCTTGATTTTCGAAACATATTTCGAGAGATCATGATCCCTTTCACCTGCAACCCGGAGGGACCATGACCCGACGCCTCACACTCACCACGCTCGCGCAAGCCATCGTCCTGCCTTGCCTGTCCCGACGGACAGGCAAGGCGTGCCGCTCCATCATTACGCGGCAGTTGCTGCTCGGCCAGGCGGAAGACAGTATCCACCTGATGGGCTGCCTCGACCCGCAAGGCCGCGTGCATCGTGCTGCCGTGCGCGACGTGCTCTCTGTGCAGCGCCGCCTTGTCGTCCACGCGGAAGCCCTGGGCGGCGCGGGGCGTGTTTGGAGGGAACTTGATGCTCTGCCGCCGGCGGCGTGCGCGCTCGACGCCACAGGCTCGCCCTACGCCTTCGTTTCACTTGGCAGCCGGGACGCGGTGGAACTCATCGGCGCGTGGCCGTCGCCCAATGGCGACATCACGGCAATGCTGCGACCTGTGTGCGGCATGCTCATTTCCGCTGCAGATTCAGTCGTGCCGCCGTTCCGCCAAATCGGCCATTTGTGGCCCCACGGCGACTTCGCAAGGCCGAGCGGTTCGCTCGTCCTTTCCTTCGCGCGTCGGCCAGGTGTGCTCTTCGCCGCGAGATACCCACTCGAACTGGCCGCCAAGGTCATCGTCCGCAACAGAACGGCATGGGGCGAAAGATGGGAGCCTGATGCTCCGACCGAGGGCAACCAGAATTCGGCCGCGTTGATGGCCGGGCAGTACAAGCCGCGCCCCCACGTGCCGCTCACTGCCGAGCATCTCCGTGAAGCCGCAAAGTCACCCCCCGTCGAAGACCTGGAGACGTGGTGGCACGACTGCTCCATATGGCAGGCCGCTGGTTTTCCGCGCTGGCGCAACGGTCGCAACCGTGGCGGCGTCCTCGTTTCGAATGACGACCCTGGCCTTTGGCATCTGTTCACGAGCCCAGCCGGTGAGGGCTCCGCGTCGTTGCTGGTTCGGTAGAGGCGCCGCCGGCAGGGTCGGGGATTGCCCGACCCTGCCTCCACATGACGTTGCAGGGGAGGGCACCATGCTGAAGTTTTTTGGAGACACCCCCGCATTTCAGCTTGCCAGATTGATTCTCGCAGCTGACGTTTGGGCTGCTGATTCGGTTTTCCTTAGAAGGAGAGAATCGGGTTGGCAGTCACGCCGAGCAGCACCACAAGCAACGTCACGAGCCTGGGCATTGTCTCCGGCCCGTTCTTCACGTTCCGCGACGCTGCTGCCTACTGCGGCTACCAGCACCCCGATTCTTTCGCGCGGATGCTGCGTGAAGAGGACCTCTCCCTTCCTGCCTGCGGTCCGCGCCGCAATCGCTACGCCCGTTCCGTTCTGGATGACTTCATGTCCAATCCCGACGTCTTCCGCGCTGTTCGTTCTGCGCGGGCTCGTCGTCATGCGCCGAAACCTGTTTCCATAGACTGAAGAAGGAGCTCCATGGCAGTTTGTCAACGCAAAGATCGCCGCTGGCAGGTCACGTATCGCGACGGCGAGCACGTGCGTTCGAAGTCGTTTCCGCCAAGCCGGGAAGGAAAGCGCCAGGCAAAGGCATTCGCGGGGAAAATCGCAACACGCAAGGCGTTGCGCGAAGAACTCGTCGATGCGCAGCCCCAGGTGGTCTACTTGCAAGACCTTATGCAGTCCTGGGTCACAGCGAAGAAGACGAATGGCCTCAAGCAATGGGTTCGGGATTGGATATCCGTGTTCAACGCCGTTTTTCTTCCCGCCCTCGGCAGGACTCCGGTTCACTTGCTCACGCAGGATGCGATCCTCGATGTCGTGAACGAACACTACGAACACAAGGCCCAGGCGACACGCAATCGGTACATCGGCTACCTCAAGACCGCCCTGAACATTGGGGTTAAGCGCAAAATCATTCAGGTGAGCCCACTTTCAGAATTTGTGAAGGGCGAAGAGCCGAAGCACGAGTCCTCGCTCACGCTTGAAGACCTGGATCTCATCATCGCGAATGCGCCGACGCACCTCGCTTGGGCGATCCAAGTGGCGTGGAACATCCCCTGTCGCCCCGGCCTGGACCTGTTCTCACTGACGTTTTCAAGAAACGTGAAGTGGCAGCGTGGTGGCGTGCGGGTGTATCATCGCAAGGTGAGAAAATGGGTGTTCGTCAGGTGCTCCGACGAGTTCATGCAGGCGCTGGAGGAGCGGCGCCGCCAGCACAAAAGCGACTATCTCATCGAGTACAAGGGCCGACCGGTCGCAGACATCGGCACGGCCTTGAGCAATGCAGCCAAGCGCGCCGGGCTGGAATACGCGGTCTGCCCGTATGACATCCGGCACCTCTGGATCACGACGATGCTCGACAAGCAGGTGGAGATTTCCGCCATCGCCCACTTGGCCGGCACCAGTGTGCGCATGATCATAAAAAACTACTATGAACCTCATTCCTCGGAGACTGAGAAGGCGGCCGCGCTGCTGCCGAAGCTCGGAACCGTACAGGAGGCACCGTTGCGGCTGGTTGATCGTGTCAGGCCGGTTCAGGTGGCGTGAGGAAGGCGGACAGAGAGTTTCCCTGCAGACGTTTTCCATGAACTTTGCAGGCTACACATCTCTGACCGTGATGCCCCCCTCCGTGGCGTCTACCCTTGCCGTGCCCGTCGTCTGCTGCCGCAGGCTCTTGATGTCGCGCAGGGGCGGGGCGCCGAACACCCGGCTGTACTCGCGGTTGAACTGGGTGCTGCTCTCGTAGCCCACCTGGAAGGCCACGGACGTGGCGTCCAAGTGGTCCGTGAACATGATGCGCCGCGCCTCGTGCAGGCGCAGCCGCTTCTGGAACTGCAGCGGGCTCATGGCCGTCAGCTCGCGGAAGTGCCGGTGAAAGGTCGAGGTGCTCATGCTCGCATGGGCGGCCAGGTCGTCCACGCGCAGCGGCTGGGTGTAGTTCTTCTTCAGCCAGTCGATGGCCTGCGCGAGTTGGTTGCTCTGGGTGCCGGCGGCGCCCATCTGCCGCAAGCGCGGCCCTTGTTCGCCCACGAGCAGCCGGTAGACGATCTCCCGCTGGACCAGCGGCGCCAAGATCGGAATGTCCTCCGGCTGGTCCAGCAGGTCCAGCAGGCGCTGGAAGGCGCAGAGCATGGAGAGCGTGACGCGGCTGACGGCCATGCCCCGGCTGGTCTGTTGCGTGCGCGGCTGGGGCAGGTTGCCGTCCACCAGCAGTTGGGAAATCATGCGAGGGTCGAGCTTGAGCACCATCGCCAGGAAAGGCTTTTCTGGGCTGGCGTCCAGTATCTGGCCCACCACGGGCAGGTCCACGGACACGATGAGGTAGTGGTCCGCATCGTAGCTGAAGACCTCCTCGCCCAGCAGGAGGCGCTTGGCGCCCTGGACCACAAGGCACAGGCTGGGCTCGTGTATATACCCCGTCTGCTCCGTGGGTGCTTCCCGGTGAGAAAGCCCGAGCCCCGGGATGGCGGTCATTGAAAAATCGCCTTTTTTCGCGTGTTTGACAATGGTCCGCAGGAGTTCCTGGCGGGCGGCGCCCAGGTCTTCCCCGGTCTCGCAGACTTCGTTCGTGTCCTGGTGTTTCACGGGATTCTCTCCTGTTCTTGGCTGCATTCTAGCACGAAAACGTGCCTTGTTGTCCAGCGTCGGGCACTACCGGCTCCCCAGCACTTCGCCAAGCGCTGTGGCCGCGTTTCCGGCCTCCTTCTTCCCGACCTTGGCGGCGAGCACCTCCGCCAGGGTCTTGAGTTGCACCTCGCTCAGGCCCACGTTCAATCCGACGCGGCAATGGGAGCGCAACTGGCTGCCCGTTCCGTCCAAGCTGGCCAGCGCTGAAATGGTGGCGATTTCCCGGCTCTGCCAGTCCAGGGCGTCGCGCCCGAAGATGTCCGCGAACAAATGCTCCTTCAGGAACTGGTCAATGGCGGGCGCGAAGTCGAATAGCGGCCCCTTCACCGGCACGCCGACCAGCCTGGTCTGCACCTCCGTGCCCAATTCTAGGCGGCTCTTTCCAGCCGGAAGCGGGCCTGCCTCCTCGCCGGGTTCGTCGGCGATGCCCTTCTGCGCGCGGTCCTTCAGCACTGCCATGAAGGTCGAGAGGCCGTTCAAGCTGCGGGGAAAGCCCGCATAGGCATACAGCTGGACGAGAACCTCCTTGATTTCGCTGACGGTGAGCCCGGCCTCCAGCCCCTCGCGCAGGGCTGCGTCCAGCCGAGGCATGTCGCCGGTGGCTGTGAAGGCCGCAATGGGGACGATGCCCCGCTGTTTCTCGGTCAGGGTGCTGATGTTCATGGTGTGTTCTCCGGCCAGCGCGGGTCGGGCGGTCAGGGTGAGGGCCGCTAGGGTGAGAGCTGCAACGGCCATGGACAAGGCGTGGAGTGCTGTGACCCGGGGAAGATTCATCCGTCACCTCGCCGCGTTTTGGATTAGCCTGCCGCCGCCCGCCATCTGGGCTTCCGCCTCCCACCAGCGCGCAAAGCGCAGGGCCGGTTGTCCCATGTCCACGGCCTCGCCGATTCTTGGCGTGAGCAGCCGGAATGCCTTGCCCTCGCTCACTGCGGCCAGGCGCTTGTACGGGTCGTCCCAGGCGTGGTTGGAGATGGTGAACCGCCCGGAATGCACGGGCATGATGGCCTTGGCGCGCAGGTCTTCCGCGCCCTTGGCCGCCTCTTCCGGCATCATGTGGATGTTCTTCCAAGCCGGGTCGTACTGGCCGTCTTCCATGATGGCCAGATCCACGCCCCCGAAGCGCTCGCCAATCTCCGCGAAGTGCGGGCCATAGCCGGAATCGCCGCTGTAGAACACCTTGCGGCCCGGGGTTTCCAGCAGGAATCCGGCCCAGAGCGTCTTGTTGCGGGTGAGCCAGCGGCCGGAGAAGTGCCGCGCTGGCAGCACATGGACGGTGAAGTCCTGGGCCAGGCGCACGTCCTGGTTCCAATCGGCTTCGTGAATACGCGCCGGGTCAAAGCCCCAGTCTTCCAGAATCGCGCCCACGCCCAGCGGGCAGACCACGGCCTTAATTCTGGGGCGCAGCGCCACCACCGTGTCGTGGTCCAGGTGGTCCCAGTGGTCGTGGGAGATGACGAGACAGTCGATGTCCGGCATGTCGCTGGGGGAATATGGATAGTCGCCTGCGAAAGCCCGGTTCATGAAGAACAGCGGCGCGGCATAGGAGCTGAACACGGGGTCCACAAGCACGGTGTTGCCGCCCAGCCGCAGGAACAAGGACGAGTGGCCGAGCCACACCACCGCGTCACCCCCGTTTGCAGCCAAGGTCTTGAGGTCGGTCTTGAGCATGGGCAGGGGGTGGTCCGGCCGCAGGCGCTCCTTGGGCACGAACAGGAAGTCCCACATGGTGGCCAACTGCCCCTTGTCGCTCGTCATTGTCGCGGTGGGCAGCTGGTTGCGGAACGTCCCTTCCACGTAGTTCGGCGAGGCCAGGATGCGCTCCAGGCGCTGGCCCTGCGGCAATGGGCCGATTTTCGGCTGCAGGGCGCAGGCGGCGCCCCCAGCGCTGGCGACGCTGGCCAGTGCCAAGCCAGCCGCTCCCCGCAGGATGAATTTTCGGCGTGTCATCGTTTCGGACATGGCCCGGCTACTTCTTCATGCCGATTTTGCGCAGCCAGGACTCAATGTCCCCGCGCGCGGTCTTCACACTGCTACCGCGCACGGCCAGTCCCTCCAGCAGCGTCGCCTTGGGGCAGAGCTTGGCCATGTCCGCCGGGGCGCGCCCCAGGCCGCTGCCCTCGTGGGTGATGAAGGGGACCAGCGTCTTGCCGGAGAGGTCGGCGTCGGACAAAAACGTCTTCACCGGCGCGGCAAAGGTGCCCCACCAGCTGGGCGAACCCACGAAAATCACGTCGTAGGACGCGAGGTTCGCAATCTTCGTGGTGAGCGGCGGCTTGTACCCGCTCTGCAACTCCTGTTTGGCCTGCTCCGTGGTGGGCCGGTACTCGGTCGGGTACGGATTCACGGTCTGCAGCTCAACGATATCGCCGCCAGCCAGCGTGTGAATCTGGTTGGCCATGTCCCGCGTGTTGCCGGAGCGCGAGTAGAAGACCACCAGGATCTTTTTCCCCTGCTCGGCTTTCTCTGCGGCGCTGGCCGTGGACAGGCCAGGGACGATCTGTGTTGCCGCGCCCACAAGCAGCCCGGTTATCGTCAACTTCATGAAGCTGCGCCGGGACTGGTCCGGGGTCACGCTGCTGTCCTTGTTGTTCTTGCTCATGGTCTTCTCCTATTCTCCTGCGGGGCAGTCCGTTGAAGCGGCAAGCTCGGCCTGCGCCTCGAAATCAACGATACGCTTGCGTAGCGTGGCAATGGTGCTCGCCAGCGCCTGGGAGCCGAGGACCATGCGCAGCGGCGCAGGGGTCACGTCCACGCTTTCGATGATGCGCGCCGCCATCTTGGCCGGGTCGCCGGGGGCCAGGCCGTTCTTGGGGTCGAGCATCTGGAGGAAGGCGTGCGCCGGAGTCTGGTCATATTCGGGCATGAGCTTGGCCACCTGGGCGCTGCCGTAGCGGAACTCGGTGCGCGCGCCGCCGGGTTCGACGATGGTCATACCGATACCGAAGACCGCGACCTCCTGCGCCACGGACTCCACGAAGCCTTCTATGCCCCACTTGGTGGCGTGGTACAACGAGTTCCCGGCAAATGCGACCTGACCGCCGTAGGAGGAAAGCTGGATCACCCGCCCGCCGCCCTGCGCCCGCATGTGTGGCAGCGCGGCGCGGATGAGCTGGATGGAGCCGACCAGGTTGGTGGCTATCATGTGCTCGACCTGCGTGTCGGAGAGTTCCTCGGCCGCGCCGAACAGACCGTAGCCCGCATTGCTGACCACGACGTCGATGCGCTTGAGCTTGGCGAAGACGCGGTCGACGACCGCCCGGACCGCCGCCGCGTCGGTGACGTCGAGGATTTCGGGCAGGAACGTCTCCGGATACAGCCGCATCAGGTCGGCCACCTTGGAGGTGTCGCGGACAGTGCCGACCACCGTGTCGCCGCGCTTCAGAAGCTGTTCGCTCATCTCATGGCCAAAGCCGCTGCTGACGCCCGTGATGAGCCAATTGCGTTGTTTCATGTCCTTTATCCTTGTGCTCTGGCGCTCTGCGCCGTGACCGCGTTTGTGTCCCGCGTCATATCCATACTGCCGGGCCGCGCCAGCGTGTAGATACGATCCTGTCCAATTATTGCCTGATTCTATCTCCAAGCATCGGAATCGTCTCCTTCCGTGAAGGAACTGCGCGGCGGTAAGATAGGCGCATCCCGCTGCCGCTCTGGTCGGAAGCAGCATGCGCCGCTCCTGACCCTCTTCGGGTCTTCAGGCAGGGCCGAGAATTTCCTGCAGCGCCTTGGGCGGCGCTTCCCGGCCTAATCCAGCTGCTTCTCGTGCAGCCACCTGGACAGCAGGTCCGCGACTTCCATGTTGTTCAGGTCCGAGAAGGGGAAGTGCGTGTTACCGCGCACGCCGATCTCGGGCAGGTGGACCACGGTGACGTCGCCGCCCCTGCGGTTCACGGCATCGGCCCAGAGCCTGGCCATGTGCAGCCGCACGCGCCACTGGTCCTGGCTTGGCACCTGTGTTGGCTGGTCCGGGATGTAATCGCCATAGTAGATGACGATGGGGATTTTGGTGAGCTTCATGAATTCCGCCAGAGGGATGGCGGTCGCCTCAAGCGTTCCGCCCGCGCTTTGCATCGGCGGCGGAACCTCGCCTTCCGGGAAGACGAAGCCGCTGCCGGGCTCATAGGCCACCACAGCGCGGACGTTTGCGCTCTTCATGGCCGTGAGCCAGCCGGGGCCGCCGCCTTGCGAATGGGTCACCAGGATTCCCGCCCCGATTTTGGCATGCAGGGCCGCGAGGGCGTCCGAGATCAGCCCGGCGTCGAAGGGGCCGGTGTTCGGGGTCATCTGCCGGAAATACTGGTCCAGGGCTTCCGCACTGCGCGGGAACTGCACGCCGGGGAAGTAGTCCGGCCAGATGCCCACACGGAAGGTTCCGAACCAGAGCTGGTCGCTCGGAGTCGGGGTGATGGTCGCGGGCAGGGTGCTCTGCCCGGCATCGCCGCGGCGCGGCTGGTCCACCAGGTACACCCCGAAGCCCCGGCGCAGGAAGATGTTCTGAAAGCCCTCGCGCCCGTCCGGCGTGCTCTCCCAGGTCTTGGAGAACTGCCCGAAGCCGTGCAGGAACACGAGGGGGAGTTTCCTGGCGTTCACCGGGCGCTGGTAGAACACATAGGCATGGTCGCCATGCAGCGTCTGCCCGGCTGGGGTGGGCTTGTAGGGATCGAACGCGCCGGTACTGGTGATGACCGTTCCGCCGACGGCGAAACTGCCCTGCTCCTGAATGCTCAACGGGCCTGACGTTTTGCCGCCCCGGGCTGCCGAGCACGCGGACGCCAGCAAACAGAGGGCGAGCAGGAGCGGGGCGAAACGCGCATGATGTCGTGTTGCCATGGTCACTCCTCCTTACCGAAAGGCCTTGCTGTAGAATTCCTTCAGCTTGGTCACCACGGGGCCGATGTATTGGGGCCTGTCGTACAGGTCGATGTGCGAGGCGCCGGGGATGCGGAAGAGCTCCTTCGGCTCCTTGGCCTTGTCATACGCGTCCTGGCTGAAATAGAGCGTGTCCGCCTCGGAGCCGGCGACCAAAAGGAGGGGACGCGGCGAGATGGTCTCGATCTGCTCAAAGGGGAAGAAGGCCATCTGCAAGCCGAGGCTGGTGAAGATGTAGCGGTTGGGAGAGTTGGTGTGCTGGGCCCTGGGCGTGCGGTAATACTCGTAGCCTTCGCGATAGAGCTTCGGGGTGCTCTCGGTGAACAGCTCCGCTGTGTCGGGCACGACAGCAACCATGCGAACGGGCTCGCCACGGGCCTCCAGCGTGCGCTGCTTGCTGATCTCCTCCAGCCGCTTCATGCGCTCCTCGTAGGTGATGGTGCCGCCGACGCCTTCCCGGCGCGCCCTCCCCAGGTCGAAGACGCTGACGCCAGCGACCGCCTTGATGCGCGTGTCCGTCTGCGCGGCGTTGATGGCATACGCCCCGCCGGTGCAGATACCCAGCGCGCCGATGCGGCTTGCGTCCACCTGGGGGTGGTTGCTCAAGTAGTCGACGGCGCTCCGGACGTCCTCGACGCGGGTGGCCGGAACCTCCTTCAGGCGCGGTTCGCCGCCGCTCTCGCCGTAATGGGAGGCATCGTACGCCAGGGCGATGAAGCCCTGTTCGGCGAGCCGCTGCGCGTACAAGCCGGAGGTCTGCTCCTTGACGCCGCCGAAGGGGTGGACCACGACGATGGCCGCGTATTTCTTCTTCGCATCAAAGTTGGCGGGCAGAAAGAGGTTCCCGACCACGGTAATGGTGCTGTTGGGAAACGAGACCTTCTGGACGGTGACGCCGCGATTCTTGTCAGCCATGTCTTTCGCCTCCACGGTTTGGGCAACGGCCAGCAGCGAAAGCAGAAGGGCCAGGCAGAGCGGACCCGTGTGCCGAATAGTCATAACATTACCTCATTTCGTCAGGATTGAGAGGTGCCCCTTGTGAAACTCGCCTATGCCACGCCATGATCTCTATCTCCTGTGCGGGTCGCCGTGTAGATACGATCCACGCACATTCTTGCCTGATTCTATCTGGAGCGAGAAGGCGCTGCCCGCTTCTCCAGTCTCTTTGTGTCCATTCTCCGGTCCTCTCCGCATGTTTGGGCTGCGCCCCTGGGCGTGCGGAATGCCGCGACGAACGCCCCTCGGCCCTTACACGCTGTCCCCGGTTTCCGGGGTCTTGGGCTTTGGCCCGGACGGTGCGAAGGGAAAGGGCTCGGTCATGGCGGCGGTGGCCTTGCCAAGCCAGGCGATGCAGTTGCCGAGGTGCTCCATGTTCCGCAGGCCCTCGTCGTCGTCCAGGACCTCGCCCTTGTCGCGGCCCACACCGATGTTCCAGTAGGTGGAGCCCGGCACAATCATGGAAGACATGAGGAACATGTGGTTGATGGTGTCAAACACGTGGGTGGCGCCGCCACGCCGCACCGCCACCACAGCGGCCCCGATCTTGCCCCTGAACAGCCCGCCGTTGGCCAACGCCACGAAGCCCGCCCGGTCCATCAAGGCCTTCAATTCAGGCGTTATGGCCGCAAAATAGGTGGGGGAGCCAAGGATGAAGGCGTCCGCCGCGTACATGCGCTCCAGGTATTCGTTGATGCCGTCCTTCTCCACGGCGCAGCGGGCGTTTTGTTTCTCAAAACACTTCATGCAGGCCAGGCAGCCATGCACCGCCCGACCTCCAATCTGCATGAACTCTGTGCTCCATCCTGCTGCCTCCAAAGGGGCAAGCACCTTTTTAAGCAGGATTTCCGTGTTGCCGCCTCGTCTGGGACTGCCGCTTATCGCTATGGCTTTCATGATGCATTCCTTTGTGTTGAAACTATGCCGGGCGTGTTGTCCCGGTGGCGGTGAAACGCCGCGCTATGCATTTTTCCCCATGTCAAAGGCCTGCCGCATGGCGAGCGACTTCTTGATTTCGCCGACGTTCCAGGCGCCCACGCCATAGACCACGCCCTTTTCCCGGGCGCGGGTGAGGCAGGACGTGAAGCCACGGAAGCCCTCCACCGTCCGCTCCATTGCCGCCAAGTCCGTGTCCGCCGCGGCCAGGATGAAGTAGAAGTCCTTGTCCTTGAGGTGGGTGTAGCCGGAGCAGGTGCGGTCGATGAGCGTCTTCATCTGGCCGCACATGGTATAGAAATAGACCGGCGTGGCCATGACGATGACGTCCGCCGCCACCATCTTCTCCAGCACCTCGGCCATGTCATCCTTCTGGGAGCAGACCATCTTTTTCTCGAAGCAGGCCCCGCAGCCGGTGCAGTAGTTGATGTCCAGCTCCGCCAGGCGGATCTTCTCCACCCGGTGCCCAGCCTCCTGCGCTCCGGTCAAAAATTGGTCGCACAAGAGGTCGGAGTTGCCGCCCTTGCGCGGGCTGCCCGAGAGAATCAGCACGTTCTTCATGACACCGCATCCTTTGCAATTGGGTTGATTGCCGCCTCTCCAGGATTGGCATGGCCCCCAAAGAACCGGCAGGAGAATCTGCTGGTATTCCCCAGTACGGTGAGAAACGCAGCCGCCGTGAACAGCAGCATTATCCAGGTCATGGTCCACGGCGTGCCATTGCTGAACAGGGCTAGCAGCAGCGAGGAGACGATGCCGCTCCCGTATTGCAGCGCGCCGATGAGCGCGGAGGCCGAGCCCGCGATGTGCGGTACCTCGTCCAGCGCGGCTGCGGTGGCCACGGCTGCGACGATTCCGTTCATGGAGAAGAAGACGAAGACCATCCCGACGATTATGGGCATGCCGAACAGCTCCGCCCGGACGAATACGGCCATGGCGGTGATGGCCAAAAGCGATATGGTCGTCGCGATCTGCAGCAGCGTGCGCAGGGGGAACCGGTAGACGAGATGCCTGTTGAAGAAGCTGATGACCATGACGCCGAGGATGTTGACCGCGAACAGCCACCCGTAATGCTGCGGATCGACGCCGAAATGGGAGATGTAGACGCGCGGAGACCCGGCGATGAAGGCATAGGCAGCAACGTAGTAGAAGGTCACGCAGAGGGTGAACCGCATGAACACCTTGTGCCTGAGCAACAAGCCGTAATTCGTGAAAGCGCTGCGTATCGAGGCAGGCGTCCGCCTTTTGGCGGGCAGGGTTTCCGGCAGCCAGAACAGCGAGACGAACATCAGCAGGCCGATGGCCGTGAGCAGCCAGAATATGCTGTGCCAACTGCTGACCCGGATGATCTGGCCACCCATCAGGGGACCGATGATGGGCGCAATGGCCATGATGATGATCAGGGTCGACAGCATCTGGGCCGCCTTGGTGCGGGAGAACAAGTCCCGAATCATCGCCCGCGCCAGCATGGGGCCGGTGCACGCGCCGAAAGCCTGCACGATGCGCCAAAAGACGATCTGCGCGATGGACTGCGACAGGGCGCACCCGGCGCTGCCCACCGCGAAGATCAGCATGCCGATGAACAGCGGAAGCTTGCGGCCCCTGCTGTCGCTGATCGGCCCCCAGAGAAGCTGGGCGAAGGTGAACCCCACCAGGAACCCGGTGATGGTGAGTTCGGCGTCGCCATGGAGCTCTTGGGCCATCGTCGGCATGGCCGGAAGATAGATGTCGGTCGAGAGCGACGTGAACGCCATCAACGCCCCGAGAATGGCCATGAACAGCGCGCCGGTGGCGACTTGCGCGTCGTTTGCCGTGGGCTTCAGAGTGTCCATACGATTCTTGCTTGTCTCCGATGGCTTGTAAGAACGGTGAGCCGTCCCTACAGCTCCTGGTTCGTGGGGCGGAAGAGGATCTCGTTCACGTCCACGTCCTGTGGCTGGCTCATGGCGAACACCACCATGCGCGCGAAGGTCTCGGCCGGGATGGCGTAATCCTCGTAGAACTTGCGGATGCCTGCGGCGACGTCCGGCTCAGTGACGCTGTGCATCAGCTCCGAGGCCACCGCGCCCGGCGAGAGCACCGTGGTACGGATGCCGTAGGGCTTCACCTCTTGGCGCAGGCCCTCGGAGATGACACGCACGGCGGTCTTGGTGGCCGCGTAGACGGCCGAGCCGGGGCGCACCTTGTGCCCGGCCACGGAGGAGACGTTGATGATGTGGCCGGACTTCTGGCGCTGCATGTGCGGCAGCGCGGCGGCGATGCCGTGGAGCACACCCCTCAGGTTCACGTCGATCATCCTGTTCCAGTCGTCGAGCTTGAGGCGCTCCAGCGGCGAGTGCGGCATGAGCCCGGCGTTGTTGAGCATGACGTCCACGCGACCGAACACGCGCACGGCCTCGTCCACCAGCGCCTTCACCTGGTCAGGGTCGGTGACGTCCGTGGCCTGAGCCAGGGCCTTGCCGCCGCCAGCAATCAGCTCGTCCGCCAGGGCCTGCAGCCGCTCCACGCGCCGGGCACCCAGCACCACGATTGCTCCCTGGGCGGAAAGCATGCGCGCCGTGGCCTCGCCCAGCCCGCTGCTCGCACCAGTGATGACCACTACCTTTCCAGTGATATTGTCATTCATGACGAATCCTCCTTGTGATGGCCTTTCCGGCCAACATCGCGCTGTAGCAGCGCATGCCATGAACCTAGTCACTGCGGGCCTCGGAAGGTAGATACGATCCGCGCGTATTCTTGCCTGATTCTGCCGCAACAGGAGTCCGGGGCACGGTGTTGGGTATCGCTACGTTCCGGCTTCGTGGCCAAGGCTGGTGACGATGTGCGTCACCGTGTCCCAGGCGTTGTGGATGCCCACCAGGAGCAGGCCCAGGGCCACGCCACCGATGGCCAGCAACGCCCATTCGCTCCCGGCGAGGAGCGCAAGTGCGCTTGCCAAGAGCGCTGCGTTGAGGCCGCAAGGCAGCAGCATGTACCAGAAGCGGTCCCCGCAGTCCGGGGCGTAGTAGTCCTGCCGTCTGGAGCGCTTGATGATGCCCACCCCGTTGGCCAGGCCCGCGAGGCCGCAGACGATGAGCGCCAGCGAGGCGTGCACTGGCTCGGCCCAGGGGATGCACATGAGTGCGGACACGGCCAGGGCATTGGCGAGGTGCGCCACAGTGGGCGAGGCGAACGCGCGGAGCGCTTCCATTGGCACAGCCCTGCGCTGGCTGGCGACGAGGGTGATCACCACGAACTGAATGCCGATCAGGGCCGCAGCGGCAGGCCCGACAACGATGTAGTAGTTCTGCCAGGACGGCAGGGCCTGGCTGACGAACGCGTCCATGTGCGCCCCTCCTTCTTTTGCTTCACCGAGGGAAGCGCCGGTCCCCGCGACTTGTCCGCAGGGACCGGCCTTGATACGAGTGTGCCGCCTAGCGGTCGATGAGCGCCATGTGCTCGGGGGGCAGGCGGTCGCCCGTCACGGTGATCTTGGCGAAGGCTTCCTCGATCTGCCTCATGTCCTCGGGCGAAAGCGCGATGTCCGCCGCGGCGAGGTTCTCCTCCAGGTGCTTCAGACTCCGTGTGCCAGGAATGGGCACGATGAAGGGCTTGCGCGCCAGCAGCCAGGCCAGGGCGATCTGCACCGGGGTGGCGTGTTTTTGCGCGGCCACGTCCCGGAGCAGTCCCAGCACCGTCTGGTTGGCCCGCATGGAGTCATGGGTGAAGCGGGGGAAGGACGCCCGCAAGTCGGTGTCCGGGGCGAAGCTCATGGCCGGATCCAGGCTTCCGGTGAGGAAGCCCTGGCCCAGCGGGCTCCAGGGCACGAAGCCGATGCCGAGTTCCTCGCAGACGGGGAGCACCTCGGCCTCGGGGTCGCGCGTCCAAAGGGAATACTCGGTCTGGATCGCAGTGAGCGGGTGCACGGCGTGGGCGCGGCGGATGGTCTTTGCGCTCGCCTCACAGAGGCCGTAGTGCCGCACCTTGCCGGCCTGAATCAGTTCCTTCACCGCTCCGGCCACATCCTCGATGGGCACGTTCGGGTCCACGCGGTGCTGATAGAGCAGGTCGATGTAATCGGTCTTGAGGCGCTTGAGGGAACCCTCCACGACCTTCTTGATGTGCTCCGGCCGGCTGTTGAGGTTCGGGAAGTTCTCCAGGTCAAAACCGTACTTGGTGGCGATGACCACCTTGTCCCGCACGGGCGCTAGCGCCTCTCCCACGAGTTCCTCATTGGTGAGGGGACCATAGACCTCGGCGGTGTCGAAGAGAGTGACGCCACATTCAAAGGCCGTGCGGATGAGTGCGATGGATTCCTGCTTGTCCGCCGCCGGGCCAAGGCCGAAGCTCATGCCCATGCAGCCCAGGCCGATTGCCGTGACTTCCAGTCCGCTTTTGCCCAACAGTCTCGTCTTCATTTTGCCTTCTCCTTGAGAACTTGAGTAGTTGCCAGTTCCGGCGCTGGGGCAGCGCCACAGCTACTGTCTCTAGTCTCGAACCTGCGCAGAAGGTAGATACGATCCGCTCTCTTTCTTGCCCGATCCTCCCGCCACCTGGAGAAATGAGCCTACTTCCCGCCGTACTGCTCGTCCGTGACTTTCTCCATCCACGTGGACGATTTGCCATCCTGTTGCTCCACGATGGCGATGTGCGTCATGGCCGTGGCGGGCGCGGCGCCGTGCCAGTGCTTCACGCCGGGGGCGATCCACACGGTGTCACCGGGGCGGATGGTCTCCACCGGGCCGCCCTCGCACTGGACCAGGCCGATGCCCGAAGTCACTATGAGCGTCTGCCCGAGCGGGTGCGTGTGCCAGGCCGTGCGCGCGCCGGGCTCGAAGGTGACGAGCGCCCCCTGCATGCGCCCCGGAGCTCTCGCCGCAAAGGGGGAATCCACGCGCACGCTGCCGGTGAACCAGTCCGCCGGCCCCCTGACCGACGGCTGCGAACCGCTGCGGGTGATGGTCACGTCCTCGCCCTGCGCGGCCAAGCCTGCGGCGGGCGAGAGCAGCGCCAAAAGCGCCGATGATGCGATGAGCTTCTTCATGGTGATCTCCTTGTTGTTTCGGGGCGAGGCTATTGCTGGAACTGCGGGCCGCAGGCGCCATAGGCGAAGATTGCCCCGTTGGGCGCGTCCTCGAAAATCTTGCCCCCGTAGACCAGCGCTCGGCGGTCCACCCGCATGGCGGGCCAGGGGCCGAACTCCGCGCCCAGAGCGCGCAGGAGGGCTATGGCCGTGGGCGTCACGGTTTCGCCCTGTCCGGCGAAGGGCCGCACGGGAATGCCCTGCAGCAGCTCCAGCACCGCCGGGGCGGGCACCGGAATGATGCCGTGGGCGCAGGCAACGAAGCCGTCCGCTAGGGGCAGCGGGCTGACCACGAAGCGCGCGGGCGAGAGCTTGGCGAAGAGCTCGCAGGTCAGGCTGATGTCCAGGATGCTGTCCAGCGCGCCCACCTCGTGGAAGTGCACGTCCTCGGGCTTCTTCTCGTGCACGGCCCCCTCAGCCCTTGCCAGCAGGGTGAAGGTCTCGGTGGCGAGACCCTTGGCCGCGTCGGTCATGCCGCAAGCATTGATGAGCGCCGTGATGTCGGCCAGCGTGCGGTGCTCGTGCTGGTGGGGCAGGTTCACCTCCGCGTGCCAGCCGCCGATGTGGTTCACCTGCTTGCGCACCAGCCGCACCGAGCCTGCGAGTTCCGGCATGATGGCCGCGAGCATGGCCACCGTCTCCGCCTCGTCCACTTCCGTCATATTCAGCAGTCCGGCCAGCAGCATGTCGCCGGACAGACCGGAGTTGGCGCGGATGGTCAGCACTGACGGGGCATGGTGGCCGTGGCTGTGGCCATGATGATGGTCATGGCCATACTCGTGCTCATGCTTGTGCTCATGCTTGTGCTCATGTCCGTGGTCGTGGTGTTCGTGCTTGCGGCTCATAGGCTGTTCACCACCCGGGCGGCGGCGCAGGCCGCGCCGTAGCCGTTGTCGATGTTCATGATGGCCACGCCTGGGGCGCAGCTGGACAACATGCTGGCGAGCGCCGCGTTGCCGCCCTTGGCCACGCCGTAGCCCACGGAGGTAGGTACACCGAACACGGGCTTGGGCGTGAGTCCACCCAGCACGCTTGCCAGCGCCGCGTCCAACCCGGCCACCACGATGACCGCGTCGAAGGCGTTGATCTCGCCCAGACGCTCGGCCAGGCGCCATAGTCCGGCCACGCCGCAGTCCTCGAAGACCTGATGCAGGATGCCCAGGTACTCCAACGTGCGCGCCGCTTCCCAGGCCACGGAGCCGTCGGCCGTGCCAGCGGAGACGATAGCCACGCGGCCTTTGTCCTTCTGCGACAGCCTGTCGCCGAAGGCCGTGCGCGAGAGCGGGTGGTAGTCGTAGCCGCTGCGCATGGCCTCGGGGACCTGGACGAAGATTTCCGGGGACAGCCTCGTGAAAAGCACGGGGCGCCCGGAACCGGCGCCGAATTGGCCGAGCAACTCGACGAGCGCTTCAAAGGGTTTGCCCTCGCAGAACACCGCCTCGGGCAGGCCGATGCGCGCGGTGCGGGAGTGGTCGAAAAGGATTCCGTGGTCCATAGGGCCTCTTGGCTATAGTTGGTGGGCGGCGCCCCGCAAAGGAAGGAGGACCGGGGCGCCGCCAGGACAGGGGGAGGTGTGTCGTCGGGCGGCTAGACCTTGATGAGCTCGTACTTGGTGCTGCCCAGGCCGATGGCTTCGGCGTAGTCGATCTGGTGCCTGCCGCGCGTATTGGGCCGCAGGGCTGCGAACTTGTCGTAGCCGTGGGAATGCACCGCGTGGCCATCCAGGTGGATGAGGCTCGGCGCGCTGTTCACCAGATCGAAGCTGGCCACGTCAATGGCCACGGGGTCCGTGGAGGCCAGGATGCCCAGGTCCGGCACCATGGCCGGTTCGCTCCAGCCCGCGCAGTCGCACTGCGTGGTCACGTGCATCAGGAAGTTCAGGTACACCACGCGGCCAGCAAGCCCCTGCACGGCGCCGTAGGCGTATTCCATCATGCGCTCCACGAAGTCGCCGAACTCGCTGGTGGCGTCGACGCTGATGGCTCCCTGCTTGCACACGGTGACACACTCGTAGCAGCCGATGCACTTGTCCTTGTCGATGACGGCCTTGCGTCCCACCTTCTTCCCATCAGGGCCCTTCTGCGGTTTGGTGAGCGAGAGCGCGTCCTGGGGGCAGACCTTCACGCATTCGCCGCAGCCCACGCAGCCGGGGTAGATGACCACGTTGCGGCCATGCTGGTCGATCTTGCCCGCCATGGGCGCGCAGCCCATGGCCAAGTTCTTGAGCGCGCCGCCGAAGCCGCCCATCATGTGCCCCTTGAAGTGCGAGAGCACCACCATGGCGTTTGCGCTGCGAAACGCCTGGGCGATTTTCACGCTGGCGAAGTGCTTCAGGTTCACAGGCACTTCCTCATAGCACTTGCTGGTCACTCCGTCGGCGATGATGACCGGCGCTCCCACCACATAGGGCGTGAAGCCGTGCAGGTAGGCTGTCTCCAGGTGGTCCACGGCGTTGTGCCGGGTGGATTTGTACAAGGTGCAGGTGTCGGAGAGGAAGGGCCGGGCTCCGGCGGCCTTCACGCAGTCCACCACCTGCCGGGCAAATGTCGGGTGCAGATAGGTGTCGTTGCCGGCTTCGCCGAAGTGGGCCTTGATGGCCACGACTTCGTCCTCGCCGCCCTTGAGAAGCGGCTTCACCTTGTCGGCCAGGCCCACGGCCTCGCACAGGCGGCGGATTTTGGCCAGGCGGTTGTCGGACGGATTCTTTACGGAGAGGTCCGCGTAATAGACGGGAACAGTCATGCTGCCTCCTTGATTCTAAAGCGTGATGAGTTCGTACTGGTCGTTGCCCATGCCGAGCGTCTTCATGTACTCCAACTGGCGCAGACCGCTGCGGGATTCGATGCGCTCCACCAGGGCGCGCTTCTGGCTTCCCGGCTGGGCATACACCAGGTCCACGCAGGCCTTGTCCACGGCCAGGATGTCCGTGGAGGCCACGATGCCGATGTCCGGCATGGAGGGCGGCTGGCCGTGCGCGTCGCAGTCGCAATCCACGGAGAGGTTCTTCATGACGTTGATGTAGGTGATGCGCTGGCCGAAATGCGCGGCGATGCCCTTGCCCGATTCCACCATGCGCTCCAGGAACAGCGGGCCCTTGCTCCAGCCCTCGCCGTGGATCTGTCGCTTGCCCACCTGCCCGGAGGCCACGCCGATGCCGATGTTCTTGAGCGAGCCGCCGAAGCCGCCGCTGGTATGGCCCTTGAAGTGCGTGTACACGAGCAGCGAGTCGTAGTTCAGCAGGTGCTTGCCCACGGCAATTTCGGTCAAGTGCACGCCCGGCGTGTAGGGGCGGTCCTTCAGGGCCGGGGAGAGCCACTTGTCGAAGAACTCCTGCATGCCGGGAATGGGCAGCATCACGTCGCCATCGGCGTCCATGATGTCCACCGGGCAGAAGTCAAAGCCGTTGGTCTTGATTGTTTCGAGGTGGGTCTTGGTGCGCTGCCGCGGGCTCGGGTAGAGCACGTTGCACTCCACGATGGTGCTGTTGGGCACCTTGGCTTGCAGGCCCTTGATGAGGCAGATGGGCAGGAGGTTGGGGCCATGCGGCTCGCCGGTGTGCAGCTTGATGCCGACCTTGCCGCCGATACCCTGGTTCACCTTGGCATAGACCTTGAGCAGCCCGGCCACGCTGATGTCCTTGGTGAAGTAGACCTTGGCCTTGTCCTTGGCGGAGTCGCCGGAAGCTTTGTCATCCGCTTTGGCCCCTGCCGCAGCCGAAGCCTCGCCAAGGCTGGCGAGTTCATACGCGGCCACGGCTCCCAGCGCCATGGCGCCGCCCTTTAGGAAATTCCTGCGTGTCATCTTGTCGTCCATGAAAACACCCTCCTCCGTGATGAAGACCTTTCGCCAGCTCGTGCAGCGGATCGCGGTCCTTGCCAACTCGCGCGGGCACAGCTTTCCAGCATGCCTCTTGAGGATGATTCTATAGGGCGGACGGCATGGGAGGAGGAGATACGATCCTGCTCAATTCTTGCTCGATTCTCTCGCTGGCAGGGTCTTCGTTCAGAGTGGGCGGGGTTCAGGCAAAGGCTGGGAGGAGTGAATAAGGGAGCATGGGCTTTCTGGCCGTTTCACCCCGCTTACAAAATGTAGTGCAAAGCTGTAGTGCAGCAAAGAAAAAGGCCTTACGAGTTTCCTCGTAAGGCCCTGATCTTTCTGGTGGAGCTGGAGAGAATTGAACTCACGGCCTCTTGAATGCCATTCAAGCGCTCTCCCAACTGAGCTACAGCCCCACGTCGTTGGGAGGTCCTCTTTAGCCGTTGGCCGGTCCTTCTGTCAAGCAATGGAAGCGTCACAATAAAAAAATGGACGAATTATTTTCGCCGTGCCGGGCGGTAAGGATTGAAAACCGTTGCGGCGCATCATGTTTCCGGCAGCGGTTGCGGGGGCTTCACCCCTGCTCCTGCCCCGGAGGATGGGCCTCTTTGGCCAGGGCCAGCCAGGCCTGGGCCGCGTGGGAGAGGTAGCCGCCCTTGCGCCACAGCAGGGCCATGTGCCACACCATGTCCGGTTCGTCCAAGAGGATGAAGCCGAGCCCCGGCTGGCGGCGCTGCTCGGCCATGAGCCGCGGCAGCAGCGCGATGCCGAGCCCGGCCGCCACCAGCCCGGTGATGAAGTCTATCTGCCCGCTGCGCGCGGCGATGGTGGGCGTGAAGCCCCGGCGGGCGCAGCAATCCAGAATGATCTTGTTGAGCAGGAAGCCTTCGTCGAACAGGATGAACGGCTCCTTCGCCAGGTCCTGCAGCCGCAGGGAAGGGCGGCTGGCCAGAGGGTGGCTGGCGGGCAGCAGGGCCACAAGCGGTTCGGCGCGCACGTCCTGCCAGTCGAATTCCTCGGGCACGGGCATGAGCGACGCCGCAAGGTCCACCTCGCCCGCGCGCAGCAGCTCCTCCAGACGCTTGCTGCCATGCTCCACAAGGCTGATTTCCACGCCGGGGTAGCGGCTACGGAACAGCGCGAAAATGGGTGCGAAGAGCACGCTGCTGCCGAACAGCGGCAGCCCCAGGCGCAGCCGCCCGCGCCGGAGCCCGCGCAACTCGTCCAGCTCGGCCAGCATGTCCTCGGTCTCGGTGAGGATGCTCAGGCCGCGGCGGTAGATGACGCCGCCCGCATCGGTGAGGCGGCTCTTGTGCCCCATGCGCTCGAACAGCGGCACGCCGAGCTCGTCCTCCAGCTGGCGCACGGCCTTGCTGACGTTGGGTTGCGTGGTGAACAGGGCCTTGGCCGCCTGGGAGAATCCTCCCCGGCGCGCCACCTCCACCAGGGCGTGCAGATTGCGCAGTTCCATAGCTATTCCATATTGGAATGAATTCTATGCTGTCAATTCATTTTACACCTGGTTCCGACGGTCTTAGATGGAACTTGCGCGCAAGACAAACGCGCCGAGGAGTTCCCATGTATCTGCGCAAGCTGTATCTCTCGTTCCGCTTGGCCCTGCACCGCAGCCGTCTGCTCCAGGGCGGGCTCATCATCGGCTTTTGGGCCGTGGGCGAGCTTGTATCCCGCGCCGCGCACCTGCCCGTGCCAGGCGGCATCATCGGATTGGCGCTGGTGCTGCTGCTGTTCGCCAGCGGCCGGCTCAAGACCATCAGCCTGCGGCGCGGGGCGGACTGGCTGCTGGCCGAGATGCTGCTGTTCTTCGTGCCCGCGGTGCTGGCCGTGCTCGACCACCGGGAGTTCTTGGGCCTGCTGGGCCTGAAGCTTCTGGCCGTGGTGCTGGGCGGAACCCTGCTCGTCATGGGCGGAACCGGGCTGACCGTTGACCTGTGCTGCCGCCTGAGCCCCAGGTTGGTGCGCCATGACGACAAGTAGCCTGCTGCCGGGCGCGGCGTTCTGGGCCGGGCTGTTCTGGTCGGCCGCCACCATCGGGCTGTATTACGGCGCGCGCTTTGTGCACCGCAGGCGGCCGCGCTGGTGGTCCTCTCCGCTCACCCTGGCCCCGCTGCTGCTCATCGGCCTGGCCCTGCTGCTGCACGAGCACTACAGCGAATACATCCGGGGCACGCACTGGCTGGTGGTCATGCTCGGGCCGGTCACGGTGGCCTTCGCCCTGCCCATATTCAAGCAGCGCGCGGTGATACGCCGCCACTGGCCGGTGCTGCTGGCGGGCGTGGTCATGGGCAACGCCATCGCCATGCTCACGGCCTGGGGGCTGGCCACGGCGCTCAACCTCTCGGACACGGTGCGCCTGAGCCTTTTGCCGCGCTCGGTGAGCACGCCTTTCGCCATGTCCGTGTCCGGCGACATCGGCGGCATACCCGACCTGACGGCGGTGTTCGTGGTGCTGACGGGCATTTTCGGCGCCGTGCTGGGCGAGCTGCTGCTGGCCTGGCTGCCCTTGCGATCGGCCCTGGCGCGGGGCGCGCTCTTCGGCATGGGCGCCCACGGCGCGGGCGTGGCCCAGGCCCGGCGCATGGGGCAGGAGGAAGGGGCCATCGCCAGCCTGGTGATGATTCTTGCGGGCTTGTGCAACGTGCTGGCCGCGCCGCTTTTGGCCTTGGCCCTGCGTTAGGTGCGAAGGCATAGGCGGTCGTCCACCCGGCCCGAATCGGTCAGCTTGTGTTTGCGAAGCTCCAATCGGCCAAGGAAAACCGAGGGAATATCCATCAGTTTGGCCGTGGCTCGGGGAGAGAAATTGATGGGGCGGGTTGCGGCCGGGGAGTCCCCCGGAGCCGTGGCCCCAGCCTTGGGAGTCTCCGTGCGGACGGGTTTTACGTGGCCGGCGCGATAGGGGAAAAATGAAGGACTTCGGGACCGCTGCCCCGCGGAATATCCGCCCGCGGCGCTTGGGCCAGCAATGCTGGAGCGTGCCGCGGAGCTGCGCCTTCCGCCGCCCTTTGCCGGGGCGCAACAAAAAGGGCCTGCGAAACGTTTCGCAGGCCCTTTTGTTTTGCTGGGGGAGCGGGCGCTACTTGAGCGAGAACTCCGCCCGGCTCAGGTTCGCGTCCTTCTTGCCGCCGCTGGTCTGCTTGGGCATGGGCTTGGGCGGCAGCAGGAACACGCGCTCCGCCGGGACCTTGCCGCCCGCGCGCAGCCAGTCGGCCACGGCCTTGGCGCGCTGGTCGGCCAATTGCCGCAGCTCCTCGTCGTCCACGGGCGCGTTGGCCAGCATCAGCTTCTCCATTTCCTCGCGCGGCAGGCTCTTGGTCAGCCCGATGAAGTTGCGCGGCTTGGGGAACTTCTCCAGCTTGTAGGCTTGCTCCAGCAGGTCCGGGTATTCCTTTTCGCTCACCACGACTTCGTCGAGGGAACCGGCCTCCTTGCGCTGCTTGACCATCTGGGCCAGCTTGCGCGCCTTGACCTTGCGCTCCATCCAGGCCTGGCGCAGGCCTTCGCGGTCCTTTTCCGGGTCCACGCTGCCCGCCACCTCAAGCTTGAGCGCGGGCCTGTCCTCCAGGGCCTTGGACAGGGCCTCCAGGCGTTTTTGGGCCTCTGGCGTGAGCTGCGCGTAGCCGGGAACGAAGTCCACGTGCGAGAGCTCCTCCCCGCCGCCGAAGAGCGAGCCGAGCAGGGCAAAGGGCGCTGTGACCGCCTTGGACAGCAGGTTCAAGATGACCTGCACCACGATGCCGCCCACGGAGAACTGCGGGTCGTCCAGCGAGCCGGAGATGGGCAGGTTGATGTCGATTTCGCCGCGCCGGTTCTTGAGCAGCGCCACGGCCAGGGTCACGGGCAGCTTGGTGGCGTCCGGGCTGTTCACCTTGTCGCCGAAGGTCAGCTGGTCGAGGAACACGCGGTTTTCGGCCTGCAGCTTGCGATCGGCTATCTTGTAGCTGAGGTACAGGGAGAGCTTGCCCTTTTCCAGGGCGTAGCCCGCGTACTTGCCGAAGTAGGGCGACATGGGCGTGAGCTCCACGCTGCGCACCTCGGTCTTGATGTCCAGCGCGGGCGAGGCGGAAAGCGGGTTCAGCTTGCCGGCGATGGTCAGGGGCGCGCCGTCGTAGAAGCCGCGCAAGTCCATGTCCGCGGTGCTGCCGGGGTCGGACGAGAGGCCGGTGATGCGCCCGCCGATCTTGGCCAGCTTGGCCGAATAGTTGGGCTTGATGAAGTGGTCGGTGAAGCTCACCGTGCCGCCCTGCAGGGTCACCTTGTCGATGCGCACAGGCGTTGCCTGCGTTGCCTGCGTTGCAGGCGTTGCCTGGGCTGCCGGGGCCGCCGCGGGGGGTGCGCTCTGCGAGGCGCTGGCGGCCGCGTCCTGCTTCTTGCCCTTATCCTGCTTCTTGTCCTTCGCGTTCTTCGCGTCCGCGCCGTCTTCCGCCGGGGCATCGGCCTTCTTGACCAGCTGCAGGACGTTGAGCTTGCCTTGCGGGCTCACGATGAGCCGGGCGTAGAAGTCGGAAAGGGCCACCTCGCCCACGCCGACGGCCAGGGGCTTGAGCGCCACGTTCATGCGGCCCAGGTGCAGCGACTTCCAGGTCAGGAAGTCCGCGCTGTTCACCTTGTCCACGCTGTGGAAGTTGCCCACGGTGAGCTGGCCCTTCCAATCTCCGGTGAGGCTGCCGTCCGGCGCGGCGGCCAGGGTCAGCTCGCCGTCGCCCGTGAGCTGCCCCTTGGTGACGGTGAGGTTGATCTTGTCCGCGAAGTAGGGCTGCAAGGGCAGCAGTTCAAAGCCGCGCAGGTCCGCCTTGAGCTTCAGGGAAAGGGGGGTGAGCTGCACCGGGCCGTTCAGGGTCAGCGCGCCCTTCTTGTTGATGACCAGGGCGAGGTCGAGGGTGGTGCTGGTCTTGGGCGCGGTGCTCAGGGCGCCCAGGTTCAGCCGGGTGATGTCCAGGGTCTGCGTGGCCGCGGGCTGCACGGCCTTGTCCTCGAAGCGCAGGCCCACATCGGCGATGGCGGTCTTGGCGATCTCCACCAGCCAGGCCGGGGCCGCGTCCTTGGCCGCGTTCTTGGCAAAGGCCTTGGCGCGGGGCTTCCGCGCGGCCGGTGCCGGCGCGCCGGTGCCGGCGTCCTGCTTGGGCATAAGGCCCTGCAACCCGGCGATCTGTCCGTCGGCCAGGCGCGTGGCCGAAAGGGCCAGCCCGTTCAGCTCCACAGCGCCGACGGTCACGTGGCGCTTGGGCGCATCCACCTTGATGTCCTTGACCGCGAAGCGCTCCAGCGCGGCCGAGGGACCGGCCTCGCGGCCTTGGGCGTCCTGCCAGCGCAGCACGGCCTTGCCCAGGCGCAGGCCGCCCAGGGCCAGCTCCATGGGCTTGGGCTCGGCGGCCTTTTGCGCCTTGCCCGTCTTTTCCGTCTTGTCCGTCGCGTCGGCCGGGGCTGTCTTGTCTGTCGCACCGGGGGCTGCGGTCTTGCCCGCCTTCTCTGTCTTTTCCGTCTTGCCCGGGCTCGCCGCCGCGTCGCCGCCAGGCATCTTCTTGGCCAGGGCCTGCCAGTTGAGGCTGCCGTCGCGGCCGGTGCGCACAAAGATCTCCAGGCCGTCGATGCCGATCTCGCCGAACTGGAAGCGGTTGTTCAGCGGGGCCACGGCGGCCAGGGGCACGTCGAGCTTGGCCAGGTTCAGCAGCGGGGCCTTGCCGCCTTCCAGCAAATGCAGGCCGCTCAGTGTCACCCGGCCAGCGAGGTTCAGCGAGGGCGCTTCCTTGGGGGGCTGGCGGAACACCAGCGTGAGGTCGGTGTCCACCTGGCCGCCCGCGATGGTGAAGGGCAGGGGGAAGGGCAGGTAGGCCAGGTAGCTGGCGAGTTCGAAGCGGTCCAGCTCCAGCTTGAGCTCGCTTTCGCGGTCGGCGGAGAAGGGCTTGCTCTTGCCGTCCAGCTTCAGGGGCGCGCCGTTGATGACCGCGGAGAAGGCCGGCTCTGTGTAGACGTTGGCCTGGTAGGCGAGGTTGGAGACGAAGGGCAGCGAGAGGTTGATGTCCGTCACCGCGTGCTGCTTGCCCACGGGCTGGTCGTCAAAGTCCACGCGGCCGCCGGTGATCTTGATGTTGTTGACCGAAAAGCTGGGCGTGGGCTTGTCGCTCGGCTTCAGCCATTCGTCCAAAAGGTCGGAGATGTCGTAGCGGCCGGGAGCCACGCGCGCCACATGGATGCGCGGGCCCACGAGGCGGAACTCCTCCACCACGGGCGCGGCGTGGATGACCGAGGCGATGTCCACGTCGAGCACGAGCTGGTCGAAGGCGAAAACCTCGCCCCCTTTGCCGTCGCCCACCTTGAGGCCGTCGACCCGGACGGACATGGCGTAGGGATTGATGTAGATGGCTCCTAGGGTGACGGGCCGGTGCAGCTGCTCGGTCAGGATTTTGGTCAGCAGCGAATGGGCGATGGGCGGCCCGGCGAAAAAGCCGAAGGCCCCGAAGAGCGCTGCGGCCGCAAGAAAGCTGATGGCGGAGATGCGCAAGCGGCGCAGCCACGTGGGGGAGATGTGCGGTGCTTCCATGATGGGACGTTCGCCTTGTTGTGTGTTGGCCGCAGGTGGCGGCGGCCTGCCGTCCAAATGTGCGCATGGCCGGGGAATCGAATTTTACGTAGTAAAGATAAGGATGACGGGCGCGTTTTTGTCAAGGAGAAACTGGCGTGTTTCGCCATGGCTGGTCCGGCGAGCCCTGCCGGCCCGGCTGGCTCTGACGAAACGGCGGGCAGCGGCGCGGCGTTTCTCCGCTGCCGCGCGCGGGCGCTGCGGTATGCTTTTGGTAAGTGACGACCTTTTCTGTGCGCTCTTGCGCTTTTTCCTCCTGGCGCGCAAAGCTGGCCGAAACCATCAACCGAAGAGGTGCCCCCATGAACGTCATCGCCATCAACGGAAGCCCGCGCAAGAAATGGAACACCGCGACCCTGCTCGCCCACGCCCTGGAAGGCGCGGAGGAGGCGGGCGCGACCACCGAGCTGGTGAACCTGTACGACCTGGACTACAAGGGCTGCACCAGCTGCTTCGCCTGCAAGAAGATCGGCGGCAAGAGCTACGGCCAGTGCGCCATGAAGGACGAGCTGACCCCGGTTCTGAAGCGCATCGCCGCTGCGGGCGCGCTCATCGTCGGCACGCCCATCTATTTTCATGTGGAGTCGGGCGAGACGCGCTCGTTCCTGGAGCGGCTGCTGTTCCCGTACGTCACCTATACGCCGGGCTACAAGGCCATCTTCCCCAGGGCCATGCCCGCGGCCCTGGTTTACACCATGAACGTGTCCGAGGAGCAGAAGCCCGCGGAGACCATCGGCACCACCCAGGCCTTCATGCAGCGCGTGTTCGGCGGGTGCGAGGTGCTGCTGGGCACGGACACGCTGCAGTTCGACGACTACGCCAAGTATCTCTCCACGGTGTGGGACGCGGAGGCCAAGGCCAAGCGCCGGGCCGAGGTGTTCCCGCAGGACTGCGCGAACGCGCGTGCCCTCGGGGCGCGGCTGGTGGCTCAGGCCAAGGCGTAAGCGCTCGGCCGCGCTGGGTAGTGCGCCAGGCGGAAGCGATGGAGGGCGTGTCAGGACAACGCGCCAGGACAACGCGCCAGGACAACGCGCAGAGTTGGGGGTTGTCCCTCGGCAGGTTCCGGACAGGCGCCGGACAGATGTCGGGCAGCCCCGGCAACTGTCCGGCAACTGTCCTGCATCTGGGCGCAGTCAGCGCCGCAGCCAGCGCCGTGACGAATGCCGCGCGCCGGGCAACGCAATCCGGACAATGGGGGCAGAGGACGCGCGACCGGGCGCGCGGGCCGTATGCCGGGCCGTATGCCGGGCCGTATGCCGAGCAGTATGCCGGAACGGACCCCTGCAACGGCTTGACAGCCCGGCGCGGTGCGGGTAAGCACTCCCCATGAACCTCTCCATGACCCAAAACCTCTTTTCCTTCTTTGAGGACGGTTTTTTTGGGTTTAGTCGCGCCTGCGGCCGCGGAGAGGTTTGTTGACCAAGCGTTAACCAAAGCCTCTTCTGGAAGGGCCGCGGGCGAAAGCCGGCGGCCCTTCTTTTTCGCCGCCGGGCAGCCACCCGCGTCGTTCCCAGGGGCGCAACACGAGACCGGGAGGTCCCCATGCACCTTGGAAAAGCCATCAGACTGGAACGCATCATCAACCGCAACACCAAGCGGGCCATCATCGTGCCCATGGACCACGGCACCACAGTGGGGCCGCTGCCGGGCATCGTCAACATGCGCGCAGCCGTGCAGAGCGTGGTGGAGGGCGGCGCCAACGCCGTGCTCATGCACAAGGGCGTGCCGCGCTGCTGCCACCGCTCCCAGGGCAAAGACGTGGGCCTCATCGTGCATCTTTCCGCCAGCACGTCCCTTTCGCCGCTGCCCAACGCCAAGACCCTGGTGTGCAGCGTCGAGGAGGCCATCCGCCTTGGCGCGGACGCCGTGAGCGTGCACGTGAACCTGGGCGACGAGAGCGAGGCCAAGATGCTGGAGGAGTTCGGCCGCGTGACCGAGTCCGCCCAGAGCTGGGGCATGCCCGTGCTGGCCATGGTCTACGCGCGCGGGCCCAAGATCCGCAGCGAGTTCGACGCCGACATCGTGGCGCACTGCGCCCGCGTGGGCGTGGAGCTGGGAGCCGACGTGGTCAAGGTGCCCTACACCGGCGACCCGGAGTCCTTCTCCCGCGTCATCGACGCCTGCTGCGTGCCCGTGGTCATCGCCGGCGGGCCGAAGCTCGCCAGCACGCGCGACTTTCTGGTCATGGTGCACGATTCCATCCAGGCGGGCGGCGCCGGACTTTCGGTGGGGCGCAACGTGTTCCAGCACAAGCGGCCGGACGTGCTCACCCAGGCCTTGGCCAAGGTCGTGCACGAGGACGCCGGAGTGGACGAGGCCATGGCCCTGCTCGAGGGCCTGGAGTAAAAGCGCGGCAGCGCCCGGCCTGCGCCGCCCGGTCTCTGTGCTTCACGGGCTGGCGGTGCGGGCCAGGCATATATGCGCCAACACAAAGGGCCTGCGGAACGCTCCGCAGGCCCTTGTTTTTATGGGTAGCCCCGCCCCATGGCCGCGGCGGGATCTGAAAAAGAGGCTCCCCGGCCCCGTTGCTCGGACGGGACCGGGGAGGGGCGGGCCCGCGCCCGGTGCGCGAGCCAAGCCCAGAGGGGCTAGATGTCGTTCCGCAGGAAGCTCGGAAGGCGCTTCTTCAGCGCGGCCAAGGCCATCTTGCGGCGCAGCAGGCCCAACTGCTCCTGCAAGGGAATCTTCTTGGGGCACACGTCCTCGCAGGCCAGCAGGCCCATGCAGCCGAAGATGCCGTCGTCGGTGCCCACGATGTCGAAGTAGTCCTGCTCGCCGCGCTGGTCGCGCGGGTCGGCCCTGAACCGGGCGATGCGGTTCAACGCCGCCGCGCCCAGGAAGTCCGGCCGCATCAGGGCCGTGCCGCAGGCCGCCACGCAGCATCCGCACTCGATGCAGCGGTCGAACTCGTAGATCTGCTCGGCCACGGCGTTTGGCATGCGCTCCTCCGGTGCGGCGGGGTCGAAGACCTTTTTGGTGTGCACCCAGGACTCCACCCGCTGGTACATGCCGCGGAACCAGGTGCCCGTGTCCACGGAGAGGTCGCCCACCAGCTTGAACACCGGCAGGGGCATGAGGGTGATCTCGGCTGGCATCTCCTTGGTCTTGGTGTGGCAGGCCAGCCCGGGGCGGCCGTTTATCACCATGGCGCAGGCCCCGCAGATGCCCGCACGACAGCAGAAGTCGAACATGAGCGTGGGGTCTTCGGTCTCGCGGATGCGGTTCAGGGCGATGAAAAGGGTCATGGACGGCGTCTCCTCCAACTCGAAGCTGTCCATGTGGGGCTTGGAGGTCTCGTCCGTGGGATTGTAGCGGAATATGTTGAACGTCAGCGTTCTGGACATTCGGGTTCTCCTTGTGTGTGCGGGCTGGGCCTAGGCCTTGGGCGGCAGGCCGGCGGGCGGATTGTCCATGGGGATGATCTTGCCGCCGCCATAGCCGCGCTCTCCCGGCGGAATCTCAAAGACCTTGGTGGCGTCCTCGTAGGTCAGGGTGGGCAGGTCGGCCCCTTCCTTCCAGGTGGCCAGGGTGCGCTTGAGCCAGTCGCGGTCGTTGCGCGCGGGGTAGTCCTCGCGCGTGTGGGCCCCGCGCGACTCGGTGCGCACAAGCGCGCCCTGGGCCACGCACAGGGCCAGCTTGACCATGCCCTCTATCTTGAGGGCCAGGGTGAGCTCCGGGTTGGCGCCCTTGCCGCTTGAGCCCAGGCCCACGCGCCGCGCGCGTTGCAGAATGTGCTGCAGTTCGCCCACGCAGGCCTCCAGGTCGCGGCCGTTGCGGAAGATGCCCGCGCCCGTCATGATGGCGTCGAACATGGCCTCGCGCACGTAGTAGGGGTTCTCGTGCCCGTTCTTGCAGGCCACCAGGTCGGCGATGCGGGACTGCTGGCGCGAAACGGCGTCGCGCACGGCGGCGGTGGAGAAGACCGTGTCCGTGCCCTTGAGGAACTCCACGATCTTGCCGCCCACGATCATGCCCGCAACGACGGTCTCGGCCAGGGAGTTGCCGCCCAGGCGGTTGAAGCCGTGCATGTCCCAGCAGGCGGCCTCGCCCGCGGAGAACAGGCCCTTCAGACCATAGGCGTGGCCGTCCTTGTTGGTGCGCACGCCGCCCATGCTGTAGTGCTGGGTGGGCCGCACCGGAATGAGCTGGTGCACGGGGTCGATGCCCAAGAACGACTGGCAGATCTCGTCCACCTCGCGCAGCTTGGTGCGGATGTGGTGCTCGCCCAGGTGGCGGATGTCGAGCCAGAGGTGGTCGCCGTAGGCGCTCTTGACGCCGAAGCCCTTGCGCATGTGCTCGGTCATGCGGCGCGAGACCACGTCGCGGCTGGCCAGCTCGGCCTTTTCCGGCTCGTAGTCGGGCATGAAGCGGTAGTTGTCCTTGTCGAGCAGGGTGCCGCCGTCGCCGCGGCAGCCCTCGGTGACGAGGATGTCCGTGGGAACGATGCCCGTGGGATGGAACTGCACTGCCTCCATGTTGCCCAGGGGCACCACGCCCGTGTCCAGCGCGGCGATGAGCCCGCCGCCGTCGCAGATGACGGCGTTGGTGGACTCGCGGTAGATGCGGCCAAAGCCGCCGGTGGCGATGAGCGTGGCCCTGGCCAGGTGGGCCGTGAGCTCGCCGGTCTTGAGGCAGCGCGCCACGGCGCCCATGCAGGCGGCTCCGTCGTGGATGAGCGCGATGACCTCGACCTTGTCCACCACGTTCACGCCCATTTGGGCGGCGCGGTTGTCCAGGGTGTAGAGCACGCAGTGGCCCGTGCCGTCGGAGGTGTAGCAGGTGCGCCATTTGGCCGTGCCGCCGAAGTTGCGGGAGTGGATGAGTCCCTCCTTTTCCTTCTTCTCCACGGCGGTGAAGGGCTTGCCGCCCTTGTAGTAGGTCTGCTCGCCCGCTTCCACGCGGTTCCAGGGCACGCCCCAGAAGGCCATTTGCCGCATGGCGATGGGCGCGTTCTCGCAAAAGAGCCTGGCCACCTCCTGGTCGCAGCCCCAGTCGGAGCCCTTGACCGTGTCCAGGAAGTGGACGTCCGGGCAGTCGCCCTCGCCCATGGCCGAGTTGCCGAGGGCGGCCTGCATGCCGCCCTGAGCGGCCGAGGAATGGGAGCGCCGGGCCGGAACGATGGACAGGCAGGTGGCGGCGAATCCGTTCTCCGCGGCCTCCACGGCCACGCGCTCGCCCGCCAGGCCGGCGCCTATGCACAAAAGATCGGTCTGAAATATCTGCATGACGGCATCCTTAGTTGAGGGGCAGGAAGTAGTAGCGCAGCAGGGAGAGCACGCCCACCGCGATGAACAGGACCGTGGCGAAGTTCTCCCCCAGCTTGGCGCCCTTGCGCCCGGCGCGGCTGAGGAAGCCCCACTTCACCAGAATGCGGTAGAAGCCGATGCCCACGTGGAGCTCCACCATGGGCAGCAGCAGCAGGTAGAAGCCGAACCAGAAGCCCGTTTGGATGCGGGCGGCGCTCTTCTGGGCCGAGATGGGCAGGTCGGTCAGGATGACCCACAGGTGGATGGCCCCCATGATGAGGATGCACATGGCCGTGACGGCCTGAACCACCCACATCCAGGTGTCGCGGTGGCGCAGGCGCTGGGCGTTGGCCAGCATGACGCGCTGCTCCTGCATGCGGAAGGGGATTTTGCGCGCGGCCATGACGAAGTGGACCAGAAAGCCCAGGAAGATGAGCGGACCGCCCACCTGGGCCATGTAGGTGACCTCGAAGAAGCGCGCCAGGGTGTTCATGGCTTCGGCGCTGATGAGAATGCTCGACACCAGGATGAGGTGGCACCACATGAAGAGCACCAGCACCGCTCCGGTGAGCATCTGCACCCAGTCGAAGTAGGCGGCGAGCTTGCCGACCGGGAGCCCTTGGTGGGTCGCCGTGTTTGACAGGGACATCGTTTCCTCCAGTCCTGTTAACGTTTCAGTGCGGTGCGGGCCGCCAGGGCGCCGGCCGCTTGTTCCCGCAGAAGGGAGTCCTCCGGCGCGCCGCTTCCTTCGCCGCGGCGCAGCGCGGCCTCGAACATCCGCTCGTCCAGAGACTTCTCCCACTTGGCCACCACGATGGTGGCGATGCCGTTGCCGATGAGGTTGGTGATGGCGCGCGCCTCGCTCATGAAGCGGTCCACGCCGAGCAGGAGCGTCAGCGAGGCCACGGGAATGGTGCCCATGGTCTGCAGCGTGGCCGCCAGGGTGATGAACCCGCCGCCGGTGATGGCGGCCGCGCCCTTGCTGGTCAGCAGCAGGATGAACAGCAGGCTGAGCTGGGCCTGCAGGTCCAGTGGGGTGTTGGTGGCCTGGGCCAAGAACACCGCGGCCATGGTCAGGTAGATGCAGGTGCCGTCGAGGTTGAAGGAGTAGCCCATGGGCAGGGTGAGCCCCACCACGGACTTGTCGACCCCGGCCTCCTCCATCTTGGACATCATGCGCGGCAGCGCCGCCTCGGAGGACGAGGTGCCGAGCACGAGAAGGATCTCCTGCCGGATGTAGCGCAGGTAGCGCCACAGGGAGAACCCGGACAGGCGGCAGACCAAAAACAGCACGCCGAAGATGAGGCAGGTGGAGTAGACCCCGAGCATGAGATAGAACAGGTTCAGCAGGGCCTCGCGCCCCTGGGTGGCCACCACCACGGCCATGGCGCCGAAGGCCCCCAACGGCGCGAAGTACATGATGTATTGGACCACCTTGAACAGGCCCTTGCCGAATTCATCGATGACGCGGACGAAGTTGGCGGCCTTTTCCCCCAGGCTGGCCAGGGCTATGCCCAGCAGTATGGAGAAGAAGAGCACCTGCAGGATGTCGCCCCGGGCGAAGGAGTCCACCACGGAGTTGGGCACGATGTGCATGATAAAGTCCGAGGTGGAGAGCTCCTTGGCCTTGCCGGCGTAGGCCTCCACCCGCTGCACTATGGACTGGTCGGCCTGCATCCTGGCCGCGTATTCGTCCATGCCCCGGCCCGGGCCGTACAGGTTCACCACCACAAGGCCTATGGCCAGGGCGAAGACCGTCATGGTCCAGAAGTAGAGCAGGCACTTGAGCCCCACGCGGCCCACCTTGCCCATGTCGCCTATTTTGGCGATGCCCGTGACCACGGTGCAGAAGATGAGCGGCGCGATGATCATCTTGACCATGCGCACGAAGGTGGTGGCCAGCGGCTCCATCATGGCCGCCGCCCCTCTGGTGGCCGGCGCCAGGCCAAGGGCAATGCCGGCCACGACGCCGAAGATGACCCAGAAGTACAGCGAATGGCTGAGACGCTTGCCGCTCATCTCCTTGCTCCCATGCCTAGCGCGTTTGCGCCAGGGCGGCTTCCAGGTCCGGCTTGGCGTACAGGTCGCCGCCGTGGCAGTCGTTGATGACCAGCACGGGGAAGTCCGCAACGACCAGCTCGCGCACGGCCTCGGGTCCAAGGTCCTCGTAGGCGATGACCTTGGCTTCCTTGATGCGCAGGCCGAGCAGCGCCCCGGCCCCGCCCGTGGCCCCGAAGTACACGGCCTTGTGCGTGTTCATGGCGTCCTTCACCTCGGGGCTGCGCATGCCTTTACCTATGCTGGCCGCGAGCCCCAGGGCGATGAGCCTGGGCGCGAAGGAGTCCATGCGGTAGGAGGTGGTGGGCCCGGCCGCCCCGATGGGACGGCCGGGAATGGCGGGGGAGGGGCCGACGTAATACACGACGGCTCCCTCGAGTGGGAACGGCAGGGGCGCGCCCGCGTCCAGGGCGTCGCTTATGCGCTTGTGGGCCGCGTCGCGGCCGGTGTAGATGACGCCGGTGAGATGGACGACATCGCCCGCGCGGAGCTTCTCCAGGTCGGCCTTGGCGAGCGGGGTGGTCAGGTGGTGTTCGGCCATTAGAGCGTAACCTCCTTGTGCCGGGAGGAATGGCACTGGATGTTCACGGCCAGCGGCAGGCTGGCCAGGTGGCAGGGGGCGACGAGCACCTTCACGCCCAGGCAGGTGGTTGCGCCGCCCAGGCCCATGGGGCCTATGCCCAGGCGGTTGACGGACGCCAGCAGATCGGCCTCCATGGCCGCCACCTCCGGGTCCGGGTGGGTGTCGTCAAGCTTGCGCAGCAGGGCCTTTTTGGAATTGATGGCGGCCAGCTCGAAGTTGCCGCCAATGCCCACGCCCACGATGATGGGCGGGCAGGGATTGGAGCCGGACTCCGCCACGCGGCGGATGACGAACTCGCGGATGCCCTTCCAGCCCTGGGCCGGGGTCAGCATCATCACGCGCGACATGTTCTCCGCGCCGCCGCCCTTGGCCATCATGGAGATCTTGAGCTGGTCGCCGGGCACGATGTCGAAGTGGATGATGGCCGGGGAGTTGTCGCCCGCGTTCTTGCGGGTGAAGGGGTCGCAGGTGGACTTGCGCAGCCGCCCGGTCTCGTAGCCGCGGACCATGCCCTCGTTGATGGCCTCGCGCAGGGAGCCGCTGGCCACGGTCAGTTCCTCGCCCACCTCCACGAAGAACACGGCCAGGCCGCAATCCTGGCACAGGGGCAGGCCGGTTGAGCGCGCCAGGTCGGCGTTCTCCAGCAGTTGGCGGAAGGTCTCCTTGGCGGCCGGGGCCTTTTCGTCCTCCCGGGCCTTGGTGAAGGCCGCCAGCACGTCCTCGGGCAGGTCGTGGTTGGCCTCGTCGCAAAGCCGGGCCACGGCGTCAACGATCATCGCCTTGGAAATGAAACGCATGGGTCCTCCTTTTCCGGCCGGGCGCAGCCGGCCGCATGACACGCCGCGGGGCTTAGGCCCGCATCAAATTCCAGGGGAAGCCGACGGCCAGGAACACGCCCAGGTAGATGACGCCGAACACCAGCCCCAGCACCCAGAACTCCCTGCCCTTGATGTAGCCGGCGCCGTAATAGATGGGCGAAGGGCCGGTGCCGTAAGGCGTGATGATGCCCATGATGCCCAGGCTGCCGCACAGCATCATGGCCGCCAGGTTGATATCGAGCCCGGGCACGGCCATGGCCGCGGCCAGCATGACCGGCAGCAGCGCGGCCACGTGGGCGGTGACGCTGGCGAACATGTAGTGGCTGACGAAGAAGACCAGCACCAAGCCGACCAGGGTCGCCGTGGGCGAGTAGCCCTGCAGATAGGTCGAGGCGGTCTTGGCGAACCACTCCAAGAACCCGGTCTTGCGCAGGCCGTCGGCCAGGGTCACCAGGGTGGCGAACCACGCCAGCACGTTCCAGGCCTGCTTGTAGCCCAGCACGTCCTCCCAGCTGACCACGCGGGTTATGGCCATGACGCAGATGGCCGCCAGGGCCACTGTGGTTGCGTCCAGCGCGTCCTTGAGGAAGATCCAGCCCAGCAGCGCGGCCACGGCCAAGAGGCCCATGGTGATCTCGCGTCCGGTGATGGGCCCGAGCTTGCGCAGTTCCTCGGCCGCCCAGATGGGCGCGTTCTCCGAGGTCTTCTGCGTGGGCGGGTAGATGACATAGGCCAGAAGCGGCGTGATGAGGAACAGGATGACGCCCACCGGCAGGGAGCTCATGAACCACTGGTTCCAGGTCAGGGTCACGTGGGCCGTCTTTTCCACCAGGGACTGGGCCAGAACGTTGGGCGCCAGGGCGGTGAGGAACATGGACGAGGTGACGCAGGTGGTGGCGAGCGCCGTCCATATGAGATACGCGCCGATGCCGCGCGGGTTGTTTTCCGGCGTGGAGCCGTACAGGGGCGGAATGTTCTTGATGATGGGGAAGATGGTGCCGCCGCTGCGGGCCGTGTTCGAGGGCATGAAGGGCGCCAGGATGAGGTCGGACAGGGCCACGGCGTAGCCCAGGCCCAGGGTCTTGCGGCCCATGCGGCGGATGAGCGTGAGGCCCAGGCGCTTGCCGAGGCCGGTCTTCTCATAGCCCAGGGCGAACATGAAGGCGGCGAAGATGAGCCACACCGTGCCGTTGGAGAAGCCGGACAGGCCCCACTTGATGGCCTCGGCCGCGCTGGGTGCGGCGCCGGCCTTTTCGGGAACCAGGCGCAGCACCGTGGCCAGGGTGACGCCCACCAGACCGGCCAGGGCCGGGGCGATGGGCTCCAGCACCAGGGCCAGAATCACCGCCGCGAACAGGGAGAAATAGCTCCAGGCCGATGCCGTGAGCCCTTGCGGCGCGGGCAGCGCCCACAAACCAAGTCCGAGGATGATCGGCGCCAGCGCCTTGATGTACCGTTGCATTACTCCTCCTTGCGCAGTTCCGTTGGCCCCACCGAAGCGTGAAGCGTTGTTCCGCCGGGTGTCTCCCGCCCGTTTGGCGGATCATCCGGCGCGGCGCCGAACGCCTCGGCGCGCCAAACCCAACGGGCCTAAAGCAACAGGCGCACCAAAGCGGAAGAAGTGATGGATCTGTTTTGAATCAAAGGAGAAAAGGAGAAGAAGAAACGGCGTGGGCAAGCCGAACCCTCATAACAAAAGTTATGCTGGGCTGGTGCTTTTTTTCACAAAAGGCTTTGGGGGACGGGGCCTGCCGGGCGCATTCCAAAAGGAATGGCCAGAAGTCTGGTTATGACTCTTCTTTTTGGGCGTTCTTCAAGCGCTTGCTGAGTGCGGGCTGGGAGATGCCGAGAAGCCGGGAGGCCAGGGTCTGGTTGCCGCCGGCGCGCACAAGGGCCTCGGCGATGAGCTGCTCCGCGGCTTCGTCGAGGGTGGGCAGGGGCTCCACGGCGGCAAAGGGATTCGGCGCGGGAGGCGCGGCGCTGGGCACGGCCCCGCCGATGGCCCGCAGGAAGGTCTCCATGGACAGCATGCGGCCCTTGTGCAGGCTCACGGCGTCGAACACCATGGCCCGCAGCTCGCGGATGTTGCCGGGAAAGGCATAGGTGCCGAGGTAGGCGGGCAGCTCGCGCGGGGGGGTGGGCTTGGGCTTGCCCAGGCTTGCCGCCGCCTCGGCCAGAAAATGGTCGAGCAGGGGCTCTATGTCCTCCTTGCGCTCGCGCAGGGGCGGAATGTGCACATGGTGGGTGCGCAGGCGGTAGTACAAATCGCGCCGGAAGCGCCCGGCGGCTTCCTCGGCCGCAAGGTCCCGGTGGGTGGCCACGATGACCCTGGCCCGCAGCCTGCGGGGCTGGTCGCTGCCAAGGGGGTAGAACTCCCCCTCCTGCAGCAGGCGCAGCAGCTTCACCTGCGACGAGGTGCTCAGGTCGCCTATTTCGTCGAGGAACAAGGTGCCGCCAGCGGCCTCCTCGATCATGCCCCGGCGCGCGCCCTCGGCCCCGGTGTAGGCGCCGCGCACGTGGCCGAAGAGCGTGTCGGAAAAGATCATGTCGTCCAGCCCGGCCACGTTCACCGCCACAAGCTGGCCGCTGCAGCCGCTCAGGGTGTGGGCGGCGCGCACAAGGTCCTCTTTGCCCACGCCGGACTCTCCGGTGATGAGCAGGGGCTGGCTGCTGGTGGCCACGGCCTCGATGTAGGAGAACACCGCCTGCATGGACTTGGAGCGCGTCACCGTGCCCTCGAAGGCCTCCGGGTGGGCCGGCCCGCCGGACACCAGCCGGCTGATCATGGCGCGGTTTTCGTCGCGCAGCTCCAGCATGTGGATGGCCCGCATGACGCCGCCGACGATGCGGTCCTCCTCGTCGGTCTTGACGTAATAGTCGTAGGCTCCGCGCTTCATGCAGCGCACGGCCGTGTCTATCTGGTTGGCGCCGCTGATGATGATGCAGATGATGTCCGGGTGGCGCTCGCGGATGCGCGAGAGCAGCTCCTCGCCGGTCATGCCCGGCATGGTCAGGTCGAGCATCACCAGGCCGATGGCTTTTTTCTCCAGCAGGGGCAGCACTTCCGTGCTCTCCTGGCAGAGGTGCATGTTGGTGATGCCCGCGGCGGACTCCAGCGTCAACGACAGGGAGCGCAGCCAGGCGGGCTCGTCGTCGACCAGCAAAAGGCCGAAGGAAGGGAAGAGCGCGCCGTTCATGCCTGGATTTCCTCCTGCGCCGCGGGCAGCTCCATGCGCACCGCTGTGCCCTGGCCCACGGCGGATTCAAAGCTCAAGCTTCCGCCGTATTCCTTCAGAATTCCGGTGGAGACCGAAAGACCAAGCCCTGTGCCGCCGGTGTCGCGCTTGGTGGTGAAGAACGGGTCCGTCAGGTGGGGCAGGTGCTCGGGCGCAATGCCCTTGCCCTCGTCGCGCACGCAGAAGACCACCTTGCCGTTTTCCTCGTCGTGCCAGGTGGAGATGTCTATGGCCCGGCTCTTGTCCGGCAGGGCCTGGCAGGCGTTCAGCACCAGATTGATCATCACCTGCTCGATGCGCTGGGAGTTGGCCCAGACCATGGGCAGGTCCGCCTCGTAGCGCGTGCTGAAATGGTCCGTGCATTTGCGGATGGTGGTCTCCACCAGGCGCACGGCCTTGCGCGAGGCGTCGTTCATGTCCACCAGCACGCGGGTCACCCCTTCCTCCGGCTTGGAGAACTCCTTCAGGTCGTTGACGATGCGCTTGATGCGCATGGCGCCTTCCTGCATGTCCTCCAGAATCACCGGCAGCTCGCGGCGCATGCGCTCGTACGGAATGCCGCCCAGGGTCAGCTCGCCCTCGGTTTCGCGCAGGCGGTCGAGGATGCTCGTCACGTCCGCCAGCACCCGGCGCAGAATGGGGATGTTCAGCAGGATGAGCCCGTTGGGGTTGTTGATCTCGTGCGCGACGCCGGAGACGAGGATGCCCAGCGCGGCCATCTTGTCGGCCTGGACGAGCTGCCGCTGGTTGCGCGAAAGCTCCTCCAGGGCGTTGCTCAGGGACACGGTGCGCTGGGCCACCTGCTTGCGCAGAAAGTAGGTCCACAGCACGGACCCGCCGAGCAGCAGCAAGAGCGGCGCCACCACCACGCCCACATACATGGCGATGACCTGCCATTTGACCTTCTGGTTCTCCAGCACGCCAAGCCACTTGTCGTGGATGGCCTGGTAGCGGCCGGTCTCGCGCAATATGGCCAGCCCTTCGCTGAAGCGCGCCAGCAAAGCCTCGTTGCCTTTTTTCACGGCATAGCCGTAGCGCACGGTGAACACGCTGCGCGCCACGGCCTCGATGTTGTCGAGCTTGTTCTCGCGGATGATGTAGATGCCGGGCAACATGGCCACCACGGCGTAGTCGCCCTCGCCCGAGGCCAAAAGCCGCAGGGCGTCGGCCGGGGTGTCGGTCAGAATCAGGTCCTTGCCGAAGCCCTTGCTCTCCAAAACCTCGTTCATCACGCCGCCGCGGTGCATGATGACCTTTTTGCCCGCCAGGCCGTCCAGGCTGGTCACTGGCGGGGTGCCTTTGCGGGCGTAGATGGAGTGGTCCACTATGGTGTGCGGGGCCAGGTCGAGCCGCTGGGCCCGGTCATCCGTGGCGGACATGCCCTGGAGGATGTCCATGCTGCCGTCCATGAGGCCCTCGCGCTTGCTGGCCCAGGTGCCCAGGTGGATCTCCACCTTCATGCCCATGACCTCGGCTATGGCCCGGGTCAGGTCCACGTTGTAGCCCGCGGGCTGGCCGTCCTTGTCGAGGAATTCATAGGGCGGGTAGTCTCTGTCGCCGCCGACGATCACCGCCCGGTCGATGCCGGGCGCCTCCTGCCTGTCCTGCGCGGAGCAGGGCCGCACAAAGGCCGCAAGCATGAGTGCTGCAAGCAGAAAGAGGAGTGGTGTGCGCGCGGGGAACGGCTTCATGGCAGCGGCCTTTGGGAAAGCGGACGTGCTTTGCCGGTAGCACGGATGCCCATCCCAGTCCATGCCGCCCCCCAGGGGCCAGCCGGACGGTGCGGCCCTGCGCCGCGCTCAAGCGGGAAGAACGATGTGGCCTGGGGCGCGGTCGTGGTGCTCCTTGCGCTTGCGCGCCATCAGGCTTGCGCACGGAGGGCGTGGGCGCGCTTGGCGAAATTGTTGTATGAAATCATCATGCGTTCCAAATAGCCGACCTTTCCGACCCTCTCGTCGTGCGGCTTTGCCGTGCGGCCTGCCGCAGGCAAAAGGTCATGCCCCCGCTTTCCACGGCGAGTTTCGCTCCGGGGGGCGGCCCCCGTGGCGGGGCAGGGGGCGATGTCCCAGGACCGAGACGCCCTTTGGCTCAAGGGATGCGGGAAGGACACGTCCGGGTTGCTGAACCCGTTGGAGGCGCGGCTGCTCATGGGCGCCCCTGCCGCGCGCCGGATTGTGGCGGGTGCAGGACGGTGGCGCATGAACCCTCTCCCGCAGGGACAATCTGGGCGACAACCTTGACAATTTACAGAAATTTTAGTCAGGTTGCTATATTGGCAAGAAGCAGTCGCCTGGGTGCCCGGGGAGTCCCGGTCCGCCGCATCGTTGCCCGCAACTCCTGCGGCCAGGCGGACTTAGCCCTTGCCTGCCCCGGAACGAATGGGTGTCCTTGGCGGCATTGCAGAGAGCTTTCCCGTTCGGAGGCCAATGCTCCGGCAAGCGTTGCCCGGCTCCGCCGCCGGCGTCTCCCCTGACCGGGAGATATGCGTGCTCCGGTCGTCGGCTTGGCCGTATAGCGAAGCGAGAATCGTATGCTCGATATGCTGAGCGCCGTCATCGATTCCATCAACCGGAACCTGCTGGAGGGGGGTGCGTACCTCTCGGTCCTGGAGGGCCTGCGGGTAACGGTCTTGATCTCGGCCCAGGGCCTGCTGCTCGGCACGCTCGTCGGCGCGGCGCTCTGCTGGCTGCGGATTTCCAAAATACCCGTCCTGAGTTCCCTGGCGCAGTGCGTGGTCGTCGTGCTGCGCGGAAGCCCTGTGCTGCTCCTGCTGATGCTGCTCTATTACGTCGTGTTCGCCAAAAGCCGGGTGGACCCGGTGGGCATCGCGGTCTTGGCCTTCGCCCTCAACAGCGGGGCGCACATAGCCGAGCTGATGCGCTCCGCGCTGGAGGCCGTGGACAAGCGCCAGTTGGAAGCGGCCAGGATGCTTGGCTTCTCGCGGGCAAAGGCCTTTGTGGCGATCACGTTGCCGCAGGCGGGGAAAATAGCCAAGCCGGTGTATCAGGGCACCATCATCAACACCATCCAGTGGACCTCCGTCGTCGGGTATGTCGCCATTACCGACTTGACGCGGACGGTGAACAACATCGGCAACCGCACGGGCGACCCGTTCTTCTCGCTGTTCTGCGGCGTGCTGATCTATTTGGGCCTGTCCTACCTCGTCCACGCGCTGTTTTCCATGGCCGGGAGGAGGGCTGAAGAGCCGTGATAAGGCTTGCGGGCGTATCCAAACGGTTCGGGCGGGTTGATGTGCTGAAGCACGTCGATGCGCATGTGGCGAAGGGCGAATGCGTCGCGCTCATCGGGCAGTCCGGCAGCGGGAAAAGCATGCTGCTGCGCTCCATCGCCATGCTGGAGCGGCCGGACACGGGCGCGATATACATCAACGGAACGGACATCACGGCCAAGGGCGTGGACCTGAACCACGTGCGCGAGTCGATGGGCATGGTCTACCAGGGCTTCAACCTGTTCTCGCATCTGAACGTGCTGGACAACATCACCCTTGCGCCGCGCTGGATCAAGAGGCTGGGCAGGGCGGAGGCCGAGGCTCGGGCCATGGAGCTGCTTTCCATGGTGGGCCTGGCGGACAAGGCCCGCAGCTTTCCCCACCAGCTTTCGGGCGGGCAGCAGCAACGCACGGCCATCGCCCGGTGTCTGGCCATGGAGCCGCAGATCATGCTCCTCGACGAGCCGACCTCGGCCCTTGATCCGGCAATGACCAGCGAGGTGCTGTTCATCATACGCAAGCTCACCCGCCTGGGCCTGACCATGCTCATCGTCACCCATGAGATGGCCTTTGCGCAGGATGTGGCCGACAGGGTGTTCTTCATCGCGGAAGGCACGATTTACGAAGAAGGCACCCCGCAGCAGATTTTCGAGAACCCGGGCAGGGACAAGACAAGGGCGTTCATCACCCGGCTCAAGACCTTCACCCACGAGATACGTTCGCTGGATTTCGACGCCGTCTCGATGAACGCCCGGATTGAGGTGTTCTGTAAAAAATACGCCATCGATCAGCAGAGGATCTATCGTGTCCAACTGGTTCTGGAGGAGCTGTTGCAGATGATTTTCGTGCACTGCTACCAGCATGCGCAGCCCGACATCGTGTTCACGATGACGTATGCTCAGGAACAGAACGATATCTCTTTGGACGTTGTCTTCAGGGCTGCGGAGTTCAACCCTTTTGATCCACAAAGGGAAAGCTCCGACGATTTGGGGATGCTCTTGGTGCGAAACTATGCAAAACGGTGCGGCCATGCTTTCGACCGGGGAAATAACCGCATAACAATCAACATCTAGGGGGGCATATGGCGCGGTATTGGGCAATGGTGTGTGTGCTTGCGACGGCGTTGGCCTTGGGCGGTTGCGGCGGCGGCAGCCCCGCCAAGGTGGAGAAGGTGGGCGACTTGAAGGGCAAGATTGTTGCCTCGGTGTCTCCGGCGGGTAGCCCCCAGAACCTGGAGGCATCCGTTGAGAAAATCATCGGCGGTAAGCCGAAAGAAGTAAAATACTTCAATAAAATGTCGGATTGCATCATGGCGCTGCAGGCCGGTAAGGTGGACGCGGTGCTGAGCCCCCGGTTCGGGGTGGATTATTTCGTGAAGCGCAACGCGGCGTTTAAGGTCGTCGCCAGCGAGCCGCTCAAGGCTCAGGTGGTCATGGCCCTGCGCAGCGAGGATACCCAGTTGAAGGACGATCTGGACAAGGCCATCAGCACCTTGCAGGAAAACGGCAAGCTGAAGCAGCTGGAGGACGAGTGGGTGACCAATCTGCCCGCCGCCAATGAGCCCGCCAACAAGGCCGCCGATCCCATTCCCGGAGCCAAGACGGTGTACGTCGGAATCTGCGGCGACTACGTCCCGCTGGACTACATCGCCGCCAACGGGAGGCCCGCCGGGTTCAATGTGGCCCTGCTGAACGAGATCAGCCACATGTTGAACGTCAACTTCGAGTTCGTCTCGCTTGAGAGCCAGGCGCGGTTCGCGGCCCTGAGCGCCAAAAAGATCGACCTGATCTTCTGCAACCTGACGGCGAGCACGCCCAGCCTCATGGGGATGCAGAACAAGAGCTGGGTCGCCACCAAGCCGTATTTCACCTCGGAAGTCGGTTGTCTCCTGGTCAGGAAATAGGCCGCGCAGGGCAGGGCCGGCGTTTGCCGGCCCTGCCGGGCCGGTCGGGGAATATGGCCCGGCAGCATGACTGAGCCGCATCCCGGTCCCGCACCGGCACCGCTCACGCCCACGCAATGGCTGATCTGCGCCACTGCGGCCATGGGTTTCGCGTTCGACATCTACGAACTGCTCGCCCTGCCGCTGGTCGTGCGCCCCGCGCTGCTGGAGCTGGGCGGCATTCGTCCAGGCACGCCGGAGTTCAGCCTCTGGTTCAGCCTGTTGTTCTATGTTCCGGCCCTGTGCGGCGGCTGCTTCGGCCTGGCGGGCGGCTATCTGACGGACCTGCTTGGCCGCAAGCGCGTGCTGAGCTGGAGCATTCTCCTGTATGCCTGCGCGTCCTTCTCGGCGGGATTCTCCACCACGCTGCCCATGCTCTTGGCGCTGCGCTGCCTGGTGTTCGTCGGGGTGTGCGTGGAGTTTGTGGCGGCCGTGGCCTGGCTGGCGGAGATCTTTCCGAACGACCGTCAGCGAGAGGCGATGCTGGGCGGCGCACAGGCCTTTTCCTCCATCGGCGGCCTGATGGTGGCCGTGGCCAACGGCATCGCCGCCGCGTGGGCGGTGAACCAACCCGCGCCGCTGCTGCCGGGGCTGGAGCTGCCCGCCCTCCAGTTGCCGCCCCTCCAGCTGCCGGAATTTCTCGCCTTTTTTGGGAACATCGCCAACCCGCACGCCCACTGGCGCTATACCCTCATGTCCGGGCTTGTTCCCGCCATCCTGCTGATGGTGGTGCGGCCCTTCCTGCAGGAGTCGCCCCTGTGGCTGGGCAAGCGCCGGGCAGGCACCCTGAAGCGGCCGAGCATCGCCGAGCTTTTCAGCCCCGGTTTGCGCCGCACGACCCTGATCACCACGTTGCTGATGGCCTGCTGCTACGCCGCGTCCTTCGGGGGGCTGCAGCAGGTGCCGCAGATCGTTCCCGGCTTGCCGGAAGTGCGGGCCGAGGTTGCCGCGCAGCGGGCCGTGGCCGGGGCTCCGGTCGCAGCCGGGGCCACCATCGAGCAGCTCCATTCGTCGCACCTGATGAAAATGCAGGAGTTCGGCGGCCTGGCCGGGCGCCTGGCCCTGGCCGGACTGGCCCTGTGCGTCGTCAGCCGACGGCTGCTGCTGCGCCTGTTTCTGGTGCCGGGGCTCATCGCCATGCCGCTGTGCTTCGGCTGGGCCGCGGTGACGTGCCTGCACCGGCTGGAGTGGAGCGTTTTTGCGGCGAGCTTGTGCATCGTCGCCCAGTACAGCTTCTGGGGCAACTACCTGCCGCGCGTCTTTCCGCTGCATCTGCGGGGAACGGGCGAGAGCTTCGCGGCCAATGTCGGCGGGCGGATGATCGGCACCTGCTTCGCCGCCGTCACCCAATGGCTGGCCTATTGGCTGCCGATCAACGCCCTGCACGCGCACAAGGTGGCTTATGCCGCCGCAGGGGTGGCCCTGGCCGCGTTCGTGGTCGGCCTTGCCGCGTCGTTTCTGCTGCCGGAGCCCCGGCCGGGGAGTCTTCCGGACTAGGAGCGCTGTTTCGCCTCCGCAACGTCCTCTTCCGCCAGGCGCACCAGCCGCGCCCGGTCGAGCTTGCCCTGGGCGGTAAGCGGCAACCGCTCCAGCCTGAGGCACCGGACCGGCACGGATTCGGTGTCGACCCGCGCCGCGACCCAGGCCGGCAGGTCTTCGGCCCGGGGCGCCTCCGCCGTCGCCCGGACACGGTAGAAGGCCACGGGCACCTGTCCGGCCTCGGGGTCGGCTATGCCCACCAGGGCGGCCTCCTCCACGGCGGGATGCTCCAGCAGCGCCTCCACCACCAGGGCCGAGGACACGTTCACCGCGTTGCGCACGATGACGTCCGCCGCGCGCCCAAGAAACCAGTAGTCGCCGTCCGCGTCGATCCGCGCCAGGTCCCCGGTGTCCAGCCAGCCCGCGCCGATGGCCCGGTGCGTGGCGAGGGTGTCGTTCCAGTAGCCGACCATCATGTTGGGCGAGCGCACCAGAAGCCGCCCCGGTTCGTCCACGCCCGCATCGCTGCCGTCCGGGCCCACGAGGCGGCTTTCCACACCGGCCATGGGCCTGCCGATGCACCCCGGCTTGTCGGCGCGCTTGTCGGCGCCACCGGGCCGGGGGATGAACAGCGCGCCGGTTTCCGTCATGCCGAACATGGGCAACAACGGCCTGCCGGTGACGGTGCGCACGGCCCGGCAAAGCTCCGGCCCGGTCTGATCGCCGGCCGAAAACAGGAAACGCAGGCGGGAGTGGTCGGCTGCGGCGGCGGCCGGGTCGTCCAAAAGCGTGCGGACATAGCTCGGCATGACGATGCCGTAGGTTGGGCGAGTCTGTTCGTAGAGCCGCCAGAACGTGGCGCTTTTCGGGCGCTCGGCCAGGACCGCGCAGCCCCCGGCGTGCAGCATGGCCAGAACCTGTTGCACCAGAAACAGCGGCCGCAGGGCGGGAAAGACCGTCAGCGCCACATCGTCGGGCGTTAGGGACAGCTCGCGCACGAACGTTTTGGCCCGCGCCGCGAGGCGGCCCTGGGTGTGGGCGATGCCCTTGGGCCTTCCCGTGGTGCCGGAGGTGTACACGATGAGCGCGAGGGGATCGGCGGCGGTGCCGGCGGTGGGCGGCGCGTCCGCTTCGAGAAGCGCCCCGTGGCGCACGCAGCCCGGCAGGTCCGCATCGGTGAGGATGCAGGCGCACAGCGCGTCCAGGGCTGCGGCGGGGATGGCCTCGCGCAGGGCCGAAGACGTGACGAGCGCGCGCGCGCCCGTGTCGGCGAGGATCTGGGCGTGCTGGCGCGGGGCGTACTGCCGGGACAGCGGGACGAGGATCAACCCCAGGCGGCAGGCCGCAAGGGCCGTCGTCACAAGCGCAACGGAGTTGGGGAGCAGCACCGCCATGCGGTCGCCGGGAGCAAGGCCGAGCCGTGCGAAACCGCCCGCCAGGCGCGCCGCCTGATCCGCGAGCGAACCATAGCTGACGGCCTCGTCGGCGGTCCGCAAGGCGATGCTGTCCGGGCTTCGCGTTGCGGCGCTTTCCAAAATACGATTGATCGGCATTGCTTCTCCTTTGGCGGCGGGGATAGGGCGCAGGCTTGCGGCATAAGCCTGCGGAGAGATTACCCCAACAGGCGGGGGGTGTCATCTGGCCGTGGCGGTGAGCGCAGAAATGGGCAGGCCAAAGCGCCGCTGAAGCGGCCGGTGTCGGCGTCGTCGTCGCGCCACCCTGTAATGAAAGGGGCGCGCGCCAGGCCGGTGTCGGCGTCAAAGAGCCCGCCCGCAAAGCCCAGCGGCAGGCGCACCGCATCGCCCCGAACCTGCAACAGCTTGCCGAAGCTGTCGTATTGCATCGTCTGTACAATATGGCCTTCTGCCGTGGCAAGGGGCAGCGCCGTGCCGACCTGATCGCAGAGCAGAAAGTGCGAGTCGATGCCGTTCGTCACGCCAACCGGCGTCCGGCCTTTGAGGTACGCCAGCCGCCACCACTCGCGCCCGTCGTGGAATTCCGAGAGCCGCAGCGGGTCCAGCCACTGGTAGGCCTCGACGACCCGCCCGTTAACACGCTTCTGCGTCCGCTGGCCCTTGGCGTCGCACTTGGCATGGATGCTGGGACTCCGCGAAAGGGGCTTGTCGATAGGCACAAGGGCCCCAGACAGGGCTTGCGCGCCGGACACAACATCCGTCGCAAATGACGCAAGGATAACAATGGGTTTTGGGGCCGGACCAAAATGGCATGGTTTTGGCTGGCAAAAGGACAAAAATAGCGGGTTGACAGGGTTTGGGGAAGGGAGGGGGAAATCGCGTGGAACTGTGCAACCCCCGGCCCGCGTTTTCAAATGGCATGAATGGGATTCTCAGTTTGAATGCGCGGTTACATGGGACCGATCAGTGCCGAATCGCGCGTTGCTCTCGGCCGTTTCCGCTCGCGCGCAGAATGCAGTGCGAGGCTGCCGCGCCAAAACGAAAAAGGGCCTGCGATTCGCATCGCAAGCCCTGATCTATCGAAGTGGTGGAGCTGGAGGGAATTGAACCCACGGCCTCTTGAATGCCATTCAAGTAGTGTGCCACGTATACGCTGAAATCATTGTGGAAAATTATGCCTGCACTACAAAAAAACGACCTTTCCGGGACTTTTGTAGTGCGGATTTGTAGTGCAAACGAACCCGGGCAAGGGGACATGACCTCGCGAACGGCAGGGTCGTGTTTTAGGGGGCGCTGCCCCCTGCACCCGGTCAAGGGAAGAATTCCAACACCCAACACCAACGGTTCTGGGCTTTTCTTCCAAGTCGACCTGGCACAGGGCTCAGGCTCTGCAAGACGTCACTCTTGGTCCCTGTGCAAAATTGAAAAATCATTAAACAATTCAGAGCAAAGAAACAACTGGATGCTCTCTCTGTGGCTTCTGGCGAATAGGTTTTCTGGCAGCACCGCAGTGCCGTCCGTAGGCAGAAGGCCTGCCGCACGCTGCCAAGCGTGGGTCTGATCCGCCTCGAAGCCCGGATGTGGACGTGGGGGCTGCCCGCCGTGCCGACCGTCAGCGGGGAGGCACAGACGGCAAGCTGTGCTACCAGCTTTTTGATGCGAGAAGGCCCGGACGGCCAAACACAGAAAGGAATTTTTTCGCGCTTTCCTCGCCAAGCGCCGCCCGTCGTGCTATGATTTGGTCTCTCTCGGACACTCTCGTCCCCTGGGGCGCGTTCGCGAGCCACGCCGCCCCGGCCGACACGGATATCCTCCACGTCCGGACCCACCTCTCACCTCACCTTTGCCAGGTTGCCATAAGCTTCGACTGCGCAGCCCTGTGAAATCGCAGTAGGCGGCGGCCACCGGCAATTTCAATTCCTCCGGCGAGCCGTCCAGGCTTCCTGCAGGGGGGCAGGAGAAACAAACAATGAAAAATATAAGCATCTGCGGGATATTGCCGGGCCCGTGTGCTCTGTTTGGTGGCGCGGCGCTGAAGCTTGGCCATGACGAGCTCCCCTTGCGTTCCGACCTTTTTAGCGCCGACCAGATGGAGCAGCACGGCAAGGTGTTGGCCGGGGCGCATCAGGTGCGCTCCGGGCGCGCCCGCGACCGTCTGCTTGCGCGCTTGGCCGAGAACGAGACGCTTCTGCTTGAGGTCCACAAGCTGCTGACCCTGGACGTCAAGGCGGACCGCAGGATCACCCCGGCCGGGGAATGGCTGCTGGACAACTTCTACGTCATCGAAGAGCAGATCCGCACCGCCGGCCACCACTTGCCCAAGGGCTACAGCCGTGAGCTGCCGCGCCTGGCCCGTGGGGCTTCCGCCGGGTTGCCGCGCGTGTACGACCTTGCGCTGGAGACCATTGCCCACGGCGATGGCCGGGTGGACCCGGAAAATCTGCGGCGTTTCGTGGCCGCCTACCAATCCGTGACAGCGCTCAAGCTCGGCGAACTCTGGGCCATCCCCATCATGCTGCGGCTCACGCTCATTGAGAACCTGCGGCGCATGGCCGCGCGCATTGCGGGGCACCGCCTCGACCGCAACCGCGCAGAGGCCTGGGCCGACAAGATGACGACCGTGGCGGCGAAGGAGCCGCAGAGCCTGATTCTGGCTATTGCCGACATGGCCCGTTCCAATCCGCCCATGGTGAGTTCCTTCGTGGCCGAGTTGACTCGCCGCCTGCACGGGCAAGGCCCGGCCCTGGCCCTGCCGCTCACCTGGATCGAACAGCGGCTTTCTGAATCCGGCCTGACCAGCGAGGAGCTTGTCCGCTCGGAGAACCAGCAGCAGGCCGCGGACCAAGTGTCCATAAGCAACAGCATCGGCAGCCTGCGGGCCCTTGGCGCCATGGACTGGCGCGGGTTCGTGGAGGACATGAGCGTTGTGGAGCGCACCCTGGCCGAGGACCCGGCGGGCGTCTACGCCGCAATGGATTTCGCCACCCGCGACCACTACCGCCATGTGGTGGAGCGCACGGCCAAGGCCAGCCCGCTTTCCGAGGGCGAGGTGGCGCGCATGGCCATAGGCCTTGCGCAGGCGGCGGCGGCGCGTTTGGGGCCCGGGGACCGCACCGCCCATGTGGGCTTCTCGCTCATCGACGAAGGGCTGCTGCCGCTTCAGCGCGCGGTTCAGATGCGCAGCGGCGTTGCCGATTCCTTGCGGGCCATTGGCCGCAGGCATCCGTTTTTGCTGTATTGCGGCGGGATCTTGCTCATGACGCTGCTTTTCGCCGGCAGCCTGACGGGCAAGGCCTGGAGCGACGGCCTGCACGGCTGGCAACTGGAAATGGTCGGCTGCCTCGCCCTGTTTTGCGCCAGCCAGCTGGCCGTGGCCCTGGCGAACTGGCTGACCACCCTGCTGGTGACGCCGCAAGCGCTGCCGCGCATGGACTTCTCCAAAGGCATCCAGAAGCAGTTTCGCACCATGGTGGTCGTGCCCACCATGCTCACCAGCCCACGGGGCGTTGAGGAACTGATCAAGGCGCTGGAGGTGCGTTTTCTGGCCAACCGCGACGAGTTTCTGCATTTTGGGCTGCTGACGGATTTTTGCGATGCCCCGACCCAGACCCTTCCCGAAGACGAACCGCTGCTGCGCCAGGCCAGGGAGCGTATCGAAGGTCTCAACGCGAAATATCATAGCGGGAAGGGCGACAGCTTCTACCTCTTCCACCGTCCGCGCCGCTTCAACCCGCAGGACGCGGTGTGGATGGGGCACGAGCGCAAGCGCGGCAAACTCTCGGACCTGAATGCGCTTTTGCGCGGCGGCGGCGCCGAGGCCTTCTCGCTGGTTGTGGCCGACAGGGCCACCCTGGCTGATGTGAAATACGTCATCACCCTGGACACGGATACGCTGCTCCCGCGCGACACGGCCCGGCAGTTCGTGGGGGCCATGGCCCACCCGCTGAACCACCCGCGCTTCGACGCGCAGACTCAACGCGTCACGGGCGGCTACGGCATCCTGCAGCCGCGCATCGCGGCCAGCCTTTCCGGCACCAACCGCTCGCGCTATGCGCGCATGTGCGCCAGCGAGATAGGCATCGACCCATACACCCGCGCGGTTTCCGATGTGTACCAGGACCTGTTCGGAGAGGGCTCGTTCATCGGCAAGGGCATCTACGACGTGGACGCCTTTGAGCGCACCCTGGGCGGCCGCTTTCCCGATAACCGCATACTGAGCCATGACCTGCTTGAGGGCTGCTACGCCCGCTGCGGACTGCTAAGCGACGTGCAGCTCTATGAGGAATATCCCGCGCGCTACAGCGCGGACGTGAGCCGCAGGCACCGCTGGATCCGCGGCGACTGGCAGATCGCCCGCTGGCTTCTGCCGGGCGTGCCCGGTCCGGACGACCGCCAGCATCCGAATCCGCTTTCGCTGCTTTCCCGCTGGAAGATCATGGACAACCTGCGGCGCAGCCTCACAGCCGCGGCGCTGACGCTGCTCCTGCTGACCGGCTGGACCGCGCTGGCCTCGGCCTGGTTCTGGACCCTCGCCGTGTGCGGCATCATTTTGCTGCCGGCCATCGTCTCCGCGGCATTGAACGCGCTGCAGAAGCCGGATGCCCTCACCCTGGGGCAGCACCTGGCCGCCACGGCGCGCCTGTTGCCCCGGCACTTCGCCCAGGCCGCCTTCGCCCTGGTGTGCCTGCCGCACGAGGCCTATTTCAGTCTGGACGCCCTGGCGCGCACGGCTTGGCGCATGCTGGCCACGCGCCGGGGGCTGCTTGAGTGGAACCCCTCCGCGGAAGCGGACGCAAAGGACAGCACGGATCTCGCCGGCTCCTATCGGGCCATGTGGTTCGGTCCCTTCCTCGCGGCCGCCATGGGGCTCGGCCTGGCCGCGTTCCGGCCTATGGCGCTGCTTGTCGCTATGCCCATACTCGGGCTCTGGCTCATCTCTCCGGCCATGGCCTGGTGGCTCAGCCTGCCCCTGGCCCGCCACCGCGAGCGCCTCACGGAGGCCCAAACTCTGTTCCTGCGCAAGATTGCGCGCAAGACCTGGGCCTTTTTCGAGACTTTCGTTGGTCTGGAGGACCACTGGCTGCCGCCGGACAACTATCAGGAGCATCCCGTGGCCGTGGTGGCCCACCGCACCTCGCCCACGAACATGGGCCTTGCGCTTTTGGCCAACCTCACGGCCTACGACTTCGGGATCATCTCCTGCGGGAAGATGCTGGAGCGCACCACCAAAACCCTGGAGACCATGACCGCGCTGGAGCGGCACCGTGGGCATTTCTTCAACTGGTACGACACGCTCTCGCTCAAGCCTTTGCCGCCGCAGTATATTTCCGCAGTGGACTCCGGCAATCTGGCCGGGCACCTGCTAACCCTGCGCTCCGGGCTTTTGGCCCTGGCCGGCGAGCCCATCCTATCAGCGCGGCTCTTTGAAAGCCTGGGCGACACCCTCGGGCTGGCCCAGGACGCCGCCGTAATAATGCCGGCTGCGGATTTGGGCACGGATGTTCCGGCCTTGCTGGCCGGACTGCGCCACGACCTCGCCGCCGCCGAACTGCCAGGCGGTCCGTCCGGCACCCTTGGCGCCATGCGGCTGCGCCTCTCGCGGCTGGGTTCGGCCATCGAAACCCTGGATGGGGCTTTGGCCGCGCGGAACGCCGCACCGGACAATGAGCTGGGCTGGTGGGTGCGCGCCCTGGCCGAGCAGTGCCGGGACGCCCTGGCCGAACTGGATCTGTTTACGCCGTGGGCCGCGCCCGAAGCCGGGCTTGGGGCTCTGGTGAACATTCCGGCCCTGGAAGCCATGCCGACCTTGCGCGGGCTTGCGGCGCTGGAGCCGGAGCGTCTGGCGGCCCAGGTCCAGGGGCTTGCTCCCAGCACGCCTTTTGACGCCGGACCCGCCCTTGCGGTCCTGCTGGCCGCGGCCCAGGCGCGCGCGCAGGCCAGATTGGCGGCCCTGGAGACGCTCGCCGCGCAGTGCGGCCAGCTGGCCCGCATGGACTATGACTTCCTGTACGACGAGAAGCGGCGTCTGCTCGCCATCGGCTACAATGTGGACGAGCGGCGCCGGGACTTGAGCTGCTATGATCTGCTGGCCTCGGAGTCGCGGCTGGCAACCTTTGTGGCCATCGCCCAGGGGCAGCTGCCGCAGGAGAGCTGGTTCGCCCTGGGCCGCCTGCTCACCACGGCCGGAGGAGAGCCCATTCTCCTCTCGTGGAGCGGCTCCATGTTCGAGTACCTTATGCCCATGCTGGTGATGCCGAGCTACGAACACACGCTGCTCGACCAGACCTGCGCGGCGGCGGTGGCCCGGCAGATGGACTACGGCAAGAAGCAGGGCGTGCCCTGGGGCATCTCAGAGTGCGGCTACAACGCCATCGACATGAACCGCAACTACCAGTACCGGGCCTTTGGCGTTCCGGGCCTGGGGCTCAAGCGCGGCTTGGCCGAGGACCTGGTCATCGCGCCCTATGCCACGGTCATGGCCCTCATGGTGGCCCCGCTTGAGGCCTGCCGGAACCTGATGCGCCTGGCCGCGGACGGCTATGAGGCGCGTTTCGGGTTCTACGAGGCCATCGACTTTACCCCGTCGCGCCTGCCACGCGGGCAGACCAGCGCCGTGGTGCGCTCGTTCATGGTCCACCACCAGGGCATGGGCCTGCTCTCCCTGGCCAGCCAGCTCTTGGGCCGCCCCATGCAGCGGCGCTTCAAGGCCGACCCCCAGTTCCAGGCCACGCTGCCGCTGCTGCAGGAGCGCATCCCCCAGAACGGGGCCTCCTTCGCGCACACCACCGAGCTTTCGGAAAGCCAATTAACCTCAAGCCTTCCGGAAACGCCCACCCGCGTCTACACCAGCCCGGATACGCCGAACCCGGAGGTGCAGCTGCTCTCCAACGGCAGGTACCATGTCATGGTGACCAACGCGGGCGGCGGCTACAGCCGTTGGAAGGACCTCTCCGTGACGCGCTGGCGCGAGGACGCCACCTGCGACAACTGGGGCTCGTTCTGCTACCTGCGCGACGTGGCCACCAGGGAGTTCTGGTCCACGGCGCACCAGCCCACGCTGAAGCCGCCCAAGCACTATGAGGCCATCTTCTCGGAGGACCGCGTCGAGTTCCACCGCCGCGACAACGACTACGACACCCGTCTGGAGATCGCCGTCTCGCCCGAGGACGACATCGAGCTGCGGCGGCTGCGCATCACCAACCGGGCGCGCACGCGCCGGGCCGTAGACGTCACCAGCTACGCCGAGGTGGCCCTTGCCCCGCAGGCGGCCGATGCGCTCCACCCGGCCTTCAGCAATCTCTTTGTGCAGACCGAGGTGCTTGCCCCGCAGCGGGCCATTTTGTGCACCCGCCGCCCCCGCTCCGAGGACGAGGCCGCGCCGTACCTGCTGCACCTCATGGTGGCGCGCGGCGAAAAGCAGACGGATGCCTCCTTTGAAACGGACCGCATGCGCTTTCTCGGCCGGGGCAACACGGTCGCCAATCCCTTGGCGCTGCGCGCCGGTGCCGCGGACTACGCCGTTTCTCTTTCCGGCACGCAGGGCTCTGTCCTCGATCCCATCGCGTCCATACGCCAACGCATCTCCCTTGATCCGGGCGAATCGGTGACGGTGGACATGGTCACTGGCATGGCCGAAGACCGCGAAGCCGCCATGCTGCTGGTGGACAAGTATCAGGACCGCAGATTGGCCGACCGCGTCTTTGACCTGGCCTGGACGCACAACCAGGTGCTGCTGCGCCAGCTCAACACCTCCGAGGCCGAGGCCCAGCTCTATGGCCGCCTGGCCGGGGCCATCCTTTACGCCGGGGCGGCGCTGCGGGCCGAGCCGGGCGTGCTCGGCAAGAACCGCCGGGGCCAGTCCGGGCTCTGGGGCTATTCCATCTCCGGCGACCTGCCCATGGTGCTGCTCAAGATCGAAGACGGCGCCAACATCGAGCTGGCGCGCCAGCTGGTGCAGGCCCACGCTTACTGGCGGCTCAAGGGCCTGGCCGTGGATCTGGTCATCTGGAACGAGGACGACGCTGGCTACCGGCAGGTGCTGCACGACCAGATCATGGGGCTCATCGGCGCGGGCACCGAGGCCAGCCTGACCGACCGGCCCGGCGGCATCTTTGTCCGCCCCGCCGACCGCATCGCTGAGGAGGACCGCCTTCTGTTCCAGAGCGTGGCCCGCGTCATTTTGGCCGACAGCTGGGGAACCCTGGCCGAACAGCTTGGCGGGCGCACCCTTGGGAGTGCGCTGCCCGCACAGCTCAAGCCCACGCGCGCCCTGCGGGCCGAACCCCAGGCCGAGGCGCCGCTGCCGCGCCCGGACCTCAGCTTCTCCAACGGTCTGGGCGGCTTCACCCCGGACGGCCGCGAATATGTCATCACCACGGCGAGAGCTCAGCTGACGCCCACGCCCTGGGTCAACGTGCTGGCCAATCCGACCTTCGGCACTGTGGTCTCCGAAAGCGGCCTGGCCTGCACCTGGAGCGAGAACGCCCACGAGTTCCGCCTCACTCCCTGGGGCAACGATCCTGTGGGCGATTCGCGCGGGGAGGCCTTCTACATCCGCGACGAGGAGCGCGGGCACTTCTGGTCGCCCACGCCCCTGCCCTGCCGCGGGTCCGCGCCGTATGTCACCCGGCATGGCTTCGGCTACAGCGTGTTCGAACACACGGAGCGCGGCATCGCCTCCGAGCTCTGGGTCTACGTGGCCCTTGATGCCCCCATAAAATTTGTGGTGCTTAAGGTGCGCAATGAATCGGAACGCTCGCGCAGGCTCTCCGCCACCGGCTATGTGGAATGGGTGCTGGGCGATTTGCGATCCAAAACTGCCATGCACGTCGTGACGGAGGTCTCGCCGTCCAGCGGGGCGCTCTTTGCGCGCAACGCCTACAACACGGAATTCGGCGAACGCACGGCTTTCTTCGACGTGGACGACCCGGCGCGCACGGTCTGCGGCGACCGGACGGAATTCCTGGGCCGCAACGGAAGCCTGGCCGCACCAGCCGCGCTGACGCGCACGCGTCTTTCCGGCCATGTGGGCGCTGGGCTGGATCCCTGCGCCGCCATTCAGATGAGCTTCAACCTTGAGCCCGGCGAGGAGCGCGAGATGGTGTTCCGCCTCGGCGTGGGGCGCAATGCCGAGGACGCCAAGGCGCTGGTGAAGCGCTTCCGGGGCGTGGCCTCCGCGCGTTTGGCGCTCGACAAGGTCTGGCAGCACTGGACGCACACCCTGGGCGCGGTGAACGTGGAGACGCCCGATCCGGCCTTCAACGTGCTGGCCAACGGCTGGCTGCTGTATCAGACCGTGGCCTGCCGCCTGTGGGCACGCTGCGCCACGTATCAGTCCGGCGGGGCCTTCGGCTTCCGCGACCAGCTGCAGGACGTGATGGCGCTCGTCCACGCGCGCCCCGGCCTGGTGCGCGAGCACCTGCTCCTGTGCGCGGCGCACCAGTTTGAAGAAGGCGACGCGCAGCACTGGTGGCACCCGCCCCTGAGCCGCGGCGTGCGCACCCGCTGCTCGGACGATTACCTGTGGCTGGCGCTTGCCGTGTGCCGCTACGTGCGCACCACCGGCGACACCGGCGTTTTGGAGGAACTTGTGCCCTTCCTGGCCGGTCGCGCGGTGAAGGAGGACGAGGACTCGTATTACGACCTCCCGGGCCGCTCGGATGAGACGGCCAGCCTGTACGCGCACTGCGTGCGGGCCATCGGCCACGGGCTGCGCTTCGGGGAGCGCGGCCTGCCGCTCATGGGCACGGGCGACTGGAACGACGGCATGGACCTGGTGGGACGGGAGGGCCGGGGCGAGAGCGTGTGGCTGGGCTTCTTCCTCTATGACGTGCTGACGGAGTTCGCCCAGGTGGCCCGCGCCCACGACGACGCGGCCTTTGCCGTGCGCTGCGACGCCGAGGCGGCGGAGCTTCGGCAGAACATTGAGCGCAACGGTTGGGACGGAGAGTGGTACCGCCGGGCCTACTTCGATGACGGCACGCCGCTGGGCTCCGCCGCCAACGCGGAGTGTCAAATTGACTCCATCTCCCAGAGCTGGTCCGTGCTCTCCGGCGCGGGCGACCCCACGCGCTCGCTGCAGGCCATGAACGCCCTGGACCGGCGTCTGGTGAACCGCGAGGCCCGGCTGGTGCAGCTTCTCGACCCGCCCTTCGACACCTCGGCTCTGAACCCCGGCTACATCAAGGGCTACGCCCCGGGCGTGCGCGAGAACGGCGGACAGTACACCCACGCCGCCGTGTGGGCGGCCATGGCCTTTGCCAGCCAGGGTGACGCCCGTCGCGCCTGGGAGCTCTTTGACCTCATCAACCCCGTGAACCACGCGCGCACGGCGGAGGAAACCGCCGTGTACAAGGTGGAGCCCTACGTGGCGGCGGCGGATGTGTACGCCGTGGCCCCGCATACCGGGCGCGGCGGCTGGACCTGGTACACGGGCTCGGCCGCGTGGATGTACCGGCTTATGGTGGAGTCGCTTTTGGGCCTGCGGCTGGAGGTGGACCATCTGCGCTTTGCGCCGTGCCTGCCCGCCGCGTGGAAGGAGTTCACCATGCACTACCGCCACCGGGAAACGGTTTACCACATCAAGGTGGCGCAAACCGCGGCAGGGAGCGCCCTGTGCGTGAGCCTGGACGGCGCGCGGCAAGCGGACGGCCGCATTCCCCTGCGGGACGACCACAAGGAGCACTGGGCTGAGGTTCATGCGCCCCTTGGAGGCTGAAGCCTTCCCGCCGGGGGGCTTGGGGCGGCTGCCGGGGGCCGGGCTGATTCGCATTGCGCCGGGCAGCTCTGCCTGCTGCCGGGAGAGGCCTCACGGACCGCTTCAGCCGCCGCGCCTTGGGGCATGCCCGGACCAGGTTCGGTACTGCGTGTCGTGGCGAACAGACAAGCGTCCGGGCAAAGCCTACGGCTGCCGTATCGGGACAGATAGGCACCTCTTCCGCGCCAAACCTTGGCCTCCTTTGTGCTCTAGGACGACATTGAAATGCCGGAATCACCGCTTGCGCCAGTCGTCAATCTTCTGCTTGCCGGTCTGCCGGTTGATGAGTTGGGCAGGATTCGCGAGTGCTGCGAGGAGGTCGACCTGGTCTTCGGCACCATCTTGTGCGAATCCGACCAGCCCTTTTTGCATGTGTATTTCCCACTCACCGGTTTTGTGTCGCGCGTTACCGCGCTTGAGGGGCACCCGGCGCTGGAGATGGGCCTTGTGGGCAATGAGGGCATGCTCGGCGCGACCTTGGCCCTTGGCGTCAACGGCGCGCCCATGCGCGCGGTGGTGCAGGGCGCGGGCACGGCGCTCAGAATGACAGCCTCGCAGCTCCGGCGGGAGCTGAGCCGTTGCCCGTTCCTGCGGCACACGCTCAACCGCTATCTCTTCGTTTTGCTGGCGCAGCTGGCGCAAACCGCCGCTTGCACGCATTTTCACGAGATTGAGCCGCGGCTTGCGTGCTGGCTTTTGATGACGCACGACAGGGCGCACGCCGATCATTTCCACCTCACCCATGCCTATCTGGCCGACATGCTCGGCGTGCGCCGCAGCGGCGTCACCATCGCCGCGGGCGCATTGCAGCAGCTGGGGTGCATCCGCTACAGCCGCGGCGAGATAAGCATACTCGACCGCCAAGGCCTGGAGCGGGCCGCCTGCAAATGCTACACGGCCCTGCTGCAGGATTACGCCCAGGGATTCTCCTAGCCGACGGCCCCGCGTAGCAGCACAGCGCCCCATGTACGGACGCATCAGCCCCCTAGCGCTCGCGTGAGACGCCGGGGGCTTTTTTGCGGCGTACCGCAAATGGAGGCCGCCCCCCTGTTCGATCCCGGCGTTGGCCGGTGCGTCGAGCGGGGGGCGGCTGGAGGAAGGGAGACAAGAAACAACGGCGGTACAAGATGCAAAACGGTGGGTGGCCGGCTGCTGAACCGTTTCATTCCGCAGCCAGCGGTGAGAGGGAAGGCTAGTTGGTGGTGATCTCCACGCGACGGTTCAGGTGGCGGCCGTCGGAGGTGGTGTTGTCGAACTTGGGGTTGGACTTGCCCATGCCTACGATCTTCAGCTGGCCCTTGTAGCCCTTGGCGCTGATCCACTTGGCCACGGAATTGGCGCGGCGCTCGGAGAGCTTTTGGTTGTAGGCAACGGTGCCCACGCTGTCCGTGTTGCCCGTGACGGTGAAGCCCTGGCAGCTGGAGTCGTTCAGCAGCGTGACGGCCTGTTCAAGGGCGGGGATCATGTCCTGGGTGATCTGGAACTTGTCGAAACCAAAGTTCAGGTTGCCGAAGGTGATGGTTTCGCACGCACCGGAGGCGACAACAGCGGCGGGAGCCATGGCGCGGGGAGCGGAGGCTTCGTCGGGAACGACGGTGTAGAACACGTCGCGCACGAACTGCTTCATGCCCGCATCACTGGCCATGACCTTGGGGTCGCCCACAACACTGCAACCCTTCAGGGCACGTATCTGGGAAACGACTTCCTTGCCGTGGGCCTTGTCGGCATAGCTGACGATATGGATGCACAGGTTGGGGTACTTGCTGTAAAGCGCCTGGGCCTCGGCCACGGGGTCGTTGCCGTAGTTCGAGTTGCCGTCGGTGAAGATTATCAGCGCCGTTCTGCCCTGAAGAGAGGACAGCACGGGGTCGATCTTGTCCAGGCCAAAACCCAGGGGGGTGATGCGGCCGTAGGGGTCGTACTTGGTGTCGATGGACTCAATAGCGGGAGCCACAAGGGACCGGCGGAAGGGGGTGGCGGCCAATTCCGTGGCCGTTGGGGCGAAGGTGTTCACGCCGCTCTTGTAACCCAGCTCCGGAATCTCGGCGTTCATCTTGGCGCCGAGCTCCTTGGCCATCTTAAGCTTGAACTGGCTCCAGTCGGGGCTGTCCAGAACCATGGAGCCGGAGTGGTCGAAGAGCAGAATGAAGTTGTCGACCTTGGGGCGCAGGGTTTCGGCCTGGGCCGGGAAGCTCATGGCCAGCACCACGAGGGAGGCCAGCAACATGGAGGAAAGAAGGCGTTTGCGCATGCTCATAAATTGTCTCCTGAGAATTGCAGTGTGTTCAGACGTTGGCCGCGTCGAGAGAGGATTTGCGGCCGCAAAATGCCATCAAATAGTATCCGCGTGTTGACGCGGGCTAGTTCATCATCATCCTGTCCGCGCCGGTGTTCATCGGCATGCGCACCCCCGTTTCCCTGGCGATCCTGGTGTGCATCTCGATCAGGAGGTCCATCTCCTCAATCCGCAGCGTGGCGATTTCTCTGGAGACGGCCTTGGCGGCGATGGGATCCGGCTGGGGCTGCAGCATGATCGCGTTCAGTGCCGCGTTCTTGGCGTAAATATCCTGATGCAGCCGGAAGAGCTTGTCGCGGTAATCGCCCTGAATGGTGCGGATGGACTCGCGCTTCTCCGGCGAGACGCCCAGCAGACTCATGCCGCCGCTGTGGCTCTCCACCATTTGGTTCATGGGCATGGCGCTGGAGGCGGGCACGCGCACCTGCTGGGCCAAGGCCGAAGAGGCCATGAGGCACAGCGCCGCGGCCGCAGCCGCCAAGAGGGTAGTTTTCCGTTTCATCGTGTGCTCCGTGCGTTGTTGTTATGGCTGGTGCGCCAGGTTTCGCCCAAGGCCAAGAAGGAGAAGAAGCCGCGCTTTGACCGGCAAAGAATGATGCCCTTTGGCGAGGTTGGCTTGCGCCACGCCCGGAGGACCAGTCGTTTCACGAGATTTTTCGGTCGTGTTAAAACGTGTACCCCTGCGGGTCGACGCTCCTGACGCCGCGCACATTGCGCGCCAGCTCAATGGCCAAGGCGCGCTCGGTGCCGTTCTTGGCCTTGCCGGTCAGGGTCACGTCGCCCCGGCTGACGCTGACCAGAACGTTGGCCGCCGCGGCATTGAGGGAATATAGGAGGGTGGACTGCACCTTGGCCCTGATCCAGACGTCGTTGACGCTGTTCTCCGCCACGCCTGTGTCGCTTTCCAGCGCGGAAGGCCGCACGCCGGTGATGGTCAACTGGTTGTCCACGGCGGTGACGTTGCGGGTGGTTTCGGCCAGATGCCCGGCGAGATTCTTGGCGCTCATGCTGTCGGCAGTGCCGCGCAGCCGCACCTTGCCCAGGGTGGTGTCGACCATGGCGTGCAGGCCCTGGGTCTGCTTGCTCCACGCGATCTTCGACTTGACCTCGGTGGTGACGCCGGCGTCGTCGACGATTTGGCCATAGTTGCGTCCAGCATTCTTTTCCATGGGCACATAGCCGGGCTGCACCACGATCTGGTTGTTCACTTCCTGAATGCCCGTGACCGCGAAGGCGATTTCCGCAGCAAGGTCCTTTTCGGCATCCTCGGCCACTGCGCCCGTGAGCCTGACCATGCCGCTTTGCACAAGCACGGTGAGATTGCTGGCGCGCAGGTATGGGCTCAAAGCATACGTTGTCCAGATCTGACGTTCCTGCCGAGCATCGACCAGATCCTGCGAAACAGGATCAGCTGCGGCCACGCTGCTGAGCACGGCAAGCGCCAGGACAAGACCGGTGGCGAGGATCAGTTTTCTGGAAAAGGAAGTCATGCTGTCGCTCCATGTCGAAAGTGTTGCCGCTGGCGCACGGTCCGCCTGTGGCCATCGGCCGACTGAAAAGGATGATGTGCCCGCTTGCCGCGCTGTGCGCCGCATGGCAAGCGGGCGATGTTCGCTGTGCTAGTTGTGCTCCAGGCCGTGCATGCTGTCCGCGCCGAAGGCGCCCATGCACATTGCGGTTTCGCCGCAGACGGTATGCCGCGGCCGGACAGAGATCACGGGCATGTTGCCCACGGCGGCTTTCTTGCCCTTGCCCTTGTGCTGGGGCGCGCGGTCCTGCCTGGCGTCGGGGGCGGCTCCTGCGCCGGGTGTCGCGATCTGGGGCTTTTCGGGCTTTTTGGCGAGGCCGCTGGTGGATTTCTTGTCAAAGGGCTTTTTCATGATGACCTCCGAATACAGCCATGCCACGCGTCATTGCGAGGGCTTGGTATGATCACAATGGCAGAGGCGGCGGGAGGCGTCGGTGCGCTGTCGCGCATAGGCCGGAAAGTAATTTTACTGTTACGCGAGCGGATGGCAGAGGTTTGCCGCATGAGCAACCGTATGTGCTGCGTATTGACGGCGGGGCATGCACCTGCCAGTGTGTGCGCTAACGCACAGACTGGGCCGCATATCTGACAATATTGCAAGCAACTGTGAGGTCTCACTAATCTAAGGATGGTAGCGATGCATGTGTCCCCCACCCCGAAGCAGAACCATCTGCTGGCCGCCCTGCCCGCTGAAGTGTTTGACCGCCTGCTGACAAAGCTTGAGCTGGTACCGATGCCCCTGGGGATGGTACTGTACGAATCCGGCGACACCATGCGCCATGTCTACTTCCCCACAAATTCCATTGTTTCCATGCTCTATGTCATGGAGAATGGGGCTTCTGCGGAGATTTCCGTGGTGGGCAACGAGGGCGTCATCGGCGTTGCGTTGTTCATGGGCGGGGAAAGCACCTCCAGCCGGGCCATAGTGCAGAGCGCGGGCCACGCCTACCGGCTGCTTGGGCAGACCTTCAAGGACGAATGCAACCGCCACACCGGGCTGCTTTTGTTGATGCTGCGCTACACCCAGGCGCTCATCACCCAGATGGCCCAGACGGCGGTGTGCAACCGCCACCACTCCATCGACCAGCAGCTGTGCCGCTGGCTGTTGCTCTCGCTGGACCGCCTGTCGGACAACCAACTGAGCATGACCCAGGAGCTCATCGCCAACATGCTCGGCGTCCGGCGCGAGGGCGTCACCGAAGCCGCGGGCAAGCTGCAAAAGCTTGGCGTCATCGAGTACACCCGCGGGCACATCTCCGTGCTGGACCGGCCCAAGCTCGAAGCGCTATGCTGCGAATGCTACGCCGTGGTCAAAAAAGAGACGGACCGCCTGCTGCCATATCTCGACTCGGCAAAGGGGCGCGTGTCGCGGTAGATGTGACAGCCCCCTGTGCGTGAGTGAAGGCGCGTGGGCGTTTGCCCGCGCCCTGGTCCGGGCTTCGTCCTGTTGAGCGCCCGGTTTGATCCGGCGACTTCGTGGCCGGCTGTATGACAAATCTCCGGCGGCCCTTGCGGCAGCGCCGCGCGCAGGCCTGTGTTTCTTGAGGCGGGCGGCGCGCACGGAACAACCGTGTGCTGCCCCGTCCGCACTACTTCTGCCCCTTGTTCTCCTCGTCGGCATCGTCTTTATCCGCTGCTTCCGCTGGTGCGGGCTTTGCGCCTGCGGCGGCGGCAATCAGCAGCAGTCCCGCCAACATGATCGTGATGAGATCCATTCCGAGCGCCTTCCTGTGTTCAACGATGCTGGCGGTGGACTTTGCCGCGCCTTAGCCCCCCCGCCTTCATCACGGCATCCTGCCCGCGCCGGCAGGGTGCCTTGTCCCGCTCTGCCGCCGGGCAGGGGGATCACTCGTTCGTGCCGGTGTCGTCGTTTGCGCTGGCCGCGCCTTGGCCCGCATGGAGCGAGTCGTACCAGGCCTGCGGTATTGTGAGGATCTTGAAAGGCCCCTTTGGAATCCTTGCCAAGGCAGTCTCCCTCGTCGTCGGACTGGGAGACCGCACTTCCTCGGTGTCGGCGTCGTTCACCGCGCCGTCCGGAGTTTCGTGGCGAAACCCAAGGGGGAGGCATACGGGGATGTTCTTGACGGTTTGTTCAATGCGCGTGTTCATGTCTGCCTCCGGATGCACCCGTGGCCCGCAAGATGGCGGAGTCCCGGTATGTGGACCATGACAAGGATCCTGCGTCGCGTCGGTGCGCTGTCCCGCATACTCCTCCCTGTTTTTTCCCGGTCCGCTCCCCGCCATCCCCGAAAGTCATGCCCGCCTATGCGCGGCAGCGCACCGACGCGCTGCACATTTTCCTCCATCCTCCAGACCATGGCTCACCCTTTTTGGGGGACCGGCTTTGCCTGCGCATCGGCGCGGGCGGATCGACAGCCAAGGGCCTGTGGCCCCTTGCGCGGATGATCGCGTCGCATTGAGCCGGGCATTTGCACGGCCGTTACACTTCCCTGGAGGAAACACATGAGCAAGCAAGCATCTGCCAGCAATGCGCTGGAAGCCCATATGACGGCTTTGGAAAGCGAAGACGGCATGCTGCGCCAGAGTGCGCGGGAGGCGCTGGTGAGCCTGGGCGCGGCGGCGGTGACGCCGCTGGCGCGAGCTTTGGAAAACGCCAAGCTGAAGCAGGTGCGCTGGGAAGCGGCCAAGGCCCTTGGCGTCATGGGCCAAGCCAGGGCCATTCCGGCTTTGGTGGCGGCGCTGGAAGACAGCGACTCAGACGTCATCTGGCTTGCCGCCGAGGCCTTGAACGGGTTCGGCAAAGAAGCTTGGCCCGCGCTTCTGAAGGCCCTGGTCATCGAAGGAACGGAGTCCGTGATCTTGCGCCAAGGCGCGCACCATGTGTTCGCCAATCAGGAGGAAAGCAAGGGTGACGGCGCGCTGGCGCTTTTACAGACTGCGCTGGAGCCCGGCGCATTGCCGGAAACCGCGCCCATGGCCGCTCAGGAGCTGTTGCGTCAACTGAGCGCACAGTGAGGCGCGACCTGGCGCCAAGCCGCGGCGAGGGGGGGTGCCCCGCCCCAGCGGCTCCTCCCGGCATCTCCACGGTCCATCTTCAACGTGCTTGAAAATTCAAACGGGAGCGTTTCATGGAAGGACTCCTTCTCTTTATCGTGATCGGACTCATCGCCGGCTGGCTTGCCGGGGTTTTGGTGAGGGGGGGCGGCTTCGGCGTCCTGGGCGACATCGTCGTGGGCGTTTTGGGCGCGGTGATCGGCGGCTACTTCTTCGGCCGCGTCAGCCTTGGCGGCAGCGGAATGCTTGGCGAGATACTCATCGCCACGGTGGGGGCGATACTGCTGATCTTCGTTCTGCGGCTCATCAAAAGGGTTTAGCCGCTGCCTGGAGCCAACGCGCCGCCGCTGTCCGCTGCTGTTTCCGGTTTGCAAAGCGTTGGAGCGCGCGTTCCAAAGAGGCGGCGGTCTTCCTTCCCCACTGGCGCTGCGGCCCGCTCTGCAAAATCTCTGTCACGTCAACAACACGCACTTTTATCTTTAACCCCTAAGGAGCTTACAATGACCATTTACAAGCGTCTCTCCATGCTGTGCCTCACCGTCATGCTGGCCTTCGCCTTCGGTTGCGCGGCGACCTCCACCAGTGAAGGCACCGGCGGATACATCGACGATTCCGCCATCACGGCCAAGGTCAAGTCCGGCCTTCTCGGCGAGCCCAACCTGAATTCCAACGACATCCAGGTTGAGACCTTCAAGGGGGTTGTGCAGCTCTCCGGCTTCGTCACCTCCCCCGCGCAGATCAATACCGCCGTCGCCATCACGCGCAAGGTCAAGGGCGTGAGCGACGTGCGCAGCAACATGGTCGTCAAGGGCCAGCAGTAAGAACGTCCATGGGTCCCCGGATCGCCGCCTGAGTTCAGCGCGGCGGTCTTGAGCCCACGTTGTCGCATTCTCCCGCCACGTCGGGCTGTTGCCCTCCTCCAACGCAGCCCTGGCGTGGCGACCCCGTCTCTCTCCCCTGCTGCGAGAGGGAGGCGGGAAATAAAGAGTCATGGCGCCATGCCCTGCGCAGCAATGCGCCAAGGATTCCGGTTTCTGCTCCGGGCGCCGACCACTGTCCAGTCCGAGGCCTCGACCTTGGCCGCGCCGGACGCGGTTCTCCGGCGGAAACAATCCAGAGGGCTTGACCGGCAGAAGCATGCGCGACGCGACAGCCGCAGCGTGAGCCTTCGGGCGAGCTGGGGCCGGCACGTGTTGAACCACCAGTAACCACGCAGGAGAGAAAGCATGAAAGCGAGCACCAAGGACAAGGTCGCGGGCAAGCTGCACGAGGTTTCCGGCAAGGTGAAGGAAGTCGTCGGCAAAGCCATCGACAACCACGAGATGCAGATCAAGGGCAAGGCCGAGAACATGGCCGGAAAGATCCAGCAGAAGGCGGGCGAGATAAAGAAGGTCGCGGGCAAGTAGCCCGCCTCCCGGCCGTTGGGTGCGGCTCTCCAGGCATTGTTGCGCATGCTTCGCGCCCAGGGAGCGGCGATGCGTTTACCCAGGAAATTTCTTGAACGCTTTGGGGCCCGCGCGGCGATTCTTCCCGCCGCGCGGAGACGACACCTAGGCCAGACAATCTGTAACGCAAGAGGAAACAATGAAAAAGAATAACTACCTCGTCCTGTTTGCGCTTGTGGGCCTGCTGCTCTTCAGCGCTGGCTCCGCCCTTGCTCAGGGGGCGATGGAGAACTCCGACCCGGACATCGACGGCAAGGTGTGGACCCATTCGACGGATTCCGACAAGCGGGCGTTTTTGCTCGGCGTCAGCAACGCCGTCGTCCTTGAATACCACCTGCGCACCAAGCGCTCCGAAGAACCGTCCAGGTTCGTCAAAGGCTGGGTCACGGCTTTCAAGGACTCGAAGTGGTCTGAGATGGTGAGCCGGGTCGACGCCTATTACGCGAACAACCCCACAAAGCTGCGCCGGAATGTGCTGGACGTGGTCTGGCACGAGATGATCGCGCCCAACTGGAAGAACTAAGGAGCATCTTATGAAAACAGCATTCATCGCCGCGTTGCTTGTCATGTGTCTCAGCTTTTCCGCCTGCACGCAGATGACGAAGACCCAGCAGGGAGCCTTGTCCGGCGGCGCCATCGGCGCTGGCGCGGGCCTCGGGATCGCCGCCTTGACTGGCGGCGGCCTTGGTCTTGGCGCCTTGCTTGGCGGCGGCTTGGGCGCGGTCGCCGGCGGTCTCTATGGCAATCAGCAGGAAGGCCAGCACCACAAGAGATAGATCGATCGTCACGGTGGCGCAGCGTTGGGCGGGGTTTCCGCCGCGCTGCGCCTGCTGCGGATCGGTTTCGGATTACTGCAAGGCCAAACGCCCTGAAGTCGCCACCTTCCGTGTTATGCCGAGCGATCAGGGCATGGAGCAATCTCTGCCCTGCTGCGAGGTTTGATCCCCCCAAGCAGACAGCACATGACCATCGGAGCAGACCATTGCGAATGCGCCATTCTTTTTGCCTCATACTCGTGTTGTGCGTCACGGTGCTGTTGTCGATACCGGTCCGGCAGAGTCTCGGGGCCGAGCCACAGCAGCCCGCCAGCACGGCCTCAACGCTCATCATCACGGAAGAAAACGACTATTTTGCCGGCACGGACAACCACTATACCAACGGCATCAAAATTTCCTGGGTGTCCGGCGATCTTAAGAAATACGCCGAGGACGAACGCCTGCCGGAGTTCGTTTTGCCCTATCTGCGCATTCTGCCCTTTGTGAACGAACCGGGGCAGCAGTATAACGTGGCCCTGTCCCTGGGGCAGAACATGTACGTGCCGCGCAACACCACGCTCAACACCCCGCAGCCAGACGACAGGCCCTTTGCCGGATGGAGCTACATCTCCCTGGCCATGCACGCCAAGACCGCCACCCAGCTCGACACCTTTGAGACGAGCGTGGGCGTCGTGGGACCTTCGTCCATGGCCGAGGAGACCCAGAACAACTACCACGCCGTCATGGGCTTCGAGCGCGTCCGGGGGTGGGGGCATCAACTCCACGACGAACCCGGCCTCGTGCTTTCATGGCAGCGCACCCTGCGCGCCGCGCGGGCGGACTTGGGCAGCGACGTGGCCTGGGATTTTCTGCCCCATGTGCGGGCAACGGCGGGCAACGTGCAGACCCACGCGGCCGCGGGTTTCGAGACGCGCCTCGGCTATCGTCTGCCGTGGGACTTCGGCACCTCCCTCATCCAGCCCGGCGGCGGCGTCAGTGCACCGGCCGATGCGGATGACCCCCGCCTGCGGCCGGACACCGAATTCGGGCTGCACGTCTTCGCCGGGGCAGAGGGGCGCGCCGTGGCGCGCAATATCTTCCTCGACGGCAACACATGGGAGAACAGCGCGCACATAGCGAAGAAAACTTTTGTGGCGGACCTCATGGGCGGCATCGGCCTCGTCATGGGCCGGACCAAGCTCACCTACACCCATGTGTACCGGACAGAGGAATACTATGGACAGAAGGGCGGCCAGCTGTTCGGGTCCGTCAGTCTGTCTGTCACGTTCTAGGCCTGGAAGGTCCGAATACGCCCAGGCCTAACCTTGGACGTTCAGGCAGCGCGTGGGCAGCGGTGATGGGTCCGCATAGGAGTCCTGCGTGGCATGTGGGGGTTGGCTGAGCCGGCGATGCTGACTTCCCCGTCACAAGTTCCCCTGAGCCCGAGCGAAAGTAGCCGCTCCCCCTCGCCGTCGCACATGCTGGTTCCACGGCGCGCTAGGGGCTGGAGTCAAGCGTAAGCGCGTCCGCGCGTGCTTGACGCCAGCGCAGCGCGTCGTACCTTGCCGACGCTCGGCGAGGGGGAGCGACCCGCGCTGTCTTCCTGTGCGCACACCGGGCTGCGCACACCGGGCTGCGCACAATGACCGCGCACTGAAGCGCGCACTCTTCCCATCCGGTCAATCCTGCGAAGCCACCGCTGCTGTCCGGTTTTGTTGACGGGCCTGTGCTGTCAACAAAACCGGACAGGATTTCGTCGAGGTGCTTCTTCTCTTCACCGCCGCCAGCGTCCTGCCCATAAGATTCCTTCCGCGACCTCCTTCGTCCGACTTGCTGCGGCTTAATTCGGTGTGGCAGGCTTTCCTGTGACCAGATTCCTTGTTTGGGCTTCGAAGCCTTGCGCTTCGTGAACGGCTGCCTGCTCGACGGGATGGCTGAAGTGCCCACCAAAGTGTTTGAGGTGACCACAGAGTCGCCTCGCAGGCTCTGAACCGCTCACCGCGTTGTGGGCAAAACCAACGGACGGTCCAGTCCGAACCCCGCTGCATAAGGAGACGCAGCGCAAAATGGATCGGCGGAGTTGCTACCGCTGGCGCCAGGACAACCCTGGCGCACATGCCGAAAACTCGGCGCGCGAGCCTGGCTCGCAGAAAGAGCACACTACTCAACGGGAGAGGCGGCGGAACGAATCAGAGCAGAAGGAAGGACAAGTTGATGGGAACGAACAGATGGCCGAAATCGCTGCACTCGCAAGCCGAAGCGCTGCTCGGTGGCATTCGGGCGATTGGCAGGAAGAAGGGCAGCGTTGACTGGCGATTTATTCGCGGCACTGGCACATGGGACGTCTACCGTCGCGACATTCACCGCTTCATCGAGTTCCTGCAGCGAACTGGGCAGCGCGACCTGCGCGACGTGCCCAGGGCTGTCGACCTCACGCGTGCGTACATCTCAAGCCGTGGGCAAGCGCTGCGCGGCGCTGGCGGCTCGTTCCAGACGATTGAGCGCGAAATCTCCGCGCTCACGAAGCTTTCGCACGCCCTCGACGTATACGTCGAGCGCCACGGCGGCGAGTCGGCGGCGGCCATCCGCTCCGTCTTGGCGGAGGAGAAAGCGCATTGGCGCGCCGAGCTTTCTGCGCGTTCCGGCGGCGACACAACTCGCGCGTATCCCGACCCAGAGGGGCTCTACGCCGCCATTTCCGAACCTGCGCTGCGGCTCCAGGCGAAGCTCATGGGCGAGACGGGCTGTAGGACGGAAGGCGTCGGCGCGCCAGCGCGCGGCAGCAACCCGCTCACGGGCGCCAACCTGATCGGCATGGGCACGGACCCAATCTCCGGCGCTGCCGTCGGGCGCATCATGGTCCGGGAGAAGGGCGGCAAGCATACAGAACACTTCGTGAATCCAGCGACGTACCGCGAACTTGAAGAACACATCCAGGCGCACGGCAAGCTCGCTTCGCCGTACCGTACGTTCTTGCGTGCGGTCGAGGCGGCAGCACGGGAGACGGGGCAGTATGCACCTGGCCGGGGCACGCACGGGTTGAAGCATAGCTTCGCCCAGGCGCGCATGCATGAGGCCATTGAGGCCGGCTTGGCGCATGAAGAGGCGAAGCAGGCAGTGGCCAACGAGATCGCGCATAACCGCCTCGACAGCGTCGACACGTATTTGAGGTAGACCGTGCCGAAGTTCGCGATACATCCCTCCGGCTTGAACACAGCGAAAGAGCGCGCCCGTGCGTTGCGCTGGCTCGCCGGCCTGGCCGAAGTTGACCGCGAGCGCATTCTCGCCGACGCCTTCAGCACATGCGCCACGGCCACGCCGCCGACGCCGTACGTTGCGTTGCTTGGCGCTATCCGTGGCTTCGGCTTCGACACGATCCGGCGGCGCGGTTTCCGTGCCGCCCGATCGGAGCAATTCGAGGATTTTCAGCGCGTGCGCGAGTCCCGCGCCAGGAATTTGCGGGACGAGCGGCCCTCGCCGCTGCGCGACAAGCTGCTCCCACGCTGGTCCGTGGTGCGCGAGCTTCATGCCCAGGGTCTCGGCTTCAGGCTCATCGCCCGCTACTTTTCGAAGCAGCTGCGCATCCAGGTGTCGCCGTCGTACCTACGGAAGATGTGGTTCGAGCTGGAGCAGGCTGGAGATAACGACCTGCCGAGCCAGTAGACCGTGCGGCAGAGCGCAAAAAATAATTCTCCGCGGCTGAAAATCGCCATGAATTCCAGAGACTCGAAGATCTCGAATATAGATTCCAACCGGCTTGATTTTTGAGACATAATTCGAAAGATCATGATCCCTTTCACCCGAACCCGGAGGGACCATGTTCGAACGTCTCACGCTCATCACCCTTGCCCAGGCAATCGTCCTGCCCTGCCTGTCGAAACGGACCGGCAGGCCCTGTCGCACCACCATCACCCGGCAACTGCTGCTCGCCGAAACGGCAGACTGCCTCCATCTGGTTGGCTGCTTCGACCCGCAGGGCCGCGTGCATCGGACTGCCGTGCGAGATGTGCTCTCTGTGCAGCGCCGCCTCGTCGTCCATGCGGAGGCGCTGGGCGGCGCGGGGCACGTCTGCCGAGAACTCGAAGCGCTCCCACCTGCTGCGTTCTCTCTCGACGCCACCGGCTCACCGTACCAGTTCGTTTCGCTCGGGTCGCGGGATGCGGTGGAACTCATCGGCGCCTGGCCGTCCACCTGCGGCGACATCACGGCCATGCTGCGACCTGTGTGCGGCATGCTCATCGCCGCAGCGGATTCCGTGATTCCGCCGTTCAGGCTAATCGGGCACCTCTGGCCAAATGGCGATTTCGCGCGGCCCGGCGGCTCGCTCGTGCTGTCTTTCGCACGCCGTCCTGGCGTGCTTTTCGCCGCGAAGTACCCGCTGGAACTGGCGGCAAAGCTCATCGTGCGGAACCGCAGTGCCTGGGGCGAAGCGTGGGAGCCAGAAGCGCCGACGGTGGAGAATATGCGCTCGGCAGCACTCATGGCTGTGCAGCACAAGCCGCGTCCGCAGGTGCCGCTCACTGGCGAACTCCTGCGTGAAGCCGCGCAGTCGAAACCGGTCGAAGACCTCGGTGACTGGTGGCACGACTGCTCTATCTGGCACGCCAGTGGCTGGCCACGTTGGCGTAATGGCTGCAACCGCTCCGGCGTCCTGGTGTCGAACGACGATCCCGGGCTGTGGCATCTGTTTGTGGCCGATGGTGGCGGAGACTCTGCGTCATTGCTGGTTCGGTAGAGGCGCCGCCGGCAGGGTCGGGGATTGCCCGACCCTGCCTCCACATGACGCCGCAGGGGAGGGCACCATGCTGAAGTTTTTTGGAGACACCCCCACATTTCAGCTTGCCAGATTGATTTTCGCAGCGGACGTTCGGGCTGCCAATTCGCGTTTCTCAAATGGAGGAAACCGGGTTGGCAGTTACGCCGAGCAGCACCACAAGCAACGCCACGAGCCAGGGCATCCTCTCTGGGCCGTTCTTCACGTTCCGCGACGCTGCTGCCTACTGCGGCTACCAGCACCCCGATTCCTTCGCTCGGATGCTGCGCGAAGAAGACCTCTCCCTTCCTGCCTGCGGTCCGCGCCGCAATCGCTACGCCCGCTCTGTTCTGGATGACTTCATGTCCAATCCCGACGCCTTTCGGGCCTCGCGTACCGCGCGGGTTCGTCGTCATACACCGAAACCTGTTTCCATAGACTGAAGAAGGAGTGTCATGGCAGTCTGTCAGCGCAAAGATGGCCGTTGGCATGTCACGTACCGCGACGGCGGGCACGTGCGCTCGAAGTCGTTTCCGCCAGGCCGGGAAGGAAAGCGCCAAGCCAAGGCGTTTGCAGCCGAAATCGCAAAACGCAAAGCGCTGCGAGAAGAGCTCGTCGATGCGCAGCCCCAGGTAGTCTACTTGCAAGACCTCGTGGAGTCGTGGGTCATTGCGAAGAAGGCAAACGGACTCAAACAGTGGGTTCGGGACTGGGTGTCCGTGTTCAACGCCGTGTTCCTCCCCGCGCTCGGCAGGGCGCCAGTTCACCTGCTCACGCAAGACGCAATCCTGGATGTCGTCAACGAGCACTACGCACTCAAAGCCCAGGCGACACGCAACCGCTACATCGGCTACATCAAGACCGCACTGAACATCGGCGTTGACCGCAAAATCATTGTTGAGAACCCACTTTCAAAATTCAAGATGGGAGAAGAGAAGAGGCACAAATCTCCACTCACGTTAGAAGGCCTGGATCTCATCATGGCAAATGCGCCGAAGCACCTCGCTTGGGCGATCCAAGTGGCGTGGAACATCCCCTGTCGCCCTGGACAAGATCTCTACTCGCTCACATTCTCGGAGAACGTGAAGTGGGGACGCGGCGGGGTGGAGGTTTTCCACCGGAAGGTCGAGAAATGGGTGTTCGTCCGGTGTTCGGACGAATTTATGCAGGCGCTGGAGGCGCGGCGCCATTTGCACAAGAGCGACTATCTCATCGAGTACAAAGGCCGACCGGTCGCGGACATCGGCACGGCCTTCAGCAACGCCGCCGAGCGCGCCGGGCTGAAGTACAGTGTCTGCCCGTACGACATCCGGCACCTGTGGATTACCACCATGCTCGACAAGCAGGTGGAGATTTCCGCCATCGCCCACTTGGCTGGCACCAGTGTGCGCATGATCATTAAAAACTACTACGAACCTCATTCCTCGGAGACGGAAAAGGCGGCTGCGTTGCTGCCGAAGCTCGGAACCGCGCAGGAGACGCCGTTGCGGTTGGTTGATCGTGTCAGGCCGGTTCAGGTGGCGTGAGGATTTGACACGGCAATAATGAAGGGGCTTGCCTTTGCGGAGGCAAGCCCCTTCATTTTTCTCGTGGGCATGCCATGCTTCTAGCGGCGCGGCACGGCCTGCGTTCTCAAATGAGGTGGCTGGGGTTCGCAGCTTGAAAGCGCGGTTGCATGGGCCGGTCAGTGCCAAATCGCGCGCGCGTTTGCCCTTGGCCGTTTCCGCTCGCGCGCAGAATGCAGTGCGAGGCTGCCGCGCCAAAACGAAAAAGGGCCTGCGATTCGCATCGCAAGCCCTTGATCTATCGAAGTGGTGGAGCTGGAGGGAATTGAACCCACGGCCTCTTGAATGCCATTCAAGCGCTCTCCCAACTGAGCTACAGCCCCACGTCGTTGGGAAGGCATGTTTAGCGAAGAGGGCCGGGTGTTGTCAACGGAGAAATAAAAAAAGTTGAAAAAAATGCCGGGGCTTCCGCGCGGCGTTGCTTCCGGGCCGTGTTTGGCGTAATTGTCCGCAAGTCCGGCAGCGCCCGGAACACCGCGAACCCCGGACCAAACACATGACCAGGACGCTTCTTCGTATCGCAGCCAAGCTCGCCTGGGTGGCCGTGGTCTTCTTCGGCATCACCGTCATCAGCTTCTGGGTCATCCACCTGGCCCCGGGCAAGCCCACCGATCTGCAGACGACGCTGAACCCCGGCGCCTCCGCAGTGGCGCGCGAGCGTTTGGAAAAGATCTACGGCCTGGACCAGCCCATCCACGTGCAATACGGCCAGTGGGTCACGCGCATGGCCCGGCTGGACTTCGGCCGCTCCATGTCCGGCGACAGCCGCCCCGTGTGGGACAAGATCGCGGAGCGCCTGCCCCTCACCTTCGGCATGAACATCGTCTCCTTATTTTTGACGCTTGCCGTGGCCATTCCCATAGGCGTGGCCTCGGCGTGGCGGCAGGGCGGCGCGTTCGACCGCCTCTCCACCGTCGTCGTGTTCGTGGGCTTCGCCATGCCGAGCTTCTGGCTGGCCCTGCTGCTCATGCGGCAGTTCGGCATCGTCTGGCCGGTGCTGCCCATTTCCGGCCTCACCAGCCTGGGCTTCGCCAAGCTGGGCTTTTGGGGCAAGACCTGGGACTTGTGCCGCCACCTGGCCCTGCCGGTGTTCCTGTACACCTTCGGCAGCCTGGCGGGCATGTCGCGCTTCATGCGCACCAGCATGCTCGAGGTGTTGCGCCAGGACTATATCCTTACCGCACGGGCCAAGGGCCTGCCCGCGCGCACGGTCATCTTCCGCCACGCCATGCGCAACGCGCTGTTGCCGGTCATCACCATCCTGGGCCTTTCCGTGCCGGGGCTCATCGGCGGCAGCGTCATCATCGAGTCCATCTTCTCCCTGCCGGGCCTGGGCCAGCTTTTCTACCAGGCGGTCATGAGCCGCGACTATCCGCTCATCATGGGCAGCCTGGTGCTGGGCGCGGTGCTTACGCTGGCCGGCAACCTGCTGGCCGACGCGGGCTACGGCCTGGCCGATCCGCGCATCCGCCAGTCCGGCGGCGGAGCCGGGGCGCAGTCCGGCGCGCAGCCTGAAGCGGCACCCGACGTTCCTTCCGCCGCGGCATCCGGCAAGGAGAGCGCATGAGCGCGCGCTCCGTCAGGAAACGCAAGCCCCTTGCGCCGCCCAGCTGGCTGGAGCGCTACGGCATGCTGGGCCTGGGCCTGCTGCTTGTGGGCGGCATGAGCCTGGCCGCGCTGCTGGCGCCCTGGATCGCCCCCTTTGACCCCAACGCCATCAACGTGGACGCGCTGCTGCTCACGCCGTCCTTTGCGCATCCGCTGGGCACGGACGCCCTGGGGCGCGACGTGTTCTCGCGCATTCTGTTCGGCGGCCGCGTGTCGCTGTGGGTGGGCTTTGTGGCCGTGGGCATCTCCACGGGCATCGGCCTGGCCCTGGGGCTCATTGCCGGCTACTTCGGCGGGCTCATCGACGAAATCATCATGCGCCTGGTGGACGTGATGCTCTGCTTCCCGTCCTTTTTCCTCATTCTGGCGGTCATCGCCTTTCTTGAGCCCAGCCTCACGAACATCATGGCCGTCATCGGCCTCACCTCGTGGATGGGCGTGGCCAGGCTTGTGCGCGCGGAGACGCTTTCCCTGCGCGGGCGCGACTTCGTGCTGGCGGCCAAGGTGGCCGGGGCCGGACCCGTGCGCATCATCGTGCGCCACATTTTGCCCAACGCGCTGGCCCCGGTGCTGGTTTCCGCAACCCTGGGCGTGGCCGGGGCCATTCTGGTGGAGTCGTCGCTCTCGTTTTTGGGCCTGGGCGTGCAGCCGCCGGACGCCAGCTGGGGCAACATGCTCATGGACGGCAAGGAAGTGCTGGAGATCGCCTCCTGGCTCTCGGTGTATCCGGGCCTGGCCATTCTTCTCACCGTGCTGGGCTACAACCTCCTGGGCGAGAGCCTGCGCGACATCCTCGACCCGCGCCTGCGGAGGTGAGCCATGGATGCGCAGAGCAGCGAACGCGTCCGCTACCCGGAGTTCGAAGCCAAGCACCCCTGGCTGGTGCGGCTTTTGGACGCCTATCATCTTTCCGACGAGGCCGTGCGCAAGGACCTGGCCGAGCAGACCGCCCTGCGCGGGCACGGCGTCGCCTGCGGTCCGGGCTGCCGCAACTGCTGCGTGGACCAGGTCATCCCGGTGTCGGAGTTCGAGGTGCTGGGCTTGTGGTGGTACGCCTCCGAGATTTTGGAAGGCCCAGTGCAGGACGAGCTGAAAGAGCGCCTGCTGGGCTACGGCGAGGTGGGCGAGTGCGCCTTTCTTGTGGGCGGGCGCTGCTCCATCTACCCCCTGCGGCCCTTTGTGTGCAGGCAGTATTATGTGTTCAACAAGCCCTGCGACCCCGGCGAGAACGTTTACGACACGCGGCGCAAGGACGCCTACCGCGCCGGGCTGGACAGCGCGCGCGACCTGGCCTGGCAGCTCATTCCCCTGTACGGCGTGGCCGAGGAAAACGTTGATTGGCTCTTCGAGAGCGGCTATATCACTCGAAAAGGAAAGCACCTGCACACCTTGCCCCTGGACAACATCGTCATGCACATGAAGACCACCGCACACCGCCGCAAGGCCCGCAATGCTTGAGCTGTTGCGCATCCGCGACCTGGCCCTCATTGAGGACGCCGAGCTGGAGTTCGGCCCCGGCATGAACGCGCTCACCGGCGAAACCGGCGCGGGCAAGAGCTTCATCGTGCGCGCCATAGATTTCTTGACCGGCGAGCCCATGAGCGCCGACCTGGTGCGGCCCGGCAAGGAAAAGGCCGTGGTCGAGGCCGTGTTCGTGATGCAGAATGGCGACGCCCCGGCAGAGGAGTTCATCCTGCGGCGCGAGCTCATCGCCGGAACAGGGCGCAGCCGCGTGTACGTGAACGACCGCCTGGGCTCCCTTGAGACCCTGCGCGACCTGCGCGCCGGGCTTGTGCTGCACACCAGCCAGCACGGCCAGCAGAAGCTTTTGCAGCCCGCGTTCCAGGGGCGCATCCTCGACAGCTTTCTGGCCGAGCCGGGCCTCTTGCCGGAGCGCGACGCAGCCCTGGCCGCGGTGAAGGCCGTGCAGGCCGCCCGCGCCGACTTGGCCGCCCGCGTGGCCGATCTTTCGCGCCAGCGCGAATTCTTGGAGTTCCAGCGGGCGGAGATCGCCAAGGTGAACCCCCAGCCCGGCGAGGAGGACGACCTGCTGGTGCGCAAGGCGGGCCTGAAGGACCGCGAGCGCCTGGACGAGGCCAAGGCGGCCGCCTTGAACGCCCTCTTGGGCGAGGCCCCCCTGGCCCTGCTCACGGGCGAGCTTTCCCGCGCGCTGCTGACGCTCATCCCCTTTGACGAATCCTTCAGCGCGGACAGGGACGCGGCAGAGGACTTCCGCCATCTGCTGGCCAATCTGGAGTCGCGCATCCGCCGCCTTTCGGTGGAGGACGAGAACGGCGACGACATCGAGGCCATCGAGTCCCGGCTGTTCGAACTGGCCAAGCTCAAGCGCAAGCTGAACAAGGGCCTGGACGAGATTGTCGACCTGGGCAGGCAGGTGGAGGAGAATCTTTCGTTCCTCGACTCCTGCGCGCTGGATGCGGGGCGCTTGGAGCGCGAGGAAGCCGAGGCCGCCAAGAAGCTGGGCGCCGTGCTCGCCCGGCTCAACGCCGCCCGGCGCGAGGCCTCGGAACGGCTGTGCGCCCGCCTGGGGCAAGAGCTTGCGGGCCTGGGCTTCTCGGAGCACGCCCGCGTGGAGTTCGCCTTTGAGCCCTTCACCGTCTATTCCGGCCCGGCTTCTGGCCCGATATCGGGTCCGGAATCTGGCCAGGCGTCTGGCGATAACGGCGCGGAATCCTCCGGCCTGACCGAACTGCGCGGCAGGCTCTTCTGGGTGCCCAACCCCGGCCAGCCGCCCCGGCCCCTGGACAAGATCGCCTCCGGCGGCGAGCTTTCGCGCTTTTTGCTCGCCCTCACCGGCCTGCAGGCCGAGAGCGCCCGGCCCACGCTCATTTTCGACGAAGTGGACGCTGGCATCGGCGGCCACACCCTCACCCGCGTGGGCGAACGCCTGCGCGCCCTGGCCAGCCGCCAGCAAATGATCCTCATCACCCACTGGCCGCAGCTGGCCAAATTGGCGGAGCGTCATTTCCAGGTGCGCAAAGAGGTCGTGGACGGCCTCACCTTCACCGGGTGCGCAAGGCTCGACGCCGCGGCCATCGAGGCCGAGCTGGCGCGCATGTCCGGCGGCGCCGCCTGATCCAGGCCCCTTGAGTCTCCGCAGCGCGCGGGGTATAAGGCGTGCGGTAACCGGGAGCCGACCACCCCGGCCAAGGAGATTCCCTCATGTTCCGCCGATTCGCCTGGGTGCTGTGCGCCCTTGCCGCAACGCTGCTCATGGCCTGCGCCCACGCGGCCTATACCAACAGAAGCCAGTTCATGATGGTGAGCGAGGGGCAGGAAGTGGCCCTGGGCCTTCAGGGCGCGCAGGACGTGCTCAAGAAGGAGAAGGAAAGCCACGACCAGTTCCAGACCGAGCGCATCAGGCGCATTGGCTGGCGCATAGCCGCCGCCGCCAACAAGCCGGAATACAAGTGGGAGTTCCATCTCATCGAGAAGGACACGGTGAACGCCTTTTGCCTGCCGGGCGGCAAGGTCTTTGTGTACACCGGCATCCTGAACCTCACCACGTCCAACGACGAGCTCGCCGCCGTCATGGGGCACGAGATCGCCCACGCTCTTTTGCGCCATAGCGGCGAGCGCATGAGCACGGCCCTGGCCGCCCAGGCAGTCGGGCAGGCCGGTTCCATCGCCATCGGCTCGACCGTGAGCCCGGGCGCGAGCCAGGTCTTCGGCCAGCTGTACGGCTTTGGCGCGCAGGTGGGGGTGCTTTTGCCCCACAGCCGCACCCAGGAGTCCGAGGCCGACGAGGTGGGCATGATTCTGGCGGCCAAGGCCGGGTACGAACCCGCCGGGGCGTTGAAGTTGTGGCACAAGATGGACGCCTACGCCAAGAGCAAGGGCCAGAACGTGCCGGGCTGGATGTCCACCCACCCCACCACGGAGGACCGCATCGCGGCCATACAGGCCAAGATGGGACCCATCCGCGCCAAGTATTTCCAGCAGGCGGCTCTGCGCTAGTGGCCGGGGCCGCATGATCGTTTGCACCGGCTGCGGCACGCGCAACGCCGATGCCGCGCAGAACTGCGCCACCTGCGGCCGCAAGCTGCAATCGCGCTGGGCCGTGGGAGCGCCCGCTCCGGATGGCAACGGCGCTCTCGGAGCGGCTGGCGGCCCGGCAGCGAATGCGGCGGGCGGCGGGGCGGACGCCTGGCCCGTGCCCGGCAGCGCAGCCAGTCCGCTGGACCTGGACGCCCTGGGCGGTCGGGCCGGCCTCAGCCCCACAGGCATGGACGGCGGCGCATGGGAATCCCTGGCGCCCGCCCAGCACACCCTGGACCCCCATGCCTCGCGCCTGGTGCGCGCCTGCGCCGAAACCTGGACCTACGCCCTCATGCTCGTGGCCGGAGCCGTCACCACCGCCATCCTCGAAGACTGGCGCTACCTCGCCGGAGCCATCGTGGTTGCGGGCGGCCTGGCCTGGGCCAGGAAGATTTGAGGGGAAGCGAGGTTAGTTACCGCAAGTCTTGGAAACGTTCGCGGAGACAAGTGGTTCCCCGCTGTCGAAAGTGTCGATGCGTGAATTACAGGCTGGGCAGAGGGGGATTATGTATGTGTCCCTATCAGAACTTCCTGATTTTATAACATGCCCACCTAGCTCAGCAAATTTAGAACAGTCAAGAGCTGCACACAGCGTTGCCTTTTTCCCTGCCCCATTTTCCCAGTGATCCAACCAACTGTCGCATTTGCACTTGTTTGTGCTTGTTCCATTGAGATTTTTGACCTTCATGATGGAGCCTCCTGTGTTTTGATTGAGCAGACAGGAGGAACGGTACTCGAAGATGAATATCATGTAAAGAATAACTTGCATGGTATAATTCGATGGATTATCCGCAAAACAAAAAACCAACCGCGGCATGGGCGAGTGCCTGAGCGGCAAGCTCAGCCCCTAGTCCGGCAGCCTGTCCAGCACCACCGCTTCCTTGGAGAGCGCCTCCACCAGACGCCGCTTGAGTTCCGGGCCCATCTCCTTGGCCAGGTCCATGCCGATCTTCTGTCCGCTGCGCATGAGGCCGGGCATGGCGGTCGTGATCTTTCTGCCCGCGGGCGAGCGGTAGAAGGCCAAAATCTCGCGGATCTCCTGATGGCTGAAGGTGTTGGCGTACAGCGGCACGATGCGGTCGATGAGCCCGCCGGGCGCGTCCACCTTCTCTGCAATGATCTCCGTGGTCACCCGCTCCACAACGGCCAGCACGCGCGGCGGAATGTCGGGCCTGGTCCGGCGCAGCACGGCCGTGTACTGCTGCGTCATGGCGGCGGCCAGCTGCCTGCCCATGGTCTGCGCACCGGAAAGCTCGATCATCTGGCGGATGTCCGCTTGCTTCTCCAGGGTCATCTCCTCGGCCTGGGCGCGGGCGGCGGGCAGAAGCAACAGCAGCGTGAGCGTCAGCGTGAAGACGAGGCGGTTTGGCATGGGGGCTCCCCTGGCAAGGGCTGAGGTGGATGGTGCGCCCGACGCTACCAGTCCCGAACGCGGAGCACAACGGCTGCGGCGCACGGCGTTGACAGGCCCTTGCCTATGCGGCACACCGCGCCTGAGGATGCTTTGCGCCGAGCCGTCCCGCGCCTTCTCCATTCCTGCAACGCCAGCCACGCCGCCCGCAAGGGCGAGGGAGCACTGCCCTTGTTCGCACATCCGCCCGATGCACATCCCCAGAATATGCCCGCAGAGCCGCTTTTGCAGGACGGCTGCCTCCGCAATGCAGCGTTGTTGCGCTGCGCGCCGTTTCTGCTGCTCGCCGGACTGTTCGCCGCATATTATCAGCTGGGCATCTTTGTGCGCGGTGATTCGTTTCAGAATTACGCGACCTTCAACTACGCCTACTGGAACATGCTGACCGCCGGGGAGTTTCCGCAGTGGTTCCCCTATGCCGCCTATGGCAGCCCTTCGGAAGGGTACATGATGACCTTCTTCGGGCCGTTCCAACTGCTGGCGGTGCTGTGCGGGGCGGCGCTGCACGTGCAGAACGTGTGGCTCCTGTTCTGCGTCTCGATCTTTGCGGAATCCATGGTGTATGTCTCCGGCGCGTATCTGCTCGGGTTGTATTTGTACAAAAGCGAATTCGTTGCCTGCGCCGTGGCCTGCTGGATAGCCGCCTCCCTGTACTGGAACGTGCAGGTGTTCTGGCCGCATCGGGCGTTGCTGTACATTCCCTTCATGGTGTTGTTCACCCTGCGCTTCCACAAGGACGGCGACCTGCGCGATCTGCTGCGCCTGGGGCTCGCGCTCGGCGTGTCCGTCATGGGCAACAACATTTACACCGGCCCGGTGTATGCGCTTTTCGCCTGCGTATTCTTCCTGGCGCTGCGCGTGTTCGACCGCAAGGGCGGCTTTGCGCGGCTGGCGCGGCCCGGGCTGGCGGCCCTGGTGGAACTCGGTCTTTTGGCGCTGCTTGGCGGGCTCTTTCTCTTTCTCTTCCTCAAGGCCCTGGACGGAGCCGCCTTCACCGCGCCCGGCCGGGACCCCGTGACCGGCGCGTCAGACATCACGACATTCCTGAACTATGGCGGCTCGGCCCTGGGCAAGCTGCCGGAGTTCGTGCTGGGCCGCAGCACCATGCACGCGGAGTATTTCTTCTACCTGGGCCTCGGGGCCACGGGGCTTGTGCTGTATGCCCTGCGCCGGGTGCGCGCCGGGGTGTTCCTGGCCCTGGTCTGCGCCACGCTGCTGCTGTTTCTGCTCAGCCTGGGGCCCACCGGACTGGTGGCTTACGGCGCGTATTGGTTTCCGGGCATGAACCGTTTCCGGCACCTCTCCTACCTGCTGCCCATGGTGCGTCTGCTGCTGTTCTTTCTGGCCGGATATGGCCTGGACCACGCACTGGAAATGCCGCGCCAGCGACGCGCAGAGGTCTTCCTCTGGCTCATGCTGGGCGCGCTCGGCATCCTTATGGCCAAGGACGTGTGGCTGGTCTGGAGCGGCATGGTGCCCGAGCTGGGCTTTGGACTGCTTGTTGTGGTGTGCCTGGCGTGCGGCCTGCTGGAGCGCCGCTGGCCGCGCGGTCTGGGCGTCGGCCTGGGCTTGGGCCTGGCGCTTTTGGGCATTCTGGAGCTTGGCTTCGCCCACGACCGCCTGCTGCACAGCACCGACACCATCTGCACCTGGGAGCAGCGCCATGCGGTGGGCGGCACTTTGGACGCCACGCTCCCGCAGCCGCAGCCCTTTCTGGCTGGCCGCCCCGCTTATCTTGGCGCGCATCCGCAAGCCCAGGCCCTGGTTGAGTTGTGCATCCGCCAGGCGGTGAACAACTACAGCATGCTGCACTTCACCGGCGGCGATTTTTGTGCGCCCGGCGTGCGCATCGACTACGCCATGCCGGCCGTGCTGGAGCTGCTGGAGCGCGCCGCACCCGGCGCTTTGGCGCGCATCAACGAGGAGCGCGACCTGAACAAGGCCCTGGGCTTCGTCTACTGGCTGCCGGCCCTTGCCCAACCCTGGTTCCGCGAGGCCCTGGGGGGCGATGGCAACCGGCTGGTGCTGGAGACGCCGCAGGGCGAACGGCGCGACGCATCGCCCGGCGTGCGGCGCTTTTCCGCCAACCATCTGGTGGTGGATGTGGACGCGGGACCCGAAGGCGGCGCGCTCTATTACGCCGATGCGTACCATCCCGGCTGGCGGGCGCTGGTGGACGGCCAGTCCGCGCCGGTGGAGCGCTCGCACGGGGCGTTCAAGGCCGTGGCCCTGCAACCGGGGGCGCATCGGGTGGAGCTTTCGTTCTACCTGCCCGCGCGCGAGTGGGCCCGGCGGGCGCTTGGCCTCACCGCTGTGCTGGCTCTGGGGCTGCTTGCGCTCACGGCGTGGCGCGGGCGTCCGCAAACCGGCTGCTGAAGCGATCTGGCGGCGTGCGCCCGGCTGAAGGCCGGGGCTGTGGCGGCTGCCGATGGGCATTGAGCCGGGGAGAAGACCGGGTTCGGCAGACGTTTGTCCCGATGTTGCCTGCTGGGCCTGACGGACGGCCATAAAGCGGGAAGGATGCGGGAGCAGGGCAGGCGGCCTGCTTCGGTCAGCGCTTGCCACAACCAGATGGCTGGACGCCGCTTTGGCGCAGCACTGGTGCCGAAGTGTTATTTGCCCCGCATTATGTGCCGGGTGCGGCCGATTCCGTTGCTGTTGCCCGGGCCCAAGGCGGCTCCCTCATCACGGGTGCCGGTGTTGGGCTTCGGCGTGGCAGGCGGGTTGCTGCCGGCAAGGGCGACAGGGGTGGAGCTTGGCGACAGGAAGGAAAGGGGCGACAGAAGCGTCGCGGGCTGTTCTCAGCGCGCGTCCAGGCGCAGGGTGAGGAAGGTGAGGTCGAGCCACTGGCCGAACTTCTGGCCGACCTCCTTCAAGGTGCCGGTCTGCTCGAAGCCCAGATCTTGGTGCAGCCGGAGCGAGGCCTCGTTGCCCGCTTCGACGCCCGCCACCATCACATGCTTGCCCAGGCCGCGCGCGCGCTCGATGAGGCGCCGCATGAGGGCCTTGCCGATGCCGGCGCCGCGGTGCCCCTGACGCACGTAGACGGAATGCTCCACAGTGTGCCGGTAGCCGTCAAAGGCCCGCCAGTCCCCAAAGGACGCATAGCCGAGGACCTGTCCGGCGGCCTCGCTGCCTGCGCCGTTTTCTGCGGCGATGGCGACGAGGACCGGGTAGCCCTGCCGCTGCCGCTCGGCCAGCCACTGGGCGCGGTTGGCCGCATCGACCGTCACCTCGTTCCAGATGGCCGTGGTGTTGGCCACAGCGTCGTTGTAAATGGCCAGAATGCCTTCGATGTCACCCTCGTGGGCGTCCCGTATCAACATGCGTCCTCCCGGGGCGGTTTCCCGCTACCCTTCGTCCACGCGCTTGTCGCGGTAGAAATCCAGCAGGTTCCACTTGAAGATGAACGGGCTCAGGTCGCCCAGTTCGTTCGCCTTGAGGGGCGACCAGACCAGGCGCTTGTTTTTGTCCAGCCTGCCCTGGTCCGTGTACTCGAAGCCGAGGGAGGTCTCGCCCTTTTGCGGATCGCTGAAAATGTTTCGCAGCACGGCGTTGACCATGAACGGCCTGGCCGGTGTTTCCGGCTCGGCGATGGCTTTGAAATAGAAGGAGAACGTGAAGCCGGGCTCTTTTTTGGGCAGCACGTCGTTGATGATCTCGTTCTGCACGACCAGGCGCAGGCCGCACGACGAGATGTTTTCGACCTTGAAGGGCTGCTGGGTTCCGGCCTTGCTGCACAAAAGCGGAGGCGTCTCGGAGATCAGGGCGCCGGCGGGCAGTTCGTGCCAGGCGAAAAAGAGCGGCATGCGCTCCTGGTCGACGCCCACGCGGACGCTGCGCCGCTGCTGGGCCGGGGCCAGCTCCGCGGGCGCGGGCAGGGCGAAGGCCACCACGCCGTTGGGCTGCGTCTGCACGGACTGGATGTGGCTGACGAAGGTGTAGAAGTTCGAAATCGAGCTGTCCGTCTTGTCGCGCACCATGAAATAGCAGGAGACGGAGACCCCGACGAAAGCCTGCGAGGCCTTCTTCAGCGTCGAGACCTCCAAGAGGATGCGCGAATTGTTGAAGCTGACGAAAGAGGCGGAAATGTCCTTGAGGCTGGTCGTGGTGTCCGCAAAGGCGAGCCTGACTTTGGCCCGCTGGTCCAGGGCGTCCGTGAGGATGCCGGAAACGAGCTGGCGATTGCGCTTGGCAGCGTCTTGGCCTTGTTTGGCGAGGTTCCAGAGTGCGCACATAGTTGGTGGTGGTGGCTTGCGGTTGATGGGGCGACGGTGTCGTGTCGAGCACCATTACCGGGGCCCAACCGGCTTGTAAAGCGGCTGGGGCCTCCCCCTGCCGGAAGCATGTAGCGTGATGTTTCCAACATGCCGGAAGCAAAGCACAAGCAGCGCTGGCGGGCGGCAAAGAAAACCGCAATTGCGGCCCACGTGGCTTGGATCAACTTATGCTGCTGAAAATACGGCAATAATTCTGATCTCTCCTCTTTGCGCTGATATGATTGCGTTAATTTTTATGCAGCGCACTTGTCCGATTCCATTGTATTATTTTTCGTCAATGTTGAGCCTGGCTGGAGTAAATCAATTTGTTATTGCATTTTTTTGTAGAGTGAATATTTTCACATAGCATCCCTCTCGTGCATCTGATTGTCCTGCCAAAGAGGTTTTGTCGCAAGGGCAAGACAAAACATAAGACCCCGGTCTGAACACAATCGACAGGAGGAATAGTCATGTTGAAGCACTGGCTTCCCACACTGCGCAAGAGTTCAGAAGAGACGATGCGTCCGGTGAGCATTGCGAACCTCATGGAGGAATTTTGGCGCAACCCCTTTGGCGTGGGCCTGGTGCCCGAGGGATTCTCCAAGAGTTTCTTCGGCGCAGAGGCCTACCCCGTGGTCAATGTGTTGGAGACGGACAAGGAAATCGCCGTGGACGCCGAGCTGCCCGGCCTCGAGGCCAAGGATGTCGACGTGAGCTTGCAGAATGACGCCCTGGTCATCACGGGCGAAAAGAAGTTTGAGGGCGAAGAGAAGAAGGACAACTACCACCGCATCGAACGCAGCTACGGCAAGTTCACGCGCGCCGTGCCCCTGCCCGCCAAGGTGAACGTCAAGGGCATCAAGGCGCGCTTTGAGAAGGGCGTGCTCCATGTTGCCCTGCCCAAGGCGGAGCCGTCCGCCCCGGCGCAGAAGATCAAGGTCGAAGGCTAGCCGACAACGAGTCTACACAAGGGGGGAGACGACAATGCGAGGGACATCCAGAGACAACGAGCGGTCCGCAGGCTCCGGTACGGCCAAAAGCACCGCAAAGCGCCAGAAGGCTTCGGGAGGCGGGACGCCGAAACAGGCCAGGGCGACGCCCATGGGCTTGACGGAAACCGTGCTGGCGCGTGTTGAGACGGTGCGCCTGGCGCAGCGCCAGGAAGGCAGCTTCGATTGCTTCGCCACGGCGAGGCAGGGGTACTGCGACCAGGGACAGTGCCTGTATCGCAACGAGTGCCTGGATTATTCACAACGGGTGCGCTGAACACCTTTGCCCTTTGCGAAGGACAGCTCCAACAACTCAAAGGAGGCGGCATGAAGATCCTCGTGGCGGTGGAAGATTCCCAGTATTCGACCAAGGCCCTTGAGTACGCGGTGGGACTGGCAAAAAAGGAAGGCGCCGACTTGACGGCGGTGAGCATCGCCGAACTGATGGTCGGGATGGTGGAGGTATTTCCGGATGCGTCCGTGGAGGAAGCGCTCTTGAAGCACGCCGCCATGACGGCGGAAAGGGCCAAGGAATACGCGAGCGGCAAGGGGGTCGCCCTCAAGACGGTCATCGAGAGCAGCGCATCCGCGGCGGAAAGCATCCTCGAAACGGCCGAAAAGCTGGGCGCGGACCTCATTGTCCTGGGAAGCCGGGGCAAGAAGGGCGTCGAGCGGTTTCTGCTGGGCAGCGTGGCCACGAAGGTCGCCGCCCATGCGCGCTGTTCCGTCTTGATCGTCCGGTAGCGTGCTGCGCGTTTGAGCCGCCGCCGTCATTGCGGCGCGGCATCCGCCCTGCCGACGTTTCACAGGCGCAAGAAAAAGGCGCTTCAGCTGTTCGCTGAAGCGCCTGTCTTTTTTGGTGCCGAAGGGGAGACTCGAACTCCCATGGCCTTGCGACCACTAGACCCTGAACCTAGCGTGTCTACCAATTCCACCACTTCGGCATTTCGCGGGCGGCTTGCGCTGCACCGTTGTTGCGAAGGAAGCATTTAGCTGCATCGCGGAATAATGGCAAGTGTTTTTTGCCAGTGCCCCGCAAATTTTTCCTAGCGCGGGCTGCGCTCGTCAATGGGCACATAGTCGCGCAGCACCTGCCCGGTGTAAATCTGCCGGGGGCGGTGGATCTTGCTCTTGTGCTCCAGGTGCTCCTCGTACCAGTGGGCTATCCAGCCGGGCATGCGGCCGATGGCGAACATCACCGGGAACATCTGCACGGGAATGTTGAGCGCGCGCAGGATGATGCCGGAGTAAAAGTCCACGTTGGGGTACAGCTTGCGCTCGATGAAGTACGGATCGGCCAGGGCGGCGGCCTCCAGCTCCATGCCGATGTCCATGAGCTCGTCGGGCTGGCCGAGTTTGAAGAGCAGCTCGTGGGCGGCCTTCTTCAATATGACGGCGCGGGGGTCGTAGCTCTTGTAGATGCGGTGGCCGAAGCCCATGAGCCGGAACTTCTTTTGCTTGGCCAGTTCCAGCACTTCGCGCGGGGTGCGCTGGCCGTCGCGGATCTGCTCCAGCATGGAGACCACGCCCGCGTTGGCGCCGCCGTGCAGCCGGCCCCACAGGGCGCAAATGCCGGCCGAGACCGAGGCGAAGAGGTTGGCCTGGCTGGAGCCCACCATGCGCACGGTGGAGGTGGAGCAGTTCTGCTCGTGGTCCGCATGCAGGGTGAGGAAAAGCGAAAGGGCCCGCACTGCCTCCGGGGAGGGATCGTAGTGCTGGTGCGGGATGGAGAACATCATGTGCAGGAAGTTGCGGCAATAGCTGAGGGCCGGGTTGGGGTACATGAACGGCAGGCCCATGCTCTTGCGATAGCTGAAGGCGGCGATGGTGCGCACCTTGCTGATGATCTTCGAGGCGGCGAGGTAGAACTCGCCCTTGCTCTCGATGTCGAGCAGGTCGCGGTGATAGCAGCCCAGGGAGTTGACGATGGCCGAGAGCATGGCCATGGGGTGTCCGTTGGGCGGAAAGCCTTCGAAATGATGCTTCACGTCCTCGTGCAGCAGTTCCTCCGCGCACAGGCCGGCGGAAAAGCGGGAAAGCTGGTCGCGCGTGGGCAGCTCGCCGAAAATGAGCAGCCAGGCCGTCTCCGTGAAGGAGCCGCGCTCGGCGATCTGGTCGATGGGGTAGCCCCGGTAGCGCAGCACGCCGTTTTCGCCATCAACAAAGGTGATGGAGCTTTTGCAGGGGCCGGTGTTCATGTAGCCCGGGTCGTAGGTGATGCAACCCGTTTGCGAGCGCAGGCGGGTGATGTCGAGGGCGCGGTCGCCCTGGGTGCCTTCGACGATGGGCAGCTCGATGGTCTTGCCGTCGATGATGAGTTGCGCGGTCTTGGTCATGGTCTGTCCACTTGTAGCCGGTGTGCGTGTAGCCGGGTTGCCGAATAATCTTCTGCTGTGCGCGGGCAAGGAGCCCGCAATCCAACGTGCTGCCTAACCGGATTCGCTCCGGTTGTCCAGCGAGCAGGTGCCAGCCCCCGAACCGCATACCCTGCGCCCGGCAGCGGGAAACCACCCCCGCGCATCGGTTGCTTCCCGAAGCAAAAGGATTATACTGCCGCGCATCGCAAAGAATGAACGTGAACTGGAGCATTTCTGGTGAGCAAAGACCCGTCCCGTCATGTGGACATTTCACGCAGGCGTTTTCTCACCGGGTTGGGAGCGACCAGCTTGAGCCTGCTGCTGCCTGGCGCGGCGCAGGCCGCCAAGGGCAAGGAGGGCGAAGAGCTCGCCACCCTGCACGACCTTTCCAAGTGCGTGGGTTGCGGCGCATGCGTCGCCGCCTGCCGCGAGGCCAACGCCCACAAGTTCCCCGAGCCGCAAAAGCCCTTTCCCGAAATGAGCCCGGCCACGGTCAAGGCCGAGGACTGGTCCACACGGCGCGCCGTGACGGACCGGCTTTCCCCCTACAACTGGCTGTATATCCAGACCGCGCGGGGGCAGTTTCAGGGCCAGAGCTTCGAGGTGCACATTCCCCGGCGCTGCATGCACTGCCAGAATCCGCCCTGCGCCAACCTGTGCCCCTGGGGCGCGGCCGCGCGCGAGGACAACGGCATCGTGCGCATCGACCCGGACATCTGCCTGGGCGGGGCCAAGTGCAAAACCGTGTGCCCCTGGCAGATTCCCATGCGCCAAACCGGCGTGGGCCTCTACCTCAAAATCATGCCGCGCTACATGGGCAACGGCGTCATGTTCAAGTGCGACCGCTGCGCCGACCGCGTGAGCGTGGGCGGCAAGCCCGCCTGCATCGAGGCCTGCCCGTATGAGGTGCAGGACATAGGCCCGCGCTCCGACATGGTGGCCAAGGCCCACGCCCTGGCCCGCAACATCGGCGGCTTTGTCTACGGCGAGACGGAGAACGGCGGCACCAACTCCCTGTATGTTTCTCCCGTGCCCTTCGATATTTTGGACGCGGCGGTGACCACGGGCGCGGGCAAGCCGCACCTGTCCACCGTGCGCGACATGATGGCCGACGAGGACAAGCTGGCCTACGCTGCGCTTTTCGCTCCGGTGGTGGGCGTCATTGCCGGGGCCTTGCGCCTTGGCTCGCGCCTGGGGGGCGGCAAAGCCCCGGAACCCCCGCGCAAGGCCGACGCCGGCGGCCCGGACGAGCCGGACAGCGGCAAGGGGCGGTCCTGATGCGCGCGCCCATTTCGCGCCGCGTGGCGCTGGCCTATGTCCTGTTCGTCTGCGTGCTGGCCGTCAGCGGCACCATGCAGATGCCCATCGCCAGCCGCTACCGCATCGTGGCCGTGCCCGGCCTGGCCTGGCTGGGCGACTTCTGGCTGACGCACAAGCTGCATTACCTTGGCGCCGTGGGCCTGCTCATGCTCACGGGCTATGTGACCACGCGCTGGGTGCTGGAGTGGCGGCGCGACTATTCCCTGTCCGCCCTTGGCTGGGCGCGCGCGGGCATCCTCGGCCTGCTGCTTCTGACGGGCGCGGTGCGCGTGCTCAAGAATCTGCCCTCGGTGTCGTTTTCGCCCGCGCCAACCATGCTTGTGGACTGGGCCCACCTGGGTCTGGCCTTCCTGCTGGGGCTTTTGGCCCTGCTGCGGCTCAGCTTTCGGGGGGCGTACTGGCAGGCCAAAGACGCTGCCCGCGCCGAGACGACGCGCCCCCGCACCCCGCGAGGCGGGGCGGTTTCCTGAAGAATCCCGGGCCGTGGGCTCCGGCAATGCAAAAGGCCATGCCGACAAACGTCGGCATGGCCTTTTTTTGCGTGCGCGGCAAAACCGGCTAAATCACGACGCAGTCCTGCTTGATGCCCGCTTCCTCGGCCGCGGCCATGACGTCGCGCAGGATCTTGAGCGTCTCCTGGGCCTCCACGGGGTCGAGCTTGCGGATGGCGAAGCCCGCGTGGATGATGAGGAAGTCACCAGGTTTGATGTCTTCGTCCAGCACCATGAGCGAAGCGGTGACGGTGGTTTCGCCCTCGCCCACGCGGCAGGTGGCGACCTGATCCTCGATGGAGATGACTTCAGCGGGAACGGCTAGGCACATGGCTCTCTCTCCTGTGTGGTGGGGCCGGGCACGGCCCTCTTGGTGAACGACCCGCCGGCCTTGGCGATTTCATCCAGCACGAAATCCATGAGGGGCTCCTGCCGGCTTTTGGTCGCGGGCGAAAGCTCCAAGGCCATGGTGTGGTAGTCGAAGGGCTCCATGCCGATGATGACGGCCTCCGGCCTGTTGCCCACAATCTCGCACATGATGAGCGTGTCCACAAGGTCGGTCTGGTGCATGGAATCTTTGAAGGCCAGGCTCTTGCGCAGGTCTTCGCCCGTCAGGCGGTAGATGCTGCCGGGCTCGCCATCGCCCAGCACGGCGTCGATGACGATGAGCAGATCGCAGTTCATGATGGGGTCCATGAGCCGGGTGCCCAGGGTGCCGCCATCCATCAGGGTCACGTTGTCGCTCATGTCGTAAAGGCGTTCCAGCTCCTCAACCGCGCGCACGCCTATGCCCTCGTCGGTGAAGAGGATGTTGCCCACGCCAAGGACCAGGATGCGTTTTTGCGTGTCGGTCATGAACCCTCGTTTGCTAGAAAAAGGACGGGAACCCGGTTGCCCGGATTCCCGTCCATTACAGGAAGCGTAGACGGTTTACAACACCTTGAAGCTGGCGGTCTGGCCGGTCTTGGCGTCGAGGACGTGCACGCCGCAGGCGATGCAGGGGTCGAAGCTGTGGACCGTGCGCAGGATCTCGACCGGACGGGTCGGGTCGAAGATCGGGGTGCCCATCAGGGCCTCTTCCACGGGGCCGAGCTTGCCGGCGGCGCAGCGGGGGCCAAGGCTCCAGGTGGAGGGCACCACGAGCTGGAAGTTGTCGATCTTGCCCTTCTTGATCTTGATCCAGTGGGACAGCATGCCGCGGGGAGCCTGCACGAAGCCGACGCCTTCAGCTTCCTGGGGCATCTTCCACGGAGTGTACAGCTCGTTGTCGCCGCTCTTCACGTTGCTGACCAGGGCGTCGAGCATGGCCGGGATCTGGTTGGCGATGACCAGGCACTCGATGCCGCGGGCGGCGGTGCGGCCCAGGGTGGAGAACAGGGCGTCGGGGCCCACGTTCAGGGACTTGAGCACGAAGTTGACGGCGTCAACCGTGGGCTTGTGGCCCCTGGCGAAGGCAACCAGCACCGTGGCCAAGGGACCGGTCTCCATGGCTTCGCCATTGTAGCGGGGAGCCTTCATCCAGGAGTAGCGGTCCTTGTCCTGCAGGTTGGTGTACTTGGGCTCGGTCACGCCCTCGTAGGGGTGCAGGGCCTTGTCGCCCACGTACCAGCTGTGGGCCACGTGCTCTTTGATGGCCTTGGGATCGAAGTTGCCGATCTTTCCCAGGTCACGGTTCATGATGACACCCTGGGGCAGGAAGCGCGAATCCAGGTTGTACTCGTCGGTCGGGAACTCGCCGCAGCTGAAGAAGTTGGTGGTGCCGCCAATCTTGCTCCAGTCCTTGTAGAAGCCGGCGACGGCCAACAGGTCGGGGATGTAGAAGTCTTTGATGAAGGCGGTGACTTCGTCGGTCAGGGCCTTGTACTCGGCGATGCGCTCGGGCTTGAGGGCGTCGTAGTTGGTGGTGCCGCCCACAACCGTGAACTGGGTGTGCGGGTTCTTGGCGCCGAAGATGGCCATGGCGCGCGCGGCCTTGACCTGAACGTGCAGGGCCTTCAGGTAGTGGGCGGTGGCCATGAGGTCGGCCTCGGCGGGCAGGTAGTAGGCCTCGTTCTTCTTTTCGCCCAGGAAGTAGGCGTTGGTGAAGATGCCGAGCTTGCCGGAGGCGACCAGGGCGCCGACCTTGTCCTGCACGGCTTTGAAGTCGGCAGCGGTCTCTTTGCGGTTGGGGGAGAGGCTGTTGGACAGCGCGGCGGTCTTGGCCGGGTCGGCCTTGAGCGCGTTGGCCACGTTGACCCAGTCAAGGGCGTGCAGGTGATAGAAGTGCACCAGGTGGTCATGCAGGAACTGGGAAGCCATGACCAGGTTGCGCATGATGGTGGCGTTTTTCGGAATCTTCACGCCCACGGCGTTGTCGACCGCGCGGGTGCTGGCCAGGGCGTGCACGTAGGTGCAAACGCCGCAGGAGCGCTGGGTGAAGTGCTGGGCGTCGCGGGGGTCGCGGCCCTTCAGGATGATTTCGAGGCCGCGGAACAGCTGCGAGCTGCTGCGCACATCGACGATCTTGCCGTTCTCGACGGTGGCGTCGATGCGCAGGTGACCTTCGATGCGGGTGACCGGGTCGACAATGACCGGGCCAGAGAAGTTGCTCTTCGGCGTGACCGGGATGGCCTGAGGTTTGGAACCAGACATATTCTGTCCTCCTATAGGGAGTTAAAGTCGCTTGTAAGTGCCTTAATCAACCGGGGTCTGTCCGGTTCGCCTACTTCTGCTCTTCGTAGAAGGGGCTCATGGTATCCCAGAACTTGGGCTCGCTGCAGCCGATGCAGGGGTGGCCGGCCTGAACGGGCCAGTTGACGCCGACGCCCTTGTCCAGGGGATTGAACTTCTTGGTCGGGCAGTTGTTGTAGGTGTAAGGGCCCTTGCAGCCGAGCTTGAACAGGCAGTAGCCTTTCTTGGCCTCGGGCGAATTGAAGGAGGGAGCGAACTCGTCCTTCTCGAAGTGGGGCAGACGCTCGCACTTGTCATGCACGGTCTCGCCGAAGAACACCACGGGGCGCTTCAGGTCGTCCAGCTTGGGCAGGGGCTTCTTGTTCACCACGGTGTCGATGGCGGCGATGACGGTGCCGACCAGGTTGGCCGGGTTGGGCGGGCAGCCGGGCACGTTGATGACGGTGGCCTTGGGGAAAACTTCGTCCACACCCTTGGTGCCGGTGGGGTTCGGTTTGGCGGCCTGCACGCCGCCGTAGGTGGCGCAGGTGCCGTAGGCGATGGTCGCCAGGGCGCCGGGGATGACCTTCTTGCAGATGTCGAGCATGGTGTGACCGCCGACCATGCCGTAGACGCCGCCGTCCTTCAGGGGAATGCCGCCCTCAACCACGCAGAGGTAGGGCTTCTTCATGGCGTCGTGCAGGGCCTTCTCGGCCATTTCGCCGGCGGCGGCCATGATGGTCTCCTGGTATTCCAGGGAGATGACATCGAGGATCAGGGCGTCGATGTACGGAGCGGCAGTGCGCAGGATGGACTCGGAGCAGCCCGTGCATTCGGCGTTGTGCAGCCAAATGACGGAGGGACGGTTGTCGGCGGTGAGAGCGGCGGCGATTTTGGGCGCAAACGCCGGACCCATGCCCATGGCTGCAGCGATGGTGCCGCAGAATTTCATGAAGTCGCGCCGGGAAATCCCACGCTCTTCAAGGCGTTTTTCGGCGCCGCTCAAGCCATGTCCTACGGAAACCTTCATACAACACCTCCAGATTAGGTAAAACGTGACGGGTACGCCTGTAAAACTCGCTGTCTTGGGCACGTGCCACGAAAGCTGATTACGTGGCACGTATGTCATACGATTTATAAAAAAATATACAACCAAATCAGCGGGTTAGCTGTGCATCCACTACACCGACAGGCGCACAATGGCAAGGGGATGATTGAAAAAAACTGGAAAGGGAAAAGGGGCGTTCTGTATTGCTGTACACGTAATATGCCGTCGTTGTTTTAAAATAACGCGCGAAACCCGCGTTGACGGCTGCGCAGTCTGTGGACCATAATCTCTTGTGCGCGTGGCGCGGGAGCGGCACTTTCGCCCCCCGGCAACGCGAAAAGGAAGGTCCGCCGTGAGCGTCATCGTTGAATTGTCACTCTTTCCAATGGATAAGGGGCAGAGCGTGAGCGCCTTTGTGGCGCGCGCGGTGGGCATAATCCGCGCAAGCGGCCTGGCGCACCAGCTAACGCCCATGGGCACCTGCATGGAAGGCGAATGGGAGCAGGTGCTGCCCGTGGTGGACGCCTGCTTCAAGGCCCTGGCCGCGGAGAGCGACCGCGTGTACCTGACCATGCACGCCGACTGGCGCCGCGGCCGCGCGGACGGGCTCGCCGGCAAGACCGCCTCGGTGGAGGCCAAGCTCGCGGACCGCAAGGGGGGCTCATGAAGCGCATCGTCTGCCTGCTGGGAAGCCCCCGGCCCAAGGGCAACAGCGCGGCCATGGCCGCAGCCGTGTGCAGTGCGGCGGCAGAGGCCGGGGCCGAGGTGACGACCTTTGCCCTTAACGCCCTGGACTATCGGGGCTGCCAGGGCTGCCTGGCCTGCAAGAAGAAGGCGGAGGCCTGCGTGCTGCAGGACGGCCTGACCCCGGTGCTGGCCGCCGTGGCCGCGTGCGACGCCCTTGTGCTGGCCACGCCGGTGTACTTCGGCGAGGTCACGTCCCAGCTCAAGGCCTTCATCGACCGCACCTACAGCTTTTTGACCCCGGATTATGCCCTGAACAAGGCGCACCGCACGCGCCTTGCCCCGGGCAAGACCCTGGCCTTCGTCATCGCCCAGGGACACCCGCGCGAGGACCTGTTCACGGATATCTTCCCGCGCTATGCCTATTTCTTCAATTGGCTCGGCTTTACGCACAGCCGCCTGCTGCGCGAGTGCAGGATTCTTGATCCTGGCGCGGCCGAGGCGCGGGCCGGACTCATCGAGCGGGCCGAGGCCTTGGGGCGCGATCTGGCGCTGGGGCGGGGCGAGCCGGATTGGCGGCCGCCGGCGCGGGGCTAGGGGGCTTTCGGGGCGGTTGTCTGCGTGTCCGCGGGCTGCGCGGGCGCGGCCTGGCCGTTGGCGGTCTGGCCCGGGCAGTTCACGCCGTCGAGGCAAAAGAAGCGCACCTGCTCGCGGTTGTATATGGCGCGCAGGTACTTGGGATCAGAGAAGCCGAGCCGGGTGCCGCTGGCGCACTGGGTGACGTGCCGCGCCTCCTGGGCGTGCACCTTGCGCGGCAGCCCCTCCACCACGAAACGCGCCAGCAGGTAGTCGCGCACCACGTCGCGCTGGGCCAGCTTGAGCCCGGCCTCGCTCACGCCGCGGCAGTTGGCGGCGACGTCGATGTCGCACAGCGCCTCCACAATGACCTTGCCGTCCTTTTCCTCATGGCTCGACCACGTGATGGACTTGAAGTACGGATAGCGCTCCAGGGCCTGGGCCACAGTGACGCTCTCGTCCGGGGCGATGCGCGCCTGCTTGGCCGTCTCCACCGCGTCGGAGCAGCCGCAGAGCAGGGCCAGGGCCGCGCAGAAAAGCGTAACCGTCATGCGTCTCAATATCATTTGGCGATGGTGGCATAGCCGCGCCTTGATTGCAATCCATAGGCTGCGTGAATGGCGCATAGGGGTTGCATTGCGCCGGGCAAACGCATATGCCACACTGGACAGCTGTAGCCGGACGCCCGTTGTGCGGCCCGGGGCCGCTTCCGCACCGCATTCCGAGCCAATTTTCCGCAGCCGCAGGCTGCTTTTGCCCTGGCGCGCCATTGACCATTGCACGCGCCTGTGCGTAAGTAAAACCCCGGATGCGGGCACTCACTTGCGCTTTGGCGGGAAGGGTGCGCGCCCGGCGGAGTGTTGCGGCGAATGGGGCGTGCAGGCCCCGGCAAGGCGTTTCAGGCTCTGATTCATCATTTTGAGGGAGGGAGAGAAAACCCAATGGAAATGGTTTCGGTACTGCTCGCGTTTTTCCCGGTCATCGCCATCTTCTTTCTGCTGCTGGTCTACCGCGTCGCCGCGGACACGGCCGGGTACATAGGCTGGCTGGTGGCGGCCCTGGTGGCCTGGCTGTATTTCGGCACGCCCGTTTCGGTGGTGCTCACCGCCTCCGTGGCCGGCCTTGTGGCCTCGCTGCCCATCGCCCTGGTCATGGCCGCCAGCATCATGCAGATCACCCTCATGCAGGAGACCGGAGCCGTGGCCCGCGTGGTGGCGCTCATGAAGACCATCGCGCCCGGCCAGCACGCCGTGCAGATCATGATCATCAACGTGGGCTTCGGCATTCTGCTCACCAGCCTGGGCGCGGTCACCGTGTCCATCCTGCCCCCGATCATGCTCGCGCTGGGCTATTCCACCTTCGCGGCCATCCTTCTGCCCGCCATCGGCTACGACGCCCTGTGCACCTATGCGCTTTTGGGCATCCCCGCCGTGGTCTTCGCCCAGTTCGTGGGCAAGCCCGTGCAGGAGGTGGGCATGTACTTCGCCTACTACATGCCGGTCATCAGCACCTGCATCGCCCTAGGCATGCTGCAGCTCACCGGCGGCACGCAGATGGTCAAGAAGGGCTTCATCCCCGCGCTCATCGCGGGCGGCACCGCGGGCGGCATCGCCATCCTCATGGCCAACGTGGGCCTGGTGACCATAACCGGCATCGCCGCCGGCCTGGGCGTCATTCTGGCCCTGGTCGTTTACGTGAAGCTGACCGGCAAGGAGCTTCAGGACCGCAGCCTGCTGAACGAAAAGGACATCGCGGCCGAGGCGCGCATCTCGCTGCCGCGCGCCGTTTCGCCCTGGGTCATCCTCACCGTGTTCTCGCTCATTCTGAACGCACCGTTTTTGCCGTTCTTCAAGCTCACCTTCGTGGACTACGCCATGCCGCTGGAGATCATTCCCGGCAGCCCGGAAAAGCTGCGCGTGCTGTGGCAGGCTTACTTCTGGGTGGTGGTGTGCACCTTCCTGGCCCTGCCCATCATGCGCGCCACGGGCGAGCAGGTGCGCCGGGGCCTCAAGACCTCGGCCAAGCGCGCCATGCGGCCCATCATGTCCGCCTCGGTGTTCTTCGCCATCGCCTATGTCATGAACCACTCGGGCAAGGGCGTGGACTGGAAGCTGGCCGTGCCCACCCAGAACATGATCTACGTCATGGCCGACGCCTCGGCCGGGGCCTTTGGCCGCTTCTACGCGGCTGTGGCGCCGTTCCTGGGCCTGCTCGGCGGGTTCATCTCCGGGTCGGAAACCTCGTCCATCGCCATGCTGACCAAGCTGCACCTGTCCACGGCGGACAAGATCGGCGCCTCGGGCGTGGTGGTGGCCGCGGGCAGCGCCATCGGCGGCGGCCTGGCCAGCGTCATCTCGCCCGCCAAGCTGCAGAACGCCGCCTCCAGCATCGACAAGATCCGCGAGGCCAGCACGGCCATCCGTCCGGCCTTCGTGGTGTCCATGCTCATCACCTCCGTGTGCGCGGTGATGACCATGCTCTGGGCCTACTAGGTCCCGCTTCAAAGCGTCCCTTGCGCGGGGCCGGGGGCATTGCGCCCTTGGCCCCGCGTTGCGTTTGGGCGCCGCTGTTGACCGCCAGATTGCTTCCATATACAGGGCGGATATGCACATCACGCTCAAATGCTTCGCCACCCTCTCGCGCTTCAGCCCGGCAAACGCCGAGGCCTACGACGTCAACGCGGGCGACACCGTCGCCGCCGTTGTGGCCCGGCTCGGCATACCGGAGGAGGAGCTCAAGCTGGTGTTCGTCAACGGCGTGCACGCCCCACTTTCCACCCCCTTGGCCGAGGGCGACCGCCTGGGCCTTTTTCCCGCTGTTGGAGGCGGCTAGCCATGCCTGCGACCCAAGCGTCCACCCGCGCCCTTCTTGAGGAGCGCATCCGCGGCTTTACCCAGAACACGCGCCTGGGCGACGGCCGGGAGCTGCCCACGCTGCCGTTTTTCTTCGTGCAGGACTTGGCGCGCGCCCTTGGGCGCAGCAAAAGCCTCAAGGAGACGCATCCGCGCGGGCACGCCGTGGCCCTGGTGGAGCGCACGGCGCTGGCCATGGGCGTTTGCCCGGAGCGCTACCTGCGCAACCACGACGCCTACAGCCTGGCGGAGCAGCTGCGGCTCCTGGAAAGCTCCGCCGCCCTGGTGGGCCTGGGCGGGTTGGGGGGCTACACGCTGGAGCTGCTGGCCCGCGCCGGAGTCGGGCGCATCCACGCGGCCGATGGCGACGAGTTCGTGGCCTCGAACCTGAACCGCCAGCTGTATTCCACCCGGCGCAGCCTGGGCGGCTACAAGGCCGCGGCCGCGGCGGCGCGCATGCGGCTGGTCAATCCGGCCGTGGACTTCGAGCCCGTGGCCCTGTTTCTGGCCGAGGAGGACATGGGGCGCTTTCTTGGCGAAGCGCAGGTGTGCCTCGACGCCCTTGGCGGCCTGAAGGACCGGGGCGCGCTCATGCGGCAGGCGGCGGCGCTGAAGATTCCGCTGGTGACGGCGGCTGTTGCGGGCGCAAGCGGCTACGTGGCCACTGTGCTGCCGGGCGAGAAGGGCCCTGCCGATTTTCTGGGCGCGGGCGCGGGCGCGGAAGACACGCAAGGCACGCCGGCGCCGGCGGTGGCCATGGCGGCTTCGCTCATGGCCGGCGAGGCGCTGGGCATCCTGTGCGGGCGCGGCCCCCGGCTGGCTGGCAAAATGCTGGTGTTCGACCTGAACCAGATGAGCTTCGAGACCGTGACGCTCTAGCTATCCCTGGTACTTGTGGCGGATGGCGCGGATGGTGTCCTGAATCTGCATGAAGGCGTCCACCACTTCGGGGTCGAACTGCACGCCCCGGTTCCGCACAATCTCGGCGATGACTTCTTCCTCCGGCCAGGCGTCCTTGTACACGCGTGTGGAGATGAGCGCGTCGTACACATCGGCCAGGGCGGTTATGCGCGCGCCCACCGGGATCTCCTCGCCGGTCACGGGCTCTGCGCACAGCTCCCGCACCTGCGAGAGGTCCTGGGGCAGTTTGCCGGGGTAGCCGGCGCCGTCCCAGCGCTCGTGGTGGCCCTGGATGACGTCGCGGCAAAGCCTGTCCAGCTCGGATGTGGTGTTGGCGAACAGCGCCGCGCCGTACACGGAATGCCAGCGCATGATGGCCGCCTCGTGGGGCTCGAACCGCCCCGGCTTGCGCAAAATCACGTCGGAGATGCCGACCTTGCCCACGTCGTGCAGCATGGCCGCCAGCCGCAGCATGTCCTTGCGGCGCTTGATGGTCAGCTCGTCGATGCCGCGGTTGAGCGCCCACTGCTGGTAGATCTCCGCCGAATAGGCGCCCACGCGCTGCACGTGCGCCCCGGTTTCCTTGGGGTCGCGCATTTCGGCCATCTTCATCATGCGCAGCATCAGCTCGCGGGTCATTATGCCGCGCTCTATGGTCACCGAGGCGGAATTGGCGAACAGCGGGGCGTAGTGGATGTCGTATTCCGTGAAGGGGCGCACCCGGCCGCCGCATTCCGTAGCGTTGATGAGCTGCATGACGCCCACGACCTTGCCCTGAAAGGTGCGCAGGGGGATGGTGAGCATGGAGCTGGTGCGGTAGCCGGTGTCTTCGTCGAATTTCTTGTTGAACGAATACGGCTCGTCGCCGTTGAGCCTGTAGGCGTCTTCAATGGCCAGGGTTTCGCCGCTCATGGCGACGTAGCCCACGATGGATTGCTCATTGATGGGCACGGTGTAGTCGGTGTAGAGGTGCTTGCTCGAATCCGGCCCCCTGAACAGGGTGTCGTTGTGCACGTAGCTGAAGCGCAAGGTGTTGCCTTCGATGAGATAAATGGAGCCTGCATCGGCGTGGGTCATGCTGCGCGCCTCGGCCAGGACCTTGTCGAGGATGGCGTCGACGTCCTTGAGGGTGTTGAGTTCCTCAATGACCTTGAGAATGTCCCGAACGATGTCGAAAGGCTGTCGATCCTTGCACTCCACGGGAATCTCCGCTGTTTTTGGGTAGGTTGCATCTCCCCTATAGCCGCTTCGTAGTCTGAAATCCAGGGGGCAGTTATGTCAATTTTGCATGAAATGATTCAGGCCGCCGGCGCGCGTTCTGTCGACGAGGCGCTCATGCTCGCGGCCTGCGGCGTGACGCACGTCGGCCTGCCTCTGCGCCTGGCCGTGCACAAACCGGACGTTTCCGAGGAGCAGGCGCACGACATTGTGGCCGCGCTCAAGGGCCGGGCGCAAACCGTGTGTATTACATATTTGAAAAATGCCGCGGAGGCCATAGCCCTGTGCCGATATCTCGGCGTCGACGGTCTGCAGCTGCACGGCCACATGCCCCTTGCCCAGGTGCGGGCCTTGCGCGCCGCCGCGCCGGATCTCTTCGTCATCAAGAGCCTGGTGGTGGGCACCGCGTCCGAGCAGGACATTTTGGCCGCGGCCCAGGCCCATGCGCCCTTTGTGGACGCCTACCTGACCGATTCGTATGACCCGGCCAGCGGCGCCACCGGGGCCACGGGCCGCGTGCACGACTGGGCCGTGAGCGCCAGGCTGGCCGCCGCGCTGCCGCGACCGCTCATTTTGGCCGGCGGCCTCAACCCCTGCAACGTGGCCGAGGCAGTGCTCGCAGTAAACCCCAAAGGGGTAGACGCGCATACCGGGCTTGAGGATACACACGGATTCAAGGATGCGGCCCTGGTGCGCCGCTTCGTGGACGAGTCGCGCCGGGCCTTCGCCAGCCTGAAAAGCGGCGGCGTGGGCGCGGGACTTGCCAAACCTTGCGAATCGAAGTAAGAAGCGGCACCTTTCAAGAGCCTTTGAAGCCGGACCGTTGCCTACAGCGGACGGCGCAGAGGTCGCAATCGAGGAGACTGCATGTCCAAAGAAGAAGCCATTGAGGTCGAGGGCGTCATCCAGGAAGCCCTGCCGAACGCCATGTTCCGTGTGGAACTGCAAAACGGCCACAGCATCCTGGGTCACATCTCCGGCAAAATGCGCAAGCATTACATCCGCATTCTGCCTGGCGACAAAGTTAAGGTGGAACTCTCGCCCTACGATCTGACGCGCGGCCGCATCACCTTCCGCTTGCGCTAATTTTCCCCCCGCACCGCAACGCATGATGAGCCCGCCTCTGGCGGGCTTTTTGTGTTTTCCGCGCCGTGCCTCCGGGTTTGGACAATGCGCCGTCGTTTCCACGGCCGCGCATTGCCAGGGCCGGGCCGGGTGGGCTATGGTCGCGCCCAGGGCTTGGCCAAAGCCGCGTCAGGACCATTGCGCCTTGCGTTTGGCCGTGCCCCAGGCATCCGCCGCACGCACAGATTGCGCCTCAGGAGACCGCCATGCAGCGACACACCGGCACCGTGAGCTATTTCGACGAGCGCAAAGGCTTCGGCTTTCTGACCGACGAGGCCGGGCGCGACGTGTTCGTGCACTACGCGGAGATCCAGCGCGACGGGTTCCAGACCCTGGCGCCGGGCGAGCGCGTGCTGTTCGACCTCGCCGAGGGCGGCGACGCCTTGCGGGCCGTCAACGTGGTGGTGCAGGAAGCGCCGAAGGTCGGCGCGCGGCGGGGGTAGGCGGGGGGCAAAAAAGGAAATGAAGAAGGGGCCGGGTGGCCCCTTTTTTCTGTCGACGCTCGATAATTTTGACTATTTTTTCTTTTTTTCGCCTTCGAGCTCCATGAAGCTGGCAAAGCGCTCAAGGTTGACACCATACCAGTCTTTGCCATTCTTGGGCGACCAGTGAATTCCGCTTGGTTTGACGCGGATATGGCCAACAATTTTCCCGTCCCCATCAACGATGACGTGGTCGACATATTTCTTAGGTTCGAATGAATTAGTTGCCATCTATCCCCCCTTGCTAGAAAATAAGTAAAAAAATTACGCTAACAAGGCACAATGCAGAAGGCAATAAAAAAGATTTGATGACCAGTGTGGTCACCTCGCAGCGTATCCCCTACCCCCGCACCACCACCATCTTCCCAATGGGCGCAAGGGTGGCTTCGGCCAGCTTCAAGTGCTGGAGCCCGAAGGGGATGCCGATGATGGTGATGAAGCAGAGCAGGGCCGAGCACAAATGCCCGATGCCCAGCCACACTCCCGCCACCACGAACCAGATGATGTTGCCCACAAGCCCCAGCGCGCCGGTGCCCACGTCGTCCACGCCCGTGACGAGCCTGCGGCTCACCACCTCCCGCCCGAAGGGCCAGAGGCAGAAGCCGCCCAGCATGAAGCAGGCGCGCCCCCAGGGAATGCCGAGGATCGAGGCGAACATGAGCAGGCCGAGCAGAAACCAGCCGAGCCCCATGACCAGCCCGCCGAAAATGAACCAGATGAGATTGCCGATGAGCCGCATGCGCGCCGCCTTTGGTGTCTGCTAGTTCATCCCTTCCATCACGTTGTCCACCAGCACTTCCGTGGCCTTCCATCCGCCCTTTTTGATGACGTAGCGCGTCAGGGCGTAGTCGATCTGGTCGATGTAATCGAGCTTGCCCCAGCCGTCCTCGTCCATGAGCCGCGCCACGTCGTTGAGGAAGGGCTCCACATCGATGTAGCAGCCCTCGAAGTCCACGTTCAGGATGCGGTCCTTGTATACCGCCTGGTCAAAGGGCATGGTCTGGCGGATCTCGGCAAAGGCCTCGGGCGAAAGCCCGTGGACATCGGCATACACGCGCACGGCTTCCATCACGCCTCCTGGTTATTGGCGGGCAAGGCGCGCAAGTCGTTCAGGATGATCCCCGCGGCGCGTCCGGCGGCGCCGGGGCCGCCGACCTTTTGGCGCAGGCCCGCAAGGTCGGCGCGGGCAACGGCCAGGGCGGACTCGTCCGCAAGCCAGGGCAACAGCCGCTCGGCGAAAAGCTCGGCCCGGGCCTTGTCCTGCAGCAGCTCGGGGAAAATCTCGCGGCCCATGATGAGATTGGCCAGGCTGGCGTACTTCACCTGCACCACGGCCTTGCCGATGGCGAAGCTCAAGGCCGAGAGCTTGTAGGCCACAACCGTGGGCGTGCCGATGAGCGCGGCCTCCAGGGTCACCGTGCCGCTGGCGGCCAACAGCGCGCGGCTCTGGCGCATCATGCGGTAGCGGTCCTCCGGGCCGTAGATGGTCACGGGCAGCTGCGGCGGCAGGAACTGGCGCAGAAAGGCCTCGTCCACGCCCGGAGCGCGGGCCAGGGCCAGGCGCAGGTGGGGCAGCCGTTTTTGCAGCAGGGCGGCCGCGCCGGCGAACTCCGTCAGCAGCGTGGCGATTTCCTTGCGACGGCTGCCGGGCAGCAGGCCCAGCAGATTCGGGTCCGGGGTCAGGGCGTCCAGCTCGGCCAGGGGAATCTGGTCCATGAGCGGGTGCCCCACGTAGTCCACGTCCATGCCGCGCGCGGCGTAAAAGTCCTTTTCAAACGGCAGGATGCACAGCACACGCCGCGTGAAGCGGCGCAGAAACTCCACCCGGCCGGAGCGCCAGGCCCACACCTGCGGGCTCACGTAATAATAGACCGGGATGCCGAGCTTTTTGGCGATGCGCGCCACACGGAAGTGGAAGTCCGGACAGTCGATGAGGATGACCGCGCGCGGCCGCGAGGCCTGAAGCGTGCGCTTCACCTCGCCCAGCAGCTTCAAAATGCGCGGCAGGCCGGAGAGCACCTCGGTGAGGCCCACCAGGGAGATGAGGCGCATGGGGAAGCGCACGTCGAGCCCGGCCGCGGCCAGGGCCTCGCCGCCCATGCCCAGCGCGGTCAGACCGGGTTCGCGCGCGCGCAGGGCGTCCAACAGGGAGGCGGCGTGGATGTCGCCGGAGGCCTCGCCCGCGCTGATCCAGAGGGGGCCCGCCAAGGGGGGTGTGTCGTGTGTGCTCATGGCCGGGAAATAGCGTGAATCAAGGCCTGGCGCAAGGCGGCGCGCCGGCGCGCGCCCATTGGCCCTGGGCGTTGTTCCGCGCCCATTGGACTGCGCCTATTGCCCCGTGTCCGTTGTTCCCCGCCTGGGCCGATTTTCACGCGCGGCGCGACCACGTTGCAATGCCCGGCCCGAGCATGTAGGGAAAGGCTGCCCGCGCGGCCCGGATTCTCCAGGCGGCAGGCGGGTCAGAAACCCCAATCTGGGAGATTCTCATGCAGAAAGTCGGCGTTATCGGCCTTGGCTCCATGGGCAAGATACATCTGCGCAATTACTGCGAAATGCCGGACGTCCAGGTGGTCGGCGTCATGGACGTGGCGCAGGCGAACCTCGACGACGCGCGCCAGCGCTTCGGCGTGCCGGGCTTTACGGACTTGGCGGGGCTTTTGGCCCTTGAGCTGGACGCGGTGAGCATCAGCGTGCCCACGGTGCTGCACTTCGAGGTGGCCATGCAGGTCATCGAGCGCGGCGTGGCCCTGCTGGTGGAAAAACCGCTGGCCGCCACGGCGGAGCAGGGGCGCAAGCTTGTGGAGGCGGCGCGGGCCAAGGACGTGCCGCTCATGGTCGGCCACATCGAGCGCTTCAACCCGGCCGTGCAGCGGGTCAAGGAGCTTGCGGGCGACGACCTCATCTCCCTGTCCATCGAGCGCGTGGGGCCGTTCCCCGTGCGCATCCAGGACGTCGGCGTCATCCGCGACCTGGGCTCCCACGACATCGACCTGCTGCGCTACCTGACCGGCTCGAACTTCGCCAGCGTGTCCGGCGTGTTCTCCACCAGCCAGGGCAAGCACGAGGACAGCGCGCTCATCACCGCCAAGATGGAGAACGGCGTGCTGGGGCACATCACCACCAACTGGGTCACGCCGTTCCGCTCGCGCAAGATCCGCGCGGCGTGCAAAAGCCGCTTCATCGAGGCCAACCTCATGACTCAGGAAGTGCGGGAGTACAGCCCCTTTTCCAACGAGGAGAAGACCTACGGCGTGCGCGAGTGGCCCGCCATGCACCGCGAGCAGATGCGCGAGGAGCTGACGCAGTTCCTGGCCGCCGTGCGCGACAAGACCCCGGTGCCCATCACGGGCGAGGACGGGCTTGAGGTGCTCAAGGTCATCGAGAAGGTTCTGGGCGAGGCCTAGGCCGTATCGGAAGGATGCTTGTTCGGGCGGCTCGTCGGGAAACCGGCGGGCCGCTTTTTTGCGGGCATTGATGTTGCCGCGGTGCGCCGTTATGGCGCCGTTGTTTCGCTGGAATTGCGCCGTAATCGCGCGTTGCCGATGCGCGCCCTGCCGCCAGCAGGGAAGACGCGGCCCCGCCCCGGCCGCGCTACTTGGCGGCCATGAGCCGCACGTAGTTGCGCACGGTGGCCGCGCCGGCTATGCGCGCGCTGTCCTGCAACTGCGTCTGCTCGGCCTTGGTGCGCACCAGGCCGATGAGCACGGCGTTGCCCTCCACCACATGCACGCGCACGTCGTTTGTGCGCAGGCCCGCCAGACGCACGATGTTGTCGCGGATCTCGCCGTCGGTGTTGCCCAGCGGCGGGCGCGAGCCGAAGGGGAACAGGCACAGCGTCGTTTCGGTGACGCCCTGGATGCTGCGAACGGCCTTGCGCGCCCTCTCCAGCTCTTGGGGCGAGCCATAGGTGCCCACCACGTAGGCCCGGCCCTGGGTGACCACGGGAACCGCGAAGCGCAGCAGGCCGCCTTGGGCGTCCAGCGCGGCGCGCAGCCGCGCCACGGCCTGGGTGTCGGGGCTGGTGTCCTGCGCCAGGGTGCGGCGCGAGCTCAAGCCCGTGGCCATGTCGTAGCCCGTCTTGCCCGTCTCGGCCACGTTCATCACGTCCATGGCCGCAAGAAACGGCATGGACGCGCAGCCGACCGTCAAAAAAACGAGCAGGCTGATGGACGCAAGCAGGCGGACGATGCGCACTGAAACCTCCGGCGACACCACGTCCGCGTTGTGCGAAGGCACAGGGCGCGGGCGCAAACGGGTTCACGGCCGCGCAAAGGATGGGGAAAGGCGGCCCGTGTTTCAAACCGCCTTTGCAAAGATCGCGCCTAGGGCGCTGGAGGAAGATTGTGCAGGACCGGAATCTCGCCGTCCCTGCGGCTGACGGCCACATAATAGGGCTGTCCGGCCAGCCATTGCTCGTAGATTTTGACCACGCCGGCCGGCCTTGTGGTCCAGGCGTCCCACTTCTTTTTCTTGATGACCAGCACGACGTCGCGCGCGGCCAGCTCCTGGTCCAGCGCGTCGAAGGCGGCGACCTCGCGGATGGGCCCGCCATAGTAATACGAGTAGATGCCGGAGTACACGTCCACGGAGACCGGGGTGTAGCCGTCGGCCGCGCAGGCCTTGAGCACAAGGGCCTGGGGCTTGGGGCTCATGATGGCGTCCAGGGCCGGGGCCATGGTTTGCGCGGCGGCCTGCACCCACAGGGCGGTGCACAGGGCCAGGGCCATGAGCACCACGCGGGCGTCCTTGCCGCGCAGGGCTATGAGCGCCAGCCCGCAGGCGGCGAAGCCCGCGGCCACGGCGTAGGCGCCGGGCAGGGAGCCGTCGGCGGCGATCTGCGCGGGCAGAAAGCGCGCGGCCTGGGAGGTGACCGCGGCCAGGGCCAGGAACAGCAGCCCGGCGGCCAGCCACAGCCTGCGCCAGGGCAGGCGGGAGTCGAGCAGGCCCAGGGCCAGCAAAAGGGCCAGGGGCGCCAGCTGCGGCAGCAGGTACACAACCACCTTGCCGCTCAGGATCGAGAGCAGGGCCAGGCCGCTGATGGCGGAGATCCACAGCCAGGCGCGCGCGTCCGACTCGGGCGCGGCCGTCTTGCGCGCTTTGACGAGCCCGCGCCAGTACGCGCCCTGGAAAAGCCGCCCCAGGGGCAGGGCCAGGGGCGCCAGCATCCAGGGCAGCCAGCAGGGCGGAAAGGCGATGGCGTAGAAGTACCAGGGCTCGGCGTGGTGGAAGGTGTGCGTGGCGCGCAGGAAGATCTGCTCCACGAAGATATGGTACAGGAATCGCGGCCCTTCCATGAAATACGCCGCCACGACCCAGGAGAAGACCACGGCCAGCAGCACGCCCAGGCCGGGCAGCATGGCGGCGCGGAAGAACTCCCGCGCGCGGCCGCGCCAGGCCAGGTAGAGCAGGGTGGTCAGCACGGGGAAGAGCAGTCCCAGCGGCCCCTTGGTCAGCGTGGCCAAGGCCGCCAGGAACAGCGCCAGGGCGGCCATGGATGCGCGTCGTTTTTCGTCGCCGGGGCGGAAGGCCAAGCAGAACGCGGCCTGCGCGGCGGTGATGAGCGCGGTGAAGAGCAGGTCCATGCGCGAGTAATGCAGCAGCCCGGCAAAGAACAGGGTGGTCAAAAGCACCAGCCCGGCCAGGGGCCCGGCGTCGGCGGGCAGGCGCAGGGCCTTGGCCCACAGCATGACGGCGAAGAGCACCAGCAGGCCGCTGACGGCCGTGCCCAGAAAGAACACCGCCGGGTCGTGGACGCCGGTCAGGGCGTCCAGGGCGCGCAGCAGCCAGAAGTACAGGGGCGGTTTGTCCGGGTAGGCCACGCCGTTCAGGTTCAGCACCAGCCAGTGCCCGCGCAGCAGCCCGGCGTAGGCGTCGGCGTAGCGCACTTCATCCGAGAACCACAGGGCCCGGGTGGAGAAGGTGAAGGCCGTCTGCAGGGCGGCGAAGGCGGTGAGCGCGAGCCAGGGCCAGCGGCGGACGAGGTTCCAAAGGGGCATCAGCGCCTTCCTTTCGGGTCGGTGGTGGTGGAGCGGAAGCGGGCCAGCAGGGGCGCCGCCCAGACGGCAAGGCGCGGGGTGAGGCGCTTGGTCACCACGCCGCCCAGGCTGCCCAGCGCCAGGCCGGCCAAAAGGTCCGTGGGGTGGTGCGCGCCCATCATCAGGCGGCTCAGGCCCATGAGCCCAAGCGAGACGCCCAGCAGCAGCGGCAGGGCCAGCGACCGGGAGAACAGCGCCAGCGAGGCGGTCTGCACGGTCATGTCCGTGGTGTGGCCCGAGGGCAGGGAATTGTGCGCGGCGTCGAAGGACAGCGGGACAAGAGGCCCGCCCACGCCGGGCCGGGGCCTGCCGATGCCGATCTTCAGCACGCGTTCGATGGCCAGGGACACGAGCAGCTGCGCCGCCAGATAGGCCAGGGCGCGCGCGGTCAAATCCGCACGGCCGCGCCATATGCCCAGGGCGAACATGCCTGCGAACACGAGATACAGGGCCGGGTTGCCCCAGTCGGTGTAGAAGCGCACCAGGGGCACCAGGCCGGGGTTGGCCGCGCGCCAGGCGCTGAAGTGCGCGGCCACGGCGGCCTCGTCGCCGATGCGGATGAACACGGCCGCCACCACAAGCAGCAGCGGCAGCGAAAGGGCCGTCCAGATGGCCAGGGGCGAGGGCTCTTTATTCGGCATGCGGCCTTATAGGTCGAAACCTCCCCGCGCGCAACAGATGCGGCGGGTTTGAAACGCCCGTGCCGCGCCTTGCGGCGCAAGGCAAAGCGCCCGCCGGGATTGCTCCGGGCGGGCGCCTTCGTGGGTCAGGTTATTCCGAGATTCAGGCCGCGGTCTTGTCCTGGGGGGCCACGCAGCGGTCCACCTCGCGCACCTTGTTGAGGATGCTCTTGCCGATGCGCTTGAACTCCGAGAGGTCGGCCGGGTGGTACGAGCGCCTGGTTTTGGCCAGGCCGGCCAGGTCGATGGTCTCGTTGAACAGGTACGGCAGGTAGAGCGGGTCCTGGCGGACGAAGAACAGCGCCTGCTCGAGCAGGGTGTGGATTTCCTGCTGGCTCTGCCCGCACTGGCGGAAGAGCTTCTGCATGCGCCGCTCCATGCCGCGGATGGAGCTGGTCCAGATGTGGCTGCGGGGCTCGAAACGCAGCTGCTTGCCGTGGGTGCGCGCCTGGTTCAGGATGTTCAGGAAGCGCTCGCGGCTGCCGGGCGCGCAGGAGAGGAAGCCGCCCTCGCGCGCTTCCTCAAGGTTCACGGCGGGCGCGCCGTCGATGACCACGCCGCCGCCGTACAGGTTGCTGATGCGGAAGGGCACCTTCTTGAGGTCGGCCTCAAGGTCGCGCTTGCTGGTCATGTACTGGATGCTCGAAATGATGTCCTCGCCCCAGAGGTTCTTGAGGCGCTGGTGCATGTTCGGGTCGAACTGCACATCGCCGCCGGCGGCGTGGTGGCCGGCCGCATGGGTGCTGCCGCCCTTCCAGGCGAAGTCCTGGCCCACCAGCAGCAGGCTCGAAACGCCCATCCAACGCAGCAAACGCACCAGGGTCAGGCTGACGTTGCCGCCCGCGTCCAGCACGAACTCGCGGTCCTGCAGCACGAAGGTGGCCAGGCCGCCCATGGTCCACATGGGCAGGGTGGGGCCGGGGTAGCGGTTCACCAGCTCCGGGTTGACCTTGGTGGAGTAGATGAGCGGGATGTCCTTGGCCCATTCCATGTCCAGCTTGTCGTACACGGAGAGCATGCTGCCGTCGTAGTCGAGGGCCAGGCAGAAGTGGGGCTTCAGCCCGTGGATCTGCAACGCGGGCAGGGTTTGCAGGGCCGTGGCGTACAGGGCGTAGCCGGGATTCTTGGCCAGCTCCGGGGCGAAGGTGGCCAGCGAGGGGCCGGCGCCCAAAATGACCGCGCCGACGCCGCGTCCGCCGTCCTGCATGCACTGGAGGCTGCCATCGGTCTGGGCGCGGCGGTAGTTCTTCAGCTCGTTGCCCACCATGACGTCCTGGCGGCAGCGCAGGGTGATCATCTCCACGCTGAAATTCTCCAGGCGGTTCTTCACGGTGGTCATCCAGCGGGCGTATTCCGGTCCCAACTGGCGGCTGGGCACGTCCGAGCGCAGGTAAATTTTGCCGTACACGTACTGCAGGTCGAGGTTCTTTATGTACTCCATCAGGTGGTCTTCGTCCGGCGTCACGAAGTGGAGCTTCTTGTTCTCAAAAAACGGGCGGTAGTCGGTTTGGCCGAGGCAGGCCAAGAGCAGCGCGGGGTTGGGTTCAACCACAAGAATCTTGTGGGAGTCCGGTGTGTTGACGAGGGTGTGGTTCAGACCGTAGCCCACGTTGCAGCCCACGATGATGCTGGCCGAGAGCTCGACCTTTTCCATGTCGGTCCATTCGCGGTACAACATGCCCGGCGGCAAGGACTCGAAAAGCCCCTGGCCCGACTCCATGCGCCAGTCAATGATTCCCCATCTGTTGACAAACACGCTCGTTTTCATGGACTGTTCGTCGAAGGTGCTGGTGGAGAGCCACCGATAGAGCTTCGGGTTGGCCTTTTCCAGTGCGGTGATGTTGTCTTTCAGGAAAGGATACATGGTCATATTGCCGACCTCGCTGGTTTGGGGTCGGCTTTGCAAATCACGGGCCAGGGTCTGCCGCAAAACGGGCGGACCCGCCGGACAGGGGCAGCAGATGGAGCGCACGGATATTTTGAGGCTGGTCGGCAACACTCCCCTGGTGGAGATTCGCCGCCTGAACCCCCACCCGAACGTCAAAATCATGGCGAAGGTGGAGAGCATGAACCCCGGCGGGTCCATCAAGGACCGCGTGGCCGTGGCCATGATAGCCGCCGCGGAAAAAAGCGGCGAGCTGACGCCGGACAAGACCATCATCGAGGCCACCAGCGGCAACACGGGCATCGGCCTGGCCATGGTGGCGGCCATCAAGGGCTACAAGATGACCCTCATCATGCCCGACTCCGCGAGCGAGGAACGGCGGCGCATCATGCGCGCCTACGGGGCCGAGATACGCCTCACCCCCGGCCGCCTCGGCACCGACGGTGCCATCGAGCTGGCCTACCGCCTGGCCCGCACCGAGCCGGACAAGTACGTGCTCATGGACCAGTTCAACAATCCCGCCAGCATAGCCGCCCACTACGACGGCACCGGCCTGGAGATTTGGAACCAGACCGGCGGCGCGGTGACGCACGTGGTGGCCACCCTGGGCACCTCGGGCACGGCCATGGGCTTGGCCAAGCGCCTGCACGAGTATCCGGGCGTCAGGGTCGTGGCCGTGGAGCCCTTTGCCGGGCACAAAATCCAGGGCCTCAAGAACATGCACGAGTCCTATCCGCCGGGCATATACAACAAGAAGACCCTGGACCAGATTTTGCGCGTGGAGGACGAGGAGGCTTTCGAGGCCTGCCGTCAGCTGGCCCGGTCCGAGGGGCTCTTCGTCGGCATGAGCTCCGGCGCGGCCCTGGCCGGCGCGCTCAAGCTCGCCGCGGTCATCGAGGCCGAGGGCAAGAGCGGCTACATCGTGGTCATCTTCCCCGATGGCGGCGAGCGCTACCTCTCCACCGCGCTTTTTGCGCCCAAGGCCCAGGACGGCCTGAAGCTCCTGAACCTGGCCACCGGGGCCAAGGCCCACCTGGACGCCACGGCGCCGCTCAACATCTACACCATCGGGCCCAGCCTGGACGAGCCCGACGACCCGGACGCCTGGCGCCGGCTGGTGCTCGCCGACGTTTTGGCGCGGCACCTGAGCGCGCGCGGCTCCAAGGTGCGCCTGGCCGTGGGCCTTACCGACCTGGACGACCGCACCCTGGCCGCAGCCCGCGCGGCCGGGCTTTCCCGCGCGGACTACGCCGCAAGCATCCTGGAGCGCATCCGGGCCCGCGCCAAGGCCATGGGCCTGCTGCCGGAGACCATCTTCGAGCCCGCCTCGGCCTCGGTGCCGCAGGCCCTGGAGATCTGCAAAAAGCTCATGGGCAAGGGCCTGGCCTACGAGAAGCTCCGCAGCGTGTACTTCGACGTGCGCCGCGACAAGCGCTACGGAGCCATGAAGCTCATGGACATGGACGGCCTCTCCGTGGGCAAGACCGTGGATTTGGGCGACTACGTGAAGGACAACCCCCTGGACTTCACCCTGCTCAAGCGCGCCACCCTGCAGGATTTGAAGCTGGGCGACATCGTGGAGACCGAGTGGGGCAACGTGCGGCCCAGCTGGTTCGTGCAGGTGGCCGTGGCCGGGCTTTCCGCCCTGGGCCGCGTGGACGTGCTCGTGGCCGGAGAGGACCATCAGTTCCCCCACCTGGAGAATCTGCGCGCCATTTGGAGCGCAGCGGGCGTGGAGCCCAAGGCCTGGCTGGCCGACCGCAAGATCGCCCGTGGCGACGAGCCGGAACAGGCCGGTCCCCTCGACCTGCCCGCCCTGCTCGACATGGCCGGGGGCGCGGCGGCGCTGCGTTTGTGGCTGTTGTCCGTCTCGTACCGCAAGTCTTTGGCCGCCACCACCCAGAGCCTGTCCATGTGGTCGCGCAACTGGCACAAGGTGCAGGAGGCGGCCTGCGGCCTGCGTCTGGCCCTGGACGGCGTCACCTCCGGGGCCAAGCCCGCGGGCGAATTGCCGGACGACGTGGAGCAGGCCGTGTTCGACCTCAAGGCCGGGCTTACCGCCGCCGTGGAGGACGACCTGTCCCTGCACCGCTACTGGTCCAAGCTGTTCACTTTCGTGAAGCGCGTCAACGCCTGGCTGACCACGGGCAAGATGAGCGAAGCCGCCGCCGCCGCCTGCCTGAAGCAGCTTGAGGCCGCGGACGCCGTGCTGGGCATTCTCGACGTGAGCCAGATGCCCGTTGCCCGCGCCAGCCTGCCCGCAAACGTGCAGGCCCTGGTGGGCCGGCGCGAGGACGCCCGCAAGGCCAAGGACTTCGCCGCCTCCGACGCGCTGCGCGACACCCTGGGCGAGGCGGGCTACCGCGTGGAGGACACCCCGCAAGGGCCGCGCGTGTATGTGAAGGGCAACGCAGCGGCAACCGCCGCCGCCACAGAAGGCAAGGCTTAGATGAACCACGCCGCGCTGCTGTGGGCCCTGGCCTTTTGCGCCTGGATAGGTTTCGCGGGCATCGCCATCCTGTGCGGGGCCCTGCGGGTGAAGCTGCTCGAACCGCGCCTGGGCGAGCCCGTGGCCCATGTGGTGGGCACAATCATCGCCTGCCTGGGCATCATGGCGGCCATTCAGCTCTTCGTGGCCGCCTCCGGGCTCAAGGACACCTGGCCGCTCATGCGCATCGGGGCCTTTTGGACCGCGCTCACCATCTGCTTCGAGTTCGCCTTTGGGCGCTTGGTGCTCAAAAAAAGCTATGAGGAGCTGTTCGCGGACTATAACTTCTTCAAGGGACGCGTGTGGCTGCTGGTGCTTGTCACCACCTTCTACGGCCCGGTCATCGCCGGAATGCTGCGCGCGGGGTGAACGCGCGGGATTGGCGCGCGGAACGTTCGCTGCAAGGCGACGCCAATGCTGACGCCTACCGGCGGCCGCGCCAGGAATGACTTCGGAAAACGCACAGCACCTCGACAGGAGAGCACCTCTACAGGAGCAGCGCCATGCTTCGACGTCGCCTCGCCATTCTTGCCGCTTCCGTCTGTCTCTGCCTTGCCGCGCCGCTCCGGGCGCAGGGGGCTGACCTGCCCGAAACCTACCTCGCCTTGCCCACGCGGCCGGGCGTGGTGCTGCCCATTGCCGTGGTGGTGCCGGAACATCCGCGCGCCGTGGTGATTCTGTTGGCCGGGGGCAAGGGCAAGCTTGGCCTTGCGGAGCAGGACGGCAGCGTTGTGGTGAAAATCGGCGGGAACTTCTTGGTGCGCTCGCGCCAGCTCTTTGCCGCCCAGGGGCTGGCCGTGCTGGTGCTCGACACGCCCTCGGACCAGCCGGAGGGCCTGAGCGCGGCGTTCCGCTTTTCCGCGTCGCATGTGGAGGATCTTCGTCAGGCCGCGGCGTACGCGCGGAGCCATTGGGGGCTCAAGCCCTGGCTCGTGGGCACCAGCATGGGGACGTTGTCCGCGGCCTGGGGCGCTGCGAACCTGCCGCCGGATGAGCTTGGCGGGGTGGTTCTGACCTCGACCATCGCCAAGGCGGCCAAGCGCTGGGACCTGTCCGCAAACCGGCAGCGCGGCGCACTGGACGCCCAGCTTGGGACCATCCGCGTACCCGCGCTGGTGGTGCGCCACAAGGACGACGGCTGCGCCTTCAGCGCGCCGGAGGCCGCGCCCCGGCTGCTCGACGGCCTAACCGCCGCGCCGCGCAAGGCGCTGCTGACGTTCGAGGGGGGCGCGCCCGCGCAGTCGGACGCCTGCGAGGCCAAAAGCCCGCATGGCTATTTCGGAATAGAGCCGGAGGCTGTGGCGGGCATTGCGGCGTTCATTCTTGAGGCCGCGCCCGCTCGCTGACGCCTATCTGCGCGTCAAACCATACTTCTTGAGCTTGTATTGCAGCGTGCGGCGGCTGATGCCAAGGGCGTCGGCGGTTTTTTCGCGGTGCCCGCCGGAGGCGTCCAGGGCCAGGCGCAGGGCCTCGCGCTCGGCGTCCTCCATGGCGCCCGGCAGCCCGGCGGACAAGTCCACGGCCTGGGCGGTCTCGCCCTCGGGCAGCGCGCCGCCGGAAATCAGCCCGGCGATCTGCGGGGGCAGAAGCTCCGGCCCCAGGGTGTCGCTGCGGGCCAGGATGAGCGCGCGCTCCAGCACGTTTTCCAGCTCGCGCACATTGCCCGGCCAGTTGTAGCGCGAGAGCCCCTCGGCAAAGGCCGGGGCGATGGAGCGGATCTCCTTGTGATTCTTGGCGCCCAGCTTGCGCAGCAGGTGCCCGGCCAAGAGCGGCAAATCGCCGATGCGGTCGCGCAGGGGCGGAATCTGAATCTCCAGCACGGCCAGACGGTAGAACAAATCCTCGCGGAAGCGCCCCGCTGCCACGTCCGTGCGCAGGTCGCGGTTGGTGGCGGCCAGGATGCGCACGTCGGTCTCCACGGCCTTCACCGAGCCCAGGGGCTCGACGATCTTCTCCTGCAGGGCGCGCAGCAGCTTGGCCTGCAATGAGGCGGGCATGTCGCCGATCTCGTCCAAAAAGAGCGTGCCGCCGCTGGCCAGCTGGAAGCGCCCTGGCTTGTCCTTCACCGCGCCGGTGAAGGCGCCCTTCACGTAGCCGAAAAGTTCGCTCTCCAAGAGGTCCGCTGGCAGCGCCGCGCAGTTCACCTTGATGAGCGGCTTGCGGGCGCGGGCGCTGGCGCGGTGCAGTCCATCGGCCACCAGCTCCTTGCCGGTGCCGCTTTCGCCCAGGATCAGCACCGTGGCCTCGCTCGGCCCGGCCTGTTCTATGAGCTCGCGCACGCGCAGGATGCCGGGGCTCGCGCCCACCATGACTTCGCTCAGGCCGCCGTTGAGCTCGGAGCGCAGGCGCGCGTTTTCTTCCAAAAGCCGCCGGTACTCGTAGCTTTTCTCCAGCACAGCGGTCAGTTCGTCGTTGTCCGCCGGCTTGGTGAGGTAGTCGAAGGCGCCCTGCTTCATGGCCTCCACGGCGGAGCCCACGCTGCCGAAGGCGGTGAGCAGCACCACGGGCAAGAGCGGCATGCGGGCGTGCAGCTCGCGCATCAGGGTCAGGCCGTCCATGCCGGGCATCTTCATGTCCACAAGGGCCACGTGGGGCTGGGCCTTGTCGAGTATGGCCAGGGCGGCCTCGCCGCTGGGGGCGTCGGCCACGCGCCAGCCCGCGTCCTCCAACACGGCGCGCACAAGCATGCGGTGGCCGGGTTCGTCGTCCACCACCAGCGCGGAGCGTTGATCAGTCTGCTGCGCCATTATCGTTGCCTCCGCCGCTTTCGCGGCCATCGGAATCGGGGAAGAACAGGCGCACGGAAGCGCCGGAGCCGGGGCAGGAGTCGATGACCGCGCGGCCCCGGTGCCCGCGCATGATGCCTTGGACAATAGCCAGCCCCAGGCCCGTGCCCTGGCGCTTGTCGGTGAAGAACGGCTCGAAGGCCTTGGCGCGCACGGTTTCGTCCATGCCGCAGCCGTTGTCGGACACGCTGATCCAGACGCCGCCGGGCGCGTCGCCGTTGCCTTCTGCGCGGGTGGCGGCGATGGTCAGCTGGCCGCCTGTTTCGGGCAGGGCGTCCAGGGCGTTGACCAGCAGGTTCAAGAGCGCCTGCCGCAGCGCGTCCTCGTCGGCGAACACAGTCTCGGACGCCAGATCCACCGCCGGGGTTACGCCCTTGTGCTCCAAATCGAAGCGCAGCAGGCCCCGCAGGCTCTCGATGAGGCGCGGCAGGTCCACCTCGGTGGGGGCGAGGTCGCGCGGGCGGGCCAGAAAGAGCAGGTCCGTGACCACGCGGTTCAGGCGGTCGGCCTCCTGAACCATGGTGCTGGCATACGATGCCAGCGGCTCCTGGCCCTTCAGCTTGGTGGCGAAGAGCTGGGCGAAGCCGCGCAGGGACGAGAGCGGATTTCGTATCTCGTGCGCCACGCCGGCCGCCAGGGAGCCGATGGCCGCCAGGCGCTTGGCTTCGGCCAGGTCTTCCTCAAGGTTCTTGAGCCGGGTGCGGTCGCGCAGCAGCACCAGGCGCTCGCCGCCGGCGCCCTCGGAGGACGCGTCGGCCTGCAGGGGCAGGCAGAGGATCTCCAGCACCCGCCCGGCGTGCTCGAACTGCCGCCACTGGTAGGGCTTGCTCTGCTCCGCGTTGGTGGAAAGTTCGGCAAAGGGGAACTCGGACCAGTTGCGGCCCAAAAGATCGCCCACGCCTTGCTTGGCCGCTTCGGGCGCTGTGGGTGCGTCTTCGGTCATGAGCAGCCGCGCGGCCGAGCCGTTGGCCGAGAGGATGGACCCGTCCGCGGCCAGGGTCACCAGGCCGTCGGGCATGTTGTCCAGAAGTTTGGATTGGAAGCGCTCCAGCCTGCCGGCCTTGAGGGCCTGCTCGCGGCGGCGCAGATAGGCGAAGGCCAGCACCCACAGCAGGCTGGCCGCGCCGAACACATAGCCCGCCTGGAGCATGGCCGCGCGGCGGTACGCCTGGAACGAGTCCAGGTGGCGCTGGGGGTTCAGGCCCGTCATGAGGAACATGGAGGGCAGCTCGGGCGAGCGGCGCATGGCGTGGCCATCGCGCGCGGGCAGGCCGTCCTGGTCCATGTCCGCGTCCGGGGGGCCCATGTCGGGCATTCCGGCCAGGGGGCCGCGGATTCCCTCGCTCCGTCTTTCCGCGTTGCGCAGGCCTTCGCCACGGGGACCGTCGTCGCGCGGGCCGAAGACATGCTCCGGCGGCAGGGGCAGGCCCAGGCGCACGCCCTCGCTCAGCACCGAGAGGCTGGGCCGGGCGCGCACGGCGGAGAAGATGGCGCGCTTGTCCTTGTACACCAGCGGCCCGGACCAATGTCCCTGCACCTCGAGGGAGGCGATGATGACCTCGGGCAGGACGAGCTGCTCCTTCTCGTCGCTCTCGGAGGAGGAGACCACGAGGCGGCCGTCCTCGTCGAAGATGCCCACGAAGACCACTTCGCCGGAGGCCGTCATTTCCTTGAAGAGCTCGCGGATGCTGGGGAAGAATCTGCTGGCCGCGTCGGGCGAGCGCCGCAGGCTGTGCATGACGCGCATGAGGTTGGCCTCGACCCCGTGCACCACGGCGGCCCCGGCCAGCTCCATGTGCTGGTCCACAAGGTCGCGCTGGCGGCGGATATTTTGCCACGTGAGGAACATGCTGCCCAGGCCAAGGACGAGCAGGGCGGCCACCGCCGCCAGGACCGGTCCCTTGTCCTGTTTGAAGGTGCGCAGTTCCATCCGTGTATCCTCAATTTCCGCCAGAGGGGTGAGCATTGCCAGTGCTAGGCTGGTTCCGGGCCGGGTGTCAACACTGCCGCCCGGAAGCATCGGGGCGGTCCGGCCTGTCGTGTGACTGGTCCGGGCCGCCCCGCGTTCGTCTTCATCGCGTATTTGGCTTCATCACATGTCCGGCTTCAACGCGAATCCGGCTTCAATGCGTGTCCGGGTGCGGATGGGCCGCACCGCCAGGGAGGTCTAGTTGCAGTTGCCGCCGATGCAGGAGCCCGCGCCGCGGCCGAAGCCGCTGCCTTGGCCGCCGCCGGGGCAGCCGGTGCCGTCGCCGTAGCCCATCATGCCGTGGTGGAAGCCGCCGGGGCCGAAGGCCTTGATGCCGGTCTCCTTCTCGATTTCGTTCTTCAGGGCCAGGCGCTCCTTGTGCATGTCGGCGCGCAGCTTGGAGATGTCGGCCACGAGGCCCTGGATGTCGCTCTTTTCGGCCTTGCCGGAGTTGGAGAGCGCCTGCAGCTCGGCCTGCTTGGCCCAGATCTTCTCGCGCAGGTCGTAGAGCTTCTCCTGGTGCGCATCCAGAATCTTCTGCACGGCCGCGCGCTTTTCCGGAGTCAGGCCGTTGTAGGCGCCGCCGACGTTGCCCTTGCCGCCTCTGGGCCCGGCAAAGGCGAAGGCGGACAGGGAAACCAGCGCCACCACGGTGAAAAGGGTGATCAGTGTCTTTTTCATGTTCAGGTCCTCCAAATACAGGGTGTCTGTCTCGCCATGTGCGGGCGCAGGGGGATGCGCGCCGCGTTGATTGAAACACCCTGAAGCATGCATTGTGCCAAACGTGAAACGCAAATATTCCGGAATGATAAAATGTCGTGCCGTGCAGCGTTGTGCATGCCGCTGCACAACGCTTGCACAAAATGCGGGGTGCGCGGTCTGCACAAGCGCCAACCGGCCGCACCGTGGCGGCGCAACGTCATGGGTGAAATCCGGGCGTCGCGCCCGGCCGGATCACGTCTTGGGCGCGTCCTTGAGCCACTCGTCCATGCCGCACAGACCGCATTGGTCGCAGCCCTTGGGTGAACAGCCGGGGCTGTGCAGGGCGCGCGCGCCGCGCTCATACTCGCGCCACAGCGAATCGCGCCGCACACCGACATCCACGACCTCCCAGGGGAAGGGCTCGTCCTGACCGCGCTCGCGGTCCAGTATGTCCGCGGTCTGCGCCTCGTAGCGGCGCATGGCCTTTTTCCAGCCGCCAAGCTCCGCGGCCAGGCGCACCAGTTCAAAGGCCTCCGCCCCCCCGCGGGAGAGCACGCCCTGCAACCGCGCCTGGAAGGGCGCGTCCACGTTGAGGGTCATGCCCCGGTGGCGCTTGACCATCTCGGCCAGGCGTTTTTGCGCGGCGATGAGCTTCGCCTCGCCCATCATGGGCGCCCACTGCATGGGGGTGAAGGGCTTGGGCACCAGCGAGCTGGCCCCCAGGGTGATGCGCATGAACTCGCGCGTCTTGGCGCCGTGGCCCCGGTCGCGGGCGTCCACAATGCGCGCCAGGAAGCCCTCCAACTCGTCATAGTCCTCCGGTCCCTCCCAGGGCCAGCCGAGGATGAGGTACACGCGCAGGTGGTTCACCCCCAGGCGCGCGGCGCGCTCCACGGCGGCCAGGAACACCTCGGGGTCGAGCTTCTTGTTGGCGGCGCGGCGCAGGCGTTCGCTCGCGCCCTCCAGCGCCAGGGTGATGGTGCGGATGCCGCACTGGCGCAGAAAGCCCAGCAGCTCTTCGGTCAGGCCGTCGGCCCGGAGCGAGGACAGGGAAAATTTTGTTTTGCGCGCGGCCAGCCAGTGCAGAAAGGGCAGCAGGTCCGGCCAGTCGGTGAGGGCCGTGCCCACCAGACCCACCTTGGGCGGGTCGGCCGCCTCCACCAGCTTGATGAGGTCGTCCATGTGCGCGTGGCGCGGCGGACGGTACACGAAGCCCGCGGCGCAGAAACGGCAGGCGTGCGGGCAGCCCCGGTTGATCTCCAGCAGCATGGCGTCGGGAAAGGCCGCGGTCGGGCCGGTGAAGCCGGACACGGCCGGGCAGTCGAGGAGGGTGGTGGTGGGATTGAGCGCCACCACCCGGCGCACCGGGATTTTGGAGAGGCCCGGCACGTACAGCCCGGGCATGTCCTTCACGGATTCAAGAAACGCCTGCTTGGGCACGCCTTCGAACACGGCGCGCTTCATGGCCAGGCAAAAGTCCGCAAGCCCGGCCTCTGCCTCGCCGACCCAGAAGGCGTCGGCCAGGGGCGCAAGGGGCGCGGGGTTCAAAAAGGCGATGGGTCCTCCCACCAGCACAAGCGGATAATCCGGGCGTTCCGCCTTTTCAGACGGAACGCCCGCTGCGATGAGCGCCCTGAGGAGGGGGAGGAAGTCCTCCTCGAAAGAGACGCTCGCCGCCATCAAGGGGAAGAGCTTGAGGCTTTTGCCACTGTCCTCTGATTCAGGCGCGTTGAAGCCCTTGCCGAGGAAGAATCGTTCCACGGCTATTTCCGGCTCCCGGGCAAGCAGGCGATGCACCACCTGCCAGCCCAGGGCCGAGAGACCCATGCCCTCGTCGCCGGGAATCAACAGCGCCGCAGGAAGACGGCCGCCGTGGTCCGGTGGCTGGGAACGGGCCGCTCCGGGTCGGGGGATGCGCTCGCGCCCTGAATGGCGTTTGCGCTCCGCCCCGGAAGGGCGTTTCATGCCTGCCTAGTCCGCGTTGCGGCGGATGAAGGCGGGCGTGTCGAGCGCCTCGTCCTCGAACAGGAACTCCTCTTCACCGGGAGCTCCCATGGCGCGCAGGGCGTGGCCCTGACGTTCCTCTCCGTTTTTGCTGGCGCCAAAGCGCACATAGGCGGGGAGGTCGCGGTTGGAGCTTGCGATGACGCTGGAGATGGTGCTGCGGCGCGTGGCGGCGCGGGGGGCCACAGGCACCGGGTTCAGTATGGATTTGGTCTCGTTCTTGGGCTGCGGGGCGGCCTCGCGCTGGTCGATGCTAGTGGCGATGACGGTGACGCACATCTCCTCGCCGCAGTTGGGGTCGGCCACCACGCCGAAGACGATGTTGGCGTCCTCGTGGGCTTCCTTGCTGATGAGGTCGGACACTTCCTGGATCTCGTCGGTGCTCATGTCCTCGCTGGCGGTGATGTTGAACAGCACGCCGCGGGCGCCGGCGATGGAGACGTCCTCGAGCAGCGGGCTGGTGATGGCCTTGAGGGCCGCCTCGCGCGCGCGGTTTTCGCCGCTGGCGATGCCCGTGCCCATGAGGGCCAGGCCGGAGTTGGTCATGATGGCCTTCACGTCCGCGAAGTCGAGGTTGATGAGGCCGTGCACGGTGATGAGGTCCGCGATGCCTTTGACCGCGTAGTAGAGCACTTCATCGGCCTTTTTCAGCATGACGCCGAACCCGGCCTTTTTGGCCGCCATCTGCAACAGGCGGTCGTTGGGAATGGTGATGATGGAGTCCACCACCTGGCGCAGTTCGCTGATGCCTTTGTCGGCCTGCTGCATGCGGCGGCGGCCTTCAAAGTAGAAGGGCTTGGTGACGACGGCCACGGTGAGCGCGCCAGCTTCCTTGGCAGCCTGGGCGATGACCGGAGCCGCGCCGGTGCCGGTGCCGCCGCCCATGCCCGCGGTGATGAAGACCATGTCGGTGTTCTGCAACAGGTCGCGGATCTGGTCGATGCTTTCAAGCGCGGCGTTGCGGCCCACTTCCGGGTTGGCGCCGGCGCCAAGGCCCTTGGTCAGCTTGCCGCCCAGCTGAATGGTGTGGTCGGCCAGGGATTTCTCGATGTCCTGCGCGTCGGTGTTGGCGGCGATGAAGCTCACGCCGGTCAAACGCGACTGGATCATGTTGTTGATGGCGTTGCCGCCGCCGCCGCCGCAGCCGATGACCTTGATTTTCGCGCTCATGTCGTTTTCGATTTCGAAATGTGCCATGGATTCCTCCTCCCTGAACATTGGCTAAAGTGCTAAGATCTTCCCCAAGATCGAAACGCCTCTTAGGCGATGTCGACGAACCATTTCTTCATGCGGCCCAGAATCCTGTTGAAGACGTTGTCCTCGCGGATTCTGAAATCCCCGCCGCCGCCGCCGCCGGGCGTGGTCATGCGCTTCTCGGCTCCGTAGAGCAGAAGGCCGACGGCCGTGGCGTACTTGGGATTGTTGACCATGTCGTAAAGGCCGCCCACATACTCGGGGTAGCCAATGCGCACCGGCAGGTCGAACACCTGTTCGGCCAGGTCCTGCATGCCGTGAATGAGCGATGTGCCGCCGGTCAAAACCACGCCGGCGGCTATCTGGTTCTTGTACCCGCTCTTGATGAGCTCCTGGTCCACCAGGGCAAGAATCTCCTCGCACCGGGGCTCGCAAATCTCGGCCAGAACACGCTTGCTCATGGCGCGCGACTCGCGTCCGCCGACGGAGGGCACTTCGATGCTCTCATCGACCTGGACCATTTCGGCCAGGGCGCACCCGTGGTCGATCTTGATTTTCTCGGCCGAGGTCATGGGCGTGCGCAGGCCGAAGGCAATGTCGTTGGTGAGGTTGTTGCCGCCAAGGGCCAGCACCGCGGTGTGCTTGATGCTGTCCTTGGAGAAGATGGCGATGTCCGTGGTGCCGCCGCCCAGGTCCACCAGGCACACGCCGATCTCGCGCTCCTCGGAGGAGAGCACGGCCTTGCTGGAGGCCAGCGACTCGAGCACGATGTCGGCCACGTCGAGGCCCGAGCGGTGGCACGAGCGCACGATGTTCTGGGCGCTTGTGACCGCGCCGGTGACGATGTGCACCTTGACCTCAAGGCGCACGCCGGCCATGCCGAGAGGATCGGCGATGCCGCGCTGGTCGTCGACGATGAATTCCTGGGGCAGAGTGTGGATCACCTCGCGGTCCAGGGGAATGGCCACGGCCTTGGCGGCCTCGATGACGCGGTCCACGTCCTTCTGGGTCACCTCGCCGCCCTTGACGGCGATGACTCCGTGGCTGTTGAAACCCTTGATGTGGCTGCCGGCAATGCCCGCGTAGACCGAGTGGATCTCGCAGCCGGCCATCAATTCCGCCTCCTCCAAGGCTTTCTTGATGGACTGCACGGTCTGTTCGATGTTCACCACCACGCCCCGGCGCAGTCCCGTCGAGGGGCTGGTGCCGATGCCGATGATGTCCACCAGGCCGTCGTCCTTGGCTTCGCCCACCACAGCGCAAATCTTTGTGGTGCCGATGTCCAGGCCGACGATGATGTCGCTCTTGGCCATGTTTTCCTCCCTTGTTTAACTCGCCAACTTCCGGGTCTTCCCTATTCTTCCCCGTCAGGAAGGCCCGGGCTTCTGCCTCTTCTCAACCCAAATCTTTCCACCGCTGGCCTCTATGGCCGCAACCTGCCCGGATTCCCCGCGCAGCTTGAGATCGCGCCAGACCGTCTCGATGCGGTTGAAATGCGTTTCCCAGTCCGAGAGCTGGGCGCGCACCCGCAGGCGCAGCGCATCCAGGTACAGCTCCACCTGACCGGACTCCGAAATTTTCACCCAGGCCATCTGCCCCAGGGCGAAGGGCAGGTCCTGGCGGTTCATGCGCGCCACCATGGCCGCCACCACGGCCTGCTGGTCGCCCAGCTCCGGGGCCACCTCGAGCAGCGGCAGCGAGGCGGAGTCGCCCGGGGAAAGCTGGGTGATGATCTTGCCCTCGGCATCCGCGAAATACAGCTGGCCGTCCTGGCGCACCCAGAAGGAGGGCTGCCGTTCGACCATGGTGATGAACAGCTTGTCCGGCAGCTCGCGCCGCACGGTGACGAACGACACCCACGGATTCTGCGAGAGCGCGGCCTCCACGCGGGTCACGTTGACGCCCAGGCTGTTCTGTCCCAGGCGCAGCCCCGCGATCTCGAGCACCTGCCCGTAGGCCAGGCGCTGGTTGCCGGAGACGCTGATCTCCGTGAGCCCCAGGGCCGGAGTGGTGGTGACGAGCCGGTAGCTGTAGATCAACCCGGTGCCGAGCAGCCCAAGCACCAGCACCGAGGCCAGAAAGAGCATCATGCCCTTGACCGCGCCGCCCGGATTGAGCGGCAGCGAGGGACCGGAGTCCCTGCGGGGACGGTTGATGCGCACCGGGGCCTTGCGGGCCGGCTGGGTTCTGCGCTGCATGCCGCTGCCGCCAGGACGGATCATTTGAGCACCACCACTTCGGTTTCAAGCTCCACGCCGAAGCGCGCCCGCACGGCGTTTTTGCCAAAGTCCATCAGCTCCAGGGCCTGGGCCGTTGTGCCGCCGCCCAGGTTCACCAGAAAATTCGCGTGCAGCTCGGAGAAGGCCATGTGCCCCAGGCGTTTGCCGCGCATGCCGCTTTCGTCGAGCATTTTGCCCGCGCTCATGCCCGCGCCAACAGGGTTCTTGAACACGCAGCCCGCGCTTTTGGCGGTCACGGGCTGGCTGGCCTTCTTCTTGGCGTACACGGCCTCCATGCGCGCGCGCACGGCCTGGGCGTCGTCCTGGGCAAGCTTGAACTCCGCCTCCCACACCAGGCAGAACCCGCTCACGCCCGGGTTGAAATGCCGGTAGCCGAACTCGCAGGCCGAGACCGCGCGCCACACAAGGCCGCCCTCGGGCGTCCACAGGCGCACGCGGGTGAGCGCCGCGCCCGTCTCGACTCCGTATGAACCGGCGTTCATGGCCACTGCGCCGCCAACCTTGCCGGGAATGCCGGTAAGGCCCTCCAGCCCGGTGAGGCCCAGACGCTGGCAAAAGCCCAGCAGCCGCGGCAGACCGAAGCCGGCGCCGGCGCGCACCAGCACCGCGCCCTGGGCCTTGGCCTCGATGACCGGGACCTCGTCGTTGGCGGGGCGCACCAGCACCAGTTGGTGGGGGCCGTCCGCCGCGAGGAGATTGCTGCCCGCTCCCAGCGCCAGGGGATGACCACCGAGGGCGGGCAGCACTTCAGACAGCTGGTCCAGATCGGCCTCAACACGCGCCACGGCCTCGGCCAGGGCGGGGCCGCCCAGGTGGAGCGTGGTGCGCTCGGAGAAGCGCGGATTCCGGATCACTGTCAGAGTCATGCAAATACCTTTTGTTTCGCCGTTACTTGGCTTCGTCGTGGGTGGGGTTGAGCCATTCCTCGCCGATCTTCCAAATGCTGCCCGCGCCCAGGGTCAAAAACAGGTCGCCGGGCTTCAGGATGTCGTTCAGCTGGCGCTGGATTCCCGCAAAGTCCGGGAAGAAGCGCACCTTGGTCTTGCTCACCTGCTTGATGCCCTGGGCCAGGCTCATGCCGTTGACGCCGGGGATGGGGGCCTCGCTGGCCGGGTAGATCTCGGTCAACAGCAGCAGGTCCGTCTGGGCGAACACGGTGCAGAAGTCGCCGAAGAGCGCCTGGGTGCGGGTGAAGCGGTGCGGCTGGAAGGCCACGACCAGGCGGCGGTCCGGGAAGCAGGCCCGCGCGGTGTCGAGGGTGGCCTTGATCTCCGCCGGGTGATGGCCGTAGTCGTCGACAACCAGCACGCCGCCGCGCTCGCCCTTGCGCTCGAAGCGTCGGCCAACGCCGCCGAAGTTGGCCAGGCCTTGCAGGATGGCGTCCTTGGGCAGACCGGCCTCCAGGGCCACGCCGATTGCGCCCAGGGAGTTCAGCACGTTGTGGATGCCAGGATGCGCCAGGGTGACCTGCGCCCAGGGCTCGCCGTCCAGGGTCACGTCGAAGATGCTGCGCAGGCTGGTGGCCAGAACATGGCCGCGCAGGCGGTTCTTGGGGCCCAGGCCGTAGGTCATGCACGGGCGCTTGATGGCGGGCAGCAGGCGCTGCACGCCGGGATCGTCGCCGCAGACCACGTTGACGCCATAGAAGGGTATGGAGTTCAGGAACGTGGTGAAGGATTTGTCGATGGCGTCCAGGTCGTGGTAAAAATCCAGGTGGTCGCGGTCCACGTTGGTCACCACGGTCATGATGGGCGAGAGGCACAGGAAGGAGCCGTCGCTCTCGTCCGCCTCGGCGATCAAAAATTCGCCCTCGCCCAGGCGCGCGTTGCTGCCGTAGGTGTTCAGCCGGCCGCCGATGATCACCGTGGGGTCCAGGCCCGCCTCGGTGAAGATGGTGGCCAACAGGGACGTGGTGGTGGTTTTGCCGTGGGTGCCCGCAACGGCGATGCCCGTGCGCATGCGCATGAGCTCGGCCAGCATCTCCGCCCGGGGAATGATGGGGATGGAAAGCTCGCGGGCGCGCACCAGCTCGGGGTTCGTGTCCTGAATGGCCGTGGACTTGACCACGACGTCGGCCTTGCCGATGTTTTCCGCCCCGTGGCCGATGAACACGGTTGCGCCCAGCTTCTTCAAGCGGTGCACGGCGCTGCCCGCGGCCATGTCCGAGCCGGTGACGGTGAAGCCCATGTTCAGGAGCACCTCGGCTATACCGCTCATGCCGGCGCCGCCAATGCCCACCATGTGCACGGTGCTCACCCGGCTGTACATTGCCGGGCTGGCGCTGCGGCCGGGAACCGCCACTCGTTTGGTCTGCTGCAATTCATCCATGTCCGTTTCCTTTTCCTTCCGCCGGGGCTTACGCCGCCTCGCGGCAGAGTTCTTCCAGCCCGTCGGCGATGAGGGACGCCGCCTCGGGCCGGGCAAAGGTCCTGGCCGCGCGGCCCATGGCGGCCAGCCGGGCCGTGTCGCCCAGAAGCCCGGGCACAAGCTCGGCCAGGGCGTGGGCGGAAAGATCCTTCTGATGCACCAGAACGGCCGCGCCAAGGTCGGCCAGGTGCTGCGCGTTGACGCGCTGGTGGTCGTGCGCGGCAAAGGGGAAGGGCACCAGCACGCTGGGGGTTCCCGTGGCCGCCAGCTCGAACACCGTGGAGGCGCCGGAGCGGCACAGGGCCAAATCGGCCCAGGCATAGGCTCCGCTCATGCCCTCGATGAAGCCGAACACGTTGGTCGGGTCGGCACCGGCCTTGGCGTAGGCTTCGCGGATGCGCGCCTCGTCGGCCGCGCCGGTTTGGTGCAGAATGTTCACGCGGGCGGCCATGAGCTCCGGCAGGGCGGCCACGATGGCGTCGTTGAGGGCCTTGGCCCCCTGGCTGCCGCCCAGCACCAGCAGGTTGCGGCGGTCGCCCAGCTGCGTGCGGTGCATGGCGGCTATCTCCGCGCGCACCGGGTTGCCCGTGCGGGTCACCTTCACGGCCGGGAAGTGGCCCAGGCGGTCGTCGAAGGACACGAACACGCGCTTGACCAGCTTGCCCAGCACCCGGTTGGTGACGCCGGGAACGGAGTTCTGCTCGTGCACGGCGCTGGGGATGCGCAGAAGCGCCGCGGCCAGCACCGGGCAGAAGCCCGCGTACCCGCCGAAGCCGATGACGGCCTCCGGCGCGAAGCGGCGCAGGGCGCGGGTGGCCAAAATGACGCCCCGGCTGACCCAGATGATGGAGAGCAGGCTCTTGGCGCCCTTGCCCAGCACGCCGCTGGCGGGCAGGGCCTTGAAATCGAGCCCGGCCTTGCGCGCCAGGTCGCCCTCCGGACCGGCGCCGCCCAGGAACAGGATGCGCGCGTCGGGGTTGCGGCGCTTCACCTCCGCCGCAACGGCAAGGGCGGGGAAGATGTGCCCGCCGGTGCCGCCGGTGGTGACCACCAGGCGGGAGATTGGCTTGCGCGCGCTCATGAGCGGCTCCTCGAAAGATTCAGCAGCACGCCGACGCAGATGAACGAGGCGATGAGCGAACTGCCGCCGTAGCTGATGAAGGGCATGGGCACGCCCTTGGGCGGCACGGTGCCCAGCACCACCGCCAGGTTGAGGCAGAAGCCCAGGGCCAGGATCACGCTCATGCCGAAGGCCGTGAAGCGGTCCATCATGTCCTCCTGCATGAAGGCCACGCGGAAGGCGCGCACCATGAGGAAGGCCACCAGCAGAAACACCAGGGTGATGCCGAAGAAGCCCAGCTCCTCGCCCACCACGGCCATGATGAAGTCGTTGTGGGCCTCGGGCAGGAAGAACAGCTTCTGCTTGCCCGCGCCAAGGCCGGTGCCGAAGAATTTGCCGGAGCCGAAGGCGTACAGCGATTGCACCAGCTGGTAGCCCTCGTCCTTGGCCACGGCGAAGGGATCGAGGAAGGCGGTCCAGCGCTTGAGCCGGTACGGGGCGGAGGAGATGAGCATCCAGCCCGCCAGCACGCCGATGATGGCGGAGCCTGCCAGATAGATGACCCGCGTGCCGCCCACCAGGCACATGCAGAACAGGATGAAGCACAAGAAGGCCGTGCCGCCGAAGTCCGGCTGCAGCATGAGCAGCGCGGCCATGATGCCCGTGACCAAGAACGGCGGCACAACGCCCACGGAGAAGGTTCTGGTCTGCACCAGCTCCTGCTTTTTGGCGAAGAAGAAGGCCAGGTAGAACACCAAGGCGATTTTGGCGAACTCCAGGGGCTGCAGCGAAACCGGGCCCAGGTGGATCCAGCGCTTGCCGCCGCCGACCGTGGCGCCCATGAGCTTGGTCAGAATGAGCAGCACGATGACCCCGAAGACCCAGAAGTACGTGAGGTCGTAGAAGAACTTGCGGTTCACCCGCGCGCAGAAGATCATCACCGCCGTGCCCACGACGGCGAAGATCGCCTGCTTTTTGAAGAACAGGTATTTGTCGTTGTAGAAGCGCTCGGCCATGATGCCGGAGCTGGAGAAGACCATGATGAGCCCGACCCCGGCCAAAAGCAGCGCGGAGAAGAGCAGCCAGTAGTCCATGGGATAGTACTGCACGTTGCGGCGCTGGTTCATTCGCCCACCCCCGCGGTTTCGGCCTTAAGGGCCTGGGCCACGCGCGCGAAGTCGCGGCCGCGTTCGGCATAGCCCTTGTAGGCGTCGAAGCTGGCCGTGGCGGGCGAGAGCAGGATGGCGTCGCCGGGCTTGGCCAGGGCGAACTGGCGGCGCACGGCGGCCTCCAGGGTCTGGTCCCACGCGGTGGGGAAGTGCGGGGCCAGCACGGGTTCAAAAATCTCGCGCGCGGCGCCGAAAAGTCCGATGGAAACCACGCGGCCCGTGAGCGCGGGCAGCAGGGTGGCCACGTCGCCGCCCTTGAACACGCCGCCCAAGAGCAGGCGCACGGGGCGCTCGAAGCTCTTGACCGCCGCGCAGACGCTCTCCAGGGTCGTGGCCTTGGAGTCGTCGACGAACAGCACGCCGGCCGCCTCGCACACGGGCTCGATGCGGTGCGGCAGGGCGTTGAAGCCCAGAATGGCGGCGCGGGCCTGGTCCTCGGTGACGCCGAAGGGCCGCACCATGCGCCAGGCCGCGGCGATGTTCTCGCGGTTGTGGCTGCCGGGCAGGCCCGGGCACTCGAAGACCGTGTCGGCCGTGAAGTAGTCGCGGCGGGCTTTGCTGAAGGCGCGCGCCTCCAGCTCATTGCGCATGGAAGCGGGCGCGATGGCGAGGCAGCCGTGGTCCTGCCGGGCGAAGAGCTGCAGCTTGGCCGAGAGGTACTCCTCCATGTCCAGGTGGTAGTCCAGGTGGTTGGCGGAGAAATTGAGCAGCGCGGCCACGCGCGGCTTGAAGGTGCGGCAGTTCTGGAGCTGGAAGCTCGAAATCTCGATGACCAGCACGTCGGCCTGCTTTTCGGCCATGAGGTAGTCGCACAGGGGCGTGCCGATGTTGCCGCCGACGAAGGTGGACAGCCCGGCCTTTTCCAGAATGTGCCCAACCAGGGTCGTGGTGGTGGTTTTGCCGTTGGTGCCGGTGATGGCGATGACCGGCTCCGTGAGGAACCAGGAGGCGAACTCCATCTCGGCCACGACGCGCTTTGGGTCCACATCGGCCAGCACGTGCGCGAGCTTCTTCACCGGCACGCCGGGAGAGAGCACGATGAGGTCGGCATCGGCGAACTGGGCCGGAATGTGCGTGCCGGCTTCAAGGGTCAGGCCCACGGAGGCCGGGTCGGCATGGACCTTCAGCAGCACGTCCTGGGACAGGTCGGCCTTGGCGTCCACCAGGCGCACGCGCGCGCCGAGGGACAAAAGGAAACGGCACGCGGCAAGGCCGGAGACCCCGGCGCCCACCACAACAGCCTGTTTGCTCTGGAAAATCTTTAGACTTTGGAAAATGAGTACTGTCCTGTCCATGCCTGCCACCTAGCGAAGCTTCAGGGTGCTCAGGGCCATAAGGGCCATGAGGATGGAAAGGATCCAGAACCTGATGATGATTTTGGATTCCGGGATGCCTTTGAGCTCAAAGTGATGGTGCAGCGGGGCCATGCGGAACATGCGCCGTCCGCCGGTCATCTTGAAGTAGCCCACCTGCAGAATGACCGAGAGGGTCTCGAACACGAACACGCCGCCAACCAAGGCCAGGATGAGCTCCTGCTTGGCCAGCACGGCGATGAAGCCGAGGATGCCGCCGAGGCTGAGCGAACCCACGTCGCCCATGAACACCTGCGCCGGGTAGGCGTTGAACCAGAGGAAGCCCAGGCCCGCGCCCACAAGCGCGCCGCACACCACGGTCACCTCGCCCACGCCGGGCACCGGGGTGATGTTGAGGTACTGGGCGATGACCGCGTTGCCCGCCGCGTAGATGAACAGGGCGAAGCAGGCCGCGCTGACCACCAGCGGACCGATGGCCAGGCCGTCCAGGCCGTCGGTAAGGTTCACGGCGTTGGAGGCCGCCACCAGGATGAACACGGCGAAGGGCACGTAGAAGAGCCCCAGGTCCGGGTGGATGTTCTTGAAGAACGGCACCGCCAGCTGGGTGGAGTAGGCGGGCTGGAAAATGAGCAGGGTGATGGCCGCCGCGGCCACGGCGAGCTGTCCCGCCAGCTTGGCCCGGGGCGAAATGCCCTTGTTCTGCTTCTTGACCACCTTGGTGTAGTCGTCCCAGAAGCCCACGGCCCCAAAGCCCACAAAGACCAGCAGCGAGAGCCAGATGTACACGTTGGTCAAATCGGCCCAGAGCAGCACGCTGGCGATGAGCGACACGCCGATGAGCAGGCCGCCCATGGTCGGGGTGCCTTCCTTGGCCTGGTGGCAGGTCACTTCCTCCAAAATGTGCTGGCGGCAGCGCAGGGCGTTCAACCACTCGATGAGCTTGGGGCCCAGCAGGATGGAGATGACCAGCGCGGTCAGCAGCGCGTACACGCTGCGGAACGTGATGTACCGGAAGACGTTGAAGACCGTGAATTTGGCCGCGAGGGGGTAGAAAAGATGGTAGATCATGCCGCCCCCTCTTCCTTGTCGCACAAGGCGGCCACAAGGGCCTTGGCGTAGCGCTCCATGCGGCAGGAGCGCGATCCCTTGACCAGCACGGTCGCGCCTGCAAGGCCGGACATTTGCGCCAGCACCTGGGCGGGGTCGTCCACGCTGGTGACGGCGACCGAGGCGCCGGCGCCGCGCGCCACATCCGCCGCGTGCTCGCCCTGGAAGAACACCGCTTCGGCCTTGGCCGCGGCAACGACTGCGCCCAGGTCCTGGTGGGCCTTGGCCGCATCCGCGCCCAGCTCCTTCATGTCGCCCAGCACCAGCACAAGCCTGCCCTCGCCCGCCATGAGGCGCGTGGCCTCTATGCTGCGGCGCATGGACAGGGGGTTGGCGTTGTATGTGTCGTCGATGATGCGCCAGGCGCCGGCCTCGCGGCAGCAGAAGCGCTGGTCCGGCAGCGTCGCGCCGGAAAGGCCGCGCACGATCTGCTCCGGCGAGAGGCCCAGCATGTGGCAGGCACCGGCAACGGCGGCGGCGTTTTCGGCAAAGTGCGCGCCGCAGGCGGGCAGCTCGGCCCAGAAGGCCTGACCGTCCACGATGATTTCATAGAGCCCGCGACCCTGGGGCAGGGCTTCCTCGAAGCGCGCGTAGTAGCGGGCAAAGGCGTTCTTGGCCGAGAAGCCCAGCACCGTGGGCAGCACGCGCTTGGCCTCGTCCCACAGCTCCGGGTAGTCCATGCTGCACAGGCCGCGTCCGCCGGGTTTTATGTGCGTCAAGAGCGCGGCCTTGGCCCGGGCCACGCCCGCGATGTCGCCAAGACCCTCCAGATGGGCGGGGCCGATGTTCAGCACGATGGCCAGGTCCGGCGCGATGATGACGCCAAGTTCCGCCATGTCGCCCGGCTTGCTGATGCCCGCCTCCATGACCCAGATGTCCTCTTTGCCGGTGGCGGCCAGCATGGACAGGGGCAGGCCGACCTGATTGTTGAAATTCTTGTGGTTCTTGGCCACCCGCAGCACGGAGCCCAGGGTCTGGGCCAAGAGCTCCTTGGCCGTGGTCTTGCCCGCGGTGCCGGTGATGGCGATGACCTTGGCCGTGACGCTGTCGCGCCAGTGGCGGGCAAGGTCGCCCAGGGCCTTTTGCGTGTCGGGCACGAGGATGACCGGGCAGGGCAGCCCGGAAAGTTCCGGCAACTCGCGGCTGGCCACGATGGCGCAGGCGCCCGCGGCCGCCACCTGCGCGGCGTAGTCGTGGGCGTCGTGGCACTCGCCCTTGAGGCAGAAGAACAGGTCGCCGGGAGCGACCTCGCGGCTGTCCGTGCGCACGGTGGTGACCGCCAGATCCGCCTCGGGACCGGTGAGCACACTGCCGTTCAGGCACTGGGCGATGTCGCGCAGGGTCAAGTTCATCCGAGAACCTCGCGGATGGCGCGGCCAACGGCCTCGACATCGGAGAAGGGGTGCTTCACGCCGTTGATGAGCTGATAGGGCTCGTGGCCTTTGCCCGCCACAAGCAGGGCGTCGCCCGGCTGCAGCAGGGCCACGGCCTTGCACAGGGCGGCGTAGCGGTCAGGGTCCTCCACCACCTGCTTGGCGTTCGCCAGGCCGGGGCGCACGTCGCTTATGATCTCCAGCGGATCCTCGAAGCGCGGGTTGTCCGAGGTCAGCACGGCCACGTCCGAAAGCTCGGCCACGGCCTTGCCCATGAGCGGACGCTTGGTGCGGTCGCGGTTGCCGCCGCAGCCGAACACCGTGACGAGGCGCTTGAAGCCCGCGTCGCGCAGGGCGCGCTGCACGTTGAGCAGGGCGTCCGGGGTGTGCGCGTAGTCGACGAAAATATCCAGGTCGCGCTCGTTGTGCACGCGCTGCAGCCTGCCCGGCACGCCGGTGAAGGGAGCCAGGGGCTGCATGTCGGCCGGCCCCAGGCCCAGGCCCAGGGCGGCGGCCTGCGCGGCCAGCAGGTTGCTGGCGTTGTGCGCGCCCACCAGGCCCGACTTGAGGCTCCAGCACTTGCCTTCAAACTCCATGCGCAGGGTCATGCCCTTGGGGGTGCATTCCACCAGGTCGCCGCGCAGCATCTGGTTGCCCTTGGGCGCCTGCGCGCCCTTGAGGGTGAAGCCGATGGCGTCGGGGTATTCGGAAAGCAGGCGCAGGCCGTAGGCGTCGTCGGCGTTGGCGGCCTTGTGCTTGTCCAGGCGCGGATAGGTGCCGAACAGCAGGTTCTTGGCCTGATAGTACGACTCGAAATCACCGTGGTAGTCCAGGTGGTCCTGGGTCAGGTTCGTCAGCACGGCGGCGTCGAACTCGAGCCCGGCCACGCGCTTTTGCTGCAGGGCGTGGGAGCTGGTCTCCATGACCACGGTGTCCACGCCGGCCTCGCTCATCTGGGCGAAGAGCTCGTGCAGACGCCAGCAGCCGGGGGTGGTCAGGTTGGCCTCGATGCTCGTGCCCGGCCAGCGGTAGGCCACGGTGCCCAGCACGCCGACATTGCGGCCGCAGGCGGAGAGCAGACCCTCCAAAAGATAGGTGATGGTGGTTTTGCCGTTGGTGCCGGTGACGGCGACAACCTGCATGGCCTGCTCGCGTGTGCGGAAGTGCGCCTCGGCCAGGGTGCCCAGAGCCTCGGCGGTGTCGTCCACGCGCACAAGGGCGGCACGCATGCTCTCGGGCGCGGGCTCGTCGTGGTTCAGCACAACCCAGGCCGCGCCGTGGGCCAGGGCATCGGCCAAAAACGCGGCGGACTTGTCCGCGGCGGCGGGCATAAGCACAAAGGCCTCGCCGGGCTTCACCTGGCGGGAGTCGGTCTGGACCATCAGGCCCCTGCTGACGAGCGCCAGCAGTTCATTAAAGCGCGGGCCGTTCACTGCTTCCTCTCCTTCTCCGCATGGCCCAGCCAGAGGACGAATCCCTCGCCTTTGCCGGCGTCGCCGCCTTCCGGCCAGGGTTCGCCCGGAGCGGGCTTCTGATTGGTGATCTCCATGCCGCCGCCCTTGAGCGAAGGCACGATGCCGCGTTTGCCCAGCACCTCAAGAGCGCGGCGCACGGACAGGCCGACGAGGTTGGGCACGCTTGCCCCGCCGCCTTCGGCCGTGGGCGAGTGCAGGGCCCGGGCCGTCATGCTGTTCTCCGTGGCGTTGCTTTCGGGAGCGCCCTTGGCCTCGGGCAGGCGGCCGAAGTACGAAAGCGTCTTGATGGCGATGTCGCGCACGGCGGGCGCGGCCACAACGCCGCCAAAGCTCACGGGCGTGGGTTCGTCCACCGCGACCATGAACAGAAATTCCGGCTTGTCCGCGGGCACAAGGCCCACAAAGGAAGCCACGATGCCGTCGCCATAGCCCTTGCCGGCGGCGCCGCCGACCTTCTGCGCCGTGCCGGTCTTGCCGGCCATGGGCACGCCGGGAATGCGCGCCACCTTGCCGGTGCCGTCCTCCTCCACAACCTCGCGCATCATGGAGAGCACTGTGTCCGCGGTCTGCGTGCTGAACACGCGCACGGACTCCTGCTCCGGCTCCTGCGGCGGGTCGAGCACCAGGCGCAGGGGCTTGCTCACGCCCCGGTTGGCCAGGGTGAGGTAGGCCTTGGCCATTTGCAGACCGGTGACGCCGATGCCCTGGCCGAAGGAGATGGTCGCCAGGTCGAACTCGGACCATTCCTTGGGCTGGCGCAGCATGCCGGGCGACTCGCTGGGCAGGGAAAGCCCCGGGCGTTCGCCGAAGCCGAGCTTGCGCAGATAGCCGTACAAGGGCTGTGCGCCGAGGGAGAGGCCGATCTTGGCCGAGCCGATGTTGCTGGAGTAGCGCAGCACGCGGTTGGCCGGCAGCCAGCGGTACGGGTGGGTGTCGCGGATGGTTTTGCCGCGCAGGTTCCACTTGCCGTTTTCGCAGTCAAAGATCTTGTTCTGGTCGATGACCTTCTGCTCCAGCGCGGCGGCGAAGGTGAAGGGCTTCATGGTCGAGCCCGGCTCGAAGATGTCGGTGGCGGCGCGGTCTCTGCGCGCGGAGGCCTTGGACTCCGAGGGGTTGTTCGAGTTGAAGTACGGGTAGTGGGCCAGGGCCAGAATCTCGCCCGTGGCCACGCGCACCACGATGGCCATGCCGGAGCGGCCGTTGTAGCGGTTCACGGCCTCGGCCACGGCCTGTTCGGCGGCGTCCTGCACCACGGTGTCGATGGTCAGGCGCACGTCCTGGCCGCGGATGTTCATTTCCTTGCCCTGGGCGTCCAGGTACAGCCTGCGGCCGGAGGCGTCGCGCTGGACCACGAACTTGGCGCGGCCGCCGGCCATGCGCTCGTCGAAAAGTCCCTCGATGCCCTCCAGGCCCTTGCCGTCCACGTCCACAAAGCCCAGCACCTGCCCGGCCAGGTGCCGGTTGGGGTACATGCGGCGGTATTCGCTGGTCAGATGCACGCCGGCCAGATTGGCCTTCTGCAGCTCCTGGGCCTCGCGGTCCTCAATCTGACGCTTGATCCAGACAAAACCCTTGCTCGACGCGAGCTCGCGCTCCAGATTCTTCTTCGGCGCGCCGAGAATCTGGGCCAGGGTTTGGGCCGTCTGGGCCGGGTTCTGAATTTCAACCGGCGAAGCGTACACGCTCTTGCTCTCCACACTGGTGGCTAAAATGGCGTTGTTGCTGGCGTAGATGCGCCCGCGCTCTCCCAGCTCGAACTCCGTGGCCAGGTTCTGCTTGCCCGCGGCGTCGGAAAGCTTCGGGCCCAGAAATATCTGCACATAGGCGGCGCGTCCCCACAGGACCACCCAAATGAGCGCGAAAATCAGCGCAACGCCAGCGAGCTTCGCTCTGCCGGAGTCCGATTTGCTGCGCGCCTCTTTGGGCCGCTTGCGCTCTATGCGGCTTTGTATCGCCATTCCCCATATCCCTGCCGCTATTTGGTCTGGCCCTTGTCCTGGCCCGTCATGATGCGCATTTGCCCCGGCCCGACGGGCACGAGCCCGTACATGGAAGCCAACCGCTTGAGCCGGTAGGGCGAAATGAGATTGTTGCGTTCGAGCTCCAGCTTGGAGGCCAGCGAGGTGCGGGCCGCCAGCTCCTTTTCGAGCTTGTTCAAGTCGTAGGCCAGGTCCATGCGCTCAATGTTCAGCCACACGCTGGAAAGACCCAGCAGCAGCGAACCGGCGATGGCGCACACGAACGCCAGCACAAAGCCCTTCATGCGGCTCATTTGGCCTCCCCGGCGGGAGCCAGCCGCTCGGCCACGCGCAGTTTGGCGCTGCGGCTGCGGGGATTGCGGTCCATTTCAAGCTGCGTGGGCAGCTGGGGCTTCTTGGTCAAAATGCGTAAAAGCGGCGTGCGGTCGCAGGTGCAGAAGGCCTGCTCCAGCGGGCAGCGGCAGCCCTTGGCCCAATAGCGGAAGCTTTCCTTCACCTCGCGGTCTTCGGCGGAGTGGAAGGAGATGATGGCCACGCGGGCGCCGGGCTTCAGGTATCGCACAATGCGCTCCAAAAACGTCTTCAATTCCTCGATTTCCTGGTTCACCGCCATGCGCAGGGCCATGAACGTGCGGGTGGCCGGGTGGTTTCTGGCCTCCCGGCGGCGGTCGGGGGGGTACGCCCTGGACACGATTTCCGCAAGTCTTGACGTGGTGGTTATCTCGGCCTGCTCGCGCGCGCGCACGATGGCCCGGGCGATCTTGCCGCCCAGGGGCTCGCCGCCCAGGTCGCGGATGATGCGCTTGAGCTCCTCGAAATGTTCGCAATTCACCAGCGTGTGCGCCGAGTCCATGCCGCTCGTGGCGTCCATGCGCATGTCCAGCGGGCCGTCGGCCATGAAGCTGAAGCCGCGCTCGGCCTCGTCGAGCTGCAGGGAGCTGACGCCCAGGTCCAGCACGGCGCCGTCGATGCTGTCCCAGCCGGCTTCGGCCAGGGCGGACTCGAATTCGCTGAAGGGCGAATAGAACGTCTGCGCCCGGCCGGGAAATTCCTCCAGGCGCTTGCGCGCAAGGGCCAAGGCTTCCTCGTCGCGGTCCAGGCACACGAGGTTCGCCTCGCCGCCGCTGGCCCGCAAAAGCCCAAGGCTGTGCCCGGCCAGGCCCAGGGTGCCGTCCAAATAACGGCCGCCGGGCTTGGGCGAAAGGTAGCCCACCACCTCGTCCAGCATGACTGGTACGTGGGGAACGGCTTCTTCTGCGGGCATTCTTGCTCTCCCTCTTAGAACGGCAGCTTGATGTCTGCCCGGGCCAGTTCTGCGGAGACGTCCTCGTTGTTCTGCTCAAGCAGTGCCTCGAAGCGCTCCTTGTCCCAAATTTCGAAGCAGCGGCCCACGCCCACCAGCACCACGTCGCGCTCCAGCCTTCCGCTTTTGCGCAGGTGCGTGGGCAGCTGGATGCGGCCCTGCTTGTCCAAAATAACTTCCGAGTAGCCGGCAAAAGCCACGCGGCGGATGTGCTGCAAAGTGGTGGAGGGTGCGCTCAGCTTCTCTTCCATCTCGGCCACGAACACGTCCCACTGCGCGGGGGTGATGCCGATGATCTGACCCTGGTAGATGGTCAGAACCAGCCGCCCGTCTGGAGATTCCGCCAAAAATTGGTCGCGGAACTCCGGGGTCAGCATGAGCCGGCCCTTGGGATCGAGACTGCGGTGAGCATGGCCTAGAAGTCGCACTTATTTCCCTCTCCAAACCACTATTTACCACGAATTACCACTTCGACCCACCTTTTTATGAAATCCAAGGGAAAGTCAACACAAAAAACATTTGCATCCCTAAGAAATGCGGTTAGTAATCGAACCAGTTCTGGGGCGGGTGAGTGCTTCCCGTAGAACAGCAAATAATGTTGGAATGTTGGACTCTATCAAGGCGGCGGCGGCGTAAAGCCGGCACGGGGGATAAATGCGGGGAGAGCAGGGCATGCACACCGGAATGAACGCCGTTTTTGCGGCCAGCGAGACCAGCCTCGCCCAAGGCGGCCAGGGCTCCAGGAGCCGCATGACCGGGGCGGGCGCGTAAAAATGGCCGCAACGGAAAAAAAGGCGAGCATTGCCGATGCCCTGGACGAGCAGTTCTATCAGATCAACCTGGATATTCTGGAGAGCTTCAGCAAATACCGGCCGCCCCTGGACCTGTTTCGGTTCAAGGAGGACGTGGCCCGCGTGCTGCCCTACTGCAAGGCCGGCGAGCGCCTGACCAACGAAAAGGTTGAGGAACTGGCCCAGCTTGTGGATGAGGGCGTGGTCTTCGTCTCCCGCGCGGACCACCCCGTCTACGTCAAGCACATCAGCTACCAGCTCGATCTGGTGCTGGTGGACAAGAACCTGCACGAGACCGAAATCGCCGACATCTTCGCCCAGGCCCTGACGCGCCGCCTGGCGGAGTTCTTCGACCAGCCCGTGGCGCCCGTGTTCGCCAAGCTGTGGACCGACCTCATGGTCTTCACCGAGTATCTTTCCCAGGACCCGCACCGCATCCGCGCGCTGACCAAGCGGCTGCACCAGGAGCACAGCCTGGAGAACCACTCCTTCAACTGCGGCGTTTTGGGCCTGGCCGTGCACATAAAGGCCCACACCACCCAGTACGAGGCGGGCGACATCAAGCGCAAGTTCCTGAACCACCTCACCACCGGGCTGTTTCTGCACGACATGGGCATGAGCAAGGTCCCGGCCTTCATCCGCGACAAGGACAAGCCCCTGACGCCGGACGAACGCGGCAAGGTGCAGCGCCACCCCCAGTCCGGCTACGAAATGCTGACCAAGCTCGACCTGCGCTTCCCCGAAGTGGAGGAGTGCGTGCAGGACCACCACGAGCGCGTCAACGGCTCCGGCTACCCGCAGAAGAAATCCGGCGCGGCCATTGGCACCCTGGCCCGGCTGTGCGCCGTGGTCGATTCCTACTGCGCCATGACCGTGAAGCGCTCTTTTGCCCCGGCCATGGAGCCCATGAAGGCCACGGCCGCGCTGACCCAGGACCCCGGCTACGACCCGGAGTGGGCGCGCGTGCTGCAGGCCCTGGTGCTGACCCATACGAAGATCAAGTAGGCGTCCGCTCCGGCCTTGCGCTGCCGGCCTTGCGCCGGTCCAGTCTTCCCGCCCCATTTCCCCGGCGTGATTCCCGCGCGTTCTTCCGCGCGGGGGGGTACGTGCTGCCGTAAAGAACGTTTGGGCTATTGCCTGAATCCGCACCGCACGGTGCGCGGTTCTTGCCCCGCGCCCGCCTTGCCGGCGATGAACCGGCCTGCCGCAAAATACGTAGTCTCCGCCGCTCTTGATGGAAACAATATCCAGCAGGGGGGCGAAGTTCACGCCATGCTTGCGCGCGTTTGAAAAAATGCTATACGTGGTGGCAATCGGCACTCTATTGCACTTGGAGGCTCCCATGCGCGCAACGGACTATTCCTCCGTGGATCTGGATGACGCCCTGACGCGTCCTGTTCTGGTTTTGACCAAGCACCCGGAGGACTACAGGCAGACGCTCCAGGCCTCCGGGCTGACGCCCGTGTTCGCGGCGGACATGCGGGAGCTGGGACAGCGCTTGCAGGATCAGGCTGTGAGCGGTTTTGTGCTGGAGTTTGACGCGGTGTGGCAGACCCGCGGCTTGCAGCGCGAGCATCTTTTCCAGTTGGCCGAGGCCTTTCCGCTTCTGCGCGTGCACCGCGCGCATGCGAACGACGCTCTTGAATTCATGGACAAGCCCCAGGACTTCGTCTCCCAGGTGCTGCGGTTTTTCCCGCGCCGGGCGCGTCTTGCGCCGCGCGCGCCGGTGGTGCTCCAGGCCTTGCTGGCCAACGCCAACGATCCGGGCTTCAACGCCGCGAGCCAGGCGACGATCCTTGATGTTTCCACCAATGGCGGGCTGGTGCTCGGCGCAGAGTCCTTCAGCAAGGGCGATCTGTTGAATCTGCGCATCGGCGGGCTTTCGGACCCGGCGCCCATAACCGCGGGCGTGTGCTGGCGGGGCAAGCACGGCCAGCAGGGCAGAAGCCGCCATTGCGCGGGGCTGCGCTTCATGGGCCTTACGCCAGGGCAGGCGGAGGAGATTGAGACGCGGCTTTTGGCCGGGGCTTAGCATCCGGCCCGCGGAGTGCCGCCAACCGGTCGGCTGGGAGAAAAGCTGGGGACGGTTGCGGCGCGTGATGCGCCCGGCGGCCTAGCCTGGCGTGCCTGGCGTGCTGCACACGGCCTGGTTGATGACGCGCAGGGAGTCTTCCAGGGGCACCGCCTCGGCGCAGAGGTAGCCCTGGCCCAGCTCGCAGCCCAGGTCCTCCAGGGTTTGACGCTGGGCCTCGGTCTCTATGCCCTCGGCCACGGTGCCCAAATGCAGGCTTGCCGCCAGGGTGATGATGGCGCGGACGATCTCGCGGTCTTCCGCGCTTTCCGTTATGCGCGCCACAAAGCTGCGGTCGATCTTGAGGCAGTTGAGCGGCAGATGCTGCAGCGCGCTCATGGAGGAATAGCCGGTGCCGAAGTCGTCGATGGCGATGCCCACCCCGCGCGCCTTGATGCGCGAGAGGATGTTGGCCGAGGCCTCGGGGTGCTTCATGATCGACGACTCGGTTATTTCGAGCATGAGGCACCGGGGCGGCAGGCCGGAGGCCGCCAGGGTGCGGTCTATCTGCTCCGCCAGGCCCTGGCGCGAGAACTGCCGGGGCGAGAGGTTGACGGACAGGGTCAGCGGCCCGGCTTCCGGCGTGGCGCGCAGAAATTCGGCCATTTCGCGGCAGGCGCGGTCCAGGGCGAAGCTGCCCAGCTCGAAGATGGACCCGGACTCCTCGGCCACGGGGATGAACTCCGTGGGACCCACCATGCCCCGCGAGGGGTGCCGCCAGCGCAGCAGCGCCTCGAAGCCCCGCAGGGAGCGTTTTTGCAGGTCGAAGGTGGGCTGGTAGAGCATGTAGAATTCGCCGTTGGCCAGGCCCCGGCGGATGTCGTTCTCCATGCTCATGACCTCTATGGCCGCCTCGTGCATGCTTTGCTTGTACACCACCACGCGGTTGCGGCCCAGGTGCTTGGCCCGGTGCAGCGCTATGTTGGCGTTGCGCAGAATGTCCTCCGGCCCGATGGGCTCGTTCGGGGGGTAGGCCACGCCGAAGCTGGCCTCCACCTGGATGCTGTGCCCGCCGATGTCCATGGGGTCCTTCAAGCTTTGGCGGATGCGCCGCAGGGTGCGCAGCACCTCGCGCTGGGTCAGCTCCTCCAGCACCAGGGCGAACTCGTCGCCGCCGTAGCGGCACACGGTGTCCATGCGCCGTGTGCAGGCCAGAAGCCTGCTCGCCACCTCGCGCAGCAGCATGTCTCCCGCCTCGTGGCCCAGGCTGTCGTTGATGACCTTGAAGCGGTCCAGGTCCATGAACACCACGGCGAAGCGCATGCCGGGCCTGCGCTGGGCGCGCTCGTTGGCCAGGGCTATGCGGTCCAGGCACAGGGTGCGGTTGGCCAGGCCGGTCAGGGGATCGTGCAGGGCGCGGTAGCGCAGCTGGCTCTCCATCTGCTTGCGCTCGGTGATGTCCACGACGATGGCCGCAAAGCCTCCGTCCACCCAAGGCACGGCGGAGTGGGCCAGGTGCTTGCCCAGGGGCTGGTACAGGGACTCGACGTGGGCGTTTTCGCCCGTGTCCACCACCTGGCTGAGCTCCGCCAGGTAGGGCGGCTCCGGCAGGGAGAATATCTCCGTCACCAAGCGGCCAAGCGCATCCGCCGCCTTGATGTTGAAGATTTCCTCGTAGCTGCGGTTCACCGCCTCGAAACGGTAGTTGACGGCCTTGCCCTTTTCGTCGCGCACCAGAGTGCACAGGGCCACGCCCTCGGCCATGTTGTCGAAGAGCGAGTGGAAGCGGCGCGCGCTTTCCTCCAGGGCGGCCTGGTCGCGCATGCGCTGGGTGATGTCCTCGAAGATGGCCGCGAAGCCCCCGTCCACCCAGGGCACGGCGGAAAGGGCCACATGCTTGCCAAGCGGCTGCAGCATGGTCTCGACGCGGTACGGGTGGCCGTATTCGACCACATCGATCATCTCGGCCAGGAAGGGCGGCTCGGGCAGGGAGAAGGCCTCCACGACCGTGTGGCCCACCGCGTCCTCGGCCTTGATGTTGAAGATCTCCTCGTAGCTGCGGTTTACCGCCTCGAAGCGGTAGTTGACGATCGTGCCCTTTTCGTCGCGCAGCAGGGTGCACAGGGCCACGCCCTCGGCCATGTTGTCGAAGAGCGAGTGGAAGCGGCGCGCGCTTTCCTCCAGGGCGGCCTGGTCGCGCTTGCGCTGGGTGATGTCGCGGAAGGTGCCCTCCACGCCCAGCACCTCCCCGTTCTTGTCGTGGTAGAAGCTGGAGGACGTGGCCACATGGACGGCCTTGCCGTCCTTGGTCATCAGCTCCACTTCGAAATCGCGCACGGAGCCGCTCTTGCGCAGCTCCGCCAGCAACCGTTCGCGCTCGGCCGGGTTGCGCCAGAAGGCCGCGCTGGGCCGGCCCAGAATCTCCTCCTCGGAGTCGTAGCCGGCCAGGGCCACGCCGGAGGGGCTGACCATGATCAGGTGACCGAGGGCGTCGGTGCGGTAGAACACGTCGGAGATGTTCTCGATGACCGAGCGGTAGCGTTCTTCGCTTTCGCGCAGGGCGGCTTCGGTCATGCGGCGGCGCACTATTTCCTTTTCCTGCACAAAGTGCTGCAGGCCAAGGCCCACGCCAAGGGCCGTGAACAAGAGCACCAATGTGCCCAGGGGCAGCAGGTACAGGCCGAAACGCTCCAGCGTGGCCAGAATTTCGGATTCCGGCGTGGTGACGCACACGGACCAGAAGGTGTCGCCCAGCTTGACGGGCATGAACGCGGCGTGCTTGCGCACCACCTCCGGGGCATGGTCGCGCACGCGGTCGAAGGTGAAGCTCGCCGTGCCGGATTCTCCCGCCAGCATGCGCTCCACCACGGCCCGCAGCTCCGGAAAGCTCTTCGTCACTTCAGAGTAATGCTTGGTGGCAATGCCCGGCACCGGGCTGTAGATGAGGATGCCCTTCTGGCTGTAGACGAAGGCGTAGCCGGTTTCGGCCACGCGCACGCCCTCCAGGTAGCGCCGGGCAATGGCGTCGAAGTTGAGCAGCAGGCCCAGGGTGCCGCGGAACTCCTCGCCCTTGAACACGGGCACATGCAGGATGACGGAGCGGTACCCCTGGGTGGAGGTGACGACATCGCTGACGACCGGGCTGTGCGACGAGAGGATGCGCGCCACGTGTTCCTGGTCGGCGATGCTGCGCCCGGCTACGCTGTTGTCCGGCGTGGAGAACTGGATGACGCCCTCCGCGGTGACGCGCGAGATGCCGAGGACCTCGTGGTTGTTTTCGCGCAGGACGGTGAGGAGGTACTTTTCGCCCTCGTCGTCCAGCTTCACCACGTGGGTGTTTTGCGCCACGGACCAGGCCAGATTCCTGATGTTGGAGAAGTAGTCCTGAATGCCCTGGGCTGCTTGCCGGGCAAGGATGATCTGCTGGGCGTTCAGATTCTCCAGGGCCTCTTGCCGGGCCACGGTATACGCGCCGTAGAGCAGGCCGCCGCACGCAAGAGCCCCGCAAAGCAGGCTGATCAAAAGAAGACGGGTCGGCAGGGGCAAACGGCGCATTTCTTGAGGATACATCAGTATAGCCGATAGGTAAAGTGATGAAGCCTGTCCTTTTCGGCCTCTGGCGGCGTCTGGGCCGATCCGGCGGAAGGCTTCTTCCTTTCCGGAATCCGGGGGGCTGTTGGCCACTTGAAAATCTTGACGGAAACAGTACAAAACGGGCGGCGGCGGTTGGGCGCCCGCCTTGCGCGGACCGACTACCGCAAAATACTCAGGCCTTGGGGGCGTGCATGGAAACGAAAACTGGCGGCGACACCTTTCTGCGGCGGCTCAAGTGGATCACTCTGGCCGCCATCGTCGTGATCGCGGTGTGGAACGCCGCGCCCTACGTGCTGCGCATGCTGGGCCGAGAGAACGCCGCGCCCCGCGCCGTGACCCCGCGCGGCGAGCTTGCGGCCGACGAAAAGGGCACCATCGAGCTCTTCGAGCGCTCGCGCGATTCCGTGGTGTTCATCACCACCACCCAGCGCGTCATGGAGTTCTGGACCCGCGACGTCATGACCATTCCGCGTGGCGCGGGCTCCGGCTTCGTGTGGGACGACAAGGGCCACATCATCACCAATTTCCACGTCGTGGCCGGCGCCGCGGAGGCCCGCGTGCGCTTCTCCGACGGCAAGGAGTTCACGGCCACCCTGGTGGGCGCAAGCCCCCTGCACGACCTCGCGGTGCTGCGCATCGACTCCGCGGGCAAGCGCCAGCCCCTGCCCCTGGGCACCTCGGCCGACCTCAAGGTGGGGCAAAAGGTCTTCGCCATCGGCAATCCCTTCGGGCTCGACTGGACGCTCACCACGGGCATCGTCTCCGCCCTGGACCGCTCGCTCAAGAGCGAGGATGCCGGCGGCGTGGAGCATCTCATCCAGACCGACGCGGCCATCAATCCCGGCAATTCCGGCGGCCCGCTGCTCGACTCCGCCGGGCGGCTCATCGGCGTGAACACCGCCATTTACAGCCCCTCGGGGGGCTCGGCGGGCGTGGGCTTCGCCGTGCCGGTGGACACGGTGAACCGCGTGGTGCCGCAGCTCATCAGCAAGGGCAAGTACGTGCGCCCGGCCCTGGGCATAGAGGTGGACCAGCGCACCAACGACATGGCCGCCATGCACCTGGGGCTCAAGGGCGTGCTGGTGCTGCGCGTGCTGCCCAACTCCGCGGCGGCCGCGGCCGGGCTGGAGGGCGCGCGCTTCGCCCAGGACGGCTCCTTTGTCCCGGGCGACGTCATCACCGCCGTGGAGGGCAAGGGTGTGGACAGCGTGGCCGCGCTGCTTTCCCGCCTGGACGATTTCAAGATCGGCGAGCAGGTGCGCCTGACCGTGAAGCGCGACGGCAAGGAGCGTGAGGTGCGCGCCACCCTGCAGGCCGAGGGCCAGAGCACCCGGCCCATCGAGCCGGGCCTGGGGCAGTAGCGGCGCCGCGCCGCCTCCCCTTGTGCGAAAGCACAACGACAAGCCAAACAAAAGGCCCCGTGAGCATTCTCGCGGGGCCTTTTTCGTTGTGCGGCGGCGGTTGCCGGCTGGCGGCGCGGGCCGCTATTTGTAATAGACCTTGAGCTCGTTGGTGTGGGCCTCCACCTGGCCCGGCGTGGGCTGCCCGGCGATGAGGATGGCGCTTTTGCCCGGCGTGAACTTGGGCGACTCGTGCACGTACTTTTCCGCGCGCTGCACGTGGTTCTCCAGGCGGGTGTCCACCAAACGCGGTTCCACGCCCCAGAAGAAGTTCAGGTGCTTCACCGTGGGCTGGTTCGGGGTCAGGGCGTGGATCATGTGCTCCGGCCGGCGGGAAGACAGGAAGCGCGCCGTGGAGCCGGACTCCGTGTGCGCCACCAGGCCTTCGCTCTCCGCGTTTTGCGCCAGCAGGCAGGCGGCGTAGGCCAGGTACTTGGCCGGGTTCTTCTCGATCTTGGGGGCGAAGGGGCCCTTCATGCGCTCGATGTAATACGGCTCGGCGTTCTCGGCGATCTCGCTCATGAACTTCACGGCCTCGACCGGGTAGTTGCCCATGGCCGTCTCCTCGGAGAGCATGACGCAGTCCGCGCCGTCGAGCATGGCGTTGGCCACGTCCGCGGCCTCGGCCCTGGTGGGCAGCGGGTTGTTGACCATGGAGAGCAGCATCTGCGTGGCCACGATGACGGACTTCTGCGCGTGGCGGCAGGCGCGGATGATGCGCTTCTGGATCACGGGCACGGCGGAGAGCGGGCACTCCAGGCCCAGGTCGCCGCGCGCCACCATCACCGCGTCAGTGAGGCTCAGGATGGACTCCAGATTGTCCACGGCGTTCTGCCGCTCGATCTTGGCCACCACGGGAATGAAGCGCCCGTGCTTGTCTATCTCCGCGCGGATGTCGCGGATGTCGTCCAGGGTCTGCACGAAGGAGAGGGCCACGGCGTCCAGGCCTATGTCCATGCCCTCGTGCAGGTCGCGGCGGTCCTTGGCGGTCAGCGCGGGCAGGGGGTGGAACTTGCCGGGGAAGGCGATGCCTTTTTTGGAGGTCAGCACGCCGCTGTTCTTCGACTGCATGACGAAGAGCTTGTCGGCTTTGCGCACCTCGGTGACGGTGAACTGGAGCATGCCGTCGGACAGGGACACGGGCATGCCCGCGGCCAGGCCCAGCAGAAGTTCGGGCATGTCCAGGCTCACAAAGGGCATGTCGGGTATGGCGCCGCGCTCGTCGGGCAGGCCCAGGGCCAGGCGCTGGCCTTTGGTGATCTGCAGGGGCGAGTTGTCCACGTCGCCGATGCGCACCTTGGGGCCGCACAGGTCGCCCATGATGGTCAAGGGCTGGTCCAGGTCGGTCTCCAGCTTGCGGATGAGCTGGACCGTGGGCAGGAAGGTGGCGGCGTCGGAGTGGGAGAAGTTCAGGCGGAAGATGCGCGCGCCATACCCCACCATGGCCTTCATGGTTTCGTAGTTGTTGGAGGCTGGCCCAAGGGTGGCGACGATTTTTGTGTGCATGTCTCTTCCTCGCAGCGGTGCAAAAGTTGTGAAGCAATACCCGTTGTCTATGCCGTAATGGCCGCGGGCTCAAGGAAAATGACCACCCCCGCGCGCGGGCCTACTGCATCAGCTTGCGCTTGATGCGGCCCAGGGCGGCCTCCAGTTCGTCCTGCTGCACGGGCTTGGCCACGTGGTCGTCCATGCCCGCGGCGAGGAAGCGTTCGCGGTCGCCCTCCATGGCATGGGCGGTGAGGGCGATGACGGGCACCTTGGCGCGCTCGCCCAGCTCCGGCATGGCGCGGATGATCTGCACCGCCTCCACGCCGTCCATGTCCGGCATCTGCACGTCCATGAGCACACAGTCGAAGTCCTCGCGCTCCAGGGCCTCTATGGCCTCGCGTCCGTTGGCCGCGGCCACGCACACGTGGCCCATGCGCCGCAGCATCACCTGGGTGGAGAGCAGGCTTATCTCGTCGTCCTCCGCCACCAGGATGCGCAGGCCGGGAGCGGGCGCGTGGGGCACGGCGAACCGGGGCGCCGTCTGCGTCGCGGCCTGCTTGAGCGCGGCTAGAGCCGGCGCGATGGTCATGGGCAGGGCCACATGGACGGTGGTGCCCGCGCCCAGGTCGCTCTCCACGCAGAGGCTGCCGTCCATGAGCGAGACGATGCGCTTGACGATGGCCAGGCCCAGGCCCGCGCCCTCGTAGCGCCGCGCGTAGGAGGCGTCGCTCTGGGTGAAGCGCTCGAACAGGTAGCCGATCTTCTCGTCCTCAATGCCCACGCCGGTGTCGCTCACCCACAAATGCAGGTGCGAGATCTGCGGATTGGTGGCGCATGGCCTGGCCCAGGCTCCGATGCGGATGAAGCCCGCCGGGGTGAACTTGATGGAGTTGCCCACGAGGTTGAAAAGGATTTGGCGCAGGCGGGCCTCGTCGCCCACAAAGAACTCGGGCACGGAGTCGTCCATGTCGCTGCGCAGCGAGAGCCCCTTGCTGCGGCTGACGAACCCAAGCACGTTGACCACGCCCGCGCAGACCTCCCGCAGTTGGAAGGGCTCCCGCGCGAGCACGGTGCCGCCAGCCTCCAGGCGGGAGAAGTCCAGAATGTCGTTCAAAAGGTCGAGCAGCCTGCGGCCGGCGTCCAGGGCCATGCCCACAAAGCGCGTCTGCTCCTCCGGCGTGGCGCCGCCCTTGAGCAGTTGCAGCATGCCCAGCACGCCATTGAGCGGCGTGCGGATCTCGTGGCTCATGTTGGCCAGAAACTCGCTTTTGGCCTTGGTCGCGGCCTCGGCCAGCTCCTTGCTGCGCACCAGGGCCGTCTGGGCGCGTTCGCGGTTCGCCACCTCCCAGGCCATGCCCGCCAGGGTGGCCAGGGTGTCCGCATCGCGCTCGTCGTAGTCCAGGGGCTTGTTGCCCACGGCCATGCAGGCCACCAGGCGGCCCTTTTCGCGCACGGGCACCAGCAGCTCACGCGTCAGGGGCACGTGGCCCGGCGGCAGGTCGTTGGGAAGGCTCTCCGGTGTGTTTCGCATGACGGGCTTGCTGGAGCGCATGCCCTTGGCCCAGCCGCGCATGCCCTCGCCTTCGGCTTGGCACTGGGCCTTGGTGCGGGTGGACCAGTGCAGGGGCAGGGGCTTGCCGTCCTCGTCCGAAAGGTAGAAGAAGCCGACCGTGCTGCCGGTGATGGCCTCGGCCTGGTCCAGGGCGGTGGTGAGGGCGGCGTCCAGCCCTTCCTCCTGGGCGGCGCGGGCCAGTTCCAGGCGCGTTTCCAAAATGCGCTGCACGCGCTTGCTTTCGGTGATGTCGGCGCACATGCCGAAGCTGCCGCCGAACGCGCCGTCCGGTCCGATGATGGCGCTTGCGCTCACCAGGACCCAGATTTCGGCGCCGTTCTTTGCGCGCAGGCGCCGCTCGTAGCGTTCGGACTGGCCGCTGTGTCGTGCGCGCATGTGGTTTTTGTAGTCCTTGTGGTCCTCGGGGTACATGAAGTCGGTCATGGGCCGGCCCATGGCCTCCTCCACCTCGCAGCCCAGCAGGGCGGCCATGGTGGGGTTCATGTAGCTGGTGCTGTCGTCCGGCCCCAGGGTCCATATGCCTTCGTTGGCGGTCTCCACAATGCGCCGGAAGCGCGCCTCGCTCTCCTCCAGGGCCTGGGCCACGGCCTTGCGTTCGGAGATGTCCTCCTTCACCGCGATGACGTGGGTGATCGTGCCGTTGGCGTCGCGCAGGGGGGAAAGGCTGGCGGCGGCCCAGTACGGCTCGCCGTTCTTGCGCCTGTTGCGGAATTCGCCGTGCCAGTCCGTGCCGGAGACGATGCCTTGCCAAAAGCCCCCGGCGAGCTCCGGCGCGAGGTCCTGCAGCTCCAGGAAATGGGCGCGTGCGCCCATGGCCTCCGCGGCGGTGAAGCCGGTGATGTGCTCGTAGGCCGGGTTCATGTACTCGATGCGGCCGTCGAGGTCGGTGATGACGATGGCCGCGGGGCTTTGCTCCACCGCGCGCGAGAGCTTGCGCAGGCGGTCTTCGGCGCGCTTGCTCTCGTGGATGTCCAGGCAGTGGCCGATGTAGCCCGTGAAGACACCGTCGCTGTCGTAGCGCGGGGTGCCCTGGTCCACAATCCAGCGGTATTCGCCGCTGGCGTGGCGCAGGCGGTATTCCATGCTGAAGCGCTCGCGCCGGTCAAAGGCGGTGACGTAGATCTGCAGGCAGCGGTCGAAGTCGTCCGGGTGCACGCCCTCGGCCCAGCCGTTGCCCAGCTCCTTTTCCAGCGGTCTGCCGGTGAAGGTGAGCCAGGGCTCGTTGAAGTAGTTGCAGAGCTTGTCGAGCCCGGCTGTCCAGATGAGGGCCTGGCCGTTGTCGGCCAGGGTGCGGTAGTGGTGCTCGCTTTCCCGAAGGGCCTGCCTGAAGGTGTGCTCATGGGACTGGTCGCGGAACACCAGCACCGCGCCGATGACAGCTCCGTCTTCGTCCTTGATGGGCGCGGCGCTGTCTGAAACGGGCCGGTGCTCTCCGCTTTTGGCGAGCAGCAGCGTGCCGTTGGCCAACTCCACCTGGACGCCGTCGCGCAGCACCTGGGCCACGGGGTTGGGCACGTTTTGGCGTGTGCGTTCGTTGATGATGCTGAACACCTGGCTCACCGGCGCGCCGCGCGCCTCGGCGTCGGTCCAGCCGGTCAGCTGCTCGGCCACGGGGTTCAGCAGCTCCACGCGGCCCTGTTCGTCGGTGACGATGACGCCGTCGCCGATGCTGCGCAGGGTGGTCTCGTGGCGCTTGGCCTGGGCCCGGCGCAGCGCCTCGGCGCTCTCACGCGCGCGCGTGGCGAACAGCAGCACGATGCCGCCGCCGCAGAGCAGCATGGCCGCAAACAGCAGCGCCAAGCCGTATTCCCGCGCCAGGTCCTCGTGCAGGCGCATCATGTCCTGGCGCGTGTCCGCGTCCAGGCGCTCGGCTTGTTGCTCCAGTTCGTGGAAGGCTATGCGCAGAGTCGCGGCCTTGTCCGCGCGGGTGTTGCGCAATTCGCCCATGCCGGCCAAGGCGTTCTGGAAGGCGCGGGCGCTTTGCTGGAAATGCGCTGCGGAGGCGGCGTCCGTGGTGTTCCGCGCGGTGAGGGATTCCTGAAATGACCGCAGCGACTGGTCGATGAGCGCCATGCCCTGGTCGCGCTGGTAGGGGGAGTCGGCTCCTCCGGCCAGGCTCAGGGCGAGCAGGCCCCTGGCGAGCTCCACCCGGGCCTGGCGCAGGGCGTCCTGCCGCTGGGTGGCCTCGGTGAGCCGCTCCTGGTGCGCCAGGTGTACCCAGGCCACAAGTCCGCAGACCAGGAGAGACAGGCCGATGATGCCCCATATCTCCCAATGGCCTTGGCGGGGTTTGCGCTCCGCGGGGCGAAGGTGTGTCTGGTCCGCGGGCGTCATGGCGCGAGTATCTCCTTGGCGCTGAGCGCGCCGGGATAGTCCTCCGGCGTGAAGCCGAACTCCTGCATCAGCGCCGCGTAGGCGGCGCTGGCGAGGACCTGCTTTTGCGCGGCGTTCCACGCGCCGAGGAGCTTCGCGTCCTTCTTGCGGAAGGCGAAGGCCCCGTAGCCCGCGCGGCGCATGAGCTTCGGGTCGGGCTGCTCAAAGGGCCGGGCCTTTTCCGTGCGGCCCAGCTGGTCGTGCCGGATCATCCATTCGATGGTGGGCGAGGAGAGGGCCAGGGCATCGGCCATGCCCGTCTCCACGGCGACACGCCCGGTCTGCGCGTCGGGCACCGGCACAAGCTGCGTGCCCGGCAGGCCTATGCGCCGCAGGAGCAGCTCCTCCACCGCGCCGGAGAGCACGGCCACGCGCACGCGCGGCTTGCCCAGGGCGTCCTGGTAGGAGCCCAGCTTGTGCGGGTTGCCCGCGGCCACCAAAAGCCCTTGGGAAACGTGGAAGATGGGCTCGGAGAAGTTGGCGCGCTGGGCGCGTTCCGGCGTGATGAACATGCCCGCGGCGATGACGTCGATGCGCCCCTGCTCCAGTTCGTCCAGAAGCGCGCCGAACTCGGCCATGCGCCACTCGACGCGCGCGATGCCCAGGCGGTCCGCCACGAGCCGGGCCGTCTCCGGCGACTGGCCCGTGACCTGCCCGCCGGGCTTGAGAAAGGCGTGGGGCGCTTCCACCGCGTAGCCGATGCGCAACACGCCGCCGCGCAGGGCCCCGCCGAAAGGATCATCTTGCGGGCCGGTCGCGCCGCGCATGACGGTGAGCACAAGCACGAAGGCGAGCAATATGCCCGCGGCGGCAGTGGCGAGTAAGGCTGTTCTGCTCATGAACGGCACCAGGTCCAGAAGGGTGAGCCCGCGTCCGAAAGGGGGAACTCCGGCGTATGCGGCGCAAGTTGCGTAACAAATGAGGGTCCCAGATATTTTTCTATACCTCCCTAGCGCGAAAGGAGTCAACACGAACGCCGGAAATGTTTGCCCCGCATGCGGATTATGTCTCTGGGCGGGAGCCTTGGCCGGGCCGGATGTTTGACAACCAGCCCCGACTGCGCCATGAATATTGAGGAACCAGGTCCCTGATTGAAAACGGAGGGCGCGGAAATGAACGGCAAGATCACGGTGTTTGGCGCGGGCAACGTCGGCGGGGCGGTCACGCGCAGGCTCATTGAACGCAAGCTGTGCAAAAGCGTGGTGCTGGTGGACAAGGCGCCCGGCAAGGCCGAGGGCATCGCTTTGGACATCCTCGAGGCCAGCCCCATCGACCTGCTGGAGCCCGCCTGCATTTCCGGCGACAACCTGGAGGAGACCCGCAACTCCGACGTTGTGGTCATAACCGCCGGGGCCACGCGCAAAGAAGGCATGACCCGCGACGACCTGCTCAAGATCAACGCCAAGATCGTGGGCGAGTGCGTGGCCAACGCGGCCAAATACAGCCCCTACGCCTTCTACATCATCGTCAGCAATCCGCTGAACGTCATGTGCCACGTGGCCATGCGCGCGGGCCAGCTGCCGCGCACGCGCGTCTCCGGCATGGCGGGCATCCTCGACTCCTGCCGCTTCCAATACTTCATCGCCAAAGAGCTCGGCGTCAGCGTGGAGAACGTGCAGGCCATGGTCCTGGGCGAGCACGGCGAGGACATGGTGCCCATTCCCCGCTACTCCACCGTGGCCGGCATTCCCGTCACCGAGCTGCTGCCGCCCGACAAGCTGGAGACGCTCATCCAGCGCACGCGCGACGGCGGGGCCGAGATCATCCGCCTCATGCAGACCAGCGCGTTCTACGCTCCGGCCTCGGCCGTGACGCAGATGGTGGCCGCCGTGATCATGAACAAGCGCAAGATTCTGCCCTGCGCCACCTACCTCACAGGCGAGTACGGCATCAAGGACGCCTTTGTGGGCGTGCCCGTGAAGCTTGGTGCCAACGGCGTGGAGGAAGTGCTGCAGATTGAGCTGACCGACGAGGAGCGCGCCAAGCTGCTGCACAGCGCGGAAAAGATCCACAAGCAGTTGCAGGTGCTGGACGAGGCCTAACGGCGACGCGTCCGCTGATTTGTCCGAGGGGGTCCGGGGGGAATCATTCCCCCCGGCGGGTCAAGGGCGGAGCCCTTGGTTCTATTCTTCTCTCCCGTCCCCATCCCCGTCCCCATCCTCGCCGCGCCGCATGACGCGCTCCAGGGCCTCGCGCAGCTGTTCCTCCTGCACGGGCTTGCTGATGTAGTCGTCGAGCCCGGCGGCCAGGAACTTCTCCTTGTCGCCGGTCAGGGCGTAGGCGGTGAGGGCGATGATCCGCACAGCCGCGTGCTCCGGCCCGAGCTTGCGTATCTGCTCCGTGGCCTCCACGCCGTTCATCTCCGGCATCTGGATGTCCATGAGCACGCAGTCGAAGCGCTGGCGCAGCACCGCCTCCACGGCCTCGCGGCCGTTGCCGACGCAGACGGCCTCGTGCCCCATGCGGGTTATGAGCGTCTTGAGGGCCAGTTGGCTGATGGTCTCGTCTTCGGCGATGAGGATGCTGAGTTTGCGGGCCGGTGTGCTGGAGTCGTCCAGGGCCGAGGCGGAAAGCGCGGTCGGCCGCTGCTCGAGCCGCAGCGGCAGGTGCAGGTAGATGGCGGTGCCCAGGCCTATGGCGCTGTCCACGGCGATGTCGCCGCCCATGACGTGCATGAGGCGCTTGACGATGGCCAGGCCAAGGCCCGCGCCCTCGTACTGCCGCGTGTAGGAGGCGTCCGTCTGGGTGAAGCGCTGGAACACATGGTCGATCTTGTCGTCGGGAATGCCGATGCCCGTGTCGCTGACGCAGATGTACAGGTGCGCGCGGCCGGGATCTTGGGCATGGGGCCGGGCCCAGGCGTGTACGCGCACGAATCCGGCCGGGGTGAACTTTATGGCGTTGCCCACGAGGTTGAAGAGGATCTGGCGGATGCGTGCCTCGTCGCCGATGAACCGGCCGGGCATGCCCGTCTCGGCCTCGCACGAGAGCTCCAGCCGCTTGGACATGCTGGCCAGCTTGAACACGTTGGTCACGGAGTCGAAAATGTCCTTGAGCTGGAAGGGCTCGCTGGTGAGGGTGATGCGCCCCGCCTCCATGCGCGAGAAGTCCAGAATGTCGTTCAGCAGCGAGAGCAGCCTGCGCGCGGCGTCGAACGCCATGCGGGAGTAGAGCACCTGCTCGGAGGGCGAGGCGCCGTCGCGCAGGAGCTGCAGCATGCCCAGCACGCCGTTGAGCGGAGTGCGTATCTCGTGGCTCATGTTGGCCAAGAACTCGCTCTTGGCGCGGTTGGCGGCTTCGGCCGCCTCCTTGGCGGCAAGCATGGCCAGCTGGGCATTTTTGCGCTCGGTCACGTCCATGCCGTAGATGTTGACGTAGTCCTTGTCGGCTATGGGCACCGCGGCCATGTCCAGAATGGTGTTGTGCAACACCACTTCAAAGGTCGCGCGCCGGTGATGGCCGACGGCCTCGGATATGTGCTGACGTAAAGGCTGCGGGAAAATGTCTCCCGGGTCGATGCCGAAGTATTCAAGGAACGCTTCGCTGGCCTTGTTGGCATGGGTTATGCGCATGTCCGGGCCCAGGCGCAGCACGAGCGAGGGGTTCTCCTGCGGGAACTTGGCCCAGCTTTGGGCCTCCAGCTCGGCCAGCTTGCGGTCGGTTATGTCGCGGTTGCTTATGCGCCGGCCCAGGGCCTGCCCGTCGTCCGAGCGGATGTCCACGCAGTGGTGGCTTATCCAGACGATGTGCCCGTCCTTGTGGATGATGCGGAAGTCGAGGCTGGTGCCCTTGGAGCGGTCGATGTCTGTATCGCGCAGGTGCTCCTCGTAGAGAATCCTGTCCTCGGGGTGGATGATTCTGACGATATGCTCGGCGTCGGTGAGGAATTCCTCCGCGTTGTAGCCGGTCACCCGCGCGCACGAGGGCGAGACCCAGACCAGCTTGCCCTTGGCGTCGCGCCAGTATTCCCAGTCGTAGGTGTAGTCGGCCACGGTGCGGAACTTGAGCTCGCTTTTGCGCACGGCGTCCTCGGCCGCGCGGCGCTCGCTGATGTCGAAGAAGGTGGCCATGAAGCCGTCGGCCACGGGGATGCCGGAGACGATGACGGTGCGCACCTCGCCGTTCTTGCAGGTGACGCGGTATTCCTCTGGGGCGATGTCGGTGTGGTTCCGGGCGGCGTCGCCCAGGGCGGCGTCCCAGGTCTTGAGCACCCATTCGCGGTACTCGGGGTCGGGGTAGGCGGCGCGCCACCACTCGTCCAGGGTCGGCACGTCGCGCAGCTCGTAGCCGAAGGTGGAGGTGAAGCGCGCGTTCAGGTCGAGGATGCGTCCCTCGCGGTCGACAAAGGACAGCGGCACCGGCGAGAAATTGAACAGGTCGCGGAAGCGCTGCTCGCTCGTGCGGACGTTGTCCTCGGCCTTTTTGCGGTCCGTTATGTCGATGACGATGCCGTGGAAGCGCTTGACGCGGCCCTTGACCACAAGCTGCGGTTGCCCACGGGTGAGCAGCCAGTGCAGGGTGCCGTCCGCCGCCAGGACGCGGTACTCCATGGAGAGCGGCCCCGCGGCCTCTACCGCGGCCTGCACGGCCTGCACGGCGGCCTCGCGGTCGTCCAGATACACGGACTCGCGCCAGGCGTCATAGCAGGCCTGCTTCTGCGTGGGGTCGACGTTGTACAGGCGGAACAGCTCCTCGGACCAGATGTTCTCGTTGGTCTCGACATCCCATTCCCAGGTGCCGGCGTTGGCTGCCTCAAGGGCCAGGCCCAGGCGGCGCGAGGTCTCCAGAAGCGCTTCGTCGGCCTGCTTCTGCTGGGTCACGTCCTGGAAGATGACCGCGAAGGTGCCCTTTTGCGCCGGGAAGGCCGAGACGCGGAAGTGCTTCTTCAGCTCCGGCACGTAGCTTTCGAAGGAGACCGGTTCGCCCGTGTCCACGAGCTTGGTGTAGGTCTCCAGGTCCGGCGCTTTCTTGAGGCCGAAAATCTGCGTGACCCGGCGGTCGAGGATGTCCTCGCGCCGGACGCCCATGATGCGCTCGTACGCGGGGTTCACGTCGCGCACGGTGTAGTCGACGGCCTCGCCCTTGGCGTTGCGGTATAGCTCCAGCACGCACAGGCCTTCGATCATGGACTCGAAGAGCGTGCGGAAGCGCTGCTCGCTTGTGCGCAGCACCTCGCTCGCCAGGTGCCGCTCCGTCACCTCGAAGGCCAGGACGAGGATTTGGGCCACCTTGCCCGCGGCGTTCCGCAGGGGAATGTAGTCCGCGTCCCACCACGTCTGCCTGTCGCCTATGGGCACGGGGAAGTCGCGCACGTTCGTGGGCTCGCCCGTGTTGTAGACGTGGTCGAACAGGGCCGTCACCTGTGCGGAGACCTCGGGGAAGAGTTCGGCGATGGTGCTGCCCACCACAGGGCGCGACTTGTCCGCCGGAACGGTCTCGTACACCGGGTTGGCCAGGACGAAACGGTGCTCCGGGCCTTCCACCACGCCGATGAGAATGGGCGCGTGCCGGATGAGGTTTTCCAGAAACGCCTTTTGGCGCTCAACCTCGCCGAAGTAGGCGGCGCGCTCGGTTTCAAGGCGCTTGCGCTCGGTGATGTCCTGCACGGTGCCGTGAAGGCCCGTAACCTGGCCCGCGCCGTCGCAGAGCACCTCGCAGCGGGTGTTGATCCAGATGGGACGGCCCTGGCGCAAGGCCGTGACCTCCAGCTCATAGCCCACGCCTGTGCGCACCGATTCCTGCACGGCGGCGTTGATGCGCTCCCAGCTGTCCTCGGGGTAGAGGGTGCCCTTCTGGTCCGCAAAGTCGGGCATGGCTCCCGCGGGGTCCAAACCGTAAATGCGCAGCAACTCTTCGGTTCCTGTGGTGGCGTCGGTGGCGGCGTCCCAGTGCCACGAGCCGATGTGCGCGATGCGCTGGGCCTCGCGCAGGTCCTGCTCCTGGTCGCGCAGGGTCTTTTCCGCCCGCTTGCGCTCGGTGATGTCCAGGGCGTAGGCCACGCGCGAAACCGACCGGCCCTGATCGTCCTTGAGGATGGTGAGTTCGAGCAGCACGGGGAAGGTGCTGCCGTCGCGCCGCTGGTGCGCGGATTCGAACACGCCGTGCCCCACGGCCTCCAGGGCCTTGAGCCGCTCGAACAGCGCTGTGCGCTCCTCCGGCGGGAACAGTTCGGCCACGGGCAGGCCCGTCAGCTCCTCTTGCGTGTAGCCGCGCTCCTTGGCGAAGGAGGGGTTCACGGAGGTGAGGGTGTTTGTGGCGACGTTCGAGATGGCGATGCCGAACTCGGCCCTTTCGAACACGTGCTGCCAGCGCTGGGCCTCTGTCTGGGCGCGTTTCAGGTCGGTGATGTCGAGGAAGGCGCCCACCGCGCCGGAGACGTCGCCCAGGAAATTGCGCAGGGGCGCGGCATTGCCCAGGATGGTGCGGGGATTGCCGTCGGCGAAGACCAAGTCGAGTTCCAGGCCGGCCACAAGCTCGCCGCGCGCGGCCACGCGCATGGGCAGCTCGTCGTAGGTCAGCTCCTTGCCGTGGCTCCAGAACGTGTAGGGCAGCTGGTCTTGCGATTTGCTGACATTGACCCCAGGCGGCATGCGCAGCAGGCGGTAGCTGGCCTGGTTGCCGATGATGGTACGCGCCTCTGTGTCGCGGGTTATCCAGACCGCGGCCGGCACCTGCTCCATGATGGCCTCAAGTTCTGCGGCGCGCCGCTCGGACTCCTTGCGGGCCAGATCGAGTTCCCGGGTGCGGGCGGCCACAAGCCCTTCCAACTCCTCGTTGTTCAGGCGCAGCACTTCTTCCGCGGCCTTGAGCCTGGTCACGTCCGTGTAGGTCATGACCAGCCCTTCCACATCGGCGCGGGGGCTGCGGTAGGGGAAGGCGCGCTTGATGAAGCTGCGGCCTTCGCGGTCGTGCACCTCGCGTTCCATTTCGCGGCATTCGGCCAGAACCCGTTTGGCGTCGGCCACCAGGTGCTCGTCCAGCACGCGCGGCTTCACATCCGCAATGCTCCGGCCCTGGTCCGTCACCGCAAGGTGGAAGATCTCCGTGGCCGTGGGGGTGGTGCGCACTACGCGCAGCTCGTTGTCCAAAAACACAGTGGGCACGTTGGTGCTGCGCAGCAGGTTCTCCACAAAGCCGTGGGCCTGGGCCAGCTCCTCCACCTTGACGGAAAGCTCTTCGTTCAGCGACTGCAGCTCCTCGCGCGAGGCGTCCATCTCCTCGTTGGAGGACTGCAGCTCCTCGTTCATGCTGATGAGCTCCTCGTTGGAGGCGCGCAGCTCCTCGTTGAGCTTCTCGTATTCCTCCACGGCCTTTTGCAGCTGCTCCTGGGTCAGCTGCAGCTCGTCCTCGTAGCGCTGCACCAGGCCGGACTCCGTGAGCCGCTCCATGTCGCGCCAGCCGGCCTGGGCCTCGAGGCTGGGGCTTGGCTCAAACACCACCAGCAGCGAGGTGAGCATGCCCGCCTCGTCCAAAACCGGGTCCACGCACAGGTCCACCTTGCGGGTGGGCTCGCCCGAGAGGCGCAGGCCCGGCGCGCGGGTTTTCTGACCAGTGGCGGCGGCATTTTGCAGCGCGCCGCGCAGGGCAAGGCGCAGGTCCTTGCGCACAAGCTTGAGCATGTGCAGGCTGGGCGCGCCCGGGGTGAGGGAAAGATAGGGCGCTGTGTCGCCGCTTAGGTGCAGCACGTTGAATTCCGGGCTCACCAGCACGGCCGGAGGATCATAATGGCGCAAGAGCGCCTCGGCCGCGATGGTGGCGGAGCTTTTGGACCGGGCGCCTCCGGCGGGTTCCTGCTGCTCCGGCATGGCGGGCGCGCGGCGCAGGCCCAGCACCTTGTGCAGGCTTGGGCGCTCCGTGGTGGCCCGGTTGCGGAACAGCCGCCATTTCTTGTCCAGGGGCTCCAACTGCAGCAGGGTCGTGTCCGCGTTCTCCGCCGAGCCCAGGAACAGGTAGCCGCCGGGGTTGAGCGCCCCGGTGAGCAGCGTCAGGGCTTTCTCCTGCAGTTGGGCCGTCAGGTAGATGAGCAGGTTGCGGCACAGAACAAGGTCCATGTGCAGGAAGGGCGGGTCTTGCAGCAGGTTGTGGTGCACGAAGACGATGCGCTCGCGCAGGCGCTGGCGCACGGTGCACTCGCGGCTGTTGCAGTGGAAGTGCCGCTCCAGGCTCTGCGCCGGAACGTGCTGCATGGCGCGCTGGGAGTATGCGCCCCGGCGCGCGGCGTCCACGGCGGTCTGGTCGATGTCGGTGGCGAAGATTTTGACGGCGCAGGCTTGCCCGGTGCTTTCCATGTAGTCGTCTATGAGCATGGCCACGGAATAGGCTTCCTCGCCCGTGGAGCATCCGGCTATCCAGACCCGCACCGGGTCGTCGCCGCAGCGCCCGGCGAAGATGCCCGGCAGGACCTTGTCGCGCAGCAGGTCGAAGGCCTCCGGGTCGCGGAAGAACGAGGTGACCCCGATGAGGAGGCTTTTGAAGAGTTGGAGGCGTTCCTCCGGGTTGTTCTCCAGCTCCTCCAGGTAGGCGTCCAGCCTGCTGTGGCCCGTCAAGAGCCTGCGCTTGTTGATGCGCCGGACGATGGTGCTTTGCCGGTAGCCGGAAAAGTCCTGGCCGGTCTGCTGGCGCAGCAAGGCCAGCACCTTCTGTATCTGGGCCGTCCTGTCCGCGCCGCGCGGGTTGGCGTGGATGAGCAGCCTGGGCAGGCGCTCGCCCAGGTCCTCAAGGCTGAGCACGGCGTCGGCCACGCCCGATTCCAGAACGCTGGCCGGCATGCCGGCATGGATGGCCGTGGCGGGGTCCTGCACCAGCACCAGGCCGCCGGCCTTGGCCAGATGCACCGCGCCCCGGGTGCCGTCCGTGCCGGAGCCGGAGAGGATGACGCATATGGCGTTCGCGCCCTGGTCTTTGGCCAGCGCGTCCAGAAAACGGTCGATGATGCGGTAGCCCAGGTCGTGTCCGGGCGGCAGCAGCCTAAGCACGCCGCTCTCGATGCCCAGGTCCCAGCCGGAGGGCACGGTGTAGAGATGGCCGGGCCTGAGGGGCGTGACTTCCCGCACCACCACGACGGGGATGGCGGTGAAGCTCGCCAGCACCTCGGACATGTGGCTTTTCTTGTCCGCCGGCAGGTGGGTGATGACCACCAGCGCGGCTTGCGGGGTTTCTTTCAGATTGTGCAGCAGGATGCGCAGGGCCTCAATGCCGCCGGCCGATGCGCCCAGCGCCACCACGGGGAAGGGCAGGGGCGTGCGGGGTCTGGCCGCGTCCGCGTCCTGAGGCCCGCCTGGTGCGGGTTCTGGCGGCTTCCGTCCGCTCATGGGGCTCCTTCTAAAGCGGAGGGCTGGCCTGGCTGGCGCGGCAGAGACAACGATATGGATTCATAGTTAGTCTCTACCTCCGGTGTCCGGATTATTCAACACAAAAAGAGAAAAAGCGGTGACGGCGCACATGCGCGCGGCAGGGTGCAGGGCAGGGCGCAGGGCAGGGCGCGCGGCAAGGGCGGAAAGAAAAGCCCGGCCGGGACGCGTGGTCCTGGCCGGGCAGAGGGAAGGCCGCCCCAGGCGGGCCTGCAAGCGGGGAAGGCCGTGGCAAGGCGGGGCGGATGGACCGCCCGGCGTTGCGGGTTTAGTACAGTCCGCCCATGTTCACGGCGGTGTGCACGGTTTCAAGGTAGAACACGATGCGGCCGCACAGGGCGCCCAGCATCAGGGCCCAGGGCAGCCACGCCGGAATGGTCCTGGTCCGCGTCACCACGGCCAGCGGCAGGGCCAGGCCGATGACGATGTGCGCCCAGTAGAGCGGCGAGCTCAAGTAGGCTTGGGCTGTCAGGCGCGTCACCGTGCCGCCCGTGAGCCAGATGCTCGGCGCCAGCAGGTGCACGCAAAGGGCCACCCACAAGGCCGGGACAAGCACACGCGCCAGGGCGGGCTTGGCGTCCTCCGGCGCGAACATGCTTGCCGCGCCGGCGCCCAGCACCAGCGCGCTCAGCAGGAACAGCGCAAAGGGCAGGCCGTTGTCCACGGCGGGGAAGCTCGGCGGGGCGTAGGTCATGCCCTGGATGAACAGGGCGGCGAGCCCGAGCGCGGCGCTCAGACGCACCAGGATCGCGGGCAGGCCCTTGAGTGCGGTGACGGCGACGAGGGCGGTGAGCAGGCCGAAGGCCAGCGCCTCACGCGAGAGCCAGGAGGTGGACAGGTGCTTGAGCGCGGTGATGGAATCCAGCGGGTGGCCCAGGTGGAACAGCGAAAGCAGCAGGCCCAGCGCCAGCATGCCCGCGGCGGTCAGCCACAGCTTGCGGTCGGGATCGGCGGCGGGGGCTTGTGCGTCCGCGCCGGCCAGGCTCCAGCGGCGCGCGCCGGAGAGCAGCGTCAGGCCGATGGCCGTTTGGCTGAGCAGCGTGAAGAACACAAGGGGCAGCTCCATGCTCGGTTTCATATGTCCTCCCTCCTCTGGATCTTGGGCAGCTCCGCCTGGCGGAAGCGCGTGGACGGGTTGAGCTTCTCCATTTTTGGGTAGCCCGGGGGATATTGCACGGCGTTGGTTTCGCCAAAGGTCGCCAGGTCGATGAGCGTCAGCGCGTTGACCGGGCAGCTCTGCACGCAGGCGGGCTTGAGCCCGGCGTCCAGGCGCTGCCAGCACAGGCTGCACTTCTCGGCCCGCTTCTCCACGGGGTTGTAGTGCGGCGCGCCATACGGGCAGGAGCGCACGCAGTTGCCGCAGCCGATGCATTTCTCCTGCTCGTGCACCACCACGCCGTCCTTCTCGCGCTTGTAGTAGGCCTCCACAGGGCAGGCCTCCAGGCACACGGGTTTTTCGCAGTGGTTGCAGGCCAGCGAGTAGAACGCGCGCTCATGGTGCGGGTAGATGTCCTCCTTGAGGGGATGCACCTGCCGCCAGGCCACGCCCTGCTCGGTCTGATACTGGTTCTTGCAGGCCATGGCGCAGGTGAAGCAGCCGATGCAGCGCTTGGCGTCGACGTAGAAGGCGAGTTGCTTTTTCATGGTGCGGTCCTCCTATGCCCGCGCGATGTCGGCGAATTGGTCGTGGATGGCCACGCCGGGCGCGCCGGTCTTGAACTTGCCCATGTCCGACGAGGTGTCGTCCACCAGATTTTGGCAGTTGAAGCCCAGGCCCCGGAACCAGGCCTCGTAGAGCAGCAGGGTGTCCGCCGGGACGTTGGCGGTGAGCTTGGCCTTGAGCCGCACCTCGCCGGTCTTGTTGAACACCTTGACCAGGTCGCCGTCCTTGATGGACCGCGCCTTGGCCGCGGCGGGGTTGATGTACACGATGGGCTCGTTGTTGAAGTCCATCATCCAGTCCAGGTTCTGGAACTGCGAGTGCAGGCTGAACTTGCTGTGCGGGGTCAGCACGCGCAGCTTGTCGTAGGGCTTGCGGCCTTCCACGAACACGGGCAGGGCGTTGTTGCCGTTTTTCTCGCACAGCTCGGACTTGAACTCGTACTTCTTGGAGGGCGTGGCGAACTTGAGATCGCTCCAGGCGGCCTGCGGCATCTTGGCCTTCACCGGGCCCTTGCGCAGCTCCTCCCAGCTCTCGATGCCGAAGAGGTCGTAGATCTTCTTGTTGAACTCCTTCTCCATCCACTCCTTGGTGTCCAGCTCGGTGGGATAGGTGCAGGAGCCCGCTTCCAGCTCGTTCATGCGCTTGGAAAGCGCCGCCGCGATTTCGATGTTGCTCTTGCTCTCGAACAGCGGCTTCACCGCCTGCTCGTTGATGGACAGCCAGTAGTGCCAGTACGAGACGTTGACGGTCCATTCCTCGAACAGGCTGGTGACGGGCAGCACGATGTCGGCCTGCTCCACGGTCTGGTTGAAGAAATGGTCCACAACCACCACAAGCTCCAGCTTCTTGAAGGCCTCCAGGAGCTTCATGCGGTCGAAGTCCTGGGAGAGCACGTTCTTGCACGAGACCCAGAGCATGCGGATGGCCGGGTCCTTGGCGTCCAGAATCTCCTGGGCGGTCTTGTTGATGTTCAGGGCCCGGTCCGTGTAGGTGGGGGCCTTTGCGCCGCCGCCGAAGTCGAATTCGCCCTTGGGCCCGGCCGCGCCCACAAAGCCCTTGCTGCCCTCGGGCGGCTTGCGGATCATGGCGTTGTAGTTGAATCCCCAGGTCTGCAGGTGGCCGTAGCGCGCGCCGCCGCCCACCTTGCCCACGTTGCCGGTCATGGCCACCAGGGCGTCTATGGAGCGGACCATGGCCCCGCCGTTGGTGTGGCGCTGCATGCCATAGCCGATCCAGATGGTGGCGGGCTTGGCCTGGGCGAATTCCTCGGCGATGGCGCGGATGCGCCCGGCCGGAACCCCGCTGACCTTGGCCGCCCACTCCACGGTGACTTCCCTGCGCAGATAGGCCGCGAACTCCTCAAAACCCACGGAGTTGGCTGCAACCCAGGCCTTGTCGTACATCTCCTTGTCCAGCAGGTGCCGGCACATGCCCAGCGCCAGGGCGCCGTCGCCCCCGGCGGCCACCTGCAGGTACTCGTCGGCCTTGGCCGCGGTCTGTGTGAACACGGGGTCGATGACCACCAGCTTGGCTCCGGCGTCCTGCGCGGCGTAGAGGTATTTCATGCTGTGCACGGAGCACCAGGCCGGGTTGCCGCCCCACACGATGATGTAGCGGCTCTTGTCCATGTCCTCGGGGTCGTTGCACCACATGTTGCCCAGGTCATAGTTCTGGGCGTCTATGCCCGCGGGCCAGCAGGGGGTGCCCACCAGGCGCGTGGTGTAGCCCAGGGACGACATGAGCCCCTCCACGCCGTAGTTGGTGATGCCGAAGTTGCCGGAATATTTGGTGAGCGCCAGGCCCAGCAGCGAGCCGTCCTGCTTCTTGAGCTCCAGAATCTTTTTGGCGATGCGGTCCATGGCCTCGTCCCAGCTGATGCGCCGCCACTTGCCCGTGCCCCGGCCCTCCTGCAGCATGGGGTACTTGATGCGGTCCGGGCTGTAGGCATAGCGCACGTAGGAGTTGCCCTTCACGCACAGGCCGCCGTTGGTGAAGGTGGATTCCGGCGCGCCCTCCACGAAGCGCACCACGCCGTCCTTGACGAAGCTCTTGATGGAGCAGGTGTCGTAGCAGTTGCGCGGGCAGGCGTTGCGGAACACCTGGTAGCCCTGCTCGAAGTTCTGGTTGGCGTCCGCGTCGCGCGCGCGCAGCATCAGGCAGGGGGCCAGCGCGGCCGCGCCGCCCAGGGCCAGGCCCTTCAGAAAGTTCCGCCGCGAGATGCCGCAGGCCAGAACCTTCTCCATCTTGTGTTTGTCCCATCCGCTCATGAGCATTCTCCTTCTGTTGCCGGTTGGGTGTCGTCGCCATAGGGCGGCAGAACGGCCTTCTCCGCCCGGAGCCACTTTTCCAGTTTGCGCACGGCGAAGCCGATGACCGCCGGGGTTGCCGGAGAGCGCAGCACCCGGTCCGCGAACACGGGAATCCAGGCGTCCATGTGCTCGGCCACGAAATAGCGCCGCAGCGCGCGCAGGTTTTCATCGTTTGGCGCGGCCTCTTGGCGGGCGCGCAGGGCAAGGGCCGTGTCGATCTCCACCGAGAGGTGGTCGTCGGGCGCGCCGCAGCCGCGCACCGTGGCCTCCAGGCCGAGGATCTCGTGCACGGCCCGGACCATCTCCGTGGCGCGGCCCAGCAGCCTGGGCTCAGGGTCCAGATAGACCGAGGAATAGGGCGGGGCCACAAGGGCGCCCGGCCCCACGAAGAGACGGTTGAAGGCGTATTCCGTCTCCAGCCAGGAGACTGGCTCCGGCGGGGCCGCGCCCCCGGCCGCTATGCCGGCGTAGGCCCGCGCCAGGCCGGCCGCGTCGGCCGCGGCGAAGAAATCGCGCAGGGCCTGGGCCAGCCGGATGCTCTCAGCTGGATTCTCGTTCATGATTGCTCCTTCTCGCCACATGTTGCTGCCATGATGCGAAAGTGAAGGAATCGTGACTGGAATCAAAGAGGAGAAAATGGGGAGATAATGGGTATACCCATCTCCCCATTATTCGTCGGCGGGCGAGTGCTTGCGCGTGCGCAGGAAGGAAAAGAGATTGGCGTTGCCGCCCTTGAGGTTCAGCTTCTTTCGGATATTCTTGCGGTGGGTCTGCACGGTCTCCACCGAGAGCTTGAGCGCCTCGGAGATGTCCTTGGTGCGCTTGCCCGCCTGTATGAACTGGCAGACCTTGAGCTCCATGGGCGAGAGCCTGAGCAGCCTGGCGTCGTCGTCCGCGCTTTGGCCGCTGCACAGGCGCAAAAGCTGGTCGCCCAGCAGGTCGGCGTAGGCGCTGCGCACCGCCGGGGCCTCCTCCCGCTGGAAGCGGGCCAGGGTGGGCATGAACACCTGGCGCACCGTGCGGGCCAGCTCCTCGTGGAACTCCTCGCGCTCGCGCTTGATGGAGCTTATGACATTCCTGAGGGTGATGTTCATCTCCACCAGCCGGGCCTTTTCCGTCTCCAGCTCGGCCGTGCGCTCCTGCACCTTCTGCACCAGCACCTCGCGGTGGCGCACATGGGCGGTGATGTTCATGAGCAGGAACAGGTAGCCCTTGGAGGCCAGGCTCACGTCGCGCAGGGGGGCGATGTTCAGCTCGAAGTAGTAGATGTCGTCGTAGATGCCGATTTCGTGCTGGGCGCTGGGCGGATAATAGGCCAGCACCTCGCCGATGGACGAGCCCTCCAGGCCGAGGACCGACCACACGGGCTGGCCCACGCACAGAAGCTCGCCCAGCAGCCGTTGCGCCGTGGCGTTGGCCTCGGTTATGATGCCTGCGGCGTCCGTGGCCAGCACCAGGTCGGAGGTGCAGGCGAAGATGTTCTCGAACTTGTTCTTTTCAAGGGTGAGCTGCCGGTTGGAGGCGTCGAGCCGGGCCTTGTTCTCGTCGCTGCCCATGAGCACCGTATCGGCCACCAGCAGGGTGACGGCGGCGTCGGCATGGCGGTGGATGATGCGCACGGCCGCAAGCGTGCGCGGCCCCTCGGCGTCCATTTCCTCGAGGATGTCCTCCACCGCCTGCACCAGGGTGGTGAAGCAGCCGATGAACATCTCCGGGGTGACGCCGCGCAGGCGGTGCCGGTGCGACATCTGGATGAGCCCGTCGGCCCAGCCGCCGCTGTTCTGGATCAGCGCGGGAAAGTCCTCCAGGGGCAGCCCGCGCTCCAGCCGCTCCCAAAGGGGCTCGAGGAAGCCGTTGTACGAGCGGATGCAGTCCTCGCGCTTGGCCGTGGTGCTTTGCAGATATCCGGCCAGGGCCATGCCGCGCTCCCATTTGTCGAGGAACGCGGGCACGGTGCGGCGCAGGTCGAGGATGAGTTGTTCAGGCATGGCGCGCAAACCCGTGTTGGCATGAAACAAGGAGGCTTTGCATTGCTCTCCATACGAAGGTCGCGGAGCGTTGGCAACTGGTTCCGGGGGCTGGCGCTCGGTCTTGCTGCGCTGCTGGCCCTGCCGTGCGGGGTCTCCCTCGGGGCCGCGCGCGGGGCGGAGGCCTCGGCGGATGTCCTGGCGGATGTTCCGGAGAACGGTCCTGCGGATGCCCCGTCTGCCGGCACATCCGCGCGCCCATCTGTCCGCCCTCCGGCCCGCCCAGTTGTGCGGACGTCAGCCGGTCCGGCCGTCCGGGTGGCGGAGAGGGCCGCGGCGCGCCCGGCGGACGCCGCCTGTCCGCTCACCACGCCGGTGTTCACGGCCCGGCTCGACGCCCGGCGCTATGCCGCCAGCGCGGGCAGCCCGGCGCACCTGCGCGTGCGGCTCACCCCGGCGCGCGTGCCCGAGGGCTTCTTCGTCACCTGCATCATCGACGTGCTTTCCGGCCCGTCCGGCCGCAAGCCCGCCATTCTCACCGGCTATCCGGTGAGCGACGTGACCGCGTACGAGCCAGGAGAATACCGCCTGCGCGTGCTGGTGAACCTCATCGCCAAGTCCAGCTGCGGCGGGGTCAAGGCCGTCACCCTGCTCGACCGGGAGGTGGCCCTGCGCGTGCAGTGAGCGGCGCTTGCCGCGCCTGCCCATGTGCCGTCTTTCGCGCTGCGCACTTTCAGGCCGCGGCATTCTCGTGTAGTTCCCCCGGTGGCGTGAGCACACGCCAAGACAGGGCCGCGCCGGCCGCGACAATTTCAATGATCCGCCAGCGCGGCATCCACCACAGCAAGGAAGCGCCCAGTGAACGAAGCATACTCCCCCCGCATCGCCGGGGAATTGTCCCTTTCCGCCGCCCAGGTGGCCGCCGTGGCCAAGCTGGTGGAGGAGGGCGCCACAGTCCCCTTCATCGCCCGTTACCGCAAGGAGGCCACCGGCTCCCTGGACGAGGTGGCCGTGGCCGCCATCCGTGACCGCCTGGCCGAGCTGGCCGAGCTGGACAAGCGGCGCGAGGTCATCCTGGCGTCCCTCGACGAGCGCGGGCTGCTCACGGCGGAGCTCAAGGCCGCAGTGGAAAAGGCCCCGGACAAGGCCCGCCTGGAGGACGTGTACCTGCCGTACCGCCCCAAGCGCCGCACCCGCGCCATGATGGCCCGCGAAAAGGGCCTGGAGCCCCTGGCCAAGGCGCTCATGCTCCAGCAGGGGCGCGACCCCAAGGCCCTGGCCCGGCCCTTTGTGGACGAGGCCAAGGGCGTGCCCGACGTGGACACAGCCCTTGCCGGCGCGCGCGACATTTTGGCCGAGGCCATGGCCGAGGAGCCCCGCCTGCGCGCAACCGTGCGCGATTTGTTCGCGCGCCGTGGCCGTTTCCAGTCCAAGGTGGTCAAGGGCAAGGAGCAGGCCGGGGCCACGTACCGCGACTGGTTCGCCTGGGACGAGCCCCTGCGCGCCATTCCCGGGCACCGCGCCCTGGCCATGTTCCGGGGCGAGGCCGAGGGCTTTTTGTCGCTTTGCCTGCGCCCGGCCGAGGAGGAAGTCTTTGAGCTGGCCCGCCGGGCCTATGTGCGCGGTCGCGGCCCGGATTCCCTGGAGGTGGAGGCGGCCCTGGCCGACGGCTGCAAGCGCCTGCTCGCGCCATCGCTGGAGAACGAGCTGCGGGCCGAGGTGAAGGCCAGGGCCGATGCCGAGGCCATACGCGTGTTCGCCTCCAACCTGCGCGGGCTGCTGCTGGCCCCGCCCCTGGGGCAGAAGCGCGTGCTGGCCCTCGATCCCGGCTTCCGCACCGGGGCCAAGCTGGCCGTGCTGGACGCCCAGGGCGCGCTGCTGCACCACGCGACCATCTACCCCACCACCTCGCCAAGCCAGCGCCAGGCCGCCGCTGCTACCCTCAAGGAGCTCTGCTCCCGGCACAAGGTCGAGGCCATCGGCATCGGCAACGGCACTGCCGGGCGCGAGACCGAAGCCTTTGTGCGCGAGCTGGATCTCGGCATTCCCGTGGCGCTGGTGAACGAGGCCGGGGCGTCCATCTATTCCGCGTCCGAGACGGCCCGGCGGGAGTTCCCCGACCTGGACCTCACCGTGCGCGGGGCGGTCAGCATCGGACGCAGGCTCATGGACCCCCTGGCCGAGCTGGTGAAGCTCGACCCCAAAAGCATCGGCGTGGGCCAGTACCAGCACGACGTGGACCAGGCGGGCCTGCGCAAGGCCCTGGACGACGTGGTCATGAGCTGCGTCAACGCCGTGGGCGTGGACGTGAACACGGCCAGCCAGGAGCTGCTGGCCTTTGTTTCCGGCCTTGGCCCGGCCTTGGCCAAAAACGTGGTGGCCCACCGCGACGAGAACGGCCCCTTCGCCACCCGCGACGCCCTGCGCAAGGTCAAGCGCCTGGGCCCCAAGGCCTACGAGCAGGCGGCGGGCTTCTTGCGCGTGCGCGGGGCGGAGCCCCTGGACTTAAGCGCCGTGCATCCGGAGCGCTACGCCCTGGTCAAGCGCATGGCCAAAGACGCCAAGTGCGCGGTGCCGGAGCTGCTGGCCAGCGCGGAGGCACGCTCGCGCGTGCGCCTGGCGGACTACGTGGCCGAGGACATCGGCCTGCCCACGCTCAACGACATCATGGCCGAGCTGGAGAAGCCCGGCCGCGACCCGCGCGCGGCCTTCAGCGCCTTCGCCTTCGCCGAGGGCGTCAACCGCATCGAGGACCTGGAGCAGGGCATGGAGCTGCCGGGCATCGTCACCAACGTGACCAAGTTCGGGGCCTTTGTGGACATAGGCGTGCACCGCGACGGCATGGTGCATGTGAGCCAGCTGGCGGACCGCTTTGTGGCCGATCCCGCGCAGGTGGTGCACGTGGGCCAGGAGGTGCTGGTGCGCGTGACCGAGGTCGACTTGCAGCGCGGGCGCATCGCCCTCAGCATGCGCACGGCGGGCGCGGCAGGCTAGGCCGCGCGGAGCGGCGGCGCGCCGCCTCCGGGCCAGCGCGGCGGCTAACCGACCGGGAACGCATGCTTCTTGACATTGTCACGAGAATCTCGCGCATGGTTCAACCTCCGCCGGGGCCGTGGCCGCCACGCGGAGCCGCGCGCGTCGCCATGCGCTATTTCGTCCCAAGGATGATTGCGGACCAAGGCGATGCGTGGAATACTGGCGTCTTGGGGAGGAGCGCCTCCCAGCTTTTGCTTGTGGTTCAAGGCGACTTGCCGGTATATCGGAGCGTCAAGCGTTCGTGCGTCCTTGCCGGGGCCGGCCGCGCCAAGGCCTGTAACATCATCCGCAGCGTGAAATTGAAGAACAATGACTGACCCGACCCCAGTTCAAACACCCGCGCCGTCCGCACCCGCGCCCGCCGCGCCAGGCGTCATCGGCTCCCAAACGCGTTTCATCCGGCTGGTGCTGCGCCTTGCCGGCCCCTACTGGAACTGCGAGCACCGCATGAAGGTGCGCGGCGCCACGCTGCTGCTTTTGCTGCTCACCATGGGGCAGGTGGCCCTGAGCGTTTGGGGCAACTACTGGAACCGCGCGCTGTACGACGCGCTGGAGCAGCATTCCGTGCGCCGCGTGCTGGTCCAGGTGGCGGTGTTCGGCGTCATTCTGGCGTCGTCCCTTGGTGTGACGGCCGCGCATCTCATGGTCAAACGCTGGCTGCAAATCGACTGGCGCGCCTGGCTCACCGAGCGGCTGGTCGAGATATGGATGGGCGACGCCCACCACTACCGGCTGCTCTTCACCGCGGGCGAGCACGACAACCCCGACCAGCGCATCGCCGAGGACATCCGCATCGCCACGGAAAGCGCCATCGGCCTGGCCCATTCCCTGACCTTCAGCCTGCTGACCCTGGGGCTTTTCATCAATATTTTGTGGTCCATCTCCGGCGCCATGGACGTGCCGGGCACCAACGTGCACGTGCCGGGCTACATGGTGCCCCTGGCCTTTTTGTACGCCATTCTGGGCAGCGTGTTCGGCTGGACCTTCGGCAGGCCGCTGGTGCGCACCACAAACGCCCTGCAGACCGCGGAGGCGACCTTCCGCTTCGGCCTTTCCCGCGCGCGGGAGCACACCGAGGCCATTGCGCTCATCCGGGGCGAGGCGCAGGAACGCGCCGGGTCCTCGTCGCGCTTCCGCCAGGTCATGCACGACTGGACCAGACAGTCTTTGGCCTACATGGGCCTGGTCTCCTTCGGCACGGTCTACGGCTCGCTCCTGCCGGTGCTGCCTATTCTGGTCGCCGCGCCGCAGTACATCGCCGGGGCCATGACCCTGGGTGCGCTCATGCAGGCGGCGCAGGCCTTCCAGCAGCTCACCTCCGCGCTCTCCTGGCCGGTGGACAGCATCGGCGAGATAGCCCGCTGCCGCGCCTCCGCCGACCGCGTGCTCTCGCTCTACGAGGACATGCAGAACCTGGACGCCAAGACCCAGGCCTCGGACAAGCCGCAAATCCAGCTGGAGCGCTCGCAGCAGGCCAGCCTGACGATACAGGACCTGTGCATAGCCGAACCCTCGGGCCGCGTGCTCATCGAGAATTTCAACGTGGAGATCCGTCGCGGCGAACGGGTGCTCATCTCGGGCGACCCGGCCGTGACCGGCAGCCTGTTCAAGGTGGTGGGCGGGCTCTGGCCCTGGGGCAGCGGGCGCGTCAGCCTGCCGGGCGATGGCGAGATGCTGTTTCTTGCGCAGCGGCCGTTCTTGCCCGAGGGCAAGCTGCACGACGCCATTTGCTACCCGCGCCCGCCGGAGGCTTTTTCCGCCGCAGCCATTTTGCGCGCGCTGGAAAGCGTCGGCCTTGGGCGGCTGGCCCAGCGCCTGGACGAGACCGACAACTGGGAACAGGTGCTGCCGCCGCGCGCCCTGCAGCAGTTGGGTTTTGTGCGCGTGCTGCTCCAGCAGCCGGCCTGGATCTTTTTGGAGGAAGCCACCGACGCCTTTGACCCCGAAGGCGAACGGCAGATACTTGAGATGCTCTGCCGCGAGCTGCCCCACGCCACCTTGCTGAACATCAGCTTCCACGCGGATCTGGGCAAACTGCACGGCCGCACCCTGGTCCTGAACCGCGTCGGCGAGACGAAGCTCTTGTTCGGCCAGCGGCGCGAGAGCAACGGCTACCACTAGAAGCGCGGCGGCAGCCAGCCCCTTTCCACGCATTCGCGGAAACACCATTCCGGCGTGGTTTCCGTGCGGTAGCTCCAGAAGAACCAGCCCCTGTACAGCTCGTTGGTCAACAGCTGCGCGGCCCCGTAGGCCCGGTAGGACACGTCCTTGCGGAACTCGTCCATGTTGGTCAGGGCGTAGTCGTACGGGCCCTCGGCCCAGAGCGAAACCACCTCGAGATTGAGCCCCAGGCTCCATTCGCCCACAATCGCGGGCAGCTTCAACTCGTCGGCTATGTCGTGGGCCTCCTGCCGCCACAGGTTTCCGGCCTTGTGCACATGGCCGTGGATGTCCATGTCCAGGTCCTCGCGGCTGAAGCACTGGTAGCGGTGGATGTCGAAGATGACGTTCTGGTGCTGCGGCGGTTGCAGAAAGCCCAGGTACTCGGTGTGCGAGCGGAAGCCGTCGTGGAAGACAATGGCCACGCGCTCCGGCGGGCAGTGGGCGCGTATGGCCTCGCAGGCGCGCAGGTAAAAGCCCTTGAGCAGCTCCGTCGGCACGTCCCAGCGCGGCTCGTTCAAAAGCTCTATGCCGTAGAGCATGGGCTGGCCGCGGTAGCGCTGCGCCAGCCGCCCCAGCACGTAAACGGAGTGCGCCAGATATTCCTCCTTGGTGTGCCACTCCACAACGTTCATGATGCCGCCGTTGTCGAAGCCGTTTTGGCAGCCGGGCGCGGCGTGCAGGTCGATGATGACGCGCAGGCCGAACTCGCTTGCCCAGGCAAAGGCCCGGTCCAGCACGTCTATGCCGCCGGTGACGAAGGGATGCGGATTCGCGCCGTATTTCTCATGAAAGGGGTACGGCGGGCCGAAGACCCAGTGCCCGACCGGGATGCGCACCGCGTTGATGCCGACGCCCGCGAGCCAGGCGAAGTCCTCGCGCGTGATGAAGCTGTCCCAGTGGGCGCGCAGCGTTGCGGCCGCCTTCGGCCCCAGTTCCGCGCACCAGGTGGTCTCGTCCGTGGCCTCCAGCCCTTCGAACAGGCTCGGCGTCATCCATTTTTCCAGCACCAGCCAGCCGCCAAGGTTGACGCCGCGCAGGTGGGCAGGGTGGGGGGAGGGCAGGGAAGTCTCCGGCATGGCGGTTGCTCGCAGTTCCATCGGCGCGTTGAGGAGAGCTTGCCGGCCCGTCGATGGATGCGGGCCTGCTCATGGGTGGACTGACAGTCTTGCCGCATGATTATAAAAAAGCACGGCGATGGCAAGGGCGGCGGCTCCGCCAGCTTCCCCCTTGCCCCCGGCGGAAACACCGGCTAACCAAGACAAAACTGCGTGGGCTTCATGGCCGCGAGGTCCCTGTGAGGGCGTGGTCAGCGCAACCGGGAGACGCGCCGCGCACGCGACGGCCATGGCAACGCACACCCGGCCACACAAGGCGCGATGCGCGCCCGGCCGACGCAGCCCGGCCGACGCAGCCCGGCCGAAGCAGCCCGGCCGAAGCAGCCCGGCCGAAGCAGCCCGGCCGAAGCAGCCCGGCCGAAGCAGCCCGGCCGAAGCAGCCCGGCCAGAGCAGCCGACGCAGACGGACTATGTAGGCAGGCCAGGCCAGAGCAGACAAGCCAGACCAGAGAGGTCAGGGCAGATAGGCCAGGGCACAGGCCAGCGCAGCCCGGCCAGCGGGCACAGACCAGAGCGCCGGTCAGGCCAGAGCATGACGGCACGCGACAGACCGGGAGGGACAGCCCATGCGAAACATCTATGCCCAGGGCGATTTTGACGGCGCCTGCTTCTTGTACAGCATCGTCAACGCATACGTTGCGCTGCAGGGGCGTTCGCCGGAGTTCGGCGCGGTGTGCGCGGCCTTTGGCCTGGTGGACCACCCCGGCGATTTCCTCAACGGCTGCGTGGGCACCACCGGCGCATACGACAAGGACTACGGCCTGCTTGCGGCGAACATCTCGCGGGTGCTTGCGGCCCTGGGCGGCGGCCCTTTCGCCGTGCGGCGCGTTCCCGGCCCCTTTGCCGAAAGCGCCCTGGCGGAGCTGCTCAGCGAGCGCAGCGTCGTGCTTCTGCGCTACATGGGCAGCTCGCGGCACGCGGCGGGCATGGACCACTGGGTTTGCGCCGTGGACTATGACGCCGAAAGGGGCGAGGCGCATGTGGCGTGCTCGGTGCGCTTCAACCATGCTTGCGATGACCCCGCCTGCGCCTACGCCGAGACCCGGTGCCCGCGCTTCGGCCGGTGGGCCAACGACATCCTTTCCGCCGCGGACGCGCACACCATCGTCGAGGGCGAGGTGTTCGTGATCTCCATGCCCGCATAGAAAAGAGCCGGGACGGGGCGACGCCCGCGGAGCACGCCCTGTCCGCCCTCTGGGTCCGCCGGGCCGGAATGCCGTCCCCGGGCCCTCGTCAGCCCTTTCGGTCCGCACCGCCGCAATGCCGACCGGACTTGCCGGCCGGGTTTGCCGGCTGGACTTGCCGGCTGGGTTTGATGACGGGCCTTGCTCGATGGGCGTCGCCCCTGCCGGAGGCGTTTCGCGTTTGTTCCCGCCCGCCTTGGGCGTCCCGGCCAAAGCGCCAAACCAGGAGAATCCTCACGTGAACGCACTGCGCGCCCTTGCCCTGTTCCTTGTGCTGGTCCTTGGGGCGTCGTCCCCGCTTTGCGCCTGGCCGTGGGACTCCGCCCCCCCCAAGCCCGAACTCATGGCCGCCATCAGCAAGGGCGACCTGGCCCGGGTCCGGGCAGCCATCGACGGCGGCGCGGACGTCAACGCCGTGTACGACCGGGACACCATGCTCTGCTGGGCCATTCGCGAAAAGAACACGGAAGTGGCCAGGCTTCTTTTGCAGTCGCCCCGGCTGGACGTGAACAAGCGGGGCATCCTCTACGACTCCTTCGGCAGCATCTGGGAGCGCACGCCGCTGATCCAGGCCGCGCACATGGGCCAGGCGGACATCGTGGCCCTGCTGCTTGGGCGCGGGGCTAACCCCAACGCCCGCGACCGCACGGACACTGTGCCCGAGGCGCGCGGAAACACCGCGCTCATCAAGGCCGCGCAGCGCGACCACACCGAGGTCATCCGGGTGCTCGTCACCCAGGCCAGGGGCATCCTCGTCGATGCGCAGACCCCCGAGGGCGAGACGCCGCTCTCGCTGGTGGTCGCGGCCGAGGACCTGGAAGCGGTGAAGCTGCTGCACGCCCACGGGGCCAGGATCAACCACCAGAACAACATCGGCGCCTCCATGCTTGTGGGCACGGTGCTGCATAAGAAGTTCGAGGTGCTCGAATATCTCGTGGCCAATGGCGCGGATATCAACATGCCGGACAATAATGGCCAGTCGCCGTTGATGCAGGCCATTATGGTCAACAACAAGGAACTGAAGAAGATCGGCACGTGGCTGGAGAAATTCATCACCTGCAAGCCCAAGCTGGATTTCGAGCAGCTCAGGGGCGAGGGCGGCTACTCCGCCATGCACTTGGCCGCCCGCTTCGGGTATGTGGACATCGGCAAGCTTTTGCTGGACAGCGGCGCCACCCTCGACATCAAGAGCCTGCTCACCGGCGGCACGCCCCTGCACACCGCCGCCAGCGCGCATCAGATCGATTTCGCCAAGATGCTCATCAAGCGCAAGGCCAACCTGGAGATCGTGGACAAGCTCGGCTCCACGCCGCTTTTGACCGCCGCCGTGCGCGTCGACCCGGACATGGTGGAGGTGCTGGCGGACGCGGGCGCGAACGTCAACGTGAAGTCGAGCGTCAATCCCCTCGTCACGCCCATGGTCTTTGCCGCGGGCAATCCCAATCCCTTGGAGCACAGGAAGAACGTCGCCATCATCAAGTGCCTGCTGGACCACAAGGGCGACATCGACTTCCCCTCCGCCAACGGCACCACCCCGCTCATGGCCGCTGCGCAAAAGTCCGACGCGTCGGACGGGTACGACCGCGCGGCGCTGCTCATCGGCCGGGGGGCGCGGCTCGACATGGCCAACGACAAGGGCGAAACCGCGCTCATGCTGGCCGCGGGCGCGGGCAACGAGAAGCTGGTGAAGCTTCTTGTGGACAAGGGCGCGGACGTGAACAAGAAGAACGGCGCGGGCGAAACGGTCGTCAACTACGCTGGCCGCGCCGGCGGCAAAAACACCGCCAGCCTGCTCGAGGCGAAGGGCGCCAAGGCCGGGGCGGCCATCACCACCGGCAGCGGCGCGGGCGGCGGCGCCCTGGCGGGCACCTGGCAGGGCTTTCACGACGGGCTACCCCAGGCCCTGTATACCGTCGTGCTGAACAAGAACGGCAGCTTCGACTTCAATTCGCGCTTCACGGCCGAGGCCTTGAAGCAGCTCCCCAAGGGCTCCGTGAATCCGGTCATCGCCAAGCAGAAGGGAACCTACGTGCTCAACGGCGACACCATGATCTGGAACCTGGTGGGCGCGCCGCCGACCTCCATGAAGTGGAAGCTTGAGAACGGCATGCTCATCCTCGACGGCAAGATCCGCCTGAAGAAAGCGCAGTGAAGAAACCCTGCGGATGCAAGGCCGCAGGGCCTTGCGCCAACGCCCGCCCGCCGGGAGCTGGAGGGAAAACGGGAAAAGGCTTGCATTGCTGTTGCGGCAGGACGTATCGTGTAAACAATTTCCCCCCAGGGTGTGAGGTGTGACGGCAACGGACCGATTGTCGAAAGGGAGGGGGCTCGGCGGCATCCAAGCGCGCGGAGGGGCCTTTCGATCACGACCGAGGTGGAGCCATGCGAATACCCGTCCGCCGGATGCTGCCGGTCTTGCTGCTGTTCGCCGCGCTGGCCGCGCAGCCTTCCTTCGCCGTTGCGGCGGGCCAGTGCCGTGAGCTGACCTATTCGACCAATCCCAATTATCCCCCCTACGACTGGGCCGTGAGCGAGAGCGCCTTTGACGGGGCGAGCATCGAGCTGCTGCGCATGGCCGCCCCGCCGGGAGTGGCGCTCAAGCCCGCTGTGCTGCCCTGGCCGCGCGCCTTGGAATTGGCCAAGACCGGGAAGATAGACCTCTTGGTGAGCCTGCGCGTCACCCCGGAGCGCTCCGCGTTTCTTCTGTTCACCAGGCACCGCGCCTTTCCCAATCCCATCGTGGTCTTCGTCCGCAAGGACCGGGCCTTTCCCTTCAAGTCCTGGGCCGACCTGAAGGGCCGGCGCGGCGGCGTTAGCCTCGGCGACACCTTTGGCGGCGGCTTCGATGAATACAGTCGCCGCGAGCTGAGCCTCGAGGAATCGCCGACCATGGAGAACAACTTCAAGAAGCTCGACGCCGGGCGCATCGACTACTTCATCACCAGCAGGTACGTGGGCGAGGCCTACGCCGCCAGCCACCGCCTGACCCACGAGTTCGTCACGTTGAGCCCGGCCATCTCGGAGATGGACATCCATTTCGGCTTCAGCCGGGTTTCGCCCTGCGCCGGTCTTGTGGAGCAGATGAGCCGCAGACTGGAGGAGCTTGATCGCAAGGGCGTGCCGGAACAGCTGTTGCGCAAGCATCTGCGCCGCATTCAGGAGAAGACCGCGACCCTGCCCGAGTAGGCGGGGCGGTCCAAGGGGAAAAGCCATGCCGAAACGGCGGAACCAGCCAGCGGAGCGCGGGCGATGAACGAAGACTTTCTGGCCGTGCGCTCGCCCCTGACCGTGCGCCTTTTGCGGCGCATGCTGCTGTGCAGCGCGGCCTTCATCGTGCTGCTGGCGGCGGGGCGGCTCTGGTGGGAGTACCGCGCCGCGGTGCAGGCCGTGCAGGAGGTGTTCGCGGTCATCGGCGAAACCGCGACCAAGGGCATGAGCGCCTCGCTTTGGGACTTCGACCGCAAGCAGCTCCACCTCCAGGTGGAGAGCGTGCGCCACTTCCGCTACATCACCTATGCCGCCGTGAACGACGCCTCTGGCGTGGTGGACGCCTCCGGCCAGAGCCGGACCGACGACGTGCTGAACCGCGAGTTCCCGCTCTCCGTGCCGTGGAGGGGCCACACCGAAAACGTGGGCGCGCTCCATGTGCAGGCCGACCTCGGCGCGGTCAAGCGCCAGGCCTTGTCGGCGGCGCTGAGCGGGCTCGCCTTCAACGCCGTGCTCGTGTTCCTGGTGATGGGGCTGCTGTTCGCCCTGACCAGAAGCATGATCTCCCGGCATCTTGCCGCGGTGGCCACGCATCTGGGCGGCCTCAGCCTCAAGGACGGCCGGAAGCGCCTGCATTTGGACAAGAGCGCGGACGGCGACGAGCTGGACGTGCTGGCCCAGGCCATCAACGTCATGCAGGACAGGCTCGCGTCCTCGTACAGCCAGGTGCTGGCGACCCAGGAGGCCCTGCGCGAAAGCAGCGAGCGCTACCGCTCGGTGATTGAGAACATGCAGGACGTGTATTACCGCACCGACGCCCAGGGGCGCATCGTCATGATGAGCCCTTCCGCCCTGCAGCTTTTGGGCTGCGCGTCCATGGACGAGCTTTTGGGCCGGCCCATCGCGTCCTTGTACCTCGCCGAGGCGGAGCACCAGGACTTTCTGACCAAGATAACCCGCCAGGGCGTGGTGCGCGACCACGAGATAACCCTGAAGCGCAAGAACGGCACGCCCCTGGCCGCGGCCGCCACCAGCACCCTGTACCGCGACGAGACGGGCAATGTTCTGGGCGTGGAGGGCATCTTCCGCGACGTCACCGTGCGCAAGTCGCTGGAGCTGCGTCTGGCCGAGCAGCTGGCCTTCCAGCAAACGCTCATCGACACCATTCCCCATGCCATCTTCTACAAGGGCAGCGACACGCGGTTCCTGGGCTTCAACAAGGCCTACGAGGAATGTTTCGGCGTCCGGCGCGAGTCGCTCATAGGCCGGCGCGTGCTGGACCTGGAATACCTCTCGCCGGAGGACCGCCGGAACTACCAGGCCGAGGACGAGGCGGTCATCGCCCGTGTTGGCCAGGTGCGCAAAGAGATGCCCATTCCCTTCGCCGACGGCCAGGTGCACCAAACGCTTTACTCCGTCACGGGCTTCCGCCTGATGGACGGCAGCCCCGGCGGGCTCATCGGCATCATCGTGGATATTTCGGAGCGCAAGCTGGCCGAGGAGCAGCTGCGCCAGAGCGAGGAAAAGTTCTCGCGCATCTTCGAAATGGCTCCGGAGAGCATCAGCTTCGTGCGCCTCAAGGATTCCGTGCGCATCGCGGCCAACGCGGCCTTCGAGACCATCACCGGCTACAGCCGGGAGCAGGCCATCGGCCGCTCGATCCAGGAACTGAACGTCTGGGAGGAGCCCCCCCAGCGCGAGGAGTTCCTGAAGCAGCTGCAGACGAACAGGAATGTCAGGGATTTTGAGTTCATGCTGCGGCGCAAGGACGGCACGCTGCGGCGTGTTGTCAGCTCGGCCAGGCTCTTGTCCATCGCCGGCGAGGACTGCTACGTGAGCATCATCCACGACATCACCGACGAGCACCGGATGCAGGAGCTGCTCATCCAGTCGGAGAAGATGATGTCCGTGGGCAGCCTGGCCGCGGGCATCGCGCACGAGATCAACAATCCCCTGGGCATTGTGCACCAGGCCGTGCAGAACCTCATGCAGCGCATCAACCCGGAGCAGAAGAAGAACCTGGAGACGGCCGCCAGGCTGGGCCTGGACATGCCGCTGCTCCAGCAATACGTGCGGGAGCGCAAGCTCGACGTGTTCCTGCACGACATTCAGGACGCGGCCCTGCGCGCCTCGGACATCATCCGCAACATGCTCAACTTCAGCCGCCGCAGCGAATCCAGGCGGCAGGCCTGCGACCTGACGCACATCATCCGGCAGTCCATGTTCCTGGCCTCTTCGGATTATGATCTCAAGAAGGCGTACGACTTCAAGCGCATAGAGATAGTGCTGAACCTTGCGGAGAACCTGCCCGCCTGCATGTGCACGGAGACGGAAATAGAGCAGGTGCTCTTGAATCTTTTGCGCAACGCGGCCCAGGCCATGTCCATGGCCCAGCCGCCCACGCCGAACCCGAGAATCGAAATCCGCCTGCGCGCCGGGGAGGGCTGCGTGCGCATAGAGGTGGCGGACAACGGCCCCGGCATGGACCCGAAGATCCAGCACAAGGCCTTTGATCCCTTCTTCACCACCAAGCCGCCGGGCGTGGGCACCGGCCTTGGGCTCTCCGTGTCGTACTTCATCATCACCAAGAGCCACGCGGGCAGAATGTGGTTCGACTCCGCCCCGGGCAAAGGCATGACCTTTTTCATCGAGCTGCCCACCGAACCTGTGGGGGCGGCGCCGGTCTGAGCCGAAGCGCTTTTGCCTTGGTCCGTCTTGTGGGGTGCGTAAGCCCTCCGTGCGGAGAGGCGACGGCATGGCCGCCTCTCCGCACGGGCGCGGGCACGGCTCCCCGCGGCTATTCGATGTTGAAGCGCTTGAGCAGCCAGAACTTCACGGTCTGGGTCAGGGCCGCGTAGCAGAAGAGCATGCCGAGCAGAAGCGGCCAGTAGGCGGCGGGCAGACCCACCAGGCCCAGCTGCGCCGCCACGGGCGAGAAGGGCAGCCACAGCCCCACAAGACACACCAGCCCCGTGGTCAGCATCAGCGGCACGCTGGCCCGGCTTTGCACGAACGGAATCCTGTTGGTGCGGATGACGTGCACGATCATGGTCTGCGAGAGCAGCGACTCCACGAACCAGCCGGTCTGGAACAGGGCCGGGGAGTCCCAGGCGTTGAAGACGTAGAGCATCATGAAGAAGGTGCCGTAGTCGAAGACGGAGCTGATGGGCCCCACGCAGAGGATGAAGCGCTTGATGTCCTCGATGCCCCAGCGTTTGGGCTTGGCCACGAAGTCGTCGTCCACGTTGTCCGTGGGAATGGCCGTTTGCGAGAAGTCGTACAGCAGGTTGTTCACCAGAATCTGCAGCGGCAGCATGGGCAAAAAGGGCAAAAAGGCGCTGGCGCCCAGCACGCTGAACATGTTGCCGAAGTTGGAGCTGGCCCCCATCTTGACGTACTTGGTGATGTTGTTGAAGACCTTGCGGCCCTCGATGACGCCTTCCTCCAGCACCAGCAGGCTTTTCTCCAGCAGGATGATGTCGGCGGACTCTTTGGCGATGTCCACGGCGCTGTCCACGGAGATGCCCACGTCCGCGGCGCGCAGGGCCGGGGCGTCGTTGATGCCGTCGCCCAAAAAGCCCACCACGTGGCCGTTCCGGCGCAGGGCCGTCACCAGGCGCTGCTTTTGCGCCGGCTCCAGCTTGGCGAAGACCGTGGCCTTCTCGGCCAGGACGGACAGCTCCTGGTCGGAGAGCCGGTCCAGCTCCTCGCCCAGGACGATGCGGTCGCCATAGTCCAGCCCCACGGCGCGGCAGGTGCGGGCCGTGACGATGTTGTTGTCGCCGGTGAGGATCTTGACTCCCACGCCGTGCTTGGCCAGGGCCGCTATGGCCTGGGCCGCCGTCTCCTTGGGCGGGTCGAGGAAGGCCAGGTATCCGGCCAGGGTCAGGCCGGTCTCATCCGCGCTGCCGAAGTCGCGCCGGGTGCCGTCCACCGCCTTGTAGCCCAGGGCCACCACGCGGAAGCCGTCCTCGTTCAGCTCGCGCACCACGTCGGTCATGCGCTGGCGGAAGCTTTCGTCCAGGGGAATGGTCCTGCCGTGAGACAGGCAGGTTTCGCAGCTGGCGAAGACCTCCTCCACCGCCCCCTTGCAGATGAGCAGGCTCAGGTCGGCCTCGGTGTCGTGCACCACCACGCTCATGCGCCTGCGCACGAAGTCGAAGGGCACCTCGTCGACCTTCTCGTACTTCTCCGGGTGGATGGCCTCGGCGTGCTCGTCGCCCGAGTGCAGCACGGCGCGGTCCAGGGCGCTCTTGAGCCCGGTCTGGTGCAGGCTGTTGACGTAGGCGTATTCCAGAATGCCGTCGTCCTCGTCGCCGTACACGTCCAGGTGCTTTTCCAGAATGATCTGGTCCTGGGTCAGGGTGCCGGTCTTGTCGGTGCACAGCACGTCGATGGCCCCGAAGTTCTGGATGGCCGAGAGCCGCTTGACGATGACCTTGCGCTTGGACATGGCCAGCGCGCCCTTGGACAGGCACACGGTGACGATCATGGGCAGCATCTCGGGCGTCAGGCCCACGGCCACCGCCAGGGCGAACATGAAGGCCTCGCTCCAGTCGTGTTTCATCACCCCGTTGACCACGAAGACGATGGGCACCATGACCAGCATGAAGCGGATCATGAGCCAGGTGAACTTGTTGATGCCCAGGTCGAAGCTGGTGGCGGCGCGCGGCTGGGCCATGCTGCCGGCCAAACCGCCGAAGTAGGTCTTTGTCCCGGTGGTGATGACCACGGCCGTGGCCGAGCCGCTTTCCACGTTGGTGCCCATGAGGCAGATGTTGGGGCGCTCCAGGGTGGGGCCGGCGTTCTCCATCTCCAGCCCGGCGCCGGCGGCGTATTTCTCCACCGGCATGGCCTCGCCCGTGAGCATGGCCTGGTTCACGAAAAGATCCTTGGACGCGGTGAGCTGCACGTCGGCCGGAACCATGTCGCCCGCGGACAGGAAAACCACGTCGCCGGGGACGAGGTGCTTGAGGGGAACCTCCTGCCGCACGCCGTCGCGCAGGGCCGTGGCCGTGGTGTGGACCATGGCCTGAAGCTGCTCCGCCGCGTTGTCGGCCTTGGTTTCCTGAATGACCCGCAGGGCCACGCTCAAAAAGGCCATGGCCGAGATGACCACGGTGGCCCGCATGTCGTCGGACAGATAGGAGACCGTGGCCAGGGCCAGCAGCAACAGCACCAGCGGGTTCTTGAACGCGGAGACGAGCCGCGCAAGCACTCCCGCCTTCTTTTCGTGGGCCACCTCGTTCAGGCCGTGCTTCTCCAGGCGTTCCTCGGCCTCAACGCTGGTCAGCCCCTCCAGGGCCGACTTCACGACCTCGGGAATTTCCTCCAGGGCCTGGCCCAGTTCGGCTATCTGCCGCCAGAGCGCCTCCAGGTCGAGAAAGGCCTGCCGCGCGGGCAGCTTCTTGTTGATGGCCAGGGAGGCCAGCACGTGGGCGCGCTGGGAAAAGTGCTGGAGCTGGTAGCCGAACTCCGTGGCCGGGGTGGGCATGGGCGGTGGTCCGCCAGCGTTTGCGGGAGGTTCTGCCGCCGAGCCCGTGGCCTGCCCCACGGAGAAGAAGGTGTGGCGCAGGGCCGCCCAGGGGCGGGGGGTGTTTGCTGGATATGGCCCGCCCGGCTGTGCGGTCGAATGGGCGCCGGCAAAGGCGGCGGAAAGGGCGGGGCCGTTGCGGAGGGCGCTTCCGGCGCAGCACGCGCCAAGGAAGACCTTGAGCCGGAAAAAAGCTTGGGAGAAGAAGTGCATGTCGCCTCCGTTGTCCACCGTGCCAGACGGCACGGCCCGGAGGCGTTCTTGACCGGAGGTGTGGCTACCTGGGGAAGAACGGCCCGCTGGAGCGGAGCGCCTGGAAAACGATGGGATGATCGGTTTCAGGTCGAGGGGTACTGTCGCCAGCGTCCATGATGTCCTCAGGTTGAAGGGTTGCAGAAACGTGTGTCACAACGGCGTCTCCAATGTGTCAATACGGGAAAAAAGTCAAGCTTTCGTCTGCCCGCGGGTTGTGCTGCCCCGGACATGGCTACAGTGCTGGGCCGCAGTGCTTGTGCGCCACGCGGGGGCACGCGTTTGCGCGGATCAGCACGAGCAGGCCCGGGCGGGCTCGGCAGCGGGCCGGAGGCGGGCCAGCGAACGCGCCGGGAAATGTGCCGGATCCCGGCGGGCCAGCGCGCCCCTGGCCCGGCCGCTCAGGCCTCCAGATCGATGAGGCCCATGCGCGCGGCGTAGCGCACCAGCTCCACGGGGCTGTTGATGCCGAGCTTGTGCTGTAGGTTGGTGCGGTGGTTCTCCACCGTCTTGCGCGAGATGAACAGCCGCTCCGCGATGGCCGCGGGGGCCATGCCCTCGGCCAGCAGCCGGAGCACCTGCTGCTCCCGGCGGGAGAGCGTTGCGTAGGAAGCGTCGGCCATGCGCATCTCCGAGCCGGGCCGCGCGAGCAGCTCGCTCAACACGCGCGGAGAGAGCGCCCCGTCCAAATACTGCTTGCCGGCCAGCACCGCGTCCAGTGCCTGCAGCAGCTGGTCGCGGCTGGAGTCCTTGGCGAGAAAGGCGGAGGCTCCGGCCTGGAAGGCCGAGATGATGAAGTCGACCTTGGAGTGCATGCTGAGCATGACCACCCGGGCGTTGGGGGCGTAGGAAAGGATGCTGCGCGCCAGGTCGATGCCGTTGCCGTCGGGCAGGGAGATGTCGATGATGACGATGTCCGGCTGGAGGCTTCTGGCCTGGGCCAGGCCCTCGGCGCAGGTGCCCGCCTCGGCGGCGATCTCAAAGGCCGGGTTGGACCGGAGGATGGTCTTGACCCCGTCGCGGAACATGGGGTGGTCGTCGACGATGAGCAGCTTGTGCTTAGACTTCATTACTTTTTGTCTCCACGGGTATCTCGATGTGGATGCGCATGCCCTTGCCCGGACTGGAGCGCAGGGAGATGCGCCCGCCCAGGAGCCGTGAGCGTTCGCGCATGCCCCATATGCCCATTTTTTTGGCTTGGTAGAATTCGTCCAGCCGGTGTTCCAGGTCCACGCCACGGCCGTCGTCCTCGATGCGGACGATGACGCTTGGGTGCGAGCCGATGACGCGCACCGTGGCGCTCTCCGCCTGGGCGTGCTTGCGCGTGTTGTTCAAGGCTTCCTGCACCATGCGGTAGATGTTGATCTGCGTCTCGAAGGACAGGCGCACGCCGTCCATGCCGTCCGCGAAAAAGTCCACCGCCAGCCCGCTGCGGTTGGCGAAGTCCGCGCAGTAGCGCGCCAGGGTGCGCACAAGGCCCAAGTCCTCCAGTCCCGGCGGCAGCAGGTCGTAGGCGAGGTCGCGCGTGCAGGTTATGGCCCGGGAGAGCCCCTCCATCAATTCGGCCACGCGCTGCCGCTGGCCGGGCGTGGCGTTCTCCGCGCCGTCTCTCGCGTCATCTTTGGCGCCGTCCTTCGCGCCGTCCTTCGCGTCATCCGCCGCGTCATCCAGGGGCTCATCCAACAGGCCGCCCAGGTCCAGCTTCAGCGTGGCCAAGTCCTGGGCCAAATGGTCGTGCAGCTCCGTGGCGATGCGCAGGCGCTCGGTCTCCTGGGCCTTTATGAGCTCGCGCGAGAGCACGCGCAGATGGGCCTCGGTGCGGTTGGCCTGCACCAGGCGGCCCAGCTGGTCGGCCACGGTGTCGAGGAGATGGCGCTCTTCCTGAAGAAAAGGCCCCTCGTCGCAGTCGGGCCGCTCTTCCAGGTAGCGCACCTCGATTTCGCCCAGCAGCTCCTCCTGGATGAAGATCTGGCTCGACTGGAGCCAGGGGCTGGACCTGAAATTGCGGGTGGTCATGTCCAGCGCGCCGATGCGTATGCGCGCGCAGGCGATCTCCGGGTGCTGCCAGGAGGCGCAGACCAGCTCGGCCACCTGCCGGATGAGCTCCGCCAGGGAGAGCTCGCGGTTTTGCGCCAGGTGCGAAATGCCGTACAGACAGTTCAGTTCCTTCACGCGCTCGCGCAGGGCGCGTTCGATGCGCTCGCGCTCGCTCGCTGGCGCGCTGGCGCGCTCCTCGCTGGCGCGCAGCCGCCGGAGCTCCTCGATGAGCTGGGCTTTGGTCCTGCGCATGTCCTGCATGGGTTCCGCCTGGGCCTGTTCGGTTTGCGAAGCGTGTTCTTGCGTACCATGCCCGCACGCCCCAGCCAAGCCCGGGCGGAAGGCCCCTTCCCGCCACCTGGAAAGGGGCCTTCCCGGGATCAGGCCCCCAGAATCTTTCTGGCGGTCTCGTCCTGAATGTCGGTGATGAAGGGAATGCCGGTCTCGTGCGCGGTTTCGCGGTTGGCGGCGGCGATGTCGTTGCGGCACAGTTCGGCGAGGTTGAACCGGCGCGCCCCGGCGAGCAGCTGCTGCAGCCCGGCGGAGAGCTTGTCGGCCAGGGTGACGAAGGCGATGGCTCCGTAGGGGATGTTCTTCATCTCCTTGGCGCCCACGCGCTTCTTCACGTCCTCGTAGCAGGCGAAGATCTGCTCCGGCGAGGTACCGAGCTCGCTCACGGTCTTGGGCAGGGCGTCCCAGTTGCCGTGCACCGTGTCCCTGCGGCCGGGATTGAGGGCGCCTTCGATGTTCGCGCCCAGGAAGCCGGGAATCATGATGGCGCGGCCCATGCAAATGAGCTTGGTGAACGGCGCGCCCAGGGCCATGGCCTTGAAGATGTGGTCCTCGCGGGCAAAGCCGCCGGCGAAGGACATGTCGACCACCTTTTGGCCGCGGGCGGCGAGCAGGGCGGCGTACTCGCGCGCCTTGGCGTGCAGCAGGATGCTCGGCACGCCCCAGGTCTCCATCATGTTCCAGGGGCTCATGCCCGTGCCGCCGCCGGAGCCGTCGATGGTCAAGAGGTCGAGCTTGGCGTCGCTGGCGTACTTGATGCTCATGGCCAGCGCCTCCATGCCGTAGGAGCCGGTCTTGAGCGAGATGCGCTTGAAGCCCAGCTTGCGCAGGTAGGCCACGGCCTCCATGAAGTTCTCGCGCACTTGGGCTTCGGTGGAGAGGTCGGTGTAGCCCAGGCGGCTGTGCCGGGCGAAGCCGTGGATGGCGCCGCTCTTGAAGGCGTCCTGGACCTTCTTGTCCTCGGGGTCCGGGTCCACCAGGTAGCCGCGCTTTTTCAGGAACAAGGCGTAGTCCAGGCTCTTGACCTCGATCTCGCCGCCGATGTTCTTGGCGCCCTGGCCCCACTTGAGCTCCAGGCAGACCTTGTCGCCGTATTTGCCGATGACGTACTCGGCCACGCCGTTGCGCGTGTCCTCCACGTTCATCTGCACGATGATGGCGCCGTACCCGTCGTTGTAGCGCAGGTAGGTCTCCACGCGGCGGTCCAGCTCCGGGGCCTTGGTGATCTTCTTGCCGGTGAGCTTGCTCTCGCGGTCCACGCCGACGACGTTCTCGCCCACGACCACGGGAATGCCCACCAGCGAGCCGCCGATGGCGAAGGAGTCCCAGTATTTCGCGGCGATGAAGGTGGAGCCCAGGGCTCCGGTCATGAGCGGCAGGCGGCACTTCACCGGGCTTTCGTTGCCGAAGCTGGTCTCCAGGTTGACCTTGGTGAACAGGCAGTTGTCCGGCGAGCTGGACACGCCCCCCGCCAGGCCCTCGGCGCCGTAGTTGTAGCCCTGGATGCGCAGGGCGTTGTAGTTCACGCCCACGTGGGTGGTGTTGCCGCTGCCGGCGGTGACGGTGCCGAAGTCGCGCGGGTAGAGCAGGCTGCGGCCCTTGAGGCTGGAGAGCCAGGTTTCGCACTTGCCGCCGCAGTCGGCGCGGCACAGGGTGCACAGGCCGGATTCACAAGGGTTGCCCCGGTTCACCGTATTCAGAACATCGTTGCTTTTGGACCACTGAGACATGTTTCCTCCCGTTGCATTGATTCCAACAACTGACCCCTCACGACCTTGAATCGCGCATCCTGTCCATCCGCGTCGGCAAGGGTCCGGGGACTCTGCCGGGAGTGCCGCTTGCTCAGGAATACCCGCGCTTGTTCTCTCCAATGATCTTTCGCGTCGAAAGCTCCGCGGAGAGGCTGGAAATTTTCTCCTCCAGGGCCCGGACCTTCTTGCGCAGCGTGCGCAGCTCGTGGTCCACCTGTTCGCTTTTGGCCCTCTCGGCCTTGGCCGCGTGGAATTGCCTTTGCGCGTATTCCGAATCGCCAGACATGCGGGTCCCTCCATGGGGGCGCACCCGCTGCAACGAATTGGGCGGATGCGGCCAGAGCGTTAGGTGAAATCCCTATGCTGGAATCATTTATGTGTGGGCGCTTGGCGGGTAAATAGGGAAACGGCCGGATGCCCTGCGGAGAATGGCGGGTCTTTCCTGGGGGGCACCCCCAAAAGCGGGAGAATCTCCCGGCCGCGCCTGGCGGCATGACGCGGCGGAACGCAAAAGGCCCGCCCCGGCAGATGGCGCGGGACGGGCCTTGCTTGTCGGTTGGCCGGGTTTACAGCACCTTGAAGGTCTTGCTGCCGCCGGCGTGGATCACGTGCACGGCGCAGGCGATGCACGGGTCGAAGGAGTGCACCGTGCGCAGTATCTCCACCGGACGGTCAGGATCGGCCACGGGCACCCCGACCAGCGACTCCTCCACGGGCGAGAGCTTGCCCGCGGCGCAGCGCGGCCCAAGGTTCCAGGTGCTCGGCACCACCATCTGGTAGTTGGCCGTCTTGCCGCCCTCGATGCGGATCCAGTGGGACAAGCCGCCGCGCGTCACCGCGCAGTAGCCCACGCCCTTGGCCTTGTCGGGCATTTTCCAGGGCCTGTAGATCTCGACATCGGGGTGCTTGGCGCGCGCGGCCAGGTCGTCCAGCCAGCCGCCCAGGCGGTTCATGAGCACCACGGCCTCCACCATGCGCGCGGCCGTGCGGCCCATGGTCGAGAACAGGTTTTCCGGCTTGAGCCCGCAGGCGGAGAACCAGGCGTCCAGCCGCGTCACGGTCTCCTTTTCGCCCCGGGCGTAGGCCATGGCGCGGCGGGCCAGGGGGCCGGTCTCCATGGGCTCGCCCTTGTAGCGCGGCGCCTTGGCCCAGGAGTACTTTCCGTTGGGATCGAAGCCGGAGTATTCGGGGTCGGTGACGCCCTCGTACGGGTGCTTCGGCGCGGAATTCTTGTACCAGCCGCGGGTCACGTCCTCCTTCAAAGCGTTGGGGTCGAACTCCTCCACCTGCTTCAGGTTGCGCTTCCACATGACTCCGCCCCTGATGAAGGGGTTCTTGCCCGTTTCCGGGTCGTAGAAGTCGGAGAAGTCGAAGAAGTTGGTGGTGCGCCCGTAGGCGGCCACCTCCGGGTAGCGGCGGCCCAGAATCGTCAGGTCGCCCACGTAGTTGTGGTTCAGGAAGGGCAGGCATTCCTCGTACAGGGCCTTGAACTCCGCAAGGCGTTCCGGCCTCAGGCTCTCGTAGCAGGTCACGCCGCCCACCTGCATGGTCTGGGCGTGGGGGTTCTTGCCGCTGAAGATGGCCATGGCCCGCGCCAGCTTGAGCTGCACGCGCAGCCCCTCCAGATAGTTGGCGGCCAGGATGAGGTTTTCCTCGGGCGTCAGCCTGTAGGAGGGGTGCCCGCCCAGGAAGTAGGCGTTGGTGAGCCAGCCCAGCTGGCCGCTCTCCACGAATTTCTTGAGCCTGGCCTGAACCATGTAATAGTCGCCGGGCTGGGCCTCGCGTCCGGAGACCTGGGTGGCCAGCTTGGCCGCGGCCACGGGGTCGGCCTTGAGCGCTGCGGCCATGTCGAAGAAGTCCAGCGCGTGCAGGTGGTAGAAGTGCACCAGGTGGTCGTGCACGTCGAGGACGCCCAGGATGAGCAGGCGCACCAGCTCCGCCGCTGGCGGGGCCTTGAAGTTCATGGCGTTTTCCACGGCGCGGATGCTGACCAGGGCGTGTGAGGTGGTGCACACGCCGCAGGCGCGCTGCACGTAGTTGTGCACGTCCTCGGGCGGGCGGCCCAGGACGATCATTTCGAGTCCCCGGAAGAGCTGCGTGCTGGACCAGGCGTTGCTGATGACCCCGTCCTTCACCTCCACGTCGATCTTGAGGTGTCCTTCGATGCGGGTGATGGGGTCGACCGTGATGCGGCCGGTGTATGCTTTTTCAGCCATGACAGCGCCTCCTTAGGCCTTCTCGCCCTTCATGAGGACGTCGCGGTTGAACGGGGCGTACTGGTCCCAGAAGCCGGGCTCGCTGCAGCCGATGCAGGGCGCGCCGGCGCGCACGGGCCAGTTGGTCTGGTTGAACTGTGCGGTGGGGCAGTTGTTGTAGGTGTATGGTCCGCGGCAGCCGAGCAAATGCAGGCACCAGCCCGCCCGCGCCTCCTTGGACTGGAAGCTCGGGGCGAACTCGCCCGCGTCGAAATGCTTGCGGCGCTGGCACTTGTCGTGGACCGTGGAGCCGAAGAACATCTTGGGCCGGCCCACGGCGTCAAGGTCGGGCATGCCCTTGGTGAGCAGGTGGACGACTGTGCCGATGTAGTTGACCGGATTGGGCGGGCAGCCGGAGATGTTGATGGGCTTGATGCCCATGGCGGCCAGCGCCTCGCCCACGCCCACCGCGCCGCTTGGGTTCGGCGCCGCGGCTTGAATGCCGCCGTAGCAGGCGCAGGTGCCCATGGCGATGACGCCCTTGGCCTTGCCCGCCACGCGGGCGAAGAGCGAGAGCATGGTCTCGCCGCCCACCTTGCCCCAAACGCCGCCATCGCGGAGCGGTATGGCTCCCTCGATGGTGCAGTAGTAACCCTCGGGGTTCATCATGGCCTTTTCCAGGGCCTGCTCGGCCGCGTGCCCGGCGGCGGCCATGATGGTCTCGCAGTAGTCCAGCGAGATCACTTCCATGATGAGCGTGTCGATGTAGGGATCGACGGCGCGCAGCAGGGCCTCGGTGCAGCCTGTGCACTCGGCCCCGTGCATGTAGATGACGCTGGGGCGCTTCTTCGTCTCCAGCGCCTGGGCCACATCGGCCGCGAACGCGGGCGGCATGCCCATGGCCGCGGCCACGATGCCGCAGAATTTCATGAAGTCGCGGCGGGACATGCGCCCGCCCTCAAGCTGCCGGTCGAGCAGTTTGGCAGAGATGCGTGAACTCGAACTCATGGTGGCCCTCCTTTACTGCTTCTTGTGGCAGCCGCGTGTGCAGGAGATGGGTGGCGTGCCCTGCTTGGTCAGGCGCTTTTGCTTGTGGCAGCCAAGACAACTGGTGGGGCTGGAGTTGTGGAAGGCCCGGTAGAAGCCTGTCGGCTCATCCTGGCCGGACTTTACATGGCACTGGGTGCAGGGGAGGAATTGCCCCAGCGAGCGGTCGGATTCCTCATGATGGCAAGCTTTGCAGTTGTTGTACACGGCGTGAAAGCCGTGGGGAAATTTGACCTGGCCGATCCAGGTCGATTGCTGCGGCGTTTTTTCCGGCCGCTTAATGATGAGGTCCTTGGGCACCTCGTAGGCCGACGCCAGGCTGGGGAGCGTCAATATCGCCATTGCCGTCATAATGCAGAGCAGTTTCCTCATTGCCTCCTCCCGAAGTAAGGATATCAGACATATGGCACAATACATAATATCGGATGCTGGTCAAGAACAATGGAGCGGATTTGGCGGCTTGAATCCCGGCCGGGCGTGTGCGTTGAAGGCCTGCGGAGGGGGGCGCGGCGGTGGACCCTGCGATCGTGTCTGGAAGGATGCGGGCGGGCCGCTTCTTGATGAACACGGGCCTCGGCATGGGCAAGCGCGTTGCGCGGCCTACGCGGAAGTGCTGCGCAGCCTGCGAGCCTGGGCGGCGGTGGAGGAATTTGTGGCCTTTGTCACGGCGAGGGCGGTGGCCAGCCCGGTGGGGTAATGCGCTGGCATCTGGTGCAATAAAATGGGGCGGAAATTTTCGCCCCTTTTTCGGGAAGCAGGTCATTTCAGCTTTTGCGGAACCGGGCCTGTTGGCTAGACCTTCGCGAGATTTTTCAAACCTGTGCTCTTTGTGGCCAGCAGATGCTGCCATGGACAACAAACCGGACAGGTTGACTTGGCTACTCATGTCATCCTTTGCGATAACAAATTGTTGCTAGGTTTGAGCGACTGACGGGCCAACATTCGAACCTCTCCGGACACCGGCTTCTGCCAGATGACGCCCCCCTAAGTTGTCTCCCGCATGATCCTCCTCCCTATCTGTGACAAAAATATTATTCAAATATCGATGTTAGGTTTGCTTTGAATAGTATTTTGTTCATGAGTCAGATAGGAAAAGCCATAGCTCGTCTCCGTCGTGCCAAGGGCTTGAACCAGACGGAGCTCGCCAATCAGGCAGGGGGTTCGCGGCCTCTTGTGAGTGCTTTGGAACGAGGGGGTGCCGTTGGAGCTGGCCTGCAGAAGGTTGAACGGATTCTCGCGGCATTGGGACACGAACTCGCCGTGGTCCCCAAGGCGAGTCCCCCAACGCTTGAGGACCTTCAGAAGATGAACGAGGGAGCCTGGGAGTAGGCCAGTGAGGGGGGACAACGTCGAGCCCCTCGTGCGTATTGGACGCTAGCCTCTGGAACGACTAATGTTCCGCGGCAAGCCGGAAGACGCTGCGCAACTCCGGGAAGTCCTTGGCCGGGACTTCCTCCGCATGAAAAGAATCCTCCCAGCGGCGCATCCTGCCGCGCACCCGCTCAATAATCTCGTTTGCCGCATCTCGGGTAAGCCCGAAGTGCTGACAGCCTGCCAGGGCATTCCCATATGTCGCGAAGGGACCTTCAGGCCCAACGCCTAGAGCCAGTCGGCCCGGCTGATCCGGCTCAAACACCGGCTGCGGCACGATGTCGTAGGCAGGCGCCAGCCGCCAGCCCTCTTCGTCCCAAAGGAAGCCATGATTGCGCAAGTGGTCGTCTGTATTGTGGCAGGCCACATTGAAGACCATGCGGCAAAACAGCTCCCGGAGATCCTCCTGTAGATGCCTGGCAGAGCAATGGACGCGCATCGCCTCGGCGATGTCCCGGTAGGTGGCGCCAGTGGTCGCGTCGTCAGCCATGCCGAGCAATGTCGCTGCCGAGATGAAGTGCCTGTGACGCAATACGCCATCACGGCTTAGCCGACGATCGAACCGCTCCACAAGCAGCACGTCGCGTTTGCCGGGAATCGTCACGGTCATGGCCCAAGGCGTGCGTATGCCGCACTCTTTGGCGAGAGCTAGCGTGGCGAGCTCAATGCGGGGAGTATTCCAGGCTTCTCGCTCCCTCCCGAACTTGGCGATGCAGTGCTTGCCTTCCCATATCGTGGGAGCCTTGGGCGTCGCCCCGCCCAGGGAGGAGCCGCGCACGAGGAAACGCCGGTGCCGCGCATCGAGTTCCTCATGACGTTCAACCTGATCAGCTGCGTGGAGCATCTCCTCAAGATTCAAATCCTCGCCATCCAGACGCTCGTTTTTCATCCACTCAGGCAGCACCCGCCCGGGGCCAGAGAGATCCGGGCCGAAGGCGAGTGCTCCAATGCGGTCCTGGTGAGCCATCAAGAGGTAATCGATGGCCCGGAGTCTGACTCCGTGCGTCTGCGCCAACGTGTCCAAGAGGTGCCGCCCCCAGGCATCCGGTGCGGCGTCACGGATGGCGCCGTACAGCGGCGAGCCGAGCGGAGAGACATGAGGCGCTGTGATCAACGGCCGCGAGGGATCCAAGGGGACGGGAGCCTTCCCCTGCAGATACGCTCGGCCATAGACGAACTCCGCGAATCCGCCTTGCTCCTCGTGGATAGAGAGAAGGCCAGTCGGGACAAAACCCTCCCCTAGATCCATGTAGACATAGCAGCGCTCTGGCATTCAGCTCTCTCCTAGAATCCCGGATCCAACGTCCGCTTCCGGGACACGCGGTTCACGCCGCGGGCAAGCTCCAGTTGCATGCCGATGGTGTCCCTCTCCGGTGAAGCCAAGGCTGCGAGCTCGGGGATGAGTTGCAGGACGAACAGCACCTGGGCAAGGACGCCCACGCTGACGGCTTCTGGCGTGCGTTCAAGCCGGATGATCGTGCCGACGGATACCAGCACCTTCTGGGCCAGTTGGGCTTGAGTCATCTTGCGCCGCTGCCTGGCGAGCTTGATATTGCCGCCTAGGCGCTGGAGAGCGTCTCTTGCCGGGAGCGGAAGGGCACTATGTGCGAGTGAATCTTTGGACATCTTGGCCTCAAGTATTGCATAAAAAGATTTTAAATGCCAGTTAGCAGCGTATATATGCAATATTTATGTCTTGGTCAAGGGCGACCGTCCTGGGAGGGGAGGGCGTATGATGCTTCGCCTATTCCTGCGCGGGAGTGTCGACTGCTCGGCTGGTGCCTCAGCGTGTCAGTGGTTAAGCTCAAGGATATCAGATGTCGCCACAGGATGGCGGAGACCGCTTGGTCATGTGTTGACGTAGTGAATGTGGTCATATATTACCGGTTAAACCAGTCTTGGAGGTCATATATGCCCAAAAGTACGCTCTCCGGGATCGGGCTGCCGGATTCGCAGCAGACCGCTTTGGCGAACCTGGGCGAGCGCATCCGGATCGCTCGTAAGCGGCGTGGCATTACGATCGCCGAGCTTGCCGGCCGGATGCTCGTGTCGGAGAAGACCCTGCGGAGGCTGGAGAAGGGCGACCCGGGCACGAGCTTGGCTGTGCTGGTGTCGGCACTGTTCTGTCTGGAGCTCTCCGACGGTTTGGGGCAAGTGGCCTCAATGGAGCAAGACCAGCTTGGGCTGTTTCTTGAGCGTCAGCGGCTTGCGCAGATGCCCAGTGTGCGCCGCCGCAAGAATTCCAAGCTGGACTTCTAGCCCACGAGGTGACCCGCCATGGACATCTACGTCTTTGTCTACCCGCCGGGAGAGGCCGTCGCTGTGCCGGCCGGACTGTTCACGTATGATGCGCAGCGTCGGCAAGGGCGCTTCGAGTATGGCCGACTGTATCAGGAGCGTCCTGGCGCTCTGCCCGCCGACCCTGTTTCCCTGCCGCTCGGACGCCCTGGGCAACTGATCGAGACCAACGGTGGCCTGTATGGTGCGTTTCGCGATGCCTCGCCAGACCGTTGGGGGCGTCTCGTGATCGCGCATCGGTTGGGCGTGCCTCCCGAAACGTTGAACGAGGGAGAGCTGCTGCTGAGCCCGAACGCCTTGCGGATCGGGAACCTCGACTTTCGAGCCAGCCTTGAGGCCCCGGAGCCGGTTCCTGCTCCCCCGGGGTTCCACCAGATTGAGGAGATCATGGACGTCGCCTCGCGCATTGATGCTGGCGAGGCGCTGGATAGGCCCGGACAAGGGGATATCGCCCAACTGCTGGAGCAGGGCTCCAGTCTTGGCGGAGCCCGTCCGAAGTGCACCATTGAGCACGAGGGGGCCTACTGGGTGGCCAAGTTCCCGGCAGCCGGCGATCCATGGAACAACCCGAGGGTCGAGTGGGCCACCATGCGGTTGGCTGCGCGTTGCGGCATCACGATCCCGGAGATGCGTCTTGAAACGGTGGGGACGCGGGACGTGCTGCTGCTGAAGCGGTTCGACAGGCGGCCAAGTGCCGCAGGCGCCGTCACGCGCTTGGGATACCTGAGCGCCTTGTCGGTGCTCCAACTGGACGAAGGCGACCGTCAAGGCTTCAGCTATCTGCGGCTGGCCGATGCGTTCCGGGAGAAGGGAATCGGCGACAGGGCAAGCCTTGAGCAGCTCTTCCGGCGAATGGTGTTCAACATCATGTGCCGCAACACGGACGACCATCCCAGGAATCACGGGGTGCTCTTCGACGGCGCACAGGGCGACCTGTCTCCGGCCTTTGACATCACGCCGGCCGTGGCGCGCCGCGGCGTGGCCGAGGAGTTCTCCCTGGCCATGACTGTCGGCCAGCAGGGACGTGCCGCGACAATCGGGAACGCGCTGAGCGCGGCCGCCCGTTTCGGTCTGACCGCTGCCGCAGCGGCCAATGTCGTCGCAGGCATGGCGGCCGAGGTTGCGCAGTGGCGTGGTCTTTTCCGAGAAGACGGCGTCTCGGACCGTGACCTCGGCTTGTTGGAGCCCAGCTTCCAGGAACGCCACCTGCCGGACGCCCAACAGACGGCACCACGGTGATTGGCTCCCTTTGAGCCCTCAAGGGGAATCAGTGAGGGCGCAGTGGCTATCCCGGTTGCACTGTGTGTAGATGTTTTAGCCTGATTATTTGGTCGCAAACGATTGTCTAGACGCGTGCGGAACTCTTGCTCACGAGGGCGGACGCTACAGGGCAGACCTTCGTAGGGTTCGTTTCAGCAAGGCTAGCAGTTCCTTAGACCTTTGCGCCTATCCCTCCTGACTTCGAGCTAAAATTCTTGCAGGGGGACACCCTTGTACTCGGTACCCCCCGTGTTTTGTACCTCAGAGGCTCTCGCGCATGCAAACAGCAGGCGCGTAATCTGGAATCGATCGTTGAAGAAGAGGTCGAAGTCGGGGTACATGACCAACTGGATCATACGGGTGCCGCCGAACTTTGACGGGACATCGTAATCCCGACCATGGCCCATGGGGCGCCGCCAGCACTTCATCAGGGTCGTGATATGCTCCACGATCTGTTCGTCCGTGCGGTCGCCGTCAGCGCGGAGTTCGGTCAGGTACTTCTTCATCTGACCGATCGTCTTCCCTGTCACCTTCTCCACAAAATGCTCGCTCACGTGGTCCTGGGCCAACTTCTCCCACCAGGCCAAGCCCGCACGCCCGTTGGGCTTGCCTGCCTTGTTAAAGAGCGGCTCCGTCCTCAATTTGTTGCGCTTTGACGCAGTCGGCTCATCTATGCGGGGCGTTGCCTTGGTCGTGCTTTCATCTGGTCCGTTCACCACGGTCTCAACTCTCTTCGAGACATTCTGTGTCACCGCCGTTACTGTATTGCGTGCAATCTCAGTGAACTGTGCCGCAATAGTACGGATGCCAGCGATGATTTCCTTACTGTTGCGGCCGGTCACCTGGGCGAACGCCAATATCTTCTGGCCCAATTTCTCAAGAACATGCAGGTACGGAGTGACTTTTTCAGTCCACATGCTGTGAAGATATCGCGCGTCATTAGATTCGTCGACTTTGCGCTCCGCGAGCATCTTTTGAATAAAAGCAACGATGCGCTCCGGGGCGAGGCCATAGAGGATACTCTCACCAGAACGGGCAAGTCGATGCACCAAGCCAGACGCACATAACGTTTTCATGTCCCGACTAATCTGCCGAACGCATGTGCCAGTACCAGTCTGGAACAAGCTGGGCGTCCCCTGGCGCAGTCGATGAAAATCAAGTTCCTCATACGGCTTTCCAAACTGTAAGGTGGTCGCCGCGATCTGCGTGCAGAGCGTGCCCAGTCCAGTTTTGGTAGCTTGTTTTCGCGGCAACAGAAGAGCATCATCCCGCCCCAACTCAGAATGTCACCCAGGCCGCGAAGGAGTTCTTTTTCCTCGTCGGTGCATGTGTCAGAAATTGCGCGGGAAGTCGCGTAAGCGGGCTTTTGGGGGGAAGGAAGGCAGTTGACTTGTGGGGGTGAGGGGAGAGTCAGCGTTCTCCGCTGTGATTCCTGTGGCGCACATTAGGGGTCTCGTTTGGTTCAGGGTTGCCGAAGGAACCTCGTCCAACGCGCCATTATTCGCGTTGGTGGGACCCTCTGGAGGGAACAGTCATCTCCGCCTGAGGACTTACTTCTCTTCTTTGAGATTCAAAGAGGTTTTCTTCTAAGAGCTTATGGCGGAAAAAATGTCATGGGTTACCCCCGGTCATGATGTCCGGGGTATCCCCAGACAAAATGTCATGGGGTGCCGTTCTTCTGCGTAATCTGCGCAACCATTGAATGGCGTGTCGCTGTGATTGATCTAATCATTATGGATTTACGCTGAGCACGATTTGATGTATCTTGAATCTGCTGGATGAATTTTCCTGAGAACGAGTGGCCGCTCACCATTCGACCAGACAAACTCTGAGGTTCCGGCAGGGGAACCAATCTAGTTCGCTGACCATTATCAGCGGCACCTGCACTTGCAGGCTTTCAAATGAGTACCCACAGCAGCTTGTTGTGGATACTCCTGCTTTAAAAGTACGTTGCTGTATTGCTCTGTTGTGCCAGTCTGAAGCATCACCACAGCAAGTATCAGGCCGTATTATGCTCGTTCTTCTCACGCTAACGCCAGCGGAATACCGTCGCGTCGCCCAGATCAACACCAACGGGCAACCACCCTCCAGAATTGAGTGATCCGAAGAAACCCGGCGGGTCATGCGCCCGTTTCTTCACTGTGGATGCACCCTGGGGCGTCTCGTCTGCATCGTGTGCCAGTAGCGTAGAACAATCTGGACCAGCAGCGGGCTTATGCGGAAGATTCTCCCTGTCGCTAATCCCTCGGAAGAGCCGCGAGGTGGGAAACGGCCAGAACGTGACGGGATACATCATGTCCTGGCCGAGAGGGCTTGTTCTTAGTCAGCGTGTCAGGACTTCATCAGGGCGATCCGCTCGTCGAAGATGATGCGGAACTGCGTCAGGTTTTCCAGGTCGAGAGGCCCATGGAGATGCTGCCCCGCGGAATTCCTAGCCACGTACCACCGGAGGAGGACGCTCTGCGGTCGCTTGAGCAGGCGGAAGGCCCTGCGAGTAAGCGCGGATCCCTGCTCCGAGTCGTCGAACGCCAAATACACGCAAGGGAAGGCCTCAAGGTCCGTCAGGTCCAGATTGCCAGAGGTCGTCGTGCCCACCACGTTCTTGAACCCGAGCGTCTCCAGCCTGAGTGCGGCGAGGGGGGGCTGGACCAGAATGACCGAGGCGTCTGGCTCAAGCCGCTCCAGGCCAAACAGGGGGTGGGGCCGATTCGAGGGCTGGCTGCCGTATGAAGAGGGGAAGACCTGCCGCCCCGAGTTCGAGTCCATGGGCCACCCCCACAATTCCGTGGGGTGATTCCCTCCCGGGCCAAAGACGGGGATCGCCCCCCCCGGGTTCCTTGGTGATCTGGTCGTAGTAGAGGCGCAACTGGGCGCGCCGGATAACGCCAGGGCTGATGCGCCAGTGGGTGCGGAGCCACTTGATGACCAGCTCAGAGTCGCGCTGGTCCAGGCGGATCAGCAGGGGAAACAGATCCAGCGCCTCCGTGTCGATCGGATCGTATGTCCGGAAGGGAGGGCAAAGCACTTCCGGCGGCGGCAGGTCGACACGAATCCTCCGCGGACCGTGCCCCTTCTTCCAAGGATCCTCCGCCTCCCACTGCGCAAGCAGCGAAGTCGCTTCGGGGTAAAGCTCCGTCGAGAGGGTCTGAAGCTCGTGGAGGAGGTCGGTCAGGCTCCCGCGCGCCCCGCAGACCGAACAGTGAAAGCGGGGCTCCTGCTGCGATTCGTACATGCGGACCAAGAGGTTCTGCATCTTGGGGTCGGAAGGCCGGTGCAGCCATCTTGCCAGCGGACATGAAGACTGCACTATCTTCTTGCCCTCCCTGATCGTGGCGTCGTCTGCCCCGAGCAGGATCAGGAATTCAACGACAAGGGAAGCGTGCATACGTATTCTGGATCTCCTGATGTTGAAGTTCCAACCACGTTATGTTGGTTGAACTTTTTTTATGCCAGGAGACGCGCGGAATACAATGATTGTATGACAGGGAAATCACGTTCTTTCACTGTTTCTATATGCGATGATAATGTAAATGCTTGGCGCTAAGAATGGACTTCTGGGGTGATGGCGAAGCCCAGAGGCGTGAATCATCATACCAAGATGCAAAGACTTCGAATCGGTGGTGATGGTCTGTAGATACGAGTTCGGTAGATGAATAGATGGCTGGCAGTATGGCGGGAGCCAGACGCCTTAACGCCTGACTCCCGGTTGTGGCAGCTGTAATGGTAGTTCGTCGCAAACCGTGTACAGATCGACGCTGGTTGTGTTCATTGCGGGTACTCCACCTTCCCCTGGTGCAGCCGCACGATGAGTTTCTTGATCTCGGATTCGAGCCAGGCGGAGGTCCGCGGAGCCAACCGCACGGGAGCCGGATACACCCCCTTCCTGATACCATCGTACCAGGTCGTCTTCGAGACGGGGATCCGCTCCAGCACCTGGCTGATGCGCAGCAGCCTCCCATGATTGCCAGTCGCCTGCATAGTTTCCTCCTCCTGCTTTGTGAATTTTCCCCTACGGGCCTGAGGCCTGCCTGCCTGTATCTCCTTCTCGCCACATGCCTGGTGGTGTGACCTCTGCCGACCATCTGGCTGAGGGGGATCTTGTGTGTATAGCACAGTGGAAAAATGATTGCATGTCGCTGCCAAACAGATCGAGCACCCGAGCAGAAAGTCAAGGGCGGCCGAACTCGTTCTTTGGCAAACGCTCACATTTATGGGCATAGAAAGGCTGTGGAGGGCACCGCATGCGCTGGTGCAATCGATTGCAATGTGAAATCGCGTGCTGTATAGAACTGTAGCCGGAAAAGATTCGTCGCTGAGCGAAGCCCGTCAGCTCTATCCCGCCTGAAAAATGGGCACGACCTTCCCGCCTTCGCGCAAGGCGTCCAGATAGTCGGCCCAGGCCTGCATCATGCGCCTGCGCTCGGGAAGGTGCTGGGCGAAGTTGTAGCTCGTCCGGATCTTGTTCCTGTCGCCGTGGGCCAACTGCCGCTCAATGACCTCGGAGGGCCAGCCCTGCTCGTGCAGGATGGTGCTGGCCATGCTCCGGAACCCGTGGCCGGTCATCTCGCCCTTGTCGTAGCCCAGGCGGCGCAGGGCAGCGAGCACCGTATTCTCGGACATAGGGCGAGCATAGGAGCGCTCCCCAGGGAACACGTAGCGTCCCGTCCCGGTCGGGGGGAAGAGTTCCCGGAGCACTGCCTGAGCCTGGGTGGACAGGGGGACGATGTGCTTCTCCTTCATCTTCATCCTGGCGGCGGGGATGCGCCACTCGCTGTTCTCCAGGTCGATCTCCGACCACTCGGCATGCCGCAACTCTCCGGGGCGGACAAAGGTCAGCGGAGCCAGCTTGAGGGCGCAGCGGGTGACGAAGCTCCCCTTGTAGCCGTCAATGGCCCGCAGAAGTTCACCGATGATCTTCGGTTCGTGGATGCTGGCAAAGTGCCGTTTGGCAGGAGGGGCGATGGCACCGCGCAGGTCGGCGGCCACGTCGCGTTCCGCACGTCCGGTGGCGACGGCATACCGGAAAATCTGGCCGCATTTCTGGAGGTCCCGGCGGGAGGTTTCCACGGCGCCGCGGCTCTCGATGCGCCGAAGCACGGCGAGCAACTCAGGAGCCGTAATCTCGCGGATCGGTCGACCGCCAATGAACGGGAAGATGTCCTTGCGCAGGCGTTCGATGATGGTTTTGGCCGTGTTCGCGGTCCAGGTATGCTGGAACTTTTCGAACCACTCCTCGGCGATGATCTGGAAGGTCTCCTGATCGGCGTTGACGCTGCTCAACTGGGCGTTGCGCGCCTCGTCACGTCGTTCGCAGGCTTCCTTGAGGGTGATGTCCGGGTAGACGCCGAGCGAGAGCCGGTTCTCTGCCCTTGAACCAGTACCGCAACCGCCACCATTTGCCCCCCGCAGGGGATATCTCGAGGTAGAGGCCCCGCTCGTCTTTGAGGCGGATGGTTTTGGAGTTGTCCGGTGCAAGTTGTCCGGGTGGCCCTTGCTGTCCGGTATGCTATCCGGTGGCTTGTCCGGTTGTCGACGCACGTAACCGGTCTATCTCGGACTGAAATCCGAGATATTCCTTTGAATTTTTAGCTGTTTTTGACTTGCTCGGAGGGGGCTGGATTTAATGATGGCGGAGAGGGTGGGATTCGAACCCACGTACGGATTATTAGTCCGTAACCCGATTTCGAGTCGGGCGCGGTACGGCCACTTCGCTACCTCTCCGCACTTTTGAAGGCGGGTGTGATGCCGTTTCGAGAGGGGGGATATACATTGTGCCGGGGGCGCTGGCAAGGGGGATTGCGGGCGAGGAAACGCGCGGCGTCTGCGTCTTGCCATCAATCTGCTTGTGGTATAGCGGGGCAGGCCAAACTGCGGGCCACTCCGGGCCGCACGGGACAGGAGGACGCGGCGCATGCTGGTGAGGAAGAATGACTGCTCGCTGACGGATTGGGCGCAGGTTGCGGATGTCTTGAAGCGCGTGGGCATGGCGCATTTCGCCCCCGATGCCCACAGGCGCGCGTTTACGGCCAGCCACACCACGGTGTTCGTGTACGATGACGCCCAGCTTGCGGGCTTCGGCCGGGCCATTTCCGACGGCGTGTACCAGGCCGCCATATATGATGTCGCGGTTGTGCCGGAATTTCAGGGGCGGGGTGTCGGGCGCTTGATCGTCCAGACGATTCTGGACGCGCTGCCGGGCTGCAACGTCATCTTGTACGCCTCGCCCGGCAAGGAGGACTTCTACCGCAAGCTCGGCTTCCGGGTCATGAAGACGGGCATGGCGGCGTTTGTGAAAGCCGACGCCATGGCGGAGAAAGGCTTTACGGAGTAGCCCGGGCCCGGGCGCTAACGCTCCAAATCCTCCCAGTTCATCTGCTTGTCCCAGGCGACCTTGCCCTGGCTCTTCTTCATCTTGCGCAGCAGGATGTAGACGGCTCCGGTGCCGCCGTCCCTCGGCTGGGCCGTGCAAAAAGCCAGCACGATGCGCCGGAGCGGCTCGCGCGTGAGCCAGGTTTGCAGCTCCTGGCGGAGGACGCCCAGGCCGCGCGGGGAGTTTTTGCCCCGGCCGGGAATGACCAGCACCATGCGCCGGCCGGAAAGATAGCTCTCGCGCATGAAGAACAGGAGCGAGTCCAGCGCCTGGTCCGCGTTCTGGCCGTGCAGGTCCAGGTGGCCCTCCGCGCTCAGGCGTCCGGCCTTGAGCTGCTGGAAGATCTTGGAGTCGAGCCCGCGCACGAAGCCGTGCATGTACTCCTCGGAAAGCTCCAGCTCAAAGTCCACATCGCCCTGCATGGCCTGACGCATGAGCTTGGCCTCGGGGTCGGTGTCGTCCTGGGGCAGCTCCGGCGTCGGGGGCGGGGGCGGCTGGATTTGCCTGCCTGCGCCGCCAATTTGGGCCACGCCCTGCATGGCGCTGAAGAACAGCGAGTCGTCCTGGGCCGTGTCGTCATCGGCCGGCAGCGGCGCTTCAGGCTTGGCCTTGGGCTTGGTCGGGGCCACGTGGCCCTTCTTGCCCTGGCGCAGGGCTTCCTTGGCCTGGGCCAGCAGGCTCGGCTTGGCGTTTTCCAGCTTCAGTTCGGCCAGCGCGTCCAGTGAGTTGAGCTTCTTCTTCATGAGGTGCCTCGCTCGCGTCAGTCTACATGAAAGCCCTTGCGGAGCAAAGCGTCGGGAGGGGGCGCCATCCAGCGGGAACCCGGCTGGACTTCAGCCGCCAAAATCGGTAGGAATCGTTCCCCCAGCCCGCTGTCTCCCGCATCCGCGGGACCGAAATTCAGGCGGGGCAAAGCGAGGCGTCCATGCTCAAAATCGAGGATCTGCGCGTCAGCATAGGCGACAAGGAAGTGCTGCGCGGCATCAATCTGCACATCCGCGAGGGCGAGACCTTCATCCTCTTCGGACCCAACGGCTCCGGCAAGACGTCGCTGCTCATGACGCTGATGGGCTTTTCCGGCTACAACGTCACCGGCGGCCGCATTCTCTTCCGCGGCACCGACATCACCCATATGCCCATGTTTGAGCGCGCCCGCCTGGGCATCGGCATGAGCTTCCAGCGCCCGCCCACCATCCACGGGCTCAAGACCCGCGACCTGGTGCAGCGCTGCGCGCGCGGCCGCGAGATCGACCCCGAGGCCATGGCCCGCAAGGTCAACTTCGAGGAGTTCCTGGAGCGCGACATCAACGCGGGCTTTTCCGGCGGCGAGATCAAGCGCTCCGAGCTTTTGCAGCTCATGGCCCAAAAGCCCAGCTTCGTGCTCTTCGACGAGCCGGAGAGCGGCGTGGACCTGGAGAACATGCAGCTCATCGGCAAGGTGGTGCGCCGCCTGCTGGACGGCGAGGTGGACCTGCCTCCCGGCGCCTGCGCCAAGCCGCTCAAGTGCAAGGTGCGCACAAGCGGGCTCATCATCACCCACACGGGCTACATTCTGGACTACATCAACGCCGACCGCGGCCAGGTGCTCTACCAGGGCCACCTGTGCTGCGAGGCGCGCCCCCGCGACATCCTGGAGCACATCCGCAGCTACGGCTACCAGGAATGCATCAAATGTCTCGACGAGCCCGTGCCCGGGCAGATCGTGCTTTAGGGAGAGGCCATGAAAGAAGTTACGCTTTCCAACTACGCCTTCACCGGCATTGAGCACGGCGAGATAGCCGACCTGCGCACCCTGGACGCCAACGACAAGAACCGCATCCTCTACGCCGGCGTCGACCTGGACGCGGGCGACGGCAGCGCGCTGTTCATGCACATGGACCAGAGCACCGTGCACTGCGAATCGCGCGATCCAGGCCTGGAGCTCTTGGACATCAAGGCGGCCATGAAACGCTACGACGGCCTGCCGGAATACGCCTGGAAGCTGGTCGACCGCGACAAGGACGAGTTTACCAAGAGCGTGGCCGAGAACACCCACGGCGGCTACTTCATCCGCACCAAGCCGGGCGCCGTCATCAAGAAGCCCGTGCAGTCGTGCCTGTTCCTCAAGGCCGATGGCGCGGGGCAGAACGTGCACAACATCGTGGTTGTTGAGGAAGGCAGCGAGGTCCACATCATGACCGGCTGCTCCACGGCCCACGGCAGCACCCACGCCGCGCACCTGGGCATCACCGAATATTACGTCAAGAAGGGCGGCAAGCTCACCTTCACCATGATCCACAACTGGGGCGAGAACGCCACTGTGCGCCCGCGCTCCGTCGGCGTGGTGGAGGAGGGCGGCGTGTTTCAGAGCAACTACGTGCTCTTGAACACCGTGGGCACCCTGCAAATGTACCCGGCCATCCATTTGAACGGCAGCGGCGGCATCGCCCGCTTCAACTCCGTCATCGTCACGCCCGAGGGCTCCAACGTGGATTGCGGCAACCGCGTCATCATGAACGCGCCCAACACCCGCTGCGAGATCATCTCCCGCACCATCACCACCGGCGGCGTGAACATCGCCCGCGGGCACATAGCCGGCAACGCCGTGCCCTGCCGGGGCCACCTGGAGTGCAAGGGCCTCATCCTGGGTGGCGGGCAGATGCTGGCCGTGCCGGAGCTGGACGCCACAGTCGAGGGCGTGGACCTCTCGCACGAGGCCGCTGTGGGCAAAATCGCCCAGGACGAGATCGAGTACCTCATGGCGCGCGGCATGGACGAGGCCGAGGCCACCTCGACCATCGTGCGCGGCTTTTTGAACGTGGACATCATGGGCCTGGAAGGCCCCCTGGCCAAGGCCATTCAGGAGCAGGTGGACAAGATCGACGCGAACGCCATGTAGCCGCCGCAGTCTGGAACTTCAGCGCCCCCGCAGGTCATGGACTTGCGGGGGCGTTTTCGTTTGCGCATCGGCATCGCCGCCGCCCTGGGCTGCAAAATCACCCTTGCGGGGCGCTTTCGTTTGCGCCCTCGTTTGCGGCGACATCTGTGCCCCTCCGTCATGGGCTTCAAGCATCACTCTGCATCGCCGCCCGTTGCGCCCAGGGAATCGGGGGCGGTGGAGCTGCCAGTGGAGAAGGGGCATCTCGGCCAGCGCTACGCCTCGCGCAGACGGCCGGTACGCGCCTCTCGCGGCGCAGGCCGATGGAATTGTTCGCGTCATCGCTGTGCCGCCCGTTCACGGGCATCTCTTGCTTTCCCTCCCCTTCCTTGACCTAAGTCAATTCTTTCGGCACAGAATGGGATAAGGCTACATATATGTATGCTGTGCAAAGGGTGGGTGGCCCGGCGCGCGGCAAAGTGTTTGCCGGTCGGGACGCGTCCCGGCGGGCCTCACGTCTCAAGCAAGGTGGTGGGGTTGATGAATGAAACAACGCGAAGACGGCTGAAGTACGGCCTGCTGGGGGGGCTTGTGACCCTGGCGGCGGCGCTTTTCCTCATGGTGGGGCCGCCCAAGCTGCTGGCGAAATCGGAGACGCCGGAGTTCTGCGCCTCGTGCCACATCCACGAGTCGCACTACGAGGCCTGGTTCCACCAGGGTGCGCACCGCAGAAAGGCCTGCGTGGACTGCCACTTGCCCAACGAAAACATGCCCGTGCACTATGCCTGGAAGTCCATTGACGGCATGAAGGATCTGGTGCTGTTCAACGCCGGCCACGTGCCGGACGACATCCGCATCACCGAGCATGGCCGCAAAGTGGTGCAGGCCAATTGCATCCGCTGCCACTCGGAAACGGTCTCCATGATCAACCAGGAGCGCCCGTGCACGGACTGCCACCGGCGCATCATGCACAAGCGCAGCGGGGCAATTGAAACCCAGTAGTCGCGGCGGCCCCTCATGCGGGCCAAAAGAATCGCATACGAATTTCTCCGTTGCAGGGGAACAACGCATTTCATGGGAGGAGCGAGATGGCATTGCGAAACAAGAGAACCCTGTTCATCGTCGTCATGGCCCTGGCCCTGGCGTCTCTCATCATCCCGTACGGCTGCGCGCCGGGCAAGCCCGAGATGGTCAAAACCGTCACCATTCCCGATGGCGAAGTGGACCCGGAGCTGTGGGGCAAGGCCTATCCGGAAGAATTTGAGACCTGGAAGAAGACCAATGAGCCCGAGCCAGCGGGCAAGAGCAAGTACAAGCGCGGCTTCGACGCCGACCACCTGACCTACGACAAGCTGGCCGAGTATCCGTACATGGCCCTCTTGTTCAACGGCTGGGGCTTCGGCGTGGAGTACAACGAGCCCAAGGGCCACTCGCGCATGCTGCGCGACCAGCTCGATGTCGACGCCTCGCGCCTCAAGGCCGGCGGCGTGTGCCTGAGCTGCAAGACGCCCTACGCCCCGGAGCTGCAGAAGAAGCTTGGCGTCGACTACTACGCCAAGCCCTACAAGGAAATCCTGGCCATGATCCCGGAGAAGAACCGGGAGCTCGGCGTGGCCTGCATCGACTGCCACGACAACAAGGACATGGGCCTCAAGCTCTCTCGCGGGTTCACCCTTGGCGCGGCCCTTGGCGCCATGAAGGTGGAGGAGAAGAACCTCACCCGCCAGGAGAAGCGCAGCGCCGTGTGCGCCCAGTGCCACGTCACCTACAACATCCCCAAGGATAAGGAGATGCACTCCACCGGCCTGTTCTTCCCCTGGCAGGGCAGCAAGTGGGGCGCCATCACCATCGAGAACATAATCAAGGTCATCCGTTCCGACGACTCGTACCGCGAGTGGAAGCAGAACGTCACCGGCTTCAAGATGGGCTTCATCCGCCATCCGGAGTTCGAGCTGTTCAGCAACAACAGCGTGCACTGGAAGGCCGGGGCGGCCTGCGCGGACTGCCACATGCCCTACACCAAGGTGGGTGTGAAGAAGATCAGCGACCACCGCGTCATGAGCCCGCTGAAGAACGACATGAAGGCCTGCATGCAGTGCCACACCGAAACCGCGGCCTGGCTCAAGGAGCAGGTGACCGCCATTCAGGACCGCACCGTTTCCTTGCAGATTCGCGCCGGCAACGTCACCGCCGGTTTGGCCAAGCTGTTTGAGATGGCCCACAAGGCCCAGGCCGAGGGCAAGGTCATCGACAAGGCCCTGTATGACAAGGCGCGCGACTACTACGAGGAGGCCTTCTACCGCTCGCTGTTCATCGGCGCGGAGAACTCCATCGGCTTCCACAACCCCACCGAGGCCATGCGTGTGCTGGGCGATTCCGTCGCCTTCGCCACCAAGGGCGAGGGCTACCTGCGCCAGGCGCTCACCAAGGCGGGCGTGAACGTGCCGATCAAGATCGACCTGGAGATCGCCAAGTACCTGGACAACCGCGGCGACAAGAAGATCAAGTGGGACAAGAACGTGGAGTTCAAGGACCCCAGCGGCGTGCAGGACATGTTCTAGGTCCGACCCCGCAGAGTTGAGGCAAAACAGAGGCCCGTCGCGCAAGCGGCGGGCCTTTTGGGGCGCCGTTATTGACTTTGCAAGGGGGGTGAGCAAGAAAGACACATGCCTGAAAATAAATGCTGGATTTGTGGTGGCCAAGCTAGCTCGGGTGAGCACTTCATCAAGGCTTCTGATTTGCGCTCGGTGTTTGGTAAGGTCTCCTTGAAACGCCTCCTATTTAAAAAGGTAAAAGGTCAGAGTGTCAAAATTCCTGGGGTGAAATCAGATAAGCTAAAATACAATGTCAAGCTGTGTCAGAATTGCAATAACAGCTTAACTCAGCGCTATGACAAAGCTTGGGAGCAGTTGTCTCTACATTTACGTGAACGCCGTCCAAATGTTGTCGTAAATTCAATTGTAAATCTGCAGAATGTATTCCCTGGGAACGTTAAACAATCTATGCTTTATGTACATCTTTTTTTCGTGAAACAGTTTGGATGTAAAATTAATGATTGCTGCGCTCCGATAGATACTTCTGAGATTGCAGCATGTTTAAGGAATTGTGCAGCACATCCGCACGTGTGGTTGACATTTTGTGGTGGTGTTGGTGACACAGTTGTTCATCGTGCGGATAATGGGCCAATAAATCTGAATGCTATGGGGGATGACGTTACTTTTGCAACTTGGTTTTATCGCATAGGTTCGATTAGTGTCGTATTGGCCTATGCCCCGCATGGGGTGGGGAATGGTGATCTGAAGCACGCTTGGCACCCTCTGTTTGTTGGAAATAAAATTAGAATTGTTGAAAAGCCACAAACGGAGCTCACCCCTCCCCCATATTGACAAACCCCGCCCCAGGAGCGAAGCAGGGCAACGTGCGGCGCGAGTCGATCCCGCGCGTGCGCCGCGCAGGCAACCCGCCCGCAGCCAACCCGCCCCAAGCCCCAAGGTGACCCCATGGCCATGAAGAAAGAAGCCGTGAAGAAAGAAGTGGACATTGAGGCGCTCAAGCTCAAGCGCAAGACGCTTTCCGGCCGTGTGGCGGTCTGCGAGGGCAAGATCAAGAATCTGATGCGCGAGATGGACGAGGAGAAGGCCAAGCCCTCCTTCAAGACCAGCAAGGACCCCCGGCACGCCAAGTACCAGGAGGCCGCCCGGCGCAAGCTGGAGGAGCTCCAGCGCCGCATCGACGATTACGGGAAGGAGCGCGCGGCCCTCAACGCCGACGTGAAGAAGCTGAGCCTCATCATTAAGGGCCAGGCGTAGGCCGCAGGCCGCGCCATAAGGAGCGAGAGAATGTTGAAACGCGCCGCGTTGATCGCCGTTCTGTCCATGTTCTGCGCCACCGCCGCCTTTGCGGCCCCGGCGGACAACACCCAGCCCTTTTATGGCGGCGGCGAGAGGACCCCGGCCCAGCTCCAGGCGGACAAGGTCTTCATCGAGGAGCTCACAAAGAAAGCCGGTTCGCGCGAGGCGGCGGCGAAGAACGTTTTGCTGCGCGGGTGGGAGCTTCTCAAGAGCGGCGACGCCACCACGGCGATGAAGCGTTTCAACCAGGCCTGGCTGCTGGCGCCCAACGATCCCGACGTGCTGTGGGGCTTTGCCTCGGCACAATGCAACCTGGGCAAGTTCGACGTCGGCCTGCCGCTGTTCGAGCGCGCCAACGCGCAGATGCCCGGCAACGGTTCGCTGGTGTCCGACTACGCCTACGCGTACATCAGCAAGGCCGCCACCATCGACGACACCCCGGCCCAACGCGAGGTCTCCTTCGGGCGCGCCCTTTCGCTGCTGGACCAGGCCGAGGCGCTGCAACCCGCGAACCCGATGATCCACAGCAACCGCGCCATCATCCGTTTCTTCCAGGGGCGCTACGCCGAAGCCTGGCAGGGCGTGGAAAAGGCGGAGAAGCTGGCTCCGGGCAGCGTGGACCAGCGCTTTCTGCGCGACCTTTCGGCCAAGATGCCGCGCCCTCAGGCCAAGTAGGGCAGCAGGCCCGGCAGGCCAAGCAAGCTCAGCAGGTCCGACAGGCCAAACACGCTCGACAGGCCCACAGGCCAAGCCGTCGAGGTCAATCAAGCCCGTCTGGCCAAGCAAGCCAGTCAGGTCGGTCAGGCCAAGCAAGCTAAGCAGGCCCGACAGGCCAAGCAAGCTCAGCAGGTCCGATCAGGCCAAGCAAGCCAGTCACCCCACACCGGTCCATCAAGCCACGCAGGCCCGACAGGCCAAGTGGGCCAAGCAAGTCCGTCAGACCAAACCGGCCAAGCGGTGCGGCAATCGGCGCGGCTTACGGCTTCCAGTCCATGCTTTTGATGTCCACCACGGGCGTGCCGTCGATGGCCTCCAGCGGGCCCACGCGCAGGCGCGCCGGGGCGGCGATCTCGAGAATTTCCACTTCATGCAGGCCGAGGGGATTGGGCCGGTCCGGGGAGCGGGTGGAGAACACCCCGCGCTTGGGCTTGGTCTTGTCGCCGCGCGGGTGGCACTGCAAGGTGGTGCGGTCGCCCTGGTGCAGCCAGGTGACGAGCAGCACGCGCTGGCTCGGCGCAAGGCCGGCCAGGGCCGGGGCGTAAAAATCGTCCAGCTCGATCCAGGCTTCGGGCGCGCCCTCGGCTCCCTGCTTGGGGGCCTCGTCGCGTTCGGTGAGGCTGGAGCGCACATAGCCCAGAATGGTCAGACGCGGAACAGGGGGCAGCATGTCCATGGGCGGCTCCTTTGACGGTTGGGGGGAATCAGCCCTCGCCGGGTTTGGCGAAATGATCGAAGCCCTGGCGCAGCACCACGCCGCTGTTCAGACGCAGGCCCGGCTCCGCGCACACGCGGCCGATGACGCGGGCCTGCGGCAGGGCGGCCAGCACCAGCGGCAGCCGCTTCTGCGTCGCGCTGGCGATGAGCGCGTAATCCTCGCCGCCAAGCACGGCGGCCTCCACCGGGTCCTCGCCGTGGGCGGTGAAGAACGCCGCCACCTCGGCGTGCAGGTCCTCGCGGCCCAGGGTCAGCTCCGCGCCGTATTGCCCCAAAAAACGCGGCAGGTCGCGCGCAAGCCCGTCGGAAACATCCATGAGCCCGCTGACGGCCGGTCCGTCGGGCGCGGCTATCTGCGCCAGGGCCAGGCCTTCGGCGATGCGCGGCATGGGGCGCAGGTGTGCGGCCACGGCGCCGGGCCACTGGCGGGCCTCGTCGCAGGCCATGTGCTCCAGCTCCATGAGCCCCGCGCGGGCAAGGCCTATGTCGCCCAGCAGCAGCAGGGCGTCGCCGGGCTGGGCCGCGTTGCGCCGCAAGAGCCGCCCGCCGGGACCGGGCTTGCCGAAGACGACCACATCGAGCGCCAGCTTGGGGCCACGGCTCAGGTCGCCGCCCACCAGCGGCATCTCCAGGCTGTTGGCCAGCGCGGCCATGCCGCCCAGCATCTGATTCAGGAATTCGTCGCCCACGTCGTCGGGCAGCATCAGCGAAAGGGCGAAGCCCACGGGCTGCGCGGCCATGCCGGCAAGGTCGCTGGCCGCCGCGGCCAGGGCCTTGTGGCCGATGTCGGCCGCGGAGAAGTACGCGCGGCGGAAGTGCACGTCCTCGACGAAGATGTCGGTGCTGAGGCACAGCGGCCCGCCGGAGTCGATGATGGCGCAGTCGTCGCCGCGGCCAAGCAGCACGCCGGAGCCGTGGTTCGGGAAGTGGCGGTCGATGACGCGGAGGAATTCCTGTTCTGATGTCGGCATGGAACCACCGTAGCAAGACTTGCGGAGTTCGTCGAGGTCCGGGCTCTATTTTTGCGTAAAGTCCGGCGTGTAGTCCGCGCTGGAGCCCACCTGCTGCACAAAGCCCCGCGTGAAGCCCAGCTCGTCCATGTGCGCCAGCACCGCGGCGTATTCCTCCGGCGTCACCCCGCGATTGATCTCCGGAAATTCCTGCGCCCGATGGGTGGGGTAGTACTGGCCCATGAGGCTCACCGCCGTGCGCGTGCCCAGGGTGTCGGCTATCCAGTCCAGGGCCAGGTCGGTGCGGCCAGCGTTGCCCGGCAGCACCAGCAGGCGGATGATGAGCCCGCGCCGCGCAAGGCCGGTGCCCCCCGGCGCATCGTCCACCACCAGGCCGCCCACCTGGCGGCGCATTTCGCAAATGGCGTAGGTGGCGACCTTGGGATAGTCCGGCGCGGCCGAGTAGCGGGCGGCGGCGCGCGCGTCCATGTAGCGCAGGTCCGGCAGGTAGATGTCCACCAGCCCCTCCAGGCTGCGCAGGGTGGCGACGCTCTCGTAGCCGCTGGAGTTCCACACCACGGGCACGGTCAGGCCGTTGGCCTTGGCCTGCGCCAGGGCCTGGCGCACCTGCGGCGCGTAGTGCCCGGCGGTGACGAGATTGATGTTGTACGCCCCTGCGAGTTGCAGCTCCAGCATCATGGCGGTCAGGTCGTCCACGTTCATGTCGTGGCCCGCGTTGCCCATGCTGATGTCGTGGTTCTGGCAGTACACGCAGCGCAGGGCGCAGCCGGAGAAGAAGATGGTGCCGCTGCCGCCGCGCGCGGGATCGACTCCGCTCAAAACCGGCTCCTCGCCATGGTGCAGCTGGGCCAGGGCCACGCGCAGGCGCGACCCCGCGCCGCAAAAGCCGGGAGCCTTGGCGCGGATGGCCTTGCAGCCGCGCGGGCACAGGGTGCAGGGCAGGGTGGGGTTGAAACTCGTCATGCCGCGCCGCCTTCGGTCAACGCAGCGGCGCGGATGTCGGCTTTGTCAGCGGTCAGCGCATCGGCCGCTTGCCAGGCCGCCGTGTTGGCCGCCGCCTGAAGCGGCTCGGCGGGGCGCTTCTCCGCGGACGGGTCGCCCGCCGTCGCGTCCGGCTGTGCCAGAAGATAGTCCAGCTTGGCCGCGCGCGGGCGTTTCTTGACCGCCAGCTCCAGGCGCAGGGCGGCGGACTTGTCCGCGCAGGGCGCGTGGGCCGCCAGCGCGACAGGTCTGCGCGCACGGGTGTACTTGGCGCCCGCGCCGGAAGGCCCGCCGTTGTGCTCGGCCAGGCGGCGCGCCAGGTCGCTGGTGACGCCGCAGTACAGGGTGCCGTCGGCGCAGGTGAGGAGATACACGTGCCAGGACATGCCCCGCAGCATAGCCGCCAAGCCCGTCCTTGCCAAGGGCCCGGCTCCGAGGCCCTGCGCGCGCTTCGCCCCGCCCTTGCCGCGAATCGCCGCCGGCTTTCCGGCATTCTGGAGCGGGCGGGCACTTGCCAAGTCCGCGGGGGGCGATATATCAGCACAGCGCCGCCCCGTGTCCAAACCGCCGGGACGAGCCCATCGGAGGTCCCTTTGTCCAAGATCACCGTCCAGAACATCGAGAAGTCCTACGGCGGCGAGACGCTCTTCAGCGGCCTGTCCTTCGAGGCCCTGCCGGGCATGCGCCTGGCCGTGGCCGGTTCCAACGGCTCGGGCAAAAGTACGCTGCTGCGCATTCTGGCCTCCCGCACGGAACCGGAATCCGGCAGCGTGGTCATGAGCAAGGGCGCGCGCGTGGGCTATGTGGCCCAGGAGCTTTCCGGCGCGGACCTCTCCGAGCCGCTGCTGGGCTGGGTGCTTTCGGCCCTGCCCTCCTGGCGCGACTTCTGGCGCGAGTGGGAGGAGGCGGTGAACGCCCGCGACGAGGCCAAACTGCACCGCCTGAGCGAACGCCAGGCCCGTTTCGAGGCGCAGTACGGCTACCACCCGGAGCACAAGGCCAGGGCCATCCTCTCCGGCCTGGGCTTCCGCGACGATGATCTTTCGCGCAAGCTGGAGCACCTTTCCGGCGGCTGGCGCGAGCGCGCCAAGCTGGCCCGCGTGCTGCTGCAGGGCGCGGACATCCTGCTGCTCGACGAGCCCACCAACCACCTGGACCTGGAAGCCGTGCAGTGGCTGGAGGACTACCTTCTGGCCTTCAAGGGCACGCTGATCTTCGTGGCCCACGACCGCGTCTTTCTGGAGCGCGTGGGGTCGCATGTGCTGGTGTTGGGCGGGGCCAAGCCCATTTTGCGCAGCGGGTCCTTCAGCGATTTTCTGGCCTGGATGGAGGAGAACGCCGAGCAGCGCGAACGCGAGGCCGCAAAGATTTCCGCGCGCATCGACCACGAGCAGGACTTCATCCGCCGCTTCCGCGTCAAGGCGCGCAAGGCCGCCCAGGCCCAAAGCAAGCTCAAGAAGGTGGAGAAACTGCAAGGCGAGCTCTCGCGCCTCAAGGGCGACCAACTGGCCGCCCGGCCCGGGCGCAGGCTGTCCTTCCGCCTGCCGGAGCCCGTGCGCGGCGACAAGGTGGCCGTGAACGTCGTCGACCTGGAGTTCCAGTACGCCAAGGAGGCCGGGCGCAGCGGCAAGCAGCTGTGGCCGCGCCTCAACTTCCAGATCTTCCGCGGGCGCAAGATCGCGCTGGTGGCGCCCAACGGCGCGGGCAAGTCCACGCTGCTCAAGGTGCTCACCGGAGCGCTCACCCCCACCCACGGCTACGCCAAGCTGGGCAACAGCACCCAGCTGGCCTACTTCAGCCAGCACCAGACCGAGATTCTGCGGCCCACGGGCACGGTCATTGGCGAGATGCGCCGCCTGTGCGACCCCAAGTGCACGGAAGAACAGCTCATGGGCGTGCTGGGCCTGTTCCTGCTGGGCGAGAGCTATTTCGAACGCCCGGTGGCCGCGCTCTCCGGCGGCGAGAAAAGCCGGCTCGTCATGGCCAGCCTGTTTCTGGGCCGGTCCAACCTGCTCATCCTCGACGAGCCCACCAACCACCTGGACCTGGAAAGCCGCGAGGGCCTTGTGGCCGCGCTGAAGGACTACGAGGGCACGCTCTTCATGGTCGCGCACGACCGCTACCTCATGGGCGAGGTGGCCGAGGAGATCTGGACCCTTGGCCCGGAGGGGCTGGAGCAGCATCACGAGGGCTTTGAGGACTACGACGCCAAGCGCCGCGCCGCGCTCATCGAGGCCAAGCAGGGCGCCAAGCGCGAGGCGAAGAAGGCGGAATGCGCGCCCGCGTCCCCGGTCGGCGAGTCCGAAGACGAGGAGACCGCGGGCTCCAAACGTTTGACCAAGGAAGAAAAGCGCAAGCTGGCCGAGCAGCGCAACGCCCTTTCCCGCGCGCTCAAACCCCTGCGCGAGGAATACGCCAAGTGCGAGAAGGACCTGGAGCGCGTGCTCTTGGAGCAGGGCGAGCTGGAGGCCAAGATGAACGACCCCGCCACGTACGAAAGCGCGGGCGAGGCCCTCACCGTGAACAACCAGTACCGCGAGGTCTCCGACTGGGCCGAGACGCTCATGGAGCGCATGGGCGTGCTGGAGGAGAAGATGGCGGCGATTCAGACCGACATGGGGTTCTGCCTTGACGCCTAAGCGGGACCGCGGACAATTGGCCGGGCTGTCGGACGGCCCGAGCTGCGCCGCGAGCGCTGCCCCAGGCGCTTCATCCGTCGTTGCTCCGGGCGCGGCCTCGGGCGTTGCTCCGGTTGTCGATGCGGCAGGCGCGCTGCTCGTGGTGGCGGGCATCGTCTGGAAGGACGGCCTGTTCCTCGGCGTGGAGCGGCCCAAGGGCAAGGCCCACGCGGGCTGGTGGGAGTTCCCCGGCGGCAAGGTGGAGCAGGGCGAGAGCCTTAAGGCCGCGCTCATCCGCGAACTTGAGGAGGAGCTTGCCTTCACCTCGACGCGGCTGGTCTTCTGGCGGGAGAAGCGCTTCGTCTATCCCCAGGGGGCAGTGCACCTCAACTTCTTCCACGTCACGGCCTTCGAGGGCGAGGTTATTCCCCAGGAGGGCCAGCGCTTCGCCTGGTTCAAACCGGGCGAGGCCGACGTGTCCCTCTTTCTGCCCGCCAACGCGGACATCGTGCCCGCGCTCTCCTGGCCGCTGCCGTAGACGCCGGGCGCCGGTTCCGCTCCCCCCGCCACGCGGCCGTTTTCGGCAATAAGGACGCCGATGGGGTGCGGGGCGTCGTCCGTCCCGCGTCCCTGTTCCCCGCCGCCGCTCCCGCCAGCCTCGCCGTCTTGCCTCGCCGTCCTGCGCGTACATCCAGATCGTTCCGTCGCGCAGGGACACAGCGCCGCCCTGCGCGCCGACATTGGGCCCGGTGTAGCGGCCGTGGGCGTCATAGGCCTGCGGCTTGCGCCCCGCGCCGGTCTTCATGCCGCTGCCGCCCGGCCCAGCGTTGCTCCCCGCGTTTGCCCCTCCGAGATCGGGAGAATCGACATCCACGCCGCCCGCTCCGCCCGCACCGATGCCGCGTCCGTCTTCATTCCATGGCCGTTTGCCGTTTCTGCTTGCGAACATAAAGAACCGCCAGTGTATTTGCAATAAAGTATAGTTTGCTCGTTTTGCGGTGGACACAAAGGCGGCCTTTTGGTCGGTGAAAAGACAAAAATAGCGGGTTGACAGCATGTTGCGGCAAGGGGCTGACGGCGGCGCGTAGTGACGGGCATCGCCGCTTCCGGCGCTTCGCCAGGGTGGGCGCAAGACGTTGCGGCCCGCGTGAAGAAAGAGTAAGGCTGTTTTTTCTGCGCCCAACCCCGGATGTCCCTCCCTGGCGCGGCAACCTTGAAGGAGCCTAGACGCTTGCGCATCGCGGATCTGATCCCCACACGCCGTCCCTTCCTGTCGCTGGAGTTTTTTCCGCCCAAGGAAAGGGACACCTGGCCTAAGTTTTTCGCCGAGGTCGAGAAGCTCAAGGCCCTCGACCCCCTGTTCGTGTCCGTCACGTACGGCGCGGGTGGCGGCACCCAGGCCAACACCCTGGATGTGGTTACCCACCTGAAGTGCGAGATGGGCCTTGAGCCCATGGCGCATCTCACCTGCGTGGGCGCGTCCTCACAGGCTTTGCACGGTTTTTTGTCCGCCATCTCCAAGGCGGGCATACAGAACGTGCTGGCCCTGCGCGGCGACCCGCCCAAGGGCGTGGCCGACTTCCGCTTCGAGGACCAGGAATTCCAGCACGCCTCGGACCTGGTGCGCTTCATCCGCGCCAACTTCCCGGACATGGGCATCGGCGTGGCGGGTATTCCCACCATGCACCCGGAATCGGCCACGCTGGACGATGACCTGAAGTGGCTCAAACACAAGGTGGACGCGGGCGGACAGTTCGTGGTCACCCAGCTCTTTTTCGAGAACGCCCTGTACCTGAACTACGTTGCGCGCCTGCGCGAGCAGGGCGTCAACGTGCCCGTGCTGCCGGGCATCATGCCCATATTGAGCATGAAGAGCGCGGAGTTCATTGCCTCCTTGAACGGCCGGGCCGTGTTCGGCGGGTTCTACGAGACCCTGGAGGCCGCCTTCGCCAAGGGCGGCGACACCGCCGTGCGCGAACTGGGCCTGGCCCACGCCACCCGGCAGGTGCAGGGCCTTGTGGACGCTGGCGTGCCCGGGGTGCACCTGTACACCCTGAACCGCGCCGAGGCCTGCCTTGAAATCATCAACAACATCAAACTGCGATAAGCGGAGAATATCATGAGCGCGAAGAATCCCAGAGTGGCAGTTGTGGGCGCAACGGGCGCCGTTGGCCGTGAAATGCTTGAAGTGCTGGCCCAGCGCGATTTCCCCGCGTCCGAGGTCGTGCCCTTCGCCTCCGCCCGCTCCGCCGGCACCAAAGTGGAGTTCAAGGGCGGCGAGCTCACCGTGCGCGAGCTGAAGGAAGACTCCTTCGAGGGCTTCGACCTGGCGCTGTTCTCCGCCGGCGGCTCCACCTCCGAGAAATTCGCGCCCCTGGCCGCCAAGGCCGGCTGCGTCGTGGTCGACAACTCCAGCGCCTGGCGCATGGACCCCAAGTGCCCGCTGGTGGTGCCCGAGGTGAACCCGAGCGACCTTTCCTGGCACAAGGGCATCATCGCCAACCCCAACTGCTCCACCATCCAGATGGTGGTGGCCCTGAAGCCCCTGCACGACGCGGCCAAGATCAAGCGCATCGTGGTCTCCACCTATCAGGCCGTTTCCGGCACGGGGCAGAAGGCCATCACCGAGCTGGAAACCCAGGTGGCCAAGCTCATGAACGGCAAGGAGATCGAGCCCAAGGTCTACCCCTACCAGATCGCGTTCAACTGCCTGCCGCAGATCGACGTGTTTTTGGACAACGGGTACACCAAGGAAGAAATGAAGATGGTCAACGAGACCAAGAAGATCATGGGCGACGACTCCATCCGCGTCACCGCCACCACGGTGCGCGTGCCCGTGTTCTACAGCCACTCCGAGTCCGTGAACATCGAGACGGAGAGGAAGCTCACGGTGGAGGAGGTGCGCCAGATTCTGGCCAATGCCCCCGGCATCGTGGTGGAGGACTTCCCCGAGAAGCAGATCTACCCGCTGGCCATCAACGCCGCCGGGCAGGACGACGTGTTCGTGGGCCGCATCCGCGAGGACGAGTCCATCGAGAACGGCATCAACCTGTGGATCGTCTCCGACAACATCCGCAAGGGCGCCGCGCTCAACGCCGTGCAGATCGGCGAGGAGCTTCTTCGCCGCAACCTGCTGCGCGTGCCGAAGTAACAGAACGAGGAGAACGCCATGCGCGTCGCCGGTTCACAGGAATATCTTGAAGCCCTGCTTGAGGCCATACGGCCCGGCACGGAAGAGGTGCTGGCCTTTTACGACCACCGCGTGGGCGTCATCGGCACGGACCCGAAGCTCATGCTCATGCCCTGGGACGACCACCTCGTCCACCGGGGCGACGGCGTGTTCGAGTCCCTCAAGTACGAGGGCCGCAAGCTCTATCAGCTCGACGCGCACCTGAGGCGCATGCGCCTGTCCTGCCAGACGATTCACCTGGAGCCGCCGTGCTCCTGGGCGGAGCTCAAGGAGTACATCATCGAGGTGGCGCGCGCGGGCAACGAGCCGGACGGGCTCATCCGCGTGCTTCTGGGCCGCGGTCCCGGCGGTTTCGGCATCAACCCGTACGACAGCCCGGTGCCGAGCCTGTACCTGGTGGCCTACCGCCTGCACCTGCGCCCGGAAAGCGCCTTTGAAAAGGGCGTTACGGCCATGCGCACCAGCATTCCGGCCAAGCAGCCCTGGATGGCCACGGTGAAGACCACCAACTACCTGCCCAACGTGCTGATGAAGCGCGAGGCCGTGAACAACCGCGTGGACTTCCCGTTCTGCTTCGACGACAACGACTTCTTGGCCGAGAGCGCCACGGAGAACGTGGCCCTTGTGGACGAGGCGGGCAGGCTGGTCATTCCGGAGTTCACCAACGCCCTGGCCGGCACCACGCTCATGCGCGCCGTGGACCTGGTGAAGAACGACATGGACATCATCTTCAAGGGCGTCACAGAGACCGAGATCCTCAACGCCCGCGAGGTCATGATGCTGGGCACCAGCTTCGACGCCATCGGCGTGGTGCGCTACAACGGCAAGCCCATCTTCGACGCCCGGCCCGGCCCGGTGACCAAGAAGATCCGCGCGCTGCTCAAGGACGATCTGCAGAAGACCGGCCTGGTCTTCTAGGCCCGTCCGCACACGGCAACAGCCCGACCGCGCCCGGTTCCTGCAAAGGGGCCGGGCGCTTTTTCGTGCCGAGTGGTTGCGGAAAGAGGCAAAGCTTGACGCCGGGCAGGCTGCGAATATACACCGGCATCTTGTTCGGGACCGCGTGACTGGCGAAACGTGGAGTTCACCACGAGGAAGCGCGAAACGTCCCCATCCTGCCGCTCGCCTGGGCCGCACCTTGCCATTGCTTGGCGTGGTGTGTGACCGATACCCTTCCCCGACGTGGAAGGCATTTTCGGAGGCGCCCATGCCCAGCGATTCCCCACGAGCCCTCTCCCTTGCAAAGGCCGTCAACCTGGCCGACCTGCGCCGCGACTTCTCCCTCTCCGCCGCCGTGGCCGGGGTCGTCGCGGTGATGGTCTCCTATGGCGGTCCTGCGGCCATCATCTTCCAGGCGGCCAAACTCGCCGGGCTCAGCTCCGGGCAGCTCACCAGCTGGATCTGGGCCATCTCCATCGGCTCCGGCCTGGCCGGGCTCGTGTTGAGCCTGGTGTACCGCGCTCCGGTCATCATCGCCTGGTCCACGCCCGGCGCGGCGCTGCTCGCCGCGGGCTGGGCCGCGTACCCCTATCCGGAGGCCATCGGGGCCTTTGTCTTCGCCGCCGCGGCCATCACCGTGTTCGGGGCCACAGGACTTTTCGGCTCGCTCATGGCGCGCATTCCCGGCGCCGTGGTGGCGGCCATGCTGGCGGGCATCCTGTTCCGCTTCGGGGTGGAGGTGTTTACGGCCATGCGCGCCACGCCGCTGTTGGTCGCGCCCATGCTGGCGGCCTATCTGGGCATGAAGCGCCTTGTGCCGCGCTACGCCATCGTGGCCACGCTCTTGACCGGCCTGGTTGCGGCCGCGACCTTGGGCCTGCTCGATTTCTCCCTTGTGGACGCGAACCTGGCCCGGCCGGAGCTCACCTCGCCCGTGTTCAGCCTGGGCGCGCTCATCGGGCTCGGCGTGCCGCTGTTCCTCGTCACCATGACCGGGCAGAACGCCACGGGCCTGGGCGTTTTGCGCACGGCGGGCTACAAGACCCCGGGCGGGCCGCTGGTTGCCGCCACTGGCTTTCTGTCCGTGCTGCTCGCGCCCTTCGGCTCCCACGGCATCAATCTGGCGGCCATCACCGCGGCCATCTGCACCGGTCCGGAGGCGAACAGCGACCCGGACAAGCGGTACGTGGCCGGCGTGGTCTGCGGGCTGGCCTATCTGGTGGTGGGGCTTTTCGGCGCCACGCTGGTGGGGCTGTTCACGGCGCTGCCGCCGGGACTCATCGCGGCCATCAGCGGGCTGGCGCTTTTCGGCGCGCTGCAAAGCGGGCTCACCCAGGCCATGGCCGACGAATCCCGGCGCGAGGCCGCGCTGGTGACCTTCCTCGTCACCGTGTCGGGCGTGTCCATCGCGGGCGTCGGGTCGGCCTTCTGGGGGCTTTTGGGCGGCGTGCTGGCCAACGCCGCGCTTTCCGGCAGTTGGCGGCGCAAGACGCTGGTCATCGAGGGGGCGGACGGCGAGACGGAATAGAACGATGCGGCCGTTTTAAAGAGCACCAAAGCCGCAACGCGGACGAATCAAGCGATGAGGCCCGGGCGCACAGCCGGGCCTCGCGCCGTTTAATAGGGCATGGAGCGGGAATCCGCCGGGGCGATCTCTTCCCAGTCGGCGGCCGAGGCCTGGTCCTGGGGCACGAAGGCCCAGCGTTCGCCCTCGCGCAGGGCGTTCTCCGGGGCGTCGTCGTTGATGAGCTGGTTGAGGGCCTTCTCCGCGCTCAGACGGTCGCTCTCGTCCAGGGCCATGATGGTTTCCGGGTGCTGGGTGCCGTCGGGCATGATGCGGTACACGAGATACAGTTGGCGCATGGGGCCTCCCCTTGGCTGTTTGCGGCATGATGCCCCAGGCCGGGGCCGGAAGTAAAGCGGCGCGGGGCCTCCCGCCGCCTGCATGGCCTTCCGGTCCTGACGTGCAGGTCTTGACGGGCAGGCCTTGGCGCTTTTACTGTGTGCCGCATTTCCTGAGGCCCGCCTCCCCCCAACCCCGGAGTTCCCTCCATGCGTTTTTACGTCATCTTCACGGTCGTCTTCATGTTCATGCTGGCCGTCACCCTTGTGCAGGTGGGCAGGCAGATCCATCTGCACCGCCACGCCTCCTGGGGGCTTTTGGCGCTGGGCCTGGCCGTGAGCGCCGTGCTGGCCTCCACGCGGCTCATGCCCGAGTCCTGGTCCATGAGCGTGGCCACGCCCGTGTGGTGGGTGGGCTACAGCATCTTCGCCCTGGTGGCGTACCTGTTCCTGTTCCAGGTCATGCTCTTCGTGGCGGAGATGTTTGCCCGCGTGGCGCTGCCGGGCTTTGCGCCGGCGCTGTGCTCGCCCCGCGCCCTGGTGGGCGTGGTGCTGCTCACCGGCCTGGTGGTGGGCTACGGCACGCGCGAGCTGGACAACGTGCGCGTGCTCAAGCGCACGGTCGTCTCGGACAAGATTTCGCAGCCCGTGCGCCTGGTGGCCGTAAGCGACCTGCACCTGGGAGCCATGACCCTACCCAGGCGCGTGGACGCCCTTGTGGCGCTCATCAACGCGCAAAAGCCGGACGCCCTGCTCCTGGTGGGCGACATCGTCAACGACCACCCCGAGGCGCTCAAGCCCCTGGCCTCCAAGCTCGCGGCCGCGCGGCCCCGGTTTGGCACCTTTGGCGTTTTTGGCAACCACGAGCGCTACGAGGGCGACGAAAAGAGCGCGGCCGTGTTCCGCTGGGCCGGAGCCGAGCTCTTGCGCAACCGCGTTGCCCCCCTGCCCGAGGCGGGCATCCAGATCCTCGGCGTGGACGACCCCGGCCGCGCGGGCAACGTCACGGCCACCCTGGCCGAGGAGATACGCTCCCTTGCGCCGGATCTGGACCCCAAGCGCGTGAGCGTGCTGCTGAACCACCGGCCCCAGGCCTGGCGCGAGGCGGCCAAGCCCCTGGGCATCGAGGTCATGCTCTCCGGCCACACCCACCGGGGGCAGCTGTATCCGTTTTACCTGGTGGTGAGCTTGAGCTACGAGTTCATGGGCGGGTTCTACGAGGAGGACGGCAAGCTGCTCGGCGTCAGCGCCGGCGCCGGGTTCTGGGGGCCGCCCCTGCGGGTGCTGGCCACGCCGGACATCCTCGTGGTGGATCTGCTGCCCCAAAGCGCGGCGGACAAACTGTCGTTCTGAGCATGGACCAAAGCCGCGAACTCGTATAGGCCTTGGCCACAAGCTTTCAGGCAAAGGACGCGCGCGTGGACAGAAATTCGCCCCGTCGGCTCGGCATAACCGCCAAGCTGCTCCTCTGGTGCATGGTGCTGGTGGGCATCTTTTACGCCACCACCAGCGTGCTCATTCTGCGCATCCAAAGCCTGGTGGATGTTTCGAGCGCCATCGTCAACGTGAACTACGACGTGGACCTCTCGGCCCAGCGCATGATCCAGCAGCTGCTCTCCCTTGAGGAAAACCGCAAGCGCTACGAGATCCTCCAGAAAGACGCGTACATGGACGCGTTTGTTTCAGACCTGGAGGACTTCGGCAAGACCCTGACCTCGGTTCTGGCGCACCATCCGGAGTACAAGGAGTCGTGGGCCGTGCTCACGCGGGAGTACGCGGAACTGCTGGCCCGCAGCCACGACACCGGGCCAAAGGTCCTGCCGGACAAGACCGTCACCCGCTGGCTCGACATTCTTTCCGAGGCGCGGCAGACCAACCAGCAGGAGATGGAGGCCCGCCTGAACGAGCTGGCCGACAAGAGCCGCGCGGCGGAGCGCCTGGGCTTTTTCGGCCTGGTGGCGAGCATCGCCTTCGGGGTTCTGGGCAGCGTGTTCATAGCCTACCGCCTGAACCTCTCCCTGTCCGAGATCCGCCGCGGCATCCGCGAGCTGGGCAGCGGCGAACCCGCAAAGCCGGTGCGCGTCACCACCCACGACGAACTGGGCGAGCTGGCCCAGGCCTTCAACAGCATGACCGCCCGGCTGACCGAGGAAGAGCGCATGCGCCAGGACTTCATCGCCATGCTCTCCCACGAGATCCGCACGCCGCTCACCAGCATCCGCGAATCCGTGGACCTCGTGGCCGACGGTGTGTTCGGCGACGTGAACGAGAAGCAGCGCCACTTCCTGGATATCTCGCGCCAGGAGGCCTTACGGCTGACGCACCTTCTGGAGCGGCTCATGAAGGTCTCGAGCCTGGAGGCCCAGCGCCTCAAGCTGAACACCGAGCCCCTGGACGCCGCGGCCCTGGCGCGCCAGGCGCTGGACAGGCTTCAGTCCATGGCCCTGGCCAAGAACATCGAGCTCATGGCCGAGCTGCCCCAGGACTTCGTCTTTGTGGAGGCGGACCAGGAGCACATAACCCAGGTGCTGGTGAACCTGCTGGGCAACGCCATCAAGTTTTCGCCGCCGGAGAGCGTGGTGCGCATCAGCGTCACCCCGGAGCCGGCTGGCAAGTCCGTCATCTTCTGCGTTGTGGACGAAGGCCCGGGCATCGCTCCGGAGGAACAGGAGCGCATCTTCCTCAAGTATTACCGCGAACCCTCGGTGCGCGGCAGCGTGGACGGCCTGGGGCTCGGGCTCTCCATCGCCCGCGGCATAGTGGAGGCCCACGGCGGCGCGCTTTGGCTCAACAGTGCGCCGGGCCGCGGCTCCAGCTTCTGCTTTTCCCTTCCCAAGCCCAAGACGATGGTATAGAAAATGCGCATGACACAGCACACTTCGCGGCTCCGGAGCGCATCTGCAAAGATGGCGCCTTCGGCTTTTGCCGTTTTTTCGGTTTGTTGCCTCCTTGCCGCCTCCACGCTTTCGGGGTGCGCCTTGTTCTCGCGCGGGGGCGACATGGTCCCGCCGGACAAGGACCCGCGCTCGGCGTACATTCTGGCGGTGGACTCCTATTTGGCGGGACAGTACGAGAAGGCCACGAGCATCTTCCAGCGCCTGTCCGGCAACAGCTCCGACCCCGTTGTGGCCCGCAAGGCCTATTACGGGTTGGCCTGCGCCCGCCTGGCCACGGCCAAGACCCCGGTGGAGCTGCACGAGGCCCTGAGCATTTGGAACACCTGGGTGCAGATGACACCCGAGGGCCTGCCGAGCGAGGACCCGCGCCTCATCACGCCGCTGTTGCCCCGGCTTGCGCCCTCCGGCAGCAGCGTGGAGAGCCCGCCCATGCTCACGGACGAGGAGATCGACCGCGAGCTGGCCCGCACCAAGCGCCTGGCCGGCTGCCAGGAGGAGACGGGCAAGGTGCGCGAGGCCCTGCGCAAGAAGACCGCCGAGGCCGAGGCACTGCGCAGCCAGTTGAACGCCCTGGAGCGTCTGCACCAGGAAATCAGCATCAAGAAAAAGGGCCTGGAGTAGGGTCCGCGCGCCTATGGAAAACACCACCCGCGAGCACGCCACCATCCTCATGGTGGACGACGACAAGAACATTTTGCAGGTGCTGGAGGCGCGGCTTTCCTTCGCCCACTACAAGACCCTTACCGCCAGAAGCGCGGAGGAGGCCGTGGAGGTGCTGGCCCAGCACCCGGTCGACCTCGTGGTCTCGGACGTGAAGATGCCCGGCATGGGCGGCGTGGGCCTGCTGCACGAGATCCTCGTCCAGTGGCCGCACATCCCCGTCATTCTGCTCACGGCCTATGGCAGCATCCCCGACGCCGTGTCCACCATCCGCTCCGGCGCGGCGGACTACCTCACCAAGCCCTTTGACGGCCACCAGCTGCTGCAGAAGATAGCCACCCTGCTGGGCCGCGTGCACGAGACCGAGCCCAAGCGCACGCCCGTGAGCAAGGGCAAGAACGTCAGCGACGTCATTTGGGGCGGCAAAAGCCCGGTGATGCGCGACTTCTATGCCGTGCTGGAGCGCGTGGCCCCAACCGACGTGGCCGTGCTCATCCTGGGCGAAAGCGGCACCGGCAAAGAGATGGTCGCGCGCATGCTGCACGACCTTTCGCCGCGCGCCAAGGGGCCTTTCGTCATCGTTGACTGCGGCTCCACCCAGCCCACGCTGCTGGAAAGCGAGCTCTTCGGCCACGTGAAGGGTTCCTTCACCCATGCCGTGCGCGACAAGAAGGGGCTCATGGAGGAGGCCGAGGGCGGCACGCTGTTCCTCGACGAGATCGGCAACATCAGCCCCGAGATGCAGACCCGCCTGCTGCGTTTTCTGCAGGAGCGCACCATCCGCCGCGTGGGCGACACCCGCGCCATTCCCGTCAACTGCCGGGTGGTGGCCGCCACCAACGCCGACCTGCCCTCGCTGGTCAAAAAGGGCGAGTTCCGCGAGGACCTCTATTTCCGTCTCAAGGTGGTGACCCTGAAGGTGCCGCCCCTGCGCGACCGCAAAGAGGACATTCCCCTCTTGACCGAGCGCTTCCTCGAAACCTTCAGCGTTGACCAGCACCGCCCCAAGGTGACGGCTTCGCCCGAGACCCTGCGCCTGCTCATGGCCCACAGCTGGCCGGGCAACGTGCGCGAGCTGCGGCACGCGCTTGAGGGCGGCGTGGTGTTCTGCACCGGCACGGTGCTGGAGCCGCGCGACGTGCAGCTGGAGCAGGCCCAGAGCCTGCACGCGGAAGCGGCCCCGGCCGTCGTCTCGGCCCCTGGCGAGCCCAAGGCCGCCACGCCGGATTCCCTCTCCCTGGAGGAAAACGAGCACCAGGCCATTCTCCGCGCCCTGGAGCGCACGGCCTGGGTCAAAAAGACCGCCGCCGACCTGCTCGGCATCAGCCGCCGGGCCATCCATTACAAGATCAAAAAATACAACATCCAGATTCCAGGCAAGGACCAGGACGAATAGCCCCGCATCCGCCAGCCCTTGAATTGAAACCGCCGCGCCGCTTTATGACGGTGCGGCGGTTTTGTAATTGTGTGATTTGATAGGACTACGTATATTTCGCATGCCCGGCTATTTTTCGTTTCATTTTCTATTGGGCTGCGATAATCCTGCCGATAAGTGATGAAAATGTCAGGCGTGTGGCACGTTGCGTCGTCGGCGTTACGAGACGCAGACGGGCCCCGCAAGTGAAATTCATCACGAGCGTGCTGACAATTGTCGTCGGCAGCTTGTTGCGGGCGGGGCGCCCGCATTCCCCCCAGGAGGCCCCTCATGCGCGTTACCTTGCTCACCAAAATCATCGGGCTGGTTTTCGTTTCCGTCGTCCTTGTCGGGGGCGGAAACTACTTCGCCAACCGGTACTTCCTCACCAACACCCTCGACGAGCAAAACATCCACGAAGTCGGCATCCGGGCCGACGTGGTGAGCCACCAGTTCGAAGAACAGAAAAAAAGCCTCATCGCCACCGGCTTCCTCATGGCCTCCAATCCGCAGGTGGCCAGCCACATAGCCGATGCCGACACGCCCTGGCTGCAGGCCTACGCCAAGAAGGTCATGGCCGAGACCGGGCTTGAGTCCATCACCATTTCCGACCGCGAGGGCAAATGCATCGCCCGCGGCCACTCCGACAAGGTCGGCGACAGCGTCGCCAAGCAGTTCAATGTGCAGAAGGCGCTCAAGGGCGAAACCATCGTCGGCGTGGAGCAGGGCACCGTGGTGAAGTTCTCGCTGCGCGCCGGCTACCCCGTGAAGAAGGGCGACGAGATCGTGGGCGTCATCACCCCGGGCTTCACCCTTTCCAGCGACCGCTTCGTTGACCAAATAAAAAAGAACCTGGGGCTGGAGTGCACGCTGTTCCAGGGCGACACGCGCATCTCCACCACCATCATGAAGGACGCGAACCAGCGGGCCATAGGCACCAAGCTGGACAATGCGGCCGTCATTGAGACCGTGCTCAAGAAGGGCCAGCGCTACCTGGGCCACAACGTCATTCTGGGCGTGGCCTACAACACCGCCTATTGGCCCATCAAGGACGTGAACGACCAGATCGCGGGCATGTTCTTCATCGGCCAGAAGCGCGCGTTCATAGAGCGCGTGCTCACCGAGACGCACCTCTCAAGCCTGGCGTCGACCGTCGTCGTAGGCCTGCTCATGCTCACCTTCGGTTTCTTCTTCTCCAAGGCTCTCGTGCGGCCTATTCTGCGCACCATCGACTTCGCCAACCATGTGGCCGCCGGCAACCTCGACGGCGAGCTGGTGGTGACCTCCAATGACGAGACGCACACCTTGGCCGAGAGCCTGCGCACCATGAGCGCCAACCTCAAGGTCAAGATCCAGGAGGCCGAGGCCAGCACAAAGGCCGCGGACTCCAAGGCCCATGAAGCCGAAATAGCCACCCAGCAAGCGCTGGAAGCCAAGCAACAGGCCGAGAGCGCCAAGCGCGAAGGCATGCTCGACGCGGCGAACAAGCTTGAGGAGATCGTGGAGCGCATCACCTCCAGCTCCGAGGAACTCTCCGCCCAGGTGGAGCTGATGAGCAGGGGCATGGACCTCCAGCGCGACCGCGTGGCCGAGACCGCCAGCGCCATGGAGCAGATGAACTCCTCGGTCATCTCCGTGGCCCGCCAGGCGGGCGAGGTGGCCACCTCCGCCGACATGGCCAAGAGCAAGGCCTCCGGCGGCTCGGAGGTCGTCCGCCGCTCCCAGCAGGCCATCAGCCACGTGAACGACATCGCCACCCAGCTCAAGACCAACATGGAGCAGCTGGGCAAGCAGGCCGAGGCCATCGGGCAGGTCATGAACGTCATCAACGACATTGCCGACCAGACCAACCTTCTCGCCTTGAACGCCGCCATCGAGGCGGCCCGCGCGGGCGACGCCGGGCGCGGCTTCGCCGTCGTTGCCGACGAGGTGCGCAAGCTGGCCGAAAAGACCATGGGCGCCACCAAGGAAGTGGGCGAGAACATCCGCGCCATTCAAGAGTCCAGCCGCAAGAACATCGGCAGCATGGACAAGGCCACCGAGGCCATAGGCGAGGCCACCAGCCACTCCAACGAGTCCGCCCAGGCCTTGGAGGAGATCGTCGTCATCTCCAAGAGCAACGCCGACCAGGTGCAGGGCATCGCCGGCGCGGCCGAGGAGCAGTCCGGCGTGTCCGAGAAGATCAGCTCGGCCATCGAGGAAGTGAACCGCGTGGCCTCCGAGACCGCCGAGGGCATGAGCCAGTCCGTGGCCGCCATCGGAGAGCTGGCGCGCATGGCCGCAGAACTGCGGCAGCTCATCGGCGATTTGAAGGAATCGTAACCAAGCGCGATAAAAGGGACACGGGGCTTTGCCTCATGTTCCGGCCGGGGAGTCTGATTCCCCCTGGCCCTGCCCATGATCCGAAAAGAGCCTCTTCCAGCGTTTTCGCGCCGGAAGAGGCTCTTTCCATTTTCGTTGCCCGGGCCCAGACCGCCTGCGGGGAGTCGCTTGGGCCGCCTTCCGCAGGATGGCCGTGCCGCTCTCACCATTCGCTTTCAGCTCTTTGGCTAGCCTTCAGCGCCGGGGCTTTGTCCGGGCGTCTGCCTGGGCGAAGCTCCGGAGCTGAAACCGAGGGGGCTTGGGGGAAATCATTTCCCCCAACGGGGTCAAGGGGCGGCGCCCCTTGATTCTCCCGGCGCTGCCGACGTGTGGCGCAAAGATGCCTCCGGCGGCCGGGGCTGACCGCCCCCGGACCCGGCGAAATGGGGAGCAGGATTGTTCTGCTGACCGGCTTTGAGGCTTGGGCTTTTCCGACGCAGGCGGCTATTGCAGCGGCGTGGCCGGCTCCTGCGTCAGCTCCAGGGCATGCTCCGGCACCAGCGCCGCCAAAAGCGCGCGTATGGCCGGGGCGTTCTGCGCCTCCGCCGCCAGGGCCAGTTGCGCCAGCTGGGCGTCCAGCCATGCGGCGGCGCTTAATGGGGCGGCATCGGGCGCGCCGCCGAGCACCATGATCTTCTCATGCTCCGTGCGCAGCACGCCTTCGTCGGCGGTGAGGAGCTCCTCGACGATCTTCTCGCCCGGGCGCAGGCCGGTGAACACGATGTCCACGTCAACGCCGGGCTCCTTGCCGGAGAGCCGGATGAGGTCGCGCGCGAGGTCCACGATGCGCACGGGCTCGCCCATCTTGAGCACGAAGATTTCGCCGCCGCGCCCCATGGCCCCGGCCTGCAGGATGAGCTGGCAGGCCTCGGCGATGCTCATGAAGTAGCGCGTCATGTCCGGGTGGGTCACAGTGACCGGGCCGCCGCGCTCTATTTGCCGCCGGAACAGCGGCACCACCGAGCCGGAGGAGCCGACCACGTTGCCGAAGCGCACGGCCATGAAGCGCGTGCCGCCCCCCGCGTCCGTGCCGGTGAAGCAGGCCATGAGCCGCTCCGTGACGCGCTTGCTGGCGCCCATGACGCTGGTGGGCTTGACGGCCTTGTCGGTGGAGACAAGGACGAAGCGCGCCACGTTGTGCCGGGCCGCCGCGCGCATGAGCACGCGGGTGCCCAGGACGTTGTTCGTCACCGCCGCCCAGGGGCAGGCCTCCAGCATGGGCACGTGCTTGTAGGCCGCCGCGTGCAGCACCAGCTCCGGCCGGTGCGCGGCGAACACGCTCTCCATCAGGGTTTCGTCGGCCACGCTGCCCAGAATGGTGACGAAGTCGGTGAAGCGCAGGTCGTCGGCCAGCTCGCCCGCTATGGCGTAGAGATTGAACTCGCTCTGGTCCACCAGCACCAGCAGGCCGGGGTGAAAGCGCGCCACCTGGCGGCACAGCTCGGAGCCGATGGACCCGCCGCAGCCCGTGACCAGCACCACGCGGCCGTGCAGCAGCTCGGCTATGCCGTCCTGGTCCAGGGCCACCTCGGAGCGGCCCAGCAGGTCCTGGTAGTCCACGGGGCGCAGGGTGAGCACGGCCTTGCCGTCGAGCAGCTGGCTGGTGGCGGGCAGAATGCGGTGGGGCAGGCCGGAATCCTTGCACAGGGTGACGATGCGGCGCATTTGGCCCGCGCTGGCGCGCGAGACGGCGATGAGCGCTTCCTCGGCCCGGTGCTGCGCCGCTAGGGCCGAAAGCTCGGATACCGGGCCGAGCACCTCGCGCCCGTGCAGGGAGCGCCCCAGTTTGGCCGGGTCGTCGTCCACAAAGCCGACCACGTGGTAGTTCAGCTCCGGACTGGTGGCTATTTCGCGCAAAAGCCGCTCGCCCAGGTTGCCCGCGCCGATGACCAGCACGCGCCGGGGCGGGGTTTTGGGGCGCGCCGGCGCGCCGTCGCCGCGGGCGTACAGCACGCGTATGCCCAGGCGCAGGCCCGTGGTGAGGAGCAGGGTGAGCAGGCCGTCCATGGCCAGCACCGAGCGCGAGAAGCCGGTGAAGCCATAGCGGAAGGCCACAAAGGCGATGAACAGGGCCGAGGAGAGCACCACGGCCTCCACCAGGCGCTTGAAGTCGAGCAGGCTGGTGTAGCGCCACATGCCCCGGTACAGCCCCAGGGCCAGGAACACGCCGAGCTTGAGCGGCAGCACGTACTTGAACATGGCGCGCAGTTGCAGGGCATAGGGCTCGGGCAGGCTGAAGTCGAAGCGCAGCAGATAGCTCAGGCTCAGGGCGGCGGCGAAGCAGGCGGCCTCGGCCGCGAGCATGAAGTAGAAATGGCGGTTCTTGGGGTTGCAGAGCATCAGGCCCGGCTCCCCTTTGCGCGGCTGGGTGCGGCGAGGATGACGGCGCACACGCGGTCCACGTCCTCGCGCGTCATGGCCGTGCCCGAGGGCAGGCAGAGCCCGCGGGCGAAAAGCTCCTCGGCCACGTGGCCGCCAAAGGCGCGGCATCCCGCGAACACGGGCTGCATGTGCATGGGCTTCCACACCGGGCGGGATTCGATGTTCTCCGCCTCCAGGGCCAGACGCAGGGTTTCCGGTCCGGCGCCGAAGGCCATGGTGTCCACCTGCAGCACCGTGAGCCAGCGGTTGGCCTTGCCCGTGGGGGCCTCGGGCATGAAGGACAGGCCGGGTGCGCCGCCCAGGGCCTCGCGGTACCAGCGGAAGATCTGCCGCCGCTTGGCCACGCGCGCCTCCAGCACCTCCAGCTGCCCCAGGCCGATGCCCGCCAGGATGTTGCTCAGGCGGTAGTTGTAGCCCAGCTCCGCGTGCTCGTAGTGGGGCGCGTTCTCCCGCGCCTGCTGCGAGAGCTTGCGTGCATGGGCGATGAGTTCCGCGTCCTCGGAGGCCAGCATGCCCCCGCCGGAGGTGGTGATGATCTTGTTGCCGTTGAAGGAGAAGATGCTGGCGGCGAGCCCCGGCCAGGCTCCGGCGTGGCGGCTCGCGTCGTCCTCGGCCAGGTCCGCGCCGCAGCGCGCGCCCATGCTCTCCGCGCTGTCCGCCACAACGGGCGCGCCAAAGGGCGCGCACACGTCCAGAATGCGCGCATAGTCCGCGCACTGGCCGTACAGGTCCGTGGGGATGACGGCCTTGATGCGCCGGCCTTCGGCGCTGAGCACGGTCAGGGCCTCGCGCAGGCGCTCCGGGTCCATGTTCCAGGTGCCGGGGCTGGCGTCCACGAAGGCGGCCTGCGCTCCCAATTGCAGGGCCGGGCTCACGGAGGCGATGAAGGTCAGGCTCGAGGCCACCACCAGGTCGCCCGGCCCCACGCCCAGGCAGCGCAGGGCAAGATGCGTGGCCGCGGTGCCGCTGGACACGGCCAGACAGTGCGCAATGCCCGTGTGTTCGGCGAAGGCCGCCTCAAAGGCGTCCACCTGGGGGCCCAGGGGGGCGATGTAGTTGCTGGCGAAGGCCTCGGCCACGCGGGCCTGCTCCCGGCCGCCCATGTGCGGGGGGGAGAGGAACAGGCGCGGCGGCTTCTGCGCGCTCATGACGTTTACGCCAGGGGCTTGGCGGGCACGCCGCCCACGGTGGTTTTCTCCGCCACGTCCTGGGTGACGGCGGCTCCTGCGCCGATGACGCTCCACGCGCCGATGCGCACGCCGGGCACCGCGCAGGACCCGATGCCGACGAAGGCGCCCTCGCCCACGCGGACGTTGCCCGCCAGGTGCGCGCCGGGCGCAATGTGCGCGTGCGCGCAAAGCTCGCAGTGGTGGTCGATGCTGGCGCAGGTGTTCAAAATGGCGTTCTCGCCTATCCGCGCGCCGGGGTTGGCCACGGCTCCGGCGGCCAGCACCGCGCCCGCGCCCACGATGACGTCCGGGGCCAGCACTGCCGAGGGGTGGATGGCGGTGACGAAGCGTTTGCGGGCCTGGGTCAGCTCCGCGTAGACGCGGGCGCGCGCGGCGTTGTCGCCGATGCCGAGGGCCAGGCAGTCATGCGGGGTGGCGGCAAGGTCGGCAAAGCAGCCAAGCACCGGCAGACCGAGAATGCGCGAGCCTTTGAGCTTCGGGTCGTCGTCCAGAAAGCCCACAATCTCCATCTCGCGGCCCTTGGTCCACATCTGGAAGAGAATGTCGGCCACAACCTGCCCGTGTCCGCTCGCGCCCATGACGATGATCTTCATTGCTGCCTCCGGCGGGTGCGCCGCCGCGTTGTGGTTCGCCCTCGCCCAACGAGGGTACTGCCTCGTGTCTACTTGCCCTCGGCGGCGGTGAGGAGCTTTGAAAGCAGCTCGGAAAAACCGGCGCGCGCCGCTTCCTGCTTCGGCTCCCACTCCACGCGCGGGAGGAACTTCGGCGTGTAGTCCTTGTCGCTGCGCAGCACCATCTGCCTGCCGATCTGGCCCGGTTGCGCGGGAACTTCCTCATAGGCCTTGTCGCCGTATTTCTTGGAGGTATCCATGTGTTCCTGCAGGCCGAAGCGGCACAGATACTTGTCGTCCGCGCGCTGGGCGGCGAGCTTGCGCTCCATGGCGACGGCCGTGTCGAGGACCACCTGCTTCTGCTTGTCCGTAAGCTTCGCCGCGTGCTGGAACTGGCGCTTGTAGCCTTGCAGGATGCTGGTGACGTGATGCTCCGGGGCGGACTTGTCCGCGCATTTGGGCGCATCCGCTATGGCCGCCAGCAGCCCGTACATGGCCATGAGATCGGAGGTTTGCCGCATGAAGTCGTAGTCCGGGTTCATTTCCGCCGCCTTCCACAAAAGGGCGGAGTAGGTGAGCGGCGCGAGTATGGCGCCGCCGTCGAGGGTCCGCGCCCTGCCCCAGTCCAGGGCGGCGGAGAGGTGCGGCCCGTCGTTGGTGTTGGCCAGGGCTTCCCGGAATTTCACGTAGTCCTGCGCCGCAAGCAGTTTGTCCAGGCTGTCCATGTACGCTTTCTGTTCGGGCGTGTAGGTGCGCGCCTCGGGCTGCTTGGGCGCGCCGGCCTCGGCCGCGTAAAGGTCCGCCGCGGAAAGGAAGACGACGCCCGCCGCCAGCAGAAGCGGCAAGGCTTTGAACCTCAGGGCGCGCCATGCGGCGGCGCTGCCGTGTCGAAGCTCCATCTACTCCGCTCCCAGCACCCGGCGCACGGCGGTGATGACGTCGCTGACGTCCTGGTCCACCAAACGGGCGGAGATGGGCAGGCTGACGATCTGCCGGCCGATGCGCGCGGCCTCGGGGTAGTGCTCCGGCTTCCAGCCCAGGCGGTCCTGATAGTACGGGTGCTCCGGCAGGGAGAGGTAGTGCACGCCCACGCCGATGCCCTGCCTGGTCATGGCCATGAGGAAGTCGTCGCGCTCGATGCCGCTCGTGTCCTTGTCCACCAGCACGGTGAACAGGTGCCTGGCGTGCAGGGTGTCCGGCTCCTGGGGGCTGGGCAGGCCCAGGCGCTTGCCCCGGGGCAGGGTGGCGAAGTCCGCCATGTAGCGGCCCCAGACGATTTCGCGCTTGGCGTGATAGGCGTCCACGCGGGGCAGCTGGTGGATGCCCAGCGCCGCCTGCAGGTCCATCATGTTGTATTTGAACCCGGCCTCGACCACGGCGTAGTGCTTGTAGCCCTCGTCGCCGAAGCGCTTCCAGGCGTCGGCGCTCATGCCGTGCAGCCCCAGCACCTTGATGCGCGCCAGGTCCTCCGGCTTTTTGGCGATGACCATGCCGCCCTCGCCGGTGATGATGTTCTTGGTGACGTAGAAGCTGAAGCAGCCGAAGTCGCCCAGGGTGCCCGCGTGCCTGCCGTGGTACAGGGTCTCGATGGCGTGGGCGCAGTCCTCGATGACGGCGAGGCCGTGCTCCTTTGCGATGGCGATGAGCGCGTCCATGTCGCAGGGGCGGCCGGCGAAGTGCACGGGCAGAATGGCGCGCGTGCGCGGGGTGATCTTCTCCCGCACCTTTTCAGGATCGATGTTCAGGGTGGCGGGGTTCACATCGGCCAAAACCGGCGTGCCGCCCGCGTGCAGAATGGCGTTCACCGTGGCGCAGAAGGTCAAGGGCGTGGTGATGACCTCGTCGCCGGGCTTGAGGTTCAGGGCCACCATGGCCAGGTGCAGGGCCGCCGTGCACGAGTGCAGGGCCACGGCCGCGGGCACGCCCTTGTACGCGGCGAAGTCGCGCTCGAACTGGGCCGTGCGCGGGCCGGTGCCGATCCAGCGGCTTTTGAGGCAGGCGACGACCTCGTCGATTTCTTCCTGCTCCAACGCCGGGGAGCCGAATACGAGAAAATCTTCCTTGCTGCGGACGGGGGGACGCTCGGACATTGCTTTTCCTTGTTGCTATTGTGGGCCGCTCCAACGCCTTTCGGGGTAGCAGATGCGGTCGGGATGTTCAATCGCGGCCGGTCGGGCCGTGTTTCTTGCCGCCTTCAAACTCCGCCATGCTCACGTCGCCGCTGGCGTTGATGCCTTGGCGCCGCAGCACGGCGGCCACTGTGCGCGCCAGAATGCGGATGTCCAGGCCGAGGGAGCGGTTGTCCACGTACCACACGTCGAGGGCGAAGCGCTCCTCCCAGGAGATGGCGTTGCGGCCGTTCACCTGCGCCCAGCCGGTTATGCCGGGCGGCACCTCGTGGCGGCGGGCCTGCTCCGGGCTGTAGAGCGGCAGGTAGGACATGAGCAGCGGGCGCGGCCCCACCAGGCTCATGTCGCCGCGGATGACGTTCCACAGCTCAGGCAGCTCGTCCAGCGAGGTGCTGCGCAGCAGGCGGCCAAAGGGCGTCAGGCGCTCCGCGTCGCTGCCCGGGCTGTCGGTCATGGTGCGGAACTTCAGGATGAAGAAGGGCTTGCCGTGCAGGCCGGGGCGCAGTTGGCGGAAGAAGACGCCAGGCCCCAGAGCCGCGCGCACGGCCAACGCGGTCAAGAGCATCAGGGGAGAAAGGACGAGGAGACCCGGCACGGCCAGGGCCAGATCCAGCAGACGCTTGGCCGTCACCGGGGCTCCCGGCCTGCCGCGGCCGCGGGCGCTGCGGCCTGCGCGTGCTGGGCGTTTTCCGGCAGGGGCAGCGCGGCGAGCATGTCCGCCGTCACCGCGCGCACGTCGAAACGCTCCTCGGCCAAACGGCGCGAGGCCTGGCCCATCTGGCCGATGAGCTCCGGATTGAGCACATAGCGCTCCATGGCGCGGGAAAGTTCGCCGGGCTCAAAGGGCGGCACGAGGAAGCCGGTCACGCCGTCCTCCACGGTCTGCCTGCAGCCGGGCACATCGGTGGTGATGACGGGCCGGGCCATGGCCATGGCCTCCAGGCTGGAGCGCGGCGCGCCCTCCCTGTAGCTTGGCAGCACAAAAACGCTGGCCGCGGCCAGATGCGGCCGCACGTCGTCCACGGCGTCGATGATCTCCACCACGCGGTCCTCGCGCCAGCGGCGGAGCATCTCGGCGGGCACGGCGTCGGGCACGTCGTCCATGGGGCCAAGCAGGCGGCACACCACATGCGGGTGGTGGCGCTTGAGCATGCGGCAGGCCTCCACGAACACGCCCACGCCCTTGGCCCACAAGAGCCGCGCCACGCAGAGGAATACCGGCGCGCCGGTCTCCGGGTGGGCCAAAACCGGCGGCGCGGGTGCAAAATGCTCCAGGTCGACCCCGCTGCCGCCCACCACGGCCACGCGCTGGCCGGAAGAAATGATGCCCAGACGCTCGAACAGCTCCCGGTCGTCCGGGTTCTGGAAGATGACGCTCTGGTTGCGCTCCAGGGCCTTGGCGTACAGGCGCACCACAAAATCCGTGAGGCAGCGGCGCGACAGGGTGCTGGGCGCGCCCGGCAGCTGGCTGCCCAGTCCGCCGAAGGCATAGCCAAGGCCGGTGATGAGCGAGGCCACGCGGGGCACGCCGGCCCAGCGCGCGGCCAGGGAGGCGTAAATCACGGGCTTGATGGTGTAGGGCAGCACGAGGTCGGGTTGCAGGGCCAGGAACTTCTGGCGCAGGACGAAGATGGTCTTGGCGTCGCGCACGGGGTTCACGCCGCCGCGGTCCAGCGGGTAGCGCAGAAGCTCCACCCCCAGGCCGCGCAGGGCGCTTGCCGTGCCCGCGCCGCCGCCCGGCTCCGGCGGGGCAAGCGCGATGACCTTATGGCCGCGCGCGGCCAGGGCGGCCAGCAGCGGAGCCCGGAAATTCAGCAAAGAGGGAGCGTGGCCAGCTACGACGATGATGCGCATGGCTTTCCTCTACCCCGAAATCCCCGCGCTTTCCAGCCATGATTGGAACATGAGAATGGGCCAGAGGCGATACTGGCGGTTGAAGCGGCCGGACTGGTGCTCGGCCCAGGCGCGGGCCACGGGCGCGGGCTCGAAGTAGCCCTCGCAGGCCAGTCGCTCCGGGTCGATGAGCGCCGCGGCCCAGTCCTTGAGCGGTCCGCGCAGCCAAAGGTCCAGCGGCACGCCGAAGCCCATCTTGGGCCGGTCCCACAGCTCGCGCGGGACATAGCGGGAAAGCAGCTGGCGCAAGGCCCACTTGCCCTGGCCGCCGCGCACGCGCATGTCCGGGGGCAGGCTCCAGGCAAAGGCCGCCACGCGGTGGTCCAGGTAGGGCGCGCGCGATTCCAGCCCAACGCTCATGGCGGCGCGGTCCACCTTGGTCAAAATGTCGCCCGGCAGGTACCAGGCCGTGTCCAGGTACTGCATCCAGGCCGTGCTGCCCTCCGGGCACAGGCCGGGCGCGGGCCAGGTGGCGCGGTGGCGCAGGGGCCAGCTGGCCTCGGCCGCGCCGGGCACCACGAGGCCGGGGTCGGGCCAGGCGGAGACGAGCGAGGCGTAAAAGGCCGGGGCCACGCGCACGGACATGGCCTGGGCCAGCTTGTGGATCTTCTCGCCCGGCAGACGCATGTGCGCGCTTTTGGGCAGCAGCGGGCCAAGAATGCGCAGGATGCGGTCCCAGGCGCGGGGCGAAAGGCTCTGCAACAGTCCGGCGGCGGCGCCGCGCAGACCAGGCGAGACCCCGGCCAGCTGCGCCCACAGGGCCGCGCCCTGCACGTGCCGGTTGTACCCGGCGAAAAGTTCGTCGCCGCCATCGCCCGTGAGGCAGACCTTGACCTGCGTGCGCGTGAGGCGCGACACAAGGAGCATGGGCAAGAGCGAGGCGTCGGCAAAGGGCTCGCCCGCGATCTGCGCCAGCTTCGGCGCCAGGGCCAGGGCGTCCTCGGCGCGGAAGGCCAGGCTCGTGTGCTCCGTGCCCAGATGCCTGGCCACGGCCTGCGCCTGGGCGGATTCGTCGTAGGCGGCGTCCGCGCCCTCGTAGCCGATGGTGAAGGTGCGCACCGGCCCGTTGCCCAGGCCCGCCTCGGCCATCAGGGCCGTGATGAGCGAGGAGTCGATGCCGCCGGACAAGAGCGCGCCCAGGGGCACGTCGGCCAGCATCTGGCCGCGCACGCTTTGGCGCAGGCGGTCCAGCAGGGCGTCCAGGGTCTCGGCCTCGGAGCCGGCAAAGGGCACGGCCAGTCCGGTTTCGGCAACGGTCTTGAGGGACCAGAAGGGCTTGGGTTCGGGCAGGGCGGTCAGGTCCTGGCCGCGCAGGGTCAGCACGCAGCCGGGCGGCAGCTTGCGCACGCCGGCAAGGATGCAGTGGGGCGCGGGGATGCAGGACAGGCGCAGGAACAACGCCAGGGCGCTCTTGTCCACGCCGGGCGAAAAATCAAGGGCGGCGGTGAGGCCGGGCAGCTCGGACGCGAAAAGCAGCCGCCCGCGCCGCGCGGCGTAGTAGAGGGGCTTTTCGCCCATGCGGTCGCGCGCGAGGGTGAGGATCTTGTCGCGCCGGTCCCACAGGGCCAGGGCGAACATGCCCGCCGCGCGCGTGAGGCCTTCCTCCACGCCCCACAGGGCCAGGGCCTCCAGCAGGGTCTCGGAGTCGCTGCGCCCGCGCCAAGCTATTGCCGGGCGGCCGGAATAGGCCCGCGCGGCGTCGACTTGCCGACGCAGGTCCGCATGGTTGTAGATTTCGCCATTGTAGCAGAGCACGAACCGGCCGCAGTGGCTCGCCATGGGCTGGGCCCCGGCGTCCGTGAGCTCCAGCACGGCCAGCCGCCTGTGGCCCAGGGCCAGCCCGCCGTCCGGGTCGGCGTAGACGCCGCGGCCGTCCGGCCCTCGGTGGGCCTGCATGTCGGCCATGCGTCCGGCGGTGTCCGCCAGCTCGGAAACGGAGCGCGTCCCCGTGGGGTCCAGTATGCCAGCAATTCCGCACATGATGAGCCTTTTAGCAGGTCCGCGCGAGGGTGGCAATGCGGCGCCATGCCTTTCCTTGGCGGCTGTTGACATTTGAGCTTCTTTACAAGCGCTTGCGCGAAACGTAAGGCTTTTGCTTTCTGACAGCATAGCGCCCGCAAAGCGGCCCAGCCGCGCTTCGCCGGCGTGCAACCCCCCGGAGGTCATCGCATGCTCACCGCCTGGCTTTTGTACATAGCCACCGGCGCCCTGGCCGGAATCCTGGCCGGTCTTTTGGGCATCGGCGGCGGGCTGGTCATCGTGCCCATCCTGAACCTGGCCTTCACCGCGCAGGGGCTGCCGGGAGACTACATCCAGCATCTCGCCCTCGGCACGTCGCTGGCCACCATCATCTTCACCGCGGTTTCGTCCATGCGCGCGCACGACAAGCGCGGGGCGCTGCTGTGGCCCGTGTTCAAGGCCATCACTCCAGGCATTCTGATCGGCACTTTCCTCGGCTCCAAGGTGGCGGCGCACCTCTCCACGCGCTTTCTCTCCGGCTTCTTCGTGGTCTTTTTGTATTATGTGGCCGTGCAGATGCTTCTCAACATCAAGCCCAAGGCCGCGCGCGAGATTCCCGGCACCGCCGGCATGCTTGGCGCGGGCGGCGTCATCGGGGGGGTCTCGAGCCTGGTGGGCATTGGCGGGGGCACGCTTTCCGTGCCGTTTCTGACCTGGTGCAACGTGCCGCTGCACACCTGCATCGGCACAAGCGCGGCCATCGGGCTGCCCATCGCCGTGGCCGGCGCGGCCGGCTACATCCTCAACGGCATGGACGCCGCTTTGCCCGGTATTTCCGAGGGCTACCTGGGCTTCGTGTATCTGCCCGCGCTGGTCGGCGTGGCCCTGGCGAGCATCGTCACGGCTCCGCTTGGGGCCAAGCTCGCGCACAGCCTGCCCGTCAGCAAGCTCAAGAAGATCTTCGCCTGCCTGCTTGTGGTGGTGGCCACGCGCATGCTCTGGGCCCTTGTGGCGCATTATTTCGCTTAGGCCGCGAACTCGCCGCCGTGGCGTTCGGCGTACACATCCAGCGCGTGGGAGAGCTTCGTGAGCGCGGAAATTTCGCGCTCAATGGTCTGGAACGAGCCGCCAGCATCGCGCAGCGCCTGTCCACGGTCTGCGATGTACGTGCGGACAAACTTGGAGACGCGCTGGGCCTGGCGCAGGTCGTGAAGGGCCGCGCGCTGCAGGAATTCGATGAACCGGTGAATGTCACTCCGGCAGATGCCCCAGGTGCCAATGCCCCGGATGAAGCGCCCAACAACGCTTCTCTGTCTTGCGCCCGATGGCGCGGATGCCGCCGGGCAGCGCCTCGGCTTGTGAGTGCAGCGATTACAGCCATCTGTTTGTTCTCATCTACTTATCCTTCCTTCTGCTCTGATCCGTTCCGCCGCCAGGTCCGTTGAGTCGTGTGCTGTTTCTACAGGCTGGGCCTGCGTGCCAAGCTTGTCGGCCTGTGCGCCAGGAATTGTCCTTGCGCCAGCGGCGGCTTCGCCCGTCAGATCGGATGGGAAGGGTGTTCGCGCCGGTGCGCGGTCATGGTGCGTGGTCATGGTGCGCGCACGAGAAGTGCGCCTTTCCGCTCTGGCCCTGGGGTGCGTCGGCGCTCAGCGTGCTCCTGCCAGGTACACACAACGTCGCCCCGGCTGTAAGGTGTGGAAATGGCCAGAAGCACGCCTAAAATATTTTCCGCTTGATATTGCCGTATGGACTTGATTGTGCAAGTATTATTTAATATAAATTATTATCATCGTGGTTGCATCCGAATGTCCGAGGCAGTCAAAACCCACTGTGTTGGCTATTTTGAATGTTTCAAAGGCGGGTGGAATGGGCGGACGCGTTGTGTATCTCCTCTCCGGGCAGGGCGGGCAGCACCGGCAGATGGGCCGGGCGCTCTATGACACTGACGCCACCTTCCGCGACAGCATGCGCGAACTCGACGCCCTGGCCGAGTCCATGGGCGCGCCGGTGCTGGATGAACTCTATGGCCCGCAAGCCCGCAAGTCCGACCCCTTTGTGCGCACGCTCCTCACGCACCCGGCCATCTTCATGCTGGAGGTGTCGGCAGCCCGCGCGCTTGCGGCTCAGAACCTGCGCCCCGCTGCGCTTCTCGGCAGCAGCCTGGGCGAGTTCTCCGCCGCGGCCATCGCCGGGGCGGCCGACGCCGGAGAGATGCTCGCGGCCCTCATCGCCTGCGCCCGCGCCGTGGAGCAGCTCTGCCCCCAGGGGGCCATGCTGGCGGCGCTGGGACCGCTGGCCGCCTTTGCCGACGATCCTGAGATGGGCCGCGAGGTCACGCTGGCGTGCGTCAATTCCGAGAACCACTTCGTGCTTTCCGGCAACCCCGCAGCCATAGCCGATGCCCGCAAACGCTTGGAGGCGCGCGGCCTGACAACCGCCCCGGTCGCCGTGTCCCACGCTTTTCACTCCCCGGACATGGACGCCTGCGCCGATGCCGTGCGCCAGGCCTTCGCGGGCGTGCGCTGGCGCACCCCAGAAATTCCCATCATTTCTTGTCGACTCGGAGGCATTCTGCCCGAAATGGATGCTGCGTCCATGGGCGAGCACTTTGCCGCCGTGGGCCGCGAGGTCGTCCATTTCGACGCGGCTCTGGAGGCCGCCCGCACGATCTTCGCCCCGGACACGGCCTTTGTGGACATCGGCCCCTCGGGCACGCTGGCCGGATTGGCCCGGCAGACCCTGAGGACAAAGGGCCTGGACCGTTGTTTCGTCTTGTTCTCCCCCTTTGCGGACGGCACGGCGGACTTTGACCGCGCCGCGGCCCTGGCCCGAAAGGATGCCTGCAACGCCAAGGCCACCCCCCCGGCGACCGGCCCCCTCACGGCCTGCATCTTTCCTGGCCAGGGCGCGCAGGAAAAGGGCATGGGCGCGGCGCTGTTTCCGCGTCACCCGGAGCTCATGCACCAGGCAGACGCCATCCTGGGCTGGTCCGTGGAGGAGCTCTGCCGCGATGACCCAGGCGGCAACCTGCGCCAGACCCGCTACACCCAGCCCTGTCTGTTCGTGGTCAACGCCCTGATCTGGCTGGACCGCCAGGCACGCGGCCTGCCGGACCCCGCGTTTCTGGCCGGGCACAGCCTGGGCGAATTTTGCGCCCTGTTCGCCGCCGGGGTTCTGGATTTCCAGACCGGGCTCCGGCTTGTGGCGCGGCGCGCGGAGCTCATGGCCCAGGCCCCGGCGGGCGGCATGGCCGCGGTCATCGGGTTGGCGCCGGAGACCATCGCCGAGGCCCTCCGGCGCGCGGGCCTGGACCGGGTGGAGGTGGCCAACCGCAACACGCCCACGCAGGTGGTGGTGTCCGGAGACGCCGGGCAGATCGCCAGGGCCGAGGAGCCGTTGCGGCAGGCTGGCTGCGTGGCCTACATCCCGCTCAAGGTGAGCGGGGCCTTCCACTCGCGCTTCATGGCCGAGCCCGCCCAGGCCTTCCGCGAGGAGCTGTCTCGTTGCCGGTTCTCCGAACCGCGCATCCCTGTGGTGTCCAACGTCACCGCACGTCCTCACGAGCCGGAAACCGTGGCCGAACTGTTGGCCCTGCAGATGACCAACCCGGTGGACTGGCTGGGCAGCGTGCGCTACCTTTTGGACTGCGGGGTGGAGCGGTTCGAGGAACTGGGACCGAGGCCGGTGCTTTCGCCTCTGATTCTGGAGATCCGTTCGGGCCAGCCCCCCGCCGCCCCCACAGCAAAAACTCCGGCCAAGCCCCGCACCGCGCCAGCCCTCTTGGCAGTGATCGAGCCGGAGCGGCTGGGCGCGGAGTCCTTCCGTCAAGAGCATGGCGTGCGCCTGGCATGCGTCTGCGGCGGCATGGCCCAAGGCATCTCCTCGGTGGCCATGGTGGAGCGCTGCGCCCGCGCAGGCGTACTCAGCTTTTTCGGAACAGGCGGGCTCGGGCCTGAGCGCGCGCGCGAGGCCGTCGCAGACCTGAGCCGTCGCCTGCCGGCGGGGACCCCCTGGGGCGTGAACCTCCTGGCAGGATCGCGGGAGGCCGCCGTGGTGGACCTGTGCCTGGAGCACGGGGTGCGCCGGGTGGAGGCCTCGGCCTTTGTGCGCATGACGCCGGATCTGGTGCGCTACCGCCTGCTCGGCCTGGAACGCGACGGCACCGGCGTGGCTGCGCGCAACCGCATTATGGCCAAGCTTTCGCGCCCGGAGGTGGCGCGCGATTTTTTGGCCCCGCCTCCAGAAGAGATCGTTCAGAACCTGTTGCAGCACGGCCTGGTGACCCCGGAACAGGCGCAGCTGGCCCGGCGCGTGCCCATGGCCGACGACATCTGCGTGGAGGGCGACTCCGGCGGGCACACCGACCAGGGTTCCCTGGGCACGCTTTTGCCGCCCATCATCCGCATGCGGGACAAGGCCGCGCGGGAGCTTGCCACTGCCAAGCCGGTGCACATCGGGGCCGGGGGCGGGCTGGGCACGCCGGAGGCCATGCTGGCGGCCCTGACCCTGGGCGCGGACTTCCTGGTCACGGGCTCCGTGAACCAGTGCAGTGTGGAGGCCGGCACCAGCGACCTGGTCAAGGACATGTTGGCGGACATGGAGGTTCAGGACACCGCCTACGCCCCGGCCGGAGACATGTTCGAGCTGGGCGCGCGGGTGCAGGTGCTGCGGCGCGGGGTGTTCTTTCCGGCCAGGGCCAACCAGCTCTACGATCTCTACAGGCTGCACGCCTCACTGGACGACATCCCGGCGGCGGAGCGCACGCGCTTGGAGTCGCGCTATTTCCACCGCAGCTTCGACGAGGTGTGGGAGGAGTGCTGCGCCCGCAACGGCTCCGGCCGCACGACACCCGACGCCGACCCCAAGCGGCGCATGGCCCAGGTGTTCCGCTGGTACTTCGGGCAGTCCACGCGCCTGGCCATCCAGGGCGTGGCGGAACGCAAGGTGGACTTCCAGATCTGGTGCGGCCCGGCCCTGGGAGCCTTCAACCAGTGGGTGGCCGGGACGGACCTGGCCCCCTGGCGTTCGCGCCACGCGGACGACTTGGCCCTGCGGCTCATGACCGCCACGGCGGAGCGGCTGGGCCGCTTCGTGGGGGGCTGGAGCGGGGCAAGTGGCGTTTAAAGTCAAACTTTGCGGCGGAAGCATTGGACAAAAACACGCCGGCAGGAGCATGAATGATGCAGGTAGCAAAAATCAGAGCCTTCATGGAGGAGACCTTCCTGTTCTCCTTCGGCAATGGCGTGGACGACGACACCAACCTGTTCCAGGCCGGGATCATGGATTCCTTCGGCTATGTGCGGCTCATCGGCTTTCTGCGCAGCGAGTTCGGGGCGGAGTACAGCGACGAGGACATGCTTACGGACATCCTGGTGAGCTTCAACAAAATACGCGACTCACTCCAGGCCAAGCTGGGCCAGAGCGTCTGACGGGGAGACAGTCAGCCATGTGCGGCATCGCCGGATATATCGCCTTGGGCCCGGGGGCCACGCCGCCCGGACCGCAGGACATGGTGGAGATGCTCGCGCGTCTCGGCCATCGCGGCCCCGACGAGGCCGGGTATCTGGTCGACGACGGCGCGGCTCTGGGCAGCGTGCGCCTGCGCATCATCGACATCGCCACCGGCGCGCAGCCCATGTGCGACCCCACTCGGCGGCACTGGATCGTTTACAACGGCGAGGTCTACAACTACCTGGAACTGCGCCGGGAGCTGGAAGCGCTGGGCGAGACCTTCGCCACCCGCAGCGACACCGAGGTCGTCCTGCGGGCCTGGCTGGTCTGGGGCGTGGCTGGTTTGACGCGGCTGAACGGCCCCTTCGCCTTCGCCGTCTACGATACGAAAACCCGACGCTGCCTGCTGGCCCGCGACCGCTTCGGCAAGCGGCCCCTGTACTTCACCCGCCACGACGGCGGGCTGGCCTTCGCCTCCGAGTCCAAGGCCTTTGCGGCCCTGCCCGGCTTCCGCTTCGAACTCGACCCCGCCGCCGTGGCCGGAGCCTTTGCCCAGTGGACCGCGCTGCCGCACCAGTCGGCCTTTCTGGGCGTGGAGCAACTGCCCTTGGGCGGCTGGCTGGAGGTGGGCGAAGGCCTGTGGCGCTCCGGCATTTTTGCCGCGTGGCCGCCCGAGGCCCTGGCCGTCCCAAACTGCCCGGACACCCCGGCCGAGGCCGCCAGAACGCTGCGCGAAACCTTGCGCCAAAGCGTGGAGCTGCGCCTGCGCAGCGACGTCGAGGTGGGCTTGTACCTCTCCGGCGGCCTGGACTCCACCATCACCGGAGTGCTGGCCAGCGAGGTCTCGGGGCGCGTGCCGCGCACCTTCTCCGTGGCCTTCGAGGACCCGGAGCTGGACGAGTCGCGCTACCAGGCCCTGGCCTGTCGCCACCTGGGCTCGCAGCACACCACCCTGAACATCACCGGCCGCGACATCGCCGAGGCCTTTCCCAAGGCCGTGCTCCACGCCGAGGTCCCGGTGTTCCGCACGGCGCTGGTGCCCATGCTCCTGCTCTCCGACGCGGTGCGCGGGGCCGGAATCAAGACCATCCTCTCCGGCGAGGGCGCAGACGAAATCTTCCTGGGCTACGGCCTCTTCCGCGAGACGCTGCTGCGCCGCCGCTGGGAGGAGTTGGACACGGACACGCGCAAGGACTGGATCGCCCGCTCCAATCCCTACCTGGGGCACTACAGCCAGGAACATCACGGCCCACTGCTCGGTATGTACCGGCAGTACCTTGAGGAGCGCATCCCGGGGCTTTATTCCCACGAACTGCGGCTGCAGAACGGCCGTTTCGCCCTGCGGCTGCTGCGCGGCGCGCCGGATCCGCTGTCCGCGCTCTCTGCATACGCATTCGGGCAGCCAGGCTTCGCAGCACTGGGCGCAGTGGAAAAGGCCCAGTGGCTGGAGCTGCACACCCTGTTGCCCGGGTACCTGCTCTCCAGCCAGGGCGAGCGCATGGGCATGGCTCACGGGGTGGAGAACCGCTGCCCGTTCCTGGACCCGGCCGTGGCCGCAGCCGCGCGCGTGGCGAACCCGCTGTTCCCCGAGGGCGGGCTGGACAAGGCGGCCCTCAAGGCGGCCTTCGCCGCCGACCTGCCGCAGGAAATACTGCTCCGGCACAAGCACCCTTACCGCGCCCCGGACAGCGCCTCCTTCGTGGCCCACAGGCCGGACTATCTGGAAGCCTTGCTCTCGGAGGCCGAGCTGGCCAAGGTGCCGCTCATCGAGCCGGGCTTCGCCGCCGCGCTCACGCGCAAGATTCTTACCCAGGCTCCGGAGACCATCAGCGTACGCGAGAACCAGGCCTTCATACTCATGCTTTCCCTGGCGCTTTTGCACCGGCAGTTCTGCCAAGGCCCAGTCCCCTGCGCCTCTGGCGCGGGCGCGGCCATTCTGGCGCGACTCACTGTGGCCCAGGACCTGCGGACGGAGGCGGCATGACGAAGCCAAGTCCACGCAGCAAGGTTCCGGCACCCCCGGCAAAGACACCGGTCGGGTCAACCTCCGCAGCCCCGGTGGCGGTCATCGGCCTGGCCCTGCGCCTGCCCGGCGCAAACGACCTGCACGCCTTCTGGAAAAACCTGCGCCAGGGCCGCTGCCATATCACGCCCATGTCCGAGGCCCGGCGTCGGCTCATGGGGCCGGAAGCTCGGGCCCGGGTCGAGGGGCAGCCGCTCTGGGGCGCGTACCTGGACGACGTGGACCGCTTCGACGCGGGCCTTTTCCGCATCTCCCCGCGCGAGGCCCGCACCATGGACCCGCAGCAGCGCTTGGCCCTGGAGCTCTCCCGTTCGGCCATGGAAGACGCCGGCCTGGCCCCGTCGTCCCTGGCGGGCTCACGCACGGGCGTATTCATGGGCGTGTGCCACTGGGACCACGCGGAACTCTTCGAACACTCCGGCCAGCCTGCGGACGCCTATCTGCCCACCGGCTTGGCCTATGCGCTCATCGCCAACCGCGTGTCCTTCGCTTTCGACCTCACCGGGCCAAGCGTTGTCAACGACACCGCCTGCGCAGCCTCCCTGGTGTCCGTGTGTCAGGCTGTGGACGCCCTGCGCTCCGGCCAGTGCGAGCTGGCCCTGGCCGGCGGGGTCAACGTCATCAGCGCGCCCAACCATTTTCTGGCCTTCGCCAAGAACGGCATGCTCTCCAAAACGGGCAGCTCCCTGGCCTTTGACAGTAAGGCCGATGGCTATGTGCGCGGCGAGGGTGGGGCGGTGCTGCTGCTCAAGCCGCTGATCCGGGCCCTGGCCGATGGCGACCCCATCCATGCGGTGATTCGGGGCCATGGGGTCAATCACGGCGGTCGCACCAGCGCGCTCACCGTCACCAATCCCCGCGCCCAGGCGCGGGTCATTGCCGAGGCCCACCGCCAGGCGGGCGGCGATCCGCAGAGCGTGGGCTTCATCGAGGCGCACGGCCCGGGCACCCCCGTGGGCGACCCCATCGAAGTCCTCGGGCTCAAGCTGGCCTTTGCCGAACTGTACCGCGAGGCCGGGACCGAGCCCCTGCCGGGGTCCTGCGGGCTCGGCTCGGTGAAGACGAACATCGGGCACCTGGAAGGCGCTGCGGGCGTGGCGGGGCTGGTCAAAGTCATCGCCGCCATGCACCACGGGCAGTTGCCGCCCAATGCCGGTTTTGCCGAGGAGAACGCCCTGCTCAAGCTCGCGGGCGGCCCCTTCCACGTGCTGGACAGGCTGCGCCCCTGGCCGCGCGGCAAGACCCCGCGCAGGGCTGGCGTCAGCGCCTTCGGATTTGGCGGAGTCAATGCCCACGTGGTGTTGGAGGAGCCCCCGCGCCGTCGCAGCAGCACAGCCAAGAAACCTGCCGGGCTGGAGCTGATCTGCCTTTCCGCCCGCGACCCGGAGCGCTTGGCCGAGGCCGCGCTGGCGCTGGCGTCGGAGCTAGGACGGCGCGGCCTGGACGTGGACCTGCGCGCCCTGGCCCGCACTCTGCATTTGGGGCGCGACGCCATGGAGGCCCGTCTGGCCATTGTCGCCGCCGGCATCGGGCAATTGCGCCGGACGCTGACCGACTGGCGCGAGGGCCGCAATCCTCCCGGCTCCTTCGACGGCGTCTCGGCTGGACAAGCCGCGCCCTCATCCTCAGAACTGTCAGACTGGCTGGCCGGAAGAGAGCTTGCCCGCCTGGCCGAGGCCTGGGCCGGGGGCGCGACGGTGGACTGGCTGCCGCTCTACGGGGGCAAGCCTGCGGAGCGCCTGCGCCTTCCAACGTATCCATACGCCCGCGAACGGCATTGGCTTTTCGAAGACGATGCCGCGATCAACCCAACCGTCGATCTACAGAGCGGCACAATCCCCAAGACGCAGCCCACACACCATGAAGGCGCGCAGCAGACGCATTTCGCCCCGGACAACCCCCTGCTGGCCCAACATGAGATCGACGGCCTGCGCACCCTGCCGGGCACGGTCGGCCTGGCCCTGGTTTGCGCGGCCCTGACGGCGCGCGCACAAATGGGCGACTCGCATCCCGTGCGCTTGAGCGATGTCCTCTGGCTGAGCCCGCTCCAGGCCGGGCCCCAAGGGCTGGACCTGAGTCTGACGCTTTCAACTGTGGACGCACGCGGCGCACGCTTCGCCCTGGTTGCGGCGGCGGAGCCGGGCATCGAGCGCTGCCGTGGCCTGGCCGAACATCTGCAATCCGGCACGTTGGAGCTGCCCCATGTCCCGCTTACGGAGGCCTTCCCAAGGCAATCCAGCATCGCGGCACTGTACGACCGGCTGCGGCTCGCGGGCATCGCGCACGGCCCGGCCTTCCACGCCGTGCGGGAGTTGCGCCTGGGTAAAAATATGGCTCTGGCCCGGCTGCGCCTGCCTGACGACTGGCGCGGTGTTGCCGGTCCCGGCCCCCTGGCCGTGTTGCTGGACGCCGCCATCCAGGCCGGGGCGGCCCTGCCGCCGGCGGGGGAGACGCCAGGCGTGCCCTTCGCCCTGGAGCGCGCCGACCTCCTGCGTGACCCCGGCCTTGAGGCCACGGCAGTCATCCGTTTCGCCTCCACCGAGTCCGGCTCGCACCGCCTGGACATCGACATCTTCGACGCTTCGGACCGCTGCTGCGCCCTGTTGCGCGGGTTGACCACCCGGCCCGCGAAGCGTTCCGCCCCGGCGCTGTTCCTGGCTGTGCCGGTCTGGACGCCTCGGCCTGCGGCGCAGCAGTCGCAACGCGTCGTCCGCCTGCTTTGGGGCGGGGATTTGTCTCCTCCCGCCGGGTTGGCGGCCCTGCTTAACGCCACTGTCGAGCCCCTTTCCCTGCCCCAAGACCCCCAGGACGCGGCAGGCTGCCGCGCCATGCTCTGGACCGTGGCCCACGCCGCCCGAGAAATGCTGGAACGCCCGGAGCCCAGCCGCCTGATCGTTGCGCTTCAGGGCGAAGCCGAGGCCTTCTGGCTGCCGTCCCTGGCCGCGCTTCTGGGCAGCCTTGGGCTGGAAAGCTCGCGGGCTGACGGCCGTGTCGTCCTGCTGCCCACTCCTTTCGTGATGGATGCCGAAGCCCTGGCCAACTTGCTGGGGCCTGAGCTGCACTCGGCGGATCATGCCCCGGCCGTGTCCCTCCTGGCCGATGGGCAGCGTCTTGTCCGCGCCTACTCGCCGCGCCAAGCCGAGAAGGCTCCGGCGCCGGCGCTCTGGCCGTCGGACGGCGTGGTCTGGATCACCGGCGGCGCAGGCGGGCTGGGGCGGCTGTTCGTGGAGCGGTTGGCAAAGGCCGGCGCCAAGGACGGGGCGGCAGCCGTGGCCGTGAGCGGACGCTCCCCGCATGAGGCGGCAGACCCGCTGTTGCGCCGGTGGGCCCAGGCTGGCATCCGCGCCGAATACATCCAGCTCGATGTGACCGACGCTCAGGCGGTGCAAAGGGCGGCGGCGGGATTGCGTCAACGCCATGGGCGCATCACGGGGGTGCTGCACTGCGCCGGGGTGCTGCGGGATTCCTTGCTGCGCAGCAAGGTCGAGGCGGATTTCCAGGCCGTGCTGGCCCCCAAGGTGGACGGCGCCGTGCATCTGGACGCGGCCACTGCCGCAGATCCTCTGGACTTTTTTCTCATGTGCTCCTCCGTGGCCTCGCTGTTCGGCAACGCCGGCCAGAGCGACTACGCCGCCGCCAACGGTTTTCTGGACGCCTTTGCGGCTTGGCGCGCTGGGGAAGTTCTGGCGGGCCGCCGCTCCGGGCGCAGCCTGGCCGTGTGCTGGCCCTTGTGGGAATCCGGCGGCATGCGCCTGTCCCCGGCCATACGGGAGACGGTGTCCAGGCGCATGGGCATGGCCGCTTTGCCCACGGAGACCGGGCTCAGCGCTCTGCAAAGCGCTTTGAACGGCCATGCAGGAGCCGGATCGGCTCAGGTGGCCGTGGGCTACGGCGACGCTCTGGCCATGACGCGTTTTTATGCCCTGGGCAGCGCCCAGAGCGAGCCCCCGGGGGGCCGCAGCGATTCGGCCGGGGCAAAGGCCGCCACCTCTGGCTCGGACTCCCTGGCGGGTCGGCTCCTGCCCCGGCTGCGCGAACTTTTGCGCGGGCTGCTGGGGCGAGTGCTGTCCCTGCCTGCGGCCTCCATCCGGGCCGACGCGCCCATGTCCGCTTACGGCTTCGACTCCATCGTGGCCGTGGAGATGACCGCAGAGCTGGAGAAATCCTTCGGCACCCTGCCCAAGACGCTTTTCTTCGAGCACACCAACCTGGACGGCGTGGCCCGCTGGCTCCTGGCCGAACGCCCCGGAGCTTGTCTCGACGACGGCTGCCGGAATGGCAGCAGTCAGGATGACGACCCGCCTTCCGCCCCCTCGCCATTGCTTGCCGCCGAAACGATCCTGGACGCGCCTGCTCGCAGCCAGGACGCTGCCCCACCCCAGAGCATCCACACAGGGGACCGCCACGCGGACGACCGGCACGACATCGCCATCATCGGCCTGGGCGGGCGCTATCCCGGTGCGGCAAACCTGGACGACTTCTGGGAGAACATCTTGTCCGGGCGGCACGCCTTCCGACCGGTGCCGGGAGAGCGCTGGGACCACAGCGCCATCTACCACCCCGAGCGCGATGTCCTGGGCAAGTCCACCATCCGCACCGGCACCTTCCTGGACGGCATCGACCGGTTTGACCCGCGCTATTTCAACATCTCCCAGCGCGAGGCCGAACTCATGTCGCCGGAGGTCCGCCTGTTCCTGGAAGTGGCGGTGGAGACCTTTGAGGACGCGGGCTACTCGCGGGAGACCATGCAGCGGCGCTACGGCGGGGATGTGGCCGTGCTGGCCGGAACCATGAGCAACCACTACAACCTGTATGGCTTCCAGAACATGCTCACGCGCGGAGCCAGGGCCAGCGGCAGCTACACCGGCGCGTTGCCGAACATGGTCTCCTACTTTTACGGCCTCACCGGACCCTCCATGTTCGTGGACACCATGTGCTCCACCGCTTCGGTCTGCATCGACATGGCCGTGCGCATGCTGCGCACGGGGCAGACGCGCATGGCCCTGGCCGGAGCCGTGAACCTGCTGCTGCATCCCTACAATATGATTTCAAGCTCTCAGGAGCACTTCACCACCAAGACCGGCGAGGTTATCCGCAGCTTTGGGCTGGGCGCGGACGGAACCATCCTGGGCGAGGGCGTGGGCGCGGTGCTGCTCAAGCCCCTGGCCGACGCCCTGCGCGACGGCGACGCCATCCGCGCGGTGATCCGGGGCACGGCGGTGACCAACGCCGGGGTACGCAACGGCTTCACCGTGCCCACTCCCGCCATGCAGGCCAAGGCCGTGCGCGTGGCCCTGGATGACGCCGGCGTGGACGCGCGCACCATAAGCTACGTGGAGGGCCATGGCTCGGGCACCAGCCTGGGCGATCCCATCGAGATATCGGCCCTGGCCAGCGCCTACCGGCCCGACACCAATGACCGCGGCTTCTGCGCCATCGGTTCGGTGAAGTCCAACGTGGGGCATTTGCTGGCCGCAGCGGGCATGGCCGGCCTGACCAAGGTGCTGTTCCAAATGCGCCACGGCCTGCTGGCCCCCTCGCTTAACGCCGAGACGCTCAATCCGGCCATCGACTTTGAGGCCACGCCGTTCGTGGTGCAGCGCAGCGCAGCTGCTTGGCCGCGGCCCGGAGCCTCCCCCCGCCGGGCCGGGCTCACCTCCATCGGCGCAGGCGGCGTCAACGCGCACATGATTCTGGAAGAGCACGAACCGGGTCCGGAGCCCTTTGTGCCGCCAGGCCCGAGGCTGCTGGTGGTCTCGGCCATGCGCCGCCAAGGCTTGGAGGCATTGCTCCTGCGGCTGCTGGCCTGGCTGGACCGCAACCCGGACAGCGATTTGGCGCGGCTCGCCTATACCTTGCAGGCCGGGCGCACGGCGTTGCCCTGCCGCCTGGCCTTTGTGGCCGAAACCCTGGCCGAGGCCCGCGCCGGATTCGAGGCGGCCCTGGCCGGAGCAGTCCCCCGAGGCGGCGTGTTCACGCCCAATGTTCTGGCTGTGGAGGCCACGCCCGAGCTGGCCGAACCCGAAGCCCTGGTTCGGCTGCTGGACTCGGGGGATTTGGACGCCCTGGCGCGGGCCTTCGCCGCCGGGGCCGACCTGGACTGGGACCGCCTCTGGGCCACCGGCAGGCCGCGCCCGCTGCCCCTGCCCGCATATCCCTTCGAAAAGACGCGCTGCTGGTACGAGGTGGACCCCGACGCTCCGGATGTGCTTCGGCCAGGGGCCTTTCGGCACAGGCCGCACGCCCTGCTCGGAGGCAACGAGCCCGACCTCACCGGCGTGAGCCTGGACCGGGCCGCTTCCGAGAAGGCCGCCGAGGACGATCCCCCGCCCCAGGCGCCCGATCACGGGCCGGGGGCAAATCTGCGGTCCTCGCTGCGCAAGGTGATGGCGGAGATTTTGAAGTTCGCGCCTGAGGATATCGACCCGCGCTCCAGCTTTCAGTCCCTGGGGTTCGATTCCATCAGCCTGGCGGAGCTGGCCCGGCGCGTGGGCGACGTGTGCGGCCTGGCCCTGAGCCCGGCGGTATTTTATGAGGCCCCGACCCTGGAGCGGTTGACCCGGCTGCTGCACGGCAAGGGCGCGCGGCCGCGCCAGCCCCAGACGACGCAACCCGCCGCGCAGGCCCCTGCGCCCGTGGCCGTCGGCGCCGCCACGCCCGTGGCCATTATCGGCGCGGCTTGCCGCCTGCCCGGCGCACCGGATTTGGACGCCTACTGGCAGCTGCTGGTGGATGGCCGGGAGGGCCTCGGCCCGCTGCCTCTGGAGCGATACGGCGCGGATTACGCGGCGCGCATGGCAGCCGCGCCCTTTCCGCAGCGCGGAGGCTTTTTGGAGGATGCGGCGCGATTCGACGCGGACTTCTTTGCCCTGTCCCCGGTGGAGGCCCTGCGCATGGACCCCCAGCACCGCCTGTTCCTGGAGACCGCCTGGCTGGCCCTGGAAAGCGCGGGCCTGCGCCCGGTGGACCTGCCCAGGGAGACCGGCGTGTTTGCCGGCGTGTCGGGCATGGACTACGCCGAACTGCTGCGCGCCCACGGCATTGAGGCCGATGCCCACACCGCCACGGGCAACTCCCACGCCATGCTCACGAACCGGCTGTCCTTCCTGCTGGACCTGCACGGCCCCAGCGAGGCCATCGACACGGCCTGCTCCAGCTCCCTCGTAGCCGTAACGCGGGCCGTGGAGGCCATCCGCTCCGGCCGCTGCCCTGCGGCATTTGCCGGGGGCGTCAACATGGCCCTGAGCCTGGAGTCCTTTATGGGACCGCATCAAGCGGGCATGCTCAGCCCCGAGGGCCGCTGCAAGACCTTTGGCAGCGATGCCGACGGCTATGTGCGCGGCGAGGGCGCGGGCGTGGTGCTGCTCAAGCCGCTGGAGGCCGCCCTGCGCGACGGCGACCCGGTGCTCGGCGTCATCGCCGGGGCCGCGGAGAACCACGGAGGACGGGCCGGGTCCCTTACCGCGCCGAACACCTTGGCCCAGGCCGAGGTCATCGTGCGGGCCATGGCCGGCATCGACCCGGCCACGGTGGTCTGCGTGGAGACCCACGGCACAGGCACGCGCCTGGGCGATCCGGTGGAGGTGGAGGCGCTCAAGCTGGCCTACTCCCGGCTGGCCGACTCCGCGCGACCGGTGCTGCCCCCCGGCAGCGTGCCCCTGGCCTCGGTCAAGACGAACATCGGTCATCTGGAGGCCGCCGCGGGCATCGCCGGGCTGCTCAAGGCCATGCTGTCCCTGCGCCACGGACTGTTCCCGGCGGGCCGCAACCAGGTCCGGCTCAACCCCTACCTGGATTTCTCCGGCGGGCCGTTCTTCGTGGCGGAACATCACCAGCCGTTAACACGCGCGCCAAGGCAGGACGCCGCGCCGCTGCACGCCGGGGTAAGCAGCTTCGGCTTCGGCGGCTCCAACGCCCATGTGGTGCTGGAGGCCTTTGCCGCGCCACCGTCCGCCGCAACCCCGCAGACGCCCCAGCCAGAGGCCGTCATTCTTTCCGCGCGTACCCCCCAGGCCCTGCGCGCCCGCGCCGAAGCCCTGCTGGCGGCGCTTCCGGACCTTGCCCAGACTGGCGCGGACCTCGCCGGCATTGCCCACACCCTGCAAACCGGGCGCGAGCCCATGGAGCAGCGGCTGGCATTCCTGGCGCACTCCCTGGATGACGTGGCCGCGGCCCTGCGCGACTTTCTGGCGGGCAAAACCGGAGCTGCGCTCTCCGGACGGGCTCGGCTGGCTGGGGGCTTCCCTGATTTTTCCAGTGAGACGGCGCCGGCGGATCCCCCAACGTCCATGGACGAATGGCGGGCGCTGCTGTCGGCCTGGGTCGAGGGTCGGGCCGAGGGGAACATGGATTGGAAGGCGCGGCGGCATGGCCCGGCACCGCGCCGCGTGGTCCTGCCGGGCTATGCCTTCGGCGGGGAGCGACACTGGCCGCCCCTTGATCCGCCCGAGCGTGCCCAGACCTCAGACGTGGCGGATGCGCCGCGCGCTGGTCGCGCCGAAGCCCTGCTGACCGCCCTCGCGGCTGGCCGGAAGGACCTGGACGAGGCCGCGCTGGAAGTGGAGGGATGGGCACAATGAACCGCCAAATCCCACCCGAACTTGCGTTGCTGCGCCCAGCGTGGCGGCCGGTGGAGAGCGTCGCGCCCGCCCCCAAGGCTCCTCCGGCGACAACCCGGAGCAGGGTGCTCCTGGCGGCGGCCCCCCTGGTCCACCTCCTGGGCGGGGCGGCAATCCCGCTGCCCTGGAGCCAAGCGCCCTGGACCGCGCAGGAAGCCCTGAAACTGGCACGTACGGTGTTGGCGCACGTCCAGCAAGCCGTGCGCGGCCATGAGCGGACGTTGATCCAGATTGCCGCGCCCCTGGCCGACGACGAGTCGCCGCTGTTGGCGCTGGCCGCTCTTTTGCGCTCCGCGGAGGCCGAATGCCCCCAGGTGCGTGGACAGGTTGTGGCCCTGGATGCCGAGCGCCAGGCCTTGCCGCCCACACGGCTGTCCGCCCTGCTGGAAGCCGAGTCCCTGCGGCCCGAAGACCGCCTGGTGCGCCACCGCTCCGGCATCCGGGAGGTCCACCGCCTGGAGGATGTGCGGCCGGATGCTCCGCCGCCCTCGCCTTGGCGTGACGGAGGCGTGTACCTTTTCTCCGGCGGAGCAGGCGGCCTGGGGCGCATCTTCGCCCGTCACATCGCCAGCCAGGTGCAGCGGCCGACGCTGCTGCTCCTTGGCCGCTCGCAGGAGGGCGCGAGCCAGCGCGGCATCCGTGCCGAGCTTGAGGGCCTGGGCGCCAGGGTCGAATACCATGCCGTGGATGTGGCCGACGCCGGAGCCCTGACAGCCCTCGTCCGTGACGCTGTCGCGCGTCTTGGCGGTCTCGCGGGCGTGCTGCATGCCGCCGGGGTGCTGCGCGACGCATACCTGTTGCGCAAGGACACCGCCGACCTCGATATCGTGCTGGCCCCAAAGATCGCCGGAGCCCTAGCCCTGGACGAGGCCACCCGTGATATGGACCTGGATTTCTTCGCGCTCTTCTCCTCACTGGCGGGCGTCATGGGCGGCGCAGGCCAAGCGGATTACGCCTTTGCCAACGCCTGGCTGGACGGTTTGGCCGGGCGACGCGCCAATCTCGTCTCCCAAGGTCTGCGCCGGGGCCGCACCCTGGCCATGGACTGGCCGCTTTGGGCCGACGGGGGAATGGCTGTGGACGAGGCGGCCCTGACCCTGTTGCGCCGCGAGTCAGGCATGGTCCCCATGCCCGCCAGGGCTGGCCTCGACGCCTTCCACACGGCCTTGGCCTCGGGACATGCGCAGGTGCTGGCGGCCTGGGGCGAACGCCAGGCCATGCTGAACCGCCTGCGCGGCGTTGCACCAGAAATTCTGACGGGCAAGACGACGGGCGCAACCGGCGCACCAGGCGCCGGACTGCGGCGGGCCGTACTGGAGACCCTGCGCCAGACCTTCGCCGAGATTACGGGCCGGGCCGCCGCCGCCATTGACGCCGGAGAGCGGCTGGAAGCCTACGGCCTGGACTCCATTCTGGTGGGACGCATGAACGAGCGGCTTTCGCGGCACATCCCGCGCCTGTCCCGCACCGTCTTGTATGAATACAACACCCTGGACAGCCTTGCCGGGCACCTGCTGGACACCAACGCCCCTGCCTGCGCCGCCTGGTGCGGGCTGGAGCAAGCGTCCCCCGCGCCTCCACTCGCACAACCGCCTCCCGCCCCCAGGCTCCCTGCCCACGCGAGGCATCAGGCCCCCCTGGCGGAGCCCGTGGCCATCATCGGCGCGGCCTGCCAGTTCCCCCAGGCGCCGAACCTGGAAACGTTCTTCGCCAACATGGAGGCCGGGCGGGATTGCGTGGGGCAGATCCCCGCCGAGCGTTGGTCCCTGGTCGATTTTTTTGAGCCCGACAGGACCCGGGCCGCGTGCGAGGGGCGCAGCTACTCCAAGTGGGGCGCGTTCCTGGATGGCTTTGCGGACTTCGACCCGCTGTTCTTCGGCATCTCCCCGCGCGAGGCCATGTGCATGGACCCCCAGGAGCGGCTGTTCCTCACGGTCTGCTGGCGGGCGCTGGAAGACGCTGGGCTCACCCGCGAGAGATTGGCGAAGGACCACAAGGGCCGCGTCGGCGTGTTCGCAGGCATCACCAAGACCGGATACGAGCGCCACGCCGCCGCCCTGAAGCTCGCCGGTTCAGACATCCGGCCGCGCACCTCCTTCGCCGCCGCCGCCAACCGCGTGTCGCACTTTCTTGACATCCACGGCCCCAGCCAGCCGGTGGACACCATGTGCTCCTCCTCGCTCACGGCCATCCACCAGGCCTGCCAGTCCCTGCGCCAGGGTGAATGCTCCCTGGCCCTGGCGGGCGGCGTGAACCTGTACCTGCACCCGTCCAATTACGTGGACCTCTGCGCCACAGGCATGCTCTCCCATGACGGGCGCTGCCGCAGCTTCGGGCAGGGCGGCTCGGGCTTCGTGCCCGGCGAGGGCGCGGGCGTTGTGGCGCTCAAGCTTTTGTCCCGGGCCGAGGCCGACGGAGACCGCATCCTGGCGCTGCTGCGCGCCACGGCGGTGAACCACGGCGGCCACGCGGGCGGCTTCACCGTGCCAAACCCGGCGGCGCAGGCCGCGCTCATCCGCGCGGTGCTCAATGATGCGGGCGCGCCCCCGGCGAGCATCTCCTGCGTGGAGGCCCACGGCACGGGAACAGAGCTGGGCGACCCCATCGAGGCCCAGGGGCTGGCCCTGGCCTTGGGGCCGCGGGCGACTCCGGGCCGCATCGCCCTGGGCTCGGCAAAATCGGCCATCGGACACCTGGAGGCCGCCGCCGGAGTGGCCGGGGTCATCAAGGTGCTGGGGCAGTTGCGCCGCGGCGTGCTGGCTCCGACCCTGCACGCCGATGAGCCAAACCAGAACATCGACTGGACCAGGAGCCCGTTGCGGCTCATCCACCGGGCGGAACCCTGGCTGCCCCCGGATGGCGGCCCCAGACGGGCGCTGGTGAACTCCTTCGGCGCGGGCGGGGCCAACGCCTGCGTTCTCGTGGAGGAGTATCCGCAGCCAACCCAGACCATTGCCGCACGCGGCCCTTGGCCCGTGGTGCTTTCGGCGCGCTCGGACGAGGCCTTGCGACGCGCCGCCGAGGCGCTCCTGGCTTGGCTTTCGCCCGCGCCCCGCCCAGAAGCGGACCAGAAGGAAATTGCGGCTGTTCTTGAAGCGCTGGGCCAGGTCCTGGGCCTGTCGGTTTCGGAGTTGGAGCCCGACGTCCCACTCCTGCACTATGGCCTGGATGCCCTGGGGCTGCGCCGCCTGGGCCTGGACCTGGGCTGCGGCGAGGGGTTGGACCTGGGCCTGAGCGCGCGCGATCTGGCCGCGCGGCAGACCGGCGCACGGGCATCCCTTGCCGCGCCCGCCGTGGACATGGCGGCCCTGGCCGCGACCCTGCAAACCGGGCGCGAAGCCATGGACCACCGCCTGGGGCTGCTGGCCCGCGATGCCGCGCATCTGGCTGAATTGCTGGACCGCTTTCTAGCCGGTACCCATCCAGATGGCGGGATTTGGACCGGCATCGTCAGCGCCCGGCTGGAGAGCAGAAACGCCCTGGCCGCCTCGGAGGACCTGCAACAGGCAACGGCTGGCTGGGTTGAGCGCGGGCGCTTTGCGGACGTGCTGGCCCTATGGGTGCGCGGCGTGCCCATCCCCTGGCCGCGCAGGCCGGAGCTGACCGCGCGCCGTCCTCTGGGGCTTCCGGGACATCCCCTGGCCAAGCGCCGGTTCTGGGTGGGCGACCTGCTGCAAGCTTCGCCGCAGTCTTTTGAACCGTTTCCGGTGGGGTCCAACGCGCCGCAGCACCAGCCCATGTCGAGCCGCCAGGCCCCGGCGGCCACAGAAGACAACGTGCGCGCCAAAGTGGCAGAGGAGTTGTGCCGCCGCCTGGACCTGCTGCCCGCGGACATCGCTCCGAGCCGCCCCTTTGCCGACTACGGCCTGGACTCCATTCTTTGCGTCGGGCTGGTGGAGGGCCTTAACGCCAGCTTGGGTACGGGGCTCACCGTCACCGATATTTTCGACCACAGCACCCTGGACCGGCTGGCTGGGCATATCCTGTCGCAAGGCCCAAGCCTGGGCTCGCAGCCGTCGCAGCCATCGCACCTGTCGCACCTGTCGCACTTGTCGCAGCCGGCCGCGTCCAGCGCCGGATGTTCCGGCCCTGACCATCGCAGCGGCCTGGAGCCCATCGCGGTCATCGGCATGAGCGGGCGGTACCCCGGCGCGCCGGACTTGAACACATTGTGGGAACATATCCGGGCGGGCCGGGAGCTCATGGAGCCGGTGACCCGCTGGCCGCTGGAACCCGGCCTGTGCCCACGCGGCGGGTTCCTGGACGGCATCGACCGCTTCGACGCCTTGTTCTTCAACATCTCAGGAATCGAGGCAGCCTCCATGGACCCGCAGCAGCGGGTGTTTTTGGAGCAGTGCTGGGCCGCCCTGGAAGACGCCGGGCATGCCGGTCCGGCTCTGGCCGGGCGGCGCTGCGGGGTCTACGCCGGGTGTTGCTCCGGCGATTATCAGGACCTCGCGCCCGGCGCGGCCACGGCTCAGTCCCTGTGCGGCAACATGGCCTCGCTGACTCCGGCGCGCATCGCCTACCTGCTGGACCTGAAGGGCCCGGCTCTGGCCGTGGATACGGCCTGCTCCAGCTCCCTGGCGGCCATCCACCAAGCCTGCCAGGCGCTGCGCCAGGGCGAAACGGACCTGGCCCTGGCGGGGGGGGTGTTCATCCAATCCACCCCGCGCCTGTACCGGACCGCCGGACTTGCCGGGATGCTTTCGCCCACGGGCCGCTGCCGCTCCTTCGACCAGCGCGCCGACGGCTTCGTTCCCGGCGAAGGGGCCGGGGCACTGGTGCTGCGCCGTCTGGCCGACGCGCTGGCTGACGGCGACCACATCCACGGCTTGATCCTGGCCTCGGGCATGAACCATGACGGAACCACCAACGGCATCACCGCACCCAGCGCCCGCTCGCAGGAGACGCTGCTGCGCGACGTGCATGCGCGCTCAGGCGTGCTTCCCGGCACCATTGGCCTCTTGGAGGCCCACGGCACGGGCACGGCCCTGGGCGACCCCATCGAGTTCCGGGCTCTGAGCGCGGCTTTCTCCGGGCCGGCGGCAACGCCTGGCGGGTGCTCCCTGGGCTCGATCAAGGCCAACATCGGCCATGCCCAATACGCCGCCGGAGTCGCCGGTGTACTGAAGGCGCTTTTGTGCCTGCGCAACGGGGAAACCGTGCCCCTGGCCGGATTCGAGCACCTTAATCCCGGCATGTCCCTGAAGGGCGGACCGTTCCGCATCGACACGGCCCCGCAGCCCTGGCGAGCCGCCAGCGGCCTGCCGCGTAGGGCTGCGGTGAGCGCCTTTGGGGCAAGCGGGACCAACGTGCACCTCGTGCTGGAGGAGGCCCCGACACCTGCGCCCCGGCTCCACGCCAGCACAGCGCTGCTCTTCGCGCTCTCGGCGCGCAGGGCCGAGGCTCTGCCCCTGCTGGCCCGGCGGCTGGCGCTGCATTTGCGCGCCCACCCCGGTCTGGACCTGGCCGACGTCTCCTTCACCCTGCTGACCGGGCGGGGACATTTCGAGCACCGCCTCGCCTTTGTGGCCCAGGACCACGCGGCGCTGGTCAGGGCGCTGGATGAATTCGCCGTTGGGCAAGCCGTGCCCGGACTGCACTGCGCCGAGCTGCTCCCCGGCGCGCCGTCTGCTTCGGCTCCCGCGAAGCGACATGACCGCCAGGAGTACGTCGAGGCCTGGGCCAAAGCTTACGTGGCCGGGGCCGCGCCGGACGTGACCGCCCTGTTCCCCGCCACCATTCACGAAGGCCGCCCACGCCGCGTGCCGCTGCCGACCTATCCCTTTGCCCAAACCAGGCACTGGATCGTCCCCAAGCCCGATGCCGTGGCCGCCCGAACCGGCTTCGTCGGGAACGTGGCCGCTTTCCGTCTGCGCCGCCTGGCTGAACAAGAGGAGCAGGCCAGACAGAATGGGCAGGGCGGACAGGCCGTCTTCGTCGTGGAGATAGACGCCGCATGCCCGCTCTTGGCCGACCACCATGTCTCGGGCCAGGCGGTGCTGCCGGGCATGATGGCGGTGGAGCTGTTCCACGCCGCCCTGGAACAGTCTGGCCTGGCCTCCAGCATGTCAGCCCCTTGGGATCTGACCCTACGCGACCTGACTTGGCTGCGGCCCATGCAGGCGGACGAAAATGGCCTGACCCTGCGCCTGACCCTGACCCGCAGGCCGGAGGGCGGCTTCGACGCCCGTCTTGACCAGGAGGGCGCGCCGGCACCTTGCTGCCAGGCCGTGCTCCTGTCCGGCGCAGCGGAGCCCCTGAGCCTGTCGGCCAGGCTGAGTCCAGCTCCCGCAGCGAGCGTCAACCTGTCCGCAGAGGCCGCCTACGACATGCTGCGCACAGCGGGCATCGCACATGGCCCCCGCCTGCGCCCGCTAGCGGCGCTGCGCGTGGCTGCAGGGCAGGTGTGGGCTGAGTTGCGCCAGCCCGAGGGGGCGCCCAATGCCGCCCCTGGCGGGCTCGACACCATCCTCATGGACGGCGCGGTGCAGGCCGTGGCGGGGTTCATGGTCGGCCGGGCGTCCGTCTCCGCAACGTCCGTACCCTTTGGCATTGAGCACGCGAGCTTTTCTGGCCCTCTCACCTGGCCCGCCCAAGCCGTGCTTTCCCAGGTCGAGCGTGCCCCGGACGGGAGCCTGCGCCGGGTGGATGTGGATATATTTGACGACCAGGGCGTGCCGCGCGCACGGATCAAGGGCATGCGCTTCCGCCCGCTGCCGGAGCAGACGGTGACCACAGGGCATACGAACCAGGCCGAGCTGTTGGTTCCGGTCTGGGAACCCCTGACCGGGGACGCCCTCGTGCCGCAACGGCTTTCCGGAGCCGCGCTGGTCCTGGCCCTGGCAGCGCCGGATTCCGCCCGGCTGGAAGGTCTGCGGCACATTTGGTCGGAGATGCGGGTTTTTCCCGTTGATGCGGAGGAGTTGCAGGAGTCGGTGGTCGAACGGCTGGCCGCTGCCGGAGCGCCAAGGCACATGGTGCTGGACGCCCGCGCCGTGACAGCCGCACCGGATGATCACGTCCACGCCGCTGCAGCCGACCAGGATGATGCCGAGCAGCTCCGTCAGGCCAAGGCCTGGCCCCGCATCGTGGCCCGCGTTGTGCGCGCCCTGACTGCCCTGGGCTGGGAGGGCCAACCGCTGGACTGGACCGTGCTCACAGCCGGAGCCCTCTGCGTCGATCAGAGCGAGTCCTGCCGGGTGGAGGGCGCCGCCCTGCACGGCCTGCTGGGCAGCCTCGCCAAGGAGTATCCGCACTGGTCCGTGCGTCTGGCGGACTTTTCGGCGGATTCGCCCTGGCCTCCGTCCGCGCTGGCCGAGGTCCCCGGCCTGCCCGGCGACACAGGCGGAGCGAGCTTTGCGCACCGCCACGGGTTCTGGCACCGCCACACGCTGGCGCGCCTGGCCCGGCAGTCCCAACCGCCTCCCTTGGCCGGCCGCGAGGGCGGGGTCTATCTCGTTGTGGGCGGGGCAGGGGGCCTGGGCCGCGTCTGGTCCGAGGCCATGTTGCGCCGCCGCAGGGCGCAGGTGGTCTGGCTCGGGCGGCGGTCTTTCAATGCCTCCATCGAGGCGCACATTGAGACTCTGGCGGCCTTGGGACCGCGCCCGGTGTATATCCAGGCCGACGCCAGCGACCGCGCCGCCCTGGGCCGGGTGCGCGAGGCCGTGCAGGAGCGGTTCGGCAGGCTGGACGGCATCGTCCTCGCGGCCATCGATCTGCGCGATATGACCGTGGCCCGGCTGACGGACGAAGCCCTGGACGCTTCGCTGCGCGCCAAGGCCGACGTGGCGCTGCTTCTTGGACAGGTTTTCGACCTCGCCGCGCTGGACTTTGTGCTGATTTTTTCGTCCCTGCAATCCTTCGCCCGCATGCCTGGGCAGGGGGCATACGCCGCCGGGTGCACCCTCGGCGACGCCCTGGCGCACAACCTGCGCCACGCCAAGGGGGCCCGGACGGCCGTCATGCACTGGGGCTACTGGGCCGAGGTGGGCGCGGTGGCTACCCAGGAGCACCGGGAGCGCATGGCCCGGCTGGGGCTGGCTGGCATCGATCATGCGCAAGGCGTGGCCGCCCTGGACACCCTGCTCACGGGAAGGCTGGAGAGCATGGCCTGCGCGGCCCTTGCTCCCGGGGCAGGAGAATCCGGCGTGACGGGCCTGCGCGGAGATGTGGAGGTTTTGGCGCACGAACCGGCGCTGCCGCCCATGGCCGCAACGGCGGCGCAGGGCGTCGGTCCGCAGGAGGAGCCCTCCTGCCGGCTGGCCCTCCTGGTGGGCGGCCAGATGAGCGATCTGGACGCGGACATGGGCCGGTTCCTGTACGCCCAACTTCAAGACGCAGGAATATTCGCGGGCGCGCCGCTGGACCTTGCCTCCATGGCCGCGCGCATCCCGGCTTATCTTGAGCGCTGGCTTGAAGAATCCCTGCATGCGCTGGCCCGGCTTGGGCTGGTGGAGCGTATGAAGGACGGACGCTGGCGGCCCGTGGCCGAGGCGCCGGGCCCGCAGCGGGCCGCAGCGGATTGGGACCGGGCCCTTAAGCCCTGGCGGGAAGATCCGCACCGCCGCCACCACATCAGGCTGGCCGAGGCCACGCTTATGGCCCTGCCGGACATTTTGGCGGGCAAGCGCAAGACCACGGAGATCATCTTTCCCGGCGCCTCCCTGAGGCTGGTTCAGGGGGTTTACAGCGACAACGCCGTGGCCGACCACTTCAACGACCGGCTCTGCGACGCCCTGGTTGCGGCGGTTAACGAGCGCCTGCGCCTGGACCCCGGCGCGCGGCTGCGCCTGCTTGAAGTGGGCGCGGGCACCGGCGGCACCACCCGCCGGATTCTGTCCCGGCTTTCGCCCTATGCCGCGTCCATGGCCGAATACGCCTTCACCGATCTGTCCAAGGCCTTCTTGCTGCAAGCGCAGCGGGAACTCCAGCCCGGGGCGGCGTATTTGACCCCGCGCCTGTTCGACGTGTCGCGCCCGCTGCAAGGCCAGGACATCGAACCCGGCGGGTACGACATGGTCATCGCCACCAACGTGCTGCACGCCACGCGCGACATCCGCCAGAGCCTGCGCAACGTCAAGGCCGTGCTCAAGGGCGGCGGGCTGCTCATGCTCAACGAGCTTTCGGCCAACGTGCTCTTCAGCCACGTGACCTTCGGACTGCTGGAGGGCTGGTGGTTGTATTCCGACCCGGCCCTGCGCCTGCCGGGCACCCCGGCCCTGGCCCCGGAGACCTGGGCGCGGGTGCTTGCCGACGAAGGCTTCACGGGCGTCACTTTTCCTGCCTCCCCAGCCCACGGGCTGGGCCAGCAGATCATCCTGGCCGACAGCGACGGCCTGGCGCTTCAGGAGGTCAAGCGGCAGCCCGTGCCCCTTGCGGCGGCTGCCGCATCGCCCGCGGCGTCGCTCTCCACGCCATTAGGACCATCGTCCCCTCTGTCATCCGGCCCGCACGCCCGGACGCTTCCGCCCCACACGGGCCCAATGGAGATTCCCATGGACACCGCCCGCCGCTTCCTGCGAAATCTGGTGGCCCAGGCCATCCAAGTTCCCGAGGCGGACATAGCCTTTGGCGCGCCCCTGGAACGCTATGGCGTGGACTCCATTCTCGTCCTTCGGATCACGAGCCTCCTGCGTCGGCATTTCCCGGAGGTGTCCTCCACACTGCTGTTCGAGGCCAACACTGTGGACGCCCTGACCCGACATGTCCGCCAGCACTGGCCCGAGGCCCTGGCCCAGGCCCTGGGCGCACAGCAGCCGGAGCAAACGGCGCAGCCTGCCCCCCACGCACCGCAGCCCTTGCCCGAGCCACGCCCGCCCGTCCGACCGGCAAGAACGGCCCACGGTCGCGACATCGCCATCGTCGGGCTGTCGCTGCGCGCGCCGGACGCGCCGGACGCCCAGACCTTCTGGGCCAACCTGCTGGCCGGGCGCGACAGCATCCGCGAGATTCCGGCCGAGCGTTTCGACTGGCGAGCGCACTACGACCCCAGGCCGGGCTTGGCCGGGCGCATCTGCTCCCAGGTCGGCGGGTTCATGGACAAGGTGGACTGTTTCGAGCCCTTGTTCTTCCACATCTCGCCAGCCGAAGCCTTGCGCATGGACCCGCAGGAACGGCTGTTTCTGGAAGAATGCTACAAGGCCCTTGAGGATGCCGGATTCGCGCCCTCCACTGTGGGAGCCCGGCACAAGGTGGGCGTGTTCGCCGGGGCCATGAACGCCCACTATCCCACCGGCGCGGCCTTCTGGTCCATAGCCAACCGCGTCTCCTACCTGCTCGACCTGAAAGGCCCCAGTCTGGCGGTGGACACGGCCTGCTCCTCGTCGCTCACGGCCATCCATCTGGCCGTGCAGTCCCTGCGTGGCGGCGAGTGCGACATGGCCCTGGCCGGCGGGGTCAACGTCATCGCGCATCCCAGGCACATGGCCGCGCTTTCGGAGCTGTCCATCCTCTCTCCTGGCGGCCCGTGCCGGTCCTTTGGCGCCGGGGCCGACGGCATAGCCGTGGGCGAGGCCGTGGCGGCCCTGGTGCTGCGCCCCCTGGACGACGCCGAAGCCGACGGCGACGCCATTTACGGTGTCATCGCGGGCACGGCCCTGAACGCTGGCGGGCGCACCTCCAGCTATACCGCTCCGAGCCCCTCGGCACAGGCCGCCCTGGTGCGCGACGCCTGGCGGGACGCCGGAATAGCGCCCTCGGACATCGGCTGCATCGGCTGCATCGAGGCCCACGGCACCGGCACGGAGCTTGGCGACCCCATCGAGGTGGAGGCCCTGACGCGCGCCTTCGGGCAGGGGAGCATGGGATCGGGCTGCGCCCTAGGCTCGGTGAAGTCCAACATCGGACATTGCGAGAGCGCCGCCGGGGCAGTCGGTCTGGCCAAGGTCCTGCTGCAACTGGCCCACGGAGTCATTGCACCCAGCCTGCATTGCAGCGAGACCAACCCGCACATCGATTTCGCGGCCAGCCCTTTCTTCGTGCCAGGTCAACCCACGCCCTGGCCCAGGCCCGAAAGCGGCCCGCGTCTGGCCGGGGTCAGCTCCTTCGGGGCCGGAGGCGCCGGGGCGCATGTTCTGGTGCGCGAATTCGCCCAGCAGACGGCAGAGGGGCGCAACACACCCCCCGCCGAAGTGCTGCTGGTCCTTTCCGCGCGGACGCCAGAGCGGCTTCGGATTATGGCCGGGCGTCTGGCGGAGCGTTTGCGCGCCCGCCCGCTCGACGCGGCGGCCCTGGCCGATTTGGCCTGGACCCTGCAAGACGGTCGGGAGGCCATGGAACACCGTTTGGCCTTGGCGGCTTCCAATGCGTTGGAGGCGGCCGCGATGCTTGAGGCCTTCGCCCTTGCAGGAAACAGCGCCGAGGCTGTGACCGGCAATGCGGAAGGCGGCCTGGACGACCTCTCGGCGGACCATGACTTTGCGTCCATGACGGCGGCTTTGGCCCGGCGCGGCGAATTGCGGCGGTTGGGGGCGTTGTGGACGCGCGGCGCCACCCTGGACTGGCTCTTGCTGACCCCCGGATTCCGCCCGCGCAGGACTCATGCCCCGACGTACCCCTTTGCCGGGAAGCGCTACTGGCTGCAACCCGTTGAGACTGCTCTTGCGCCTGCGGCCACCAGCGGCCTCGCGCCCAGCCCTGCCGCGCCGGAACCCCAGCCCGTCCCTGTCGCTGTCCCCGCCGCCACAGATGCCGCCACAGGTGCCGCGACAGATGCCGCCACAGATGCCGGCTCGGCCATGCTGGCCCTGCTCGAAGATCTGCTCTGCCGCCACCTGGGGTTAGAGGCCCAGGACATCGAGAGCGACCACCCCCTTGAGGAATATGGCCTTGACTCCGTGCGCGTGCTTCAGGTGCTGCGCGAACTGGAAGAACGCCTGGGACCGGTCCCCCTCACCGTATTCTACGAGCACCGCACCCTGGGCGATCTGGCCGCGCACCTCGCGGTTCTGCACCCGTCCAGCTCCGGCACCGAGACCATCATTGACCAGGCCGCTTCCGCGCCGAGGCCTGTGGCATCCGCCGCCCCCGCGCCGCGGTCCTCCACCGGACGCCATGAGGACATGGACATCGCCATCGTCGGCGTGGCCGGACGCTACCCCATGGCCAAGGACATCGACGAATACTGGGATAATCTGCGCCAAGGCCGCGACTGCCTCAGCGATGTCCCAACGGACCGCTGGGATCACGGGATGCTCTACGACCCCGACCGCGCCGCCCCCGGCTCCACGCGCTGCCGACGGGGCGGATTCCTGGACGGAGTGGACCTCTTCGACGCCGCGTTTTTCAGCATCCTGCCCTCCGTGGCCGAGACCACCGACCCGCAGGAACGTCTGTTCCTGGAGTGCGCCTACCATGCCATGGAGAACGCCGGGCACCACCGCGACAGCCTGGACCCGGCCGAGGACGGACGGCCCGGCCGCGAGGTGGGCGTGTTCGTGGGCGTGATGTACGAGGACTATCCGCTGCACGGCGTGGAGGAGACAATGCGCGGCAGGCCCTTGGCCTTGTCCGGCTCCCCGGCCTCCGTGGCTAACCGTGTGTCATACTCCTTCGACTTTCGGGGGCCCAGCCTGGGGGTGGACACCATGTGCTCCTCCTCGCACATGGCCATCCACCTGGCCTGCCAGTCGCTGCGCCTGGGCGAATGCCGCGCCGCCCTGGCCGGTGGGGTAAACCTGTCGCTGCACCCCAACAAGTACCGCATACTCGGGCACGGCTCCTTCGAGTCCGCCGCAGGACGTTGCGCGGCCTTCGGGGACGGTGCCGACGGATATGTACCCTCGGAGGGCGTGGGCGTGGTGGTGCTGCGCCCCCTGGACGCCGCCCTGCGCGACGGCGACCGCATCCTGGCCGTTCTGCGCGGCTCCGCCGTGAACCACGGCGGCCATACCAACGGCTACACCGTGCCCGACCCCTCGGCCCAGGCCAGGGTCATCGTCTCTGCGCTGTCGCGTTCCGGCCTGGACCCGGACACTGTGAGCTATGTGGAGACCCACGGCACGGGCACGAGCCTGGGCGACCCCATCGAGATCGCGGGGTTGATGCGGGCCTATGGCAAAAATCCGCGTCGCGCGCCCTTGCCCATCGGCTCGGCCAAGTCGGCCATCGGCCACTGTGAAAGCGCGGCAGGCATCGCCAGCGTGACCAAGGTGCTGTTGCAGATGAAGCACGGCGAGCTTGCGCCAACGCTCCACGCCGACCCGCCCAACCGGCACATCGATTTCGCCGCCACGCCCTTTGTGGTGCAGAAGACCCTCGGCTCCTGGCCACGGCTCACGCAGAACGGCAGGGAATTGCCACGCCGGGCGGGCATCAGCAGCTACGGCGCGGGCGGGGCCAATGCCCATCTTGTGCTGGAGGAGCGCATCGAGCCGCCCCGGCACGAAGACCAAAACGCCGGACCGCAGGCGCTGGTGCTCTCCGCCCGCACGGCCACGGCCCTGGCTGCGCGCGTGAGCGACCTGCGCCGCGCCCTGGACCGCATGGCCGGGGCGGGACAGGCAGAACCGCTGGCGGACATCGCCTTCACCCTGCAAATGGGCCGGGAGGCCATGGCCGAACGCCTGGGCTTCGTGGCCGCAAGCCTGGACGAAGCCCGCGACGTGCTCGCCGCCCTGGCCGAAGGCCGACCCCACGCTGTTTCCGTCACCCGTGGCTTGGTGCGCGGCAGCGGAGCCCGTGGCGCGTCCGTGGTGCCGGCTTCGGCCGAGGCGGCTGTGACAGCCTTTGTGGAGGGGCGGGCCGTGGACTGGAAGGCCCTGCATTCTGGTCTGCCCCGACGCCGCGTTGCTCTGCCGGGCTATCCTTTCGAACGCAAGTCCTACTGGGCGCCCCAGGCCTTGCCCGGCACAGGGCTGCAAGGCGTGGGCGAACACGACGCCCTGTTCTGCATGGCTCCGCTGTGGCTGGATGCTCCGGCCCAGAAGGGAATGCGGCCGACCTCGCGGCGCGTGGTCCTGACCTTGGGCCTGCGGCCGGGCGCGGCTGAAGAGCTGGCCCAGACCTTCAACGCACAGATGGGGTTGCAGCCGGGATCACAGGGAGACAGACACACCGATGTCCGCGAACTGGGGGCCGACCCCCTGGACGGCGCCAATGCAGTCGCCAATGCCCAGGCGCTGCAACGCGCAGCTCAAGCCGCCCTCGCCACACTTAAGGACCTTGCGCAAGGGCTTGCGAGAGGCAAGTCGCGCGCGCCGCTCACCGTGCAGTTCGCCGTGGCCGAAAGCCTCCCAGCGGCCTTGGCTCTGAACGGTCTGGCGGGCACCGCAGCCCAGGAATCCCCACTGCTCCAGACGCAGACGGTGTTTTTCCAAGAAACGGTTCCCGCCGCTCGCATGGCGGCGCTGCTTGATGCCGCCGCCGCCACCCCTAAGGAAACACTCTTCCTCCACCGGGGCGGCCTGCTACAGGTGCGGGGCTTGGCTGAGGCCGCCACCGGGCCGTCCATGTCGCGGAAGGGCGACGAGTCGCCGAGGCCATGGACGGATGGCGGCGTATATCTTCTCACCGGCGGGGCAGGGGGCCTTGGCTTGCTCTTCGCCCAGGAGATCGCCGCGAAAACGCGGGACTCCGCCGTGGTGCTGGCAGGCCGCTCGCCACTGGACGACAAGCGCCGCGCCACCCTGGAGACGCTGCGCGCCTTGGGCTTACGGGCGGAGTACCACGCCGTGGACGTCTCCGACATCGAGGCCGGGACCGCACTGGTGGCCGGAATTCTTGAGCGGCATGGCCGCCTGGACGGGGTGCTGCACGGGGCAGGAGTGCTGCGCGACGGGCTGCTGCTGACCAAGAGCCCGGCGGCCTTGGACGCCGTGCTGGCGCCCAAGGTCCTTGGCGCGGCGGTGCTGGACGAGGCCACGCGCAACCTCGACCTCGACTTTTTCGCCTGCTTCGCCTCCCTGGCCGGAGTGAAGGGCAATGCCGGTCAGGCGGACTACGCCCTGGCCAACGGCTGGCTCGACGGGTTCGCTGCCTGGCGCAACGGGCTTGTGGCGCAAGGTTTGCGGCGCGGCCGGACAGTGTCCTTGGACTGGCCGCTGTGGGCGGGCGGGGGCATGACCCTGGACGAGAAGACCCAGGCCCAGATACGCCGGTCCTACGGCCTTGCCACGCTCCCCGCAGCCGAGGGCATGCGCGCCTTCGCCCTGGCCCTGGCCTCGGATCATGACCAGATGCTGGTGGCCTATGGCGACGTCGCGGTTCTGCGCCGCAAACTGCTCGGCGGAGTGGTCCAGACCCCGCAACCGACCGCAGCCAAACAGGTTGCCCCGGAGCGCGCGCCCGCAGCGGCCAGGCTCGAAACCGCGCAGCCAGCGCGACCTGCGGACCAACACGCCGCAGGCCTCGCCAGCCGGCTCTCCGAAATGGTGGCAGGCATCCTGCGGGTGTCCCCGGCGGATGTGGCCACGGACAGCCCCCTGGGCGAGTACGGCTTCGACTCCATCACCTTCACGCAGTTGGCCAAGAATATAGAGGACAAGCTCGGAGCGCCCGTGACTCCGTCGTTGTTCTTCGTGCACCAGAGCATCGATGCCCTGGCCGCGCATTTTGCCACCAACCCAGACTTCGCGCCGGTCCAGGCATCCGTGGAGACCTCGTCCTCACCCGCACCCGCCGCGCCCATGCCGCGAGAAGACGCGCACACTTGGCGCATCCGGCTGACGGGCGACGACCCCTTCCTGCGCGACCATCGCATTGGCGGGGTTCCGGTGCTGCCCGGCGCGGCGTATCTGGATCTGGCCCTGAAGGCCGCCGCAGCCTGCGACCCGGCCCACGGGGCACGCCTGGCCGAGGTGCGTTGGGAAAGCCCCTTCCGTGTGGACGCAGATGCCAGAGAACTCGTGTTTTCGCTGGAGCAACGGCCCGGCGGGGTGCTGGCCTTCGAGGCGGCCAGCCATGACGGACGCGGCGGCGTGACAAAGCGCACGGTGCATGCGCGTGGCCTCTCCCTCCCCGGCGCACCGCAGCAGCAGCCTCGGACCGGGCTTGCGGCGGCGTTGCAGCGCACGGGCGGGCTCCGGGCGGACGGCGCGCGCTGCCGCGAGGTACTCTCCACCCTCGGCCTGGATTACGGTCCCTCCCACCAGGGGCTTGTCCGCGTCCAACTCGACGGAACGGAACTTCTGGGTGAGCTGTCCCGCCCGGCAGGGGCCGCGTCCGGCTCCTGGCGACTCGATCCAGGGCTCATGGACGCGGCCTTCCAGGCAACTCTGGGCCTGCTGCTCCAGGCCGACGGCGACTTCGGCGTGGTGCCCGCCGAGGTGCCCTTCGAACTCGCCGGGCTGGAAGTGTTTGGCCTGCTGCCGGACCATGTCTTCGTCCTGGCCGCCAAGGGGCCCGCGCGCACGGACATCAGCCTGTGCGCCCCGGACGGGACGCTGTTGGCCGCGGCGCGGGGTTTTCTGACCTTCGCCATGGCCCGGCCCCAGGCCGCCATTCCAGCGCATCAACCCGCACTTCGGCCCGTCCGGCACGAGGCTCGGCACGAAGCACAGCCCGGGGAGCCCGTGGCCATCATCGGCATGAGCGGAGCCTTCCCCCAAGCCCCGGATCTGGACGCGTTTTGGTCCAACCTGTTGGCCGGGCGCGACTGCATCGGCGAGATCCCGCCCGACCGCTGGGACTGGCGCGCCATCCACGGCGACCCGAGCCTGGAGCCCGGCCGCACGGACATCATCTGGGGCGGGTTCATGGACGACATCGATCGTTTCGACCCGGAGTTCTTTGGACTTTCGCGCCGGGAGGCCCTGTGCATGGACCCCGGCCAGCGCCTCACCATGCTCCATTCCGTGCGCGCTCTGGAGGACGCGGGAATCGCGCCGCACGCCCTCAACGACAGCGATACGGGGCTGTTCATCGGCACCGCCACCAGCGGCTACGACCAGCGGCTGCGGGCTGCGGGCATGCCGCTCGACGCCCTGTCCGCCACCGGCGGGGTCGGGTCGCTTGGGCCCAATCGGGTGAGCCATTTCCTGGGCCTGCATGGCCCCAGCGAACCGGTTGAAACCGCCTGCTCCAGCTCCCTGGTGGCGCTGCACCGCGCAGTGCGCGCATTGCAAGGCGGAGAATGCGGCCTGGCCCTGGCTGGCGGGCTTAATGTCATTCCCACGGCGCAGGGGCACATCTCCCTTTCCCAGGCAGGTCTCTTGAGCCGCACCGGACGCTGCCGCGCCTTTTCCAGCCAGGCCGACGGATATGTGCGCGGCGAGGGCGCAGGCCTGCTCGTGCTCAAGCCCCTGTCGCGGGCCGAGGCCGACGGCGACCCCATCCACGGGCTGATCCTGGCCACGGGCGTCAACCACGGAGGCCGCGCGCACTCCCTTACCGCTCCCAATGCCAAGGCCCAGGCGGCGCTTATTGCCGAGGTCCACGCCAGGGCCGGCATCGACCCGCGCACCGTTGGGTTTATCGAGGCCCACGGCACCGGCACGCGCCTGGGCGATCCGGCGGAGATCGAGGGCCTGCGGATGGCCTTCGAGATACTCTTCCAGCGCTTTGGTGCAACGCCGGAAGCAGGGCGCATCGCCATCGCCAGCCTCAAGACGCACATCGGACATCTGGAGCTGGCCTCGGGCGTGGCCTCGGTCATCAAGACCCTGCTGCAAATGCGCCACCGCACGCTCATCGGCAACCTGCACGCGGGCAGCCCCAATCCGCTCATCCGGCTCGCTGGCGGTCCGTTCTACCTGTTGGACCACACCGCCCCATGGACTTCCGCCACGGACAGCCGGGGGCAGGCCGCGCCATTGCGTGCCGGGGTCAGCTCCTTCGGCTTCGGCGGGGTCAACGCCCACATCGTGCTGGAAGACTATCAGCGGGCCAGGGCCCCCCGGAACTCGTTCCAGGCCGGACCGGACGCCGCCCAGACCATCGTGCTCTCCGCCCCTGACCGCATGCGTCTGGACGCGGTGTGCCACGACCTGCTGTCATGGCTGGCCCGGCAGAAGCCGGAGGCCTGGGCCGAGGGTTTGTTCGCCTCCATGGCCTGGACGCTGCAAACCGGCCGGGACGCCCACGCCGAACGCCTGGCCTTTGTGGCCAAGGACCACCGGCACGCGGCGGACATGCTGCGCCGAGCACTGTCCGGAGAGCAGACGCCGGGAGTCCGCAGGGGCCGCGTTCAGCGCGCCGCGCCTGTGGAGGTTGTGGCGGTCGGCTCCCTGGAGGAGGCCGCCCTGGCCTTTGTCCAGGGCCAAGGCGTGGACTGGGCGGGCTTAGCCGGTTTAGAGCAAACAGGTCTGGACCTGGCGGTCGGCATGCAACGCACGCACCTGCCGCCGTTGCGCTTCGCCCTGGAACGGTTCTGGGTGGAGAGTCCCGCGCCGCAGAACCTCGCAAGCGAGCCCACGGAAAGACCAGCCGCCGGGACTCCCGATCCGTCCACCCGGCAAAGCGATGAGCCTGCCGCCAATGCCAGGGCCAATACCAGCGCCCAGGCTGGCGCGCAGGACCCGGCCGAGGCGCTGCGGTGTTTCGCCGCCGAGCTCTGCGGCATGCCCGCGGAGGAGGTGGACCTGGACACCGGGCTGCGCGAGCTCGGGCTCGACTCCATCGCCGCCATGCGTTTGGCCTCGCGCCTCAAGACCCTGATCCCCGGCCTGGACCTTGACACCATCGGTGACGCGCTGCTGGGGGCGGGAACCCTGGCGGACATGCTGCGGGCGGCCACCGGCGGCTCCGGCCCGGCCCAGGCAGGGCCCCAGGCCTTGGCCCTGGCCTGGAAGTCGGACCCGGCCAACCAGGCGATGCAGGACCCGCGCCTGCTCTCGCGCACGCCCCTGGCGGCGGAGGCGCGCCTGCTGGTGAACCAGGGCCACCCCTTCTTCTTCGACCATGCCCTGGACCACGTTTCGGGGCTGCACCTGGCCGAGGCCATGGCCGCCACGGCCAAAGCGGCCTTCCTGGCCGGACGCGGCCTGCCCCCGGAGACGCCGCTGTTCCTGTCCGAGCTGACCCTGGCCTTCCCCGGCATGTGCGCCCTGGAGCCGGCGGCACGCGTGGAGGCCCGCTGCGAGGCCCCACAGGAAACCCCCTCCCTGTTCCTGGCCCACGTGGAGCAGGAGGGGCACGCTGTGGCCACGGCTTCCCTCCGGCTGGAGCCGCTTGCGCCCTGCGCGGTGGTGACCTCCCTGCACACGGCCAATCCGAAGCCCCTGGCGTGTGAAGCCGTGAACAAGGCGCGACCGGAAAACGTGCTGCTCTCGTCTCCGCGCCGGGACAGCAACGGACGGCTGCGTTTCGCCTTGCTATTGCCGGCCATGTGCACCTGGGCCGCGGATTTCCCCGGCAACTGCGTGGATGCTGTGGTCCTGGCCGAAGCCGCGCGCCAGACCCTGCGGGCTGGGCCCGCCATGGATATTGCCGGCGGCGTGGCCGCAATGCCCACGCCGGGGGTCACCGGGCTGTTGCGGGGCATCGAGGTGCGGCTGACGCGGCCCTTGCAGCGCACCGAGGCGACGGAGCTGGTGCTCGACGACCTGGAGGTCTTGGCTGTCGGCGCCACGCAGCATGTGCGCACGGCCGGACGCGTCCTGGTCAGCGGCAGCGAGGCCGGGACCTTCTCGGCCAGCGCCCTGGCCGTTTCCAGCGCGGTGCACCAAGCTTGGCGGTAAACTGGACATTGGACGAATACTGTGGGATGAATAATGGTCTGAAAAAGGATGTTGCTGTGCGCCATGTAACGCTGATGGCCTTAGACCTGGACGGGACGTTGCTCACGGACACGTTTTCTCCCGTGCTGCGCCGTGTGTGCTCCCATTACGGATGGGAGTACACCGAGGCGTTTGAGCGCAACACCTTTTCCCAGCCGCGCGAGAAAGCCGCGGCCTACATCCGGGACAACTACGGAGACCTCTTTGGGCCAGAGGGGGCTGAAAAACCCCTGGCGGACATGGTGCAGAATTTTTTCCGCTTCCGAAGTGAGCACGTGAAGGAACACCCGGTGCGCCTGCAGCCCGGGGCCGAGGCCCTGCTGAAGCGCCTTGCCGGCTTGGATGTCAGGCTGGTCTGCTACGGAGGCATGGAGGAGGACCATATGCGCAGCGAACTGGGCCCGCTGGCCGGGGTGTTCGAGCGCTACGTGTGCACCAACGACATCCGCCCGGGCGTCCGCCACATCGTCGACGAATTCTGCCCGGCGGACCCCAGCCGCGCCCTGTTCCTGGACGACGTGTTCAGCGCCGGGGTCGAGGCGCGGAACATCCGTGCGGGGTTCATCGGCACCCCCTCCGCCGACCCGCAGTGCCACCAGCGGCGCATCATGGAAACAGAAGGCTTGCCCCGCTTGGTGGACGAGCTTTCAATGATCGACGCGGCGCTTTTGGCCGAGGTGGATGCGCGCTTGGCCGCCGGAACCTTTTGGAGCCCAACCAGGGCCGAAGCGAACCAGGGCTAGGCGCATGGAACTGCTTCGCCTGCTGTATGCCCGGTCGCCAAGGCCGATGCGCCAGATTTTGATCCTGACGCTCATCTCCGGCGCGGCCAACGCCGGGCTGGTGGCGCTCATCAACGCTGGCGCGGCCGCGGTTTCTTCCAGAAGCACTGCCACCCGTGAATTCATCATGTTTCTTGTGGGGCTGGCCCTGTTCCTGACCAGCAAATCCTTTGCCGAGTTGCAAGGCAAGCAGCTCATCGAGCAGACGGTTTCGGAACAGCGCCTGCGTTTGTTCCGCAAGATTTCCGAGGCTCGCGTGGCCCGCATCGAGGCCATGAGCCAGGGCGAGATGATCGCTAAAACGACCCGCATTTTCAGCAGCATTCTCCAGGCCTCCAACCATCTGGCCTATGGCCTGCAATCGCTGATCATGCTCTTCTTCTGCATGCTGTACCTCTTGTGGCTCTCCATCCCGGCATTTTTGGTGGTTTTGACGGGCGGCGCGGCTCTGGGCCTGGCCCGGCATCTGCGCAATCAGTTCGGGAGAGCCAGCCAGACCGAGGTCGTCCAGCGCGAAGGGCTGCAATCCGAATACCTCACCAGCCTGTTTCAGGGCTTCAAGGAGATCAAGATTAACCGGGCCAAGCGCGAGGCCCTGTCCCACGACTACGAGGAACTGGTGAACGAGACCAGCGACCTCGGCGTGCATGCGGCGCGCAAGATGGTGCAGGGCCGGGCCGTCGCCCAGGCCACGTTCTTCATCACCCTGGGAGTGGTGGTTTTTGTCGTGCCGCGCTTCAGCTCCACCTACACCTTCCGCGTGCTGGAGATCACTGCGGTGGTGCTGTTCATCGTCGGGTACATGTCCGGCTTTCTGGAGGTGCTCCCGGTATTCGCCAGCTCCAACGCCTCACTGGCGAGCCTGAACAAGATCGAAGCCGTGCTCGATGCCGCGCACGAGGACGTGGCCCCGGTGGGCGAAGAGCTGCGCCAGCGCTTCGCGGACTTCCAGACCATCAGCGCTCGTGGCCTGAGCTTCAGCTATGATGCGGCGGAAGGCGAGACGCCTTTTCGTTTCGGTCCGGTGGACCTTGACCTGAAGCGGGGCGAGACGGTGTTTCTTGTGGGTGGCAACGGCAGCGGCAAGTCCACCCTGGTGAAGTTGCTCACCGGCATGTACGCGCCGGAGGGTGGCGCCCTGGAGGTGGACGGCACATCCGTGGGGCCGCAGAACATTGTGGCCCTGCGAGAGGCCTGCGCGGTAATTATGAGCGATTTCCACCTTTTTGGCCGCTTCTACGGCTACGACCACGTGGACGCGGAAGCGGTGAACGCGCTCATCAACGACATGCGCCTGACGGGTAAGGTCACCTACGCCGAGGGCAGGTTCTCGACCCTGAACCTGTCCACCGGCCAGCGCAAACGTTTGGCGATGATCGTGGCCCTCATCGAGGACAAGTCGCTCTATGTCTTTGACGAATGGGCGGCGGACCAGGACAGCCACTTCCGCAGGCACTTCTACGAGCAAGTGCTGCCGGAACTCAAGCGGCGCGGCAAGACCGTGCTGGCCGTAACGCACGATGAATTGTATTGGGATAGGGCGGACCGCTTGATCCGCCTGGAGTACGGCAAAATGGCCGGAAGCTGACCGGAAATGGATCACAACCCGCAGCCACGGAGGACAGCCCCATGAACGCGACAAAGGATGACCCCCAGAACCAGAAGGCCGAAGAGACCCAGGAAGCTCCGGGCGCCAGCGCCACGCTGGAGGGCGAGGTCATCGACCCCGAGCCCACTGAGCAGCGCACCATCAAGGCCCTCAAGGTCAGCAAAACCATCGACAATCATGTCCTGGGAGCAATGGGCGTCGGCGTCGTGCCCATCCCCCTGGTGGACCTGCTGGGCGTTGCCGGACTGCAGCTGCACCTGTTGAACAAGATCGCCGACATCTACGGGATCAGCTACTCCTCTGAAATGGGCAAGAAGCTCATCGCCTCCGTCACCGGCGGCGTTGTCTCCGCCTATGCGGCGTATCCCCTGTCCATGCTTCTGCGCAGCATCCCCGTGGTGGGCTGGACCTTGGGCGCGGGCAGCCGCTCCATCCTGGCGGGGGCCACCACCTACGCCATCGGCCACGTGTTCGCCCAGCATTTCGACCGGGGCGGCAGCATGCTGGACCTCGACCTGGACAAGGCCAAGGCCAGCTTCAAGGACCAGTACGAGAAGGGCAAGAAGTGGTGCTCCACCTTTGGCAGGAAATCGGCGACGACCGAGCCCACGGCCGAGGCCACGACCACGGCCTGAAGCGGACCGACGTCAACAGAGACGCCTGACGGCCTTTGCGCCGGGGCGGCATAACGCGCGGGCCTGCCCGCGAATGATGAGGTATGCGCATGGCGCAGGAAGCCACCGAGGCCACCCTCCCCAATCCAGGCAAGAAGAAAATCTTGCGCTACCCTCAGGTCATTGTCGGCTTTCTGCTGACCTTGCTCTTGTTCATCTATTTCATACCGGAAATCTTCGTCAACGTGGGTGCGGGCGAGGCCGGGGTGATGTGGTACCGCTTCTTCGGCGGCACAGAGGTGGACAAAGTCTATGGCGAGGGCCTGCATGTCATCTGCCCCTGGGACAAAATGTACATCTACGACGTGCGCGTGCAGGAGCGTCCCCGCGAGATAGCGGTGCTGACCAAGGAGGGCCTCACCGCGTCGCTTTCCGTGTCCATCCGCTTCTACCCGGAGTATGCGCTCCTGGGCGTTCTGCACAAGAAGGTCGGGCCGGAGTACGTGGAGAAGATCGTCATCCCCGAGGTGGACTCCGCGTTGCGCACAGCCATCGGCAAGCTCACCGCCGAGGACCTCTACTCCTCCCGCCTCGACATCGTGACCCGCGTGGTGAGCGAGTCCGTGGAGCAGGTGGCCAACAACTATATAGCCATCAACGACGTCATCATCCGCAGCATAACCCTGCCCGCCCTGGTGCGGGAGGCCATTGAAACCAAGATCCAGCAGAAGCACCTCGCCGACTCCTTCGTCTTCCGCATCCAGGCGGCGAAGCAGGAGGCGCAGCGCAAGACCATTGAGGCAGGCGGACTCGCCAGCTACAACGACATCGTGAACAAAAGCCTCTCCGACAAGGTGCTGCGCTGGGAGGGCGTGCAGGCCACCAAGGCCCTGTCCACCTCCAACAACGCCAAGGTCGTCATCGTGGGCAACAACAAGAGCGAGCTTCCGGTCATCCTGGGCGGCGACAAATGATCCTGCCGACGCCGACATCTGAACCCCGGAGCGGCGCCCCGTGCTGAAGTTCATCTACCTCGCCTATGGCGTCTTCTCGTTGCTGTGCCTGGTGCTCGGCCTCAACGCCATCCACGCCTGGATGCGCGGCCGGCCGCTGACGCGCTGGCCGTACTGGTGGCTGGCTGGGTTTGTGGCCATCGCCCTGGGCTACTATTTTTGGGGCGCCTCGTCTGAGTATTCCGGCGCGGCCCGGCACCGCCAGGAAACCCTCATGGCGCAAGAGGGCCCGATCGTCATCGCCGCCGTATGGCCCGCGCGGGACGACGGATTCTTCCATGGGGCCGAGTTGGCCGTGCGCCACGTCAACCAAGGAGGCGGCGTCCAGGTCATGGGCCCCGATGCGCAACTGATCTGGCGCAAGCTTGAACTCAAACCCGTCCTGGAGCGCCAGGAGGAAGTGGACAGGTCTGCTTACTCTTCCGTGGTATTTGACACCAAAGTCCTGTTTGCCGTGGGCCACGCGTATGCGCCGCAGGCCATTTCCGCATCCATCGCCTACGATGATGCGGGCGTGCTCTACCTCGCCAGTTCCGTGAGCGACCCTTTTCTGACCATCCACGGATTCTCCAGGGTCCTGCGGACCATCTCCAACGACCGCGATTCCATGTTCGCACTGGCTGCCGCGTGCCAGCACCTGGGGCTGAAGCGGATCATCGTGCTCAAGGCCCGCTCCATGTATTGGGAGACTGTGGGGCGGCAGTTTGCCGACGCGCTGAGCACCCTGGCCGTGCCGGCCCCGTCACCCGCCGCGGAGATGGAATTTCCGCGTGTGATGGCGGTGCGTTCCTACCCCACAAATGACCCGGACTTCATTGCCCTGCTGTCGGACATCGCGACCATGGATTTCGATGCGGTGATGCTCGCCGACGAGTTCCCTCGCGCCGCGGGCTTCATTCGCGCCATGCGCGAACGGGGAATGAACCAGCCCATACTCGGCCCGCATGGCCTGGAGGACACAGCTCTGTTCAAGCTGGCCGATGGCTGGGCAACTGACATCTACATCGTGACCAACCACGCGGGCCAGGCGGCGGTCCGCGAGTCGACGATCATGGCCAAGCCTTTCTACGACGACTACACCAAGACCTACGGGCAAAGGCCGGACGCAGCTTCGACAGAGGCCTATGAGACCATCCGGCTTCTGGCCCAGGGCATAGCCGCGGCCAGGACCGTCAACCCCGCTGTGGTGGCGAGCAAGCTGCGCTCCCAGGATGACTGGCAGGGGCTCTACGGGACCATCGGTTTCGACCACAGGGGCGACGCCACCAACCGCAAGCTCTTCCTGAAGCGTTCTGCCCAAGGGACTTTTGTTCTGGCCGACCCTGAGGACATGATCAAATAGGAAAGTGGAGGCAGCAGGCCATGCATATCTTTATTCTTGCCTATCTGGCGATCTGTTGGTTGATCGGCATATGGGGGTCCAACCGCCGCATGGGCTTCTGGGGATATTTCTTCGGCTCCATCCTGCTGACGCCGGTTTTTGGCCTGCTGCACATTCTGGTGACCGAGCCAAGGCCGAAAACGGTCAAGGGCTAGCCTGTGGCAGACCTCCGACTCGGGGACCTTCTGGCCCGCCCGGAGGCTCTGCCGCCCTGCGCGCCCGGACACGTGAGCCTGTGGAGTCTGCAATACGCGCTTACGTCCCCTCTTCCAGAATATCTCCTTCCCCTGTTGGACCAAGCCGAAGCCAAGCGGGCCGCTGCCTTCGTGCGCGAGGTCGATCGCAGGCGCTTCGTGCTGGCCCACGCAGCCTTGCGGATCATTCTCGCCGCTCAGACCAAGACGACGCCGGCGCGCATCGCCTATCGCTTCAATGCGCATGGCAAACCCAGCTTGGTCCAAGGCGGATCGGAGTTCAACCTGAGCCACGCGGGAGACTGGATTCTTGTGGCGGTGAGTGTGAGCGGGCCTGTGGGCATTGACGTTGAACCGCTGCGGGTGCTGCCGGACGCCGACGCGTTGGTGGAGAGATTCTTCGCGCCAGAGGAGCGCAGCGCCTACCTGGCCTGCTCGGAGCCCGACCGCGCCAGGGCGTTTTTTACCCTCTGGACGCGCAAAGAGGCCTATGCCAAGGCCCTTGGCCAGGGTTTGGGCCTGGGGTTCGACGCCTTCGCCGTAGGGCTGGACAGCCCGGCTCGAGTGTTGCGCCCGCATGTCTCTTCGCCGGACCTGGACCTCTGGGACATCCCTGCCCCAAAAGGCTATGTCGGTGCTCTGGCCGGGAAGACAGACGGAATCGCCGTCTATGAGCTCTCCCCATGATTCGCCGCCCCGGCCGCACGTTCAGGGAAAGTGACGGGAGTGGGCAGTCTCTGGGGCTTAACGCATGATGGACGATATTGGAGAGATGGCATCGCCTGTGGGTAATTCGGCAGCGTAGAATGCTGCCCCAACCGCTCCAGGCGCTAAAGTCCGCAGTCTGCGCCTTCAACCTAAGACATGGAAAGTAATAGGTTTTGCCACTTTGTATTGCACTACAAAGGACAATATCTTGGCGCTACAAATCCGCATTGCAAAAGTCCCGGAAGGTCGTGTTTGGGAGTGCAGGAACACTTTTGTACCATGATTCCTGAGCATTCGCGTCACGCTGTTTGAGTGGCATTCAAACGGGCACGGCCTTCGCTGACAGAGGTTGGCCGGGGAGATCTGTCCGTCCGGTTCGGGGGGGACATTGCTTCTCTTGACCGGGGCCAAGGGGCAGAGCTCCTGGATTCCTTAGCCGACGCCAGCGGAGTGCATGGAGACGCCTCCGGCGGCCGGGGGCTGGCCGCCCCCGGACCCGGCGAAGTGGGGGAATGAAATTGCTCTCTTGGCTGAGGTGCAGGCACGGAGCCACGTTGTTTTCTCCCCTTCTGTCCGTCCAGACCTTTTGCCCCGCCTCTTTCTTCCCTTCGCCCGCGCCGATGCGCAGCAACTCGTCCCGGCAGGCGGTGCGACACGGCGAGCGTCGATGTTGGCGCATATGCAGGGCCTTCACCAGCGGGCGGACGCAAAAAAAAGGGGGGCAGCCTTGGCCGTCCCCCTTTCGTTTCGCAGATGCTTGCGTGCGTTAGTTCAGCAGATCCTGGCGCACGATTTCGACCTTGGTGGTGGCGCGCAGGTTCTTGAGCAGAGCCTCGAAGACCTCCTGGCGGAAGGCTGCGGCGCCCTGGCCGAGCCAGCCGCGCTTTTCCTTCTCCCAGGTCTCCTCGGGCGCGGGGATGCGTTCGTTGATGCGGGCGAGGACGACGGCCTCGGGCAGCTCGTAGGGCTGCTTGAGCCAATTCTTGTCTGCGGCGGCGAAGACATCCTGCAACATTTGCGGGTTGCCGCCGGTCTGTGCGATGGCGTTCTGGCGGTCCAGGGGGCCGCTGGTCTTAAAGTCGGCCTTGTACTGGGCAAGCACCTTGGCCTGGGCGTCCGGGCTCTGCAGCTCGGCCAGCACGGCCTTGGCCTTTTCCAGGGCCTGCTTGCGGCCTTCCTCGCGCTTCACCTCGGCCGTAACCTTGTCCTTGACCTTGTCGAGGGGCAGGATGGTTTCGGGCGTGCCTTCGATCTTTTCCGCCAGCAGGTAGCCGCGCGCGGGCTCCATGGACAGCGGGGTCTTGGCGCCCGCGCCGTTGGCCAGGGCGAAGAGGGTCTCGGCGGCTTCCTTCTTGAGGCCGAACACGGCCTGCACGGTCTGCATGTCGAGCATGTCGCTCTTCTTGGTCTCAAGGCCCAGGCCCTGGGCGATCTTGGCCAGCTTCACGCCGGCGGCGATCTGGTCCATGCTCTGGTCGAGCAGTTCATTGATCTTTTCGCTGGCCTTTTCCTCGGCCAGGCGCTTCTTGATTTCGGGAGCGGCCTCGTCGAAGGGCACCTTGCCGGCGGGGCGCACGGCCTCCACCTTGATGAGGTGCCAGCCGTACTGGGTACGCACGGGCTCGCTGATCTGGCCGGGCTTGAGGGCCAGGGCGGCGTCCTCAAAGGGCTTGACCATGGCGCCCTGGGCGAACCAGGGCAGCTCGCCGCCCTTGGTGGCGCTGCCGGGGTCCTGCGAGAACTTCTTGGCCAGGGCCTCGAAGCTCGCGCCCTTCTTGAGCTGCGCCTGGATGGTCTTCATCTGCGCCAGGGCCTTGTCCGCGGCCTCCTGCGGGGCCGAGGCGGGCACCAGCAGCAGAATGTGCCGGGCGTGGACCTGGGAAGGGTGCTTGTAGGTCTCGGCGCCGGCCTCGTACTGCTTCTTCACGTCGTCGTCGCTGACCTTCTGCGCGGAGGCGAGGTCGGACACGGTGATGGGCAGGTACTCCAGGCGGATGCGCGCGGGCTCCTTGAAGCGGTCCTTGTTCTGGTCGTAATAGGCGGTCAGCTGGGCGTCCGTGGGCTTCACCTGATCGGCGAAGGTCTTCACGGGGAAGCTCAGGGTGTCCAGGCGCACGGTCTCGCGCGCCCACTGGAACAGGCCCTTGGCCTCGGACTCGCTGACCATGGCGGAAACGGCGGTGTAGCCCTGCAGCTTCTGGATGATCTGGTTGCTGCGGAGTTCCTCCTCGAAGCGCGCCGGAGTGGTGTGGTTCTGCAGCAGGGCGTTCTTATACACGGCGGCGTCAAACGCGCCGTTCGGACCCTGGAACGCTGGAATGCTGCTGATGACGGAGCGCAGTTCCGCCGGGGAGACGGTGATGCCCATCTTCTTGGCCGCGCCCAAAAGCAGCTTGGTGTTCACCAACTGGGTGAGCACGGCCTGCTTGAACTGCGGGGTGTTCAGCTCCTCGGCGCTGGCGCCGGGATTCTGGCGGCGCATGGCCGTGACGGCGTCTTCATAGGCCTTCTGGAACTCACGCGCGGAGATGGCGTCTCCACCGACATAGGCCACCACGGGTTCTTTTTTCTCCGTGAAGTTGCCCATGCCGAAATAGAAGACGAAGACCACGATGATGATGGCGAAGGCGATTTTAATGCCCCAGCTCTCGGCGTTCTGGCGTAACCTTTCGAGCATGTTGTCTCCGATGCTTAGCGGACTGAAGTGCTGCCTTGACGCGTGCGGGTTTTCCCGGCCCTGCGGGCGCTAGGAAATGCGCACGGTATTGAGCAGTCCGCCCGATTGGATAATCTCCAGTTCCTTGGCCGTCAAATCATTTGTAACCGAAACCTTGGCGCCGCCGGCCACCTGGATGTCGATGGGCTTGCCTGGCTTGATGTCGCTTGCCGGGATGGTGAGCTGCGCGCCCTGGGCCAGGGTGTCGTAGTCGTCCTTGTTGACGAGCAAAAGCGGCAGGATGCCGAAGTTGACCAGATTGGCGCGGTGGATGCGCGCCAGGCTCTTCACGATGACCGCGCGCACGCCCAGGTGGCGGGGAGCCAGCGCCGCGTGCTCGCGGCTGGAGCCCTGGCCGTAGTTCTCGCCGCCGAGGATGAACCCGCCGCCGAGGCTGCGGATGCGCGCCACGAACTCCGGGTCCACCTTGGTGAACACGTGCTCGGAGATGGCGGGGATGTTGGACCGCAGGGCCATGATGGCCGCGCCCGCGGGCATGATGTGGTCGGTGGTGATGTTGTCGCCCACCTTGAGGGCGATCTGCCCCTCGAGGTTGCCGGTGAAGCCGCTGAAGCGCTCCAGGGCCACGATGTTCGGTCCGCGCAGCACTTCCACCTGGGCGCCGTCTTCCTCGGGGAAGATGAACAGCTGGCGGATGCTGGGCACGCGCTTGGGCAGCTCGGCCTTGGCGGGCGGGGTGCCCCAGGTGGCGGGGTCGGTGAACTTGCCGTTCAGGGCCGCGTGGACGGCGGTCAGCGGGCTCACCAGATACACCTGGGCGTCCTGGGTGCCGCTGCGGCCTTCAAAGTTGCGGTTGAAGGTGCGGGCGCACACGCCCTTGCTGACAGGCGAGCCGCCGATGCCGATGCAGGGGCCGCAGGCGCATTCGAGGATGCGCGCGCCGGCGTCCAGCAGGGGATCGAGCAGGCCCTCGGCCGTGAGCAGCTTGAGCACCTGCTTGGAGCCCGGGGCGATGAGCAGGTCGGTGCCGGGGTCGATGCGCTTGCCTTTGAGGATCTGCGCCGTGGCCTTGAGGTCGGTGTACGAGGAGTTGGTGCAGGAGCCGATGGCGGCCTGGTCGACCTTCATGCCGTCCAGGTCCTTGATGCGCACCATGCGGTCGGGCATGTGCGGCGCGGCGGCCAGGGGCTCCAGGGCGCAGAGGTCGATCTCGACCTCCTCGTCATAGGTGGCCTTGGGGTCCGCCGCCATGGCGACGAAGTCCTCGGGGCGGCCCATGCGCGACAAAAACTTCTTGGTCTGGCCGTCGCTGGGGAAAATGCTCGTGGTGGCGCCCAGCTCCGCGCCCATGTTGGTGATTGTGGCGCGCTCCGGCACGGTCAGCGTGGCCACGCCGGGACCGGTGAACTCCATGACCTTGCCCACGCCGCCCTTGACGGTGAGCATGCCCAGCAGGTGCAGAATGACGTCCTTGGCGCTGGCCCAGCCGGTCAGCTGGCCGGTCAGGTTCACGCGCACAACCTTGGGCATGGGCAGCATGTAAGGCTGGCCCGCCATGGCCAGAGCCACGGAAAGGCCGCCCGCGCCAATGGCCAGGGCGCCCACGCCGCCGGCGGTGGGGGTGTGCGAGTCGGAGCCGATGAGCGTCTTGCCGGGCTTGGCGAAGTTTTCCAGGTGCAGCTGGTGGCAAATGCCGGTGCCCGTGGGCGAGTACACGATGCCGTACTTGGCGGCGATGGTGCGCAGGTAGCGGTGGTCGTCCGGATTGCGGAAGCCGGTCTGCAGGGTGTTGTGGTCCACGTAGCTCACGGAAAGCTCCGTGCGCACGCGGGGAATGCCGATGGCCTCGAACTGGAGGTAGGCCATGGTGCCCGTGGCGTCCTGGGTCAGGGTCTGGTCTATGCGCAGGCCGATTTCGCTGCCGGGGTTCATCTTCCCCGAAACGAGATGATGGGCGATGATTTTTTGCGTGAGGTTGCGTGCTTTGGCCATGCGGGTCGCTCCTTCTGATGCGTGATTTCTTGTGCTGGGCTAGAACGGCATGCCGCCCGGACCGGGGACCGACGTGTCCTCCATGCCCAGGCGGATGCGATTGATTTTCTTGCGCCGGAACTCCATCTCCACCTCAAGGCGCAGCTTGTCCTGCTTCAGGCGGAAGATCTCGGCCGCGTGGAAAACGCCAGCGGCCGGGTCTTCGGCGGCGATGAGCTCGTTGCAGCGCGCAACGCAGGCGTCGCGCTCCGCGGCGAAACCGGCCATCTCCGCCTCGGCGCGGGCAATGGCTTCGGCGTCGGTCGTTTCGCTAGACCTTGACGCGTCGATTTTTGGGCTTTGTGTCATGCTTCTCTGGCTCCTTGGGGGCGGGCGCCATGTCGCGCACCATGGGCATGGCGTTGAACAGGGCCCAGAACCTGGGCCACAGCGCGGCCAGGCCGCCCGGGTTGTCGAGGGAGATTCCGGGCCGGATGAAGGACAAAAGCGCCAGGGCCAGGGTGCACCAGGGGTCCGGGGTGGTCCACACGCCTTCCCAGGCGCGGGTGGGGCCGCTGGTGATGACGAGCTCTTCGCGCGGGGTCTCGTCCGTGTCCTCGTAGCCTGCGCCCAGGCGGTCCAGCAGGTCCATGGCCCAGGCGCGGGAAACGGGGCCTTCGGCTCCGGCGGGCAGGGCCACGCGGGCGCCGCCGGCGCGCACGGCCAGGGCCAGGGCCAGGGGCAGGAACTTGGGCGTGCGGCCCATGACCAGGGTCTGGCCGGCGTTCAGCGGCGCGTTGCGGCAGGTGGCCGCGCCGCCGTCGAAGCCGGGCTCCAGGCCCAGGGCCTTGAAGTCGGCCAGCACGTCCTGGGGCATCTCAAGCTTGCCGGAAAGCCGGGCGAAACCGCCGGCCATGGCGGGCATGGCCAGAATGTACGAGGAGAGGGCGGGGTCCAGCGGCAGGGCCGGAGCCTTGGGCAGCTTGGGCTTGCCGGCCGGAATGACGTATTCCTGGCCTTTGCGCTCGGCCTTCACCTGGCAAAGGTTCAGCACGGTCAGCACTTCGTCCAGCGCATCGGCCTGGGCGCTTGCGGCGCGCGGGTCGGAGGAAAGGGCCAGACGCAGGCCTTCCGGGTAGCTCCAGGCGGCCAGGGCCACAGCCTGGGCGAACAGCGGCGGGGTCTCCGGTCCAAGCTCCAGGCGCGAGGCCATGCGGCCGCCGGACTCGAGCCGGGCTGGCAGGCCGCGCGTGCGCGGATTCATGGGGGCCAGGCGCGCGCCGAGCACGGGCAGCAGGGCGTCGAGCTGGCGCAGGTCAAGGGCCTTCAGGCTCGCGCCGCCGGCGAACTTGCTGCGGCCCACATCGCGCAGGGCAAAGGCCAGCAGCACATAAAGGGTGAACGGCTCCTCGCCCGCAAACACGAGGACGTCCTCGAAGCGCAGGGGGAAATCGTCGGTGAATTTCTCGGGCGAACTGGCGTCCAGGCTGTCTTCCGTCCACGAAAGGTGCGCGCCGCACTGGTTGAGCGCCTTCACCAGCTCGATGAGCGGGTCGGACAGGACGACGCCGGAAAGGCGCACGCTCTGGTTCGTGGCCGCGGCCAGCACGGCCAGCATGCGGGTCTGCGTGCGCGAGCGCGGGCCGGTGATGTCGATGTCCGCCGCTTCGGAGCGGGGAATGAGGGTGAAGGGCTTGTCCGCCGCGCGGCGGGAGTTTTGTCCCTCCAGGCCGAAGCTGCCGAGGAGCGCGAAGAGCTGGCGCGTCAGGCGCGGATCCAGGCCCTGCTGGCGGCTCAGCTGGTCAAAGGCGCTCCAAAGCTGTTTCTCGATCTCGCGGTCGAGCACCTGGCGGCCCTTGGCAGCGCGCTGCACAAGCTTCATCCGGCGGGCCACCTGCGAAAGCAGGCGGGCGTCAATATCAAGCAAATCCGCCAGAATGGAGGTTCCGGGGCGCGGTCCTTTGTCGAAGGTGATGGGACGGTCGGTCATGGAGTCTCTTTTTAGGATTGGTGTAAAAAAGGGACTCATAGCCGGAATTCACGCCACGGGCAAGTGCGCACGGGGTGGCGAAAACACGAGCGTTCAGCCTTCCGTTTTCAGAATATTATTCTGCATATTGCGTACATTCGTGAGATATTCATTGATACCCGCCGTTTTTCGCGTGCGCTGACAATTTTTGTAAATCTACACACTTGATTTTAATTGCTAGGCGTCTGTATAGTGGGCGGCACCTATGGCAACTTTGGAACTCTCCGAAATCAGTGTCCGCTTCGGCGGGCTGCAGGCTCTGACCGATGTGTCCTTTCGCGTCCGCGAGGGGGACATCGTCGGTCTCATTGGGCCTAATGGCGCAGGCAAGACCACGGTTTTCAACGTCATTACGGGCGTATACCAGACCTCTGCCGGGCAGGTGAGCTACGACGGAACGCCGTTGCGCTCCCTGCGTCCGCACAAGATTCTGGCCCTCGGCGTGGCGCGGACCTTTCAGAACATACGCCTCTTTCAGAACATGACGGCCCTTGAAAACGTCATGGTGGCGCAACACTGCCGCACCCGCACCGGCGTCTTGGGGGCCATATTGCGCTCTCCTGCGCAAAAGCGGGAGGAAGCGGTCATCCGCGAGAAATCGTTGCAGGCCCTCGAGTTCATGGGTCTGGGCGAGTTCGCCGGCGAGCTGGCCTCGAACCTGGCCTACGGCCTGCAGCGCAGGCTTGAGATAGCCCGCGCCCTGGCCACGGAGCCCAAGACGATTCTTCTCGACGAGCCCGCTGCGGGGCTGAACCCGGCGGAAAGCCGCGAGCTCATGCACACCATCGGGCGCATCAGCGAACGCGGCATCAACATTCTCATGGTGGAGCACGACATGAAGGTGGTCATGGGCATTTGCCGCCACATCGTCGTTCTTGATCACGGCGTGATGATCGCCGAGGGCAAGCCTGAAGAGATTCAGCGCGATCCGCGGGTCATCGAGGCGTATCTTGGCAATGAACTTAATTAAAGGGGGATTAACGAGATGAAACGCGCATTGTACCTGCTTTCCGTGCTGCTCCTCGCGTCGTTCGTGGTTGCGGGCTGCGGCAAGAAGGAAGAAAAGACCGCAGAGGCTCCCAAGGCCGGCATCAAGATCGGCAGCCTGGGCCCCCTGACCGGCCAGTACGCCGCCGACGGCAACGACATCAAGAACGGCGTCATGGCCGCCATCGAGGTCATGGGACCGGAGATGGGCGCCCTGGGCCCCATCACCCTGCAGGCCGAAGACGACGCCTGCGACCCGCGCCAGGCCGTTGCCGCCGCCAACAAGCTCATCAACGAGAAAGCCACCGCCGTCATCGGCGCGTACTGCTCCAGCGCCACCATCCCGGCCTCCGAGCCGCTCACCGCCGCCAAGATTTTCATGATCACCCCGGCCTCCACCAATGAGAAGGTCACCGAGCGCGGCATGCCGTACATGTTCCGCACCTGCGGCCGCGACGACGACCAGAGCAAGGCCGCCGTGAAGTTCATGACCGACCACCTGAAGGCCAAGGGCGTCTACATCGTGGACGACAAGACCACCTATTCCCAGGGCTTGGCCGACAACGTCGAGAAGCTGGCCGCCAGCTCCGGCCTCAAGGTGCTTGGCCACGAGCACGTGAACCAGGGCGACAAGGACTACTCCGCCGTTCTGACCAAGGTGAAGGCCGCCAAGCCCGACGTCTTCTACGTCAGCCTGCAGAACAGCGCCTCCGCCGCCCCCATGCTCATCCAGATCGCGCGCATGGGCATCAAGACCAAGATCCTCGCCCAGGACGCCGTGTACCATCCGCAGCTGATGGAGCTGGCCAAGAAGGACGCCGAGGGCGTGTACCTGACCTTCGGCTACACCGACAAGGAAACCCCGGCCTACAAGAAGTTCTATGACGCCTACAAGGCCAAGAGCGGCGAGCCCGGCGCGTATTCCGCCTACTCCTACGACTCCACCGTCGCCTACCTGAAGGCCGTGAAGGCCGCCGGCTCCACCGACCCGGAGAAGGTCAAGGCCGAGATGATGAAGCTCGACTTCGACGGCGCCTCCAAGCACATCAAGTACAAGGAGAACGGCGATTCCGGCTCCAACTACGTCATCCAGGTCGTGAAGGACGGCAAGTTCGAGAACTTCTGGAACCCCGAGAACGGCGAGCTGTACAAGAAGTAGTCTCCCGCTTCCCGCGAGAACAAGCGAACACACGGCGGAGGCCCGATAAGGGCCTCCGCTTTTAAAAGGCGCAAACACACGTGGAATTCTTTCTCCAGCAGCTCGTGAACGGCATCACCCTGGGCGGGGTGTACGCCCTGGTGGCGCTCGGCTACACCATGGTCTACGGCATCATCCAGCTCATCAACTTCGCCCATGGCGAGATTTACGCCGCCGGCGGCTACATGGGGGTCATCCTCATCAGCTGGCTGTTCGCCCAGGGCTTTCCGCCCTTTGTGTGCCTGGGCGCGGCCCTTGTGCTGGCCATGGGTTACTGCGCGCTTTTGGCCATGGCGGTTGAGAAGCTGGCCTACAAGCCCCTGCGCCAATCCTCCCGGCTGTCCGTGCTGCTTTCCGCGCTCGGCATGTCCATTTTTCTGCAAAACGGCCTCATGCTCACCCAGGGCGTTTACGACCGGGCCTACCCCGGCGAGATGGTCCAGGGCGGCTTCGAGCTCGGCGGCGTGATGCTCTCCTACATGCAGCTCATCATCGTGGGCGTCACCGCGCTGCTTTTGGTGGCCCTGAACATCCTGGTCTACAAGACCCGCATCGGCAAGGCCATGCGCGCCACCGCCCAGGACAAGACCATGAGCGCCCTGGTCGGCATCAACTCCAACCGCATCATCAGCATCACCTTCGCCATCGGCGCCGGGCTGGCCGCGGCCGCGGGCATCATGGTCGGCCTGTACTACGGCTCCGTGCGCTACGACATGGGCTTCGTGCCCGGCATCAAGGCCTTCTCCGCCGCCGTTCTGGGCGGCATCGGCAACATCACCGGCGCCATGCTGGGCGGGCTCATCATCGGCATGATCGAAGTCTTCGCCGCAGGATACATCTCCAGCGAATACAAAGATGTGTTCGCCTTCATCATCCTCATCGCCGTACTGTATTTCATGCCCACCGGAATCATGGGAGAGAACGTTGACGATACGCGCGTCTAAGCTCTGGTTTGGCTACGCCATCGCCATGGCGTGGTTTTATGTGCTGCTTTGGCCGCTTTTGGGCATAAAAGCCCAGGGGCTGGAGTTCGCCGCGAGTTTTGCCATTTGGGCCAAGGTGGCCGCCGCCGCCGCGATCCTTCTGGTGTTGTACCAGCTGAAGCAGGCCGGAGTTTTCGGCTTTGCGGCCAAACCGGCCGAGGCCCTGGGCAAAGCGGCCGCCGCCGTGTCCGCCCGGGTGCCCACCTGGCTTGCGCTCACCCTGGTTATGGCCGTTGCCGTGGCCTTTCCGTTCTTTACGGAGCGCTACGCGCACGACGTGGCCATCAGCGTCCTGGTGTACATCATCCTGGGCCTGGGCCTGAACGTCGTGGTCGGCCTGGCCGGCCTGCTCGACCTCGGCTACATCGCCTTTTTCGGCGTTGGCGCTTACACCTATGCGCTGCTCTCCATCCATTTCGGCATATCCTTCTGGCTCTGCCTGCCCATCGCGGCCTGCTTCTCGGCCCTGGCCGGGTGCCTCATCGGCTACCCCACGCTGCGCATGCGCGGCGACTACCTGGCCATCGTGACGCTTGGCTTCGGCGAAATCGTGCGCATCGTCATCAACAACTGGATGAGCCTGACCAACGGCCCCAACGGCATCCTGGGCATCCAGGCGCCGGGGATATACTGGTGGAACGGCACCGGGTTCGAGCACATGTGGCTCAACAGCCTGGAGCAGCTCTACTACATCATCCTGGCCCTGGCGGTGTTCACGGTGCTCGCCGTGTACCGCCTCAACCACTCGCGCATCGGGCGCGCGTTCGAGGCCGTGCGCGAGGACCAGACCGCGGCCGAACTCATGGGCGTCAACACCCTGCGCATCAAGCTTTTGGCCTACGCCCTGGGCGCGGTGTTCGGCGGCCTTGCCGGCACCTTCTTCGCCGCGCGCATGAAGTTCGTCAGCCCGGAGTCCTTCACCTTCATCGAGTCGGCCATGGTGCTGGCCATGGTGGTGCTGGGCGGCATGGGCTCCATTCCCGGCGTCATCCTGGGCTCCGTGGCGCTCATCGCCCTGCCGGAGATGTTCCGCGGCTTCGAGCTGTACCGCATGTTCGTGTTCGGCGGCGTCATGGCCGTCATGATGATCTTCCGCCCCAAGGGGCTTTGGCCCGCCAAGCGTTTGGGCGTGCGCAGCGAGGAGAGGGATTAATCCATGGACCAGCAGCCCATCCTCGAACTGAAAAACATCACCAGCGCCTACGGCCGCATCAAGGCCATCCGCGACGTGTCGCTCAAGGTCTACCCCGGCGAGGTCGTCAGCATCATCGGCGCCAACGGCGCGGGCAAGAGCACCACGCTCATGAGCATCTGCGGCGTCATCAAGCCGGAAGAGGGCGAGGTCTGGTACGACGGCGCGCGCATCGACGGCCTTGCCGCCGATCTGCTGCCCTCGCGCGGGCTGTGCCAGGTGCCGGAGGGCCGGCGCATCTTCCCCCGGCTCACCGTGGAGGAGAACCTGGACATGGGCGCGTTCTTCCGCAACGACCCGGACGGCATAGAGCGCGACAAGAACCGCGTGTTCCAAATGTTCCCCATTTTGCTGGAGCGCCGCAAGCAGCACGGCGGCACCCTCTCCGGCGGCGAACAGCAGATGCTGGCCATGGGCCGCGCGCTCATGAGCCGCCCGCGCCTGCTGTTGCTCGACGAGCCCAGCCTCGGCCTTGCGCCGCTCATCGTGCAGCAGATCTTCCGCATCATCCGCGAGATCAACGAGACCGACGGCGTGACCGTGGTGCTGGTGGAGCAGAACGCCAATCTGGCGCTCAAGAGCTCCAGCCGGGGCTACGTGCTCGAGACCGGCAGCGTGGTCATGGAGGACTCGGCGGACGCGCTCCTCGCCAACCCGGCCATCCGCGCGGCGTACCTGGGCGAGTAGCCTCGGCGAAAGGGCCCATTTCCACAGTTTTGTTCAAACGACCTCAGCCCCTGGCGTTAGCGACGCGCCAGGGGCTTTTTCATTCCCTTTGACGCCTTGACCAGCGCCCCGCGCTCCCGTAGCCTGCGCCCATGAAACTCCGCACCAACGGCCTGGAACTCCTCGGCCCCATCGATATGGACACCGCGCCGAAGATGCTTCTGCCCCTGCTGCTCGCCGGGGTGCAGGCCGGTTTTCCCTCCCCGGCCGACGACTTCATCGACAAGCGCCTGGACCTGAACGAGCATTTGATTGCGCACCCTGCGGCCACGTTCTTCGTGCGCGCCGTGGGCGACTCCATGCTGGGCGCGGGCATCCACGACGGCGACCTGCTGGTGGTGGACCGCGCCGTGGAGCCCAGCGCCGGCCGTGTGGTCATGGCGGCCATTGGCGGCGAGCTGACCGTGAAGCGCCTGGAGCGCAAGGGTGAGCGCCTGTTTTTGGCCCCGGCCAACCCGGACTATCCGAGCTTCGACGTCACCGCGCGCGAGGATTTCGAGATCTGGGGCGTGGTCTGCCACGTCATCCACAAGGTGTAGCCGCCATGCCGCTTTACGCCCTGGTGGACTGCAACAATTTCTACGCCTCCTGCGAACGGCTCTTCCGGCCGGAGCTCAAGGGCAAGCCCGTGGTCGTGCTTTCGAACAACGACGGCTGCGTCATTGCGCGCTCCAACGAGGCCAAGGCCGTGGGCATCCCCATGGGCGCGCCCGCCTACCAGTGGGAGCACGCGTTCCGCAAGCACGGCGTGGCCGTGTTTTCCAGCAATTACGCGCTCTACGGCGACCTTTCCGGCCGCGTCATGAGCCTCCTTGAGGACATGGCCCCGCGCGTGGAGGTCTACTCCATCGACGAGGCCTTTCTGGACCTCACGGGCGTGGCCGAGCCCTTGGCCCTGTGCCGCGCTGTGCGCGAGCGGGTGACGCGCCACACGGGCATTCCGGTGTCCATCGGCCTGGCGCGCACCAAGACCCTGGCCAAGCTGGCGGCGCGCCGCGCCAAGAAGGATGCGAGTCTGTGCGGCGTGTTCGATCTTGCCGCCGCCAGCGCCGCCGAAGCGGAAGCGATTCTGCGCGGGACGGAAGTTGGCGACGTGTGGGGCATCGGCTTCCGCCACGCCAAACGCTTGCTTGCGCGCGGGGTGCGCACGGCCCTTGATTTTTCGCGCCTGCCCGCCGACTGGGTGCGCAAGGAGATGACCGTGGTGGGCCTGCAAACCCAGCTGGAGCTCAAGGGCGTCTCGTGCCTGAGCGTGGCCAGCGCCCCGGCCGCGCGGCGCTCCGTGCTGTGCTCGCGGTCCTTTGGCCAGCTTGTGGAGGACAAGGAGCACCTGCGCGAGGCCGTGTGCGCCTTTGCCGCGCGCGCGGCCGAGAAGCTGCGCGTGGAAGGGCTGGAGGCCCAGGCCCTGCAAGTGTTCACCCTTACGCCGCGCCATCGCCAGGAGCTGCCCCAGCACCAGGGGCAAGCCACGGTGACGCTGCCCGGGCCGACGAATTTTACGCCCGACATTGTGGCCGCAGCCCTGCGCGCCCTCGACGAGGCCTTCCGCCCGGGCTTCGCCTACCAAAAGGCCGGAGTGCTGCTTCTGGGGCTGGCCTCGGCCACGGGGCGGCAGCGGTCGCTCCTCGACCTGCCGCCGGAGGAGCGCCAACGCAAGCGCGCGCTCATGAACGTGCTGGACAGCGTGAACCGCCGCCACGGCCGGGGAGCGCTGCGCCTGGCCATTTCCAGCGCGCCGGACCGGCCCTGGCACATGCGCCAGCACCGGCGTTCGCCGCGCTACACCACGAACTGGGACGAGCTGCTGCGCATCGGGTAGGGGGGATTGTCCTGGCGTGCGCGGATCTTCGCCGCGTCGCGACTTTCTTGCGCTACGGCGCGGGCTGGCCGGTCGGGCAATGGCTGGTTTCTTCCGTTTTTCCTGTCCCCACGCGCCAGCAAGTCTTTAGCCAAAAAAAAGGGACGCCGGAGCGTCCCTTTTGCTTTTGCCTGGTGCGGCGGGCTAGATGTCCGTCTGCTCGTTGGTCAGACCGGTGCGCTCCAGCACGCGGAACACGATGGACAGGAGCATGCCGACCACGGTGGCCAGGGCCATGCCCTTGAGCTGCACGGTGCCGATCTTGATGGCCGCGCCGCTGATGCCCACGATGAGCGTGATGGCGGTGAGGGAGAGGTTCACGGGCTTGGAGTAGTCCACCTTGGCCTCCACCAGCATGCGGATGCCCGAGGCGGCGATGACGCCGAAGAGCAGGATGCACACGCCGCCCATGACCGGCGCGGGAATGGACTGGATGAAGCTGGAAAGCTTGCCCACGAAGGCGAGGCAGATGGAGATGACCGCGGCCCCGCCGATGACCCACACGGAGTACACGCGGGTGATGGCCATGACGCCGATGTTTTCGCCGTAGGTGGTGGTGGGCACGGAGCCGCAGAAGCCGGAAAGCATGGTGGACACGCCGTCGCCCATGAGCGAGCGGTGCAGGCCCGGGTCCTTGGTCAGGTCGCGTCCGACGATGTTGCCCGTGACCACGAGGTGGCCGATGTGCTCGCTGATGACCACCAGCGCCGCGGGGATGATGATGATGATGGCGTTGATGTCGAACACCGGAGTGTAGATGGTGGGCATGGCCAGCACCGGGGCGGCCAGCACGGCGTCGAACTTCACCACGCCCATGCCCAGCGCGGTGCCGTAGCCCACCAGAATGCCGATGAGCACCGGGATGATGGCCATGAAGCCGCGGAAGATGACCGAGCCGAAGGCTATGGTCAGAAGCGTCACCATGGAGATGATGATGGCGTTCATGTCGTAGCCGCCGGTCTTGGCGTCGGGCATGATGCCCGCCATGCCGGTGGCCACGCCCGCCAGCTCAAGGCCGATGAGCGCCACGATGGCGCCCATGGTGGCCGGGGGCAGCACGAAGCTGATCCAGCCGGGTCCGAAGCGCCAGATGATGAGGGCCACGGCCACGAAGATGAGGCCGGAGGCGATGAAGCCGCCCAGGGCCATGGGGTAGTTCGCGCCCCAGAAGGCCTTGTCCGCGCCGAGCACCACGAACACCGGGGAAAGGAAGGCGAAGCTGGAGCCCAAAAAGGCCGGTGCCTTGCCCTTGCAGAGCACCAGGTAGATGAGGGTGCCGATGCCGTTCATCAACAGCACGATGGCCGGGTCGATCTTGAACAGGGTGGGCACCAGCACGGAAGCGCCGAACATGGCGAAAAGGTGCTGGAAGCTCAAGGGAATGCCCTGCAAGAAGGGTACTTTCTCCTCTACCTGGATGGTCTTTCTGCTCATCGCGCGTCTCCCTCTTTATGGTTCTCGAACCGCATGTCGGTTCCGTTGACCGTACCGGCGCCCGCCAAAGCCGCATGCCGTGCGCGGGCCGAAAAAAGGGGGGCTTGCGCCCCCCGTGCTCACTTGGTGCCGAAGATCTTGTCGCCCGCGTCGCCCAGGCCTGGAAGTATGTAGCCCTTCTCGTTCAGGCGTTCGTCCACGGCCGCGCAGTAGATGTCCACGTCCGGGTACTTGTCGGTGATGCGTTTTATGCCCTCTGGCGCGGCCACCAGGAACAGGCCGCGGATCTGCGTGCAGCCGGCGTTCTTGAGCAGCTCGATGGTGGCGTCCAGGGTGCCGCCGGTGGCCAGCATGGGGTCGAGGATGAGGGCCATGCGCGCCTTGATGTCGCGCGCGAGCTTCACGTAATATTTGACAGGCTTGAGGGTTTCCTCGTTGCGGTAAAAGCCCACCACGCTGACCTTGGCGCCGGGCACCATGTCGAGCACGCCGTCCATCATGCCCAGGCCCGCGCGCAAAATGGGCACCACGGTGATCTTTTTGCCCTTGATGCGCTCGATTTCGACCTCGCCGGCCCAGCCCTTGATGGTCTTCTTTTCCGTCTCCAGGTCCTTGGTGGCCTCGTAGGTGAGAAGCCTGGCGATCTCCTGGGTCACGTCGCGGAACAGGCTGGTGGTGATGTCGTGTTTGCGCAAAAGGCCGAGCTTGTGCTTGACCAGGGGGTGCTGGGCCACGTGAACGGCCATGTATGTCTCCTTGTGGTTGGGCGGTGAGCGGAACAAATCCCCTTCTTCTAAAAAGGCAGGCATGTGAGGTCAAGGGAATAACGGGGCACTCGGTCGGCTTTTTGACGTAAAGTGCAAAAGAAGAGGCAAAATCGGCGTGTTGAACCGAAAAATATCCGGGCGGGGCAGGGGAGCGGCTCCGTAATATTCACAGCGCCGTCACAGTGCGGACACCCAGGCGTGGGGCAAGGGGCTTAGGTTTGCCGCACTGCGGTAAGCCATAGCGGCGACCGCCAACCCCACAAGCCAGGGAGAACGCTCATGCCAGAACCCAGGCCCAGCCTCGAACAGCCCTTCCGGTTCACGCCAACCACCAACTCCGCCTTTAAAAACGTCCTGCTCTCCGCCATCAGCAAGCCGCTGGCCAAAGTGCTCCGCCTGGACACCCTGAACAGCATGTACGCCCGCGCCCACACCCCCATGCCTGAAGCGCCCGGCCAGCCCGGCAGCCAGCCCAGCTGTCAGCCCAGCTGTCAGTCGGACGGTCCGGCTTTCAGGCTTTCTGGCGATTTGCCTGGCGATTGCGCGGGCGGCCCGGTCTGCGGCCCCCCGGAAGTGCCCGGCGAAGCGGACCGGCGCGCCGCCCTGGCCCGCACCGGCGAGTTTCTGGACCGCGCCCTTGCGGAGCTGCGCGTCGGATCGGACATCGCCGAGGCCGACCTCAAGCATGTGCCCGCCAGCGGGCCGCTCGTGGTGGTGTCCAACCATCCCTTCGGCGTGGTGGAGGGCCTGGTGCTGGCCAAGCTGCTGCTCACCATCCGGCCGGATGTGAAGATCCTGGCCAATCATCTGCTGTCGGCCATTCCGGAAATGCGGCCCATGCTCATCGAGATAGACGCCTTTGGCGGCCAGGGAGCCAGGACCCGCAACATGGCGGGCCTGCGCGCCGCGCTTTCGTGGCTCAAAAAGGGCGGGGTCATCGTGGCCTTTCCGGCCGGGGAGGTCGCCAGCCTGGCCCTGGCCAAGCGCATGGTGGCCGATCCGCCCTGGCAGCGCGGCGTGGCCGCCTTGGTGCGCAAAGCGGGCGCGCCCGTGCTGCCGGTGTTTTTCGAGGGCCGCAACGGCGCGCTGTTTCAGGCCGCCGGACTGGTGCACCCGCGCCTGCGCACGCTGCTTTTGCCGCGCGAGAACCTGGGCCAGTGCGGCCACAGCCTGCGCCTGGCCATGGGCGCGCCCATAGCGCCGGAAAAGCTTGCGGCCATCGCCACGGACGAGGAGGCCTCGGCCTACATGCGCTTCCGCTGTCATTTGCTGCGCAGCCGCGAGCAGAAGCAGGCCCGCCGCGCCGAACCCCGCGCCAAGGGCTGGGTGGCGGGCAGGCTTTCGGGCAAGGCGCCGCGCCCGCAAAAGGCCCTGGCCGCCCCGCGTCCCCAGGAGCTGCGCCTGCGCGAGATAGAGAACCTGCGGCCGGAACAGATCCTGGTCGCCAGCGCGCCGTTCATGGTCTTTGAGGCCACCGCGGCGGAGATTCCGGCCATACTGCACGAGGTCGCCCGCCTGCGCGAGAGCACCTTCCGCAGCGTGGGCGAGGGCACGGGCGAGTCCTTGGACACGGACGCCTACGATGCCCGCTACCGGCACCTCATCCTCTGGAACACCCAGGACCAGGAGCTTGCCGGGGCCTACCGCTTCGCCGGCACGGACGAGATCATCCGCGCGCACGGCGCGGCCGGGCTGTATACCGCCAGCCAGTTCCGCATCAAGGCGACCTTTTGGAACCGGCTGGGTCCGGCCCTTGAGCTGGGCCGCTCCTTTGTGCGCACCCGCTACCAGAAGTCCTACCAGCCGCTGCTGCTCTTGTGGAAGGGCCTGGCCGAATACGTGTCGCGCAATCCGCGCTACCGCGTGCTCTTCGGCTGCGTCAGCATCTCCGGCGATTACAGCCCGCTGGCGCGGGAGCTCATGATGCAGTTTTTGCGGCGCCACAGCTTCGACGCGGGCCTGGCGCGGCTGGTCAAGCCCACGCGCCCCCCGCGCGAGCGTCAGCTCTCGCGCCTGGACGTGTGCGTGCCCGAAACGGTGTTCCGCGACCCCGGCGACCTGAACGATCTGGTGGCCGAGGTGGAGAAGGGCCGGGGCATTCCCGTGCTGCTGCGGCAGTACCTCAAGCTCGGCGGGCGCATCGCCGCCTTCAACCTGGACCCGGAGTTCGGCGACTGCCTGGACGGGCTCATCTGCGTGGACCTGGCCCAAACGGACGAGCGGACCCTGGCGCGCTTCATGGGGCAGGAGAACGCCCGGCGGTTCCTGGCCCGGCATGTGGCCGCGCGGATCATCTCGCCCCGCGCGGCGTGAAGGGGCGCATCTTCAGCAGACATTCACCACGGCGTGACGCTGCCGTAACACTTGTCCACGCAACTTCAGCTACTTGGAACCTGCGGATACGAAACGAACCAAAGGAGCGCCCCATGGGAAGCGACGACATGAAGATCGAGATCATTCTCCAGGCCGACGAGGTCGCGCTGGTGCTGAAGGCCCTGGCCGGCGGCTTTCGCCACGCCGTGGAGCCGGAGGCTCTGAAGGCCTTTGCTCCGCACCTGGAGACCTGCACCAAGCTCGAGCTCTCCATCAAGCAGGTGGGCGGCATGGCGGAGATGAAGCTCAAGGTGAAGGGCATCGCCCTGCCGGGAGAGGGCGCGGACGCCGTGCTTGGCCCCGCGGGCACCTCCTACAAGTCCATCAAGAAGCGCATGAAGACCAGCTTCAAGTTCTTGCAGCACAGCATCAACGCCCTCACCCTGCCCCCCGCGGAGATCGTGGACGCCTTCCTCAAGGACTCTCTGGCCATGTGCGCCCACCCGGACCGCGGCCCGGCGGACTATGGCCCGTACATGGAGGTGCTGAACGCCTTCAAGACCGCCTACGACAACAAGGACCGCGCCGCCCTGGCCGCCACGCTGGAGGCCCTGAACGCCTCCAAGAAATCCTGCCACGCGCAGTCCAAGTAACGGGGGCGAACGCACAATGAAGCAGCACAAGCACGCGGCCGCGCCCCTGGACCCCGCCGCCGCGGCCGATGCCCCAACCGAAGAGGACGAGCGCGCGTTCTTCGCCATCACCGCCACAAGGCTCACCCCGCAGGAGGAGGAGCTCATCGCCGCCCCGGCCGAGGTGCTGCCCCGGCAGGAGCGCGTGCTGGCCCTGCACTGGCACCCGGAATACGTGCCCATGCCGCTCATCAAGCGGCGCATCGAGGCCACCTTTCCCGCCTGTGCGCAAAGCCTCATCATCCCCACCCAGCACAACGAGATCGTCACCTACGGCGACTATGCCGGGGTGGAGGTGGACTGCTACTCCAGCGGCTTCAACCAGAAGGTGCAGCTGCTCATTCACTTCCGCGCCGAGCGCCTGGAGCGCGCCGGAGTGCTGGCCGCCATGCTGGCCCACACCGCGCGCTACCGCGCAAGCCAGCTCTTTGAATTTCTGAACGTGCTCTCCGGCCGGGACGAGGAGCGGCTTTCCGCCGTCGCGGCCGATACCGGCGCGGCCGAGGAGACCATCCGCTTCGCCCGGATGCACGCGCTCAAGCTGCTGGCCCTTTTGGACAAGCACATGGGCGCGCTGCCGCTGGACGCCCTGAAGAACAAGCTTGTGCGCGGCTTTCTGGACGCCCAGCGCCCGCGCTACGGCGAACGCCTGGTGACCCGCGTGCAGGCCTTTGCCCAGGCGGTGAAGCTGCGGGTGAAGGCCCAGTTCCCCATGCAGTACTTCTATCGCGCCAGCGAGGTCATCGAGGAGGCGCGGGGCTTTGGCGCGGGCATCGTCATTCCGCACCCGGAGCAGTTTTGGCCCGTGCTGCTGGCCGACTACGACGTGGATGGCTGCGAGGTGTGGAACCCGCAATCGCAACGCTACACCGAATTTCTCATCGACACCCTGGCGCGCAAGAACCGCAAGGGCTGGACCGAGCGCCGGCAGCTCGTGTTCATGGGCGACGACACCCACATGAGCGAAAAGATCAGAAACCCGGACAAGACCTCCGACAAGGTCCTGCGCGAAATCGGCGTGCAGCCCGCGTGGGAGGACATCGGCATCCGCAAGCGCCTGCTGGCCAGCGGCATGGACCGCGCTTGCGTCATAAACGAGTACACCGCCCGCCTTTCCGCCTAGGCCGGGCACTACAAGGAGACCGCCATGTCAAACGACGGCAAGTTCGAGTTCGATTCCGTGCAGGACGAGAAGAGCATCCAGGCCTTTCTGGCCGCCCTCACCGAGGGCTTTGGCAAAGGCCGCGTGGTGCTGCGCAGCGAGGCCGAGGAGATAACCCTGGCCCCGGGCGCGCTCATGAGCTTCGCCGTCAAGGCCAAGCGCAAGGACGGCGAGAGCAAGATGACCATCAAGATCGCCTGGAAGGACGCCAAGAGCCCCATCGCCACGGGCGAGCGCACCATCCGGGTTGAAGCGTAGGGCGCGGCGGATGATCACCTTCGAGGGCCTTGAGGAGAACTTCACCTTCATGGTGGCCGAGGTGGAGCGCCAGGTGCGCGCCACCCTGAACTTTCTCGACGCGCCCAGCCACAGCCTCTACGATCATATCGTCGGCCGCGACGACTACATCGACAACCTCAAGACGGTCATAGAGAACAAGTGCTACGGCCACTTCCACGAGACCGAGGCCGGCCGCGTGCTGGACAAGACCACGGGCAACCGCGTGCGCGCCATCCAGGTCATGTGCGTGAACCTGGAGCGCGTGGCCGACTTCTGCGTCAACGTGGTGCAGCAGACCAACTACCTGACCGACCACACCTTCCTTTCCAGCTACGCCTACCGCGAGATGTTTCAGGAGATCGAGTCCTGCATCGCGGGGGTGCTGCCCGCCTTCCAAAAGGCGGACATCTCCGGGGCGCTTTCCGTGTGCCGGGCCGAGTACTCCCTGGACCGCATGTACAAGGTGGGCTTCGACCGCATCATGGGCGAGCTGCGCACGGGCAAGAACGTGCAGAACCTCATCACCGTGCTGTTCATCTTCCGCTACCTGGAGCGCATAGGCGACGCGCTCTTGAACGTTGGCGAAGCGCTCATCTTCTCCATCCTGGGCGAGCGCATCAAGATCGAGCAGTTCGAGGCCCTGCAGCAAACCCTCACCAAGACAGGCTTTGCGGGCGGGCTCACCAGCGTGGACTTCAAGGCCATCTGGGGCACGCGCAGCGGCTGCCGCATCGGCCGCGTGGACTCCAAGGTTTTGGCGGGCGAGGGCGACACCGGCGGCCCCGGCGTGGATCCTTTGGGCAGCATCTACAAAGAGGGCGCGCGCAGCAAGATACTGGCCGAGAAAGAAGGCCTGGAGCTCTGGGCCAAGACCTACCCCGGACTTGTGGCCGGGGTTTTCGGCTATCACGAGGACAACGACAAGGCCTCGCTTCTGGTGGAGTTCTTGCCCGGGTGCAACCTGGACGAGGTGCTGCTTACCGCCGGCGAGGACGTGCTGCAGAACGCCGTGTTCATCATGACCCAGACCGTGCAGGACATTTGGGAGACCACGCGCACCAATGAGCCCGTGCCCGCGGCCTTCATGACCCAGGTGGCCTCGCGGCTGGATTCGGTGCTGCAGATCCACCCCGGGTTCCTGCGGCCGGAGAAGACCATCTGCGGCCACCGCGCGCCCGCCACGGAAGAGCTGCTCACGGTTTGCGGCGGCATTGAAAAGGATCTCGCCGCGCCGTTCTCGGTGCTCATCCACGGCGACTTCAACGTCAACAACCTGGTTTACAACCACCAGACCCAGCGCCTGCACTACCTGGACGTGCACCGCTCCAGGCCCTCGGACTACGTGCAGGACGTGAGCGTGTTCCTGGTGTCGAACTACCGCATGCCGGTGTTCGAGTCGCACCTGCGCGCGCGCATCCACTGGATCATGGGCGAGTTCTTGGCCTTTGCCCGCACCTTTGCCCAAAGCAGCGGCGACACGGCCTTTGAGGCGCGCATGGCTTTGGCCTTGGCACGCTCGCTCTTCACCTCCACACGCTTTGAACTCAACCCGGCCTTCTCGCGCGGCATGTGCCAGCGGGCGCACTACCTGCTGGAGCGCGTGGCCGAACACCGGGGCCGGCCCTGGCGGGATTTCGTCCTGCCGGAGCAGGTGCTCTTTTCCTGAGGACGGGAACCAATGACGCAGACGAACACGAAAGCCGTTCCGCCCCTGGGCGTGGTGGGCGTGCGCGGGGGGTGGTCCTCCGAGCTTCTGGCCCGGCGCGCGGCCGAGGCCTGCGGGGCAGAGCCCCTGCTCATCGAGCTGGACCGGCTGAGCCTGGATCTGGACACGGGCCGGGCCTTGTACGAGGGGCAGGACATCTCGCAGTGCCGGGGCCTGCTCCTTAAGAAACTGGGGCCGGAGTATGCGCCGGGCTTGCTCGACCGCCTGGAGATGCTGCGCTTTCTGGAAGGGCGCGGCGTGGCCATGTTCTCCCGTCCTGGCGCGGTGATGGGCCTGCTGGACCGGCTCTCCTGCACCACGACCCTGGCCCTTGGCGGCATGCCCATGCCGCCCACCACGGTGACCGAGGACCTGGACGCGGCGTTTGCGGCTGTTTCAGGCTACGGCGAGGCCATCGTGAAGCCGCTGTTCTCCACCAAGGCGCGCGGCATGCGCATCCTCAAGCCCGGTCCGGAGCTGCGCGAGGCACTTGCGGAATACCAGCGCGAGCACGGCCTGTTCTACATCCAGAAGACCATCGCCCTGGGCGACCGCGACCTGGGCGTGGTGTTTCTGGGCGGCGAGTACCTGACCACCTACGCCCGCTGCCGCAAGCCCGGCGCGTGGAACACCACCACGGCCTCGGGCGGGCGCTACGCCCCCTTCGACCCGCCGCAGGACGTCATCGACCTGGCCTGGCGCGCCCAGGATCTGTTCAAGCTGGACTTCACCTGCGTGGATGTGGCCCTGACCGACGACGGCCCGCGGATCTTCGAGGTTTCGGCCTTCGGCGGATTCCGGGGCATTCAGGAGGCCAGGGGCATCGACGCCGCCAAGCTGTACGCGGACTACGCCGCGAGGAGGATTGAAGCATGAGCCGCCACGGTTATGTCATGAGTTCCCTGGCCGAGATGCTGGGCGGCGACGCGCCGGCCCCGCACGCCCTGTACCTTGATCTGGGCGACTGCCGCATCGAGGTTCGCTCCAACTCCGAGGCCCTGCTGGCCGAGCTGGACGCCTACTTCGGCGGATTCGTGGCCGCCAAAAGCCCGGTGGACGTGAGCGTCACGGCCCTGGAAGGTCCGGCCCCGTCCATTCCCCTCGACCTGGCGGCCAAGGCCCCGGACCCCGGCAAGAGCAAGGTCAAGGAGGAGTACGTGGATGTGCCCGGCGGACGCCTGGTGCGCAAGGTGCTCACCGGTATGGTGTTTCTCTTCGGGCACGGGCGCAACCTGGCCATCGGCCCCTGCCTCAAGAACGCCAATCAGGTCATCAATTTCGTCAACAACCGCTACATCGAGCACAAGCTGCACCAGGGCTGCCTGCTGGGCCACGCCGCCGCCGTGGGGCACCTCATGGCCGATAGCGGCGGCGGACGTCTGCGCGGGCTTGGCCTGTGCGGCTTTTCCGGCGCGGGCAAAAGCACCCTGGCCATGCACGTCATGAGCCGGGGCGCGCTCTTCGTCAGCAACGACCGGCTGCTGGTGGCGGCGGACGACACCGGCAAGGGCCTGTGCATGTGCGGCGTGCCCAAGCTGCCGCGCATCAACCCCGGCACGGCGCTGAACAACCCCAATCTGTCCGGGGTGGTGCCCCTGGCCGACCGCGAGCGCTTCCTCGAAATGGACGTGGACCACCTGTGGCACCTGGAGCACAAGTACGACGTCTATCTGGACAAATGCTTCGGCGAGGGGCGCTTCGTGCTCCAGGCGCCCATGCGCGGGCTTGTGGTGCTGAACTGGAAGCGCGGCGCGGGCGAGACGGACATCCGCTTCGTGAAGGCGGCCGAGCGGCCGGACCTGCTGCCCGCGTTCATGAAGGCGGCCGGGCTCTTTTCCCTGCCGAGAAACGGCGACAGCCAGTGGCAGGACCCGGAGGCCGCAGAATACGCGGAGCTGCTGGCCCGCTGCGACATGGTCGAAATCACCGGCGGCGTGGACTTTGAGCGCGCCGCGGACTTCTGCATCGAATATCTGGTGCACGGCTGAGCCTTGCGAGGAGAAACAACGGTGGCCAAGACCTGGATTCGCCGCGAGGTGGAGATTCCCAATCACATGGCCCTGGCGCGGCTGGAGAAGTGCCCGGAGCTGGGGCCGAAGCTGCTGTTCTTCAGCGGCGGCACGGCCCTTAAGCGCGCCAGCGCGCGGCTGGTGAACTACACCCACAACTCCGTGCACGTCATCACGCCCTTCGACTCCGGCGGCAGCTCGGCCAAACTGCGGCTGGCCTTCAACATGCCCGCCGTGGGCGACATACGGAACCGGCTCATGGCCCTGGCCGACCAGAGCCTGCGCGGCAACCCGGAGATCTTCGCGCTCTTCGCCCACCGCCTGCCCGCCGGCCCCGCTGGACAGAATGGGCAGGATGGCCCGGACCAGGGCGCCCTGCGCCACACCCTGGACCACATGGTGCGCGGCAAGAACGAGCTTGTGGCGCGCATCCCCGACCCCATGCGCAAGATCGTGCGCAACCACCTGGCCATGTTTCAGCAAAACATGCCCGATGACTTCGACCTGCGCGGCGCAAGCATAGGCAACCTGGTGCTGGCGGGCGGCTACCTGGCCAACCGCAGGCACCTGGACCCGGTGATCTTCATGTTCTCCAACCTGGTGCAGGTGCGCGGCACAGTGCGCCCGGTGGTGAACAAGAACCTGCACCTCGCGGCGGAGCTGGCCGACGGCAGCCTCGTGGTGGGCCAGCACCGCATGACCGGCAAGGAGACGGCCAAGCTCGCCTCGCCCATCACCCGGCTGTACTTGTCCGATGACACCGGCCGCACGGTGGAGCAGCCCATCCGCGACAAGATGCGCACGCTCATCCAGGGCGCGGAGCTCATCTGCTACCCCATGGGCAGCTTCCACTCCAGCGTGCTGGCGAACCTGCTGCCGCGCGGCGTGGGCCAGGCCGTGGCCCAGGCCACCTGTCCCAAGGTCTATGTGCCCTCCACCGGGGTGGACCCGGAGTGCCTGGGCTTAAGCGTGGCGGACCAGGTGGAGCGTCTGGCCGGGGTGCTCATGAACGACGCGCCGGGCATAGCCCTGTGCGACGTGCTGCACTTCGTCCTGGTCGACACCGCCCACGGCCAGTACCCCGGCGGGCTCGACCTTGCGCGCATCCGCAACCTCGGGGTCGAGGTCATCGACTGTCCGCTCATCGGCTACGGGCACAGCCCGGACATCGACGACCGTTTTCTCGTGCCCATTCTGCTTTCCCTTGCGTAACCCGCCTTGAATCGCCCCCAACCGACGAACATAACGGAGGTTCACATGGACAAGGACAAGATCGAGATGAAGACGCTCATGGAGAGCGCCGCCGTGGCCGAGTACCTGACCCAGCTCGCCGAAGGCTTCAAGAGCGGCGTCATCGTGGTGGAGAAGGACGGCGAGAGCCTGACCCTGAACCCCACGGAGACCGCCGAGGTTGAGGTGGAGGCCCGCGTGAAGAAGGACAAGGCGCGCTTCAGCCTTGAGGTTTCCTGGCGCACCGCGCAGGCCATGGACGAGCCGTCCAGCCTCAAGATCTCCGCCGAGACGGCCGAGTCCGCCAAGGCCGCCAAGTGCGGCGACAAGCTGTGCGGCGGCAAGCCCGCGGATGTGTCCGGCGCGAAGCCCGCCGAGAAAAAGGACGAGAAGAAGCCCGTCGTTCCCGTTGCCGCCAAGCCCGCCACAGAGGCGGTGAAGCCCGCCGCATCCGCTCCCGCGTCCGTTTCGGTGGTCAAGCCCGCCGCGCCCGCCGATTCCAAGAACGCGTCCAAGTAAGCCCCCCGCGTTTTCGCCTGCCCTCGCCCCGCGCCCGGAACCGACCGGACGCGGGGTTCTTTTTGGGCATGCCTGCAGCTATGCCTCCATGCACTTTGCTACGCCTGCACGTTGTTTAGATTTGCACAACTGTGTATTGTTTCGATTCCTGTGATGATTTTCTTCATTCCGCCTTGGTCTGTCGATTGTGAATGAATGAATTATTCATAACGCATTGACACGGTGTATGCAGGCATTACTTTCATTTCCTGAAATACAACATGAGAATGGCGTCGTTGTCGATGCTGAACAGGCCCGACCCGCCGTTGTTCCGGCACATTGCCGGATATGAAGGAGAAACATATGATCGACCGCAACACATACGTGAACGCGCTTATGGATGCGCTGCCCGACGTGATCTCCAGCCAAGAGCTCGCGGGGCAGATCGTGGACGTGGTGTTCTCGGTGCCGACCAGGGCGCTGGAGAACGGAAACGAGGTGGAGCTGCCCGGACTGGGGTCCATCTCCCTCGACAGGAGCAGAGGGGCGGGCTGTCTCAGCTACTCCTCGGCCGGGGCGCACATGCAGTGCTCCGTGCAGTAGCTTGCTGCGCCGGGCGGATTCCGGCAGGCGTAAGCCGCTGGCCCGCCGCCCGCCCTTGAACGGGCAGCAGCCTCGTCAAGAGGACGCTCCCGTCCCCAAAATAAAGCCCCCGCATCCGACCAGGACGCGGGGGCTTTTGTTTGCTTTGCGCCTGCGCGGGCTATGCGGCCTTGGCTTGGCCGCGCGGGCTGTCGCTGCCGCAGGAATCGCCGCCGCCTCCCGCGTCCGGTCCGCTTGCGCCCGGACGTGGCGTGTTCGGGGCCCCCGCGCCCAGGGCCGCGGCGGCCGCGTTATGCCCGCGCACGATGCCCGCGTAAATGTCCCAGGTTCTGAGGAAGGCCTGGTCGAAGGAGGTTTGCGCCGCGAACTTGCGCGCCAGCCCGGCCATGCTCGCCAGGCGCTCGCGGTCCAGCATCAGGTCGAGCACGCTCATGGCCAGGGCTTGCGGGTCGTACGGCGCCACCACAAGGCCGGTGCGGCCGGGCTGCATGGCCTCGCGCGGGCCGCCTGCGCTCGTCACCACCACTGGCAGGCCGCTGGCCTGGGCCTCCAGCACCACGTTGCCGAAGGTGTCCGTGGCGCTGGGGAACACGAAGAGATCCGCCCCGGCGTAGGCGCTGGTGAGGGCCTCGCCCTGCAGGTAGCCGGTGAAGACCACGGGCAGGTCCGCCGTCTGGGCGCGCATCTCCTCCAGGTACGGGCCGTCGCCCACGATGACCAGCCGCGCGTCCGGCCTGTGCTTGTGCACCTGGCGGAAGGCGTCGGCCAGGACATCGAGGCTCTTCTCGCGCGAGACGCGGCCCACATAGAGTATCTTGAACTGCCGGGCCAGGCCCAGGTCGGCGAAGAACCGGCCCTGGCTGTCCGGGTGGAAGCGCTCCGCATCCACGCCGCGCGGGTGCACCACGATGCGCTCGGCCTTGATGCCGCGCTCGGCCAGGTCCTGGGCCGTGGAGCGGCTGGGGGCGTAGATGGTGTCCATCTGCCCGTAGAACCAGCGCATGTAGCGCCAGGCCGCGTCCTCCATGGCCGGATCCTCGGTGAACATGCGCACGTACTGGGGGAAGGCCGTGTGATAGGTGCCGTGCACCGGAATTTTGAGGATGCGCGCAATGGCCAGCCCGGCCAGTCCCATGGGGCCGGGAGTGGCGGTCAGAATGCAGTCGAAGTCCTGCTCCGCGCACCAGGCCAGCAGCTTGAGGAAGGGCGGATAGTGCAGGGTTATCTCCGGATATTCCGGCATGCTGAAGGACCCCACCGGGGCGAAGCGCGCCGCGCCCTTGGCGATGTCGTCGCGCTCCAGGCCCTCGGTGCAGGTGACCACGGTCATGTCCTTGCCGTGCTTGCCCGCAAGCTCGATCTGCTGCTGGATGGTGCGCGCCACGCCGTTGACCTCGGCGAAGGTGTCGGTGAAGTGCGCGATTTTGAGTTCGCTCGTCCGGCTCCGCGGGGCCGTGAGGCCGAAGCGGTCCAGGCACTGGCGGGCGAAGGCGCGCTCGCTGGCGAACAGCTCGCAGGCCAGGAAGAAGGGCGAGAGCATGGCGTAGAGCGACCCGGCCGAGGCCACCTCGTGGAACAGGCCGAAGATGTCCGCGCTTTGCACGGCGGCGAGGGTGCGCCCGGCGAAACGCGCCAGCAGCCGGTCGGACACGCGGGAGACGAAGCGCCGCCAGGTGTCCTCGGGCGCGGCTCCGGTGTCGCGTCCGCGGGCCGCGTCCATCATGTTCGCGTCGGCGCGGATGACTTGGCTGGCCTCGGCCAGGAGCATGGCGCTGGTGGCGTTCTTGTCCGCGACCAGGGAGTAGAGCCCCAGGCGCGCCCGGTCGGAGATGGCGCGCAGGGAGGACCGCAGGTTCCGTTTGCGCGGCGCGGCCGGGTCCAGCAGGGCGTCGGCGAAGCGCACGCAGAGGTGGCTTTCCGGCAGGCGGCCGCTGCGGCTCTTGTAGAACTGGAAGGCGATGCCGCACAGGTTGTGGGCCATGTTCCAGGGGCTGGCCGGTTCGCCCTCGATGCGCCCCTGCCCGGCGGGGATGGCCGCAAGCAGATGGGCCACAGTGGCCGGACCGCTGAAGCGCGTGTGCATGCGCGCAATGCCCAGCGACGAGTGGTCGTCGCTGCCGGCCACCAGCGCCTTGAGCCAGGGCGCGCCGCCAAAGGGATCTATGCCGTGCTTGTCCGCCAGGCGCTCCAGAACCTCCGGCGTCAGCGCGGCGGCTATCTGCCGCAGGGCGCTGTTCTGGAAGGCGTCGCGCGAGCCGTTCAGCTCCAGGGTGTTGAAGAGCAAGAGCGCCTGCTCGAAGTGCTCCGGCGTGAGCTTGCCGTTGACCGCGAAGAGCGGGTGGGCCAGCACATGCACGATGCCCTCGGCCCGCAGGTAGGGCACGAGTTCGAAGACGTTGTCGCGCAGGCGCTGGAACTCCGCGTGGTGTGCCTCGGTGATGTTGTAGGCCAGGACGTGGAGCTTGCAGCGGTCCTCGGGAAAGTAGGTGGTGATCTCCTCGCTCACGAAGGCCCCGGGCAAATGCGCTATCTCCAGGGCTCCGGCGATGGTGTTGTGGTCGGTTATGGTGACGAGATTCATGCCGCGCGCGCGGGCGATGTCGTAGATCATGCGCGGCTTGGTGAAGCTTTCCGGGCAGCCCATGCGCTGGAGCACCCACTGGGAGGGCCGGGTGGAGTGGCGCGAGTGCACGTGCAGGTCGATGGCGAAGGTGTCCGGGGGTAGCATGAGATCTTTCGCGTTGCCGTTCATAAAGCCTCCCGCGGTGGCGTTTTGAACCATGTTACGCGCACCGGAGGTAGGGCGAGCTTTCGCGGTCGCTTTGGCAGTGCACGCACAGCCGGGCCGTGGGGTTGGCCAAAAGCCGCGCCGGGGCGATGTCGTCGCCGCAGTCCTCGCACACGCCGTACACGGCGGCGTCCATGCGTGCGAGGGCTTCCTCGATTTCCGCGCGGCGGGCCTCCATGCGGCGGCGCAGGGCCAGCTGCATGCCCACCTCCACCACGCGCGAGGCGTATTCGTTTTCGTCCGCGCAGGCGTCCAGGCGCGGGGTGTCGTCCATTTCGGCATCGGGGCAAACGGGCGGGGTCAGGCCGGTCAACGCGTTCAACAACTGCTGGCGCAAGGTTCCGTGCATGCTGTCCTCCAGAGGTGTGGCCCCGGCGGCGCAGCCGCTCCGGGGCGGAAGACCATGGCGCGGATGATTCCTGCCGGGCCTTCCGGGTTTGGTTGGGCAAACCTAGCATGGCCAGCAACGGCGTGGGTTACCGGGGTGTGACGGCAGTGGAACAAGTGCGCAAGCGCCGGGGCGATAGCGGGGCTGCCTTGACCCTAGGCGCGGAAGCGGTACCCAACGCCGCGCACGGTCTCGATGCAGTCGGCGTAGCGGTCGAGCTTGGCGCGCAGGCGGCGCATGTGCGTGTCCACCGTGCGCGAGGCGCCCTCGAAGTCCGTGTTCCACACGGTGTCGAGCAGGCGGTCGCGCGAGAGCACGCGGCCGCGCGCCTGCACCAGCTCCTTCAAGAGCCGGTGTTCCGTGGCGGTGAGCTGGCGCTTTTCGCCGTCCACGTCCATCTCGTGCGCGGCGAAGTTCACCACCAGGCCTTCGTGGCGCCACACGTCGTCCACCGCGGCGGGCTCGCCTCCGGCGCGGCGCAGGGCGTTCTTGATCCGCAAAAGCAGCTCGCGCGGGCTGAAGGGCTTGACCACGTAGTCCTCGGCGCCGAGCTCCAAGCCAACCACGCGGTCCACCTCGTCGCCGCGCGCCGTGAGCATGATGACCGGCACGGCCCGCAAAGTGGGCAGCTGCTTGAGCCTGCGGCACACCTCCAGCCCGTCCATCTCCGGCAGCATGATGTCGAGCAGCACCAGGTCCGGCCGCCAGCGGCTCATGGCGTCGAGCCCCTGCTCGCCCGCGCCGGCCGTGCGCACGTCGTAGCCCGCGGCCGTGAGGTTGTATTGCAGCAGTTCTCTCGTCTGGGCGTGGTCTTCAACCACCATGATGCGGCGTTGTTCCATGCGCTTGCGCTCCCTTGGGCGTGTCCGGCGCGGCCTTGGCGCGCCGATGTTCGGCGCGACCGCACCGCCGGTTGCCGGTTGACCCTAGCGTGACCTGCTGGCTTGATTGTTACTGCCCGGTGACGGGCCGGAAAAGGTTGCGAAACAGGGCAAAAGTGAGCCAAAGCAGAGTTCTGGGCGCTTAATTGCGCCGTTCGCCCTTGCCTCCCGCGAAAGCGGCATTAGAATAAACAGGCTCGGTATCGTGGACTCCTGTCCCCGGTGCACGCCAGAGGGCAAGGAGACGTGAATTTGAAACGCAAGAAAGCCCCAACCAAACCGGTCCGCCTGCGCCGTCGAAAGGACGCCCCCACAGCGGCGAAGCGCATGGCCCAGGCGGCCAATGGAAAACATATGAACGACAAGAAATTCCTGCACTTGGCCGGTGACCCCGGCGATTCGGGGATCCCCGTCGGCGGCCCCGGCGGCCCCGAGGGAGACGCGGCCCAGCGGCCGGAGATCCCCTCGGTGATGCCCGTGCTGCCCGTGCGCGACATCGTGGTCTTCAACTACATGATCCTGCCCCTGTTCGTGGGGCGCGAGAAGAGCGTCAAGGCCGTGGACGCGGCCCTTTCCGGCGACCGCTACATCCTCATCCTTTCGCAGAAGGACGAGACCGTCGACAACCCCGGCCCGGACGACATGTACCAGGTGGGCACGGTGGGCATGATCATGCGCATGCTGAAAATGCCCGACGGCCGCCTGAAGGTGCTTGTGCAGGGCCTTTCCCGCGCCAAGGTGAAGCGCTTCGTCACCGACGAGCCCTTCCACCTGGCCGAGGTGGAGCCCCTGGCCGAGGCCGAGCCCGTTGAACTGACTCCGGAGCAGGAGGCGCTCGTGCGCTCCTCCCGCGAGCTTTCCGAAAAGATTCTGACCCTGCGCGGCATCTCCCCCGCGGACATCATGGGCGTGCTGAACTCCGTGGCCGAGCCCGGCCGCCTGGCCGATCTCATCGCCAGCAACCTGCGCATGAAGGTCGTCGACGCCCAGGGCATCCTCGAGTGCGAGGACCCCTTGGAGCGCCTGCGCCTGGTGAACGGCCAGCTGGTGAAGGAGGCCGAGGTCGCCTCCATGCAGAACAAGATCCAGTCCATGGCGCGAGAGGGCATGGACAAGGCCCAGCGCGACTTCTTCCTGCGCGAGCAGATGAAGGCCATCAAGCGCGAGCTGGGCGACGCCGAGGGCGAGGACGAGGAGATCGAGAACCTCAAGAAGGCCATCGAGAAGATCGGCATGCCCAAGGACGTGAAGAAGGAGGCGCTCAAGCAGTTGAACCGCCTCGAGTCCATGCATCCGGACTCCTCCGAGGCCACGGTCATCCGCACCTACCTCGACTGGATGACCGAGCTGCCCTGGAAAAAGCAGTCCAAGGACCGGCTCGACGTGAAGGCCGCCAAGGAGATTCTGGACGAGGACCACTTCGACCTGGAGAAGGTCAAGGAGCGCATCCTCGAATACCTCTCCGTGCGGCAGCTGAACCCGAAGATGAAGGGCCCCATCTTGTGCTTCGTGGGGCCTCCGGGCGTGGGCAAGACCAGCCTGGGCCGTTCCATCGCCCGCAGCCTGGGCCGCAAGTTCCATCGCCTGAGCCTGGGCGGCATGCGCGACGAGGCCGAGATCCGCGGCCACAGGCGCACGTACATCGGCGCCATGCCCGGCCGCATCATCCAGGGCATAAAGGGCTGCGGCACGAAGAACCCGGTCATCATGCTCGACGAAGTGGACAAGCTCGGAACGGACTTCCGGGGCGATCCTTCCTCCGCGCTTTTGGAGGTGCTGGACCCGGAGCAGAACTTCAGCTTCACCGACCACTACCTGAACGTGCCCTTCGACCTGTCGTCGGTCATGTTCATCTGCACGGCGAACACGCTCGACACCATTCCCGGCCCGCTTTTGGACCGCATGGAGGTCATCCGCATTCCCGGCTACACCGAGCAGGAGAAGGTCAAGATCGCCCGGCGCTTTGTTTTGCCGCGCCAGGCCAAGGACAACGGCCTGAAGGAAACCGAGGTGAAGCTTGGCGACGAGGTGCTGGCGCAGATAGTGCGCGAGTACACCCGCGAGGCGGGCCTGCGCAACCTGGAGCGCGAGATTGGCTCCGTGTGCCGCAAGCTGGCGCGCAAGAAGGCCGAGGGCGAAAAGGGCCCCTTCACCGTGACGGACAAGAACCTGCACAAGTACCTGGGCGTGCCGCGTTTTCTTGAGGACGAAAAGGAGAACACCCTGCCGCCGGGAGTGGTCACAGGCCTGGCCTGGACCCCATACGGCGGCGAGATCCTGCACATCGAGGTGAGCACCATGCCCGGCACGGGCAAGCTCATCCTCACGGGCAAGCTGGGCGATGTCATGAAGGAGTCGGCCCAGGCGGCGGTCTCCCTCTGCCGCGTCATGGCCGGCAAGTACGGCATCGCGCCGGACTTCCACGAGAAGCGCGACATCCACATCCACGTGCCCGCCGGCGCCACGCCCAAGGACGGCCCCTCGGCCGGCGTCACGCTGGTCACGGCGCTCATCAGCGCCCTGACGGGCAAGGCCGTGAGCGCGGACACCTGCATGACCGGCGAGATAAGCCTGCGCGGCCGCGTGCTGCCCGTGGGCGGCATCAAGGAGAAGATCCTGGCGGCCGTGTCCCTGGGCATGAAGCGCGTCATCATCCCGGCCCAGAACAAGAAGGATCTGCAGGACATTCCCGAGGACCTGCGCAAGAAGATCATCGTCAAGTTCGTGGAGCGCGTGGACGAGGTGTGGCCGTTGGTGATGGGCGGCAAGGGCGCCAAGGGCGAGCCCGCCACTTCCGCCAAGGTGGAAGCGAAGGTGGAAACCAAGGCGGAAGCCAAGTCCGAGGTCAAGCCGGAGGCAGGAAAGCCCGCCGCCGCCAAGGCTTCGGCCAAAACGGCCGCCAAGACCGTGACCCCGCCCCCTGCGCCGAAGGGTGCTGCGCCGAAGAAGTCGGCGGCTCCAAAGCCCGCTCCGAAGAAGCCCGCTCCGAAGAAGCCTGCTTCGAAGAAGGCCGCGGCCAAGGCTCCGGCCAAAAAGACCGGGCCCAAGGGCAAGTAGCCCCGCGCGGCAGCGCGCAGGATGCGTCAAAAAGCCAAACGAAAGGCGGCCAGGGTGATTGCCCCGGCCGCCTTTTTTGTTTTGTGGCGTGCGGTCGCTAGCGGGTGTGCAGGCGGGAGATGAGCCCCTTGAGTTCGCCCGCCATGCCGGCCAGGTCGCGCACGGCGCGCTCGGACTGGCTCATGCCGATGCTCGACTCCGAGGCCACGCGGCTCACGTCCTCGATGGCCTGGGTGATTTGCTCCGAGGCGGCGGACTGCTCGCGCGCGGCCGTGGCGATGCTCTCCACCTGCGAGGAGCTGGAGGTCGCCAGATGCACGATCTCCTGCAGGGAGCTGCCGGAGCGGGTGGAAAGCTCCGAGGCGGCCTGCACGGCCTCGGTTGCGTGGTCCATGCTCTCCAGGTTCTTGCGGGCCGATTCCTGGATGGAGCCGATGATGGAGCCGACCTCGCTCGTTGCGCCCATGGTCTTTTCGGCCAGCTTGCGCACTTCGTCGGCCACCACGGCAAAACCGCGTCCGGCATCGCCCGCGCGGGCCGCCTCGATGGCGGCGTTCAAGGCCAGCAGGTTGGTCTGGTCGGCAATGTCGCTGATGACGCTCATGACCTGACCGATGGCCTGTGTTTGCTGGCCCAGGCTCTGCATGTTCTCGCGCAGGGTCTGGGAGACGCTGCTCACCTGCTCGATGGCGGCCACGCTCTCGCGCACCACCTCGAAACCCGTGGCCGCCATGCCCTGGGTTTCGGCGGCGCTGTCCGAGGCGCCCTGTGCGCTTTTCGCCACGTCTTCGACGGAGGCGCTCATCTGCTGCATGGCGATGGCCGTCTCGCTCATGCGCTGCTTCTGCACCTCGGTCCCGCGGGAAACCTGCTCCACCTGGGCGGAAAGCTCGTCGGCCGAGGAGGACAGACGCTCGGCGATGTGCGCGGCGTCCGCGGCGATCTCCTTCATCTGGACCATGAGCTCCTTGCTCTGGGCCTCGCTCGCGGCGGCCTGGCCCATGGCCTCGTGCGCGTTCCTGGCCTGTTCCGCGGCCTCGGCGCTCTTTTGGTCCGCCTCGGCTATCTTGGTTTGCAGCACCTTGACCATTTCGCGGATGGCGCGGGCCAGCACGCCCACCTCGTCCGCCTGGCGCACGGGAATTTCGGCGTCCAGGTTGCCGCCGCTCACTTCGTCGGCGTAGTCCACGGTGGCCTTGAGCGGCCGGGCTATGGCCCGGATGACCAGGAGGCTCAACAGCAGGCCGAGAAGAATGCTGGTGCCGGCCGCGCACAGGATGATGATGCGCGAGAGCTGCGCATCGGCGAGCATCCGCTTGCTCGTGGCGTCGGCCTTGTCGTTGCTGAGCGTGCGCATTTCGCCCAACAGTTCCTGCACGGCCTTGAGCTGCGTCAGGCTCTCGGTCTCGTAGATCTGCCTGGCCTTGGCGTTGTCGCCCGCGGCGCGCAGTGTGGCGATTTCCACCGCCGTGGCGTGCAGCTTTTTGTGGGGTTCGTCGATTTTCTCCAGCATGGGGCGCAGGTCCGGAAAGAGCACTTCCGTCTGCTTGCGCTCGTCTCCGTTGAACCATTGTCCGAAGGCGCACTTGGTGTCGTCGGTCTGGACCTTCAGCTCCGAGGCTTTCTCATCGTTGACGAAAAGGCTCACGTTTTGCGCCCATTTCAGGTGATCGATCTCGCGCTGCAGCAGATTCATCTGCAATTTGCGGGTCAATTCAAGTTCCGTGGATTTGTTCGTCATGGTGCCCATGGACATGTACGCCCAAAGCGCCACGATGCAGAACAACAGCAAGATGGGCATGATTGCCGCGATGATTTTTTTGCTTAGGCTTGCATCCTTCCAACTCATGAGATGGCTCCTTAACGAAAGTAAATTAAAAAATTGAATACAAAAATTATCCCAAAAAGGTTAATCCAATAACACTGCTGGCGCAACACCGTATTTTATAAGCAGCGGCATCACCATCGGAAGAACAATTCCGTTTCAAGAGATGCCGAGTGCGTTCCCCGAAACAATCGTGGAAATAGGCCGTGGCTGCGGGGCATGCGCGAAGACGCCCGCGAGAGCGGCGCCCGACAGTCTCCTTGTTGGCGCGTTGCCAGCGGGGCCGAATTGCGCTACAAAAAACGCTTGCGAAACCCGCCGCGCCGCGCGGCCGGAATAACTCAAGAGGTGAGCGCCATGCCCATATTCGAATATACCTGCCGTGATTGCGGCAAACCCTTTGAGGAGCTGGTTCTTGGTCAGGACGAGACGGTCGTCTGCCCGCACTGCGGCTCCGCCAAGACCGAAAAGCTCATGAGCTGCTGCCGCAGCAAGGTCGGCGGCGGCTCCGATGCCGGCGACTCCATCGGCAGCGCCGCGCCCGCGCCTTCGGGCGGCGGCTGCGCCGGCTGTTCCGGCGGCTCCTGCTCCTCTTGCCACTAGGCCCGGCGACAATGAAGAAAGTCACCATAGCCACACGCGGCAGCCAGCTGGCCCTCTGGCAGGCGGAACACATCTCCTCCCTCTTGCGCGAGCGTTATGACGGCCTTGAGGTCGAGCTGCTCAAGATCAAGACCACGGGCGACAAGATCCTCGACGTGCCCCTGGCGAAAGTGGGCGGCAAGGGCCTTTTCGTGAAGGAGATCGAGGAAGCGCTTTTGGACGGCCGCGCCGACCTTGCCGTGCACAGCATGAAGGACGTGCCCACCGAGCTGCCGCCCGAGCTGGTGGTGGGGGTGAACCCCGTCCGCGAAGCGCCCACGGACAGCCTGCTTTCGGTCCAGTACAACGGTCTGGACGCCCTGCCCAAGGGGGCCAAGGTGGGCACCAGCAGCCTGCGCCGCCAGGCCCAGCTCATGACCTTGCGCCCGGATCTCGTCATCGAGAGCCTGCGCGGCAACCTGGACACCCGCGTGCGCAAGCTTCTGGAAGGGCAGTTCGACGCCATTGTGGTTGCCACCGCCGGGTTGAACCGCTTGGGCCTCACCGCGCCCAAGGTCGAAATCCTTGGCCCGCCGCGCTTTTTGCCCGCCGTGGCCCAGGGCGCCCTTGGCATAGAATACCGCAAGGACCGGCCGGAAATGGCCGAACTGCTGGCCTTTCTGAATCACCCGGAGACCGCCGCCCAGGTGGCCGCGGAGCGCGGCTTCCTTACCGGGCTCGACGGCGGGTGCCAGGTGCCCATCGCCGCCTGGAGCCAGCTTGAGGGCGACAGCCTGACCCTGACCGGCTTTGTGGCCGGCGTAAACGGCGAGAACCCCATCCGCATCAGCGCCAGCGGGACCACGGCCAAGGCCTGGGACCTGGGCGCGGAGCTTGCACGGCAGGTGCTGCGCGCGGGCGGCAAGGCCATTCTGGACGAAGTGTACGCGAGGAACAGCTAGGCCGTGGACGCGCGCAGCGCGGCAGCTCCAGATCCGTTGGTTCTGAAGGACCTGCGGCGCATTCCCGGCGTGGGCAAGACCATCGCCGTGGACCTCTGGAACCTCGGCCTGCGCTCGGTGGAAGACCTGCGCGGCCGCGACCCGGAAGTCCTTTACGCCAGCCTGGAAGCCCTGGCCGGGCAGCATGTTGACCGCTGCATGCTCTACACCCTGCGCTGCGCGGTGTACTTTGCACAGACCCCGTCCCCGGACCCGGCGCGCCTGAAGTGGTGGGCCTGGAAGGACTAGGGCAGGGCAGGGCGCGCCGCCGCTTCCCGACAGTTTGGCTTCTCCCGGCGGGGCCTGCCGATGGGCACGCCCTGGGCCGACAGGCTCTGGCTGCCGCGCTCTGGCTGCCGCGCTCTGGCTGCCGCGCCCTGGCCCGGCCACCCAGGCGGACGCGCCCTGGCGGAGTTGCGACGAACCTCATGCGAAATGAAAGCCCCGACGTGGTTGCTACCGCGCCGGGGCTTTTTATCGTTCAACAGTCCGAGGCTGATGCTGCGCGCTTGATGCCGCGCCTGCTCACCGTTTCACCGGCATTCCCGTCAGCTGGCCTCTCTCCACGCGAGCTTTGTCCTACGATTGCCCTTCGCGCTTCAGGTCGGCCACCAGGGCGCGCAGGTTCTCGGCCTGCTCCGCCAGTTCGTGGATGGCGATGGTGGTCTGCTGCATGCTTGAGGCGGTCTCGCTGGCGATGTCGTTGATCTGATCCACGGCCTGATTGATCTCCTCGCTCGCGGCGCTTTGCTCCTCCGCCGCGGTGGCGATGCTCTGCACCTGCAGGGCCGTGGATTCGCTCATGCGCACGATCTCGTCCAGGGCCTCGCCCGACTGGCGCACCAGCGCCGTGGAGTCGGCTATGGCCCGGCCGGCCTCGTCCATGCCGTGGATGTTGCTGGCCGAAACCTCCTGGATGCCGCGCACGGTTTCGCCCACTTCCTTGGTGGCGGTCATGGTCTTTTCGGCCAGCTTGCGCACTTCGTCGGCCACCACGGCAAAGCCGCGTCCGGCATCGCCCGCGCGGGCCGCCTCGATGGCGGCGTTCAGGGCCAGCAGGTTGGTCTGGTCGGCTATGTCATTGATGACGCTCATGATCTTGCTGATATCCTGGGCGCGCTGGCCCAGGATGTCCATGTTGCCCTTGAGCCGGGTGGACAGGGCGAGCAGGGCCTCCATGGCGGCCACGGACTTGCCGACAACGGCGTTGCCCTCGGTGGCGCGGGTGCGGGCGGTGTCCGCCCCGTCGGAAGCCTGGGTGGCGTTCTTGGCCACCTCGAGCACCGTGGCGTTCATTTCTTCCATGGCCGTGGCGGTTTCGGTGATGCGGCTCTTCTGCACATCCGTGGAGCGGCCGATGTTCTCGGCCTGGCCGGAGATCTCCTCCGACGCGGAGGAGAGGCGCTCCACCACGGCCTCCAGGCGGTTGGCCGCCATGAGCAGGCCCTCCTGGCGGGCGCGTATGGCTTCGGCCTTGGCCTCGTTGGCCTGGACCGTCGCTTCCTCGGCCGCGTGGGCCTTGTCCTCGGCCTCCTTGGTCTTGGCGGTAATCTCGGCCATGTTGCGCCGCAGGGTCGCCACCATGGTGTTCAGAGAGGTCTCAAGCTTGGTGATCTCGTCGCGTCCGGCGGTGGTGAGGGCGACGTTCAGATTGCCTGCGGCCACGTCCTCGGCGGCCTTGGTGGCGGCGGTGAGGGGCCGCACGATGCTGCGGAGGATAAGCAAGGAGAGCGGCAGCACGCCGATGGCCAAGAGGCAGAGCACCACGATGGCGATGAGCATCGTCGCCTTTTGGACCATGGTGGAGATGGCGGCGTCGATGGCGGCCTTTTCGGCGTCGATGCTGTCGATGTAGGCGCCGGTGCCGATCCAGAACTTGGTGCCGGGAATGAGCGTGGCGTAGCTCAGCTTGGGCTGCACGCCCTTGCCCGGCTTGTCGAAGACGTACTCGACGAAGCCGCCGCCCTTCTCGGCCGCGTCGCGCAGGGCCTTGACGAAGGCGACGCCGTTCTTGTCCGCCAGGCCGCCAAGATCCTTGCCCTGGTTTTCGGGCTTGATGGGCATGGAGACGCAGGTTGTGCCCTCATAGATGAAGAAGTATCCGGACTGGTCCTCCTCATAACGGATGGGGTAGGTGTCCTGGCGCAAGGCCGCGAGCTGGATGTTCCTGTCGGGCGGCAGAGCCTTGACTGTTTCGCCCAGGGACGTGGCGAGGGAATCCACGGCGAGCTTGAGCCGGTCCTTGTCGCCGGCGAGCATCACGTCCTGGGTTTGGCGGATGGAGAAGCCCTTGAGCTGTTGCAGCTCATAGTAGAAACCGGCGCCGACGATTCCGGCAAAAGCCACGGCAATGGCGATGAGCAAGATGATGCGGGTGCGGATGGTGATGTTGCGCATGGTCCCTCCTCCTGGAACGCGGCTGGGGGGCAGCGGGCATCCAGAATGCTAATGGTGCATATGAATACTATCGGATATGCCGGCCATAATGCAAGAAAGAATGCGAGTATCCGCTTACATTGTTGCGGGCGTGTTGCGGCGTCATCCGCTGCGTTGATGCGGGCTATAGGCGAAGGGAATGCATGGGGGCGCCGCGGCCCTTGCAGAAGGCGGAGCCGGCGTGGCAGCGGTTGCCGGAGGCTGGGGATTGGGGAGGTCGTGCGCGGCTTGGGGCTGCGTCTTCTGAAAGCTTCGGGGCTAGTTGTCCTGCTGGTCGTCGATGTCGGCGCAGAGGATGCACGAGCGGTTGTCGCGGTCCTTGTAGGAGGCGGAGATGGTGATGCAGCGGTTGCCGGAGGCCAGCGATATGTAAGGCTGGGTGGTGAATTTGGGCAGGCCCGCGCGCAGGGGCAGGTAGTATTCCTTCAGCGAATGGTCCGCGCCCACGCGGGCGGGCTCGTAGATGAAGCGCTTGCGCTTGCGCAGCTTTCCCGGATTGCACACCGTGCCGGAAAGCTGCACGCCCTTGGCGCTCAGCACATACAGGCACTCTATCTGTTCCCATTCGTCGATGAAGCCCGTGAGCGCCTGGTCGAGCCCGGTGGAGCCCAGCTCCGAAAGTCGCTCGCACAGGGTGAACACCAGGGCGTCGTGCCTGGCGTACAGCGCCTTCTGCGTGGCGAAGCGCTCCGTGGCGCACACGCGGAACTTTCGCGCCAGGTACTCGATGCGCTCGGCGATGGTTTCGTTGTCTGGCATTTGCCGGGCCGGCTTGCCGAAGTAGAAGCCCTGGAACACGTCGACGCCGACCTCGAGCAGGCGCAGAATGTCCTCCTGGCGCTCCACGCCTTCGGCCAAGGCCAGGGAGCCCAGGCGCGAGGCCATCTGCACGAAGCTCTTGACGACCTCAAGCCGGGTCATGTGCCCGGCCACGCCGGAGACCAGGCTGCGGTCGAGCTTCAGCACATCGGGCCGCAGCAGGGGAATGCGGTCCAGGTTGGAATGGCCCACGCCCACATCGTCCAGGGCGATCAAAAAGCCGTTCTTGCGGTAATAGCTGACGAAATCGGCCAGGGCTTTCGTGTCGCGCGCGCGCGACTCCACAATCTCGATGAGCACGTTGTTCGGGTTGACGCCGTGCTCCTTCACCACGCGCAGCAAGTAGCCGGAGCGCGCCACGTCGGAGTCGATGGCGTGGCCGTCGACGTTGAGCGACAGGATGAGCCCGCGGTTCTTGGCATGGATGGGGGCAAAGGCCTCCACGGCCTTTTTGCGGCACAGGCGGTCCAACTCCAGCAGGCAACCGGCCTCGGCGGCCATCTGGAACAGGTCCAGGGGCGGAATGTCCTCGCCGGGGGCAGTGCAGCGCGTCAGCGCCTCAACGCCGAGCAGCGCCTTGCGTTTGATGGAAACCAGAGAATGAAACGCGGTGCTGATCCACTCGTGTTCGATGATCTCGTGGATCGTGACGGCTTCCGCAGAATTTTCCATAGTGTGGGCATCCTGTGAGCAAGACTCGAGCCAGCACCGCAACGCTCTGGTTTTGATTGTTTTTGATCTTTTTATCGCCTGGTGCAATATGATTTATGCACAAAAATGTGGAACACCCCGCGCCTCTCTATACATAAATGGACAAGCGCGAAAAGTCGCTGATACTTGAAAAAAGTGTTGACAGCCAGAAAGGCCGCGAGTAAACACTCTCTTCATGAACCTCTCCTTCGCCAACAATACCTCCTTTTCCTTTAGCCAGTACTGGTATTATTGGTTTAGCTGCGCCTGCGGCCAGGGAGAGGTTTGTTGACGGAGACAGGACGTTAACCAAAGCCTCTTCAGGAAGGGCCGCAGGCGAAAGCCGGCGGCCCTTTTTTAATGTTTTCCGCCGGCTAACGCCACTCAGTTCCGCTTGACGAGACGCAACCAGTCCATTGGAGGACGCCATGCACATCGGAAAAGCAATTCGCCTGGAACGCATTTTCAACCGCGACACGAAACGCACCATCATCGTGCCCATGGACCACGGCACCACGGTCGGGCCCATTCCCGGCATCGTGGACATGCGCGAGGCCGTCGGGGCGGTGGTCGCGGGCGGGGCCAACGCCGTGCTCATGCACAAGGGCCTTGTGCGCTGCGGCCACAGAAGCCAGGGCAAAGACATCGGCCTCATCGTCCACCTCTCCGCCAGCACCACCCTCTCTCCCTTCCCCAACGCCAAAACTCTCGTCGGAACCGTTGAAGACGCCATCCGCCTCGGCGCGGACGCCGTGAGCGTGCACGTGAACCTGGGTGACGAGACCGAGGCCAAGATGCTGTCCGACTTCGGCCAGGTGACGAGCACCGCGCAGAGCTGGGGCATTCCCGTTCTGGCCATGGTGTACGCCCGCGGCCCCAAGGTGCGCAGCGAGTTCGACCCCGAGATCGTGGCCCACTGCGCCCGCGTGGGCGTGGAGCTCGGCGCCGACGTGGTCAAGGTTCCCTACACCGGCGATGTGGACACCTTCGGCCATGTGGTGGACTCCTGCTGCGTGCCCGTGGTCATCGCCGGCGGCCCCAAGCTCGACAGCACCCGCGCCTTTTTGCAAATGGTCCACGACTCCATCAGCGCGGGCGGCTCCGGCTTGTCCGTTGGCCGCAACGTGTTCCAGCACAAGAACCCGGCCATTTTGTGCCAGGCGCTCTCCAAGGTCGTGCACGAGGACGTGGAAGTGGAAGAAGCCTTGGAAATGCTTGCGGGCAAGGAATAGACACAATGAAGAAGATCATCTTCAAGGCCGTGCCGTTCCAGAAGGAACTGGTGACCCTGGCCCTCGAATCCGGCGTGGACGCCGTGCTCACCGAACCCGCCAAGGCCGACGCCGTGCGCGCCCTGGGCCGTGTGGAGGTGCTGACCGAGGCCGAGCTGCCCACCTTGCCGCTGGACTCCAAGGCCGACGAGGAAGCCGCCACGGCCAGGCTCGTGGCCGGGCAGCAGGTCTCGCTGGCCAAGGGCTGGGAGATCATCCCGGTGGAGAACATTCTGGCCCAGGCCTCCGGTTTGGGGCTGGAGTGCGAGAGCTTCGACCGGGCCGTGCTGGCCGCCGGCATTCTGGAGCGCGGCGCCGACATGATCGTCGTGCTGCCCGAGGCTGCGGCCGACCTCAAGGCCATCGTGGCCGAGCTCAAGCTCTCCCAGGGGCGCATCGACCTGCAGCGGGCCGAGGTGACGGAGATCGTCTCCGCCGGCCTGGGCCACCGCGTCTGCGTGGACACCATTTCCATGCTCAAGCGCGGGCAGGGCATGCTCATTGGCAACTCCAGCGCCTTCACCTTCCTGGTGCACGCGGAAACCGAGTCCAATCCCTATGTGGCCGCGCGGCCGTTCCGCGTCAACGCGGGGGCTGTGCACGCCTACGCCGTGCTCCCCGGCGACAAGACCTGCTACCTGGAGGAGCTTTCCGCCGGGCGCGAGGTGCTCATCGTCGGAGCCGACGGCAAGACCAGCCTCACCGCCGTGGGCCGCGTCAAGGTCGAGATCCGGCCCATGCTCAAAATCACCGCCAAGGTGCAAACGGCCGACGGCTGCGACGTCACCGGCCAGGTGTTTTTGCAGAACGCGGAAACCATCCGCGTCACCGGCGTGGACGGCAAGCCCATCAGCGTGGTGAACCTGAAGCCCGGCGACGAGATCCTTTGCCGCACCGATGTCGCGGGCCGTCACTTCGGCATGCGCATCTGCGAAGACATCAAGGAGGGCTAGGCGTGAGCGACACCAAAACGCCGGCGCAGGAGCTCGGCTCCCTCCGGGCGGAGATAGACCGCCTGGACGACGGCATCCTCGACCTGCTGAACCGCCGCGCCATCATCAGCATCGGCGTGGGCCGGGCCAAGAAGGACTCGCCGGACTCGGTGTTCAAGCCCTTCCGCGAAAAGGAAGTGATGGACCGGCTGGCCAAGCGCAATCCCGGCCCCCTGCCGGACAGCCACCTGCACGCCATCTACCGCGAGATCATGAGCTCCTCGCGCCGGTTGCAGCGCCCGGAGCGCGTGGTCTACCTGGGACCGGAGGGCACCTTCAGCTACTTTGCCGGGCTGGAATACATGGGCCGCAGCGCGGAGCTGACGCCCAAGGCCAACTTCGAGGAGATCTTCCGCTCCGTGGTCGACGGCGAGGCCGAACTCGGCGTCATCCCCCTGGAGAATTCGCTCCAGGGCACGGTGGGCCAGGTGGTCGACCTGTTCATGCTCTTCCCGGTCTACGTGCAGGCGGAGCTGTTCTGCCGCATCACCCATTGCCTTATGGGCAAGGCCAAGACCCAGGCCGAGGTGAAGGAGGTGCACTCGCACCCGCAGCCGCTGGACCAGTGTTCCGACTGGCTCAAGAACAACCTGCCCGGCCGCACCCTGGTGCCCTCGAGCAGCACGGCGGCCGCGGCGGAGATAGCGGCGGCGCGCGGCCCGGAGGTCGCCACCATCGGACACATCAGTCTGGCCGAACGCTACGGGCTGAACATCCTGGCCGCGCACATCGAGGACCTGCCCGACAACTGGACGCGTTTTCTGGTCATCGGCCCGCGCGTGAGCGAGGGCGGCAACCGCGACAAGACCTCGCTGCTCTTCACCGTGCCGGACAAGCCAGGCGCGTTGGCGGGCGTGCTCGAAACCTTCGCGGGCCGGGCCATCAACATCACCAAGCTGGAAAGCCGCCCCCTGCGCGGCGAGAAGTGGAAGTACGTGTTCTTCACCGACCTTGAGTGCGACCTCTCGCGCATGGAGTACGACAGCTTCCTGGCCGAGCTGCGCGAGAAGTGCCACACCTTGCGCATCCTTGGCTCGTACCCCTCCGGCCCGCACCTGAACGCCACGGGGAGGCAGTAATGCCCAAGGCTGCGGTCCGCGTCCAGGCTCCGGCCTCCAAGTCCCTGTCGCACCGCGCGCTCATCGGCGCGGCCCTGGCGAACGGGGAAAGCCGCCTCAGCGGCGTGCTGGAGAGCCAGGACACGGCCCGGACCATGGACTGCCTGACGGCTTGCGGCGCGGGCTTCATCCGCGTCGCGGCTGGCGGGTATGTGGTGACCGGCATGCCCGCCGGTCCAGTGGGCGGTCCCGTTGGCGGTCCTGCGGGCGCTGGCGACGGCGCGCCCGCCGACCTCAACGTGGGCGAGAGCGGCACCACCTGCCGCCTGCTGGCCGGGGTCGTGGCCGCTGGGCAGGGCAGTTTCCGCATCCACGGCGAGGGCCGCATGCACCAGCGGCCCCTGGGCGAGCCCGCCCGCGCCCTCTCGCCCCTGGGCGTGCGCTACCGCTTTGAGGAAAAGCCCGGCTATCCGCCCGTGGTGGTCGAAACCTCCGGCCTGCCCGGCGGCGCCATCGACGTGCGCCTGGAGGAGAGCAGCCAGTACCTTTCGGGCGTGCTGCTCGCCGCGCCCCTGGCGCGCGGCCCGCTGACCATCAACATCAGCGGCGAAAAGGCCGTGAGCTGGCCCTATGTCTCCCTCACGCTGCAGGCCATGGCCGACTTCGGCGTGCCCGCGGTGGTGGAGGTTCTGCGCGAGGGCCGCTTCCAGGCCGTGGACCACGCCAGCGTGGCCAGCGCCGCGCCCGGCCAGCTGCGCTTCAAGGTGGAGCCCGGCCGCTACCAGCCGCGCAACCTCCATGTGGAGGGCGACTGGAGCAACGCCTCCTACTTTTTGGCGGCGGGAGCCGTGGGCGCGCATCCCGTGTGCGTCACCGGCCTGCGCCAGGGTTCGCTCCAGGGCGACCGCGCCATTCTGGACATTCTTTCCGCCATGGGCGCGCAGGTTGCCTGGACCACGGACCAGGGCGTGGAGGCCGTGACCGTCCGCGCCCCGGAGGGCGGACGGCTGCGCGGCGTGCACGTGGACATGGGCGCTTGCCCAGATCTTGTGCCAACCGTGGCCGTGGCCGCCTGCTTTGCGGATTCGCCCACCACCATCGTCAACGTGGCGCATTTGCGCATCAAGGAAAGCGACCGCCTGCAGGCCCTGGCCACGGAGATCGCCAAGACCGGCTGCGGCACCGAGATCCTGCCCGACGGATTGATCGTCACGCCCGCGCCGCTCCAGGCCGGGCGGCGCATCGAATTCTGCGCCTACTCCGACCATCGCCTGGTCATGGGGCCGTCGCTGTTCGCCTTGGCGGGCATCGAGGCGGTGTTCGACAACCCCGGCTGCGTGGCCAAGAGCTTTCCCGGTTTCTGGGACGCCTTTGCGCCCATTGCCGCCGCGGCCAAAGAGGCCGGGAAATGAGCGCGCCCGTCCGCACCATCGCGATCGTCGGCGCGCGCGGCCAGATGGGGGCGCTCTTTGTGCGCGCCTTCCACAAGGCCGGGTATGCGGTGACCACCCTGGACCGCCCCTATGCGGACGAGGCCATCACGGCGGCTCTGGCCGGGGCGGAGCTGGTGCTCATCTCCGTGCCCGTCACCGCCACGCGCGCCGTGGCCGAGCGCCTGGCCCCGTTCATGCCCGCCGGGGCCATCCTCTGCGACGTGTGCTCGGTGAAGGTGAACCCCCTGGCCCAGATGCTGGAGGCCTACGCCGGACCCGTGGTGGGCACGCATCCCTTGTTCGGGCCGGTGATTCCCGAGGGCTTTGAGCCGCGCGTGGCCGTGACCCCCGGACGTGGAGACGGCGCGGCCGAGGCCGTGAGCGACGTGTTCGCCCGCGCGGGCTTCACGCCCTTCGCCAGCACGGCCGAGGAGCACGACCGGGCCATGGCCGTGGTGCAGGGGCTCAATTTCATCACCACCGTGGCCTACCTGGCCGCCGCCCGGCAGACCCCTGGCATAGAGAATTTCCGCGTGCCCTCCTTCGAGCGCAGGCTTGAGGCGGCGCGCAAAATGCTGACGAAAGACCGCGAGCTGTTCCAGCTCATCGCCGAGGACAACCCCTTTTTGCAGGAGACCGTGCGCCAGTTCACGGCCTACCTGGACCTGGCCGCCGGGGGCGATCTCGACCTGCTCTCCGCCAGGGCTTCCTGGTGGTGGCGCGACATGGCATAGGGACGCGGCTTTCGCCTGAGGGCGAAGACGGACGGTAAGTGTTGGCCGCGTCCCAAGGTGGGGTGCGGCCATTTTTTTTACGAAACGGAGGAATCCATGGATATTCATCTGAAACATTACGGGAAGTGGCTCCCGGCCGACGTGCAGACGCCCATCAGCCTGTACCTGGGCCTTGTGGGCGACCAGCCCGGCATCCTGCTCGAAAGCGCCGAGGTCGACGGCCGTTTGGGACGTTACAGCCTGATCGCCTGGGACTTCCGGCTCATCGCCACTCAGAAGGACGGCAACCTCGCGCTCGACATCCGCGACGAGCGTCTGGCGGGCCTGCAGCCCCTGGCCGGAATGCCGTTCATGGAAGGCCTGCGCAAGTTGCTGCCCCAGGTGGAGATTGAGCAGCCTGCCCTCAAGGAGCCGCTGCCCGCGCTGACCCGCGCACTGTACGGCTACCTGGGCTACAGCGTTGGCGGCATGCTGGAGCCGAAACTGCTCAAGGCCCTGCCGCCCAAGGACGCCGAGGTGCGCCTGGTGCTGCCCGGCCAGACCGTGCTGTACGACCATCTGCGCCATCGCTGCTGCTACCTTTCCCTCGACGACAACGGCGGCCCGACGCCCGCCAAACTCGGCGATCTGGGCTCCTTTGAGCTTGTGACCCAGGAGCCCACGGCCGTGCCCGGACGCGAGGAATACATGGAGCAGGTGCGCGAGGCCAAGCGCCTCATCACCGAGGGCGAAGGCATCCAGCTCGTGTTCTCCGTGCGCTTCAAGACGCCCTTCAAGGGCCAGCCCTTCGGCGTGTATCGCCGCCTGCGCCAGGCCAATCCCTCGCCGTTCATGTTCTTCATGCGCTTCGAGGAGGAGACCGTCCTCGGCAGTTCGCCGGAGATGATGGTCAACTGCCAGGCGGGCAAGCTCGAGGTCCGGCCCATTGCCGGCACCCGGCCCCGCGGCGGCACCGAGGCGCAGGACGCGGCCTTTGAGCGCGAGCTTTTGGCCGACCCCAAGGAGCGCGCCGAGCACGTGATGCTGGTGGACCTGGGCCGCAACGATTTGGGCCGCATCGCCAAATCCGGCAGTGTGGAGGTCGCCAAGTTCATGCAGGTGGAGCGCTTTTCCCACGTCATGCACCTGACGAGCTACGTGGAGGCCGACCTGCGCGACGACCTGGACGCCATCGACGTGTTGACCGCCACCTTCCCGGCGGGCACGGTGAGCGGAGCGCCCAAGATCTGGGCCATGGAGACCATCGCCCGGGTGGAGCAGCAGGAGCGCGGACCATACGCGGGCGCGCTGGGCTGGCTGGGACTGGGCAAAGGCCCTGTGCACCTGGGCACGGGCATCACCATCCGCAGCATGTGGTTCCGCGACGGCGTGTGCAACTGGCAGGCCGGCGCCGGGCTGGTCTACGATTCCGACCCGGAAAAGGAATGGCAGGAGTGCAACAACAAGGCCCGCATCATTAAAGAGATTCTCTCCTCCAAGGGGGTTGGCGATGTTTTTGCTGATCGATAACTTCGACTCCTTCACGTTCAACCTCGTGCAGGCCTTCCAGCAGCTGGGGGCAGAGCCCGTGGTGCTGCGCAACGATCGCGCCGAGCTGCTTGACCCCGCCTTCGTGGCGGGCCTGACGCGCGTGTGCCTTTCGCCCGGGCCCAGCCGCCCGGAAAACGCGGGCAACTGCCTCAAGTTCCTGGCCCTGCTGGAAAAGACCGGCATGCAGGTGCCAACCTTGGGCGTGTGCCTGGGCCATCAGACCCTGGGGCACTTCGCCGGGGCCAGCGTGGTCCGGGCCGACCGAATCATGCACGGCAAAACCAGCCCGGTTGAGCACGACGGCACGGACATCTTCGCCGGTCTGCCCAATCCCTTTGAAGTGTGCCGCTACCATTCGCTCATCGTCCTGGCGCACGAGGCCCCGGAAAAGCTGCGCGTCACCGCCAAAACGGCCGAGGGCGAGGTCATGGGCATGTGCTACACCGACCGCCCGTGGAGCGGGGTGCAGTTCCACCCGGAGTCCATTTTGACACCGGACGGCCCGAAACTTCTGGCCAATTTCCTTGGCCGCGCCAAGGCATAACGGAGGCTTAGCGTCATGACCGAGAACATGCGTGACATTCTGGACACCCTGGGCAACGGGGGCAACCTGTCCGTCAAACAGGCGGCCCACGCCTTCGGCCAGCTCTTCGAGGGGCTCTTGACCCCGGCCCAGGCCGGGGCGCTGCTCATGGGCCTGCGCGCCAAGGGCGAAACCCCGGTGGAGCTGGCCGAGGCCGCCCGCGCCGGTCTGGCCAAGGCCCGGCTGGTGCGCGACCTGCCCACGGACAAGCCCGTTCTGGACATTGTGGGCACCGGCGGCGACCGCACCTCAAGCTTCAACTGCTCCTCGGCCGTGTCGCTCTATTTGGCGGCTTTGGGCCACCGGGTGGTGAAGCACGGCAACAGGGCCGTGTCGTCCTCCAGCGGCAGCGCCGACGCCCTGGAGGGCCTGGGCATCTCGCTCTCCACCGGGCCGGACCAGGTGGCGGAGGAACTGGCGAAAACAGGCTTCGTGTTTTTGTTCGCGCCGAACTACCACCCGTCCTTCGCATACATCGCCCCGGTGCGGCGCGAGCTCGGCATACGCACGCTGTTCAATCTCATGGGCCCGCTCTTGAACCCGGCGCGGCCCAGCCACCAGCTGCTCGGCGTGGGCACAGCCGCATCCCTGCCGCTCATGGCCGACACCCTGGCGCTCATCGCGCCCACGGTCACGGCCCTGGTCATACATGGTTCGGATGGCGGCACGGGCGGCTTCGACGAGTTGACGCCCTTCGGCCCCACCACCGGCTTTGCCGTGGCCGGCGGCGGCGTGTCGCCCTTCCGCCTGAATCCCGCGGACTACGGTCTGGCCGGATTTTCCACGGAGGACGTGCGCGTGGCCGACAAGCCCGCGGCCCTGGCGGCCATCAAGGCCGTGCTTTCCGGCCGGGGCAACGCGGCCATGCAGGCCATGACCGCCCTGAACCTGGGCGCGGCCCTGCACCTGGCCACGGGCAAGGACATGGCCCTGTGCATGACTGAGGCCAAGGACGCCGTCGCCGATGGCGCGGCCAGGAGGTTTGCCGGGCATGACGCATAACATGGGAAAAATGCTCGCCCGTTTCCGCGAGGCGCAGCTGCCGGGCATCTTGCGCTTGCGCAAACTGGCCGAGGCCGGAGAAATGCCGGCGCCGTGGATCTTTCCGGGCCGGGGCGAACGGCCCCTGTTCAGCCGGGCCCTGCGCGGCGCGGGCGCTCCGGCGGTCATCGCCGAGTACAAGCGCGCCTCGCCCTCGCGCGGGGTCATCAACCTGGACCTGACCCCGGCGGACGTGGCCCGCATGTATGCGGCAAACGGCGCGGCGGCCTTTTCTGTCCTGACGGAGCAGGCGCACTTCCAGGGCAACCTGGACTTTCTGGAGGCCATGGCCTTTGCCGGCAAGCCCATGCTGCGCAAGGACTTCCTCCTCGACCCCGCGCAGGTGCTGGAGACGGCGGCCACCCCGGCCTCCGCGCTTTTGCTCATCATGCGCATGTTCCCCGGCGCGGACGAGGTGCGGGAGATGCTCGAACTCTGCGCCGAACATGGCCTGGAGGCCGTGTGCGAGGTCTTTGACGAGGCGGACCTGGACATGGCCCGCTGGGCCGGGGCGTCCATCATCCAGGTGAACAACCGCGACCTGGACACCCTGACCACGGACCTGGCCGTTTCGCGGCGGTTGGCGCGCACCAGGGGCGACGGCGAGGTCTGGATCAGCGCCAGCGGCCTGGAGACCCCGGACCAGCTGCACGAAATGGCCGACCTGGGCTTCGACGCCGTGCTCATCGGCACCTCGCTCATGAGCCGGCCCGACCCCGGCGCGGCCCTGGCCGAGCTGACGGGCGTGGCCCAGGCCCGGCGCGCGGCGCTGGAGCTGGCGAAGAAAGAGGGCGCATAGCCATGAGCCGCCTGTTGGTGAAGATCTGCGGCAACACGAGGCCCGAGGACGCGCGGCTCGCCGCGGCTCTGGGCGCGGACATGCTCGGCTTCATCTTCCACCCCAAGAGCCCGCGCAACGTGGACCCGGCGTTTCCGGCCGGGCTCGACCGCGCCACGGACCTCATGGGCGCGCTCAAGGTGGGTGTGTTTGTGGGGCAGGGCGTGGACGAAACGCGGGCGCTCATGGACGCGGGCAGGCTTGATCTGGCGCAGCTGCACGGCGGGCAGGACGAGGCTTTCTGCACAAGCATGGGCCCGGAGCGCGTGATCAAGGTGCTCTGGCCCGAGAGGGCCGCAAATGTTGAGACCTTTCAAGCCGAGGTGGACCGCTTCGCCTCCTTCTGCCGCCTGTTCCTGGTGGACGCGGGCAGCGGCGGCGGCGGGCATGGACGGGAAATAGAGCGGAACGCGGCGGAGATTCTGGCCGCGACGCGCTTTCCCCGGCCCTGGCTGCTCGCCGGGGGCGTCGGCCCATCGGCCATCGGCCCTTTGCTGGCCCGGTTCCGGCCGGCTGGCCTGGACATGAACTCCGGCGTGGAGAGCGCGCCGGGCATAAAAGACAAAACGAAGCTGCGCGAGGCGTTCAACGTTCTCCGCGCGGCCCAAACGAAAGGGGAGAACCCGTGAAAAAAGGTTACTTCGGCGATTTCGGCGGGCAGTTCGTGCCCGAGCTGCTCATGCCGCCGCTGCTTGAGCTTGAGGAGGCCATGGAGCGCATCCTGCCCTCCAAGGAGTTCCAGGACGAGCTGGCGAGCGAGCTCAAGCACTTCGTGGGCCGGCCCACCGCGCTCACCTTCTGCCCCAACCTTTCGGCCAAGCTGGGCGTCAAGCTCTGGCTCAAGCGCGAGGACCTGGCCCACGGCGGCGCGCACAAGGTGAACAACACCATCGGCCAGGCCTTGCTGGCCAAGAAGCTGGGCAAGACGCGGCTGCTCGCCGAGACCGGCGCGGGCCAGCACGGCGTGGCCTCGGCCCTGGCCGCCGCCCGCCTGGGCCTGGAGTGCACCATCTACATGGGCGCCCTTGATGTGGAGCGGCAAAGCCTCAACGTGCGTCGCATGCGGCTTTTCGGCGCGGAGGTCGTCTCGGTGGATTCCGGCACAAAAACCCTGAAGGACGCCATCAACGCCGCCCTGCGCGCCTGGATTGCCGAGCAGGAGACCACCCACTACTGCTTCGGCACGGCGGCCGGGCCGCATCCCTTCCCGCTTCTGGTGCGCGAGCTGCAGGCCGTCATCAGCCGCGAGGCGCGGGCGCAAATGCTCGACCAGGCGGGCGCGCTGCCCGATTACGTCGTGGCCTGCGTGGGCGGCGGCAGCAACGCCATCGGCGCGTTCCACGAGTTCGTGCCCGACGCCTCGGTGCAGCTCATCGGCGTGGAGGCCGCAGGTTCCGGCAAGCCGGGCGACTGGCACTCCGCGCCCCTGTCCAAGCAGGGCAGCCCCGGCGTGCTGCACGGCATGCACACCCAGCTCATCCAGACCGATGAAGGCCAGATCCTGCCCTCGCACTCCATCGCCCCCGGCCTGGACTACCCCGGCGTCGGCCCGGAGCACGCGGCCTATCAGGCCAGCGGACGCGCCCGGTACGTGTCGGTCACGGACGACGTCGCCCTCGACGCCTTTGTGGACCTCTCCCGGCACGAGGGCATCATGCCCGCGCTGGAAAGCTCGCACGCGCTGGGCTGGGTGCTCAAGAACGCCGGCAGCCTGAAGCCCGGCGCCAACGTGGTGGTCTGCCTCTCCGGCCGCGGCGACAAGGACCTGGACATCGTGAACGATTACCTGGCGCACAAGGCCTAAGGGGGCGAACGTGAGCACCAACATATTGACCAAACGCATCGAGGCCGCCCGCGCCAAGGGCCGCCTGGCCCTCATTCCCTTTCTGCCCGCTGGCTACCCGGACAGAAAGCGCTTCTGGGACGAGATAGAGGCCCTGGACGTGAGCGGCGCGGACATCATCGAGATCGGCATGCCGTTTTCCGACCCCGTGGCCGACGGGCCGGTTGTGGAGCACGCCTCCCTCAAGTGCCTGGACGATGGCGTGAACCTGAAGTGGATTTTGGGCGAGCTGGCCGCGCGCAAGGGCCGCTTCCAGGCCGGGCTGGTCCTTATGGGCTACCTGAACCCGGTGCTGCAATACGGCCTGGAGTCCTTCGCCCGCGACGCGGCTTCGGCCGGGGTGCATGGCGTCATCCTGGCCGACGTGCCCTTCGAGGAGGCGGGCTTCATCCACGCGGCCTTTGATCCGCAGGGTTTGACGCTCATTCCCCTGGTGGGCCTGAACACCACGCCGGAGCGCATGGCGCTTTACGGCGCAAAGGCCAAGGGCTTCGCCTACTTCGTGTCCGTGCTGGGCACCACGGGCGTGCGCGCCAGCTTCGACACCGGGTTGCCCGCGCACCTGAAGCAGGGCCTGCAGGCCGCCAAGGCCGCCTTCCCGGTGCCGGTGGCCCTGGGCTTCGGCCTCAAGCACCCGGACCAGCTGAAGGACCTGACCGGTCTGGTGGACGCGGCCGTGTTCGGCAGCGCGCTCATCCGCCACCTGGACGCGGGCGGCGACGCCAAGGGATTCATGCAAATATGGAAGTAGCCCGGCGCGGCCGGGTTTGAAAGGGACGGCGGGCTTCGGCTCGCCGTCTTTTTTTGTGTGGAGGAGGCTTTGTGCGCGGGGACGTTTCGAGGTGAGGCTTGTCCCGGCGTTCGACGCTGTTTGCCAGGGCGGAAGCAGGCGCGCGAACCGGCTGGCCTTTCGCCCTCCCGGCGCCACGCGGTTGCCGCTCGTCGCCGCCTCATCGCCGTCCGGTCGTCATCCAGACGCCGGGCGCTCGCCCTTCATTCGCCGCCTCATCGCCGTCCAGTCGTCGTCCTGGCGCTGCCTGGCCGCCGGGGAGTCGTCGCAATTCAGGAGGGCGCCTTCCGCTCGCAGTCCCGTCGCCGCCTAGTCGTCGAAGTCCAGCAAATCGCCGCGCACGATGGCGCCCTTGCCGAAGCGCCCGCGCACCGTGTCGAGGGCCTGGTCCAGCGCGCCCTTGGGCTTGGCCTTGATCGTGGCCGTGGGCCGGTCCTGCTCGGCCGCGAGGTCCAAGAGCGACAGCTGGCGGGCGGGCCGCTCGCCGAACTGGCTCACCCCCACGCCGATGAGCCGCAGGTCCTTCTTCGGGTTCAGCTCGGCCAGCAAGGCCAGCGCGGTGTCGAAGATGCTCTGGAAGTCGTTCACGGGCTCGGCCAGCGTGCGTGAGCGCGTCACCTGGGTGAAGTCCGCGAACTTGGCCTTGAGCGTCACCGTGCGGCCGCGCACGCCCTGGGCGCGCAGGTCCGCTCCCACGCGCTCGCTTTGCAGCAGCAGCCAGCGCCGCAGCACCGCGGCGTCGCGGGTGTCTTTGCTGAAGGTGTTTTCCGCGCTGGAGCTTTTGGGCGGGGTGAAGGGCGTCACGGGGCGGTCGTCGCGGCCCTGGGCCAGGGCGTGCAGCCACAGGCCGCGTTCGCCCAGGTGGCGCTTCCAGAATTCGGGCGGGTGGTTGAGCACATCGCCCGCGCGCTGCACGCCCAGGGCGTTCAGCGTTTCCAGGGTGCGCCCGCCCACGCCGGGGATCTTTCGCACCGGCAGGACGTCGAGGAACGCGCGCACGTCCTCCGGCCGGATGATGGTCACGCCGTCGGGCTTGTGGAAATCCGAGGCGATCTTGGCCAGAAAGCGCACCGGCGCAATGCCCACGGAGCAGGTGAGGCCGGTTTCGGCCTTGACCGCGGCGCGCAGGCTTTCCGCAAATTCCTCCGGCGGGCCGAACAGGCGCTCCAGCCCCGTGGCGTCAAGGTAGGCCTCGTCCACGCTGGCCTGCTCCACCAGGGGCGAAAAGCGCTGCAGCACGGCCATGACCCGGCGCGAGATCTCCTTGTAGCGCCACATGCGCACGGGCACGAAGAGTCCATGCGGACACAGCTTTTTGGCCTGCTGCACGGGCATGGCCGAGTGCACGCCAAAGGCGCGGATCTCGTAGCTGGCGGCGGAGACCACCGAGCGCGGACCATCGCCCACGGCCAGCGGCTTGCCGCGCCACTCCGGGTGGTCCAGCTGCTCCACGGAAGCGAAGAACGCGTCCATGTCGATGTGCGCGATGCGCCGCTGCGCGCCCGGTGCCATGTTTGCCGCCTCGTCCATGTGCTCCTGGTACGACAGACCGGGCCATATGGAAAGAGGGCGCGGCTGGCCATCGTTTCGCCATCGTTTCGCCATTGGCCCGCCGCGTGCGCCTTGTGCCTGTGGACAATGCATTTTAAACAACGGGAACCGTTTACATAAAAATTCAGCGAGGGTATGGAGGGGCCGTTTGGGTGGGCTGGAAACCAGACCAGCAAGGAGAGGTTCCCGATGGACGAAGTGAAGCAGCACGTGTTGGATTCGTTTCACCTGATGTGGGACATGTTCCCCGGACCCGTGATGCTGGTGCACGCCAGCAGGACGATTCTGGCCGTGAACCAGGTTGCGGCCGGGCTCGGCATCTGCGCCGGGGTCACCTGCCATTCGCTCAACGCCAGCGACGCGCCCTGCAAGGGCTGTCTGGCCGCAAAGGCCCTGCGTCAGGGGTCGGGCGTGCGCAGCACTGCCTGGTCGCAAAAGTCGCGCAAGTTCATGGACGCCTTCTGGAGCCCTGTCGCGGGCGAAAAGGACGTCTACGTCCACTTCGGCAACGACATAACGGAATTTGTGCGCGCGGAGCTGCTGCCCCAAGAATAGCGGATGACCGTGTCTTGACACGGTTCAGGGCGCGCTCCTCGCCGGGGCGCGCCCTTTTTTGTTTGCGCGGGCCTTAAAAGCCCCAGGCGGAAAGGGTGGGGCGCTTGTAGCCCTGCTGCTGGGCCAGAATGTCCAGCGCAACGCTGGCCATGTCGTCCAGGGCGGGCAGATGCCGCTTGTCCAAATCGCGGAAGTCCAGGGTCTTGATGTACATGTTGCAGGTCTCGCACACGTCCACGCGCACGCCGGGGTATTCGGCCACGCGGAAGAGCTTGAGCTTGCCCTGGTCGCTCTCGTCGCAGTAGGCGCAGGCGATGCGCCGGATGTGGTGCTCGAACCCGCAGAAGGAGCACACGCCGAAGCGCTGGCCTTCTTTCTCCTTCAGCAGCGAAACATAGGGCAGGCTGCCGCACAGCGGGCAGTGGCCGTGCTCGTGGGGCAGGTTCTCCGGCAGGTAGGCGGCCAGCCCCTGCGCCGCAACTGCCAGGCTGGGGGAGAGTGCGGTGGTGATGACGAAGTCCAGGGCCCGGGGGCTGTCGGAGAGCTCCTTGCGCCAGTGGGCGAAAAGGGCGTCGTCGCCCTTGGGCAGGGCGAGAAGCGCGGCCTTGGCGTCCAGCGCGCCCGATTCCAAGGCCTGGCGCAGGGCTTGGGCGGCCTTGGCCGCATCGTCGCCCGTGGCGGCCAGGATGTCGAGCAGGGCCGGAACAAGCGCCAGCGCCTGGTCCATGTCGAAAGGAAAGTCTTGGCGCAGCAAGAGCGGGCTGCCGGCGAACATGGCTTCGTCTGAGGCGCAGGCCGCACGCGCGGGCAGCGCGATCTTGGCTTCGGCCATGGCCCGGCGCGTCAGGGGCAGCACCTGCTCCACCAGGCCGATGAGCCCCTCGGGCAGAATCTCCTGGGAGCGTATCTCCGCGAAGCGTGCGGTCATGGTCCGGGCGTCAATCTCATCCTCAACCTGATTGGCAATGTGCATTCAGTCATCCTTCAGAGGTGGTTCGCCCTCAGGGTATTTTGCAGGCGGGCTGCTTGCTTGGCTAGCGAATCCGCGTTTTCAACCATACCTGCTGCCGCCGGCGGATGCAACCGGGAACGGCGCTTTCATGGTCTGGACCCCGGAATTTCCATATTCCTCTTGCGGCTGTGCTTACGGCAGTATACGATAAGTAGGAGTTGGAGAATTTTGCAAGCGTATGGTGGTGTATGGAAAAGACCTTTGTGGCGACCGGAATCAACCTGTCGAGCCTTGAGGAAGCCTTTGCCGGGAGCGAGGATGTGCTTTCGCAGATGCTGGCCCTGTTTCAGGTGCAGGCTGCGGAGCGCGTGCAGCAGTTGAGCACGCACCTGGCCGATTGGGACGAGCTGGGCGCGCGGACCGTGCTGCATTCCCTTGTGAACATTGCCGGGGCCGTGCGCGCCTACGGCATGAGTGACCTCGCCAAATCCGTGGGCGACGCGGTGAAGCGGGGCGACCGGGCCAAGGCCCAGGCCATTGCCCGCTGCCTGGTGCGCGAAAGCGTTTTTGTGCTGGCCCAGGTGCGCCTGTTGCTGGAGGCCGCCCAGCAAGGTCCGCGCGAACTGTGGACCGTGGACATCACGCCCGACACTGTGTCCGACGCGTCGTCGGAGCCTCTGCCCAACGCATAGAAAAAGGCCGCCCGCCCAGAAGATCCGGAGGGACGGCCCGTCTTCGTCTTGCCGAATCCTTACAGATTGGCCTGGAGAATCTCGCCGAACTCCTTGCAGCCCACGGCCTTGGCGCCCTCGATCTGGGAAGCCAGGTCCACGGTGACCTTGCGCGCGGCGATGGCCTTGGCCACGGAAGCGTGCACCAGCTGGGCGGCCTCAAACCAGCCCAGGTGCTCCAGCATCATGGTGCCGGAGAGGATGAGGCTGCCGGGGTTGGCCATGTCCTTGCCGGCAATGGTCGGGGCGGTGCCGTGGGTGGCCTCGAAAAAGGCCAGGGTGTCGCTCATGTTCACGCCCGGGGCCAGGCCAAGCCCGCCCACCTGCGCGGCCAGCGCGTCGGAGATGTAGTCGCCGTTCAGGTTGGTGGTGGCCACCACGCTGTATTTTTCGGGGCGGATGAGCGCCTCCTGGAACATGGCGTCGGCGATGCGGTCGTTGATGACCACGGGCTTCTTCATGCCCTCGGCGGCCTCGGCCTCGGTCATGGTGAACTCGCCGAACTCGGCCGCGGCCATCTCGTAGCCCCAGGCGCGGAACCCGCCCTCGGTGTACTTCATGATGTTGCCCTTGTGCACCAGGGTGACGCTGCCGCGCTTCTGGTCGATGGCGAACTTCACCGCGCGCCGGGCCAGGCGCTTGCAGCCCTTTTCCGTCATGGGCTTGATGCCGATGGCGCAATCGTCGGTGAGCTTGGCGCCCATTTCATCGCGCAGGAAGGCCACCACGCGTTTGGCCTCGGGCGTGCCCGCGGCCCACTCGATGCCCGCGTACACGTCCTCGGTGTTCTCGCGGAAGATGACCATGTCCACGCGCTCGGGGTGCTTCACTGGGCTTTCGATGCCGGGGAAGTACTTGATGGGGCGGATGCAGGCGTAAAGGTCGAACATTTGGCGCAGGGTGACGTTGAGGCTGCGGAAGCCCTTGCCCACCGGCGTGCCCAGCGGGCCCTTCATGGCCAGCTCCGCGCCCTTGAGCGCGTCCAGCGTGGCCTGGGGCAGGTTCTCGCCCGTTTCGCGCAGGGCCTTTTCGCCCGCCAAAAGCTCCTTCCACACGAGCTTCTTGGAATCGCCGTAGGCCTTCTTGATCGCCGCTTCGAGCACGGGACGGCCAGCCGCCCAAACCTCGGGGCCGATGCCGTCGCCCTCAATAAAATAAACGACCTTTTCCACCATGATGCCTCCCGAACAAAATTCGCGGTCCCGCGCCGTATCGCTGCGGCGTCCGCGTGCCACCCCTGATAGCCGGGCTTCGGCCGCAAGGCAAGTGCCCGCGGCTCAGGCGGGGCCAAGGCGCCGTCCCGGCGGCTTGACAATTGCGGCCGGGCCAAGTAACCACAAATCATGCGTAAAAGTATTGCTCATATTTCCAGCAAGGGCTGGTGGCTCTGGTGGCATAGGCAATGAAGCCGCCGGCTTGACGGATGCTCTACTCAAGGGCCGCGGACTTCACAGGACCGTGGCCCTTTTTTTGCGCCGGATGCGCGATGGGGCGGTTCCTGGCTGCGGGCTCAAACACTCTGCGACGGAAGACACTTCCGAGGAGGACACGGATGGAAACCAGAATCAACCTGCCCCAGAACGAGATGCCGAGCGCCTGGTACAACGCCCTGCCGGACCTGCCCACCCCGCTGGCCCCGCCCCTGGATCCGCAGACCCACGAGATAATGACCCCGGACAAGCTGTCCGTCATCTTCCCGGAATCGCTCATTGAGCAGGAGATGAGCCCCAAGCGCTTCATCGAGATTCCCGAGGAAGTGAAGGACATCTACCGCCTGTTCCGCCCCACGCCGCTGGTGCGCGCCAAACGGCTGGAGGAGGCCATCGGCTCCAAGTGCCGCATCTACTACAAGAACGAATCCGTCTCGCCGTCGGGCTCGCACAAGACCAACACCAGCGTGCCCCAGGTGTTCTACAACAAGCGCGAGGGCGTGCGCAGGCTCTCCACCGAGACCGGCGCGGGCCAGTGGGGCACGGCGCTCTCCTTCGCGTGCAGCATGTTCGACATGCAGTGCACGGTCTACATGGTCAAGGTGAGCTACGAGCAGAAGCCCTACCGCAAGATCCTCATCAACGCCTACGGCGGCGAGATCTTCCCCTCGCCCTCCGAGCAGACCAACGCCGGACGCGCCATGCTGGCCAAGGACCCCGGCTGCAAGGGCAGCCTCGGCCTGGCCATAAGCGAGGCCGTGGAGGACGCCGCCACCCACGACGACACCAAGTACACCCTGGGCAGCGTGCTGAACCACGTGCTGCTGCACCAGTCCATTGTGGGCCTGGAGACGGAGCTGCAGCTGAAAATGGCGGGCGAGAAGCCCGACTATCTCATCGGCTGCGTGGGCGGCGGCTCGAACTTCGGCGGGCTGGTGCTGCCTTTTTTGCCGCGCAAGCTGGCGGGAGAGAACATCACCTTCGTGGCCGCGGAGCCCAAGGCCTGCCCGAGCCTGACGCGCGGCGCCTACCGCTACGACTACGGCGACATGGCCCGGCTGACCCCGCTGATGAAGATGCACACCCTGGGTCACGCCTTCATGCCCGCGCCCATCCACGCGGGCGGCCTGCGCTACCACGGCGACGCGCCCATCGTGTGCAACCTCATGGCCGAGGGACTGGTGGACGCGCGCGCCTATTATCAGGGCGAGTGCTTCGAGGCCGCGCAGCTGTTCCTCAAGACCGAGGGTTTTTTGCCCGCGCCCGAAACCTCCCACGCCATCAAGAGCGCCATCGAGATCGCCAAGGAGGCCAAGCCCGGCTCCTGCGTGGTCTTCCTTTACTCCGGCCACGGCATGCTCGACCTGGCCAGCTACGACGCCTTTTTGCGCGGCGAGCTGACCAACTACGAGCTGCCCCAGGAGTGCATCGACGAGGCCCTGTCCGTGTGCCCCACCATCAAGGGCTAAGAAGACTCAAAGCCCACCAGGGCTCGCAAACGAGGGGGGGGCCGGCCGGTCCCCCCTTTTGTTTGAAGCGCGGCCGAAAGCCGCTTGCGTATTGACCTCTTGGAATTGATCGTCCACATAAGAACGATGGATCTGACACTCTTTTCGCAAATACTCACTGTCTTCGGCCTTTCCGTGGCCGTCATCTACCTGTGCCACAAGGTGCGCATACCGCCCATCGTGGGTTTCCTCATCACCGGCGTGCTGGCCGGACCTTACGGCCTGGGGCTTGTCAGCGCCGTGCACGAGGTCGAGGTCATGGCTGAGGTGGGCGTGGTGCTGCTGCTGTTCACCATCGGCCTGGAGCTTTCCATCGGCGAGCTTGTGCGCCTGAAGAAGAGCGTGATGCTTGGCGGCGGCGGGCAGGTGCTGTTCACCATCGCCGCCTTTGGCGCCCTGGCCTACGGCCTGGGGCAGAGCGTCTCCCACTCGGTCTTCATCGGCTTTTTGGCCGCGCTGTCGTCCACGGCCATCGTGCTCAAGATTTTGCAGCAGCGCGCGGAAATGGACTCGGTCCACGGCCGCATCAGCCTGTCCGTCCTCATTTTTCAAGACCTCGCCGTTGTGCCCATGATGCTCGTCATCCCCTTTTTGGCCGGCGGCATGGGCGGGGAGGGCGGCTCCGGCCTGTCGTTTCTGTGGCCCACGGTAAAGGGCATCGGCATGGTCGGGCTGGTGTTTTTTCTGGCGCGCAAGGTGGTGCCGCCGCTTTTGCACCGCATCGTGCAAACGCGCAGCCGCGAGCTGTTTCTCATCAGCACTCTGGCCATGTGCCTGGCCACGGCCTTTCTCACCTCGCAGGTGGGGCTGTCGCTTTCCCTGGGCGCGTTTCTGGCCGGGCTCATCATCTCGGAATCCGAGTACAGCCTGAGCGCGCTGGAGGGCATCATGCCCTTCCGCGACGTGTTCACCAGCCTGTTCTTCATCTCCGTCGGCATGCTGCTCGACGTGAACTATCTGGTGAACCACCTGCCGCCGGTCATTGGGGCCACGGGCGCGGTGCTGGTGCTCAAGGCCCTCATGGCGGCCTTGGCCGCCTTCATGCTGGGCTTTCCCGTGCGGCCGGCGGTCATGGTCGGCCTGGCGCTGTGCCAGGTGGGCGAGTTCTCCTTCGTGCTGGCCAAGGTGGGGCTCGCCCACGGGCTCATGGACGCCGAGGACTACCAGCTGTTCCTGGCCGCCAGCATCATGACCATGGCCCTCACCCCGCCGCTCATCGGGCTTTCGCCCCGGGTGGCGGAATGGGTGCGCGGGCTGCCGTTCTTTTCGCGCATGCGCAAGCGCCCCTTTGAGCAGGAGATGGACGCCGCCTGCTCCGGCCACGCCTGCGTGGCGGACCATCTGGTCATTGTGGGCTTCGGCGTGGGCGGCAAGCACCTGGCGCGCGCGGCCAAAAGCTTCGGCATCGCCTACCGCGTGGTGGAGATGAACCCGGACACGGTGCGCACCAGCGCGGCCGCGGGCGAGCCCATCATCTACGGCGACGCCAGCCAGACCGCGGTGCTGGAGTACGTCGGCGTGCCGGACGCCCGCGTGCTGGCCGTGGTCGTCAGCGACCCCGTTTCCGTGCGGGGCATCACCGACGCCGCGCGCAAGATGAACCCCGGTCTGCACATCATCACGCGCACGCGTTTTTTGAGCGAGATAGAGCCCTTGGTGGAGCTTGGCGCAAGCGATGTCATCCCCGAGGAGTTCGAGACCAGCGTGGAGATCTTCACCCGGGTGATGATGCGCTACCTGGTGCCGCGCGGCGACATCGAACGCTTCACCGAGGAGGTGCGCTCCGAGGGCTACGAGATGCTGCGCAGCACGGAGGTGCGGGGCGAGTCGTTCTGCACCTTGAACCGGCAGTTCCCCGGCATGGACGTCAGCGCCCTCACCGTGGAGCTCGGGTCCATCCTCGACGGCCAGACGTTGCTTGAGGCCGACCTGCGCAAGACCCACGGGCTGACCATAGTGGCCGTGGGACGCGAGGGCGAGGTGATGGCCAACCCGGACGGCACGCTGAGGCTCATGGCGGGCGATGTGGCCTATGTCTTCGGTCCCCATGCGGACATCAAGGCCAAGGCCGGGCTGTTCACCGGGCGCGTGCGCCCCTGGGAGAGGACGGAGCCGATGCCCGCTTGACAGATCGGGGCCTTTGGGCGGAGAGAATAGGAATGACTCCCATCTTTACCCCAATCCACAAGGAGAGCCCCATGAGTGAGACCAAAGACGCCGCGACCGGACTGAACCGCCGTGAATTCATGACCTTGGCCGGAGTTGCCGGAGTGGGGCTGCTGGCCCCGACGCTGTTCCCCTTCTCCTCGGCCTTTGCGGCCGACTCCTTGGACCAGGCTCCGCTGCCCTACGCCATGGGCGCGCTGGACCCGGTCATCTCCGCCCGCACGCTGGAGTTCCATTACGGCAAGCACCACGCGGCCTATGTGGGCAACGTGAAGAAGATGCTGCCGGGCTCCGGCCTGGAGGGCAAATCCCTGGAAGACATCATCAAGGCCACGGCGGCCAAGGGCGGCGGGCTGTTCAACAACGCGGCCCAGTCCTACAACCACGCCTTTTATTGGAAGTGCATGAAGCCCGGCGGAGGCGGCATGCCCAAAGGCAAGCTGATGGAGGCCATCATGGGCTCGTTTGGCGGGTACGACGCCTTCCGCAAGGCCTTTGTGGACGCCTCGGTGGGGCAGTTCGGCAGCGGCTGGGGCTGGCTGGCGCAGGAGGGCGGCAAGCTCAAGGTGGTGGCCACGTCCAACGCCGACACGCCCCTGGCCCACGGCGCAACGCCGCTTCTGGTGGTGGACGTGTGGGAGCACGCCTACTATCTGGACTACCAGAACCGCAGGGCGGACTATGTGAACGCCTTCATGGACAAGCTGGTGAACTGGGACTTCGTGGCCGCGAATTTGAAATAGCGGCCTTCGGAATCGAGCATCAGGCAAGGGCTGCGGCGACGAACCGCAGCCCTTTTTTGCGTCCGGCGTCTACTGCTGGCATTCGCCGTCGAGCAGAAAGCGTATGGCCTTGCCCGTGCGCGTGGCCTTGAACTCGATGATCTCGTAAGTGGCCGCGCCCTCGGTGACAAAGGGGTCCTGCTCCAGCACGGCGGCCAGCTCCCAGCGGCTGCCGGCCTGGGCCATGATGATGCCGCCGTTGCGCGGCTCGCGCGGGCCGGAGAGCAGGAACAGCCCGGCCTGGTAATTGGCCTCCAGGAACTTCCTGTGGGCGGGCAGCAGTTCATCGATGACGGACAGGGGCTTCACGTAATTCATGAGCACGAGGTACATTGGATCTCCTGGGTTGAATGGAAGTGGTCGTTATTCTGCCAAGCCGTTGTGTGCTGTTGCCGGGTGCGCCGGAGCCTGTGGGCGGCTCAGGGAGCGGCCTTGGCCCGCGCCAGATTGCCCTGGGCCACCACGTAGCCGGGGTCAAGGCGCAGCGCCTTCTCGAAGTAGCCTATGGCCTGCTCGCGCCGGCCCTGGGCCTGGGCGATGTTGCCCAGGTCGTTGTACGCTTGCGGATAGTCCGGCCGGAGCTGCAGGGCCTTCTGGTAATGCTCCTTGGCTTCGTCGTAGCGGCCCAGCTGCGCCAGGCAGAAGCCCATGCCGTAGTGGTCCTCGTAAGCCTCGCCGCCGAGCCGTTCATCTTCCTGCAGGGCGCTGGCGAAGAATTGCATGGCCAGGGCGAACTTGCCCTGCGAGGTGTAGAGGATGCCGAGGTTGCCCAGGGCCTTGCCGAAGCCTGGCCGCACGGTGATGGACCTGCGGAACCATTTCTCCGCCGCGTCGCCGTCGCCCGCGTGCATGCGCAGCACGCCGTAATTGTTCATGATGAAATAATTGTCCTCGGTGACGGCCAGGGCGCGCTCGTACAGGCTGGAAGCGTTGCGCCACCAGCCGAGCTGCAGGGAGGACACGGTGCCCAGCACGACCAGCAAAATGCCCGCTGCGGCCAGGGCCACGCGCTTGCGCAGGGCTTCGTCGGCCATGCGCAAGAGCCCCTCCCGCGCAAGCAGGGCCAGGGCCAGGTACAGGCCCAGGAACGGAAAGTAGGTCCAGCGGTCGGCGTAGGGCGTGTGCATGCCCACCTTGGGGGAGATGAGCACCGGCGTCAGGGTGCCGATGAACCAGAGCCAGCCGGCCAGCAGGTACGGGCGGCGGCGGGCCTGGCGCAGGGCGGCCCAGGCGATGCCCGGCACAAGCAGCAGCGCGGCGCAGAGCTTGGCCAGGGGGATGCTCTGCGGATAGGGGTAGAACGCCGCAAGCCCCGCCGGGAACACCAGCAGGCGCAGGTAGTCCACATACGCGGCCGCGCCCACGGCCAGCCTGTGCCCCAGGCCCGGATTGAAGGAGTCGTAATTGGCCGGGTGCGACGAGAGCGTGAGCAGGGCCATTGCCGCCGCGAGCAGCAGGAAGGGCAGCTTTTCCAGCAGCAGGGCGGGCAGGCCCGGCGCGCCGGGGGCATCGTCTTTGCGCTGGAAGCGCCCCAAGGGCCAGAAGTCGAGCACCAGGAGCAGGGCGGGCAGGGTGGCCAGCATGGGCTTGGCGGCCAGGCTCGCGGCATAGGCCAGCAGCGCGGGCCACAGATCGAGCAGGCCGCCTTGTCCCTGGGCCCGCTTGCGCGCGTAGATGGTGTAGCTGCGCAAGGCCAGCAGTCCGAAGAACATGAACAGCACGTCCTTGCGCTCCGTCACCCAGGCCACGGACTCCACATGCACGGGGTGCAGGCCGAAAAGCAGGGCCACCGCGAACGCGGGCCACTTGAGGCCGGTCCAGCGCAGCACCAGGCCGTAGAGCAGGGCCACGTTGGCGCAGTGCAGGGCCAGGCTCGTCAGGTGGAAGCCGCCCGGCCAGTTTTCGTACAGGCTGCTGTCCAGCATGAGCGAAAGCCACGTGAGGGGCTGCCAGTAGTTGAGTTCGTTCAGGCCGAAGGCCCAGCGGATGTTCTCCCAGCTGAGCCCGGTCATGACGTGCTTGTTGTCGAAGATGAAGGCGGAGTCGTCCAGGTTCACGAACTCGAAGCCCGCCACACGCGCATACAGCGCGGCCACAAGCACCACGGCCACGGCGGCCAGGGCCCAGGGCGGCGCGGCCAGAAGCCCGGCAACACCGGGCACGCCGCCGCGCATGTCTGTGCGCGGGCGCTGGTCCGTTGCCGCTGCCTGGCGGACGGGGGCGGAAGTCTTGCGGGGCCTGCTCACGATCGGTCCTTCACGGGTTGCCTTACTGCCCGGCCGGAGCTGCGGCAGCGGGCTTGAGCCCGGAGCTCTTGGTTTCGGGCGACGGGGTGCGGACCGGCTCGGGCGCAATCGGCAGCGCGGTCGGCAGCGCGGTCGGCAACGTCATCTTGAGCGAAAGGATGCGCGCGTAGGATTCACGGATGCGCGCGGCCGGGACCTTGCCCTCCGCAACCAGCGCCATGAGCGCGTCCAGCGCCTTTTGCCCTATCGCGTCATCGTACTCCAGATTGTTGCCGATGAGCAAGACATCGGCCCCGGCGTTGACCGCCAGCCCAAGGGCCTCCTTGAAGCCGTAGGCGCTCGTCACCGCGCGCATCTGCAAATCGTCGGTCACCACCACGCCGGAGTAGCCCAGCTTGCCGCGCAGCAGGCCGGTTATGACCGCGCGCGACAGGGTGGCCGGACGCTTGGGGTCCAGGCGCGCGTTGTACACGTGGGCGGTCATGACCATGTCCGCGAGATTCTCGCGCATCAGCGCGGCAAAGGGCAAAAGCTCGGTCTCGGTCCAGGTGCCGGTGACGTCGGTGAAGCCCAGATGGCTGTCTGAGGTGCTTGAGCCATGGCCGGGAAAATGCTTGGCCGCGGTGAGCACGCCCTGGCTTTTGAGCCCGCGCGCAAAAGACGCCGCGCACATGCCCGCGCGCAGCGGATCAGCCGCGAAGCTGCGGCCCAGGCCGCCGATGACCGGGTTTTGCGGGTTCACGTTCACGTCGCACACGGGCGCGAAGTCCAGGTTCAGGCCCGCGTCGCGCAGCATGCGGCCCGTGGCCTGGCCCGCGTTGAACGCTGGACTTGCGGCGAGGACCGGCCCTGCGCCGCCGCCTGCACTGGCGGGCGTACTGGCGGGCGCATTGGTGTTCGGGCTGGAGGGCGGGCTTGCCGCGTCGCTCGGGCCGGGGGCGCCGTCCGGGCAAAGCTCGGCGGCGGCGGGAGAGTCCGGGAAACCGTAAACGGGCTTGAGCCGCTGCACCCGGCCGCCTTCCTGGTCGACCGCGATGAACAGCGGCGGCAGGTTGGCCTCCGCGGCGGCGCGGGCAAGGGCGGCGGTGAGGCGGGAGAGCTGTGCCGGGCTTTGGACGTTGCGCCCGCCCGATCCCAAAACCGCGTCGCGGTCGAACAGGATGACGCCGCCGAGGTTTTGTTCGGCCACCTGGCGCAAAATGGGCAGAGGCGCGCCGTTCTGGTCCGCCGGTTCCGCACCGCGGAAGCCGATGAGCAGCATCTGGCCGGCCATGCGCCGCAATTCCGGCGTGGGCTGCTTGTGGCGGACGAGGGCGCAGCCCTGGAGCAGGGCGAAAAGCGCCAGCACAAGCGCGGGCCAATGACGCCGCGCCGCGCCGGAGCCGTGGCGCGCGGGCCTAAGGCCGCTCGCTGCCCAGAGAGAAGGTGCTTTCAAGGTCGTAGCTGGAGATGACGCGGTAGGAGATGAGCGTCTCCGTGCCGGTGATGCCCTGGATGAGCAGCATCTTTTCCGTAACGATGGTGGCCAGGTCCTCGTTGTCCTTGGCGCGGATGATGGCCACCAGATCGTAGCGGCCCCCCACGGAGTGGACTTCGCTGATGCCGTCGATGGCGACGAGTTTTTGGGCCACCACGTTGATGGCAGTGGGCTGCACGTGCATGAGCACAATGGCGTTGGTCATGGCGTTCCTCCGTTGGCCGTTCATAGCGTGTTGCGCGCCCCGGGTCAAAGGGCTGTGGCGGGTCAAGGCGCTTTGCGGGCGAAAAAAAGGCCCCCGGACGTTGGTCCAGGGGCCTTGCCGCAACGCGGCGCATTGTTGTTTTGCGCTTGTTATTCCTCGGCCAGGGCGACAACGGTCTCGCCGTACTCGTCCTTCACCGTGGTCTTTATGGCCAAAAGCTCCATCCAGCGGCGGATGGCGCCCACGAACACGAAGACCATGAGCACCATGACCAGCCCGCCGAGACCGGCCAGCAGGTACTTGCCGGCGGGCAGGTAGTTGTTGAAGATGTTCAGATAGCCGGCGTACATGGTGATGAAGGCCATGGCCACGCCCGGCACTGCGGTGATCCAGGCATAACGGGCCTTGCCCATGCGGATGATCATGGTGGTGCCGATGATCAGCGCGCAGGAGGCCAGCAGCTGGTTGCTCATGCCGAACAGGGGCCAGATGGTGGAGATGTCGCCGGTGTAGACCAGGTAGCCCCAGGAAACCGTGAACAGGGCGCTGGTGGAGATGACGCCGGGCCACCACCGCTTGTCGTCGAACTTCGGAATCACTGTGCCGATCATCTCCTGCAGGAAGAAGCGGCCCACGCGGGTGCCGGTGTCGACTGCGGTGAGGATGAACACGGCCTCGAACATGATGGCGAAGTGGTACCAGTAGCTCATCAGGTGCTGCATGAACGGCACCTTGGCGAAGATGTGGGCCATGCCCACGGCCAGGGAGACCGCGCCGCCGGGACGGCCCTGGATGTTCTCCTGCACGGCCGCGGCCAGGGCGGGCAGATCCTGCACCGGCATGCCAAGCTTGGCGAAGGCGGCCGGGGTTGCGTTGATGGCGAAGTAGTCGGCCGGGACCAGGGTGCAGGCGGCGATGAGGGCCATGATGGCCACAAAGCCTTCCACAAGCATGGCGCCGAAGCCGACGAACAGGATGTCGCGCTCGTTGCCGATCATCTTTGGCGTGGTGCCGGTGCCGATGATGGCGTGGAATCCGGACAGCGCGCCGCAGGCGATGGTGATGAAGATGAAGGGGAACACGGGGCCGGGAATGACCGGTCCGCCGCCGTTCATGAACTGGGTGAAGGCCGGCATCTGCATGGTGGGCTGCACGAAGATGATGCCCGCAGCCAGCATGACGATGGTGCCGATCTTAAGATACGTGGACAGGTAGTCGCGCGGGCACAAGAGCAGCCACACGGGCAGCACCGAGGCCACGAAGCCGTAGACCGGGATGGTCAGCGCGATGGTCTTCTTGCTCATGTTGAAGAAGGGCCCCAGGGTGGGGTCGGCCACGACGTACGGGCCGGCGATGATGGCCAGGAACAGCAGCACAACGCCGATGATGGAGGCGCCGGTGACGTCGTTTTCGCGCCAGACGTGCAGGTAAACGCCCATCAAAAGCGCGATGGGAATGGTGGCGAACACGGTGAAGGTGCCCCAGGCGCTTTCAGCCATGGCGTTCACCACGGCGATGGAGAGCCCGGCCAGGGTCAGGATGAGGATGAACAGCACCGCCCACGAGGCCACGTGGCCCGTCACCTTGCCGATCTCGCTGTCGGCGATCTTGCCCAGGCTGTGGCCCTTGTGCCGCACGGAGGCGAAGAGCACCACCATGTCGTGCACGGCGCCGGCCATAACGCAGCCGATGATGATCCACAGCGTGCCCGGCATGTAGCCGAACTGCGCCGCCAGCACCGGTCCGAGCAGCGGTCCGGCCGCGGCGATGGCCGCGAAGTGGTGTCCAAAGAGCACGAACTTGTTCGTCTTCACGTAGTCGCGGCCGTCGGCCATTTTAATGGCCGGGGTCACGCGCTCGGCCTTCAGCCCCAACACCTTGTTGGCGATGAACAGGCCGTAGAACCTGTAGCCGATGGCGAAGACGCACAGTGAGACGAATACTAGTGTCAACGCATTCATGCAGTCCTCCTTGCTTTTGGCAATTGTGAGAACAATCTGGCAGTTGCCCCCTGGTTATGCAATGCCCTGTGGGCGAAAAGGCGCATATGGGGGATGAAGCGTCGGAATGGCGGGTTGAAATGCATCGCCGCGCCGGGGCGGATCCACGGCGTGCCGGGCATGAAGCCGAACTGCGCCGTCGGCACCGGTCCGGGCACCGTTTCGACCAACGTTCACGGCACCCTTGCGGGGACCGGTATGGCCCGGGCGATGGCCGCGAGGGGGGCTATGGGCACGCCCCGGGACAGGTTTGCGGCCCCCTGTGGGCAGGCCCGCTCGGTCGGCAGGCCCGCTCGGCAGGCTCGGTCCGTCGGCCAGTCGGCGAGCTGCTTTCGTCCGGTCGGGGGCGCAGTCTGTATACGGTCAGCGGCCCGGTGCCCGTGTGCGGGGCGGTCTGGTGCGCATCCGCGTGTTGGCCAGCCGGTTCGCTAAAGTCCGTCCGCGAAAGTCCGTCCGTCAAAATCCGGCCGCCCAAATGCGTCCGCCAAAATCCGGCCGCCCGAATCCGGCCCTTTGCAGGCCTGAAAAGCTGCAGGGCCGCTTGGCGGGCCTTATTGGGGAATGCGCAGGGTGATGCTCGTGCCCTCACCCGGCGAGCTCATGACCAGCATGCCGTAGGCCGGGCCGTACAACTGCACCAGCCGCTGGTTGGAGTTGCGCGCGCCAATGCCCTCGGTGAGCGACTCCAGCTCCACCGCGGCGGTTATGGCCCGCACCTGCTCCGGCGGCATGCCCACGCCGTCGTCGTGCACCTCCACCAGCAGGTGGCCGTCCTCGCGCCAGGCGGTCAGCTTGACCACGCCGCCCTCGGGCCGGGGCAAAATGCCGTGGCGCACGGCGTTTTCCACCAGTGGTTGGATGATGAGCGGCGGGGTGACGCAGTCCTCGGCCAGGGGGCCTATGTCCAGCTCGGCCTTGATGCGCAAGCCGAAGCGGGCCTGCTCGATGGCCAGATAGGCGGCCGTCTGCTCGATTTCCTCCGAGAGCTTGATGAGCCCCCGGCTGGAGTCGAGGTTGCGGCGCATGTAGCGCGAGAGGTCGAGCAGCAGCTCCCGCGCCTGGTTTGGGGCCGTGCGGCAGAAGCTGGCAATGGTGTTCAGCGAGTTGAACAAAAAGTGCGGGTTGATCTGGGCCTGCAGGCGGCGGATTTCCGCGTGGGCCAAAAGCTGGTTCTTTATGCCGATGTTCTCCAGCTCCAGCTGGGTGGAGAAGAGGTCTGCCAGGCCCTTGGCCAGGGCGAACAGGGTCTCGTCCAGGGGGCGGCGGCGCGTGCCGTAGAGCTTCAGGCAGCCCTGGATGGCCTCGCCCTTGCGCAGGGGCACGATGATGGCCTCGGTGAGGGGGCAGGTGGGTTCGGAGCAGCAAATCTCGGACTTTTCCCGCACGAAGAGCGGCACGCCGGTCTCGATGACCTTGAGGGTGGCCTTGGTGCGCACCTCGCCCCCGGCCCGGTGGTGGTCCTCGCCCTCGCCCAAATGGGCCAGAATGGTCTGCCCGCTGGTGACGGCCACGGCCGGAACCTGCGCCTCGCGCATGATGATGGCCGCCGTGGCGTGGGCCGAGGTCTGGTTCAGCCCGGCGCGCAGGTGGGCCAGGGTCTGGTTGGCGATGGAGAGGATCTGCCGGGCCAGGTCGCGGTTCTGGGCCTCGCGGAAGCTCATTTGCAGGTTGAGCGCCTGGACGAACAGCGCCGCGCCGATGGAGTTGAAGACGATCATGGGCAGGGCGATGACCTGCACCACGGCCGCGGCGGTGATGAAGGGCTTGGAAAGGCCGAGCACCAGGCCCTGGTGCATTATCTCGCCCCCCAGGCACAAGAAGAACGCCAGCCGCCAGTCCAGGCTGTTGCCGTGGTAGCGCCGGGCGATGATTCCGGCCGCCGTGCCCTCGATGAGCGTGGCCAGGCCGCAGGGCAGGGCGGAAAAGCCGCCGATGTCCATGAGGTAGCGGTGCCCGCCCGCGATGAGCGCGCTGCCGAAACCCACCAACGGCCCGCCGAAGAGCCCGGCGGTGATGACCACCATGCCGCGCAGGTTGGCGAAGGACTGGAACACCACGTTGCCGGAATAGGTGCCGAGCACGCCGAACACGCCGAACATGAAGATGAGCAGCACCGTGGCCCACAGGGGGCGGTCGCGCCTTGGCCCCAGCTTGTCGATGCTGGTGACGGTCATGATGGCGAAGCCGCCCGCCAAAAGCAGGCCGAAGCGCTGCGAGAGGTTCAGGAACAGCTCCGGCACCTGGGGATTGAAGAAGTCGTTCATAGAATGCCGAGCCCTTCCTTGAAGGCGCGCACCCGGTTGCGGCTCACCGTCACCTCGGTGCGGGCCGGGTCGGCCATGACCACGCAGTATTTGCCGCCATACCAGGGCGCGAACTCGGCTATGCGCTCCATGTTGATGAGCTGGGCGCGGTTGGCCTGGAAAAAGGGCAGCCCGGCCAGACGTTCGGCCGCTTTGGCCAGGGTGGCCAGACCGTGGCAGGGCAGGCGCTCCTCGTTGGTGATGGCGAGCAGGCGCTTCTCCTCGGCCTCGATGAGCACGATGTCGGAGGTGGGAATGAGCCCGATGCGCCCGCCTTGCTCCACGGCCAGCCGGCCCAGGGGCTTTGCGCCCAGGCCCCCGGCGGAGGACAACAGCCGCGTGAGCGCGCTGCTCAAAAGCGGGGGCGCGGGCTCGGCCAGCAGCTTGCGCACGCGCTCCAGGCTTTTGGCCAGCCTGTCCGGCGAAACGGGCTTGAGCAGATAATCCGCGGCGTTTTCCTCAAAGGCGCGTATGGCGTGGGTGTCGAAGGCGGTGACGAAGACGAAGACGGGCGGGCGCTCCAGCTCCTGGGCTCCGGCCAGCACGTGGAAGCCGTCCTGTCCTGGCATCTGGATGTCTTGGAACACCAGATCCGTGTCGTCTTGGGCGATGATGGCGAGCGCGGCCTCGGCCGTGTCGGCCTGGGCGCATTCTATGTCCGGGTGGGCTTGCAGAAGATAGAGCAGCTCGTCCCTGGCCGGAGCCTCGTCGTCCACGATGAGCGCGCGTATGGGCATTGTCGCCTAACTCCCGGCTGCGTGCGGATGGAACAGCCGCTCCTGTCCTGTCCATTCCGGCCTTGGCCATTCGGTCTTGTCCGCACCGGCCCTGGTCTGTCTGATCCGGGTCGGTTTTGGCTGCGCTTTTGGGGCGGTCCAATGCGGACGTTGCCTTTCTTGCGGGCAGGCCCTTGCGCTGTGGCGGACGCATGAAGCTCGCGTGTGTTTACCTGAAAGTATTCACGTTGCGAAACTACGCGTGGGGAACAAGCCTGTCAACGCGGCGGGGCGCAGGGCGGGCAGGGGAGCGCTTCGGTCCGCAGTTTTGGCCCGTCGCTGTGCCTCGCCGTTTTTCTCTGCGCTGGCGAAGCGCGCGGCCGGGTAACAGCGCCAGCCTCTGGATGAGGCGCAAGCTTGCCGCTGCGGCGCATGCAAGCGTGACAGCGAGAAACTCCGCCGGTGCGCATGGGCGAAAGCCTTCAAGGGGATGCCGGCATGCTTGGGTTCACAAGCCTGCAACCCTCAAGCCTGTACGGCAGGCAGGAGTCTGGCGGCGCGCATGTCCTTTGGCGCGCATGTCCTGCGGCGTGCCGAAGCCTGAAGCGTGCGGGCGTATGCCGGTGCGCCGGGTGCGAACCCGGCAGGGAGCGGGCAGGCGCGTTTGCGCACGGGGTCCGCCTGCTCAGGCCTTGGCGTCGGCGTCCTTGGGGAACACCCGGCGCGTGCCCTGGTACATCTCGTATTCCAGCAGGCGGCATTCGATCTTGGCGTTGAACAGCGGGGTGCGGCGGCGGGGCTTGAGCCCCACGCGTTTGGCCAGCTCCGGATTGCCCGTGAAGAGAAAGCCGCGCCAGCCGGGCAGCCGCTGCTTGAAGAAATCGCCGATGGCCGCGTAGATGGGCTCCAGCCGGGGCGTGTCGCCCAGGCGCGCGCCGTATTCCGGGTTCAGCACGCACACGCCGACGCCTTCCTCCGGCACCAGGCTCTCGCGGAAGTCCGCCACCTGGAACTCGATGTGCCCCTCCACGCCTGCCGTGCGGGCGTTTTGCTGCGCCGCGACCAGTGCCTCGGGGTCTATGTCGCTGGCGATGATGCGCCCGGCGTACTGCTTTTTCGCGGCCTGGTTGGCCTCGCGCCGGAGTTCGGCGTAGCGCGCGGCGTCGAAGCCCAGCAGGTGCTCGAAGGCGAAGCCGGTGCGCAAGAGCCCGGGCGCGCGGTTCAGCGCTATGAGCGCGGCCTCGATGGCCAGGGTGCCGCTGCCGCACATGGGAGAGAGGAAATGCCCGCCGCTTTCGCCAAAGCCCGTGGCCAGCACGATGCCCGCGGCCAGGGTCTCCTGCAGGGGGGCCTTGTGCGGCATCTTGCGGTAGCCCCGGCGCGAGAGGGGCGCGCCCGTGGTGTCGATGTACACGGTGACGGCGTCCTCGCGCCAGTGCAGAAACACCGAGGCGCCCACTGGGTCCGGGCCGGAGTCCGGCCTTCTGCCCTTGCGCGAAAGGATGCGGTCCACGATGGCGTCCTTGGCCTTCTGGTTGGCGAAGCGCGAGTCGCGCACGTATTCGTTCTGCACCGAGGAATCCACGGTGATGTGCCCGTCGGCCGGAACGATGTCCTCCCAGGGCAGGCGGCCCAGCTCCTCGGCCAGGGCGGCCGGATCCGCGGCCTCCAGGCGGTCCAGCTCCAAAAGCACGCGGTGCCCGGTGCGCAGGTGCAGGTTCAGGCGCATGCAGTCGGCCATGTCGCCCTCGGTCAGCACCCCGGCGGCCAGCTCGCGTCCGGCCAGGCCCAGGGCTGCGGTTTCGCGGGCGAGGAAAGGCGGCAGGGCCTTGGGGCACGTGACGAGAATGGGGCGCTTTTGGGCGAAGAGGGACATGGATGGTCCTTTATGGGGGGCTTATGTTGCGGGGGCGAAGGGGCTCACTTGGTCCAGAAGCTTGCCCATGTCAAGGCCGGGCAGGGGCCTGCTGAAGTAATAGCCCTGGAATTCCGGGCAGCCCAGCCGCAGCAGAAAGTCGAGCTGCTCGGCGCTCTCCACGCCCTCGGCCACCACGCGCAGCTCCAGGTTCCTGGCCATGGAGAGGATGGACTGGACGATGGCCGCGTCGTCCTCGTCGTGCGGCAGCTCGTCGATGAACGAGCGGTCGATCTTGATGGCCTGGATGGGCAGCTTCTTGATGTAGCTCAGCGACGAGTATTCCTTGCCGAAATCGTCGAGCACGATGGCCGAGCCCATGGCCCGCAGGGCGTGCAGGGTGTCCAGGGTCTCGGGCCGGATGTCGAGCAGCAGGTTCTCGGTGATCTCGAACTCCAAAGCCTCTGGCGGGGTGCCGGTTTCGGCCATGATGTCCTTGATGCGCTGGGCGAGCCCGGGCTGTGAGAACTGCCGCGGCGAGAGGTTCACGGCCACGACGAGGTCCCTGTACGCGCCCTTGCGCCACAGGGCCGCTTTTTGGCAGGCGTCGCGCAGCACGATGTCCGAGAGGGCCATGATGAGCCCGGTGTTCTCGGCCACGGCGATGAACTCCACCGGGGGAACCAGGGTGCCGTCCTCGCGCCGCCAGCGCACAAGGGCCTCGGCCCCGACGATGCGGCGGTCCGCGCCAACCTTGGGCTGGTAGAACACCTCTATGCCGCCGGCGGCCAGGGCCCGGCGCAGGCCGGCCTCCACGTCCAGGCGGCGCACCACCTGGTCGTTGAGCTCCTTGGTGAAGAACTCGTAGGTGTTGCGGCCGCGTTCCTTGGCCCGGTACATGGCCAGATCCGCGTTCTTCAAAAGCACTTCCGGGGTCTCGCCCTTGCCGGTGAACAGGGCGATGCCGATGGACAGCCGCACATGCAGGTGGTGGCCGTCCAGCTCAAAGGGCGCGGCGAAGCAGTCCAGCACGTGGCGGGCCACCATGCCCGCGGCGGCCTCGCCGGCCGGACCGTCCACCACCACAACGAATTCGTCGCCGCCGAAACGGGCCACGGTGTCGCTGCGGCGCACGGCCTTGTCCAGCCGCGCGGCCACGAGCTTGAGCAGGCGGTCGCCCGCGGAGTGCCCCAGGGAGTCGTTCACGTCCTTGAAGCGGTCCAGGTCCATGAGCAGCACCGCCACTTCCTCGCCCTCGCGCCGGGCGGACTCCACGCTGCGGCCCAGGCGGTCGAGCAGCAGCTGGCGGTTGGGCAGGCCGGTCAGGGTGTCGTGGAAGGCCTGATGGCGCAGCTCCTCCTCGGCGTCCTTGCGCTCGGTGATGTCCTCTATGGAGACCACGCTGGTCTTGGTGTCGGGAATCATGCCCACGGTGAGCAGCACGACGCGCACCTCGCCGCGGCTGTTGAGGAAATGCGCCTCGTAGTTGCGCGGGGCCAGGTCGGGCGACTGGCGGCGCTTGGCATGGTGCCGCAGCATCCATTCCACATCCTCCGGCACGAAGAACTCCGTCCAGCGCCGCTTGCCTTCCACATCCTCACGCTGGTGGCCGGAAAGGTGCTCGAACTCCTGGTTGATGAGCGTGATGGTCGTGTCCGCCTCCACGAGCAGGGTGGCCGTGCCCGTGTTCATGAACACCGCGCGGTAGTTCTCCTCCGAGCGCTTCAGGGCCTCCTGCGCGTTTTGCAGATCGGTCACGTTGATGAAGGTCTCCAGCAAAAGCGGCTGGCCCGCGCGCTCGATGCGCGAAACGCTCTTGAGCACCGGCATGGACGTGCCGTCGGTGCGGGGCAGCTTGTCCATGGTCTGGCCGCCGGGCAGGCCGTGGTCCAGCACCGGGCAGTCGCCCTGTTCGTTGGGGCAGACGAAGCCGTGGCACAGCCGACCGACGATTTCCTCGCGCGTGCGGCCCGCGCTGGCGGCGGCGAAGGCGTTGACCTCGCGGATGAGCCGCGTGTCCGGGTCCACAAGAATGACCCCGGCCTGGATGGAGTCCAAAAGCTGCTGGAGGTAGCTCTCCTGCTCCAGGGTCATGACGCACTGGGTGGAAAGGTTCTGGCGCGAGCGCTCCAGTTCGGCCAGGGTCTCGTTGATGCGCCGCGCCAGGGCGGAGAGTTCGTCGCCGCCGGGCATGGCGACGCGCAGGGGAACAGGCTGGCTTTGCCCGGGCGAAAAAGGCTCGTTCACCGCGGCGCCCACGGTCTCCACCTGGTCCTTGAGCCGGGCCAGCCGGCGCAGCACCCGCAGTTCCAAAAAGCCGATGAGCATGACCAGGAACACCAGCGCCCCGGCCGTGGCCCACAGGTGCGACTGTGCAAGGGCGCTGTCGCCCCGGTTCTTGATGTCGCGCGTGTCGCGCAGGACCAGCCGCAGGGCCGGTTTGCCCAGAATATCCGGCAGCACCTGCACGCCGCCGTACAAGGAATTCGAAAGGGGGCCGAGGGCCATGCCGTTTGCGTCCGGCGCCGGCAGGGCGGCCAGGTCCGCGTCCATGGGATGGGAGGCGCGCTCAAAGGAGATCGGCAGCCGCAGACGTTCGGCAATGGCCGCCGACTCACGCTCGCCCAGGGCCCGCGCCATGATCAGCGTGCCGGAGGGCGTGCCCACGCTCTCGCTGTTGGTGATGGGGCAGCTGGCGATGAGCAGGAGGCCTTGGGGCAGCAGGACCAGTCCCTTTTTCCGGTCCTCCGGGAATTGTGCCGAAAGCAGAGGGGACCCGGGCCGCAGCAGCGCCAAAAGTTCGGCCGGCACGGGCATTCCGGTGTCCTGCCTGGGGTCGAAGGCCCGCATCCACACCGGTTTTCCCGCGCGGTCCATGAAAAGGATGGCGGCCAAATGCAGGGAAACAAGGGTGCGGTCGTTCAGGGACGATTCTTCGAAACTGCGCGAGCCGTGGAGCATGTAATTGTTCGCGTCGTCCCAAATGGCCCAGTCCTGGAGAATGGTGTCGAGCTTGTCCAGCTCATCGGCCACGGCGTTGCGCGCGCGCTCCATGTTGTCCAGGGCCTGGTCGCGCTCCATGTCGGCGAAGCTGGCGTCGATGGTGACGTGCGTGATGACGGCCACCGCGAGCATGAGCGCGAAGGACCCCAGGCAGGTCAGCATGATGGTGGCTTTGCGGAGCGTCATGGTGTCTCGGCCGCGAGCGTTTGCTCCTTGCACCCCGCGCGCGGGAGGCGGCGGGGTGGAGTTTTCGGACTCTACCGTCCTTTGAAATTAATGAAAAGGCAGGAAACAAGACGATTGCTGATGTTGCCAAAAATGTGCAGGACAGCTCAGCGCCGCGCGCGGCGCGGGTCCGGCGTCCGCAGCCGCTCGGGCTGCACAGGCGCGTTCACGGGGTAGATGGGATTGGCGCGGGTCCACCAGCCCTCCACGGGCGCGGCGGTGAACTCCGCCCGGGTGACGAACTTGATGTTCTTGTACGCCAGGTCGAAGGGGCTGACCACGCGGGCGGGCGCGCCGCGCGCATCGGGCAGGGGCGCCCCCTCCATGTCCAGCGCCAGCAGGCTGCCCAGGGCCGGGTCCAGCAGGTCGGCCAGGGGAAAGCTCTCCACATAGTGCGACAACCCGCCCACGCGCTCGGTCTGCCCCAGGGAGTGGAACACCACGTACCGGGCCGCGGGCTTGATGCGCACGCGCGAGAACAGCGCGCGGAACTCCACGCCGCCCCAGGGCGCGTCCTTCACGCTCCAGCCCTCCACGCAATGGAAGTCCGCCGTGCGGCGAACCTGCGGCAAGGCGCGCAAGTCCGCATACGAAAGCCGCGCCGGAGCCTCCACCAGGCCGTCCAGAACCAGGGCGTACGGCTCCCTGCGGCCGCCTTGCCACACCACCTCGCCGCGCGCGGGATCGAAGCGGAACGTGCCGCGCTCCACCGTGCGCGTGGGAAAGGTGTCGGCGAAGGCCGCGCGGGCCTTTTCCGGCAGCAGGCCCCACAAGGCGGCTCCAGCCGTCAAAAGCAGAGCGGGTATGGCCTTGAGCACTGTGCGTCGCGTGGCGTCCGGGGTGCGTTCCTTCATGGCGGCCTCCTGGGCTATCCTCATACATAAGATGCCCCGCGCCGTTTGTGAAGCCTGCCCGCGCAACTGGCCTCCGCCCTTTGCCCTTGCCAATTCGCCTGCCCGTGGCTACCGTCCGGACAACACATACCCCGGAGGCCCACACCATGCGCATCACGTCCTATCCGCTGGGACCCCTCGACACCAACTGCCACATCCTCGACCACCAGGGCCAGGCCCTGGCCGTCGACCCCGGCGGCGACCCGGCGGACGTGCTGGAGTTCCTCCAGGCCGAAAAGCTCACCCTGGCGCATATCCTCATCACGCACCTGCACTTCGACCACATCTACGGCTGCGCGGCGTTGAGCAAGGCCACGGGCGCGCCCGTCCTGGCTCCCGCGGCGGACGCCTACCTGCTCGACACGGAGCTTGGCCGGGGCGGCGTGTACGGCTTTCCCGTGGTGGAGCCCTTTGACTACGCGCCCCTGGCGGAAGGGCCTGCGCGGTTCCTCGGCCTTGAATGCCGATGCCTGGCCACGCCCGGCCACACGCCCGGCAGCTTTAGCTTCTACTTCCCCGCAGCCAAGGCCGCCTTTGTGGGCGATCTCATCTTCTACCGCTCCGTGGGCCGCACCGACTTTCCCGGCGGCAGCAGCGACGACCTGAAGAAGTCCGTGCAGGAAAAGATCTTTACCCTGCCCGGCGAGACCGCGCTCTACTCCGGCCATGGGTTGGATACGAGCGTGGCCGATGAGAAGACGCATAACCCGTTCTTTTTGAACGATATGTTTTGAAGGGTTGCACGGGCGCAGTCCTTGGCCTTTGGCCGGGGGAACAAGCGGCTTTCCCTTTCGCCGGGGCCGGGGTGGGCAGCCTCCGGCCGGCGGTGGCGTCTCCCTGCTCCCCGCCGGCGTCGGCTGGAGAATCCAGGGGCGCCGCCCCTGGAACCCCGCCAGAGGGCACGAGGCCCTCTGGACTCCCCATGCGCCGTGCCTCCTGGTCCGCAAAGCCGGACCGGCAGGCCCGGCGAAAACGGCTGGCGCAAGCAGGGAACTGGCGTGTCGGCTGCCAAAAGCCGGGTGGCGCGTCTGGAGGCGTATGACCGCTGGGGGAGTACGCAAAACGGCCCGGCAATGCCAGGTGGGGACAAGAGACCAGAGGGCGCGCCGGTCATGGCGCGGCGCTTCGAGAATGGTTCTGGGGCAGCGGTGTGAATTCACTGGGACTGCCGGAGATATCGGCATTCAAGCTGGAGCGTTATGACGACGGTTGATCTGCGCGACAAGTGCTGAGGCGTGGGCATGGAGGTGGGATGGCACCTCCGTTTCACCCGCGAGGACGCGCTCGTGTTCCTCGTCCAGCCCAAGCTTGCGCCCAATGTGGAGGACGCGGTGTTCGTCGCTGGCGGCTGGCTGCTGGAGTGGAACCGGGACCACGAGGCCTGCGCGGATCGTGGAGTCGGCGCGTCCGCTGCGGTGCATGACGTGGATGAGCGGCGAGCGCCGGAACGGTCCGGCGGGTTTGCCGTGCCGGGCGAAGCTGGTGTGCCCGAAGCGTCTTGCGCGGCTGGCGGATGCGGAGAGCCCGGAGAGTCCGGCATCGGGCCTGCTGGCGGGCCAGGGGGCTGGTTGCAGGCCACGGTGCGGCGCAAGGCCAAGGAGGGCTGATGTTCGAGAGCGTGAAGCATGAGGTGGCGGTATTCGCGTGCAGCCATCGTGGCGGCGGCAACTCCGACGCGGCGGCCGCGCTCATCGCCCGCGGCGTGCGCGAGGCCGGAGCCCCGGCCCGGATCATTGAGCTGCGCCGGTTCCGCGTGCTGCAATGTCTGGCCTGCCGGGCCTGCGCGGGCGAGGCTCAGTCCCGCTGCGTGCTGCGCGAGAAGGACGAGGCCGAGGTGCTGTTCGGGGTGCTCATGGCCGCGCCGGCCGTCGTGTTCGCCTCGCCCATCTATTTTTATGCGCTGCCCTCGCTGTGCAAGACCTGGATAGACCGCTCCCAGCGCTTTTGGGAGGCGCGGCGCAAGCAGGACCCCTGGATCATGGCCCTGGCGCGGCGCCCGGCCTTTGCCTGCTTTGTGGCGGGCCAGCCCGCCGGAGCCAAGCTGTTCGACGGCGCGCGGCTGACCCTCAAGTATTTCCTGGTGAACTTCGGGCTGACCCTGGCCGAGCCCTTGGGCTTGCGCGGCATGGACGCGGCGGGAGATCTTTTGTCCTCGTCGGAGAACGCGCGCGCCGTGCTGGAGCTGGGCCGCGCCGCTGGCCGCGAGGCTCTATCGGGCAAGGCGGGCGTGGAAGCGGATGCGTGAGGGCCCGCGGCATAAGAGTTTGCTGCGGCTGGCGGGCCGCACGCTTTCAGCCCTGTTCTTGACCGAGGGGCGTTGCCCCGCGTGCGGCCGCGTGGCCGAGAGCGCCGAGGAAGCGGGAGAGGGCGGGCCGGGCGCATCCGCCCTGTGCCGCGCGTGCCGGATGCTGGACGAACGGCGCGAGGCTGTCGATTGCGGCGCGCCATGTCCCGGCTGCGGGGAATACCCGTCCGCGCCGCAGGCGCAGCCCCTGCTGTGCGGGCGCTGCCGCGCGCAGCCCCGGCCCTGGGGGCGCGTGCTGGTGCACGGCCCGTACGACGCCGAATTGCGCGACATGATTCTGGCGTACAAGTTCGAGCATCGGCTGGACCTTGGTCGGCGGCTCATGGAATACGCCCTTGAGGCCTTTGAGTGCGGCGTTGCGGCGTTCCCGGAGGTCGCCGCGTGCCAGGGCATAGTGCCTGTGCCGCTGCACACGCGGCGGCTGCTCTCGCGCGGGTTCAACCAGAGCCGGGAGCTCGCCCGGCTGCTTTCCGCGCGGCGCGGGCTGCCCATCTGGCAGAACGCCCTGACCCGCGTGCGGCGCACGGTGCCCCAGGTGGAGCTTGCGCGTGAGGCGCGCGCCGAGAACATCCGGGGCGCCTTTGCCGCAGATGAAAGAATTTTGGCCGGGCGCTCCGTGCTGTTGGTCGACGACATCATGACCACGGGCTCGACGCTGGAGGAATGCGCCCGCGCCATGCTGGCGGCCGGGGCTTTGCGCGTCGACGTGCTGGTGCTGGCCAGGGCCTGAGTTTTGGGGTAGCATGAAAAATATGGGGCCCGGAGCTTGACTTTCCTTCCCGGACCAAGCTAAGAGATCGCCTCTTACGCGATGGAGGTATTCGCAATGTTCGCAATTATCGAGACCGGCGGTAAGCAGTACCGCGTGGAACAGGGACTCGAGTTCAAGGTGGAGCTTCTTCAGGCTGAGCCCGGAACCGAGCTGGATCTGGACAAGGTGCTTTTGGTGGCCGATGGCGGTCAGACCAAAATCGGCGCCCCTTACCTCGAAGGCGCCAAAGTCGCCTGTGAGGTCCTCGGCCATGGCCGTGGCGAGAAGATCATCATCTTCAAGAAGAAGCGCCGCAACGACTTCCATAAGAAGACGGGCCACAGGCAGGATTACACCAGCCTGAAGGTCAAAACCATCCAGGCCTAGCGGGCAAGGAGGGATAACATGGCTCACAAGAAAGCAGGCGGCAGCTCCAGAAACGGACGCGACAGCGCCGGGCAGCATCGTGGCGTGAAGCGGTTTGGCGGTCAGAAAGTTCTGGCCGGCAACATCCTCGTCCGCCAGGTTGGTTCGTCCATCCACGCCGGCAAGAATGTCGGCGTCGGCAAGGACTGGACCCTGTTCGCCCTGATCGACGGCGAGGTGAAGTACGAGAAGTACACCCGCAACAACAAGGTCAAGACCCGGGTCCATATCATGCCCGTGAGCGCCGAAGCTTAGTCGGCGGCTCCTCGAAAGATCCATAACGCGGGCAGGAGCGGCTTAACGGCGGCTCCTGCCCGTTTTTTATCTGGGGTACAGCCACATGCGATTCGTTGACGAAGCCAGCATCACGGTGCGGTCCGGCAGGGGCGGCAGGGGCAGCGCTTCGCTCAAGCGCGCCAAGAACATGCCCAAGGGCGGCCCAGACGGCGGCGACGGCGGCAAGGGCGGCGACATCATCTTCCGCGCCAGCCCGCGCCTTTTGACCTTGTACGACTTCCGCGCCCAGCGCCTGTTCGAGGCCGAGAACGGCGTCAACGGCAGCGGCCAGGACAAGTACGGCCGCAACGGCGACGACCTCTACATCGACGTGCCCGTGGGCACCCAGGTGTTTTTGGAGAACGAGGGCGGCGACGGCTACACCCTGCTGGCCGACCTGCGGCGCATCGCCCAGGAGTTCACCGCCTGCCCCGGCGGCGAGGGCGGCCGCGGCAACCTGCATTTCAAGACCTCCGTGAACCGCGCGCCCAAGCGGGCCGAACCCGGCCTGCCCGGCCAGGAAAAGCGCCTGCGCCTGGAACTCAAGGTCATTGCCGACGCGGGCCTGCTCGGCCTGCCCAACGCGGGCAAGTCCACCTTTCTTTCCGCCGTTTCCGCGGCGCGGCCAAAAATCGCCTCGTACCCCTTCACCACGCTCACGCCGAACCTGGGCGTCGTGGAAGGCCCGGACGCCCGTCGCCTCATCATCGCCGACATTCCCGGCCTCATCGAGGGCGCGAGCGAGGGCCTGGGCCTGGGGCACAAGTTCCTCAAGCATGTGGAGCGCACGCGCTTCCTGGTGCATATCTTGAGCGGCGAGGACGCGGACCCGGAGAACCCGGCCGAGGGTTACGCCATGCTGAACGAGGAGCTGCGCGCCTTTGACCCCGAACTGGCGGAGAAGCCGCAGATCCGCGTCATCAACAAGATCGACATTTTGCCTGCGGAGCGCCTGGCCGCCCTGCGCGCCAATGCGCCCCAGGACGTCATCTTCGTCTCCGCGCTGACCGGCGAGGGCCTGCCCGAACTGCTGGCCGAGATGTGGAGCCGCATGGGCGAGGCGGAACCCGAGGGCGACGGCGAAGACGACGTGACCACGCCTGGCCACGTGCTGGGCTATGTGGACGATACGGAGGAGGATGAGGCATGAGCGCCTCGGCGACTGAGCTGCGCGCCGACATTTTGGGCCGTGCGCGCACTGTTGTTGTGAAGGTGGGCAGCGCGGTTCTGACCTCGGCCGACGGGCTGGAGGCCGCCACGGTGCACCGTCTGGTGGAACAGCTTTCCGCCTTGCTCGATCGCGGCCTCAAGGTCGTGCTGGTCAGCTCCGGCGCGGTGGCCGCGGGGCGCATGCGCATCCGCAAAAGCGTGCCCGGCGCGGAGTCCATCGATTTTTCCGAACTGCCCGCGCGTCAGGCCGCCTCGGCCATCGGCCAAAGCCGCCTCATGCACGAGTACGACGAGTGCTTCGGCCTCGTGGGCAAGACCGTGGCCCAGATTCTGCTGACGCGCGAGGACCTGAAAAGCCGCTCGCGCTTCCTGAACGCCCGCAACACCATGCAGCGCCTGCTCGACTGGGGCGTCATTCCCATCGTGAACGAGAACGACACCGTGGCCGTGGCCGAGCTGGAGTTCGGCGACAACGACACCCTGGCCAGCCTCATGGTCGACCTTGTGGGCGCGGATCTTTTTGTGAACATCACCAGCGCCGGCGGCGTGTTCGACAAGAACCCGGACAAGCACCCGGACGCCTGCTGTCTGCCCGTCATCGATGACGTGGAGGGGCTGGACATAGAGGGCATGTGCGACGGCAAGACCAGTGTGGGCTCCGGCGGCATGTACTCCAAGCTGCGCGCCGCGCGCCGGGCCGCCCAACTGGGCGTGGCCACGCTCATCGTCTCCGGCAAGACCGAGATTCCCCTTGATCGCATCTTCGGCGGCGAGGATCTGGGCACCCTGGTGCTGCCCTGCAAGCGCACGGTCTCGCACCGCAAATTCTGGCTGGCCTATCACGACAACCCGGCGGGCGGCATCAGCGTGGACGCGGGCGCGGCAAGCGCCCTGCGCGAGCACGGCAAGAGCCTGCTGCCTGCGGGCATCCGCGCGGTGGAGGGACGCTTCGCCCGGGGCGCGCTGGTGCGCATCATCGACGCGGCCGGCTCCACCGTGGGCGTGGGCCTGTCCAACTATTCCGCTGGCGAGCTGCGGCGCATCATGGGCCGCAAAAGCGGGGAACTGGCGTCCGTGCTGGGCCAGGCGCCCTTTGCCGAGGCCATCCACCGCGACAACCTGCTGCTGGACGCCGCCCTGTAGCACGCCCTTTACGCCCTTGCGCCTTGCACATTTTGAAGCGGGCCGCTCTTCCCATGGGGAGGGCGGCCCCTTTGTTTCCTCGCCCGGTCTACGCCGCGGTGACCAGGATGGGCCTGCCGCTGGTGATGACCAGGGTGTGCTCGTAATGGGCGGAAAGGCTGTGGTCCGTGGTGCGGTAGGTCCATTTGTCGGGCTGCAGCGCAATGCTTCCGGCCCCGGCGGCGATGATGGGCTCGATGGTGATGACCAGCCCCTCCTTGAGCCGCATGCGGAAGCGTGGATCGAAGTGGTTCGGCACCGTGGGCTCCTCGTGGATGGCGCGCCCCACGCCGTGGCCGCACAGGTCCTTGATGACGCTGAAGCCGCCGCGCCGGACCTCTTTGCTCACCGCGCGGCCGATGTCGTTGACGCGGTTGCCGGCCTTGGCCGCGTCCAGGGCATGGTAGAAGGCGCTTTCGGCGCATTGCGCCAGGGATTCCGCAACGGCGGAGACCGCGCCGACCCTGACGGTCACTGCGGAATCGGCGACAAAGCCGTTCTTTTCGGCCGTGAGGTCCAGCTTCACCAAATCGCCGTGGCGCACCGCGCGGCCGCCGGGTATGCCGTGCACGGCCTCGTCGTTCACGCTGATGCACGCCGTGCCGGGGAAGTTGTAGGCCTTGGGCGGGGAGGATTCCGCGCCGTGACGCGCCAGCGCGGCCGCGCCCACGGCGTCGATCTCCGCGGTGGTGATGCCGGGTTCGACCGCGGCGGACATATCCTCCAAGGTCTGGCGCACTATTTGTCCAATGGCCCGCAGCTGGTCCAGCTCGGCCTGTGATTTGACCGTCATCGTCTCTCCTTTTGATCCCGCCTGGCGTCTGGGCGGGCTGTGCTCAGAACCGGCGCGGTTATCCGGCCGTGTGGCCAATGACGCGAGCTTAGTCGGAACACGCGCCGAGTCAAGGACCGCGCAGCAGGCGCGAGCCCCCTGTGGAGGCGGGTGCGCCCAGGCGGCGGCACCAATGCGGATTTCCCTTCGCCTTAGCGCGGCGCAGGTGTCGAAAACCCGCACGCGCCAAGGCCAGAAAAAATCTTCTACACGATCTCTAGAATATTCCATGAATATTGCCATATTCAGAATGTTCATTAGCTGTGGAAAACAGATAATTTTCAAGCGTAATCGGCAGCAATGTGCTGTAATCGCGAAATTCGGTAAAGGTGTCGTGGGCAGACGGCGCGGGCACCTGTACAGAAAAATGGGCTTGGGGTAGGGTGGCTCCTGTCGTGCCGCCCGGGCTTGCCGTTGCAGCGGCTGGGCCCGGCCAGCGTCTGGCGCGGCGCAAATTTCCAAGGGAGCATCCGCCGACCATGACCCAAACCGCCTGGAACCACGTGCGGGGCCTTGAGCCCATGAGCCTGTGCGACTGGCCGGGGCGCCCCTGCGCGGTGCTGTTTCTGGGCGGCTGCAACCTGCGCTGCCCCACCTGCCACAACGCGGACCTGGCCTGGAACATGGAGAGCCTGCCCGTGGTGACGCAGGCCAGCCTGCGCGCCCTTCTTTCCAAGCGTTCGCGCTGGCTTTCCGGCGTCACGGTGACGGGCGGCGAGCCCACGGCCGTGCCCGGGGTGGGGGCCATTCTGCACGAGGTTGCGCAAAGCGGCCTGCCCATCAAGGTCGACACCAACGGCATGCTGCCCGAGGCCGTGGAGCTCATGCTGGCCGAGGGCCTTGTCTCGCAGTTCTTCGTCGACGTGAAGGGGCCCTTTGAGAAATACCCGGCGCTTACCGGCGGCGCGGTCTCGGAGTACGACGCCCGGCGCAATCTTTCGCGCATGTTCGCCCTGGCCGAAGCCCGGCCCGGGGCTTTTTTGTTCCGCACCACCCTGGTGCCGTTGTTGGACGATGCTGACGTTAAGACCGTGCGCGGCCTGCTGCCGCACGGTTTTGCCCTGACCACGCAAGACTATAAGCCCCCAAGGAGGCCCCATGCCCTCACAGATTCTGAAGCGCGACGGACGGCTGGAAACCTGGTCGACTGACCGCATCGCCAAGGCCATCTTCAAGGCCCTTTCCGCCAGCGGCATCAAGGATCCGCTTCTTGGCCGCCGCCTGGCCCAGAAGGTGGAGGCGAAACTCGCGGATGTGGAAATCCCCGAGCAGGAGCACGTGCAGGACATGGTGGAGCTGGTGCTCATGGAGATGCGCCAGTTCAGCGTTGCGCGCAAATACATCGTCTACCGCGAAAAGCGCCGCCAGCTGCGCAACCAGCGCGAGGCCTTCCTGGACATCAAGGAGACCATCGACGACTATTTGGACAAGAGCGACTGGCGCGTGGCCGAGAACTCCAACATGAGCCACAGCTTCCAGGGGCTCATGCTGCATCTTTCCGGCACGGTGCAGGCGCGCTACGCCCTGGAGAAGTACCCGGAGGAGATCCGGCAGGCGCACGAGCACGGCTACTTCCACATCCACGACCTTTCCTTCGGCCTGGCCGGGTATTGCGCGGGCTGGAGCCTGCGCGACCTGCTGCTGGAGGGCTTCAACCTGGAGGGCCGCTCCTGCGCCGGCCCGGCCCGGCACTTCGACTCCGCCCTGGGGCAGATGGTGAATTTCCTGGGCACGTTGCAGAACGAATGGGCGGGCGCCCAGGCCTTCAACAACGTGGACACGTACCTTGCGCCGTTCATCCGGCACGACGGCCTCCCCTATGAGAAGGTGCGCCAGGCCGTGCAGAAGTTCGTATTCAACCTGAACACCACCAGCCGCTGGGGCGGGCAGTCGCCCTTCACAAACCTGACGCTGGACCTGACCCCGCCCAAGCACATCGCCAAGGAGGCGATCATCATCGGCGGCGAGTTGCAGGACTCCACCTATGGCGAGTACGCTGCCGAGATGGAGATGTTCAACCGCGCCTTCCTCGAGGTCATGCTCGACGGCGACTACGCCGGGCAGATCTTCTCGTTCCCCATCCCGACGTACAACGTCACCGAGGACTTCCCCTGGGAGTCGCCCATCGGCGAGCTGCTGCTCCAGCTGACGGCCAAATACGGCGCGCCGTATTTCCAGAACTTCATCAACTCCGACCTCTCGCCCGAGGACGTGCGCAGCATGTGCTGCCGCCTCAAAATGGACCTGCGCGAGCTGCGCAACAAGGTGGGCGGGCTTTTCGGCGCGGGCGATCTCACCGGCTCCATCGGCGTGGTGACCCTGAACCTGCCCAAGCTGGCGTACCTGTCCCAGGGCGAGGACGAGTTTTTGACCCTGGTGGAGGAGTACGCCACCATGGCCAAGGACTCCCTTGAGTTCAAACGCAAGCTCATCACCGACAATCTGGAACGCGGCATGTTCCCCTGGACGCGCCGCTACCTCAAAAACGCCTTCCGCGGGCACTTCTCCACCATCGGCCTGCTCGGCGGGCACGAGGCCTGCCTGAACCTCATCGGCAAGGGCATTGAGACCGAGAACGGCACGCGGCTCATGGCCCGCACGTTAAACCGCCTGCGCGAGATCACCAGCCGCTTCCAGGAAGAAACCGGCAACATGTACAACCTGGAGGCCACCCCGGCCGAGGGCACCAGCTACCGCCTGGCCAAGATCGACCGGAACCTCTACGCGGACATCATCACCAGCGGCAACGGCACGCCGTACTACACCAACTCCACCTGCCTGCCCGTGGGCTACTCCACGGACGTGGTGGCCTGCCTGGAGCACCAGGACCAGTTGCAGCCGCTGTATACCGGCGGCACGGTGTTCCATACCTTCCTGGGCGAAAGCGTGGCCGACGTGGCGAGCTTGCGCGAGTTCATCGTCAAAAGCTTCCGCAACACCAAGCTGCCGTTTTTGTCCATCACGCCCACGTTCTCCGTGTGCAAGGACCACGGCTACATCCACGGCGAGCACGAGACCTGCCCCACCTGCGGCGCGGACGCCGAGGTGTACACGCGCATCGTGGGCTACTACCGCCCGGTTTCGCGCTGGAACAAGGGCAAGCAGGCCGAGTATGTGGATCGCGTGGTCTATTCGAGCATCTGCGGCTGCGACAGGTAGCAGCGCACGGCACAGGGGCTCCGCCCCGGAACCTGCCAAGGGACAATCGCGTTCCCCACTGCGCCGGGTCCGGGGGCGGCCAGCCCCCGGCCGCCGGAGGCAGATCCATGCACCTCACTGGCTGTGGTGGAAAATCCAGGGGCTCCGCCCCCGGCACCCCCGCCAAAGGGCATTCGCCCTCTGGACTCCCGCTGACGCGAAAGGGCTTCTTCCAGCGGTTGCGCCGGAAGAAGCCCTTTCACGTTGGAGCGGACTCGATACTTCCCTCGTGATTGCTGCCTGCATGCGGGGGGCTCTGCACGGGAGCATCGCATAGAACCGCCTGAAGCCCCGTGCTCCGGCGGTTCCTCTGTTTTGCGTGGGGCGCTGGGTCGGATTGCGCAGGGCAGGGCGGAGATTCGCCCGCGGCATCCGCTTTACGTTCTCGCCGTTCGCCGCGGGCAGCACGCCATGTCGGTGTCTGATATAGTTCGTTGCGGCGAAAAATGGCGTGCGCAATTTCGTTGACCGATCAGAAAAGATACTCTAGCCTTTTAGTCGGTGAGGTTCACAAGGGACCTTCCGGCGTGTGGGGCGATGGGAAGTGCAGGCGTAAGTGCCTGGCGTTCCAAGACAGGTTGCCAAAAACATTGCATCAGCCAAGATTGTCATCTTGGTCGGAGGCTTGCCAGCTTATAAGCATGGTTGAACGGATTCTCTTCAACTTACTGTAACGTCAATGAGAGGAACATTGCATGGCCGGTCACCCGTCAGGCAAGGTAAGATCAAGTCTTATTGAAGTTTTATCTAAGGATGAAGAAAGCAAGTCCATTCTGGCTCAGCTCAGCGAACGCCGTTACAACAAGAGAAGCATCCTGTTTATGCCCTTCCATAAGGAAGATCTTATTTTTATTGTCAAACAGGGCAAGCTGCGCGTGTACCTGGGGCTGCACGGCAAAGAGATATCCCTCGCGTTTCTCGGTCCGGGCAGCGTTTACAGCACGCATACACGGGCCGTCGTGGAGGCTGTGGAGGACACGACGATCCTGGCCGGTCCCACCGACGTCTTCATCAATCTCGCCAGCCAACAGCAGGCGTTCATCAGCGCCTTGATGGGCTCGGTCGGCTGCCTCATGACCGGGGCCATCAGCATCATCGAAAACCTCTATTTCAACTGCACCGACAAGCGCGTGGCCGTGTTCTTCTATGAGCAGGCAATGACCTCCGGCAAGGAGATCAAAGAGGGCATCTACTTGAAGGTGGGGCTGACGGTTGAGAGCATCGCCAAGGTTGTCGGCTCCTCCCGGCAGACGGTCTCCACCCTCATCTCGTCCATGGAAAAGGGCGGGATACTGCAAAAGATAGCGCGCGGAGAGTACATCATCAGAGACATGCGAGAATTGTATCTTCTTGCCCATTCCTGCTCGGAATAATCCCCCGCCCATCCTTGCCGTCCGGGCCCCGGGGTGCTGCGCCAGCCCGGGCGGCAGGGCCGCGGATTGCGGAACGCCCCGGCCGTGGGGCCTGCCCGCGTCCGCTCTTTTGCTCATCTTTCCTTTCTGTCACCGGCCGTTGCGAAAGCGCAGGGCTAAGGCCCGCTCGTGCCTGTCGGGGCCAGTCGCGGCCTTGTCGTTGTTGCGCAATCAAGAAAAAACGTGTTGCTTCCGCAAAATTTCGGAACTGTCGTCTTTGCGACAGATCTGTTCATTTGCCTGGGCTAATCGTGGACTCAAAGGAGACCCGCATGATAATGCCCACCCAGTTTGCAATGCTTGCTGGTGCCATGCTCGCTCTCATGTGCGAAATACTGGCGCTTCAGTCGCTGAAGGACCTGAAAAGGCTCACCGCATATTCCGCACTTGCCCAGATTGGGTACGCGATGGCGGGTTTTTATGCGGGCGAGCCTGGGGGCGCGGTGGGAGCCGCACTGCACCTGCTCTACCAGGCCGTGGCCAGAACCCTGTGGTATCTTTGTTTGCGGCGCATGGCCGCAGAGCACGGCGGCTATTCGCTCTCGGCGCTGGGCAAGGCTGGCGGCCGCCAGCCGGGAGCCGCCCTGCTGCTGGCCTTCGCCATGTTCACGGCCATCGGCCTTTCCCCGTTCACCGCCCCTCCGGGCAAGGAAATTCTGCTGTTCTCGCTGGCGAAGGGCGGCAACCTTCTGGCCGCGTTCGTCCTGGCCGTTTCGGGCATCCTCGCCGCGGTCTACACCGTGCGCGTTGTGCACAACGTATGCCTGAAGCAGGACGAGGAGACGGAGCCCAGGCCCGCATACTTTGCCGGTGTCGGCGCGGGCGGCTTTATTCTGGCCGGGGCGCTGGCCCTGGCGTGCCTCTTTTCCGGGCAGCTGGTGCAACTGCTGGAAGGTTGGCTGGCGGCTGCCGGCGGCATGGCCGGACATCCTGGTGAAGAAAGCGCTTGGCCGAACTCGGTCTTGATCGCCTATTTCGGCGCGTTCGCCATGGTCGCAATCGGCCGCGTTGCGCCGCGGCTGCGCGGTCTTGCCGCGCTGGCCCTTGCCGCAGCCACGCTTGGCGCTGTCTGGGCCGAGCCGGCCGTTGATCCGCTGCGGCACTTGTTCACCATGCTCTTCGCCCTGGGCGGCGGTCTGATCGTCGTCTATTCCATCGGTTACATCGGCGGCCACAAGGGCGCCGACCGCTACTTCTTCTTCCTGTTCCTCATGCTCGCCTCGCTGATCGGCCTGGCGTCGGCTCAAAGCAGCGGCGCGTTCTACAGCTGCTTCGAAATCATGACGTTCTCCTCGTACATGCTCGTGGTGCACAAGCGCTCCGACGAATCCCTCGCGGCAGGCGCCAAGTATCTGGTGATGTGCGTGGGCGGCGCCAATGTCATGCAGGTGGGTCTGCTGGCCCTTGCCGCCACGGGCGCTCCCGGCGGCCTCGATCACATGGCCGGAGCCCTTGCGGCGTACAGCCCCATCGCCGCCGCAGGCGTGGCGCTCATGGTGCTGGCCGGCTTCACCGTCAAGGCAGGCTTCTTCCCGCTGCACTCCTGGCTGCCCGCGGCCCATCCCGTCGCGCCCTCGTCCATCTCCGCGCCGCTGTCCGGCCTGCTGACCAAGGTCGGCGTGTTCGGCGTGGCCGTGGTGGTGGCCGCGCTGGCCGGCGCGCCCCATGAGGGCGGCTATGGCCAATGGATACTGTGGCTCCTGACCGGCATGGCCGCCGCGACCTTCATCATCGGCGAGGTGATGGCGCTGCTCCAGCAGGACATCAAGCGCATGCTCGCCTATTCCACCCTGGCGCAGATTGGCGAAATAGGCCTGGTGCTGAGCCTGGGCACCTTTGCCGCCACGTCCGGCGCGCTGGTCCATGTGCTGAACCACGCGGTGATGAAGGATCTGCTCTTCCTCGCCGCCGGCGGCATCATCCTGCGCGCGGGCAGCCAGCGCCTCGGCGATCTCGCCGGCATGGGCAAGGCCATGCCCTTCACCGGCGCGTGCATGGCCGTCGGCCTGGTGTCGATCATGGGCCTGCCGCCCATGGGCGGATTCTTCAGCAAGTTCCTTATGCTCAAGGCCGCGCTGGATGCCGGCCAGCTTTGGATCGCCGCGCTGATCCTGATCGGCGGGTTGATCGGCTGCGTGTACTACGGCCGCATCATCAAGGTGTTGTTCTTCAGCAAGTACGAGGGCGCAGAGGTGGCGCGGCTGCCGTTCTCCATGCAGCTGAGCATCGGCGTCCTCGCCGTCCTGGCGTTGTGCTCCGGCGTGTTCTCCGCGCAGTGGGCGGCCCTGGTCCTGCCCGCGGCCACGGCCCTTTATCCCGCTGGCGGCACCCTGCCGGACATCGCCATCAACTGGCCGCCCATCGCGGTGGTGCCGCTCATCGGCGCGGTGCTCGCGGTGGTGCTGCGCCGCAACCTGAAGCTGTGCGGCGCCGCGGCCACGCTGAGCCTTGTGCTGGCGCTCGGGCTGGCGATTGCCGGAACCGGATTCCCGACGGAATTGCAGCGCTACTTCGCGCTGCTGGTGCTGGCCCTCGGCGTGCTCAACGTCGCGTACTCCGCGGGCTACATGTCCCACAGCCACACCGCCTGGCGCTTTTTCGCGGTCTTTCTGACCATGATAAGCGGCCTGGTGGGCATGACGACCGTCAGCTCGCTCGTGGCCTTCTTCTGCTTCTGGGAGATCATGAGCAGTTGGGCGCTGTTCTTCGCCATCATTCACGAGGAGACGCCCGCGGCCCTCAAGGAAGGCACCAAGTACTTCCTGTTCAACATCGCCGGGGCGTCGTTCCTGTTCCTGGGCGTGCTGGCCCTTGGGCACGCCTGCGGCGGCTACGGCTTCGACGTCGTGGCCAAGGCCATTCCCACCTTGCCCGCCAGCGTTTGGCTGCCCGGCGTTTGCCTCATGGGCGTGGGCATGCTGATGAAGGCGGCCATGCTGCCGGTGCGCATCGATTGGCAGATGCATCCGCCAACCGCGCCCACCCCGGTGAGCGGCTACATCTCGGCCATGCTGCTGAAGAGCGGCCCCTTCGGCATCATGCTCCTGCGCTTCGTTTTGGCCCAGGGCGTCGCGGGCGACGCGGCCCAGGCCCTGGACACGGCCATGTACGTGGGCGCGTGGATCGGCGGCATCACGATTCTGTACGCGGGCATCCAGGCCCTGCTGCAGACCGGCATCAAGGAGATGCTCATCTACTCCACGGTGAGTCAGCTGGGCTACATCGTGCTCGGCATCTGCCTGGGCACGTCCCTTGGGGTCACCGGCGGCCTGCTGCACCTGTTCAACCACATGCTCTTCAAGGACCTTGCGTTCCTGTGCGCCGGCGCGCTCATGTTCGCCAGCCACGCCCATAACCTTGAGGAGCTCGGCGGCATGGGGCGCAAGATGCCGGTCACGTTCCTGTGCTTCAGCGTGGCCCTGTTCTCGGCCGCGGGCATGCCGCCCTTCAACGGCTTCAACTCCAAGCTGATCATCTACTACGCCCTGATCGGACGCGGCGAGATCATCCTAGCCATCATCGCCATCCTTTCGAGCGTGATCACCCTGGCGTACTTCCTCAAGTTCATGCACGGCGCGTTCTTCGGCCAGCTCTCGGCCGCGGCGGAGCGGTCGAGCGAAGTCGGCCTGGCCATGCGGATTCCGATCATCGTCCTGGCGGGGCTGTGCCTGGTCACCGGCGTATACCCGGGCCTGGCGCTCATTCCCATTGCCGGGTTGGAGCAGACCCTGGGCATTGCGGCGCCGCCGGTCGCCCTCAGCGGCATCGTCTCCGGTCCCGGCGCCTGCGACATGACGCTGCTCAGCTTCATGCTCATTCTCGTGGGCGGCGGCGTGTGGCTGGGCGTCTCCCGTCTCACCAGCCACAGGGTGCGCCGCACGGCCATCCATACCTGCGGCGAGGTCAGTGTCGACCAGCGTCTGACCAGCGTTGGCGCGGGCAATCTGTACGCCGCGCCCATCCAGCTGCTGGCCGGAATGTCCAAGGGCTACTTCTCGCTCAAGCGCCTGGGAGGACAGCATGAATAACATTCTGGAAGCGGCGTTCGCCACCGTGATATTCCCGGGCGGGCTTTTCGCCCTGGCCCTGGGGCTGTTCCTCAAGGGGGCGGACAGAAAAATGCTGGCGCGGCTGCAGCGCCGGGTGGGGCCGCCCCTGTACCAGCCCGTGCTCGACATCATCAAGCTGATGACCAAGGAAACGCTCATTCCGAACACGGCCAACGAGGCGGCCTTCCGGCTGGCGCCTGTTCTGGGCCTGACCGGCATGCTCGTGACCGCGGCGGTGATGCCCATCGGCGGCGTGTGGAACGGCGTGAGCGGGCTTGGCGATCTGCTGGTCCTGCTCTACCTGCTGCCCATTCCGGCCATGGCGCTGATGCTTGCCGGCGGCGCCTCCAGCTCGCCTTACGGCTCTCTGGGCTTCTCGCGCGAGATGTGCCTGATGTTCGCCTACGAGATGCCGCTGATCGCCTCCTTCCTGGCGGTTTCGGTGCGCGTGGGCGGCACCGCCGGTTCCGTCTTCTCGCTCGACGCCATTATGAACTACCAGCTCCAGAACGGCCCGCTGCTGTTTGACCCGATCATGCTGCCCGCAGCGCTGGCCCTGCTGATCTTCATTCCCGGCACCATGGGCCACGGGCTGTTCGACATCCCCGAGGCCGAAACGGAAGTGCTGGAAGGACCGCTGCTCGAATATTCCGGCCCCCTGCTTGCGGTGTTCAACCTCATGAGCGCCGTGAAGCTGGTGGTGGTGCTGGAGCTGGCCGTGGCCCTCTTCTGCCCCAATCCCATCGGCGGGGGCATTGTGGGGAATCTCGCCTGGCATGTCTGCAAGTGTCTGGTGCTGCTCATGTTGTCCGTAACCTGTTTCCGGGCGGCCACGGGGCGGCTGCGTCTGGACCAAGGCTTTTCCTTTTTCGTGAAATACACCTCCCCGTTGGCGCTCGTCAGCCTCGGGCTGGCGGTCATGCTGCGCTAAAAAGGAGACCCGATGCTTCAATTCCTCAGCAAACTCGCTCCGCGTTCCCCCTGGATCTATCGGATCAACGCGGGCTCGTGCAACGGCTGCGATGTGGAGATGGCCACGGCCGCGCTCATTCCCCGCTATGATGTGGAGCGGCTGGGCTGCAAGTACTGCGGCAGCCCGCGCCACGCCGACGTGGTGCTCATTTCCGGGCCGCTCACCATGCGCGTGCGCGACAGGGTCCTGCGGGTCTTCGACGAGATTCCGTACCCCAAGGTCACCGTGGCGGTGGGCGTGTGCCCGGTCTCCGGCGGCTGCTTCCGCGACGGCTATTCCGTGGGTTCGAACATCGACCACTACATCCCGTTGGACGTCATTGTTCCGGGCTGCCCGCCAAGGCCGCAAGCCATCATGGAGGGCGTCTTGAAGGCCGTGGAGGTTTGGCGCGCCAGACTTGAGGAGGGTGTATGCTCCCATTCCTGAAGATCATGGTCCGAAACCTGATTCTCGGACCGTCGACCGATCCCTTTCCCTTTGCGCCGGCAAAGACCCCGGACAAGTTCCGCGGCTGCGCCGAGCACGATCCGCAGAAGTGCATCCTGTGCGGCATTTGCCGTCATGTCTGCGCTCCTGGCGCCATCCAGATCCGCGTGAACGAGGACGGCACCGGGATGAATTTCGTGCTGTGGCACAACTCCTGCGTTTTTTGCGGCATGTGCGCCCATTACTGCCCAACCGGCGCGCTGACCATGTCCAACAACTGGCACCTTTCCCACCTGGGCGAGGATAAGTTCTCCAATTGCATCGACAGCTTCATTCCCTTTGGTGAATGCGCGCAGTGCGGCGCCAAGATCCAGCCTCGTCCACAGGCCATCATCGACAAGCTTGGCCAGCGCCAGCCGGATCGCTTCCTGCTTTGCCCACAGTGCAAGCGTGAAAGCATTGCCAAGCATGTTGCCCACGTCCACCACATCACCACTCAGGAAGCACCGCAGGAAACACCATGAACGAGATAACCAAGCAAGCAGCGGAAAATGCCGTGGCCAAGGTTCTTGGCGCGGGGTTTGTGCACTGGACCTTCGATGCGAACGGCAACGCCTTCGGCTGGGTCAAGCTGTGCGACCCCAAGACCCTGCGCGGCATTGCCCCCAACCTGGCCGAGGCCGGCGCGCGTCTTATGACCATAACCGCCTACCGGAACGACAAGTTCGGCCGCATGGAGGGACACGAGATCGCCTACCACTTCGACCTTGACGGCGTGGTCGTCACCGTGACGACCTGCCTGAACGACGTCGCGCCCATGGTGCCGTCCATCACCCCGTGGTTCCGCAACGCGGACTGGCACGAGCGCGAATTCGGCGAGCTTTACGGAATCGCGGTGGAAGACCACCCCAATCCGCGCCGCCTGTTCCTCGACAAGGATCTCGACGCGGGCATCCTCGACCGGATGATCCCGCTCTCCACCCTCATGAACGGCGCCTCGACCACCACCTTGTGGGAAAAGGTCTTTGCGGGCAAGCAATTGCCAGAATGGGCCAAGGGAGAACAAAACTGATGTCCACCACACCGACCAGATCCACGTATACCTTGCCGGTGGGGCCGATGCATGTGGCCCTGGAAGAACCCATGTACTTCGACATCCAGGTCGAGGGCGAAACCGTGCGCGGCGTGGAGCTCGCCGCCGGGCACGTGCACCGCGGCATGGAAGCCCTGGCCATGCAGCGCAACTATTTTCAGAACATCACCCTGACCGAGCGCGTCTGCTCGCTGTGCTCCAACAGCCACCCCGAGACCTACTGCATGGCCGTGGAGAACCTGAGCGGCATCCTCGTGCCGGAGCGCGCCCAGCATCTGCGCGTCATCGCCGACGAAGTGAAGCGCATCGCCTCGCACCTGTTCAACGTCGGCATCATGGCGCACCTGACGGGATTCGATTCCCTGTTCATGCACGCCATGGAGATCCGGGAAATCATGCAGGACGCCAAGGAAGGCGTGTACGGCAACCGCATGAACCTGGGGCAGTGCGTCATCGGCGGCTGCCGCTGCGACATCGACGAGTCCTCGGCCAAGTTTCTTCTCGGCCAGCTGGAGCTGCTCAAGCCCCAGTTGGCGGAGCTTTACGGCGTGTTCGACCGCGATCCGCTCATCTGCAAGCGGACCAAGGGCATAGGCATTCTGCCCATGGCAGAGGCCAAGCGGTATGCGGTGGTCGGCCCGGTGGCCCGGGCTTCCGGCGTGGCCTATGACGTGCGCCGCAAGACGCCGTACGCGGTCTACGCGGATCTCGATTTCGAGGTTCAGACCGACACCAGGGGCGACGTGCATTCGCGGGCGATGCTGCGCCTGCGCGAGGCGGTCGAATCCGTGAAGATCATTGAACAGTGCCTGCGCCAAATGGCTCCCGGTCCTATCTGCACCGAAGACATGGTGGCGGTGCCCGCGGGCGAGGCCGTGGCCCGCAGCGAGGCCCCCCGCGGCGAACTCATCTACTATCTGCGTTCCGACGGCACGGACACGCCCCAGCGGCTCAAGTGGCGCGTGCCGACCTACATGAACTGGGAAGCGCTGCAGGTCATGATGGCCAACTGCCAAGTGGCCGACATCGCACTCATCGTCAACAGCGTCGATCCCTGCATCTCTTGCACTGAGCGTTAGAGCGCCCATTTGCCGACCATTCAAAGGCCGCTTCGGCGGCCTTTATTTTTTGTGATTTTTTTAACAAGCGTCGTCTGCCTGACAGTCATCTTTCACAGATCGGGTATTTCTGTAGCCGTGCACATGGTGACCCCCCTGACGCGAGATGACCGATATGCATGAATCCTCGATGGCCATAAGCATTCTCGATATCGTGATCGACGAGGCTCAAAGGGCCTGCGTGGAGGCTGTGCGGCGGGTGACCCTGTGCATCGGCGAACTGGCCGGAGTGGAGGCCACGACTCTCTCGGCCTGTTTCGAGATGTTGTCCGAGGGAACGATCGTTGACAAGGCGAAGCTGGTGATCAAGCGCATTCCGGTAACCGGAACGTGCATGGTTTGTGGAGCGACGGTGTGCAAACAGGGCAGGGTCCTGCGCTGCCCAGCGTGCAAGACGAGTTCAGTGAAACTCGCCACCGGAAGGGAATTGTACGTGGAAAGCATTGAAGTCGAATCAACTCATCGAGGCGACAACCATGTCAAATCTTCATGAAAAGCACATGATCTACGCGAACCCGGAGAAGTGCATTGGCTGCAAGAAGTGCGAGATGGCCTGCGTCAGCGCGCACATCAACCTGCCCTACAAGGAAGCCAAGAAGCGCGGCCTCCCGGTCATCTCCCGCATCAAGGTGGTCAAGGTCGACAGCTTCAAGTACCCCATCCAGTGCCACCACTGTGAGGACGCGCCTTGCGCCAACGCCTGCCCCTTCGGGGCGATCCAGCACGTCGACGGCGTGGTCAGGGTCAGCGAGGCGCTGTGCGTGGGCTGCAAGATGTGCGTCATGGCCTGCCCCTTCGGCGCCATAGAGGTCGGCGTGGAAGGCGAGCTGTCCTTCAACGGCCGCAAGAACCAGGGCTCTGCCAAGAAGTGCGACCTGTGCCAGGCCTGGCGCGCCAGCAACGGCAAGGAAGTCTGCGCCTGCGTCGAGGCTTGCCCGAAGCATGCGCTCGAAATCGTGGACATGGATGCCTACATCGAACAGACCGCTGTGGCCAGCGCCGCACGGCTCCTGGGAATCCGCGAGATGCATGCGGAGCTTGTGGTGCCGCCGGCGCCGACAGCGCCGCCGACAATGTCCGCGGACTAGAGCAGGGCGGCAGCGCGCGATTGGGCGCTGCCCGAGAGAAAACACGTCATTTCAAGGAAGAATACGATGGAACTCGTCATCACACTCACCGGCAAGCGTTGCGACTTGGCGCTACACCCGATCTCCTCCCATTCCGCCGAGATCATCCGCAGGCTTGGACGGAAGTTTTACACGAAGAAGTATCTCGAGTGGTGGCGGCAAGGCAACACCTGTACCTGCGGCGTGAAGTACGACGACGGCTGCGCCCTCCAGGTGCGCCTGGGCGACGACACCATCCCCTTTGACGCCTCGGTCATTCCAGACTCGGCGATGCTGTCTCCCCGCCGTCATTTTCTCGATAGCAAGGTCCACTACCTTGCCTTGCTCGGATACGACGACGAGTTTTGCCAGACGACCTGGCGGTGGCAGAACGTCGAGAGCTTCGAGCCCGGCAAGCTGGAGTTCCAGGTCCACCGCTGGGACCGTATCCTGGGCGCCCATGATTACTTGATCGTCGAGGACCTGCGCTACGACGGCAGGTATGCCGACAAGGAATACCGCGGCAAGAGCTACGGATTCAACCTGGTCGATCCCAGGGTCATCGATCTCGACGAGGTTCGCCAGGAGTTGGGCATGCCGGTGCCCACCATCCGTGGCGAGAAGAGCATGTACCAATTGGCCTGATTGCCCCTGGGCCGCCTCTTCCGGGCCGGAGCAAGGCCCGCGGGCGGCTCGCGGCGTGGCTTCGGCCACGTGAGCTTGCACCGACACGGGACCGCTGGTCCCAAAGGGCGCTTCTCCTCGCCTGGCGGGACCGCGGTCCTTATTTCGGCCGCAGGGCCATCGCGTCACGTCCGTCTGATCGGACTGGGCGCTCATGAAACAACGCCTCCCGCCTCATCGCAACAAAAAGGACCGCCGAAGCCCAGTGCTCCGGCGGTCCTTTCTCGTTGAGGGGACGCGGCGAGGGCTACAGCCAGCTCACCGGAGCCGGATTGCGGGGAGGAACCAGAGCGTAGCGGTACTTGGGCACGCCGAGCATCAGCGCGCCGCAGACCTTTTTGTTTTCCGGCACGCCGATGGAAGCGGCCAGCTCCGCGTTGAGGTCCAGCGCTCTGTGGACGATGCCCGCCCAGCACACGCCCAGTCCGTGGGCGGCGGCCGCCAGCTCCAGGTAGCTCAGGGCGATGCCCGCGTCGGTGAGGCCCCAGTCGCTGCCCGCGTCGGCCAGGGCGACGACCAGGTGCGGCGCCCCGCGCATGACGAAGTCATTGCCCAGGGCATTGAGCTTCGCGTAGCGCTCCATGCCGGGCTTGGGCAGCATCCACTGGGCGATGGCCGCGCCCAGGGTCTTGGTGCGCTCCGGGTCGGCGGTGACGATGTAGCTGATCTGCTGGGTGTTCTTGGCCGTGGGGGCGAAGCGTGCGACGTCGAGCAATTCGGCCAGGGTTTCGCGCGGCACGGGCTTGTTTTTGAACTCGCGCACGGAGCGGCGGTCCTTCATCAGCCCGGCGGTGGCCTCAAAGCTGGCGCGCTCGCGCGGGGCGGGCAGAAAGTTCTGCATGGGCAGTTTGTTGTTCTGCATGGCCCCGTGCGGGCAAATGGCCACGCAGTGTCCGCATTCGATGCAGACCGGATCGGCGGTGGCGACCGGATAGCCGTCGGCGTCGGCCGTGAGGCACCCGAGGGGGCAGGACTCGATGCAGATGCCGTCGCGTCTGCACATTTCCTTATCAACGCTGAAAAGTTCCATTCCGTGTCTCCTTGTTGCGATGGGGGTGGACAGCCAATGCTGTCTTTTGAGACTGTATGGCGCATAATGCAAGTAGGCACGTTGTCGTGCAATAGCCACCTCGTGGATACTGACGAACATGCGCAGCCTGGATGACAGGGCGAGGTTGCCAGCGCCGGGGATACTTGGTATCTTTTTGGTCGGTACAGGTCGATAGGAGCGCGCTTGGCAATGGCCCGACGGAACGAAGCCGGGCGGCGAAATACACGGCCGCGCCCCAAGGAGCACCTTATGGATGAAACGGCCGCACACGCCGAATGCCCGCAGCGCTGCTGCGCTGGCCGGCATTATTTCTGCTCCGTGGAGCTTGCGCTGCAGGTCATTGGCGGCAAGTGGAAGCCGATCATTTTGTGGCACCTGCGGGGCGGCGACCGCAGGCGTTTTGGCGAACTCAAACGGCACATGCCCAACGTGACCCAGAAGATGCTGACCCAGCAATTGCGCGAGCTGGAGTCCGACGGCCTCATCGACCGCAAGGTCTACGCCCAGATTCCGCCCAAGGTGGAGTATTCCCTCACCGAACTGGGGCACAGCGTGCTGCCTGTGCTGGACCAGCTGAGCCAGTGGGGCACGCTGTTCGAGGGCGAGATGCGCGGCCGCTCCGTGGCGTAGATTCCCCATGTCCGCGCGGCCCCGGTTCGATGAGCCGCGACCGTTGACTCGAGCCCGTTGCGCCAGCCCATCGCGCCAGCCCATTGCGCCAGACTGTCGCGCTTGCCCGTTAAGCAAGGCGGTTGCCAAGGCCTCGCTGGGCCACATGCGCTGATTTGAAGCGGCCCGAACCCTCCATCGGCCTGCTGCGTCGGGCTGCTGCTGAGCCCTGCCATGCTGCCCGGTTTTGCCGAGGAGATGTTGCGAGTTGCCGTGCGGTGTGGGGAAGCGGACCGTGTCCGTGGCCGGTGGATTGCTTGGGGCTGGCATGCGCCGTCGAGCGGGCCAGCAACGCCGTCCAACCTCCACGGCTTTTGACGCAAAAAGAACCGCCGAAGCCGCATGCTCCGGCGGTTCATTTCGTCTGGCGCGCGCGGTTCAGTCTGGGGCGGTTCAGTAGCGGGGCAGGCCGTCGTCGCTGTCGTCGTCAACGCCGCCTTCGCCGCCGCCGGATTCCACCCCGGAGAGGCGCAGCAGTCCGGGCGCAGCGCAGCTGTTCCCGTATCCTTCTTCAAGCTTGAAGAAGCCCACTGTGGCGAGCAGCTGCTCGGCCTGGCCGGAAAGCTCGGCCGAGGTGGAGGCCATCTGCTCCGAGGCCGAGGCGTTCCGCTGCACCACCTGGTCCAGCTGCTGCACGGCCTTGTTGATCTGCGCCGCGCCGGTGCTTTGCTCCTGCGAGGAGGCCGCGATCTCCTGCACCAGCTCCGCCGTGTGCTGAATATTGGGCACGATGGCCGCCAGGGTCTGCCCGCTGCGCTCGGCCACGGCCACGGACTGCGTGGACAGGGTGGAGATTTCCGCTGCGGCCTGGCCGCTGCGCTCCGCCAGCTTGCGCACCTCCGCCGCCACCACGGCGAAGCCCTTGCCGTGCTCGCCCGCGCGCGCCGCCTCGATGGCTGCGTTGAGCGCCAGCAGGTTGGTTTGCCGCGCTATCTCCTCGACAATGCCGATCTTCTCGGCGATCTGCTTCATGGCGCTGACCGTGCGCGCCACTTCGCGCCCGCCTTCCTCCGTGTCGCCGGAGGCCTTGGCGGCCATGCTTCCGGTCAGGCGGGCGTTCTCGGCATTGCGCTGAATGGTCGCGGTCATCTGCTCCATGGAGGACGAGATTTCCTCTACGCTGGCGGCCTGCTCCGAAGCGCCCTGGGCCACGGAGCCGGAGGTGGCGGAAAGCTGTTGCGCGCCGGTGGCCACGCTGTCCGCGCCGGAGATGACGCAGGACAAGGTGCTCTCCATGTGGCGGATCATGTTTTGCGCCGCCGAGGCCAGCTGCTTGATTTCTTGCGGAAAGCGCGAGGCGTCGACCTTGGCTGTCAGGTCGCCCTGGGCGATTTTGCCTATCTGCGTCTGCACCGCGCGCATGGGCCCGCCTATGCGCCCCCAGGTGACCAGCAGCAGAACGTTGGTGCCCACCAGCAGAATGAGCGCCGCGCCGAGGGTGAGCATGTTGGCCTGGCCGAGGCGCTCGCTGTTGTCCGCAAGCCCCTTGGCGCTTTGGGTGGAGATCAGCTCGATGCGCTTGAGGATGCGACCTTTGATTTCGCGCCAGATGGCCGTCTCCTTGGTGTTCATCACCTCGGCCGCGCCGGGCAGGTCCTTGTCCACAGCCAGGCGCTGGGCCTCCAGCCGCAGGGCGTGGGCCTTGTCCCACTGGGCGGCGATGTCGTCGTACTGGGCCTTGGCGTCGGCATCGAGCCCCTTGGCGCGCTCAAGGGCGGCGCTGAAGTCCTTGTTGGCGGCCTGATAGTTGGCCACGGCCTTCTTGTCCTCGGGATTCAGGATGATGTTGCGCGTGGCCTGCTCGGTCTGCAGGCCGTGGGCCCACATCTCGTGCAGGGCGGTGAGCAGGGGCATGTCGTGCTGGCTGATGCTGCGGAACATGCCCGTGGCGTTTTGCCCGCTCAGGTAGACGACGGTCATGTTTGCCACCAGCAAAACGCTGATGATGGCGGACATGGCCAGAAACAGGGCCTTGAGGGACAGATTCTTCAGCATGAAGGCTCTCCTCGTCTGGGGCTGGCGCTGCGCCTCCTGGCGCGTGGATGGTGGGCGCCGCTGGAACATTTCGGCGCAGCCGTGGGCGCGCCTTCCTGACTGGTGGTCAGCATTCGGAATTGACGAAGACGACGCCGCCGCCGGCCGCGTAGGCCTTGTGCATGGCGCCCGTGGCTTCCGCCAGCATCTGCTCGTACTCCGCAGCGAGGTGCGTGCAGCACATGGCCCCGATGCAGAAGCCGAGTTCGAGCTTCATGGAGCGCATGGCGGCCAGCAGCGCCGCCTCCATGGCCAGGGCCGAGGCCTTGACCGCTGCCGGGTCCTGGTCGTGCAGCATCACGGCGAACTTGTCGCCCTCAAGCCTGCCGACCATGTCCGCTCGGTGCGCAGCGGCCTGGAGCGTGCGGGCCACGACGTTGAGGACCTTGTCTCCGGCGTCGCGGCCAAAGGCGTCGTTCACCAGGCGGAAGTCGCGGCAGTCCACCAGCACCAGGCTGAACGGCGCGGCGTTCTGCCTGCAACGCTCCATCTCCTCCTGGGCGTGCTCCTCCAGGCGTTTGCGGTTGGCTATGCCCGTAAGCTCGTCCTCGCGGCTGAAGAGCACCTCGCGGCGCAGGGCGGAGCACAGGGCGCCCGTGAGCAGCGTGAACAGCGCGTAGAAACAGGCGTAGGCCAGCACGTCGAAAAGCATGTAGGTCCGCTGTGAGTATTCCTTGCCGCCATAGATGTCTGAAACGATGACAAACACGGCGCAGACGACGCTGAGGGCGAGCCCGGAGCCCTGCCCGGCGGCGATGGTGACGAGCAGGATGGGCAGGGGGTACAGAAAGGCGAAGTTCAGCTCATAGGGCGTCAGCGTATCAAGGGCGAGAATGCCCGCCGTGAGGATGAGCCCCAGGACGACGTACGCGCCGCGGCGTTCGCGCCCGGCTCCGGTGACGAGATATTTAAGCACGTTCTCCAGCTCGCGGGCCATGCAAGTCCTCCTGGTGCGGCAGTGAAGGCATCGTGTTGCGCCTTGTCTTAAGCTGTAGCCGATGCACATAAGACCTGCAACCGAGGCGGCCGCGCGGCGCGCATATTGCCAGACAGTTTTCACTAAGGTATTGGGGCTGATGCTGAACAACAACCTGAAGGAACTGTTGCACGACGCAGCCACGCCGCAGCGCTTCATCCCGGCGTTGAGCTCAGGCTTCGTCGTCGGACTGCTGATCGTCGTCGTCGAGCTTTCCCTGGCCTCGCTCATCTTCTCCGGCCCCTTGGCCGGCTTTGCCCCAAGGGCCGCGGGGCTCATGCTCTTCGGCGGGTTCGCCATGTGTCTGGTCGTGGCCCTTGGCAGCGGCTTCCCCTCGTCCGTGTGCCTGCCCGAGGACGCTCCCGCGGCCATCATGGCCTCGGTGGCCGGGGGCATCGCCGCCGGTCTGGCCGGGTCGGCCAGCCCGCACGAAACCGCCGTCACCGTGGGCGCGGCCCTGGCTTTGTCCACCCTGGCCTCCGGCGTCATCTTCCTCATCCTTGGGCGTTTCGGCCTGGGCAACCTCATGCGCTACATGCCGTACCCTGTGGTGGGCGGCTTCATGGCGGGCATCGGCTGGCTGCTGGTCCAGGGCAGCGTGCCCATCATCACCGGCGTGGCCCTCAATCTGCACGACCTGCCGCTGCTTTTGACCGCCGAAAAGCTGCTGCGCCTGCTGCCCGGGGTGGCGCTGACCGTGACCCTGCTTTGGGCGCTGCGGCGCTGGAGCAGCGTGTTCATTCTGCCCGGCGTTCTGGCGCTGTCCCTGGGGGCCTTCGCCCTGTACCTCGGCGTCACGGGGCAATCCCTGGCCGAAGCCGGACAGGCCGGGCACCTGCTGGGCGGCATGCCCGAGGGCTCCATGCTCTGGCCCGTGTTCAGCCTGGCGGACCTTTCGCTCATCCGCTGGGACGCGCTCGTGGAGCAGATTCCCCAACTGTGCACCATTCCGCTCGTTTCGGCCATATCCTTTCTGCTCATCGCCAGCGGGCTTGAAACCGCGGCGCGCCGCGACCTGGACCTGAAGCACGAGCTCTACCTCAACGCCGTGGCCAATTTCATCGCCGGTCCGGGCGGCTCGCACGCTGGGTACACGGCGCTCAGCTTTTCGATGCTGGGTCCAAAAACCGGCTCGGACTCCCGGCTGGTAGGCGTTTCCGCCGCGCTTTTGACCGGCGTCGCGACGTTCTTCGGCGCGGCCGTGCTGGGCTATGTCCCGCGCTTCGTCCTTGGCGGCATGGTGCTGTTTCTGGGCGTGGCCACCATGCTCGATTGGGTCGTGGCCGTGCGCAGGCAGGTCTCCCGGCTGGAGTACGCCCTGATCTGGGCCATCCTGTTCGCCATCGGACTGTTCGGCTTCCTCACCGGCGTGGGCTTCGGCCTAGTCATGGCCGCCGTGGTCTTCGTCATCAAGTACAGCCGCCTGCCCGTGCTGCGCCAGGACGCGGACATGTCCGCGCTGCCCAGCACCAAAAAGCGCTCCGTGCCGGACCGGCACATCCTGCGCGAGCACGGGGCCAGCGTGCGCGTCCTGCGCGTCACGGGCTACCTGTTCTTCGGCTCGGCCAATCTGTTGAGCCGCAGCGTGGCCGCGCACCTCGCGCCCGATGCGGACCAGCCTCATGCGGACCAGCCCCATGCTGATCGGCCCCAGGCCGGACCGGGGCCGAGCCACCTGATTCTGGACTTCGCCGATGTGGACGGCTTCGACTCCTCGGCCATCAACTGCTTTTTGCGCATGCTGCAACGGTGTTCCGCCGCCGGCTGCCAGGTGGTTTTCGCCTCCTCGCCGCCGACGCTTCAGGAGCAGCTGCACCGGAGCTCGCCGCTGGAAACAGCCGGGGCGCGGTTCCTGCCGGATCTGGACCGGGCCCTGGAGTGGTGCGAAGACGCCGTGCTGGCGCGCGAGCAGGCCCGCCTGGAGTCCCAGCGGGACGCGGCCGGGCGCGACAAGTTGTTCGATCTCGCCGTGGACGACATGCTGCAGCGGCTGGAGGAGGAAGAGCGCTTCGAAGCGCTGGTGGAGCGCCTTGGGCCGTATCTCGACACCCGGCAGGCCGCCGCCGGCGAGGTCATGGTGCGCCAGGGCGAGCGCCCGGACGGCGTTTGGCTCCTGCTCTCCGGCCAGGCGGAGGAGGTGGCCCGCTCAGGCGCCGGAACCTCAGTCCGTCTGCGCACCCTGGGCCCAGGAGGCATCGCCGGGCATGCGGCCGCCGGGCAGGCCAACCCGGCTCCGGGCGACATCGTGACGCTCACGGACTGCGCCCTAGCGTTTCTGCCTGCGTCTGCCCTGCGCCGACTGGAGCTTGAGGACCAGGCCACGGCTCTGGCCTTCTACAGCCTTTTTGCCGCCTCCCTGGAGTCGCGGCTGGCCGGAGACGCCAGCCCCAGCTAGGCGCGCCGCCGCCTGGAATTGTTTGCCCCATGCGTGCCGGACGGGCGTGTTTGTCCAGCGCGCCTGTCCAGAGCGACTGCCTGAAGTGCCTGACCGGCGTGTCTGTCCGGCGTGCCTGTCCGGTGGGATTGTTCCGAGGGAATGCTGTGCAAGCCCGGATGACGGCGCAGGGTGGACCCGCCCCAAATATGGGAGAGGCATCGGTCAGAGCGGGATTGTCTTGCGCCGGTCCGCCAGAACCGGCAGAAGGGCGAAGAGAAAAACAAGCGAGGTCCCATGACGATCTATACGCTGAGAATGCCCAAGGTGCCGGCTCCAGGGGCCAAGTCGCATGTGTTCGAGGCCAAGCCCGGCGCGGGCAAGGGCTGCATCTGCCTGCCCAAGTCGTTGTGCCAAAAGGTGGCCACGGCGCAGACAGTCGGCGTGGAGGGCTACATGTGCCTGAGCGGCGAACGGATGTGGGCCAAGACCTTGGGCTATGGCGGGGATGTTTGCGACGAGTGCCTGGCCCTGCTCTCCGGCTACGGCAAGAAGGCCTAGCCGGGGCCTGAGCCACGCGCGGCCTGCAGCGCGCAAGCCGTCTTGTCCGCAGGCGCGACTCGGGGCTCGTTCCGGCGCGGCAGGCGCGGGGAGCGGCTTGCGGCCGCGATTGCGGCAAGGTCGGCGCGCGGTTCGAGACTCATTCCGCGAGACGTCTGCGCCTGCTGAACGCCGGAGACGGCACTGCGCTCACCGGTATTTCGATGACGATTTCTGCCGTTGCCCCCGCTGTCCACAGGCCGCAACACAAAGAGCCCCCGCAAGGGGGCTTTTCTTTGGCCGCGAGGAGCGGCGCAGTGCCCTCGTTTGGCTGCCCGCTTGGTCTGCGGGCAGCGCCCGGGCGATGCCGATCTGTTGTCGGTGAGGCGCCGCGGCTAGCCCACAGGCTTGATGCGCCACATCTTGGGCGCGAACTCCACGATCTGGAACTTCTGCGTGGCCTTGCACTTGGGGCATTCCACGGAAACGACGGGCGCGAGGGGATAGTCTTCCATCACGTTTTTGCAGCTGCACGTGAAAATGGGACGCAGCATTCCTTTTCCGCCAGGCACCAATGATCCGGTTATTGTTTTCATGCGCAGGGCGTAGCAGCGGCGTGTGCAGAAGTCCAGAAGCGGTGTCGTGGGATCGCCGTCCATCGCGGCGTATTGCCGTCGATGTGCAAGCCCCGGAGTTTCCTTGTTTCCTCCGCATTGTGCCCAAATGAATGCCTCCCCACTATGGCTACAGCCCGTGGAGCAAGGTTGGATCCGCATGGCAAGAAAAAGGACGGCGGATGGTCCGTCGTCCTCTTAACTCATTGAAACTATTTGGTGCCCAGGACGGGGGTCGAACCCGTATAACCCGAAGGTTGAGGGATTTTAAGTCCCTTGCGTCTACCAGTTTCGCCACCCGGGCAGCCGTGGATTGATAGCATCGGCTTTCGCCGCGCGCAACAGCAACCCGTTGGCGCGATGCGCGTTCTTGCGCCGGGCTTGCCCGACGTGGTATGCACGCGGACCGTTCGACATGGACCAAACAGCCCCCAACGTGCAGAGAGGAATGAGTCATGCGCAAAATCACCGTTCTTGCCGCCTTGCTGGCCATGCTGCTTGTGACCGCGGCGGTGTTGCCCGCCCAGGCCGCGGGAGGCAAGACCCGCGTCGCCTTTGTGCTTCTTGGCAATATTGATGACCAGGGGTGGAACACGGCCCAGTACGAGGGCATTCAGGCGCTGAAAAAGCAGCTGGGCCGGCGGGTGTCCGTTGCCATCACCCAGAACGTGTCCGATCCGGCCCAGGCCGAGGCGGTCTTTCGCGACTACGCGCGCAAGGGCTATGACATGATTTTCGGCACAACCTTTTCGCACGGGGAGCCCATGCTCAAGGTGGCGGCGGAGTTCCCTCATGTCCGGTTCATGCATTGCGCGGGCGACAAGACCCTGCCCAACATGGGCGTGTACATGGTGCGCATAGAGCAGGGCGACTACCTTGCGGGCTACACCGCCGGGCTCATGGGCTACCGCAACGTGGGCACCGTGGCCACCCAGCCCTTGCCGGAAGTGGCGCGCGGCATCAACGCCTTCACCCTGGGCCTGGCGCGCGGCCTGGCCGAGAGCGGCACAGGCTTTGACCCCGCCAGCATCAACACCGTGGTCTGGCTGAACTCCTGGCGCGACGCCGCGCAGGAAAAAGCCCTGGCCGAGGAGCTGGCCGCGGGCGGACATGACCTCATCCGCGCCATGGCCGACACCTCCGATTCCTCCAAGGCTGCCTGCGCCAAGGGCGTGGCCGCCATCGGCTATGGCACCGATTCCGTCCGCCACGGCGCGGCCTGCGCCCTCACCTCCACCACCTTCGAGTGGGGGCCGGTGTACGTCGGCATCGTCCGGCAGGTCATGGCCGGAACCTGGAAGAGCGGCGAGACGTTCACGGGGTTCGAGGCCGGCGGCGTGGGGCTGGCGCCGTTCGGCAAGAGCGTGCCGAAGGCCGTGCGGGCCAAGGTGCTGGCGCTCAAGGCCAAGATGGCCAAGGGCGAGGACATGAGCTTTGCCGGGCCGATCCTGGATCAGGCCGGAGCGCTGCGCGTGCCCAAGGGCGCAAAGGCCACGGACAAGGAGCTGCTGTCCATGGACTGGCTGGTCATGGGCGTTCGCGGCGCGCTGCCCAAGTAAGCGCCGGGCCGTGGACGAAGCCGGATGGGCCGCGCATGGGCAGGAATGCTTGCCGGGCGTGCCGGGGCCGCTGATTTTTAGAGGTCCGCTGTGGCGCTACAGCGCGCCGAACTGCCGCAGGTAGTTGGCGTAAAGCCTGGGCGGCAGGCGCGAGAAGCGGTCGAAGTCCGAAACCCACTCCAGCCCCGGCACCAGGGCGCGCACGGCGGGTATGCCCAGGTCCGCGCGCGTCAGGTCCACGTAGACCGGCGCGTGGCCGTTGGCCAGCAGGGTCTCCTCCAGCACCAGCAGGTCGCCCTCGGCGCTGCCGGTGGAGAAGTCCGGCAGATCCTCCAGCCTGCGCACGGGCAGGCCCGCGGGCGCCGGGCTCGTGGCCGGGCCGGGGAAGGGATAGGGGATCTCCGTCATGGCCGAAATGGCCGCGCGCGGGCCGCACAACCCCGCGCCCATGCCCTTGTTCACGTCGCCCTGCCTGCCGGTGACGATGGCCTTGTAGCAGGGCACGCCGAACTCCGGGGTGCAGTCCATGAACCACACGTGCATGTTGCAGTCTTCATAGTCGCGCAGCAGCTTGGCCACGCGCTCGTCGGCGGCCGTAAGGCGGAAGCAGCGCGAAAGGTCGAAGGGCGTCACGGCCTCGGCGTCGCGTTCGATGACCTCGCCCAGCGCGTGCACCTTGGCCTCGCTCATGGTGTTGCCCGAGGCGAGCCCCGTGGAGCCCAGGGCGCTGAACAGGCTCTGCTCCTCCATGTTGGCGAAGAGATACACGAACTGCACAGGGGCCAGGCTTTCGCGCAGGCCGCCCGCATAACGCTCCTGGGCGGGCATCCAGTACAGCTTCTGCCCGGCGTAGGGCACCTCCAGGCGCACGTCGTCCGGGTTCAGGGCGCGGCCCCGGGCCGAGACTTCGGCGTAGGTTCCGTGCACCAGAGGGCAGGGCTTGGCCAGACCCATGACGCCGCGCGCGCCGATGCTGGCGTAGGAGCTCACGCGTTCGGCCACCTCCATGCTGTACGAGGCCCGGGCCGAGTCCATGTCGAGCCCGCGGCCGTAGCTGGTCTGCATGCCGGAGAGGCTGTAGCCCATGGCGCCGCTCTTGACGGAAATATCCACCAGCCAGTGGCGCAGGAGCGCAATGGGCGAGAGCGAGGCCTTGTGCGCCATCTCCGGTCCGATGAACACGTTCTTGGCCTCAAGCTGCTTGATGGCGTTGGCGTAGGTTTCGGGTGCGGGGCGGCGTGGATTGGCCGGGGGCAGGGCGTCCTTCAGGCGTGCGCGCGTTTGCGCGGCGGTGACGGCCTCGCCTTGTGGCAGCTGGTCCTTGGCGTACAGCGGCTCAAGGCCGATGGCATCCGGCGCGGGCAGGGGCTCGTGCGCCACGATGTTCATCTGCATGCGCATGGTCCAGGCGTTGTGCCGGGGCTGGTCGGCCAAGAGATACGAGCGCAGGTGCAGGGCCGGGGTGTGGCGCGAAAGCTCGGCCACGTCGAGCCCGGCCATGCGCGGCAGCAGGTGGGCGAAGCGCTCGTGCCCCAGGCACGACTCGAACAGAAGCGCGGCCAGCACGGGGTCGGTGATGCGGCCGTTCTCCTGCACCTCTTCCATGAGCTTCTCCACCTTTCTGGTGCGGTGCTCGCCCATCTTGAACAGCAGGTGCTGGTGCATGAAGTCGTCCAGCGGGTGCTGGCGCAGGTGCTCCACCATCTCGGCAAAACTGAGGTTCGGGCCAGGGTGGGCGGCAAAACAGCCCACGCCGGACAAGGTGTCCATGAGGCGGAGTTCGTAGCGCATGGGGGGCTCCCGAAATGGTGGCGTTCAATTCAGACAAAAAGAGGCGGTTACTCCGCCTGGGCTGACAGTAGGACATCAGGCGGCTGTGCGCAAGGCGGGAGGAGCGGAATGTCCGCTAGGCTCTGCGCTCCACCTTGGGCGCCACGCGGCGCACTTGCTTGTTCGGGTTTTTTGACGCGCGTTCCTCGGCGGTGGAGCCCGCGATCACGTAGATCTCCTCGTGGCGGTCCCTGAGCGGGCGGAAGACCTCAGCCATGTAGGTCTTGCGGTCGCCCGCGTAGTCCGCGCCGCCGGGCAGGCCCGCCGGGCACACGGCCATGCAGTAGCCGCAACGGTAGTTCATCTTGTACATCAGCGACTGCCACAGGGAGGCGGTCTCACGGTCCATGAAGCGCTGGCGGAAGGCGGTCAGATCCGGCGCGGAAGTCACGGAGTCGATGAAGTCGAGGAAGCCCACGATGTTGTCGCGGTAAGCGTGCACCATGCAGGTGGTGAGATCGAAGGAGCCGTCGCGCCGAACGGCGCCGACCGGGCACACTGCGGCGCACAGACCGCAGCCGATGCAGGGCGAGTCCTTGAGGGGCGCGCCGTGGACGTCCACTTCCGCGTCCACCAGCAGGGTGGTGAGCCGGATGAAACTGCCCAGGCGCGGGTGCAGCACCAGGCGGTTCAGACCCATGTGCCCAAGCCCGGCCTCCACGGCCACGATTTTGTGGCTCACATGCCATATTTTACCGGGAAAGCGACCCATATCCATAGGGAAGTCCGCAGGGACGGCCACACCGCGCACGCCTTGGGCGTTCAGCCTGCGGAGGATGCGCCGTTCGGCCCGGGCGGACTCGTCCGAGACCTCGTGCAACTCCGACGAGGACATGTTGCGCACAGAGCTGCGCATGTTTTCAGGGTTAAGGGCGAAGGCCAGCGCGATGAGCGTCTTCGTGCGCGGATAGACTTCGATGATGTCCTGGCGCTCGAAGTCGAGTGCCGGCCGGGAGAGTTCCACGAATCCGCAGTCGGCCGCTCCGGCCTCCATGCAGATTTCGCGCAGCTCGTCGGCGGTCAGGACAGGGGACGCTTTGGCCATGGCGGAATTCAGTTTGTCCAAGGAATTCTCCTTGCTGTTCAGCTTCGGGCTGCTTCGGTCAACTGACGAAGCTCATGTAGGATTTTAGCCATGGGGTCCTGCCCAAGTCGGGTGGCCATGGTCTCCTGCGCCTTGCGCCAGTATGGCCGCGCAGCCACGAGGGCCGCGCCACCGGCATCGGTAATGGCGATCGAGTGCTCGCGGCGATCTTGTCCTGGTTCGCTGCGGACAAAACCCTTGTCTTCCAACAGGCGCAGGTTGCGCGTCAGGGTCGTTCGCTCCTGGGCGAGCGCTTCCGCAAGCCTGCCTAGCGTGACGGGACCTCGCGCCTGCGCCGCCGCAAGAATGGAGAATTGCGTGGCGCGCAGGCCGCTTGGGGCCAGTTGGGCATCGTAAAGGCGTGTCATGGCGCGCGCCGCGCGCCGCAGGTTGTGGCAGAGACAGGTCTGCCCGATAGTCTCTCCGGATAGTTCGCCGCCGTTTTTCGCTGGCATTGCTGTTTCCTCCTTGTCGGCCCGACCGCGGCTCGACCGCGGCTCGTCCGTGCCGATATGTGTATATACACCCATATTGGTTGTCAAGGATGGTCTGGGGCAGGCGGGTCGGGCGATCAGGGGCAGTGGATGGGGCTGTCGGGGAAAGGCCAGGACTCCACGCGGTTTCTGCCGCATTCCTTGGCCCGGTACAGGGCCTTGTCGGCCTTTTCGATCATGTCCTCAAGGATGTTGGAGCCGAACTGCGGCTCCGGGTCGTATTCGGCCACGCCGATGCTGATGGTGTTGTTGACGGTGATGGCGCCGATCTTCAGCGGAGTGGAGGCGACGATTTCGCGGATGCGCTCCGCCAGCATGCGGGCCTCCGGCAGGGAGGCGTTGGGGGCCAGCACGACGAATTCCTCGCCGCCGAAGCGCGCCGCCATGTCCGACTCGCGCACGGCGGAGATGATGCACCCGGCGATGTGGATGAGGAACTTGTCGCCCACGGGGTGGCCGTGGGTGTCGTTCACATCCTTGAAGTGGTCGATGTCGATCATGAGGCAGGAGCAGGGGCTGCCGCCGCGCAGCGCCACGCCGAGGATGCGGTAGCCCTCGGCCATGAGGTGCCTGCGGTTGCACATGCCGGTGAGCTGGTCCGTGCGCGAGGTGGTCTGGATGGTCTCCACGTGCTGCTGCACTGTGGTGGACATGCGGTTGAAGGCGCGCATGAGCTGCTTGAATTCCGTGGGGGCGTCCGCGGCATCGGCCAGGTTGATGACGTGCCCGTAGTCTCCGTCCTGGATCTTTTCCGCCCCCAGGACCAGCATCCGCAGGGGATCCAGAACCGTGCGCGCCATGGCGTGTCCCAAAAGAGCGGAGGCCGCGACGACCAGCGCGATGCAGATGAACATGAGCCAGTCGAGGGAGAGCGGCAGCGTCTCCATGCTGGAGGCGATCCAATACAGGGACAGGGGCAGAACAGGCAAAAGCAGAAGCAGCACGCTGTACAGGCGCAGCAGTCCAAGCACTCCCAGTCCCTTTAGGCGCAGGAGGGGAAAATGGTCGCGGATGTCCAAATGTGTGGTTCCTTTGGCTGTTCTGATCGTGAATACTACTTAGTATCAGCAATCAGCAACAAGCGCAAGGCGGTCAATGCGTGACGGCGGGTGGCGTGAAATCTTGCTGGGTGCGGCGGGTCTTGAAGTCGCGCAGGCGGTTGCGAAGGTGCTCGGCCGCGGCCGCGGCCTTGTCGCCCTGGCCGGTGTACGAGATGCTCTCGCCCGAGGCCGTGGTCATGGTGAGCACCTTGCCCGCGAGCTCAACCGTGGTGATGTCCGCGTAGAACACGTCGCGGGTGCCCGCGTCCTCGGTCTGGTAGGCCACGGGGAAGTACGACTTGAGCGGGAAGATGCGGCCCTTGCGGTCGGCCAGCACCACCAGGTCGTCCTTGGGCGCCATGATGGTGAAGCGCACATCGGCCTTCAGGTCCTTGAGCATCCAGTGGCCAATGGCCCCGGTGATTTCGTGGAAGGGGTAGTGGGGCTGGGTTTTGTCGATGTCGCAGGCGCGCAGGCATTCCTTCTCCAGGTTCTCCAGCACGTCTTCCTGAAAGGCCTTGTGGTTGTCCTTGACCAGGAAGGCTCCGTACACATCAAGCCCCAGGGGAATGAGCAGGAAGACGAAGCCCTGAAAGCCCCCGGCGAACAGGGTGATGAGGATGAGCGCGAGGGCGTAGGCCAGGACCTTGGCCTTGGGCGTCGAGCAGAAGAGGATGGGGAGGGCTTCGCGCAGGTCCATGTCCCTACACGTAGGCAAAGCACGGCGAAATGGCAAGCCCGGGCGGAGCCGTCTAGCCCAGCAGGTGCAGCGCGTACTTGGCGGAAAGCAGGTCCTGCAGCTCGGCCACGAGCTTGAAGGCGCCGCGCAGGCCCTCGCGCTCCAGCGCGCCCAGGGTGTCGGGCCGCAGCTCGTTGTCCGGGGCCGCGCCCAAGACAAGGGCCTCGGCCTGGGCGCGCATGCGCAGGGTTTGCAGCAACGAAAGAGCCTCGCACAAGCCGTCCGCCAGGGGCTGCTCAAACACTCCCAAGCCCTTCAGCGCGCGCAGGCGGCTCAGGGTGCCGGTTTCGGGCAAATGATGCTCCAGAGCCAGCACCTTCACGCCTTGGGTGATGGGGAACACGCCGCCGCGCTTGACGTTCAGGCTGCCGCGCCCCTCCGCGTCCTTTTTGAGGCTGAAGCCCCGGAACAGGCCCAGGGGCGGGGCGAAGCGCACGGCCTCCATGGCCATGAGCTTGAGCAGCAGCGCGCTGCCGGAGAGGCGTGCGGTCATGGCTGCGCGCAGACCGCGGCCCAGTCCGGGGTCGGCCGGGCCCGCCTCGACCAGACCTTGTTCCGCAAAGCCCGGCCCAGTCCTGCCCGCCAATGCCTCGGTCTGCGATTCGGGCTGTGCCCCGGCCCTTTGCCCGGCCAGGGGCGCTGGCGGAGGAACTGCCAGAGAAATTGGCAGAGGAGCTGGCAGGGGGCGCATGTCGACCAGCAGCGAGGCCAGGACAACGGGGTTCGTGGCCTCCGGCGCGGCGGGTTGGCCTTCGGCGCGGTCCGGCGACGCATTCTGCCCGGGATCGTCCGCCAGGGCCTGGGCCAGGTCCAGCCAGCCCTGCACGCTGCGCCGCCACGCCGGGTTGTTCAGCATGATGCGCTTGGGGCAGGGCGGGAAGCCGGTCTCCAGCAGCATGGCCGTGAGCTCCTCGCCCAGGTGGGCGAACCAGACCTCGGCCCCGGGCGCGGATGCATAGACCAGCGCCAGGTCCTGGTCCGTGGCCAGGTACTGCTCGCGCCGGGCCTGGCTGCCCAGCACCAGCACCGCGTGGGGCGCGGGCGCCGGACCGTGCGTCTCCGCTGTTTTCGTCAAGGCCAGGGCCCAGGCGCGGGACATGATGCGGTCGTGCATCTCGCTGATGAGCCTGCCCACAGGCTCGCTGCCCAGCCCCTCGGCCACGCAACGGGCGGCCAGCCGGGCCAGCCGGGCGAAGACGCGGGCCAGCGCTGCCGCGTTTGTTGCGGCGGCTATCTCTCCGGCCAGGGCCAGGGGGCTTTCTCCGCGCGCGGCCAGAATGTCGCCCTCGCCCAGCAGGCCCACGGGTCGGCCGGAGGCGTCGAGCAGGGCCAGGCGGCGCACCCCGTGGCGCACCATGAGCGAAAAGGCCTCGATGAGCAGTTCGTCCGGATGCACGGCGATGAGCCCCGGCGTCATGACCTCGCCCACGGTGAGGCTGCCCGCGTCGCGTCCCGCGGCCACCACCCGCGCCAGCACGTCGCGCTCCGTGAGGATGCCGGACACCGGGCCGTGTTCCTGCTCGCGCACCAGGGCCGCCGTGGCGCGGGCCTCGGCCATGCGCGCCGCCGCGCTGGTCACGCTGTCGTCCGGGCGCACAAACACCGGGGCCGGGCAGGCGATGTCGCCCGCGCGCATGCGCAGGAAGGGGTCGGGCAGGATCTGGAGGGCGTCGGTCATGGCGGGGTCCCCCGTTGCGTTGCCCGCCCCGGCGCAGTGGCGCGCCGGGGCGGGGCGTCAGTCTAAGTCAATGGTCTGAATCAAGAGGCTGAATCAATGCGCCGCGCCGTCGATTGACGTGTTTCGGTCCGGGGGCGTGCTCCGGTCCGGCCGGGTGCGGCGGCCTCCCCTGGCGGGGGCTTGTTTAGTCGTTCGCCAACCTATTCGCCCAGGGCTACTCCACGCTGATGCCCAGGTAGTTGCGGACCTTCTGTTCCGCATAGCGCGCTTCGGCGGTTTCGTCACCCTTGATGAGCGAACCGATGTACCCGGCCAGGAAGGACCCGGCGATGGAGATGAGCGCCGGATTCTTGAGCGGGAAGATGGCCGTGGGGTTCTTCAAGATGTCCACCCACACGGTGGGGCTGATGATGATGAGGGCCACGGCCAAGGTGGTGCCGGTGACGATGGAGCACACCGCGCCGAAGGTGCTGAACCTGCGCCAGGTGATGGACAAAAGCAGGGCCGGGAAGTTGGCGCTGGCGGCGATGGCGAAGGCCAGCCCCACCATGAAGGCCACGTTCTGACCCTTGAAGGCCAGGCCCAAGGCCACGGCGAGCACGCCAAGGCCCAGGGTGGCGATCTTGGCCACGCGCACTTCCTCCTGCTCGGCCGCGCGGCCGCCCCGGAACACGTTCACGTACAGGTCGTGGGAGAGGGTGGTGGCCCCGGCGAGGGTGAGGCCCGCCACCACGGCCAGGATGGTGGCGAAGGCCACGGCAGCGATGAAGCCGAGGAACATGGTGCCGCCGGTCACCTCGGCCAAGAGCAGGGCCGCCATGTTGCCGCCCTTGTCGATGCCGGTGATGACGTCCTGTCCCACGAGCACCATGGCGCCGAAGCCGATGATGAAGGTGAGGATGTAGAAGAAGGCGATGAAGCCGGTGGCCACGAACACGCTTTTGCGCGCGGCCTTGGCGTCGGGCACGGTGTAGAAGCGCATGAGGATGTGCGGCAGGCCTGCCGTGCCGAACATGAGCGCGAGGCCGAGGGACACGGCGTCCCAGGGGTTTGACACGAGCCCGCCCGGAGCGAGCACCTTGGCCCCATACTTGGCCTGGGCCGCGGCGAAGAGATTCACCGGGTTCATGCCGAACTTGGAGAGCACCATGATGACGAGCACCGTGGCCCCGCCGAGAAGCAGCACGGCCTTGATGATCTGCACCCAGGTGGTGGCGAGCATGCCGCCGAAGAGCACGTACCCGATCATCACCGCGCCCACGAACACGATGGCCACCTCATAGGGCAGACCGAACATCATCTTGATGAGCGAGCCGGAGCCCACCATCTGCGCGATGAGATAAAAGCACACGGTCATGAGCGAGCCCACGCTGGCCGCGATGCGGATGGGCTTTTGCGACAGGCGGTAGGCCACAACGTCGGCGAAGGTATACTTGCCCAGGTTGCGCAAGGGCTCCGCGATGAGGAACATGATGAGCGGCCAGCCCACGAGAAAGCCGATGGAGTAGATGAGGCCGTCGTAGCCCTTGAGCGACACGAGCCCCGCGATGCCGAGAAAGCTTGCCGCGCTCATGTAGTCGCCCGCCAGGGCCAGGCCGTTCTGGAAGCCGGAGATGCCGCCGCCCGCGGTGTAGAACTCCGCCGTGGTCTTGGTGCGTTTGGCGGCGAAGTAGGTGATGCCGATGGTGACCGAGATGAACACGATGAAGAACAGGATGCTGGTGAGGTTCGGCTGCCCGATGGTGGTGGTGAACTGGTCCATTATTCGTTCCTCCCCAATCCCTTGCGGATTTCGTTCACGGCATTGTCGTATGCGTTGTTGGCCCAGTAGACGTAGATCCCGGTGAGCGCCCAGGCCAGAAGGATGATGGCCAGCCCGATGGGAATGCCCACGCTCAGGCCGTCGGTAATCAGGTTGGAGAGCAGCTCTTTGCCAAAGGCCAGCACCAGGATGAAGCCGAAGTACGCCCCCAGCATGACCACCGTCAGAACCGCCGAGACGAGCCCCTTGCGTGCCACCAGGGCCTTGAATTCCGGCGATGCGATGATTGTCCGCGCGTCTCTTTTCATGTCGCTTCCTCCTGCTGTTGGTTCCAGTGCGCTTGCGTTGCGGCGGCTTCACGCGTCGCGGTCCATCCGGGTGGCGCGCGCCGTCCTCACGAACCAGCTGTAAAGGGCTTTTTCCAGGCCAGACAGCTTCTTTCGTTCAACGGCGGGTTTGCGCCGGTGAGCAGGCGTTTGCGCCGGTTGAACACTCACCCGCGATTTTGCGCCGTTCGCCGCAGGCCAGCGGTCGCATCCGCCGGGCGGGCTCCGGTGAGTGGTTAGGCAGGGGGCAGGGTGGAAGAATGCGTGTGCGGCAGGGTTCTTGCTTAACCGGTAAAGAGAAATAACTGCAGGAGCGCGCATGAATGTCCTTGTGTTGAACCTGACCCGCCTCGGTGATCTGCTCCAGTCACAGCCTGCCATTGCGGACCTGAAGGCCGCGGGACACCGCGTTGGGCTGGTCTGCCTGGACAATTTCGCCTCGGCCACGGCGCTCATGCAGGGTGTCGACGCCGTGTTCACCCTGCCGGGCGCGCGGCTTTTGGCCCGGCTCGACAAGGACTGGCGCGCGGCGCTCATGGTGCACCGCCAGCTTTTGGACACGGTGCGGCAAGAGTTCGCGCCAGACGCCGTCATCAATCTGACGCCCTCGGAACCGGCGCGGCTGCTGGCCATGAGCCTCTGCCCCGGCCAGGTCGTCGGCTTCGCTCTGGACGAGCACGGCTTCAACGCCGACACCAGCCTCTGGGCGGCCTTTCTGCAGCTTGCCGCCACCTCGCGCGGGGCGAGCCCCTTCAACATCGTGGACATGTTCCGGCGCATCGCCGGGGGCGCGGACCTTGCCGCCAAGGCGGCGCCGGGCTTCGGCCTGCGCGGACCGTCCCGGGTGGAAAAGGCCCACGCCCGGGAGCGGCTTTTGGAGCTGGCTCCCGCGCCCAGGCGCGGCTACGTGGCCGTGCAGCTTGGCGCCAGCGCCGAGCACCGCCGCTGGCCCGTGGCCCGTTTCGCCCAGGTGGCGCGCGGACTTGCGCAGGCCGGGTACACCCCCGTGCTGGTGGGAACGCAATCGGAGCGGCCCCTGGCCGAGCGCATGAAGGCAGCGGCCGGAGTTCCCTGCGCCGATCTCGTCGGCGGCACCAACCTGGGCGAGCTGGCCGCCGCGCTGTGCGCCTGCGCCCTGCTCATCACCAACGACACGGGCACCATGCACCTGGCCGCGGGCCTTGGCGTGCCCTGCGTGGCGATCTTTCTGGCCACGGCCCAGCCCTGGGACACCGGGCCGTATCTGCCCGGCTGCCTGTGCCTGGAACCGGACATGCCCTGCCATCCCTGCGGCTTCGGCACCGAGTGCCCAAGCAATCACGCCTGCCGCCAGGCCATCGACCCGGACGGCGTGCTTGTGCTGGCCTTTCTGCTGCTCGACGGCGCGCGCTTCCGGTCCGTCTTTGCGCCGGGCGCGCGGGTGTGGCGCACAAGCATGGGAGCCGACGGCCTGATGGATCTGGAAAGTCTTTCCGGCCACGAGGACGAGGACCGCACGCGCTTCATCCGCCTGCAGCGCAGGCTATACCGCCCGTACCTCGACGGAATGGACATCGAGCGCCGGGACGACGCGAAGAATGGCGCGGATGCCGGCGGGCCTGAACTGTCCGGCCTGAGCCCCGAGGCGGCCCGGCCGCTGGTCCAGGCGCTTGAGGAGACCGCGAGCCTGCTGAACCTGCTGCGCAGGCAGGGGGAGCTTCTTGCCCGCGACCCCATGCCGGCCATGAAGACGAAGTTTCTTGCCACCTGGCAGCGCGTGCGCGCCACCCTGGAAGCCCAGGAACGCCTGGCCCTGCTGGCCGCGCTATGGACGTTCGAGGCCGAGCGCTCCGGCCAGGATCTTGCCGGTATTTTGGCGCTGGCCGCGCGCTTCAACGTGCTTTTGGAACAAATGCTTCATGATATGAATATTGGCATAAGCGTTGCATAAAATTCAGCGGCGCTACCGCCTAGCAATTTTGACCGCCACGGAACCGCCCAAGGAGGGGGGAACACAATGATCCTTATCGATGGACAGAAACAAGACCTGGATATCTCCGGCTTCGAGAACCTGGATCAGATCTTCGCCAAGGTCATGGCCGACGGTTCCCTGGAAGACCGGGTGGTGACGGACGTGTTCGTCAACGAGAAGCCGTTCTCCGAGATCTATCCGCACCAGGCCGAGGACATCGACCTGAGCGACGTGCAGAGCGTGGAGATACGCACCCTGGGCGTGGCCGAAGTGGCGGTGGAGATCACCCGCGAACTTTACAAGGTCGTCACCCTGATGGGCGAGGGCGCCACCCGCGTGGCCGAGATGTTCCGCCAGGCCGACGACGCCGAGGCTCTGGAGACATACCAGGACCTGCTCGACGTGACCCGCGACTTCATCGGCATGGTCAGCGTGCTGCGCGGCGAGTTCGCCCTGAAGGACCACAAGGAGTTTCTGGAGGCCAGCGACCAGCTGTCCAGCCTGTTCTCCGAGATGACCGAAGTGCTGGCCAACGAGGACTGGATTCTTCTGGCCGACCTGCTGGAATATGAATTCATGCCTGCGGTGAACCGCTGGAAGAAGGTCGTCGCCCTGCTGCGCGAGGACGTCCGGACCTCCGGAAAGGATTAGCCATGCAACCCGCGCTCACGCTGCTGGACAAGGCCATAGAGATGGGCCGCCGCGAGCTGGCCCACCTTGCCGCGGGCGAGGTGGATCAGGCCGGGGAACTGGCCGTGGGACGCGACAGCATGCTGGACGAGGCCCTTTCCGACGAGTGCCTGTCCGAGCCGGCGGCGAACAATCAGGACACCCTGATGGCCAAGCTGCTGGAGCTCAAGGACCTGCAGTCGCAGATCATCGACGAGGCGAGCCGGCTGCGCCAGGACGTGGCCGAGCAGCTGCGCCGCACCAGCCAGGAGCAAAAGCGCCACACGGGCTACGGACGCTCCACCCGCCCGGTGCCCCGCGTCCAGAGCCGCTTCATCAGCCGCAACAGCTAGATTTTTCGGGCGCAGGCGGTTCGTTTGACACGGGCCGCCTGCCACTGCCCATAGTCCGCCCTGCCGCCGCAAAACGCCACCTTCCCCGCTTCCATCACCAGCACATGGGCAATCTGCTCCGGCAGGTCGCGCTCGTGGTGCGTCACCATCACCAGCGGAACGCCCGCCGCGGCCACGCGCCCCAGCAGCTCGCGCGCCGCGCGCCGCGCCCGCGTGTCCAGACCGGCCATGGGTTCGTCGAGCAGCAGCAGGGCCGGGCCTTCGGCCTCGTAGCCCATGAGCGCCCGCGCCAGCATGACGCGCCGGAGCTGCCCGCGTGAAAGGGTCAGGATGCGCCGCGCGGCAAGCCCGCCGAGTCCGAAGAAATCCATGAGCCGCAGCGCGCGGGTCTTGGCCTTGCCGCCGGCCTCGGCGTACAGGCCGATGCTGCCCAGCGCGCCGGACCACACGGTTTCGTCCACGCGCAGGTTCCAGCCGTAGTCGCGGTCCAACGCCGCCGAAACCCGGCCCACCCGCCGCCGCGTGTCGTCCAGGGTCTCTTCCGCGCGGGCGAAGCCGTACTCCACGCGTCCGGGCTCGCCCTCCAGGGCGGAGGGCCAGATCTCTCCGGCCAACAGCGACAGCAGCGTGCTTTTGCCTGCACCGTTTTTGCCCAGCACGGCCCAGTTCTCGCCGAGGCGGATGGTCCAGTCGACGTCGTGCAGGATGTGCGCGCCGCCCATGATGACATCCGCGCCGGTGATGCGCAGGAGATAATCGCCCTGGACCGGCTGCGGTGCCAGGACGAGGCCCGCGTCGGCAAAGCCGTCGCCGGACGCGCCAGCCCCAATCAGATCAGCGCTGGACACGCCGGAATCGGACGAGCCGGAATCGGACGAGCCGGAACCGGACACGCCGGAACCGGCCAGACCGGGATGAGCCGTGCCGGAAGCTTCGGACGTCTGCTGCCCGGACGTGGCCGAAGCCGCGGCGCGCTGCCGCGCCACCTCGGCCAGCAGCTCGGCCCGCAACTCGGCCAGGGGGCCGCTGGCGCGCACGCGGCCGGACTCCAGCACCAGCGCGCTTTCGATGCAGGCGGGCAGCTCGTCCGTCCGGTGGCTGCAAAAGAGCAGGGCCAGATCCGCGTCCGCCTGGGCCGCGCGGTCAAGGGCGTCCAGAAATTCCCGACGGGCCGGCACGTCCAGCCCCTCCAGACATTCGTCGAGCAAGAGGGCCGCAGGACGGCAGGCCAGGGCGCGGGCCAGCAGCACGGCGCGGCCCTGCCCCGAGGACAGCGTGGCCATGCGCCGGTCCGCCAGGTGCGCGAGGCCGAGAACCTCAAGCGTGGCGCGGGCGATCTGCCGTTCATCGGGCGTGGGCTCGGAGTAAAGCAGGGGCGTGTCGTAGAAGCCGGTGAGCACGGCCTCCAGGGCGGTGACGGCCCATTCGTTTTTGGCGTAGAGGTCCTGCATGTCGCCGGAGACCAGGCCCAGACGCTGACGCAGGCCCAGGGGCGTTGTCTGCGGGCCGTCATGCTCGCCCGTGGGGCCGGGCAGGTCATACACGCGCACGGGCGCCCCATCTGTGGCGTCAGGCGAAATGTCGCCGCGCAGCAGGCGCAGAAAGGTCGTCTTGCCCGCGCCGTTTTCGCCCAGCACGGCCCAGCGCGCTCCGGGCAGGAGTTGGAAGCGCACGGCGTCCAGCAGCAGGGCTCCGCCCCGCGTGACGCTCGCCCCGTCAAGGCGCACCAAGGGCGCCGCCTGTGTCTTGTGTGTCGTGGTCATTAGGCCTCCGGGGCGCATATTGCTCCGCCGTCGTTGCAGACGCAAGCATGGCCGCAGGCATGGCCGCGCTTATGTCTGCGCGCATGCCCGCAAGCTCTTGCGCGCCCGCTGCAATCAGGCTAGCGATGAGCCATGCCCGAATATCCACGTCCGCCCGCCGACCCATCCGCCACGGCCAATGCGCCCGCCATCCCCGTGGCCTTGCTGCGCCAGGGCGGGTACGCCCGCGCCGGGCTGCAGGACGCTGTGGAGCGTCTGTTCGCGGCCAGCGGCATCAGCTTCTCGCCAGGCGAGCGCGTGCTGGTGAAGCCGAATCTCGTGTCGCGCGCCAATGCGCGGCTTTCCTGCACGCACCCGGAGGTGGTGCGCGCCGTGTGCGCCCATGTGCTGGACTGCGGCGCCACGCCCCGCGTGGCCGACTCTCCGGCCTTTGGCGGCGCCGTTCGCGTGGCCGCGGCCTGCGGCCTGGACGTGGCCGTGGCGTCCCTTGGCCTGCGGGTGACGAACCTGGGGCGTCCCGCGCCCCTGCGGCTGGGCCAGGGCGGCAGCATCGGCCTCTCGCGCGACGCCCTGGACGCCGACCGCATCGTGAGCGTGGCGCGGCTCAAGGCCCACGGCCAGTTCCGCGTCACGGCCAGCGTCAAGAACCTTTTCGGCTGCGTGTGCGGCTGCCGCAAGGCCCTTGCCCATATGCGCCTGGGCGAAACGCCGGGAGCCATGGAGTCCATGGTGCTCGACGTGGCCGCGGCCCTGCCGCCCACGGTTGCAGTGGTGGACGGCATCGTCTGCCTGCACAAGGGCGGCCCGGTGCGCGGCGAGGCCTTCAACCTGGGGCTGCTCGGCGCATCGGCCACGCCGCTGGCCCTGGACGCCGTGCTCTTCGGCCTGCTGGGGCAAACGCCCGGCAGCGTGCCCTTGTGGGCCGAGGCGCTCCGGCGCGGACTGCCCGGGGCGCGGCCGGGCGATGCCGCCTTCCCCCTTGCCGCTCCCGCTTCCTTCGACGCCACGGGCTTCGTCATCGCCGCCGCCCTGGACCCCATGCGCTTCGAGCCGCTGCGCTTTGTGCGCGGCCGGGTGAGGAGCCTGCTGGACAGGCTCGGCTGAGGCGCGGGCAAGAAGGCGCGCCGCGTTTCAAAGCCTTGCATCATTCCCCGGCCTTGGCTATCACCACAGAACGTTTGAAGGGCAAGGAGCACGCATGTCCAACGCCGATATACGCCGTCGTCTTGTCATCACCGGCCAGGTGCAGGGCGTTGGCTTTCGTCCGTTCATCTTCCGCCTGGCCGAGGAGCTGCAGCTCGCCGGCACCGTGCGCAACGCGCCCGAGGGCGTGGTCATAGAGGTGCAGGGGCCGCCCAAGCTGGTGGACCAGTTCGCCCGGCGCGTGGAGCGCGAGCAGCCGCCCCTGGCGCGCATCCTGCGGGTCACGGTGCAGGACCTTCCGCCCGAGGCCGGAGCCGCGGGCTTCAGCATCCGCAAAAGCAGCGCGGGCGTGGGCAACAACGTGCTCATCAGCCCGGACACGGCCACCTGCCCGGACTGCGAGGCCGAACTTTTCGACAAGGCCAATCGCCGCTTCCTGTATCCGTTCATCAACTGCACCAACTGCGGGCCGCGTTTCACCATCACCCGCAGCGTGCCCTATGACCGCCCCAACACGTCCATGGGCTGCTTTCCCCTGTGCCCGGACTGCCAGCGCGAGTACGACAACCCGCGCGACCGGCGCTTCCACGCCCAGCCCAACGCCTGCCCCGTGTGCGGGCCCAAGGTGTGGCTGGCGGACCGCTCCGGCATGGTGGTGGCCCGGCGCGACGAGGCCATGCGCAAGCTTGCGGCCATCCTCATGCAGGGAGGCATCGCCGCGGTGAAGGGCCTGGGCGGCTTCCACCTGGTGTGCGACGCCACCAGCCAGGAGGCCGTGCGCGAGCTGCGCCGCCGCAAGCGCCGCCCGCACAAGCCGCTGGCCGTCATGGTGCCGAATCTGGAAACCGCGCGCGCCCTGGCCCAGGTGACCAAGGCCGAGGAGGAGCTGCTCTCCGGGCGGCAGCGGCCCATCGTGCTGTGCTCCAAGGTGCGCGGCGCGCCCCTGGCCGAGTCCGTGGCGCCGGATGTGGACCACGTGGGGCTCATGCTGCCGTACACGCCCCTGCATCTGGTGCTGTTCCAGCGTTACGGCAGGCTCTTGTCGCAAGAGCGGCAGAACATGCCCGCCGCGCTGGTCATGACCTCCGGCAACGTCAGCGACGAGCCCATCTGCCTGGGCAACCGCGAGGCCCTCGGCCGCCTCAGCGAGATCGCGGACATCTTCATGTTCCACAACCGCGACATCCTCATCCGCTGCGACGACTCCGTGTTGCGCGTGCTGCCCGGAACCGACGAGGTGCAGTTCCTGCGCCGGGCGCGGGGCTTTGTGCCGCAGCCGGTGTTCTTGGCCGAAAGCGGGCCGAGCGTCATGGGCCTTGGGCCGGAGCTCAAGTGCACCCTCACCCTCACCAAGGGCGACCAGGCCTTTGTGAGCCAGCACCTGGGCGACATGGAGAACATCGAGACCCTGGGCTTCCATCATGAAATTTCGGAGCATTTTCAGGATATTCTGGAGGTGCAGCCAGAGCTTGTGGTGCGCGACCAGCACCCGAACTTTTTGACCACCAGCGTGGCCCAGGACATGGCCCGCAAGACCGGCGTGGCCACGGCCATCTTGCAGCACCACTTCGCCCACGCCCACGCGGTGCTGGCCGAGAACAAGCATCAGGGTCCGGCCCTGTGCCTGGCCCTCGACGGCACGGGCTTCGGCACCAGCCAGCCCAACCTCGGCGGGGCCACCTGGTCCATCTGGGGCGGGGAGTGCCTGCTGGTGGACACCCTGACCCTGCGCCAGGAGCGCCTGGCCCACTTGGCGGAATTCAGCCTGCCCGGCGGCGAGGCCGCGGTGCACGAGCCGTGGCGTCTGGCCCAGGCCATGCTCTGGGAGCTGGATGTCGAGGCCAGCGGCGTGGGCGGCACGCCTCCCTGGCCCTGGCTGCCGGAGTACGAGCAGGCCAGCCGCTTTTTGCCGCAGATCCTGCGCAAGAACCTCAACTGCCCCCTGACCTCCAGCTGCGGGCGGCTCTTCGACGCGGTTTCGAGCATGCTGGGCCTGTGCCAGCGCATGACCTACGAAGGCCAGGCGGCCATCATGCTGGAGCGCGCCCAGGACATGTCCATTCCCCTGCGCGACGCCGCCACCTATCCCTGCCGGCTGATCAAGAACACCGGCGGGGAGCGGTTGGAAGCGGACAAGGCCCCGCGCGAGCTGGACACCTACAGCCTGTTCCGCGAGCTCCTGCGCGACCTCGCCTCCGGGGTGCCTGTGCCGGTCATCGCCCGGCGCTTCCACGCCAGCCTCATCACGGGCCTGGCGAACCTGGCCCTTCACTTTGCCAAAATTCACGGAATCGAGCACGTGGCTCTTTCCGGAGGGGTAATGCAGAATATGACCTTCGCCCTGGAGCTGCCCGCGGAGCTCATCTCTCGCGGCCTGATTCCCCTGATGCACAAAGAGCTGCCGCCGAACGACGGCTGCGTCTCCCTTGGCCAGGCGGCCTACGGCCAGCGCCTGCTGACCTTGCGCGGGTCGTGCCCGGTATGAGCACCCACAAGGAGCAGCCGGGCCTGCGCACCCTGACCCTGCGCAAGAACGAAGACCGCCGCCTGCTTGCCGGTCACCTGTGGATCTTCAGCAACGAGGTGGACGTGGCCAAGACGCCGCTCACGGGCTTTGCGCCCGGCGAGTGCGCGCGGGTGGAGTCCTCGCAGGGGCGGCCCCTCGGCTCGGCCTACATCAACCCCGCCGCGCTCATCGCGGGGCGCGTGTACTGCCAGGACGCCACGCGGCCCCTGGACGCCGAACTTTTGCGCGCCCGGCTCGGCGCTGCCCTCGCCCTGCGGCGCGATCTTTACGCCGCACCGTATTACCGGCTGGTGTTCGGCGAGGCCGACATGCTGCCCGGCCTCGTGGTGGACCGCTTCGGCGACGTGCTGGCGGTGCAGATAGGCACCGCGGGCATGGAGCGTCTGCGTCAGGAGATCGTGGACGCCCTGGCCGAGCTTGTGGCCCCGCGCGGCATTCTGCTCAAGAACGATCTGCCCGGCCGCGAGCTGGAGGGCTTGGCGCGCGGCGTCGAGCTGGCCTTTGGCGAGGCCCCGGACGAGGCGGAGATCGAGGAGAACGGCTGCCGCTTTGTTTTCCCGCTGGCTGGCGGGCAAAAGACCGGCTGGTTCTACGACATGCGCGAAACGCGCGCCTTGGCCGCTTCGCTGGCCAAGGGCAGGCAGGTGCTGGATGTGTTTTCCTACGCCGGGGGCCTGGGCATAGCCTGCGCCAAGGCCGGGGCCAGCGGCGTGGTCTGCCTGGACGCTTCCGCCGTGGCGCTTTCTTACGCCGCCAAGAGCGCGGAGCTCTCCGGCGTGGCCGACCGTGTGGAGATTTTGGAGGCCGATGCCTTGGCGGGCCTGAAGGAACTGCGCGCCGAGGGCCGCCGCTTTGGCTTGGTGAGCGTGGACCCGCCTGCCTTCGTCAAGCGCCGCAAGGACATGGAGAAGGGGCTTGCCGCCTATCGCACGGCCAACCGGCTGGCGCTGGAGCTGGTGGAGGACGGCGGATTCTTCATCGCCTGCTCGTGCTCGCAGCACGTGGGACGCGACGACCTGCGCAAGGTGCTGGCCGGTGCCGCCCGCGACGCCGGGGTGCGGCTGGCCATTGTGCGCCAGTGCCACCAGGCCGCGGACCATCCCATCCATCCGTCCATGCCGGAAACCGAGTACCTCAAGGGCTTTTTGTGCCGTGTGGCGCGGCCGGGCCGGGGGCTCTGATGCCGGAAGCAAATACGGGAACACAGACGATGAGCGGAACCGCAAAAGAAGAAGTCTTCACGGACAAGCCCGCGGCCAGGGCGACCATCGACCTGCGCCACGTGTGCTGCGGGCTGGTGCCCGCCATTTTGGACGAGCTGAAGCGTTTTCCCGGCGACGAGGTGGACGTGCTCATCCGCGCGGGCATCGAGCCGGAGATCATCAGCGGCTTCGGCACCGGCGGGGACTGGGCCTTCCAGTTTCAGCCGAGCTTCGGGCACGGGCTGGCGCGCTTCACGCGCCGTCCGCCCGACCCGGCCCGGCGCGTGCGCCTGGACACCCTCGATTATTGATCGACGCTTCGCCTTGCCTAGAAATCAGCCATGCCGCCGAACATGAGCATGTGCATGCGCCTGGCCATCTGCGGCGGCACGGGCGACTGCCAGTAGCCCAGCATGTCGGCCAGCAGCGATGCCCCGATGATGACCGCGAGGCAGCCCAGGGCGATGCTCCACCAGGGGATGCGCCGGCCCGCCGCGCCGAGGCCCAGGCAGCCCTTCACCGGGCATGCGCCCACGCATTCCGCGCAGCCCTGGCAATCGGGCGAGGTGACGCGCTTCACCGTGTCCACCGGCAGGCCCACGGGGCAGGCCTTGGCGCAGCGCCCGCAGGAAACGCAGGCGTCCGCGTCGCGGTTCACGGCCACGGGCGACAGCCAGGACAGCACGCCGAGCAGCGCGCCGTAAGGGCACAGCGCCCGGCACCAAAAGGCCGGAATGATGACGGAAAGGGCCGCCAGCGCGCCCACCACGGCCAGCGTCGTGGCCGAGGGGTGCTGGAAGAAGAGCAGCATCTTCGTGTCGGCCACCATGTTGAAGGGCGCGCGCAGAAACTGCTCCGAGTCCTCGGCATTCATGCTCACCGCCACCCAACAAAAAGCCAGCAGCAGCAGATACTTGGGAATCGTCAGCAGGCGGCGGCCTCTTTGCCCCGGCTGCCAGGTTATGCCCAGCCTGCGGCCCAGGCGCTCCAGCAGGTTCGAGGCGAAGCCCACGGGGCAGAGCTGGCCGCAGAAGCCTTTGCGCAGCAGCAGGCTCATGCCGAGGATGGCCAGAAAGATGACCAGTCCGGCCGGGTGCACGGGGTCCCATGCGCCGGTGAACAGCAGGCGCTTGGCCGCAATGAGCGCGCTGATGGGCAGGAAGCCCTCCACTGCGGGCGGCTTGGGAGTGAAGGTTTCTGTCAGGCCCATGGCCCAGTCCGCATGGGCCAGAAAGCGCACGCAGGTCCAGGCCAAAAACAAAGCGAAGCCGCCCTGCACCAGAAGGCGCAGGCGCGTGGGGGTGAGCTGTTTGCGCATGGGGAATTTTTCTGGGGGGTTAGGCCCAGGCGCGGACCTCCGCCGCGAAAAGCTCCAGGTTGTTCGGCTCGCCCGGCTTGTGGTCGTCCGGGTAGAGCAGGGCGGACATGTAGAACACGCTGCCGATGCGCAGCGCGTTGGCCGCGTTGCCGGAGAATTCCTCCAGGCGCGCACCCGCCTCGTCGTCCCTTGAGCCGGGCAGGGCGTCCACAAGGGCGGCCGCATCGTCGGACAGGGCCGCAAGCAGTTCGGCCTTCTGGCGCATCAGGGTCTGGTAGCCGGTCTGGTCGCCCTTGCCGAGCAGAATGGCCTGGGCCTGGGCTTCGATGTCCTTTATCTCGTTCACCTTTCCGTCAAGATAATCCGCCAGGGCGGCGGTTGGTGTCGTGGTCATGGGACGTGTCCTCCTTTGCTGGGACGTGTGGCGTGAAGGTAAGCCCGCCCGGTCGCCCTGGCAAGTGCCGGGGCAGAGGCCTTGCCGGACTGTCTGGACACGGGGCCGCTTTCCCGGTACCCACAGGACCTCGCAGCAGTTGAAACCCGTTCAAGGAGGCAGACGTGTCCATACTTTCCACAAGCCTGGGAATCACCCGCTACCGCGTGGTGGAGGAAATTCCCGACTCGCTCTGGCGCGAGGTGCCCAAACGCCTGACGGACAACGCCTTCCGCGACATCGACGCCACAGTGGACGAGCGTTCCTGGGGCTGGTGCAACATCGACAACATGCTCGACATGGACTGGGCCGACTCCCCGCCGGAGAAGGGCCACTTCATGTGCTTCAGCCTCCGGCTCGACACCCGGCGCATTCCGCCCGCCGTGTTCAAAAAGCACTGCATGATCGCGCTGGCCACGGAGCTGACCCAGGCCAAGGCCGAGGGCAAGAGCTTCATCTCCAAGGACCGTCGCCGCGAGATCAAGGACCAGGTGATGCTGCGCCTGCGGGCGCGCAGCCTGCCGGTGCCCGCGGTGTTCGACGCCGTGTGGAACACCCAGAGCGGCCGCGTGCTTTTCTGCGGCACCAACGCCAAGGCCAAGACCCTGTTCGAGGACCATTTCAACCTGTCCTTCGGGCTGACCCTGGAGCCGCTCACGCCGTTCTTCCTGGCCATGGACATGCTGGGCGAGGCCGCGGCCTCCCGCCTGGAAACCCTTGAACCCACGTCCTTCATCTAGGGAGAGGCAGTAATGGATCTCGCACTCGCAGAACGCGAAAACACCATCCTGGGGCAGGATTTCCTGACCTGGCTGTGGCACGTCACCGAGGCCCGGGGCGGCGTTTTCAAGGATAGGGACGGCCGTGAATTCCACCTGCGCATGGAAGAGCGCCTGAGCGTGCAGGGCGGCGACGGCGAAGGTTTGGAGTCGGCCAGCGTGAAGAGCCCCAGCGGCGAACTCACCGAGGCCAGAAGCGGCCTGCGCACGGGCAAGAAGGTCAGCCGGGCGCAACTGCGCTTCGACCGCGATCCCGAAGCCTGGCAGGTGACGGTGAAGGACTCAGACTTCGCCCTCTCCGGCCTCAAAACGCCCAAGGTGGAGACCAGCGACCGCGAGGACGACGACCCGGACGCCCGCGTGCTGGAGAAGCTCTTCCTCGTGGAGCAGTGCCTGGAGCTTTTCGACGGTGTGTACCAGGAGTTTTTGACCGTGCGCCTTTCGGCCAAATGGGCCGAGGAGACGCGCACCGTGGCCACCTGGATCGCCAAGGGGTAGGGAGCGATGAAGCCCGCGCGCGAAGAACACCACGACCCCCGTCCGGTTTTTGCCGCCTATGGCGACAGCCTTGTGGCCGGCTGGGGCGTGGAGGACAGCGAGGCCTTGCCCGCGCAGTTGGAGAAGGAATTCCTCAAGGCCGGGAAGGACTGGCGCGTGCTGAACTTCGGCGTGTCCGGCGACACCTCCGTGGACGGGCTGGAGCGCCTGCCCGAGGTGCTGGAGGCCAAGCCCCAGGCCGCGCTTTTGGAGTTCGGCGCCAACGACTGCTACCAGGGCCTGCCGCTGGATGAGACCCGTGACGCCCTGTACAAGATGATCAGCGCCCTGCGCGCGGAGAATATCGCCGTATTCCTGGCGGGCTGGCGCACCAGCATGGATCTCTTCAAGCCTTACGACGACCCGGAGCTGGCCGGTCTTATTCCGCTGGCCCCGCCCCTGTACACCGCCGAATACGTGGAGCGCTTCAACCGCATGCATGCGGAGCTGGCGCGCCGCCTGAACGTGCCCTTCATGGAGCACATCCTCGATCCCCTGGCCGGGGTGCCCGGCTGCTACCAGGCCGACGGCGTGCATCCCAGCGCCAAGGGCGCGCGGCTTTTGGCCGAGGGCCTGGCCCCGATGCTGTTGCCGCTCTTGGCCTAGCTAAAGGCCGACGGCCTCCAGCACGGTCCGCACGCGGTGCGCATAGGTGTGCGCCCGCGCCAGCTCCTGGCGCCACGCTGTTTTGAGATCCTCGGCGGCCGAGGCCGACGCCCGGAGCGCTTTGAAGCGCGGGGCGATGTCCTGCGGGGCGCGGAAGGTGACGGGCCGCGTCAGTTCGTCGGGAAACAGCGCCAGTCCTGGCGTGGCGTCCGTCAGCAGCAGGCCGCCGAAGGCCCAGGCGTCGAAGTGCCGCTGGGTCAGCCCGTGGGGCAGCAGCGGGCTGGTGCAGTTGAGGCAGGCCCCTGCAGCGGCGCAGATGTCCGGCAGGGCCGCGTAGTAGTCCACCGGGCCGCGCAGGTCCGCCCCCTGGGGCAGCAGCTCTTGCCAGCCCTCGTCCCCGAAAATCGTCAGCGCGCCGGCCGAATCCTTGTGCGCAGCATTCAGGCAATCCGCGCGCCAGGCCTTGCCGGTCTCCTCGGCGCAGAAGCCCGCCTTGCGCACCTGTGCGCCGGGCCATAGCGCGCCGATGCCCAGCCGCGCCAGCCACCAGCCGAAGTCCGGCCTGCCGCCGCCCTCCATGAGCCGCCGGGCCTCGGTCCAGGCCGCGTCCGGCACTCTGCAGCCGGCGAAGAAATCCGCCTTGCCGGGAAAGGCGCTGCGGCCCACGAACACCAGCCGCTGCGCCAAATCCGCATGGGCCGGGCAGGGCGGCCGCGCCGGACCGTGCAGATCCTTCTCCCGCGCGGCCAGGGGCAGGTGGCGGACATTTGCCGCGCCGAGCCGGCAAAGCGGCCCCATGAACCAGTCGTCGGTGACGAAGAGCGGCAGCCCTGTCCAAAAGCGCGACTTGAGGCCCGAGAGCAGGTGCAGGGGATTGTCCACGCACCACACGGCCACGCGCGCCCCTGCCGCTTGCAGCAGGTGCGCGGCCTCGCCAAGGGCGTCGAGCCCCCGGAAGTTGACGGAAAGATACAGCGCCGGGCATTCGCCCTGGGCGAGCAGGGCGCGCAGGCTGCCTTCGTCCTGCAGCTCGCGCACGCGGAAGCCCTGGGCCTCGAAGGCCTCGCGCAGCTCCACGCGCAAGAGGTCGCCCTCGCCGCCGGGCAGCCAGACCAGCTTCGGGTCCGCCGCGGGCGGCTGCGGCAAGTGCGCGACCTGCAGCCGGGCCAAAAGCGGTCCCCAAAAGCTGGGGAACAGGCGCGGGCCGGGCCGGTACAGCATCACCCGCGCGCCTGTGGAAGCCGCGCCGACCGGTTTTGCTCCGGTGGCAGCCGAGGCGCTGAAGGCCTGACTGGTGGACGCCGGACTGATGAAATTCGGGCTGTTGGAAGCCGCGTTGTTGGAAGCCGCGTCGTTGGCAGCCGAGCCGATGGAAGTCGAGCCGCTGGAAGTCGAGCCGATGGAAGTCGAGCCGCTGGCAGTCATGCCGGGGGCTGCGGCGGACAAAAGCTCTTCCGCTGGCAGTTCCTCGAACCAGGATGGGATGCGCCCGCGCCACTCCGGTCCCAGCTGCGCGGCCATGTCCGGCGCTTCGATGTAGCGCACGCGCCCAGCCGCGCCGCCAGGCAGGTCAAGAAGCTCCGGCAGGCGCTCAGGCTCCGGGCCAAGGCCCAGCAGCAGCACGTCCGGCCCACGACCCAGCAGGGGCAGAAAGTCTTGTCCGCCGGCGGGCAGGCTCTTGGGCAGCGCCAACTCGTCGAAAACGCGCGCGCGCCTGGGGCGGGTGTCGGCCTGGTCGGGCATGGGGCTCCTTGTCTGCGTCCTTGGCAAGCTGTGCGGATTACGCTAGGGGTCCTTCAAACACGGCTGACGGCCCCATGGCCGGTCGGCGATGTCGAACGGGACGGTCCATGAAACAATATCGCGACCATTATTTCAAGCGCGCCAAGGCGGAAAACTATCCTGCCCGCAGCGTGTACAAGCTGCAAGAGCTGGACGCCAAGTTCGCGCTCCTTTCTCCCGGCTTCAAGGTGCTCGACCTTGGCGCCGCGCCGGGTTCTTGGACGCTTTTTGCGGCCAAGAAGGTCGGTCCTTCCGGCCGGGTGCTGGCGCTGGACATCCAGACCACGGAGCAGGAATTCCCGGACAACGTGCGGTTTTTGGTGCACGACGCCTTCGCGGACTCGCCTGAGCTTTTGGCGCTCATGGAGCCGCTCTTGCCCTTCGACTTCGTCATGAGCGACATGGCCCCCAAAACAACGGGCGTCAAGTTTACGGACCAGGCCCGCAGCGTGGAGCTGTGCGAGCGCGCCCGCGACGTGGCTCTGCGGCGGCTCAAGCCGGGCGGAAACTTTGTGGCGAAAATTTTCGAAGGGCCCGACGCCAAGGATTTCCAGGAATCGCTGCGCCCGCATTTTGAAAAGGTCCGTGGTTTCAAGCCCAAAAGCTCCCGGGCGGAAAGCAAGGAGACCTTCATCGTGGGACTTGGCTTTCGGGGCGAGGTTCTGTAAAGTATCCTGTTTCGCAGCCGCAGGGCATTATATTATTTCTTTTGGAGGATTCATGTCCGGACATAGCAAATGGGCCACCATCAAGCGCTCCAAGGCCAAGACCGACGCCAAGAAAGGCGCGGTTTTCACCAAGGTCACCAAGGATATCATCCTGGCGGCCAAGGGTGGCGGCGATCCCAATATGAACGCCCGCCTGCGCGCGGTCATCGCCAAGGCCAAGTCCGCCAACATGCCCAACGACAAGATCGAGCAGGCCATCAAGAAGGGCACGGGCGAACTTGCGGGCGGCGAAATTTTCGAAATGATGTACGAGGGCTACGCCTCCGGCGGCGTCGCCATGCTGGTCGAGGTGGCCACGGACAACAAGAACCGCACCATTGCGGAAGTGCGCCACATCATCAGCAAGGGCGGCGGAAACATGGGCGAGCCCGGTTCCGTGGCCTGGATGTTCGACAAGCGCGGCGTGCTCTCCTTCGACCCCGCCAAGTACACCGAGGACCAGATCATGGAAGTGGCCCTGGAGGCCGGCGCCGACGACGTGGTGGCCGAAGAGGGCACCCTTGAGGTCCGCGTGGCCCCGGAGAACTACTCCGCCGTCGAAAAGGCCTTTGAGGACGCGGGCATTGCGGTGGAAAGCTCCGAGCTGACCATGCTGCCCAAGAACCTGACCCCGGTGGACGCCTCCACGGCCCGCAAGGTCATGAACCTCATGGAGAACCTGGAAGACAACGAGGACGTGCAGAACGTGTACGTCACCGCCGACTTCACGGATGAAATCATGGAAGAGCTGGGGTAGCATGGCCGAGCCCGTCACGGTGCTGGGTTTGGACCCCGGAAGCCAGGTGACCGGCTACGGGGTTGTGCGCGAGGCCTCCGGCCGCGCCGAACTCGTGGCCGTGGGCACCATCCGCACCCCTTCCGGGGGGGACATGGCCGAGAGGCTCGGCGTCATCTATACGCGCGTGGCCGAGATCATCCGTCTCAACGCCCCGCACGAGGCCGCCATCGAGAGCGTGTTCGTGTCCAAGAACAGCGCCTCGGCCATCAAGCTGGGCCAGGCGCGCGGCGCGGCCATGGCCGCCTGCGCCGTGGCCGGCCTCTCCGTCGCCGGGTACCCGCCCACCATGGTGAAGAAAAGCCTGGTGGGCGTGGGCCGGGCGGAAAAGGAGCAGGTGGCCTTCATGGTGGCGCAGATCCTGGGCGTGAAGAAGCCCGACTGGGCTCTCGACGCCAGCGACGCCCTTGCCGTGGCCATCTGCCACCTGAACGAACGCCGCATGCGCAAGCTGACCGGCAGCTGAGGGAGGCCCCATGATCGCCTACATCGAGGGACGTCTGCTTGAAATCACCGGCAAGGGCTGCGTGGTGGTGACGCCCGGCGGCGTGGGCTACGAGCTGGCCCTGCCCACCACGGCGCTGGTCGCCCTGCCGCAAAAGGGCGGCGAGGTGCAGCTCTTCACGCACATGATCGTGCGTGAGGATGCCCTCGACCTATACGGCTTCATCACCCGCGACGACCGCGACGTCTTCCGCCTGCTCATCGGCATCGACAAGCTGGGGCCGAAGAAGGCCCTGTCCATCCTCTCCCATTTCAAGCCCGAGCACCTGCGCGAGATCGTCCTGCGCGAGGACGCCGACATGCTGGCCACGGTGCCCGGCATCGGCCCCAAGTCCGCGCGCGAGATCATGTGGAAGCTCAAGGACAAGGTGGCGGGCATCAAGAGCGGCCCCACCCTGGCGCCCACCCCGCAGGATGCGCCCCAGGGCGAGTATTTCGACGCGCTCATGGGCATGAAGGCCCTGGGCTACACCGAGGACGAGGCGCGGCCCATGGTCCGCGAGATTTTCGAGGCCGAGCCGGACATCGACGCCAGCGCCGCCATCCGCCTGGCCTTGAAGAAGATCGCCCAGGCGCGGTCCTAACCCGGGGGGGAGCATGAGCGAAGACCTTGCCGACAAGAACCCCCAGGTGGACGACACCGTCCGGCCGCAGCGCCTGTCCGACTTCATCGGCCAGGCCGACGTGCGCTCGAACCTTTCCGTGTTCATCCAGGCGGCCAAGGAGCGCGGTCGCGCCCTGGACCACACGCTGTTTTCCGGCAATCCTGGCCTGGGCAAAACCACCCTGGCGCAGATCATGGCCAGCGAACTCGGCGTCAACATGGTCTCCACCAGCGGCCCCGTGCTGGAGCGCGTGGGCGACCTGGCGGCCATTCTGACCAACCTTTCGCGCCACGACATCCTGTTCATCGACGAGATCCACCGCATGCCCGCCACGGTGGAGGAGATTTTGTATCCCGCCATGGAGGACTACAAGATCGACCTGATCATCGGCCAGGGGCCGGGCGCGCGCACGGTCAAAATCGACCTGGAGCCCTTCACCCTGGTGGGCGCCACCACGCGCGTGGGCCTGCTCACCTCGCCCCTGCGCGACCGCTTCGGCTGCGTGTTCCGCCTGGAGTTCTACTCGCCGGAGGAACTGGCGCGCATCGTCCTGCGCGCGGCCGACATCCTGCGCATCAACGTGACCGAGGAGGGCGCCTGGGCCATCGGCCGGCGTTCGCGCGGCACGCCACGCATCGCCGGGCGGCTCTTGCGCCGCATCCGCGACTACGCCGTGGTCTCCGGCCAGGGCGTGGTGGACAAGCAGCTGGCCGAGGAATCCCTGGACAGGCTCGACGTGGACCCGCACGGCCTGGACCAGATGGACCGCAAGATCCTGTCGCTCATCGTGAACCAGTTCAGCGGCGGGCCGGTTGGCGTCAAGACCATCGCCGTGGCCTGCTCCGAGGAAGCCCGCACCATCGAGGACATATACGAGCCCTTCCTCATCCAGTGCGGGTTCATCAAGCGCACGCCGCGCGGCCGCGTGGCCACGGCCAAGGCCTACCAGCACCTCAAGATGCGCATGGACGGCGAGGGCGGGCTTTCGTAAGCCTCCTGCCGCGCCTCGCTCCGCCTTTGGGCCCGTCTCCGGTATTGCGGGGATGCCTGGGGACAGTTTTCCTTCTCGGATTGAGACGAATTCCTAAACCCCTGAAATGTTGTCATGCGGCTGTTTTCGTGCCCGGCAACGGACAGAAGTGTCTTGACGGCGATGATGAACCCATGTAAGGGCCTGATGAGTTTGTGACAGCCCGGTTACTTTTCGGCTGCACGGCGCATTGTTGGTTTACTGTTTGTTATTTTCGGATAACGTCCCGAACTGGATGACGCCGGAGAACCGGCGCAAGACCCTCCCCTGGACCTGGATGCGACTTTGGGCCGCCCGCTCCATGGGAACACGGAGGAAACGTCATGTTCGGACAGCTTTTACAGCCCATGCACCTGTTGTTGATTCTCGGCATCGCCCTGCTTGTGTTCGGCCCCGGCAAACTGCCGCAGCTTGGCGCAAGCATTGGCAAGAGCATCCGCGAACTGCGCAAAGGCCTGGACGGCACCGAAGCCCCCAGCCAACCCGCCCAGCCCACCCAGAGTACCGATACACGAAAATAGCGCGCCGCCGCGCCTGACCGGTTTTTTTGACCGGTGCTAATGCCCGGCGGCTGCGAGCCAACCGGAGTCTGCTTCATTGCGGCCTTCCGGGGTTTCGTGTTGCTGTATTCGATTGGCGCGCAAGCGCCTGGGGGGAGGCTGTCATGTCCCAGCATGCCAATGACATTTTCTTGAGCGCGGTTCTGGACCGGCCGGTCATCAGCCAGTCCGGCCGCGAGGTCGGCAAACTGCTCGACGTGGCCATGAGCCCCGGCGACCCCTTGCCCATTGTGCACCATGTGCTGGTGAAGACGCCGCGCGGCACGCGGCGCGTGGCCTTCAGCGATCTGGCCCTGTTCAACCAGGTCATCGTCTCCCTGAAGCGCGAACCCGAGGTGCTGCCCGACCTGCCCGAGGCCGAGAACGAGGTGCTCATGCGCCGCGACATCCTCGACCGGCAGATCGTCGATGTGGACGGCGCCAAGGTGGTGCGCGTGAACGACCTGAAGCTCGCCCTCACGGGTGATGGCCTGTGCCTCTCCGCGGTCGATGTGGGCTTCCGGGGCATTCTGCGCCGGCTGGGCTACCTCAAGGCCTGGGATTTTCTGGGCGGGGCGCTGCACCGCAAGCTCGCCCCCAAAGAGATCGACTGGCTTCTCGTGGCCCCGCTGGAAGCCAACCTCTCGCAGCTCACCCTCACCGTCACGCGCGACAAGCTCTCCGACATGCACCCGGCCGACCTTGCGAACATCATCGCCCAGCTGCCGCACAGAAACGTCTCCGCCGTGCTGAACTCCATCGACATGGAGGCCGCGGGCGAGGCCATCGGCGAGATGGAGCCCGAAGTTTCGAGCCGCGTCATTTCGCAGTTGGAGAGCTCGCACGCGGCGGACGTGCTGGAGGAGATGCCCCCTGACGAGGCGGCGGACGTTCTGGCCGAGCTTTCCGACGAGAAGGCCAAGGAACTGCTGGCCCAGATGGACCCCGAGGACGCCGAGAAGGTGCAGGAGCTGCTGGAGCACGAGGACGACACGGCCGGCGGCCTGATGAACAACGAGTACATTTACGTGCACCCGGACGCCACGGTTGCCGACGCCCTTGCCCAGGTGCGGCTCATGGGCGCCGAGGTCGACACCATCTATTACATCTACGTGCTCGACCAGGAGGAACGGCTGCACGGCGTGGCGAGCCTCAAGCGGCTGCTGCTGGCCGAGGGCGACGAGCCCATCGCCGCGGTCATGAGCCGTAACCCCAAGACCGTGCAGGTGGACTCGAACCTGGAAGACGTGCTGGAGCTGGTGGTGCAGTACAAGTTCGCCGCGGTTCCCGTGCTGGAGGACGACGGCTGCATGGCTGGCATCGTCTCCGCCGACGACATCATGGAGCATTTTCTGCCCTTCGCCTTGCGGTGGAAGCAGTACAAGGCCCTGCGCAACTTCTAGCCCCCCAAGGTGAATGCAATGAGCCTCACTTCTGTTTTTGCGCCCTTGGGCAAGCTGAACCGCCGGAATCTCATGATGTTTCTGGCCCTGCTGGGACCTGGCATCATCACCGCCAACGTGGACAACGACGCGGGCGGCATCACCACCTATTCCCTGGCCGGCGCGCAGTTCGGGCTCTCCCTCTTGTGGATGATGCTGCCGACCACCGTCGCCCTGGTGGTGGTGCAGGAGATGTGCGCGCGCATGGGCGCGGTGACGGGCAAGGGGCTCTCCGACCTCATCCGCGAGAGCTTCGGCGTCAAGATCACCTTCTACGTCATGGTGGCGCTGCTGCTCACCAATCTGGGCAACACCGTGAGCGAGTTCGCGGGCATTGCGGCCAGCATGGAGCTTTTCGGCGTCAGCAAATACATCTCCGTGCCGCTGGCCTCGGTGGCCGTGTGGCTGCTCATCGTCAAAGGCTCGTACCGCATTGTCGAAAAGGTCTTCCTCGTGGCCTGTGTCGTGTACGTGGCCTATCCCATTGCGGCGTTCATGTCCGGGCCGGACTGGGGCGAGGTCATGAAGGCCTCCGTGGTGCCGGACTTCAAGATCACCCCGGACTCCGTGACCATGATGATCGGCGTGGTGGGCACCACCATCGCCCCCTGGATGCAGTTCTACCAGCAGGCGAGCGTGGTGGAGAAGGGCATCACCAAGGAGAACTACAACTTCTCCCGGCTCGACGTCATCGTGGGCTGCGTCATGGCCATCATCGTGGCCTTCTTCATCGTGGTGGCCTGCGCGGGCACCATCTTCACCGCGGGCATCAAGATCGAAACCGCGGCCGACGCGGCCATGGCCCTGACGCCGCTTGTGGGCGGCTACGCCACGGGGCTTTTCGCCGTGGGCCTGTTCAACGCCTCGCTTTTCGCGGCCTGCGTGCTGCCCCTTTCCACGTCCTATTACATTTGCGAGGGCATGGGCTGGGAGCTCGGCGTGGACAAGGACTTCCGCGAGGCGCCGCAGTTCTTCTGGCTCTTCACGCTGCTCATCGCCGTGTCTGCGGGCATCATCCTCGTGCCCGACGCCCCGCTCATCGCCATCATGTACATTTCGCAGGTGGTGAACGGCGCGGTGCTGCCCTTTGTGCTCATCTTCATGCTCCGGCTCATCAACGACAAGCGCCTCATGGGCGACTTCGTCAACGGTCCGGTGTTCAACATCATCGCCTGGGCAACCGTGGTCATCGTCATGGCGCTCACCATCGTCATGACCGTGGACATCGCCATTCCCGGCACCATAGCCAAGCTCATGGGCCGCTGAGCCGGAGAGCCTGGTTTACCGCGGCTGCAACGAAAAGCGCCCGGCCCCTTGCAGAAGGAGCCGGGCGCTTTCGCGTCGGTGCGGGCGGCCTCTACACTTCGGATGCGGCGGCGATGCGGCTCTTGATGAGGTCCACGGCGCGCTTGGCCACGTGGGTGATCTCCGGCTTGCTGATCTGGTCGTCCGCGCCCACGGCCTCGCCCTTGTGGCGCAGCTTGTCGGTGATGATGGACGAGAAGAGGATGACCGGCAGGTCGCGCAGCATGGGGTCTTCCTTGATGCGCTTGGTCAGGTTGTGGCCGTCCATGTTGGGCATCTCGATGTCGGAGATGACCACCTGCACGTAGTCGGTCACGGGGCGGCCTTCGCTCTCGGCGATCTTCTTGATCTGCTGCAGGCGGTCCCAGCATTCGCCGCCGTGGTTGGTCTTTTCCACCAGGAAGTTGGCGCGGTGCAGCAGGTCGCCAATCATTTCGCGGATGAGGGTGGAGTCGTCGGCGATGAGGGCGCGGTACTGGGTGTCCGCCTCCCACACGACGTTCTCCTCGAAGCGCATGCCCAGCTCCGGGTTCAGCTCGGCCACGATCTTTTCCAGGTCGAGCAGGAAGATGATGCGGCCTTCAAGGCGCACCACGCCGGTGATGGAGTTGGACGCCAGCGACGACATGTACTTGTTGGGCGCCTCCACTTCCTCCCAGCTGATGCGGTGGATGCGGTTGACGCCGGAGACGAGAAAGGCCGTGGTGACGTTGTTGAACTCGCACACGATGACCTTGGGCGGCTCGGCGTCGTGGCGGTCTTTTTTCAGCCACACGCCAAGGTCCACCAGGGGGATGATCTGGTCGCGCAGGTTGAAGGCGCCCAGCACCGAGGGATGCGAGACCTGCGGCATCTCGGTGATGCGCGGCATGCGGATGATCTCCAGCACCTTGGCGACGTTGACGCCGTAGTAGCCGCGGTAGGGTTCGCCCCCGGCGGGATTCGGCTCCTCCAGGTAGAACTCCACGATTTCAAGTTCGTTGGTTCCGGCCTCAAGGAGGATGTTGGTCATATTCGTGCTCATGGCGGCTCCGTGCGTGGGCGGTTCGGTCTCTACAGGGCCCGCAGAAAGGCCTCGATCTCATCAATGATGCTTTTCGGCGTGGATGCTCCAGCAGTTAAGCCCACCCGACCATATTGTGTTAAATCAACGCCGCGCAAGTCGTCAACGGTTTCCACAAGAACTGTGGGCGCTCCCGCGGCTTCGATCACTTGGGCGAGCCTGCGCGTGTTGCCGCTGGCCTTGCCGCCAACGACCACGGCGCAGTCGGCCTTGCCGGCAAGGCGTATGGCTTCGTCCTGGCGCAGGCGCGTGGCGTCGCAGATGGTTTCCAGCGCGGGCACGCCGCCGGGCAGGCGCGCGGCCAGGTCTGCCTGGATTTGATGGAAGCCCTGGCGGTCCTGGGTGGTTTGCGCGGCCAGCACATAGGCCGTTGCGGGGTCCAGCGGGTGCGCGGCAAGCTCCTCGGGCGTCTCGAACACAAAGGCGTCCGGCCCGGCATAGCTCAAAAGCCCGCGCACCTCCGGGTGGTCGTCCTCGCCGAAGAGCAGCAGCTTGCGGCCGCTCTCGGCCTGCTCGCTGATGAGCAGCTGCGCGCGTTTGACCTTGGGGCAGGTGGCGTCGACCACATCCACCCCGCGCGAGAGCAAGGATTCTTCCTCGTGCCTGGGAATGCCGTGGGCGCGTATGACCACGCGGCTGCCCGCGGGCAGTTCGCTGGCCGACTGTGCCAGGCCCACGCCGCGCCGGGCATAGCACTCCAGCACCTGCGGATTGTGGATGATGGGGCCGAGCATGTAGATGGGGCGGCTGTCGCCGTCATCAACCAGGGCGTCGAGCTTCTTCAAGGCCAGGCCCACGCCCATGCAAAAGCCCGCAAGGCGTGCGCGGACAATCTCCATTCAAGCCTCGTTTGCGCGGCCGCGGTGGTTTGAGGGAGGAGGAGGCGCGGCGCGTCTACGCATAGTGTCCCAGGCAGGGCCGGGAGTCAACAGAAGAAGGCGGTTAGCACTCCAGGGCCAAGCTCTCCGCGTCGTTTTCTACGCAGTCTTCGCCGCAGGGCTCCGCAGCCAACTGGGCGATGCTTCCGGCCATGGCCTCAAGCTCGTCCCAGTTGCGGCAGGTGAGCAGGGCCTGGCGCAGGGCCCGGATGCCGCTGAAGCCTTTGGCGTAGCGGGGCAGAAAGGCCCGGATGGCCCGGAAGGCGTGCGGGGTGCCGTCCAACTCGCGGCAGAAGCGTATGTGCATGAGGGCTGCGTCGGCCAGGCCCGCAGCGGTGCGCGGCGCTGGCTCGCGCCCGGCCAGGATGTCCCGCAGGCGCTGGAAGATCATGGGATCGGTGAGGGCGCCACGGGCGAACATGACGCCCGCCGCGCCTGTTTCGGCCAGGCAGCGCGCCGCGTCCTCGGCGAAGAAGAGATCGCCGCTGGCGAGAACGGGAATGTCCACCGCACTCGCCAGCTCGCCCACGGCCTGCCAGCGGGCGGTGCCGCCAAAGAGCTGCTTGCCCGTGCGCGGGTGCAGGGTCAGCCAGCCCACGCCCAGATCCTCGAGCCTGCGGCCGAGGTCGAGGAAGTTCTCGTCGTCCGGGGTGAAGCCCAGGCGCATTTTGACCCCGACGTTGCCGGGCCCGGCCGCGCGCAGCATGACCTCGACGATGCGCAGCAGGAGCTCCGGCCGCGTCATCAGGGCCGAGCCGGAGCCGCTCTTGTTCACCTTGCGCACGGAGCAGCCGCAGTTGAGGTCGAAATGGGCGAACCCGCGATCTATTAGTATGGGCATGGCGCGTTCAAAGATTTCCGGCTCCGCGCCGAAGAGCTGGACCACCAATGGGGCGTCCTCGGCCGTGGTGCCCAGCAGGCGCTCCGTGCCGTAGCCGCCGAAGACAAGGCCCTTGGCGCTGACCATTTCCGTTTCGGAGCAGGCCGCGCCGTAATGGCGGCACAACGTTCGGAAGGGCAGATCGGAATATCCCGCCAGGGGGGCGAGCCAGGGAGCATCGGGCGCGAAGGGGAGTATGGCGTGGTTTTTCGTCATGGCAGGGGGGAAATAGGGTGAAACAGAGCGTTCGTCAAAGGGAAGAAGCGTCAATTTGAAATTTATTTGCAGACGTGAAAGAAAATGTGTTGACAAGAAGGGCCATTTCAAAATAGTCAGAACGCCCTTGGAAACGAGGGGATTGCAGACTGCCCTGCGCCATCGGGGAACAAAAGTCCTTGCAATCCGCGGACGGGAAGCGTATGCATTCTCGTTCATGCGCTGGCGTAGCTCAATGGCAGAGCAGCTGATTTGTAATCAGCAGGTTGCGGGTTCAAGTCCCATCGCCAGCTCCAGTGAAAAGGTGGGGTTCCCGAGTGGCCAAAGGGAACAGACTGTAAATCTGTCGGCGTCAGCCTTCGGAGGTTCAAATCCTCCCCCCACCACCACTTTCGCGGCAAGCATCGTTGTAGGAGGCAGGGCGTGTCCCCGGCCGAAGGGACTACAGTTACTATGCGCGGGAATAGCTCAATTGGCTAGAGCATCAGCCTTCCAAGCTGAGGGTTGCGAGTTCGAGTCTCGTTTCCCGCTCCAGTCAACGCCATTTGCGTTCTCCTAAAACGAAGCTTAAGCCCATGTAGCTCAGTCGGTAGAGCACTTCCTTGGTAAGGAAGAGGTCAACGGTTCAATTCCGTTCATGGGCTCCACATCTTTTCTCGACAACCGAAGACCAGAACCAGGGGGTTGAACATGGGCAAGGCTAAATTCGAGCGCAAGAAGCCTCACGTTAACATCGGCACCATCGGCCACATCGACCACGGCAAGACCACCCTCACCGCCGCCATCACCAAGACGGCGTCCCTGATGGGCAAAGGCACCTACGTGGCCTTCGACCAGATCGACAAGGCTCCGGAAGAAAAAGAGCGCGGCATCACCATCGCCACCGCGCACGTCGAGTACGAGACGGACACCCGTCACTATGCTCACGTGGACTGCCCGGGCCACGCCGACTACATCAAAAACATGATCACCGGCGCCGCCCAGATGGACGGCGCGATCCTCGTCGTCGCCGCGACCGACGGCCCCATGCCCCAGACCCGTGAGCACATCCTGCTCGCCCGTCAGGTCGGCGTGCCTCACATGGTCGTTTTCATGAACAAGTGCGACATGGTCGACGACGCCGAACTGCTCGAGCTCGTTGAGCTCGAAATGCGCGAGCTGCTGACCAAGTACGGCTACCCCGGCGACGAGATCCCCATCATCAAGGGTTCCGCCCTGAAGGCTCTTGAGAGCGACGATCCGAAGAGCGAAGAGTGCAAGTGCATCGCCGAGCTTCTGGCCGCCTGCGACTCCTACATTCCCGAGCCCAAGCGCGACATCGACAAGCCCTTCCTGATGCCCATCGAAGACGTGTTCTCCATCTCCGGCCGCGGCACCGTCGTGACCGGTCGTGTCGAGCGCGGCATCATCACCGTCGGTGACGAAGTCGAAATCGTCGGCATCAAAGACACCGTGAAGAGCACCTGCACCGGTGTTGAAATGTTCCGCAAGATCCTTGACCAGGGTCAGGCTGGCGACAACGTCGGCGTGCTCCTGCGCGGCATCAAGCGTGAAGACGTTGAGCGCGGCCAGGTTCTGGCAAAGCCCAAGAGCATTCCGCCCCACCGCAAGTTCAAGGCCGAAGTTTACGTTCTGTCCAAGGACGAGGGCGGCCGTCACACTCCGTTCTTCTCCGGCTACCGTCCGCAGTTCTACTTCCGCACCACCGACATCACCGGCGTGGTGACCTTGGAAGAAGGCGTTGAAATGGTTATGCCTGGTGACAATGCGACCTTCATCGTTGACATGATCCACCCCATCGCCATGGAGCAGGGCCTGCGCTTCGCCATTCGCGAAGGCGGCCGCACTGTCGGCGCGGGTGTTGTCACCGAGATTCTGGAGTAATACATGCGCGTCAACATTCAGCTTGCTTGCACCGAGTGCAAGCGGCGCAATTACTCGACGGAAAAAAACAAGAAGAATACTACGGGTCGTCTCGAGGTAAGCAAGTACTGTCCCTTCGATAAGAAGCACACAGTCCACCGCGAGACCAAATAGTGCTCGCGCAGGCCAGTAGCTCTAACGGTAGAGCGCCGGTCTCCAAAACCGGATGCTGGGGGTTCGAATCCCTCCTGGCCTGCCACTTACCCCCCGATGGGGAGAACAATGGCTAAAAATACAGCGAAAGGCTCCAGCGGCCAGCAAGGCGAAGAAACCCCGGAACAGACCGGGGTGGTTGCCAAGGCGCAGGAACTCAAGGTTTTCTTCGAGGAAGCCCAGGTTGAACTCAAAAAGATCACCTGGCCGACCCGAAAGGAGACCGTGACGACGTGCGTTGCGGTCATGATCCTTGTTGCGGTCATGTCGCTGTTCCTGGGCATCGTCGATCTCGGCCTGTCCAAGATCGTCGAGACCGTGCTGTCCTAATCCCTGGCATAGGTGAGCGCACGTGACTGAAGAAAGCGCCGTTGGCGGGGAAAAACCGGCCCGCTGGTATATCGTCCACACCTACTCGGGTTTCGAGCAGCGTGTGCAGTTGACCATCAACGAAATGATGCGCACTGGCCAGGACCATGGCCAGGTGCTCGAAGTCGTTGTCCCCACCGAGAAGGTGGTGGAGATGGTCAAGGGCGAGCGCCGGACTTCCACCAGGAAGTTTTATCCGGGTTATGTGATGGTGAAGATGTTGCTCACGGACGATTCGTGGCACCTCATCCAATCCATCCCGCGCGTTACAGGCTTCGTGGGCGGCAAAAACCGTCCCACGCCCATGCGCGACAGCGAGGCCCAGACCATCCTCTCCATGATGGAGAGCAGGCAGGAACAGCCCCGGCCCAAGTTCCACTTCGAGCGTGGCGACGAGGTTCGGGTAATCGACGGCCCCTTCAGCGGCTTCAACGGCGTCGTCGAGGACGTGAATTACGACAAGGGCAAGCTCCGCGTGGCTGTCTCCATTTTCGGGCGTCAAACCCCGGTGGAGCTCGACTTCGTCCAGGTGACGAAGGGCTAAGACGGACCCTTGATCGACTGCGGCGGGAAACCGCCTGCGAGGATATAAAAAAATGGCCAAGAAAATCACAGGTAAAGTCAAGCTGCAGATTCCTGCCGGCGTGGCCAATCCGTCCCCTCCCGTGGGTCCGGCTCTGGGTCAGCATGGCGTCAACATCATGGAGTTCTGCAAGGCCTTCAACGCGAAGACCCAGGACCAGAAGGGCATGATCATTCCGGTGATCATCACCGTTTATGCCGACCGCACCTTCTCCTTCATCACCAAGACGCCTCCGGCGCCGGTGCTGCTTTTGAAGGCCGCCAAGCTCGAGAAGGGCTCCGGCGAACCCAACAAGACCAAGGTCGGCAAGGTCACCATGGCTCAGGTGGAAGAAATCGCCAAGCTGAAGACTCCGGATCTGACGGCCAAGTCCCTTGAGGCCGCCAAGAATTGCGTCATCGGCACCGCCCGCAGCATGGGCCTCGAAGTCATAGGGTAGCGAGGGATAGTCATGCCGAAACACGGAAAAAACTACAACAAGGGCGCTGAAGCCATCGACAAGGCTGAACGCTACGCCGTTGCCGAGGCCGTGAAGCTCGCCCTTGACGGCTCATTCGCCAAGTTCGACGAGACCGTCGACGTGGCCATCAACCTGGGCGTTGATCCCAAGTACTCCGACCAGATGGTGCGCGGCGCCGTGCCCCTGCCGAACGGCCTGGGCAAAACCGCCCGCGTCATCGTCTTCTGCAAGACCGACAAGGAAGCCGAGGCCAAAGAGGCCGGAGCCGACGAGTGCGGCGGCGACGAGCTGGTCGAGAAGATCAAGAACGGCTGGCTCGAGTTCGACAACGCCGTGGCCACCCCGGACATGATGGCCAAGGTCGGCCAGATTGGCCGCATGCTTGGCCCCCGCGGCCTCATGCCCAACGCCAAGACCGGCACAGTCACCTTCAACGTGGGCGACGCCGTTCGCGAGCTGAAGGCTGGCCGTGTGGAGTTCAAGGTCGACAAGGCGGGCATCCTGCACGCCCCCATCGGCAAGAAGTCCTTCGGCGCCGAGAAGCTCTGTCAGAACCTCTCTGCCTTGCTCGAGGCTGTGAACCGGCTGAAGCCGGCCACCTCCAAGGGCACGTACCTGAAGGCCATGGCCGTGGCGACCACCATGGGCCCCGGCGTCCGGGTCGATACGCAGACCATTCGGAAGTTTTTGGAAGGCTAATACTGGTGCGGGCGGAATGGCCGCCTGATCCAGATGGAATAGATAGCACGGGAAGTTTAAGTCGAAGAAAGCAGGTGGGGGTAGCCCCTTAATACCCTGCCGAGACTGACTTTGCTTTCCGGGCCAATGAACGACGAGGAGCGAGACACGGTGAACAGGCAAGAAAAAGCCCAGATCATCGAGCAGCTGCATGACAAGGCTGCACGCGCGAGCATCGCTGTCGTCACCGACTTCAAGGGCATGGGCGTGGAGGAGATGACTCTCCTGCGTGTCAAGCTGCGCGAAGCCGGAGTCGATTACCAAGTCGTCAAGAACACCCTGGCCCGGTTGGCGCTCAAAGAGACATCCCACGATGTTCTCAATGATCGTCTGAAAGAAAACTGCGCGGTCGCTTTGGGCTACGAAGATCCCGTAGCCCTGGCCAAGGCTCTGTCCGAATTCGTTAAGGGGAGCAAGAAGCTCACCATGCGTTACGGCAGCCTTGAAGGGAAGTTCCTTGACGAGGAGGGCGTGAAGCAGCTTGCAACGCTGCCCAGCAAGCCCGAACTGTTGGCCAAGTTGCTCGGCACCATGAATGCGGTGCCCACCAACTTCGTGAATGTGTTTGCGGCTGTGCTCCGCAACTTCCTGTATGCCTTGAATGCAATCAAGGACCAGAAGGAAGGCGGAGCCGCTTAATCAAGGCCCCTTTTCCCACAGTCAACCAAAGCAAACGTAACTTTCCAGGAGGAATATATCATGTCCGTGACCAAAGAGCAGGTTGTTGAGTTCATCTCCAACATGACCGTTCTCGAGCTGGCCGAATTCATCAAGGAACTTGAAGAGAAGTTCGGCGTTTCCGCCGCCGCTCCCGTGGCCGCCTTCGCCGCCGCCCCCGCTGGTGGCGCCCCGGCCGAGGCCGCTGAAGAGAAGACCGAGTTCGACGTCATCCTGAAGGAAGCCGGCGCCAACAAGATCGGCGTCATCAAGGTCGTCCGCGCCCTCACCGGCCTGGGCCTGAAGGAAGCCAAGGACAAGGTTGATGGCGCTCCCCAGGTCATCAAGGAAGGCGTTTCCAAGGCTGATGCCGAGGACGCCAAGAAGCAGCTGACCGAAGCCGGCGCTGTCTGCGAAGTGAAGTAGTTTTTGCTTCACGATTAAGAGTATTCCGGTCAAAGGACGCTCTCCGGATGGGGAGCGTCCTTTGATCCGTCTTGCTTTTCCAAGACCCGTTGCCGCCACTGGCGGTGCGGGTTGCGTTGCGCCGGAAGGGTTCGGTGCAAGGGAACCGCTGCCGTAATGGCGCGATCCGAAACAAATTTTTCCTGCCCCCCTGCGGAGATCTGATTCCATTTGGGGAAGTAAGCGTGACGCAAAGTTACCCGCATTAAGATTTTGGATGTTGCCAACGATCCAAGGGCGCAGTGCGCCTTTGGTTTTGCATTTGCCGTGAATACCAACCGTATCGCCCGATGAGGTGACAATGGCCCAACTCACGAAACATTTCGGAAAAATCGCCAACAGCCTGCCCATTCCGCACCTGTTGGAGCTGCAGGTCGATTCGTACCTGAAATTTTTGCAGCGCGATGTCCCCCCGGCGAGCCGCTCGGACTTCGGCCTTGAGGCCGTGTTCCGTTCGGTCTTCCCGATCGAGGACTTCAACAAGACTGCCAGCCTTGAATATGTCAGCTACATCATTCAAGATCCCAAGTACGACGAGGACGAGTGCCTGGCCAAGGGCCTGACCTATGAAACGCCCCTGCGCCTCATTGTGCGCCTGGTCGTTTTCGATGTCGACGAGGAGTCCGGCTCCCGCACCATCCGCGACATCAAAGAGCAGGACATTTATTTCGGCACCCTGCCGCTGATGACCGAGAAGGGCACCTTCATCATCAACGGCACCGAGCGCGTCATCGTCAACCAGCTCCAGCGCTCGCCCGGCATCATCTTCGAGCACGACTCGGGCAAGACCCATTCGAGCCGCAAGGTTTTGTACTCCTGCCGCATCATCCCCATGCGCGGCTCCTGGCTCGACTTCGACTTCGACCACAAGGACATCCTGTACGTCCGCATCGACCGCCGCCGGAAAATGCCCGCCACCATCCTGTTCAAGGCCATGGGCATGACCAAGACGGACATTCTGGACTACTTCTACGACCACGAAGAATACGTCTTCGAGGGAACCAAGGTCATGCGCAAAATGCGCGAGGACCAGTTCCGCAAGGAAGACGCCTATGTGGACGTCGTGCTTTCCGATGGCAAGGTGCTGGTGAAGCAGGGCCGCCCCATCGCCAAGGCCGCCTGGCGCAAGATGATCAAGGACGGGCAGACCACCATCGAGGTCGCGCCCGATTCCCTGCTTGGCCAGTATCTGGCGCACGACATCGTGGACCAGAACACCGGAGAGGTCATCGCCGAGGCCGCCCAGGAGCTCTCCGCCGACATGATCGAGAAGGTGCGCGCCCAGGGCGTGCATGAGATCAGCCTGCTGTTCACCAAGGGCGTGGACGTGTCCTCGTCCATGCGCGACACCCTGGCCGCCGACAAGACCACGGACCTGGCCAGCGCGCAGATCGAGATCTACCGCCGCCTGCGCCCCAGCTCTCCGCCCACCGCGGAGATCGCGGCCAGCTTCTTCGAGAACCTGTTCCGCAACCCGGACTACTACGACCTGTCCACCGTGGGCCGCTACAAGCTGAACACCCGCATGGACATCAACGAGTCCCTTGAGCTGCGCACCCTGACCAACGAGGACATCCTCAAGGCCGTGCGCGTGCTGGTCAAGTTGAAGGACTCCCACGGCCCCGCCGACGACATCGACCATTTGGGCAACCGCCGCGTGCGTCCCGTGGGCGAGCTGGTTGAAAACCAGTACCGCATCGGCCTCGTCCGCATGGAACGCGCCATCAAGGAGCGCATGAGCCTGCAGGAAGTGTCCACGCTCATGCCGCACGACCTCATCAATCCCAAGCCCGTGGCCGCGGTGCTGAAGGAATTCTTCGGAACCAGCCAGCTCTCGCAGTTCATGGACCAGACCAACGCCCTGTCCGAAGTGACGCACAAGCGCCGCCTCTCGGCCCTGGGACCCGGCGGTCTGACCCGCGAGCGCGCGGGCTTTGAGGTGCGCGACGTGCACACCTCCCACTACGGCCGCATCTGCCCCATTGAAACGCCCGAAGGACCGAACATCGGCCTCATCGTTTCCTTGACCACCTACGCCCGCGTCAACGACTACGGCTTCATCGAGACTCCGTTCCGCGTGGTCCAGGACGGCCGCGCCGGCGACGAGATCGTGTGGATGGACGCCAGCCGCGAGTCGGGCGAGTCCGTCGCGCAGGCCAGCCTGCCCCTGGACGAGAACAAGAACATCATCCCCTCCCTGGTGCAGGCGCGCCAGGCGGGCGACCCCAACTTCGTGCCCAAGGAGCAGGTCACGCTCATGGACATTAGTCCGAGCCAGATCGTGTCCATCTCCGCGGCGCTCATTCCCTTCCTGGAGCACGACGACGCCAACCGCGCGCTCATGGGCTCCAACATGCAGCGCCAGGCCGTGCCTCTGCTCAAGTGCGAAGTGCCCCTCGTCGGCACCGGCATGGAAGGCGTTGTGGCCCGCGACTCCGGCGCGTGCATTCTGGCCAAGGGCGACGGCGTGGTCCACTTCGCCGACGCCGAGCGCCTCATCGTGAACTACGACGTGTCCGTGGCGCCCAATACCGGCGGCACCGTGCACTACGAACTGCAGAAGTGGCACAAGTCGAACCAGAACTCCTGCTTCGGCCAGCGCCCCTGCGTGCAGGTGGGCCAGAAGGTCAAGAAGGGCGAGGTCATGGCCGACGGTCCCGGCATCCGCGACGGCGAGCTGGCCCTGGGCAAGAACCTCCTCGTGGCCTTCACCCCCTGGTGCGGCTACAACTACGAAGACTCCATCCTCATCAGCGAACGCGTGGTGAAGGAGGACGTCTACACCTCCGTGCACATTGAAGAGTTCGAGGTTGTCGCCCGCGACACCAAGCTCGGACCCGAGGAAATCACCCGCGACATCCCGAACGTTTCCGAGGAAATGCTCAGAAACCTCGACGATTGCGGCATCATCCGCCTGGGCGCGAAGGTCGTGCCTGACGATATCCTGGTGGGCAAGATCACCCCCAAGGGCGAGACGCAGCTCACGCCTGAAGAAAAGCTGCTGCGCGCCATCTTCGGCGACAAGGCGCGCGACGTGAAGAACACCTCCCTCAAGGTTCCGCCTGGAATCGAGGGCACGGTTGTCGACGTGAAGGTCTTCAACCGCCGCTCCGGCGAAAAGGACGACCGCACCCTGGCCATCGAGCAGGGCGCGCTCTCCGACTTCGACATGAAGGAGATGAAGCACGTGGCCGCGCTGACGGACAACATCCGCGAGCGCATCTGGGAGATCGCCGAGAAGAAGCAGATCGCCCAGCCCGTCATGGGCAAGAAGAAGGGCGAGGTACTCATCGACGCCGGCCGTCCGCTGACGCGCGAGGTGCTCGACGAGCTGCCGCTCAAGAAGCTTGCCGGCCTGTTCGCCTCCAAAGAGGTCAACGACGCCATCCGCACCTTCCTGACGGACTACGAGAACCAGATCCGCTTCATCAAGGGCGTGTACGACAACAAGCGCGAGAAAGTGACCGAGGGCGACGATCTGCCGCCGGGCGTCATCAAGATGGTCAAGGTCTACGTCGCCGTGAAGCGTAAGCTTTCCGTGGGCGACAAGATGGCCGGCCGTCACGGCAACAAGGGCGTCGTGTCCTGCATCCTGCCCGAGGAAGACATGCCGTTCTTCGCGTCCGGCACGCCCATGGACATCGTGCTGAACCCGCTGGGCGTTCCTTCGCGCATGAACATCGGCCAGATCATGGAGACCCACCTTGGTTGGGCCGCCCGTGAACTGGGCGCGCAGATCGCCGAGATGGTCGAATCCGGCGAGGCCATGCAGTCCGTGCGCAAGGACATCGCCGCCGTGTTCAAGTCCAAGGAGATCGAAGACCTCATCGCCAGCCTGGACGACGAGGAATTGAAGAAGATCGCCAAATCCGTGAAGCACGGCATCATCACCAAGACCCCGGTGTTCGACGGCGCGGACGAGGACGAGATCTGGGGCTGGCTGGAACACGCCGGCCTGCCCGACGACGGCAAGATCACCCTGTACGACGGCCGCACTGGCGAGCCGTTCCACAACCGCGTCACCGTGGGCGTGATGTACATGCTGAAGTTGCACCACTTGGTTGACGAAAAGATTCACGCCCGCTCCACCGGCCCATACTCCCTGGTGACCCAGCAGCCCCTTGGCGGCAAGGCCCAGTTCGGCGGCCAGCGTTTGGGCGAAATGGAAGTTTGGGCGCTTGAGGCGTATGGCGCCGCGTACCTGCTGCAGGAGTTCCTCACGGTCAAGAGCGACGACGTTGCCGGCCGTGTGAAGATGTACGAGAAGATCGTGAAGGGCGACAACTTCTTGGAGGCCGGTCTGCCCGAGTCCTTCAACGTGCTCATCAAGGAGTTGATGTCCCTTGGCCTGGACGTGAACCTCATCCAGGACGAGAAGAAGAAGCCTACCAGACGGCAGTAGGGCAGGGGACTCACCCCTGTCCGTTGGTGGGCTGGCCCGGATTTCCGGGTTTTATGCGAACTGTCAAACTTACGAGGGAACTTCATGAGCTTGGACGAACTGTTCACCATGCGTGGAGCGCCGAGCCTGGGCATTGCCGGACGCAATCTCAAGGCCATTCAGATATCCATCGCCTCCCCGGAGAAAATCCGGGAGTGGTCCTTCGGCGAAGTCAAGAAGCCGGAGACCATCAATTACCGCACCTTCAAGCCGGAGCGCGACGGCCTTTTCTGCGCCAAGATCTTCGGCCCCGTTAAGGACTACGAGTGCAACTGCGGCAAGTACAAGCGCATGAAGCACCGCGGCATCGTGTGCGAAAAGTGCGGCGTCGAGGTCATCGCCTCCAAGGTCCGCCGCGAGCGCATGGGCCACATCGAACTGGCGGCGCCCGTTGCGCACATCTGGTTCCTCAAGACCCTGCCGTCCAAGATCGGCACGCTGCTCGACATCACCATGGCCGATCTGGAGAAGGTGCTGTACTTCGACTCCTACATCGTGCTTGACCCGGGCGACACGAGCCTGAAGCGCCTGCAGGTGCTGGGCGAAGACCAGTATCTCCAGGTCATTGACCACTACGGCGAGGACGCCGTGGAAGTGGGCATGGGCGCGGAGACCGTGCGCAAGCTGCTCGAGGCCATCAACCTCGAGGAACTGCGCGCCACCCTGCGTGAGGAATCCGCCACCACGCGCTCGCAGACCAAGAAGAAGAAGATCACCAAGCGCCTCAAGATCGTCGAGGCCTTCATCGAGTCCGGCAACAAGCCGGAATGGATGATCATGGAAGTGGTGCCGGTCATTCCGCCCGAACTGCGCCCCCTGGTGCCGCTCGACGGCGGCCGTTTCGCCACCTCCGACCTGAACGACCTGTACCGCCGCGTCATCAACCGCAACAACCGCCTGAAGCGGCTGCTTGAGCTTGGCGCGCCGGACATCATCATCCGCAACGAAAAGCGCATGCTGCAGGAAGCCGTCGACGCCCTGTTCGACAACGGCCGCCGCGGCCGCGCCATCACCGGCACCAACGGCCGCCCGCTCAAGAGCCTGTCCGACATGATCAAGGGCAAGCAGGGCCGCTTCCGCCAGAACCTGCTCGGCAAGCGCGTCGACTACTCCGGCCGTTCGGTCATCGTCTGCGGCCCGAACCTGAAGCTGCACCAGTGCGGCCTGCCCAAGAAGATGGCCCTCGAGCTGTTCAAGCCCTTCATCTACTCCGAGCTTGAAAAACGCGAGATCGCCACCACCATCAAGAGCGCCAAGAAGATGGTCGAGCGCGAAGACCTGGTCGTGTGGGACATTCTGGAGAACGTGGTGCGCGAGTACCCCATTCTTCTGAACCGCGCGCCGACCCTGCACAGGCTCGGCATCCAGGCCTTTGAACCGCTCCTGGTCGAAGGCAAGGCCATCCAGCTGCACCCGCTCGTCTGCGCGGCCTACAACGCCGACTTCGACGGTGACCAGATGGCTGTCCACGTGCCCCTCTCGGTCGAGGCGCAGATCGAATGCCGCGTGCTCATGATGAGCTCGAACAACATCCTTTCGCCCGCAAACGGCTCGCCGGTCATCAACCCCAGCCAGGACATCGTTCTGGGCCTGTACTACCTGACCACCGCGCGCAGCTTTGAAAAGGGCGAGGGCATGATCTTCACAGAGGCCTGGGAGGTCATTGCCGCCCACCACGCCGGTCACTTGGGGCTGCATGCCCGCATCAAGTGCCGGGTGCGCGGCGTGCTCACCGAGACCACCTGCGGCCGCATCATCGCTGGCGAGCTTCTGCCCTCGAACCTCGGGTTCGAGAACGTGAACCTCGTGCTGAACAAAAAGAACATCGGCCGCCTTGTGGCCATGGCCTACCGCACCGCGGGCACCAAGGCCACGGTCATCCTGTGCGACAAGCTGAAAAGCCTCGGCTACGAGTACGCCACCCGCGCCGGCATCACCATCGGCGTCAAGGACCTCAAGATCCCGGACGAGAAGCCCAGACTCATCAAGGCCGCCCAGGACGAGGTCGAGGACATCGAGGCCCAGTACCGCGAGGGCATCATCACCCGCACGGAGAAGTACAACAAGGTCGTCGACGTTTGGACCAAGACCACCAATGAGGTCTCCCTGCAGATGATGGAGGAGATCTCGCGCGACACGGTCATCGACGCCAAGACGGGCGAGGCCGAGGTCAACGCGAGCTTCAACCCCATCTACATGATGGCGACCTCCGGCGCTCGAGGCAACCAGGACCAGATGCGCCAGTTGGCCGGCATGCGCGGCCTGATGGCCAAGCCCTCGGGCGAAATCATCGAAACGCCCATCACGGCGAGCTTCCGTGAAGGCCTTTCGGTTCTGCAGTACTTCAACTCCACCCACGGCGCTCGTAAGGGTCTCGCGGATACGGCGCTCAAGACGGCCAACTCCGGTTACCTCACCCGCCGCCTGGTCGACGTCGTTCAGGACGTGACCATCAGCGAGATTGACTGCGGCACCGTGGACGGCCTGGAGCTGACCCACTACATCAAGGACGGCGAGATCAAGCAGCGCCTGGCCGAGCGCGTTCTTGGCCGCACCACCATGTTCCCGGTGTTCAATGAAGACACCGGCGAGCTCATCGTGGAAGGCAACACGCTCATCGACGAGGCCATTGCGGAGAAGATCGACCAGTCCGGCATCAACTCCATCACCATCCGCTCGGGCCTGACCTGCAGAAGCCCCATCGGCATCTGCGCCGCGTGCTACGGCCGCGACCTTGCCCGCGGGCATGTGGTCAACGTGGGCGAAACCGTCGGCATCATCGCCGCGCAGTCCATCGGCGAGCCGGGCACCCAGCTCACCATGCGCACCTTCCACATCGGCGGCACGGCATCGCGCGAAATCGAGCAGTCGAGCGTCGAAGCCCAGCACAACGGCCGCATCGTGTTCTCGCGCATGAGAAACGTCACCAACTCCGAAGGCCAGACCATGGTCCTCGGCAAGAGCTGCCAGGTCAGCGTGGTGGACGAACAGGGCCGCGAGCGCGAGAAGTACACCCTGCCTTCCGGCGCGCGTCTGCTCGTCACCGAGGGCCAGGACATCCGCAAGGGCAATCCCATCGCCGAATGGGACCCGTTCAACGAGCCCTTCATCGCGGACGTCAACGGTATCGTGCACTTCAAGGACATCATTGAAGGCAAGACGTATCAGGAGCGCATCGACGACATGACGCAGCGCGCCACCTATACGATCATCGAGTACCGCACCACCAACTTCAAGCCCATGCTGTCCATTCAGGACGAGAAGGGCCATGTGGTTCCCCGCCCGGGCAGCGCGCTCAAGGCCGAGTTCCCCATGCCCGTGGGCGCCATTCTGATGATCAAGGACGGCGACGAGATCAAGGCCGGCGACATCGTCGCCCGCCGTCCCCGCGAATCCTCGAAGACCAAGGACATCGTCGGCGGTCTGCCGCGCGTCGCCGAGCTCTTCGAAGTCCGCAAGCCCAAGGAGCAGGCCGTCGTTTCCGAAATCGACGGTTTGGTCACCTACGGCGCGGAAAGCAAAGGCAAGCGCAAGATCGTGGTCGTTCCGGAAACGGGCGACAGCAAGGAATACCTCATTCCCAAGGGCAAGCACATCACCGTCCAGGAAGGCGACTTCGTGGAGGCGGGCGACCTCTTGACCGAAGGGTATCCGGAGCTGCACGACATCTTGAAGATCAAGGGCGAGAAGCATCTTGCCCGCTACCTGGTGGAAGAGATCCAGAACGTCTACCGGGTGCAGAGCGTTAACATCAACGACAAGCACATCGAGATCATTGTCCGCCAGATGCTCAAGAAGGTGAGCATCCTCGATCCGGGCGACACCGGCTTCCTCATCGGGGAACAGGTGGACAAGGTTCGCTTTATGGAGGAGAACAACGCCGTCATCGCCAAGAGCGGCGTGCCGGCCACTGCGGAAACGCTGGTTCTGGGCATCACCCAGGCCTCGCTGTCCACGGACTCCTTCATCTCGGCGGCCTCCTTCCAGGAGACCACCAAGGTCTTGACGGAGGCCTCGCTCTCCGGCAAGTCCGACTCGCTGCGCGGACTGAAGGAAAACGTCATTGTCGGTCGACTCATCCCGGCGGGCACCGGCTATCGCCAGTATGCCGATGCGGAGATTTCCGTGCCCGACCAGCCCGAGCGGCCCGACAAGTTTTTGGAGGATCTTGAGGAAGATCCCCTGCTCATTGAACCAATTTAACTGCGCCGCCTAAGCGGAGCAAAAGCATACAAAGGGCGGGGCCTGTAGGGGCGCCCGCCCATTTCCCCCTAAAGGGGAGAGTGGTGAGGGGCTTGACATCAGGCCGCTTCCGGCATAAGAGCGGTCCTCTTGCTTTATTTTAGCACTTTTTCTCGGAGGGTTCATGCCTACTATCAGCCAGTTGATCCGCAAGTCGCGCAAGAAGATCGGCAAGCGCAAGAAGACCCCGGCACTGTTGGAATGCCCGCAGCGCCGCGGTGTTTGCACCCGCGTGTACACCACCACGCCCAAAAAGCCGAACTCGGCCTTGCGTAAGGTTGCCCGCGTGCGCCTGACCAACGGCATCGAGGTTACTGCGTACATCCCCGGTGAGGGTCACAACCTTCAGGAGCACTCGGTTGTGCTCATTCGCGGCGGCCGCGTGAAGGACCTTCCCGGTGTCCGTTACCACATCATCCGCGGCACGCTGGACACCGCTGGCGTGTCTGATCGTCGCCAGGGCCGTTCCAAGTACGGCGCCAAGCGTCCGAAGTAACGCGAAGGGAAGGAGAATACTCATGCCCCGCAAAGGTCCAGTCACCAAGCGTCAGGTCCTGCCTGATCCGGTTTACGGCAGCCGCATGGCCGCCAAGTTCATCAATCGCCTCATGTTCGACGGCAAGAAGAGCACCGCTGAGCGCATCTTCTACGACGCCCTCGAGGCCCTTGGCGAAAAGAGCAAGGAAGATCCCATCCGCGCCTTTGAAAAGGCCCTGGACAACGTTCGCCCCCACACCGAGGTCAAAAGCCGTCGTGTCGGTGGCGCCACCTATCAGGTGCCCATGGAAGTGCGTCCCGATCGCCAGAGCGCTCTCGCCATCCGTTGGGTCATCAGCTACTCCCGCGGGCGCGGCGAAAAGGGCATGGTGGACCGTCTGTCCGCCGAGCTCCTCGACGCCTTCAACAACCGCGGCGGTGCAGTGAAGAAGAAAGAAGAAACCCACAAGATGGCCGAGGCGAACAAGGCCTTTGCCCACTACCGCTGGTAGTCACGGAGAGAGCACGTGTCCAAAGCAGTCCCCAGCGAGAGACAGCGCAATATCGGCATCATGGCCCACATTGATGCCGGTAAGACCACGACCACTGAGCGCATCCTCTATTATACCGGCGTGTCCCATAAGATCGGCGAAGTTCATGACGGCAATGCCACCATGGACTGGATGGTTCAGGAACAGGAGCGCGGCATCACGATCACCAGTGCCGCCACCACCTGTTTTTGGCGCGATCACCGTATCAACATCATCGACACCCCAGGCCACGTCGACTTCACCATGGAAGTCGAACGTTCCCTGCGCGTGCTCGACGGCGCCGTGGCCGTGTTCGACGCGGTGGCCGGCGTTGAGCCCCAGTCGGAAACCGTCTGGCGCCAGGCCGACCGCTACAATGTCCCCCGCATCGCCTTCGTGAACAAGATGGACCGCGTTGGCGCGGACTACTTCCGTTGCGTGGACATGATCAAGACCCGCCTCGGCGCCAAGCCTGTGCCCCTGCACATCCCCATCGGCTCCGAAGACACCTATAACGGCATGGTGGACCTGGTGCGCGGCAACGCCGTCATATACGGCGACGCCACGGACAAGGGCGTGAGCTTCGACATCGTCGAGGTGCCCGCCGACCTGAAGGCCAAGTACGACGAACTGCGCCACGAGATGCTCGAGGCCGTTGTCGAGGAAGACGAGGCCATGATGGAGAAGTATCTCGCCGGTGAGGAACTCACCGAGGAAGAGATCATCCTTGGCATCCGCAAGGCCACCATCGCCATGAAGATCTGCCCGGTGCTCTGCGGCACCGCGTTCCGCAACAAGGGCGTGCAGCCCCTGCTCGACGCCGTCATCGACTACCTGCCCTCTCCGCTGGATATTCCGGCCATGGTCGGCAGCAACCCCGATAACGTCGAAGAAAAGATCGAGTGCCCCTGCGACGACACCAAGCCGCTGGCGGCCCTCGCCTTCAAGCTCATGACCGACCCCTTTGTCGGCCACCTGACCTTCCTGCGCATCTACTCCGGGCGCATCGAGTCCGGCGCCACCGTGGTCAACGCGGGCAATGGCAAGAAGGAGCGCATCGGCCGTCTGCTCAAGATGCACGCCAACAAGCGTGAAGAAATCAAAGAAGCCCTGGCGGGCGACATCGTGGCCGCCGTCGGCCTCAAGAGCGTGTCCACCGGCGACACCCTGGCCGATCTGCGCGCCCCGGTGCTGCTCGAGTCCCTGGACATTCCCGAACCGGTCATCGAAGTCGCCATCGAGCCCAAGACCAAGGCCGACCGCGACCTGCTCTCCCAGAGCCTGGCCAAGCTGACCAAGGAAGACCCCTCGTTCCGCGTCAAGGGCGACGAGGAGACCGGTCAGACCCTGATCGCCGGCATGGGCGAGCTGCACCTGGAAATCATCGTTGACCGCCTGCTGCGCGAGTTCAACGTCAACGCCAACGTGGGCGCGCCCCGCGTCGCCTACCGCGAGACCATCACCAAGCCTGCCAAGGTGGACATGAAGCACGCCAAGCAGACCGGTGGTCGCGGCCAGTACGGCCACGTCGTCATCGAGATCGAGCCCAACCCGGCGGGCGGCTACGTTTTCGAGGACGAGATCAAGGGCGGCATCATCCCGAAGGAATACATCGCGCCGGTTGGCCGCGGTATCGAAGACGCCCTGAAGAACGGCATTCTCGCCGGCTTCCCCGCCGTCGATATCAAGGTCAAGCTGGTCTACGGCTCCTACCACGAGGTCGACTCCAGCGAGCAGGCGTTCTACGTCGCCGGCTCCATGGCGATCAAGGAAGGCTGCCAGAAGGCCGGTCCGGTTCTGCTCGAGCCCATCATGGACGTCGAAGTCGTCACCCCCGAGGAATACCTCGGCGACGTCATGGGCGACCTGAATGGACGCCGCGGCCGCGTGAGCAGCCTGGAGGCCCGTGTCTCCTCGCAGGTCATCCGCGCCCAGGTGCCCCTGTCCAACATGTTCGGCTACGCCACGGACCTGCGTTCGCGCACCCAGGGCCGCGCCACCTTCACCATGCAGTTTGATCACTACGAGCAGGTGCCCAACAGCATCGCCGATGAGATCATCAAGAAGAAATAGACGGATTCATGCCGCGCTCCGCTTTTTTCCTTGACAGGAGAAGAGCGGAGCGCGTAAGGCATCCTTCCGCTGTTTAGAAAATATCCGGGGGACGTCTCCGGGAATCAGTGTCGAGAACCAGTTAACCCCCAGCATTTCCGCAGAGCTGCCAGCGCATGGGCGCAGGCGGCGAGGGACGAAGGTCGCCCCCGGAAACGAAGGAGAGTTTATGGCTGCGATGACGAGCGATCGTATTCGGATCAAGCTCAAGGCCTACGATTACCGCATCCTTGATAAAGCGGTGACGGAAATCGTTGATACCGCCCGGAATACCGGTGCGGCTATCGCCGGCCCTGTGCCCCTTCCCACCAACTTCCACAAGACCACTGTTCAGCGCTCCGTTCACGTGGACAAAAAGTCCCGTGAGCAGTTCGAGATGCGCATTCATAAGCGCCTGCTCGATATCCTGGAGCCCACCCAGCAGACCGTTGACGCTTTGGGCAAGCTTTCGCTTCCCGCCGGTGTCGACGTTGAGATCAAGCTGTAGGGAGGTGCGGGATATGGCAAAAACTCTCGGACTTCTTGGACGCAAGCTGGGCATGACGCGCATCTTTGCCGATGACGGCACGGTTGTGCCCGTGACCCTTATTTCTGCTGGACCCTGCCCCGTTCTCCAGGTCAAGACCTCGGAGAAAGAGGGCTACAACGCTTTGCAGGTTGGTTTCGACGCCGTGCCCGAGCGCAAGCTCACCAAGCCGGACAAGGGCCATCAGGCGAAGGCCGCCAAGGGCTTCTACCGTCATCTGAAGGAATTCCCTTTGGATGTGGTTGACGGCTACGAGGTCGGTCAGGACATCACCGTTTCCATCTTCGAGCCTGGCGAGAAGGTCAAGGTTACCGGCTCCTCCAAGGGCAAAGGCTTCCAGGGCGTCATGAAGCGTTACAACTTCAAGGGCCTCAAAGCCACCCACGGCGCGGAGAAAGTCCACCGTTCCGGCGGTTCCATCGGCACCAACACCGAGCCGTCGCGCGTCTTCAAGGGCAAGAAGATGCCCGGTCACATGGGTGACGAGCGCGTCACGCTGCCTGCCGTTGAGATCGTTGATGTCCGCCCCGAGGAGAACATCATCGTAGTCAAGGGCCAGGTGCCCGGCTGCAAAAACGGCTTGGTCATGATCCGCAAGGCCGGGTAGGGAAGGTATACACACATGGCAACCGTTACCGTGTTCGACCAATTGAAGAAGGAAGTGGGCAGCCTCGATCTGTCCCCTGAGGTCTACGAGGTGGAGGTCCGCCCCGAGATCCTGCACCTTGTTGTGCGCGCCCAGCTGGCCGCGAAACGTGTCGGTACCCATTCCGTCAAGACTCGCGCTTTCGTTTCCGGCGGCGGCAAGAAGCCCTGGAAGCAGAAGGGCACGGGCCACGCCCGCGCCGGCTCCAACCGTTCGCCCGTGTGGCGCGGCGGTGCGGTCATCTTCGGACCCCAGCCCCGCAGCTACGAGTTCAAGGTGAACCGCAAGGTGCGCCGCCTGGCTCTGAAGATGGCGCTGTCCTCCCGGCTTGCCGAGGACAACATGCTTGTGCTCAAGGGCATCGACCTGCCGGAGATCAAGACCAAGCGTTTCGCCGAAGTGGCCAAGGCCCTCGGTTTGGAAAAGGCCTTGATTGTTTTTAAGGAAGTGGATAATAACCTGCTTCTTTCAGCTCGCAACCTGCCCGGCATCAAGCTGCTTCCGGCCGACAAACTCAACGCATACGATGTGTTGTTGTACCCGAAGCTGGTCATGCTCGAGAGCGCGGCTGTTTCTGTTCAGGAGAGGTTGAAGTAGTATGGACTACACGAAAATCATCATTCGGCCCGTCATCACGGAAAAGGCCAACCTCGCGAAGGAAAACCTGAATCAGGTCTCCTTCATCGTTGCTCCCAGCAGCAACAAGATCGAGGTCAAGCGCGCTGTCGAAGCCGCTTTCGGCGTCCATGTGGAGGCTGTCAATATCGTTCGCAGGCGTCCCTCTCGCCGACTCCGCCATGGGCGGGTCATCGGCAAGGTTGCGGGGTTCAAGAAGGCCTTCGTCACCCTGGCAGAGGGCGACAAAATCGAGTTCTTCGAGGGAGTCTAAGCCATGTCCATCCGCAAGGTAAAACCCACTTCGGCTGGACGCCGCTTCCAGACCATTTCCACGTTTGAGGAAATCACCCGGAGCACCTCCGAGCCGAGCCTCACCGTTGGTCTTTCGAAGAAGTCCGGTCGCAACCACTTTGGTCGCATCACTTCCCGTCGCCGCGGCGGCGGGCACAAGCGTTCGTACCGCATCATCGACTTCCGTCGCGACAAGACCGGCATTCCGGCCAAGGTCGCGTTCGTGGAGTACGATCCGAACCGCAGCGCGCGCATCGCCCTTCTGCATTACGCCGATGGCGAGAAGCGTTACATTCTGGCTCCCCTGGGCCTTTCCGTGGGCGACCAGATTCTCGCTGGCGACACTGCGGACATCAAGCCCGGCAACGCGCTGACCCTGTCCCGCATCCCCGTGGGCACGGTCATCCACAATGTCGAGCTGCACCCCGGCCGTGGCGGCCAGTTCTGCCGCGCTGCCGGCTCCTACGCCCAGTTGGTGGCCAAAGAGGGCGCCTACGCCCTTCTTCGCCTCCCTTCCGGCGAGGTCCGCAAGGTGCTTTCCCACTGCATGGCCACCATCGGCCAGGTGGGCAACATCCATCACGAGAAGGTCACCCTGGGCAAGGCCGGCCGCAACCGCTGGATGGGCAAGCGCCCGGAAGTGCGCGGCGTGGCCATGAACCCCGTTGACCATCCTCTTGGCGGCGGCGAAGGCAGAAGCTCCGGCGGCCGGCATCCCGTGTCCCCGTGGGGCATGCCGAGCAAGGGTTACAAGACCCGCAAGCCGAAGAAGTCGTCCACGAAGCTCATCGTCAAGCGCCGCGGGCAGAAGTAGGAGTATAACATGGCCAGATCTATCAAAAAAGGTCCCTTCGTGGACGGTCATCTTCAGAAGAAGATCGAGACCTCTACCGAGAACAAGGACCGCCGCGTTATCAAGACTTGGTCCCGCCGGTCCACCATACTGCCGGAAATGGTCGGGCTTACCTTTGCCGTCCACAATGGCCGGAAGTTCATCCCCGTGTTCGTCACCGAGAACATGGTCGGGCATAAGCTGGGCGAATTTTCGCCCACCCGCACCTTCTTCGGTCACGCTGCGGACAAGAAAGCCAAGGGCAAGTAGGGAGTTCACCAATGGAAGCCAAAGCTATCGCCAAGTATCTGCGCGTTTCCCCGCGCAAGGTGCGCATTGTGGCGGAGAACATCAAGGGCAAGCCCGTTGAGGATGCGCTGAACATCCTGAAGTTCACGCCCAAGAAATCGGCTCAGCTCATCAGCAAAGTGTTGTATTCGGCTATCGCCAACGCCGGTCAGATTCCTGGCTGTGACGTGGACGCCCTCGTGGTCGGGAATGTGATGGTGAACGAAGGTCCGACGCAGAAGCGCATTATGCCCCGCGCCATGGGCCGCGCTTACCGGATTCACAAGCCCACCAGCCACATAACTGTCATTGTGAAGGAAAAGTAGGGGGGCGCCATGGGTCAGAAAGTCCATCCGATCGGGTTCCGCCTGGGATACAATAAGAACTGGCTTTCGCGCTGGTTCAGCAAGAAGGAATATCCTGCCTTCGTGCTCCAGGACGACCAGCTGCGTAAGTACGTTAAAAAGAAGCTCTTCCACGCCGGCCTCGCCAAGATCGAGATCGAGCGCGCTGGCGGCAAGGTTCGCCTTGTGCTGCACACCGCTCGCCCGGGCATCGTCATCGGCCGCAAAGGCGCCGAGATCGAGAAGCTGCGCGAGGACCTCAAGAAAGAGTTCGGCTGTGACATCACCATCGAGGTGAATGAAATCCGCCGTCCCGAAGTTGAGGCTCAGCTTGTGGCCGAGAGCATCGCCACCCAGTTGGAGCGCCGCGTGGCCTTCCGCCGCGCCATGAAGCGCACCGTTGCCCTTTCCCGCAAGTTCGGGGCCGAGGGCATCAAGGTCGCTTGTGCCGGCCGCCTGGCCGGTGCGGAAATCGCCCGCTCCGAGTGGTACCGTGACGGTCGTGTGCCCCTGCACACGCTGCGCGCGGATATCGACTACGGCTATGCCACCGCCAAAACCACCTACGGCGTCATCGGCGTCCGGGTGTGGATCTTCAAGGGTGAGATTCTCGACGAGAGAGGTAAGTAATGCTCGCGCCAAAGAAACTGAAATACCGGAAGAAGCAAAAGGGCCGGATCAAGGGGCCTGCCGTCAAAGGCAGCAGCATCGCCTTCGGTGATGTCGCCCTGAAGACTCTGGAGCCCGGCAAGATATCGAGCCAGCAGATCGAGGCCGCCCGTATCGCCATCATGCGCCACATCAAGCGCGGCGGTAAGGTCTGGATCCGCATGTTCCCGGACTACCCGGTGACCAAGAAACCCGCTGAAACCCGCATGGGTTCCGGTAAGGGCGCTCCTGAGGGCTGGGCCGCTCCCGTGCGCGCCGGCCGCATCCTTTACGAAGTGAAGGGTGTTGAGCTTGAGGTGGCCAAGGTTGCGCTTACCCGCGCCATGCACAAGCTGCCCGTGAAGACCGTCATCGTGGTCAAGGAGGGGGCTGAGTAATGAACGCAAAAGAATTGCGCGCCCTGGACGCCGCCGAGCTGTCCACGAAACTGGCCGAGTTCCGCAAGGAGCTCTTTAACCTGCGCTTCCAGCACGCCACGGCGCAGCTGGAGAACACCCAGCGCATTCCCGCAGTCAAGAAAGTCATCGCGCGCATCATGACCATCCAGCGTCAGCGCGAACTGGGAGCATAAGGCAATGGCTGATACCATCCACGGAAGCAACCGGCGCATCCTGACCGGCGTTGTGGTGAGCGACAAGGGTGACAAGACGATCGTCGTCAGCGTCGCCACGCTCGTGAAGCACCCGCTGTTCAAGAAGTACATCCGTCGCCGTAAGAAGTTCATGGCCCATGACCCCAACAACGACTGCGGCATCGGTGACACCGTCACCATCGTGGAGCATCGCCCCATGAGCGCGCGCAAGCGTTGGCATTTGTCGAAAATCGTTGAGAAAGCGGTGTAGGTGCTGCCATGATCCAGAGCGAAACCAATCTCGATGTCGCCGACAACTCCGGCGCCAAGCTGGTGTGCTGCATCAAGGTGCTTGGCGGCAGTAAGCGTCGCTACGCCTCGGTGGGCGACATTATCGTCGTGAGCATTAAAGACGCCATTCCTCACTCCAAGGTGAAGAAAGGCGCAGTGATGAAGGCTGTTGTGGTGCGCACCAGGAAGGAAGTCGGCCGCCCCGATGGCTCCTTCATCAAGTTCGACAACAATTCCGCCGTTCTTCTGAACAACGCCAACGAGCCCCTGGGCACCCGCATCTTCGGACCCGTTGCTCGCGAGCTGCGCCAGAAGAACTTCATGAAGATCGTCTCCCTGGCCCCGGAAGTCCTGTAGGCTTCCGGTATTGGGACGAAAGGATAGAATCATGAACTGTAAGATCCGTAAAGACGACAAGGTGATGATCCTTGCCGGCAAGGACAAAGGCAAGATCGGCAAGGTGCTCAAGATCCTTCGCAAGAAGGACCGCATCTTGGTCGAAGGCGCCAACAAGGTCAGCCGTCACACCAAGGCCAATCCGTACGCCAATCAGCCTGGCGGGATTGTGGAAAAGGAATCCCCGATCCACGTTTCGAACGTGGCCGTGGTCTGCAACGCCTGCGCCAAAGCCACCCGCATCGGTTATCGGGTGAACGAGGACGGCAAGAAAGTTCGCTTCTGCAAGAAGTGCAACGAAACCATCCAGTAGGTGTGCGCCATGAGACGGCTTGAAAAGATTTACAACGACCGGGTTGTCGCTGAACTCAAGAAAGAGTTCGGCTACAAGAGCTGCATGGAGATCCCCCGCGTCGAGAAGATCTCCTTGAACATTGGCCTGGGCGAAGCCAGCCAGAACGCGAAGCTCATCGACGAGGCCGTGATCGAACTGACCAAGATTTCCGGCCAGAAGGCTGTTGTCACCCGCGCGAAGAAGTCCATTGCGGCTTTCAAACTGCGTGAAGGACAGCCGGTCGGTTGCCGTGTTACCCTGCGCGGCGACACCATGTGGGACTTCTATGACAAACTGGTGTCCTTCGCTCTTCCGCGTGTCCGCGACTTCCGCGGCATTCCGGATCGCGGCTTTGACGGCCGCGGCAACTTCACCATGGGCATTAAAGAGCACACGATCTTCTTCGAACTGGAGATCGACAAGGTGGAGAAGGTCAAGGGCATGAACATCACCATCTCCACCACCGCGAAGACGGACAAGGAAGGAAAGCTTCTGCTCGACCTCCTTGGCATGCCTTTCAAAAAATAGGAGGAAACCGGTTTGGCCAGGACAAGTCTCAGGGTGAAAGCCCAACGCAAACCGAAGTTCAAGGTCCGGGCGTATAATCGCTGTCCCATTTGCGGACGTTCCAGGGCGTTTTTGCGCAAGTACGGCTGCTGCCGCATCTGTTTCCGCAACAAGTCCCTGGCTGGCGAACTCCCCGGCGTGCGCAAAGCCAGCTGGTAAGTCCAAGGAGTACTGACAATGTCTGTCGTTGATCCCATTGCCGACATGCTCACGCGCATCCGCAACGCCCATGGCGCCTTCCACCAGAACGTGGAGATGCCTGGTTCCAAGATGAAGGCGGCCATCGCCGAAATTCTGAAGAACGAAGGCTACATTGCTGACTGTGCGAGTGCTGAAAATTCGCTCAAGCTGACTCTCAAGTATGCCTCCGGCAAGCCCGCCATCAACGGGCTCAAGAAGGTCAGCACCCCGGGACGCCGCGTTTACGTTGGCGTCGAGGACATCCCCAAAGTCCAGAATGGTCTGGGGATCTGCATCCTGTCCACCTCCCGCGGCTTGCTCGTGGGCGGACAGGCCGTTACCGAGAAAATCGGTGGCGAACTTCTGTGTGAAATCTGGTAAAAGAGGTCAGTCATGTCTCGTATCGGGAAAAAACCTGTTCCCATCCCTGCCGGGGTGGAGGTGAAAGTCGGCGCTGAAGCCGTGCAGATCAAGGGCCCCAAGGGTTCCTTGTCCACCCCCGTGCATCCGAGCGTCACCTACGTGGTGGAAGGCTCCGAGATCACGGTCAACCGAGTGGATGATTCCCGTCTGGCTTGCAGCCAGCACGGGCTGCGCCGCACCCTTCTCGCCAACTGCATTGAAGGTGTCACCAAGGGCTTCGCGAAGACCCTTGAGGTCATCGGCGTTGGCTACAAGGTCGCTGTCCAGGGCAAGAAAGTGGTGCTCACGGTTGGGTTCTCCCATCCCGTTGAGTTCCCCTTGCCGCAGGGCGTTGATGCGGCGGTTGACGGTAACAAGCTGAACTTGACCGCCATGGACAAGCAGCTTGTGGGCGAAGTGGCCGCGCAGATCCGTCGCGTGCGCCCGCCCGAGCCGTATAAGGGCAAGGGCATCAAGTACGCGGAAGAACACATCAGGCGTAAGGCCGGCAAGTCCGGTTCCAAAAAATAGCGGAGTGCGGCTATGAAGATGACCAAAGAACAAGCGCGGGCTCGCAGAAAGCTGCGCATCCGCAAGAAGGTGAACGGCACCGAGCTGAAACCGCGTCTGGTGGTTTTCCGTTCGAACGTGCACATTTACGCCCAGCTGGTGGACGACGAGACCGGTTCCACGCTGGCGAGTTCTTCGACGCTCATCCTGTCCCGTGCGGGACAGGCTACCCGGGCCAACCGCGAGGGCGCGGCCAGTGTTGGCAAGGATATTGCCGAAAAGGCCAAAGCCAAGAATATTGAAGCCGTGGTGTTTGACCGCAACGGCTACATCTACCACGGCCGTATCAAGGCCCTTGCCGATGGCGCCCGCGAGGGCGGCCTCAAATTCTAGGGTGGGTTGACATGGAACAGAACGATTCCGGTTTCATCGAAAAGATCGTGTACTTGAACCGCGTTGCCAAGGTCGTCAAGGGCGGCCGCCGGTTCAGCTTCAGCTGCCTGGTTGTCGTCGGCGACGGACAGGGCAAGGTGGGCTACGGTTTGGGCAAGGCCAACGAAGTGCCTGAAGCCATCCGCAAAGCCACCGACCGCGCCCGCAAGGACATGATCGTCGTCCCCGTGCTTGACGGCACGCTGCCCTACGAGGTCCTTGGACGCTTTGGCGCTGGTCGCGTCATGCTGAAGCCCGCCAGCCGCGGTACCGGCATCATCGCCGGCGGCCCGGTGCGCGCAGTCATGGAGGCCGTGGGCATCCACGACATCCTGACCAAGGCGATTGGCACCTGCAACCCGCACAACGTGCTTCGCGCCACCATGTGCGGCCTTGCCTCCCTGCGCAGCGCTGATAGCGTTTCCGAAGTGCGCGGCAAGACGCTGTCCACCCCCAGGAAGTAAACCCGTAAGGGTTTAAATACGAGGTTTGCCGTGTATACTGTTAAACTCCTTCGCAGCCGCATCGGTTGTTCGCCCGCACAGCGCAGAACGCTGGACGCCATGGGCCTCAAGCGCATCCGGCAGGAAAATACGTTTGAGGAAGTCCCGTCCGTTACGGGAATGATCGAGAAAGTGAAGCACCTGATTGAGGTGACCAAGTCATGAGACTGCACGAACTGTTTCCCTTTCCGGAAGAATACGCCCAGCGCAAGCGCGTTGGCCGTGGTCCCGGTTCCGGCTCCGGCTGCACCTCCGGTCGCGGCAACAAAGGCCAGAACTCCCGTTCCGGCGGCGGACGTCCGGCTTGGTTTGAAGGCGGCCAGATGCCTCTGGCGCGCCGTCTGCCCAAGCGCGGCTTCAAGAACATCCACCGCGTGGAATACACCGCCATCAACCTGGACTACTTGCTGTCTGCCTTCCCCGACGCCACCGAGATCACCATCGAGGCGATCTACGAGCGTGGGCTGTGCAAGACCGGTTCGCCGCTCAAGATTCTGTCTCGCGGCGAAGTGACCACCAAAGTCAGCGTCGAAGCCCATCGCTTCAGCGCCGCCGCGGTGGACAAGATCACCAAGGCCGGCGGAACCGTTAAGGCTTTGGAAGGTTAACCCGCTGTGGCGCTCTCCGGTGTTGAAAACCTCGCCCGCTTGCCCGAGCTGAAGAAAAAGCTCCTTTGGACCTTCGTTCTTCTGGCCGTGTACCGCCTCGGGATTCACATCCCGGTGCCGGGCGTGGACAGCCATGCGTTGACCGAGTTCTTCAACAGCGCTTCGAACACCCTGTTCGGCCTGTTTGACATGTTCTCCGGCGGCGGCCTGAAAAAGCTGTCCATTTTCGCACTGGGCATCATGCCTTACATCTCCGCGTCCATCATCCTTCAGCTTTTGACCGTCGTGAGCCCCGAGCTCAAGCGGCTTTCGAAGGAAGATGGCGCGGAGGGCCGCAAAAAGATCACTCAGTACACGCGGTATGGAACCGTGCTCATCACATGCATCCAGGGTCTCGGCGTCGCCGTGGGCCTGGAGAGCATGTCCAGCCCGACGGGCCAGTCATTGGTCCTGTTCTCCGGCTGGGGCTTCCGCCTGGTGACCATGGTTACCCTTACCGCGGGCACCGTGTTCCTCATGTGGCTTGGTGAGCAGATGACCCAGAAGGGCATCGGCAACGGCATCTCCATGATCATCTTCGCCGGTATCGTGGCCGGGTTGCCTTCGGCGCTCACGAACACGTTCCGGCTTGTCAGCGCGGGCGAGCTTTCGCTCATCGTGCTCCTCCTGATCCTTGTGCTCATGGGAGCAGTGCTCGCGTTCATCGTCTTCGTGGAGCGCGGCCAGCGCCGCATCCCCATCCACTACGCCAAGCGCATGCTCGGCCGAAAGATGGTTGGCGGCCAGACCACGCATCTGCCCCTGCGAATCAATGTGGCGGGTGTCATCCCTCCCATCTTCGCTTCCAGCATCCTGCTCTTCCCCGCGACCCTGGCGAACTTCTCCAGCGTGGCGTGGCTGCAGCAGATTTCGCAGTACATGAGCCCCTCGTCGGTCTTCTACAATGTGGCCTTCATCGCGCTCATTTTGTTCTTCGCCTACTTCTACACGGCCATTCTCTTCGATCCCAAGGGCATCTCGGAGAATATCCAGAAGCAGGGCGGTTTCATTCCCGGCATCCGGCCCGGTGCAAAGACAAGAGAGTACATCGACCGCGTTCTTTCCCGCATCACCTTGTGGGGCGCGCTGTACATGTCTCTCATCTGCGTACTGCCCATGCTTCTCATCAGCCAATTCAACATTCCCTTCTACTTTGGCGGCACCAGCCTGCTTATTGTGGTGGGTGTGGCCATGGACTTCATGGGCAAGATTGAGTCTTACCTGATCTCCCGCCAGTATGAAGGCCTCATGGGCGGTGGAAAGGCCCGTCTTAAGGGTAGGCAATAGGTTGTGAAAAAGGCTCGCGGCATCTTTCTCAAGAACGAGAAAGAGCTCGGTTACATGCGTGAAGCTGGTCGAATCGTATCGCGTATACTGGATGCAATTGGCGAGGCTGTTAAGCCAGGCGTCACGACCATGCTCTTTGAAGAAATCGCCCTCAGGATGTGCGATGAATACAAGGTCAAGCCTTCTTTTCTGGGCTACCTTGGCTTCCCGTACGCCACATGCTGCTCCGTGAACGAAGTCATCGTGCACGGGTTTCCCAACAAAGAGCGCGCGCTCAAAGAGGGAGACATCGTCAGCGTGGACATGGGCGTCATTTACCAGGGGTTCCATGGCGATTCCGCGCGCACCTTCGCTGTCGGCGAGGTGAGCCCGGTAGCCAGGCGCCTAATGGACGTGACCAGAGAATCCCTTGACCTGGGCATCAAGCAGGTGCGCAACGGGGGCAACCTCTTTGACATCTCCGCTGCAGTGCAGAAGCACTGCGAGGATGCTGGGTTCGGCATCGTGCGCCGCTTCGTGGGGCATGGTGTCGGGGTCAAGCTGCACGAGAAGCCGGAAATACCGAACTTCGTGCCGCGTGGCCTGCCTGGAGTGACTTTGAAGCCGGGCATGTGCCTGGCCATCGAACCCATGGTCACCGAGGGCAGCTATGATGTGGATATTCTGGAAGATCGCTGGACTGCGGTGACCAAAGACCGCAAACTGGCCGCCCATTTTGAGCATACTGTGGCGGTGACGGTGGATGGCCCTGTTATTTTGACATCAAGTGAGTAGAAAAAGCTTGCTTTCTGTTGACAAGGCATATATTTTCCTCCGTCTCAAGAATGTGCGTTAACGCCTGGCAAAAGGCCGGGCATACTGTGACGAACGGCGCTCTAGAGTAGGGCTCCGGGCAAAGTGGAGTAGGGCATGAAAGTTCGGCCTTCCGTGAAGAAGATGTGTCCCAAGTGCAAAATCATCCGTCGGCGCGGCGTTTTGCGGGTTATCTGCGAGGATCCCCGGCACAAGCAGCGCCAGGGTTAATCAGAGAGGGGTACAAGAGTGGCTCGCATTGCTGGCGTTGATCTGCCCAGAAACAAGCGGCTGGACATCGCGCTGACGTATATTTTCGGCATTGGCCGGACGACAGCGCTTTCGATTCTCGACACTGTTGGGATCGATTGGACTAAGAATACCGACGGTCTCTCCAATGAGGAAGTTAACCTCATTCGCGTAGAGATCGAGGCCAACCACAAGGTCGAAGGTGACCTGCGCCGCGACGTGACGCAGAACATCAAACGACTTATGGACATCGGCTGCTACCGTGGGTTGCGCCACCGCAAGGGGCTTCCCGTGCGTGGACAGCGCAGCCACACCAATGCGCGCACCCGCAAGGGACCGCGCCGCACGGTGATGGGCAAGAAGAAGTCTCCCGCCAAATAGGCGTGAGGTTTACTCCCACGGGAACAAGTTCTCGGACGCCATGAGCAATCATGGTGTCCGTGCTTTTCCGAATGTTTGATATTATCGCCTGCGGGCGAAGCGAGGACAGACATGGCTAAACCCCGTCGCACAGGTAAAAAGAAAGAGAAGAAGAGCATTCCCGTGGGCCTTGCCCACGTGCATGCCAGCTTCAACAATACCATCATCTCCTTCACCGACCTGAAGGGGAATGTGGTGAGCTGGGCCAGCGCCGGCGCCTCCTTCAAGGGCTCCCGCAAGAGCACCCCGTTTGCTGCGCAGATCGCGGCTGAAACCGCTGCCCGCAAGGCCCAGGATTGCGGTATGCGTTTGGTCGGCATCTTCGTCAAGGGCCCCGGCTCCGGACGTGAGGCCGCCATGCGCGCCATCAACAACGTGGGCTTCAAGGTCAGCTTCATCCGCGACGTGACCCCCATCCCGCACAACGGCTGCCGGCCTCCCAAGCGCCGTCGCGTCTAAGACCAAGGAGGAACAACTTGGCTCGTTATACTGAAGCGAAATGCAGACTCTGCCGCCGTGAAGGCCAGAAGCTTTTCCTCAAAGGTGACCGCTGCTTTACGGACAAGTGCGCCTACGAGCGCCGTCCGTACGCTCCGGGCTTTGCCGGAAAGCTGCGCAAGAAGCTCACCGATTACGCCGTGCAGCTCCGCGAGAAGCAGCGCGTGCGTCGCATGTACGGCATCCTTGAAGGTCAGTTCCGCAATTACTTCAAGCGCGCCGAGGCCCAGAAGGGTGTCACCGGCGCCAACCTGCTGATCCTTCTGGAGCGCCGCTTGGACAACGTGATCTACCGCCTTGGTTTCGCCAATTCCCGCGACCAGGCCCGCCAGATGGTGCGCCACGGGCTCTTCGTGCTCAATGGCCGCAAGGTGAACGTTCCGTCTCTGCTCGTGCGCCCCACCGACACCATCGAGGTGCGTGAGAAGAGCCGCAAGGTCCCCGTTATCACCGAGGCACAGGAAGTTATTGCCCGCCGTGGCTGCCCCTCCTGGCTCGAGAGCGACGGCGCCGCTTTCAAAGGCGTTGTGAAGGCTCTGCCGACCCGGGAAGACATCCAGTTCCCGATCAATGAGCAGCTCATCGTCGAACTGTACTCCAAATAAGCAGGTGTAGGCATGCTTATTCAAAACGGCGACAAGCTTATAAATACACGCAATTGGTCCGAGCTGGTGAGGCCGGAGCAACTCGCGCGCGATCCCAAATCAAATGATATGTATGGGAAATTCGTGTGCGAGCCCCTGGAGCGCGGTTTTGCCACGACCATTGGCAACTCGCTTCGGCGCGTGCTGCTTTCTTCGCTGCAGGGTGCGGCCATTGTCGCCGTGCGCATCGAAGGCGTGCAGCACGAATTCACCACCATCAAGGGCGTGCTTGAGGATGTCACCGAGATCATCCTCAACCTCAAGCAGGTCCGCCTGGCCATGACGAGCGTTGAGCCCCAGAAGCTGGTGCTTGAGGCTAAGAAGAAAGGCCCTGTGACCGCCGCCAACATCAAAGAGAATCAGAACGTCCGCACCTTGAATCCCGAGCAGCACATCTGCACCCTCTCCGAGGACCGCGAGCTGCGCATGGAGATCGAAGTGCGTATGGGCAAGGGCTATGTGCCCAACGAAATGCACGAAGGTCTGGAAGACGAGATCGGCCTCATCGTCATGGACGCCAGCTTTTCGCCTGTGCGTAAAGTTGCCTACATGGTGGAGCAGGCCCGCGTCGGCCAGATGACCAACTACGACAAGCTTCTGCTTGAGGTCTGGACTGACGGCTCCCTGTCCCCTGAGGACGCGGTTGCCTACAGCGCCAAGATTCTGAAGGATCAGCTCTCCGTGTTCATCAACTTCGATGAGCAGTCCTCGGACAAGAAGAAGAGCGCTGACCTCGACATGGACCTCAATCCCAATCTGCTCAAGAGCATTGACGAGCTTGAGCTGTCTGTGCGCGCCACCAACTGCCTCAAGGCCGCCAACATCACGTATGTGGGCGAGCTGGTGCAGCGCACCGAGGCGGCTATGCTCAAGACCAAGAACTTTGGCCGCAAGTCCCTGGATGAGATCCGTCGCGTTCTGGAGAGCATGGACCTGCGCTTTGGCATGACCGACGAGGTCGTCGAGAAAAAATTCCAGGAACTGCTCAAGAGGAAAGAAAGAAATGAGGCATAACAAGTCCGGGCGCAAGCTCAACCGCAATAGCTCTCACCGCAGCGCCATGTTCAAGAACATGGCCCGTGCCGTGTTCACCTACGAAACCATCCGCACCACCGAGGCCAAGGCCAAGGAACTGCGCGGCGTGGTGGACGGCCTCATCACTCTGGCCCTCAAGGACGACCTTCCGGCTCGTCGCCAGGCCTTCAAGGTCCTTGGCAACCACCAGCTGGTCAAGCGCCTGTTTGATGAAGTCGGCCCCCGTTACGCTGGCGGCGTCGGCGGCTACACCCGCATCGTGAAGCTCTCCCAGCCCCGCATCGGCGACTGCGCCCCCATGGTCATCTTCGAGCTGACCAAGCTGGCTGAGAAGAAGGTCGAAGCGCCTGCCGCCGCCCCCAAGGCCGAGGATAAGGCTGCCGAATAGACTCCGGCGGTTTTTTCCGCTGCAAGTTCGCGCTAGTGAAGTTGAAAAAAGGACGGTTCGCCGTCCTTTTTTTTTCTTGCGCTATAGGCGACACAAATGCTATCGCTCCCCGATATCGGAGGTGGTTAATGGATTTCCGAAAACTCGAAGCCTTTTGCAAGGTCTATGAACTGAAAAGCTTTTCCAAGGCCGGGCTTGAGCTGCAGCTCTCCCAGCCGACCATCAGCGCGCACGTGGCCAATCTTGAGGAAGAATTGGGCGTGCCGCTTTTTGACCGGCTTGGCCGTACCGTGCTTGCCACCCAGGCGGGCGAGGTGCTCTACCGTGGCGCCAAGCAGGTGTTTCAGCAGGTTGGCCGCATCAACTCCGAGATCGGACTTCTGCGCGACATGGTCGTGGGCGACTTGCTGCTTGGCGGCAGCACCATCCCGGCCAACTACATCCTTCCGGGACTGCTCAAGACCTTCCTCGCGCTGTATCCTTCGCTGCGCGTGCATATGACCATCGGCGACACGGACTCCATCATCCGTCAGGTGGGGCAGGGCAGGCTCGAACTCGGCATCGTGGGCTCGCAGCCGGAACAGCAGGGCATCGTTTCCTACCCGCTGCAGCACGACGAGCTCGTGCTCGTCGCGGCGCCCTGCCTGCGCGAGGGCCGCGTGGAGCCCAAGAACCTGCGCGACCTGCGCGCCTGGCCCTGGATTCTGCGCGAGCGCGGCTCCGGCACGCGGCGCTTCATGGAAACGCTGCTCAAGGCCGCCGGCATCTCCATCGGCGACCTCAAGGTGAGCCTCTGGGCCGAGAGCACCGAGGCTGCCATCCAGTGCGTGCGCGCGGGGCTTGGCGTCAGCGTCGTTTCGCGGCTGGCCGCGCAGAACTATATCGACCGCGGCGACATTCAGTGCCTGGACATCATGTCCCAGCGGCTGGAGCGCTCCTTCTTCCTCATTCAGAGGCAGGGACGCGAGCTTTTGCCCGCGGCGTCACTCTTCATCGAACACGTGCGCAACTCCAGCAAGGAGTAACGCCGCAAGCCGCCCTACAGCGGCAAAAACGCGAGTTCTGGCGGGGCCGGGATCACCCCGGCTTCGGCCAGGCGCTCGTAGAACAAACGCAGCCCCGCCAGCTCCTCCAGCCCAAGATCATACACAAGCCCCGCAAAGTACGAGCGCATCTCCTCCTCGCTCAGGATGCTGTCTTTGGCCGCCACGGCCGAAATGAGGTCCAGGTGCCCCTGCCCCCACTTCTTGGCCTCGATGAGCAGCCGCGCCCCGGCCTTGACCTCCTCGCGCCTTGTGCAGGCCGCCTCGCGGCTGGCTATCCACAAGCCGAAGATGAAGGGCATGCCGGTCCATTGCCGCCAAGCCTCGCCCAGGTCCATGCGGTGCGGATAGTCCGGGTGCCTGCGCAGGTTGAGCGCTTCGTCGCCGATGCACAGGATGGCCGCCGGCCTTTCCCCGGCCTTCAACAGCGCCGTGGCATCGCCTGTGCGGTATTTCGGCGTCACGCCGACATGCTGCTTGAGCAGCAGGTCCACCAAGGCGGCAGAGGTATGCGACTGCGCGCTCACAAGGATGGTCGCGCCGTCCAAGTCTTCCGGCTTCGTGCGGCAGATCAGCAGCACGCTTTGCACCGGTCCGCGGCTGCCGATGGCCAGATCGGGCAGGATGAGGTACTTTTCCGGGTGGCGCGCGTACTCGATGCACGAGCAGCCGGAGATGTCCAATTCACCTGCGTCCATGCGGTTGTTCAGCTCGGCGGGGGGACCGGCGAGGAGCTTGAAGTCGCCGTGCAGAATGCCCTGCTCCAGCGGGTAGTGCAGGGGCAGCACGTTGAGATAGCCGATGCGGCCCAGACGGATGGGGGGATTGGTGCTCATCAGGCCTGTTCCTCCGCGGCGCTTTGCGGCACCAGGGTGTAGTTCATGCGCCGCTGCCGGGGCGTAAAGCCCGCCGCGCGCACCAGCGTGTCGATTTCCTCGCGCGAGAGCCGGAAGGTGATCCCGGCCGCGCGCACGACGTTCTCCTCGATCATGGTTGAACCGAAGTCGTTGCCGCCGAAGTACAGCGCAAGTTGCGCGATCTTCGGGCCCATGGTGACCCAGGACACCTGCACGTTGTCCACGTTGTCCAGCACCAGGCGCGAGAGCGCGAGCAGGCGCAGGTACTCCACGCTGGTCAGGGGCCGGGCGCTTATGGCCGTGTTGTCGGGCTGGAAGGTCCAGGGGATGAAGGCCGTGAAGCAGCCCGCGCCTTTTTCGAGGGACCGGTCCTGGCTGGCGCGCACGTTGAAGAGATGCTCCAGGCGCTCGTCCTGCGTCTCCTCGTGGCCGAACATCATGGTGGCCGTGGTGCGCAGGCCCTGGGCGTGGGCTTCCTCCATCACCGCCAGCCATTGCCCGGCCGGGCACTTGTTGGGCGAAACCTTGCGCCGCACGTTGTCCACCAAAATCTCCGCGCCGCCGCCGGGAATGGAGTCGAGCCCGGCCGCGTGCAAACGCGCGATGACCTGGGCCGTGGTGAGCCCGCTGATCTTGGCGAAGTGGACGATCTCCGGCGGGGAGAACGCATGCACGTGGATGGGGTAGTTGTCCTTGATGAAGGCCAGCATGTCCTCGTACCACGAGAGCGGCAGGTCCGGGTGGTGCCCGCCCTGCATGAGGATCTGCGTGCCGCCGAGGGCGATGGTCTCCTCGATCTTCTTGCCGATCTCCTCAAAGCTCAGCACGAAGCAGTCCTTGTCGCCCGGGGCGCGGAAATAGGCGCAGAAGCGGCAGGCGCAGACGCAGACGTTGCTGTAGTTGATGTTCCGGTCCACCACATAAGTGACCATGGGCTCCGGGTGCTTGCGCAGGCGCACCTTGTGCGCGGCGTGGCCCAGGGCGTGGAAGTCCGCGTAGCGGTACAGGGCGCGGGCGGTGTCGAAGTCCAGCCGCGACCCTGCGGCGGCGGCGTCCAGCAGGCCGCTCAAGGTCGCGGGCGAGGGCGCGTCGGTCCAGGCCTTGGCCGCGGCCTTGCCCTCGGCCAAGGGGGACACGATGGGATTGTAGTGCGCGTCGCGCTCCACAGGGGTGAGGCCCATGCCTCGGATCATGGATTCGAGCTGGCTCTTGGTCTGCCCCTGGGCGCTGGTGGCCCCGGCCATGTGCCCGATCTTCTCCTCCACCACGGTGCCGTCCAGGTCGTCGGCCCCGAAGAACAGCGCGGCCTGCGCCTGCTTCACCGTCAGCATGACCCAGTAGGACTTGATGTGCTCGATGTTGTCGAGCATCAGTCGGCTCACCGCGATGGTCTTGAGTTCGTCCACGCCGGTGAGCGGCCGCTCCACCTTGATGGCGCTGTTCTCGGTCTGGAACGAGAGCGGCACGAAGCAGGAGAAGCCCGCGGCCCCCATCTGCAGGGATTGGTCCTGCCGCTTGCGCAGCATGTCCAGATGGTTCAGCCGGTCGTCAATGCTCTCCAGGTGGCCAAAGAGCATGGTGCAGTTGGTGATGAGCCCCAGCTCGTGGGCCTCGCCGTGGATGCGCAGCCATTCCTCGGCCGTGGACTTCTTGGGGCAGATGCGGCGGCGCACCTTGGGCTCGAAGATCTCGGCCCCGCCGCCGGGCATCATGGCCAGGCCCGCCCCTTTCAGGGTGGAGAGGACTTCGCGTGTGCTGATGCCCTCGATCTCGGCAAAGTGGGCGATCTCCACCGCGGTGAAGCATTTGAGGGTGGCTTGCGGCAGGGCGCGCTGCACGCTTTGCAGCAGCTCCACAAAGAACGACAGGCGCAGATCCGGGTGGCAGCCGCCCACGATGTGCACCTCGCGCGGGGGCAGGGGCGCGTTTTTGAGCCGCTCCACGGCGTCGTCGATGCTGAGTTCGAAGCCGCCTTCCTCGCCCTTGTTGCGGTGATAGGCGCAGAAGGCGCAGCCGTTGATGCAGACGTTGGTGTAGTTGATGTGCCGGTTCACCACGTAGAAGGTCTTGTCGCCGTGCAGCCGGGTGCGCCGCAAGTGCGCCAGGGCGCCCACGGCGGTGACGTCCGGGCAGGCGTAAAGCTTGCGCCCGTCTTCGATGCTCAGCCGCGCGCCGGCCTCCACCTTGCGGGCGATTTCCAGCAGGCTCAGGTCGGCGTAGCGTTTTTCATCAATCTTGGTTGCGGCCATGGTCGTCTCCTTTGTGGGCCGCGGCGGCAAGGCCCCGGCACATGAGATCAGCCAGGGCGGTGAGGCCGCGCTGGCGGGTTGGTTCGTCATTTGAGGCGAGGCCGAAGCCCGCGTCCAAAAGTGCGGAGTCCTGGGCCGTCAGCGCCCGGTCGAGCACGGCCTCCATGAGAAACGCCGCGGCTTGCGGGTCCACGTCCGGCCGCACCTCGCCGCGTTTTTGGCCGCCCTCGATGAGTTCGCGGAAGTACGTCAAGGCTTCCTCGCGCACCTTGGTGAGCAGCGTCTCGCGCAGGGGAAAGTCGTCCTGGGTGGTCATGCGCCGGTACACGCGCCAAATGAGCGGATGCGAGCGGGCAAAGGCCGCGCCCGCCACAAAGACCCGGCGCAGGCGCTCCGGAAAGGGCTCGGCGCTGTCCGCGTCGCGGATGGCCTTGAGCGGGGCCTTGATTTCGTCGAGGGCGCGGGCGAACAGATGCTGGAACAGGCCTTCCTTGCTGCCGAAGTATTGGAACAGCGAGCCTTTGGCGATGCCCAGCCGCCCCACGATGCGGTTGACGCTGGCCTGATGGTAGCTGTTGTCCGCGAATTCGCGCAGGGATTCGTCCAGCACGCGGGCCTGCTTCTGCGGGTCCAGGTTGTCGAAGGTGGAGCGGGGGCTGTCCATGAGGCTTGCCTCTCCGGCCTTGGCCGGGTACTCTGCCCGGAGAAATGACCGGGTGGTCATTCCTATGCCGCAGCCCTGTGCGTGTCAACCGCCCGGCCCAGATACGCAACACAAAAGTCCGGAGGACTTCCATGCGCCCTGCCATTCGTCTTTCCCTGGCCTATTCCCCCTGCCCCAACGACACGTTCATCTTCCACGCCCTGGCCAGCGGTCTGGTGCGCGTGCCGGGCGCGGAGCTCGACATCACCCTGGCCGATGTGGAGCGCCTGAACGAGAGCGCGGCCGCGCACACTCCGGACATCTGCAAGGTCTCCGTGGCCGCGGCTGGCGCCGTGCTGGACGAATACCGCCTGTTGCGGGCGGGCGGTGCCCTTGGGCGCGGCGTGGGGCCGGTGCTTGTGACGCGCGACGCCACGCGCCTGGAGGACCTGGACGGCAAGCCCGTGGCCATTCCCGGTCGCCGCACCACGGCGGCGCTCATCTTCGGGCTGCTGTGCCGCGAGCGCGGCATTGCCCCGAAAATCGTGGAGCTGGTGTACGATGAAGTGATGCCCGCCGTGACAAGCGGCCAGTGCGCCGCGGGCGTGGTCATCCACGAGGGCCGCTTCACCTTTGCGGAGCACGGGCTTTCCCGTCTGCTGGATCTTGGCGCGTGGTGGGAGCAGGACCGGGGCCTGCCCATTCCCCTGGGCTGCATCGTCATGCGCCGCTCGCTTGGGCTCGACCTCGCCCGCACGGTCACAACGGCCATCCGCGAGAGCCTGACCCACGCGCGGCTGCACCCGGAGGCCGGCGCCCGGTACATCCGCGAGCACGCGCAAGAGATGGACCCCGGGGTCATCGCCCGGCACATCGCCACCTTCGTCACCGAGGCCAGCCACGACATCGGCCCCGAAGGCGAGGCAGCCACACTGGCCCTGCTGGCCGAGGCGCGCCGGGCCGAGGGACTTGGGGAACTTCCGGAGGACGTGTTCGCCTAGGGGGGGTAAGGCAAGCTGCTTCCCCGGGCCTCGTGCTCTTGGCCGGGCCGGGATCGCGTCATGGCCGAAGGGCCGCAGCCTCTTGAGCACGCATTGCCCGGCCATCGATGCTTGGAAGGGCGGCAGGCCCCTGCGGGAAAGGGTAGGGCGCGCTCAGGAAAACGCGCGGACGCAATGTCCATGACCCGTTCCAAGCAACAGCGCCTTGCGCGTCAAGCCGCCGTCATATACGTTGACCGCGCGATGGCGGACACATATGGGGGGCTGTTCCTCCCCTCGAAAGCCGCCTCGGCGAGCAAGGCGCGCAGACGATGAATCCAACCCGGCAGCACAAATGACAACACAACGCATCTTCGCCGTTGGCGACATCCACGGGCGCGCCGCGCAGCTGCGCGCTCTGCTGGGACGTCTGACCGCGCTGGACCCGGAGGCCCGGCTCGTGTTTTTGGGCGACTACATCGACCGGGGCGGGGAGTCGCGCCAGGTGGTGGACGCGCTTCTGGAGCTGCGGGCAAAACGGCCGGACACGGTCTTCCTCATGGGCAACCACGAGGCCGCCCTCAAACGCTTTGAAATCTCCTGTTCACCGGACGACCTGCGCGAGATGCGCGCCCTGGGCTTTCAGGCCACCCTCGACAGTTACGGCGTTTCACCCGGAGTCTGCGGCATAGGCTTCATGCCGCAAGCGCACCGCGATTTCTTCGCCGGGCTGACCCGCTGGTTCAGCGCCGGAAGCCACGTCTTCTGCCATTCGCCGATTCCTTATGGCCTGGACCCGGACCAGGCCGACGACTTTGCCCTGGACGGCCTGCTTTCCGGCAGGCGTGTGGACGCGGCAGGCTGGGCGGCCAGCGGCAAGACCCTCGTCTTTGGCCACGTGCCGCTGGAAACGCCCCTTGCGGCCCCGGGGCTCATCGGCGTGGACACGGGTGTGGGCCGGGCGCTGACGGCGGTCGAACTGCCGGACGTGCGTTTTCATCACGCCTGAACAACGCGCTCACTTCCTGCCGGAAACATCCACGGTCAGACCGTCCAGACCGTAATCGCCCGTGAGGAACGCCTCGGCCACGCGGCCCGGCATCTCGTCGGTGACCATGACGGCGTCGAGCAGGCGGCTGAAGCCGATGAAGCGGCCCAGCATCTCCAGCTTGGCCAGCATGGTCTCGCGTGAGCCCTCGTTCAGCACGCCCGTGACCATGTCGCCCTGGCGGGTGGTGAAGAACTCCTCACGCCGCAGCACCTCCTCCACGAACACGGCCCGGCGCTCGCGCTGAACGCGCGCCGTGCCGCCGCCCTTGAAGCGGAAGCGCACGGCGTTTTCGCGCGGGTTCGCGCCGCACACGCAGTCCACCAGCACAAAATGGTAGTCCACGCGCGCGTTCAGGTTCAGATAATCGCGCGCCACCAGGGCGTAGTTGGGGTTGCCCACGGGCCGCTCGCTGCGGGCGTCCAGAAAGCCCCGCGACATGAGCCCGGAAAGTCCGGCGATGGGCGGCGGCGCGCCCCAGCGCAGGTCCGGCGCGGACATGCCGCGGCACAGGGCGCTCAAGGGCGCGCTCAGAATGTCCGCCGGCACGATCTCCGTGGGGCGTCCGGGCGCGAGCCCGCCGCCCAGGTCGATGATGAGGAAGATCAGTCCGGCCGGGTCCTTCAAGCGGTGCACCAGGGAGAAGGTCTCCTCGGTTACGGCGTCGCCCGCCTCAAACAAGGCCATGACCGCCTTTTCGTGGGTGTAGCGCACCAAATCGTGCAGGCTTTTGGCCTCAAGGATGGAGAAGGTCGGGCCGTAGGCATCGGTGAGGTTGAGCGCCAGCACCAGGTCGCGCACGGCGCGGGCGGCGGCGTCCTGCGCGCGGGGCGGGCGGGGCGCGGGGCGCGGCGCATTTTGCCACAAAAGCGGGTCCACGGCGCGCACCAGCCCCTGGTCGGCGTCGGCCAGCACCCAGCTGCCGGGCGCAAGGTCCGTGGCCGCGCCCAGGCCGGTTATCATGGGGATGCCCAGCTCGCGCGCGAGCCCGGCCAGATGGTCCAGGGGGTTGCCCATGTCCACCAGGAGAGCGGCGGCCTCCGGCACCAGCGAGGCCGCGTCCACCAGGCTTTGATGCAGGGCCAACACCACGGGCCGGGCAGCCGTGGCCGCGGCGTCCAGGTCCGCGCGGGAGCGCACCACGGCCAGCCGCCCCGCGGCCTTGCCGGGCGAGGCGCCGACCCCGCCGGAAAGCAGCACCGCGCCGCCAGCTCCAGACGAATCCCTGGCGGTGTGGCTGACGGAGGCGATTTGGTTTGCCGCCTGGCCGCTGTGTGGGCCTCCGACCTGACCGCCCGCCTGCTCAGAGGGTTGTCCTGCGGCCTGTCCCGTGACCTTTCCTGCGGTCTTCTCGGCAACGGAGCCAGACGAGGGGACAGCGGCCGGGCCAGAAGCGAGGCCAGCAATCGGGCCAGAAGCCTTTTCGGAAATACGGCTGGGGTTCGGTGTGGCCGGGCGCGCCAGCCGGGCAGGGCGGGCTTGCAGAATCCAGACCCGCCCCTCGCGGTCGACGCTCCACTCAATATCCTGCGGCTGGCCCGCCAGGGCTTCGATGCGCAGGGCGTGGTCGCGCAGGGTCGCAATTTCGGCGGGTGTCAACAGCGGCGCCGCGCGCTCCGGCCCGTGCACCTCCACCAGCATAAGCCCGCCCTCCGGGGCCTGCTCCTCGCGCACGGTCTTGTCGGCGATTTCCGCCGGAGTGTTGGCGATGTCCTCTCCGCGCGGGTCGCGGCCGGGGCGGAACACATCCGCCGGAGCCCGGCCGGAAACGGCCTGGGTGCCCAGCCCCGGCACGGCGGTGAGCAGCATGCGCCCTGCGCCGGGCTGCGTGGGATCGACCGTGAACAGCACGCCCGATGTCCGCGCGTCGACCATGCGCTGGCACAGCACGGCCATGTCCAGCCCCTCGCCCGCGGTCCCTGCGCCGCTGCGGTTGGCGCGCGCGCGGTAGGCCAGGGCCCGCGCGGAAAAAGCGCTGGCGAGCACGGTCTTGAAGGCCTCGACAAAGGCTTCCTGGCTGCGCACGCCGAGCACGCTGGCATACTGGCCGGCGTAGGAATGCTCGCCGCCGTCCTCGGAGGACGCGCTGCTGCGCACGGAAACACCCAAGGGCGCGTCCGCGGCCAAATGGTCCCAGGCGGCGCGCAGTTCCGCCGCGGCCTCGGCGTCCGGTTCGGATGCGGCGATCATGGTCCTCGCCCGCGCGGCCAGGGCGTTCAGGTCCGGGCCGCCTTCCGCCTGTGCGCCAGCGGTCCGTGAACCCGCAGCCTCGCGCAGGATGGCGTTGAGGCGTTCCTCCAGCCGGGCCCGGCGCAGATACTCGCGGCAAAAACGTCGCGTCAGGCACACGCCCGCGGGCACGGGCAGCCCGGCGCGCAAGAGTCCGCCCAGGGGCTGGGCCTTGCCTCCGGCCTGCTCGCGCATGTCCGGGCGCACCTCCTCGAGTGTGAGCCACTTGCGGCGCGGCGCGTTGGCATAGCCTTCAAGGGCGGCGTCCAAAGCGCGTTCGATCTGCCCCAGCCGGGAGTACAGCCCGGCGTGCGCGTTGCCGGTGAGCCGGTTCAGGCCGTCGACAAGCTCCAGCACCGTGTCGCGCAGGTCCGTCATGGTCGCGGGCAGGCGGGAGGGTTCGTTTTCGCACAGCAGCCGGTCGGCCTCGGCCAATGCTTCCAAGGCGCGCTCATTGTTGGCCAGCAGCACACGGAAGACATGGTAGCGGGCCTTGATCCAGTCGAGGGCGGCCTCTTGGCGGCGTTTGCCGCGGTTGCGCCAGATTTGGACAAGACGGGCGAACAGGTTCATGCGCCGCCCTCCTTTTGGCCTTGCGTGTTCTGGTCCGGCGCATTTTGGTCTGGAGTGCCCTGGCCCTGCGTGCTCCGGGCACTTACTTGGCTGGTTGTCTGATTGGATGTCTGCCCGGTTGCCTGCCTCGGTGTATGGTCGGTCCCTTCCCGATCGAGCGCAACTGGATGCGGCGCACCCTGGGCGTGCGGCTCAGCCCGCTGCTCCATTGCCGGCAGGTCCGCCAGGTCCTGGGTGCTCCAAAGGCCAGTCAGCCCTGCCGCATGCAGGAATCCGGCGGCGAAGCGCTCCACGTCCGCGTCGTCCGCCAGCTCCACATCCAACTGCCGCGTGTAGGCGGAGAGCGCGCCCAAAAGCCGCAGGGTCGTGAACGCCTCGGTCTGCTCCAGCATCTTGCGCTTGCCCACCACCAGGTCGCCCTTGCGCGAGGCCCGGAAGCCCAGCCGCTCCAGCACGCGCAGAATGAGCCCGGCCCGGCGGGCGCGCCTGTCGCCGCTGGCAAAGCCGCCCGCAAAGCGGAAATACACGAAGGTCTGCTCCGGCTTGTCCGCCACGACCGCGTCCACCACGCTGAAATGATAGCCCAGGCGCAGGGTGATGTTGGCGTAGTCGCGTCCGGCCAGGGCCAGGTTCAGTCCCGTGCCGCCGGCCGGGGCGGAGAGAGCCTGCCCGGTGCGGCCCATGCCCGAAAAAATGTCGCCGAGAGCCATGCGGGCCGGGCCTTCGCGCCGGGCCTCGCGCAGCAGCAGGCCGTCCAGAAACGCGCGCAGGGGCAGGCTGGCGATGTCCGCCAGAGCCACGTCGTCGCCAGCGGCTTCGCCCTTGCGCCCGCTGCTCTCCTTCAGGCCGCCGCCCACGTCGACCACGCGCAGCTCAAAGGGTGAGTCCTCGCGCAGGCGCCGGGGCGCGCCCAGGCCGCCGCGCCGCGTGGGGTCGATGGAGACCAGCAGCTCCACGGCGCGCTCATGGGCGAAGTGGATGATGTCGTGGCAGGTGCGGCAGTTTTCCGGCCGGAAGTTCTCCGCCGTGGGGTCCACAAGGTTCAGCGGGCGGATGTGCCGCAAAAGCCGCCGCAGCACCAGGAACTCCGGTTCCGCGCTCATGCGTTCGCGCTGCATGGCGGCCTGGCGCAGCAGGCCTTCGGCCACGCCCCGGTACACGGCGGCCTGTTCGGCGTCCACGGTGACCATGGCGCCTGTGGCCAGGCTGGCCGCGCCCTTGAGTCCGAAAACGGCGGGCACGCGGTTCTCCCGCGTCACTGTGGCCAAATGGCTGGCCGCGGTGCCCACTTCCGTCAAAAGCGCGCCCAGCCGGGGCACGATGCGCGACAAGGCCGGAACGGCGGCGCGGGCAACGCCCACGGAGCCCAGCGGCACGGACTCGGGCAGGGTGTCGTCGTCGAGAAACAAGACAGGCCCCGCCCCCACGCCGCTGCAGGCGATCTGCCCGCCGTGCAGGAGCAGATCCTCCTCGCCGGGGCAGGCCGAGGCCGTGTCGCAGACATCCTCCGGCCAGTCGGGAAAGGCCGCTTCCGCTGGTTCGAGGCCGGTGAGCAGCAGACCGCCTTCCTCGGTGAGCACCCAGGAGATCAGGCAGGGGCCGTCCAGGGCGCGCTCCGCCGCAAGACCCAGCTGGGCCAGCAGGGCGGCCTGCTCCGGCAGCAGCCAGGCCGAGCCGCGCAGCATGCGTCCGTGCGAGGGATCCAGGGCCTGGCCGCCAGGCAGCTGCGCGTCCAGCGGCTTTTCCGCCACGCGGGTGCGCAGGGGCATGTGCGGCGCCGTGCGCGCGAGCCAGTAGCGGTCGGACAGCGCGGCGGAAGAGGAGCCGGGAGAAACGTTGACAAGGGCACCGGACGAAGAGTCTGCAGGGGGACTGTGCAAGCCGCCCGGCCGCCCGCCGAAACCCGTCTCCGGCGGTTCGGCCACGACCAGCATGGCCGGCGGCAGGCTTGGATCGTGGGCCAGGGTTTGCAGCGTGCCGCGGGCCACGCCGCTTTGATGGGGCCGCACGCAGGCGGCCACGGGGCCGGCGTCTGCGTGCTCGCGGCCAAAGCGCGCCAGCGCCTGGACGGTCGCCTCGGCCGTTTCCGCATGGGCTTCACCCAGCATGCGCCCGGCTCCGGCTGCGCCCGCGGCCACAAAGGAGATCTCCAGCCTGCGCGGACCGCCCAGCCGGGCAAACAGCGTTTCCACGGCGCGGAGAGTCTCGTCGCCTGTGTCGCGGGCCGCTTGGCTGTTCTGCGCGCCGTCATGCGCGCCGTCATGCGTGTCGCCATGCGTGCCGGGCGTGGAGGGGGGGGTTCCGGGGCCGGATTCCTCGGCTTGCCCCTGTGAAAAGTCGTGCATGCCCGTCACGGTCACGGCGAAACCGTCCGGCGCGGGCAGGCCCATCTTGCGGCCCAACACGGCCAAGCCCACGCTGCAAAGCCCGGCCAGCGGCTCCAGCTCCCAGCCTATCTCCGCAAAGGGCAGCACCCTGCGGCCGGCCAATGGTCCCATGCCGCCCGCCAGAATGTCCTCAAGGGCGTCCTTGACCGCCAGGGAGGCGTCGTACAGGGCCACATGGGTCTCGCCCGCCATGCCGTTCAGGTGATAGGCCACAAGGTGCGTCAGGCGGCACACGTCGCGCACGGAGCTTTCCAGAAAGGCCTTGTCGAAGACGTACTCGCCGCCAAGGGCGCGGTCCATTTGGGCCATGCGCTCCAAGACCTGTGTGTTCAGCCCCAGAATGCGCTTGAACGTGCGGAAGAGAAACCGGACTCCGCCCGGTTCCATGCCGTCCTGCCGTATTCCGCTTCCCTGCGCGTCGGCCATGGGCCCTCCTTCCAATGCGTTCAGGACGCCAGGCCCCGCTCCTTCTCAATGCGCCGCACGCCGTCCAGCAGCTCCGCCAGCTTGAAGGGCTTGGCCACGCAGTCGAACACGCCCTTGCGGAAGGACTGCCGCGCCGTCTCCATGGTGGCGAACCCGGTGATGAGGATGACGTCCGTGTCCGGGTGCAGGCTCTTCACCTTGCCCAAAAACGACAGGCCGTCCAGCCCCTCCATCTTGAGGTCGGTGATGACCACGTCGAAGCGCTTGGCCTCGATGCGCGCCAGGGCCTCCAGCGGCTGGTTGAAGGCCTCCACCTCGTAGCCCGCCTTCTGGAAGAAGGGTTTGAGCCGCTTGCACACGATGGGCTCGTCGTCGAGCACCAGAATGCTGGTTCTGCGTCGGGCCGTCTCACCGCCTGGAGCCTCTGCCGGGATGCTGGCCGGGTTCTCGATGGCGTCGGGTGTCATTCTCGCGTCTCCCTTAGTGCTGTGATCCGTTGAAGAAATATATCCAGATGCCGGTTCAGGGCGGCATCGGAGTCGAGCTTTGCGTCGAGCTGGCGCGTGTAGCCGATGAGACAACCGAGCAGGAACATCTTGTCCAGCATGATCCGCGTGGGGTGCTTCTTGATGCGCCCCGTGACCATGTCGCCCTTGACCTCCACCAGAAAGTCGGAGCGCTCCAGTATGGCCGCCACCAGCGCGGCCCGGCGCGAGCGCCTGGTCAGGTCCGTCACCCCGCCCATGAAGCGGAAGGCGATGGCGTTGTCGTTCACCGAGCCGCCCAGAAAGGCGTCCACCACGGTGAAATGATACCCCAGGCGCAGGTGCAGGTTCAAATACTCCCGCGAGATGACCGCCAGGTTGCGCCCCATGCGCGAGGGGTGGGCGGCCTCGGCCCCGAAGGTGCGCGTGACGCTGGACATGAAGCTGCCCATGTCCACGGCCACGGGGCTTGTTTCCCACATGCCGGCGATGTTGAGCCCCTCCATGAGGGCCTTGAGCGGACGGCAGCGGATGTCCCGCTCGTCCGGCTCCTCGCCCGCGGCGGCGTCCAGGCCGCCTTCCACGTCGATGACCGTGAGCCCCAGCGGCAGCCGGGTGACGAGCCTGCGGGGCGCCCGCTCGCGGATGTCCTGGTGCGTCTCGGCCAGGGAGGTCAGCTTGTCCACGGCGCGCTGGTGCACGTAGCGGGCGATGTCGTGAAAGGTGCGGCACGACTCCGGCGCGAAGGCGTCGCTCTTGGGGTCCAGCAGGGTCAGCGGGCTGATGTGCTTGAGCACCCGCTTGAGCGTGCGGTACTCCCAGGATTCCTCGAACACGTCCTCGCGCACTAGCTCGAAGCGGCACAGGGCCTCCACCACGCCTTCGTAGACCACCTGATGGTCGGCGTCGAGGGTGATCTCCTGTCCTTCGCGCAGGGTGCGCGTGGCGCTGCCGGTCTGCACCAGGGTGGGCACGCGCAGCTCGCGGGCAATGGTCGCCATGTGCCCCGTGGCCGAGCCCACGTCCGTGATGATGCCCCGGCACTTGGGCATGACCTTGGCGAAGCGCGGCGAGGAATGCCGCGCCACCAGGATGGCTCCGTACGGGAAGGCGGACAGGTCCTCGCCCTCGGCCATGATGTGCACCGGGCCGGAGGACACGCCGCCCATGGCCGTGACGCCCCGGCCGGAAATGAGCATGGGCACGCCCTTGACCGCCTCGGCCGCGTCTTCGGTCTGGGCGCAGGCCCTGGGCCGGATGGAAAGGGGCCGGGCCTGAAGCACCACCAGCTCGCCCTGCGGCGTCATGGCCCATTCCACATCCAGCGGGCGCTTGAAAAAATGCTCCAGGGTCATGGCCGTTTTGGCCAAAAGCGCCAGCTGCGCGGCGCTCAGGCACGGCTGGGCGCGCTCGGCCTCGGGAACGGACTCCGTGCGGGTGCCTCCGCCAGCCGCAAGCACCAGGCGCGTGGTCTTGTCGGCGATGTCCGCGGAGAGCAGCTCGTGGGGCGGTTCGCGCCGCAGCAGGTAGGTGTCGGTCTCGGCGGTGCCGTCCACAATGGGCTTGCCCAGCCCCCAGGCCGCGCTGACCACCATGGCCTGGTCCTGCTCCTGCAACGGGGCGTAGGTGTACAGCCCGCCGCTCACCAGCGCGTCCACCATGGGCATGACGCCCACGGCCATGGCCGGTTCCTCGGCGCAGAGCCCGTGGTGCAGGCGGTAGCGCAGGGCTTCCTCGCAGAACAGGCTGGCCAGCACGCGGCGGTAGGCGGGCAGAATGTCCGCCGGGGCCACGCCCAGCACGGTCTCGTACATTCCGGCGAAGCTCGACTCGCTGTCCTCGTCCCAGGCGCTGGAGCGCACGGCCAGGAGCTGCGGCCCGCCAGAGGAAAGCTGGCCGGCCGCATGCTCGATGGCTTGGCGAAGCTCCCGCGGCAGGGGCATGTCCATGACGGCCTGGCGCAGGGTGCGTGATTGTTCCTCCAGCCCCTCGCCCTCGCTGGCGCAAAGGGCGCGGATGCTTTCGGCCACGGGCTTGCGCAGCTCCGCACGGGTCATGGTTTCGAAATAGGCCCCGGCGGTGATGACGAAACCGTCCGGGGTGTTGAAGCCGAGGATGTTCTTGATGTCGCCCAGGCTGGCCATTTTGTTGCCGCCCTCGTCCGCAAGGTCGTGGGTCAGCTCGGACAGGGGCAGGATGTGGTCCGTGCGGCTGAGCACCCGGCGGCCGGCCAATTCCTCGCGCACGCGCAGCTGAATGCGCTCGAAGGCCGTGAACAGCGCCACGTTCTTGCCCTGGCACAGCAGGTTCAGGTCGCTGATGAGCTTGAAGACCTGGTCGCCCAGCCGCTCGCACGAGTCGAGAATGTACTGCCGGTCGAAGATGTAGTCGCCGCCGAGCTTGTCGCCCATGTCGCCGATGAGCTCCAAGATGGCGTTGTGCCGCTCCAGAATGCCCTTGAACTTCTTGTAGAGCACGGAGAACGGCACAGGGGGCCTGCCCCTCAGCCGGGCCGCCAGGCTGGTCCACAGCCTGGCTATGATGTTCGTGAGACCCGGCAGCGCCATGGTGTGCCTAATGCGCCCCCTTGCTCTGGAACACCAGGCCGATGCCCAGGCCCGCGATGATGGCGATGATCGAGGCGAGCACGCCGTACCACACGGCGTGGTTGAAGGCCAAGTCGGCCAGGAAGGCTGGCGCGCCGATCATCTTGGCCGACATGGGCTGGGAGGACTGCGCCACGATGATCCCGTCCTTCACGGCGATGACCTCCACCGTGTACTCGCCGGGGGAAAGGCGCGAGGGGATGGCCAGCCTGGCGCTGAACTTCCGCTGCCCGCCAGCGCTTTCGCCCAGGGTCACCGCGCCGGTCCGCTCGCGGTAGAGCCCTTCGCTCTTCTTCAGCTTCACCAGCTCAGGCAGCAGCATGGCGCGGTCGGCCGTGGCGGGCTCTATGCCCACCTTGTCCGTCAGACCGTCCAGGCCAAGGGTGGGGCCGACGGCTCCCAGATCCTTCAAGGGCAGGGTGGACTCCACCAAAAACACCTTGGGCACGCCGTCAAAGTGCAGGGTGTTCATGTTCATCCACAGCAGGCCAAAGGCCTTGCCCTTCTGCTTCATGGCGACCTTTTCCGGCGCGCCGGAGAAGCGCACCACAAGGTCCGCGCCCTCGGGCGCCGCGCCTTCAATGGTCACGCTCGTGCCGTTGTAGAAGGTGTCGATGGTGATGCCCTGCGGCGCCACGCCGAAGTCGAGGTTCGCGGCCAGGGCAGCGCCCGGCAGGGCCAGCAGCAAAAACGAGAGCAGAATGATGACGCGCTTCATGCTAGTGGCCTCCGATGTAGGCCAGCAGCACGTCCGGCCTGGCAAGCAGTTCGTAGAGAATCTTGAACATCATCACGAGCACCAGCGAGGCCAGCAGGATCTTGAGCTGCTCGCCGCCGAGCTTCTTGCCCACCACGGCGCCCACCTGCGCGCCCAAGGACGAACCGATGAGCAGGATGAGCGCCAGCACGAAGTCGACGGTGTGGTTGGTCGAGGCCTGCATCACCGTGACGTTGACGCAGGTGAAAAGGATTTGGAACAGGCTGGTGCCCACCACCACGTGCATGGGCATGCGCAGCAGATAGACCATGACCGGCACCATGATGAACCCGCCGCCAACGCCCATGATGGCCGACAGCAGACCCACCAGCCCGCCGAGCAGAAGCGGCAGGATGGGCGACATGCGCACGCCGGAGCGCGTGAAGTCCATCTGCCAGGGCAGCATGCCCACCATGCGGGCAAAGGCGCTCGATTTGACGTGCTTCTCCGGTTCCTGTTTGGCCGGTGCCTTGGCTTTGCGCATGGCCTGCAGGCTCTCGATGAACATGTAGCCGCCCACCAGGCCAAGCATCAGCACATAGGTGATGTTGATGAGGAAATCCGCGTTGCCCATGGCCCGCAGCAGCTTGATGACCTGGACGCCCACGGATCCGCCAAGCACGCCGCCCACCAGCAGCAGCAAGCCCATCTTCACATCGACGTTGCCGAGCCGGAGGTGCGCCAAAGTGCCCGAGGTGGAAGCGCCCACGATCTGGTTGGAGTCGGTCGCCGCGGCAACGGTTGGCGGTATGCCCATCATGATCAGCAGCGGGGTCATGAGGAAGCCGCCGCCAACGCCGAATATGCCCGAGAGCAGGCCGACCGCCCCTCCCAGGCCGAAAACGGCCACGATGTTCACGCTGTTGCCCGCAATGGGCAGATACAGTTCCATGGGTATGCTCATGTCCGATCCTTCCTGGGTTCGGGGCGTGGCGTCCGGCCTGTGCCCCGCGCTCCCAATCCCTCTTGCCCCGCCGCCGGTCCGCGCCGCCGGCAAGGTCGTGTTCGCCGCCCCGCTTGCGCGGAGCCGCTCCGGAGCCATCCCCGGAAACGGCTCCGCGCGTGCACCAGACAATCAAGCGCGCCCGGCCCGCCGTTGCGGGTGCGTTTCGCGCCGTCGGGGCTTGCAAAGCAAATCAGGGGCCGCAATGATGAAACGTGGTTAACATGATGATTTTGTTGATTTTATGCGGCTGGTGTATGAGCCCGCGAGACCCTCCTGTGCCGAAATGAAACAAGGAACAGGGAAATGCCTTGTGCCAAAATGAAACGTTGATTAGGGTGCAGGTGCTTCGACGCGAAGGAGGAGGCAGATGAAGGACACGGCGCAACGGTTCAAGGTTTTCTTCAACTCCATCAAGGGCAAGATCCTCACGCTCTTTTTGGTGGCGTTTTTGGTGGCTTGCGGCCTCACCCTGCTCAATGTCTGGACCCTGGCCACCGTGCGTGAGCGCCTGAACCTCTCCGAACGCTACGACGACCTGTTCAACTCCATTCTGGAGGCCCGGCGGTTCGAAAAGAACCTGCTCATCTACGGCGGGGGCGAAAGCCAGCGCGAGGGCATGCTCTATCTGGACAAGGCGGACGTGGCCGTGGATGGTCTGGCCCAGGACATCAGCCGCCTGGCGGGGCCGGCCGCCCTCGACGGTTTCCGGAAAACCCTGGCCCAGTACCGGCGGGAGTTCGCGGCCATCGGCGACGCCAAGGCTCCGGAGCGGGAATATGTGCGCGGCACGGGCAAGCGCCTGGTGGACATGGCCGAGGATCTCATCGCCACCAAGCGCGAACGCATCCACAAAACAATCTTCCAGGTTTCGCTGCTGCCCTTCGCCTATCTGGGCATCTTCCTGGTGTTCATGGCCATCCTCATCAAGGTCATCGCCAACAGCCTGCTCAAGCCCCTGGGCATGATCGGCCAGATAACCGCGCGGGTGGCCAAGGGCGACTTCAGCCCCGTGGACAGCGGTGGGCATCATCACATCGAAGAAGTGGCGGGCCTGCTGGACGCCTTGAACCGCATGGCCCTTGAGCTGACCGCCAACCAGGAGAACCTGTTGCAGGCGCGCAAGATAGCCGCCCTGGGCACGCTGACCGCGGGCATCGCCCACGAGATAAACAACCCCATCAACAACATCATGATCTCCGCCGAGAGTCTGCTCGAGACCCATGGCGAGGCCATGGACGACGACGGGCGCGAGGTCGTGACCGATATTTTGAGCCAGGCCGAGCGCGCCGGCGAGATTGTGCGCAACCTGCTCGATTTCTCCCGCACGGAGAAGGCGGGCTTCAGCGCTTTGGCGCCGGATGTGGTGGTGCAAAGCACCCTGGCCTTGCTGAAGAACCAGCTGCTCGTTTCCGGCCTGGGCATGCGCGTGGAGGTGCCCCACGACCTGGAGCTGATTTCGGGCACACTGCGGCACTTGCAGCAGGTGTTCCTGAACCTGCTGCAAAACGCCATCGCCGCCACCCCGCCGGGCGGGACCATCGAGGTCACCGGCCAGGACGCGGGCGAGTTTGTGCGCCTCACCGTGCGCGACACGGGCTCGGGCATCGACAAGGAAACCTTGCCGCACATTTTCGAGCCCTTCTACACCACCAAGGAGGTGGGCAAAGGCACGGGCCTCGGTCTGGCCGTCACCTACTCCATCATCAAACGCCACAGCGGGCGCATAGAGGTGGAGAGCGAGCCGGGCAAGGGCACGGCCTTCCACGTGTTTTTGCCCAAGGCTCCGGCCGGGCCGGAAGCCCTGGAGGAGATAGGCCATGCAGGCTAGGCTCGCCGTGGTGGACGATGAATCCGCCGCCCGCAAGCGCCTGGGCGAGGCCTTCACGCGGGACGGCTACCAGGTGGAGACCTTTGGCGATGCGGAGAGTTTTTTGGCGCGGCAAGCGGAAGCGGCCTTCGACGCCGTGCTGCTGGACCTGCGTCTGCCGGGCCTGGACGGGCTGACCGCGCTGAAGCGCGTGAAGGCCATGGGCGGCGACACGGAAGTGGTGCTGGTGACGGGCTTTGGCGGGCTGGAGCCGGCCATAGAGGCCATCAAGCTCGGAGCCTATCATTTTGTGGCCAAGCCCGTGCGCCTGGCCGAAATCCGCAACCTCATCAAGGCCGCCTGCGACAAGGTGGCTCTGGGCCGCGCCAACCGCCAGCTGCGCCAGGCCCTGCGCGAGGAAACCGGGCTGGAGTCCATGATCGGGGCCAGCGCGGCCATGCGCGGCGTGTTCGAACTGGTGCGCAAGATAGCCCCGGTGAACTGCAACGTGCTCATCCAGGGCGCCAGCGGCACGGGCAAGGCCCTGGTGGCCAAGGCCATCCACAAGCTTTCGCCCCGCAAGAACCGCACCTTCGTGTCCTTCAACTGCGGCGGCTTCACGGAAGAACTCATCTCCAGCGAGCTCTTCGGCTACGAAAAGGGCGCGTTCACCGGCGCCGCGGCCACGCGCGCGGGCCTGCTCGAATCCGCCGGGGGCGGCACGGTGTTTTTGGACGAGATAGGCGAGATGCCGCCCTCCATGCAGGTCAAGCTGCTGCACGTCATCCAAGAGCGGCGCATTCTGCGCGTGGGCGGCACCAGGCCCATAGACCTGGACATCCGGGTCATTGCCGCCACCAACCGCGACCTGAAACAGGACGTGGCCGACGGCCTGTTCCGCGAGGATCTCTTCTACCGCCTGAACGTGGTGAACATTCACCTGCCGTCTCTGAGCGAGCGCAGGGAGGATATTCCCCTGCTCGCCCGGCACTTCATCGACAAGTACAGCCTGCTCTTCCACAAGGCCGTGCGCGAGGCCAGCCAGCAAGCCTTGCAGGCCCTGACGGACTATGCCTTTCCCGGCAACGTGCGCGAGCTGGAGAACATCATCGAGCGCGGCGTCGCCTTGTGCGAGGCCGAGACCTTCGGCGTGGAGGACCTGCCCCGCGAACTGTGGCAGCCGGCCGGGCCGGAAGTCCCAAGCGCCCCCCTGGTGAGCCTGGAGGAGCTGGAGCGCCAGCACATCGCCCGGGTGCTGCAGTCCACGGGACGCAACAAAAGTTTGGCCGCGCAGATCCTCGACGTGCCCCGCACCACCCTCTGGCGCAAGCTCAAGCAGTTCAATCTGGACTAGGCCGAACCGGCCGGGTTCGAAGTCCGGAGCCGAAATCCGGGGCTGCCGCACGCGTGGGCTCTGTCCTGGCGGGCGCGTATCCGCTCAAGCCGAATGCGTACATGGACTGGCCAGGGAGGGAAGGGCGGTGCCGTGCCCGGCCGGAGCCGAATCCGGTCCGCGCGATTGTCGGCCGTGACAAAACAGCTCTGACGCAATGGCGCTGACACATTGGGCTGGCACAATGGCGTTGGCACAATGGCGCTGGCACAATGGCGCTGGCGGTCTTCAGCGGTCATGTTTCAAAACGGAACGCCATCACCCCGCAACAAGGGCCAGCTCTGGCGCATGCCGGCACGGTGCGACATTTTAAAACGCAATCTCGGCATGTTGCGCGTTATATCGCGCCGCCGGGCACCCGCCTCACGTCTGGCACGCATCTTGTTATCCACGGGCCATGAAAAAAGCCCCCGCCCCTGAAAAAGTGTTCGAGGAAAACGACCCGTTTTTGAGCCTGCCCCAATGGTTCACCGAGCGTGAGGTCATCCCGCTGGAGGACCACCTGGCCCTTGTGGTGTGCCACGAGACCATGCGCGCCATCGTGGCCCTGTGCCGCGACATAGCCGACTCGCCCGCGCCCGTGCTGCTCACCGGCGAAACCGGCGTGGGCAAGAGCCTGCTCTGCCGCTTCATCCACGCCAGCGGCGACCCGTACGCGCCCTTTGTCCCGCTTCTCACGGCCGGGCTTGGCGAAAAAGTGCTTTTAGAGCGGCTCTTCGGCCTGCCTGGTGTGGTGGAAGACGATGCGCCGCAGCCGCTTGTGACGGAAGCGGCCGGAGGCACCCTGGTGCTGGAGGAGATGGGGGATTTGCCGCCGCAGGTGCAGGAGCGGCTCATGGCCTACTGGGATGCCGGAACAGGCGATGGGGAATGGGGGCAGCAGGAAGCTGACCAGACGGAGACGGGCCAGGCGGAAGCTGGCCGGAAGGAAGCGAGCGGGGAGGGGACCTGCCCGGCAATGGCACGGCGCGCCGGTCCCCTCCGCTTTTTGTGCACCACGAACACGCCCCCGGCGCGGCTCTTGGCGCCGGGAGCCTTGCTGCCCGCCTTTCTCGAACGCTTCCGGCGCATCCACGTGCCGCCCCTGCGCGAGCGCAAGGAGGACATCCCCGCCCTGGTGGCCTATTTCTCTCGCCTCAAGTCCTCCCGGGCGGAATCGCTCAAGGGGCTCAAAACATTGGCCACGCGTTTGGCGGACCACGCCTTTCCCGGCAATGTGCGCGAGCTGGAGTCGTTGATGGCGCTCGAAGCGGGCGGCCTGCCTTGGCGTTGGCGCATCACGGACGCAGGCAAGGGCGCCTGCGTGCAGGCAAAGCCGAGGACAACGCATGCCCAGGCCAAGGAATAAGCGCTGACAGGCTGATCCTGCCCAAATCCGGCCTCCCGGTTTTTCTTGTGCGGCTGATTCCGCCGCAGCCGCGTGCGGGATTGCTTCCCCGCCGTGTTTCGCTGCGGCGTCTGCTTGCCGGGTCGTCCTGCGGCCGCTGCGTTCAAAACCGCGTTCCGGGGCTCTCCAGGCACTCGCCATTCTCCGTGGCGAACACGGTTTTCGTTCGGGCAAAAGCCTCGGCGAGGGGGGAGCAGCCCTGGCGGAAGTTCAATAAAACTGCTAGGACAGGGCGGAACAGGACAGCCTCATGGCGCACCGCGTGCGTTGGCGTTTGCTGCCGGCCAGGCGGTGCGACGGACGCCGCACAGGGAGGGATGATGCTCAGGTTGAAACGGATTCTCGGGGTGCTTCTGGGGTGCGCCATTCTGCTGGCTGCCGCCGCGCAGCCCTTGCTCGCCGAGGGGCGGAAAACGCATGCCGGCTCCCAGCCCAAGGTGTACCGGGTCGCCATTTTGGAGGCCGGGACCAACTGGGTGCACGACAAAATGCTCACGGCCCTGCAGAACGCCCTTGCCGAAAAGGGCTGGGGCGACAAGGTCGTGTTCCCCAAGGATGCGCGCGCCATCGGCTCTTGGTCGACCATGGGCAAGGCCGGAACGCGCAGCAAGGCCATTGAGCTGATGCAGCGCAAGGACGTCGACCTCATCATCGGCATGGGAACCGGAGCCGCCCAGGCTCTGCTCGCCTGCAACAACGGCCACACCCCGATCGTGGCCATGACGCTTTCCGATCCCATCGGGGCCGGCGTGGTGAAAAGCGCCGAGGACTCCGGCGTGGACAACCTCACCACCTGCGTCGTGCCAGACCAGTGGCTGACCATGCTGCGCCTGTTCCACACCGTGGTCGGCTTCAAGAAGCTCGGCGTGCTGTATGAGGACACGGCGGCGGGCCGCACCTACACCAGCCTTGAGGACGCCCGCGACGTGGTCCGCGAAAAAGGCGCGCGCCTGATCGAATACCCGCATCTGCAAACCGGAGCGAACGTCCGCGCGTGCAAGGACGGGCTGGAGTGGCTGGTGAACAGCGGCGCCGATGCCGTGTACCTGCCCGACATCCCGTGCTTCGACTGGACCGTTGGCGATCCGCGCCCGCTGCTCGACTATCTTCGGGAGCACAAGGTCGCCACCTTCTCCCGCACGGGCACTCCCCTTGTGCAGCTTGGCGCGCTCATGGGCACATGCGACTTTGAGCTGAAGCCGCTGGGCAAGTTCCACGCCTCGCAGCTCATCAAAATCTTCCAGGGCACGCAGCCCCGCAAGCTCAAAATGACCATGCCCAACGCCATGGGCCTCTCCCTCAATCTCAAGACGGCGCGCATGATGGGGCACGACCTGAACCCGGACGTGCTTGTGAGCGCGGACGTCATCGTCTCGCGCGATCTCAGCCTGGACACGGTGCGCAAGGGCCGCTGACCGCGCAAAGGGGCTAGCGGTCCGCATGAGGTGCGGATAACAGGCTAACGGCACGCATGGTGCGGACAGCAGGGCACCGGCCTCACTGTGCGTACGGCAAGGGCCCGCAAGGCGGGTACTGCTATGCCGAGGCTTCGGCTATGGAGAGGTCCCGCCGCGCGGCTGGGCGGGTCACTGCCGCTGCACGGCGCATTTGCCCGGGCCGGCGACAACCAGCAGCAGCAGCCCGAACACCGGCGTGAGCAGAAGGCTGGCGAAGAAGAATCCCCAGAACCCGAGCCTTTTCCGGCGGCCAAAGAATCCTATGACGAGGCTGGAAAGGGCGATGATGAGGATGAGCGTCAGGTTCATTGCGCCTCCTGAGCCTGCTGGTTCTCGGCGGCGTCCGCGCCCCCGGCTTTTTCCTTCACGAGCGGATTGAACTTGCGGACCGCGTTCTGAATGTCCTCGTAGCGGGACTTGAGGGCCTGCCAGTCGGGCATGTCCATAGTGCCCCGGGAAGAGGCCTTTGTGCGGTCATGGCTCGAAAAGGTCTTGAGGTCTTCCTGCGGGGCGCGGCTTTGCTTGCCCTGCTGCCCCTTGGAATTGTCCGAGTCCGTGTTCAGAATCACCGGCAGGCCGTCGCGGCCGCCCATGATGACGAACTTGGAGTTGTTCGAGGCGGCCAGGGCCTTGGTGGCCTCGATGCCGGCCCAGCGCAGGTAGGCGTCGGTCATGCCGCCGTTGACGATGTTCTGGAACATCCGGATGCTTTCGGCGCGGATGTAGCTTTCCTTCATCTGCTCGCCGGCCTTGAGCAACACGTACTTGTAGCGCAGGTATTCCTGCTCCGCGGAAAATTTGAGGTCGATGGCCTGGTTCACCTGGTCCGGCAGCGACATGCCCCGCACCACGATGCTGTCGATGATGACGGGCTTTCTGGCCATCTGCTCCACGGCCTGCACCATGAGTTCGTCCTGCAGCTTGAGCGGCGCCGTGGTGTAGAGGTCTTCGGGCCAGTAGCTGCCGACAGTGTTGCGGATGGCCGAGGACACGATGGGCCGGATGAGGATGTCTTTGTAGTCGGGGCCTATGTCCTGGTGCAGTTCGGCCAAGCGCGCGGCGATGGGCGAAAAGTAGACCGAGACCTTCATGTCCACGGAAAGCCCGCCGCGGCTGAGCACGGGAATGTCGATGTCGTCGTGCTGCAGGCGCGTGTCGTAGCTGTACATGGTGTCCCAGGGAAAGAGCAGGTGCAGCCCCTCGCGGTAGGTCTTGTCCATCACCGTGCCGCCGGACAGCGGCGAGTATTTCACGCCGATCTGCCCGGACTGGATGGTGATGACCATGTACGGCCACAGAAGAATGATGAGGATCGCCAGTCCCAGCACATAGGCGAGGAGTCCGGTGCGCCTTTGGGCGAACCATTCCCTAGTGCGGCTGCGCATGGCGCCGGCCGGCTTCGGCTCAGTCCCGGGTGACATTTTCAGGCGAACCTCTCCAGTATTTGTCCAACGTCTTGTCGATGCACCGGCGTTCGTAGTCGATGCAATAGTCCTGCGAATTCATTTCGCCTATGCACATGTTGTACATGATGGGGCAGTACTGCACCTCTCGGACGAACAGGCCCATTTCCGGAACGGATTTGATGTTCTTCCGAGCGGCGTGGATGATCGCCTCGACGTAGGTGATGTTGCACGGCTTCTTGCGTTCAAGCGGGGTGGTCACCTGTTCGTAGCATTGCACCCTGGAGCGTATGACCTTGCGGAAGTCCTCGGCGCCGATGCGTGACGGCTTGACCTTGCCGACCAGCGCGTAGCTTTCCAGCGCCGCGTCGATGTGCGGCGTCGACGAGGACTTGTGCAGCGGGGGCCACGCCCACGCGTTGCCCGCGCCCGCTGCCGCGGCCAGGCCGAGGCAGAACATCAGCGCACGCCAAAACACGACCGCGCCGCCATGCGTCAGCATTCGATCGTGAAAAAAGCGGCGGAACAATGCATCTCCCCGGTATGGCGTGCTTGGCAGCTAGTTCGCGCTCGGCGCGGCAGCCGTGTCCTGCGGCGCGTCGGCTGCGGCGTCTTTCGCCTCGGGCGACTTCTTGCGCAGATTCTTCACGTATTCCTTGCCCTCGTTGTAATGCGCGCGGAAGCTGTCCTTGAGCTTTGCCGCTTCCATGTTCAACAGGGTGCCCCCGGAGGCGAAGTGGCGGCTGAACACGCGGCCGACCGCATAGGTGGAGGCTCCGCCCATGATGCACATGGTGGCGGCGCCAGCCGTCATTCCGATGAGCGGAATGGCCTTGAGCAGGCTGAAGGCGGCGGGCCCCAGGGCCACGGGCAACGCGCTGCCCAGAAGCGAGCCGATGAGGTTTTGGGTTTTGTCCTTGCTGAAGGCGACGTCGTATTTCTTTGCCAGGGCGTTCACCATTTCGACCTGAATGCCGAACAGGCCGACAAGGTCCAGCACGGCAACGGGGGCCAGTCCAAGCGCCATGGCTCCATAGACGCGTTTGCGGATGAGCAGGTCGATCTCTTCTTGAGAAACGAGAGGGGCTTCCTGCTCAAGCGTCTCGGCGGTGACATTCTGTGTGGTCTCAGGAGATCCCTCGATGGCGTTCACGTTGCCTCCTCAGTGGGTTGCGAGCGGCGGTCTCTGCAATGAATAAATGCCTGTTAATAAGCACGTTAAGGCTATGCGTTACGTCCTTACGCACTATGCGTCAAGAAGTAAGTCGACGCTGAAGTGTCCTTGTAACCAGGCGTCGGGGTTCCAGAAGATTCCCGGTCCTGATTCCCGCGTTGCGCGTGTGCCGCTTGTGGCCGTCCCGGCGGAGGCCCGTGCGGCAAGACAGAGGGCCTTGGCGCGCGCATCCGCCCGGAATCGTTTCGCCTCTTTCGTCCAGCGGGCGGGCTGCCGCGGGCATCGGCAAAGCTGGCGGCGCCACGGAACACCGTGCCTGGCCTGTTCCGCAGAGGCCGGGCAAAGGGTCAGCCGGCCGTCTGCGCGGACCCGGCCGAAGCGAAAGTGCCGTCGGCCATGTGGATGACCCTGTCTGCGCAGGAGAAGTATCTGTCGTCGTGCGAGACAGCGAGGATCGTCTTGCCCTGGTCGCGCAGCAGGGGGAGCATTTCCTCATAAAAATGGCGCCGGAACTCGGGGTCGAAGTCCGCGGCGACCTCGTCGAACAGGCAGACGTCCCTGTCTTCGAGCAGGGCGCAGACCAGGGCCAGGCGCTTGCGCTGCCCGGCCGAAAGGTTCCGGGTGGAGAAGGAGCCGTCCTCCGTAATGCCCACCTTGCCCTGAAGCCGCATCTGGTTCAGCAGCTCCTGCACACGCTGCGGCCCGCTGCGCAGGCCGAGGGCATGCTGGAACAGGTGGAAATCCGCCGGGACGACGGAAAACATGTTGCGGTATGCCTCCTGGCCGAACTCGCCCAAGGGGGCGCCGTTGACGGCGATTTCGCCGGTTTGCGGCGCGTAAAGGCCGCAGAGCACGCGCATGAAGGTGGTCTTTCCCGAGCCGTTGCCACCGCACAGGAACACGATCTCGCCGCGCTTGAGGTCGAATTCCGGTATGTCCACGGCAAAGAGCGGGGCGCCGGATTCTTCGCGGTACTCGAAGCGCACGTCGCGCAGGCGCAGACTTTCGAAAGCAACAGCCGGCAGCTCCGGCCCCTCCCACAGGGTCGCCACATGGCCGCTCTCGCAGGGTTCGACGCCCTCGTCCAGCTCCTGCTCCAGGGCGTCCAGCTCGCCGAGGTTCATCTCCACCTTGCTCAGCATGGGCACAAACCCCACCAGGCTCATCATGGGGCTTAGGCAGAACATGACCAGCACCAAGAGGGTGGTGACGGACTTTGAATCCACGGACAAAAGCCGCGGCATGAGGAACAGGATGAGCCCGAGAATGAGCAGGTGGAACACCGCGAAAAAGGATATTCCCAGGGCGTGCCGCTGTTCCGTGGCGTCGCGCGCGGCGGAGGCCCTGGCCAGTCCCGGCAGCAGCCAGCGCTGAAACAGGTCCACCGTCTTGCCCAGGTGCAGCTTCAGGTGCTGGAAGCCCTCTTGCAGATCGCGCAGGTCTGAGGCGAACTCCATCTCCGCCTGCCGGGCCGGCAGAATGAGGCTGTTGACGCTGCGCACGATCCAAAGGAAGGTGCCGAGCCCGGCGGCCATGACCAGCAGAACCCCGCAGGTTCCGGCGAAGGACGTGGCGAACATGCGGCCCACGGCCACCACCATCATCACCGAATTGGCCGCAGCGGCCATGAGCATGCGCGCGGCTTCGACCACCATCTCCTGCCCGTCGAGCAGCAGGGCCTGGGTGCGCTCGGTGCGCATCCGGCCGAAGCGCTCCATGGGGATGCCGCGCAGCTTGGCGGCCAGGCGGATGCGCTTTTCCATGACGCCGCGCAGGGCCAGCAGGGCGGCCTTGCCCGTGATGTAGTGGAAGAGGCGGTAGAAGGCGTAAAGGCACAGCACGAAGAGCAGGAACGTGCGGAACGAAACGCCGTCGCCGGAGAGCTCGTCTATGCCGGAAAGCACGCTGAATACCGTAAGCCCTTGGGCGATGCCGGCCCCCAGACAGGCGAGCATGAGTTTCCTGCCTTCCGGCCCGGCCTGTTGGCGCAGCAGCGTGATGAAGCGTGAATCCTGCAAGTTCATGCCGTGTCCTAGGAAGGTTTCGGGGCGGTTGGCGACGTTCCGATCACCGGGCGGCAACGGCCGGCCCGGCGGAAAAAATAACGCAAGGTAGCGAATCCATGCAACTTAGGCGAATAGCCACCTGGGGTCAATGAAGCACATCACTTGTGCGCGGCGCGCCCGTTGCGCAGCGCGTTCAGAATGTCCGCCCCAAGGGTGATGATGCGGGGGGAGGACCTCTCGTTGTTGACGCTGATGGCCACGGCGATTTTCGTCTGGCGGTCATAGAAATACACGGTCCCGAAGCCGGGAAACGATCCACGCTTGCCCACCAGCGTGATCTCCGGGGCATGGAACGCGAACAGCTCGCAGCCATCGAGCAGGCTGACGCTGAGGTCGTTCTTCGCGCTGCCCGCGGGGGCTTTCCACCCGCCCGGCAGCACAAGGGGCTCAAGCGCTGCACTCTCAAGAACGCTCTTCTTCAGCACGCGGTCCAGGTTGACCAGCCGCACCACATCGCTGGGCGCGGCCTCCAGGTTCCCCGTGCCCTTGGCCACGGCCAGGCTGGCCATCATGGGCAGGTCGAAGCCCCTTCCCGCCGCGTTGGTGTACCCGCAGGAAAGCTGAGGCACCACGGTTTGGTCGTTGCCCGCAAGTAGAGACGTCATTTTCAGCTTTTCCGTAAACGTGCTTCGCACCAGCGTATCGTAGCTTTGGCCGGAGAGCCTTTCGCAGATGACGGCCAGCATGAGAAAGCCGGTGTTGGAATAGGCCTGCTGCGTGCCGGGCCGGAATTGCAGGGGCTGCTCTCCGGCCATGGCGATGAGGATTTCCTGGTTCCAGTTCTTGGCCATGTTGTCGCGCACGGCGGCAAGGCTCAGCATGTCCACTATGCCGGAGCTGTGCTCCAGCAGGTTGCGCACAGTGATGGCCCCGCCATTGGGGAATCCGGGAAAGAACCGCGCGATGGGCGTGTCGTAGGCGATCTTGCCGTCCTCGATATAGCGGTGGATGAGCGCGGCGGTGAAGACCTTGGTCACCGACCCTATCTTGAATCTGGTTCCGGCGGTCATGGGCGTGGCGTTTTCAATGCATGCCGTGCCGAAGGCCGCCGTCACAGGCTCGTCGCCACCCTTTTGCAGCACGGCGATGGACAGGCCGGGAACTTCGGGGTCGGCCGCGGCCTTGGCGCCCAGCTCCGTAATGATCTGGCGCGCCCTTGCCGCGTCAAAGCGGGCTTGGGCGCCCTCCGGCGCCAGGAATACGGAAAGTGCGAGCAAGAAGAAAATTATAGAACGCAGGTTGTTACGCACTTTTGAGGTACTCCTGTATATGTTTTGCGACATTGCCGACAAGACCCGGAGAAAGCATGCCCTGGTGCGTTCCTTCTGTCCAATGCAGGGTGATGTTTTCCGGCTTGAGAAAACGGCTCCAGCCCTGGTAGTCGTCATCCGGAATGATCTGCGGGTTGCTCGCGAAGTCCAGCGCCCGCACCAGCAGAATCTTCATGTCGGAGGGCGTGGGGTGGTCGTAGCGCGCCGCGGCGATGGCGTTGCAGCGGTAAGTCCGCAGCAGGCTGTCCATTTGCGCGGGGGTGAACCCGGAGGGCAGCATCCCTGCGCGCGCGCCGCACTGGATGAGATACGTCAGCTTCTGCGCGCGGGGCAGCGACGACAGCGTCTTCGCGTCGAAAACATCGCCCAAAATGCTCTTGAGCAGGCTGATTTCATCCTGGGTCGCCATCTTCTTGGCCCTGCTGTTGTCGGCGACGGAATCCAGAATCAGCACGCCGCCCGGCCGCTTGCCCATGGCCGCGTAGCGGCAGGCGGTCTCGTATGCCAGCAGCCCGCCGAAGCTCCACCCGCCGAAGACCACGTCCTCGGTCGCGACTTTGAGGATCTCTCCCAGATAGTATTCGGCCAGGTCCTCCACCTGGTGGAGTTCGGTGTTGAGCGCCGTGCGCTCCGGCTGGAAGCCAGCCGCCTCCACCGCATACACCGTGCAGGACTGCGAAAGCATTTGGGCCAGCTGACTGTAGCAGAACACGCTGCCGCCCACGGGATGGAACAAAAAGACGGTGCGGCCCCCTTGGCACTGGCACAGCCTGATCACCGGGCCTGAATGCGTGTTCTTTTTTCCGGCGAGCAGCCCGGCCAGCCCGGCTATGCTCGGATGCGCGAACAGCTCGGTGACGGCTATGTGCGCCCCGAACTGCTTTTCGATCATGGCGGCGAGGCGGATGGCCATGATGCTGTTGCCGCCCAGATGGAAGAAGCTGGCATCGGCGTCCTGCGTCTCGAACCCGAGCAGACGCTTCCACATTCCGGCCAGCTGCTCCTCCAGGGGGCCGGCCAGCCTGCTCCCTCCGGTGGCCCGCTTGTCGGCCAGGGGGGAAGGCAGGGCCTTCTTGTCCACCTTTCTGTTGATGGAGAAGGGCAGCTCCACCATGGGCACGTAATAGGCGGGCACGCAGTACGAGGGCAGCAGTTGCTCAAGGTAGCTGCGCAGCTGGCCCGCTTCGACATTGCCGACCACGTATGCCGCCAGGCTCTTGCCTTCCTCGGCGCGGAAGGTGTCCGCGACGACGACCACCTGCCGCACCCCGGGGAATCCCGCTATGACGTTCTCCACCTCGCCCAGCTCCACGCGGTTGCCGCGGATCTTGACCTGCTGGTCCTCGCGGCCGGAGTAGAACAGCAGGCCGTCTTGCGCGTGGCCGTAGTCGCCGGTCCTGTAACAGGGCCTTCCGTCCGCCTCGACGAAGGCGCCGGGGCTTTCTCCGTTGAGGTACCCGCGCGAGACCCCGTTGCCGGAAATCCACAGCTCGCCGGTGTCGCCGTCCGGCAGCGCTTCGCCTTTTTTGCCGCGGATGGTGACGACGGCGCCTTCAAGGGGGGCGCCGATGGGATAGGCGGAGAATGCGGCGTGGTTGCCGTAATCGATGCGGAACGCGCTGGTGTCCACCGTGCATTCCGTGGGGCCGTACACGTTGAACAGCACCACCTGCCCGTTGCCGGGAATGGAGTAGAACTTGCGGATGGTGTCGGGGCGCAGCACCTCGCCCGCGAGCAGAATCCGCGCAACGGGCAGCGCGAGCCTGCGCTCGAACAGATGGTCCACCAGCACGTTGAAGAACGCCGGCGTCATGTCGCACAGGTCGATGGCGTGCCTGCGCACGCTTTCGCAGAACTGCTCCGGGCTCTTGCGGCCCGCGTCGGACATGATGTGCAGGGGCTTGCCGCAAAACAGCGACACGGCGATCTGCTGTATGGAGGCGTCGAAGGAGAGCGGCGCCACCAGGGCCACGCTCCGGCAGCCATCGGAAAAAGCGCGCAGCGCGCGGATGATGTGCAGCAGGTTGCGGTGCTCGACCACGACGCCCTTGGGCATTCCCGTGGAGCCGCTGGTATAGACGATATACGCTGCCTGCCGCGGTCCGCACGCGGGCAGGGGCCGCTGGGGCAGCGCCCGCGCGTCGGCGATGCCGAAGCGGGTTTGCGCTCCGGGCGTTGCGGGGCGCCGGACCTTGCGTATCGCCACATTGAGGCAATAGCGGGAGAGCTCCTGGTTCTCCAGACCTGGACGGAACACGGAGAACTCAACGGACAGGCCGCATTCCGCCGCCCATTCCGCAAAGAACCGCTCGGGAACGAACAGCTCCGCGCCGGCATCCAGGCGGAGCAGCCCTCCGTTTTCGCCGGTGCGCCGCGCGTGTTCCTTGAGCGCCGCGCGGAAGTCGTCCTTGCGGTCGAGATCGCGCACCGCGCCGACAAAGAGGACCCCGTCGTCCGCAAGCAGGCGCACGGCATGGTCCAGCACGTGCCGCAGGTAGTTGTACCCAGGAAAATATTCCACGACGCCGTTCAGGTTGATGAGGTCGTACCGTTCGCTGGTGAGGAAGCGGATGTCCACGGCCTCCATTTGGTGCATCTTGGGCGCGCAGGGGGAAGGCAGCCACTGCACGCGGTCCAGCTCGTTGCGCGCCAGCTCCACGGTGGTGTAGTGCTCCGCCGTTTTGGCCAGGGCTCTGGCGACAGCGCCGGAGCCGCTCCCGATGTCGAGCACCCTCCTGCGCGGACGCTCCGCGAGCCGCGTCGTGGCGAGAATGTCCGCCGCCATGGCCTCAAGCGCGTCCTCGGGCAGCGCCTTCCCGTCGAACCAGCCTTGCCAGCCCTGGTCGCTGCCGGCCTCGGTCAGGCTCTCCCAGTAGGCCGTGCTCGCAAGGGGGGAGCCTTTTTCCAGAAAACCGCCGCAATCCGGCGCGTCGATGCACAGGATGTGGCTGATGCCCGGATTCCGGTAGCGGAAGTACTCGGCTTCGCGCAGGCATTTGCGGTCCGTGATGATCAGCTTGACGGGCCGCAGCATGATCTCCTGCCGGGTCTGGGAAAGCTCCCGCTCCACCGGCAGGTAGACCGCGCCGGCCCGCAGCACGCCAAAGGCCGCCGCGATATAGGCCGCGCCTCTTTTGCACAAAACGCCCACAGCCGCCTGGTCGCCGTAGTTCCGCGATAGGATGAAGTTCGCCACGGCCGCGGAGAATTCGGCCAGCTCGCCGAAGGTCAGCGTCACGCTATCGTCGCTCAAGGCCACGGCTTCCGGGCGGCGGCCGGCGGCCTCGCGGAACATCTCCTCCATTGTGACCGCGTCCCGGCAGGCCGCCGCAGCCGGGGCCAGCGCCATGCCGGGGGCGTCAATGGCGAAGTCGGACAGTTTCATCAGTCGTTCCCCTTGGCTATTCCACTCAGGAATGTTCCGTAATATCCCAGCCAGTTTCCGGCCGCATCGGCGGAAAGGGCCCGTGTGTCGTGATCCAGGCGCACGCTCATGCCGCTTCCGTGATGCTCCACGCGGCAGGCGAGGTCGTGCGCCGCGTCGAGCCGCACCTCGGCCGAAGGAGACGCCGCGTCCGCGAAGGAGAACGCCGCGCGCAGCAGCGGCCCGCCGGTCGAGGCGTCCTCGGCCTGCGCTTCCGGTCCGGCCTGCGCTCCATGCTCGGCTTGCTCCAGGCGTTCGCTGGTCTGGCGCAGCAGGTCGTCGAACTCCGTGTCGTCGGTGACGGCGAAGCGGACCGGCCCGGCCGGGACAACGTCCACCGCGAAACGCTGCCGCGAGGTGACGCGGCTGAACAGCGCCGCGAAGGTCGCGAGCAGAACCGAGGCCGGGCTCACGCCCTTGCGCGCGGCCACGCGCCGGATGTCCTCGGCCAGCCCGACGCCAAGTTCGCGCCGCACCGAGCCGACGTCGCGCCGTGCCGGGGGCGAATAGGTGAAGGGCACCGGCTCCTCCGCGTCGCCCGTGGTCATAAGCTCCAGAATGCGCGTGAAGTCCTCGGCCATGCGCACCACGTCGGCATGGCTGAACAGGTCCGCGTAGTATTCCAGCGCGAAGCTGATGCCCTCGCCCGTATCGCTGGCGAAGATGGAGAGGTCCGTCTTGCTGGCGTGTTTGTCGAAGTGCAGCGGCTCGAAGAGCAGCGGCTCGCCCGAGGCGAACTCGAAGTTCATGTAGGAGAGGATGACCTCGGACAGCGGCGACCTGTCCAGGCACGCCGGCGGCTGCAGGTCGGCGAGCAGGTTGTTCAGGATGTACCCGCGGTGGCGCAGCGCCTCGTTGCTGGCCTTCTGGGTGTCCTTCAGCAGGGCGCGCAGGGGCGTGCCGCGTTTTGCTTCAAGGCGCAGGGGCAGCAGCGAGGCCAGCATGCCCGCCGTGTTCAGGTGCTCGTCGCGGCCGTCCACGGTGATGGCGATGACGAGATCGTCCTGCCCGGTGTAGGCGTGGGCCAAAAGGCTCCAGGCCGTGAGCGCGATGTGATAGTTGGTCACGCCTTCGCGCCGGGCCAGGCGCTTCATGCCCGCCACCAACTGCGCCGGGAGTGCGAATTCGTGCATGCCGCCGCGGCTGGTGTGCGCCAGCGGCCGCACATGGTCCGAGGGCAGGTCGAGCTTCGGCAGGTCGCCCTTGAAGAGGGCCAGCCAGTACTCCCTGTCTTCCGCGTTGGGCCGCGTGAACTGACGCCAGGCGAAATCCTTCTGCTGGGCGCCGACGGGATCAAGGGGCAGCCCGTGGTAGAGCCGGTAGAGCTCGGCGTTGAGCAGGGAGATGGTCCTGCCGTCTGCAAGGGCGTGGTGGACGTCGTAGAACAGAATGTTTTCGCCTGCGTCCGTCACCAGCAGCCGGACACGGAACCCGGCCTCCCGCTTCAGGTCGAAGGGGGTGATGAAGGATTCCTTGTGCGAAAGGTCCGCGATGCGCGACTCCGCCAGCCGGAACCCCGCGAACGGGTGGATGACCATGTTCGGGTGCGGCGCGTCGAAGTCGCAGAACGTCGTCCGCAGCACCTCGTGGCGCTGCACCAGCACGCCTATGGCCTCCTCCAGCCGCCCCTTGTCCAGGTCGCGCGGCAGCCTCAGGAAGGCCGGGAGGTTGAAGCCGAGGTGTCCTTCGCCCAGCATGTCCGCATAGAGGATGGACAGCTGCTCGCGGCCGACAGGGTACTTGTCCCGCACCGGGGCCGGCTCCAAGTCCGGACGAGCGGGCGCGTCCTTTTCGCGGTCCGCGAGCACCCGGTCCATGAAGCCGCCCAGCGTGTCGCTCTCCAGCAGATCCATGACGCTCGCCTTGACGCCCAGGGCCTGGTCGATGCGGCTGACGATGCGGGTTCCGGCGATGGAGTCGCCGCCCAGCTCGAAGAAATCGTCCTCGCGGGTCAGCGTCGTTTCGTAGCCCAGGCAGTCTCTGAATATTTCGAGCAATTCCGCTTCGATTGATTGGCCGGGCGTTTGCTGCCGCGGCCCGTTTGGCGCGGGGGGCGCGTAGGGCGCAGTTGGGCGGCGCGGCGCGAGATCCTCGCCGGACATGGCGACCACAGCCAGTTCGCTTCCGCTGGCAAGGGTCGCCGCAAGCACGCCTATGGCCTGCTCCGGGGCCAGGGTGAACCCGCCCTTGTCGGCCTGGCGGCGCGCGGCCATGCCCACTCCCGACCAGGTGTTCCAGCAGAGGGCGGCGGCAGGCAGCCCGAGCCCCCGGCGATGCTGCGCGAAGGCGTTCAAGAAGGCGTTGGCCGCAGTGTAGTCGCACTGGCCCGGAGCCCCGGTCAGCGACGTTCTGGACGACGCCAGCACGAAGAACCGCAGAGCGTCGTCGCGGGTCGCCTCGTGCAGGTTCCAGGTTCCGGCCACCTTGGGCGCCAGCACCGCCTCATAGGATTCCCGGCTCTTGGTCAGCAGGTAGCCGTCGCCCTCCACCCCGGCGGCATGGATGACGCCCTGGATGGGGCCGATCTCCCGGCGGATGACCGCAAGGGTCCGGGCCACCTGCGCGGCGTCGGCGACGTCGCAGCGGTAGCAGGCAAAGGGAATGTCCGGGGGCGATGCCGCCCTGCGGTGCAGCAGCGCCACGCGCACTCCGGTTGCGGCGGCAATTTGCCGCGCCAGCGTGAGCCCCATGCCGCCAAGGCCGCCGGTTATCACCACGCACCCGTCCGGCTGGATAGTGGTGGCGGCAGTGGCCGGGGCCGGCAGCGCGGCGAGTTGCCGCACGCGGACGCTTCCGTCCACGTCGATGGCGTACGGCCCGTCGATGCGGCCCAGGCTCTCCATGAACGCGCGCATGACCTTGGGGCCCTGCGAGGCCAGCTCCGCGTAGGCGCAGGAGATGAGCGGCTCCTCCTGCGGCAGGCACAAGAGCGGCCCGAGCAGCAGGGCGTGTTCGGGCGTGGGCGCGTCTCCCCGCAGCGCCCCGTGCCCCACGGCGGTGATGCGCAGGGGGTGCCGCAGCCGGGCCCGGCAAAGTTCCTGAAGCAGGCTGGGGAACGCCCAGGCGGAGTCCTCGGGCGCGGGCAGGTGGACGATGTGCCGGATGTCGCTGCGCAGGATCTCTTGGGCGAGGGCCTGCCGCTGCTCTGGCAGGGGCGGAAGCTCGCGCCGCAGGCTGGCGCGCGCCGCGAGCGCTTCGCCGGGTCCCGTGCCGCCGCGTCCCAGCAGCATGATGCCGCCGTTCTGCGCGGGCGGGGCATGCTGCAAATCGGCCGGAGCCCACTCCAGGGCGTAGAGCACGGGGGACGGCTTCGCCGCCTGCTCCGCGGAATTGGGTCTGGCCTGCCGCAGCGCCAGAAAGGTCAGGTCGTCCATCTCGACCAGCACGTTGCCGGAAAGGTCCGCGATGACGCAGCGCGCCGAAATCATGTCCTGCAGCCTGTGCGTGACGGTCACGTGGGCGAGGATCCGCGCGGGCAGGGGCCGGTGCAGCCGCACCTCGCCGCAGCTGGCCGGAACGAAGCCGTCCGCGCCGTGCAGGGCGAGACTCGCGGCCACGTCGGCCATGGCGGGGTGCCAGCGGAACGAATGCAGGTCGTGGCGGAACGCGTCCGGCAGGGCAATCTGCGCCAGCAGCCTGTCGCCTCCGTCCGCGATCCAGAGCCCCTCGCGGCATTGCCAGCGTTCGCTGACGCTGACGACCTGCGGCCCTCCCTGCGCCTCGAAGGGGTGCAGCCCCTGGCGCAAGGCCGCAAGGTCGAGCGCTTGGGGCGGCTGTGGCGCGTCGGGGCGCACGGTGGCGCTTGCCGCCACATTCCAGGCTCCATCCTGCAAATGATGCAGCTCCAGGGACCGCGCGCCGTCGCGCTCCTGCACGAGGAGGATGGCCCGGCTGCCCGTGGCGAGCGTCACGGGTCTGCGCCAGCGCAGCTTCTCGATGCGCAGCGGCAGCGGGCCCGCGGTCTTGCCGATCAGGTCCAGCATGGCCATGCCGACCAGCGTCGGCACGCCGTTGAGCCTGTGCTCCGCAACGGGCCAGAAGTCGGGCCGGTCGATGGCCACTTGATAGACCTCGCCCGTGGGCGTTTGCGTTGGCCCGGCCACATACTGCGCGGCGAAGCGCGGCCACAGCGGCACGCGGGAAAAGGGCGTGGCGGGCAGATGCAGCCTGTGCAGGGGGCGGCCGTCGGGCCAGTGGAGCGTCCGGCCGCTCAGAAAACCCTCGGCCGCGGCTTCGGCCTCGGCCCGCGAGGCGCAGACGGCCGACGCTCCGGCGGAATCGCGGTCCGTGCGGCCCTGCCGGTCGGCGCATGCGCATGCGACGCAGTCCCCTGCGAGGGCGTCCAGCAATTGCTGCCGGGATTGCGCGACAATGGCGGTGCGGACTTCGAGATGCTCCCTGCCCGCCGCCAGGGTGGCGGCGATGGCGTGCAGGGGCCAGGTTCCGTTGCGGCGCACTGCCTCGCGCAGGCGCTGGCGGTAGCCGCGCAGTCCGGCCTCGTCCGGGGCGGAAAGGGGCACGCAGAACCATGAGCCGTCGTCCGGCGGCAGGGCGGCCTGGGGCTGCTCCGCCAGGACCACATGCGCATTGACCCCGCTGAGGCCGAAGGAGCTGACGCCGCAGCGCCACAGCCTTGCAGCCTCGGGCAGCGGCTCCAGGGTCCGGGGCACCCGCACCGGGGCGGCGGCGAAATCAATGTGCGGATTGGGCTGCTCGAAATGGGGCTGCGGCGGCACAAAGCCCTTTTCGAGGCACAGCACGGCCTTGGCCAGCCCAACGGCTCCGGCCGCGGCGTCGAGGTGCCCCAGGTTGCCCTTCACGGAGCCGATGGGGGCCTTGCGCAGCACCTGCGCCCCCTCTTTGGCGAAGGCCCGGCTCAGGCCCTCGATCTCCACCGGATCGCCGAGGACCGTGGCCGTGCCGTGGGCTTCGAAAAAGCTGATGTCGGCCAGGGAGACGCCGGCGTTGCGCGCCGCCAGCGTGATGACCCCGGCCTGGGCCTGCGGATTGGGCGCGGCCATGCTGGACGACCTGCCGTCCTGGTTGACCGCGCTGCCCGCGATGACGGCGTGGATGGGGTCGTGGTCGCGCAGGGCCTGGTCGAGCAGCTTGAGCACGAACACCGCCGCGCCCTCGCCCGCGCCCACGCCGTCGGCGCCGGCGTCGAACGTCCGCGTCCGGCCGGAGGCTGCCTCGATGGTGAACGTCCTGTCTGCCTTGAGCGGCAGGTCGATGGTGTGGGCTCCGCCCGCCAGGGCCACGCAGCTTTCGCCCAGGCGCAGGCTGGCGCAGGCCTCGTGCACGGCCGTGAGCACAGAGGAGCAGGCGGTGTCGACGGTGGACGCCGGACCGCTCCAGTTCTTGAGGTAGCTCAAGCGCGCCACGACGTTGGAGGGCACGTTCAGCAGGTAGATCTGCTCCGACTGCTCGGGAAAGGCCCGGGTCGCCGCGTCTTGGAACAGCCGGTAGGGGCTCGCGCCCACAAAGGTCCCCACGTTTTTGTCCTTGAGCGCCGCGCCGCCGTAGCCCGCGTCGTCCAGGGCCAGCAGGGCCGTTTCGAGGAACACGCGCTGCCTGGGATCCAGCAGGGCCGCATCGCCGGGCGCGAGGCCGAAGCGCTTGTGGTCGAACGAGGAGATGTCGGAAAGATACGAGGCCTCGCGCAGCCGCGATTCATCGTAGGCGTAGCCCACGGCCTCGAAGATCTGCCGCACCTCGCGCCGGCGCTTTTCCGGCAGCGGCACGTTCTTGTCCGCGCCCAGGGCCAAATCCTCCCAGAAGCGCTCCGTGTCCTCGTAGTCCCCCACGCGCACGGCCATGCCGATGACGGCCACGGGGGCGTTGGGAGCCGCGACGGCGGCGTGCGGCTGCGAGAGCCCCCGCGCCTGCGCGATGAACCGCGCCTGGGCCCGGATGGTGCTCTCGGAGAACAGGCTGGCCAGCGAGAACACGCCCGGCCAGCGCTCCTCCAGCAGGGCGTGCAGCTGCACCAGCAGCAGCGAGTTGCCCCCGGCCTCGAAAAAACCCAGGTCTGCGGCGCGCACGTCCATTTCCGGCATCACCCGCTGCCAAAGGGCGCGCACGGCATCCTGCAGCGCGGATTGCGCAGCCTTGCCGCCGGCCGCGTCGGCCGCGCCCGGTTCGGCGGGCTCATCGGGCGCGAGCGGCACGCCCTTAAGGCGCTTGCGGTCCGCCTTGCCGGACGGGCTCAGGGGGATCTCCTCAACGGTGTGGAACAGCGCGGGAAGCATGTAGTCGGGCAGCAATACGGCCAGAGCGGCCCGGATGCTGCGCACGGACAGGGCGGCGCCGTCCCGTGGCAGCAGGAAGGCCTCCAGCGCGTCGTGCCCGCCGATGCGGCATGCCCGGACCACCGCCTGGGCGACGCCGTGGCAACGGCCCAGCGCCGCCTCCACTTCTCCAAGCTCGATGCGGTAGCCGCGGACCTTGACCTGGTCGTCGTTCCTGCCGAGATATTCGATGCTGCCATCGGGCAGCCAGCGGCCCAGGTCGCCGGTGCGGTACATGCGCCCGCCTGGGGTGGCGGGGTCGGGCACAAAATTCTGGGCCGTCAGCTCTGGCCGGTTCAAGTAGCCCCGGGCCACCTGCACGCCGCTGATCCAGATCTCTCCGGCCACGCCGATGGGCGCCTGCCCCTGCCGCGCATCGAGCACGTGCAGCCCGGTGTTGGCCACCGGCCGGCCGATGGGCACGGCGTGGGACGGCGTCTCAAGGCAGGGCTGCCAGGACACGTCCACTGTGGCCTCGGTGGGGCCGTATAGGTTGTGCAGCTCCGCGCGCAGCAGGGCGTTGAACCGGGAGACGAGCTCCCTGGGCAGCGCCTCGCCGCTGGTGAACACGTAGCGCAGCGAGGAAAGCTTGCGGACATCCTCCGGGCGGGCCTCCAGATGATCCAGAAAGACCCGCAGCATGGAGGGCACAAAGTGGACCACCGTGACGCGGCGCGCATGGACGGTCTCGATGATGCGGGCCGGGTTCTTTTCCCCCTCCGGCTCCAGCAGCGCAAGGCTGGCCCCGCACCACGACCACCAGAACAGCTCCCAGATGGAGACGTCGAAGGTCACGGTGGTTTTTTGGAGCAGCACGTCGTCCGCGCCGATGGGGAACTGGGACTGCATCCACAAGAGCCGGTTGCACAGGCTGCGCTGCTCTATCTGCACGCCCTTGGGCCGGCCCGTGGAGCCGGAGGTGAAGATGACGTACGCCACGTCGTCAGGGGCGATGCCGCCTTTGCCCTTTGCGCATGGGCCTTGCGCCTGCGGCAGGTTGCGCAGGTCCGGGGCGAGCACGCGCTGCCCGCACCCGGAGAAAAGCGCCGCGGACTCCGGCGCGCAGATGACCGTGCAGCGGCCAAGGTCCTCGAAGATGGAGCGCCGGCGCTCCTCCGGCAGGCTGGCGGCCAGGGGCACGTAGATGGCCCCCAGGCGCATCACGGCGAAGACGCAGGCCATCATGTCCAGCGACCGTTCGAAGCAGACCGCGGCGTAATCGCCCCGGGCAAGCCCGCCCGCGGCAAGGTGCTCCGCCAGGGCGGACACCATGGCGTCGAACGCCGCATATGTGCACGAGCGGCCGGAAGGCTCCAGTATGGCTGCGTGGCCGGGCGTTTTGCGGGCCTGTGCAAGGAACCAGCCGTCCGCATCCCGCTCCAGATCGAAGGGGGCGGCCGTGTCGTTGAAGCTCCGCAGCCGCGCAAGCTCCCTTTCGGGAAGGATGTCCAGGCCGGACAGCGGCGCGCCGTCCCGCGCGAGCACAGCCTCCACGAGCGTCGACAGGCGTCCGCACATGTCGCGGACGGTTTCCTTGCGGAAGAGCTCGGCGCAGTATTCCAGGTGCACCTCGAAAACATCGGGCGCGACCTCGCGGAAATAGAAGCTCAGGTCGAACTTGCTCCTGTCGTGGGGCAGGGCGATGGCCCGCATGCGCAGGGGCGGCTGGTCGTAATTCGTCCAGGCTGCGTCCTCCAGCGCCACGAACACGTCGAACAGCGGATTGCGCGAGGGGTCGCGCTCCACGCCGAGGGCGTCGATGATTTTTTCGAAGGGGCAGGACGCAGCGAGGGCGCGCCGCAGCGCGGCGTCCGCCGTGCGCACGAGTTCCGCAAAGTTCCGGTCCGGCTGCACTGGCGTGCGGAGGACCAGGGTGTTGACGAACAGGCCGATCATGTTGCCGGTTTGGTCCAGCCCGCGGTTGGCCGCGGGGCAGCCCAACAGCATGTCCTCCTGCCCGGTGTGGCGGTGCAGAAAGGCGCTGACGAGCGCCACCAGCACCGGGAATAACGTCACGCCCGCGCCGCGCGCATAGTCCTTCAGCCTTTCTCCCTGGCCGCGCTCCAGCCGGAACACCTCCACCCCGCCGGAAAAGCTCTGCATGGCAGGCCTGGGAAAGTCGAGGGGCAGGCGCAGCCGCTCCGGCAAAGGCAGCAGGGCGTCCTTCAGGGCGTCGATTCCGGCGGGCTCCTGCTGGCGCTCCCACGCGGCGTAGCTCAGGTAGTCGAGGTCAAGGGCGGGCCACGCCGGCGCGGCTTTGCGCAGCACGGCGTCATAGGCCTGGTTGAGCTCGCGGACGAAGATCTCCGCCGACCAGCCGTCGAACACGATATGGTGCGCGCTGAACAGCAAGACCGGGCCGTTGTCCGGTTCGTTGAACAGTGCGACACGGACCAGCGGATTGTCGAAGCCGAAGGCCATCGGCGCGGGGCGAAGCTCCAGCTCCGTGCAGGGGCCGTCGTGGCATTCAAGCTTCAAACCGCCCGGCGGAACGAGCCGCTGCACCGGCTTCTGCGCGGAAACGCGCAACCGCAGCGCGTCGTGCCGGGTTTCGAGCAGCAGCAGCGCCTGTTGCAGCGCGCCCTTGTCCACAGGCGCGCCCAGCCGGGCGGCGAAGGGTATCTGGTAGACGGTGGAGTCCTGGTGGAGGCGCTGCAAAAACCAGATGCGCTGCTGGCTTGCGGAGAGCTTGTGCTCCCCCTCCTGCGGAACGCGCGGAATGCGGACCGCCGGGGCCGAGGCGGAGCGGATGCGCGCCGCGAGCTTGCGGGGGCTCGGGTTGGCGAGAACGTCGTCGATGCCGAGCTTGACGGACAGGCGCTTGCCCACCTGCGCCATGACGCTCATGACGGAGAGGCTGTGCCCGCCCAGCAGGAAGAAATCCGCATCGGGCGAAGGATCGGGATAGCCGAGCACGGCGGCGTATATCTCGCGGACCACGTCCACCACGGCGGACTCGCTGTCTGCGGGCATCCGCGGCTCCGCCTGGGCCGGGGGCTCGTTCCGGTCCTGCCGCGCAGGGGCAAGCGGGGCGGAAACGGCCGGTGCGCCGGGGCCCGCGGCTGCGGCTTCCACCTCCCGGCAGGAGACCTGCCCGTCCTGCGTCGCCGCGCGCATGGCGGCGAGCAGCCTGTCCTGCAGCCCGGCCACCCGGGCGGAATCCAGGGCGGCGGGGTCGTACAGGAAGCGCAGCTGCAGCTTTTCTCCGGGAATGACCGTGATGCCGAGCGGGTACGGAATCTTTTCGTGGCCCCGGACGCTCTGAAGCCGTGGCCCGCCGTCGCCGAAGGGCATCTCGAAGGGATAGTTCTCAAAGACCATGAGATGGTCCAGCAGGTTCCTGCCGATGACCGCAAGAGGCAGATAGCCGTGCCGCATCTGCTGCAGGCTTTGCTCCTTCACGTCGGCCAGCAGCTCACCCAGGGAACTCGCCTCGGTCCAGCGCGCCCGCAGGGGCAGCGTCTGGATGAACAGCCCCACGGCCCGGTCCATGCCGGTCAGCTCGGCGGGGCGCCCGGAAGCCACGATGCCGAACACGACATCTCTTTGGCCGCCGTTCTCCGCGCCGAGGACGAACGCCCAGAGCGTTTGCAGCAAGACGGACAGGGTGACCGCGTGCGAGGTGGCGGCCGCGGCAAGCCGGTCGCTCAGCCCGGCATCCAGGGTCAGCGTCAGCGTTTCCGGGTCTGTTCCGCCGGGCGTTGCCGGCGTTTTGGCCACCCCCGTCATGGTGGCGAAGCCCTCCAGCAGCGAGGCCCAGTAGGCTTTGGCGGCCGGTTCGTCGAACCGGGAGCGCCACCGCTCGTATTCCGCAAGGGGAAAGGGCGCGGGAAGCGGCCTGGCGGGGCGGCCGGACAGGGCGTTGAACCTGGCGGAAAGCTCCTGCAGCAATATTCCGATGCACCATCCGTCCATGAGCAGATGGTGGAAGCACCAGCTCAGCACGACTGTGCCGCTGTCGATGCGGAAGAACTGCGCGCGCAGCAACGGCCCCCGGTCCAGGTCGAACCCCTTGCCGCGCTGGGCCAGCAGCAATGCGGCGGCCTCCGCGCGCGCGGCGTCTTGCGGCAGATGCGAAAGGTCGTGGTACTGTGTGCTCGTTCTGCCCTGGCGCAGAACCACGCGGTAGAATTCTCCGTTGTAGGGCATGGGGAACAGCGAACGCAGGCTCTCGTGCCGGGCGGCCACGTCGTTCCAGGCCTTCACGAGCAGGAATTCGTCGATGTCGCCGCTGAACTCGAATTCGATCTGCTGCGTGTAGACGCCGTTGTCGGCCGCAAGGTGCTGGTAGAGCATCGGCTCGTGGCAGGGCCCCGGGAGCTCCACCCGCTCGATGGCCTCGGCCGGGCACTGGCAGGCCGCGCGGATTGCGGCAAGCACATCTTCCGCAAGGGGCGGGCGGTAGGCGGGCAGCGTGCGCAGCGCCCCGGCCCAGCCCTCCAGCAGCCCGGAAACCCACGGTGCGGGCAGCACGCGGGGATCATGATAGGCCAGCAGCCACAGGTCGCCGGCCTCATCGAACCAGGAGGTCAGGTCCAGGGGGCAATCCGGCTCGAAGTCCGGGTGCACCATCTCCGGAATGTCCCCCGGAGCCGCCAGCGAAAGCTGCGCCAGCACGTCGCCCCCGGTCTTTTCGCCAAAGGCCCCGAAGTAGTTGAACCCTATCTGGGAGCGCAGGGCGAAGCGCTCCGGATCGCGTTCCCGCAGGTAGCCGAAGGCGTTGCACGCAAGGGGGGTGAAGGCGTCGCGCACAAAGGCGCGCACGGGCTCGTCCGCCTCTGCGCAGGTGGCCGCCGGAGCCAGCGGCATGGGGCACTCGGCCGTGAACCAGCCCAGGCTGCGGCTCATGTCCATGCCCGGAAGCAGCGTGTCGCGTCCGTGGCTTTTCAGGGTCAGAAGGATGGGCTCGCACTGCCCCGCGCCGCGCAGGGCGACGGCCAAGGCCGAGAGCAGGTCGGTGAAAACGGAGGACGAGAGGTCGGCCCGGAAGCCCTGCACCCGCACCCGCATGGTCGCCAGGGCGGACTGCGCGGCCTTGGCGCCAGTGAAGGCGGCGGGCGGCACGGACAGGCGCGCGGCGGGCGCGCCGCAGACGGACTCCCAGAGCAGCTCCTGCGCCCGCGTCGGAAACTCTCCCGCATCCACAAGCCGCTGCGTTTCCACGGCCCGGGTGGCCAGGCCGCAGTCTTCTCCGCTGGGCTCGCCGCGCAGAAACCTCGCCAAGTCTCCATGCAGAATGTCCAGAGAGAGCACGTCAAGGGTCAGGTGGTGCCCCACCACGGCGAGGATGCGCTCGGTGCCGATTGTGGCCAGCCCCGCGACCATGGTCCGCCCCGATTCCGGATCCACCTTCGGGGCAAGGTCGCGGGCCATGGCGCGCAACACGTCGGCGCGCGGCATGTCGGCCGGGAAGCTCAGGCGCGCCAGGGTCGGCTCCTGCCGCTGTTCAAGCATCACGGCCCCAGCCGGAGAAAAGGCCAGGCCCAGGGCCTGGAAGCGCCGCGGCAGGGCCTTGAGCCAAGCCTCCACCGCCGTGACCGGCACTGCGGATCCCAGCTGAAGCGGCAGAATCATGTGGAAAATCTTCCAATGCGCCGGGTGGTTCCGCAGCAGCGCGCTTTGCACGGGGAGCAGCGGCACAGCCTGGCCCGCAATGACCGGGGCGTAGGCGGCACCGCCGCCGGGCCGGACCATGTCGTCGCGTTCCATCAGGGCGCAGAGGTCCGCAAAGCCGGGAGTGCGCAGAAAATCCGGCGCGGACAGGGCCGTTATTCCGTTCCTGTGCAATATCCCCGTGATCTGGATGGCCTTGATGGAGTCGCCGCCGGCCCGGAAGAAGTCGTCATGTTCCCCGGCTTCTACGCGCAGAATCTCGGCCCAGGCGTCGGCCAGAACTTGGCGCGGGCTGCGCGGGCCGGCAAACCCGGCATGGGCGGGCGCGGCAAGCGCGGAGTCCTCGGCGCAGTCTGCGGGGCCTTCCGCGAGATCATGCAGGAGCTCCTCAAGAAACGCAGCGCCATCGGGGATGAACCCCGCGTCGTGCTCCAGGGTGATGCGGGGCTCGGCTCCGGTTTCCAGCGTGAAGCTGCCGGTGAACTTGCTGGCCCGGAGCGTGGGCGCCAGGCTGTGGAGGGACAGCCCCCCCTGGCAAAGGGACTCCGTGCGCGCGTGGGTGGCCAGAAAGTCCGGCACGGCCGGGGCGTCGCAGTAGCGGCTGTGCGCTATGGCCTCCCGCAGTCGGCCCGCCGCCGCTCCGGCGGCCGCGGCGGCATCCTCCTCCGCCTTTAGCCGCAGGGCCACTGTGTTCACGTAGAACCCCGCCGTGCGGAACTCCTCGCGGGTCTCGCGCAGGCCAACGGGCACGCCCAGGAGCAGCTCCCGGCGGCCGAGCTTGCGGCAAAGAAAGCGGGCCAGCAGCGCGGCGAAGCAGGCCAGGGCCGTTGCGCCGGACTGCCGGGCGACCTGATCGAGCCGGGCGACGACCTCTGGCGGCACGGGAGCGCTCGCCATGGCGCCCTTGCGCGCCGTTGCGGGATTGACGGACGGAACAGGCGGGGAGAACACATCCCGCCAATAGCGCGCATCCGCCCGGTAGGACTCCGACCGCAGGTAGTCCTCCTCCCTGCGGCAGAACTCCGCCTGCGTGGCCAGCGATCCTTTGTCCGGCTGCCTGCCGTCCAGGTATTCCAGGGCGTTCTTGAGCACCAGTTGCAGGGTTTCGCCGTCGCCGGCGATGTGATGCGCCAGCACGAGCACCTGCATGCGGTCCGCCAGCTTGGCCACGGCCAGACGCACGGGCGGCTCCTTGCGCAGGTCGAACGGCGTGTGGATCAGTTCGTCGAAATGCGCCATGGCCGCGTCCGCGTCCGCGAATTCCACGGTGGTCAGCGGGATGGCGGCGTCTTCGCGGCGGACGAAATGCGGGGCGTCGATGTCTCCGCCGATGGTGCAGCAAAAGAGCTCCTGGTCGCCCATGGCCCGGCGCAGGGCCGCAACGAAGCGCTCCGCGGCCTCGCCCCGCACCTCAAGCAGCAGGGGCATGTTGTAGTCTATGGTGTCCCCGTTGGCCTGCTGGTAGGCCCAGACGCGATACTGGGTGCGGCTCAGGGGCGCGGTGGAGAGACGCCTGGGGGCGGCCTTTTGCGGGCTTTTGCCCAGCAGGGCTTCGACATCGTGGAGATTCTGGCAGGCGACGAAGTGCCTGAAGGCCATGTCGACGGCATAGGTCTTGCGGATCTCGTGCAGCAGCGACATGGCCTTCAGGCTGTCGCCGCCCTGTTCGAAGAAGTTGGCCGAGGGATCGCAAGGACCGCCGAGGGCCCGCTCGCAGGCCTCGCGCAGCCGCGGGTCGAGGGCGCGCTCCTGATCTTTTGCCTGTGCCGGTTTCTGGGCGATGCGCAGCAGCTCCTCGCGGTCGATCTTGCCTGTGCGGGTGACGGGCATGGACGCGAGCACGTGCCAGGACGACGGAATCATGTAGGTGGGCAGATTGGTCCTGCTCCAGGCGGCCATGGCCTCCAGCGTGGTTTCGGGCCGCAAGAGAAGAAACGCCGCGAGCATCGGCTGGCCGGAGGCGTCCTTCATGGCGAGGACGGCCGCCTGGCGCACGCCCTCGCAGTTTTCCAGCAGGTGCGTTACCTCGCCAAGCTCCACGCGGTTGCCCCGGATCTTTACCTGGTCGTCGGCGCGGCCGACGAGAATCAGCTCGCCCGACGCGGACCAAAGGGCCAGATCGCCGGTGGCGTAGCCCTTCAGGCCATCCATGCCGGGCAGGGGGCGGAAGCGTTGCCGCGAAAGCGCCGCGTTTCCGTGGTAGCCCAGAGCCACGCTCGCCCCGCCTATCCACAGCTCGCCGACCATGCCCGCGGGCCGTGGCCTGCCGGCCTGGTCCGCTATGCGCGCCACGGCGTTGGGAATGGGCCGCCCGGAGCTGATGGGCAGGGTTTCCTCCGCCGAAACGCGCTTTATCGAGGCGCAGACGCAGGTCTCCGTGGGGCCGTAGGCGTTGAAGTAGCGCAACGCGCCCGCATAGTGCAGGGCATCTGCGGCCACGGGGGCTTCTCCGGCCGTGATGAGCACGCGCAGGGTCGGGAAGGGCTCCCGTTCGAACAGGCGCAGGTACGACGGCGGGAAGGTGACCGCGGTGACGCCGTTTTCCGTCATGTATTGCCGGAGCGACCAGGGCGCGTTGCGGCTTTCATCGCTCACCGGGCACAGGCAGGCGCCCGCGAAAAGGGCCATGAACATTTCCGAGAGGGACGCGTCGAAGATCGGCGGCGCGAACTGCAGCACGCGGTCCTCCGGCCCCATTCCGAAAACCTCGATCTGGCCCTGGATCATGTTCACGAAACCGCCGTGCGGCGCAAGAACGCCCTTGGGCTTGCCCGTGGAGCCGGAAGTGTAGATGAGGTAGGCGGCGTCTTCGGGGGCGGGTCCCTGCGGCAGTTCCGCAAGACTTGCGTCGGCGTGGGCGGGTGCGCCCGAGTCGAGCGTCAGCGCCGCGCCGGAATCGGCCAGGATGTAGGCGATGCGCTCGGCTGGGGCCTTGGGGTCAACGGGCAGGTACACCGCGCCCAGGCGCTGTATCCCCAGCACTATTTCCGGCAGGTGGAGCGTGCGCCGGGCCAGAACGGCGACCACGCCGCCCTTGCCCACGCCGCGCGCGGCCAGCCACGAGGCGCAGCGCAGGGAGTTCTCCCGCAGCTCGCCGTAGGTGAGCCGCGTCCCGTGCTCGTCGCGCACGGCCTCGCGCTGGGCGAAGGCGAGAACCTTTTCGTCGAAGAGCGCGGGCATGGACGCCACGGCATAGGACCGGGCCTCGCCCGGCTCCCAGCGGCCAAGCTCCTCCTTTTCCTCGTCGAGCAGATAGTCCAGCTCCGGCAGCTCGGTTCCCGCCGCCAGTTGGCGGATCAGCAGCTCCAGGCGCTTGACGTAGCGCTCCACGTCCCGCTCGGAGAGATGGTTGCGGCTGCTGCGCACGATCATGGCGTACTGCTGCGTCAGGCATTCCTCCATGACGAGGGCTCCGAGCAGCACCGGCTCCTTTTCGCTGTGGTTCTGGTCGATGTCGATGATGCGGAATTCCTCGGGGCCGAGGGGCCTGCCGGGAAGATAGTTGATGAACGTGTCGCCGATGTGCGCGAAATTTTTGTGGGGCAGCTGGCGCATGGCCGCCTGAAACGGCGTGCGCACATGGCGGAAGAAGTTCGCGCTTTGCAGGGCCACGTCCGCCAGCAGTTCGCCGAAGGTTGCGTGCCTGCGCAGTTCGAGCAGAACGGACGGCAGGGCTATGTAGGTTCCCTGGCGTTTGCTGCGGGCCTTGCGCTCCCCAAAGGCGATGGGGGTCTGGATGACGATGTCCTTCTCGTCGCACATGAAGGACACGGCCAGCGCGTGCAGGGCCGTGAACACCGTGGCGATGCTTGCGTTCTGCCGCTTGATGAGTTCGTCGATCCCGCGCGAGGCGGTTTCGGAGAGGACGTACTTCTTGTGCCGCGAGCACCCCAGCACGTCCGGGCAGCCGGGCCTGGCGCGGAAGATGCGCCGCTCGGGCAGCCGCTCCAGGTGCTCTTTCCAGAAGGCGATGTCCTTGACGAAGCGCTGCGACTGGCGGTGGGCCTCCTCGGCTTCGTAAAGCTGCCGGGCCGAGGGCGGCTCCGGGGCGGTGGGGGTCTCTCCGCGCGCAAGGGCCCCGTAAAGATCGAGCAGGAACCCGATGTGGAAGAAATAGCCGAGGCCGTCGAGGTAGAGATGGGAGCACTTGGCCAGAAACAGGCTTTGCTCCGCGCCCGTGCGGATGAGCGCATAGCGCAGGGAGCGGGTCTCGACCGGCTCCTCCATGAACGCATCGTAAAAGCGCTTGAGGGTGGCGTCCGCGTCCGGGTCGTTCCGCACGTCCAGAAACCTCAGGTCGATGTCCTCGGCCGCAGCGCCCATCACGAAGTGGGGCTCGTCCACGTCCAGACGCAGGGCGGCCCCCAGGAGCGGCGTGTACCGGAACGCCAGGCGGATGGCTTCGCGCAGGATCTCCGGCGAGACGGCGTTGCCGACGAGGAACCGGCCCCGGATGGAGACCTCGGCGTAATCCGTCAGCGACGTCTGGCAGGCGAGCCAGAGTTCTCTCTGGCCACTGGTGAGGGGAACTTTTTCCTGGAACTCGTCATCGGGCGCGGCGTCATTCATGACCGGTATCTTCATAGCGCGACAAATACCGCACCAGATGACAGGTTGGCAAGGCTAACTATCACTTTCGGCTGTACTTTTCTTACTTTCTGGGGTACAAAAACACAGGAATGGAAGGGTGCGGCCCTTTTCGGGGCATCCTTATCCGCAGGCGGAACAGCCGTCCTTGATTCCCGCGTGCGTGCCAAGGGGTGCTGCGCCAGCGGAAGAGTGCGGCGATGATCCGTGTTGAGATCGGCCTCATGGAGCACAGACGCCCGTTGACACTCCCCGCCACCGTTTCCCCAAGGACCATCCGCGCCGGATTGCCCCCGAGACCCTGGCAGAACGGCGTATTCCGCCGCGTGATGGGCGCCGGCATGATCCCTTGCCGCAACATTTTGCCGCATGGAGTCCTTTAGCGTTCCGGACGATCCTCGCAAGACAACCCCCCTGGCGCTGTGTCGGCACGCAGAGTAAAGGAGACAGCTGTGATGCATGGTGAAGCGGATTGGCCGCGGCTTGGCTGGGAAAAAGAGCTCGCCAACAATGTCGTGACCATTGACCAGCTCAAAGAGTACGCATCGTTTGAGCCGGACGAGGAGATGAAGCTGCGGGAGGTCGCCCAGGTCCATCCCATCAACATCCCTCGGTATTACCTGAGCCTCATCGACTGGGCTGACCCGGACGACCCCATCCGCCGCATGTGCTTTCCCGGCGTCGAGGAACTCGTGGTGGCCGGGGCCATGGGCGAAACCACCGCGGATCCCTACGGCGACGACAAGCACGACAAGGGCAACGGCGTGCTGCACAAGTACGACTACACCGCGCTCGTGGTCGTCACCGAATGCTGCGCCATGCATTGCCGCCACTGCTTCCGCAGAAGAATCGTGGGCAAGCCGGGCGGCCACACTCCGCGGGATTTCGCGGGCGCGCTGCATTACATCGCGCAACATACTGAAATCGACAACGTCATCCTGTCCGGCGGCGATCCGCTGATGCTCTCCACCCCGGCGCTGCGCACCATGCTGGAGGCCCTGGCCGAAATTGGGCATGTGGACTTCGTGCGCATCGGCTCGCGCGTTCCGGTCACCTATCCGCTGCGCCTTTTCGATGACGGACTCGTGGATTTGTTGCGCGCGTTCAATGAACGCAAGGCGCTGTACATCGCCACGCATTTCAACCATGTGCGCGAGATAACGCCCATGGCGACGGAGGCCATACGGCGGCTGCGGCTTTGCGGGGCCACGGTGAACAACCAGGCGGTGCTGCTGCGCGGGGTGAACGATACGGCGAAGGACATCGCCGCCCTGATGGAAGGGCTTTTGGCCATCGGCGTGAACCCGTATTACCTCTACCAGTGCATGCCCGTTTCCCGCGTGCGCCACCATTTTCAAATCCCGCTCAAGCAGGGCATCGACATAGTGGACCGGGCCCGGGCGAAGCTCAACGGCTACGGCAAGCGCTTCAAGTACATCATCGGGCACGACATCGGAAAGCTCGAGATCTGCGGCATGGCCGGCAACCAGATAGTGCTCAAGCAGATACATGCGCGCATCGGCCACCCGGAACAGGCGTCGCGCATCATCCTGAAGGACTTGGACGACAATGCCGGCTGGGTGACCGTGTGAAAGGGCAGGGGCCGCCACGCCCAGAAGCCGCGCGGAGCAGCGCATGACCAGTGATCGTCACGGGGCCGCGGGCCGGGGAGCCCCGGGTTCCGGCATGCGGCTGACCCGGTGCGTCCAGCCCGGCGCGGACCATGTCTGCGCGGACTATATCTGCGCGGACCAGGCGGAAGGCTCCGCCGCAACGCTCTTTTGCATTCCGCACGCGGGCGGCAATGCCGCATATTACGCGAAGCTCGGCAACTGCCTGCCCGCCTCGGTCGCCTTCCATCCCCTGGAATTGCCGGGGCGGGGCCGGCGCCATCAAGAGCCGCTGCGCACCAGCATGGAGTCCATGACGCAGGACTTGGCCGCGCACATGCTCCCCCTGGCGCGGAAGGGGCCCTATGCATTGTTCGGGCATAGCATGGGGGGCCTGCTGGCGCTGCTCTGCGCGGTCCACACGCAAAAGGGCGGCTTGCCCCTGCCGCGGGCGCTGTTCATTTCCGCCGCGGCCCCGCCCGCCAATGGGAGGGGTCCCTTCTTCGCCGCCGCCGCGGCGCGCGCGCCGGAGGATTTGTGGGACTATGTGACGGCGCTGGGCGGCGTGCCGCAGTGCGTGGCCGAATGCGCCGAGCTGCGCGGCTACATGGAGCCGATCCTGCGGGCGGACTTCACCGCCGTGGAAACCTGGCGGCCCGGGCCCATCGATCCGCTGCCGGTGCCCATCACCGTGTTCATGGGCGACCATGACCTCATCACCGAGCGGCAGGCGCGCGAGTGGGAGGGGCTGACCTCCGGAGCGTTCCGCATCCGCACCTTCGCTGGCAATCACTTCTATCTGCAGGACCACTGGCAGGACCTCGCCGACGAGATTGCGCGCGCGCTGCGCCTGGAGGCTTGAGCCATGGCGCTTGCGCAGGCCTTCTTCTCGCAACGTGCCCCCCTGGTGGACGAGGCTGCGCTTTTCTGCGTGGGCGTGCGGCTTGACGGGGACGCCGCTGATTGGACCGCCGCGGCCACGCCTTTTGTGACGCCGGGAGAAATGGCCCAGGCCCGGCGCTTTGTCCAGGCCAAGGACGCGGCCAGGCATCTGACCGGCAGGGCGCTTGTGCGGCGAGTGCTTGAGGCGGCGCTGGGGCGGCCGTTCCGCGCGGAGTTCGCGCGCGCCCCCTGGGGCAAGCCCGTCTGCCCTCAAAACGTGCCTTCCGGCGGAGGCGGGCTCGACTTTTCCATTTCGCACTCCGGCGACATGGTGTGGACGGCTTTTTGCCGGTCCGGATCCGTCGGCATCGACGTGGAGCGAACCACTCCCCTGCCGGATCTCCTTGAACTTGCGGAGCAGCTGCACCCGCGCGAATGCGAGGCGATCCGCTCCTTGCCGGCGGCGGAGCGCACAACGGCCTTTTACCGCTGCTGGACAAGGAAGGAGGCTGTGCTCAAGGCGCTGGGCAGAGGTCTGAACCAGCCGCTGCAAAGCTTCCAGGTGCTGCCGGTACCCCTGGCGCAAGGGTGGCTCGTGGCACTGCCTTTTGCGCCCACGCCCAGCCCGTCCCCGCTGTGTCTGGCGGAGGAGCCGCAGCATACGCTCCCAGCCGCGCCGGAGCAGGCGTGCGGCGCATGGACGACCCGCGACATCACCGTGGAGCCGGGCTACCAATGCAGCGTGGCGGCCAGCGCGCCGGGCCTGTCCCTTGCCGTTTATTTTGAAGGAAACGCCAGCGTTTGTTGAAGGCTGCCGCAGGGAGCGTTGACCGGGCGTTGCCCTGAGTTCGGGCGGATTCTCGAATAGTGAACATCGCCGTTGCGCGCCGTTGCGCCGGGCTTGCCCGGAGAGAGCCGGGCGCGTCGCCGCTTTGCGGCTGAAAGTGCCGACGCCTGGGCAAGGCAGCCCAGGATCGCAAGGCCGCCGCAAAGCGACCCCGGAAAGCGTAAGCATGCAATGGCGCAGCCAGGGCGGAAGCCTGCCCTGCGGCTTCTCCCCCGCGGGAACCCGGCGCACCAAATCCTCTCGACGAACGGGAGTCAATCTGGCTTGGCTTGGATGTTCACTCGGTCATCCTGTCGGCCGTTGCGTTCTCGCAAACCCAATTTGACCGATTTGGGCCGAGTGAACAACCTCCTCGAACTTCACGCCTTGCGCCCGCGGTTGCCGTAACGCGTCTTCGCCAGGCTGCGCCTCTGTGGGGCGAGCCTTTTGCTAGCCGCGTCCCTCCTGGTTCAGCTTCTCAATGAGCGCCTTGAGCATCTGCGCCTGCTCGGCCAGTTCGCCAACGGCCTTGGCCGCCTCGTTCATGGCCTGCGAGGTCTCGCTGGAGATGATGTTCACCTGCTCGATGGAGCGGTTGATCTCTTCGCTGGCGGCGCTTTGCTCTTCGCTTGCCGTGGCGATGGAGCGCACCTGGTCCGAGGCGGAGTCGACGAGATGCACGATCTCGCCCAGGGCCGCGCCCGAATCCTTGGCAAGGCCGGTGGCGGTCTCGATGAGGAGCACGGACTTCTCGACGTTCTCCACATTGAGCCTGGTGCTCTTTTGGATGACGCCGATAGCGTCGCCCACTTCCTTGGTGGCGCTCATGGTCTTCTCGGCCAGCTTGCGCACTTCGTCGGCCACGACGGCGAAGCCGCGTCCGGCGTCGCCCGCGCGGGCCGCCTCGATGGCGGCATTGAGCGCCAGGAGGTTGGTCTGGTCGGCGATGTCGGTGATGACGGTCATGATGCGGCCGATGTCCTCGGCCTGTTTGCCCAGCAGGGCCATGTCGGCCTTGAGCTGGTTGGTCTGCTTCTGCACGTCGTTCATGCCGGTGACGACCTTGCCCACCGTGCCCGCGCCGTCCTGGGCCTTTTCCCGCGCGGAGCCGGCTGTTTCCGCGGCCTGGCCGGCGTTTCTCGCCACCTCGATGACGGTTGCGGTCATTTCCTCCATGGCCGTGGCGGTCTCGCTCACGCGGGCGGCCTGGTTCTCGGCGCCGCGGCTTGATTCCTCGATTTGCGCGGAAAGCTCGGTGGAGGCGGAGGTGACCACCTCGACGATGGTCTCCAACTGCTGGGCGGCGTGCAGCATGCCCGCGCGCTTGGCGCTTTCGGCCTGGGCTTTGGCTTCCTCGGCCTCCGTGGTGGCTATGCGGGCCAGCGCCGTCTGCTCCTCGGCCTCCGTTGTTTTTTGCTGTGCGGTGCCGATCATGTCGCGCAGGCTGTTCACCATTTTGCGCAGCGAGTCCGCCAGGCGGCCCAGCTCGTCGTCGCGGGCGAGCTCGAGATTGTGGTCGAGGTTGCCGGTGGCCACGGTTTCGGAGAACTGCACGCAGTGGTTCAGGTCGCGCAGCACGTAGTTCAGGATGAGGATGATGGCCAGGCAGACCAGGACGATGCCCAGGCCGCCGAACATGGCGCTGTAGAGGCGCACATGCCCTGCCGCCTTGGCGATGTCGGCCGTGCTGACGGTGATGATGGAGACCCAGCCGGTTTCGGGGTCGCGGGCGAAGATGGCGGACTTGTCCACGCCGCCCTCCGTGTATTGCACCACGCCGTTTTCGCTGGTGAGCAGCGGCTTGGCCCATTCCACCTCAGACAGCTTGAGCTTTAAGATCTGCGCCTTGTCCGGGTGGCTGAAGACCACCCCGGCCTTGCTGGCCATGTAGGCGTAGCCGCTTTGGCCGACCTTGACCGGCGCCACGACGTTCTCGGAAAACTTGCCCAGGTCCAGCCGGGCGTAAATGACGCCGACGACCTGCTCGCCGGACTTGATGGGCGCGGCCACGATGCACACGGGCTTGTTGGTGGCGCGGCTCAAGAGCGGCTCGGAGACGTTGGGCTCTCCGGCCATGGCTTTTTTGAAGTACTCGCGGTCCGCGTAGTTGCCCTTGGCTTCGCCCGCGTCGGTGGCGACGACATCGCCCTTGGCCGAGAGGATGTTCGTGCCCTGGAGGGATTCGTCGAACTTGTTGAGGGCGATGAGCGCCTCGCGGGCTTCCTTCAGGCTTTCGGGCGTGCCTTCGGTGAGGGCGCGTTTGATCTTGCCGTTTTGGGCCTGCAGCACCACGGCGGCTTTCACATCGCCGCTGAAGGAGCCGACGCCGCTGGCAAGATTGCCCGCCAGGATTCGGGAGGAGTTCAGCAATTCGGCCCAGAGCTCTTCGGAGGCTTTGCGCGAGGAGAAATAGCTGGCCAAAGCCATGCTGACGACAACAGCGGCAATGGTGGGAAGGAGAAGTTTGGAACGCAGCCCGAGTTTCATGGTGCCTCCAACAGCGGCGGATTGATGGTAAAGAGCCAAATGCTGAACAAATAGGCTCGGTGTCTATATTCTGATTGTTAATACGCTACCATGCGCTTGGACATGATGCAACGGCTTGATGTATAAAATATGAATACAATCATGATAGATAAATAGCTGAACTGCATAGCGAAAGCTGATGGGCTATTGCATGGTCCAATGTAGGTATCGTTCTTGGCGCAGGTGCTGTGCGGAGGTTTTGCGTAATTCAGATCAGCGCAGTAGAGATTTTATAGTGTAATGAGAACGCAGTATTACGCAAAGACAGTCGTCCGGCTATGCATCGTAGAGGGTGAAGAGCGGAGGAAGGGAAGGGTCGGGGGGACTCCGGCGTGGCGAGCGCGCGGTATGCACTCGAGCTCACGGTCAGTGGAGGACCGGTGAGCCGGCCACCCGCCACAGTGGCGGACTGCTCCGGCGCGGCGGCGCCAAATGTTCCGGGATGAGGAAAAGAATGAAAAGTCGGTGTCTAAGACTTGGGAGAGAGCGCCACGCGCTCAAGGTCCAGTTCGGTCAAGAGGTCGATGAGCGGCCAGCCTTCCGATGTGGGGGTGAGGGTGGCCCAGTTCTGGCGCGGCAGGCCCAGGTGTTTCCAGGCGGCCATGATGGTGGACAGCTCCTTTTCCGTGACGCCGGAGAGCACCGTGGCGCGCGGCAGGGGGCTTTCCTCTCCGCGGCCGTGGCCGGGGGCGGAGGTCAGGATCTCGCCGACCGTGCGGTCCATGTCCGCCCCGGTGGCGAAGACCACGGGGATGTCCGCCAGGTGGAAGCGTTCCAGCATGGCCACGAACGCGTCCTGTTCCACGGGGGCATAGCCGGCGACCAGCGCGGCGCGCGGGCCGTAGAGGCGCTTTTTGGCGCTCTGGCCTACTTTCGAGAATCCGGAAGGAGACATGGCCCACCTGTTTGCGTGATGGCGTAGAAGCGGTTGGAGGCGTACGTGAGGCCCACGGCGAAGACCATGGCCCCGACGCCCATGATGACCGCGAGCATGGTGTCGGCGGTCAGGGCCATGCGGATGAACAACGTGGACAGCGCGAACCCGGAGTTGCGGAAGATGGCGTGGAATTCCGGCATGTAGCGCTGGGCTATGAGCACGATGAGAATGTCCGTGAAGATGAGCAGCGTGTAGAAGTCGTGGAAGATGTCGAAGGTGGGCTCGCCGCGCAGCAGCAGGTAGCCGTCGTACAGGCCCATGAACAGGAACGCGGCCAGCACGAGCAGGGCCACCAGCTTCTTGGCGGTGATGAACTTGGCCAGGATGGTGGGCGCCCAATGGCGCGGCGCGCAGCGCTGGGCGTATTTGTACGCGCCCAGCAGGGCGAACACGGTCAGCGCCCCGGCGCCGTCCAGGCCCAGGTTGATGAGCACGTCGGTGTGTCCGGTGAGCACGATGGGCACCGGCAGGTGCGTGAGCTCCTTGAAGGCGTTGCGGATGAGGATGAGGGCGAGGATTTCGAACTGCTTGCCCACCGAGCGTGAGGTGGACCGCGGCAGCGAGAACACCAGCTCGACGACCTCCAGCACCAGCACCAGGGTGAAGGTCTGGGTCACGGCGTCAAAGCGGTTCAGCGAGATGACCCGCGCCAGCGCCTCCGGCAACAGGCCCAGGCTGTTCAGCTCTATGAGTCCCAGGGAGGCCAGGAAAAAGAACACCAGCCCCTGGCCCACGCGGCGGTGCGTGTCTTCGGCCTCGGCGTACGCCTGAATCTGGTCGAAAAGCCGCACCAGCGGATACGTCAATCTATTCATCAAGGGTTCCGGGTCCCTGGCTGGGGCTAGATCTCAAAAAGCATTTCCAGGTCGTCGCGCGTGAGCGACTTGAAGGCCGACTGGCCGGGGATGATGGCCTCGGCGACGTCCTTCTTCATTTCCTGCAGCTTCAAGATCTTTTCCTCAACCGTGTTCTGGCAGATCATCTTGTACGCAAACACCTGACGCTTCTGGCCGATGCGGTGGGTGCGGTCCGTGGCCTGGTTCTCCACGGCCGGGTTCCACCACGGGTCATAGTGTATGACGTAGTCGGCGGACGTCAAGTTGAGTCCGGTGCCGCCAGCCTTGAGCGAAATGAGGAAGATCGGGATCTCCGGCGTGTCGTTGAACTTGTCCACCTGCTCGAAGCGGTCCTTGCTCGAACCGTCGAGGTAGGCGAAGGGCACCTCGCGGATCTGCAGCCAGGAGCGGATGATGTGCAGCATCTGCACGAACTGCGAGAACACGAGCACCTTGTGCCCGCCTTCCACGATGTCCGTCACGAGATCCTTGAAGGCGTCGAACTTGCCCGAGGGCAGGTTGGTGTTGATGCCGGGGATGTCGAGCTTCAAGAGGCGCGGGTGGCAGCAGATTTGGCGCAGCTTCAACAGCGCGTCCAGAATGGACATCTGGCTCTTGGCCAGGCCCTTCTCGTCCACGTCGCGCAGCACCTGCTCCTTCAGCTTGGCGGCCAGCGCGCCGTAGAGGTCGCGCTGTTCGTCGGCCAGTTCGCAGTAGTGCGTGGTCTCGATCTTGGGCGGCAGGTCCTTGGCGACCTCGCTCTTGGTGCGCCGCAGAATGAAGGGCTTCACGCGGCTGCGCAGGTATTCGAGCGTTTCCTCGTCGGCGTCCTTGATGGGCTTCACGATGCCGCGCTGGAAGGCGTGCTGCGAACCCAGGAAGCCGGGCATGAGGAATTCGAACAGGCTCCACAGCTCGAAGAGATTGTTCTCGATGGGCGTGCCCGAAAGGCACAGGCGCATGTCCGCGTCGAGGCGGCGCACGCTGCGTGCCGTGATGGTGTTGGGGTTCTTGATGTTCTGCGCTTCGTCGAGAATCACCACCGTGTACTTGTACTTGCACAGCTCTTCCAGGTCGCGGCGGAGCAGGGCGTAGGTGGTGATGATGATGTCCGAGTCCTTGATGCGCAGGAAAAGGTCGTCGCGCTTGGCGCCGTAGATGGTGAGCCGGCGCACGCTGGGCACGAATTTCGCGGCCTCGCGCTCCCAGTTGGGCAGCACGCTGGTGGGCACCACGATGAGGCACGGTCCCGTGGGGCCGCGCTCGATGAGCGAGAGCACGAAGGACAGGGTCTGCACGGTTTTGCCCAGGCCCATTTCGTCGGCCAGAATGCCGCCGAAGCCATACTCGCGCAGGAAGTTCAGGTACGAAAGGCCCATGACCTGGTACGGACGCAGGGTCGCGTTCAGCCCGCGCGGGGGCGGAATTTGGCGTATCTGCTGGAAGTTGCTGATCTTGTCGCGCAGCTTCACGAAGTAGGCGTCGGTGCGGGCGCCGGGCATGTCGTCCAGCAGGTTGTCCAGCACCGGGGCCTCGAACTGCTGGAACTTCTTCTGGGGCGGCTTCTCCGGGTCGAAGCCCAGGGCCTTGAGCTTATGGCCCAGCTTGCGCAGCCAGGCTTCGGGCAGGCTGGTGTACGAGCCGTCCTTGAGCTGCACGTAGCGCTTCTTCTGCACCCAGGCGCGCCAGATGTCCTCGATGGGCACCTTCTGGTCGTCGTACTGGATGGTGAGGTCGAGGGTGAACCACTTGTTCTCCTCGTCGCTCTTGACCTCGGCCACAATCTCCGGCTTGCTCAGGCGCACCTTGTAGCGCGTCAGGTTCTGCTCGCCGTAGACGCGGTAGCCCTCCACCAGCATGGGATAGAAGTCGAGCAGGAAATTGATGGCCGCTTCCTGCTCCATGAACCAGGTGTGGTTGCTGCGCGGCTGGAAGCCCATGTGCTGGAGTTCGGCGAAGAGCACGGCCTCCTCGTCCTGGGCGCGGCGGATGAGGTAGCTCTTGTCGGCGTAGCGGTAGCTGCCGGTCTGCAGATCCGGGTTGGGGCCGGGCAGGGTCACCTCGCCGTGCTCGGTTTCGTACACGCACTGGATTTTGAGCACCAGCAGGCTGCCTTCCTCGTCGAGGTACAGCTTGGGGTTGAACTCCGCGGGCTGGAAGATGGGCCCCATGCGCTCCAGGAAGTCCTCCTGGCCGTAGAGGTCGGAGACCGGGATCTTGGTCCACACGCGGTCCAGGTACTCGGAAATGTCGGCGTGGGGCACGATGGGCCCCTGCTCCACCATTTCTTGAATGAGCTCCGGGTCGAGCCCGGTCTGCACGGGGTGGAAGTTGCCCTTCCAGAACACCCAGAGCGGCATGCGCCCGTAAAAGAAAATCTCGTCTTCCTTGCGGATGGAGAAGGGCGGGCGGTCCTCGCGCGAGAGCATGAGGTCGAAGCCCAGGCCGTCCTCGGAAAGTTGCGGCGAAAGCTTCAGGTGCAGGGTCTTGGTCTCTATGCGCACGGGCGACTCGCTGTCGCGCAGGTACAGGTAGTACTCGTTCTTGATGGCGCGGAAGAACCAGGAGTGCAGGCCCGCGGGCAGCTCCACGCGGTGGCCCTGGTAGTCCAGGTGGTAGGCTATCATGCCGGCGATCTTGGGCAAACCGGGCGAAAGCTCGCACCAGTCCGGGTTCTTGATGATCTGCTCCAGGGTGATGTCCTGCTGCACGGCGGAGATGCCGCTCTTGTTCTGCCGCGCGCGGGAGAAGGACACCTGGAGCCGGCCGGGCTCCGGGTAGAAGCGGAACACGAAATAGTGCTTGCCCGGTTCGGGCTCAAGCTCGGTGGAGAAAAAGGCGCGGAAGGTTTGCCGCCAGTCCGTGCGGGGGCGGGGCAGGTCGGCCTTTTTCTTGTCGGTGGAGAGGCTTTTCAGCATCTTGAGCGCGGTTGCGCCCACGTGGCGGCACACGCCGGAGAATGATTCCGGGCAGTTGCAGTAAGAATTGATGGTGCCGTCGGCCAGGTTGATGCCAAGCTCGGAGGTGTAGATCTGGAAGTCCTCGCCCTGCACCTGCCCGTCCACGTCCATGAACTGGTCGCGCTGCTGGATGTCGAGCTTCTGCACTCCATCGGCCTCAAGGATGGAGGTAGCGTTCTCAATGATATAGTCCGGGATGGTCTCCCGGGTGAATCGGGTGAGGATTTCCCGAATCTTGGTTTCGTCGGCGATGGGCATGTCGTCGAAAACTCCCTGTAATCTTGGGTAAATGGAACGCTATGTGCGGGCCCAGAGGGTTATATCATACATAAGCAGGCAACAATAGTCACCATAAACGCAAGGGCGAGGGCCGCTTGGCTTTTGCCTGCGTCTGGGCCATAGTGTTTCCGCAAGGCGCTCTTCGCATATTATATGCGCAAAAATGAACGTTTTGGCAAGAGGATTGATGATGCGGGCGACCCTGCGCATACTGTTGTGTGGAATGCTTCTCCTGGCCGCCTGCGGCCGGGCCGACTCCGAGCGCCCGGCGTCCTCCTCCTCTGCCTCGGTCGCCGCCGCGCCCGCCGTTCCGGCCACGCCGGAGCCGGGCGGCCGTTTTGTGCAGGCCACCATCGGCGAGCCCAGCAACCTGATCCCCCCGCTGTCCACGGACGCGTCGTCCCACGAAATAGCCGATCTGCTCTATGTTGCGCCACTGAAGTACGACAAGAACATCAATCTTGTACCGCAGGCCGCGGAGTCCTTTGAGATTCTTGAAGATGGCCGGCTTTTGCGCTTCCGCCTGCGGCGGGACATCCGCTGGACCGACGGCGTGCCCCTCACCGCGCGCGATGTGGAGTTCACCTACAAGCTCATGATCGATCCCAAAACCCCCACGGCCTACGCGGAAGACTTTCTGGCCGTGAAGTCCTTCAAGTTGACGGGCGAGTACTCCTTCGAGGTGCGCTACGACAAGCCTTTCGCGCGCGCTCTCGTCACCTGGGCCAGCGCCATTTTGCCCCGGCACCTGCTGGAAGGCCAAGACCTGCTGAAGACGCCGTTCTCGCGCCACCCCATCGGCGCGGGGCCGTATGTTTTGAAGGAATGGACGGCCAGCAACAGGCTGGTGCTGGTGGCCAACCCGGACTACTTCGAGGGCCGGCCGTACATCGACGAAGTGGTGGTGCGCATCATCCCCGACCAGTCCACGCAGTTCATGGAGCTTAAAAGCGGCAACCTGGACGAAATAGGCCTTTCGCCCCAGCAGTACCTGTACCAGACGGAAGACGGCTGGGCGAAAAACTACCGCAAGTTCCAGTATGTGTCCTCCAGCTACACCTTCATGGCCTTCAACCTGAAGAGCCGGCTCTTTTCGGATGTGCGCGTGCGCTGGGCCATCACCCACGCCATCGACAAGGACGAGATAGTGCGCGGCGTGCTGGCCGGGCTGGGCATAGCCACCGGCGTGCCCTACAAACCCGGCACCTGGGCCTACGACGACAAGATCCCGGCCAACGAGTACGATCCGGCCAAGGCGAAGAAGCTGCTGGCCGAGGCGGGCTGGACCAGGCGCACGCCGGACGGCCCCCTGGTGGACGCCAAGGGCGCGCCCTTCGCCTTCACCATCTTGACCAACCAGGGCAACAGCCAGCGCATCAAGGCGGCCATCATCATCCAAAGCCGCCTCAAGGACCTGGGCATCAAGGTGGAGATCCGCACCGTGGAGTGGGCCGCGTTCCTCAAGGAGTTCGTGGACAAGGGCCGCTTTGACGCGATCCTCCTGGGCTGGACCATCACCCAGGACCCGGACATCTACGACGTGTGGCATTCCTCGCGCGCGGTGCCCGGCGGGCTCAACTTCGTGGGCTACAAGAACCCGGAGTTGGACGCGCTTCTGGAGCGCGGCCGCCGCCTGCTTGACCAGAAACAGCGCAAGCCCATCTACGACCGCATTCAGGAGATCCTGCACCAGGATCAGCCGTATTGCTTCCTTTACGTGCCCATGGCCCTGCCCATGGTCCACGCCCGGGTGCAGGGCATCGAGCCCGCGCCCGCCGGCATCGACTATAATTTCATCCGCTGGTGGATACCCAAGGTGAGCCAGGGCCCGGAGCTGACACAATAATGATCCGCATCAACGAGATCACCGACAAGGTCGCGAGCTACATTGAAAAGCCCGACCTGGAGCTTATCCAGAAAGCGTACATCTTCGCGGCCGAGGCCCACGCCGGCCAGACGCGCCTTTCCGGCGAGCCGTATCTCTCACACCCCATGAGCGTGGCCAAGGTCCTGGCGGACATGACCCTGGACGAGGCCACGGTGGCCGCGGGCCTGCTGCACGACACGGTGGAGGACACCAAGGCCACCATCGACGAGATCGAGGAGCTCTTTGGCGAGGAAGTGGCCGACATCGTCGACGGCGTGACCAAGATCAGCAAGATGCAGTTCGAGTCCAAGGCCGTGGCCCAGGCGGAGAACATCCGCAAAATGATTCTGGCCATGGCCGAGGACATCCGCGTGCTCATGGTGAAGCTGGCCGACCGCCTGCACAACATGCGCACCCTGGACTTCCAGAACTCCGTCAAGCAGCGGCTCATCAGCCAGGAGACGCTGGAGATCTACGCCCCGCTGGCCAACCGCCTGGGCCTGCACCGCACCAAGGTGGAGCTTGAGGACTTGTGCCTCAAGTACCTCAAGCCCGACGTGTACGAACAGATCGACCAGGGCGTGGCCGCGCACCACACCTCGGACAACGGCTACATCGACAAGGTCATCGGGCTCATCAACCAGATGCTGGACGAAAACAGCATCAAGGCCCGCGTGGCCGGGCGCACCAAGCACCGCTACAGCATCTACGCCAAGATGCAGCAGCAGGAGCTGGGCCTCGACCAGATCTTCGACCTCATCGCCTTCCGCATCATCGTGCCCAGCCTGAAGGACTGCTACGCGGTGCTGGGGCTCATCCACTCCATTTGGAAGCCGGTGACCGGCCGCTTCAAGGATTACATCTCCATCCCCAAGGCGAACATGTACCAAAGCCTCCACACCACGGTCATCGGGCCGGACGGGGAGCGCATCGAGATACAGATCCGCACCGAGGAGATGAACCGCGTGGCCGAGTACGGCGTGGCCGCGCACTGGCAATACAAGGAGCGCGGCAAGAAGGGCAGCAACCGCGACGCGGAGCGCTTCACCTGGCTCAGGCAGATTCTGGACTGGCAGCGCGACCTCAAGGACCCGCGCGAGTTCATGGCGAGCCTGCGCTTCGACCTGTTCCAGGACGAGGTGTACGTGTTCACCCCGCGGGGCGACATCAAGGAGCTGCCCGAGGGCGCCACGCCCGTGGACTTCGCCTACGCCGTGCACTCCAAGGTGGGCGACCACTGCGCCGGGGCCAAGGTCAACGGCCGGCTCGTCACCCTGGACACGCCGCTGAAGAACGGCGACCGCATCGAGATCATCAGCGACGCGCACCGCAACCCCAGCCGAGACTGGCTCAAGTTCGTCAAGACCGCGCGCGCCAGAACGCGCATCAAGCAGTACATCCGCACCGAGGAGCGCGCCCGCAGCATCAGCCTGGCCAAGGAGATGCTGGAGAAGGAAGGCCGCAAGCTGGGCATCAACGTGGCCAAGGCCGTCAAGGAAGGGCACATCCTGAAATTGGCGGAGGACCTGGGCTTTCCCAGCGTGGACGAGCTGCTTTCGCAGGTGGGCTATGCGCGCCTGACGCCGCGCAAGGTGCTGCAAAAGCTGTACGGCATGCTCCATGTGGGTGAAAAGCCCCTGGAGGACCCGCAGCAGCAGCGCAACAAGCAGGAGCCCGCGCCGACCCCGGCCGAGGCCGCCAAGCCGAAAAAGGGCGAGGGCATCAAGATCAGCGGCGTGGACGATGTTTTGGTGCGCTTCGCCAGCTGCTGCAACCCCCTGCCGGGCGAGCCCATCGTGGGCTACATCTCGCGCGGGCGCGGGGTCACCATCCACGCGGCGGACTGCGTGAACCTGAAGGACCTGGAGACCGAGCGGCTGGTCTCCGTCGCCTGGGACGGCGTTGAGGACAAGCCGTATCCGGCCAAGATCCGCATCGTGTGCCGCAACTTCAAGGGCGCGCTTTCACAGGTCACGGCGCTTTTGACCAGCGACGACGTGAACATCGACGCGGGCACCTTCCAGTCCAACGTGGACGGCAACGCGGTGATGGAGTTCACCGTGGAGGTGACCAACCTGACGCAGCTTTACGGCGTGCTGGACAAGATCCGCCACGTGGAGTCCGTCACCGAGGCCGTGCGCGTTTCCTAAGGAGTTTGCCATGAAGAGAATCGCACTCTGCGCGGCGCTGCTGCTCTGCGCGGCCCCGGCCCCTGCCCAGCAGCGCTACGAGGACCTGCCCACAAGCGCGGGCGTGGGCAAGTGGCAGCCCGCGCACAAGGCCCAGTCCTACAAGATCACCGTGGACGGGCAGGACATCTTCGTCAACGGCGTGCTCCAGAAGGCCCGCTTCGACCCGGACCAGGACATCGCCATCCGAAACGGCGAGGCCGTGCTGGTGCCGCGCGGCCAGGGCCTGACCCTCAAGGCCAGGACCGTCGAGGCCGGGCCTCTTGATCCCAGGCCTCTTGATCCAGGGCCCATGACGCCCAAGCCCTAGCGCTCCCCCCTTCCTACTTGTAGTCGCCCGTGAGGTTGAACGCGCCCCAGTAGCCGGGATGCGGGAAGCGCGTCTTCACGTGCAGCATGGCCCGGCGCAGGCTCTCGGCCTTGGGCCGGGTCTGGTACTCACGGTAGAACTGCTTCATGAGCATGGCCGTGGAGATGTCGCTGACGCGCCACAGGCTGGAGACGAGCGCGTGGGTGCCGGCATAGAGGAAGGCCTGATTCATGCCCTGCACCTCGTCGCCGCTGGTCACCTTGCCCAGGCCCGTTTGGCAGGCCGAAAGCACGATCAGGTCCGCCGTGATCGTGAGGTCGAAGATCTCCGCGGCCTCCAGGTCGCCGTCGGCGTTCTTCTTTGTGCCCGCCAGCTTGAGGGCCGAGAACAGCGGGTTCACCGGGTCGAACTCGCCGTGGGTGGCCAGGTGGATGATGCCGAACTCGGCTATGTGCCGGGAGATCCAGTCCTTGGTGGCCTTCTCGCGGGTCAGCGCGGTCATGTTGGGATAGTTCCAGGCCAGGGAGCCCACCTCGCGTTCGGCAAAGGGCAGCTCCAGGGACTGGTCCTTCAGGTCCGGGTTGCCCACGGCCAGCACCTTGGTGTTGCGCTCCGTCTTGCGGCGCTCCACAGTGAAGCGGTACACGCTGGCGCTCGGCAGTTCAAAGAGCGGGTAGCGGTCCACCAGATAGTTCTCGCCGTCGAAGAGCGTGGCGAAGGCCAGGGTGTGCAGGCTGTCGTGCGGGATGACGCCAAGGGTCGTGACGCCCTTGAGCTTGGGCAGCGTGGGCGCGATGAGCAGGGAATACAGCTCCTGGCCGTGCGTTTCCGCCGGCTCCAGGTTTTGGAGCATGCGCCGGTAGGTCAGCACCATCTTGCCCAGGCTCTCGCGTCCCAGGCGGGTGCGCGTCAGATCCACCTGCCCGGCCGTGACGGCCCAGCAGAGCACCTCGTCCTTGGTGACATAGTAAGTGAGCAGCCCCACGCCGGGCTCGAGCAGCTTCTGCACCTCGGCCAGGGTCAGCGGGTTCACGGAGACGAGGTTCGCGATGTCCGGGCGGTTGGCCTGCAGCTCCAGCAGCACGTCGCGGTATTCGTCCTGCATGCGCTTGACCCCGCGGCCGTAGACCTCGCGCTCGCCCGGGTTCTGGGCGTGGGCCAGCAGGGCCTCCTGCTCGCCAAGCTGCGTGCGCAGGGCGCTGATGCGCTCGTAAAGGGCCTTGTCCTCCTTGCGTTGGGGCGCGCGGCGCTTGTTGCCCAAGAGGTCGATCAGGTTGCGGGCGCGGGAGCGCTCGGCCGTGCGGAAGCTTTCGGCCGTTTCGCCCATGTCGGCCAGAAGCGTCACCAGATCCTCATACACCACGGCCTTGTCGGCGATGAAGCCGTCCTTCAGCTGATCCACCTTGAGTTCGGCGCGCATGCCCTCGATGACGCCCACGGCCTGCTCAAGCTTGGCGCGGGCTTCGCGCTGGCGCTTGGCGTTGATGTCCAGTCGGGCCAGCCCGTGCAGGGCGCGCCACTGGCTGTCGCGCAGGCCCATGGAGCGGGAGAGCTCGTCTGCCTGGGTGAAGGCGGCCTTGGCCTTTTCCGCGTTGCCGAGGGACAGCTCGGCCTCGCCCTGGGCCAGCAGTATCTTGGTCTGGTTGATGCGGTTGCCGGTTGCGGCCACGATGGAAAGGGCCTCGTCCAGCAGAGGCAGGGCCTTCTTGGCGTCGCCCATGCGGATGCGCGTCTGGGCGATGTTGCGCAGATCATAGGCGATGGCCCAGCGCGAGCGTATCTCGCGGTCGATGGCCAGGGCCTCGTTCAGGGTCCCCAGGGCCTTTTCCGGCTTGCCCATGTCGCGCTCCACCAGCCCCCGGTTGTTCAGGGTGGTGGCGACTTCGTCCTTGCGGATGCGCAGGCTTTGGGCCAGGGGCAGGGCGGCGTCGAGCTCGCGCACGGCGCGCTCGTGGTCGCCCAGGCTCCACCATAAGAGCCCGGCGGTGTTGTGGGCGATGACCTGCTCCAGCACCCAGCCGTTCAGCTCGGCGCTCTTGAGCACCTGCCGCTGCAAGTCGAAGGCCTGCTGGAAGCGCGCCTGGTACCAGGCGTTGCCCGCCTGCTCGATGACGATGCGGTCGCGCAGGCGTTCCTGCTCCTTGCCCGGCCCGGCGAGCTTGAGGGCCTCCTCGTACTTGGCCTCGGCTCCGGGGAAGTTGCCCAGGAGGCGTTCGCAGCGGCCCAGGTCGAGCAGGGCCTGGGCCATGTCGGCCTTGCGGCCGAGGGCCGTGTAGATGCGCAGCCCCTCGCCGTAGGCGGCCTTGGCCTGGGCGTATTGCGAAAGGCGCATGTCGTGGATGCGCCCGATGCTCATGTACTGCTTGGCCACCAGCTCCTGCGGGCCGGCCTTCTTCGAAAGCTTGGCCGCGCCCTCGAAGCGCGTCAGGGCGCGGTCGTACTGGATGGCGTTCTCCAGCACGGCGCCCAGGCTGGAAAGGGCCTCGATCTCCTTGGGCGCGAGCTCCAGGTTGGCCAGCATCTCCGTGGCCTGCTCCAGCGTGGGGACGGCCTGGGCGTACTGCTCCAGGCGCGCCTGCACCAGGCCAAGACGCAGCAGCGCCTCGGCATGGGCCGGGGTGTCCGGCTGGGCCTTGGCCACCAGGGCCACCAGCTCCTTGGCGAAGGCCAGGGACTTCTCATACTGCTCGGCCCCGTAGGCGCTCTCGCGTCCGTAGGAAAGCAGGTCCAGCAGATGCTTCCTGAACTGATCGGACGCCCGCGCCACGCGCAGAGCATTTTCAAATTGAGACAGGGCCTGGGCGTTCTTGCCCGCCTTGAAGGCGTCCATGCCGGTGCGCACGTAGCGGGCGAACTGTCCGGCGGCGAAGACTCCGGCTTCCTGGGCGTTCAGACCGGGATCGCCGAACAGCAGCCAGGGCGGGGCGTTCTCGCCTTGGGCGGCAGCCTGGGCCGTGGCCGTGGCGCTGGAGGCCGAGGCCTCGGCGTAGGCGCCGAGGAAGGGCTCGACAAAGCTTTTCGGCGCGGTGGGGCTTGCGCCCGCAGCCGTGACGGTGGGTTCGGCCAGCACCGAGGGCACGCCATAGAGCGCGAGCAATTGCGCCGTCAGGGCCAAATCCTGGGGCGCGGCCTGCGTCAGCACAGCCAGTGAGGCGTCCTGCAGGCGCGCGGCCATGTCGGCCAGGGCGCGGGGCTCGCTCTTGTCCGGCGTCAGTGCCAGGAAGCGCACCGGCAGCTCGTCCTGCCTGCTCGGCGCGGTCTGCGCGGCGCGCACGGGCGTGTTCGCCACCAGGGTGTGCGCCCCGGCCGCGGCCTCGGGCAGATCCGCGCGGGCCGGGTCAAGGCTGGCGGCCTGGAAGGCCTGCGGCGCGGCAAAGGCGGCTGGCGTGCCGGACACGAACACGAGATTGCGGCGGAAGGGCTTGCGCGCGGCCAGGCTGCGCCGCATGTGCGTGCCGGAAAGCCCCAGGGCCAGGGCGCTTTGCGCATCCCGCGGGGCCAGGATGGCCGGCTCGTCGATGAGCAGCAGGCGCTTTTCGTTCACGGCCAGGGGCGGCAGGGCCGGAGCCGCGCCATTGCCCAGGCTCACCGCGCGGATGGTGTCGGCGTCGATGCGGAAGCCTGTCCATGCATTGCCCGGCAGCAGGACCACGCGCAGGGCGCTGGTTCCCTTGGGCAGCGCCTCCATGAGGTCCATGGCCTCGCTGGGCGCGGCCAGCACAAGGCCCAGGGCTCCCGGGGCGTCCTGTCGGCCCAGGGTCTTTGCGGCCTCGGCCTTGAGGGCGGCCAAACGCGCGGCGAGGTCCGCGTGGCGGCGGCGCAGGGCGGTTCCCGCGGGGCTGTCTCCGGCGGCGATGGTCGTGTCCGCCGTGGCGGAAAGCTCGGCCGAAAGGCCGAAGAGAATGGTCAGCCAGTCCTGTTCGGCCGGGCTTGCGCCCAGGCGCGCCACACCGGGCAGGAACTCGCGCTCCGCGCCCAGGTCGCGCTTCAGAATCTCCTCTTCCTGGTCCACGCGGCGCGAGAGGTCCAAACGCTCCTGCCCGGCCGTGGCGGCCACGCGGGCCTTGAGGTCGCGCAGGGCCAGCAGGCGCGCCCCGCTGCGGCGCAGCAGGCCAAGCTCCGTGGCGCTGGGGCTGGGCACGCCCAGGCGTCCCATGCGGCCCACGCGCTCCAGCTCGGTCAGGCGCTCCTGCAGATTATAGGCGTCCTCGGTTTTGCCCGCGCTCAATTGCGCGGCCACCAGCGGCGCAAAGACGCGGGAGATCTCGCTCGGTCCGCAGGCCAGCTCGTCCACCGGCAGGGTCTCGACCACGCCAAGGGCCTCCTGCAACTGTCCAAGCCCGGCCAGTGCGCGCCAGCGCAAACCGGGCAGCAGGCCTCGGTCCGCCAGGACCAGGGCGCTTTGCAAACTCAAGGCGCGCTGCTTGTCCTCGCCCAGGCGCAGGGCCAAATCGGCCTGGTTGAGGCGCAGGGCGGCGTTGAGGGCGAAGCCCTGGCGCGTGGCGGGCGGGTTGGCGGCGAACCAGGCCAGACCGTCGGCCAGGCGCTGGCCCGCGCGGGAAAGGGAGTCCATGCGCAGGGCGGCGTTCGTGACGGCGTCCGCGCCAGTGGCCGGATTGGCGCTCAAATTGGCGCCCAGGCGGTCGGCCAGGGCCATGTCGTGGGCGGCCATGACGTTGTGGAAGGCTGCGGCGGCGAGGCTGTCCGCGCCGAGGGAGCTTTGGCGCAGGGCCTGGGCGGTCTGTTCCTCCAGGCGGCGCAGCTCGGCCAGACGCGCGGCGAAAGCGCCGGAGCCGGGCGCTTGCCCGGCGGGCATGGACATGAGCGCAGCGGCCATGTCGGCCACATTGAGGGACGCGCTGACCGGGTTCTTCATCTCCAGCGCCAGCTCGGCCGAGCGGCGGAAGCGCTCGTAAGCCTGGGCCTCGCGTCCGAGGGAGGTCTCCAGCAGACCGGCCCGGTGCAGCAACAGCGACGCGCCGAAGGCGTCCTGCTGGGCCACCGCGCCTTTTTCGAACTTTTCGGACTGGCGCTCCACAAGGCCGAGGGCCTCGCGCGGGCGGCCGCGCTCCGTGGCGATGCGCGAGAGGAAGGTCTCGGCCAGGCGCAGCTCCTGCGCGGCGCTGAAGCCATAGGTGGCCTGGGAGGCCGCGCCCTTGTCCAGCGCCACCTCGAACTCCAGGTTGATGAGCCCGCCCTTGCGGCCGCCGCCCCGCTTGTCCGCCACGCCGTATTTGCCCACCAGCTCCGGGATGCGGCGGAAGCCGTCCTCGGCCTGGGCGAGGAGCCTGTCGCGGTCCTGGCCGGTGCTGAGCCCGGCCTCCATGAAGGCGTTGTACGAAACGGAGCGTTGGTTGGCCGTCAGGTTCTGGTTCAAGCCCAGGGCCGTGTTCATGGCCAGGGCCTTTTCAAAGCACTCGCGCGCCTCTCGCCAGCGGCCGGTTTCCTGATAGGCCAGGCCCAGGCGGTCGTTCAGCTCCGCCCGCAGCTGGACGAAGCGCGGCGGAAAGCCCAGGGCCTCGCGCACCTTTCCGGCCATGACGGCGAGGGTCTGCATGTTCGCATCCGTGTTCTCGCGCATGAGCGGCGGCAGCTCGCGGATGATGCGCTCCTGCTCGGCCAGCAGGGACGTGACCGCGGCGACGTAGGTCTTCCAGGCCGGGTCCGGCGGCGGGCCGGCGGGCTTGATGCTGGCCTCGAAGAGCTGGTTGTTCAGCTCGCTTTGGCGCGTGGCCAGGGCCTTGGCCTTTTCGGCAACCTCCGCGTGCCCCAGGGCCGGGGTGAGCACGCGGTCGAACACGAACTTGTTGATGCGTCCGAAGACCTCTGACGCGTACTTGGGCTGGATGCGCTTCTCCACCAGCTCCAGGGACTTGGCGTAGGCCTGGATGGGCTTTTGCGGCTCCCGTGCCTGGAAGGCCGAGGCCCCGAAACGCTGGTAGAACAGGATCTCGGTCTCTTCATTGTCAAAGGGCACCTTGGAATCGAAGCGCTTGCCGTAGGACTCGAAGGCGCTGGCGTACTGGCCCAGCAAAAAGTGCACGTTGCCGATGTTCAGGTCGAGGTTGGCGGCGTTCTCCGGGTTCTGCTCGGCCGCGTTCAAAAAGCGCGCGCGCTGGTACGACTCGAGGGCGCCTTCCAACCTGCCGTTTTCATGGTGCACGGTCTCCAGCACCTCGTCGATGTAGCCCAGGGTCTGGTGGAAGTACTCCATCTGCCCGTTCTTCAAGATGGCCTGGCTGACGAGCCTGCGCGCATCGAGCAGGGCGGCCTTGCCGTCCAGATAGGTCATGGTCAGGCCCGTGGCGTAGAGCAGGGTGGCGTTGCCGGGCTTTGCCGCAAGTTTGGCGCGGTAGTCCGCCAAGGTGGCGGGGATGGTCCCCAGCGCCGCGCTGGCGCGGATGAGCCCCCGGTGCGCGGGCACGAAGTCCGGGTCGTCGCGCAGCAGGCCGCCGAAGATGGCGCGGGCCGAGGGCACCTCGCCGATGCGCAGCAGGTAGTCGCCCGCGGCCACGGATTTGCGCAGATGCGCGGCCTTGGCCAGGCGGTACAGGCGGTCCTCATAGGGGCGCGCGGCCATTTCGGTTTCGTAGAGGTCCAGGGCCTGGTGGAAGCGTTCCTCGCGGTACAGGATCTCGGCCAGGGCCAAACGCGCCGCTGCAAGCTGGGTGGCCACCTGCGGCGTCTCCCGCGCGGTGCTGATGGACTGCCGGTAGGCGTCCTTGGCCTTGGCCCATTCGTCGGCGGCGTAATACACGTCGCCCAGGCGGTTTTGCGCGCCCAGGGCCAGCTTGGGCAGGTCCTTGCGGTATTGCTCGGACAACAGCGCCAGGGCCTGGGCGCGGTCCTCGTACTTTTCGCCCGCGCTGGCCACTGTCTGGTCCACCACGCGCGACACGGCCTGATCGGCCCAGGGGCCGTCCTCCGGGTATTGGCGGATGACCTGGGCATAGAGCGGCAGCACGGACTGGATCTGCCCGATGCGGCCGAAGGTTTCGGCCTTGAGGTAGAGCGCCTCGGCGGACTGCTCCTTGTCGTGGCCCGTGGCCGCAAGCTGGCCGTCGAGGATGCGTATGGCCTCCATGAGGGTCTTGCTGTCCGCGCCATGCTGCATGAGCAGGCGCGCGCGCTCGATGTCCGCCTGGGCGGCGACGCGCGGGTCCGCGGACCGCAGGGCGGCGAGGGCGGATTGGGCGGCGGCGCCTGCCTGCGCGCGACCCTTGTCGTTCACAGCCTGGCGGCGTTCTGCGGCGGCGCTCAACAGTATGGCGCGGATGCGCGCATACCCGGACTGCGGCGCAACATCCAGGGCTGCGGCGGCGCGGTGCGCGGCCAGTGCTTCGGTTCCGAGGCCGAGGGATTCGTACTGGCGGCCCTGGGCATACAGCGCCTGGGCGGCCACGGGTCCTGTTCCGCCTGCGGCCTCGGCCGCGCGGCCATAGGCCAGAACGGTCAGGTTGCGGTCCACGGGAAGCTGCGCGGCCAGCGTGTCGCCCAGGGCGAGAAGCTCCGGGGCCGGGCGCGCGGGAATCTCGCCCTCCATGGGCAGGGACCAGAGATTTGCCGGGCCGTTTTTGGCGGTGAGGAAATAGAGCTTGTTGCCCGCGATGACGGGCTGGCTGTCCGCGTTTTGCGCCGAGGTCAGGAACAGGGGCGCGCCGCCGGGCTTGACGGCGTCCGCGCTGGCGATGACCGGCTTGAGCCCTGCTGGCGTGGCGGTTGCGGGCGCGTTGACGAAGTACACCTTGGTTCCGCCCGGGCTGAAGCGCGGCATGGACTCGTCGCCGCCGCCGCTTGTGAGGCGCGTGGCCGAAGCCGCCGGACCGGCGGGCAAGTCTTGCAGATAGACGCTGCGGCGGCCCTGGCGCGTGGAGACGAAGGCCAGCCTGCGGCCGTCCGGCGAAATGGCCGGTTCCGAGGCGTCGCCGCCTGTTGCGATGACCTTGGGCTCCGCCGTGGGCGTGGCCTGCGTGGTCAGGGCCTGTGCGCCCAGATCAACGGAAACGATGCGCCGGGCGCTCTCGCCGGGCAGGCGCTGGTGGAAGTACAGGGTGCGGCCGTCGGGCGAGAACACGGGCGCGCCGTCCTCGGTGTCGCGGCCGGTGAGCTTGACCGGCGCGGCCTCTGGACTGGTCAGGTCGAGCAGGTAGATGTCGCCCTTGACGTCGTCCTCCATGCCCACAAAGGCCAGACGCTTGCCATCGGCCGAAAGCGCGGGCGAGAGCCTGTCGGCCAGGGCCGGGGCCACCCGGCGCGGCAGCACGCTCACGGCGGGATCAAGGGTGCGCAGCCACAGCTCCGCATACCCGCCGGAAAGCCGGGACACGGCCAGCCACTTGCCGTCCGGGGTCACGTCCGCCTGCTGCACCGCGCCGGTTTCGAAGCTCACCTGCGTGGGCAGATTGACGTCCAGTTTGCGCGGGGCGATGCGTTGGGCCATGGGCCGCAGGGCGTCGTCCACCAAGGCCTTGACCGAGGCGGCCGGGTCGGGCGCGGGCGCGGCTTGCTTGGCCTGGGGCTTGGACTTGGCGCTTTTGCCGGTTGTGGCCGGGGGCTTGTCCATAGGCGCGGCTAAAAGCTGGTCGGGCCAGATGGTGCCGGGCAGCAGGCTCAAGGTGAGCGCCGTGCCTGCCAGGATGTCTCGCAGGGTGCGCGTGTTCATTTCTTCACCGTCCATGCGCCGTCGGCAAGCTGGAGCTTGTCGCCGGGCTTGGCCGTGTCCGCCGCGAGCTTGGCGAACACCGCGCGCACCTTGGGCATGTCGGCCGGGGTGAGGGCCGCGTTGGTCTCCACGGCGCGGCGCATGATGGCCTCGCGCGCGGCGTTGACCTCGGCCAGGACGCTGTTGAATTCCTTTTGCCCGTAGCGCGCGGCGAAGTCCTTCAGGTCGTCCGGGGCCTTGTCGCGCGCCATGCCCTGCGGCTTCAGGAGGCCCTGGTTGTCCTCGCCCACCCAGCCCAGGCGTTTGAAGGCGTCTACATCGTCGGCGTGGAACGAGAGCACCTGCATGGCCGTCACGGCGTCCTGCTGCTCCTGGCTCTTTTTCGCCGGGGTCTGGATGCGGCCCAGGGGATCGACCCCGCGCACGGAGGCCACGAGCAGGGTCTCCTCGGACAGGGAATTGTACGAGCCGAGGATCTGGTTCTCCAGCGAGGTGCGCTCGCTGGCCACGTTGACCTTCACCTGGGCCAGGGTGCAGCCGGAAAGGGCCACGGTCATGACGGCGGCGAGAAGGCGTTTCATCGTGTTGCTCCTTGCGTTGCGGCGGGTTGAACGATGCGCAGCGCGCCCTTGGCGTCGGCCGGATTGCGGCAGATGCGCGACCCGGACGCGGCGTCCAGGGCCTTGATGAGCGCGGGCACTGCGGCCAGCGGCTTGGTCAGTTGCTTGCGGATGGGCAGATTGGCGATGGCGAGGCGGTCCACCTGCGGCAGGTCGAGCTGGAAGCCCTTCACCTCCACCGCGCCGGAAACGCTGAGGTTGCCGTAGGCCGCGGCCACGCGCAGGTAGCGCGGGTAGCCGATGCCCATGAGGCGGCGCTGCTGCACGATGGTCTCGTTCTGCTCCTCCGGATCCAGGGCGTAAAGCATGCGCTCCAGCGTGCGCGGACCGATCCTGGTGATGTCCGCCTGGAGGCTGAGCCGTTGGAGCAGGGCTTCCGGGTCCGGGGTGAGCGGCACCTCAAGGCGCACGCGGCCGGAGGTCTCGGCCTGGGCCGCCGTGTCCTTGGGCCCCTTGGCCGGGAACAACCTGCCGGGGTCGATGCCGGTGAAGGCCAGGTCGGCGTTCAGGCTGTAACGCCCGGCGCTCTTGCGGATTTGCGCGCTGCCCAGCACGTTGCCGCCCAGCAGACCGGCGCGGAAGGAGCGCAGGCCGGGCACTGGGCCGCTGTCGTCCAGGCGCAGCTCCACGTCGCGGATGTCCAGGGGCAGGCCGCCGGACTTGAGCTTGAGGCGCGACAGGCCGAGGGACCCGCCGCTTGCGCCGGGCGTTGCGCCGCGCAGCAGCTGGCCCAGGGCCTCGCCCGCAGTTGGGGCGCTGGGCGTGGCGGGAAAGAGATCGAACACCTGCTCGGAAAGCGGCGTCAATTCCGCCTCGGCATCGCCGGGGCAGCGCAGGCCGGGGGCCAGGCTGTAACGCCGGGCGAAGCGCACGTTGCTCGTCAGGCCGCTGATGGCCATGTCCGGCCCAAGGTTCAGGTCCAGCCCCGGGCTCAGCAGCCGCACGGCCAGGGCCAGGCTTCTGCCGCCGGAGAGCTTCGCCTCGGCCCCGGCCTCCAGCCTGCCCTTGCCGGCGAGTTTCTTGTCCTTGGCCGCTGCCGTGGGCAGGGCCGTGGCCACGTTGTCGGCGGTGAGGCTGAAGGATATCTGCGCGTCCATCAGCTCCAGCGCGGCGGCCAGGCGGTCTGCGTCGCGGTCGAGCACCTTGTCCAGTTTGTCCGCCGTCAGCGAGAGGTTCTGGTCCAGGGCGTAGCCGTCCAGGTGCAGGACCTCGGAGAGCTGCACGGAGCGCGCGTCCTGCTGGGCCGCGTTGATGGTCAGCAGCCCGCGCAGGGGCTTGGAAAGCTTGCCCGCGCCCGGCAGGGACTCCATGGGGCCGAAGGCCAGGGAGCCCGCCAGGGTCGTCTCCCGCGCGCCGTCCCTGGTGCTCAAACGCAGGGGGCGCGGCGTGGAAAGCCCTCGCAGACGCAGCACCTCCGCGGGCTCGCCGGGCTTGGCCGCCAGGGGCCAGTCGAGGTTCAGCCCGGCAGGACTCTTGCCGCCGGAGGTCTGCTCGCCCAGACGCAGCACGGCCTCGGCCTGGGAGACGAAGCGCAGCTCCCGCACCAGCTGTGAAAGCTGCTTGGCCGCCGGAGCGCCTTGCGCGCCCGCCTTGGCCTGCTGCTCCGGCAGCGCCGCCGCGAGCTTCCAGTCCACGGAAAGCCCGCCCGAGGCCTTGGCCTGACCGGGCGCAAAGGGCGCGGCCAGGGCGAGGAGCTTGCCCGCGTCCAGGGTCATGCGGCCGTCGGTGCGCAGGTCGCGTCCTGCCGCGCCGGTGAGGCTGGCCTGAGCCGCCAGCCGCAGGGCAGCGCCCAGGTCCAGGTCCAGGTGCAGGGCCTGGACGGCCGGGACCATGGCGCCGGACGCCCCAGCGGAAAGCCGGATGTCCGGCGCGGCCGCATGCAAGGTCAGCGGGGCCTCCACCGGCTTTTTGCCGGGCATAAGCACGCGCACCACTGGCGCGGCGAGGTCGAGGGCTTCAAGGTTCAACGCGGCGGACTTCATGGCGGACGGTGCGGCGGCCTGTGCGGCGGCTTGTGCGGCGGGAAGGTCCGCGCGCAGGCGCAAGGCGGCGGAAAGCGCCGGAATCTGCGCCTTGCCTTGGACTTCAATGTCTTTGGCCTGGGCCTCCAGCGCAACCTGCGCCTTGCCCAGCACGCCGAAAAGCGCGGCAGCGGACTGGCTGAAGCCGTCCACGCGCACATTCAGGCGCGGCAGGTTGCATTCGCGCACGGTCACGGCCATTGCACCCGTGTTCCCGGCGTTCTTTCCGGCGCGGACCTGCGCCACCGGCTGCGGCGTGTCCGTTGTTTTATCCGTTGTTTTGCCCGTGCGCAGCGCCTTGCCTTGCGCGGCTCCGTTGGCGGATACGTTGGTAAATCCGTTGGCAAATCCATTGGCGGGCCCGGCGGATTGGCGCAGATCGCTGACGCGCAGGGAGAGATTGGCCTCGACCGTGCCGGGCTGGCCGGCTGCTTCCTCGCCGGGTTCGGCCTCCGGCCGCGAGCCGGGCAGGCTCACGCTGGCCGAGTCCACGCGCAGCCCCAGCCCGCCGATGCTGAGGGAGCCCTTGGCGTCGCGCCGGGCGATGCCGCTTGCGTCGAGAGCAAGGCCGCTCACGCGCGCCTCGATTTTGGGAAAGAGTCTGGGCGCGGGGATGTTCGCCGTGGCGTCGATGGACGCGGCGTCGAGGGTGGCCGAGCCGATGTTGACGCCCGGAGGCAAAAAGCCGCGCACGGCCGGAAGCTGTTCGCCCAGGGCCAGGTGCAGGGGCTTGATGGACAAGACGACGCGGGGCTTGCCCTCGGCTATGCCGGTGAGCTCCGCCAGCCAGTGCGCCTGGCTCGTGGGCTTGAGCTCCAGGCTGCCGGGCAGGCGCATGGTCTGCGCGGCGAGATCAAGCTCAGCCTCCTGTCGCAGGCTGAGGGAAAGCGGCCCGGCCGATTTGCCCTGCGCGCCGATGCCGCTTGCGCGCAGCGCGTCGGCGGAGATGAGCACGCTGGCGTTCAGTTTGTCCGCGGCGGGTTGGAAGAGGGAGAGACCGAGGGCCAGTTCGCCGCTTGCGCCGGGCAGGGGCGAGGGCGAAAAGGCCCGCGCCGCGTCCAGGGCCTTGTCCAGCTTGATGCGCAGATCGGCCTTGAGGGTCTTGGCCACGCTGCCGCTGGCGGAAAAATCAACGCCCGGCGCCTGGCCCTTGGCCGTGAGCACGGCCTGGGCCAAAGCGGCCTGGCCCGTCGCAGTCAGCAGCCCGGCTATGCTGGCCTCGAAGCGCACCGGGGCCGCGAGGCGCTGGTCCGCGTACACGTCGAGGCTTGCAGCCAGGGTCAGGGGGGCGCTGCGCAGGCCCGGCGCGTCGATGTTCACGCGCACGTTGCGCAGTTCCAGAGCCTTGCCGCCGGGCTTGGGCTCCAGGAACACGGTCATGTCCGAGAGGTCCACCTTCACGTGGGCGTCCAGCTTCACCTGCGTGGGGCTGAGTCCGGCGCGCAGCAGGGCGAAGACGTTTTGCAGAATCTCGGCCAGGGGCTTTTGCGGCGGCTCCGGCTTGGCGGGCACGCGGGCGCGCAGGCCCTTGAGTTCCAACAGAAGACGCGCATCGCCGCGCAGGGCGGCCAGGATGCCGACCTCGGCGTGCAGGCTTTCGAGGCTGACGAGGAATTCCGGGTCGGCTATTTCGCCGCTGCCGATGGCAAGGCCCTGCACGCGCAGGCCGTCGGACCAGCCGAGGGACAGGGCGTCGAGCCGGGCGGGCTTGCCCGTGGCCTTGGCCAGCTCGGCTACGAGGCGGGCGCGCACGAAGTCGGACGAGACAAGAGAGGGCAGCGCAAGCACAAGGGCCGCGCACAAAACCAGCAGCGCCGCCACACCCAGCAGCAGCCGGTACAAGACTTTGCGGGCGCGTTTGCGCAATCGCTTTGTGGACTTCTCGTCAGACATCCCCACTCCGATGCGTCGCTGTGGAATTGGCGGAATAACCCGAAGCGTATTTTGGGCTTACTGCGGAATTTTGCAAGAATCAGGCTCGGGTTGCAATGCTTTTTGTACAGCTTCAGCAGATGACGGCTGGCCGGGTTCTTGCTCCATGCGCGGGACTGGCAGCTTTTCATCAAGGAGTTCGGAACATCATGGATTCACGGCAGCACACGTTGAACATCTTGTTATCTTTGGTTGTTGCAGCTTTATCTCTGGGGGTTGTCCTCGCCTTTCCGGGTGCGGAGGCCTTGCCGTCCGCTTCTGATAAATTGACAAGTCTGCAAAGTATCGCGTTGGACTATGGCGGTATTGCCGCAAGCCTGCTTTTTCTTTTGAATGTGGGTATTTTGGTACGTATGTATCTAACAACACGGAATTATTTACAGTGCAAGCGCAATGGGCTGGCAAAAGCAAAGACTCCCGGTGGTTTGGCCGCACATTCCGGCGCCTCGGGCGAGCAGGACAATTTTGTCATGCTCGGCAATGAGATCGACAATATCGTCACCGAATATCAGCGTCTTGCACGGCGCGAGGCCGAACTGCTGGCCCAGGTGGACGAGGCGGCCCGGGCCGTGAGCAACGCCTGCGATGAAACGGTGACCGCGCGCGAAAACGCCGAGACCTCGCGGCGCGAGGGGCTCTTGTCCGCTTCGCGCACTCTGGGCGTGGCCATCCGCAGCATCCATTCCTCCTGCGAGGAGCTGCGTGGCCTGTCCGAGTCCGGCGGGGCCGGCGCGCAAAAGCAGCAGCAGCTCATGCGCGAGGCCGGCGGCGTCATGGATCGCCTGGACGAGGCCGTTGGGCAGATGGTGGCGCGGTCCACCAGCGCCGTGGACCAGGCCCAAACCGCGCAGGATAAGGCGCGCAGCGGGTCCGAGGCCGTGGAGGAAACCGTGGTCGCCATCCGCTCCGTGGAGCAGAAGGCCCAGGATCTGGCCTCCGTGGTGCGCGAGCTGGGCAGCCAGGCCCTGGCCGTGGAAAAGATCATGGACGTCATCACCGACATCGCCGACCAGACGAACCTGCTGGCGCTCAACGCGGCCATCGAGGCCGCGCGCGCCGGTGACGCAGGGCGCGGCTTCGCCGTTGTGGCCGACGAAGTGCGCAAGCTGGCGGAAAAGACCATGAGCGCCACCAAGGAAGTGGCGCAGCGCACCCTGGGCATTCAGCAGGGCGTGGAGCGCACCGAGCGCGACATGGAGGAGACGGCGGCCCGCGTGAACCGCGCCGTGGACCTGGCGCAGGGCTCCGGCGTCTCCTTGCGCGAAATCGTGGAGCTTGCGGGCGACACGGCCCGGCACATCCGCGACTTTGCCGAGGCCGCGGGCGAGCAGGCCGACACCAGCGGCCGCATCACCGACATTGTGCGCCAGGTGCGCGGCATCAGCGAGCAGAGCTTCGCCGGGGCCGAGGGCTCCATGACCGCCGTGGCCGGGCTGCTTGCACGCGTGGTGGAGCTGGAGAGCATGAACGCCGTGTTCCAGCTCATCGGCAGCGGCAGCGTGCAGACCATCGTCGAGGGGCTCGCGGCGGACAGCCGCATCCGCTCCCTGCGCCGTCAGGACCAGGAGTCGGCCATGCGCCAGGCCCTGAACCAGCAGCCGTCGCTGGAGCTTGTGTATCTTACCGACGCCAAGGGGCGGCAGACGGTGTCGAACATCGGGCGCGGCGCGGCCGGGCTGGTGGAAGATCCCACGACCGTGGGCCGCGACTGGTCCACGCGCCCCTGGTTCACCCAGCCGGCGCAGACGCGCAGCATGGCCGTGTCCGAGGTCTATGTCTCCAGCGCCACCAAGGAGAACTGCATCACGGTTTCCGCGCCCATCGTCTCGCCGGAGGGCGTGCTGCTTGGCGTGCTGGGCGTGGACGTGAACCTGGGCCGGGCCACGGCTGGCGGCGCCTCCGCCCGCTAGCTGCGAGGTCTGGGAGGCTGTTCATCCGGCCAGAATCGGTCCTGCCAGGGTTTGCGAGAACGCAACTGCCGACGGAGGACCGAGTGAACATCCATGCCAAAGCCGCGCTGACAGTCGCTCGTCGGGACGTGCCGGCGCGGCGGGTTGCGGCCGGGGAGCCCCTGTGATCCGGGCCTTCTCTGTTTGCCGCGCGGGCGGCAGGTGCGGCAGAAGCTCTTCGAATCTCGCTGCGCCTTGAGCCGTATGGACCTGCTGCGGTCGCCGGACCTTAAAGGTTTACTTGGGCCGGATCACGCCGCAGGCCGCTGCCGGGCCGGAGTTGCCGGCGGGCTGCGTGGTGCCGTCGTCCGGCCGGGCGGTGATGACGACGGTGCGGCCCAGGATGCCCGTGGGCGAGTCCTCCAGGCGCAGACCGGGCATGCGGGCCTGGAAGCGCGCCGTGCCGTCCTCTCCGGCCGTGAGCATGGGCAGATCGCCCAGGTGGTGCGAGGGACTGGCCGGATTGCCGTGGCGCGCGCCCGTGGGATTGAAGTGCCCGCCAGCATTGCGCGCGGCCGCGCCGCCGCAGTCGCCGCCCTCGTGGATGTGCAGCCCGTGCGCGCCGGGAGTGAGCCCGCTGAACGTGCCCTGGAGCAGCAGTTCCGCGCCCTGGACGCGCATGGTCATGAGCCCGCTGGCCGTATTGCCGCGCGTGGGGGAGAGGTGCGCCTCGGCGCTGTTTGGCGCAAAGGGGTGCCACTTGGCGCAGCCTCCAAGGGCGATGAGGACCGTCAGGGCCATGGGGGCGAGGGCGGAGCGCTTGCGCATTGGGGGATCTCCCGGCTTGAGTGTGGCGCGGCGCGCAGGGGTGCGCAACGCGGAAACGCAAGGAACACGGCGGCGGCAGGGGAACGGGCGAAGCGGCTCTGCCGCTGGATGCAACCGCCTGAATGGGGGGCTGCGGGCGGCTTGAGCGCCCGGCCTTCGGCGCCGCAGACCGGCTCGTTCCTTTCGGGCCTGCATGCTTCGCTGAAGCAGCGATGCCAGCCGCCCAACTGTCCGGCTTCGGTCTGTCGCCCAGGGCAACGGGCGTCTCCACTTCCGACGTCTCCATCTACTTCGCCGCGGGTGGGGCGTCAATGTGCCCCCGGCGCGCCGGTTCTTCCGCTGCCGGATTGCGCTTATTGCGGCCGTGGGGCCGGACAAGCCGCCTCGGTTCCTTCAGGCATCGTCAAGAAGACAGACCGCGCATGCAGCGCTCAACGCTCCCGTGCTGTCCACGGGAGAGGGGGGTGGCGCCCAAGGGGCCATCACCGGAGTGCTGTCGTCCGGCTGGCCTGCCGATGACGGGCCGACGACGGGCCGACGACGGGCTGGAGGCGGACCGACGGCCGATCGGAGGCCGATCGGAGGCCAAGCGGAGGCCAATCGGATTGACGCGCAAGGGACCACCGCGTATTTCACTCGCATATTCTCAGAGCAAGATTGGCCCCGCAGACATTCCCCTGCCAGGAGGACTCATGCAGCGCGAGACACATCCGGAATGGATCAACCTGGCGGCCGATGCCGCGGGAATGAAGGCCAGCCTTTCGCGGCGGGGCTTCCTCATGCTTTCGGCCTGCGCCGCATCGAGCCTGACGGCCCTTGGCCTGTGCGAGGCCCTTGGCGCCGCAGGCGCCCCGCTGGTGATCCTGGACAACGCCAAGGGCTTGATCCTGGCCGATCCTTCACGGTGCGTGGGCTGCCAGCGTTGCGAACTGGCCTGCACGGAGTTCAACGACGGCCGCGCCCAGCCCTCCCTGTCCCGCATCAAGATCGGCCGGACCCTGAACTTCGGGCCCGAGGGCCCCACCGGCGGGTCAGCAATGCAGGGAATCTGGGGCAATGGGCTGGTGGTTCAAAACGTGTGCCGCCAGTGCCCGCACCCCGTGCCCTGCGCCACGGCCTGTCCGGAGGACGCCATACAGGCCGATCCCAAGACCGGGGCGCGCGTGGTCAACGCCAAGCGCTGCGTGGGCTGCAGGCTGTGCCAGCGGGCCTGCCCCTGGGACATGATTTCTTTTGACGAGGAGCGCCAGAAGGCCTCCAAGTGCTTTTTGTGCAACGGCAAGCCCAAATGCGTGGAGGCCTGTCCGTCCGGCGCCCTGCGCTACGTGCCCTGGCGCGACATCACCCGCGAGGGCCGCCCGGGCGCGGCGACGCTGACGGCGCTTTCCGCCGCCAAGGCCAAGGCCTGCGTCGAGTGCCACGTGCCGTCCGGCAGAAAATCAACCCGCCGCTGAGCCCATTGAGGAGCGCAACATGACCATCACCGCTGGAGGCTTTGCCGGAAAGGTGCTGCGGGTGGACCTCTCCACCGGGAAGATCAGCACCCAGGACACCAGGGAAAAGTACGGGGCCATGCTGGGCGGCACAGGGCTCGGCTACCAGGTGCTGTGGGAGGAGGTGCCCGCGGGCACCGGCCCCTTCGACGTCGCCAACAAGCTTGTCTTCGCCACCGGCGCGCTGGCCGGCACCAGCGTGCCATGCAGCGGCCGCACTGCCATCACCACCATCTTTCCCTCCTGCTGGCCCAAGGCCCTGGTGGGCTCTGGCCACATGGGCGGCCAGTTCGCGGCCAAGCTCAAATATGCGGGGTACGACGCCATCATTGTGGAGGGCAAAGCCGAGAGGCCGGTGTGGCTGTTCATCCGCGACGGCCGCGTGGAGCTGCGCGACGCCGCGTTCCTGTGGGGCAGCGGCATCCACCGCACCACCCTTGAGATCAGCCAGGAGATGGGCGCGGACTGTGCGGTGGCGGCCATCGGCCAAGCGGGAGAAAAGCTCGCGCCGCTGGCAACCGTGGTCAACTCCCTGTCCCACTCCGCCGGCGGGGTGGGCGGCGTCTTGGGGTCCAAGAATCTCAAGGCCATAGGCGTGCAGGGCAGCGGCGGGCTGCGCATTGCGGGAGACAAGGAGCAGTGGGAGCGGCTCGTCAAGTTCCACCTTTCCATTCTGGGGGCCAACAACCAGCATGTGGTGCCAAGCTTCCCCAGCCCGGAGTCCGAGTACTACAACCCCGGCTCGCGCTGGGTGGGCGAACCCGGCAAGCGCTGGGGCGCGGCCAGCCCCCCCGTGGAGATCACCGGCAGCATCCGCGACATGAGCCGCATTTCTTACCGCACCAACAGCGCGGCCTTCTTCCTGGGCGAGCAGGCCTGGAAGCACACCGTGCGCGGCAACGGCTGCACCTCCTGTCCCATCCGCTGCCACACCACCCTCAAGGTTCCGGCCATGGCCACCAAATACGGCCTGAACGAGGTGGCCCAGGGCACCTGCATCGCCCTCAACTTCGGCCGGTTCTTCTTCCCGACCCTGCCCGGCGGCCCCAAGGGCGAGGCCGCGCTGGAAGCCTGCATGATCGGCATGAACATGGCCGACGACATGGGCATATGGAGCAACTACGGCCAGCTCCAGCGCGATTTCATCAAGCTCTCGCACGACGGCGTGTTCCAGGCCAAGCTCGGCTCGGCCGAGTACGCCGCCATTCCCTGGGACAAATGGCGCGCGGGCGACCCCGCGTTCCTGCTGGACATCATTCCGCGCATCGGCGAGCGGCGGGGCGAGCTGGGTCTGGTGCTCAGCGAGGGCTCCGGCGGCCCCTTCGACCACTGGGGCATCTCCGAGGAGTCCTGGGGCGCGGACCACGCCACCACCTACTGGAAGATGGGCCACCCCAAGCACCACGCCAACGAGGACGACGGCCAGTGCGGGGTCATCATCAACACCCAGTACAACCGCGACGCCCAATGCCACTCCCACACCAACTTCGTGCGCAACGGCTTGCCCGTGCACGAGCAGAAGCGCCTGGCCGGGGAGCTGTGGGGCTCGCCGGACTCCGTGGACGCCCCGGGCCACTACACGCGCATGAACAAGTACAAGGCCCAGCGCGCAAAGTGGGCGCTGATCCGCAAGGAGCTGCACGACTGCCTGGGGCTCTGCAACTGGATGGGGCCGTGGGTGGCTTCGCCCATCAAGGAGCGCGGCTACCGCGGCGACAACAGCCTGGAGTCCCGCTTTTTCAGCCTGGCCACGGGCCTGAGCCTCGACCGCGAGGAGCTGGACGCGGCCGGAGAACGCGTGTTCACCCTGCACCGCGCCCTGACCATCCGCGACATGGCCACCGCCGACATGCGCGCCGCCCATGACCACGTGCCCCGCTGGGTCTACGAGGACCCGAAGGGCGCGCAGCCCTTCACCCCGGGCACCATCCGCATGGACCGGGACGACATGGGCGTGGCCATGGACATGTTCTACGAGGTCATGGGCTGGGACAAGGCCACTGGCGCGCCCACCCGGGAAGCATACGCGCGGCTGGGGCTGGCGGACGTGGGCACGGCCCTGCACGCCAAAAATCTCGTGCCGGGGGACAAGTCATGACGTCCGAGGCCACGGCCGACTTCACCGGGGCTGCGGTGGAAGCCGTGCGCGAGGCCAGCCTCCATGGCCGCCTGGCGACCCGGGAAGACGTGCTTGCGGCCATGGAGGCCGACGGTTTTTTCCTCTCGCCCGTGGGGCTGGAAGCTGAAGCCCAGGCGCCACCGCCCGAAGACCGGGACGCACTGCTGGCTTCAGCCCTCGCCACGGCTCCGGGCATCATCGCCTTCCAGGGCCTCTCCGGCCAGACGTTCTACCACGCGCCGGACCTGCTCAGCCGGACCTTTGCGGGCATTCTGGACCGCAAGGGCTCCCCGCTTCTGCTCATGGCCGAGGAGATCCGCGCCAACTCCCGCGACTATCCCCGTCCCGTGCCGGTGGAGCTCTTCGAGGCGCCCCCCTTCGACCTGACTCCGGAGGAGATCGAAAGCGTCCTGAAGGGCATGGCGGCAAGTCCCGACTATCAGGACATCGCCTCCACCACGGCGCACACCGGGGCCGTCTATCTCTTCTCCACCCGCCACCTGGAGCAAAGCTATGCGGCGTTCCTTGCCCAGCGGGAAGAATCACTCGTCATGAACCCATAGCCGCAGTCGTCGGCGTCTTTGTTGCAGACCAGGATGAGGGAGCGTTCAGAAATAACGCGGTCAGGCAGCAATAGGGGAGCAGGCAACAAAAAACGGTCACGCCCCGAAAGACGTAACCGTTTGAACTTACATGGTGGGCAATGGGCGGCTCGAACGCCCGACCTTCGGCTCCGGAGGCCGACGCTCTATCCAACTGAGCTAATTGCCCGTAAGGACCGCTTAGCTACCCTTTCGGCCAGTGGCTGTCAAGGCGGAGGTCAGCGCTCTACATGCCCAGGCTGGCCAGCAGGTCGTCCACGGAGCCCTGGCTGCTGTCGAGTTGGGGGCCCTGCAGCGTGGAGAGCTGGTCCTTGGCCTTGGCCTGCAGGTGGGTGAAGTCCGACTCGCCGGCCGGGGCCTCGGTGCGCGCCTTGATCATGAGCCCTGTGGTCATGTACACATCAAGCACGATCTTCTCAATCTTCTTGATGGTTTCGATGATGATCTTGATGCGCTGGCCCGTGAGGTCCTGAAAGCTCAGGGTGGTCATGATGCTCATGAGGTCCTGGCTGAGGGAACTGTTGATCTCGGCCAGAGATTCGCGCTCGGCCTTGGAAACGCCGCCCTTTTCAAAGGATTTGACGATGCCGGCCAGCGTGTCGGAAAGGGTCTGCAGATTTTCGATGGTGTCGATGATCTTGACCGTGGCGCTTTCCGTGGTCTGCAAAATGGCGTCGAGCTGGTTGGAGGCCTGGCTGAACAGCTCGTTCGGATCCTCGGTGGTGGCGATGGGTCCGTTGGCGGTCTTTGCGACCTTGATTTCCTTGTAGATTTCCTTGAAGCCCTTTTGCAGGTCCTCGTTCACGCGGCGATAGAACTCGCCTTCGAGCAGGGCGCCGGAAAGGGTCTTGGAAATCTCACGCTCCACGGCGGCGGTCAGCGTCACGCGCAGGTCGTTCGTCAGCTGGTCGGCCACGCGCTGCATAAGCTCGCGCAGGAGTTCGTTGTCTTCCGCCACGGCTGCCTCCTGGGGCATGGATCAGTTCAGGTCGTTTTCGTTCATGTCCACAATCATGGCGCGCACCGGGCACACCCGGGTGCACATGCCGCAGGCCGAGCACTTCTCCACGTCGAAGATCACCTGCCGGGTCTCCAGGTCGACGCTGAGGGCCTTGGTGCGGCACAGCGAGGTGCACACGCCGCAGTGCATGCACAGGTCCTCGTCGCGGGAGACCTTCTGGGCGGCCGGGGTGATCTTGACCCCGTTCTCCTTCAAATAGGAGAGGCCCTTGTGGAAGTTCTCCTCGCGGCCGGTCAGCTCCAGGGTCAGGCTGCCCTCGTGCCTGGGGCTTATGTCCGCCTTGAGGATATTGAAGCTCAAATTGAACAGGAGCGCGAGGTTGCACACCACCGGCCTGCCGCAGGCTTCAGGCGGGAAGGAGAGGTAGATGATCTTGCGGAATGCCGAAACTTCTTCCGTCATGCTGCTGCCTTCGAGTCACATCCGGCGTGGCGCCGGGGCTACTTGTGGTCCTTCAAGAACTTCTTGGCGCTGGTGGCTTCCGGCGAGCTGGGGAAGCGCTCGATCAGGTCCTGCATCACCGCGCGGCCGGCCTTGTCCTTGCCGATCTTGAAGAAGGCCATGCCCTGCTTCAGCACCGCGGACTTGTACTTGGAGCTCTTTGGGTACTTCTCGATGACTTCCTGGTAGGCCAGCACGGCCTTGCCGTAGTCCTGCAGATTGTACGCGCATTCGCCCACCCAGTAAGTGGCGGCGGAGGTGTTGGGATGCTTCTTGAACGTCGTGGCGAACTCGGAATAATACTGGCGCGCCTCTTCGTACTTGTGCGCCTTGAAGGCCTGGTCGGCCTTGGCGAACAGGGCCTCGGCCGTGTCGGTCTTGATGCCCTCGTGTTCCTTGGCGGCGGGCTTGGCTGCCTCTGCCTTGGCGGGCGCGGTCTTGGCGCCCTTGTCCGCGGCGGCGGCATCCGTGTGCTGGGCCGGCGCGCCGTTGTCCAAATTCATGCCGAACTGGCTTTGCAGCGCGGTCTTGATGTTCTGCACGTCGTTGGCCACATCGACAAGATTCGGGCCGCCCGAGGCGGAGTTGGTCATGGCGCTCAGCTTGACGGTCAGGGTGTCGAGCTTTTCCTGCATCTTGGCGATCTGCACGCGCACGGACTCAAGCTCGGCCCAGGTGTTGGCCTGCTTGGCCTGCACGGGCGAGGTGCTCTTCTGAATCTCGTCGCGCAGCTGCTCCTGCGACTGGGCCAGCTGCTCCTCGAGCTTCTGCACCGTGCGGCGGTTCTCCTGGCGGTCCCGGTAGGACTGGTTCTGCAGGGTCTCCAGGTCGGATTTGGTGGCGCAGCCCGCAAGCAGGGCTGCCAGGCTGATGGCCAGGACGATGTTGCGGCTCGTGGTCGGCTTCATCAGATTTTCCTCCCTCTTTTTCTGCCAAAGATCAAATACGCCAGACCGCCCAAAAAAGGAACCATGACGGCGAGCTGGATCCACCCGAACTTGGCGTTGCTGGAGCCGAAGTCGCGATGGAAGGCGTCCCAGATGGCGTACAGGCTGACGGCGACGAACAGGGCCACCACGCCAAGGATGGCTATCCACTGCGAGGGGGCCAGGGCCGGTATAGTGAACATGCCAGGTCCTTCCTTGTTAGGCGTGGCGCTTTGTTGCGCTGCGCTTCTCGCGCTGGTTCTTCATGTACATGGAGATGATGATGGCGAACGCCCCGCAGGTGATGGCGATGTCCGCCACGTTGAACGCGGGCCAGTGGTACGTGCCCACGTAGAAGTCCAGAAAGTCGACCACGAAGCCGAAGCGGATGCGGTCGATGAGATTGCCCAGAGCGCCGCCCAGCACGAGGCCGAGGCCCCAGATGAAGAAGCGGTCGCCCTTGTCGGCGGAGGAAAGCAGGAAGTAGATGAAGCCCACGGCGAAAACGGTGACCGCCGCGAAGAACCATATCTGCCAACTGCTGTCCGGATTGTTCAGGAATCCGAAGGCCGCGCCCTTGTTCAGCACGTGCGCCAGGTTGAAGAACCCCGGAATGACGGGGTCCGTGTCCCATAGGGCGTACTTGCGCTGGATCACCGCCTTGGTGATCTGGTCCGGCACGATGATGCTCGCGGCCAGGATGGCCGCGGTTTTCAGACGCGCATCCACGGCTACAGCTCCCGCACAACCTTGGTGCAGCGCGGGCAGATGTCCGGGTGCGCGGCCTCTGTGCCCAGCTGCTCGTCGTAGCGCCAGCAACGCTGGCACTTGGCGCCCGCCGCCTTGGCGGCCACGATCTTGACCGGCGCGGGCAGCCCCTCGACGGCGTTCATGCCTTCCGGCGCGGCGTCGTAAGGCTCCACCAGCACCTTGGAGGCGATGAAGAACTCCTTCAGGCCCTCGTCGCCCAGGGAGGCGGCGAAGTTCTGCAGATCCTTTTCCAGGTAAAGCGTCACCTGGGTTTCCAGGGAGTGGCCGATGTCTCCGGCCTTGCGCATGGGCTCCACGGTCTTGGTCACCTCGCCGCGCACGGCGAGCAGCAGCTCGAACTCCTGGCGCACCGCGTCGGACAGGGCCGGGGCGGCTTCGGGCAGGCGCATGGTGAACACGCTTTTGCCGCCGGGCCGCAGGTGTGCGGGCAGGGTCTGGTAGGCTTCCTCCGCGGTGAAGGAGAGCACCGGAGCCATGTCGTGCAGCAGAATGAGCAGCGCGCGCCAAAGCACGGTCTGGGCGCTTTTGCGGTCCTGCCCGGCGCACACGTAAAGCCGGTCCTTGATGATGTCGAGGTAGAAGGCCGAGAGGTCCACCGTGCACAGGTTGTGCAGCGTGTGGTAAACCTTGTGGAACTCGAAGTCCTCGTAGGCCTGGGCGATGGTCTTGTGGCGGCGCTCCATCAGGTCGAGGGCGAAGCGGTCGATGGGCAGCATGGCCTCGGGCGCCACGCCATCCTTGGCCGGGTCGAAGTCGGCCAAATTGCCCAGCAGAAAGCGCGCCGTGTTGCGGATGCGCCGGTAGGCGTCCACGAGGCGCGAGAGGATCTCGTCGGAGATGCGGACGTCTTCCTGGTAGTTGACGGCCGAAACCCACATGCGCAGGATCTCTGCGCCGTATTTGTCGATGATCTCCTGCGGGGCGATGACGTTGCCGATGGACTTGGACATCTTGCGGCCTTCGCCGTCCACCACGTAGCCGTGGGTGAGCACGGCCTTGTAAGGCGGAACGCCGCGCGTGCCGACAGAGGCCAAAAGCGAGCTGTGGAACCAGCCGCGGTGCTGGTCCGAGCCTTCCATGTACAAATCGGCCGGGAAGGAGAGCTCCGGGCGCTGCTCCAGAACGGCGGCAAAGCTCGTGCCGGAGTCGAACCACACGTCAAGGATGTCGGTTTCGCGGCGCCAGTGCTCGCGGCCGCACTTGGGGCACTTCAGGCCCGCGGGCACGATCTCTTCCAGCGGGGCCTCGAACCAGTAATCGCAGCCGGTGGGATGCGTGGCGAACTTGTCCACCACGCCGAACACCCAGGAGGGCTCGAAATAGGCCTCGTCGCAGTCCTCGCAGATGAGGGCCACGATGGGCACGCCCCAGTTGCGCTGGCGCGAGATGCACCAGTCCGGGCGGTTTTCGATCATGTTGCCGATGCGCTCCTCGCCCCAGGTGGGAATCCAGCGCACGTCGTTGTGCAGGGCGGAAAGCGCCTTCTTGCGCAGGTCGTTCGCTTCCATGCTGATGAACCACTGGGTGGTGGCGCGGAAGATGACCGGCTCTTTGCAGCGCCAGCAGTGCGGGTAGGAGTGGCTGATCTTCTCCTGCGCAAGCAAGTGCCCGACCTGCTTCAGCTTCTCGATGACCTTGGGATTGGCCTCAAAGACATTGAGTCCCGCGAAGAACTCCACGTCGGTGAGGAAGCGGCCCGCGTCGTCGAGGGGGGAGTAGACCTCAAGGCCGTATTTCAGGCCCACGTCGTAGTCCTCGCGGCCGTGGCCGGGCGCGGTGTGCACGCAGCCGGTGCCGGCGTCCAGGGTCACGTGGTCGCCCAGGATGATGGGGGACTTGCGCTTGTAGAACGGGTGGCAGGCCTCCAGGCCCTCAAGCTTGGCGCCGGGCACCGTGGCCAGCACCTTGGGGGTGTCCCAGCCGAAGATCTCCGCGCAGGGAGCCAGCAGGCGCGCGGCCATGAGGTACGTGCAGCCGTTCGCCTCGGCGAAGACGTAGTCGAATTCCGGGTGGACGCACACGCCCATGTTGTCGGGCAGGGTCCAGGGGGTGGTGGTCCAAATGACCACGAAGGTCTTGGCCGGGTCGTACTTGGCCCCGGCAGGCAAAAGCCCCTGCACGCGCTTGTCGGTCAGGGGAAAGCGCACGTAGACGGAAGGCGAGGAGTGGTCGGCGTACTCCACCTCGGCCTCGGCCAGGGCGGTGTGGCACGAGCAGCACCAGTAGATGGGCTTCTTGCCCCGGATGACCGAGCCCTTTTCCATGAAGCGGCCCAGCTCTCTCGCCGTGGCGGCCTCGTACTTGGGGTCCAGGGTCTTGTAGGGCTCGTCCCAGGTGCCAAGAACGCCCAGGCGCTTGAACTCGTTGCGCTGGATGTCCAGAAATTTCAGGGCGTATTCGCGGCAGAGCTTGCGCACCACCAGGGCGGGCAGCTCCTTCTTCTTCTTTTTGAGCTCGGTCTCGACCTTGTGCTCAATGGGCAGGCCGTGGCAGTCCCAACCGGGCACATACTGGGCCTGGCGGCCGGACATGTTGCGCGACTTGACGATGATGTCCTTCAACGTCTTGTTCATGGCCGTGCCCATGTGGATGTTGCCGTTGGCATAGGGCGGGCCGTCGTGCAGGACGTAGGTCTTGTTGCCCTCGTTGGCCTGAACCATCGCTCCATAGGCGTCTTCCTGCGCCCAGAACTTGAGGGTTTCCGGCTCTTTCTGCTTCAAGTTGGCCTTCATGGGAAAGCCGGTCTGCGGCAGCTTGAGGGTATGCTTATAGTCGCTCATGTGGTGTTCGATCCTCCGCTGGGCGCCAGGCGTGAGAGCGTGCCGGGTCGCCGGTTCTTGAGACGGGGTAACTTGGAACATCGCGGGCCGGAAGTCAAGCCGCCGCGCACAACGCGCCGCCAGCCAGGCCGGGGCGCGGCGCGCGCAAAGACGGCAGCGCCGCGGCCCTACTTCGAGGTGTGGGTGTACACTCCGTCCCAGCCCTCGGCGGGCGGATGCTCCGTGAGCGTGTCGCAGCGCTCCATGTACAAATCGTAGAGCACGGCGTTGCCGGTCAGCTCCTTGAGTTCGGCAAAGGCGCTCTTGGCCTCGGCGAAGCGCATGGCCCGGTACAGGGCCAGGGCGTCGGCGTGCTTGGTCATTTCCACCGCGCGCTCCGCCGCCTGTTCGTGGGTCATGGCCGTGCAGATGGTGATGGGCTCGTGCTTGCCCTTCACGCGCACGGCGTCGAGCTCCATGTAGGCGTAGGTGTCGCCGCAGGCCTCGCGCATGGCCTCGCTGATGATGAGCACCTGGCCGTAGTACTTGGTCAGGCCCTCCAGCCGGGAGGTCAGGTTCACGTTGTCGCCGATCAGCGTGTAGTCGAACAGGTCGGCCGAGCCCATGTTGCCCACGCGCACGCGGCCGCAGTGCAGGCCCACGCCGATCTTGATGGTCAGGCCGAACTTCTCCTGAAAGCCCACGTTCAGGGTCTTCAGGTGTTCCAGCATTTGCAGGGCGGAGCTCACGGCCTTCTTCTGGTGCTCGGGCACGTCGAGGGGCGCGTTCCAAAAGGCCATGATGGCGTCGCCGATGAACTTGTCGAGGGTGCCCATGTTTTGAGTGATGACCTTGGTCATGGGCGTCAGGTAGTCGTGCAGCAGGTCCGTCACCTGGGTCGGGGTCAGCTTTTCGCTCATGGTGGTAAAGCTGCGCACGTCCGAGAACATGACCGTCACTTCCTTTTCCTGGCCTTGCAGGCTCAAGGACTCGGGCGAGTCGTAGATCTGCTTGATGACCGCCGGGGCGAGGTAGTGCGAGAAGGCGCCGTGGATGAACTTCTTCTGCTTTTCCTCGCGCCAGAACTTCATGAGCGTGAGCAGGCCGAAGTTGGCCGCAAGAATGATGTAGGAGTAGAGCGGAGAGATGTACACGCGCTGGTGGCCCATGAGGTAGGCCGTGCCCTCCCACATGCCGAAGGCCATGCCCACCAGGGGCAGAACGATCCACACAGCCTTGGCCCAGCACACCAGCAGGGTGATGGCGATGCCCGCGAAAAGCGTCAGCGCCAGCTCCACGGCCGGGGCGTAGTCGGGAATGGAGATGAAGTCCTGGGTGAGGATGTTGTCGATGATGGTGGCGTGGGTCTCCACGCCGGGATACACGGCGGTGAAGGGCGTTGCGCGCAGGTCCTTGAGCCCCGCCGCGCTGGTGCCGATGAAGGCGATCTTGCCGTTCAGCAGCGCCGGGTCCGCCTTGCCCTCGAGGATGTCCACGGCGCTGATGTACGGGAACATGTTGCCGCCGCCGCGATAGTTCACCAGCATCTGCCCGGCGCGATCCACGGGGATGACCGTGCCGCCGTAGCGCATGGAGTCCGTGCCCTGGGTGTCGAGCTTGAGCAGGACCCCCGGGTCGCCCGTGGCCTGCATGAGGGTGGCCAGGGCCAGGCTGGGATAGATCTTGCCTTGGTAGTTGATGAGCAGGGCCACGCGCCGGAGGATGCCGTCCGGGTCGGGCGTGGCGTTGAAGAAGCCCGTGGCGGTTGCGGCATCGGCCAGCACGGGCAACGGGCACACCACGCCGAAGGCCGAGTGCAGGGCCTGCTCCGGCGTGGGCGCGCCGGGCGCGGCCAGCACGGCCACCTGCGCGGGCTTTATGCCGCAGTCCGCCGTGTGGGCCTGCTGGTCGGCCTCGGCCTTGGAGAAGGAGAAATAATACCCCAGCACGTAGGGCTTGCCCTGCAGCACATTGGCCAAAAGAACGTCGTGATCCTCCAGCGCCTTGGGCAGGCCCGTGAAGTCCACGTTCACCTGCAGCTCCTGCTTGAGCTGCTGCCGGAGCAGCGAGGGCGAGGTGCGGTCGGGTTCGGCCAGCACAACGTCCATGCCCACGGCAAGTGCTCCGCCCTGGCGGATTTTCTCCAGCAGCAGCGCCACGCGGTAGCGCGGCCAGGGCCACTGGCCAAGAGCGGCGAGGCTCTTTTCGTCGATGTCCACAATGACCGGCACGCCGGAGGTCTTGCTGGTGTGCTGGCGCCGCAGGTGTTGGTCATAAATTTTGTAGTCCAGGAAACGCAGAATGCCCGGCTGCATGATGTAGAGAACGACCATGAGCAGGGAGGTGCAAATCCCGGTGAGCAGCAGCGGGAATTTGTCGCCTTTAGCAATCTTTTTGAATATATTGGACATATTTCCTCCGGCGTTGTCCACGGCAAAATTCTTGGCGGATGGGAATTCAAATCGTGTGCGTACTTGCGTTTTAAATGTCCGTAGTGTATTGCGCAATCAAATAATTCGATACATTCAGGGCACGAAAACGTCCATGCGCTGTTCCTCATTATTCGGAAGGAAAAGAAAGGCATGAACTTGCAAAAAAATTCCCGTCGCAAAATATGGGGTCGCCTGTTTGTGGCCGCCGTGTTTTCTCTCGCGTTCTCGACAGCGGCTCTGTGCGCGGAGGATGCGGACGACAGCCGGCCCAAGCAGAAGGATGTCCCGGTCACGCTCAAGGAATCCGTCGCGGTGCTCATGCAGACCCACGACCGCATCAAGTCCGCGGAGGCCACCTTCAAGTCCGCGGAGCATATGGAAGCCCGCGCCAAAGGTCTGTGGTATCCGCGCCTGAACGCCGTCGTCGACGGGGGCCGAGAGGACATCAACAAGCACGAGTCCGCCACCAGCACCGGCATGAACCGCAACGTGGAGACCCTTTCCGCCAATCAGCTTTTGTACGATTTCGGCGGCGCCAGCGGCGCCATCGACCAGGCCAAGGGCCAGCGCAACGAAGCCAAGGCCAAGCTTGAGCAAGTGCGCCAGGAAATCTCCATGCAGGGCGTCTCCGCCTACCTGGGGCTCATCCGCTCGCGCGAGATGCTGCGCTACGCCGTGCGCTCTGAAGACAACATCAAGCGGCTTTCCGGCATGCAGGAGGCTTTGGTCGAGCGCGGCGTGGGCCTTTCCTACGAGGAACTGCAGATCAAGGCCCAGCTGGCCGGAGCCCAGGCGCACCGCGTCAACGTGGAGCGCTCCATGGTCGCCGCGCGCAACAGCTACCGCTCCGTGTTCCAGGTGGACATCACCGACGCCCAGATCGACAGCCTGCTTCTGCCCTCCATGCCCAAGACCCAGATGCCCGGCACCATGGACGCCGCCGTGGAGAAGGCGCTTGACGCCAACCCCTCGCTGTTGGAGCTGCAATTCGCCATCGGCAGCCGCCAGGGCGACCTCGCCGCGCGCGAATCGGCCATGTATCCCAAGTTCGAGGCCGTGGCCGAGGCCCAGCGCAAGGAGAACGACCAGGGCGAAGCCGGAGTGCGCACCGAAGGACGCGCCGGACTGCAGGTCTCCTACAATCTTTTCCAGGGCTTCCGCGATGTGGAGAACACCCGCGCGGCCAGAAGCGACATAACCTCCGTGCGCAAGTCTTTGCTGGACCGCCGGCGCACCGTGGAGGAGCGCGTGCGCAACGCCTGGAACGACATGACGACCCTCAACACCACTGTGGCCCTGTACGACAACCAGGCCAACATCACCTGGTCCTTCCTCGAACTGGTGAAGAAGAAGAAGGCCATGGGCGGCGACGTGAACCTGCTGGACATCCTCGTGGGCGAGCGCGACTACATCTCGGCCACCAGCTCCAAGGTCACCGCGGACATCGACCTCATCACCGCCGCGTACACGCTGTTCTACCAGATGGGTCAGCTCCGCCCGGATGTCATCGAAAACTGAGCGCGGCCAGCACGTGCCGCGCGTTCCGCATTGTTTGGCCATCCCTGCCGCGCCGGTTGATCGGAAACGCCCATGAAGGAACTGCTCCGCCGCCTGTCGCTTTGCCCCCGCCTCGCCTGGGAGATTCTGGCCGCCTCTTTTCTGTCCAACCTCATGTCCCTGTCCACGTCCATCTATGTCATTCTGGTGCTGAACCGCTACGTGGGCTACGGCTCGGACGGCACCCTGTACACCCTCACCTCCGGCGTGCTCATCGCCTCGGCCCTGGGCTTCGCCTTCACCGAGGTGCGCGGACGGCTGGCCGGCGCGGTGAGCCAGGCCTCGGACGAGGACCTGAACGAGCGCACCCTGGCCGCCCTTGCCCGCGCGCGGCTGAACGACCTGAACCGCCTGCCGCCCGGCCGCCACCAGGAGATGCTGGGCGCGCTGGCCACGGTTCAGGGCGCCTACGACGCCACCAACATTTCCGCCGTGCTCGACGCGCCCTTCATGGTCATGTTCCTGCTGGCCATCGCCCTCATCAATCCGTGGCTCATGCTCATCACCTTCATCGCCGTGTCGGTGTCGGTGGTCATCACCCTGGCCGGGGTGCGCCAGGGCGAAACCGACGCCCTGGCCCTGCGCAAGCAGTCCCAGGAGCATTCGAACCTCATGACCTCCGCCGTCGCCGGAGCCGAGACCGTGCGCGCCTTTTTGGGCGCGGGCTTCATCCAGCGCGCTTGGCGCAGGCAGCTTGCCGCATTGGCCGATCTGCGCGAGGTCATCGACCGCCGCCGCGTGCGTGGGCGCATGCGCCTGGAGACCTCCACCGTGCTGCTGCGCGTGTCCATCTACGCCGTGGGCGCCATGCTGGCCGTCTCCGGCGAGATGAACGTGGGCGGGCTCATCGGCGCAAGCATCTTGTCAAGCAAGGTGCTCGGCATGGCCACGGGCTTTCTGCACGCCTACCTGACCACGCGCCGGGGCGAGGAGGCCTTGCTGCGCCTGCGCGAGTTCCATTCCATGCCGCTGGAGCCGCTTTCCGGCGCGGCCCTGCGCCAGTTCTCCGGGCGCTTGGAGTTCCGCGACATCGGCTTCGCTTATTCCGGCACGGCCAGCCCGCTGTTCGAGTCCCTGAATTTCGTCCTTGCGCCGGGCAGCGTTCTTGCGGTCACGGGCTTCAACGGCTCGGGCAAGTCGACCTTCTGCAAGCTGGCTGCGGGCCTTTTGGAGCCTGGCCGGGGGCAGGTGCTGGCCGATGGCGTTGACCTGCGCCAGATGGCCCCGGACTGGTGGCGCCGGCAGCTGCTGTATGTGCCGCAGGAACCCACGTTCTTGAACGCCACGGTACGCGAGAACATCACCCTGGCCGAGCCCGAGCCGGAAAGCGCGGAGAGCCAGGACCGGCTGCACCGTGCCGTGCGCGCCGCGGCCCTGCGCCGCTTCCTCGACACCAGCCGCCAGGGCCTGGACATGGACATCGTGGAGGGCGGCCGCACGCTGCCCGTGGGCATCCGCAGGCGCATCGCCCTGGCGCGGGCGCTGATGAACCCCGGCCGTCTGGCCGTGCTGGACGACCCGACCGAAGGGCTGGACGCCGAGGGCTGCCAGGCCGTGTACGCCGTGCTGAACGGCCTGGCCCAGGCCAAGATCACGCTCATCGTGTCCACGGCTGACCCGAATATTTTGAAGGGCGCGGGCTTTGTGCTGAACATGAACGAAAAGCCCACGCCGGTGTTCGCACAGGTGCGGCGGGAAAAGGCGGAGGAGCTCTGATGGACGAGCCCGTCGCCAGCGTTCTCGGGCCGGAGGCCGGCATGTGCAAGGTGGACGCCACGCTGGTGGCCCACCGGCGCTTTCTGTACCTGTGCTTCTGCCTGTTCGTGCTCTCGTTCTTCTGGTCCATCTGCACGGATCTGGACATCGTGAGCGAGGCCGGGGGCGAGGTCATTCCGCAGACCAAGGTCAAACGGGTGCAGCACCTTGAGGGCGGCATCGTGCGCGAGATTCTGGTGCACGAGGGCGACGCCGTGAAGCAGGACCAGCCCCTGGTGGTGCTGGACGCCGCTGCGGCCGACGCCTCCACCGAGGAACTGGACGTGCGCCTCGTCTCTTTGCAGATCGAGGCCGCCCGCCTGGACGCGGAGTCCAAGGGCCTGGCAGCGCCGGTGTTTGCGCCGGAGCTGGCCGACAAGCACCGCGACCTTGTGGATCAGGCCATGAATTTGTTCCAGGCCCGGCGCAAGCGCTTGCAGACCGACACCGCCACGCTGCTGGAGAAGGTCCGCCAGCGCGAGCAGGACGTTCAGGAGACCAGCGCCCGGCTCGACAACCTGCGCCGCAACCTGCCCCATGTGGTGCATCAGGTGGAGCGCAGCCAGGAACTCATCCGCGAGCGGCTGGTGAAAGAGGACGAGCTCATCGGCCGCATCAAGGAGCGCAACAACACCGAGAGCGCCATCCGCGAGAACTCCGCCGCGCTCTCGCGCGCCAGCGCGGCCCTCGCCGCCGCCAAGGAGGACCTGGGCCGCGTGCAGGACGCCTTCCGCGAGGACGTGGAGAACGAGCTCAAGAAGGTCCAGCGCGAGCTCATGGAGCTGACCCAGCGCATGAAGAAGTTCCGCGACAGCCAGAACCGCACGGTGCTGCGCGCGCCGGAAGCGGGCGTGGTGAAGAGCCTCAGCGTGCTGAGCGAGGGCGAGGTCGTCATGCCGGGCATGACCGTGGCCGAAATCGTGCCCAGCGGCGACAAGCTGGTCATCGAGGCCCACCTGCCCATTCAGGACATCGGCTACGTGCGGCCGGGGCAGCGCGCCGTGATCAAGCTGGCCTCGCGCGACGCCAGGCGCTTCGGCAACATCGAGGGCAAGGTGCTGCACGTGAGCCCGGACGCCGTGACCCAGACCACCGCGGCCGGAGTGAACACCTTCTATAAGGTGCTGGTGGAGACGGACGCGGACCATTTCTCGCGCAAGGCCAACCGCTACGATCTGTTCCCGGGCATGCGCGTCATCGTGGGCATCCACATCGGCTCGCGCTCGGTGCTGGGCTATTTTCTCGATCCCTTCCTGGAGGCCATGAGCGGCTCCATGCACGAGCGGTAGAGAACGGCGAAAGGGCCGGGGCGGGCTGCCGCCGCGTGCGAAAAAAAAGCCTCCAGACGGAGGCTTTTGCAAGCATCTTCAGAGGTGGGGGAGAGGGCGCCGGAGCTAGGCGGGCTTGTTCAGCAAAACGCCCGTCATCTTCTTCATGGAAGCGGAAAGCTTGAGCATTTCATCCTGCGGAATCTGGCGCAGAACCTTTTCGCTCTTCTTGTCCACAACTTCCACCTGGATAGTGTGTCCCGAATCGTCGAGCACGCGGATCTTGAGCCCGGTGTCGTTGTTCAGGAACTTTTGCTCCAACTGTTGCGCGGCTTCCTTGGCGCTGGTCTTGTCCGCGCCGACCTGGGCGGCCTTGGAGCGCTCATCGGTCGCCTCCACCGCCTTGGCGGTCGCGGCGGCGCTTCCTTGCGCTTCAGCCGGGGCGGCGCTTGCTGCGCCGGCCTGGTTGGAGGTGCCGACCTGACTTGTGGTGTCGGCCTGATTGGCGGTGCTTGCCTGGCTGACGGCTGTGCTGCTGACTGCGGCGGTTTCGGCCAGGGAGTACCCCTGCCTGACATCCGTGTCCGAGGGGTTGACGTTCATGGTCCATACCTCTTTTGTTAGATCACTGTCGCAAGGTTGGTCTTGCCCTTACGATACGTCTATCGGCATAATTAATGCGAAACTTTAGAGGGACCCCTCGATATAGTTTTGCTTGAATATCAGGTGGATGCGTTTTAAACACCTGGAAAGCCACAGGTGGCTTGCCGCTACGCTTGCGTTTTGATATCAGAGCAGGCTGAGCATTCCAGCAAAACGCGATGTGATTCTTTTACTCCGGGGGGAGCATGAAAAGATTTCTGGCCGTTGTTGTTTTGGCGTTAAGCTTGTGCGCGCAGGCGTTCGCCTCGTCCGCCGGGCCCACCATGCCCGCGGACGAAGCCATGAAGATGCTGAAGGACGGCAACGCGCGCTATGCCGGCGGCGCGTCCACCTACCCGCACCAGGGGGCGGACCGCCGGGCCGAGACAGCCAAGGGCGGCCAGCACCCCGTGGCCACCATCATCGGCTGCTCCGACTCCCGCGCGCCCCTTGAGGTCGTGTTCGACCAGGGCGTGGGCGATATTTTCGTCATCCGCGTCGCGGGCAACCTTGCCGGGCCGGACGAGCTGGGCTCCATCGAATACGGCGTTGGGCACCTGGGCACGCCCGTGGTGCTGGTGCTGGGCCACACCAGCTGCGGCGCGGTGACGGCGGCGGTGCAGAACGCCAAGGTCCACGGCAACATCCCCACGCTCATCAACCAGATCAAGCCCGCCGTGGCCAAGGCCCGGAGCTGGACGCCCACGGCCACGGGCGATGATTTGCTGAACAAGAGCATCAAGGCCAACGTGTGGCTGACCATGGAGAATATTCTGCGCAAGAGCGTCGAGGTGCGCGAGTTTGTGAAGAACGGCCAGGTGCTGCTCGTGGGCGGCATTTACGACCTGACCACCGGCAAGGTGGAATGGCTGGGCCAGCACCCGGAGCAGGGCAAGATTTTGGCCACCGCGCATATCGTCCATAAGCCCAAGCCTAAGCCGAAGCCCAAGCCCAAGGCCGAGGGCGACGCGGCCGAGGAGCAGGGCGACGCCAAGCACGATGCCGACGCCAAGGCCGAGTCCAAGGCCGACGCCAAGATTGAAGCCAAGGTGAACGGCAAGGGCGCCAAGGCCGGCGCCAAGGCCAAGACCGGCGCCAAGGCGGAAGCCAAGGACGAGATCAATCCCAACGCCCATTCCGACGGCGGCGGCGAACTGCTTGCGCCGGAGGTCGACCCGCCCGTCAAGCCCGCGAAGACCAAGCACAAGTAGCGCGGCCGCCGGGCCAGCAGAGCATCAAAAGGGGAGACGGCCTTACGCCGGGCTCCCCTTTTTTTCCTGAGGAAACAAATGGGCGAGAAGCGCCTGAATCCGCGCCAGCTCGGCTTTGTGCAACGCGGCGTCGTACCCTGGTGAAAGCGCGTTCATGAAACCATGCGCGCTGCCGGGAATAACCAGGGCGTTGTGGCCAAGGCCGCGCAGCCGCGCCGCCAGTTCGGCAGGGTCAAAGGACGCCTCTTTTTCCGCAAAGATGAGCCGCGTCTGGCGCCGGGGCTCCAGGTGCGCATGCTCGCGGATGCGCGAGCCGTAATACAGCTCGGCGCGTTTTGGCAGCCAGGGCTCCAGTTCGGCGTCGGCCAGGCACAGCCACAGGGCCGTGGCCCCGGCGCTGAAGCCCAGGGCCAAATCGAAGCAGTGTGGCGCGGCCTCCAAGGCCTCGCGCACGCGCGCCGCATAGGCGGCCACGCCGCCCGCCTCGACAAAAGCCGCGTAGCCCTCGGTCTCGTCTCGGAACGTGCGGTTGAAGGGATGCGGCGATACGAAGGTGATCGTCAGCTCCTCGGCTTCAATAAGATGATGGTCGTGCCGCTTGCGGCTGGCTGCCCCGCGCTTTGGCGGCTTGGGGGCGGCTTCGAGTGGAGCGAGGGACAGGCGGAGTTCCGGGGTGATGCCGAAGACATCGGCGGCGACGAGGATGCTGGGGGCGCGCATGTCCCAGCATAGGCCGGGGAGGGCCGCGCGTAAAGGGGCGGGGCAGACCTCCGGCCACTCGCCGCCCTTGACCTTGCGCCGGGTTTTTTTTAGCGTCAAAGACTTCGTGAGTCCCAGGCGCGTCCACTTGGCGCAGCGCCGGGGCTCCCCCCCACAATCGCGCACACAGGGAGACCCGACATGGTTCAGAAAGCGGAAAAGATCTGGTTCGACGGCAAGCTGGTGCCCTGGGAAGAGGCCAACGTCCATGTCCTCACCCACACCCTGCACTACGGCTGCGGCGTGTTTGAAGGCATCCGCGCTTATGAGTGCACCGACGGCCGCAGCGCGGTATACCGCCTGCGCGAGCACATGCAGCGCCTCATCGACTCCGCGCACATTCTGAACATGAAGATTCCCTTCAGCCTCGACGAAATGGTCCAGGCCGTCATCGACACCCTGGTGGTGAACAAGATGAAGGCCGGCTACATCCGGCCCCTGGTGTTCATCGGCGACGGCGTCATGGGCGTGCACCCGGGCACCAACCCCATCCGCCTGGCCATAGCCACCTGGCCCTGGGGCGCCTACCTGGGCGACGACGCGCTCTTGAAGGGCATCAACATCAAGACCAGCAGCTTCTGCCGCCACCACGTGAACGCCATGATGACCAAGGCCAAGGCCTGCGGCAACTACGTGAACTCCGTGCTGGCCAAAACCGAGGCCGTGGCCGACGGCTACCACGAGGCGCTGATGCTCGACACCCAGGGCTTCGTCTCCGAGGCCACGGGCGAGAACATCTTCGTCATCAAGAACGAGGTCATCAAGACCACGCCGCTGACCAGCGTGCTGCCGGGCATCACCCGCGACAGCATCATGACCCTGGCGCGCGAGTTGGGCTACGAGGTGGTGGAGCAGCTCTTCACCCGCGACGAGCTCTACGTGGCCGACGAGGCCTTCTTCAGCGGCACCGCGGCCGAGATCACGCCCATCCGCGAAGTGGACCGCCGCACCATCGGCGCGGGCACGGCCGGACCCATCACCCAGCTGCTGCAGAAGGAATACTTCCGCATCGTCAAGGGCGAGAACCCGGACTACGCCTCCTGGCTGCACGAATACAGCTTCTAAGCCCACACGGGCCGGGGCAGGCGCGGAACAATCTCCCGCCCGCCCCGGTCCACAACGACACGGAGCCCCCCGCAATGTCGAGCCTCACCGCCAAATACCGGCCCCGCCGCTTCGCCGAAGTCGCCGGCCAGGAGGCGGTCAAGGCCATCCTTTCCCGCGCCGCGGCCACGGGCAAAATCGCCCCGGCGTATATGTTCAGCGGCACGCGCGGGGTGGGCAAAACCACCATCGCCCGCATCTTCGCCAAGGCCCTCAACTGCGAAAAAGCCCCGGCGGCCGAGCCCTGCAACGAGTGCCGCCTGTGCCGCCAAGCCAACGCGGGCAGCGCCGTGGACATCATCGAGATCGACGCGGCCAGCCACGGCGGCGTGGGCGATGTGCGCGCGCTCAAAGAGGACGTGGGCTACGCCCCCCTGGAGGGCCGCTACAAGGTCTTCATCATCGACGAAGCGCACATGCTCTCCACCGCGGCCTTCAACGCCCTGCTCAAGACGTTGGAGGAGCCGCCCGCGCGCGTCACCTTCATTTTGGCCAGCACCGAGGCCCACAAATTTCCCGCCACCATTCTCTCGCGCTGCCAGCACTATGTGTTCAAGATGCTGCCCCAGGCGGAGCTCGGCGCGCACCTGGAGAAGATCCTCAAAGCCGAGAACCTGGAGTACGAGGCGGGCGCGGTGCGCATCATCGCCCGGCGCGGCGCGGGCAGCGTGCGCGACAGCATTTCGCTGCTCGGCCAGGCCCTGGCCTACAGCGCGGGCGCGCTCATCGAGAGCGAGGTGCGCTCCTGCCTTGGCTTGGCCGGGCAGGAGGTCTTCTTCGCCCTCATGGAGGCCATTGCCACGCGCGACCTGCCGCTGCTTTCACGCACCCTGCGCGGCGTGCTCGACCAGGGCCTGGACCTCGGATTCTTCCTGCGCGAGCTTTCGGGCTGCTGGCGCAACATGTTCCTGCTGCGCCAGGCCGGCGAGGCCATTGTGCCCGAGCTGGGCCTGCCCGCGGAGGAAGCCGCCCAGTGGTTCGACTGGGCCGGGCGCTTCACCCCGGCGCATATCCACGCCTGCTGGCAAATGACCCTGGACGGCCAGCAGCGCGTCATCAAGAGCCTGGAGCCCGCGCAGGCCCTGGAGCTGTTGTTGCTCAACCTGGCCTGCCTGCCGGACTTGCTGCCCCTGGCCGCCCTTGGCGGCGGGTCGGCGGCGCCCGGGCCCGCGTCCCCGAATTCCACGCCGCCCAGGTCCACCCCGCAGGGATCCGGCGGAGGCGGCTCCGCACCGAATAGTTCCGGGCCGGGCAGTTCCGGGCCGGGCAACTCGGCACCGAACAACTCGGCACCGTCCAGGCCCGCACCGGGCGCAGGCTCCGGCTACGGCGGCGGCTCCGTGAACGGTGCCGCGCCGCGCGCCTCGGCCGCGCCCGCTGCTCCCGCTCCGCAGGCTGCGCCGATCGCTGCGTCGGCCGCTGCGCAGACGTCTCCTGTTGCGCCGCCGCCTTGGCAGAACCCCGCGCCCCAGGCCTCGGCCCAGCCGAGCGAGGAAGCGCAGTACGATGCGCCGGACACGGACCCCGCGTCTCCGGCCCAGCCGGTCCACGCCGCGGAGTCGAGTCCTGCCGGATATGGCGCGGCTTCGGCGCCAACGGGCTCGGACGCTTCCGGGGCGCTGAACGACGCGGCGGCAGTTCCCGCGGACAGCGCCCAAGGCGGGCCGACAGCGGATGCGTCCGCCCCGGCTCCTGTCTCGCCCTCTGCCCCGGCCCCGGCCGCTTCTGGCGGAGCGCGCAGCTGGGAGGGCTTCGTGGAGTTCGTGGCGGGCAAAAACGGCGCCGTCACCGGGCTCAGCCAGGCCAAGGGCGAGCTGTGCGGCAGCGAGCTTGTGCTCACCTGCTTCAACGAGACCCACAGCGGCATGATGGAGAACGGCGACAACAACGTGCGCCTGCGCAGGCTCATGGCCGAATATTTCGGCCCGGACGTCACCCTGGCCTTCACCTGCGTCGACCGCGAGCCGGTCAAGTCCGACGGGCTCATCCAGCGCGAGATGCAGGAGCACCCCGTGGTGCAGCGCGTGCGCGAGACCTTTGAGTGCCGCGACCCGGCCCTGGTGTACCCCAGACATTAACCGATAGTCCGGCGCGCCCTTCGCGCCGCCAAACCCCCATACGCAACCATTCGGAGGATACCCATGCACGGAATGCAGGACATGCTGCGTCAGGCCCAGATCATGCAGAAAAAGATGGCCGCTGTTCAGGAGGAGCTCAAGACCCGCGAGGTGGAGGCCACCAGCGGCGGCGGCATGGTCACCGTGCGCGCCAAGGGCAGCCAGGAGATCGTGGCCATCACCATCGACAAGAGCGTTGTCGAGGCGGGCGATGTGGAGATGCTGCAGGACCTGGTCCTTGCCGCCGTCACCGACGCCATGAAAAAGGCCAAGGTCATGATGGAAGAGGAAATGTCCAAGATCACCGGCGGCTTCAAAGTCCCCGGCATGTTCTAAGGCATGTCCGTCGACCGGCTGCCCGGACCCTTGCGCGAGGTGGCCGAGCATCTCTCGAAGCTGCCCGGCCTGGGACCGAAATCCGCCCTGCGCGCCGCCCTCGCCCTGCTCAAGCTCCCGCGTGAGCAGGCCGAGGCCGTGGGCCGCTCGGTGCTGACCCTGCGCGAGCGCCTGTGCCTGTGCTCCACCTGCGCCAGCCTGGCGGAGAGCGATCCCTGCCCCATCTGCGCGGACCCGGAACGCAACCACGAGCAGCTCTGCGTGGTTTCGGAGTGGGACTCGCTTCTGGCGCTGGAGGAGATGGGCCTGTTCAAGGGCACGTACCTCGTGCTGGGCGGCCTGCTTTCGCCCCTGGACGGCGTGGGGCCCCAGGCTCTGGAGTTCGACCTGCTGCGCCGCAGGCTCGACGCGGGCCAGGTGCGCGAGCTGATCCTGGCCCTGGGCTCCACCCTGGACGCGGAGACCACCGCCTCGCACATCAAGAACATGGCCGACCAGGGCTACCCCGGCGTGTCCGTTTCGCGCCTGGCCCAAGGCATCCCCATGGGGTCCGAGGTGAAGTACATGGACCGCGAAACCCTGCGCCAGTCCCTGATGCACCGCCAGGCGGTGTGACCGGATGTCCGCCAGCATCAAGGCCGAGGTCCATTCCGTCGTCTACCACAACCCGGACAACGGGTATGCGGTGGTGCGCGTGCGCGCCAAGGACGAACCCGGCATTCTCACGGTGGTGGGCTGCCTGGGACAAGTGCAGCCCGGCGAGTTTTTGGAGATAGAAGGGGAGTGGAAGACCCACCCCAAGTTCGGCCGCCAGATGGAGGCCACAAGCTTCAAGCAGACCTACCCGGCCACGGCCAACGGCGTGGTGCGCTTCCTTAAAAGCTCGCTCAAGGGCGTGGGCGAAAAAACCGCCGAGGCTCTGGTGAACCACTTCGGCGTGGCCGTGCTGGATATCCTCGACACCGACCCGGACCGCCTGCGCAAGGTCAAGGGCATCACCAAAAAGCGTCTGGAGGGCATGGTCGAGTCCTGGCGCTCCCAGCGCGAGGTGAAGAGCCTCATCGTTTTTCTGCACAGCCACGACGTGCCGCCCACCTATGCCTCGCGCATCTTCAAGCTCTACGGCGCCCAGAGCGAGGAAAAGCTGCGCGCCAATCCCTATGAGCTGGCCTATCTCATCCGGGGCGTGGGCTTCCGCACCGCGGACAACATGGCCCTCAAGCTCGGCTTTGAGCCCGACGCGCCGGAGCGCGTGGAGGCCGCCCTGGGCTATGTGCTCATCATGCAGGGCGAGCGGGGCGGGCACATGTTCTGCCCCGAAGAGGCCCTGTTCAAGGAATGCGCGCGCATGCTCGGCGTGGACAACCGCACCCTGCTGGAAGAAGGCCTGGAGGCCCTGGAGCGCAAGAAGCGCGTGCATGTGGAGGACCTGCCGGAGCAGAACGTCACCCGCGCCGTGTTCCTTATGACCAACTACCGGGCCGAGCGCGAGATCGCCCAGCGGCTCTTCGGGCTCGTCAGCCACCCTGCGCCGGTCTCCCGCGCCGGGGTCAAGCAGGCCCTGCCCAAGATCGAGTCGGCGCTGGGCTTCGACCTCTCGCGCGAGCAGCGCGACGCCGTGTTCGAGGCCTGCGTGAACAAGGTCTTCATCATCACCGGCGGGCCGGGCACGGGCAAAACCACCATCACCCGGGCCATCGTCGCCGCGCTCACCCAGCTGAAGCTCAAGGTCAAGCTGGCCGCGCCCACGGGCCGTGCCGCCAAGCGCCTCTCCGAGGCCACGGGCGAGCCGGCCCAGACCCTGCACCGGCTCTTGCTCTACTCGCCGGAGCATGGCTTCTACCACTGCGAGGACCAGAAGCTCTCGGCCGAGGTGCTGCTGGTGGACGAGGTGTCCATGCTGGACGCCGGGTTGTTCCTCGCCGTGTTGCGGGCGCTGCCCGTCACCTGCCGGCTCATCCTCGTGGGCGACGTGAACCAGCTGCCGAGCGTTGGCGCGGGCAATGTCCTGGCCGACCTCATCAACAGCGGCAAGGTGCCAAAGGCTGTTTTGACGCACATTTTCCGCCAAGCCCAGGAAAGTTCCATCGTGGTCAACGCCCACCGCTTCAACGCCGGGCAGTTCCCCATCCAGAGCCCCAAGGAGCCGCCCGAGGCGGATTTCTTCTGGGTGGCGCAGGAGCAGCCCCTCAAGGTGCAGCAGGCCATTTTGGACATGGTGTGCGAGCGCATACCCGAGCGCTACGGGCTGAACCCCATGCGCGACGTGCAGGTGCTGACGCCCATGCACAAGGGCGAGGTGGGCACCAGCGCCCTGAACCAGCTGTTGCAGGAGCGCCTGAACCCCAAGCGCGGGCTGGAGCTCAAGCGCGGCTATGCCACCTTCCGCCCCGGCGACCGCGTTTTGCAGCTGCGCAACAACTACGACAAGGACGTGTTCAACGGCGACCTGGGCTGGGTGCACGAGGTGGACCCGGAGGAGGGCACGCTGTCGGTCGACTTCGACGGCAACCTGGTGGCCTTCGACGCCACGGAGCTGGAGGATTTGACCCTGGCCTACGCCGTGTCCGTGCACAAGTCCCAGGGCTGCGAATACCCGGCCATCGTGGTGCCGGTGGTGACGCAGCATTACGTGCTGCTGATGCGCAACCTGCTGTACACGGCGCTCACGCGGGCGCGCAAGCTGGCCGTGTTCATCGGATCCGAAAAGGCCCTGGCCATCGGGCTTGAGAACGTCACCTCCGGCGCGCGCATGACGCACCTGCAACACCGCATCCGCCAGATATTCACCGGCAATCTTCTGGGCTGAGGCAGCTTTTTTCCCTTTCCGCTCTTCACATTCCGAATGACAATGCGTATTTCAAATACTCGTAGAATCGCAACCGAAGCTACCCGTGCCTGAACCAACGCACCCAAAAGGAGACGCGCAATGCTGAGCAAGAAGATGGAGAAGGCCTTCAACGACCAGATCAAATGGGAATACTATTCCGCGTATCTGTACCTGTCCCTGTCCGCCTACTTCCAGAACCTCGGCCTGCCGGGCTTTGCCAACTGGATGGACGTGCAGTTCCAGGAAGAGCAGTTCCACGCGCGCAAGATGTTCGACTACGTGAACTCCAAGGGAACCCGCGTGACGCTGCAGGCCATCGAAGCCCCGGCCAACACCTGGAAATCGCCCCTGGCGGCCTTTGAGTTCGCGCTGAACCACGAGTATCAGGTCACCAAGCGCATCAACGACCTGGTGACCCTGGCCCAGAAGGAGAACGACCACGCCTCGGCCATCTTCCTGCAGTGGTTCGTAACCGAGCAGGTGGAGGAGGAAGCCAACTTCGGCGACACCGTGAGCAAGCTGAAGCTCGTGGGCGACGGCGGCGGCCTGTTCATGCTCGACCGCGAGCTGGCCACCCGCGTGTACACCGCGCCAGCGGCAACAGCGGCTTAATCAAAGCGAAGAAGAGGGGGCCTTGAGCCCCCTTGTTTTTTCCCCATCCCTTCGACCCTCTAACCAGGCGGGTCTCATCATGTCCGATTCCAGTATCGTCATCCTCGTTGGCGGGGAGGCCGGGCAAGGCCTGGTCACCATCGGCCAGCTCATGTCCAAAGCGCTTGTCCGCGCCGGGTACGAGGTTGCCGTCACCCAGGACTACCAGTCGCGCATCCGCGGCGGGCACAACACCTTCGCCATCCGCACCGGCCTGGAAATCCACCACGCGCCCACGGAAAAGGTGGACATCCTGGTGGCCCTCGACGCCGCAACAGTGGAACTGCACAAAGCGCAGCTCGCTCCGGGCGGCATCGTCCTTGCCGATGAGGCCCTGGACACGGCGGGGCTTTCCGCCCTGCGCATTCCCTTCAAAAAGCTTGCGCCCAAGGTCCTGCACGAAAACGTCGTGGCCCTTGGCGTGCTGGCCGCAACGCTGTGCAAAAACATCGTCCACCTGGAAGAGCTCCTGCGCGAAACCTTCGGCAAAAAGGGTCCGGCCGTGGTGGACGAAAATCTCAAGGTGCTGCGCGACGCCTACGCGTGGGTGCGCACCCAGGACCACAGCTTTCCCTGCATGCCGCCCCCGCCCCAGAATCCCGGCGCAAGCCTCATGCTCACCGGCAACGAGGCCGTGGCCCTGGGAGCCCTTGCCGCGGGCTGCAACTTCTGCTCGTTCTACCCCATGACTCCAGGCTCCTCCGTGGCCATGACCCTGGCGGAGAAGGCCAAGGTCATGAACACCGTGGTGGAGCAGGCCGAGGATGAGATCGCCGCCGCCAACATGGCCATCGGCGCGGCTTGCGCGGGCGGCCGTGTCATCGTGCCCACCAGCGGCGGCGGCTTCGCGCTCATGGTCGAGGCCGTGAGCCTGGCCGGCATGCTTGAAACGCCGGCCGTGTTTCTCGTGGCCATGCGTCCTGGTCCGGCCACGGGGTTGCCCACGCGCACGGAGCAGGCCGACCTCAATCTGGTGCTCTACGCCGGGCATGGGGAATTCCCACGCGCGGTTTTCGCGCCCGGCAGCGTGGAGGAGTGCTTCCACCTGACGCACCGCGCCTTTGAGATGGCGGAAAAATATCAGTCGCCGGTGTTCGTTCTGACGGACCAGTATTTGGCGGACTCCTTTCAGAACGTTGCGCCCTTTGATTTGACCAAGCTGCCGGAGATGCCCGCGCCCCTGCTCGTTCCGGCGGACCCGAAAAGCTACAAGCGCTTCGCCCTGACCGGGGACGGCGTTTCGCCCCGGGCCATTCCCGGCTACAGCGAGGCGTTGGTGATCTCGGACAGCGACGAACACACCGAGGACGGCAAGCTCACCGAGGATCTCAACATCCGCGTGAAGATGGTGGCCAAGCGGCTGCAAAAGGGCTTGGGACTGGCCGAAGACGCCGTGCCTCCCAGCTACTTCGGCGAGGACGCGGCGGATGTTCTGCTCGTGTGCTGGGGGTCCACCCTGGGCGCGGCCCTGGAGGCCAGGGAGCAGTTGGAGGAGGGCGGCCGGCGCGCCGCCGTGCTGCACTTCGCCCAGCTTTGGCCCCTGAAGGAAGACCAGTTCCTGCCCTGGCTCGAATCGGCCAAGCGGGTCGTGTGCGTGGAGGGCAACGCCACCGGGCAGCTGGCCCGGCTGTTGCGGCAGGAAAGCGGGTTCCGCATCGCGGACCTGGTTCTGCGGTTCGACGGTCTGCCCATCACCGCCGCGCATATTCTGCGCGGGCTTGAAAGCATCCTGTAGCGCAAGGAGCATGCACATGGTCAGTGTTGAAGACTACGGCCAATTCGAGACCGCGTGGTGTCCCGGCTGCGGCGACCACGCCCTGCTGGCGGCCATGAAGAAGGCCCTGGCGGGCATGGATTTGGCCCCGCACAAAGTGCTTGTCGTCACGGGCATAGGCCAGGCGGCCAAAACCCCGCTGTACATGAACTGCAACATGATAACCGGGCTGCATGGACGGGGTCTGCCCACGGCCACCGGGGCCAAGCTCGCCAACCCGGATCTTACGGTCATTGCCGAGAGCGGCGACGGCTGCAACTACGGCGAGGGCGGCAACCACTTTCTGGCGGCTCTGCGCCGCAACGTGGACATCACCCTCGTCGTGCACGACAACGGCATCTACGGCTTGACCAAGGGCCAGGCCAGCCCCACCACGGCCAAGGGCCAAGTGACCAAGTCCCAGCCCTTTGGACAGCCCTCGGAGCCCTTCAACCCCGTGGCCGTGGCCGTGACCATGGGCGCGGGGTTCGTGGCGCGCGGCTTCACCGGCGAGCCGGAGCACCTGGTGGATCTCATCCAGCAGGCAGTGCGGCACAAGGGGTTTTCCCTGGTGGATGTGTTTCAGCCCTGCGTGTCGTTCAACAAGGTCAATACCTTTGCCTGGTACAAGCAACGCTGCCGCAAGATCGGCGTGGAGCACGACCCCGGCGACAGGGCCAAGGCCCTTGCCCTGGCGCAGGAGTTCGGGGAGAGCATTCCCATCGGCGTGCTGGCCAAGGCCGACAAGCCCGTGTTCGGCGCGGAGCTGCCGACGCTCAAGGCCGGGCCGCTGGCGCGCCGCGCCGTGGACCCCGAGGCCCTGGCCAAGGTGCTGCGCTCGTACCAGTAGCGGCAAGGAAGTATGCAAACAAAAGGGCGCTGCAGGGCGCCCTTTTGTTTGCGGTCAGGTGCGGTTCCGGGTCAGACCGCCGCCTCCTGATTGCAGCAGGCAGCCAGGTGCGCCGCATCCGGCAGCGCAGTGCCGAGCGGGGGCCTGCGGTCCCAGGCGTACACGTTGCCCGGCATGGACTTGGCGTATTTCTTCACGTGGGCGGCGCGCTCGCCTATCTCCAGCAATGTGCAGGGCCCGCCTATCTCCAGAATGCCGATGGAAAGCGACACCAGCGGGTAGGTGCGCTCCACGCCGTCGCGTCCTGTGGCCAGCACTTCGCCGCGGTCGCGGTCCTGCAGGCAGTAGCAGGTGCGGATGAGCCGCTTGAAGATGCGCGTGGCGGCCAGGCAGATGCGCTCCACATGCTCGGGCTTGGTCAGCAGCACAAAGTCGTCGCCGCCGATGTGGAACAGCTTGGCCGTGGCGTCGCCGAAGCGCCGCACGCTGTGGTCCAGCACATCGGCCGCGAGCTTGATGACCCGGTCGCCGTTCTTGAAGCCGTAGGTGTCGTTGTAGACCTTGAAGTTGTCCAGGTCGGCGTAGGCGATGGAGAAGCGCTTGCCCGAGCCTATGCCCGCCTCCACCTCGCGCTCCAGGTTCACGTTGCCGGGCAGGCCGGTGAGGGGATTGGTGCCCTTGGCCATCTCCACCTGGACGTGGGCCAGGGTGTTCAGCAGCTTCTGCACGGTGACGATGCCCAGCACCTTGCCCTGGCGCGTCACGATGATGTCGTCGTAGGCCTTGATCTTTTCGCGCTGCATGGCCGACTTGGCCGTCTGCTCCACGGGCGTGGCCTCGTCCACGATGAGCGGATGCCTGTCCATGATGGCGTCGATGGGGCGCTTGGAGTAGAGCGCCGCGCCGAACTGGCCGGAGAGCTGGCGGTTGAGCTGGTACTCCATGATGAGCCCCATGGGCGTCTCCTGCTCCGGGTCCACCACCACGATGCTGGCGTGCTGGCGGCTGGCCTCGAAGCAGTGCTGGGCGTCGGGCACCAGGGTGCCCTGGCGGCGCACCTGCGCGGCCTCCACCAGGTTGCCTATGGGCATGAGGCAGGAGGTGACGATACGGCTTTGGTCCTGCTGGGGCTTGCGCAAATAAGCGGTGTCGAGGGACAGGGGCGGCTTGGGCGCGGCGGGCCGGGCCAGGTAGTAGCCCTGGCCGTAGTGCACGCCGATGTCGATGAGGCAGGCGGCCTGCGCCTGCGACTCGATGCCCTCGGCGATGATCTTGGAGCCGATCTTGTCCGCGAAGGTGACGAAGGTCTCGATGAGGGCGCGCTTCACCGGGTCCTTGTCTATGCCCTGGATGAGGCTCATGTCGATCTTGATGAACTCCGGGCGTATTTGGGCCACGCTGGTGAGGCCGGAATAGCCCGCGCCCGCGTCGTCCACGGCCACCAGGTAGCCCTGGCTGCGGTAGTGGTCGAGGGTGCGGTGGAACAGGGCGAACTCGTTGATGCTGTGGCGTTCGGTGATCTCGAAGACCACGTTCTCCGGCGAGAGCCCGGCTTCCTCGATGAGCTCCAGCGTTTTGCCGTGGGTGAACTCCGGGTCGGCCATGGTCTTTGGGTGGATGTTCAGGAAGAGCTTTTGCCCCTGGGCCATGGCGCCAAGGTTGTGCAGGGCCTTTTCGCGGCACAGGCGCTCCAGGGCGAAGAGCTTGCCGCTCTGCTCGGCAAAGTCGAACAGCACCGAGGGCGACTGGAAGGCGCTGCCCTCGGGCCCGCGCGTCAGGGCCTCCCAGGCCAAAATGGTGCCGCTGGTGAAGTCCGCGATGGGCTGGTACACGGCGCGCACGTTCTTTTCCAGCAGTATGGTGTTGAACTCCGAGGAGAGCGAGAGCTGGCTCAGGTCCAGGCGCATCTTGGCGCGCAGGCGGGCCTCGTTCACGGCCTGGAACAGCCGGGCCTCGCGGTTGGCGCCGTCGGTGGCCGTGGTGCCGTCGTGCCGTGCGCAGCCGAAGCCGAGGTCCAGCTCGCGCCCGGCCCAGCGCAGCAGGTGGGCGTTGGCCTCGCGCTGGGCCAGCAGCTTGATCTCATAGGCCGTGTCGTGCTGGGAGCGCGGGTCGCCGCCGCGGCTGGGCCAGCAGAGCAGGTACTCGCCGGGCTCCAGGGGCATGCAGGTGGGCACGGTGTGCAGGCGCTCGTTCACCGCGCCGCGCAGCACGCTGGTCAGCCGGTTTTCGATCTCCTGCGAGAGCTCTCGGCCATACAGCTCGCGCAGCAGGGCGAAGTCGCGCACGTTGATGAGCAGGATGTCGAAGTTCTGGCCCGTGCGCACCAGCTCGCGCAGGCGGCTGGGCGGCGGCGCGACGTTGATTTCCGGGGTGTGGAAGGCGCTGTGCAGGGTGCCCGCGCGCAGGCGCTTGAGAACGGTTTTGAGCATGGCTCGGCCTCGCTGTGCTGACGTGTTTTGTCTGTGTCGGGCCGGAACGTTAGGAGAAATGACCGGGTGGTGTGTGACGCGGCGGTGACGAATAGGCAATGATTGCCTGACGCGATACGTAAAAAAGCGCCCGGCAGGAGCAGGTCCTGCCGGGCGCTTTGGCGTGGTGCGGGGAGGGGGCGTTAGCGGTAATACAGGTTGCGGCCGCCCATGGTCAAAAAGGCCTGGTGCATGTTGGCGCGCACGTCGCGGCGGTCCCAGATGTCCTGGATGTGCCCGCGCGAAAGGGCCTTGTAGGCGCTGTGGTAGTCGGGCGGAATGTCCACGCCCGTCGTCTCGCGGATGACGCCGGGACCGGCGAAGCCGAGGCGCGCGCTGCGCACGGCGTACTGGTAGGGCGAGCAGCCGAGGAAGCTGGCCACGGGACCGGCGTAGGAGTTGGTGTCGTACAGCACGATGTACAGGCCGCCTTCCTCGATGTAGCGCCGCACGGCCATGGTCACGCGGGGCATCTGGATGAGGCCGTTGACGCCCTCCTGAATGCGGATGCCCGCGGTGCCGTGGATGTACGCCAGGAAGGGCTGGTGCCGCTTTCTGGCCAGGTCCAGCGCGCGGATGAGCTTTTCGCCCTCGGCCGCGCCCACGGAGCCGCCGCGGAAGTTGGCCACCAGCATGCCGCAGGTGAGGCGGATGCCCCGGATGCTGGCGTTGAAGGTGACGCAGGAGGACTGCAGGTGCGTCTTCTCCTTGGCCGCCTGGATGCGCTCGTCGAACTTGGGGAAGTTGGTGGGGTTGCCCGCGGCGATGGACTGGTTGAACTCGCGCACGCTGCCGCGGTCGAACACATTGGCCATGTACCACTGGTATTCCATGGGGAAGTGGTAGCCGCAATTGGGGCACACGCCCGCGAACTCGCCAAAGAGATCCTTGGCCCACATGTCCAGGCAGCCGCGCTCCGCCGCGTGCGGGCACGAGATCTCGCGGTCGTCCAGGGACTTGGGGCTGACGTAAGTCTGGCCGCTGGAGGCCCGCGTGTCGCGCGTGGGCTCGGAGAGGCATGTCAGGGCGTTTTCGTCGCCGCTGCCGCCCCACTGGGGAATGCCCAGAATCTCCATGGCCTGGCAGGTCATGCGGTCCATCTTGCTCGTCACCACATGGATCTCGTCGGTGACGTCCGTGGCCACGCGGGCGATCTTCTTCTGGTAGTGCTTCACGATCTCGAAGCGCACGGTGGAGTAGATGCTGAACAAGAACTCCATGTACTTGGCCGCAAGGCGCTCAAAAATGCCGCGCTTGTCGATGTAGGCCTGCCGCGACATCTTGCGGTACTTCTGGTAGCGCCGCCAAACCAGCAGTTCGCGGTCGGCGGGATCAAGCTCCCAGCGCACGATGACGTCCTCGCCCACCTGCTTTTTCTTGGAGCCGCGCATGGCCAGGCGCCGCAGCATGCTCACGCTGCGCACGTTCACCACGGCTTCGTCCGTGGCGCGGATGACATTGGCCCGCAGCTGCTTGAAGAAGTCGAAGTGCTCGTTTCTCGCGCCCAGGGGGGGCTCCTGCAGAATGCCGTCGATGTAGCCGTTTTTCAGGTTGTCCTGGGCGGTGATCTGCTGGTGCTTGGCGCAGCGCTCGATGAGCTCCGGCGTGGCCCGCGTGAGCCCGTTGAACTTGCACTCGATGGCCGCCGCGCCCTCGGGCGAGATGACCGAATAATAGCCGTGGGAGAACATGAGGCGCTTGTCGGCCAGGGCTATGGCCTCTGCGCCGCCGCTGCCGCCCTCGGAGAAGATGGCCACGATGGGCACGTCGATGCCGGCCATTTCATAAATGTTTTCCGCAATCTGCTGGGCCGCGCCGGGGTAGTCCTCAATGGGGTAGGCGCCGGGGGTGGACACGTAGGCGTGGATGGGAATGTTCTCCCGCGCCGCGACCTTCATGTACTTGAGCGCCTTGGCGTTGCCCCAGGGCTTGATGGAGCCGCCGTTGCGGAACTCTTGGCCGTGGCCCTTCTCCTGTCCCACCACCATGACCGGATGGTGGATGATGCGCTTGCCCACGCGCCGGGTGATGTAGGCGCGGGCGATGAGCATGCCGGGGTCGATGGACACTTCGTCGCGTCCGCCGATCTCGGTGTAGTTGTCGTACACGTTCTCAAGGATGTCCTTCAGGCACACGCGCTGGGGGTGGCGCACAATGCGCACCTTGTCCATGGGCGTCAGCATCTGGTCCAGGTCTTCCTCAAGGGTGGCCAGCCTGCGGGCGAGGTCGCCGGTCTTGGTCATGGCTTCTTCAAGGCTCAGGCTGTCCATCTTCTGGCTCAGGGTCTGGATGTCCTGGCTGATGGACTCCAGGCGGTCGCTGACGCGCGCGCCGAGAATGTCGCGGGCGTAGGCCACGCGCTGAGAAAGGGCTTCGAGATTCTTTTCTATATCCATACTGCCGTCCCTGGCTGGCTAGAATTCCAGCAGATCCGTGGTTTTCTCGCGCAGGAAGGCGATGTTAGACTTGAGCTCCACGCCCTGGGCGTCCACGCCCGTGAGCACAAAGGAATCGAGGAAGGCCATGCCTCTCGCCTTGGCCTCCTCCAGGTCCTTGCCCCAGATGATGGCCAGGGCCAGGTTGGGGTCGTACTCCGTGGGAATCTGATACGGCCGGTCCTGGGGCACGTGGGTGTGCATCTTGAGCCAGTCCTGGGGCTGCCAGGCGAGCTTTTCGATGCGGCCGGTCCAGGGGGCGAAACGGTTCTGCGTGTCCTCGGCGATGATGCGGTACTCGATGCCCACGCCGGCGAAGCCGACGTCTTCCTGGCCGTAGCCCATGGGCTCGCCGAGGCCAAGGCGGATCTGTTCGCGGATGAGGTTCACGTCGCCCGCGCCCTTGACGCGGGAGATGGCGGCGGAAACGCCGTTCTCCACCTGGATGCGCGTGTTCACTTCCATGAGGAAGGGCTCGCCCTTGGGCGTCACGATCCATTCCCAGGTGCCGACGTTGTCGTACTTGATCTCGCGGGCGATGGAGAGCGAGTGGCGCACGATGTCGTCCATGACCTTGCGGGCGTCGAAGGAATACGTGAGTCCTTCGGGGAAGAAGCCCGGCGCGGTCTCGATGCGCTTCTGCCGGCCCGGGCTCTGCACGGAGCAGTTGCGCGTGCCGAAGTGCACGGGGTTTTCGCCCCCGCGCGCGGAGACGATCTGCACTTCCAGGTGGTTGTAATTGAAGATGCGCTGCTCGATGAGCACGCCGGGGTCGTTGAACTGGCGCTGCGAATAGTTGCGGATGCGCCGGTACGTCTGACGGAAGCGGTTCATGTTGTGCACTTCGTCGATGCCCATGCCGCCGCCGCCGGCCGAAGCCTTGACCAGAACCATGGGGCGCGTCACGCCCTGCCGCTCCTGGTAGTCGAACAGCTGCTGGGCGATGGTCTCGGCTTCCATCTCGTCGTAAATGGCGCGGTCGCTGCCGGGCACGGTGGGCACGCCCAGGCCGCGCGCCAGGCGCTTGGTGTTGATCTTGTCGCCCAGGTCGCGGATGACGCGCCAGGAGGGGCCGATGAAGATCATGGGGCGGGAGCGTTCGGTCACGCGCCGGGCGAAGCGGTAGTTCTCCGAGAAGAACCCGTAGCCGGGGTGGATGGCCGTGGCCCCGGTCGCGTCCGCCGCGGAGAGCACGTCGCCTGCGTCCAGGTAATTGTGGATGCGCACCAGCGCTTCGTCGCCGCCAAGCTCACGGGCCAGGGCCACGTGACCGGAAGCGGCGTCTTCCTTAGTGTATATCGCCACGAACTTCAGGCCGAGATCGGTGCACGCATGCATGATGCGCACGGCGATCTCGCCCCGGTTGGCGATGAGTATTTTATGCTGATCCCTGCTCACGTCGTAGTATTCCTTTCTCATTCGCGGGGGGAGTTGAACAGCGCTCTTTAGTCGTTCTTTGCGCATCTGGCAAGTGGAGGCCCCGAGGCCAGGATATCCGGCGGGTTGGGCAGGCTTTGCCCGGGCGCGAAAAAGCCCCGCGGCGGCTGGCGCTGCGGGGCTTTGGCTCGGGGCGTCGTCGGAGCCGTTGCCGGCGCTTTTTAAATGTTGAGGTCGGTGACCGCGCCCAGGCCGGCCGCGTGCCCGCCCAGAACGGTCTTGTTGAAATCGTAAGTCTGCGCCATGTCGGAATTATGGGAATTGCCGCTGTTCAGGTAGTCCAGGGTCTTCGTCACCACCGCGGCCCCGAAGCTCTCCTTGTCGGAAAGCGCCCCGCCCGCGCCGATCATGTTGTCCTGGCTGGTGTTCGTCAGGTTGAAGGAAGAATACACCCCGCCGATCATATCCGTCGACATCTTGCGACCACCTCCCTTGCGCCGTATTGGTCAAGACAACGCCTTTCTCGTGTCGTATCGGCAAAAGCTTAAAAAACTTTAGGGCGCGGCAGAAAATACGTCCTCTTTGTTTGACAAGCGCGCTACCTTCGATAATACAGCCCCCAGGCGGCAGTTTACCGCTAATATCTTCGCGGAACATCGCACAGGAGCAGCAGATGACGGATCAGGCACAGAACACCGGGGACCAGGAGCAGAGCTTCGCCGAACTTTTCGAGGCCAGCTATGCGGGACAGGGCGAGCCCTTGAACGTGGGCGACAAGATTTCCGCCCGCATCATCACCATCGGCGCGGACAGCGTCTACTTCGACACCGGCACCAAGATCGATGGTGTGGCCGACAAAAAGGAGCTTCTGGACGCGGAGGGCAACTTCCCCTTCAAGGAGGGCGAAAACATCGACCTGTACGTGGTCTCCAAGACCCGCAGCGAGATCGTCCTCTCCCGTGCGCTGGCCGGAGCCGGCGGCTTTGAGATGCTCCAGAACGCCAAGGACGCCGGCCTGCCGGTGGACGGCCGCGTGAAGGAGACCTGCAAGGGCGGCTTCTCGATCGAGGTCATGGGCCGCCGGGCTTTCTGCCCCGTGAGCCAGATCGACGCGCGCTTCGTGGAGAACCCCGAGGAATACGTCGGCAAGACCCTGCAGTTCGTCATCAGCAAGCTGGAGGAGCGGGGCCGCAACATCGTGGTCACCCGCCGCGCGCTCATCGAGCGCGAGCGCCAGGCCGCCACCGAGGAATTCCTGGCCGCCATCAAGCCGGGCGAGGAAGTGGAAGGCACCGTTGTGCGCCTGACCGACTTCGGCGCCTTTGTGGAGCTGGCCCCCGGTTTGGAGGGCATGGTCCACGTGAGCGAGCTCGGCTTCACCCGCGTCTCCAAGCCGGACGAGGCTGTGAGCGTCGGCGAAAAGATCCGCGTGAAGGTGCTTGGCGTTGAGCCCGGCAAAAAGCCCGGCCAGATGAAGATCTCCCTTTCGCGCAAGCAGACCATGAGCGACCCCTGGGCCGACATCGCCGGCCAGTTGAAGGACGGCGAGAAGGTCACCGGCAAGGTTGTGCGTCTGGCCGACTTCGGCGCCTTCGTGGAGCTTCTGCCCGGCGTGGACGGACTCATCCACGTGAGCGAGATGAGCTACACCAAGCGCGTGAACAAGCCCTCCGAGATCCTGAACCCCGGCGACGTCGTCTCCGTGGTCATCAAGGAGATCGATCCGCTGAAGCGCCGCATCTCCCTTTCGCTGAAGGAGGCCGCTGGCGACCCCTGGCTTGAGGCCGCCGCCAAGTACACCCCCGGCACCCAGGTGACCGGCACGGTGGAAAAGCGCGAAGCCTTCGGCATCTTCGTGAACCTTGAGCCCGGCGTCACCGCGCTGCTGCCCAAGTCGCGCATGAGCGTGGCCGTGGACCCCAAGCAGTTCGACAAGCTCGCCCCCGGCGACTCGGTCACCCTGGTGGTCGAGGACCTGCGCGCGGCCGAGCGCCGCATCGCGCTTTCGCCCCTGGAAGTGCGTGAGGACGCCGCCGGCGGCTCCGGCCGCGGCCGCGAGAACGAGGACTGGAAGGGCTACAAGCAGCAGCAGTCCAAGCCCGCCGAGAAAGCCTCCGGCTTCGGCAATCTGGGCGACATGCTGGCCCAGGCCAAGGCCAAGAAGAGCAAGAAATAACCGCGACGTGATCATTCCGCCGGGGGCGACCCCGGCCTTATTTCTGTGCAACGGGACAAGAGGAGAGCATGGCCGAACCGTATAAGATCATCTATTCCATGATGCGCGTGAGCAAGTTCTACGACAAGCGGCAAGTCCTCAAGGACATCTCGCTTTCGTACTTCTACGGCGCCAAGATCGGCGTGCTGGGCCTCAACGGCTCCGGCAAAAGCTCGCTTCTGCGCATTCTGGCCGGAGTGGACCACGACTTCCAGGGCGAGATCGCGCCCTCTCCGGGCTATAGCATCGGCCTGCTCGAGCAGGAGCCGCACCTCGACGAGACCAAGACCGTGCGCGAAGTGGTGGCCGAGGCCGCCCAGGAGACCGTCGATCTGCTCGCCGAGTTCGAGCGCATCAACGAGAAGTTCGCCGAGCCCATGAGCGACGACGAGATGCAGAAGCTCATCGACCGGCAGGCGGCCGTGCAGGAGAAGCTCGACGCCTGCGACGCCTGGGACCTGGACAGCCGCCTCGAAATGGCCATGGACGCCCTGCGCTGCCCCCCCGGCGACACGCCGGTCAATGTCATCTCCGGCGGCGAAAAGCGCCGGGTGGCCCTGTGCCGCCTGCTGCTGCAAAAGCCGGACATCCTGCTTCTGGACGAGCCCACCAACCACCTGGACGCGGAGTCCGTGGCCTGGCTTGAGCACCATCTGCAGCAGTACGCGGGCACGGTCATCGCCGTCACCCACGACCGCTACTTCCTGGACAACGTGGCCGGCTGGATTCTGGAGCTGGACCGCGGCCGGGGCATTCCCTGGCAGGGCAACTACTCGTCCTGGCTGGAGCAGAAGCAGCAGCGCCTGCAGCAGGAGGAGAAGGTCGAGACCGAGCGCCAGAAGACCCTGGCCCGCGAGCTGGACTGGATCCGCATGAGCCCCCGCGGCCGCCACGCCAAGGGCAAGGCGCGCATCAGCGCCTACGAGAACCTGTTGAACCAGGAGAACGAGAAGCTGACCCCGGAGCTGGAGATCTTCATCCCCGCCGGTCCGCGCCTGGGCAATGTGGTCATCGAGGCCAAGGGCGTGAAAAAGGCCTTTGGCGACAACATGCTGGTCGACGGCATCGACTTCAGCCTGCCGCCGGGCGCCATCGTGGGCATCATCGGCCCCAACGGCGCGGGCAAGACCACGCTCTTCCGCATGATCACCGGCAAGGAGACCCCGGACGAGGGCACCATCCGCCTGGGCGACACCGTGCAGCTGGCCTATGTGGACCAGGAGCGCAGCATGGACCCGGACAAGACCGTGTACGAGGTCATTTCCGGCGGCAACGACATCATCAAGCTGGGCACCCGCGAGGTGAACGCCCGGGCCTACATAGGCAAGTTCAACATCACCGGCGGCGACCAGCAGAAAAAGGTCGGCGTGCTCTCCGGCGGGGAGCGCAACCGCGTCCACCTGGCCGGGCTGCTGCGCGAGGGCGCCAACGTGCTCCTGCTCGACGAGCCCACCAACGACCTGGACGTGAACACCATGCGCGCCCTGGAAGACGCGCTCATGAACTTCGCGGGCTGCGTGCTGGTCATCAGCCACGACCGCTGGTTCCTCGACCGCATCGCCACGCACATCCTCGCCTTTGAGGGCGACAGCCAGGTGAGCCTGTTCGAGGGCAACTGGAGCGAGTACGAGGCCGACCGCAAGGCCCGCCTGGGCGCCGCGGCGGAGCAGCCGCACCGCATCAAGTACCGGCACCTCACACGCTAGCGGACATCACATCGGGGCGGGGATTTTTCTCCGCCCCTTTTTTTTACAGGAGGCGACCATGCGCAAGAAGCTTCTCCTCACCTGTGTTCTGGCCCTGCTGCCTGTTTTGCCCCTCACCCTGGCCTTTGCCCAGTCCGGCAAACCCGCGGATGTCATCCACACCGACGCGGGCGACGTGTCCATCACCTTCCTCGGCCACGCCACCCTGATGCTCACGTGGCAGGGCAAGGTCATCCACATCGACCCCTGGACCGCCCAGGCCGACTACTCGGCGCTGCCCAAGGCCGACCTCGTGCTCGTCACCCACGAGCACCGCGACCACCTGGACACCGCCGCCCTCGATGCCATCCGCAAGCCCGGCACCCTCGTGGTGTCCTCGCTCAAGGCCTCGGCCACGCTCAAGGACGCCATCGTGCTGAAGAACGGCGAATCCAAGGAACTGCTGGGCCTGCGCGTGGAAGCCGTGCCCGCTTACAACCGCAAGCACATGCGCGGCCCGGGCGAACCCTTCCATCCGCGTGGGCAGGGCAACGGCTATGTGCTGCACTTCGGCAAGAGCCGCATCTACGTCGCGGGCGATACCGAGGACATTCCCGAAATGGCTGCGCTCAAGGGCGTCGACGTGGCCTTTCTGCCCGTGAACCTGCCCTACACCATGACCCCCGACATGCTGGAGGCCGCGGCGAGGCTGATCGCGCCCAAGGTGCTGTATCCCTACCACACCGGCGATACGGACATGGCTGCTGTGGCGGCGCGGCTCAAGGGCCTGCCCGGCGTGGAGACGCGCATCCGGCCCATGAAATAGCGACCGCGCCCGTCGTGGCCGCTTGCATTGCCCGGGCAATCGTGGTGATGCTGCAGACGAAGTGCGAAAGGACATGATGAAGCCCGGCGCTGCGCGCGCCCGGAGGCCCGCATGACCGCGACCGATATCCACGCCGACACGCATGCCGCCAAAAGGACGGCCTCACGCATGGCCGCCAACCACGCTCCCCTTTCCTGGCAAGAGATCCCCGCCGGTGCGCGGCGCTTGCTGCTGCACGGCTCGCGCGGGCGCGACCACCTGCTGGCCGTGGCCCGGCAGGTGCTGGCCCAAGCCGCCAACCCGGCCACGGAGCCCGGCTTCCGGCTGCGGCTTTTGGCCTTGGCCCAAAGCGTGCTGCTCGCCGCCTGGACCGGATCTCCCCTGGACGGCGCCCTGGCCGGAATGCTGCTCTCGCCCCCGCTGCCGGGCTGGCCCGCGCTGCCGCTGCCGGTGGAGAACCTGCTCAAGGCCCAGGTGAACTTCTGGACGCCGCCCAAGCCGGATCACCCCTGGTGGAGCGCCCAGGGCGCGGGCAGGCGCCTTGACGCCGCGCGCCAGGGCTTGGCGCAAGAGCCCAAAAATCTGTTCTGGAAGCATGCGGCCTGGGAATCGGCCTGGCCCACGGCCTTGCCCGGCGGCGACTGGTCCCTGGTGGACGAGCTGCTGGACGAGGGCAAATGGCCGCGCACCCTGGCCCCGTTGCGGCACCGCTTTGCGGCGCATGCGTTTTTGGCCCGTGGAGACGCCCATAGCGCCCTTGCCAGCCTGAACGCGGCTCCTGCCCTGGCGACCCTCGTGGGCGACGCCTGCCTGCGCTCAGAGTGCCTCATGCGCCTTGGCCCGGCCGTTGGCGCGGACGAGGCCGCCCAGGTGCTGCGGGGCAGTCTGCGCGGCTCCCCCTGGCGCACGAGCCAGTTGCTGCGCCTGCACGACCTGGCCACCGGCGCGGCCAAGGCGGCGGCGCCCCTGCCCGGCGGCGCGGCCATCCTGCTCTATACGTTCAGCAAAGCGCGCGAGTTGGACGAGACCCTGGCCTCTCTGGCGGCCTCGGACCTGGGCGAAAGCCGCATCTGGGCCCTGGACAACGGCTCCGGGGATGAGACGCCGCGTGTGCTCTCGGACTGGCGCGGCCGTTTGGGAGACCGCCTGACGGTCATCAGCCTGCCCGTGAACATCGGCGCGCCGGCCGCGCGCAACTGGCTGCTCTCCCTGCCGGAGGCGCGGCGTTATCCCTACGTGGCGTTTTTGGACGATGACGTGTCCCTGCCGGCGGACTGGCTGCCCAAGCTGGGCGCTGCGGTTCTGGCCTGCCCGGAGGCCTCGGTGTGGGGCTGCCGCGTGGTGGACGACGCCAACCCCCTGGTGTTGCAGAGTGTGGACCTGACGCCTCTGCCGCCCGCGACAAGCGGGCCCGAGGGCGGCGAGGACCAGCCGCTGGCGCTGCCGCGTCTGCACCTGGAGCAGCCGGACCAGGGCCAGTTCAGCTACCTGCGGCCCTGCGTCAGCGTCACCGGCTGCTGCCACCTGCTGCGCGAGGCCGACATCGACAAGACCGGCGGTTTCGACATCCGTTTTTCGCCCACGCAGTTCGACGATTTGGAGCGCGACCTGCGCCTGGGGCTGGCCGGGGGGCACGCGGCCTATCAAGGCCACCTGCGCGTGCGCCACAAGCGGCGCAGCGGCGCGGCCGCAGAGCGTTCCGCCGCCGAGATCGGCAACGCCACGGCCAACACGCACAAGCTGCTGACCAAGCACAAGGCCGAGGATTTCATCCGCCTGCGCGAACAGGGCGAGGCGCTTTTGGCGGTGGATCTTGAACGCAAGATGGAGCGGCTGGAGCGGGAGCGGACCTAGAAAACCTGCTGTGTTGCGCGCGGCCCTGGGACGCCGGCGACGTGAGCGGACATGGAATGCCGGTTGCGCTGGCTGGCCAGAGGCAATAGGGGAGCGCGGGCGGGGCTTGGCAAAGAGGATTGAGCGGCCCGGGTCTGCGGCCGGAAGCGGGATCAGGCGTGCGACGGAAGCTTGGCGCGCGCATCGCCGGGCGTGGCCAGCCCCATGTGGCCGTCCAAAAGGGCCAGCAGCTTCATCTGGTCCTCCACGTTCTCCAGGCGGAAGGAAAGCCCCATGTTGAAGGTGTCGCCATGGCCCGCGGCCACGCGGCGCACCTCGGCCAGCAGGGGCAGGGTGATGGACCGCGCCGCGTCTGAAATGACCAGCCGCAGCTGCGTGGCGGGCTTGAGGCCCGTCGCCGAGATGCAGCTCAACCCGCCCAGGCTCACGTCCCAGGCATCGGCCGCCACGTCGCCGAGGTGCTGCGTTTTGATGGTGAGCGGCAGGGGATCGCTCAAGGCGTAGCGCGGGTGCACGCGCTTGGTGTCGTGGAAGCGCAGCACCGTGTTGCGCAGGGCCTTGGCCTGATACAGGGCCGCGTCCGCGTTCTGCACCAGCCCGTCCATGTCCAGCCCGTCCTTGGGGTAGCACGCCAGCCCGATGCTCACCGTGACCGCGTCCAGGTCCTGCCCGCCGAAGCGCACGCGGTGGCTGGACACGGCCTCGCGCACGCGCTCCGCCACGGTCAGTGCCTCGTCGCCGTTGGTCTGCGGCAGGATGATGGCGAATTCCTCCCCGCCGAAGCGTATGACCCGGTCGTACAGCCGGGCCGTCTCGCTCAGGATGACGGCCACGTCGCGCAGGGCCTGGTCTCCGGCGGAGTGGCCGTAGGCGTCGTTGAAGTCCTTGAAGTGGTCGAGGTCGAGCATGAGCAGGGAGAAGTTCTGCCCGAACCGGCGGAAGCGCTCCATCTCGCGCGGGATTTCCTGGTTGAAGGAGCGGCGGTTCAAAAGGCCGGTGAGTTCGTCGCGCACGGCGAATTCTTCTTTTTGCTGCAGCAGGCGCACTTCCACCAGCACGGGCTCGCGCACCATGGGGTCGACCTGCATGAAGTAGTCGCAGGCGGCGGTGAGCAGGCTGACGCAGCGGCCAAGCGCCTTGGACAGCTGCCGCTGATGGTCCACGATGGCGAGCAGGCGTCCGCGCGCGTCCTCGGGCTCCAGCTCCAGTCGGGTCAGGCGGTAGAGCGCCTCGGAATAGACCTCGGACCCGAATTCCTCGGCCAAGGTGTCCCAATGGGCGGCCGTCATGGTGCAGGTTGTGGCGGACCGTTGCAGCAAGGCCTTGAGCTGGGCCGAAAACTCGCGCCTGTGACTGAAAGGCGAAGTCATGCTGAAACCAACCTATTATTATGATTAGCAATATTGAATAAGTGTTTCTACGTATTGTAGGTCTAGGTGAAAGCGGCTCCCATGTCAATGCACGTTCGAAACTTGACCAAAGCGGCACTGACGGGCAAAAGTGCAAACGCTGGCCATGCCGCCGGCGCCAAGCCAGGAGGAAACCCCCCATGCCGAAGCAGTTCCGGAACGACGACACAGTGTTGCGCGGCCGCGTGGCCAAAGTGCTGGCGATGCGCCGCGAGCTGGGGCTTACCGGGCTTGTGGGCGGGCTCGAGGCCGTGGTCATGGGGGTGGAGCCGGACCGGCTCAAAAGCGCGGCAGCGGATTTCTTGAACACCACGGGCTATTATTTCGGCACGTCCTTTGTGGATGAAGCAGGCCCGGGCTGCGTGCTGGAGCTGCCGGGCTCCGCGGATTTCGTCCTGCGCGCGCGCACGGGCGCAAGCCCCTTCGCCGCCGAGCCCCTGGGCCCCAAGTCCGCGCATCTGCCCGGCACCAGGGTGGAGGCCATGGTCTTTGCCTGCCGCGACGTGCAGCGTTTTGTGGACATACAGAAAAAACGCGGGGTGCGTTTTATGACGGACGGCATCGTCCGCTCCGACGCTTCGCTGTTCATCCAGACCGCGCCTTCGGAAAAGAGCGCCCTGTCCTTCGGCTTCGTCCAATGGCTCAAGGGCGGCCGGCAGCATCTTTCCAACCTGGTGCGCCCGGGCGATTGGTGCCTGTCCAAGCCGGACCGCGCCCACCTGCGCAACATCGGCATCTTCGACCACGCCTCGGTGCGGGTGCGCGCCAAGGACCGCGACGACGCCATCGTGGAGTTCCTGGAGCTGACGGACTACGAGTTCTCCATGGCCGTGTACGTGGACAACCTGAACTCCATCACCAACGTGGCGCGGCTTGCTGGCGAGCCATACGCCATGGTCATCACCTCCGGTTTGGGCGAGGCCGCGGCCGGGCAGGAAGGCCCCACGGAGAAGTTCATCCAGAACTACGGCAGGCGCATCCACCATTTGGCCTTCCGCACGGTGCGCATTGAGGAGACCTTTGCCGGGCTCCGGGAGCAGGGCATGGAGTTCCTGCTGGAGCTTGTGGGCTCCAAGGAGGAAGGCCTCAAGCAGACCTTCAGCCGCCCCTCGGCCGAGACCCTCATGGTCAACGAGTATATCCACCGCTTTGAGGGCTTTGACGGCTTCTTCACCAAGAGCAACGTGACGCTGCTGACCGAAGCCACCGCCAAGCAGTAGTCGCTTGACAGTCAAAGGAACCGGGCATAGATGAAACGCATGAGCGGTTGTTCACATGATTGCGTGCCGGTGAAAGCAGGACGCGAAGCAGACGGACCGGCGGAAGACGCCAACCAGGAAAGAAATCGGGACGCTGGCCTGGACGCCTGCGAGCGCCCGTGCATCCACCACGACCGCGTGGACAAGGTGCGCGCTGTGCTCCTGGACGACGAGGATGCGGCCGGGCTGGCGGAGATCTTCAGCCTTCTGGGCGACCGCACCCGCGTGCGCATTCTGCACGCGCTTTCTCTGGGCGAACTCTGCGTGTGCGACATCTCGGCGGCGCTGGGCGTCAGCGCCTCGGCCATCTCGCACCAGCTGCGGCTGCTGCGCACGGCCAAGCTGGTGCGCGCGCGCAAAGAGGGCAAGAACGTCTTTTACGTTCTGGACGACGGCCACGTGCATTCGCTCATCGCCCAGGGGCTGGAGCATGTGTTGGAGTAGGGTTTTTTTGAGATTTTACATGAACAAGTGTTCATATATGAATGTGAGCACAGGGAGCGGATATGTGGCGTGACGTCGTGATGGGCTATTTTTTCGAATGCTGGTCGGTGCTGCGCGAGGCCGCGCCTTTTGTGTTGTTCGGGTTCTTCATCGCCGGGCTGCTTAAGGCCCTGCTGCCGGAAACCTGGCTGACGCGACACCTGGGCGGACGCGGGCCTCTTTCCGTGTTCAAGGCCGCGCTCATGGGCGTGCCGCTGCCCCTGTGCTCCTGCGGGGTGCTGCCCACCGCCCTCGGGTTGCGGCGGCAAGGCGCAGGCCCCGGCGCAACCACAGCCTTCATGATCTCCACCCCTGAGACCGGCGTGGACTCCCTGGCCGTGACCTACGCCATGATCGATCCGCTCATGACCGCGCTCCGGCCCGTGGCGGCCTTTGTTACCGCCGCCGTGGCCGGGCTGGCCGCCAACATGCTGCCGGAGCGGCTGATCTCCGCGCCCGCTCTTGTTCCCGCCGCCGCGAGCGCCCAGCATGGCTGCTCTTGCGGCGGAAGCTGCGCCGCGACGACGCGTGCGCCCTTGTCAGCCGCCAGCCCCCTGGCCGCCAGCCCCGGCGAAGCCAAGCCCGGGCCCGGCCTGCGCGCGCGCCTGCGTCTCGGCCTGGGCGACGCCTTTGGCGAAATGCTGGCCGACGTGGGCGGCTGGCTTTTGGCCGGCGTGCTTGTGGCTGGCGCAATCTCCGCCTTTTTGCCCCCGGACCTTTTTGTCGACATTCCCGGCGGCGAGCTGAGCTCCATGCTGGCCATGCTGCTGGTGGGCATTCCCTTGTATGTGTGCGCGTCCAGCTCCACGCCCATCGCGGCCTCGCTGCTGTTGAAGGGCCTTTCGCCCGGCGCTGCGCTGGTGTTCCTGCTTTCCGGCCCGGCCACCAACGCCACGACCCTCACGGTCATGGCGCGCACCTTCGGCACCGCGCTCACCGGGGTCTATGTGGGGGCCATCGCCGTGTGCTCGCTGTTCTTCGGCTATGTGGCCAACCGCGTGTACACGGCGTTGGGCTTCAACATCCACGCGGTGCTGGGCCAGGTGACCGAGGCCCTGCCGCCCTGGCTGGAGGTGGGCAGCGCGTTGCTGCTGCTGGCGCTCATCGCCCGCGCGCTGTACGCCGCCCGCCGCCACGGCCCCTGCTGCGGCTAGAGGCGGGAGACATCTCGTTCGACCGGCCGGCTGTGCGCCGCCGTGAGAATGCGAGACCGTCGCAGTGCGCTCCTTTGCGAAATGTGTTGGCGGATGCCTTCCCGTTTCAGATCAGGCTTCGCGAGGACGTTTCATCTCGAAAGGCTCATGGGCTCGCGCTCATGGGCCTTCTTTTCTTGCGCTGCGGAAAGCGTCTGCGCCAGCCCAACGCTTCGGCAGGGCGTGGGGGGCTCCCGTGCCGCCATTGCGTTTGCGCGCCGGGTCTTGCGTTGACCGGAGATCGCCGCGCCCTCCGCCTCGTGACGGTCTTGCAGCCCTGGCCTGATTGCTGTAGCCAAGGGCAACGAGCTTTTTCTGGAGGCAGCCGCACTTCATGAACACGCAAAGCGCAACGGTCCGCAAGCTGGAGTTTCAGGACTCCACGCTGGCCAACAAGCTTTTTGGGCCGCAGGGTGCGAACCTGGCCCTGCTCACGGAAAAGAGCGGGGTGGTCATAGAGACGCGCGGCGCCAGCGCCACCCTTTCCGGCGCGGAGGATCTGGTGGAGGTCTGCGCCAGCGTGCTGACGCAGCTCTATGGGCTGCTGCGCGAGGGCAGGCAGGTGCATCCCCAGGATGTGGACTGCGCCTGGCGCATCCTGCTGCGCGAGCCCGGCTCCGACATCCGCCGCATCTTTCAGGACACGGTCTACGTGGCCTCCCCCAAAAAAACCATCGCGCCCAAGACCTTGAGCCAGCGCGACTACCTCACCGCCATCCGCGAGAACGACCTGGTCTTCGGCATCGGTCCCGCGGGCACGGGCAAGACCTACCTCGCCGTGGCCCTGGCCGTGTCCGCCCTCATGCGGCGCGAGGTCAAGCGCATTGTGCTGGCGCGCCCGGCCGTGGAGGCGGGCGAGAAGCTGGGCTTCCTGCCCGGCGACCTGGCCGAGAAGGTGAACCCCTACCTGCGCCCCTTGTACGACGCCCTGCACGACATGCTGGACTTCGCCCGCGTGCAGGACATGCTGGAGACCGGCGTCATCGAGGTGGCTCCCCTGGCCTTCATGCGCGGCCGCACCCTGAACGACGCCTTCGTCATTCTGGACGAGGCGCAGAACACCACGCCCGAGCAGATGAAGATGTTTTTGACGCGCCTGGGCTTCGGCTCGCGCTGCGTGGTCACGGGCGATGTGACCCAGATCGACCTGCCCACCCAGACCCGCTCCGGCCTGGTGGAGGCGCACCGCATCCTGCAAGGCGTCACGGGCATCCGCTTCGTGCAGTTCCACGAGCAGGACGTCATCCGCCACCCGCTGGTGGGGCGCATTGTGCAGGCCTACGAGCGCCACGAGCGCGAGCGCAAGGGCGGGGCCAAAGCGTGAGCCGCTCCTCCGTCACCCTGAACGTCGCCACCCCGCCCGCCACGCTGGACCCGCGCTTTCCCCTGGCCCGGCGCGAGCTGTGCGCCCTGGTGGAGACGCTGCTGGCCTCCCTTGGGCTGAGCGGCTCGCGGCTCACCCTCACCCTTGTGGACGATGCGGGCATTGCGGCCCTGAACGCCAAGTACCTGCGCTGCCAGGGCCCGACGAACATCCTGAGCTTTCCCGAGGGCGACCCCGAAGCGCCCAAGGAGCTTGGCGCGTTGTTCCTCTCGGTGGAGACCCTGGCCCGCGAGGCCTTTTTGTTTGGCCAGGAGCCCGGCGCGCACACGGCGCGGCTTTTGGCCCACGGCATTCTGCATCTGGCCGGGCACGACCACGGCCCGGAGATGGACAGCCTGACCGACCTTGCCGTGGGCATCGCCGTGAGCGTGAGCGCCTGCGACGGCTGCGGCTGCGGCGCGTCCTGCGATTCCGATTGGTAGCGACGGGCTGGTCGGGCCGGACTGGTAAGGCTGGACTGATCGGGCGGGCCGGACTCTTCAGTCGTACGCCCGCGCTTGCAAACGATTCCGACCGGCATGGCCGACTGGGGCGCTCAAGCAAGCGTTGTCCGTGTTTTCCCGACTCATGCTCCGGCCGATCAGCTAGGCGGCCGCGTTGTTTTGCTCCTTTGCGGGGGCAGCTCCGCGCCGCGCGGCGGACCGCCAGGATGCAGTTCCGCGCGCCGGATGCCGGGGGCGTTGTTCTTCCCCTCTTTACATCCGCCGCTGCGTTGGGCAAAATGTCCTTTTTCGCGCCAATTCCGCAGCACTATTTTCGCACCAATCGCCCCCCGGCAGTCCCTGTGAGGAGAATCCGCCATGCCCAGACATTTCTTGAACATCCTGGACCTCTCGAAGGAGGAGGCGCGCGCGGTTCTCTCGCGGGCCAAGACCCTCAAGGAAGGGAAGATCCGCACCAAGCTTCTGGATGGCAAGACCGTCATCCTGATTTTCGAAAAAGCCTCCACGCGCACCCGCGTGTCGTTTGAAGTCGGCGTGCGCCAGCTTGGCGGGCAGACCGTTTTTCTGACGCCGAACGAGTCGCAGTTGGGCCGCAACGAGCCCTTGAAGGACACCGCCCGCGTGCTTTCCCGCTATGCGGACGCCATGGTCGTGCGCACCTTCGGGCAAGAGAAGCTGGAGGCGCTCGTGGAGTGGGGCACCATTCCGGTGGTCAACGCCCTGACCGACCAGCACCACCCCTGTCAGGTCATGAGCGACGTGTTGACCATGTTCGAGCGCACTCCGGACCTGCCCTCCCTCAAAGTGGGCTGGATCGGCGACGGCAACAACATGGCCCATTCCTGGATCGAGGCCGCCGTGCAGTTCGGCTTTGCCCTCACCCTGGCCTGCCCGGCGGGCTACACCCCGGACATGGACATCGTGGCCAAGGCCCAGGCCGCGGGCGCGCGCATCACCCTGACCGAAGACCCGGCCGTGGCCGCCAAGGACGCGGACTACCTGAACACCGACGTCTGGGCCAGCATGGGCCAGGAGGCCGAACAGCTGCGCCGCGAGCAGGCCTTCGAGGGCTACCAGCTGGACGACCGGCTCATGGCTCTGGCCAAGCCCGGCTGCAAGGTCATGCATTGCCTGCCCGCCCACCGGGGCGAGGAAATCTCCGACGAGGTCTTCGAGGGCAACGCGGACATGATTTTCGATGAAGCCGAGAACCGTCTGCACATGCAGAAGGCCATTCTCGAATGGGTCTTCGAGGCCCTCTAATCCTATCTCGAAAGGGAGCAGAACATGAGTTCCATCAAAAAAGTCGTCCTGGCCTACTCCGGCGGGCTGGACACCTCCATCATCCTCAAGTGGATCAAGAACACCTACAATTGCGAGGTCGTCACCTTCACCGCCGACCTGGGCCAGGGCGAGGAGCTGGACGGCGTTGAGGCCAAGGCGCTGGCCACCGGCGCAACCAAGGCCTATGTCGAGGACATCCGCGAGGAGTACGCCCGCGACTTCGTGTTCCCCATGCTGCGCGCCGCCGCCCTGTACGAGGGCCGCTACCTGCTCGGCACCTCCATCGCCCGGCCGCTCATCGCCAAGCGCATGTGCGAAATCGCCGAGGCCGAGGGCGCTCAGGCTGTGGCTCACGGCGCCACGGGCAAGGGCAACGACCAGGTGCGCTTCGAGCTCACCGCCATGGCGCTCAATCCCAAACTCAAGACCATCGCCCCCTGGCGCGACTGGGACATGAAGTCCCGCTCCGACCTCGTGGCCTACGCCGAAAAGCACGGCATCCCCGTTCCCGTCAGCCAGGCCAAGCCCTGGAGCCAGGACGCCAACCTGCTGCACGTCTCCTTCGAGGGCGGCGAGTTGGAGGACCCCTGGAACGCGCCCGCTGCCGGCTGCCACCGCTACTGCGTGCCCATCGAGGAAGCCCCGGACAAGGCCGAGGAGATCACCCTCGACTTCGAGGCCGGCAACGCCGTGGCCCTGAACGGCAAGCCCCTTTCCCCGGCGCAGATGGTGCTCACCCTGAACGAGATCGGCGGCCGCCACGGCATCGGCCGGGTCGACATGGTGGAGAACCGCTTCGTGGGCATGAAGTCGCGCGGGGTGTACGAAACACCCGGCGGCACCATCATCCACATCGCCAAGCGCGACCTGGAAGGCCTCTGCCTCGACCGCGAGGTCATGCACCTGCGCGACTCGCTCATTCCGCGCTACGCCGAGATGGTCTACTACGGCTACTGGTTCGCGCCCGAGCGCGAGGCTTTGCAGGCCCTGGTCGACAAGACCCAGGAAAAGGTCACCGGCACCGTGCGGCTCAAGCTGTACAAGGGCAACTGCGTGCCCGTTGGCCGCAAGTCGCCGTTCTCGCTGTACCGCATGGACCTCGCCACCTTTGAGGAGGACGAGGTTTACAATCAGGCCGACGCCGCGGGCTTCATCAAGCTCGTGGGCCTGCGCCTGAAGGGCCGTATGGCTGGCAAATAGTCGATTGTGAATCAGGGGGCGCCGCCCCCTGAACCCCCGCCAAAGGGCCAGGGGCCCTTTGGAATCCCCCATGGCCGCGAGGGATGCGGGCTGCGAAGCCAGCCCGCATCCCTCGCGGCGGATTGGAGACGCCGGGTTGCAAGCGCCGGAAGTTATCTCCGCATCGGACGCTGCGGACCGGACGTTTTGCCTCAGGAATGGTAGTCCAGGCATATTTGGCTCAGACCCGCAAAGAAACAAGACGCATTTCCTCGACACCCCTTTGAGGGTTCCAAGGGGAATCATTCCCCTTGGCGGAGGGGGCCTGGGGGAGGCGGAGCCTCACCCAGAGACAGCGCGACACGCCGGGAGGATCATCATGACCAAGAAAATGTGGGGCGGGCGCTTTGCCGAGGCCGCAACGGCTTCGGTGGAGGAGTACACCCAGTCCGAGAGTTTCGACCGCGCGCTGTACCGCGAGGACATCATCGGCTCCAAGGCCCACGCCACCATGCTGGGCGATTGCGGCGTCATCACCTGCGACGAGGCGGCGCAGCTTGTGCGCGGGCTGGATCAGGTCCTGGCCGAGATCGAGAGCGGCGCGTTCGTGTGGAAGCGCGAGCTGGAAGACGTGCACATGAACATCGAGCGCAGGCTGACGGAGATTGTCGGCCCGGTGGGCGGCAAGCTGCACACGGCGCGCAGCAGAAACGACCAGGTGGCGCTGGACTTCCGGCTGCATGTTTCGGCCCGGCTGGACGTGTGGAGCCATGAGCTGGCGCGGCTGGTGGAGGTGCTGGCGGCAAGGGCGGAGGAGCATGCGGCGACGCTGCTGCCCGGCTGCACGCATTTGCAGCCCGCCCAGCCCGTGAGCCTGGCGCAGCATCTGCTGGCCTATGCGCAGATGTTTCGGCGCGACCACGAGCGTTTGCAGGACTGCCTGAAGCGCGTGCGCGTTTCGCCCCTGGGCGCCGCGGCCCTGGCAGGCACCACGCATCCCATCGACCCGGCCAAGGTGGCCGCGAGCGTGGGCTTCGGCTCCACCTTCGCCAACAGCATGGACGCGGTGAGCGACCGCGACTTCGCGTTGGAGGCCTTGTTCTGCGCCAGCGTCGTCATGATGCACTTAAGCCGCATGAGCGAGGAGTTCATCCTCTGGGCCAACCCGAACTATGGCTATGTGAAGCTGCCCGACGCCTACTCCACGGGCTCCAGCATCATGCCGCAGAAGAAGAACCCGGACGTGTGCGAGCTGATGCGCGGCAAGACCGGGCGTGTGTATGGCGCGCTGACCACGCTCTTGACCATCATGAAGGGCCTGCCGCTGACCTACAACCGCGATCTGCAGGAAGACAAGGAGCCGTTCTTCGACACCGACAGGACGGTCAGCGCCTCCGTGTCCATCATGGCCGACATGCTGAAGGTGCTGGAGTTCCAGCCCGCCGCCATGCGCCGCGCGTTGGACAAGGGCTTTTTGAACGCCACGGAGCTTGCCGATTATCTGGCCGCAAAGGGGCTGCCCTTCCGCGAGGCGCACCACGCCACGGGCGCGGCGGTGGCCCTGGCCGAGAAGAAGGGCGTGCGGCTTGAGGATTTGAGCCTGGAGGAGCTGCGGGGCTTCTCGACGCTGGTCGAAAAAGACGTGTTCGCCGTGCTGGAGCACGAGGCGGCCGTGCGCCGCCGCGCGCTTTCCGGCGGCACCGGTCCAGGCCCTGTGGCCGCGCAGTTGCAGAATCTTCGCGCCTGGATCGCCGGCCTGCGCTGAAGAAAATTCGTTCGTCCATCATGCAGGGAGGAGCGCCTTTGGGTGTTCCTCCCTTTTTTGCAAGCAAAACCATGTGCATTTTGGAACATGGGTTGCGTTCTCCCAGGATTATACCCTATGGGATTGTACGCAGAGTCACAGCCATCCGATCCCGGAGGGGAATCATGACGACGTACACCGTGTACAAGGAGCAGTTGCCCGGACTGTTCGAGAAGTGGAGCGAGTCTTACGCGCTCTATGTTCCGGCGAAACTGCGCGAAGGTTTTTACGATCTTGTGCCCTGGAAAAGGGATTTGGAGATCGCCTGGGACTTCGACGTTGCCTACAACTCGCCCAAGCGTTTTCTTTTGCCCCCGCGCGAGACGCTCATCACCTTCAACCGCAGGACCTGCGAGGCCTCCCCGGTCTTCGAGGCCCCGCCGCAGATCCTTTTTGGCGTGCACCCGTACGACGTCAAGGCCATTAATCAGCTCGACCAGCTGCTGGAAAGCGGCGCGCCGGACCAGAATTATGTTCGCCGCCGCGCGGCGACCGTGATCATGGCCTATGAGCCACTCACCGTTTCGCCCACGGCCTTTTGGGCCAGCGTGGGCGCGGCCACGGCGGCGCACGGTTTCGACCTGTACTGGACCAAGATCGGCCCGGCCGCGTTCACCGTCGAGGTCGGCTCGGTCAAGGGCGAAGAGCTGCTCAGCATGTGCGGTCCGCTCATGCATGCCACGGCGGGCGACAAGGAAGGCGCGCGCCGCGCCAAGAACCGCGTGCTCTTCCGGGCCAGGCGCACCGGCCTGCGCTACAACTGGGAGGAGACGCCGCGCCTCTTGTCCAAGTGCTGGGACTCGCCCCTGTGGCGGCGCTACTCGCAAATGTGCCTGGCCTGCGGCTCGTGCAACATCGTGTGCCCCACCTGCTACTGCTTCGACATCCGCGAGGAGGCCGACGACCAGTTGGAGGAGGGCATCCGCTACCGCGAGTGGGACGGCTGCATGCTGGAGGGCTTCGCCAAGGTCGCGGGCAACCACAACTTCCGGCCCAAGGCCCAGGATCGTTACCGCCACCGGTACTTCCGCAAGGGCAAATACATTTACGACAAGATCGGGGAGCTGGGCTGCGTGGGCTGCGGACGCTGCGTGCGCGCCTGCACCGCGGGCATCGCCAATCCCCTCAAGGTGTTCAACGAACTTTGGGAGGAGACCGCCCATGAACACTAAACCCTTCTCGCCGTACGTGCCGCGTCCGGTCACGCTGGTGGAGAAGACCAAGCTCTCCGACTTCGTCACCCGCTTCACCTTCGAGCAGGACAACGGACGCCCCCTGGCCCACAAGCCCGGCCAGTTCGTCAACGTGTCCATCTATGGCATCGGCGAGGCCCCGTTCTCCATCAGCTCGCCGCCGCGGCGCACGCAGAACACCTTCGAGATCGCGGTGCGGCGCATCGGCGCCGTGACCCAGGCCCTGCACGCCCTTGAGCCCGGTGCCAAGGTCGGCATCCGCGGACCCTACGGCTCGTCGTTCCCGGTCATGAAGTTCGTGGGCAAGGACATCCTCATCGTGGCCGGCGGCCTGGGCTACATCCCTCTGCGCTCGCTTTTGTTCTACCAGCTGCGCCACCGCGACGAGTTCAACCGCATGGTGCTCATGGTGGGCACGCGCGAGCCCAAGGAGCGCATCTTCGTCGACGAGATAGCCGACCTGGCGAAAAGCGGCGACGTGGAGGTGCTGGAGACCGTGGACATGCCCGACGAGACCTGGAAGGGCAACGTCGGCGTCATCACCACGCTTCTGCCCAAGGCCGAGCTCGATCCCGGCAACACCTACGTGGCCATGGTCGGCCCCCCGATCATGTACCGCTTCGTCATCGCGGAGTGCCGCAAGAAGGGCATCGCCTCGGACCAGATCTTCGTCTCGCTGGAGCGCAAGATGAAGTGCGGCCTGGGCAAGTGCGGCCACTGCCAGATCAACGAGCTCAACACCTGCATCGACGGCCCCGTGTTCTGCTACACGGACATCGAGGCCTACCAGGAAGCCATCTAGGCGCTTGGCGGGGAGGGATCACATGGCAAGAAAACCAAGAATAGCCTTCTTCGACTTCGCCGGATGCGAGGGCGACCAGCTCCAGATCGCCAACCTTGAGGAGCGTCTGCTCGACATTCTGGGCCACGTTGAGGTGGTGAGCTTCCGCGAGGTGGCCACCGGCCACAGCGACGACTACGACGTGGCCTTTGTCGAGGGCTCCATCACCCGCCCGGAGGACGAGATCCGCCTCAAGGAGATCCGCAAGAACGCCAAGATTCTTGTGGCCCTGGGCGCTTGCGCGGCCATCGGCGGCATCAACTGCCTCAAGAACTTCCTGGCGGAGAACGTCTACCGCGAGGAAGTGTACGGTTCGAGCGCGCGCTGGTTTCCCACCTACGCCGCCCGGCCGCTCAAGAGCGTGGTCAAGGTCGACGCGGAGGTGCCCGGCTGCCCCATCGACCCCACCGAATTCGCGCGCATCACCAAGGAACTGCTGCTGGGGCGCACGCCCTGGATAGCCGACTTCCCCGTGTGCGTGGAGTGCAAGCAGGCGGGCAACGTGTGCCGCTACGAAATGGGCCGCATGTGCCTGGGCATCATCACCCGCGCGGGCTGCAAGGCCGCCTGCGTGAGCCAGGGCGCGCACTGCTGGGGCTGCCGCGGGCTTGTGCCCGGCGCCAACCTCGACGCCGCGCGCATCGTCATGGACCGCCCCGGCACCAGCCGCAAGGCCATCCAGGACCTGCTGCGCTTCTTCCTGGGCGATACCGGCGCCGCCCTTTAGCGCGCCCGCTTTGTCTCTGACGTCAGCCACCGGCCCGGCCAACGGGCCGACGAGAGGATAGGAACATGGCCAAGACAGCCGCCCAAGCGCCCGCAAAAAAAGCAGGAAAGACCGCCGCCAAAGCCCCGGCCAAGCCGAAGAAGGCCGCGTCGCCCGCGACCCCTGTCTCCACGCCGCCGGCCGAGAGCGTGCCGGGACCCAAGAAGGTCCGCGTTCATTACCTGACGCGCGTGGAAGGCCACGGCAACATCACCGTGGACGTGGAGGCGGACGGCACGGTCTCCACCTGCCGCTGGGAGGTGCCCGAGGCCCCGCGCTTCTTCGAGGCCATGCTGGTGGGACGCGACTACGCCGACGTGCACCACATCGTCTCGCGCATCTGCGGCATCTGCGCCATCGGCCACCAGCTGGCCAGCCTGCAGGCCACGGAAGACGCGCTGAACATCAACGTGACCGAGCAGACGCACTTGCTGCGCCGCCTGGCCCTGCACGGCGAAAATCTGCAAAGCCACCTGCTGCACATCGCCTACCTCGTTCTGCCCGACCTCATGGGCGTGGACTCCATTTTGCCCCTGGCGCAGACCCACCGCGACGTGGTGCTCAAGTTCATCGCCGCGCGCCGCGTGAGCAACGAGTTCAGCCGCCTCATCTGCGGCCGCACCACGCACCCGCAGCGCATGGTTCCCGGCGGGTTCACCATGTTCCCCACCACCGAGGAACTGCAAAGCGTGCGCACCATGTTGAAGGAGACCCTGCCGAACCTGGACTTCGCGGTGGATTTCTTCGCCACGCTTTTGGACCGCTTCCCCAAGTTCGAGCGCGAGACCGAATACGTCGGCCTCGTCTCCCCGTCGGAATACGCCATGTACTGGGGCGAAATCGGCTCCAGCAAGGACGAGCGCCGTCCGGTGCGCCAGTACCGCAACATCTCGCGCGAGTACATCATCCCCACCTCCACCGCCAAGTGGACCAAAAACATGGGCGAGTCGTACATGGTGGGGGCGCTGGCCCGCTTCAACCTGAACGCCGAGCACCTGATGCCCGGCGCCAAGGCCGCGGCCAAGAAGCTCGGCCTCAAAAAAGGCTGCACCAATCCGTACATGATCACCGTGGCCCAGCTTGTGGAGTGCGTGCACACGGTGGAGGAATCCATCCAGCAGGTGGAGGAGCTTCTGGCCCGCGGCATCCGCGAGGAAGCCCCGGCCAAGCCCACCAGCCTGTGCGCCGGGCGCGGCGCGGGCGCTGTGGAGGTGCCGCGCGGCATTCTGTTCCACTTCTATGAATACGACGACAACGGCCGCATCTTCCAGGCCGACTGCGTCATCCCCACCAATCAGAACCACGGCAACATCCAGAAGGATCTGGACGCGCTGGTGCCGCAGCTCTCCGGCCTGAGCGAAAAGGAGCTGGAGCTTCGGCTCTCCATGCTCGTGCGCGCCTACGACCCGTGCATCAGCTGCTCCACCCACTGCATCGACGCGCGCGGGCTGGACACGGGCGCGCGCAGCCTGGTGCGCATCAACAGGAAGAAATAGAGCTTGAGGCCCGGGGCGAAGCGTTGCCCCGGCCCCGCATTGTGAGGCGAAAGGGCCTGGACGGAGTCTTGCTCAGTCCAGGCCCTTTCGCCTAGTGTGGGCGCAGAGAATGAAGACCGGCCGGGAGAAAGAAGCGGGGCGGCGGGGCGTTCGCCGCTCTCAAGGCTGGCGACATCGCCGAACCCAAGGGCCGCGCCGGCCAGAGCCGGAGGGCAATGCCCTTGCGCAACACAATGGAGGTTTGCGGTCATGCGGCGCACATATCCGCTCTATCAGGTCGATGCCTTCGCGGACGGCGTGTTCAAGGGCAACCCCGCGGCGGTGGTGCCCCTGGAGACGTGGCTGCCGGACGAGACCCTCGCGGCCATAGCCGAGGAGAACAACCTGTCCGAGACGGCGTTCTTTGTGCCCAAGGCCGGGCCGGGGCAGTACCATCTGCGCTGGTTCACCCCGACCTTTGAGATAGACCTGTGCGGCCACGCCACCCTGGCCACGGCCTGGGTGATCTTTCACGAGCTGGGATATGCGGGAGAGCGCATCTGCTTCGAGTCGCAAAGCGGGCCGCTTTTTGTGGAGCGCGCGGGCGACCGACTGGTGCTTGATTTTCCCTCCTGGCCGCCGGAGCGCGTGGAGGTGACCGAGGCCATGACGCGGGCCTTTGGCGCACAGCCGCTGGAGGCCTGGGCCGGGCGCGACCTTTTGTGCGTGTTCGCCCACGAGGACATGGTGCGCGGCATGCGTCCCAACCATGCGGCGTTCTACGATCTGCCCTACGTGTGCAACATCGCCAGCGCTGCGGCCAAGGCGGGCGGCGAGTTCGACATCGTCTCCCGCGTGTTCTGCCCGGAGGCGGGCATACCCGAGGACCCGGTGACGGGGTCGGCGCACAGCCTGCTGACGCCTTTTTGGACCGCGCGCCTGGGCAAGGCGCAGCTCCGGTCCTACCAGGCCTCCAAGCGCGGCGGAAGGCTTTGGTGCGAACTCAAGGACGGCCGCGTGCGCATTGCGGGCAACGCGGCGCTTTACTTGCGCGGGCTCATCGAACTGGAGGGCGCGGCATGAGCGAAAAGAACACGGCGGCGGACGCTCCTTCGCCGCATTACAGCATCGCGGGGCGGCAAAGCATCATCGAGACGCCGGAGGTGCGCGTGACGCTGATGACCCTGGCGCCGGGCGAGGCCACGCCCTGGCACCGCCATACCGAGGTGACGGACACGGCCTTCCGGCTGGACGGCGAGGTGGAGGTGCAGGCGGGCGAGCCCGTGGAGGACCTGCCCCTGCTGCCGGGCGTGCCGTGCGTCATGGATGCCGGGCGCGTGCATCGGGTCGTCAACGTGGGCACGACGCCGTGCCGCTTTCTGTTGGTGCAGGGCGTGGGCGCCTATGACTTCGTGAAGGCGCTGGACTGATGGCGAGCATGTTCGTCGCCGTGGTCTGCCTGCTCATGGGCGTGCTGCTGCGCTACCTGGGCAGGCTGCCTCAGGGCGCGGACCGCACCGTGTCCGGCGTGGTGATTCAGCTTTCCGCCCCGCCCGTGGCTTTTCTGGCCGCGCACAGCATGCCCATCTCGGCGGAGATGCTGCTGCCCGCCAGCATGGCCTGGATCGTCATCACCGGGGGGTTCGCCTTCTTCGGGCTGGCGCGCAAAATGTTCGGCATCTCGCGCGAGACCTTCGGCTGCCTCATCCTCACGGCGGGCTTGAGCAACGTCGTGTTCATCGGCCTGCCCATGATCGAGGCGTTCTTCGGGCACGAGCTGGTCTACGTGGCCTTCCTGTGCGACAGCCCCGGCGTTTCGCTGGTTTTGGCGCTGCCCGGCGTGCTGCTGGCCACATATCTTTCGCCCCTGGAGCGCAAATCCGGCGGCGCGGGCGCGCAGGTCTGTCAGGCCTTGCGCCGGGTGCTGCTGTTCCCGCCCTTTCAGGGCCTGGTGCTGGGTTTGGCCCTGCGCTCCGTTGCGTTGCCCGAGTGGCTCGTCAAGGGCCTCACGCACATCGGCATGACGCTGGTGCCGTTGTCGCTTTTCTCCGTTGGGCTGGGGCTCTCGCTGCGGCTGCCCAAGGGCGCTGGCCGGCCGTTGGCCCTGGGCCTGGGCTACAAGCTGGTCCTGGCGCCGCTTATCATGCTCGCGGTGGCGGTGTTCGGCTTCGGTAACACCGGGCCGGTGGCCCAGGTGGCGGTGTTCGAGGCGGCCATGCCGCCCATGGTGCTGGGCGGAATTCTGGCCACGGACAACGGCCTGGACCCCCCGCTGGCCTCGCTTTTGGTGAGCGTTGGCACGCCGCTCTCCTTCGCCACGCTGCCCTTGTGGCACTGGGTGCTGGCGGGGCTTTAAAACACCCGCGTGAGCGCGAAGAACCAGGCCACGCCGCAGGCCAGCAGCAGGCCGCAGGGAATGAGCAGCCGCCTCCAGGTGGAGGCGATGTCCGCGCCGAAGAACTGGCAGGAGAGCACGAAGCACACGTGCAGCGGCGAGACCATGACTCCGGTGAAGCCGGCGAAGAGCCCCAAGGCCAGGTGCGGCAGCAGCTGCGCCTCGAGCCCCGGGTTCCCGGCCAGGCTCAGGTTGTGCAGCACGCCGAGGATGATCGGAAACGTGGCGCCCACAAAGGCCACGGTGATGCCGGAGATGAGCCCCACCAGAAACGGCAGGCCCAGCGTCAGCGCAAAGAGCGCCCCGGGACCCGAGGCCACCCGCGCCAGCTGCGCCACCGCGCCGGAGGCCTGCAGCACGTCCTTGAACACCAGCACCGACACCACCAGCGCCACGAGCTTGTAGAGTTCGCGGTCCTTCAGCACGCCCGCCACAAAGCCCGGCCCCACGCGGTTCTGCACCAGCGAGCAGCCGATGGCCAGCAGCAGCGCGGCCATGATGCCCAGTTCGAAGGGCAGATCAGGGGCGAGAAAGGTCATGGCCACCTCAAAGCCCAGGCCGCAGCAGATGGCGATGAGCATGGGCAGGCCCTGGTAGAGCGCGGCGCGCACGTCGCGTTCTGGCCTCGGGCCGGGCGCGGCGTTTTGCAGGTGCGCCACGGCCGGGCGCATGATGAACCGCCAGCCCAGGAGCATGCACAGGGCGATGCACGGGCAGGTGTAGACGATGAGCCGGGCCAGGGGCACCCCGGCCAGGGCCGAGGTGAGGATGATGCCGGGGTAGAGCGGCCAGCACAGCTCCCACAGGTGGCGGAACCAGTAGTTCACCAGCGCCGTGTCGCGTCGGGCCAGGCCAAGCTCGTCGGCCATGTCGCGCACCAGGGGCGCGGAGAACACCGCCCCGCCGGGCATGGGCAAAAAACCCACCAGAGCGGGGAAGAACGCCAGCCGCAGGCGCGGATCCACAAGAAAGCCCGTGGCCGCCTGCATCAGCCGCTTGGTCTGCCCGCTTTTCTCCAGCACCTCGGACAAGAACAGGATGAGCGCCAGGATGAGGATGAGGTAGGTGGTTTCCCGTTGCAACGCGGACATGGCCGCCACCCGCGCCCACTCGGACACGGGCATGTGGAAGCAGAGGGCCAGCACCAGCCCGCCGACAAGCACGGAAAGCCACAAGGGCTGGCGCAGGCGCAGGCCCGCCAGCATGACGCCGAAGGCGAAAAGCACCTTGGCCAGGGGCAGCAGTTGAACAAGCGCGTCGATCACAGGCGGTCTCCGTTTGGCCGGCCGGCATAATCTCTGGGTGTTGCCGGCGCATTGCCAGCGGCGTTCGCCGATGATACTCACTTTGCGCGCGCACGGGAAGCCCCGGCGGGGTTGCCTTCCCGGTCCGGCGCGCAAGATTTACGCACAGGAGCGAAGACACATGCCCGCAGATTCCGATGCCCACGCCACAGACTCCCCCGTGACAGATTCCCTTGTGACCGACGCCGAACTCAAGAGCGCCATGCGCGCGCACATCACCAACACGCTCATGGAGCGCGTGTCGCAGGACGACGCCCGCCGCGTGGAGGCCCTGCGCGAATATCTCGCCGTGACCCAGGCCGTGACGGACCTTGGCGCGGCCGACACCCTGGCTCTGATGGTGCCGCCGCTCATGCCCGCGCTGTACCGCCGCTGGATAGGCATGTTCGCGGAGCGGCTTTTCGAGACCGCGCCCCAGGCCCAGCTGGAGATCTTGTGCGACGGCAGCGAGGAGAACGGCGGGGCGCTGGCCCTGGCTTTTGTCATGTTCTTGGAGTCGGAGCGCATGGAGAAGCAGATGGCCGAGGACCTGCGCGCCTTTGGCGGCAGCCAGGCGGGCGATGCGCGCGAGGCCCAGATGGCCGACCTTGCTGCCAGCTACCTGCGCGCGCGGGTGACGACCCTGGCCGAAAAGGACGCGGAAAAGGCCCGGACGGCCACAGCCGCCAAGGCGAAGCTTTTGGCCAAGGGCAAGGCCAAGGGCCGCAAAAGCAATTGATCCGCCGGGGCGCACTGGTGCGCGGCACGTGCCGCCTTTGCCCCATGCCGCATGACCAGATCGCCTGGCCGCCTCGCCGGAGCAAGTCGTCGGACCGAGCCGCAGGGCCGGGCGACCCGTCAAGACAGGGGGCTGTGCCGCTGGGCCAGCGCCTCATGGCGCGGTGGCGGGGCAGAGAGCCGTACTTCCGCCTCACGCTGCCGCAACGCCGGGCGGATCGCCGATTGGATCGCCGGGCGTCAACCGCGGAACATGCCGGAGTTTCTTAGGCCTTTTGGGGCTGGTCCAGCACGCGCTCCACGGCCTCGGCCACGGTGCCGGCAACGGGCAACTGGTCCTCGGCCGAGGTCTCGACGAGGGCTATCTGCAAATTGAGCTCACGCTGCAGCACCACGCTGTGCGGGTCGAAAAAGAGCTTCCAGACCACCGCCGCCTTCTGCACGCGGTCCAGCCGCGCCAGCACCAGCCCGAGAAAGAGAATGGCCCGGTTGTCCTTGCGGTTCTTTTGCAGCAGGCGCTCAAACTCCACCTTGGCCTGAATGTACTGCCCCTGGCGGTACAGGCATTCGCCCAGCCGCTGGCGCGCCTCGGCGTTGGCGCTCTCGGCCTGCAGAAAGGTTCTGTAGAAGCCAAGCGCCGTGGCGAAGTCTCCGGCCGTGAAGGCCGCGTTGGCCTGGGCCAGCACGGGGGCGGTTTGCGAGGCGGCGGCCACCGGGGCCTCCTCCGCATTGCCGCGCAGCCTGTCCATGAAGCCGAACAAAAGCCTGCGGCGCGAAACGTCGATCTCTTCGTTCTTTCCCTTTTTCTCTGCGGCCACTCGTGTCCTCCTGCCGGGGCAAAGCGCTTGCGGGCCTTGCGATTCCCGGCGGCACAGCATACTGGTTTCACCCACGGGGTCAAGGCCGCAAACTCGCAACAGGGAGGACGGAACGTGCCCGAATCGTATGGCTGGACAGGCGGAATTCTGCGCGTGGATCTTTCCGCGGGCACCCACGAGGTTGACCGCCTGCCCGAGGGCATCCGCGCCGCATTTCTTGGCGGGCGCGGCCTGGGCGGATATTTTCTGCGCGGCTTGGCCACGCTGCCCTGCGACCACCCGGACCTGCCCCTGGTCATCGCCAGCGGACCGCTGACAGGCACCGACGCCCCGGCCTCCGGCTCCTGCCACATCACCACGCGCTCGCCCCTCACCGGGGCCATCGGCGACGCCGGCGCGGGCGGCCGCCTGGGCACGGAGCTCAAGCGCGCGGGCTATGACGTCCTCATCATCACCGGCCGGGCGGACAAACCCTGCGGCATCGAGATCTGCGACGGCGAGGTGCGCCTCACGGACGCCTCCGCCCTCGCAGGCCTGTCCACGCCCGATGTGTTCACGCGGCTGCGCCAGCGCCTGCCGCACGGCTCCCTTGCAGCCACCGGCCCGGGCGCGGAGTACGGCTGCGCCTTCGCCACCCTGCTGGTGGACCTGTATCATCAGGCCGGGCGCTGCGGCGTAGGCAGGGTGTTCGGCCTCAAGAACCTCAAGTATCTCGCCGTGCGCGGCACCGGGGAAATCGCCGTGGCCGATTCCGGCGGTCTTGCGCGCGCGCGGGAGGACATTCTGCGTCTGGCCAGCGCCTCCCCGGCGCTCATGGGCCAGCACGGCTTCACCAACTTCGGCACCGGCAGCCTGTTCGACCTCATGGACGCAAGGCGCATGATGCCGACCGACAACTTCGCGCGCACGCATTTTCCGCCCGCCGGGGGGCTCAACGCCCACGCCTACGCCACGCGCTACCATCCGTTGAAGCGCGGCTGCGAAAGCTGCCTGGTGGCCTGCAAGCGCCTTTCCGGCGACGGCCGCCCCCTGCCGGAATACGACGCCATGAGCCATTTCACGGCGCTCATCGGCAACGGCATGATCGAACTGGCCATGCGCGCGAACGACTTTTGCGCCTGCCTCGGGCTCGATCCCGTGAGCGCGGCCTCGGCCCTGGCCTGCCATCGCGAGATCACGGGCGATGCCCTTGACCCGGAGCGGGTGCTGGCGCTGCTGCTCGGCATGGGCACGGGCACTGGTCCGGCCGCCGCGACCGGCCTGGAGCTTGCCCGGGGCGCGGCCTGGTACGCCGCAACGCACGGCCGCCCGGAGCTGTCCATGAGCGTGAAGGGCCTGGAACTGCCCGCCTGCGACCCGCGCGGCGCGTACGGCATGGCCCTGGCGTACAGCGTGGCCACCCACGGCGGCTCCAACCTGCGCGCCAACCCGCTGAGCCACGAGGTGCTGCGCAAGCCCGTGGCCACGGATCGCTTCAGCTTTTCCGGCAAGGCGCGGAGCATCAAGCTCGCGGAGGACGCCGCCGCTGCGGCGGACAGCCTGACCATCTGCGCGCACCTGCTGCTTGCCGCAGGGATGGAGGAGTACGCGCGGGCCTTTGCCGCCGTCACCGGCCAGGCCGCCACGGGCGCGGACCTGCTGGCCTGCGGCGCGCGCATCGACTACCAGGAGCGGCTCATGAACGCGCAAAACGGCTTTTCCGCCAAGGACGACGACCTGCCCGCCCGCTTCTTCACCGAGGCAGGCAGCGGTTCGCCGGACATCCCGGTGCCGCCCTTGCCCCGGCAGGACTTCCTCGCCGCCCGCTCGGCCTATTACCGCATCCGCGGGCTGACTGAAGACGGCCTGCCCCGGCCGGAAGCGGCGGCGCAACACGGTTTGCCCTGGCCTGCCGGCCTCTCCGGGCCGGATGGCCCCGCACAGCCCGGCAACGCCTTTCGCCCTGTGGCGCAGCAGGAGGAGAACCCATGACCGACATGCTGGCCAAATACGCCGCCAAGCTGGTTGCGGCGGGCCTGTGCGCGCCGGGCGAGCCGCTTCTGGCCGCGCTGGACGCGGAGCTTTCCTTCAGCCATGCGGGCGATGCGCACCAGCCCCTGGCCGAGGCGGTCATCCAGGGCCTTGGCGCCGCCGCGCTGCTCATCGCCCGGCCCATGGGCGCCTGCCAGCAGACCATGCTCGCCCTGGCCGAGGAGGCGCTGGCGACGGGCGCGGGCTTTGTGGTTCCCGGCGACTGCGAGACGCGGACCTTTCTGCATGATCTGCCCGTGGTGCGCGGGCTTGAGGCGCGGGGCGTCATGGCGGCGCTCTCCCGGCGCAAGGGCTGCATCATCGTGGACAGCGGCCAGGCGTTCATGGCCGCCGCGGGGTCGGTCAGCCCGGAGCAGGCCTTTGTCACGGCCAGCTCCATGGCCTTTGCCTGCTTTGTGGCGTATTTCGCCAAACATCTGCGCGATGTGCGCGCCGGGGAAATGACGGCCGGGCGCCGTGCCGGGTTTGCGGCCATCCGCGCCCAGCTGGACCAGGACATGGCCCGCCTGCCGCAAGGGCCGCCCCCGTTGCTGGCCGGGCCCTTTGCCGACGAGGACCAGGCCCGCGCCGCCATGATCGAGGCCGGACGCTTCGTTGTGGAGTACGGGCTGGTGGACTCGTCCTTCGGCAACGTCTCCTGCCGCCAGGCGACCCCGGCGGGCGAGCTGCTGCTCATCAGCCAGACGGGCAGCTCCTTGGATGAGCTCGGCGGGTGCATCGACCCCTGCCGCTTCGACGGGACCTCCTGCGTGGGGCTCACGGCGTCGAGCGAGCTTGTGGCGCACCGGGCCATTTACGACGGTGGTCCGGCCAGGACCATTCTGCACGGGCACCCGCGCTTCGCGGTCATCCTGTCCATGGACTGCGACAAGCTGGACTGCCCCGGCCTCGGCCAGTGCCACCGCGCCTGCGCCACGCCGCGCGGGCTTCTGGACGCGGCCCTGGGGCTGGATATCCCCATCGTGCCGGGCGAGGTGGGCACCGGACCCTTTGGTCTGTGCAACACGCTGCCGCCCGCCCTCAACCAGGAAGGCGGCAAGCGCGGCGCCATCGTGTACGGGCACGGGCTCTTCGCCACCGGGGCCGTGGACTTCCGCGACGCCTTCGCCACCCTCTTTTCCGTGGAGCGCTACAGCCGCGAGGAATACTTCCGGCGCGTGGACGGGTTGGAGAAGTAGGCTCCGCCGCGGGCCAGTCAGCGCTGGCCTGTCCGCGTTGGTCCGTCGCCAAGGCCCGGCGCCAAGGCCCGGCGCCGCTGGCGCGAAAAAAGGGGTTTGATTCCCGTCGCAAGGGTGGTACCGCAAACTTCCCGCGCAGGTTCGGCGCTGCGGGCGTCTGCGCATGAGCCCGCGCCCGGCAGGGCGGGCATTGGCGTGAACAGCGGCGGAGCAGAAGGCCTGCGCCCAATTCTCCACCGGACAATCCTCCCGGCGGCCAGCGCCGGCAGCAAAGGCAAGCAGGAACAAGCAGCATGACCGACGACCGCCGCGCGGCGCTTTTGCCAGTTCTGGCGCTTGTCGCGGCCAGCATCCTTTGGGCCAGCGCGTTCATCGCCTTCAAGCTGGCCTTCCAGGCGTACGACACCATGTTCGTGGTCTTTGGGCGCATGCTGGTGGCCTGCCTGTGCTTTCTGCCCCTGTACCCGCGCTTCCGCTCCCAGCCGTACCGCCGGGGAGACTGGAAGCCCATCGTGCTCATGGGCCTGTGCGAGCCCGGCCTGTACTTTCTTTTCGAGACGGCGGCCATCAAGAACACCGAGGCCGCCCAGGCGGGCATGATTGTGGCCATGCTGCCGCTCATGGTGGCCGTGGGCGCGCACTTCCTGCTCAAGGAAAAGGTCAGCCCGCGCACCTGGGCCGGGTTCCTCGTGGCCGTGGTCGGCGCGGCGCTGCTCTCTGTTTTTTCCAGCGCAACGGAGAACGCGCCCAACCCGACGCTGGGCAATTTCCTGGAATTCCTCGCCATGGTCTGCGCCACCGGCTACACCATCCTGCTCAAAAAGCTTTCGGTGCGCTACTCGCCCATGTTCCTCACCGCCACCCAGGCGTTGCTCGGCTGCGTGGTCTTTTTGCCGCTCATGTTTTTGCCAGGCCAGCGCCTGCCGACGGAATTCGTGCTCGTGCCCGCCTTGTCCATCGTCTACCTGGGCGCTGCAAGCACCCTCGGCGCTTATGGCCTGTACAGCTACGGCGTGAGCAAGATTCCCGCCTGCCAGGCCTCGGCCTTCATCAACCTCATTCCCGTGGCCACGGTGATCATGGCGCGGCTGGTGCTGGGCGAGGTGTTCTCGTTTTGGCAGTACGCGGCCTCCGCCCTGGTGCTGGGCGGCGTGTTGCTGAGCCAGGACAGGAAGTCCGCCGGGGCGTGAGCATGTTCGGATTCCTCAAATCCAAGCCAGCCGCGCCCAAGCCGTCAACTCCGCCAAGGCGCATCGAGATCGTTGCCGATGGCGAGCGCATACCGGTGGAGCTTTGCTTCGACCGCTTCCGAAGCCTGCGCATTTCCGTGCGGCCCGAGGGCGTGGTGCGCGTGCGCGCGCCGCAGGGCTCGAGCCTCATTTATGTGCAGGAGCACGTGCAGGCCAAGGCGGAGTGGATAGCCCGGCACTTGGAGCGCTTCCGCTCGCGCACGCCCGTGCGCTGCCTCGAATATGTCGATGGCGAGGTGCATGCCTTTCTGGGCCGCGAGTACCGCCTCGACCTCAAGCCCGGTTGTCGCAAAGGTCCGCGTGGGGTGCGCCTTGTGGAAGACCGTCTGGAGATCGTAAGCTCCACGCCGCTGGAGCCGGAGCGCGTGCGCAAGCTGCTGGACGCCTGGTATTTGAACCAGGCGCGCGAGGTGTTCACACTCACCATCCGCGAGCTTTTGCCGCGTTTCGACGCCCTTGGCGTGCCCCGGCCCACGCAGCTCAAGGTGCGGGCCATGACGAGCCGCTGGGGCACCTGCTCCCGCGCCGGGGTCATCACCCTGAACCGGCATCTTGTGAAAGCCTCGCCGCCGTGCGTGGAGTTCGTCGTGGCCCACGAGCTGTGCCACCGCCGCCACCACGGGCACGACGCCCGCTTCTACGGCCTGCTCGCGTCCATCATGCCGGACTGGAAAGAGCGCCGCGCCCGCCTGCGGCGCGAGGTCATCCTCTAGCCCTTTGATCCGGCAGCTTGCCGGGCGCAAGCAGTGCGCTTGCGGCAAAAGCCGGATATGCGCCAACTCTCGTCTTCGGACCACTGCCAGAAGCACGTCGCTTCAGCCGCCAGCCCCTGGTTTCGCGTCGTGCGACATGCCGTCCCAAAACAAGGGGTGAGACCATCACCGCCGCAAAGCCGTGGGGTAGTCGTTCCAACCCCTGGCTCAAGACCCGGTGCGCCGCGCCGCCGCGCAACCCGCGAGACAAAGGCGAAAGGTAAAGCCAGCGCTGCGCGAGCCCCGGCGCTGGCGCAAGCTGCCGCAAGCCCTTGCGCGCCACTTCCTATCGCGCCCCGGCCATGCTACCAAGCGGCCCATGACGAACGCACCGACCGCTTCCCTGGCCGCGCTGTACCGCAAGGTGGACGCGCGGCTTCTGCCGTATCTGTTCGCGCTCTATGTGGTGGCGTACCTGGACAGGGTCAACGTCTCCTTTGCGGCCCAGGGCCTGAGCCGCGACCTCTCGTTCTCCAGCTCCGTGTTCGGGCTGGGCGCGGGCATGTTCTTCGCCGGGTATGTGCTCTGCGAGGTGCCGAGCAACCTGATTCTGCGCCGCGTGGGCGCGCGGCTGTGGATCGCCCGGATCATGGTCACCTGGGGCCTGGCCGCGTGCGCCATGTCGCTGGTGCATGCGCAGTGGTCGTTCTACGGGCTGCGTTTTCTGCTGGGCGTGGCCGAGGCCGGTTTTCTGCCCGGCATCATCTATTACCTGACCTTGTGGTACCCGCAGGAGCGCCGCGCCCGGGCCGTGGCCCTGTTCATGGCCGCAACGCCTGTGGCCGGCGTCATCGGCGCGCCCGTTTCCGGCATGTTGCTCGACCTTCACGGGCTGCTCGGGCTGGCCGGCTGGCAGTGGCTCTTCGTGCTCGAAGGCCTGCCCGCCGTGTTGCTGGGCCTCTCCGTGCTGCGCTATCTGCCCGATGGCCCGGCCGAGGCGCGCTGGCTCGCCCCGGCGGAAAGCGCCGCCCTGACGGCCGTGCTGACCCCAAGCGCGAAGGACGAGGACGCGCGGAGCATGCGCCGGGTCCTTCTCGATTTGCTGCACAGCCCGAAGGTGTGGCTGCTCAGCGCGGCGTACTTCGCCCTGTGCGTGGGCATGTACGGTCTGGTCATGTGGATGCCGACGCTCCTCGGCGAAGTGCTGGGCGCTGCGTCCACGCCGTTGCGCGTGGGCCTGCTTTCGGCCATCCCGTATCTGGGCGGGGCCGTGGGCATGGTGCTGGTGGGGCGGCATTCCGACGCCACGGGCGAACGCCGCTGGCACACGGCCGGGCCGTTGTTCGTCAGCGCCGCGGGGTTCGCCTTGAGCCTGCTGCCCGTGCCGGGCCTGCACGGTCCCTGGTGGAGCCTTGGCTGTTACACCATCGCCACCATCGGCCTTTGGGGCCTGCTCGGTCCCTTCTGGACCATTCCCACCGGCCTGCTCACCGGCGCGGCAGCTGCGGGCGGCGTGGCGCTCATCAATTCCGTGGGCAACGCGGGCGGCTTTGTGGGCCCCACCCTGGTGGGCATGGTGCGCGATGCCACAGGCAGCCACGTCATCGGGTTCCTCTCCATCGCCGTCATCATGGCCCTGGGCGGCGTCTGCATCCTCGCGGCCACGCGGCGTTAAGCGCCGCCGGGCTTTTTCACTTCGCCACGGCGCGGTAGTGCACAAGCAGCGGGAAGTCCTCCCCGCGCTTGCGCATCTTGGCCGTGGCCGCATCCCCAAAATCCCTGGGCAGCCAGTCGCGCCGCATGGCCACGCGCAGACCAGCGGCGTTGAAGGCCGTCTCGTAGTCCGCGGCGGTGTGGGCGTGCACGGGCATGCGCACGGTTCCGCCCTGATCGCGGAAGTGCGCCGCTACGCCGCTGGCGGAAACCAGCGGATGGATTTCGATGACCTGCACACAGCCGCCCGGCCGCAGGATGCGCCTCGCCTCGCATAGCGGCGGCGCCATTTCGGCCAGGTGCTCCAGGGTCAGGCAGAACAGAACGCAGTCGAAGACTCCGGCCTGCATGGGCAGGGGCATGGTCATGTCGTGCTGGAAGAGCAGCAGGGTGGGATCGCACCGGGCGGCCTCGGCCAGCATCCCGGTGGAGAGGTCGCAGCCGGCCAGTCTGCCCGCGCCCAGCCGCCCGAGGGCCGCGAGGTTGCGACCCGTGCCGCAGCCGAACTCGAACACGTGGGCCCCTGCGGGCAGCCCGCGCCCAAGCTCCTCCACAACGCGGGCGGCTGCCGCCACCATGGGGTTGTCGTATCCGTCGTAGCCCGGCGCCCAGCGGTCGTAGGCGTCGCGGGTGGTGAGGAACACGGTAGGCTCCTGCCGCGATGCGTCGGCGGGGGGCGGGGCCTGGAATTTTGTGGCGTTTGCGGCGGGGAAACAGACGTGGGAGTGGTGTTTGCTCATGGTTGCCCTCGGTGAGATGCCGTCTCGGTTCGGGGCAAGTAGTTTTCCGGCTTTTGGCCGTTCAGCTCCGCCAGAGCGATTCCGTGCTAGCCGCAATGCCGCGGCGCTGTCAAGAAAAGGGCCGGAGGGAATGATTCCCCCCGGCCCTGCGGTGCGTGTCTTTTTTGCTTACAATCCCTGCTTCATCAAGTCGGAATCGCTGGTGGATGCGGCGCCTCCGGCCGAGGCGGCCCCCACGTCCGTCTGCGCGGGCTGCGTGCCTTCCATGAAGGGCAGGAAGTAGCTCTCCGGCGCGGGCTGCCCCTTGGAGCCGACGGCCTGGCTGTTCTCCACGCGGGCCCAGACGATGCCCTCGGGCGGCAGGAAGTCGTCGGGCGGGTAGCGGTCCTCGATGGCCTTGCGGTACTCGAGCCAGATGGGCAGGGCGGTGTGGCCGCCGGAGCCCTCGCGCCCCATGCTTTGCAGCTGGTCGTAGCCGACGTACACGCCGGTGAGCAGATGCGGGGTGAAGCCCATGAACCAGGCGTCCTGTTCGTTGTTGGTGGTGCCGGTTTTGCCAGCCAGGGGGCGGCCCAGGGCCTTGGCCGCGCCGCCGGTGCCCACGTTGATGACTTCCTTCAGCATGGAGACCATGATGAAGGCGTTCTGCGGGCTGATGGCCTCCACGTATTCCGGGTGGGACTGGTAGATGGTTTCGCCCCAGGCGCTTTTGACGCTGAGCACCAGGCGCGGTTTGACGTAGGTGCCGCCGCGCGCAAAGGCCGTGTAGGCCTGGCACATGTTCATGAGGGTGACGGCCGAGGAGCCCAGGGCGATGGACAGGTTCTCCGGCAGTTCGGACTCGATGCCCATGGCGCGGGCGCGTTCGATGACGGTTTTGACGCCGATCTTCTGGGCCACGCGGATGGTCACGAGGTTGCGCGACTTGGCGAGGGCCGTGGCGAGCAGCGTGGGACCGTAGAAGATGTCCTCGTAGTTTTCAGGACGCCAGATGGTGCCGGCCTCGGCGTTGGCGAAGACGATGGGCGCGTCCATGATGACGCTGCCGGGAGTGAAGCCGTTGTCCAGCGCGGCGCTGTAAACGATGGGCTTGAAGGACGAGCCGGGCTGGCGCTTGGCCTGGGTGGCGCGGTTGAACTGGCTCTTCTCGAAGCTGAAGCCGCCCACCAGGGCCACGACCTCGCCGGTTTCCGGCAGCATGGAGACCAGCGCTCCCTCGGGGCCGGGCTCGCGCTCCAGGGCCAGCACAAAGTGTCCGTTGCCCCGCACCTCGCGCACGCTGGCCCAGATGACATCGCCCTTGTGCAGAATGCGCGACGGATCGCCGGGCACGGGCGCGGCGTCGCCGGTGACGTCCTTGCGGCCGTTGCGGCACCAGGTGGTGGTGCTGGCGGGCACCTCGCCGGTGTATTGGCCAAAGCGCACCTGGGCCTTGTCCTTGGCGGTCTCCATGACGATGGCGCGCACCCAGGAGCCGGCCTTCAGGGTTTCAGTGACGCGGTTGTCCTCAAGGAAACGATTGTATTCCTCGGGCTTGAGGCGGCCCGCCGGACCTTCCCAGCCCTTGCGCTTGGCCACGTCGGCCAGGCCGCGGCGCATGGCGTTGTCCGCGGCTATCTGGTGCGGAATTTCGCAGGCGGTCTCGACCGTCATGCCGCCCTGATAGACCTCGTCCTCGCCGTATTTGTCGATGAGAAAGCGGCGGACTTCTTCAAGATAATACGCGCCCACCTTCCAGGAGTGGTCTTCCATGCTCTTGTACACGAGCTTTTGGTTGATGGCCTGGTCGTGCTGGGCCTGGCTTATCCAGCCCTGGGAGAGCATCTGGTCCAGAACGTACTTCTGGCGGGTCTTGGCGGCCTCGGGGTCGGCAAGGGGGTTGTAGCGGCTGGGCGCCTGGGGCAGACCGGCCAGGATGGCGGCCTCGGCCAGGGTCAGGTCCTTCACGTGCTTGCCGAAGAACTCGCGGCTGGCCGCCTCCACTCCGTACGATTTGGAGCCGAGGAAGATCTGGTTCAGGTAGATGGTGAGGATCTCGTCCTTGGTGAGGTAGTTCTCAAGCCTGTAGGCCAGCACGGCCTCTTTGATCTTGCGCTCGAAGCTCTTCTCCGGCGAGAGCAGCAGGCGCTTGACCACCTGCTGGGTGATGGTGCTGCCGCCCTGGCGGATGCCGCCGGCCTTGAGGTTCATGAGCGAGGCGCGGAAAATGGCCCAGGGGTCGACGCCGTCGTGCTTGTAGAAGCCGGAGTCCTCCGCCGCGAGAAAGGCCTTGGGCAGATAGGCGGGCATGTCCTGCAAGTGCACCAGGAAGCGCTTTTCCTTGTAGAAGTAGCCCAGCACCTTGCCGTCGCGCGAGAGCACGGTGGTCACCAGGGGCGGCTTGTAGTCCGTGATGTTGCGGAAGCCGGGCAGATCACGCGAGTAGAACCAGAAGGCCAGCGCGGCGCACAGCACGGCGCCCACGGGCATGGCGATGATGATCCAGAAAATCTTGCGCTTGAACCGGCGGCTCCATCTCATGGAAGATTCCCTTTTGGTGGGCTTTTTCGCTGTGTTGCGTGTGCGTGGCGGCATCTATTTTTGCTCCGGCAGGCCCCAGGCCTTGCGCAGTTCTCGGTAGGTTTGTCGAACGTTTTCACTCGTCATGCCCAGACGCCGCATCAGGCTGGCGCCGCCGCCTGCCTCGTGCTGGGCCTCGCACTGGCCGAACTCGAAAAAAAGCTCCCGCCCGGCCCTGATCCAGAAGGGGAACAGGCGGCAGTAAAGCGGCCTGGCCGGGCGCGGCAGCAGGCAGCCCGCCGGGCCCAGGAGCATGCACGCGCCGTCTTCGGCTATGGCCAGCCTGTCGTGCGCAGCTCCTGGCGGAAACAGCGCGATGATGGTCTTGGCCTCGCCCGGAAAAAGCCGGCACACGTTGTCCACAAAGGCGTCGGTGTTCGCTTGCCGGGCGAAGTGCTCCTCCGTGGCTCCCGCGGCCTCCATGCGGCTGCGCTCCAGGGGGGAAAGGGGGAAGCAGTGCTCCTCCTGTCCGGGCTCCAGAGTACAGCAGGTGCCGCTGTGCTTTGCGCACCGGGCGCAGACATTCGAGCCGTCGTCTTTCGGCATGGGTTAACCCGGCGCGAAGCGCACGCGGCCCTTGCCCAGCAGGTCGTGCAGATGCACGAGCCCGGCGAGGGTGCCGTCTTGGTTCAGCACGGGCAGCACGGTGATCTGCCGGGCCTCCATGAGATCGAGCACCTGGGCCGCGCTGTCCGCGACGCCGACGCTGCGCGGGGCCTTGGTCATCACCTCGGCCACGGGCCGCGCGGCGTCGAAGCCGCTTTTGCACAGCATGCGCCGCACGTCGCCGTCGGTGAGCACGCCGGTGAGCCGGCCTGCTGCGTCGGTGAGGGCGGCCAGGCCGAAGCCCCCGGCGTTGAGCGCGGCCAGGGCCTGGGGCAGGGGCGCGTCCTCGCGCAGCACGGGCAGATTCTCCGTGTGCATGAGCGAACTGATGGGCTGCGACAGGCGCGCGCCCAAGGCGCCGGCCGGATGCACGCGCTTGAAGTCCTTGGTGCTGAAGTCCTTCATCTGCATAAGGCACACGGCCAGGGCGTCGCCCACGGCCAGGGCCGCGGTGGTGCTTGTGGTGGGGGCCAGGTTGAGCGGGCAGGCCTCGCGCGGCACGCGCACCTCGATGACGACATCGGACAGGCGCGCCAGGGTGGAGTCCACGCCGGAGGTCATGCACACGATGACGCCCCCGAGGCTTTTGAGCGCCGGAAGCAGGTTGTTCAGCTCGTCGGTTTCGCCGCTGTTGGAGAGCGCCAGCACCACGTCGCCGGGGCGGATCATGCCCAGGTCGCCGTGGGCGCCCTCGACAGGGTGCAGGAAGAAGGCCGCTGTGCCGGTGCTGGAAAGGGTGGCCGCTATCTTGCGGCCCACCAGGCCGGATTTGCCGATGCCCGTGACCACGACGCGGCCCGTGCAGGCCACAAGCCGCTCCAGCGCTTCCAGAAAACCGCCGTTCAGCTGGCCGCGCACGGCGGTCAGGCCCTCTATCTCGACATCCAGCACCTCGCGCGCCAGTTCGAGCCAGCCGCCAGCGGGCGGCGTGCCGGTGTTTTCACAACGGCTCATGGCGGGCCTCTCAAGTCTTGTCACAACGCAACCCTCCCGGGATTTCGCGCCGGAGCGCAAGCGCCGTTCAGCGTCTGCCCCCGGCTCCTAGCCTGTGACCTTGCTTTCGTTCTCCAGGCACATCTTGCCCTGGTGGCTGCACGGCTCAATGGGGTACTCGCCGTTGAAGCAGGCCAGGCAGTGGGCGTTCTTTTCGGTGACGGAATCGAGCAGGCCGGGAATGGACAGGAAGTGCAGGCTGTCCAGGCCGATGAACCGGGCAATGTCGTTCACCGGCGTTGTGGCGGCGATGAGCTCGCCCTTGCTCGAAAAGTCGATGCCGTAGAAGCAGGGGAAGCGTATGGCCGGGCAGGACACGCGCATGTGGATCTCGCGTGCGCCCAGTTCGCGCAGTTTCTTCACGCGGGTGCGGATGGTGGTGCCGCGCACGATGGAGTCCTCGACGATGAGGATGCGCTTGCCCTCGATCATGCTGCGCACGGGGTTCAGCTTCACGCGCACGCTGAAGTTGCGCATGTCCTGGCTGGGCTGGATGAAGGTGCGGCCCACGTAGTGGTTGCGGATCATGGCCAGCTCAAGGGGCAGCCCGGACTCCTGGGAATAGCCCACGGCCGCGTAGTTGCCGGAGTCGGGGAAGGGCATGACGAAGTCCGCGTCCACCGGGGCTTCCTTGGCCAGCGTTGCGCCCATGGTCTTGCGGCGCACGTACACGCCTTCGTCGAAGACCATGGAGTCGGGCCGGGCAAAGTAGATGAGCTCGAAGATGCACTGGCGCTTGGGCGCGGTGTCGAGCAGGCGATGGCTGGTGAGGCGCCCGCCCTCGATGACGATCATCTCGCCGGGCTCCACCTGGCGGATGTACTCGGCCTCGATGAGGTCGAAGGCGCAGGTCTCGGAGGCGAACACGTAGTTGTCGTTCAGCCGGCCGATGACCAGAGGCCGCACGCCATGCGGGTCGCGCACGGCGATGAGCTTGTTGTTGGCCATGATGAGCAGCGAATACGCGCCCTTGACCCGCGCGCAGCTCTTGAGGATGGCTTCCTCGATGGTGCCGCCGTTGAGGTATTTGGCGATGAGGTGCACGAACACTTCCGTGTCCATGGTGGTCTGGAAGATGGAGCCCTCGTTCTCCAGCTCGCGCCGCAGCTCAAGGGTGTTCACCAGGTTGCCGTTGTGCCCCACGGCGATGTGCCAGTCCTTGAAGCGCACCAGAAAGGGCTGCGCGTTGCGGATCAGCGAGACGCCGGTGGTGGAGTAGCGGATGTGCCCCATGGCGATTTGCCCCTTGAGCTCTTTGCCCAGGTGGCGTTCGTTGAACACGTCGTGCACAAGGCCCATGCCCCGGTGCTCGCGGATGGCCGCGCCGTCCCAGGTGACAATGCCCGCGGACTCCTGCCCGCGGTGCTGCAGGGCGTAGAGTCCGAAGTAGGCCATGCGCGCGGCCTCCTGGTGTCCGTAGATGCCGAAGAGGCCGCAATACTCGCGTTTCATTGGGTGTCCTTGCGTTTTGGTCCAGGCCGGGGAAAACGCCTCGCGCACCGGAAGCGGTCAATCCGCTCCCGGCCGCCCGACCCTGGCGCAGCCGCGCCGGAGACTAATCGCCGTAATAGTCCTGCAGACAGCGCACCGAGAGCCCGTGGCCGCGTTCCTCGCGGATGGCCTGGGCCATTGCGGCCGCGCCGGACACCGTGGTGGTGTACGGAACGCCGTAGAGCAGGGTGGTCTGCCGGATCTCCTTGGAATCGTTTACCGTCCGCTTTCCGGAAGGGGTGTTGACCACAAGGGCGATCTGCTTGTTCTTGATGAGGTCCACGACGTTGGGGCGGCCCTCGTTCACCTTGAGCACACGCTCGACGTGCACGCCCTTGGCGGCGAGATGGTCCGCCGTGCCGCCCGTGGCCACGATGTGGAAGCCCAGATCGTCGAAGGCCTTAGCCACCGGGGTGATGATCGCCTTGTCGCGGTCGTTGACGGAGATGAACACCGTGCCCTTTTCGGGCAGGCGCTGGCCCGCGGCCAGCTGGCCCTTCATGAAGGCCAGGCCGAAGGTGGTGTCGATGCCCATGACTTCGCCGGTGGAGCGCATTTCAGGTCCGAGCAGCACGTCCACGCCGGGGAAGCGGTTGAAGGGGAACACGGACTCCTTGACGGAGACGTGGCCCGTCTTGCGCATGTCCCAGGGCTTCAGGTCCTTCAACTTCTCGCCCAGCATGACGCGGGTGGCGAGCTTGGCCAGGGGCACGCCCGTGGCCTTGCTGACGAAGGGCACCGTGCGCGAGGCGCGCGGGTTCACCTCAAGGATGTAGATCTCTCCGTCCTTGATGGCGAACTGGATGTTCATGAGGCCGATGACGCCGAGCTCCTTGGCCAGCTCTTTGGCCTGGCGCTCAATCTCGGCCACAACCTCGGGGGCGATGGTGTGCGGGGGCAGCACGCAGGCGGAGTCTCCGGAGTGGATGCCGGCCTCCTCGATGTGCTCCATGATGCCGCCGATGTACGTCTCGTCGCCGTCGGAAAGGGCGTCGGCATCCAGCTCGATGGCGTTCTCAAGGAACTTGTCGATGAGTATGGGATGCTCCGGCGAGATGACGGTTGCTTTGCGGAAGTAGTTGTTGAACTCCTCGTCGTCGTAAACGATCTCCATGCCGCGGCCGCCCAGCACGTAGGAGGGGCGCAGCACCAGCGGGTAGCCCAGGCTGTCCTTGATCTCCGTGGCCTGGGTCAGCGTCATGGCCGTGCCGCTCAGGGGCTGCTTCAGGTGCAGCTTGCGGATGAGCGCGGAGAAGAGTTCGCGGTCCTCGGCGCGGTCGATGCTTTCCGGCGGGGTGCCCAGGAGGTTCACGCCGGCCTTTTTGAGCGCCACGGCGAGGTTCAGCGGAGTCTGGCCGCCAAACTGCACAATGACGCCGAGGGGCTTCTCGAACTCCACGATGTTCAGCACGTCCTCATAGGTCACGGGCTCGAAGAAGAGACGGTCGCTGGTGTCGTAGTCCGTGCTCACGGTCTCCGGGTTGGAGTTGACCATGATGGACTGAATGCCCATTTCGCGCAGCGCGAAGGACGAATGGCAGCAGCAGTAGTCGAACTCGATGCCCTGGCCGATGCGGTTGGGGCCGCCGCCAAGAATCACCACCTTCTTCACGTCCTTGCTCTCGATTTCGCGGCCGGTCTCGTAGGTGGAATAGTAGTAGGGGGTGTAGGCCTCGAACTCCGCGGCGCAGGTGTCCACCAGATAGTAGGTGGGCAGCACGCCCAGGGACTTGCGCAGGGCGCGCATGGCTTCCTCGCTGGTGTTCCACAGCACGGAAAGCTGCTTGTCCGAGTAGCCGTATTCCTTGGCGCGCTTCAAAAGCGGCGCCAGGGCGGGGTTCTTGACGGAGATCTCATCGGACTTGCCGAAGGCCGCGAGCTCCGCCTCCATGGTGAGGATGTCGCGGATCTGGCGCAGGAACCACAGGTCGATGTGCGTGGCCGCGTAGATCTCCTCAAGGGTGAAGCCGCAGCGCATGGCGTTACGCACGGCGAAAAGCCGGGCGGAGTTGGGCTTGCGCATCAGGCGCAGCAGCTCCTCGCGGTCGATGCCGCAGGCCTCGAACTTTTTGCCCAGGCCGGGCATGCCCACTTCCAGGGAGCGCAGGCCTTTCTGCAGGGCTTCCTTGAAGGTGCGGCCAATGGCCATGGTCTCGCCCACGCTCTTCATGGAGGTGGTGAGGTAGTCCTCGCTGCCGGGGAACTTCTCGAAGGTGAAGCGCGGAATCTTGATGACGCAGTAGTCGATGGACGGCTCGAAGCTGGCCATGGTCTCGCGCGTGATGTCGTTGGGGATTTCGTCCAGGGTGTAGCCCACGGCCAGCTTGGCCGCGATCTTGGCGATGGGAAAGCCCGTGGCCTTGGAGGCCAGCGCGGACGAACGCGACACGCGGGGGTTCATCTCCACGATGATCATGTCGCCGTTTTTCGGGTTGATGGCGAACTGCACGTTGCTGCCGCCCGTCTCCACGCCGATTTCGCGCATGATGGCCAGGGCCGCGTCGCGCATCTTCTGGTATTCGTCGTCGGTCAGCGTCTGGCTGGGGGCCACGGTGATGGAGTCGCCCGTGTGCACGCCCATGGCGTCCATGTTTTCGATGGAGCAGATGATGACGCAGTTGTCTTTCTTGTCGCGCATCACCTCAAGCTCAAATTCCTTCCAGCCGAGCACGCTCTGCTCGATCATGATCTCGCTCTGCATGCTGGCGGCCAGGCCCTGGGCCGAAATCTTCTCCAGGTCTTCCATGTTGTAGGCCACGCCGCCGCCGGTGCCGCCCATGGTGAAGGCCGGGCGGATGATGAGCGGGAAGGGCAGGGTGTTGCCTATCTGGCGCACGTCGTCCATGGTGCGGGCGATGCCGCTCTTGGGCACCTTGAGGCCGATCTTTTCCATGGCGGCGCGGAAGAGCTCGCGGCTTTCGGCCTTCTGGATCACCGGCACCGAAGCGCCGATGAGCTCCACGCCGAATTTCTCCAGCACGCCCATTTTTGCCAGGGCAAGGGCGGTGTTGAGCGCGGTCTGTCCGCCCAGCGTGGGCAGAATGGCGTCCGGGCGCTCTTTCTCGATGATCTTGGCCACTGTTCCCGGCTCGATGGGCTCGATATATGTGCGGTCCGCCAATTCCGGGTCGGTCATGATGGTGGCCGGATTGGAATTGACGAGAATGACCTCGTAGCCTTCTTCCTTCAGGGCCTTCAGGGCCTGGGTGCCGGAGTAGTCGAACTCGCAGGCCTGGCCGATGACGATGGGGCCGGAGCCGATGAGCATGATCTTCTTGATGTCTGTGCGCTTGGGCATTTTTCCGTCGCTTGGGTGAGAGGTTTCTGCCGTGCCTTGAACCGCGTGTGATGTACGCCATAAGCATCCCGCAGGCAAGAGGCAAGGCCCTGCGGGGGCCTGGGGTCCGGCGGGGGGCGAGCCCTAAAGCCTTCCAGGTCCGGCGTCGATAACACGTCAAGATGATCAAGAGACTCCTTGCAAAGCATACCCTTTTGCCAAGGCCGCCAGCGAAGATGGGCTTCGTTGGCGGCCTTGCGCGTTTTTACGCGACTCTTGTTTTCCATCTGCCGGCATCGAGTATTCAAAATTTGCATGCAATAATGGTCCGCGATGTGTATTGGATTTGTCTATGTCGCAAGGCCGCGTTTGCCATGCGACTTCTGTGCTGTTCGTCACCAACAATCCATAATTATTACGTATATTCTGGGTTGCGGAACACATGCTCAGCGGGAAAGTGCAAACGCGCTGCCCAACTAGCGAAAATATCACAACGAATTGTTGACAACTTATTGCCCATACTGCATGTTTTAATCGAGAACTACGCACGATCCGCCAGCTAAAGCTGGTGTTGGCCTATGTAAACAAAAGAGAGGGGAGCATGCAGCTACGTTCCATTAAGCAAAAGATTGCCTTTATGGCAGGGCTTTGTCTGCTGTGTGTGGCCGGTGTGCTGGTCGTGTACGGCGTCTTCTCCGCAAGCAGGACGCAGAGCTTCGTCTCCGAGCGCGTGGGGAAAATCCTGCACGAAAGCGCCTTGAGCAACCTCGAATCGCTGGCCGCCAGCCAGGCCGCCATCGTGCAAAGCGCCCTACAGGACAACCTGGACACCGCGCGCACCACGGGCAGAGTGTTCGAGGTGCTGCGCTCCAAGCTGAGCAATGCCACTCTGCGTGGCGTTTTTGACGCCATCCTCAAGGGCAACCTGGAGAACAATCCCGGATATCTCGGCTCCTATTCCGCCTGGGAGCCCAATGCGCTGGACGGCATGGACGGCAAGTATTCCGGAACGGATGGCTCCGATGCCTCCGGCCGCTTCCTTTCGTACTGGAACCGCGATCCCAAGGGCAACATCGCCCGCCAGACGCTGGTCGAATACGAAAGCCAGGACAAGCACCCCAACGGCGTGCGCAAGGGCGGCTGGTATCTTGGCCCCCGCGAAACCGGCAAGGAGAGCGTGCTCGATCCTTTCCCGTACATCGTTCAGGGCCAGAAGGACTGGCTGACCACCATCTCCGTTCCGGTCAAGAAGGACGGCAAGTTCTTGGGCGTCTCCGGCACGGACCTGCGCCTGGGCTTCTTGCAGGACCTGGCCAGCAACGTGAACAAGAATCTCTACGGCGGCAAGGGCGAGGTGCTCATCATCAGCTATGACGGTTTGATGGTCGCCAACAGCAAGGACCCCAAGACCATCGGCGAACCGGCCAAGGCTCTGTTCACGAATTTCCAGGAAGTCATCGACAACGTGCAGTCTGGAAAGGCCAAGGTCGAGTTGAGCAAGGCCTCTGGACTGATGGTCGCATATGCGCCCATCTCGCTTGGCCGCACGGGCAAGCCCTGGGCCGTGGTCATCCGGCTGCCGGCTGATGTGGTTCTGGCGGACGCCAACGCCCTGAGCGCTGATTTGACCTCCCGCGCGCGCATGAACGCCCTGTGGCAGGTCGGCGTGGGGCTGCTTGTGGCCCTTGGCGGCATTGCCCTCCTGTGGGTCTTTGCCGAGACCTTGACCAAGCCTCTGCGCATGGCCGCAGGCTTTGCCGAAAAGGTCGCCGGTGGCGATTTCAACCAAAAGCTCGACATCAAGCAGGAAGACGAGATCGGCGTCTTGGCCACGGCGCTCACCAGCATGGTCGAAAACCTCAAGGGCAAGATCGCCGAGGCCAATCAGAAGAGCGCCGAAGCGGCCGAGCAGGCCCGTTTGGCGGGCATAGCCACCACCGAGGCCAATGAGGCCAAGGCCCGGGCCGAGCGCGCCAAGGCCGAGGGCATGATGCACGCCGCCCTGCAACTGGAGAAGGTTGTGGAGGTGGTGAGCAGCGCCAGCGAGGAGCTCTCCGCCCAAATCGAGCAGTCGAGCCGCGGCACCGAGGTGCAGAGCCAGCGCGTGGGCGAAACGGCCACGGCCATGGAAGAGATGAACGCCACGGTGCTTGAGGTGGCCAAGAACGCCTCCCAGGCGGCGGAATCCTCGGCCAGCGCCAGAACCAAGGCCATCAACGGCGCCAAGATCGTGTCCCAGGTTGTGGCGGGCATCAACACCATGCAGACCGTCTCCATGACCATGAAGGAGGACATGAACGCCCTGGGCAAGCAGGCCGAGGGCATCGGCCAGGTGATGAACGTCATTTCCGACATCGCCGACCAGACCAACCTTCTTGCCCTCAATGCCGCAATTGAAGCCGCCCGAGCGGGCGACGCCGGACGCGGCTTCGCGGTCGTGGCCGATGAAGTGCGCAAGCTGGCGGAAAAGACCATGGTCGCCACCAAGGAAGTGGGCGAGGCCATCAGCGGCATTCAGCACGGCACCAAGAAGAACCTGGAGAACGTGGAGCGCGCCGTGAGCACGGTGGAGCAGGCCACAGGCCTGGCGCGGGAAAGCGGCGAGGCCTTGCAGGAGATCGTGAGCCTTGTCGAGGTCGCGACCGACCAGGTGCGCAGCATCGCCGCCGCGAGCGAAGAACAGTCCGCCGCCAGCGAGGAGATCAACCGCAGCATCGAGGAGATCAACCGCATCTCCAGCGAGACGGCCAGCGCCATGAACCAGTCGGCCCAGGCCGTGGGCGAAATGGCCAGCCAGGCCGGAAACCTGCGCACGCTCATCGAAAAGATGAAGAGCGGCGAGTAGTCTTACAGCAACAACACCTCACAGGGGCGACGGGCATACGGCCTGCCGCCCCTGTTTCGTTTGCGTCCCTTGCCACGCATCTTTCACCTTCCCGTCACATTGCCGACCGTTTGCGCTGCTAGCTTGCGCAAAACAACACCACAACGGAGGAACAGGACGATGGACAACGATGCGAGCAACAGCGGGTTGAACAGGCGCGACATGCTGCGGCTTCTGGGCGCGGGCGCGGTGGCGGCCCTGCTGCCGGGAATGCTGCCCGAGGCGCACGGCGCCGAAGTTCCCGCCGGCGGACAGTTTGAACGCGCCAAGGGGCCGGGCGTCATCTTCGTCGTCGGCGACGGCATGCCCACAGGCGTTGTGCGCGCCATGCACGAGGTGCGCACCGGCGTTTTGGGCCGCAAGGACTCCAACCTCTACGCCCGCCTGCGCGACCCCAAGTCCAGCATCGGCTATATGGCCACGGCCAGCCTGTCCAGCATCGTCACGGACTCCGCGCCCGCCTCCGCCGCATGGTCCACGGGCGTGCACACCATCAACCACTCCCTGGCCGTGCTGCCCGACGGCCGCAAGCTCGCCACCATCTTCGAGCTTTTGAAGCCGCGCGGCGTGGCCTGCGGACTCGTCACCACCACCCGCGTCACCCACGCGACGCCCGCGGCCTGGGTCTCCCATCAGGCGGACCGCGATCTTGAGGACGTCATCGCCGAGGAGATGCTGGCCTTCAAGCCGGATGTGCTGCTCGGCGGCGGCCGCAACCATTTTGATCCCAAAAAGCGCAAGGACGGCAAAGATCTGCAAGCCGGTTTCAGCTCCGCCGGCTACGACGTGGTGAGCGACCGCGCCGCGCTTTTGGCCGCGCCCGCCCAGGCCAAGCCCCTGGCCGGGTTCTTCTCCGGCTCGCACATCCCGTATTATGTGGACCGCCTGAACGATTCGAACCTCTCCGGCGTGCCCTCCCTGCCGGAGATGACCACGGCGGCGCTCAAACGTCTGGCCAAGAATCCCGGCGGGTTCCTGCTCCAGGTGGAGGCCGGGCGCATCGACCACGCCAGCCATTCCAACGACGCCTGGTCGGCCATCATGGACACCATCGAGCTGGACGACACCCTGGGCGTCATCGACGCCTTCCTCAAGGTCAACCCGCGCACCCTGGTCATCGTCACCTCGGACCACGGCAACTCCGGCTGGGGCGTCAACGGCACCGGGCCGGAGTACAACGACGCCACAAGCGCCCTGCGCTCGTACCGCGCGGGCAAGGCCTCCTTCGAAGCCACCATCAAGCGCATGCAGGGCAAGAGCGCGGGCGAAATCCAAACTCTGCTGACCGAGATGTCCGGCTTCCCCATCAGCCCGGCCGACGCCGAACTCGTCATTCAGGCCATGCAGCCGGATTTTCAGCCCTTCCCCGGCGATTTCATCTACCAGCCCGATGCGACCATGGGACGCATTCTCGCCCACAGCGTGTACCCCAAGCAAGGCGCGCCCACCATCCGGCGCGGCAATGTCGGGTTCACCTCCTGCAACCACACGGCAGAGGACCAGATGCTGCTCGTCTACGGGCACAAGGCCAAGGAGCAGGGCGTGGACCGGCTGGTGGAGAACACCGAGCTGTTCAACGTCATGTGCCGCGCCTTCGGCGTGCACCACGCCAATCCCACCATGACCCTGGCCCAGGCGAGGCCCTTCCTCCTTGCCGGGACCGCGGACAAGGAGAGCCTGCGCAGGCATATCGCCTAGACGAGGCACGTGCGGGAGGCGCCACCCTCCCGCACTCTCCTGGGAGGGAAACGAGGCTGGGGCTGCCCATTGAACCCGGTCACGGGAGCAATTGCGTTCCCTTTTCAGCCGGGTCCGGGGCCGGCCAGCCCTCGGCCGCCGGAGGCATCTCCTTGCCCTCCGTTGGCAGCGCCTGGAGAAACCAGGGGCTCTGCCCCTGGGACCCCGCCAAAGGGCCTGAGGCCCTCTGGACACCCCATGAAAATCATAGAGGGCTTCCGCGCAAAGCCGCTGGAAGCCCTCTATGATTTTTCCCGCGTTGTGTTCTTATGTGTGAGAACTTGCCTTGATGGGGCGGCAAGAAACACGCTCGACAGGAGTATGTTTTGCATGTGATTACTTTGAGCCGGACTCATTTGTTCCGGTGCGTGCCTCCGCAAGTCAAAGGGCCTGTTCCGAGCATTGCTCGGAACAGGCCCTTTGACTTGCCCCGAGGGGGTCCGGGGGGAATCATTCCCCCCGGCCGCCGGAGGCTTCTTTACTCTTGCCGCCGTAATTTACTGCACCACCCACACCGCGCAGTTGCGGGCGTTGTGCACCAGCTTTGTGGACACGCTGCCGAAGAGAAACTCCTCGCCCTTGCTTAAGCCCCGGCGGCCCACAACGAGGGTGCCGAACCCGCCTTCCTGCTGCACGTCGAGGATGGTTTGGGCCACGCTGGGCTCCGCGCTGCATAGGAGCGTGCGCTCGGTGATGGCGCTGTCCGGCAGACCCGCGGCTGCAAGCCGTGCGTGGGCTTCCTTGAGGAAGTCGAACACGCTCTCGTGCTCCAGCTTGCACTGGCCGAGCCAGGCCTCCTCGGTTTCGAAGAGATCGCGGCCGGGCGCGCGTTCGATGTACAGCAGGGTCACGCGGACGCCGCTGGCGTTGGCGAGGATGCTTGCGGCGTAGTCCACGGCCCTTCGCGCGTTGTCCGAGGCGTCTACGGCGATGAGGATGTTCTTGAAGTCCATGCGGCCTCCTAGGTCTGCGGTGGGTCGGCGGGCTAAGCCCGGCGCAGGATGTCCAGACAGGGTTCCAGCTCGGCCAGCAGCTCCGGCACGGTTTCGTAATACACGTCGGAGTTGGCGGAATAGTGCATGAGCACGCGGTTCAGCTCCTCCGGCACATAGGGAAAGAGCTTGCGCAGATTCACGATGCGGTGGCGGAAGAAGAGCGAGCAGTCGGATTCCGTGATGAGCGGTCCGTCCATGTCCGCGTTGGCGCGGTCCTGAATGGTGTGCACGCCCTTGCCGGTGATGAAGGCCAGGATGTTGCCCAGGCCGAAGAGATCGAGGCCGAAGGGGTTCTCGGTGGTGTCGTAGCCGTAGTCGAAGTCGATCCAGCAGTACTCGCCGCTGGCGTGGTCCACGTAGAGGTGGTCGCGGCGTATGTCGCCGTGGCTTTCTCCGTTTTGGTGCAGGAAGAGTATGGCCTTGCAGGCGCGGATGAAGCGCTCGAGAATGCCGGGGTAGATTTCGTGGAAGTAGGTGCGGTGGTCGGCGCGGATGTCCTCCACGCTCAGGTCCAGCCTGCGGCCCTGCACGCGTTCCAGCACGCGCACCAGGTTGCCGCGTTCGTCCTTGAAGGTGACGCCCTGCATGAAGCGAGGGTCGCCCGCCACGAGCCTGAGGATGCGCGCCTCCTTGGCGGCGCTGCGGTGGCAGGTGATGGTCAGCGGGCCGATGTGCTGATCGAAGGTCTCCTGGAACTCCAGCTTCAGGATGCGGTACTGCCCGGTCTCGAGTTCGGTGCAGCGCTTGACCCAGAACTTGGGGTCCTCCATGCCGAAGCGCCTTTCGCGCTCGTCGCCGAGGACGAGAAAGTGGCGTCCGCCCACCTGGATGACGTCGCCGTAGCCGATGCTCATGAATTCGGTGGTGTCGGTGAAGACCGAACCGTAGGTGCCCACGCTGGTGGGCGGCTTGAAGTGCTCGATGAGGGCGCGGACGGACATCTTGGGCGGCGGGGGAACGGGCTCGGGCATGGTGCTCCTCCTGGTTCAGCCTGCCGCCAAATTACGCATTTTCGCACGTATGGTCAAGCGCTTGGCAAACTGGCCGCCCCGGCGGAATACCGGAGCGGCCAGAGGATCGGGCGTGGCTATTTGCCGAAGGGGCACTTGGGGAACACGCAGGTCTTGCAGTCGAGGCAGAAGCCGCCCTCGGCCATTTGGGCCAGGTCGGCGCGCTTGAGCCGCACGCCGGCCAGCACGCGGGGCAGCAGCAGGTCGAAGCTCGTGGCCTTGTGGAAGAGCGCACAGGCGGGCACGCCCATGACGCGCGCGCTGCCGGCCGGGCAGGCCAGGCGTCCCAGCAGGGTCATGGCTCCGGGCAGAATGGGCGCGCCGTAGAGCATGTCCGTCAGTCCCGCGGCGAGCAGCCCCTTGCGGGTCACGTCGTCGGGGTCCACGGAGAGCCCGGCCGTGGTGATGATGAGGTCGGCCCCGGCGGTGAGCAGTTTGCCCACGCTCTGGGCGATGCGCTCGGCGTCGTCCGGCACGATGTCCACGGCGACCACGGTGGAGCCCAGGCGTTCCACCTTCTCGCGGATGACCGGGGCGAACTTGTCCTCGATGAGCCCCTGGAACACCTCCGTGCCGGTGACGAGAATGCCCACGCGGGCGGGCCTGATGGGCGCGATGGAGAACAGCGGCCCGGCGGAGAGCACGGCCTGGGCCTTGTGGAAGTTCCCGGCCGAGAGATAGAGCGGAATGGCCCGCGCCCCGCCGATGGCCTTGCCCGCCTCGACCAGCACGCCGTGGTGGCGCGTGGCGCAGGTCACGTCCGGCACCAGGTTGAAGGCCTCCAGCTGCTCGCGGTTCAGCTCCAGCACGCCGGTCACTGTGGCCTTGAAATTCACCTTGCCCTCGTGGGGCTCCTCGTCAAAGGCGACATTGTCACCCGCCATGAGCTTGGCAAAGGCCAGGGCGGCCTTGTCCTCGTGGATGAAGCCGTCGGGCGTGTCCTGCTCCAGATAGACATGAGCCCGGCCCATGGTCTGCAGGCGGCACACGTCGCCGCCGCTGATGGTCTGGCCGGCGCGGAACTCCACGCCCTTGCTTTCGCCGGGCACAATGCGCGTCATGTCGTGCAGGGTCTTGTGGCCCACGGCCTCGCTCACGGGCACGGCCACAAGCTGCGGGCCGGCATCGACCGGGACTTGCTCGTGGGCGATGTCGTGGGGCGAACCGTGCGCCGAGCCATGGGTTTGGCAGCCCGCCTTTCCGGCCGAGCCGTAAGGGGCCTCGCCCTGGCAGCCGCGGCAAATGGCGCCGTCGCTGGCGGGGTAGGCCTCGGCGCAGATGGGGCACACGCCCACGCGGCCCATGCTCTTGTGCTTGCGGAAGCGGTCGTCCACCTGCACCGGGGCCATGGAGCAGAGCGTGTCGCCCGCGGTTTCTATCTCGCGGAACAGCCGCTCCGTGTCCTGATCGGCCTTCTTTTTGAGCTTGAGGAACCAGCCCCGGATTTCCTCGTACGGAGCCAGCTTGTCCAGGTCGACCCAAACGCGCACGCCCGTGCCGGTGTATTTGTCATACAGGCTCAGCGCGTAGCGGCCCAGGTTCAGCACGCGCATCCAGCCGTTGCCCAGGGTGCACGGGGTCAGAATCTGCACGGCGTCGGGCAGGCACTTGGCCGACTCGGACACGGCGTCGAACAGGGTGCCCGCGGGCAGCTGCCTGCGCGCCAGCTCCACCATATACCCGCCGATGAGCAGCCCCGGCGCGGGGTAGCCGTGGAAGGCAGCGGCCTTGGCTTTGAATTCCTCGAACGTGTAAGTTCCGATATTCATGTGTATTTCCGGTGTTGGTTGTTATGCTCTAAAAAACATAAGTAAGCATTCATAGCCAGCGGGACATTATTGGTCAACTATTTTTAAAATAATCGTGACAGTCTTCTTGACGAATATACCCCATACGGGTAGAGGGGTAGCTACTGGGCAATGCAAACCGCCGCGGGCTTCGGGCCTGGCGGCATAACCGTAAAGAACAAGCAGACAAGGAGACGGACAATGAAGCGCAGCAGCATGTTTTTCGCCATTCTTCTTCTGGTTCTGGCCGTGGCCGGCATGGCCTTTGCCGAGGGCAACGCCCGCAAGGGAAAGTACCTCTACCGCTCCAAGTGCCGCACCTGCCACGGGGTGGGCGCATCCGACCTTTCGCCCAGCTCCAAGACCCAGGCCGAGTGGAAGAAGGCCTTCGCCAAGCCGGAGAGCCTCAAGTGCGCCAAGGAGTGGAAGGGCCTCTCCGCCGAGGACAAGACCGACATCTTCACCTACCTGCACGACTACGCCAAGGACTCCCCCTCTCCGGCCAAGTGCAACTAGCCTGACCGCACAGGCGGGCCGGGGGTGGTTCCGGCCCGCCAAACACAGCCAGGGGACCGATAATGACTGACCGTAAGCTTTCCCGACGCGACTTTCTCCGCCTTGCCGGAGCCTCCGCAACAGCAGCGGCGGTCACGGCCGTCAGCGCCGCAACGGCGCAAGAGGCCCGTGCCGCCGCCAGCGCGGTTGTTCCCGCCTGGGAGTCCAAATTCGGCGTGTGCGACATGTGCTTCAACCGCTGCGGACTCATCGCCCGGGTGGAGCGGGGCGTCATCACCAAGCTCGATCCCAACCCGATGTTCACCAAGTCGCGCGGCATGCTCTGCGCGCGGGGCAACGCCGGTGTGGACCAGGTGTACGACCCGGACCGGCTGAAGACCCCGCTGCTGCGCGTTGGCGCGCGGGGCGAGGGCAAGTGGAAGGCCATCGGCTGGGACGAGGCGCTGGACCTCGCCGCCGCGAAGATGAAGGACATCGCCGCCAAGCACACGCGCTGCGGCATGCTTTTCAGCGCCGGGGCCGACACCCAGAGCCAGTTCGTGAACCGCTTCGCCGAGGCCTTCGGCTCTTACAACGTCACCAGCCACGAGTCGTTGTGCCTGCTTTCCGGCAACCGCGCCTTTCTGGACACCTACGGCGAAGTGCCCCTGCCGGACGTGAAGAACAGCAAGTACGTCATCCTGGCCGGGGCCAACCGGCTGGAGGCCCTGGTGACGCCGGACAGCATGGACCTTGTGTCCATCATGAAGGCCGGAGCCAAGGTGGTTGTGCTGGACCCGCGCTACACCAAGAGCGCGGCGCTGGCCTCGGAGTGGTGGCCCGTCCGGCCGGGGACCGACATGGCCTTCATGCTCGCCCTGGCCCATGTCATCATTGCGGAAAAACTGTACGACCCCAAGTATATACAGGAGCGCACCAGCGGCTTTGAGCAGCTGGCCGCCCATGTGGCGGACAAGACGCCCCAGTGGGCGGAGGCGGAGACCGGCATTCCGGCCCAGGACATTGCGCGCATGGCCCGCGAGCTGGCCGCCGCCGCGCCCGCCGCCATGGTCTATCCTGGCCGCCGCACCTCGGACTACGAGAACTCCACGCAGATCCGCCGCAGCTTCGCCATCGTCAACGCGCTGCTGGGCAACTGGGACCGCCCGGGCGGGCTGGTGCCGCCGCGTCCCGCCGGGGTCAAAAAAGGCGCGCCCTTTGAACCGCCCTTTTACGACGACAACCCGCCGGGCCGCGTGGACCAGGGCGGCGTGCCGCTGCTCTTCGAGGATGAGGGCTCCTTCGTGCTCACGCGCGAGGCCGTCATCAAGGGCGCGCCGTATCCGGTCAAGGGCTGGATGGTCTACAAGACCAACCCCATGGCCACGGCCCCGGAGCGGCGCAAGACCCGGCAGATGATCGACGCCCTCGACTTCCTTCTGGTGGTCGACATCACCATGAGCGACACGGCCTGGATGGCCGATCTGGTGCTGCCCGCGCCCAGCGCCCTGGAGCGCCAGGACCCGGTGCAGGCGTTGCAGGCCGGTGCCGAGGGCGCCTGCCTGGTCTGGCGCGACCCGGTCATCGCGCCGCTGCACCAGTCGCGTCCCGTGTTCGACATCGTCAAGGCGCTTGCACAGCGTCTCGGCTTTCCCGAGGCCTTTGACTTCGACATCGCAAAGTACCGCGAGCAGCAGTTGGCGGCCTTCCCCGAGGCGGCGGAGATCTTGAGGCGCGACGGCGTGTTCTACCCGCCCAATCCGCCCCTCGGCACAACCGACGGCCAGCCCTTCAAGACGCCCAGCCAAAAGATAGAGCTGTTCAGCACGCGCTATGCGGACAAGGGCCTGGACCCCCTGCCCGTGTACCAGCCGCCCAAGCCCGCGCCGGAAGCCGCGCGGAAGTTCCGGCTGGTGGCGGGCCGCAGCGCCTGCGTCACCCAGGCCAGCAGCACAAACAACGCCCTGCTCTCGGAGTTCGAGCCGGAGAACACCCTCTGGCTCAACGAGGAATCGGCCCGGGAGCTGGGCGTGGCCCAGGGCGACATGGTGCTGGTGGAAAGCCCGGCGGGCCGGGGCGAACTCCGGGCCCTGGTGACGCCGAAGATCCGCAAGGACACGGTGTACATGCTCTCCGGCTTCGGCAGCGTGTCCGGCGGGCTCTCCCGCACCAAGGGCGTCGGCGCGTCCATCGTGGAGCTCATGGAGAGCCGCGTGGACGCCATCTGCGGCAACTCGGCCATGCACGAGACATATGTCAGCGTGCGCAAGAAGGGGGCGGCATGAACCAGCGGCTCGCCATGGTCATAGACTCGGCCAAGTGCATCGACTGCAAGGCCTGCCAGGCCGCCTGCAAGCAGGCCAACCACGTCTCGCGCGGGGCCTGGCGCAACTGGATCAAGGAGGCAGCGCCCGCCGTGGAGAACGGCAAGCTGGCCCGGGGGCACTTTCAGCCCGGGGCCTGCATGCACTGCGACGAGCCGAGCTGCCTTGCCGCCTGCCCCACGGGCGCGACCTTCAAAAGCGCGGACGGCAGCGTGGGCATCGACCCCAAGCTGTGCATCGGCTGCGGCAACTGCATCGCCGCCTGCCCGTACGGCGCGCGCTTCCGCGATCCCGTGAAGCGCAAGGCCGACAAGTGCGACTACTGCCCGCAGCGCCGCGCCGCCGGGCTCGCCCCGGCCTGCGTGGACACCTGCCCCACAAAGGCGCGGGTCTTCGGCGACATCAACGACCCGGACAGCGCCGCCTCCAGGCTTCTGGCCGCCAACCAGGGCCGGGTGGTGCGCATTGTGGCCAAGGGACGCGATACCAAGCCGAACATGTACTACATCGCCTCCACCGCGCCGGAGGGCTGGGCGGTCAAGCCCGTGGATCCGCTCTCCTTTGATGCGCTGACGCAGGTGGTTGGCCCCCTGGTGCGGTACGCCGTGGGGCTCTCCGGCCTGGGCGTGCTCGTCATGCTGGGCCGCCAGCTCATGGCGCGACCGAACCCAACGGCCGGCCACCGCGCCGGACCGGACGCGGCGGGCGATTCCGACACGGAAAGCAGGCAGGGCACGGCGAACAAGCCCGCCACAGTCGACAAGGAGGATGGCCATGACGCCCGCTAACGCAGAGATCAAGCGCCACGCCCCCTCGGACATCCGCATCCATTGGTTCAACGCGGCCTGCTGGCTGCTGCTCCTGGTCACGGGCATGGGGCTCATCAAGAACGAGAAGCTCAATCCCCTGGGCGCGTGGCTGCCCGACGCCCTGCGCGGGCTGTTCGGCGGCGGCAGCGCGGGCGGCGCGGTCCTGCTCACGATCCACGAGATCATCGGCGTGGCCTGGCTTCTCGGTTTTGCGGCCTATCTGGCGGTGAACGGACGCGGGGCGCGCTTCTTCCTGGCGGAGATCTTCAGCGTGCGCCCCGGCGACCTCTCGTGGCTGGCGCGCAAAATGGCCCGCATGACCGTGGGCCTGGGCAAGGAGCTGCCGCCCCAGGGCTATTACAACATGGGCCAAAAGGCTTTCGCCCAGGCCTCCGTGGCCGGAGGCGCGGCCATCGCCGTCACCGGGCTCATCCTGCTCCTGTCGGACAAGCTCTTCCCGGCCTCCCTGGCGTGGCTGGTGGGCTGGGCCGTCACCCTGCATTATCTGGCCGTGGGGCTGGTGTTCGCGGGGCTGCTCGTACACATCTACATGGCGGCCATCTCGCCGGAGGAGAAGCCCGGCTTCCGCAGCATGTTCACCGGCAGCGTGCCCGCGGACTACGCCCGCCGCCACCACGGCCTGTGGGTCAAGGGCCTGGAGGAGGAAGGGCAGGGCGGCAAGTGAGGTTCAAACGGACGCGGGGGAACCCCTGGTCCGATATCGTCGGCAACCCTTTTGATCTGAGGAGGAGACCATGCGACACGGCAAGCGACTTGCCCAGCTGTTGATTCTGGCGGTGCTGACCCTGGCCATAGCCAGCCAGGCCCAGGCCGCCAACCCGGACTATTTCTACAAGCATCTTGTGGACATCAACTATGTGAAGCCCCTGGTGAAGGTGCCGACTCCCGCGGGCTTCATGCTCATCGATTCGCGTCCGTATCAGGCCAAGTATGTTCCCGGCTACATCCCGACGGCCGTCAGCATTCCGGACAGCGAGTTCGACAAGAAGACGGGCCTGCTGCCCAAGGACAAGAGCACCACCCTGGTGTTCTACTGCGAAGGGCCGGAGTGCAAGCTCTCCCACAACTCCGCGCGCAAGGCGGAGAAGCTGGGCTACAAGAACGTGAAGGTGTTTCCCGGCGGCTATCCGGAATGGGGCAGGACGGGCAACTATCCGGCCATCGGCGTGGAGGCCGTGAAGGACATGCTGGCCAAGGGCGAGAACTACCTGCTCGTGGACTCGCGTCCCCTGGTGAAGTTCCTTGAGGGCAGCATCCCCTCGGCCGTCTCCATCCCCGACACGGCCTTTGAAAAGAAGACGGGCCTGCTGCCCGCGGACAAGGCCGCCCTGCTGGTGTTCTTCTGCGGCGGGTACGACTGCCCCCTGAGCCATAAGGGCGCGCTGAAGGCCAAGGCCCTGGGCTACGACAACGTGAAGGTCTGCGAAGCCGGCTATCCCGCGTGGGAAAAGGCATACGGCGCCACGGGCGGCGGGCTCAAGGCGCAGGCCGGCGGCGTCGAGGGCGTCATCGGCGTGGAGCAGTTCAAGAAGATCCTGGCCGAAAAGCCGGAGAGCATCATGGTCATCGATGTGCGGGATGCCGATGAATATGCGGCCGGGCACCTGAAGGGCGCGGTGAACATGCCCGTGAACGAGCTGGAGAAGAAGTTGCCCGGGCTTGCGTTCGACAAGCCCGTGGTGTTCGTGTGCGCCACAGGCTCCCGCAGCGGCGAGGCGTATTATATGGTGCGCGACCAGCGCAAGGACGTGAAGGACGTGTTCTACCTGGAAGCGACCACCAAGTGCCAGAAGAACGGTGATTGCGAGATGGTGGACAACAAGAAGAAGTGATGCCGGCGCCGACGCCCGGCCTGGGGGCCAACGCTCCCGGCCGGGCGTCTCGCTTCGTCTTTGCGCCGTTTCACCTGTCAGGCACATGGATATTTCCGATTGAAATCATCGGAGAAATCCGCTAGCGAAATGCCCGTTGCGTCGCATCGTACAGGAGGCCCCCCCTTGCCAAGTTCCCGCATCAGTGCCAAGCATGCTCCCAACTTGCAGCAAGGCACCCCGCAAGCCCCGTGCGGATTGGGTTCGTGCCGCGGGCACGACAGATACCCCGATGGCGGCGCAGAGCGTTTCGGCGCCGGGACAACAGTTTTTCAGGAGGCGGCCATGGCCAAAGAGATCAAGGATCAAGAGGCGCTGAAGAAAGACGTCATGGCGCGCATGAAGCGCATCGAGGGCCAGGTGCGCGGCATTCAGCGCATGATCGACGAGGGAAAGGAGTGCGAGGACATCCTGGTGCAGGTGCGCGCCGTGCGCTCGGCCCTGCGCTCCGCCACCACGCAGATCATGCGACGCTACCTGCTGCGCTGCAACGAGCAGGCCGTGCAAAGCGGCGATCCGAACGCCCAGTATGAGAAGCTCATGAAGCTCGTCTCGGATTTCATCGACGGCTAGCCGCCAGGACAACGCGGAGCATTCCTCCACATCGCCGGGGCCTCTCCGGCCCATCCTGCGCCGCCTTAATGGGTGGGCGTCTCCTCGATATTCACGGACTTCGGCAAATGTTGCAGCGCGCTCAGCGAGAAATCGGTGATGTGCCGGGCCAGGGCCGCTATGCCCGCCTCGTCGGTCCGAAGCGCGGGCGAAAGCTTGTCGATGACGGCCCTGTTGCGGAAGATGTGCTGGCACTGCCCGGCCACGCTCATGGCGCAGTGGAAGGCGCGCGCGTCCTCCGGCCTGGTGCCGTCGTTCAGCACCTCGGCCACGAGGCCGCGGAGCAGGGCGGAAAGGGGCATGATGTACAGCGCCACGATGTGGTCCAGGGCCGGGGTGGGCTCTTGCAGCTCCCTGGCCATGAGCTTGCCGCACCAGGCGAAACGCTCGCTGCCCATCATGCGCAAGAGAAAGGAATGGACGAAGGCGTAGAGCCGGTCCTCCACCGGGGTTTCCGGCCCCAGGCCGAGGGTGGGCGGGTAGCGCTTGAGCCCGAGTTCGAAGGCCTCCACCAGCAGGGCCTTGTACAGCCCCTCCTTGTCGCCGAAGTGATAATGCACGGCGGCCACGTTGGCGTTGGCCATGCGGCATATCTCGCGCACGGTCGCGGTCCGGAAGCCTTTTTCGGAAAAGATCTGCCCGGCTGCTTCCATGAGCCGGCCCTTGGTGTCTCCCATCTCCACTCGCTCCATGCATTCCTCCGGTCTGGCGTTGAAACGAGAGATTAAAACGCTTGATTGACGGAGTCAAATGGAATACTCAGGCTCTTCCGCTTTTGGCGGGGAGGAATATGCAAAACAATGATGTGAAAGGGACCGCCGGCGACTGGCGCGCGCTCTCCGTGGCGCTTTCCGGCACCTTCATGGCGACGCTGGACGCCGGCATAGTCAACACGGCGCTGCCCACCATCGGCCAAGGCTTCGGGGCCAGCTTGCCGCAGGTCCAGTGGATCGTCGGCGCGTATTTCCTGGTCATCTCCTGCCTGCTGCTGCTTTTTGGCCGCATGGGCGACATGTATGGCCGCAGGCGCATGTCCTCCCTGGGTTTTCTGCTGTTCACCATCGCCTCCATGCTGTGCGGCGCCGCGCCAAGCCTTTGGGCGCTCATCGCCGCCCGGGTGGGGCAGGGCGTCGGCGCGGCGATGCTCATGGCCAACGGTCCGGCCATCATCATGGCCGCCTTCCCCGGCCCCACGCGCGGACGCGCCCTCGGGCTGCTCGGCCTCACCGTGGCCCTGGGCTCGCTCACCGGCCCCGGCCTCGGCGGCATGCTCATCCAGGCCTTTGGCTGGCCCAGCGTGTTCTATGTGAATCTGCCCATCGGCCTCATGGGCTTCACCCTGGCGCGGCGCTTTCTGCCCCATCAGGAGCGCCTGCGCGACGAAACCCTGGACCTTGCCGGGGCCGTGCTGTTCGCCTTCGGCATGGTGGGCTTTCTGCTCGCCATGAGCCACGGGCACGACTGGGGCTGGAGCTCCACGCCGGTGCTGTGCGGCGTGGGCGTGGCCGTGGTGGCCTTTGCCGGGTTCTACCTGTGGGAGCGCCGCTGCACGCATCCCATGCTGGATTTCTCGCTCTTCCGCATCTGGCCGTTTCTCTCCGGCAACATCGTGGCCTACCTCTCGTTTCTCAGCATGTTCACCAACGCCATCCTTTTGCCGTTCTACCTGCACGGGCAGCAGCACATGGAGCCCTTCGCCACCGGCCTGGTGCTCTCGTCTTTGCCGCTCTCCATGGCCGTCTCCGCCCCGATCAGCGGCTACCTTTCCGAGCGCATGAACTTCGCCACCCTGACGTCCGTCGGCCTCGCGGTCATGAGCTGCGGACTCTTGTGGCTGTCGCTTTTGGCCTCGGACTCGCCCCTGTGGCGGGTTTACGCCGGGCAGGGCATTCTGGGCCTGGGCGTGGGCGTGTTCATGTCGCCCAACAACAACAGCGTGCTCTCCAGCGCTCCGCAGGACAAAGTGGGCCTGGTGGGCGGCGTTTTGGCCCTGGTGCGCAACGTGGGCATGGTCTCGGGCATCGCCGTGGCCATCAGCGTGTTCGAGGGCTTCCAGGGCTTCGCCAAAGGCACGGGAGCAGAGCCGGACGCCGCCTTCATGGTCGGTTTCCGCGCCGCGCTGACCACGGGCGCCTGCCTGGCTGCGTCAGCCGGGCTTTTGTCCATCTACCGCCGCAAGCTCTTTGTCGCCAAGCCCGCGCAGGAGCACCGCGTGGTGCACAAGAACGACTAGCCTGAGCGGCCCGCAAGGGCATCTTCCCCATTGATTTGAGCGCCCGTTCTGCTACGATTCGTAGTGCCTTTCCTTGTACAACGGCACGGACGAAGCGGAGCAGGCAGCGTGAAACGGCTCACCCTCCCAGACTTCATGCGCGGCGGCTCCTTCAAGCTGGCCAGCGCCATCATAGTGCTCATCTCCGTGAGTTCCATGGGCATCTTCGCCCTTGAGAGCAGAACCGTCGTTCCCGGCGTCTTCGAAGCCCTGTGGTGGAGCGTGGTCACCCTGACCACAGTGGGCTACGGCGACATCGTTCCGGCCACCACCGGCGGCAAGGTCCTTGGCCTGCTCGTCATGGCCGGGGGCATCGGGCTTGTTTCCACCCTCACCGGCAACATGGCTTCGCTGCTTGTTGAGCGCAAAGCCAAGAAACGAAAGGGGCTGCTGGAAGTGAAACTCAGCGGGCACGTCATCATTCTGGGCTGGAATTCCTCCGCCGCGGAGCTTGTGCGCGGCCTGCGCGAAAACGGCCTGGTGGAGAGCTGCGGGCTTGTGCTCGTCAGCGACCTTTCCCAGGAGCGGCGCGACGAGATCGCCTTCCAGCTCGACCTGGGCGAACGGCTGTTCTTCGTGGCCGGGCACATCAGCCAGGAAAACGTGGTGCACAAATCCAGGCCGGACCACGCCGCCCTGGTGTACATTCTGCGCCAGGACAACCTCCCCCCGCACGAGTCGGACCAGCAGAGCATTTACGCCGCGCTCACCGTGCGCGGCATGTCGCCCAAGGTGCCCATCTACGCGGAGGCCGCCATGCCGGAAAACCGCGTGCACCTTCTGCGCGCGGGCGTCACGGAGCTCATCGACCGGGGCGAGATATCCAGCGGCGTGCTGGCGCTTTTGGGTGCGGCCCCGCCGGCCTGGCAGCTCCTGCAATCCATGATCGGCCTTTCCGGCCGGCCGGGCATCGCGCTGCGGTCCTTGAGCCAGGAGGAGCGCTGCCTCACCTGGGGCGAGCTTGTGCCCCGGCTGCGCCACGCCGACGGCAGCCTGCCCCTGGCCCTGTGCCAAACCGCGCACAGCCTCGCCCTGGAGGATATTCTGGACACCGGCTCGGCCCTGGACCAGTTCATCCTGGAGCTGTTCCAGTCCCATGGGCGCGAGACCAAGCTGGGCAGCCGCGAGGCCGGGGTGCTGGTGAACCCGGCCGATGGGCAGGCCCTTGCGGCCTACGACGGCGTGCTTGTGCTGCGCGCCGGAAGCGGAGGGGACGCCTGATGTCCGAGATCGACTTCTCCTGCATTCCGGTGTTCCAAGACCTGAGCGCCGTGGAGCTGGAAGCGGTGCGCGGGATATTTCATGAGCGCTCGTGCCCGGCGGGCGATGTCGTCATGGCCGAGGGGCAAGTGGGCGAGGAGATGTTCATCCTGGTGCGCGGCACGGTGCAGATATCCAAAGCCATGCTGCTGCCGGGCATGAACGTGCCCCTGCTGAACATGGCCTCGCCGCGCAAGGTGCTGGCGACCCTGAAGGACGGCGTGCATCCCATGCTGGGCGAGGTGGCGCTCATCGACTCCGAGGTGCGCTCGGCCACGGTGCGCGCGCAGACGGACTGCGTGTTCCTGGTCACCAGCCGCGCACAATTTTTCGACTTGGCCAAGCGCGAGCCCGCAATCGGCGTGAAGCTCCTGCTCATCATCGGCAAGCGCATGGCAGCCACCATACGCCGCAGCAATTCCGAGGTGGTCAAGCTCACCACCGCCCTGGCGCTCTCCCTGCGCAAAAACGTCTGATTGTGCCATCGTCAACGAAAAAGGCCGCCCCCGGATGGGAGCGGCCTTTGCTTACATGCCCGGCGCTGCGTGCCGGGGCTAGTATTCCATTTCCTTTTCGCCCTCGATGGGCCCGCTGAAGTTCTTGTAGACCCAGAACTGGTAGGCGATGACGATGGGCACGAAGACCAGGGCCACGCCGAGCATGATCTTGAGGGTCAGCTGCGAGGAGGACGCGTTCATGATCGTCAGACTCCAGGCCGGATTCAGCGTGGAGATGAGAATGGCCGGGAACAGGCCGACCACGCCGAACAGGGCCACACAGGCGATGAACACGGCGGAGCCGGTCCAGGCCAGCCACAGCTTGCCGGCGGCCAGGTACAGGCGCGCGGCCAGCAGCCCGGCCACGGCCAGGCCCAGAATGAGGAACAGGTGCGGGTTCTTCAGATAGTTGCCGAAGAGCTGCGTGTGCACGAAGGAGTAGGCCAAAAAGGCCAGCACCAGCACCAGCACCGCGGGCCACAGCTTGGCGGCCATGGAGACGGCCCGGACCTTGATGTCGCCCGTGGCGCGGATGGCCAGCCACAGGGCCCCGTGCAGGGCGAACATGGCCACGAAGAACACGCCGCCGAGCAGGCCGTAAGGGTTCAGCAATTGGATGAGCCCGGACTGGTTCACGTGCTGCTCGTCGAGGGGCAGGCCGTGGAACAGGTTGGCGAAGGCAACGCCCAGAAGCAGGGCTGGCAGGAAGCTGCCCACGGTGTGGCAGGCGTCCCACAAGCTGCGCCAGGCCACGCTCTCCACCTTGCTGCGGAACTCGTAGGAGACGCCGCGGATGATGAGCGCGAAGAGCAGCAGCATCAGCGCGGAATACAGGCCGCTGAACATGGTGGCGTAGGCCAGGGGGAAGGCCGCGAAGGTCACGCCGCCAGCGGCGATGAGCCACACCTCGTTGCCGTCCCAGAAGGGGCCGCCGGCGTTGTAGATGGTGCGTTTGTCGAATTCATCCTTGGCCAAAAAGGGCATAAGGGTGCCCATGCCCAAATCGAATCCGTCCAGAACAAAGTAACCGGCCCAGAGCACTCCCCAGAGCACAAACCAAATAGTCTCAAGCATCGTTCACTCCTTGGCGTTGTTTGGGTTGTGGGACCTTACGCGTCCTGGGGACCCTTGCGGGCGGCGGTGACCATCAGGTAGGCACCGGCGGCGCCGAGCAAGGTGTACAAAAGGACCATGGCCACAAGGGAACTGCCGGCCTGACCGGCGGTGATGGGCGAAACAGCGTCAGCCGTGCGCATAAGGCCCTGCACGATCCAGGGCTGACGGCCGACCTCGGCCACTGTCCAGCCCGCCTCCATGCCCAGGTAGGGCAGGGGCATGGCCCAAACCATGGCCTTGAGGTACGTGGGGAAGTTCGAGAGGTTGTCGCGCTTCCACAGGCCGAAGAGCATGAGCAGCGGCATGAGCGTGCCGATGCCCACCATGACGCGGAAGGCGATGAAGGTGATGCCCACGGGCGGGCGGTCGGCGGGGGCGAAGTCCTTCAAGCCCTTCACCTCGGCGTCGGGATCGTTGAAGGCGAGAATGCTGAGGAGCGAGGGCACGGGCAGGGCCTGCACCAAGTTGCCTTCATTCTTTTCATCGGGAATCTGCAACAGGTACATGGGCGCATTCTTCATGGTCTCCCAGTGGGACTCCATGGCCGCCATCTTGGAGGGCTGCAGCTTGGCCACCAGGTTGCCATGCATGTGGCCCTGCACGGCCACGACAACCGTGGCCAAAAAGCCCACGGTAAGGGCAAGGCGCATGGACTTGCCGAAGAGTTCCTCGTTCTGCTTGCGCAAAAGGTGCCAGGCGCTGATGCCGGCGATGAAGAAGGCGGCCACGCAGAACGCGCCCGAAACCACGTGCACAAACTCGTTCCAGGCCCAGGGATTGGTGATGACGGCGAGGAAGTCGGTCAGTTCCGCGCGGCCGTTGCGCAACTCAAAGCCGAGCGGGTTCTGCATGAAGCCGTTGGCGATGAGGATCCACACGGCGGAAAGATTGCTCGCCAGGGCCACCAGCCAGGCCGTTACCGCGTGGGCCTTGGGCGAGAGCTTGTCCCAGCCGAAGTGCCATACGCCGATGAAGGTGGATTCGAGGAAGAAGGCCGCCGTGGCCTCGATGGCCAAGAGCGAGCCGAAAATATCGCCCACATAGGCGGAATAGCGCGACCAGTTGGTGCCGAACTGGAATTCCAGCGTGATGCCGGTCACGACGCCCAGGGTGAAATTGATAAGGAACAGTTTACCCCAGAACTTGGCCATGCGCCTGTACACCGTTTTGCCCGTGCGCGCGTAGGCGGTCTCCATGCAGGCGATGAGCACGGAAATGCCCAAGGTCAGCGGCACGAACAAAAAGTGAAACATTGTTGCAGCCGCAAATTGCAGCCGCGAAAGCATGAGTGCGTCCATAGAACCCCCTGGATTTGTCAGTTCTCAACCAAGAATGATTCCTAATACTGCCCTCGCAGCTGAATTGCAACAACTTCTTTGTATCATTCCCGGGTTTGTTTGCAACAAAATTGGCGGCGGCACCCGATTGCGCCCAGCCCGGATTTTGCGTAATTGGAAAAGAACACCAGGAGGTGACGCATGGGCAAATGGGATCCGTGGCGCAACATTGACGCGTTCCGCCAGCAGATGGAACGCTTGTTCGATGAAGCTCGCAGCGTGCAGACCGAAACTGGGGTCGGCGGGTATGTGTGGACGCCCATGGCCGATGTGCTGGAGACGCCGCACGCCATCATCGCCCAGGTGGAGCTGCCGGGCATCCGGCCCGAGCAAGTGGTGGTCGAGATTGTCGACGGCGATCTGGTGGTGCGGGGCGAAAGGCCCTTTGACCGCGACGAGCCGGAACCTGCCTATATAATAATGGAGCGCGCCCACGGCACCTTTGCCCGGCGCTTTTCCCTGCCTCCCGGCGTTGACGGGGCCTCCGTCACCGCCTCTCTGACCGAAGGCGTGCTGACTGTGACCGTACCCAAGCGCGGACCACAGACGCCAGCCCGGTTCAGTCTCGAAATCGACTAGCTCCCGGAAGCATCCCACGCATTGCGGCTTGGCCGCTACGTATCCGTGCCCTGTGGCGCGCGAACCGGCTATTTTTTAACCGTCTAATTCACCTATTCAAAATCGTGATGCCTCGCTGGGGCCTGTTCGTTTTGGTGTTTTTATAACCAACTGTAAATTTGGTAGAATTAGACATTTTACGTATTGCTTGTGGGAAGGTGTTTCAATCGCTCCAACGGGGGGAAATGAAAAAGTGTAAACGGTGTCGGGGTCACGGGCATGCGGCTTTCATTTGCCAGGATGTTTCACAGGAATAGTACCTACCGTGAAAACACACAGTCGAGAAAAGTTGTGTGATTTTTCGAAATCAGCCGAAAATTGAAGTTGTGCTTGTTGAAAATGTAATTCACAAGTTGTTGCCACCTTGCACTGGGCAGCCCGGAAGCCCCGGTATTCAGGCCTTTCTCATTCCTATTTTTTAAGGCTTGTCTCCATGAAAATTTTATGAATGTTTATATTTCGGTATGTTACATTGTAGAGAACGGCCGGCTTCTCCTCTGCGCTTCTGACGACAGGCGGGATTGTTCGATGTGCCCGTGCCGGATAGACAGGCTTCCATGAATGCGGATCTCTGGCTGAAACTGCTCCCTATGCTCGAAAATCGACTGGAACAGGGGTTATACACCCTCTGGATCAAGCCGCTTTCCGCCCGGTGCGAGGGAAACACCCTCGAACTTCAGGCTCCCAATGAATTTGTCGCCACGTGGGTGCGCGAGAGGCTTTTGGAGATCGTGCGCGAAACCGCGCAGGAAATGACCGGCAAGCGCCTGGACCTTTCCGTGGTGGTGCGCAAGCATGTGGCCGTTGCGCCGCAAGCCCCGCAGCCGCAACAGCTGCGGGCCGCGCCCGCCCTGGCGCTGCCCCTGGACTATCAGCCCCGGCCCCTGGCGGAAACCCGCTGGCGCTTCAGCTTCGAGGACTTCGTGGTCGGACCGTGCAACGAGCTGGCCTGCGCCGCCTCCAAGGGCTTGTGCAACGACGCCCTCTCCGCGGACCACCTGTTCCTTTCCTCCGGCCCTGGCCTTGGCAAAACGCACCTGCTGCACGCCATCGGCCGTCAGTTGGCGCAAAAGAGCAACCGCACCCGCACGAACATCGCCTGCCTCTCGGCAGAGGAGTTCTCCACCCGCCTGGTGCTGGCCATCAAGGCCCGCGAAGCCGCGCGCTTCAAGGCGGAGTTCCGCGAATCCGTGGACGTGCTGCTGCTTGAGGACATTCATTTCTTCCAGGGCAAGGGCAAGCTGCAGGACGAGCTGCTCATGACGCTGAAGGCGTTGCAGGCCCGCGGCTGCAAGGTGGTGCTCACCAGCTCCTTTTTGCCCCGCGAGCTGAACGAGGTCGACCCCCAGCTGGTGTCGTGCTTCGCCTCCGGCTTTTTGGCCCTCATGGACACCCCGGACTTCGCCACCCGCGAGGAGATCGTCCGGCGCAAGGCCCGCAGCCTGCAGGTCCAGGTGCCCGACGACGTCACCGGCCTGCTGGCCGAACGCCTGACCACGGACATCCGCCAGTTGGAAAGCTGCCTCAACAACCTCGTGCTCAAGGCCCGGCTGCTCGGCCAGCGCATCACCACGGAATTGGCCTGGCAGGTGCTTGAGAACTACGCCTCCCAGTCGGCCAGCCCGGACGTGGAGCGCATCGTCAGCTTCGTGTGCAAGACCTATGGCATCGAGGAGCCGGAGCTTTTGTCCAAAAGCCGCAGCCAGCAGACGGTTCTGGCGCGCAACACGGCCTTCTACCTGTGCCGCAAGCACACCACCCTGTCGCTGGCCGCCATAGGCGAACGCCTTGGCCGCAAACACTCCACCGTGCTCAAGGGCATCATCAACGTGGAGCGCGAGATAAACCACCAGACGCCTCTTGGGCGCCAGCTCACCAGCACTGTCGGACGCCTGTCCGCCTGATCTCACACACGCAAGGCCCTGGAAAACAGGGCCAGTCAAACCGGCGCGCGCCGGGTCGGCCCCGCTTCAGGACAACCTGAAAGGGGGGAGGAAGCCGGCCCGGCGCTCTGTCGTTTTGCGGCGCGGCGTCTTGGGGCGGGCAGTTTTCGGGTGTGGCGTTTGGGGCTTGAATTTTGGGATTTGTGAGCCGAGGCGTCAGCTCAGGGTGCGGCTGCCGCGCGCGAGAATCTCCTGCGCGGCCGACTCGGAAAGCCCGCGTCCGGCGGCGATGGCGGCCAAGTTGTCCTCGGCGTCGGAGGCGCGCAGATATATGGGCAGCAGCGGACCAGGACCGAAGCGCGCGCTGGCGGCCAGGGTCAAAAGCGTCTGCGGCCTGGGCGCGTCCCAAAGGTCGGGCAGCAGGCGCAGGCCCGCGTCCGTGTAGGCGAGCTCCTGAAAAATGGGAAGATTGCGGCGCAGACCGCCACCCAGCACGAACAGCGGGCGGGGCAGGGGGGCCAAAAAGTCCGCCATGGCGGAAAGGAAGACCACGGAAGGCGGCGTGAGGGCGGCAGCGCCCTGAAACGCCTGGGCGTACACCTGCCCCCGGCGCGACCAGGAAAGGGCCAGCACCGCGCCGGTGACGGCAGCGGCGGCCTCGTGCGCCAACAGGGCCAAATGGTCGAGCCCGGCCAGCGTCGCTCCGTTGCCGGCGGCCAGCCCCTCCGCCAGGGTGAGCGACATGCGCACGCCCGTGAAGCTGCCCGGACCGTGCACGCAGGCGATGTGTTTGATGTCCTTGGCGCTGGCGCCAATGCCCTGCAGCATGTTGGCGATGCCCGGCGCGAGGAAGCGCATGGCCTGCCCCGGCATGGTCCATTCCTGCGAGGCCGCGAGGGCGGCGTCAAATCCGGCGTCGGAACCTGCCTCAACCGGAGCGCGCAGGCGGCCCAGCACCATTTGCAGCCGCTCGTCCGCCCCGTTCAGGGCCAGAATCAGGCCCGCGTCATTTGAAGAGTCGGCGCAGATCATTGTAGGTCGCAAAGAGCATGAGCGCCGCCAGCATGGCGATGCCGAGGCGCATGGCCGCGTTGCGGGCGCGTATGCTCAAGGGTTTGCGCGTTATGCCCTCCAGGCTGAAGAGCGCCAGGTGGCCGCCGTCGAGCACAGGAATGGGCAGCAGGTTCACGAAGCCGAGGTTGGCCGAGAGCGCGGCCGCCAGGGCCAGCACGCCGATGATGCCTTCCTGCGCCTCGCGGTTGATGAGCTGCACGATGAGGATGGGCCCGCCGATGGAGTCCGCCGGGACCACGCGCTCGATCATCTTTATCAGGGCCGTGACCATGTTCACGATGGCCCGCCAGGTCTCCTTGGCCGAAAGCTTGAGGCTCTGCGTCGCGTCCAGCTCCAGGGTGACGATCTCCCGCGCGGCCACGATGCCGAGCATGGGCGACTTCACGGTTTCGCCGAACACGTTCTTGCGCTCGCGCAGCTCCGGGGTGACGCTGATGGCCACGTGCTCCTTGCCGCGCTTGATCTCCAGGTTGAGGACCTTGCCCTCGGAAGCCTGCACCAGCTCGGTCAGGTCCTCCCAGAAGGTGATGGCGCGGCCGTTCACCGTGAGGATGTTGTCGTTCGCCTGGATGCCCGCGCTGGCAGCGGGGCTTTCGGGCAGCACCTGGCCGATGGTCGGCGCCAGACCCATTTGGCCCTGGCTAGCGAAAAGCGCCCAGTAGATGCCCCAGGCCAGGATGAAGTTGAAGATGGGGCCGGCGGCCACCACGCACATGCGCTGCCACACGGGCCGCAGGCTGAAGAGCAGGTCCTTCGGGAACTCCGGCTCCTCCGGATTGTCCGGCGATTCTCCGGCCAGCATGACGTATCCGCCAAGGGGCAGGGCGCACAGGCGGTACTCGGTCATGCCGGAGCGGAAGCTCCAGATTTTTGGCCCAAAGCCCAGGGCGAAGGCCTTGACCCCGATGCCGAGCATCCGGGCCACGAGGAAGTGCCCAAGCTCATGGAAGAAAATCAGTCCGCCCAGGACCAGAAGAACGGCGATAAAACCCACAATCGCTCCTTGTCGCGTCCCTTTTCGGGGTGGCGCGCCCGGTATTGCAATGATTCAACTCTGGTTCAGCTAAGTCCGGCTCCGGCGCAGTCAATGACCGTGCGCCGCGTCTCGGCGTCCACCGCCAGCAGGTCCGCCGCGCCGGTGTCCTCGGGCAGGGCGGCATGCCGCGCAAGCGCCCCCTCGATGAGCCGGGGAATATCCATGAAGGCAATGCGTTTTTGCAAGAAAAGTTCGACGGCGGCCTCGTTTGCGGCGTTGAGCACGGCCGGGTGGCTGGGGCTTGCGGCAAAGGCCTCCTTGGCCAGACGCAGACAGGGAAACAGCGTCTCGTCGGGCTTCTCGAAGGTCAGGCTGCCCACCTGCGCCAAGTCCAGCCGGGGCATGCCCAGTGTGACGCGGCGGGGAAAGCACAGGCAGTGCGCGATGGGAATGCGCATGTCGGGCACGCCCAGGTGGGCCAGTTGCGAGCCGTCCACGTATTCCGCCAGGGAGTGCACGATGCTCTGCGGATGCACCAGCACATCCACGCGCTCCACGGGCAAACCGTACAGGTGGCAGGCCTCGATGACCTCAAGCCCTTTGTTCATCAGGCTGGCGGAGTCCACGGAGATCTTGGCGCCCATGCTCCAGTTGGGATGATTGAGCGCCTGCTCCGGCGTGGCCGAAGCCAGGAAATGTTCGTCGCGGCCGCGAAACGGCCCGCCGGACGCCGTGAGGATGAGCCGGGCCAGCTCTGGCCCCGCGCCGTTGTCCTTGTCCGCATGGCCGCACAGGGCCTGGAACAGGGCGTTGTGCTCGGAGTCCACGGGAAGCACCACGGCGCCGCTTGCGCGGCAGGCCTGCCGTATGAGCCGCCCGCCGATGACCAGGCTTTCCTTGTTGGCCAGGGCGATGTGCTTGCCTTGCCGCGCCGCCGCCAGGGTGGGCAAAAAACCCGCCGCGCCAACGATGGCCGAAAGGACCATGTCCGAGCCCGGGCTGGCGGCGATGGCTTCGTAGGCAGCGGGGCCGAACAAGATCTCCGGCGCGTAGCCCGCGGGCAGCAGGGCGCGCAAGGCCTTCGCCGTGGCTTCGTCCAGCACGGCCAAGACCGGCGGGCGGTGGCGCGCGGCCTGCTCGGCCAGGCGCTTGGCGTTCTTGCCGCCAGCCAGGGCGACAATATCGAAGAGCTCCGGATGCTCGTCCACCACGCGCAGGGCGCTGACGCCGATGGACCCGGTGCTGCCCAGCACGGCCAAGCGGCGCGGGAAGGGCGCTTGCAGGGCGAGGGGCGGCCAGATGGAGATGTAGGTCTTCATGCTGCGGCTACGGGAAGAGCGGGATGCCCAATTTGAACAGGGCGAAGCAGGGCAGGGCCAGCAGCAGGCTGTCGATGCGGTCGAGCAGGCCGCCATGTCCGGGCAGCAGCGTGCCGGAGTCCTTGACCGCGAGCCTGCGCTTGAGGGAGGATTCGAAGAAGTCGCCCATCTGGGCGGCGATGTTCAGAACAACGCCCAGGGCGATCCACACGTAGATGGGCGCTTCGCCCAGGTTCAGGCCATAGGCCGTCACCGCCACGATGCAGCCGACAAGCCCGCCGATGCTGCCCGCCCAGGACTTTTTCGGGCTCACCTGCGGCCAGATTCTGGCCTTGCCGAAGAACGTACCGGCGTAATAGGCGGCCGTGTCCGAAACTGCCGTGGAGACGAGGACCAGGATCATTTCCGTGGTGCTCAAGGTGAGGGCGAATTGCAGCATGAGGGGCAGGTAGCCCGCGCCGGCCATGAGGATGAGCTCGTCGTTGAAGTCGGCGTGGTCCTGGTCCGCGCTGTAGCGGAAGAGAAAGCGCAGCGCCAGAAACCAGAAGCACCCGGCCAGGGTCCACAGGACGCTCTGCGGTCCGCCGAACTTGACGGCCAGGAGCAGCACCGCGCCGATGCCCACGGCCGTGAGGCGCAGGCTTTTGTGCTCCGGTCCGGGGCGGAACATGGCCGTGAACTCCCACTGGCCCGCGGCGCACACGAGCAAAAGCACGGCCAGAACCAGGATGCCGCCCTGCCAAAGGGCCAGGGCCACCAGTCCGACAGCGAGGCCAGCGGTGAGAATGCGCTGCTGATGGGCGGATGCTGGCACGAGGACTCCTGGTAAAAGAATTGGCGATGCGCGAATGTACGGGGGCCTTGTACTCCATTCCCGTCCAGCGGGCAACCGTGGGCAGCCCCCCTTTCCTATCGGCGGCGAGCTATGCTATCAAAGGGACAAGCGATACGAGCGCCGGATCTGCGCTGGGACACCTCAGGGAGGGAGCCGCCATGATTGAAGAGCACAACGATGCCGAGCAGGGCCGCCACGGCGAAGCGGGCCGGGAAGCCGGCGGCGACGCCGAAACCCTGGAGGACCTGCGCGGGCAAGTGTCCCGGCTCACCGAGCGCGTGCAGCATCTGACGGACATCGGCCTTGCCCTTTCCGGCCAGCAGAACCGCGACCGCCTGCTGGAGATGATCGTGGCCCTGGCGCGGTCCATAACCGGCGCGGACGCGGGGACCCTCTACATCGTCGACGATTCCGGCAAGTACCTGGAATGGGTGGTGATGCAGAACGACACCATGAACGTGCGCCTGGGCGGCACCAGCGGCAACCCCATCACCCTGCCTCCTGTGCGGCTCTACGCGGCCGACGGCCAGGAAAACCACGCCAACGTCTCCTCCCACGTGGCCCTGGCGCGAGAGGTGGTCAACATCGAGGACGTTTACTGCGCCGAGGGCTTCGACTTCACCGGCACCCGCCGCTACGACGAGGGCACGGGCTACCGCTCCCAGTCCATGCTCGTCATCCCCATGGAGAACCACGAGCGCGAGGTCATCGGCGTGCTCCAGCTCTTGAACGCCAAGGACAAGACCACCGGCAAGGTGACGGCCTTTTCGCCCATCAGCCTGGCCTCGGTGCAGTCGCTGGCCTCCCAGGCGGCGGTGGCCCTCACCAACACCCAGCTCATCCAAGGCCTCAAGGCCCTGCTGTACTCCTTCATGCAGAGCATCGCCGCGGCCATTGACGCCAAGAGCCCGTACACGCGCGGCCACATCGACCGCGTGGTGGACCTGACCATGCGCATCGCCGAGACCATCAATAATCAGACCGACGGCCCTTACAAGGACGTGCATTTCAATGAGAACGAGCTGGAGGAGCTGAAGCTCGCCGCGTGGATGCACGACGTGGGCAAGATCACCACGCCTGTGCATGTGGTGGACAAGAGCACCAAGCTTGAGGCCATCATCGACCGCATCGAGATGATCCGCACGCGCTTCAAGTTCATCGGCAAGGCGCTGCAGGCCGAGCTTTTGGAGCGCCTGCTCGAACTGGCGGGCAGCGGCGGCAGCCGGGCGGAGATGACCGCCGTGGCCGAGGAGCTGGAAAAGCGGCGGCAGGACCTGGAGGCCGACATGGAGTTCGTCGTCTCGTGCAACAAGCCGGGCGAGTTCATGAGCGACGAGCGCATCGCCCGCGTCAAGGAGATAGCCGCGCGCACCTACAAGGACGGCGACGCCGAACTGCCCTGGCTGACGGAGAACGAGGTCATGAACCTGTGCATCCGCAAGGGCACCCTTACCGACGCCGAGCGCAAGATCATCGAGGACCACACCGTGGTCACCATCGACATGTTGAGCCGCTTGCCGTTCCCCAAGCGCCTTTCGCGCGTGCCGGAGTTCGCGGGCGCCCACCACGAAAAGCTCGACGGCACCGGCTATCCCAACCACATCGGCGGCGACGCCCTCTCGCTGCAGGCGCGCATTCTGGCCGTGGCCGACGTTTTCGAGGCGCTTACCGCCAAGGACCGGCCCTACAAGGAGCCCATGAAGCTCTCCCAGGCCATGAAGATCCTGGGCTTCATGGTCAAGGACAAGCACGTGGACGGCGATGTCTTCAGCCTGTTCACCAGCGCCGGGGTGTACAAGGACTATGCCGCGGCGCATTTGAACCCGTCGCAGATCGACGAACTGCCGCCCCCGCCGAGCGCCTAAGGCTGCGTTCTCGCAGAACGCCCCGGCTTTGACCGGGGAGGATGCGCTTGGCGCCCGCGTTCTTGGCGGCGCTCGCATCGATAAAGACCTGGGGATGCGCGGCTGGCGATCCTGTGCCGTGTCGCTGTCCCGCCGTCTTGGGCCGAGCGCTGTGGAGCCTGCGAATATTTCGCCCCTGCGCCAAGGCTGAGGGGGATGGACGAGAACACCGCGCGGAGGGCGATTTCCCTCGCTGGTTCGACCCAGCTGTTGGCGCATGCGCCCCAAGGAGATCATTTCGATGTTCGAGAACCTGCACCGCCGCGTCAGCAAAAAAGGCATGCCGCCCGGCACCGTCACCTACGTGGGCCGCAAGCAGACCCGCGCCGTGGCGCTCGACGCCATCCACATCGGGCCGGAGGGCGGGCCGGAAGGCGTGCGCCGCGAGACGCCGACGACCCCGGAGGCCTGCGCCGCATTTGCGCAAATGCCCGGGCTCACCTGGATCAACGTGGACGGCCTGCACGACCCGGACTGCATCGTCCGCCTGGGCGAGGTTTTCCACCTGCATCCCCTGGTGCTGGAGGACATAGTGCACACGGGCCAGCGGCCCAAGCTGGACGAGCTGGACGACGCGCTTTTTGTTGTGCTCAAGATGCTGCGCTACAACGAGAAAGCGCGCACCATCGAGGACGAGCAGGTGTGCTTCGTGCTCAAGAACAACCTGCTGCTGACCTTTCAGGAAAAGGCCCAGGGCGACGTCTTCGGCGAGATCCGCAAGCGGCTTTTGGCCGGCGCCGGCCGCCTGTGCAAGGGCGGGGCGGACTATCTCATGTACGCGCTCATCGACGCCATTGTGGACAATTACTTCGTGGTGCTGGAGCGCATGGGCGAGGACATTGAGGAGGTGGAGGAGAAGCTGCTGGCAGCGCCCACGCCGGAGGAGCTGGAGACCATCCACGCCCTGCGGCGCGAGGCCCTCTTCCTGCGCAAGTTCGTGTGGCCCCTGCGCGAGGTGCTGGCCCGGCTGGAAAAGGGCGGCTATCCCGTGGTGGCCGACTCGACCATCGTCTACCTGCGCGACCTGTACGACCACACCATCCAGGTCATGGACACGGTGGAGACCTTCCGCGACATGCTCTCCGGCATGCTGGAGCTGTACCTTTCCAACGTGAGCCTGAAGCTGAACGAGACCATGAAGGTGCTGACCATGATCTCCACGGTGTTCATTCCGCTGAGCTTCATGGCCTCGCTGTACGGCATGAACTTCAAGCACATGCCCGAGCTGGAGACGGAGTACGGCTATTATGTGGTGCTCGGCGTCATGGCCTGCACGGTCACGGGCATGGTGGTCTACTTCCGCCGCAAGGGCTGGCTGGGCGGCAAGGGCTGAGAAGCGCCGGCTAAAGCAGCTTCACGTAGGCCTTGACGATGACCTTGAGCCCGAAGCCGGGGAAGTTCACGCGGTACTTGTCCGGCGGAATCTCGGCGATGATCTTGCCCTGGCCGAATATCTTGTGCTCGCACATGCCGAACTTGGTGTAGGCCGAATCCATGGCCGACTTGGGCGCTGGCGCGGCATCGTACTGCGCGTGCGGCGCGGCGGCTGCGCTCACCGGCCGGGCACCCGGCTCATAGGCGGGGCGGCGGGGCGGCTCCGGGCAGATCACCGGGGGCAGGTAGCCGTCGTCGCGGGTCATGGTGCCGGGGCGCACCTGCTCGTCCTTGCGGCGCAGACCGCCGGTGAAGGTCTCCACATAGCGGTCGGCCACGGCGTCGGGCAGCTCGTTCACAAAGGGGCTGGTCACCGCGGGCTCGCGGCAGTTGTTGAAGCGGTTGAACACCGACCCGGGCACAAGCAGCGCCAGTTCGTCCTTGGCGCGCGTGCAGGCCACGTACATGAGCCTGCGCTCCTCCTCCATGTCCTCCTGCCGCTGCATGGCCTTCTTGCTGGGAAAGCGGTCCTCCACCAGATCGATGAGGATGACCGCGCGCCACTCCAGGCCCTTGGCCGAGTGCACGGTGGAGAGCACCACGGCGTTGTCCGTGCGGTCGTCTTCGCCGGGCGAACCGTCCAGGCACAGGTCGGCCAGAAATTCCTCAATGGTCTTGTAGTTCACCACAATCTGCGAAAGCTGCTCCAATCCGGCCTGGCGCTTGGGGTAGTCGTCCGGGTACAGCTGCACCAGCATGGGCGCGTAGTAGCTCATGGCCCGGTCCAGGGCCGGAGCCGGGGCCTGGTTCAGGCGGCGCAGGGCGTCCAGTTCGGCCAGCAGGCCGTTCAACTCGGGGAAGCGCTTCTTCTGCTTCTCCACCGTGGCCGTATCGCCGGCCAGCAGGGCGGTGGCTATTTTTCCGGCCGTCTTGCCGCCCACGCCCTTGAGGAAGCCGAGCACCCGCTGCCAGGCCAGCATGTCCGATGGATTGGCCGCAAGACGCAGGAAGGACAGGATGTCCTTCACGTGGGCGGCCTCGTGGAAGCGCACCCCGCCGTATTTGCGGTAGGGCAGCCCGGCGCGGGTCAGGGCCACCTCCAGCGGATAGGACTGGTAGCCCGCGCGGAAGAGCACGGCGATCTCGTGCAGGGGGTGGCGCGAGGCCATGTCCGTGATGAGGCTGACGGTCTGCGTGGCCTGGGACTGGTCGCTCAGGCTCTGGATGATGCGCGGCCGCGCCCCGCCGGTGCGGTCGGTGAAGAGATGCTTGTCGAACTTCTGCTGCGCCCCGGCCAGAATGATGTTGGTGAGGTCCAAAATGGGCTGTGTGGAGCGGTAGTTCTGCTCCAGGCGGATGATCTTGGCGTTGGGGAAATGCTGCGGAAAATCAAGGATGTTCGCCACCACCGCGCCACGGAAGGCGTAAATGGACTGGGCGTCGTCGCCCACGGCCATGACATTGCCGTTTTCGCCCGCAAGCAGCCGCACAAGCCGCGCCTGCACCAGGTTGGTGTCCTGGTATTCGTCCACCATGACGTACGGATAGCGGCGGCGCAACGTGTCGCGGATGTCCGGGTGCTCCAGCAGCAGACGCTCCAGCTCGAAGAGCAGGTCGTCGTAGTCCATGAGCCCCTGGGTGCGCTTGGCCTTGGCGTATTCCACGGCCAGGCGCTCTATGTCCGCCTGATAGCACAGCAGGTGGTAGGCCTCGCGGTCCAGAATGCCCTGGATGGAGACTTCCTTGTTGCGCGATTTGCCGATGATGTCGGCCAGGGTGGCGCGCTTGGGATAGCCGCGGTCGCCCTTGCCCAGGTCCAGGTGGGCCTTGAGCTCGCCCATCAGATCCTCGGAGTCCGAGCGGTCCATGAGCGTGAGGCCCTGCGGATAGCCCGCCTCTTGGGCGTGGCGGCGCAGCACGGAGTAGGCGAAGGAATGGAAGGTGCCGCCGCTGGCCCCGGTGAGCGGCCTGCCCAGCACCAGGCCCGCGCGGTGCAGCATTTCCTGGCTGGCGCGGCGGGTGAAGGTGAGCAGCAGGATGTTCTCCGGCGAGACGTGGCCCTGCACCAGATGCGCCAGGCGGTAGACGATGGTGCGCGTTTTGCCGCTGCCCGCGCCGGCAATGACCAGCACCGGCCCGCCCATGTGCAGGGCGGCCTCGCGCTGGGCCGGGTTCAGCTCCCGCTCGAAATCTATGCTCACTCGAAACGTCCGCTCATTGAAAAGATCCCCTCGCTCAAAATGCCCCTCACAGGATAAGCCCGGCCCGCCCGCGCGTTCCGCCGAGCCCGAAATAGTCCAGCGCCAGGGCGCCCACATCGCGCACCCGCGCCACCTCGGCCCCGCCCCAGGTGCCAGCACTCGTGCCGGCCCGTGTGCCGGCGAAGAACACGTCGTCCGGGCTGTGCATGCCGAAGCGGCCAAAATGCCCGAATACTTCCGCGCGGTCAAAGCGCGCCTTGAGGTCGCAGCCGCGCCTGGGAACACAGATGAGATCCGGCGCGTTTTCGCTTCCGTACAGCTCGCGGCCGTCCAGCACCTGTTCCATGACCGGGCGGCCTTTCCAGGTCAAGCCCAGAAGCAGGGTGCGCAGGTCGGCCATGATGCCCGCGGCCTCGGACTCGCGCACGCAGCCGCGGGCGAAGCGGTCCGCCCGGTGCAGCACGATGCGCCCCGGATCAAGGGCGAAGGCACGCGCATCCGGCCCGATGCAGCCCGCGTCCCACTCGTCGCGCGGGGCGCGGCCCAACCGCAGGAAGCCCGCTTCCAAGAGCACCCGGTTCAGGTCCACTTCGGTTTCCAGCGCGCAGAAGCCGTGGTCCGCCAAGGCCAAGAGCGCCTTGGGCTCCGGCAGCGCGTCGTAGCGCTCCAGCACCTCGCCCACCAGACCGTCCCATTCCGCAAGCAGCGCCATGCAGGCCGCGTGCAGCGGGTGGTCTTCCTCCTCCACCGCCGGGAAAAAGAAATGGAACAGCCGGTCCGTCTCGGTCAGCACGCACACGAACAAATCCCAGCCCAAATCCGGCCACAGCAGGTTCAGCGCCGCGCGCCGCCCGGCAAGCGACAGCCGCAGCTGCTCCAGCAGATATTCCGGCTCCGCCGCGCCCCGCGTCGTGTCTCCCTCGACCCTGTACCCAGCGGCGCGCAGCGGTCCCAGCAGAAAAGGCGGAAACACCGCGCTGGCGAGGTCCTCGGCCACGAAGCCGCCGATGAGCATGCCGCGCAGCGGCTTTGCCGGGGCCATGTTTGGCAGGTTCACAACGCGCGAGACAAGCCCGGCCTCGCCCAGCCTGTCGAAGATGGTCGGCACGCGCACGTCGTTGAAGTTGGCAATGCGCAGGGCATAGGTCTTGGGGTCGAGCACGGTGAAGCCGTGCACGCCGTGCCTGCCGGGACCCTCCGCCGTGAAGAAGCTTGTCCAGTTCACGGGCGAAAGCTCGGGCAGTTCTGCGCGCATGGCCTGTGCGTGCGGCAGCAGGCGCGACACGTTCGGCAGGCGCTGGGCATGCTGGCGGGCCAGGGAGAGCGGCAGGCCGTCCAGGCCGAGGACGAGAAGGCGCGGGCGTTGCGTCATGGCCGCGCCAAGGCGTGGCGGCAAAAGCCAGAGATGCCGAGGGATGGCCGGGCGTGGTGCCGGGAAGAGCCTCCGGCGGCCCAAGAGCGCCGGACGTGGTGCCGGGAAGAGCCTCCGGCGGCCATGGGACCTGAGGCCCCCTGGAACCCCCCATGCCGCGAAGCCAAGGAGCAAGGCTCCTTGGCTTCGCGGTGGGCGGTAGAGGTTACCGTCTTCCTTGTGGGAGTCCAGAGGGCCTTGTGCCCTTTGGCCCCCGGAGGGATATTCGCTGCGCTACACCAGTTCCACATCGTACTTCTGCATGAAGTGCACGGGGTTGTACGAGAGCTTGGCCTTGCGCAGGCCTTCGTCGCCCAGGTCCTGCTCGCGGTTCACAAAGGTGAAGCGATCCTCTTGGGCGGCCAGAAAGTGATTGTTGATGGCCTGGTAGATGCCCTTGAAGCGCGTGTCGCCCTTTTCGAAGTGGATGACCATGGTGTCCTTGTTCAGGCATTCGCCCACGGTGTAGGCCACAACCTTGCCGCCGACGCGGATGGTGCCGCCGAGCAGGCTGCCCAGGCGGTCGAACACCTTGAGCACGCGGCTGATGGCTTCGTTCTCGGCCTCCAGGGCTTCCGAGGGGTGCTCCTGCCAGCCGTGCCACTCGGCCTGCATGTCGAGCACTTCCTCCACGCAGTCGGCCTGCATGGGCGTGTACTCGAAGATGTTGCTCTTTTCGAATTGGTTCAGCAGATTTTTTTTCTTGTGGAACTTGTTGCCCTTGAGCTCGACGAGTTCGGGCACGGAGTACACGTAGTCGAAGTGGTCGCGTGCCTCGGTGGCGCGGAGGCGTTCGCCGAAGGCCTGCTTCCAGATGGCCAGCAGGGATTCGGGCACGCGGGTGAAGCGCGTCGGACCTGCCAGGCAGGGCAGCTTGGCCCAGTCGATCTTGGACCAATCGCCCACCGGGGCCCAGAAAATTTCCTGGCCGAGGGTCTGCTTCAGCCACACCAGCCCGTTGTCGAAGCGCCACTTGAGGCCGTAGTGGGGCGCCCAGCCGTAGAGGTTGGCAAAGGCGTAGTCCGAGGTGACCTCAGGGCAGGCGCACAGGGCGGTCTTGTACTCTTCCTGATGCTTCAGACAGATGTGCTCGAAGGTTTCGCAGGTGCTCATCAGTGTTTTCCATTCCGGGTTTTGGACATGGCGAAGCGCTGCCAGTCCTTTCGGGTGAATATGTAGAACAGGATGGCCGCTTGGCAAGCCTGTGAGGCCAGCATGGAGAACCACACGCCGGTGGCCGTGCCCAGGATGACGTGTCCGAGGAGATAGGCCAGGGGCAGGCGCACCAGCCAGGTGCCCAGGCCCATGCCCACGAGGTTGTATATGGTGGCTCCGGCCCCGGCCAGCGCCCCGGCCAGAATCATGGTGGTGAGGGTGAAGGGGATGGCCAGGACGTTGTACACGAGGTAGTTTTCTGCCTCGGCCTGGACCTGCGGCATGGGCGCGATGAAGCCTGCGATGTTGCCCAGAAACGGCCAAAGCAGCGCGGCGAGGATGCCGATGCTCACCAGGCCGATGGCCAGGATGCGCAGGCCCATGCGTTTGGCCTCATCCGGCTTGCCCGCGCCCAGCAGGTGCCCCACAAGAATGCTCGCCGTAAGGTTGAGGGCGAAGGCGGGCAGAAAGAGCAGGGACTCCACGCGCGCCCCCGCTGCCATGCCCGCCAGGGCCACAACGCTGTCCCTGGGCAGGCTGGCGGTGATGGCGAAAAGGACCAGGTAGCCGGAATGCCAGACGATCTGCATGAATCCAGCGGGCATGGCGACTTTGAACAGGTACGGGAAGGCGCGGCGCACCCAGCAATAGGGCGCGAAGATCTTGCGGCGCAGGGTGTTGTCGCGCCAGAGCACATAGAGCCCGAACACCGCGCCGAGCATGATGGACGAGAAGGTGGACCAGACCACGCCGGTGACGCCGAGGTTGGGCAGTCCCCACAGCCCCAGGCCGAAGCCCAGGTCGCCCAGGGTGTTCACCAGTGTCACCAATATCATGGTGTACAGCGGCACCATGACCTGCCTGCGCGCGCGGAACACCGCGTTCTGCATGATCATCATGTAATAGGGCGGCAGGGTGTAGAGGAAAACCTGCAGCACGTAGCGCGTCAGGGGAACGATGTCGTCGGGCACCTGCAGGGCGCGCACCAGCAGGTCGCGCAGGGGCAGGCCGATGGCCAGGAACACCAGCCCGGATACCGCGGCGATGGACAGGCACAGGCCGATGTAGCGCTCCGCGCGGAGTTTTTTGCCCGCGCCCAAGGACTGGCTGATGGCCGCAACCGCGCCCCCGGCCACGGCCGTGGCGATGACCAGGAACAGGAACAGGGACTGGGTGATGATGCCCAGGCTGGCCTGAACGCGGTGGTCGATCTTGCCCGCCACCCACACGTCCACGAAGCCGATGAGGAAGTTGAACAGCATCATCAGCACCTGGGGCCAGGAGAGGTTCCAGATGAGGCGGGTGGGATTTTGAGTCAGTTCGGCTGATTGCATGGATATCCTGGTGCTCGGTGTGCGCAACTTGTGGAAGTAGGTACGAAATGACGCCTGCCAAGGGGCGGGCACGGAATTTCTTTACGCCGGTCGCTTGTTCTGCCATATCTGATACGAGAAAAGGGGCGCGCCAAGCGCCGAAGCTGGAGGTGCCATGAGCGCAAAGAAGACGAACGGGGCCGATGCCGGGGTTGGAACCGCCGCGCCAGTGCTGCGCGTGCATTTGTGGCTGGAGACCGGGGGGCGCATGCTCTTCGGACTGGGGCGCATCCAATTGCTGGAGCAGGTGGCGCGCCTTGGCTCCCTGAACCAGGCAGCCAAGGCCCTGGGCATGAGCTACCGCGCGGCCTGGGGGCGCATCAAGAGCACGGAGGAGGCTCTGGGCGAGCCGCTTCTGGCCAAGGCCAGCGGCCGCAAAGGCTACGAGCTGACGCCGCTGGCCGTGACGCTGCTGCAGGATTTCTCCCTGTGGCACCAGGAGGTGGAGGCCTTTGCCCTCAAGCGGGCCAAGGAGCGTTTGCCCTGGAACGTGCTGCCGTATTCCGGCGCGGCCGCCAGCGACCCTCCTGCCGAGCCCTGAGCTTTTCACCCTGCCGCACAAAAAATAAGGCTGCCCCGAAGCGTCCGGTTTCCTCCAAAAAGGGCCGGGCGCCTGGGGCAGCCTAGAGTTGCTTTCGCTATGGTCTAGCGACGTCCGCCGCGGTCGCCGCCGCGTCCGCCACGGTCACGGTCGCCGCCGCGTCCACCGCGGTCACGGTCGCCGTCACGGCGGGGGCCGGAGGAAGGCGGACGGCGGAACTCGTCCAGGTTCACTTCCTGGCCGGCCTGCTCCATGAGCCAAGCCTTGCGGGACAGGCGGATGCGTCCGCCCGGCTCCAGCTCGATGACCTTGACCCACACTTCCTGGCCAAGCTGCAGCAGGTCTTCCACGCGCTCCACACGCTCCACGTCCATCTGGGAAACGTGCAGCATGCCCTCGGCGCCGGGCAGAATCTCGACCAGCGCGCCCACTTCCAGAATCTTCTTCACGGTGCCCAGGTAGTTGCGGCCCGGTTCAGGAGTCTGGTCGTAGTAGAGCACCATGGCCTTGGCCTTCTGCATGCTCTCGGTGTTGGGGGCGAAAATGGCCACCTTGCCGGAATCTTCGATATCAATGGCGGCCTGGGTCTCGGCGGTGATGGCCTTGATGTTCTTGCCGCCAGGTCCGATGACGCTGCGGATCTTCTCGGGATTGATGAACACCACTTCCATCTGCGGAGCCAGCGGGGAGAGCTGGGGCCGGGGCGCGGCCAGGCACATGTTCATGTGCTCCAGGATGTGCATGCGGGCGTCGCGGCTCTGGGCCAGGGCCTTGCGCAGCACGTCGTAGGGAATGCCGGTGGTGATCTTGATGTCCATCTGGATGCCGGTGATGCCGCGAGCGGAACCGGCGACCTTGAAGTCCATGTCGCCCAACGCATCTTCGTCACCAAGAATGTCGGTGAGGACGATGTAGTCCTCGCCCTGCTTCATGAGGCCCATGGCGATGCCCGCCACCGGCTCCTTGATGGGCACGCCCGCGTCCATGAGGGCGAGGGAGGCGCCGCAAACCGTGGCCATGGAGGAGGATCCGTTGGAGTCCATGACCTCGGAGACCACGCGCAGGGTGAAGGGGAACTCGTCGGGGTTCGGCAGCACGGGGGAGATGGAACGCTCGGCAAGGGCGCCGTGGCCGATGTCGCGGCGGCTGGGGCCGCGCAGAATGCGCACTTCGCCCACGCAGTACGGGGGGAAGTTGTAGTGCAGCATGAAGCGCTTGGTGTCCTCGCCTTCGAGGGTCTCGATGCGCTGCTCGTCGCGGCTGCTGCCGAGGGTGGCCACGCACAGGGCGGCGGTTTCACCGCGGGTGAACAGGGCCGAGCCGTGGGTCATGGGCAGCACGCCGGCGGTGATGGAAAGCGGGCGCACCGTGGTGGTGTTGCGGCCGTCCAGGCGGACGCCCTCGACACGCACGCGCTCGCGCACGATCTTCTTCTCCAGGTCGTTCACGATGCCGGAAGCCTGCTTCTTGGCGTCCTCGATCTCCGCGAACTTTTCGCTCACGGCCTCCAGGGCCTTGGACTTGGCGATTTCCTTGGCTTCGCGGCGGGCCATCTTCTCGGTGATGGCGAAGGCGGCCGTCAGGGTCGGGGTGGCGATCTCCTCAACGTAGGCGACAATGGCCTCGTCGGGCTTGGGCACAACCACTTCGATCTTGGGCTTGCCGACTTTCTCGCGCAGCTCGTCCTGAATGTCGAACACGGGCATGAGCTGCTTGTGGCCCCATTCCAGGGCCTCGGCCACCAGTTCCTCGGAAACGAAGCTCGCGCCGCCCTCGACCATGACGATGGCCGAGCGGGTGGCGGCGAAGATCAGGTTCAGCGTGCTCTCGGTGTTGATCTGCTTGTAAGTGGGGAAGAGCACGAACTTGCCGTCCACATAGCCGACGCGGGCGCCGGCGATGGGGCCCTCAAAGGGCATGTGCGAAAGGTGCAGCGCGGCGGAGGCGCCGGTGATGGCCAGCACGTCCGGGTTGGTGTGGCTGTCGGCCGAGAGCACCGTGGCGATGATCTGGACCTCGTCGCGGAAGCCCTTTTTGAACATGGGGCGGATGGGACGGTCGATGAGGCGGGAGACCAGGGTCTCGCGCTCGCTCGGGCGGCCTATCTCGCGGCGGAAGTAGCTGCCGGGGATGCGGCCGGCGGCGTAAGACATTTCCTGGTAGTTCACGGTGAGGGGGAAGAAGCCGCGGTCGATTTCCAGGGGCTGGCTGACGGCGGTGACATGCACCACCGTGCCGCCGGACTGGACCCACACGGCGCCGCTGGCCTGTTTGGCCATCAGCCCGTGCTCGAGCGTGATGTCCAGGTCGCCTGCGCGGGTGGAAAGACTGATCTTGTTGTGAGGTACGAGCATGAACCCTCCAAAGGGTTGTTGCCCAGATGCCCGCTCCTTGCCCGATGTTTAGCCGGCTTGGGAAAGGGCTCTTGCGTTGTCGCAAGAACGCTTACCGCAGCCAACTAAAGGGGTCTGGAGCCGCGCGTGCTTCTGGGCTTGAGGTTGTCTGCGGGCGACGATTCGCCCGCTGGTCTAAGCCGTGCGGGCGGGAACCTTGCGGCCCCCGCCCGTGCGGACGTTCTTGCTACTTGCGGAGACCCAGGCGCTCGATCAGATCACGATAGCGCTGGATGTCCTTGTTCTTGAGGTAATTGAGAAGCTTGCGGCGCTGGCCGACCATCTTCAGAAGGCCGGTCTTGGAGTGGAAGTCCTTCTTGTGCACCTTGAAGTGCTCCGTGAGGTAGGTGATGCGCTCGGTCAAAAGCGCAACCTGGACTTCAGGAGAGCCGGTATCGCCCTCCGCCCGCTTGAAGCTCTCGATAACCTTGGTCTTGCCTTCAGGCGTCATAACCACAGCAGTATCCTCCTTGTCTGGCTTGTTGGATTTTAGCCGGACAGTTGTGCCGGGAGCTTCCCGTTCAGGTGGCGGGGGTGGCCTCTTGCCACAGTCCGCGCAGGATCGTCCAGCGCAAGGCTCCGTCCTTGGCAACCGCCTCCGCCAGGGCAACCGGTTCGCCGCTTTCCTCAACCAGCATGACCTGCTCGCCGGGTTGCCCCGCGAGCGCGTCACCGCTTGGTCCGCCCACCGGCAGCCAGGCCCCGTTTTTCACCAGGGCGGCCAGAGTGGGGGAAAGCGCGATGGTGCGCCAATGCGGAAGCGCCTTGGCAAGCGGGATGACCCGCTCGGCAAAACGCTCCGGTTCGCCAAGAACCTCGTCTAGACTGTACGAAACGTCGAGCCCGTAAGGCTCGCACGCCTCCCGCGTGAGCTGCGCAAGCGCCGCTCCGCACCCGAGCCGAATCCCCAAGCTGTGGACCAGGGATCGAATGTACGTGCCCGCCAGGCAACGTACCCTGAACCGTGCGAAGGGAAGCTCGATTTCCAGCGGTTCGACCTCATACACCTCGATACGCTTCTCCTTGATCGGCACAGCCTCACCCTTGCGGGCGAGTTCGTAGAGGGGCTTGCCCTCGTGCTTTGCCGCGGAGTATGCGGGCACTTCCTGTTCCGTGAGGTCCTTCCAGGACAGGATGGCCGCCCGCACATCTTCTTGCGAAATATTGTCGAGCGGCTTTTCTTCCACCACCTTGCCTTCCATGTCGAAGGTGTCCGTGGTGATTCCAAGCCGCATCATGCCGCTATAAACCTTGGCCCCGCTCGTCAGGTAGCTGGCCACCTTGGTGCCCTGGCCCAAAAGGACCAAAAGCACGCCCTGGGCCAAGGGGTCCAAGGTTCCTGCGTGGCCTATCTTGCCCTGGCCGAGCCCGTGCTTGATGCTGTTCAGGCAACCCGCGCTCGTCGGGCCAGAGGGCTTGTTCAGCACCAGCAGGCCGTCCAACTGCGAGTCGGACCTTTTGCGTCTTCTGCCCATCCTCTACACCAGTCCGAGGCCTTCGCCAAGTGCCTTCACGAGGCGATTTTTGGCCGAGTCCAGGCTGTCGGCGATGGTGCCGCCGGCGGCGTTGCGGTGCCCGCCGCCATCAAAAAGCGCGGCCACGGCCTGAACATTGTCCGGGCCGGTGGAGCGCAGGCTGAACTTGAAGGCGCCGTCCGGCTCCTCTCGCAGAATGCCGGCGGCGCGGGTGCCGCGCAGGCGACGCAGAAAATTGACGATCTCTTCGCAGTCCGCCGCAGTGGTGCCGGTGCGCTCCATCATCTCGCGGGTGACATACGCCATGGCCACCTTGCCGCCGAAGAACATCTCCGTGGTGGCGAAGCTTTCGCCCCAGAGCCGAAAACGGCTCACGCTCCACTGGTTGCGGATCTTGGCGTTGACGTAGCCCGGCTTGAGGCCCAGCCGGATGAGCCGGGCGGCCAGCTCCATGACGCGGGGATCGGTGTTGTCGAAGGTGAAGAACCCCGTGTCCGTGACGATGCCCAGGTAAACGGCCTCGGCCAGGGCGCCGGTCAGCGGCACGCCGAGCTCGTCGGCCAGGTCGGCCATCATGGCCGCAACGGCGGGGTAGGAGTCGTCCACCCAGTTGAACTGCCCGAAATTCGGGTTGCCCAGGTGGTGGTCCACGTTGGCCATGGGGCGCGTGCCCATCACCTTGTGCAGTTCCGGGCCGACACGGCTTTCCGTGCCGCAGTCGAGCACGAAGATCCAGTTGGCCTCGGCGCCGGTCAGCGTGTCGTGGATGGGGCCGGGCAGGGTGAGCCAGTCGAACTGGCGCGGCAGACCCGTGGGATTATACAGGTGGAAGTCCTTGCCCAGGGCCGACAGAATATGACCCAAGGCCACGGTCGAGCCGATGGCATCGCCGTCCGGATTGGCGTGCGAGGCCACCAGGAAATGGTCCGTCCTGCGGATAAGATCAGCTATCTGCGCGACCGGGCTTGGCATAGACCATGTCCTCGAGGAAGTCGTCGTGCGTGAAGCGCAGATCCGGCAGGGAGCGCAGGTTCATGCGCCGGGCCAGGCCGGAGCGCAGAAACCCCTTGGCCTTGTTCAGGCCGTCGAGGGCCAGCTTGCGCCGTTCCTCGCCGCCGCCCACGGTGAAGGACACGAGCGCGATGCTCATGTCCGCGTTGAGCTTGCAGCCGGAAAGGCTCACAAGCTCCAGGCGGGGGTCCTGCACTTCCTCCAAGAGCATTATCGCCAGCTCTTGGAGGATTTGGTCGCCCATGCGTATGGAGCGTCTTGTACCTGAGGCCTTCATTCAACTTCTCCGTCGCTGCCGAACACTTCCGTGTTGCAGCGCACGAGCTCCGCCGGGGAAATGGCTTCCACCATCGCCAGGGCCTTGGATAATCGGCTTTCCACCTTCGTGGTTTCGCCGGAAACCGTCACCACCGCCAGCACCAGTTTCTGGTGCGCATCTTGGGCGTCCACTTCGCTCACAGCCACGTTGAACGTGTTCCGCAGCTTCTGCTTGAGGCTCTGCGCCACCTGCCGCTTACCCTTGAGCGAGTCGTTGCCGTGCAGGCGGAACTCCAAAGTGAGCACGCCGATGATCATGTAAGTCCATCTCCGGGCGATGGCAATGCCCCGCCTTAATCGATGGTGCGGGCCACTTCCTTGGTTTCAAAGGCTTCGATGACGTCGCCGATCTTGATGTCGTTGAAGTTCTCCAGGCCGACACCGCACTCGTAGCCCTTGAGCACTTCCTTGGCGTCGTCCTTGAAGCGCTTGAGGGAGTTGAGGGCGCCCGTGTAGATGACCACGCCGTCGCGCAGCAGGCGGACCTTGGCCGCGCGGGTGAGCTTGCCGTCCACAACGCCGCAGCCCGCAACCGTGCCGACCTTGGGTACGCTGAAGATGTTGCGCACTTCGGCCTGGCCCAGGTAGACCTCTTGGATGTCGGGGGCGAGCATGCCGCTCATGGCGTCCTTGATCTCGCCCACCAGCTTGTAGATGATGTCGTAGAAACGGATTTCCACGTGCTCGCTGTCGGCCATGTCCTTGACCTTGGCCGTGGGGCGCACGTTGAAGCCGATGATGATGGCCTGGCTGGCCGTGGCGAGCAGGATGTCGCTCTCGGTCAGGCCGCCGGTGGCGCCGTGCACGACCTGGATCTTCACCTCGTCGGTGGAGAGCTTGTTCACGGCCTCGGTGATGGCTTCGAGAGAGCCCTGCACGTCGGCCTTGAGCACCAGGTTGAGGGTCTTGGCCTCGTTGGTGGGGCTGGAGGCCAGGAAGCTCTCCAGCGTGAGCTTGCTCTTGCCCACCATGTCCTTCTCGCGCTGCTTGGCCGCGCGGGTCTCCGCGATGCGGCGGGCGACCTTGTCGTCGGCCACGACCACGAACTCGTCGCCGGCGATGGGAACCACGTCGAAGCCCTGGATCTCGACCGGGATGGCCGGACCGGCCTGCTTGATCTTCTTGCCCTGGTCGTTGAACATGGCGCGCACCTTGCCGTGCACGGTGCCGCAGACAAAGGCGTCGCCGTTCTTCAGCGTGCCTTCCTGGATGAGCACGGTGCCGAGAGGTCCGCGGCCCTTGTCCAGCTTGGCCTCAACGATGTGGCCCTTGGCGGCCTTGTTCGGATTGGCCTTGAGCTCCAGCACTTCGGCCTGGAGCAGGATCATTTCCAGCAGCTCGTCGAGGCCGATGCGCTGCTTGGCGGACACGTTGGCGAAGATGGTGGTGCCGCCCCAGTCTTCCGGCACGAGGTCGAACTCGGCCAGCTCGCGCTTCACGCGGTCGGGGTTGGCGCCTTCCTTGTCGATCTTGTTCACGGCCACCACGATGGGCACCTTGGCCGCCTTGGCGTGGTTCACGGCCTCGCGGGTCTGGTCCATCACGCCGTCGTCGGCGGCGACAACCAGCACGACGATGTCCGTCACCTGGGCGCCGCGGGCGCGCATGGCGGTGAAGGCTTCGTGGCCGGGCGTGTCGAGGAACACGACTTCGCCGCGGCTCGTGGTCACGTGGTAGGCGCCGATGTGCTGGGTGATGCCGCCCGCTTCGCCCGAGGCGATGCTCGTCTTGCGGATGGCGTCGAGCAGCGAGGTCTTGCCGTGGTCGACGTGGCCCATGATGGTGACCACGGGCGGACGCGGCTTCAGGTCCTCGGCGGTGTCCGGCGTGGAGACGGACAGGAACTCCTGCTCGTCGAAGGAGACGTTCTCCACCTCGTGGCCGAACTCGCCCGCCAGCAGGGTGGCGGTGTCCATGTCCAGGGCCTGGTTGATGGTGGCCATCATGCCCATGCCGAACAGGACCTTGATGATGGCCTGCGCCTTGACGCCCATCTGGTGCGCCAGGTCGGAAAGGCGGATATGCTCGTCGATGCGAATCTTGCGCTTGCCGACGGGCTTCACTTCCTCGCGCTGCTCCATGCCGCCGCGATGCTTCTTGCGGCGATTGTTGGACTTGAGGCGCATGGGCGACTCGCCGTCCTCGGAAACCACGGGAGCAGGGGCGAAGCTGGGCTTCTTCTTGGCCGCGGTGTTGCTGGCCTTGCGGCGATCCTCGTCGGTGCTGCCGCCGGGGAACTCCACAACGCGATGCGGCTTGCGCCGGGCGCGATCGTCGCCTTCCTTGGGCGGAACGACCGGAGCGCCGGGACCGCCAGCAGGGCCGCCTGCGGGGCGCGGCGCGTAGCCGGGGCCGCCAGCGGGCATGTTGGACGGACGCGGGGCATAGCCCGGGCCGCCGGCCGGCATGTTGGACGGACGCGGCGCGTAGCCGGGACCGCCAGCGGGCATGTTGGACGGGCGCGGAGTGTAGGGGCGCGCGCCGCCTTCATGTCCTGCGGAGAACTCCGGACGCCGAGGCTGACTGGACGGCGGCGGCGTGCTGCCGGGTTCGGGACGCGAAATGATGCGGACCTGCGGCGCAGCGGGCACGATGAACTCGCGCTTGGGCTTGCGGGCGGGCTTTTCGTCCTTGGGAGCGTCGGCCTTGGCTTCCTCGGATTTGGACGCTTCGGGCTTGGCTGCTTCGGGCTTGGCTGCTTCCGTCTGGGCGACTTCGGCAACGGCTTCGGCCGCCTTGGGCTCTTCGGCCTTGGCTTCGGCGGGAGCCTTGGCTTCCTCGGCCTGAGCGGCCTCGACCGCCGGCTTCACGGGCTCGCTGATGATGCGCGCGGTGGGAGCGGACGGGGCAGCGGGGGGCGCCACGGGCTCCGCAACAGGGGCGGCAGCCTCGGCCTTGGGAGCTTCGGGCTCGGCCTGGGGCTCTTCGCGATGGATGATGCGCGCGGGACGTTCCGCAGCGGGCTCGGCGGCGCGGCGCACCACCTTGGCCGGAGCAGGTTCGTCGGCCTCGTGCTTCTTGGGCTCTTCAGCCTTGACCTCGGGAGCCGGGGCTTCGGGCGCAGCGGCCTCGGGGGCCGTTTCCGGCTCCGTCGCCTTGGGCTCGCTGATTATGCGCGTGACGTGCGGGGCTTCTTCAGCCTCGGGCTCGCGGGCGGCAGGGGCTTCGGGCGTGGCGGCGGGCTCCTCGTGGTGTTCCTCCGCGCCGTGCTTGGCCTTGCGGCTGCGCACAATGACGCCGGGCTGCACCTGACGGCGCACCACTTCGGTCTGGGCGGAAGGCGTTCCGCGCAGCGACTGCCTGAGGCGGTCGGCCTCGTCATCCTCCAGGGTGCTCATGAAGCTTTTGACCTGGATGTCCATGTCCCGCAGATGCTGCAGGATCTCCTTGTGACCGATGCCAAGTTCGGTCGCCAGGTCCTTCACCTTGAGCTTTGTCACCATTCACGTTCCCCTTGTTAGCGCTTCTTCCGCCGGTCCCCGTAGCGGAGAAATCTCTCGCGGCATTCGGCCTGGCCGCACACATAAAGCCCTCTGCCGGGCATTTTGCCTCGGGGATCGGGCACCAGCCCTTCCCCGTTTTCGCTCACGCCCCGGATGTGCCGGAGCAGTTCGGCCTTGGGCAGCCGACGTCTGCAGATGCAGCACGTGCGGATGGGCCCATCGCCTTCTGGCTGGCCGTTCACATTCGCACCCGCCTACTCGGCGGTCTTTTCTTCCTCACCCTGCGCGGGCGCAAGGCCGAGGATATTGATGGCCGCGCGCATGTCGCGGATTTTCTCCGGGGTCATGCCTTCCACCTTGAGAAGCTGCTCTTCGTCGGCGCTCACAAGCTGGGCGGTGGTTTCAAGTCCGGCGGAAATGAAGGCGTCCATGCTGACCTCGGCCACGCTGGCCAGCTGGTCCATGCCCTTCTTGTCCGCGTTCAGTTCGCCGTAGCGGCTCTCGGTGAAGATGTCGATCTTCCAGCCGAGCAGATGGGCGGCGAGCTTGACGTTCTGTCCCTTGCGGCCGATGGCCAGAGTGAGCTGGTCGTCCGGCACCACCACTTCAAGGGTCTTCTCCTCGTCATCGACCATGATGCGGCTGATGACGGCGGGGGAGAGGGAGTTCTGGGCGTACACGGCGATGTCCGGGCTCCACACGACGATGTCGATGCGCTCGCCCTTGAGCTCCTGCACGATGTTCTGGATGCGCGAGCCGCGGATGCCGACGCAGGCGCCCACGGGATCGACGTCGCGGTCGCGGGAGGTGACGGCCACCTTGGCGCGCAGGCCGGGATCGCGGGCGACGCCCATGATCTTGACCGTGCCGTCGTAAACCTCGGGCACTTCGCGGGCAAAGAGCGCGCCCATGTAGTCCGGGTGCGAGCGGGAGACCACGATCTGCGGTCCGCGCGACTCTTTCTGCACCTCAATAATATAGGCCTGGATGCGGTCGCCGCGCTTGTAGCGCTCGCGGGCGATCTGCTCTTCCTTCGGCAACAGCGCCTCGGTGCGGCCCAGGTTGATGATCCAACCGGTGCGGTCGCGGCGCTGCACGATGCCGGAGACGATCTCGCCCTTGCGGTCGCGGTATTCCTCGAAGATGATCTCCTGCTCGGCGTCGCGCATGCGCTGGATGATGACCTGCTTGGCGCTCTGCGCGGCGATGCGGCCCAGGTCCTCGATGTTGACCTTGAAGCCCATTTCGTCGTCGAGGGAGATGTTCGGGTCGTGCTCGCGAGCTTCATCCAGCAGAATCTCGCTCACGGGGTCGTTGATCTCGCTGACCACGACCTTGAACTGGTAGACCTGAATCTCGCCCAGTTCCTCGTTGAAATTCACCTCGATGTCCATCTGCTCGCCGTACTTGCGGGCCACGGAGGACCGCACGGCCTCTTCCAGGGTGTCGATAAGCAGGTCGCGGTCGATGCCGCGATCCTTGCTGATCTGGTCGATTGCTTTCTTCAGCTCTGAACTCATGGCGCTCCCTCCGGTGCCGCCGGTGCCGCGTGGGCGTTGTCCGGCGCGAGATTCTGCGTCCTAATTACCAATTGGGGCCGTTTTGTGCGGCCTGCCTTACGGGGCCGTCTGCGGCCCGTCCAAAAAACGTGTGTCTCCGGCGGCTGGTGCGCGGCTATTTGGCCGCCAGTCCAACCTCGGGAAATTCATGCACTAGGTGCGCGCCCTTCAAACGTTCAAAGGCCACGCGTGTCACCACGCCGGCCTCGTCCACGCTGATGTCGCCGCCCTCGACGGCCTTGAGCTCTCCGCGCAGGTGTCTGCGTCCGTCCTGGGGCTCGTACAGCCGCAAATCCACCACGCGGCCCACAAAAGCGGCCATTTGCGCGGCGGAGAAGAAGCGGCGTTCCAACCCCGGGGAGGAGACCTCAAGCACGTAAGCGCCGGGCAGGGCGTCCTCGGCTTCAAACACAGCGCCAAGGGCCCGGCTCACTCTCGTGCAGGAGTCGATGCTGACGCCGTTTTCGGCGTCGATATACACGCGCACAACCATGCGGCTGCCAGCCGAGGCGAATTCAACGCCCCAGAGCGTGACGCCCAAAGGTTCCAGTGCCGGGGTGATGATCCCGGTAAGCCGTTCTAACAGGGGTGAGCGCGTCATTTACAAACCGTCTTTAGCTAGCGGTTCCAATACAAACAAAAAAGTGGACCAAAAGGCCCACCATATCTCGGGAACCGGCGAGGTACAGGCGGTCGAATCCTTGAGGCCTTGGAGCGGGTGACGGGGATCGAACCCGCAACACCGAGCTTGGGAAGCTCGTACTCTACCATTGAGCTACACCCGCCCGCACGGCCTATCTAGTCGGGCCTTAGTACCTTGTCAACGAAAAACCAATCTTTGGCTAGCAGAATATTTACAAGCCTTCGCGGGCATGCCGCGCCATCCTGCACCAGGTGCGGCCCGCTTGGATCGGATGGACGAAAAATCCTGGCGCGCTCTTTGCATCAGTGGCCGCAGACCAGGAGGATTCCATGCGCGAAAGTATGTACAGCGCGCTCTTCGGAGCCATGTCCAATGAGGTTCGCCTCAACACAATCACCAACAATTTGGCGAATGTGAACACTACGGGCTTCAAAAAGGACGCGTACGCCTTCCAAGACACCTTCCAGCGCCTGGCGACGGATTATTTGACGGACGACCGTCAGAACCTGCGTGCCGATGAAATTTGGCCCCGAGCTTACGTACAGGCCCGCCCGCGTTTGAGCGGCCAGTACTCCGACCAGAGCCAGGGCTCCATGCAGGCCACGGGCAACCCCCTGGATGTCGCCCTTGTGGGCGACGGCTATCTCAAGGTCCGCACGCCCGAGGGCGACATGCTCACGCGCAGCGGCAGCTTTCAGCTCGCCAGCGACGGCAGGCTGATAACCGAGCAGGGCTACGAGGTGCTGGGAGGCGGCAGCGCCCTGACGCTGCCCCGCGACAACAAGATCAGCATCGACTCCAACGGGCGCATCACCGCCGACGGCGACGACATCGGCACCCTCGACATCGTCAATGTGTCCGACCCGAAGTCGCTGGAAAAGCAGGGCAAGAACCTGTTCAAACTGAGAAAGGGCAGCCGCGCCACCGAGATCCCCGCCGAGGGGGTCAGCGTGCAGCAGGGCTATTTGGAAAAGTCCAACGTGGAGATCGTCTCCGAAATGGTGAACATGATGGAAGCCCAGCGTGCCTTCGAGATCAATCAAAAGATCATGACCACCACGGACGGCATGGAGTCTCTCGTCATCAACAAGGTCGGCCAGGTCAGCTAGGCCCGGCTTTACGCAGGAGGATAACGCCATATGATGCGCTCACTTTGGACCGCCGCCACAGGCATGGTCGCGCAGCAGACAAGCATCGACGTCATCTCGAACAACCTTGCCAACGTGAATACCACGGGCTTCAAGAAAAGCCGGGCCGAGTTCGAAGACCTGATGTATCAGACGCTCAGCGTCGCCGGCACCCTGAACGAGGGCGGCAACCGCCTGCCCACCGGCTACCAGGTCGGCATGGGCGTGCGCCCGGTGACCGTGCACAAGTTCTTCTCTCAGGGGAGCTTCTCGAACACCGGCAACACGCTCGACATCGCCATCGAAGGTCAGGGCTTCTTCAAGCTCGATCAGAACGGCAACGACGTCTACACCCGCTCGGGCAACTTCAAGCTCGACAACAACGGGCGCATCGTCAACGCCAACGGCTACCCGCTGCAGCCGGAGTTCACCGTGCCCACGGAAACGAGCACCCTGACCATCTCTGAAAAGGGCCGCATTTCCGCCCTGGACACCAGCGGCAAGGAGATCGCGGGCGCGGATCTGCCCATCTACAACTTCGTGAACCCGGCCGGACTCAAGGCCACGGGCCGCAACCTCTACGTCGAGACCGACGGCAGCGGCGCGCCCACCCAGGGCACCCCCGGCGACACCAACTTCGGCACCCTGGCCCAGGGCTACCTGGAGACCTCCAACGTGGAGATGGTCGACGAAATGGTCGGGCTCATCATCGGCCAGCGCGCCTATGAGGTGAACTCCAAGGCCATGACCACCTCGGACACCATTCTGCAGACCGCCATCAACGTGAAGCGCTAAAAGGGAGCAGGGGACAATGATCGCCAGCGGCACAGCGCGAAAGACGGCTATGGGCAGGGGGCTTTTCGCCCTTTTCGCCGTGGCGGCCTGCGTGCTTCTTTTGGCCGGCCCGGCCCAGGCGTTGGAGACGCGCCAGGGCTGGTGGCTGCAGATCAGGAACGCGGCCTGCGTCCAGGGCCCCAAGGTGCTTTTGGGCGAAATCGCCGTGCCCCAGGGCTCCATAAGCCCCAGCGCATGGAAGGAGCTTGCCGCCAGGCCCCTGTGGAACTCTCCGGAGCGGCCGGGGCACCAGACCGCGCTCTCGCGCGAGCGGCTGCTGGCCATGCTGCGCTTCCACGCGGAAGACCTGGCCGGGACGTGCGTCCTGCCCTTGCAGCTCGTCGTGCAGCGCGGCGGCAAGGTCGTCGACGGCCTGGACCTGACACAGCGTGTTGTCGACTTTTTGACGGCGCGCGGGCCGGCCTTCAGCGGAGACATCGACCTGAAGGACGTGCACGGCCCGGATTATATTTTTCTGCCCAACGAGCACGACAAGCTGGAGATCCAGGCCTCGAACGAGTTGAAGCCGGGCCGGGTCAACCTGCTGTTCGAGGTCAAGAGCCACGACGGCAAGTCCGTCAAGCGCTATGCCGCCTCGGCCTTCGTCAACGTGTGGCGCGCCCTGCCCGTGCCCGTGCGGCCCTTGAACCGCCTGGATCCCGTGAACCCGGCCCATGTGCAGTTCAAGCGCCGCAACCTGGCCTTCAACGACAATGCCTGGGACGGCACCGGCGGCCCCTGGCGCATGGTCAGAAGCGTCGGCGTGGACCAGGTCATACGGCTCTCGGACATAGAGCCCGTGCCGGTCATCGCCAAGGGCGACAAGGTGAATCTTGTGTACGAGGGCGACAACATCCGCCTTCAGGTCAAGGCCCAGGCCATGTCCGACGCCGGCGTCGGGCAAAAGCTCCAGGTCCGTAATTTGCAAAGTGGCAGAAAGATCATGGCCATCGTCCAGGACGCGGAAACCGTGGTGGTCCATTAGGACCTTCTGACGCGGCCAAACATCGAGGTATAGACCATGAAGAAGCGTATTCCGGCCATCATCCTTCTTGCCGCCCTTGGCGGCTGTGCGGCGGAGCAAAAGCCCATGCCCGAGCCGGTGCTCACCCAGCTGAACAACATCGAGCCGGAGCCGGTGAACAATCCCGGTTCGCTCTTCGAGGCCGGCCAGTCGGACTTCTTGTTTGACGACAACCGCGCCAACAAGGTCGGCGACATCGTCATGGTCACCGTGACCGAGACCACCACAGGCAAGCACAAGGCCAACACCACGGCCACCAAGACCAGCAGCAACCTTTACTCCGTTACGGCCAAGCCCGGCGGAGCTTACAAGGTCGCCAGCGGCGTGGTTCCCGGCGCCTTGGGCCTTGGGGCGGGGGTGAACACCACCAGCGACAGTTCGCTGACGAGCACGGGCGAGACCAAGGCCGAGTCCACCCTCACCGCCACAGTGGCCACCCGCGTCATCCGCATGCTGCCCGGCAAGGTCATGCAGGTGGAGGGCGCGCGGCAAATCCGCATCAACGCCGAGACGCAGATTCTCGTGGTGCGCGGCTTGGTGCGCCAGCGCGACATCGATTCCAAGAACACCGTGCCGTCCTCCTCCCTGGCGGATGCGCGCATCGAAGTCTACGGCCAGGGCGAGCTTTCGGACAAGCAGCGCAGCGGCTGGCTGTCGAGGATCATCGACAACGTCTGGCCGTTCTAGGTCCTGTGCCCATTGGAGGTCCACATGCAGTACGGAACACTCACACGCAGCCGCAAGAGCGAGAGAATGCGCATCCTGGCTGTCATCCTTTTATGTCTCACGCTCTTCATCCTTGGAGGCGTGGCTCCGGCCAACGCCGTGCGGCTGAAGGACATCGCCAGCTTCTCCGGCGTGCGCAGCAACGAACTGGTGGGCTACGGCCTGGTGGTCGGCCTTTCCGGCACGGGCGACGGCTCCACCTCCGAGTTCACCATCCGCTCCCTGGCCAACATGCTGGAGAAGATGGGCGTCTCTGTCTCCGCAACGGCGCTGAAGCCCAAGAACACCGCCGCGGTCATGGTCACGGCCAAGATGCCGTCCTCGGCCCGGCCCGGCTCCACCATCGACGTGACCGTGTCCTCCATGGGCGACGCCAAGAGCCTTTTGGGCGGCGTGCTGCTGTTGACGCCCCTGCGCGGGCTGGACGGCCGCGTCTACGCCGTGGCCCAGGGCTCCCTGACCCTCGGCGGCTACTCCGCAGAAGGGCAGGCCGCCACGGCCCAGAAGAACATCACCACCGTGGCGCGCATGCCCAACGGCGCCACCATTGAGCGCGAGGTGCCCTTCCAGTTCAACAGACAGGACGGGCTGACCATCAACCTTTCCGGCACGCCGGACTTCGGCACCGCCATGCAGGTGGTGAAGCGCATCAACGGCGCGGTGGGCGGCTCTTACGCCAAGGCCACGGACGCCTCCACCATCCAGATGACCATTCCCCCGAAGTTCCAGAACAACCTTGTGCCGCTCATGGCCTCGCTGGAGAACTTGGATGTTTCGCCCGACTCCCGCGCCCGCGTGGTTGTGGACGAGAAGACCGGCACCGTGGTTCTTGGCGGCAGCGTCCGCCTGACCAAGGTGGCCGTGGCCCACGGCAATTTGCAGATCGTTGTGGCCGAGACGCCGCAGGTGAGCCAGCCCGGGCCGTTCTCGCAGGGGCAAACCGTCACCACGCCCCAGACCAACGTGAAGGTGAAGGAGCAGAACAACCGCCTGCTGCTCATGGAGGGCGCGACCCTGCAGGAGCTTGTGGACGGCCTCAATTCCGTCGGCGCAACCCCGCGCGACCTCATCTCCATCCTGCGCACGCTCAAGGCGGCGGGCTCTCTGCACGCGGACCTGGAGGTTTTGTAGCCATGGCCGATTTCGCCCAAGACGCCTCCCTGGCCGCCAAGAAGGCCCAGGACAGCGAGCTGCTGGCCTTGCGGCAGCAGGTGGACCGTCTGAAGGGCGACCTGACGCCTGGCCAGAACTCGCAGCAGAAGCTGCGCAAGGCCTGCACGGACTTCGAGGCCGTGTTCATCAGCAAGATGTGGGAGCAGATGCGCGCCACCATTCCCAAGAGCGGGCTCATGCACTCGCCCCAGGAGGACATGTACCGCTCCATGTTCGACCGCGACTTTGCGGAGAAGATGGCGGGAGACGGCGGCATAGGCCTGGGCGACATGCTCTACAAGCAGCTCAAGGACAAGCTCAAGAACACCACGAAGATCACCGGCAAGGCCGGGCTCGACACCCTGGCCGCGGCCAAGGCCGAGGCCGAGGCCTCCAAGACGGGCGCCGTGCCCGCGAAGAGCGCCGTCGGCGCCGTGGACCTGACCAAGACCAGCGGCACGCCGTCAACTGTCAGCGGCACCCTGGACCGTCCCTCTCACCCGGCGCCCCTACGGCCCATGGGCAGCGCGGGCGGACAGTCGGGCACGGCGGTTTCCGCCAAGAAGACAATCGGCAAGGCGCCGGAAAGCACCCCGACCATAACCTCGCCGCGGGCCAACGGAAGCCTCTCCCTGGGCTCCTCCGCGGGCGGCGCTCCCAAGCGTCCGGCCTCGGTGCCGGGCGACGTGATGGCGGATGTGGAGACCTTGGCCAAGCGCATTGAGGCCGACTACGACCACCGGCAGCTTGTGAACGGCGTGCAGCCCAGCGCGGCGCAAACGACGGCGCAATCGTCATCCCAGACCATGGCCCAGGCAACGGCCCAAAGCGCGGCCGCGGCGAGCGGCTACGGCGCCTCCGGCTTCGGCGGAGCTGGCGCGGCAACGGGGCAGGAGCAGGGAATCATCTACGGCCAGACCGGGCGGATGACCCGAGCCGGCACTGGCCGCAAACTTGCAACCATCGGGTAGGCCGTGGTCTTCATTCCACGGCTGAACCGTTAGAGAATTTTTATAACATCCTTGAATAAAAACGTAATTCAAGAGCCGAAGCGGCCGCGATCAGGAGGGGGAGCACGATGATCAGGAGCATTCAGGAAAATTTGTCCCGGCAGATTCGTGCGCTGGCGCTCTTGTCCTCCCTTTTGGAAGAAGAATTTGCCGACCTGTGCGAGCGCAGGCCGCACAACGTCAGCACCCTTGAATTTTCCATCCAGGAGCTCATGCGCCAGATAGCGCTGGAGCGGCAGTCCCTGCGCGCCATCATCCACGCGGCCTACCCCGGTAGAAAGCGCGTGCGCGAGGTGGTGCAGGAGCTGACAGGCGATGACGCCGAGATGCTGAGCGTGCTGCTTCAGGATCTGGACCGCGCGGAGCAGATGTGCGCCATCCAGGCGGACAAGAACCGCCAGCTCGCCATGGGCCTGTACGACCAGAGCCTGAAGCTTCTGAAGCATTTGCACCAGGCCATCGAGCCGGGCAAGTCCGACCTGTACTCACGCCGCGGCCGTTTTGCCAAGAGCTTGCAGCCGCAAGCCAGCGTGTTCCACGGGAGGCTGTAAATGTCGGGCCTCAGCGGCATAATGAACACGGGCAAGCTCGCTCTCGGAGCCGCCCAGACCGCAATCTCTGTCACCAGCGAAAACATCGCCAATGTCAGCACCGACGGCTACAGCCGCAAGACGGTCAACTTTGCCGAGTCGTACTACATCGACAGCTCGGGCGGCAGCATCGGCACTGGCGTCTGGGCCGAGGGCATCCAGCGCTCTTACAGCCAGTACATTGAAAACCAGTATTACGACCAGGCCACCATGCGCGACCGCTGGGAGTCCCTGTACACCAATCTCTCCAACACCGAGAGTCTGTTCAACGAGACCTCCGGCTACGGCCTTTCCAATACGCTGGGCAAGTTTTTTTCCGCCTGGACCGATCTGACCGGGAACACCAGCAGCGCCAGCAACCGCAATACCGTGTTGACCAGCAGCCAAACCCTCGTTTCTACCCTGAAGTCCATGTACACGGACCTGACCACCCAGGCGCAGCAGGCCGACGCAGCCATTACGGAGCAGGTGGATTCGGTCAACTCGACCCTGAAGCAGATTTCCGCGCTGAACAAGCAGATAGCCTCCACCTCGGCGGACACCAGCAGCTTGCAGGATTCCCGCTCCGCGCTGGTGCGCACCCTGGCCGGCTACATGGACATCGACTACATTTCCAACAGCGACGGCAGCGTCAGCATCACCACCAAGTCCGGCCAGACCCTTGTGTCCGGTTCGGAGTACTTCAGCATATCCTACGACGGCCCCCAGGCCACCACCGCCCTTACCGCAGGCTCCAGCTTCGACGGGCAGATCTATTTTGGCGGCGACGACACGCAGTCGTACACCCTTGAAGTTGTCTCGGGCGGAAACGTTTCGAGCGGCGCCGGCGCGGCGCAGTTCCGCGTCAGCGTGGACGGCGGCAAGACCTGGCTCAAGGATGCGGACGGCAACGAGCAGCACTATAGCGCCCGCACCAAGGACACCGCCACGGCTGTGGGCGAACTTTCCATCTGGTTCGGCAGCTCTACAGACTCCACCAGCGTGCCCACCACCAACCTCACCGCGGGCGACAAGTTCACCATTACGCCCATGAAGGGGCTTTACTGGAACTCCAACACCTCCACCAAGGAGAACATCACCCCCTTCACCAATGCCTCCGGCGAGCAGGACACCTCGCGCATGACGGGGGGCACGCTTTCCGCCCTGTGCAGTTACAAGAACGACTACCTTGGCAATTACAAGGAAAAGCTCGACGCCATCGCCAACTCCCTGGCGTGGGAGGTCAACCGCGCGCACAGCCAGGGCGCCGGCCTGACGCGCCTCAGCAATGCCTCGGGCACGTATTCCACGAAGCACGACAACATGGCCCTTGGCAGCAACAGCTCCGGGCTTGCATATGCCAGCAAGCTCACCTCGGGCAGCGCCTTCATGTACATTTACAACAACAGCACCGGGTTGCAGGTCACCGGCGGGGCGCTCGACTTCAGCTCCAATGCCTCGAGCATGAATTTCAATCCCGCCACGAACAGCCTTGAAGACGTGTGCAGCGCGGTGAACAAGACCTACGGCACGTATTTGACCGCCACCATCGTGAACCACAAGCTGTCCATCTCCGCCAAGGAGGGCTACTCCTTCAACCTGGGCACGGACACCACCGGACTCTATGCCGCCCTTGGCCTGAACACGTATTTCACAGGTTCCTCGGCCAGCGACCTTGGGCTCAACTCGGCCGTGACGACAAATTCAAACAACATATGCGCCGGGCACGTGGACGGGGCGGGGCAAACCAACAGCGGCGACAGCACCACAGCCAAGGCCATTGCGGATTTGTTGACTACCAAGGTCGACATCACCACGCTGCGCAACGGCACGGTCAGCCAGTCCCTCAGCGGCTATTACAGCGGCCTGGTCAGCGTTGTCGGCGCCGATACCTCGCAGTCCAAGTATAAGTATTCGTATACGAAGACCTTGTCCTCGGCCCTTGACGACCAGCAGCAGGCCATTTCCGGCGTGAACTTGGATGAAGAGATGACGAATCTCATCAAGTACCAGCACGCCTACACGGCCGCGGCAAAGCTCATCACCACGGCCGACGCGATGTTTCAAACCCTGCTTGGCCTCAAGTCCTAAGAGCAGAGGAGGACGGTTATGCTCCGCGTTTCCACAAAGATGATGTACACGCAGTCGGTTGATTACATTAACAACAACCTGACCGCGTTGACCGAACTGAACGAGCAGTCGTCTTCGCAGAAGCGTGTGAACAAGCCGTCGGACGATCCAACCGGTTCCGCCACCATTTTGAATTTGCGCACCACGCTGGACTCTTACACGCAGTATTCGACAAACGTCAGCACGGCCCAGGGGTGGCTTTCCTCCTCGGACAGCACGCTCACCTCTGTCTCCACGCTGCTGACCAAGCTGAAGGGCCTTGCGGAACAGGCGGCCACCGGCACCATGACGGCCGACAACCGCACGCAGGTCGCCTACGAGGCGCGTCAGATCTATCAGCAGCTCGTGGCTCTGGCCAACACGAAGTATCAGGACAAGAGCCTCTACGCCGGTCAGAGCACCGATGCGGACGCCTTCGTCCAGTCTTTGTGGATGACCACGAACAACGCCTCCCTTTCCGCCAGCAACAGCTTCAGCATCAGCGGCAGCAGCTCCACCACGGTGCTGGTGCAGTTTGTGAACAGCAACGCCAGCAGCGGTTCGCTGGTGCACATGAGCGACTGCGACGTGCGCTACAGCACGGACGGCGGCCGCACCTACAAGGACGGCTCCCTCTCCGTCGACGCCGGCGGCAAGATCACGGTCAACATGCCCGACAGCGGCACGTCCATTTCTTTCGCACACGATACGGACATCACCATCGCCGCGGCCAGCAACTCCTCCTACAACTCCGGCACCTGGATGTGGATAAGGCCCACGGCGATCTATAAGGGCGACGACGCGGATGCGACGGCCACGACGGTCAGCAGCACGGGCACGGGTTCGAAGTTCGTTTCGGCCATGGCGCGCGGTTCCTTTTCCGGCAACACCTTGGTGCGCATCGACAACGACGCGACCATGGGCGGCAACATCGAGTACTCGTACAGCATCGACAACGGCCAGAATTGGATCACCGGCAACACCGTCGCCGCGGACGCCACGTCGAACTCCACCACCCTCGACATCGCCACCGGCGGTCTTTTGACCCTGACCTCCAATGGTTCGAACCTGCTCCATGCAGGCCAGCAGTTCGTCATCACCCCGAACACGGCCGATGTGAGCCTGAGGATCAGCGCCAGCGAAACCGTGCAGATCAACGACGTGGGCAAGGATATTTTCGGCGGCATCTACCAGAGCCCCAGCGCCGTGCTGGACGCCAACGGCAACCGGCTCTCCGTCACCAGCAGCAACACCTCGTCCCTATTTGGCGGAAGCTCCAGCCTTTACACCAGCAACGGCGGCACGGCGACCAAGAACATGTTCGAGACGGTCGGCAACCTTGTCGCCTTTTTGGAAACGAACAACCAGACCGGCATATCCCAGTGCCTGGACAGCCTAAAGCTCGCCCAGACGCAGATCACCACTGCGTTGGCAAGCGTTGGCGGCCGCGAAAACCGGCTCTCCACGACCAAGACGATTTTGACCAACCTGACGGACAGCGTCACTTCCCAGCTCAGCTCGGTGGAAGACATCGACCTGACATCGCTGTTGACCAAGCTGACGCAGCAGGAGACCGCTTACGAGGCCGTGCTCAAGTCCTCGTCCACGATCATGAAGATGAGCCTCATGGATTACATCTAGGCGTGCAGTCCTCACGGAAGAAGAGAGGGAATGCGCGGGAATCCAGTCATCGTGCTGGACATTTCCCCCGGCCATAGGCTAGCGTCTTTTCAAGCCGCGCATTTCCGTGCGGCGCGGCCAGAGAACCCACAGGCGATTTTCGAGGAATTATGCTCATCCTCACCAGGCGGCCCGGAGAGAGCCTTTATCTGGGTGACAACATCAAGCTCAAGGTGCTGAGCATCCAGGGCAAGCAGATCAAGCTTGGCCTGGAGCTGCCCGAGGACATGACGGTGTACCGGGAAGAGGTTTATCTCAAGATCAAGGAACAGAACAGCCTGGCCCTTCAGGCCAGCGAGCAGGATCTGCTTGCAGCGGCGTCGTTATGGCAGGAAGAACAAAAAAAATCATAATCCAGACCAAGCTGGGCGAGCGGGAAGTTGCGCGCGATTCCGTGCTGTATTTTCCGCACGGTCTCATCGGCCTGGACGACAAGCGCGAGTTCGTGCTCATTCCCGTGCGCGACAGTTCGCCGTTTCTGCTCTTGCAGTGCGTGACCGACCCCGGTCTCGGGCTGCTTGTGGCCGACCCCTTTCCCTTCTACCCCGACTACAACGTGAAGCTTGAGCAGGCCGAGAAGAAGATTCTGCGCGTGGAGAACCTCCGCCAGATCGCGGTGCTTGTGACGGTGACCATTCCCCGCAACAAGCCCGAGGAAACCACCCTGAACCTCTCCGGTCCCATCATTTTGAACACCAAGGCGCGCATTGGCCTGCAGGCCCCGCAGGTGGACTCGAAGATGCCCACGCATTACCGCCTGGTGTCCGCACCCACCGAGGCCCCAGAGCCGCAGTAGCCGCCGGTTCCAGCAAAAAGAAAGCCCCTGCCGATTTCGCGTCGGCAGGGGCTTTTATTTTATTTGTGGGCTGTGCGCTGCTCCGCGTGGTCGAGAGGTGGCCTGGCCGCCAACGCCGCGCAAGGGGGGCTTGCGGGCGCCGTTACTTGGTCAGGCTCACTTCGTCGCGCAGCAGGTTGGTCGCGGCCTTGCGGATGTCCGGCTTGTAGGTGCCGGCCTGCACCTGCTCCTTGAGGCTGCGGACCTTGTCGGCGCGGGTGTCCGGCGAGGTGCTGGCGGTGCTCACCGTGGTGGCGAGCAGCTTGGCCTGCGCGGAGAGGGCAACAGTATCGCCCGACTGCTTGGCGGCCGTGGCGTCCTGCGTGGCCTGGTCCTGCTGCACGCGCTGTGTTTCCTGCACGCTCTGCGAGGCGTATGCGTTCACATCGCCATACAACTTCTTGATTTCCATTTTTCTCCCCCCTGTTTTGAGGGTCTAAAGCATCGTCTCGTCAACACTGCTCATGGTTATTTCCCAAACTCTGCGCATGATGCGCATCTTTTCATCCTGGGCGACTTCCTGGGGGCCTTGCGCGGTTTCGCGCAGAATCTGCACCTCTCCGCCATCGAGTGGGTAGTCGAAGAGCACCCGTTCGCCCAATTCTTGTTCCAGCGTGGCAAGCACCTTGTTGACCACAGGGTTGTCTTGCCCGTTTACCAGAAGATTTTCAATGACCTCTTGTGATATGCGCTCCACCAGTTCCTTGCGTCTGGCCTCCCGCGAAATGCTCACCATGTCCTGCGCGCCGGAAAGGGACAACGCGCGCTTGAAGCGGGCCAGCCGCTTGGCGCTTGTCAGCTGCTTTCCGTAAGTGCGCAGCATAAGGCGTACATTCACTGGCTGGGCATTCATCACATACACTCCTCGCTGATCCCTTTTCGGTCGGGGCGTTAAATTACTTTAGGGGTATCGGTGAAAATAATCCAACTTTCCGTAGAATTCGTATTGGCCGGGATGTGTTGAATGTTTAGGCGGATTTGTCTAGGGTCCGCGCATGAGTGAAGAAAAACGTTCCTTTTTGGTGATGCTGCGCACCGGCGACGAAATGGCCAGGGGCCTTGGAAGCGACATCGTGGCCTGGCTGGAGGAGCGGGGCATAGGCGCCACCTTGTGCGAGCACAACGTGTGCGGCGGGCTCGACTCCTGTCCGCCCCCGGCCGGCAAGCCCTGGGACATGGTGCTGGTCCTCGGCGGCGACGGCACCTTCATCGGCGTTGCGCGCGCCTGCCTTGGCCTCGGCATTCCGCTTCTCGGCCTCAACCTCGGCCGCGTGGGCTTTTTGGCCGAGGGCGCCGCGGATTGGCGCACGCGCCTGGAAGCCCTGCTGGCGGGAGACTACCGCGTTTCGCGGCGCATGTGCCTGCGCTACGAGGTGCTGCGCGGCGCGCAGAGCCTGTGCTCCGGCGTCGCCGTGAACGACGTCGTGGTCAGCCGGGGCGACATGGCCCGGCTCATCCGCCTGGCCGTGTCCCGCGCGGACGAGCGCGTGGGCGCCATGCGCGCCGACGGCCTCATCATCAGCACGCCCACGGGCTCCACGGCCTATGGCAACTCCGCTGGCGGGCCGCTGGTGCACCCGGACATGCAGGCCTTCTGCCTCACGCCCGTGTGCCCTTTTCTCAATACCTTCAGCCCCATGGTGCTGCCCTGCGACGAGGAACTCTGCGTCGCGGTGGAGGAGCAGCGGGGCGAGGTGCGCCTGACCATCGACGGGCAGCGGTCCTTCACCCTGGCCCAGGGCGATCTGGTCCGCGTGCGGCGCAACGCGGAGGACCTCGTCATGGCCCACACCGGCAACGACTCGTATTTCGCCAAGCTGGCGAGCAAGGGCTTTTTCACGCAGAGGTAGCAGCAACGTGCAAGAATTCCCCTTCGATACCGCCCGCGAGATCCGCTACGGCCAGGACCCGGCCCTGGATGCGCTGCTTCTGCACTTCATGACCGAGAACAGCCTGGAGCACTCCATCGACCCGGAGAACGCCACGCCGGAGCAGATACGCTTCATCGTGGCCCTGGGCGAAGAGTGCTTCTACGCCCCCTGCGGCGACTGGATGCTGCACTTTCTGCTCAAGGCCCACTTGGGCGACGACCTGCGCCGGGAATACGGCGACCAGTGGAGGCTGCTGGTGCGCACCGTGCGCAACGCCGTGCCTTCCGGCCCATTGCGCCGGCGCATCCTGCTCTTGTGCCGCCACAAATTCCGCACCGTGCTCGCCGCGCCCATCCTCATCCCCTCGCGCCTGCTCAAGCGCATGCTGACCATCTTCATCGCCCTCAGCGGCATCACCGACCCCTTCCGCGAGCAGAAGCGGGAGATGAACCGCCGGGCGCTGGCGTTTCTGCGCAGCCCGTTCTTCAACCGTCTGGTGAACGTGTGCCCCGATGACCGGCTGACCTGCGAAAGCATTTCCGAGCTGCGCTTCGAGCTGGACTTGCTGGAGATGGAACGGCAGCTCTTCTTCTCCACCTACAAGCCTTTTTGGCAGCAGGACGCGCCCACCGAGGGCCTGGACGCGGACGTGATGCGCGAGAGCCTGTCCAGCGTGAACTTTTCGCCGCTGCGCGGCATCTTCCGGCCGGAGCGCGGCTCCTTGCGCATCCTCTACTTGCCGCGCGCCAGCGGCGGCATCCTCATGGACCTGCAAGTGGTGCGCTCGCTGTTGCGCCAGGGGCACCGCGTGGTGCTGGCCTTGAAGGACGGCTTCTACTTCGACAGCCCCACCGTGTGGGACCTGGAGAGCGACCCCGTGCTGGCCGAGGAGTTCAAGGACGCCTACGTGCTGCACAACTACCGGGCCACAAAGAACGAGCTGCTGCAAGCCCTGCGCGAGCACGCCCTCGTGGTCATCTCCGACGGCACGCGCGAACGCTTCAATCCCTACCGCCTGAGCGTCACCTTCGCCCGCGCCTGGAAGGAATGCGACCTGGTGCTGGCCAAGGGCGAGGCCTATTACCGCCGCTTCATCGGCACCAGCCACGACTTCACCCGCGATGTGCTGGTGTTCTTCAGCGACGCGGGCGGCAAGTTCCGCATGTACTTCAAGCCCAAGGCCTCCCATGTGGTGAAGTTCACCGAGGAAGCCATCCTGGCCAAGGCCGAGGGCATCATCAACCAGATGCGCCAGGCCCGGGCCGAGGGCAAGACCGTCATGTTCTACAGCGCCGTGGTGGGCAGCATTCCCGGTCAGGTGAAGGTGGCCATACAGGTGCTGAACACCTTTGTGGGGTATTTGCGCTCGCGCCTGGAGGAAACCTTCATCATCAATCCCGGCGAGCACTTTGAGGAGGGCATGGACGCCGACGACTTGATGTTCATGTGGGAGCGCGTGCAAAGAAGCGGCTACCTCAACGTGTGGCGTTTCCAGACCGACGCGGACATCGAGAAGAGCTTCGAGCTCATGGGCAAGAAGGTTCCGCCCATGTGGGCGGGCAAGGACGCCACCTATTCCACGGGCTGCACCAAGGAGATGCACATCGCGCTCTCGGTGCAGAAGCACCAGCCGGAACTGCAGATCATCGGCCCCAGCCCGGAGAAGTTTTTGCGCCGCCGCGAGTATGGCGTGGGCCGCTTCTCTGATGTGGTGGTGGATGGCTGAGCAAAGACGGAGCATGCGAGGGCAGGGCATGGGCACAGGTTTGCGCGCGCCGCTATTCTTCCTGCTGACGCTCGGCCTGTGCGGCTGTGCGGTGCTCGACTACCTTCCCCGCGACACGCGCGGCCGTCCGGAGTCCGAGGTGCGCGGCAAGCGCATGGCCTCGGCGGGCCGGACCCCGGCGCGTGCGCCCAGCTCCGCGCCTGATGCAACCGACAACCCCTATGACGACCGCACCCCCGTCGCCCCGGCGGAGCAGGAGGCGGGCGTTCCAGGCGTGGGCGAGGTGCGCGGGCGGGAATCCGCCTTCAGCGCCCGCAGCGGGTCTGAGGCCCAGGCCTTGGCCCTGCGCCTGAATCCCGCCAGCCAGTCCTTGTCATCCTATGCCGCCCTTGCGGAGCCCCTGCGCGCAAGCCTGACCTATCTTTCACGGCAGAAGGCCTCGGCCCCGGCCCTTGTGCAGCCCGGCGGCAGCCTCACCTGGGGCCAGCTGTTCGAGACGGCCCAGGAGCTGTACACGCTGCTGCCGCGCCTCGACGCCGACCCCGGCCTGCTGGCCGAGCATTTCGTCTGGTACGAGCTGGCGCCCAGCCCGCTCATGACCGGCTATTATTCGCCGGAGGTGGACGCCAGCCTGACGCGCCAGCCGGGCTACGAAACCCCGCTTTACGCAAAGCCGCCGGACCTGCGGCAGGCCAGCGAGGAAGAGCAGAGCCAGGGCAGGCCCAAGGCCTACCGCGCGGCGCAGGGGGCCATCCAGCCCTATTACGACCGCCAGGCCATAGACCAGGGCGCCCTTGCGGGGCAGGGGCTGGAGATCGCCTGGGTCAAAAGCCCCCTGGACGCCTTTTGGCTCCAGACCGAAGGCGCGGGCACCCTGCGCCTGCCGGACGGCAGCCTGCGCACGGCGCAGTTCGCGGCCTCGAACGGCTATGAGTTCCAAGGCCTGGGGCAGCTCTTGATGGCCACGGGCGCCTTGCCCCGCGAGAAGCTCCAGCGCGAGTCCATCCGCGCCTGGTGCGAGTCCAACCCGGAGCGCGCGCGGGAGATAATGGCCCAAAATAGGAGCTTTGTATTTTTTGAACTACGCCAGGGGTTTAGCGCCGGAGCCATGGAAAAACCATTGACTGCGCTGGTTAGTCTGGCTACAGACCCAAGTCTCCTGCCCTTGGGATCCGTGGCCGCGCTGGATGTTCCGTTGCCGGGACAAAACGGCGGCATTCCCGTCAGTCTACGTGGCCTGGTCCTGGCCCAGGATACCGGTTCCGCAATCCGCGGGCACCGGCTCGATCTCTATCTGGGCGGCGGCGACACTGCCGAACGCCTGGAATCCGGCCTGCGCACCAGCGCGGGCCTGCATCTGCTCGTGAGCAAAAACGCGCTGCGGGCCAAGTATACGAGAGGACAATGAGCACTTTCTCCTTTGATGATATTCGTTCCCTGCTGAGCCGGGCTTTTGAGGCCCAGGCGCAGGCCGCCACCGACTGGCACCGCCAGGAGCCGCAGTTTTCCGCAGAATTGCCCGCCGCAGAAGATGCCGAGGGTTTCCTCGAATTGCTGCGGCGCCAGCACTGGTGCAACTTCCGCCTGTGGCACGTGGAGGACCGCGCGCGCCGCAAAGACGCCGGGCCCCAGCTCATTGCGGACTGCAAATACGCCATCGACAAGCTGAACCAGGAGCGCAACGACCTGATCGAGCGTCTGGACCTGTTTCTTGTGCGCGCCTTTGAGCCCATATTGCCCGCCGCGCCCGTGGTGGGCCGCGCGCGCTTCAACACCGAGACCATCGGCGTGGCCCTGGACCGCGGGTCCATCCTGGCCCTCAAGACGTTCCACATGAACGAGCAGGCCGAGCGGGCCGGCGTGGCCCCGGAATTCGTCCTTGAATGCCAGCGCAAGCTCGCCGTGCTCACCGAGCAGCGCGCCGACCTGGCCCAGGCCGTGGACGACCTCGTGTCCGATTACGCCGAGGGCCTCAAACGGCCCAAGGTCTACTATCAGTTCAAGATGTACAACGATCCGCGCTTGAACCCGGAACTCTACACCCGCAAGGCCGGGGCGTAGGCGCGCGGCAAGGGGGGCTCATGGCTGCGAAGTACGAGACCGTCATCGGACTTGAGGTGCACGCCCAGCTCAAGACCAAGTCCAAGATTTTCTGCGGGTGCTCCACCCAATTCGGCGTGGACCCGAACGAGAACGTCTGCCCCGTGTGCTCCGGCATGCCCGGCGTTCTGCCCGTGCTGAACAAGAAGGTGGTGGAATACGCGGCCAAGATGGGCATCGCCATCGACTGCGAGATAAACCGCAAGAGCATCTTCGCCCGCAAGAACTACTTCTACCCCGACCTGCCCAAGGGCTACCAGACCTCGCAGTTCGAACTGCCCATCTGCGAGCACGGGCATGTGGACATCGTCACCGAAAAGGGACCGAAGCGCGTGGGCGTCACGCGCATCCACATGGAGGAGGACGCGGGCAAGAACATCCACTCCGCGGCGGACAACGCCAGCTATGTGGACCTGAACCGCTCCTGCGTGCCGCTCATCGAGATCGTTTCCGAGCCGGACATGCGCAGCGCCGAGGAGGCCGTGGCCTACCTCAAGGCCCTGCGCAGCATCCTGGTGTACCTGGACATCTGCGACGGCAACATGGAGGAGGGCAGTTTTCGCTGCGACGCCAACGTGAGCGTGCGGCCCTTTGGCCAGGAGGCCTTCGGCACCCGGGCGGAGCTCAAGAATCTGAACAGCTTCAAGCATGTGCAGAAAGCCATCGAGTACGAGGTCGAACGCCAGATCGATCTCGTGGAGGATGGCGAGTGCGTTGTGCAGGAGACGCGTTTGTACGACGCGAACAAAGGCACCACGCAGTCCATGCGCGGCAAGGAAGAAGCCCACGACTACCGCTATTTCCCCTGCCCGGACCTTGTGCCCCTTGTGCTCTCGGAGGACTGGCTGGCCCAGTGGAAGTCCGAGCTGCCGGAGCTGCCCAAGGCGCGGGAGGCGCGCTTCATGGAGCAGTACGGCCTTTCGGCCGACGCAGCCGAGGTGCTGACCGCCGAGCGCGACCTGGCCGACTACTACGAGGCCGCGGTCAAGGCCTTCAACGAGCCCAAGAAGATCTCCAACTGGATCATGACCGACATTCTGCGCGAGCTGAACACCCACGGCGGCCGCGCGGCGGACTTGAAGCTGACGCCCGAAAGCCTGGCCGCCCTGGTGCGGCTGGTGGAGGAGGGGCAGATCAGCGCCAAGAGCGGCAAGGACATTTTGCCCGAGCTGCTGGAGACCGGCGGCGACCCCGAAGCGCTGGTCAAGGCCAAGGGCCTGGTGCAGATCTCCGACACCTCGGCCCTGGCGGCGGACATTGACGCCGTGCTGGCCGAGAACCCCAAGGAACTGGCCGACTACCGCGCGGGCAAGACCAAGCTCATGGGCTTCTTTGTGGGGCAGATAATGCGCCGCACAAAGGGCCAGGCCAACCCGGCCGTCGTCAACCAGCTCCTCGCCGAGAAGCTGAAATAATCCACGATCAACCCCCCAAGCGAAACACCACCAGAAGGATCACCGATGACCGATCACATCCAGTATTCCCCGGAGCACGACGCCCTGGTTTTGTTGGATCAGCGCTACCTGCCCACGCGCGAGGAATGGTTCGTCTGCAAGACCGTGAAGGACATCTGCGAGGCCCTTGTGGTCATGGTGGTGCGCGGGGCTCCGGCCATCGGCGTCACCGCCGCGTACGGCTGCTATCTCGCCGCGCGCGAGGTGGCGGACCACGCCCCGGCCGACGGCGACTGGAAGGCCGCGCTTGCCGCCAAGCTGGAGGAGATCGCCACCGCGCGGCCCACGGCCGTGAACCTGCGCTGGGCCGTGCGCCTCATGCAGGCCGAGTGGGCCAAGAACCCGGCCTTCAGCCTTGATGAGCTGTGCGCCTTCTGGCTGGGCAAGGCCAAAATCGTCCACGCCGAGGACATCGCCACCTGCGAGGCCATCGGCAAAGCCGGCGCGGACCTCATCAATGACGGCGACACCGTGATGACCCACTGCAACGCCGGCGCCCTGGCCACCGCCGGGTACGGCACCGCGCTCGCCCCCATCCGCGCGGCCGTGGAGCAGGGCAAGAAGATCAACGTCATCGCCAACGAGACTAGGCCCTTTTTGCAGGGCGCGCGCCTGACCGCCTATGAGCTGCACAAGGACGGCATCCCGGTGAAGGTCGCCTGCGACAACGCCTGCGCGCTGCTCATGCAGCGAGGCATGGTGCAGAAGGTCATCGTCGGCGCGGACCGCATAGCCGCCAACGGCGACGCCGCGAACAAGATCGGCACCTTTGGCGTGGCCCTGCTCGCCAAGGAGTTCGGCATTCCGTTCTACGTTGCCGCCCCGGTGTCCACCATCGACCCGGAGACCGCCGACGGCTCGCTGATCCCCATCGAGGACCGCACCCCGCGCGAGGTGACCCACGTGGGCGCGACCCAGATCACCCCGGACGGCGTCGACGTGTTCAACTTCGCCTTCGACGTGACCCCGGCCCGGCTCATCCACGGCATCATCACCGAGAAGGGCGTGCTCACCGCCCCGTACACGGAGGCCATAGCAAAGCTTTTTAAATAGTTCCGTTTTAGGAACAAGCCGTCCTGCGGGAGCTCGGTAAAACCGGGCTGAGAGGACCCCATGCGCATGCTGAGGGGTCGACCGGGAACCTGATTCGGGTAATGCCGACGAAGGGAGACAAGCAACACTGCGAAGTGCCGTCCCTTCATCGGGACGGCTTTTCGTTTGAGGCGAGTTTGTTGAGAAACCGCTTACTGTTGCAGGAGGACGAGATGATCATTGACGAAAGGATCGTGACCGAGGCCATCGCCAGCACCTATTTCGACAAGTTCAAGAGCTGCCTGGACCTGGATGTCGCCATTGTGGGCGGCGGGCCTTCCGGGCTCACCGCCGCGTGGAAGCTGGCCAAGGCCGGGCGCAAGGTCGCCCTGTTCGAGCGCAAGCTCTCCGTTGGCGGCGGCATGTGGGGCGGCGGCATGACCTGGACGTCCATCGTCGTGCAGGAAGAAGCCAAGGGCATTCTTGAAGACGCGGGCGTGGCCCTGACCGAGTTCAAGCCCGGATACTTCGTGGCCGACTCCGTTGCCGCCACCGCGGCCCTGGCCTACCAGGCCACCAAGGCCGGCGCGCATGTCTTCAACTGCATGAGCGTTGAGGACGTGGTGCTGCGCGAGGTGGACGGCGTGAAGCGCGTCATGGGACTGGTGGTCAACTCCAGCCCGGTGGAGATTGCGCGGCTGCACGTGGACCCGCTTGTGCTTCACTGCAAACATGCCATAGAATGCACGGGCCACGATGTGGAAATGCTCAAGACCCTGGTGCGCAAGAACGACGTGAAGCTCAATACGCCCAGCGGCGGCATCGAAGGCGAGCAGTCCATGTGGGCCGACGTGGCCGAGGCCAACACCGTTCGCCACACGCGTGAGGTGTATCCCGGCGTGTGGGTGGCCGGCATGGCCGCCAACGCGGCCTTCGGCTCGTACCGCATGGGCCCCATCTTCGGGGGCATGCTGCTTTCCGGCGTCAAGGTGGCCGAGGCCATCGACGCCTTGTTGTAACAGCAAGAAACAACCAAGACCCGGCCGGGCCCCTGCATCGAGGGGGGCCCCGGCTGGGCATCTGGAAACCGACCATGTTGCCCATCATCGCTCTTTTAGGCCGCCCCAACGTGGGCAAAAGCAGCCTGTTCAACCGCCTTGTGCGGCAGAACAAGTCCATCACCCACGACCTGCCCGGTGTGACGCGCGACCGCGTGTACGGCGAAATGTTCGAGGACGACCTGCGCGTCGCCATCATCGACACCGGCGGCATGCTGCCCGACGCCGACGAGGGCGGCATGGACAAGTTCGTGTTCGAGCAGGCCGCCGAGGCCTTGTTCGAGGCCGATGTCGTGCTTTTTGTGGTCGATGGCCGCGAGGGCATGACCGGGCTGGACCAGGCCGTGAGCGAGAAGATCCGCGCCTCGGGCAAGCCTGTGCTGCTTGTGGTGAACAAGATCGATGGCCCGGAAATCGAGGCCAAGGCCACGGCCGACTATCACGGCCTGGGCTTCGAGATCGCGCCTGTTTCCGCCGCGCACGGCTATGGCCTGAACGATCTGCGCGCCCGCGTCGCCGAACTGGCCCGGCCTTTCCTCAAGCCCGAGCCTGTGTACGGACCGGAGCAGGGGCTCAAGCTCTGCATGCTTGGCCGCCCCAACGCGGGCAAGTCCTCGCTGGTCAACGCCCTTGTGGGCCAGGCCCGGCAGATCGTCAGCGACATCGCCGGCACCACCCGCGACAGCGTGGACATAGGCTTTGAGCAGAACGGCCGCCGCTACACCTTTGTGGACACGGCAGGCGTGCGCCGCCGTGCGTCCATCACCGACCATCTGGAAAAGCTCAGCGTGTTCCGCGCCCTGGCCTCGAGCAAACGCGCGGACGTGACCATCCTCGTCCTCGACGCGGTGGAGGGCTTGAGCCACCAGGACAAGCGGCTCATCGCCTATCTGGCGGAGCAGCGCACGCCCTTCATGGTGGCGGTGAACAAGGTGGACCTGGTGCCGAAGGAGCGCATGGACGCCCTGCGCGAGGCCTATGGCGAGGCTCTGCGCATCTGCTCCTATGTGCCGGTGCTGTATCTTTCCGCCCTCACCGGCGCGGGCACGCACAAGATTCTGCCCCTGGCCGAGGAGATCCGCCGGGAGTGCATCATCCGCATCGGCACCGGGCAGCTGAACCGCGCCATGGCCGAGGCCACCACCAAGCATCAGCCGCCGGTCATCAAGCGCCGCCGGGCGAAGTTCTATTATCTCACCCAGGCCGACGAGGACCCGCCGATGTTCGTGTTCTTCGTCAACGACGCGGACCTGGTGCCCGATGCCTACGGCAAGTACCTGGAGAACCAGCTGCGCAAGCTGCTCGGCATCAAGAAGGCCCCGCTGGCCGCCGTGTTCCGCTCCAGCCACGAGAAGAAGGAGCCGGAGCGCGTGCTCAAAACGCGTCCGCCGCGGCTTGGGCGCTCGCGCCGCGACATGGACGGCGCCGCAAGGACCGACAAGGCCAAGACTTCGGGCAAGGCCTCGGCTTCGGGCAAGGCCTCGGCTGGATCCAAGACGGCGGCTTCGCGGAAGAAGGGTTGATTTCGCGTAACGTCTTGACATTCTGCGCCGCGAAAGGGTAAAGGGTTCGTCCGCGGCCGCAAGGAAGCGATTGATTGGAGAGGTGGCCGAGTCGGCCGAAGGCGCTCGCCTGCTAAGCGGGTATAGGCCTTAAAAGCCTATCGAGGGTTCAAATCCCTCCCTCTCCGCCAGTAAATTCAAGGGGTTGTGGTTTATGCCGCAACCCCTTTTTTTGCGCCAAAGCGCAGGGCGGCGCGGCACTAGGCACCCTGCACCGTACCCTTTGTCGTGTCGCGCGACATTTACTTTTGCCCCCGGCGACGCTTACTTTTATTCAACCGGCGCGCAATTCGGCACTACTCGCCAGCATTCTCCTCGCACGATTGACTGCCCTCGGCTTGGCAAAAGGCTCCTGCGGGATTTCTGCGGGTCAACGTCAACCGGCGCGCAATTCGGCACAACCCGAACGCAGTGGCGCGACATTTACTTTTGCCCAGCCGCACCTTGCAACTCTTCCGCGCACACCACACAGAGGCACACTCCAGGCAGAGCAGCCAGACGCTTCGCCGCGTATTCCGCGCCGCACGTCGTTCCATCCTGGTCCGCGTTTGCCCTGGCCGGCACTTGTCTTGTGCTTGTTCACGCGCAGCGGTGCAGAGGAGCGCAAGGGCCTAGGGGGCCGCGCAGGACGAATGCGCGCCCGCGCGAGACTCCGATGAAGGAGGCGGGGAGGCTGCATGGCGCGCGTCTTGACTCATGCTGCCGGGTGGGGCATTCCCTTGCCATGACTGGACAAGGAAAAGGGGAGACTGCGGTGCTGACCTTCAAAAAGATTCTCGTGCCCATCGACGATTCCGAACACTCCAAGAACGCCTTTCGCTACGCCATGGGCCTGGCCCAGACCCAGGGGGCGCACGTGGCCCTGCTGCACTGCTACGGCCGCATCCCCATGCTCATCGGCGGCGAGGCGCGCGAGAACCTCGTGCGCGAGTATGTCCGGGAATCGGAAAAGCTGCTGAATCCCTATGCGAAGAAGCTGCGCGAGGTGAACTGCGAGCCCGCGCTCATCATCAAGGAAGGCCGTCCCGGCGATGTCATCGTGGGCGAAGCCAACGGCGGCGGGTATGACCTCATCGTCATGGGCTCGCGCGGGCTTTCCGACCTTGGGGGCATGATCATGGGCAGCGCCGCGCACAAGGTGCTTTCCGCCGCGGCATGCCCGGTGCTGCTCAGCCGCTGAGACCGCCCGGCTGATGGCTGGCTTTGGCCAGCGCTTTGCCCTCGCTCCGTTGCGATTGCGCCGTTTTCGGCGTTCCACTTCCGGTGCTGCGCTTTGTGCGGCCCACACCACGCGCTGACCAAGACTGCCAGCCTGCCCGGTTCTCGATGGGGCCGGGCGTTTTTTTGAGTGGCTCAGGCCCTGGGCGCATCGTCGGCGAAGAGCAGTTCGGCCTGGTCGATGACATCCTGGTTGGCGTAGTCCGCTGGCGAAGAAATGACGCTGCTTTCGGTGTACTTCAGCGCCGCGAGCAGCGCCCCGGCCTTGCCCTCGCTGTCCTTCTGCATCGAAGCCTGCAAATCCTCGCAGATGTAATGCGCGCAGCGCGGCGACTTGAACAGCCGCAGCGTGCAGCCGTCGTGCGCCAGCAGCGAGCAGTAGCCGGGGCGGATGGTGCGCTCTGCGGCCAGGTTGTGCGTGGACTCGAGCTTTTGAAGCTGGCCGATCATGTGCGCCATGTGCAGTGCGGCCGGGGAGTTGTGCGAGCTCATCAGATCCGTCACGTTCATGATGACGAAATGATCGCGGTTGCAGCAGCCCGCGGGCGGATTGGGGCAGTGCCCGCAGCAATAGCCGCGCGCCCCGCGCTCCAAAATGGCGTCCACCTGGCGGATGTACAGCGAGTATGCGATGACCTGCCTGCGCACGTTCTGGTGCCGTCCGCCAAGATGCCCGCTCAGGCGTTCTATCTGGTTGCTGCTGTTTTGGTCCGTCAGAAAGGGGTATGGCTTGTTGGCCAGGGCTTCAAGGTCGCCGTCAACGGCGCTGTGGTCGTTTTGCGCAAGATCGGAGAGCCAGCTTTCGATGGGCATGGGGGGCCTTCGGGTTACCCGGCGCAGTCGGCGTGCGGGAGTACAGGTCGCCCAGGCCTTTGTGCGGAAACGCTACGCTGTCCGCCGCTGAAAGGAAATGGAAATATGGCGCGGCTATAGGCATTCCCTTGCGTCCTATCGGAGAGGAGAGTAGCTTCCCCTCCGCAACGCATACGTACTTTTGAACCGGCCACGTTCGGGAAAGAGCTTTTCGCCCGTTTCCGGCTATCACCAATACAATGACTTTTTTTAGGACAGCCGCACATGGAAACGTTCACCAAGATCATCGACGCCTGCTATGAAAGAGGCTTTTCCGACCTGCACATAACAGGCGGGCACCCGTTGGTTTGCCGCCGCGACGGCGAAGTGTTTTTTCAAAAGCAGCATGTGCTGACGCCGGAGTACGTCGACGCGCTGGTGGAGTCCATTTTGAATCCGCGCCAGAAGCGGCAGCTCAAGGAGCAATGGGCCACGGACCTCGCGCTTTCCGTTTCGGGCAAGCGGCTGCGCATCAACGTGTTCAGCGCGCACCGGGGTGTGAGCCTGGCCATCCGGTTTTTGCCGAGCATCATTCCCGACCTCGACAGCCTGAACCTGCACCCGTCCCTGCGCGATTTCTGCAGCGTCAAGTCCGGCCTGCTGGTCATCTGCGGCTCCACCGGCAGCGGCAAAACAACCACCATCGCCGCGCTCATCAACGAGATCAACAATTCCAGGGCCTGCCACGTGCTGACACTGGAAGACCCCATCGAATACCTGTTCACCTCGAAAAAGGCCTTCATCGAACAGCGCGAGCTGGGCAAGCATTTTCATACCTATCAACACGGCCTGCTTGATGTGCTGCGCCAGGCCCCGGATGTCATCGTGGTGGGCGAAATGCGCACGGCTGAAACCATCCAGCTGGCCCTGGACGCTGCGGAATCAGGGCATCTGGTCATCAGCACCATGCACGCGGGTTCGCACGAGGAAGCGGTGCAGCGCATGTGCAACCTCACCAGCTCCAACGTGAACGAGCACACCCGGCTCCAGCTTTCGCAGAGCCTGGCCGGCATCATCAACCAGCAGTTGCTGTACATGCCCAAGCTCCGCTACTCCGTCCCGCTGCTTTCCGTCATGCGCAACACCAGGGCCATCAGCACCCTCATCCGCGAGAACAAGCTCTCGCAGCTCGACGGCTACCTGGAGACCTGCAAGGACAAGGGCATGTTCACCTTCGCCGCCTACCGCGACGACTATCTGGCCACCCGCAGGCAGTACCATGCCCCGGTGAAGCAGAGCGCCGCCGCGCCGGCCTGCACGCCCGAAGAATACACCTCTCGGATTTTCAACTACGACTCCACCCCGGAGCTGCGCACGGAAGAGCCTGCCGCGTTCGCTCCTCTTGAGAGCGCCCCGCTGGCGCCGCTGCTGGACGAAAGCGTGCAGGGCGGCGCGGTGCGGCACGACATCGAGGACTACATTTCGAAACTGGAAAGCCGCTCCGTCTGATTGTCGCGCAGCACCCCGGATCGTCTGGCTGTTCGGTCCGGCCATCGCAAAGGCTTCCCGCAAGGTGTTTCTCTGTCCCTGATCCGGCCGCGCTGCATTGTCCGCTGCCGCATGGCTTGCCACAAGGCCGCTGCTGCCCTATAGGAAAAGTACTGATTAATCCGCGTCATCCTGCCCCCACAGCATGGCGCCAGGCGGCATGATGCCGACGGGGTGCAGATGACGTTCGAGTTCCGCCGTTCCAGCTTTCCCCGCTGGGCGCATTATCTGCTGGCTGTGGTGATTTCCTGTGGGGCTCTTGCCGTGCGCATGGGCCTGGCTGAAAGCTACGGCAACCGCCCGCTGCTCATCCTGTTCATGGTCCCCATCATCTTCTGTTCCCTGACAGGCGGCCTGGGGCCCGGGCTCTTGTCCACGGCCATAGCGGCGCTTGGCATCGACTATCTGGCCGTTCCGCCCGTGGGCAGCCTGCGCATTGCGACCATGCACGACTTTGCGCAGTGGATGGCGCTGGTCGGCTGCGGCGTGCTGGTGAGCGTCATGAGCGGGCGGTTGTTGCGCATAAGCGGCGTGCTGCAGGAGAGCGAGGCCCGTTACGCCTCGTTGTTCAATTCCATGATCGAGGGCCTCTGCGTGCTGGAGCTTGTGCGCGGCAACGACGGCGCGCCCGTGGACTACATCGTGCACGAGGTCAACCCGGCCTACGAGTCCATTCTTGGCGTACGCCGCGAGAAGGTGCTGGGACGCCGGGTGACGGAGATTTTCGGGTTCACCGTGGCGCCCGATCTTGAAATTTTCGCGGCCTTGCTCAAGCAGCAGCGACCCGTGAAGTTTGAACGCACCGTGGCCGAACTGGGCAAGTCCTTGAGCGTCTCCGCCTTCCCCATGGCGGGCGATGTTTTTGGCGTCATTTTTCAGGATGTCACGGCCACGCAGCAGTCCGAGGCGGCCCTGGCCGTGAGCGAGAGCCGCTTCCGCGACCTGTTCGACCGTTCGCCCATACCGCTGTGCTTTGCCGATCATGAGCACCGGTTCGTGAGCCTGAACAAGCGCTTCGTGGCCATCTTCGGCTACACCATGGAAGAGGTGCCGACGGTTGAACGCTGGTGGGAACTGGCCTATCCGGACCCCGCGTACCGGCAGATGGTGCTCGACACCTGGGGAAAGGAAATCATGGCCGCGGAGCGCAACGCCTCCGAGGTTTCGCCGCGGGTCTACCAGGTGACGTGCAAGAACGGCGAGGTGCGCGACTGCATCGTTTCCGGCATCGCCACCTCCGGCGGATTCATGGCCACCTTCGACGACGTGACGGAGCGGCTGCGCGCGGAGGAAGCCCTGCGCCAAAGCGAGCTCAAGTTCCGCACAGTCGCCGACTTTACCTACGACTGGGAGTACTGGCGCGACTGCGACGGCAACGTCATCTGGGTCTCGCCCTCGTGCGAGCGCATTTCCGGCTATGCCCCGGCCGAGTTCATGACCGACCGCGAGCTGACCTTGCGCATCGTGCATCCCGACGATCAGAAACGCTTCGCCGAACACCTGCACAACGTGGATGACACCCTGCAGCCGCCCAGCAGCATGGATGTCCGCATTGTGACGCGCACCGGAAAAACCATTTGGGTCAACCACAAGTGCGAGAGCATCGCCCGCGAGGACGGCACCCCGCTGGGCCGGCGCGTCTGCAACACGGACATCACCAGCCGCAAGGGCATGGAGCTGGCCCTTGAGGAATCGAAGAACGTGGCCGAGGCCTCCAGCAAGGCCAAGGGCGAATTTCTGGCCAACATGAGCCACGAGATACGCACGCCGCTCAATGGCATGCTGGGCATGCTCCAACTGCTGCAGGGCGGCGCGGACAAAGACGACCAGCAGGAGTTCGTCGCCATGGCCCTGGATGCGGGCAGACGTCTGCTCGGCCTGTTGAACGACATCCTCGATTTCTCCAGCATCGAGGCCGGGCGTTTGGCCCTGCACAGCGCGCCGTTGCAGTTGCAGGATGTCTTCGACTCCGTGGACAAGCTGTTCCGGCTGGCTTGCACGCCCAAGGGCCTGGAACTCAGCTTCCGCATCTGGCCCGGCGTGCCGCCCGTGCTTGTGGGCGACGAAGCGCGCATCCGGCAAATCTTATTCAACATCGTGGGCAACGCCATCAAGTTCACCCAGACTGGCGGGGTTCATGTGGAGGCCTGGATCGACCCCGGCCCCGGGCTGGCCGGCCGGGTCAGGCTGCATCTCGCCATCAGCGACACGGGCATAGGCATACCCGACGAGCAGGTGGGCTACGTGTTCCAGCGCTTCACCCAGTCCGACGCCAGCTTCACCCGCAGGTACGAGGGCGCGGGCCTCGGTCTGGCCATCGTCAAGCGTCTGGTGGCCCTCATGGACGGCACCATCCTGGTGGACAGCGAAATGGGCCGGGGCACGACCATCCATCTGCAGCTGACCCTCGACGTGCCCGCCCTGGCCGAGTCCGCCGCGCACGCCGCCCACCAGCCGGACTCCAAGCTCGTGGGGTTGCGCATTCTGCTGGCCGAGGACGAGGCCGTGAGCCGGCTCGCCATGCGCACCATGCTGACGCGCATGGGGCACGAGGTGCAGGCCGTGGCCAATGGGGTGGAGGCCGTGCAGGCCTACGGGGCGCGGCAGTTCGACTGCGTGTTCATGGACATCCAGATGCCGGAGATGGACGGCGTGGAGGCCACGCGGCGCATCCGCGCCCTGCAGACCCTGTCCTCCCGGGAGCGTGTGCCTGTCATCGCCCTGACCGCCTACGCCATGCCGGGCGACCGCGAACGGTTCATGGAAGCGGGCATGGACGGCTACGTGGGCAAGCCCGTGCAGGAGCCGGAACTTGCCGAGGTGCTTGCTCCGCTGACGCGATTGAGCTGATTCCCCCCTTTTCGCCGGAGCGGATTCCGGGTACACACGCGGCAGCGCGACCGCGCACAGCAAGCCCATACCCGGAGGTTCCCCCATGTTCAGAAATATCCCCCAGGCCATTGAAGTCACTCAGGGCCACTTGAAAGCCCTGGAAGCCTGGCGCAAGGCCCAGGGTATGGACCGCGCCCGCCTGCTGCGCCAGATTCCGCCCGAGACCGGCAAGCTTCTCGCCATCCTGCTGGCCAGCTGTCCCGCGGGCGACGCGGCCGAGGTGGGAACGGGCGCCGGGTATTCCGGCCTGTGGCTCGCCCTCGCGTGCCGCGCCACGGGCCGCAAGCTCACCACTTTCGAGCTCGATCACTCCAAGGCCGAACTGGCCCGCCAGAGTTTCAGCGCCGCGGATGTGCTGGACGTGGTGGAACTGCGAGAAGCCGACGCCCTGGAAGGCCTCAAGTCCTTGTCCAACCTTTCCTTCTGCTTCATAGACGCCGAGCGCGACATGGCCCGCGCCGCCTACGAAACGGCCCTTGCCGCCCTGCCCGCGGGCGGTCTCATCGCCGTGGACAACGCCATCAGCCATGCGCAGGAGTTTCCGGAGTTCCTGAACGACGCGGAGATGGACCCGCGCGTGGACGCGGTCATCGTGCCCATCGGCTCCGGGCTCTTGGTGTGCCGCAAGGTCTAGGGACAAAAGCCGGGGCCTGAGGCCCGACGTCCGTCGCGGCCTTGCCGTAGGCGGGGGTGCTTACATCAGTTCGCCGCCGCGCGCCTTGTGGGCGCTGGCGTATTGCGCGGGGGTGAAGCCCACCAGCCGGGTGAAGTGCCGGTGCATGTGGCTCTGGTCGCAAAAACCGGCGGCCAGGGCCGCGTCCGTCAGGCTTGCGCCCGCGCGCAAGAGCGCCTTGGCCCGGCGCAAACGCCGGTGCGTCTGGAAGGCGTGGGGCGGCAGGCCCACCAGCCGGGTGAATGCCCGGTGCAGGGCGTACATGTCCGCGCCGCAGGCCTCGGCCAGGGCGGGCAGGCTCAGGCTTTGCCCCGGGTCGGCCTCCAGGATGTCCATGGCTCTGCGCACCGCCCGGACCCAATCCGCGTCCTCCGCGCACGTGCGCCCCTTGGCGCCGCCTTTCCCCATGTCCTTGGCGCGGGTCGCACCGGCCTGATCGCCCAGCCGCTCCAGCGCGCAGGCCAGCAGCGACTGGCGCTCCAGCGCGCCCGCCTTGGTCTCGCACGCCTCCGCCAGGTGCAGCAGCGCGCGCGTCAGCTCCGCGTCCTCGATGCGCAAGGGCAGATCCGCGCAGTTGCGCAAGCGCTCCGGCAGGGCGGCCGTCTCCAGGCTGAAGACCAGATACGAACACGGGCCATGCTGCGGCATGCACAGGTGCGCCGTGCCGGGCGGCAGGGCGAAAACCTCTCCCGCTTGCACCAGCACCGCGCCCCTGGCGGTCTCCATGCGCCGCGTCCCGGCCGTCACCACGCCCACGATGAAGGAATCATGGGCATGGCGCGGCTGGGCTTCCGTGTTTTTATGGACGAGCGAGAGCGTCAGCCCCGGCAGGTCGGCGGGGCAGACAAGACGCGCAACGCGGGCGTCCGGGCCCTTTTCAGAGCAGCGCCGGCGCGAATTTGGCGAGGATGTAGAGGTCTTCTCCGGCATCGGCCCTCACGCTGTGCGCCACGCCCGCCGGGATGAGCCCGCAGGCTCCCGGCTCGTAGCGCACGCTCTTGGCGGCGAGCAGGCAATCGCCCTTGCCGCGCAGCACCTCGTGCAGCTCCAGGCTGCCCGCGTGCGTGTGTTCCTCAAGGCGGCAACCGGCCTCCACGCGCACCAGGTGCGCGCTCAGGGCGCCGCCGGTCTGCGCCCCGGTGACAAGATGCTTCAGCGCCACGCCCGGAAAGCTGGGGTGCGGGTTCCAGGGCAGGGCGGCCAGGTCCGTGTCCGCCTCCGGTGTGGCGAGGCGGACGGTTCCGGGCAATTGCGAAAGATCGGCGTTCATGGGGGCTCCTTGGGTTGAGGTTGGCTTGGCGCTTCCTCTTTGCCAAAAGCCCCTGCCGCGGTCTTGGACGTTTTTGCAGCGCGGGCTTACGCGCCCACGTGCTTCTTGTACGCCGCCACGGAGTTCATCAGCAGCATGGCCCGGGTCATGGGGCCGATGCCGCCGGGAACAGGCGTCATGGCGCTGGCGCTGGCGCACAGGATTTCGAAGTCGCAGTCGCCCACCAGGCAGTCGTCCACGCGGTTGATGCCCACATCGATGACCACCGCGCCTTCCTTGACCATGTCGCAGGTGATGAACTTGGGCTTGCCGATGGCCGAAAAGATGAAGTCCGCGCGCTTGCACTGCTCGGCCAGATCCGGCGTGCGGGAATGGCAGAGCGTCACCGTGGCGTCGCCGAAGCGGCCCGGCAGAGAGAGCATGATGGACAGCGGGCGGCCCACGATGTTGCTGCGGCCCACCACCACGGCGGTCTTGCCCTGAGTGGGCAGGTCGTAGCGGCGCAAAAGCTCGATGACGCCGGCGGGAGTGCAGGGCTGCAGGCCCGGCAGGCCCAGGGCCAGCCGCCCGACGTTTTTGGGGTGGAAGCCGTCCACATCCTTTTCCGGATCAATGCGCTCCAAAAGCGAGCGGCTGTCCAAGCCCTTGGGCACGGGCAGTTGGAGCAGCACGCCGTCAACGGCGGGGTCGGCGTTGAGCCTGTCGATGATGGCTTCAAGCTCGGCCTGGGTTGTTTCCGCTCCAAGGCGGTGCGGGAAGGAGACGAAGCCCACCTCGGCGCAGTCGCGTTCCTTGTTGCGCACGTAGACCTGAGAGGCCGGGTCTTCGCCCACCAGGATGACGGCCAGGCCCGGGGCGCGGCCATGTTTGGCGGTCAGCTCGGCCACTTCGGCCTTCAGTTCGGTGCGGATGGATTGGGCGGTCGCTTTGCCGTCGAGCAGAATCATTGGGGCCTCCGGGCGTGGGGTGTTGCTGGCTGGCGCATCCCGCGCCGCGCGCAGGCAATTTACGGCAAAGCCCCGCGCTTGTCGAGGGCGCTCAAGACGTTGCGCTGGCTAGGGCGTGGCCGCTGCGGGAGTCAAGAAGACAGTCCCTGAGGCCTGCGAAAGCAGACGTATCGAAGGCGCATGCCGTTCTGGCCGGTGAAGCGGCCCGGCTTACCGGACGGTGACCTCGACCCGGCGGTTTTGCGGCTCGTTTCTGCGGTTGCTGACCACAAGCGGGTTGGCCGAGCCGTGGGAGGTTATCTCCATGTCCGCGCGGACCATGCCCGCCTTTTCGAGCATTCTGCTCACGAACTCCGCGCGGCGGCGCGAAAGGTCGATGTTGAAGTGCTCGTCGCCCTGGCGGCTGGCGTGGCCCACCACGGCGATGTCCTTGGAGGCGCGCTCTTTGGCGGTCGCCAGCACCTGCGGCAGCAGGGCCTGGGACTCCGGGGTGAGCTTGGTGCCGTCGTTTTCGAAGTACAGCACGAACTTCACCGGTTTGCTGGGCAGGGCGCGCTCGGCAATGCCGAAAAGCTGCTCCTGCTCCTGGGCGCTCAGCAGCTCCGGCGCGGTGGGCGCTGTCCTGGGGGCCACGCGCGTTGCCGTGCCCGCTGCATTCAGCGTCTGCGCGCCCTGTTCATTGCGCACATCAACCACGCCCACATGTCCGTCGGGATCGGGCAGGAGGAGCACCACGTTTTTGCTTTTGCCGCCGCAGGCGCTCAAGGCAAATACCGCAAGAACGAGCAGGGGCAGGTGTTTCATTTTCACCCTATTCATCCTAGCGCGCCTCCCCAGCCGCGGGTGCGGCCTTGGCGCTGTCTTCCTCGACGCCTTCCTCAACGTTCACAAGGAAGTGCGTGCCTCGGATGCCGATGGTCGCCGTGGGGGTCTGCACCTTCACCGCATCGGGCGAGAGTTTGGCTATCTCTCCGGTGACGCAGGCGGCGGAACCCTTGGCGACGCGCAGCACGGAGGCCAGCGCGCCCTTTTCCGGCGCGAAAAGAAAACGCTCCACCACGAGCTTGCTGGAGGGGCCCAGGGACAGCGTGGAGTTGTCGCGCAGCACCAGGCCGAGGGAACTGCCCTTGCCCGTGGTCAGCACGTCTTTTTCAAAGATGCGCTCGCCGGGCGTAAGCGGCGTTGGGGCCGCGCCATTGCGCAGCACAAGGGCCTGGCCGGTGACGGATTTGACGCTGCCGGCCGGTGCATCTCCGGCCGCGAAGGCGTTTGCGGCGCAGAGCGCAAGAAGCGCCAGCGCCACGGCGACCGTGAATGCGGCGCGGAATTTTGCCTGCAGGATGAAGCGCATGGGTTGTCCTCCACGTTGAGAAAAATACGCGGCGAAAAAGGGGAAGTCAACGCGGCGGCGAGAAAGCCGCTACGGCAGCGGCAGCCCCAGCCACCAGTGGAAGAGATGCGGCCCGGCCAGCAGGTAGCCCAGCGCGCCGGCGCACAAAAACGGTCCAAAGGGCAGGCGGGTGCGCAGGGCGCTCTCGCTGTCCTGGCTTCCGCGCATGGCCGCTATGCCAGCGGGCAGCGCCAGGCTGGCCCCGGCAAAAAGGATCACCGGCACGGCGGCGGGGCCAAGCAGCGCGCCGAACAGCAGCATGAGCTTGGCGTCGCCCAGGCCCAGGCCGTCCACGTGGCGGATGCGCCGGTACGCCTCGGCCAAGAGCCACAGCCCGCCGCCTCCGGCCAGGGCGCCATAGAGCGCCTGCTGCCAGCCTATGCCCAGGGTCCACAGGGGGGGCAGCAGGGCGGAGCAGACAAAGGCCAGGGCCGCGCCCGGCAGGGTGAGGATGTCCAGCAGCAGGTAGGTCTGAAGGTCGATGAGCGAGAGCACGAGGCACAGGGTGGCGAAGCACAGCGCCGCAAGCAGGTGCGGCGTGGGGCCGAACACCGCGCCCGCCGCAAGGGCGAAGGCGGCGCTGGCCAGCTCCGTGAGCGGGTAGCGGGCGGGAATGCGCCCGCCGCAGAAACGGCATTTGCCGCACTGGAGCAGGTAGCCCAAAAGTGGGATGTTCTCGCGCCAGGTGAGGGGGTGGCCGCAGGCGGGGCAATAGGAGCGCGCAGGGGAAAGCACGCTGCCGCCATGGGCCAGGCGGTGCCCCGCGCAGGTGGCGAAGCTGCCCAGGGCCAGCCCCGCAAGCACGCAGAGGGCGAGAAAGAGGACGTTGGCCGTGAACAGTGCTTCGGGCATGGGCTCCTTGGCGCGGGCGCGGACTTGCCGAACGGCGCGTTCTGCTGCATGATGCGCCGGGCCGGTGGACCCAGGCGCCATGAGGCCAGCTAGCGCATTTTGCTACCGTCCACAAGCCCGGAACAAAAGCCGCACCCAGGGGGAGACCATGTCCAAGACCGCTCGTTTCATCCCGAAACTCACCGCCGACGAGATCCACGCCACGCAGCTGGCGGGACTCAAGTGGACGCTGGGCCACGCCTATGCGGGCAGCCCGTTCTATCGCGCCCGGCTGGATGAGGCGGGCATCGCCCCCTCGGACATCAAGAGCCTGGACGACATCACCAAGTTTCCCTTCACCACGGCCCATGACCTGCAGACCGGCTACCCTCTGCCGCTGCTCTCCGTGCCGGAAGAGCGCGTGGTGCGCATCCACGGCTCCAGCGGCACCACGGGCAAACGCAAGATCCTCACCTACACCCAGAAGGACATCGACGACTGGGCGAACATGTTTGCCCGCTGCTACGAGCTGGCCGGGCTCACCGTGCTGGACCGCGTGCAGATCTGCGTGGGCTACGGACTGTGGACGGCCGGCGCGGGCTTTCAGCTCGGCTGCGAGCGTTTCGGCGCCATGGCCCTGCCCGTGGGCCCCGGCATGCTCGACATCCAGCTGCAGATGCTCACCGACCTGGGCACCACCTGCCTGTGCTCCACGGCCAGCATGGCCCTGCTGCTGGGCGAGGAGGTGGAGAAGCAGAACCTGCGCGACAAGCTCAAGCTCAAACGCGCCATCTTCGGGGCGGAGGCCCATTCCCCGCGCATGCGCCAGCGCTTCGAGGAAGCCCTGGGCCTTGCGCACAGCTTCGACATCTCCGGCATGACCGAGATATACGGTCCCGGCGCGGGCATAGAGTGCGAGGCGCACCAAGGCATCCACTACTGGGCCGACATGTACATTCTGGAGATCATCGACCCCGAGACGCTTTTGCCCGTGGCCCCTGGCGAACTGGGCGAAATGGTCATCACCAGCCTGCGCAAGGAAGCCAGCCCGCTCATCCGCTACCGCACGCGCGACATGACCCGGCTCATCCTCGGCGCGTGCCCCTGCGGCTGCGGCATGCCCCGGCACGAGCGCATTCAGGGCCGCAGCGACGACATGATCATCTTCCGCGGGGTGAACATCTACCCCGGCCAGGTGGCCGCCGTGCTGGAGACCCACGCCGAGCTGAACAGCGAATACCAGATCGAGCTTTCGCGCGTGGACGGCCTGGACCACATGCTGGTGCGCGTGGAGAAGCGGCCCGGCGTTTCGCCCGCAGCCGGGGCGGAGGGCTGCTCCTGCGTGGACGAGAACCTTGCCCGCGCCGTGGCCGACGACATCCGCAGCCATATTTTGGTGCGCAGCAAGGTGGAGGTGCTGGAGCCCGGCACCCTGCCGCGCAGCTTCGCCAAGACCAAGCGCGTTATCGATTCCCGCGACAAGGACTAAGCGCGGGAAAAAGAACGCCGCACAACGGCCGACCGCGGAACGCCGGGCGCGCCGCAACCTTCGGAGGACTCTCATGCCGAGCCTCGACGCCCTGGCCGACCGGCACGTGGTCATCGACCGCCGCACCGGCCATTACCTGTGCTTTCCCGACGTGTGCGCGGCCGGCGACGGCACGCTGCTCTGCGTCTACAACGAATTCGACCGCCACGTAGGCACCCGGCGCAGGCTGCTGCTCAAGACCAGCAGCGACCACGGCCGCACCTGGAGCGGCCGACGGCTTCTGCGCGCCGATGATTCCCACTGTCCGCGCATCTCCGTGCTGCACGACGGCCTCATTTGCCTCCTCGACGACGCCGGGCCGGTGATTTTGTGGAGCACTGACAACGGCCTCTCCTGGGCGCAGGCTCCCGGCGCGGGCATCCAGCACGGCTTGACCGACCGGGCGTTGGAGTTGGGCGGGCAGACGCTCTTCACCACCGGGCACCAGCACCGGGGCAACCAGCCCCGCGCCAAGATCCGGCAAGCCCCCAGCGAGCAGATGGCCTATATTTCCCGCAACCTGGGCCGCAGTTGGGAGGCCTTCTCCGTCATCGCCAACGAGAAGTGTTTGGTGTTGTGCGAGGCCTCGGTCATCCGCCTGCCGGAGCGCGAGAACATTGCCGCGCCGAATGGCGCTGATTCCTCCGCTTCCGCGCCCGGCTCCGCGCCCCTTTCAGCGCCCGCCGCCGCGCCCCGGCTCCTGGCGCTGATGCGCGAGAATTCCTTCGTGGGCGAGCCCATGTACTACTGCATCAGCGAGGACGGCGGCAGCAGCTGGAGCGCGCCGCTGCCCACGCCGCTCATCGGCCACCGGCCCACCCTGGGCTGGACGCGCTCCGGCCGGCTGCTCGTCACCTACCGCGACGTGGGCCCGGACCCCGGCACCAAGGCTTGGCTAGGCGACCTGGACGAGCTGACCTCGGACTTCGCCGTGCACGGCCTGCACCGCGCGCCGAACACCGCCGTGCTCACCCCGGACGGCCTGCTTGTGAACAGCGCCGAGGGCCAGGACGAAATGGTGCGCTACTTCTTGCGGCCCATGACCGACCCGGAGTTCGCCCGCGCGGAGTTCGAGGCCGAGGTGCTGGTGCGCCACGCGGACGAGGACGGCTGCGGCATCCGCCTGGGCGTGTGGTGGAAGCTCTACCCGGACAGCATAGTGCCCGACGCCACGGACGCCGAGGGCAACGCCGGGGCGGTTTCGTGGCGGCCGGATTGCTGGCACACCGTGCGCATCGTGTACGAGCGCGGCCTGTGCAGCCTGTTTGTTGACGGCGAGCCGCGCGGCGAGTACCCGGTGGATCCCCTGGACGGTGACACGCGGCCCATCCTCGTGGGCGCTGTTTCGCGCAAGGCCGCCAACGGCTGCGAGGCGGTGTGGCGGCGCATGTCGCTCGACATCAGCGAGCCGCGCCTGGGCCGGGAGTACTCCTGGCGCTGGGACCATGCGGAAGGCTTGCCCGACGCCTACATCGACGCCCATGTGCTGGAGCTGAAGAACGACCGCAAGGCCAGCCCGGCGGACTTCGGCTACTCCGGCTGGGTGGAGACGGCGGACGGCGAATTTCTTTGCGCCTACCATCACGGCGGCGGCGCGGAACCCGGCTATGTGCCCGGCGAGAGCGCGCATGTGCTCGGCACCTGGTTTAACGAGGAAGATTTCGGAGTGCTTGCGTGACCACCATCCCCATCATCGCCCCTGAATGGCCGGAGTACGAGCTCATCGACTCCGGCAACAGCCGCAAGCTCGAACGCTTCGGCAAGTATTTGATCGTGCGCCACGAGCCCAAGGCCTGGTGGCGGCCTGCGTTGCCGGAATCAAACTGGGCCGCGGCCCACGCCACCCAGGACGAGGAGGGGCAGCTCGTCATCGGCAAGGGCCTGCCCAAGACCTGGCCGCTGACCCTCGACCTTGGCCAGGCTCCCGGCGGCAAAAAGCCCCGGACCATCACCCTGGAGGCGCGCGTGGCCGAGACCTCGCGCCACATCGGCCTGTTTCCGGAGCAGGCCCCGCACTGGCGGCTCATCGCCAAGCTCGGCGCGGAGCTCTCCCAGGGCGTGCGCACGCCCGAAGCCCGTCCGCGTCTGCTGAATCTTTTCGGCTACACCGGGGCCGCCAGCCTGGCCGCCCAGGCCTCCGGCTTCGCCGCCACCCATGTGGACGCCTCGCGCCCGGCCATTGCCTGGGCCAAGCGCAACCAGGATCTTTCCGGCCTGAGCGACAACCCGGTGCGCTTTCTGCTCGACGATGTGATGAAGTTCGTTGCGCGCGAAAAACGCCGGGGCAACCGCTACCAGGCCATCCTGCTCGATCCGCCGTCCTTTGGCCGCGGGCCGAACCGCGAGGTCTGGAAGGTGGAGGGCATGGTGCGCGACCTGCTTGCGGACTGCCGCGAGCTGCTGGCCGACGATGCGCGGCTGCTGCTTTTGACCATGTACAACATCGAGGCCTCGGCCCTCATGCTCGGCAATCTTTTGGACGACGTGCTGCGCGGCCTGCCCGGAACCATCACCGTGGGCGAGCTGGCCGTGCCGCACACCGCGCCCGGAGCCGCTGCGCGGTTCTTGCCGCGCTCGCTTTTCGCCCGGTGGGAAAGGTAGCGCCACGTCCCACGGGGAGGCATTGTTCCAGGGCTTCGCGGACCGGTCGATTCCCTCGGGGAGGCGTTTTACGGGTGCGGGGCACTGCTTGCCGCATCGCCGCGATGTGAACCGGCGGCGCCAGCGGGCGAATTGAAGGAAAACGAACGGCCCGAAGGAACAGTTCGAAAGACCGCCTCGAATGACCTGACCGAAGGGACGTTTTGAGGGAACGGTCCCAAGGTGCAGCTCGAACAGGCAGCTCGACCGGACAGTTCGCTCGGGCAACTCGAACAGGCAGCTCGAACGGGAAGCTCGACCGGTCAGCTCGAACAGGCAACTTGAAAAATTTCGTCCGGCCCGCCTCTGCCGCCATCGCAGGTCAGGCCATGCAGATCCGGCTCGCGCGGCGCAATGGCGGCCATCGGACTTCGCGCCTTTTGCCGGAACCCGTGGGTGAAGCCCCTGCGCTTGTCTTTCTCTAACCAACAGGATTCCCATGCTCCGACTGACCGACATTCGCCTTCCCCTGCCCGATGGCCCGGCCCACGCCGAGGACGAGCTGCGCGCCGCCGCTGCGGAGCGCCTCAATATTTCCGCGAGCGGCATCGCCGAACTGCGGCTGGTGCGCCGCTCGCTCGACGCGCGCAAGAAGAACGCCGCCGTGTTCTTGTACAGCCTGGACGTTCTGTGCGCGGAACAGCAGGACGAGGCGCGGGTGCTGGCCCAGGCCGGTCCCGGCGTGGCGGTTGTCGAAGAGCGGCCGTATCGTTTCCCGGTCGAGGCGCCAACGGGGCTGAAGGCTCGGCCTGTGGTCGTGGGCGCTGGTCCGTGCGGTCTGTTCGCCGCTTTGGCGCTGGCCCGGGCCGGGTTTGCGCCCATTTTGCTGGAGCGCGGCCAGACCATCGAGGACCGCGCCAAGGTCGTGGACGCCTTTTGGCGTGATGGCGAGCTCTTGCCGGACTCCAACGTGCAGTTTGGCGAGGGCGGCGCCGGGGCGTTCTCAGACGGCAAGCTCACCACGCAGATCAAGGAGCGCCGGGGCCGTTGCCGCAAAATTCTGGCCGAGCTGGTGGAGCACGGCGCGCCCGAGGAGATTTTGTGGCGCAACCGGCCGCACGTGGGCACGGACCGGCTGCGCGGCGTGGTGGCGGGCATCCGCGCCAGCATCCTGCGCCTGGGCGGGCAGGTGCGCTTTGGCGCGCGGGTGGAGGGGCTCTTGGAGCGCCAGGGCCGCGCCACGGGCGTTGTGCTGGCCGACGGCGAGGAGATCGCCGCTTCGTGCGTGGTGCTGGCCGTGGGCCACAGCGCCCGCGACACCTTCGCCATGCTGCACGCGCGCGGCCTGCGCCTGGAGCAGAAATCCTTCGCCATCGGCTGCCGCATCGAGCACCCGCAAGCGCGCATTGACCGCGCCCAACTGCGCGACCTTGCAGGGCATCCGGCCGTTGGTCCCGCCGACTACAAGCTGGCGCACCAGGCGGGCAACGGGCGTTCGGTCTACACGTTCTGCATGTGCCCTGGCGGGCAGGTCATCGCGGCATCGTCCGAGCCGGGCGGCGTGGTGACCAACGGCATGAGCCTGCACGCCCGCGACGGCGAAAACGCCAACAGCGCGCTGCTGGTGGGCGTTGGGCCGCAGGACTTGCACGGGGCGCATCCTCTGGCCGGTGTGGATTTTCAGCGCCAGTGGGAACGCCTGGCCTTTGAACTGGGCGGACGCAGCTACAAGGCGCCTGCCCAGAGCGTGGGCAACTTCCTGGCCGCCCGCGCGGCAAAGCGCCTGGGTGGCGTGGTCCCCAGCTATGCGCCGGGCGTGGTGCCCCAGGACCTGCGCGGCTGCCTGCCGGACTACGTGTGCGCGGCCATGGTCGAGGGCATACAGGTGTTCGACCGCAAGCTGCGCGGCTTCAACGATCCCGACGCCGTGCTGACCGGTGTGGAGACGCGCTCGTCTTCGCCGGTGCGCATGCTGCGCGGGCCGGACATGCAGAGCGTGAGCCTGCCTGGCCTGTTCCCGGCGGGCGAGGGCGCGGGCTATGCCGGGGGCATCATCTCCAGCGCGGTGGACGGTCTGCGCGTGGCCGAGGCCGTGGCCCTGACCCTGTGCGGCCAGCCCGTGGGCGACCTGGACGGCCCGGCTGCCTGCGCAGCTGCGGAGGCCTGATGGGCAGGCAGAAAAGCGGGATGAAGCACGGCCCGGCGAACGGAATGGCGAGCGAGATGACGGACGAGATGAAGGGCGGGGAAAGGGAAGAGTGGCTCTACCCCCTGCCGGAACGCCAGCCGGAGTGGATGCGCGAGGGCCCCTTCACGGGCTATCTGGCCGCGCCGGGCTTCATGGCCGAGCTGTTGGCCGAGCTTGACGTGGAAGGTCCTGCCGGTGCCGGGCACTTGGTCTTCGGCGACATGGTTTTTGTCCGCAAGCCCAGGCCCGCCGTCTGGGCGCAGAATGTTTGGCAGGACGCGCGCCTGCTGCCGGCGCCGAGCATCGGCCTGGGGGCCAAGGCCCTGCGCGAGATCCAGCGCAACTGGTGGGCGCACCCGGTGCGCCTGGCCCGGCGCGCCGCGCTCATCACCGAGAAGCTGCCCAAGGTCACGGCGCGGCCGCAGATTTTTGGCGAGCCCGCGCCCTCGGCCCCGCTGGGCTCCTTCACCCTGTGGGACGAGACGACGCTCATCGCCGCGCCGCAGTGCACAAGTCCGTACCCGGACGGCCAGGTGCGTTTTGTGGAGGACCGCCTCTCCGCGCCCAGCCGGGCGTACCTCAAGCTCTGGGAGGCGCTGACACTCGTCGGCGTGCTGCCGAAGCCCGGCGAGCTGTGCCTGGATCTGGGCTCCTGCCCTGGCGGCTGGACCTGGGTGCTGGCCAGCTGCGGCGCGCGCGTGTTCAGCGTGGACAAGGCGCCCATAGAGCCGAAGATCGCGGCCATGCCCGAGGTGGACTTCTGCCAGGGCTCGGGCTTCGGCCTGGAGCCGAAAACCGCTGGCGGGCCAGGGGCGCGTGTGGACTGGCTCTGCTCGGACATGGCCTGTTACCCGGCGCGGCTGCTGGAGCTGGTGACGCGCTGGCTGGAGGCCGACGCCTGCCGGAACTTCGTGTGCACCCTCAAGTGCCAGGGCGAGACCGACCACGAGACGATTCAGGCCTTTGCCGCCATTCCGGGCTCGCGCGTGCTGCACCTTGCGCACAACAAGCACGAGCTCACCTGGGTGCTCATCCGCTGAACTTTTGCGCTTAAACGAAAAAGGGCAGGGGAGCGTGAACTCCGCCTGCCCTTTATCGGCCTGCTCTCGCGTTGGGATCAGAACTTCTCGAAGCCCTTGTCCTCGGGCGTTTCCACCTCGACCTCAAATTCCTCGTCGTGGGCGGGAGCGGCCTCCAGTGCCAGCGGCTTGCCCTGGCTGCGCATGTCGCCCAGCTTGAAGAAGTGCATGACCTGGGTGAGGCGCTGGGCTTGGGCTGCAAGCTCTTCGCTGGTGGAGGCGGTCTCCTCCGAAGCCGAGGCGTTCTGCTGGATGACCTGGTCGAGCTGCTGGATGGCCTTGTTCACCTGCTCCGCGCCGGTGCTCTGCTCGCGGCAGGCGGCGCTTATCTCCTGCACCAGTTCGCTGGTGCGCTCAATGTCCGGCACGATGGTGGCGAGCATGCTGCCCGCCTTTTCGGCCACGGCCAGGCTGGCAGCGGAGAGCTGTCCTATCTCGCCCGCGGCCGCGCCGCTGCGCTCCGCAAGTTTGCGCACCTCGGCCGCCACGACGGCAAAGCCCTTGCCGTGCTCGCCCGCGCGCGCCGCCTCGATGGCGGCGTTCAAGGCCAGCAGGTTGGTCTGCCGCGCAATCTCCTCGATGAAGCCGATCTTTTCCACGATCTGGCGCATGGCGTCCACGGTCTGGGTCACGGCCTGACCGCCCAGGCGCGCATCGTCGGCGCTCTTCTTGGCCAGGGATTCGGTCTGCAGAGAGTTTTCCGCGTTCTGGCGGATGTTGGCCGCCATCTCCTCCACGCTTGAGGAGATTTCCTCAACGCTGGCGGCTTGCTCGGTCGCGCCCTGCGACAAGGTCTCGCTGGAGGCGGAAAGCTCCTCCGAGCCGGAGGCCACGGATTCGGCCGAGGCGTTGACCTGCAGAACCACGGAGCGCAGGCGTCCGGCCATGTCCGTGAGGGCCGCGGCCAGCGCGCCCACCTCGTCCTTCTGGTCCACGTCGATGCGCACGTCCAGGTGGCCGTCGGCCAGATGCTTGGCGAACTCCAGCCCCTTGCGGACAGGGCCGGATATGGCGCGTGTGATGAGCACGGCGGCCAGTGTGCCGAGGATGAGGGCCAGGATGGCGCCGATGGTGAGGATGCTGCGCGACCAGGCGATCTCGCTGAACATCTTGTCCTTCATGTCCTCGCGGGCCGATTCGCAGACCTTCTGCATGTCGCGCGCGCTTTGGATGAGCTGCGCGTCCATGGCCTTTTGCTGCTGCACGGCCAGCACATAGTCCTGAATGCTCTTGAGGTAGGCCTTTGTTTCGAGCAAAATCTTGTCGACCTGGTCGATGTTCTCTTTGTTCTTGAAGCGGCTTTTGAGGTTATCTCCAAGGGTGATGACATTGCCGCCGATCTCAAGCACGCGCTTCGAAAAGGCTTCGTCGCCGCTTTGCAGAAAATACAAGGCGGTGACGCGCATGTTGTACAAGCTGGCGACAATGACGCCCGCATCGGTGAGCTTGCCTATGCGGGAGTCCAGGCTTGCGGCGGGGTGCTTGGCGTTCACCTCGCCGGTGAGTTCCTGCTTCTGGTCCTGCTGCAGGGCCTCGGCGCTGGCAAGGGCCGCACGGCCAGCGCCGCCCATGGCCTCCTGCAGCTTCACGCGCTGCATGTCTCGTTCAACATAGCCCTTGAACGCGGCCTCGTAGGCTTTTGTCGCGGCCAGCACCTGGGTCATCTGCTCTTGATTCTTTGGATCTTTGAACTTGGCCTTGTAGGTTTGCGCCTTTTCCAGAATGCCGGCGACATTCTTCGCGACTTCCTCCTGGCTCTTCTGGTCGCGCCGGATCTGGAAGTTCTTTTCATGGCGGCGGGTTTCCAGAACCATCTTGATGATGTCGCCCATGCCGTCGGCCTTGTCCACCCGGTCGAGTATGGATGACATGCCGGTCCAGCTGATGATCGCCAGGAGGGCGGTGAGGGAGAGCACCACTCCGAAGCCGATTCCGAGCTTCATGGCCAAACGTAGATTTTTCATAGTGTCCTCCCGAAATGTTGGCTATTTTAAACCAATACAATATTCTTGTGTTTGACGCAAGGAGGTGGAGCGGCCTTGCGCGCATCCATCCCAGGCATGCGGCGAAAAGCGCTTGACGTGTGACGCGTGGCCCGCTATTCAATCTTTGCATCAAGATATGTTGATATAGGCATGGAAGGCGCATGGATCTGCTTCGCATCCACAAGGCCCTGGCGGACGAGACCAGGCTTCGGCTCACGGCCGTTCTGCTCGCGTTCGAGCTGAACGTCGGCGAGCTCGTGGCCGTGTTCGGCATGGGCCAGCCGCGCATTTCGCGGCACCTCAAGGTGCTGGCCGACGCCGGATTACTGGAGTGCCGCCGCGAGGGGCTTTGGGCCTTCTACCGCGCCGCGCGGCAGGGAGAGGGCAGGCGCTACCTTGATTGCAACGCGCCGCTGTTTGCCGCCATCCCTCAGCACGCTCAGGACCACGAACGGGCCCTGGCCGCCGTGCGCGAGCGCGTTCTCGCCACGCGGCGGTTTTTCGACGCCGTGGCCGGGCAGTGGCGCGACCTCTCCCGCGAGATGCTGGGCGATTTCGATCTGGCCGAGGAGCTTGCCGGGCGTCTGCATCCCGGCATGATCGCGGCGGACCTGGGCTGCGGCCCGGGCGAGCTGCTGGCCCGCCTGGCGGAGACCGCCCGGCAGGTCATCGGCGTAGACGGCTCCCAGCGCATGCTGGACATCGCCGCCGCGCGCCTGGCCGACCGGCCGAACGTCAACCTGCGCCTGGGCGAACTGGAGCACCTGCCCCTGCGCGAGGCCGAGGTGCAGGCCGTGACCCTTTCCCTTGTGCTGCACCATGTGAACGACCCGCAGGCCGCCCTGGCCGAGGCGCGGCGCGTGCTGGCCCCGGGCGGCGTGCTGCTGGTGGCCGAGTTTGACCGCCACGACAACGAGGCCATGCGCGTCAAATACGGCGACACACGGCTGGGCGTGGACGAGAAAACGTTGTATGACTGGCTCCAAACGGCTGGGTTCGTCCCGCGCCGGGTGGATGCTTTCCCCGTAAACCAGGGACTTACGGTGCTCATCGCCGAGGCGGCGATTGCCTAAGCCGAAGTCCGAGAACCTTTTGGAGGAGAACCCGATGCTCGCACTGGATCCCAAGCTGAAATTCCGCGTTGCCGACATGGCCCTGGCCGAATGGGGCAAGAAGGAGATGCAGCTCTCCGAGAACGAGATGCCCGGCCTCATGGCTTTGATCAAGAAGTACGGCAAGAAGAAGCCCCTCAAGGGTCTCAAGATCATGGGCTCCCTGCACATGACCATTCAGACCGCCATGCTCATAGAGACCCTGGCCGCCCTGGGCGCCGACCTGCGCTGGGCCTCGTGCAATATCTTCAGCACCCAGGACCACGCCGCCGCCGGCATTGCCGCCAACAAGACCGCGGCCGTCTTCGCCTGGAAGGGCGAGAGCCTGGAAGAGTACTGGTGGTGCACCGAGCAGGCCCTCACCTGGCCCGACGGCTCCGGCCCGGACCTCATCGTGGACGACGGCGGCGACGCCACCCTCATGATCCACCAGGGCGTGAAGTGCGAGAAGGACCCCTCGCTGCTCAAGAAGAAGGTCGACAACAAGGAATTCCAGATCATCATGGACCGCCTGGCCGAGGGCTACAAGCTCGACCCCAAGAAGTGGACCAAGATCGCCGCCAAGGTGCGCGGCGTCTCTGAGGAGACCACCACCGGCGTGCACCGCCTGTACGACATGGAGAAGAAGGGCGAGCTGCTCTTCCCGGCGTTCAACGTCAACGACTCCGTCACCAAGAGCAAGTTCGACAACCTTTACGGCTGCCGCGAGTCTTTGGCCGACGGCATCAAGCGCGCCACCGACATCATGATCGCCGGCAAGGTCAGCGTCGTGGTGGGCTACGGCGACGTGGGCAAGGGCTGCGCCCAGTCCATGCGCGGCTTCGGCTCCCGCGTCATCATCACCGAGATCGACCCCATTTGCGCGCTGCAGGCCGCCATGGAAGGCTACGAAGTGATGCCCATGGAGAAAGCCTGCGCCCTGGGCGACATCTTCATCACCGCCACCGGCAACTTCCATGTCATCAACGGCAAGCACATGGAGAAGATGAAGGACGAGGCCATCCTCTGCAACATCGGCCACTTCGACTCCGAGATCGAGATGAGCTTTCTGGAGAACGATCCCAAGTGCAAAAAGCTTGAGATCAAGCCCCAGGTGGACAAGTGGACCCTGCCCAGCGGCAAGTCCCTCATCGTCCTGGCCGAGGGCCGTTTGGTGAACCTGGGCTGCGCCACCGGCCACCCCAGCTTCGTCATGAGCAACTCCTTCACCAATCAGGTTCTGGCCCAGCTCGACCTGGCCGCCAACACCTACGAGCCCAAGGTCATGATTCTGCCCAAGAAGCTCGACGAGGAAGTGGCGCGCCTGCACCTGGAGCGCCTGGGCGTGGAGCTGGACAAGCTGACCAAGCAGCAGGCCGAGTACCTGGGCGTGCCCCAGGACGGCCCCTACAAGGCCGACCACTACCGCTATTAGAAGAGAGAGGGATTTTCCCGGGGGGAATGATTCCCCCCGGGCCCCCTCGGGCAAGCACAAAGCCCCGGGATGCGAAACCGCATTCCGGGGCTTTGTGCTTGTGGAAAAGCAGACGACGGTTTGTCTGTGGGCATTGCCCAGCGAAATGTCCCAGCCCGCGCACGCGCGGGCTGGGACATTTCGCTGGCATGAGGGGTCCGGGGGGATCATCCCACCGGCCGCCGGAGGCT